>NZ_VTPY01000003.1 GCF_008297955.1 Billgrantia pellis | reverse complement strand
AACCGTTTACGCCTGACGACCATAGCGAGTGGGAACCACCTGACCCCATGCCGAACTCAGCAGTGAAACCGCTCAGCGCCGATGGTAGTGTGGGGCTTCCCCATGCGAGAGTAGGTCATCGTCAGGCATCTCTTCAGAAACCCAGCTTCGAGAGAGGCTGGGTTTCGTCGTTTGGGGGCCTCCCACGTAGCGTAGCGGAGCGCCGCCCGGAGCGTCAGGCATCTCTTCAGAAACCCCGGCCAATTGGTCGGGGTTTCTTTTTCCGATCAGTGCGTTTCCGGCGGCTGCGCTGTTCCGCTAGAATGGGCCTTTTCCCGGTTGGGGCACTAGGGCATGACCATCGGCGATCTGATCCGGCTCCTGGGGGATGGGAAGTTCCACTCGGGTGAGCAATTGGGGGAGCGGCTGGGCGTCTCCCGCACCGCAGTCTGGAAACAGCTGAAGAAACTCGAGGCAATGGACATTCCGCTGGAAGCGGTCAAGGGGCAGGGCTATCGCTTGTCAGCCCCGCTGCAGCTGCTTGATGGCAGTGCCATCGTGGCAGGGCTGTCGCGACGTGGGAGGCTGCATGTCGCCCGCCTGTTCGTCGAGGAGACGCTGCCCTCGAGCAACGCATTCATCCGTCAGCGCTTCGAGCAGGGGGCGGGCCATGGTGAGGTCTGTCTGGTCGAGCAGCAGAGTGCGGGGAAAGGCCGTCGCGGGCGTGTCTGGTCGACTCCCTGGGGACGGGCGCTCATGCTCTCGGTGGGCTGGCGTTTCGAGACCGGCGTAACGGCTCTGGAAGGGCTGAGTCTGGCCATCGGCGTGGCGCTGGCCAGAGTGCTGGAACAGCATGGCGTCAGGCCCAGGCTCAAATGGCCCAATGATGTCCTGCTGGAGGATGATGAAGGTCGGTTGGGCAAGCTGGCAGGTATCTTGGTCGAGATCAGCGGTGACACCGCCGGGCCCTGCGAAGTCGTAGTGGGCATGGGAATCAACTTTGACTTGCCCCAGGCCTTCCGTGCACGGATCGAACAGCGTGTCGCGGCAGTGCACGACCAAGCGCCGCAGCTGTCACGCAATCGGCTGGCAGCAGAGTTGCTGGACGAGCTGATGCCGTTGCTTGCCGGCTACGAGACGCTGGGCTTTGCCGCCTGGCAGGAGGAATGGAACGCTCGGCATGCATTTGCCGAGTGCGACGTCGAGGTGCATCGGGGGGCGGAGCGGCTCACTGCGGTAGCGGAATCGGTGGACGAGGCGGGCAACCTGTGGATCCGGCATGGCGAAAGGCGTGAGCGTCTGGGAGGGGGGGAAATCAGCGTGCGTGGGCGCTCATGATCCTGGATCTTGACATTGGCAATACGCTCTCCAAGTGGCGCCTGAAGGATGCCGACAGCAGCGAGATTCGTTCGCGTGGCGCCGTGTGGACCCGTGAGGAATGGAGGCCGGGCTCGGACATTCCCGATCTCGATGTGGTCGAGGCGGTGAGGATCTCCAGTGTCGCCAGGCAAGCCGTGCTCGAGCAGACCGTGGCGTTGTTGCAGAGCCGCGTCAGCCATGTCCATGTGGCGCGCTCGGTGTCGGAAGCGTTGGGGGTTGTCAACGGGTATGAGGAGCCGCATCGCTTGGGAGTGGATCGCTGGTTGGGAGTGCTGGCCGGCTATCAGTTGGCTGGAGGATGCTGCGCGGTGGATTGTGGCAGCGCCATCACGATCGATTTCGTACTGCCGGGGGGGAGGCATCTAGGCGGCTACATTATTCCCGGTCTGAGATTGATGAAGGAGAGCCTCAAGCTGGGCACGCGCAATGTAGCGATCGATCCTGACAGCGAGGCGGAAGAGCTGCTGCTTCCGGGCAAGCGCACCGTCGAGGCGGTCAATCATGGGATCTACCTGGCTGCCGTCAGTGCGGTGAACCGCATCTATGCCGAGGTTTGCGATCGTGAAGGGATCGCTCTGCCGATGTTGCTGACCGGCGGCGATGCTCGCGTCGTGGCACGCGGTGTTCAATCCCCCCACGCCGTCTGGCCTGACATGGTGTACGGCGGCCTGGAAGCCTGCTTTCCACTTACCGCTGCCGAGCGCGCCGGGCGCATGTCGGGGGCGCCCCGAGTTCCGCAACCGGCCGGCCTCGAAAAAATCAGGGCCGGACTTGCATTCTCAATGCTGCTTTGACACAATGCAGCGCGTTCCGAGGCCGCAGGCTCGCCCGAGGGGGTGAGTGTCGAGCAAGTCGCTGATAAGTAAGCGCTTGACAGGGGTTCGGTAGGCGGTAGAATAGTCCGCCATCTGGAGGGGTTCCCGAGTGGCCAAAGGGAGCAGACTGTAAATCTGCCGCGAAAGCTTCGAAGGTTCGAATCCTTCCCCCTCCACCAGATGAGCCGATCAAGATCGATGAGGTCTGGATTGGGAAGAGTGGGTAGGCGGGCATAGTTTAATGGTAGAACCTCAGCCTTCCAAGCTGATGATGCGGGTTCGATTCCCGCTGCCCGCTCCAGGCATTGCGATGCCAGAGGTTGCGCTCATGTAGCTCAGGGGTAGAGCACACCCTTGGTAAGGGTGAGGTCGACGGTTCAAATCCGTCCATGAGCTCCAAATAGCGAAAGGCGGGCCGAGGCTCGCCTTTTTCTTTTCCGGACGTGTCGACGTGCCGGAAGGGGTTGCCAGCTTGCGAGACCTTCGCTATCATGGCGCCCGCTGTTGTGCATGCCATCTGCAAAGGATGGTGCATATCAGATACAGGCCAGTAGCTCAATTGGCAGAGCAGCGGTCTCCAAAACCGCAGGTTGGGGGTTCGATTCCCTCCTGGCCTGCCAGCTTTCCCCAGGCTGGCATCCTTCTTTACGAACACTCGATTGCCGCACCCTGAGGAGTCTCGTTTGCATGAAACATAACGCCGAGGTGCAGGAGTCGCGCCACGACGGGCTCAAGTGGGCGGTTGTCGTCACGTTGCTGGTTCTGGCGGTGGTGGGTAACGCCTATTTCGCCGACCAGGCAATCCTTTATCGTGTGCTTGGCGTTGTCGTGCTGTGCGCGGCAGCCGCGGCGATCGCGCTGATGACCGCCAAGGGGCGAGAGTTGGCCGAGCTTGCCAGGAACGCCAAGAAAGAAATTCAGCGCGTGGTATGGCCGACCCGACCCGAAACCGTGCAGACGACCGCCATCGTGCTCGTTGCCGTGCTGATCGTCGGGCTGATGCTGTGGCTGATCGACACCCTACTTGGCTGGGCGATGTCCGGCGTCATCGGTTAGGAGTTCTCATGTCCAAGCGTTGGTACGTCGTACACGCCTACTCCGGCTTCGAAAAGCATGTCATGCGCTCTCTCAAGGAGCGGGTGAAGATGTACGGCATGGAGGATCGCTTCGGCGAAATCCTGGTGCCGACCGAAGAGGTCGTCGAAGTGCGTGACGGCAAGCGCCGCAAAAGCGAGCGCAAGTTCTATCCCGGCTACGTGCTGGTCGAGATGGAGATGGAGGACGCGACCTGGCACCTGGTCAACGAGACGCCGCGGGTCATGGGTTTCATTGGCGGTACCAAGGAGAAGCCTGCCCCCATTACCCAAAAGGAGGCGGATGCCATCCTGCGTCGGGTGAAGGACGGTAGCGACAAGCCCCGGCCCAAGACGATGTTCGAGCCGGGCCAGTCCGTGCGCGTCGTCGACGGCCCTTTTGCCGACTTCAATGGCGTGGTGGAAGAGGTCAACTACGACAAGAGTCGCCTGCAGGTCAGCGTACTGATCTTCGGCAGGGCGACGCCGGTCGAGCTGGAATTCTCTCAGGTCGAGAAAGAGTGACGTTTCTCGATCGATGATTTGCTGTGCGGTCACTTCGGTGGCCGTTTAACCCGGGGAGCCGCAAGGCGCTATTACCCAACTGGAGTGCATCATGGCCAAGAAAGTACAGGCTTACATCAAGCTGCAGGTTGCAGCCGGTAAGGCCAATCCGAGTCCCCCCGTGGGCCCCGCGCTGGGTCAGCACGGCGTGAACATCATGGAGTTCTGCAAGGCGTTCAACGCTGCGACCCAGGACATTGAGCCGGGTCTGCCGACGCCGGTGGTTATCACCGTATACTCCGACCGCAGCTTCACCTTCATCACCAAGACCCCGCCCGCGGCCGTCCTGCTGAAGAAGGCCGCTGGCATCAAGTCCGGCTCTGGCGAGCCGAACAAGAAGAAGGTCGGTACCGTGACCCGCGAGCAGCTCGAGGAAATCGCCAAGACCAAGGAGCCGGACCTGACGGCTGCCGACCTCGATGCCGCGGTGCGTACCATTGCCGGTAGTGCCCGTAGCATGGGCCTCAACGTGGAGGGTCTGTGATCATGGCCAAGCTTTCCAAGCGCGCTCAGATGATTCGCGAGAAAGTCGACCCGACCAAGGCGTACTCGCTGGAAGAGGCCGTGGCCCTGCTCGCCGAGCTGTCCACCGTCAAGTTCAAGGAGTCGTTGGACGTCGCCATTAACCTGGGCGTCGATCCGCGTAAATCCGACCAAGTGGTGCGTGGTGCGACCGTCATGCCCAACGGTACCGGCAAGGACGTGCGCGTCGCCGTGTTCACCCAGGGCGCCAATGCCGATGCCGCCAAGGAAGCCGGTGCCGATATCGTCGGCATGGACGACCTGGCCGAGCAGGTCAAGAAGGGCCAGCTCGACTTCGACGTGGTCATCGCCTCGCCGGACGCCATGCGCGTTGTCGGTCAGTTGGGTCAGATCCTCGGTCCGCGCGGCCTGATGCCGAACCCCAAGGTCGGCACCGTGACGCCCGACGTGGCGACAGCGGTCAAGAACGCCAAGGCGGGTCAGGTGCGTTTCCGTACCGACAAGAACGGCATCATCCATACCACCCTGGGCAAGGTCGATTTCGATGCCGACGCCATCCGGGGCAACCTGGAAGCGCTGGTTTCCGACCTCAAGCGTCTCAAGCCGAGCACGTCCAAAGGCATTTATTTCAAGAAGGTCACCCTGTCCACTACCATGGGACCGGGTCTGACCATCGACCACTCTGCCCTGGCTTAAGGGCAGGTGAAAGACGAGTAGCAAGAACTTTGCGGTCCCCGAGCCTTCTGCTTGCCAGGTGGCGAGGGGCGCCGTCAAAGACCGCAGGCGCCACTCCCCTGGCGGGGGTGGCTTAATCTCCCCAAGTGGGTGCCTGCGCAGATGGTGTGGCCGCCAGAACGCTGGTGAGCACCATCACCCAGGACTTCCAGCCGCTGCTTGCGGCGCTGGAAGAGATGGTAACCCCGGAGCCCGCTCTGCGAGGTTCCGGCACGAAGGAGTGATCACTGTGCCACTAGCACTCGAAGGCAAGAAGGCGATCGTTGCCGAGGTCAGTGAAGCGGCCAAGGGCGCTCTCTCCGTCGTAGTTGCCGATTCTCGTGGCGTCACGGTCGAGAAAATGACCGGTCTGCGCAAGCAGGCACGCGAGAATGGCGTCCAGCTGCGTGTTGTTCGCAACACCCTGGCACGCCGCGCCCTCTCCGGCACTCAGTGGGAGTGCCTGAACGAGAGCTTCGTTGGTCCGACTCTGCTGGCGTTTTCCACCGAGCATCCGGGCGCTGCCGCCCGCCTGTTCAAGGAGTTCGCCAAGGACGAGAAGAACTTCGAAGTCAAGGCGCTGGCCTACGAAGGCGAGCTGATCCCGGCAAGCGACATCGACCGTCTGGCGACCCTGCCGACCTATGACGAGGCCATCGCTCAGCTGATGTCCGTCATGAAGGAGGCATCCGCCGGTAAGCTGGTTCGTACGCTGGCCGCGCTGCGCGACCAGAAGCAGGAGCAGGCCGCCTGATCGGCGAACTGATTTCTGCTGCCTGAATCGAACACTGAACAGACGAGTACTCGGTGCGCCGAGGCTCCCGCAAAGTTAGGAATTATCGAAATGGCACTGACCAAAGAAGATATCATCAACGCCGTCGCCGACATGTCCGTCATGGAAGTCGTCGAACTGATCGAGGCGATGGAAGAGAAGTTCGGCGTTTCCGCCGCTGCTGCCGTCGTGGCCGGCCCGGCTGCGGGCGGTGACGCTGGCGCCGCCGAAGAGCAAACCGAGTTCGACCTGGTGCTGACCAGCGCGGGCGACAAGAAGGTCAACGTGATCAAGGCCGTTCGCGAGATCACTGGCCTGGGCCTGAAGGAAGCCAAGGGTGCCGTCGACGGCGCTCCGGCAACCATCAAGGAAGCCATGTCCAAGGACGAGGCCGAAGAGGCCAAGAAGAAGCTGGAAGAAGCCGGCGCCACCGTGGAACTCAAGTAACCCTTTGGTTTCCATGGCTTCACGCGCTGCGTAAGCTTCCATGGCTGGTGGCGGGCCTTCCCGCTGCCGGCCTTTTTCTGTTGCACTAGCGCCTTGCTGACGCAGCGTCGCTAGAAGAATCCCGACGGCGAGCTACCCCTGTGGAGCTTGCCGTCAGCGCCTGACGGGGGCGTCTCGTCGGGCGGCGCCGACCACGCATCGGTCACCCATGGTGAACAAGCTGGGGAATACAGATGGCTTACTCATACACTGAGAAAAAACGCATCCGCAAGGATTTCGGCAAACTGCCCCAAGTGATGGATGTGCCCTACCTGCTGGCGATCCAGCTTGATTCCTACTACGACTTCCTCCAGCAGGACCGCTCGGCCGATGAGCGTCTCGAGGTGGGGTTGCATGCGGCCTTCAAGTCCGTGTTCCCGATCGAGAGCTTCTCCGGTAATGCCGCGCTCGAGTACGTCAGCTATCGCTTCGGTACCCCGGCGTTCGACGTCAAGGAGTGCCAGCTGCGTGGTGTCACCTACTCCGCACCCTTGCGGGTCAAGGTTCGCTTGATCATCTATGATCGCGACTCTTCGAACAAGGCCATCAAGGACATCAAGGAGCAGGAAGTCTACATGGGGGAAATCCCCCTGATGACCGAGAACGGTACCTTCGTGGTCAACGGCACCGAGCGGGTCATCGTCTCCCAGCTTCACCGCTCGCCGGGTGTGTTCTTCGATCACGACAAGGGCAAGAGCCACTCGTCCGGCAAGCTGCTCTATTCCGCTCGGGTGATTCCCTACCGTGGCTCCTGGCTCGACTTTGAGTTCGATCCCAAGGACAACGTCTTCGTGCGTATCGACCGCCGCCGCAAACTGCCGGCCACGGTGCTGCTGCGCGCGCTGGGCATGAGTGCCGAGGAGATTCTCGACGAGTTCTTCGATACCAGCACTTTCCACATCGAGAAGTCCGGCTTCTCCGTGGAGCTGGTGCCGTCGCGTCTGCGCGGCGAGACCGCCACCTTCGATATCAAGGATGCCGATGGCAACCTGATCGTCGAGGAAGGTCGCCGCATCACTCAGAAGCATATTCGGCAGCTGGAGAAAGCCGGCCTCGAGCGTCTCGAGGTGCCGATGGATTACCTGTTCGGCAAGACCCTGGCCAAGGATCAAGTCGACCCGAACACGGGCGAACTGATCTGCCCGTGCAATAGCGTGATCACGCCCGAGCTGCTGGAGAAGCTGGGCCAGGCGGGTATCACCTCGCTCGAGACCCTTTACACCAACGACCTCGATTGTGGTCCGTTCATCTCCGAGACCCTGCGTCTGGATACCACCGGCTCTCAGCTCGAGGCACTGGTGGAGATCTACCGCATGATGCGTCCCGGCGAGCCGCCCACCAAGGAAGCGGCCGAGACGCTGTTCCATAACCTGTTCTTCACCGAAGACCGCTACGACCTTTCCGGCGTCGGTCGCATGAAGTTCAACCGCCGGCTGCGTCGCGAAGCCGACACCGGTTCCGGCGTGCTCGACAACCGCGACATTCTCGACGTGCTCAAGGAGTTGATCTATATCCGCAACGGCTTCGGCGAAGTCGACGATATCGATCACCTGGGCAACCGCCGCATCCGCTGCGTGGGCGAGATGGCCGAAAACCAGTTCCGCGTGGGTCTGGTGCGCGTCGAGCGCGCGGTGAAGGAGCGCCTCTCCATGGCCGAGAGCGAAGGCCTGATGCCGCAGGACCTGATCAACGCCAAGCCGGTGGCGGCGGCGGTCAAGGAGTTCTTCGGCTCCAGCCAGCTCTCGCAGTTCATGGACCAGAACAATCCGCTCTCCGAGGTCACCCACAAGCGACGCGTCTCCGCGCTCGGCCCGGGCGGCCTGACCCGCGAGCGGGCCGGCTTCGAGGTGCGCGACGTTCACGCCACGCACTACGGCCGCCTATGTCCGATCGAAACGCCGGAAGGGCCCAACATCGGTCTGATCAACTCGCTGGCCACCTACAGCCACACCAACAGCTACGGCTTCCTCGAAACGCCGTACCGCAAGGTGGTGGATCGTCAGGTCACCGACGAGGTGGTGCACCTCTCGGCGATCGAGGAGGGCGACTTCGTCATCGCCCAGGCCTCGGCCACCGTGGATGAATCGAACAAGCTGGTCGACGATCTCGTGCAGGTGCGCCACAAGGGCGAAACCACCTTCATGCGACCCGAGCAGGTCACCCTGATGGACGTCTCGCCGCGCCAAGTGGTTTCCGTGGCCGCGGCGCTGATCCCGTTCCTCGAGCATGACGACGCCAACCGCGCTCTGATGGGCTCGAACATGCAGCGCCAGGCGGTGCCCACGCTGCGCGCCGAGAAGCCGCTGGTCGGCACCGGCATGGAGCGTTTCGTTGCGCGCGACTCCGGCGTGTGTGCCGTGGCGCGTCGTGGCGGCGTGATCGACTCCGTCGACGCCAAGCGTATCGTGGTGCGGGTCAACGAGGACGAGATCATCGGCGGCGAAGCCGGCGTCGATATCTACAACCTGACCAAGTACGTGCGCTCCAACCAGAATACCTGCATGAACCAACGCCCGATCGTGCGCCCGGGCGACGCAGTGGCACGTGGCGACATTCTCGCCGACGGCCCGTCCGTCGACATGGGCGATCTGGCCCTGGGCCAGAACATGCGCATCGCCTTCATGCCCTGGAACGGCTACAACTTCGAGGACTCGATTCTGCTCTCGGAGCGCGTGGTGCAGGAGGATCGCTTCACCACCATTCACATCCAGGAGCTGACCTGCGTTTCGCGCGACACCAAGCTGGGCCCGGAGGAGATCACCTCCGATATCCCCAACGTCGGCGAATCGGCGCTCTCCAAGCTGGACGAAGCCGGTGTGGTCTACATCGGCGCCGAAGTGGGGCCGGGCGACATCCTGGTGGGTAAGGTCACGCCCAAGGGCGAGACCCAGCTGACGCCGGAAGAGAAGCTGTTGCGGGCGATCTTCGGCGAGAAGGCCTCCGACGTGAAGGATACCTCGCTGCGGGCGCCCACCGGCATGAAGGGGACGGTCATCGACGTTCAGGTCTTCACCCGCGACGGCGTGGAGAAGGACTCCCGCGCGCTTGCCATCGAGCAGATGCAGCTCGACGAAGTGCGCAAGGACCTCCAGGAGACCTACCGCATCGCCGAGGACGCCACCTTCGAGCGCCTCAAGCGTACGCTTTCCGGCCAGGCGGTCAACGGCGGTCCCAAGCTGAAGAAGGGCGACGTGCTCTCCGACAGCTATCTTGAGGAGTTGCCGCGCCAGCAGTGGTTCAAGCTGCGCCTGCAGGACGAGTCGCTCAACGAGCTCCTGGCTCAGGCCGACGAGCAGCTCGAGGGGCGTCGCAAGGAGATGGAAGAACGCTTCGAGGACAAGAAGCGCAAGCTGACCCAGGGCGACGACCTGGCGCCGGGCGTGCTCAAGATCGTCAAGGTCTACCTGGCGGTCAAGCGTCGTATCCAGCCGGGCGACAAGATGGCCGGCCGTCACGGTAACAAGGGCGTCATCTCGGCGATCATGCCGGTGGAGGACATGCCCTTCGACGACAACGGGGAGCCGGTGGACATCGTGCTCAACCCGTTGGGCGTGCCGTCGCGGATGAACGTGGGGCAGATCCTCGAGACCCACCTGGGCCTGGCGGCCTGGGGGCTGGGACAGAAGATCGAGGCCATGCTGCGCGACGCTCGCGATCAGCAGGTCGCCGAGATCCGCAAGTTCTTGGGCGAGGTCTACAACGCCACCGAGGGAACCCGGGTCGAGGATCTCGATTCGCTGACCGACGACGAGGTGATCGCGCTGGCGAAGAACCTGCGCGGTGGCGTGCCGATGGCCTCGCCAGTGTTCGACGGTGCCCAAGAGGGCGAGATCAAGCAGCTGCTGCGCCTGGCCGACCTGCCGGACTCCGGCCAGATGACCCTGTACGACGGGCGTACCGGCGACGCCTTCGACCGCCCGGTCACGGTGGGCTACATGTACATGCTGAAGCTCAACCACCTGGTGGACGACAAGATGCACGCCCGTTCCACTGGCTCCTACTCGCTCGTCACCCAGCAACCGCTGGGCGGCAAGGCGCAGTTCGGCGGTCAGCGTTTCGGTGAGATGGAGGTGTGGGCCCTGGAAGCCTACGGTGCCGCCTATACCCTCCAGGAGATGCTCACGGTGAAGTCCGACGACGTGGAAGGTCGCACCAAGATGTACAAGAGCATTGTCGACGGCGACCACACCATGCATGCCGGCATGCCGGAATCCTTCAACGTGTTGGTGAAGGAGATCCGTTCGCTGGGCATCGATATCGAGTTAGAGAGCTAGGAGCCGACTCCATGAAAGATTTGGTGAAAGTCCTCAAATCGCAGTCACAGTCCGAAGAGTTCGACGCGATCAAGATCTCGCTCGCCTCTCCGGACATGATTCGCTCCTGGTCCTACGGCGAGGTCAAGAAGCCCGAGACCATCAACTACCGCACCTTCAAGCCGGAGCGGGACGGGCTGTTCTGCGCCAAGATCTTCGGTCCGGTGAAGGACTACGAGTGCCTGTGCGGCAAGTACAAGCGCATGAAGCACCGCGGCATCATCTGCGAGAAGTGCGGCGTCGAGGTGACCAAGGCGGCGGTGCGCCGCGAGCGCATGGGCCACATCGAGCTGGCCAGCCCCGTTGCGCACATCTGGTTCCTCAAGTCGTTGCCGTCGCGTATCGGCATGTTCCTCGACATGACCCTGCGCGACATCGAGCGGGTGCTCTACTTCGAGAGCTTCGTGGTCATCGACCCGGGCATGACCACGCTCGAGCGTGGCCAGTTGCTCAACGACGAGCAGTACTTCGAGGCCCTCGAGGAGTTTGGTGACGACTTCGACGCCCGCATGGGCGCCGAAGCGATCCAGGCACTGCTCAAGGATATCGACCTCGTCGAGGAGGTCGAGCGCCTGCGCGAGGAGATTCCGCAGACCAACTCCGAAACCAAGATCAAGAAGCTCTCCAAGCGTCTCAAGCTGCTGGAGGCGTTCCACAACTCCGGCAACGACCCGGCCTGGATGGTCATGGAAGTGCTGCCGGTGCTGCCGCCGGACCTGCGTCCGCTGGTGCCGCTGGATGGTGGCCGTTTCGCCACCTCCGATCTCAACGACCTCTATCGTCGGGTGATCAACCGCAACAACCGCCTCAAGCGGCTGCTCGACCTCAACGCGCCCGACATCATCGTGCGCAACGAGAAGCGCATGCTGCAGGAGGCGGTGGACGCGCTGCTCGACAATGGCCGCCGCGGTCGTGCCATCACCGGTTCCAACAAGCGCCCGCTGAAGTCCCTGGCCGACATGATCAAGGGCAAGCAGGGACGTTTCCGTCAGAATCTGCTGGGCAAGCGCGTCGACTACTCCGGCCGTTCGGTCATTACCGTGGGCCCGACGCTGCGCCTGCACCAGTGTGGCCTGCCCAAGAAGATGGCGCTGGAGCTATTCAAGCCGTTCATCTACTCCAAGCTGCAGTCGCTGGGCCACGCGTCCACGATCAAGGCGGCCAAGAAGATGGTCGAGCGCGAGTTGCCCGAGGTGTGGGACATCCTTGCCGACGTCATCCGCGAACACCCGGTATTGCTCAACCGTGCGCCGACCCTGCACCGCCTGGGCATTCAGGCCTTCGAGCCGCTGCTCATCGAGGGCAAGGCGATCCAGCTGCACCCGCTGGTGTGTGCCGCTTACAACGCCGACTTCGACGGCGACCAGATGGCGGTTCACGTGCCGCTGACGCTGGAAGCCCAGCTCGAAGCGCGGGCGTTGATGATGGCCACCAATAACGTGCTGTCGCCGGCCAACGGTGATCCGATCATCGTGCCGTCCCAGGATGTGGTGCTGGGTCTGTATTACATGACCCGCGAGAAGATCAACGCCAAGGGCGAGGGCATGGTGTTCTCCGACCTCAATGAGGTCGAGCGCGCCTTCGGCACCCAGAACGTATCGCTGCACGCCCGCGTCAAGGTGCGTCTCACCGAGGTGCGCGTCGACGAGGAGACCGGCGAGCACAGCACTGAACGCACGCTCTACGACACCACCGTGGGTCGCGCGCTGCTATTCCGCATTCTGCCTGACGGCGTGCCGTTCGAACTGGTCGACCAGGCGATGAAGAAGAAGGCCATCTCGAAGCTGCTCAACGAGGTGTATCGGCGCGCCGGACTCAAGGCGACCGTCATCTTCGCCGACCAACTGATGTACACCGGTTTCCGTATGGCGACCTGGTCGGGGGCGTCCATCGGCGTCAACGATTTCGTCATCCCTGAGGCCAAGACCGAGATCGTCGAGGCCGCCGAGGCCGAGGTCAAGGAGATCGAAGACCAATTCTCCTCGGGGCTCGTTACCGCCGGCGAGAAATACAACAAGGTCATCGACATCTGGTCCAAGGCCAACGACAAGGTGGCCAAGGCGATGATGGCGGGCATTTCGAAGGAGACCGTGGTCGACCGCGAAGGCAACGACGTCGAGCAGGACTCGTTCAACAGCGTGTTCATCATGGCCGACTCCGGCGCCCGGGGTAGTGCCGCCCAGATCCGCCAGCTGGCGGGAATGCGCGGGCTGATGGCCAAGCCGGACGGCTCGATCATCGAGACGCCGATCGTCGCCAACTTCCGCGAAGGCCTGAACGTACTGCAGTACTTCATCTCGACCCACGGTGCACGCAAGGGCCTGGCGGATACGGCGTTGAAGACCGCCAACTCGGGTTACCTGACGCGGCGCCTCGTCGACGTGGCCCAGGACGTGGTGATCACCGAAACCGATTGCGGCACCGAACAGGGTCTGACCCTGCATCCGGTCATCGAAGGCGGCGACATCATCGTCTCGCTGGCTCAGCGCGTGCTGGGTCGCGTGGTAGCACAGGACGTCATCGACCCGAGTACCGACGAGATCCTGATCGAGAAGGGTACGCTGCTTGACGAGGCTTGGTGCGAGCGTCTCGACACCATGGGCGTCGACGAGATCGTGGTGCGCAGCGGCATTAGCTGCGCGTCGACCCACGGGGTCTGTTCGGCATGCTACGGCCGCGACCTGGCGCGGGGCCATCAGGTCAACATCGGCGAAGCGGTGGGCGTCATCGCCGCGCAGTCGATCGGCGAGCCGGGTACGCAGCTGACCATGCGGACCTTCCACATCGGCGGTGCGGCGTCTCGCGCTTCGGCGGTGGACAGCGTTCAGGTCAAGCATGGCGGCAAGGTGCGCCTGCACAACATGAAGTTCGTCGAGCGTGCCGATGGCCGGCTGGTGGTGGTGTCTCGCTCCAGTGCGTTGGCGGTGGCCGACGAGCATGGCCGTGAACGCGAGTACTACAAGCTGCCTTACGGCGCCGAGCTGTCGATCAAGGATGGCGAGGCGGTCGAGGCCGGTCAGGTCGTGGCCAAGTGGGATCCGCACACTCACCCGATCATCGCCGAGGTCGAGGGTAAGGTGCAGTACGTCGACATGGTCGAAGGGGTTACCATTCACCGCACGGTGGACGAGATGACCGGCCTCTCCTCCATCGAGGTGATCGAGTCGGCGGCGCGCCCGCAGGCCGGCCGCGACAGCCGTCCGATGATCCTGCTTACCGACGAGAGCGGCGAGCCAGTCAGCGTAGCGGGCTCCAATACCCCGGTGCAGTACCTGCTGCCGGGCAAGGCGATCGTTTCGGTGGACAATGGCGCCAAGCTTGGGGTCGGCGAAATCGTTGCACGTATCCCGGTGGAAGCGTCGGGCAACAAGGACATCACCGGGGGTCTGCCCCGCGTGGCGGACCTGTTCGAGGCGCGCAAGCCGAAGGAGCCGGCGATTCTGGCCGAGATCAGCGGCACGATCAGTTTCGGCAAGGAAACCAAGGGCAAGCGGCGTCTGACGATCACGCCGGAAGACGGCGGCGATCCGTTCGAAATGCTGATTCCGAAGTGGCGCCAGATCGCGGTGTTCGAAGGCGAGACGGTGGAGAAGGGCGAGGTAATCTCCGACGGCCCGAGCAACCCGCATGACATCCTGCGGCTGTTGGGCGTGGCGGAGCTGGCCAAGTACATCACCGCCGAGATCCAGGAGGTCTATCGGTTGCAGGGCGTGGGCATCAACGACAAGCACATCGAAGTGATCGTGCGTCAGATGCTGCGCAAGGTGGAGATCACCGATGCCGGCGACTCCGAGTTCATTCCGGGGGACCAGGTCGAGCTGGTCCGGGTGCTCGAGGAGAACGCCCGCCTGGAACAGGCCGAGAAGTTCCCGGCCAAGTACCAGCGCGTGCTGCTGGGTATCACCAAGGCCAGCCTGGCCACCGAGTCGTTCATCTCCGCAGCCTCCTTCCAGGAGACCACGCGGGTGCTGACCGAGGCGGCGGTAACCGGCAAGCGGGATTACCTGCGTGGCCTGAAGGAGAACGTGGTGGTGGGTCGCCTGATCCCGGCGGGAACGGGGCTCGCTCACCATCAGGAGCGTCGTCGCAAGCGGGAAGATACCGAACGTCTGCTCCATCCGTCGGCGTTCGACGTCGAGCAGGAGCTGGGTGCCCAGCTCACCGCACTCGACTCGGACGAAGACGAGCTGTAGGCGGCGCGTGACGGCGTCGGGCGGGAGGTTGGCCCTTCCGCTTGACGCCTCACCCCGCTAGACCTTAGAATGCGCAGCCTTTAACAGTGGGGTGGGTGCGCCCGTGCCCACTGAAAGGCAAGGCAACCATTGGAGTCAGCTACACAATATGGCAACGATTAACCAGCTCGTGCGCAAGCCGCGCAAGCGCCCCGTCAGCAAGAGCGACGTGCCGGCGCTGCAGGCCTGCCCGCAGAAGCGCGGTGTCTGCACCCGCGTTTACACCACCACCCCGAAGAAGCCGAACTCGGCCCTGCGTAAGGTCTGTCGCGTGCGTCTGACCAACGGGTTCGAGGTTTCGTCCTACATCGGTGGTGAAGGCCACAACCTTCAGGAACACTCTGTCGTGCTGATCCGCGGCGGTCGTGTCAAGGACTTGCCGGGTGTGCGTTACCACACCGTTCGCGGCGCCCTCGATACTTCCGGCGTTCAGAACCGCAAGCAGGCACGTTCCAAGTACGGTACCAAGCGTCCGAAGTCCTGATCGGCCTCGGTCTGCATACCTAGAATACATATCGGTCTGATAAGAGTAAGGCCGGGCGTCGTCTAAACGAGAGTCCCGGGTTTGCCTGAAAGACCCTTCGATAGAGGGCTTGTCATGCCTAGAAGAAGAGTAGCCGCCAAGCGCGAAATCCTCCCGGATCCGAAGTTCGGAAGCGAGCGCCTGGCCAAGTTCATGAACCACCTGATGGTCAGCGGCAAGAAGTCCACAGCTGAGCGTATCGTTTACGGTGCGCTGGACACGGTTGCCGAGCGTAGCAAGGAAGAGCCGCTGGACATCTTCGATCGCGCGCTGGAAGCCATCCAGCCGATGGTCGAGGTCAAGTCCCGCCGCGTTGGCGGTGCGACCTATCAGGTGCCGGTCGAGGTTCGTCCCTCGCGCCGTCAGGCGCTGGCCATGCGCTGGCTGGTGGATGCGGCGCGCAAGCGCGGTGAGAAGACCATGGTGCAGCGTCTCGCCGGCGAGATGCTCGATGCCGCCGAGGGCAAGGGCTCTGCGGTGAAGAAGCGTGAAGACGTGCATCGCATGGCTGAAGCCAACAAGGCGTTCTCGCACTATCGCTTCTAAGTGCAGCGCTTCCCAACGCATCGCCAACCAACGGGGAGTTTCCACCGTGGCTCGCAAGACTCCACTTAACCGCTACCGCAATATCGGTATTGTCGCCCACGTCGATGCCGGCAAGACCACCACGACCGAGCGCGTGCTGTTCTATACCGGCGTCAACCACAAGCTGGGCGAGACGCATGAAGGTGCTTCCACCACTGACTGGATGGAGCAGGAGCAGGAGCGTGGTATTACCATCACCTCTGCTGCCGTGACCACCTTCTGGAAAGGCATGAACCATCAGTTCGATGAGCATCGCATCAACATCATCGACACGCCGGGGCACGTCGACTTTACTATCGAGGTGGAACGTTCGCTGCGTGTGCTCGACGGCGCCGTGGTGGTGCTGTGCGGTTCATCCGGCGTGCAGCCGCAGACCGAGACCGTGTGGCGTCAGGCCAACAAGTACGAAGTGCCGCGCATGGTGTTCGTCAACAAGATGGACCGTACCGGCGCCGACTTCTTCATGGTCGTCGATCAGCTCAAGCAGAAGCTGGGCGCCAACGCGGTGCCGATCCAGATCAACTGGGGTACCGAGGAGGACTTCAAGGGCGTCATCGATCTGATCGAGATGAAGGCCATAAAGTGGAACGAAAATGACCTTGGCACCACCTATGATCTGATCGATATCCCGGCTGAGCTCCAGTCAAAGGCCGAGGAGTATCGTGAGCAGATGGTCGAGGCCGCTGCCGAGGCCTCCGAAGAGCTGATGGACAAGTACCTCGAAGAGGGTGAGCTCAGCAAGGAGGAAATCAAGGCCGGTCTGCGCCGTCGCACGCTGGACAACGAGGTCGTGCTGGTGACGTGCGGCTCGGCGTTCAAGAACAAGGGCGTCCAGGCCGTACTGGATGCCGTTGTCGAATATTTGCCGTCCCCCACCGAGGTGAAGGCCATCGAGGGGGAGCTGGACGACAAGGAAGGCACGATCGAGACCCGCGAGGCGGACGACAACGCACCCTTCGCTGCGCTGGCGTTCAAGATCGCCACCGATCCCTTCGTCGGCACCCTGACCTTCATCCGCGTCTATTCCGGCGTGCTGAAATCGGGCGACAGCGTCTACAACTCGGTCAAGCAGAAGAAGGAGCGCGTGGGGCGTATCGTGCAGATGCACGCCAACTCGCGTGAAGAGATCAAGGAAGTCCTGGCTGGCGACATCGCCGCTTGCATTGGACTCAAGGACGTTACCACCGGTGACACCCTGTGCGATCTCGAGCAAAAGATCGTGCTGGAGCGTATGGAGTTCCCGGATCCGGTGATCTCCGTGGCCGTGGAGCCGAAATCCAAGGCCGACCAGGAGAAGATGGGGGTGGCGTTGGGCAAGCTGGCCCAGGAGGACCCGTCGTTCCGCGTCAAGACGGACGAAGAGACCGGCCAGACCATCATCTCCGGCATGGGCGAGTTGCACCTGGACATCATCGTCGACCGCATGCGGCGCGAGTTCAAGGTCGAAGCCAACATCGGCAAGCCGCAGGTCGCCTACCGTGAAACCATTCGCGGCAAGGTCGAGCAGGAAGGCAAGTTCGTACGTCAGTCCGGCGGTCGTGGCCAGTATGGCCATGTCTGGCTGCGTATCGAGCCGCTCACCGAGGCGGACAAGGAAGGCGACGAAGACATGCACTTCAAGTTCGCTTCCGAGATCGTCGGCGGTGTGGTACCCAAGGAGTATGTGGGTGCCGTCGAGAAAGGAGCCTATGAGCAGCTGCAGAACGGCGTCATCGCGGGATACCCGATGATCGACGTCAAGGTCACGCTGTACGATGGTTCCTACCATGACGTGGACTCGAACGAGAACGCGTTCAAGGTTGCCTCTTCCATGGCTGTCAAGGAAGGGGCCCGCAAGGCCAAGGCCGTGCTGCTGGAGCCGGTGATGAGGGTCGAAGTCGTGACGCCCGAGGATTTCATGGGTGACGTCATGGGTGACCTGAACCGTCGCCGCGGTCTGGTGCAGGGCATGGATGACTCTTCCTCCGGCAAGGTCATCCGCGCGATGGTGCCTCTGGGCGAGATGTTCGGTTATGCGACCGATCTGCGTTCTCAGACCCAGGGTCGTGCGAGCTACACTATGGAGTTCGCGAGCTACGAAGAGGCGCCCTCCAGCATCGTTGAAGCCGTCATCAACCAGAAAGGCTAACCGCTAGCAAACGTAAAGAGGTTATCGAAGTGGCTAAGGAAAAATTCGAACGTTCCAAACCGCACGTCAACGTCGGCACCATCGGTCACGTCGACCACGGCAAGACCACTCTGACTGCGGCTCTGACTCGCGTTTCTGCTGAGGTCTTCGGCGGTGAATGGCGTCAGTTCGACTCCATCGACAACGCTCCGGAAGAGCGTGAGCGTGGTATCACCATCGCCACCTCTCACGTCGAGTACCAGTCCGAGCAGCGTCACTATGCTCACGTCGACTGCCCGGGGCACGCCGACTACGTCAAGAACATGATCACCGGTGCGGCCCAGATGGATGGCGCCATCCTGGTCTGTTCCGCTGCCGACGGTCCCATGCCGCAGACTCGCGAGCACATCCTGCTGTCGCGTCAGGTCGGCGTGCCGTACATCGTCGTGTTCCTGAACAAGGCCGACATGGTCGACGACGAGGAGCTGCTCGAGCTGGTTGAGATGGAAGTTCGCGAACTGCTCAACGAATACGACTTCCCGGGTGACGATACCCCGATCATCATCGGCTCCGCGCTGATGGCGCTGAACGGCGAAGACGAGAACGGCATGGGCACCACCGCCGTTGCCAACCTGATCAAGGCCCTGGACGACTACATCCCGGAGCCGCAGCGTGCCATCGATCAGCCGTTCCTGATGCCGATCGAGGACGTGTTCTCCATCTCCGGTCGCGGCACCGTGGTCACCGGCCGTATCGAGCGCGGCATCGTCAAGGCTGGCGAGGAAGTCGAGATCGTCGGTATCAAGGACACCACCAAGACCACCGTTACCGGTGTCGAGATGTTCCGCAAGCTGCTCGACGAAGGTCGCGCGGGCGAGAACGTCGGTGCCCTGTTGCGCGGTACCAAGCGTGACGAGGTCGAGCGTGGCCAGGTTCTGGCCAAGCCGGGCACCATTAACCCGCACACCGTCTTCGAGGCCGAAGTCTACGTGCTGTCCAAAGAAGAGGGCGGTCGTCATACGCCGTTCTTCAAGGGGTATCGTCCGCAGTTCTACTTCCGTACCACTGACGTGACCGGTACTTGTGAGCTGCCCGAAGGTGTCGAGATGGTCATGCCGGGCGACAACGTCAAGATGGTTGTCACCTTGATCGCTCCGATTGCCATGGACGAAGGTCTGCGCTTCGCCATTCGCGAAGGCGGCCGTACCGTCGGCGCCGGCGTCGTGGCCAAGATCGTTCAGTAAGTTCCGAAATAGCTGACTGATCGAAGGGGGCTCCGCGAGGAGCCCCCTTTCTGCGCACCCGAAGCGGAGTTGTTTGACTCCGGCCTCGGGCGTGCATATAATGCGCATCCTTTGAATGCGTGGGTAGGCGGCAGGCGCCGTCGACATCCATTGGAGTTTAGGGCAAATGCAGAACCAGAAGATTCGCATTCGGTTGAAGGCATTCGACCATCGCCTGATCGACCAGTCCGCCGCGGAGATCGTTGATACCGCCAAGCGCACTGGCGCCCAGGTACGCGGTCCGATCCCGTTGCCGACCAATCGTGAGCGCTATACCGTACTGATCTCGCCGCACGTCAACAAGGACGCGCGCGACCAGTACGAGATCCGCACTCACAAGCGCGTGCTCGATATCGTCGAGCCGACCGAAAAGACCGTCGATGCCCTGATGAAGCTCGACCTCGCCGCTGGCGTGGACGTTCAGATCAAGCTCGACTAACCACACTAGACACTCGCGGCCCAGCGCTCGGACACACTGCGTTTCGAGCAGCAGCCGCCACGCCGGGATGGCGTCATACAACGTGCTAGTGGAATGCTCTGGAAAGGGCAGCCATAGCGGGTGATAGCCCCGTACACTAAAGGAGACTGAGAATGACTATCGGTTTGGTCGGTAGAAAGGCCGGTATGACCCGCGTCTTTACCGAAGATGGCGCCTCCGTGCCCGTAACCGTGATCGAGGTTGAACCGAATCGCATCACCAGCGTCAAGACCGTCGACAGCGACGGCTACGCCGCGGTTCAGGTGACAACCGGCTCCCGCAAGGCCAAGCATCTCTCCAAGGCGCAGGCAGGTCTGTACGCCAAGGCGGGGATCGAGGCCGGTCGCTCCCTGATGGAGTTCCGTCTCGCCGAAGGCGAGGAAGCTCCGGAAGTGGGCGGCGAAATCACCGTATCCCTCTTCGAAGCTGGTCAGAAGGTCGATGTGACCGGCACCTCCAAGGGCAAGGGCTTCCAGGGCGCCGTCAAGCGCTGGAACTTCCGTACCCAGGACGCCACCCACGGCAACTCCCTGTCGCATCGTGCGCCGGGTTCCATCGGCATGTGTCAGACCCCGGGTCGTGTCTTCAAAGGCAAGAAGATGGCCGGTCAGATGGGCAATGTCCGCTGCACCGTCCAGAGCCTTGAAGTCGTGCGGGTCGATGCCGAGCGAAACCTGCTGCTGATCAAGGGTGCCGTGCCCGGTGCTACCGGCAGCGACGTCATCGTTCG
Organism: Billgrantia pellis; assembly: GCF_008297955.1. Classification (GTDB taxonomy): domain Bacteria; phylum Pseudomonadota; class Gammaproteobacteria; order Pseudomonadales; family Halomonadaceae; genus Halomonas; species Halomonas pellis. The sequence goes on along the minus strand of NZ_VTPY01000003.1, from coordinate 881,129 downwards.
CAGCGCCGTCAAAGCTGGCTGAAGGGGATAGAACCGATGAATCTGAATCTTGCTGCAGGCGCGGGTACTGTCGAAGTCGCCGACGCCACCTTTGGCAAAGAATTCAACGAGGCGCTGGTTCACCAGGTCGTCACCGCCTATCTGGCCGGTGGTCGTCAGGGGACTCGCGCTCAGAAGAACCGTTCCGACGTGCGTGGTGGCGGCAAGAAGCCGTGGCGCCAGAAGGGCACCGGCCGAGCTCGCGCAGGCACCATCCGTTCGCCCCTGTGGCGCAGCGGGGGCGTGACCTTCGCGGCGCGTCCGCAGGACCACTCGCAGAAGGTCAACCGCAAGATGTATCGCGCAGCAATGCGCTCCATCCTGTCCGAGCTGGTGCGCCAGGAGCGCCTGGTTGCCATCGACGCGTTCACCGTCGACGCGCCCAAGACCAAGCAGCTGGTCGCCAAGCTGGGTGAGCTGGGCCTGGAGAAGGCGCTGATCGTCACCGAGGAAGTCGACGAGAAGCTCTACCTGGCCGCCCGCAACATCCCCAATGTGGATGTGGTGGATGTGGCTGCCGCCGATCCGGTGAGCCTGATTGCCTTCGACAAGGTGCTGGTCACCGTCTCTGCTCTGCGTAAATTCGAGGAGAAGCTGGCATGAACCAGGAGCGCGTTTTCAAGGTTCTGCTCGGTCCGCACGTGACCGAGAAGGCCGCTTTCGCCGCCGAGCGCAACCAGTATGTGTTCAAGGTGGCCAGTGATGCGACCAAGCCGGAAATCAAGCAGGCCGTACAGGTGCTGTTTGGCAAGAAGGTCGATCGCGTCCAGGTGCTGAACATGAAGGGCAAGACCAAGCGCACCGCGCACGGTCTGGGCCGCCGTCAGGGTTACCGCAAGGCGTACGTGACCCTGGCAGCTGGTGAGACGCTCGAAGACTTCACTGGCGCCGAATAAGGGCAGGAGTACGGATCATGGCAATCGTCAAGACAAAACCCACATCCGCCGGTCGTCGCCACGTCGTCAAGGTCGTCAGCGAGGACCTGCACAAAGGCAAGCCCTATGCGCCGTTGCTGGAGAAGCAGTCGCGCTCCGGTGGGCGTAACAACAACGGTCGTATCACCACCCGTCACGTGGGCGGCGGTCACCGTCAGCACTACCGGCTGATCGACTTCAAGCGCACCAAGGATGGCGTTCCTGCCGTCGTCGAGCGCCTCGAGTACGATCCCAACCGCAGCGCGCATATTGCGCTGCTGAAGTACCTGGACGGCGAGCGTCGCTACATCATCGCGCCGAAGGGCGTGAGCGCAGGCGACAAGCTCGAGTCCGGCGTGAACGCGGCGATCAAGAAGGGCAATACCCTTCCGCTGCGCAACATCCCGCTGGGTTCCACCGTTCACTGCATCGAGCTCAAGCCCGGCAAGGGCGCTCAGCTCGCGCGCAGTGCCGGCACCAGCGCCCAGTTGGTCGCCCGCGAAGGTAGCTATGCCACCCTGCGTCTACGCTCCGGCGAGATGCGCAAGGTGCTGGCCGACTGCCGCGCGACCCTGGGGGAAGTGAGCAACTCCGAGCACAGCCTGCGTCAACTTGGCAAGGCCGGTGCAAAGCGCTGGAGAGGCGTGCGTCCGACCGTTCGCGGCGTGGCCATGAACCCGGTGGATCACCCGCACGGCGGCGGCGAAGGCCGCACCAGTGGCGGGCGTCATCCGGTGTCGCCGTGGGGTGTGCCCACCAAGGGCCACAAGACCCGCAAGAACAAGCGCACCGACGCGCTGATCGTTCGTCGCCGCAAGGCCAAGTAACAGACATTAAGGGGTAACGGCTGTGCCACGTTCACTGAAGAAAGGTCCCTTCATTGACCTTCATCTGCTGAAGAAGGTTGAGGCTGCAGTGGAGAAGAACGACCGCAAACCGATCAAGACCTGGTCGCGTCGTTCCATGATCCTGCCGAACATGGTCGGGCTCACCATTGCAGTCCATAACGGTCGCCAACACGTCCCGGTGCACGTCTCCGAGGAAATGGTTGGCCACAAGCTGGGCGAATTCGCTGCCACCCGCACCTATCGCGGACATGCGGCGGACAAGAAAGCCAAACGGTAAGCCAGAGAGGATTGAGAGATGGAAGTCACAGCTAAGCTGCGTGGCGCTCGTTTATCCGCCCAGAAGGCCCGTTTGGTGGCTGACCAGGTGCGCGGTAAGCCGGTCGCCGAGGCGCTCGACCTGCTGACCTTCTCGCCGAAGAAGGCTGCCAAGCTGGTCAAGAAAGTGCTGCAGTCCGCCATCGCGAACGCGGAAGAAAACAACGGCATGGATATCGACGAGCTGCGTGTCTCGACCATCTGCGTCGATGAGGGCATGACGCTCAAGCGCATCCGTCCGCGCGCCAAGGGCCGTGCGGATCGCATCCTGAAGCGCACCTGCCACATCACCGTCAAGGTAGCCGAGAAGTAGGAGTCGACCAGATGGGTCAGAAAGTCAATCCGACAGGTATTCGGCTGGGTATCGTCAAGGACCACTCCTCGGTGTGGTACGCCGAGGGCGATGCTTATGCCGACAAGCTGAACAACGACCTCGAAGTGCGTCGCTTCCTCGAGGAGCGCCTGAAGAATGCGTCCGTGAGCCGCATCACCATCGAGCGTCCGGCGAACAACGCCCGCATTACCATTCACACCGCCCGTCCGGGCATCGTGATTGGCAAGAAGGGCGAGGACGTCGATCGTCTGCGCCGCGAGGTCACCGCAATGATGGGCGTGCCCGTGCACGTCAACATCGAAGAGGTCCGCAAGCCGGAACTTGACGCCAAGCTCGTCGCGCAGAACATCGCCGGACAGCTCGAGCGCCGTGTCATGTTTCGTCGCGCCATGAAGCGCGCGGTGCAGAACGCCATGCGTCTCGGCGCCGGCGGCATCAAGGTGCAGCTCTCCGGTCGCCTCGGCGGCGCGGAAATCGCCCGCACCGAATGGTACCGGGAAGGTCGCGTGCCGCTGCACACGCTGCGTGCGGACATCGACTACGCCACCTACGAAGCGAAAACCACCTACGGCATCATCGGTGTCAAGGTGTGGGTCTTCAAGGGTGAAATCCTCGGGGGCATCGAAGAGGTTCGCGCCAAGGCCAAACAGCCGCAGGCAGCGCCCTCCAAGAAGAAAGGTTCCAGGTAAGGGGAGAGCGAGTCGATGTTACAGCCCAAGCGTATGAAGTTCCGCAAGATGATGAAGGGCCGCAACCGTGGCCTGGCGCATCGCGGAAGCAAGATCAGCTTCGGGGAATACGGCCTGAAAGCCACCGGTCGCGGCCGCATCACGGCGCGCCAGATCGAGGCCGGCCGCCGCGCGATCACCCGTCACGTCAAGCGTGGTGGCAAGATCTGGATCCGCGTTTTCCCCGACAAGCCGATTTCCAAGAAGCCGCTCGAAGTCCGTATGGGTAAGGGCAAGGGCTCCGTCGAGTACTGGGTTGCACAGATCCAGCCGGGCCGGGTCCTGTACGAGATCGAAGGTGTGTCCGAAGAGCTGGCCCGCGAGGCCTTCTCTCTCGCCGCCCAGAAGATGCCCGTATCCACCACCTTTGTGAAACGGACGGTGATGTGATGAAAGCCCAGGAAATTCGTGAAAAGTCAGTCGAGCAGCTCCAGGAGCAGCTCTTCGAACTCCTCCGCGAGCAGTTCAACCTGCGCATGCAGAAGGCCACCGGCCAGCTCAGCCAGACTCATCTGCTCAAGCAGGTTCGTCGGGATATCGCCCGGGTGAAGACTGTGCTCAACGAGAAGGCAGGTGACTGAGATGGCCGAAGAGAAAAAAGCCCGTACGCTCACCGGCAAGGTGGTGAGCGACAAGATGGAGAAATCCATCGTCGTGATGATCGAGCGCCGCGAGCGCCATCCGATCTACGGCAAGTACGTGAAGCGCTCCACCAAGCTGCACGCCCATGATGAGGCGAACCAGGCGAAGATTGGCGACACGGTCTCCATTCAGGAGTCCCGCCCGCTGTCCAGAAAGAAAGCCTGGACCCTGGTCGAGGTGATCGAGCAGGCCAAGGGCTAAGCTCGGCGAGAGCAGTCAGATTAGGTTTGGAGAAAACCGATGATTCAGACTCAGACAATGCTGGATGTCGCCGACAACAGCGGAGCGCGCCGGGTGCAGTGCATCAAGGTGCTGGGCGGTTCCCACCGTCGCTACGCTCGCGTCGGTGACATCATCAAGGTAACGGTGAAGGAAGCCATCCCGCGGGGCAAGGTCAAGAAAGGCCAGGTCCTCAAGGCGGTGGTCGTCCGCACCAAGAGCGGCGTCCGTCGTCCCGACGGTTCGCTGATCCGCTTCGATGGAAATGCGGCCGTTCTGTTGAACAATACCAACGAACAGCCGATCGGAACCCGTATCTTCGGGCCGGTGACGCGTGAGCTTCGCAACGAGAAGTTCATGAAGATCATTTCCCTGGCGCCCGAAGTGCTGTAAGGAGCGAGGCGGATATGCAAAAGATCAAACGTGACGATGAAGTGATCGTCATCGCCGGCAAGGACAAGGGCAAGCGCGGCACAGTGAAGCGCGTCCTCAAGGACGACCGCTTCGTCGTGTCCGGTGTGAACATGATCAAGCGTCACACCAAGCCCAACCCCATGGCGGGCAATCAGGGCGGTATCGTCGAGCGCGAGGCTCCGATTCACGCGTCCAACGTGGCGATCTTCAACTCGGAGACCGGTAAGGCGGATCGCGTCGGCTTCCAGGTTAAGGAAGACGGTACCAAGGTACGTATCTACAAGTCGACGCAGACGCAGATCGACGCCTAACGCGAGTCGGGTAGCAAAATGGCGAACTTGAAAGAACGTTATCAGAACGAGGTGGTGGCTCAGCTCAAAGAGCAGTTTAGCTACGCCAACGTGATGCAGGTGCCGCGGATCACCAAGGTGACCCTGAACATGGGCATCGGCGACGCGACCAGCGACAAGAAGCTGATCGAGAATGCCATCGGCGACCTGGAGAAACTCTCCGGTCAGAAGCCAATGGTGACCAAGGCACGAAAGTCCATCGCGGGCTTCAAGGTGCGCGAAGGTTGGCCGATCGGCATCAAGGTGACCCTGCGGCGTGAGCGCATGTGGGAGTTCCTCGATCGTCTGGTCAATATCGCGATTCCCCGCGTACGTGACTTCCGTGGTCTCAACCCGAAGTCCTTCGACGGTCGCGGCAACTACTCGATGGGGGTGCGTGAGCAGATCATCTTTCCGGAGATCGAATATGATAAGATCGACCGGATTCGGGGTCTGGATGTCACCATCACCACTACCGCCAACACCGACGAGGAAGGTCGTGCGCTGCTGAGCGCGCTGAACTTCCCGTTCAAGAAATAAGGGTGGGATCATGGCAAAGAAGAGCATGGTAGAGCGTGAGCTCAAGCGCACCAAGCTGGTCGAGAAGTATGCGGCCCGCCGCGCCGAGCTCAAGGCGATCATCCAGGACGTGAACACTTCCGACGAAGAGCGCTTCGAGGCGACGCTGAAACTGCAGCAGCTGCCGCGCGACTCCAGTCCGGTGCGCCAGCGCAACCGCTGCCGCATCACCGGTCGCCCGCACGGCTACTACAACAAGTTCGGGCTTGCCCGGAACATGCTGCGTGAAGCCGCCATGCGTGGCGAAGTCCCTGGGCTGAAGAAGTCCAGCTGGTAAGCCGCCACGGAAACATCAGGAGCGCAATGTAAATGAGCATGCAAGACACTCTGGCGGATATGTTCACCCGTATCCGCAATGCGCAGATGGCCACCAAGGAGACGGTCACCATGCCGTCCTCCACGCTCAAGGTCGAGGTGGCCCGCGTACTCAAGGAAGAAGGCTATATTGCCGACTTCTCAGTGGCCGAAGGCACCAAGCCCGAGCTGACCGTGACCCTTAAGTACTTCGAGGGCAAGCCGGTCATCGAGCATCTGCAGCGGGTTTCCAAGCCGTCCCTGCGCCAGTACAAGGGTAAGGATGCGCTGCCCAAGGTGGCAGACGGCCTGGGTGTCGCGATCGTCACCACCTCCCAGGGCGTGATGACCGACCGTGCCGCTCGCCAGGCGGGCGTCGGTGGTGAAGTCATCTGCACCGTATTCTAGGAGTCTGGAATGTCCCGCGTAGCCAAATATCCGGTTAAAGTGCCCGCCGGCGTCGACATCAAGCTCGACGGCGACCAGCTGACCGCCAAGGGCAGCCAGGGCACGCTATCCATGACCGTCCATCCGGACGTGGCCATCGGTCAGGAAGAGGGTCAGCTGACCTTCAATCCGAGCGAAACGGCCAAGTCCTGGGCGATGGTCGGTACCACACGTGCTCTGGTCCAGAACCTGGTCACCGGCGTCTCCGAGGGTTTCACCAAAACCCTCGAAATCGTTGGCGTCGGCTATCGTGCCCAGGCTAGTGGCCAGACGCTGAATCTGTCACTGGGCTTCTCCCACCCGGTCGAGTACTCCTTGCCCGAGGGTGTCTCTGCGGAAACGCCGAAGAACACCGTCATCGTGCTGAAGAGCGCGGACAAGCAGAAGCTGGGCCAGGTCGCCGCCGAGGTTCGCGCCTTCCGTCCGCCCGAGCCCTACAAGGGCAAGGGTGTGCGGTACGCCGACGAGCAGGTGCGTCGTAAAGAAGCCAAGAAGAAGTAAGGCAGGGTTATGAACGCGAAGAAAGAATCTCGTCTCCGTCGTGCCCGCCGCGCTCGTGCCAAAATGCGCGAGCTGGGCGTGTATCGCCTGTGCGTCAACCGTACCCCGCGCCACATCTACGCGCAGATCATCTCGCCGGATGGTGGCAAGGTGCTGGCCAGCGCTTCCACGCTGGACAAGGACCTGCGCGAGGGGGCGACCGGCAATGCCGACGCTGCCGCCAAGGTGGGTGCGCTGATTGCCGAACGTGCCAAGCAGGCAGGCATCACCCAGGTGGCCTTCGATCGTGCCGGTTACAAGTACCACGGCCGCGTGAAGGCCCTGGCCGACGCCGCACGTGAAGGCGGCCTGGAATTCTAAAGGGTTTTACGATGGCGAAGAACGAACAGAACACCGGCGATCTGCAGGAAAAGCTCGTGCAGGTCAACCGCGTCGCCAAGGTGGTCAAGGGTGGCCGAATCTTCGGTTTCACCGCACTGACCGTCGTGGGTGACGGCAATGGTCGTGTCGGCTTCGGCCGCGGCAAGGCGCGTGAAGTGCCGGTCGCGATCCAGAAGGCCATGGACCAGGCGCGCCGCAACATGATCAAGGTGAGCCTCAAGGGCAACACCCTGCAGTACCCGGTCAAGGCCCGTCACGGCGCCTCCAAGGTGTACATGCAGCCGGCCTCCGAAGGTACCGGGATCATCGCCGGTGGCGCCATGCGCTCCGTGCTCGAATTGGCCGGCGTCCATGACGTCCTGGCCAAGTGCTACGGCTCCACCAATCCGGTCAACGTGGTGCGTGCAACCGTCAATGGTCTCGCGTCCATGCAGTCGCCGGAAGACATCGCCGCCAAGCGCGGCCTGTCCGTCGAAGCGATCACGGGGTAAGTACCATGGCAGCCACACTCAAGGTTACCCAGATCCGTAGCACCATCGGCACACTGCCCAAGCACAAGGCCACCATGAAGGGCCTGGGGCTGCGCCGCATCGGTCATACGGTCGAACTGGAAGACACCCCTGCCGTGCGCGGCATGATCCACAAGGTCAACTACCTTGTGCGGGTAGAGGGAGAGTAATCCATGAAACTCAACACGCTGAGCCCGGCACCGGGTTCCAAGCACGCCGAGAAGCGCGTCGGCCGTGGTATCGGTTCCGGTCTGGGCAAGACCGGCGGCCGTGGCCACAAGGGTCAGAAGTCGCGTAGCGGCGGCTCCGTGAAGCCCGGTTTCGAGGGCGGACAGATGCCGCTGCAGCGGCGCCTGCCCAAGTTCGGCTTCACCTCTATGAAGTCGCTGGTCTCCGAAGAGGTGCGCCTGAGCGAACTGGCCAAGGTCAGCGGTGACGAAGTCACCCTGGAAACCCTGAAGCAGGCCAACGTGCTCAAGGATGCCACCCAGCACGCGAAGATCATTCTTTCCGGCGACGTCAACAAGGCAGTCACCGTCCGTGGCCTCAAGGTCACCAAGGGTGCTCGTGCCGCGATCGAAGCCGCCGGTGGCAAGGTAGAGGACTAAATGGCCAAGTCAGGAAACATGCCGGCGATGGGCAGCGGTCTGAGTGAACTGTGGGCGCGTCTGCGCTTCGTGCTCCTCGCCATCGTGGTGTACCGAATCGGTGCCCATATCCCCGTTCCCGGTATCAATCCTGACCAGCTTGCTGCCTTGTTCAGGGAGCAGCAGGGCACCATCCTGGGACTGTTCAACATGTTCTCGGGCGGTGCCCTGGAGCGCATGAGCATCTTCGCCCTGGGCATCATGCCCTACATCTCGGCGTCGATCATCATGCAGCTGCTGACCGCAGTCTCGCCCCACCTCGAGCAGTTGAAGAAGGAGGGCGAGGCCGGCCGCCGCAAGATCAGCCAGTACACCCGCTACGGCACGGTGGCGCTGGCCCTGGTGCAGGCCACCGGCATGTCGGTGGGTCTGGCCAGCCAGGGCATCACCTATACCGCAGACTTCAGTTTCTATTTCACTGCCATCGTCACCTTCGTGTCGGGCGCAGTGTTCCTGATGTGGCTGGGTGAGCAGATCACCGAGAAGGGGATCGGTAACGGCATTTCGCTGCTGATCTTCGCCGGTATCGTCGCCGGGTTGCCGGGTGCCGTTGGGCAGGCCTTTGAGCTGGCGCGTAATGAAGGGGCTTGGAACGTGCTGCCGCTGCTGGCACTTACCGTGCTTGGCGTCGCGACCGTAGCCTTCGTGGTGTTCATCGAACGCGGCCAACGCCGCATCACGGTGAATTATCCGCGGCGCCAGGTGGGCAACAAGATGTATGCCGGGCAGAGCAGCTACCTGCCGCTGAAGGTGAACATGGCGGGCGTGATTCCGCCGATCTTCGCCTCCAGCATTTTGCTGTTCCCCGCCTCCATCGGCCAGTGGGTCGGCGCCGGCGATGGCATGGAGTGGTTGCAGCGAGCCTCCCAGGCTCTCGGGCCGGGGCAGCCGCTGTACATCTTGCTTTTCGCGGCGGCGGTGGTATTCTTCTGCTTCTTTTACACAGCGCTGGTCTTCAACCCCAAGGATGTCGCTGACAATCTCAAGAAGTCAGGGGCGTTCCTGCCGGGTATTCGTCCTGGTGAGCAGACCGCTCGCTACATCGATAAGGTCATGACGCGTCTGACCCTGTTCGGTGCCCTGTACATCACTGCGGTCTCCTTGATGCCTCAGTTCCTGATCGTGGCATGGAACGTGCCGTTCTTTTTCGGCGGTACCTCCCTGCTGATCGTGGTAGTGGTCATCATGGACTTCATGGCCCAGGTGCAATCGCACCTCATGTCGCATCAGTACGAGTCGGTGATGAAGAAGTCCAACCTGAAAGGCTATGGCAGCGGCGGCATCATGCGCTGAGTCGCGCCGCCGGTGGTTTGGCGCGCCGCGTGCCGATTTTGGAGAAGGAACGATGAAAGTTCGAGCTTCCGTCAAGAAGATGTGCCGTAACTGCAAGATCATTCGGCGCAATGGCGCGGTCCGCGTCATCTGCATCGAGCCGCGGCACAAGCAGCGCCAGGGTTGATCCTGGCGCTTGTGGAAAAAGCGGTGCCGGCATGCCCCTTGCCCCCAGAAGGGTAAAGGGGTATGCTGTTGCGCCTTTTGTAGTGACCAATCGAGCAAGCCGCTCAAATTTCGGAGAAAGCTGATGGCCCGTATTGCAGGCGTCAATATCCCGGACAACAAGCATGCGGCGATCTCGCTGACCTATATCTTCGGGATTGGCCGCACGCGCGCGCAGGAAATCTGTGCCGCTGCCGGCATCGCGCCGACCACCAAGATCCAGGACCTCTCCTCCGAGGAGGTGGATACCCTGCGTAGTGAAGTCGGCAAGTACACCGTGGAAGGTGACCTACGTCGTGATGTGACGCTCAACATCAAGCGTCTCATGGACCTGGGTTGCTATCGTGGTCTGCGTCATCGTCGTAGTCTTCCGCTGCGTGGTCAGCGGACCAAGACTAACGCGCGTACCCGTAAGGGCCCGCGTAAGCCGATCCGCAAGTAACACGCACGTTCTGGCGTAAAGACAGGAATAGACATCAACATGGCTAACCCGCGTAGCAACCGTAAGAAGGTTAAAAAGCAGGTAGTGGACGCCGTTGCGCACATCCACGCCTCTTTTAACAACACGATCGTGACGATCACAGACCGCCAGGGCAACGCTCTCTCTTGGGCGACTGCCGGTGGTTCGGGTTTTCGTGGTTCTCGCAAGAGCACCCCGTTCGCTGCTCAAGTAGCAAGCGAACGTGCAGCGACCGCTGCAGCCGAGTATGGTGTGAAAAACGTCGACGTGCTGGTCAAGGGCCCCGGTCCGGGCCGTGAATCCGCCGTGCGCGCGCTGAGCGCCGCCGGCTTCCGCGTGCAGAGCATCACCGACGCGACGCCCATTCCCCACAATGGCTGCCGTCCGCCGAAGAAACGCCGCGTTTAAGGAGACAGATTCATGGCTCGTTACATTGGTCCCAAGTGCAAACTGTCTCGTCGTGAAGGCACCGATCTCTTCCTCAAGAGCGGTGTGACTCCCTTCGAGAAGAAGTGCAAATCCGAGCAGATTCCGGGTGTGCACGGCCAGCGCCGTCAGCGTCTTTCCGACTACGGCTTGCAGCTTCGCGAGAAGCAGAAAGTGCGTCGTATCTACGGCGTACTCGAAAAGCAGTTCCGCAGCTACTACAAGGAGGCCGCCCGTCGCTCCGGCGCCACCGGCGAAGTCCTGCTGCAGCTGCTCGAATCCCGACTGGACAACGTCGTCTACCGCATGGGCTTCGGCTCCACACGTTCCGAGGCGCGCCAGCTGGTGAGCCACAAGGCGATCGCGGTCAACGGCCGTACCGTCAACGTGGCTTCCTATCAGGTCAAGCCCGGCGACGTGGTTTCCGTTCGCGAGAAGGCGAAGAATCAGGCGCGCATCCAGAATGCGCTCTCCATTGCCGCCAACCGTGGCGACGTGGCCTGGATCGAGGTGGACGCGAAGAAGATGGAAGGCACCTTCAAGGCTATCCCGGAACGCGGCGACCTGTCGGCCGACATCAACGAAAACCTGATCGTCGAGCTGTACTCGAAGTAAGCGTCGCTGACTGCGTCGCGCCGGTCCTGCGGGGCCGGCGTCGAGTACCGAGTAACCGTTAGGCAGCCTCAAAGGTGTAGTTATGCAGCGTTCAGTGACAGAGTTTCTCCGTCCGCGCGATATCAAGGTCGAAGAGATCAGCGCGCATCACGCGAAGATCGTGCTCGAACCGTTCGAGCGTGGCTTTGGCCACACCCTGGGCAATGCGCTGCGCCGCATTCTGCTCTCGTCCATGCCCGGCTGCGCCGTGGTGGAAGTCGAGATTTCGGGTGTCGAGCATGAGTACAGCGCGATCGAGGGTGTTCAGGAAGACGTCATCGAGATTCTCCTGAACCTCAAGGACGTGGCCATCCGCATGCACAGTCGCGACGAGGCGGTGCTCTCGCTGAACAAGCAGGGCCCGGCCGTGGTGACAGCGGGCGACATCGTCCTCGATCACGATGTCGAGATCGTCAATCCGGATCACGTCATCGCCCACGTCAACGAGGGCGCCGAGCTCAAGATGCAGCTCAAGATCGCTCGCGGTCGCGGCTACGAGCCGGCAGACGCTCGCGTCGGTGCCGACGATGAGTCTCGCGCCATCGGCCGCCTGCAGCTGGATGCCACTTTCAGCCCCGTGCGTCGCGTCTCCTACGCCGTCGACGCCGCGCGAGTCGAGCAGCGGACCGACCTCGACAAGCTGATCATCGACCTGGAAACCGACGGCACCCTGGATCCCGAGGAAGCCATTCGCCGCAGCGCCACCATCCTGCAGGAGCAGCTGGCCGCGTTCGTCGATCTGGAAGCCGACAAGGAACAGGAGGTCGAGGAGGAAGAGGATCACGTCGATCCGATCCTGCTGCGCCCCGTAGACGATCTCGAGTTGACCGTCCGCAGTGCCAACTGCCTGAAGGCCGAGAATATCTACTACATCGGTGATCTGATCCAGCGCACTGAAGTGGAGCTGCTGAAGACGCCGAACCTCGGCAAGAAGTCCCTGAATGAGATCAAGGACGTGTTGGCTGCTCGTGGTCTTTCCCTTGGCATGCGGCTGGAAAACTGGCCGCCGGCGAGCCTGAAGGACGACAAGGCCTCCGCGTGAGCGTCGACTCGAGTCCCAGTTTGGTAAGGAATCACAACCATGCGTCATCGTAAGAGTGGTCGTCACCTCAATCGTACCAGCTCGCATCGCCAAGCCATGTTCAAGAACATGAGCGTGTCGCTGATCGAGCACGAAGTGATCAAGACAACCCTGCCCAAGGCCAAGGAGCTGCGTCGCGTCATCGAGCCGCTGATCACCCTGGCCAAGCAGGACAGCGTCGCCAACCGTCGTCTGGCTTTCAGCCGCACCCGCTCCAAGGAAGCGGTCGGCAAGCTCTTCAACGAGCTGGGTCCGCGCTACGCCGAGCGTCCGGGCGGTTACGTCCGTATCCTCAAGTGCGGCTTCCGCACCGGCGACAACGCTCCCATGGCCTTCGTCGAACTCGTCGACCGCCCGGTCGTCGAGGAGGCCGAGGAAGCTGCCGCCGAGGAGTGATCCTTTGACGGCGGGCCTTGGCCCGGCAGTACTGTAGCAAGACGAAAAACCCGGCTTCTTACGAAGCCGGGTTTTTTTATGGCTGGTCAGTTAGTTGCGGCTTGGCCGCGACAGGTCGTTGCGGGGGAGCTGTGAATACTTCCCTGTACGCTACCGATTCCTTCCCTGGAATCGGACCCCCGTTACGACCAGTCCCCGGCGCCGCTGGCCGTCATATAGCTATTGGGATGTTGCCAGTTCGGCCTGCTGGCTTCTGGCTCGTTCCAGTAATGGCTTGAGGAAGCGCCCGGTGTGGGAGACTTCCATCTCGGCGACCTGCTCGGGGGTGCCCTCGGCGATGATGCGCCCGCCGCCGGAGCCGCCCTCGGGGCCGAGGTCGACGATCCAGTCGGCGGTCTTGATCACGTCCAGGTTGTGCTCGATGACCACGATGGTGTTGCCATGATCGCGTAGGCGATGCAGCACGGCGAGAAGCTGGCGGATGTCCTCGAAGTGCAGCCCTGTGGTGGGCTCGTCAAGGATGTAGAGGGTCTTGCCGGTGTCGCGTTTGGCCAGCTCACGGGCCAGCTTGACGCGCTGCGCCTCGCCACCGGAGAGGGTGGTGGCGCTCTGCCCCAGGCGGATGTAGGAGAGTCCCACATCGAGCAGGGTCTGCAGGCGGCGGGCGATGGCCGGCACCGGACTGAAGAACGCCAGCGCGTCCTCCACGGTCATTTCCAGAACCTCGTCGATGCTCTTGCCCTTGTACGCGATCTCCAGCGTCTCGCGGTTGTAGCGCTTGCCCTTGCATACGTCACAGGGCACGTAGATGTCGGGAAGAAAGTGCATCTCGACCTTGATCATGCCCTCGCCCTGACACGCTTCGCAGCGACCGCCCTTGACGTTGAAGCTGAAACGGCCCGGCTTGTAGCCGCGCGAGCGAGCCTCCTGGGTGCCGGCGAAGAGTTCGCGGATGGGCGTGAAGATGCCGGTGTAGGTGGCCGGGTTGGAGCGCGGCGTTCGCCCGATGGGACTCTGGTCGATGTCGATCACCTTGTCGAGCTGGTCGAGTCCCTCGATATGCTCGTAGGGTGCGGGCATCAGGGTGGTGGCGTGGTTGAGCTCGCGCGCGGCGATCGGCATCAGCGTCGAGTTGATCAGCGTCGACTTGCCGGAGCCCGAGACGCCGGTGACACAGATGAACAGCCCCAGCGGCAGCTCGAGGCTGACGTTGCGCAGGTTGTTGCCGCTCGCCCCGGTCAAGCGCAGGCGCTTTTCCGGATTGCCGGGGATGCGCCACGGCGGCACTTCGATACGCCGCTGACCGGACAGATATTGGCCGGTCAGCGACTCGGGGGCTGCCATCACCTCGTCGGGGGTACCCTGGGCGACGATTTGCCCGCCATGTACGCCGGCGCCGGGCCCGATGTCGAGCACGTGATCGGCGGCGCGGATGGCGTCCTCATCATGCTCCACCACGATCACGGTATTGCCTAGGTCGCGCAGGTGGAACAGCGTCTTGAGCAAACGGTCGTTGTCGCGCTGATGCAGGCCGATGGAGGGCTCGTCCAGGATGTACATGACGCCCACCAGGCCAGCGCCGATCTGGCTCGCCAGGCGGATGCGCTGGGCTTCGCCACCGGAGAGCGTTTCGGCGCTGCGCTCGAGGTTGAGGTAGTCGAGGCCGACGTTGACCAGAAACTCCAGGCGAGCATGGATCTCGTTGATGACTTTCTGGGCGATCTCGCCCTTGCGTCCGGGCAGGGATAGGCGCTGGAAGTAGTCCCACGCCTCGCCGATCGGCAACTGCACGATGTCGGGCAGCGTATGATCATCGACGAAGACGTGGCGAGCCTCCTGGCGCAGGCGTGAACCATGGCAGGTGGGGCAGGGGCGATCGGCGATGTAGCGCGCCAGCTCCTCGCGCACCATGCTCGACTCGGTCTCGCGATAGCGGCGCTGCATGTTGGGCAGCACGCCTTCGAAGGGATGTTCACGCGTGACCCGCCGTCCGCGGTCATTGACGTAGCTGAAGGCAATCTCGTCGTCGCCGCTGCCATACAGGATAATATCCTTCTCGTGGCGGGCGAGCGCCTGCCAGGGTGTCTCCAGGGTGAAGCGGTAATGGTCGGCGACTGCCCGCAGTTGGCTGAAGTAATACACGCTGCGCCGATCCCAGCCCTTGATGACGCCTTCAGCCAATGACAGTTCCGGATGGCTGATCAGCTTATCGGGATCGAAGACCTGTTGCACGCCGAGCCCATCACAGGTGGGGCAGGCGCCGGCCGGGTTGTTGAACGAGAACATCCGCGGCTCGAGCTCGGCGATGGCGTAGCCGCAGACGGGGCAGGCGAAGCGCGCCGAGAACGGGATGTCTTCGGCCTCGCCGTCCATGAAATGGACCACGGCGGTGCCATCGGCCAGGTTGAGGGCGGTTTCGAACGACTCGGCCAGACGCTGCTGCAGGCCTTCGCGCACCTTGATGCGATCGACCACCACGCTGATGTCATGCTTCTTGTTCTTGTCCAGCGGGGCGATGTCGTCGAGTTCCAGCGCCTGGCCGTCGATCATCACGCGCACGAACCCCTGGGCGCGAAGCTCGGCGAGCAGCTGCAGATGCTCGCCCTTGCGCCCCCTGACGACCGGGGCGAGCAGCATCAGTCGGCTGCCTTCGGGCAGGGCCAGCACTTGGTCGACCATCTGCGACACGGTGCTGGCCTCGAGATCCTCGCCATGCTCGGGACAGCGCGGCGTGCCGGCGCGGGCGAACAGCAGGCGCAGGTAATCGTAGATCTCGGTGATGGTACCCACGGTCGAGCGCGGATTGTGCGACGTGGACTTCTGCTCGATGGAAATCGCCGGCGACAGCCCTTCGATATGATCGACGTCGGGCTTCTCCATCATCGACAGGAACTGGCGGGCATAGGTGGAGAGTGATTCCACGTAGCGTCGCTGGCCTTCGGCATAGAGCGTATCGAAGGCCAGCGAGGATTTGCCCGAACCTGAGAGGCCGGTGACCACGATCAAGCTATCGCGGGGGAGCTCGACGTCGATCTGCTTGAGGTTGTGGGTGCGGGCACCCCTGACCAGAATCCTGTCCATTGCCACCTCATGGCATTCGGCAAAGCCTCGATTATACGTCCGCGTCCCGCTGCGCGCCAAAGCGCTATGGCAGGGACGTTTCCTGCCTGGCCCGGAATCGTTAGAATAGGCGGTTCACCAAAAGGGCCTAGGCCCCCCACCACGGAAGCGTTCCTATCCCTATGCGCAAGGTCTCTGGACTGCTGCTAGCCTCCGAACGGCGTGCCATCGCCGGCCTGGCCAACCTCTATGCGACACGCATGCTGGGGCTGTTCATGGTGCTCCCGGTGCTGGCACTGTATGCCGAAGAGCTGACCGGTGCCACGCCGCTGCTGGTGGGACTGGCGCTGGGCATCTACGGCCTGACCCAGGCGTTATTGCAGATCCCTTTCGGTCTGCTCTCGGATCGCATCGGCCGCAAGCCGGTGATCGCCACCGGTCTGCTGCTGTTCCTGCTCGGCAGCGTGGTGGCGGCCGGCTCCGAAACCATTGGCGGTGTGATTGCCGGGCGCTGTCTACAGGGCAGCGGGGCGGTTGCCGCCGCTATCATGGCGCTGCTCGCCGACCAGACACGCGAACAGGTACGCACCGCGGCCATGGCCACCATTGGCCTGTCGATCGGCGTGGCCTTTGCCGTCGCGATGGTGTTGGGGCCATGGCTGGCAGCCGCTTTCGGGCTCTCCGCGGTATTCTGGTTCACCGCACTGCTCGCCGCCCTGGGCCTGGCGGTGCTATGGAAGCTGGTACCGCCGGCGCCCCGGCGATTGCGACATCGCGACGTGGGCATCGATCGCGGGCAGCTGGCCGCGATCTTCACGCGCGCCGACCTTTGGCGGCTGGACCTATCGATCTTCTCGCTGCACCTGGTGCTGATGGCGATCTTCGTTGCCGTACCGTTCCGCCTGGTCGAGGCGGGCATTGGCGTGGAGCGGCATGGCCTGACCTACCTGGCCATCATGGCGCTGGCTTTCGTCGGCATGGTGCCGCTGGTGATCATTGCGGAGAAGCGCCAGCGCATGAAGAGCATGTGCCTGGTGGCGATCGCCGCCATCACCGTCAGTCTGGCGGGGCTGGCCGGATTCGGTAGCGGCTGGGCATTGTTCGCCTGGCTGCTGCTATTCTTCATCGCCTTCAATCTGCTCGAGGCAACCCTGCCCTCGATGCTGAGCAAGCTGGCGCCGGCCGGTGCCAAGGGGTCGGCGATGGGGCTCTATTCCACCAGCCAGTTCCTGGGCGCTTTTCTTGGCGGCGTGATGGGCGGGCTGCTGGCCCAGCAGTGGGGGCTGACGGCGGTTTTCGTCGGCAGTGCCGTGCTGGCCGGCGTCTGGTGGCTGCTGATGTTGGGCATGCCGCCACCGCCCCATCTGTCGAGTGAGGTCGTGGCCTTGGGAGACGAGCATCAGGGCGATGCCCTCGATACACTGATGGCCAGCTTCGCCGATGTAGCAGGGGTCGAGGATGTTCTGGTCGTGCCTGAGGAGCGAGTCGCGTATCTTAAGGTGGACCGGCGTCGCCTCGACGAGGAGGCCCTGGCACGGCTGATCCGCTCCGGCCGCCAGCGAGGCGGTTAACCTGCGCGCAGGCAGCGGCCTGGTGGTCGTTGCATGACAATGTTCCATGTACAACCTAAAGGGAGTTCAGCATGGCCCGCGGCGTCAACAAGGTCATTCTCATCGGCAACCTGGGTCAGGATCCCGAGGTGCGCTTCATGCCCTCCGGCAGTCCTGTCGCCAATCTGCGGCTGGCTACCACCGACACCTGGACCGACCGTCAAAGCGGTCAGCGCCAGGAGCGTACCGAGTGGCATAGTGTCGTGATGTTCAACAAGCTGGCCGAGATCGCCCAGCAGTACCTGAAGAAAGGCGCGCGAATCTATGTGGAAGGTCGCCTGCAGACCCGCAAGTGGCAAGGGCAGGACGGCCAGGATCGCTATACCACCGAGATCGTCGCCAACGACATGCAGATGCTCGACTCCCGCAGTGGCGGTGGCGACTTCGCCGGCCAGCCCGGTGCCGGCATGCCGCAGCAGCAGGCTGGCAGCTATGGTGCCCCGCAAGGAGCGCCGGCTCCGCAGCCGCAGGGCGGCTATGGCGGCCAACCCCAGCAGCGCCCGGCTCCCCAAGGCGGTCATCCCCAGCAGGGCGGGCAACCCCAGCAGGGAGGCCAGCGGCAGAACAATTACGGCGCCCCGGATCCGGGCAGCTTCGATGATTTCGATGATGAGATCCCGTTCTGACGCCAATCGCCCCAGGCGGGAGACTATTGTGTGAAGCTGTTGGTACTGGACGCCGGCCACTGCCTCAACCTGGCCCTGGCCAGGCTGGTGCATCGGCGTAGTGACACCGAACTCGTTATCGAGCCGGGGCTGGCGGTCGATGCCGCCCACTTGCGGGAGCTGGCGCCGGATGCGGTGATCATACCGCCGCTGTCTGCTCCCATGGAGATAGAGCCAGCGGCAGTGATCACGCATGGCGAAGGGGTCGAGGCGTGTCTGGCGGCATGCCGCCAGACGGATACCCCGCTGGTTTGGTGCGTCTCCGATCAGCTCTATCAGGACGGCTTCGAGACGCCCATCGACGAACACGTCATCCCGGCGCCGCGTGACGAGAGCCTGCGTCGACTGATCGCCGTGGGCGATAGCATTCGTCGCTCCCATCCGCGCCACCTGATCGTGCGGCTGGGGCCGCTGTTCGCTCTTGAGGGAGGGCATGCCTGGCTCAGCGGCGTCATCGACAGCCTGGTGAATGGCGAAGAGGTGCGCGCCGCACAGGATGTGATTTTCTGTCCCACTTCGGCGGATGCCGTGGCGATGGCTTTGGTGGGTATGCTGCATCAGTTGGCGTGCGGTTCCAACGCTTGGGGCGCCTACCATTTGGCAGGTACCGAGCCGGTCAGCGCTTATACCTTCACTTCCATGGTGCGTACCCAGCTGTCGACTCGGCTCGAAGGGCTCGGGGAACACATCGCGCTGGGCGAGGTGAAGGCGCTCAAGCATCACCATGATCAACCGCTGCGGCGGGTACTCAATTGCCGACGGGTGCTGGAAGCCTTCGGCGTTCACCAGAAGCCGTGGCGGCTCGAAGTGGGTCGACTGCTCGACGAGTGGTGTCAGGCGCATCAGGTCACCAGCGAGGAGGACCGCGCCAGTCCATGAACGTGTTGCGCAGTCTGCTGTTTTACTTAGGTTATTTTCTGGCCATCCTCATCAGCGGGATTCTCTTCCTGCCTGTGGCACCGCTGCTGCCGCTGCGATCCCGCTATCGCCTGCTCAATCTCTACAATCATTTCATTACCGCTTGGTTCCGCTGGACCTGTGGCGTTCGCTATCGCATCCAGGGACGGGAGCGCCTGCCTTCGGGGCCGTGTGTGATCCTGGCCAACCATCAGTGCGAATGGGAAACGATCTATCTGCAGATCCTCAAGCCTCCGGTCTGCACGGTGCTCAAGCAGGAGCTGTTGCGCATCCCGATTTTTGGCTGGGGCCTACGCCTGTTGCATCCCATTGCCCTCGACCGTTCGAAGCCGGCACGGGCCATGCGACAGGTGTTGTCCCAGGGCGTGGCGCGGCTTCAGGAGGGACTGACGGTGCTGATCTTTCCCGAAGGAACGCGGGTGTCGCCGGGGCAGCGACGCCGCTACAACAAGAGCGGTGCCGTCATCGCCTGTCGCGCGGGCGTGCCGGTGGTGCCGGTGGCGCATAATGCCGGAGAGCGCTGGCCGGGGCGTCATTGGGTGAAAAATCCCGGGGAACTCAACGTGGTGGTGGGCGAGCCGATCGAAACGATCGGACGCACACCGGAGGAGGTGCTGGTTGCAACCGAGGCGTGGATCGAGGCACGCCTGGCCGAGATTTCGGAAGTGCCGCGGCCTGCCGTCGCCAAGCCGGCGATCGAGCCGAATACCAACGCTTGAGTGGGATCGTCACGCTGGTGGGCTGCGAAGCCATCTGACGGATTCGCGCCTGGGAGGGAAAGTAAAGGGCGCCCCATGGGGCGCCCTTATCGTGGTATCGCTGTCGGCGCCGCTCAGTCGCGATAGCGCTGCAGTACCAGGCAGGCGTTGGTGCCACCGAAGCCGAAGCTGTTGGAGAGCACCCGTTCGACGCTGACATCGTCGCGGCGGCGAGTCACGATATCGAACCCCGCGGCCTGATCGTCGAGTTCCTCGACGTTGGCCGAGGCTGCAATGAAGCTGTGCTCCATCATCAACAGCGAGTAGATGGTCTCCTGCACGCCGGTGGCGCCCAGGGAGTGGCCGGTCAATGACTTGGTGGAACTCATCGGCGGCGTGCTGTCGCCGAAGACCTCGCGGATCGCCCGCAACTCGGCCACGTCACCCACCGGTGTCGAGGTGCCGTGAGTGTTGATGTAGTCGACCTTGCCGTCGACGGTGGCCATGGCTTGGCGCATGCAGCGTGCCGCGCCCTCGCCGGAAGGCGCGACCATGTCGTAGCCATCCGAGGTGGCGCCGTAGCCGACCAGTTCGGCATAGATCTTCGCGCCGCGTGCCTTGGCATGCTCGAGCTCCTCGAGCACCAGCATGCCGCCGCCGCCGGCGATGACGAAGCCATCGCGCGTCTTGTCATAGGGCCGTGAAGCCTTCTCGGGCATTTCGTTGCACTGAGTGGACAGGGCGCCCATGGCATCGAACAGGCATGATAGGGTCCAGTGCTCCTCCTCGCCGCCACCGGCGAAGACGACGTCCTGCTTGCCCATCTGGATCTGTTCCATGGCACTGCCGATGCAGTGCGCCGAGGTGGCGCAGGCCGAGGAGATGGAATAGTTGACGCCCTTGATCCGGAACGGGGTGGCAAGGCACGCGGACACGGTGCTGCCCATGGTGCGTGTAACCCGATAGGGGCCGACCCGACGCAGGCCCTTCTCGCGCATGACGTCGGCGGCCTCGACCTGGTTGGCGCTGGACGCGCCACCGGAGCCGGCGATCAGGCCGATGCGCTCGCTGGAAATCTGCTCGGGAGAGAGGCCGGCATCCTCGATGGCCTGAGCCATGCTGACATATGCATAGGCCGCCGCGTCGCCCATGAAACGACGCAGCTTGCGATCGACCAGCGCATCCAGATCGATATCCACGACCCCGGCGACCTGGCTACGAAAGCCGCGCTCGGCGTATTCCTCCTTGAAGCGAATGCCCGAGCGCCCGCTCCGGAGCGCTTCGACGACCGATTGTGCGTCGTTGCCCAAGCAGGACACGATGCCCAGGCCGGTGACTACCACTCGTCGCATGGGAGCCTCCTGTTTCAGAAATTCGCGGTAGAGGTGAACAGGCCGACGCGCAGGTCGTGGGCCTGGTAGATATCGCGGCCATCGACCGAGACGGTGCCGTCGGCGATGCCCAGAATCAGGCGCCGGGTAATGATGCGCTTGATATTGATATGATAGGTAACCTTCTCGGCCTCGGGCAGGATCTGGCCGGTGAACTTCACTTCACCGCAGCCCAGCGCACGACCGCGCCCGGGATGGCCGAGCCAGCCCAGGTAGAAGCCTACCAGCTGCCACATGGCATCCAGTCCCAGGCACCCGGGCATTACCGGATCGCCGGGGAAATGGCAATCAAAGAACCAAAGGTCGGGGTGGATATCCAGCTCGGCGATCAGCTCGCCCTTGTTGAACTGGCCGCCCTGTTCATGGATGCGCGTGATGCGGTCGAGCATCAACATGTTGGGCGCCGGCAACTGGGCATTGCCGGGACCGAAGAGTTCACCGCGGCTACATGCCAGCAGTTCTTCGCGTTCGAAAGAGTGTTGCTTGGTCACTGAGTCGTTCCGAGTCGCAGTTGTTGTGGGCCCTCCCGCGCGCAATGCGAATGCGGCATGGCACTGACGGCCGACCCGCCCGGGCGGCCCTGCCTAGTCTACTGGCCGAGGCTCGCGATTGCACGTCAGGCATGACGCGGTAGTGGCTAGCGATTAAAGTGTCGGCTCTTTGTGTCGATATTTCTGGGCAGGGTCGATGCTTCGCATGGGCGTGCTGTCGTACTTTACCAATCGATTTACCGGGGTCTTACATGCGGTCATCCATTGCGACCAATCGCCCGCTCGTCTGGGCTGCCCTGGCAGCATTGACGGCCTGCATCTGGCTGCCCAGCCCAGCCCTGCGCATGGTCGCAATCGGCGTCGTGGCGCTGGGGATCGTGGACGTATGGCGGCAGGTGAGGCGCGACCGTGAGCATGCCGATCTGATGCAGCAAGCCTTGATGCTCTCCGAGGAGGGCGTACAGATCACCGATGCCGATAACCACATTCTCGCCGTGAATCCCGCCTTCACGCGCATCACCGGCTTCACCGAGGAGGAGGTGCGCGGCCTCAACGCCACCAACCTGGCTGCGGCACGTCACGATACGGCATTCTTCAAGCGCTTCTGGCAGACCCTGCAGAGCAAGGGGCGCTGGGAAGGCGAAATCTGGAACCGGCGCAAGCAAGGCGACGAGTTCCCCGAATGGCTGCGAATCAAGGCAATCACCGACAGTCGTGGACGCATCACTCACTATGTCGGTACGTTTACCGACATCTCCGTTCACAAGGCGCGCGAGCAGGATCTTCGACGCATCGGTTTCGAGGACCCTCTCACCGGACTCCCCAACCGTCGTCGTCTTCACGACCTGATGACCTCGCGTCTACGGCACTTGCGGGCAGGCGAGAGCCTGGACATGGCGATCATCGACATCGATGGCTTCAAATCGGTTAACGACAGCCTCGGCGTGGAACAGGGCGATCGCCTGCTGGCACGATTCGGCCAGCGCCTGGCGCGCCACATTGCCGGCGGCGTGGTGGGTCGCCTGGGTGGCGACGAGTTCCTGGCGATACGCACCACGACGTTCGATGATCACGAAAACTGGGTTGCCGGATTGCGCCAGCACATGGGCGAGCCCTTCGAGCTGGGCAACAAACCGCTGCGCCTGGGGCTCTCCATCGGTAGCTGCCGCGCTCCGGAGGATGGCAAGGAGTCCGGCGTGTTGTTCCAGCGGCTAGAGTCGGCGCTCTATTCGGCCAAGCGTCATGGACGCAATGTCAGTCAACGGTTTCGCCCGGCTCTGGATGTGCAGAATTCACCGCACATGACGCTCGTCTATGGCCTGCGCGATGCCCTGGCCAACGGCGACCAACTCGAATTGCATTATCAGACTCAGCATCGCATCAGCGATGGCGCCGTGGTCGGCATGGAGGCGCTGCTGCGCTGGCGCCATCCGGAATATGGCATGGTATCGCCCGGCGACTTCATTCCCCTGGCGGAGCGGCATGGCCTGATGGGGCCACTGGGCAATTGGGTGGTCGACGAGACACTGGCCCAGATGGCACGCTGGCGCGAGCTGGGCATGCCGGCCTTGCCGGTATGGATCAATATCTCGGCGATCCAGATGTTTCAGGGCGAATTGGAAACGGCGCTCTCGGCGGGGCTGGCGCGGCACGGCATCGCTCCTGCCCAGCTTGGCCTGGAACTGACGGAATCGGTGCTGCTTGACGAGCGCGCCGGCGATATCGTGCCGCGCCTCGAGGCGCTTCGTGCACGTGGGCACCGTATCGCGATCGACGACTTCGGCATGGGCTATTCATCGCTCAGCTATCTCAAGAACTTGCCACTGGACAAGCTCAAGCTCGACCGCGCCTTCATCCGTTCGCTGCCCGACGACCCGGCCGATGCCGCCATCGTCAGCGCCGTGCTGGCAATGGCGCGCGGACTGGGATTGGACGTGGTGGCCGAAGGGGTGGAGACACAAGGACAGCTGGATTTCCTGCAACAGGCCGGTTGCCGGCTGGTGCAGGGCTTCCTCTATGCGCGACCGGGGCCGGCCGCGGCAATCGAGGCGCAGTGGCAGGTGCAGGTGGCGGGTCAACAGCCGGAACTGGTATTGCGACCCGAGCCCTTGACATGACCGGCTGCAGCGGCCCGCATCCTCTACGTGCAACAGTTTCCGCCGGAGCTTTCCGAAACACATCGGCATACGCATGAGCGGTGGCCTCGTGACGGGCGTCGTCATGCGTCATGGATCAAGGAACGCAGGCGGGTCATGGCCAAGGGCAGGTCATCACCCAGTAGCTCCACCAGGCTGTCGGCCAGCACATTGCCGCGAATGCGCGCCACCGGCCCGCACAGGCCGAGGGGGGCGTCGAGTTGTTCCGCCAATCGCGGCAGCTGGCGGCGCACCAGGTCGGCCCGCTCGGCGCGGCCGCTGACCAGCAGCAGAGCGCCGGCCCCGAATCGCTCTACCGCCAGCGGCAGCTCGCCGAACGGCAGTGCGGTGTCCAGCAACTGGATGCGGTAACCGGCGTCGCTGGCTGCCAGGGCGGCCAGCAGCAGCCATAGCGGCCCCGGATCGTCGGGCAGCGGGGCGACCAGCAGCGTCGGTCCCTTGAGGCACTGGTTGGCATGATGAAGACGAATGCCGATGCGCGTGCGCAAAAAGGCTTCCAGGCAGCGGCGCTGCAGCGCTGCGCCGAGCTGGTCCGACCAGCGCTCCTCGAGTTCGCGCACGGCGGGTTGCCACAACTCCGACAGGCAAACGGATACCGGATAGAGCGCCAGGCTCTGATTGAACAGCACTTCCAACTGACCCAGATCCAGCGCCTCGATGGCGGCGATGAGCTGGCGCTGTTGGCTGGGCCAGTCGCCGCTGGCGGGAATGGGCGTGGGCGCCGCTTCAGGCTGGTCGAGCAGTTCCCTGACTTGGCTGACGGGCACGCCGCGCCCGAGCCATTGCAGGATGCGCTCGACGCGCTCGATGTCCTCGTGGGCATACAGTCGATGCCCCTTGGGGGTGCGTTGGGGGCGGATCAGGCCATAGCGGCGCTCCCAGGCACGCAGCGTGACCGAGTTGACCCCGGTGATACGTGACACCTCGCGGATCGGATAGAGCGGCGTGTCGGCCGGGTGGGGCGCCTTGTCGGTCATGCTCGCCTCTGCCTCTCGTGGGTCGTGGCTTTTGCGCAGCGCGGGAGTGGCGGCCTGCGCGCCGTCAGGCTCGTCGCCGGGAAATATTGTACGCTAAACGAGTCATGTACAACGAATGTGATCGCTTCAAGTCGACAATGCGTCGCCGGCTTGCTCGGCGATCACGGCGGCCAGGGCATCGACGAAGGCGGGATGTTCGCCGACCGGCGGCAGCAGCGTCAGCGCCATGTGGGGATGAGCGGCACGTAGCGCTTCCACTTGAGCGGGCACGTCACGGCGCAAGTGGCGGCCGGCGGCGAAGAACAACGGCA
This sequence comes from Billgrantia pellis, assembly GCF_008297955.1. Classification (GTDB taxonomy): domain Bacteria; phylum Pseudomonadota; class Gammaproteobacteria; order Pseudomonadales; family Halomonadaceae; genus Halomonas; species Halomonas pellis. The sequence continues at coordinate 856,198 of NZ_VTPY01000003.1, read as the reverse complement.
GGATCTCAGCACGCTGGATGCCGGAGGCCGATAGCTCGGCCACGGCCGTCTCGAGCGAGGGCTCGCTGAGTTCCATGTAGGCCAGTTGCAGCGGAGTCTGCAGACGCGCGGCCAACGCTTCGTGGAGTTGCGCAAAAGGAGCGCGCCACTTGGGATCGCTGGATCCGTGAGCCAGCAGGATCAGGCCATAGGTCATGTGCATTCTCCATCGGGGCAATGGCCGGATGAAAGGCAAGCAGCGCAAGGGCGCCATGTTTCCATTAGAATAGCAAAGATGTACAAAGGCTGTATAACCAGGCGGGACGGCAGTCGAGAGAGGGGGCAGCAATGCGTGTACTCATTACCGGGGGCAGCGGTTTCGTCGGCCAGCGGCTGTGTCAGCGGCTCAAGGAGGCAGGGCATCGTCTCCAGGTCGTTTCTCGTGAGCCGGATGCCGCCAGGCACAGGTTGCCCGGAGGCGTCGACATTCGTCGCTCGGTGCTCGATTTCGTCGACGCTTCGCCCCAGGCCATCGTCAATCTGGCCGGCGAGCCGATCGCCGCGCATCGCTGGACCGCCAGCCAGAAGCAGCGGTTGGTCGACTCGCGGATCAACGTCACCCGTGACCTGGTGATTCTTTGCGAACAGCTGGCACAGGCCAGCGGTGTGCCGCCCCGCGTCATGGTGTCGGGGTCGGCCATGGGCTACTACGGCGATCAGGGCGACCGCGAGGTCACCGAGGCGACCCCGCCTCACGACGAGTTCGCTCACCGCCTGTGCAAGCGCTGGGAAGATACGGCCAAGGAAGCAGCCGACTTCGGCACTCGGGTGGTACGGCTTCGCACCGGATTAGTGCTGGATGCAGGCGGCGGCTCCCTCGAAAAGATGCTGACCCCGTTCAAGCTGGGACTCGGCGGGCGCTTCGGTGATGGCCGTCAGTTCATGCCGTGGATCCATCGCGAGGATCTGGTGCAAGCGATTCTGTTCCTGCTCGAACGCGACGACCTCGAGGGAGCGTTCAACGGCAGCGCGCCCAGGCCGGTGACCAACGCCGAATTCACCCGCACCCTGGCGCACCTGCTGCATCGGCCGGCCCCGCTCCCGGTACCCGCACTCGTGCTCGAAGCGACGTTCGGCGAGATGGCGCGCCTGCTGCTGACCGGTGCCGACATGCGTCCGGCGCGGTTGCTCGAGGCCGGCTTCACATTCCGCTATCCGACCCTTGAAGCGGCGCTGACGAATATCCTCGGTAAGCGCTAATGCACCCAGTACCCGCCCTTACCGGACGCCGGCTCAGCGGCTTTCCTCGCCTACCGTGACGATGACCCGTACCGCATCCAGGCGAAGCCGGGTTCCATCGATTGCCGCATCGAGCTCACCCCGTTCGCGGCGCAGGGCCTCGAGTTCCTCCTCGCGCACCGCCGGGTTGAGCCGGGCCAGTGCTTCCAGACGGGCAAGCTCGGCATCGAGCGCTTGTCGCATGCGGATCTGGGCGGACTCGACGATACTCGGCAGCTCGCGCTCGGCTTCCTCTTCGCCCTGGATCAGCAAACCCCGCAATTGGTCGTGGCGGCTGCGGATCAGATCGCGTGCCATCGCCTTCCTGACCTTTTGCAGGTTCTTCGACAGCCCGGTGAACGAGACCTTGTCGGTCAGCACGGCGCCGGACTCGTCGAGCAGTACCCGCACTGCGGTGGGCGGCAGGAAGCGGTTGACGTGCAGCCGCTTCGGCGCCGGGCAGTAAGTGCGAAAGACCAGCTCGGCCATCAGCCGCCCGGCAGGGATTGCCGGGTGCCTGAGCAGCGCCAGCGCGGTGTTGCCCATGGTGCCATCGAGGATACGTCCCATCACCTCGCGCAGCAGCGGGTGCTCCCAGGAGAGTCGCTGCACGTCGTCACGGGCCAGGGCGCGCGAGCGCGACAGGGTGGCGGTGAAGCCCTCCTCGCCCTTGGCCAGCCCGGGCAGGCCGTCAAGCATTTGCGGGCTCGGCTGCAGCAGCAGTAGGTCGCCGCCGAGTTCCTGGCTGTCGACCCCGAAGATATCCAGCGCCTGATCCAGATAGCGCGGCAGTGCCGGATCATCGTCGAGCTCGCGGATTGCCGCGGCCACTTCCTCGGCTCGCACCGGGCGGCAGGCGTTGAGTTCCAGCAGACGATTGCGTCCGGCGTTGCGCTGGGCCAGGCGGCCCTCGAACAGGGCGCGGGTCTCGGCGATCACCTCGTCCAGGGCTTCGTCGTCGAGCAGGGCTTCGGACAGCGCATCGCCGAAGGCGTCGAACAGCTCATTGCCGACCCCGTGGGGGGCGTCGAAGGCATCCATGCCCTCGTGAAACCAGCGAAGCAGCCGTTCGCCGGGGCTGGCCTCGAACAGCGGCACGTGAATCTCGATCGCGTGACGCTGTCCGATGCGGTCGAGCCGACCAATACGCTGCTCGAGCTGATCGGGATGCTGCGGTAGATCGAACATCACCAAGTGCCGACAAAACTGGAAATTGCGCCCCTCGGAACCGATCTCCGAACACACCAGCACCTGGCTGCCCTCCTCCTCGTCGGCGAAGGCCGCCGCGGCACGGTCGCGCTCCACTAGCGTAAGCCCTTCATGGAACACCGGGGCGTGCACACCACCCAGCACACGCAGCGCTTCGGCCAAGCCCTGGGCGGTCTCGCGCTGATGGGCGATTACCAGTACCTTGTCGTCGGCGAAGCCCCGCTCTCCCGTATCGCTGAGGCGCTCCAGCAACCAGGTCACGCGTGGATCGATCTGCCACCAGGGTTCGGCGTTGAGCGGGTCATCGGTGAGCGCCCGGTAGACGGCGTCGGGGTAGATGAGCCCATCGGGGTGGTCGAGTCCGGTCTCGATGAGCAACTCGTCGAGATAATCCTCATTGCGCTCGAGCTTGCGTAGCACGCGGCGGTAGGCCGAAGGCAGCGGAAGCGACGCCAGGTGCAGGTGGCGCTCGGGAAAGCCGCCCACGTGGCGGCGGCTATTGCGGAACATCACCCTGCCGGTACCGTGGCGGTCGAGCAGTTGCTCGCGCAGTTGGGTACGGGCGCTGGCCTGCTGCCTCTCGCCGGTCTCGGGATTGGACAGGATGCTCAGCAGGGCCAGGCTGTCGGGTTCGCCGATCACGGCGGCCACCGCATCATAGTCGGCGGTGCCGCCATCGGGCAGGCGCTCCAGGGCGTCGATCGCCTGGGCCACCTCGACATAGTGCTGCTCCTCCTCACGGAAGGCGTCGAGGCTGTGGTAGCGATCCGGATCGAGCAGGCGCAAGCGGGCGAAATGACTGTCGAGCCCCATCTGCTCGGGGGTGGCGGTTAGCAACAGCAAGCCCGGCACGGCCCTTGCCAAGCGTTCGACGCAGGCGTAACCCGGGCCGACCTGCTCGGCGCTCCAGTCGAGATGGTGTGCCTCGTCGACGATCAGCAGATCCCAGTCGCAGGCGGCGGCCTGTTCCTGCCGATGCGGATTGGCGAACAACCACTCCTGGCTGGCGAGAATCAACTGACCGGATTCGAAGGGATTGCTCTCGGCCTGGGCCAGGCTCTGCTGCTCGTCAAGCAGCGTCACCTCGAGAGCGAAGCGGCGCAACAGCTCTACCAGCCATTGATGCACGAGACTCGCCGGCACGAGGATCAAGGCCCGCTCGGCACGGCCGGTGAGCAGTAGCCTGTGCAGGATCAGGCCGGCCTCGATGGTCTTCCCCAGCCCCACCTCGTCGGCCAATAGCACCCGCGGGGCGTGGCGGCGGGCGACCTCGTCGGCAATGTAGAGCTGGTGCGGAATCAGGTCGATGCGCGGCCCCGCCAGGCCCAGCGCGGGGTTCTGCTCGATGCGGTGATGATGATGCAGGGTGCGGAAGCGCAGGTCGAACCAGTCGTTGCGGTCGACCTGTCCGGTGAGCAGGCGGTCGCGGGCCTGGTCGAACTGCATGGTGTCGGCCAGGCGGGCCTCGGGCAGCTCGCGCAGCTCGCCCTGGTCGTCTTCGCCGATGTAGACGATGAGGCCGTCGACTTCCTTGCTGTCCTCGACGGTCAGGCTCCAGCCCTCGGCAGACAGGATACGGTCGCCGATGCCGAAAGCGACCCGAGTGAGGGGCGCCTGGCGACTGCTGTAGGTGCGGGTCTCCTGGCTGGCGCCGAACAGTACGGTGACGCTACGGTGATCGCAACTGAGAATGGTGCCCAGGCCCAGGTCGGCCTCGCCGTCGCTGATCCAGCGCTGGCCGGGTGAAAAGTCGCTCATGATGCCTCGGTCGATGCTGAATACGGTGCGCATGCCACCGCGAATAACTCTCCGGCGGCGACAGGGCGGGGGATTCTAACGCAAAGCCGGCCACGGCTTAAGGGGGTGGCGAGCGGCGGGAAACGATAGACGTGGATCAGTGCCGCTCGAGCCAGGAGGTGAGTTGGGCGCGTGAGAGTTCGCCCACATGGCGTTCCACGGCGCGGCCACGAGTATCGAACAGCAGGGTGGTGGGCAGGCCCGGCGATTCGACCGTCCTCATCATCTCTTGCTGGGGATCGAGCAGCGGATAGCGAAAAGAAAGCCCCTGCTCGTCCAGGTAGCGCACCACCTGCAGCAGCTCCTCGCCTTGATTGATCACTACCACGGTCACGTCCTCGCGGTTGTCGGCCTCGGCCAGCAACGGCATCTCGCGCAGGCAGGGCGGGCACCAGGTGGCCCACAGGTTGACGACGACCCGCTCGCCGCGAAGCGTTTGCAGATCGACCGGCTCGCCGTCGAGGTTCTCCAGGGTAACGGCGGGCAGTTCGCCCATGGCAGTGCCGCCGCCCAGCGGAGCCAGGGTGACCAGCACCAGCCAGAGTGCCGACACGCCGATCGTCAAAGCCATGGCGCCAATCATGCGCAGCAGGTGGTCGCGTAGCGTCCAGGCGGTCCAGGCCAGCGCCGCGAGCAACCCCCATACGCCGTGGTATCCCGGCTGCCACAGCTTGAGCACGTCGAGCGGAGCCGCGGCATAGGCGTCGAGGTGCATTCCCACGTGCCCCAGCCGGGCCCCGGCCAGCCAGACCAGCAGCAGGCCGTTGAACCAGCGTGCCCGCGCGGGGCCGGAAAGGCCCAGCAGGGACCAGGCTGCGACCAGCAGCAGTAGGGCGCAACCCAGCGCATAGAGGCGTGAAATCGAGATCAGCACGGGGCCCAGGGCGAAAGCGTCCATGGCAACAGCTCCGAGAACGGGGTCGGCGTCGGCGGCAGGAGCGGTTAGAATCCTACACTTGCTGGCCTCGCAGCGACCGGCTGAGCAAGAGCCTACTGTGCGAGCATCGCACTGTCACCCGGCAGGAGCCTCCATGGCGAATCAGTCTTTCGACACCCTGCGTGCCCTGGCCATCGCCAGTCAGGCGCTGGGCTTCATCCTGATCCTTACATTGGAAACCCTAATGGGCGGCGAGGCCGCCCGGCCCTGGCAGGGGTTGACCCTGGGCGCCATGGTGCTCTTTGCCCTGGGGCTCGCGCTGGCGCGCCGTTATCGCCGCAACAAGGCGCGCAAGCGGCTGGAAGGGCGCTTGGCGGATAACGATGACGAACCCTGAGCCACCTCGGATGACTTGGCAACGCGGCTGGGTGGGGGGGTGCTTGCTGGCACTACTGCTGTCCGGCTGCGCCGGCGCCCCGGTCCCGCGCGAGCATGGTGCCCCGCTGCCGCCGGCCGAAGTCGAGACCACTTGGTTGGGACAGTGGGCGGCGCTGAGCGCGGCTCCCCATGCCGCACAGAGCGGCTTCGCTCTGCTCACCAGCGGTCAGGACGCTTTTAGCCTGCGCATGTTGCTCAGCGAACAGGCCGATCGACGCCTCGATATCCAGACCTATCTGATGGGGGATGGATTGACGACTCGCATGTTGCTGCTGCGGTTACTGGAAGCCGCGGAGCGGGGCGTGACGATACGTTTGCTAATCGACGATCTGGCAACGGTTGGGCAGGGCGAACGGTTGGCGGCGCTATCCAGCCACCCCAATATTGAAGTGCGCGTTTACAATGCCCTGGCCATCGGTCGGAGTAGCCTGACGGCCAGGGTGTTGGCCTCGCTGCCGGTCGCGACGCGACAGCAGCGCCGCATGCACAACAAGCTATGGATCACCGACGGAGCGCTGGCCATCGTCGGTGGGCGCAACCTAGGCGATGAATACTACAGCGCCAGCGAGCGCAACCTCACCGATCTCGACCTGGTGACAGTCGGGCCGGTCGTGCCGCAGCTCTCGATGAGTTTCTATCTCTATTGGAATCACGGCCTGGCGCAGCCGATCGAGCGTTACCACCGCGTGCGCGGGGAGGCTTGGCGTGAGCTGAGAGCGTCGCTTTCCGATTGGTTCCTCGAGCATGCCGATTCGCCCTATTTCACCCATTTGCGGCAACGCTATGCCGATGCGGACCAAGGGCCGTTGATCGGCAGGCTCCATTGGGGTGAAGGCGTGGCACTGTGGGATCCGCCCGGCAAGCCGGCTTGGCGTGGCCGCCCGCCACTGCGGCGCACCATGGCCGGAGAGCTGATGGCGGCCGTGGGCAGGCCGATCGAGCGTTTGGCAGTGATCTCGGCCTACTTCGTGCCGGGCAAGGTGGGGACGCGGCTGATACGGGAGCTCGCCGAATCGGGCGTCGATGTCGAGGTCTTCACCAATTCGCTGGAAGCCTCCGACGTGCCGTTCGCTCACGGCGCTTACCAACCGTATCGTGGCACACTGCTCGAGAGCGGCGTGGCACTGTACGAAATGCGCCCCGACCAGGAGCTAGGCCAAACCAACGGACGCGGTGTCGGCTCGTCGACTTCCGCCCTGCATATCAAGGCGCTGGCCATCGATGACGACCGGCTCTTCGTGGGGTCGGCCAATGCCGATCCTCGCTCGGTCTGGTGGAATACGGAGGTGGGTGTCCTGGCCCGCAGCGAAGGGTTGGCCGCCGAGCTGGATGCGCTGATCGAACTCGGCAAGCGACCCACCCTCAGCTATCGCGTCGAACGTGAACCGGACGGGCGGCTGGCGTGGGTAACGGAGCGTGGCGGCGAGAACCTGCGGCTGTCTCGCGAGCCCGGCGATCTTTGGCGTCATCTCGGCGCTTGGCTGACGCGACTGATGGGGTTGGAGCCCTGGCTGTAAAGTACGGGGTTGCTCCAGAAGCCTGAGTGGCTAGGCTGAAGATAGTGAGCGGCCTCCAGTCGTCTCGTTCCACTTAGGCCCAACTGCGAGGGCTTGCCATGCTTCGTACCATTCTGGTTCCCATCGACGGCTCGTCGCATGCCGAGAAAGCGCTTTCGATCGCAGCGCAGCTGGCGCGAGCCTCGTCGGCGATCCTGCACCTGCTGTACGTGACCGAACTGCCGGACGATGCCGGCATGCTGGCCGGCACCACCGGTCAACCGTTGACCGAGGCGCGCCGGCGTGAGCTGGCCGAGACGGGCGAGACGGGCGAGCCCCAGGCGCACGGTGTTCTGGACAGGGCTCGACAGGCCGTCGAACTTTCCGGCCTGGAAGTGATGGAAACCATTCGCGAGGGCAAGCCCGCCGACACGATCCTGCGCGAAGCCGAAGCCATCGGCGTCGATGCCATTGTCATGGGTAGCAGAGGAATGAGTGATCTCAAGGGCATGGCGGTGGGCAGCGTGTCCCACCAAGTGGCGCATTCCGCCGGCTGCACCGTGATTACGGTAACCTGACGTCGGTCGGTTCAGCCGTCCGCTCCGGGTGCGTCTTGGAAACGCATGTGTCTCAAGGAGGAAGCCATGAATCGTTACCTGGCGGGTGCCATCGGTGGCCTGCTGGCCACCGTCCCCATGACCTTGGCCATGGAGGCGCTGTACCGGCGCCTGCCCCGGGAGGAGCGCTACCCTCTGCCCCCACGTGAAATCACGCAGGGTATCGTGCACAAGGTGCAGCCGGATGCACCGCTGGATGACGAACGGCATGCCGAGCTGAGCCTGCTCAGCCACTTCGGCTACGGCGCCTTTGCCGGGGCGCTATATCCGATCACCCGCCATGAGATTGCGCACCCGCTGGTTTACGGTAGCGCCTATGGCGTGGCGGTATGGGCGGCGAGTTATTTCGGTTGGATTCCCGCGCTGAACATCCTGGCGCCGCCTCACCGACACCCGGCCAACCGTCGCCGCCTGATGATCGCGGTACATCTGGTATGGGGCGCGAGCACCGTATGGATCGGAGAGCGGCTAGCCAATCGACCGGGCGACATCCACGGCAGCGGGCGAGCCGGTACCCGGCTCGAGGCGTTCCATGAGTCGACGGAGAGGGCGCATGCCGCGGACCGACAGGGCGCACGCCGAAACGAAGAAACCGCCACCCGGAATGATCCATAAGTGACGGTTTCTGCGGCATATTCTGGTCGGAGTAGCAGGATTCGAACCTACGACCTCTGCCTCCCGAAGGCAGCGCTCTACCAAGCTGAGCTATACTCCGTTTTTTTCGTGTCAGCGGCCTTTCTCGGAAAGCTCGAGAAAGCTGACGGATGGGCATTATACGTAAAACATGAGGTGTTGCAAGCCCATCGGCGACCGTTGACGAGAGCTCAGGTCTGGCGTTCCACCGCCAGGCGGGCCAGGTCGGCCATGCCGTCGCGATAGCGACTGGGAGGCAGTCGGTCGAGCTGTTCCAGCGCCTTGGCCGCCATCTCCTCGGCACGAGCCCGAGTGTAATCCAGGGCGCCGGTATCGCGTACGATGGCCAGCACCTCGTCGAGGTGATCGAGCCCACCCTGGCGGATCGCCTGGCGAATCGTCCTGGCCTGATTCGGCGTGCCGGCGGCTATGGCCTGAATCAGCGGCAGGGTCGGCTTGCCTTCGGCCAGGTCGTCTCCTACGTTCTTGCCCATGGCTTGGGCATCGCCCTGGTAATCGAGCAGGTCATCGACGAGTTGAAAGGCCAGGCCCAGATAGCGGCCGTAGTGTTGCAGGGCGGCCTCCTGCTGCGGATCGGCCTCGGCGAGGATCGCACCGCTGTGAGTGGCGGCTTCGAACAGCATGGCGGTCTTGCCCTGGATGGTGTCGAAGTAGGTTGCCTCGTCGATGTCGGGATTACCCACGTTGGTCAACTGCTGCACTTCGCCCTCGGCAATGATGCAGGTGGCGCTGGAGAGCACGTTCATGATTCGTAGCGAGCCGATTTCCACCATCATCTGGAAGGAGCGCGAATAGAGGTAGTCACCCACCAGCACCGAGGGAGCGTTGCCCCAGGCATTGTTGGCGGTGGCCTTGCCGCGGCGCATATGCGACTCGTCCACCACGTCGTCGTGCAGCAGCGTCGAGGTGTGCATGAATTCGATCAGTGCGGCCAGCGAAATGTGCTGGTCGCCGCGATAGTCAAGGGCGCGGGCGGCCAGCAGCACCAGCAGCGGGCGCAGGCGCTTGCCGCCGCTGGCGATAATGTACTGGCCGATGGTTTCCACCAGCGGCACGCGCGAAGCCAGTTGCTCCGCGATGGTGCGGTTGACCGCGGCGAAGTCGTCGGCGACGGCGGCATGGGCCGATGAAGCGTTGGTGTGACTGGCAGGGCTGGAAGGAGCGTTGGATGGCATGGGCATCGTCATCGGGCTGTGGGCCGGCATGCCGGGCGTTGGCAGTGGCCTTGGGTTGCGGCTCATGCTATGGGGCCCCCATGGGGGCGTCAAGCCATGCGGCGAGACGTCGGCGGGGCCGGTCATGGGCATTGCGGGAAAGTATAGGGCGGCTTGAACGCCCCGTCGGCCGCGGTTATAATGCGCGGCCCACTCATCATGCTCCCTGTTAGATGGCTGCCGGAAGGGGCGCCACTCGAAGCAGGCCGACGAAGAGCCAACCCCGATGAGTTCTGGAGACATGCACATGTACGCAGTAATCAAGAGCGGCGGCAAGCAGTACCGTGTTCAGGAAGGCCAGACGCTCAAGCTCGAGAAGCTGGAGATTCCGACCGGCGAAACCGTCGAGTTCGACCAGGTACTGCTGGTAGCCGATGGCGACAACGTGACCGTTGGCGCTCCGCTGGTCGACGGTGCCAAGGTGGCCGCCGAGATCGTCTCCCACGGCCGTGGCGAGAAGATACGCATCATCAAGTTCCGTCGTCGCAAGCATCACATGAAGCGTCAGGGTCACCGTCAGTGGTTCACTGAAGTCAAAATCACCGGGATTTCCGCCTAAGCGGCTTCCCCTTAACGAGCGAGGACTTTGCAATGGCTCATAAGAAGGCAGCCGGCTCTACCCGTAACGGCCGCGATTCAGAATCCAAACGCCTTGGTGTCAAGTTGTTCGGCGGCCAGGCCGTCGCTGCTGGCAACATCATCGTGCGTCAGCGTGGCACCCGCTTCCATGCCGGTACCGGCGTGGGCATTGGCCGCGACCACACGTTGTTCGCCCTGAGCGACGGCGTGATCAAGTTCGAGACCAAGGGTCCGAAGAACCGCAAGTTCGTCAGCGTCGTCTCTGCCTGAGAGACCGCACGAACCGGTAGCAGGAGGCCCCGCTCAGGCGGGGCCTTCTTGTATCATGACGGTAGAGACCGTCGGGAGAGTCACAATGCAGTTCGTCGACGAAGCCTCGATCATCGTGGAGGCCGGCAGGGGCGGCAACGGCTGCCTGAGCTTCCGCCGCGAGAAGTATGTGCCCAAGGGAGGACCCGATGGCGGCGACGGCGGGCATGGCGGCAGCGTCTACCTGGTCGGTGACGACGCCCTCAATACCCTGATCGATTTCAAGTATCAGCGATACTATCAGGCCGAGAGCGGCCGCCCCGGCCAGGGGCGCCAGATGAGCGGTCGTGCCGGCGGCGACCTGATAGTCAAGGTGCCGGTGGGCACCACGGTGATCGACGAGGACACCCTCGAGGTGATTGCCGACATCACCGAGATCGGCCAGCAGGTGCTGGTGGCCCAAGGCGGTCGCCGCGGGCTTGGCAATATCCATTTCAAGTCGTCGACCAATCGCGCGCCGCGCAAGACCACGCCCGGTACCGATGGCGAACGGCGCAACCTGCGTCTGGAGATGAAGGTAATGGCCGACGTGGGGCTGCTGGGCATGCCCAACGCCGGCAAGTCGACCCTGATCCGCTCGGTCTCCGCCGCCAAGCCCAAGGTAGCCGATTACCCCTTCACCACCCTGGTGCCCAACCTCGGTGTGGTGAAGCTGGGCATGCATGAGCATTTTGTGATGGCCGACGTGCCGGGGCTGATCGAGGGCGCCTCGGATGGCGCCGGACTGGGGCTGCGTTTCCTCAAGCACCTGACCCGCACCCGGCTGCTGTTTCATGTGGTCGATGTGGCGCCTTTCGACGAATCCGATCCGGTCGAGGCCGCGCAGGCCATTGCCCATGAACTCAAGCAATTCTCGCCGACGCTGGCCGAGCGGCCGCGCTGGCTGGTGATCAACAAACTCGATCTCGTACCGGAAGATGAGCGTGAGGCTCGCGTACAGGCCATTCTCGAAGGCCTTGCCTGGAAGGGGCCGGTCTACCGCATCTCGGCGATCAGCGGCGAGGGTGCCGATGCGCTGGTTCAGGCGGCGCACCGGTGGCTCACCGAGCAGCGTCGGCAGGAGAACGAGAACGAAGAGGCGGCCGAGCGCGAGCGGGAGATGCGCGAACGCATGGAAGCCGAGGCGGTGGCTCGCACCGAGGCGCGCCTGGGCCGCAAGCGCAAACGCAGCGAGCAGGATGATGACGATTTCGATGATGATGGCGTCGAAGTCGAATACGTGGAGTGAGGCGTTGGCCATCGCTCGCGCAGTGTCTCGGGGTTGGATAATCGCAGCCTTGCAGGAGAGCGAAAGGTGAGCAATGAGCGGGTACCGGGTCGCGATGCGCTGCGTGGCGCTCGCCGGGTAGTGGTGAAGATCGGCAGTGCGCTGCTGACCAACGACGGCCGTGGTCTTGATGAGGCAGCCATCGGCGGCTGGGTCGACCAGATCGCGGCATTGCATCACCGCGGCATCGACGTGGTGCTGGTGTCGTCCGGCGCCGTGGCGGCCGGCATGGTCAGGCTGGGCTGGCAGGCCCGTCCCGCGGCGGTACACGAGCTGCAGGCTGCTGCTGCGGTGGGTCAGAACGGCCTGACGCAGTGTTACGAGCACCATTTCGCGCGCCACGACCTGCTGACCGCCCAGGTGTTGCTGACCCACGACGATCTGTCCAACCGCAAGCGCTACCTCAATGCACGGTCGGCACTGCGTACCTTGGTCGATTTGCGCGTGGTGCCGGTGGTCAACGAGAACGACACCGTAGTCACCGACGAAATTCGCTTCGGTGACAACGACACCCTGGGGGCGCTTGTGGCCAACCTGCTAGAGGCCGATGCGCTGGTGATTCTCACCGACCAGGAGGGGTTGTTCAACGCCGACCCGCGGCACCACCCGGCAGCGTCGTTGATCCACGAAGGTCGTGCCGGTGACCCGCGGCTGGCGGCGATGGCGGGCGGCGGCGGCGCCCTGGGGCGCGGTGGCATGACCACCAAGGTGCAGGCCGCGCGGCTGGCGGCGCGTTCCGGTGCGGTCACGGCAATCGCCAGCGGACGTCAGCCCGGAGTGCTCACGCGGCTGATCGACGGAGAGCGCCTGGGAACGCTGCTGTGCCCCGAAGAGGCGCCGATCGCGGCGCGCAAGCGCTGGCTGGCGGGGCAGCTTCAGGTGCGCGGCAGCCTGACACTGGACGCCGGAGCGGTGAAGGTACTCCGAGATAGCGGCTCGAGCCTGCTGGCGGTAGGGGTCAAGATGCTCTCGGGCGATTTCGTGCGCGGCGACATGGTGCTGTGCGTCGATGAGCAGGGCGAGCGGGTGGCCAAGGGGCTGGTGAACTACGGTGCCGACGAGGCGCGTCGCATCCTGGGGCAGCCGAGCCACCGGATCGAGGCGATCCTGGGCTACATGGAAGCGCCCGAGTTGATTCACCGCGACAATCTCGTCGTGCTATGACGCGGGGGGGGGGGGGCGCGGCATGTAGCATGGCGCCGCATACGTGTGGTAGTATGCGCCATCCTCTCAGACACGGCCCGTCGGCAACCGTTGCGTTGGCGAAATGGCCAGGCCGGCCGGAAGCCCTTTTTTCCAGGCCGGACAAAAAGTTATCGATGCCGCTCCGAGCCGGGCGGCGTTAAAGTTTTCAGGAGATAGTCAGTGGCAAACAGCAAGCAAGCCCGCAAGCGTGCCCGTCAGGCGGAAGGTCGTCGTGTTCTGAAGGCGAGCCAGCGTGCCATGGTGCGCACCTACGTGAAGCGCGTCATCAAGGCCATCAACGGCGGTGACCATGCCACCGCGATGACCGAGTTCCAGAAGGCGCAGCCGGTCATCGACCGCATTGCCGACAAGGACGTGCTCTCCAAGAAGAAGGCCGCGCGCCTGAAGAGTCGCCTGAACAAGCGAATTAAGGCGCTGGCTGCGTAAGCCGGACGCCTGGAGACGTCGCGAACGCCATTGGCTTGGCCACGTTCACGACGCTCGCGAAAAACCGGCTGCGGCCGGTTTTTTTGTGCCTGCAAGAGGGAAGCCGCGTTGATCGAAGCTGGTGAGGAAGGGAGACGGTGACGGACCGCGAACAATTACCCGAGCCTGCACGGCCAGCCCCGACGAAGGTGGCCGACGATCGGGCCGTCGCGCCCAAGGCCGGTGGCCTGATGCGCTCCGGCCTGGTGGTCGGCGCCATGACCATGCTGTCGCGGGTCATGGGGCTGCTGCGCGACGTGGTGGTGGCGACCCTGTTCGGCGCCGGCAGCGGTGCCGATGCCTTCTTCGTCGCCTTCAAGATTCCCAATTTCATGCGTCGTCTGTTTGCCGAGGGCGCCTTTAACCAGGCCTTCGTGCCGGTACTTTCCGAATACGCCACGCGCGGCAGCAAGCGTGAGGTGCGCGAACTGCTCGATGCGGTGGCCGGCAGCCTCACAGCGGTGTTGGCATTGATCACTGCGCTGGCCATGCTGGCCGCACCCTGGCTAGTGTGGCTCTTCGCACCGGGCTTCGGGCGCGATCCGACCAAGCTCACGCTTACCGCCGACATGTTGCGCTTGACCTTTCCCTATCTGTTGTTGGTGTCGCTGACGGCCTTCGCCGGCAGCGTGCTCAATACCTGGAACCGCTTCGCGGTGCCGGCCTTCACCCCGGTGCTACTCAACTTCTCGCTGATCGGCGCGGCGCTGCTGCTCACTCCGCTGATGAGCGAGCCGGCCATGGCGCTTGCCTGGGGCGTGCTGATTGCCGGTGTGGCCCAGCTCGCCTTCCAAGTGCCGTTCCTGGCGCGCCTGGGGCTGATGCCGCGGCCCTGGCCCAACTTCGCCCACAGCGGCGTCAAGCGGATTCTGGTACTGATGGCCCCGGCGCTGTTCGGCGTGTCGGTGTCACAGATCAACCTGCTGCTGGATACCGTGCTGGCTTCGCTACTGGCCCCCGGCAGCGTCTCCTGGCTCTACTACTCCGATCGCCTCGTCGAACTGCCGCTGGGCGTGTTCGGCATCGCCATCGGCACGGTGATTCTGCCCGCGCTCTCCAAGCGCCACGCCGAACAAGCCAGCCAGCACTTCGCCGCCATGCTCGATTGGGCGGTGCGCGCCGTGCTGCTGCTGGGGCTGCCGGCATCGCTGGCCTTGGCGATCCTGGCCGAGCCGCTGCTGATCTCGCTGTTCCACTACGGCGCCATGACCGAACACGACATCGCCATGGCGGCCATGAGTCTGCGTGCCTACTCCTTCGGCCTGATCGCTTTCATGCTGATCAAGGTATTGGCGCCTGGCTTCTTCGCTCGCCAGGACACCAAGACGCCGGTGAAGGTCGGCATTATCGCCATGGTGGCCAACATGGTATTCAACCTCATTCTGATCTGGCCACTGGCGCATGCCGGACTGGCGCTGGCCACGGCGCTGTCGGCGTGTCTCAACGCGGGACTGCTCGGATGGCTGCTGGTCAAGCAGGGCGTGCTGGTGTTTCAGCCGGGCTGGGGGCGCTATGCCGTGCAACTGCTCGGAGGCTGCGCGGTGATGAGCGTGGGGCTCGCCTGGCTGGCGCCGGAGTGGCAGCAATGGCTCGGCTGGGGCGTGTGGACGCGGGTGAAGTGGTTGGTGCTGCTGGTCGTGATCGGCGCAGCGGCCTACTTCGCCTGGCTGGCGGCGTTGGGCGTCAGGCCGCGACAGTTCCGCATGCGCGGTTGATACCAAGAGGCGAGCGGCTGTCAAGGGGACGGGCGTTCGCTATAATCGATGCCTTTACACGTTTCACTCTCTTATCGGACGGCGGCGGTTTCATGGAAGTCATTCGAGGACTGCACAACCTGCGCGACGAACATCGCGGCTGCGTGGCCACCATTGGCAACTTCGATGGCGTGCACCGCGGTCATCAAGCGATTCTCGACCAGTGCCGCGAGCAGGCCTCGAAGCTGTGCCTGCCGGTGACGGTGGTCGTGTTCGAGCCTCAGCCGCGTGAATTCTTCGCCGGCGATCAGGCGCCGCCACGATTGACTCGCCTGCGCGAGAAGGTCCGTTTGCTGGGCGAGAGCGGGGTGGACTATGTGCTCTGCCTGCCGTTCAACGAGCGTTTGAGAAGCCTGACCGGGGTGGAATTCATCGATCGGGTGCTGGTCGAAGGCTTGGGTGTGCGTCATCTGGTGGTTGGGGACGACTTTCGCTTCGGCTGCGATCGCAGCGGCGACTTCAACCTGCTGGCGGAGGAGGGCGAGCGGCGCGGTCCCGAAGGATTCAGCGTCGAGCATACCCGCACCTTTTCCCTGGACGATGAGCGGGTCTCCAGCACCCGGGCGCGTACCCTGCTCGCAAGTGGCAACTTCGCCCAGGCGGCGCGCATGCTGGGGCGTCCCTTTCGGCTCGAGGGACGCGTCGTGGCCGACCAGCAGCGCGGGCGCACCATCGGCGTACCCACCGCCAACCTGCCGTTGCCGCGCCTGCCGCTGGCGCTACGCGGGGTTTATGCGGTGGTAGTCGAGCTGCCCGGCGGCCAGCGGCGCACCGGCGTGGCCAACATCGGCTGGCGTCCCACGGTGGGCAGCGATCGGCCGGTGATCGAAGCGCATCTGTTCGATTTCGACGGCGAACTCTACGGTCAGCGCCTGGTAGTATTTCCCTGCGCCAGGCTACGCGGCGAGGTGAAGTTCGACGACTTCGATGCGCTCAAGCAACAGATCATGAACGATCAGGAACAGGCCCGGCGCTTCTTTGGCGACCGCAGTCACCCGGCCGAGGCGCCTAGCCTGACAGACGACTCTCTTCCCTTGGCATCGGCGCCGTTGGCGCGCGAGGCCGCGACTTTCGAATCCTCGGCGGGCCGCTCCGCCGACCATGACGACGGCTGACTTCCTGAACATGAGCGACTACAAGCACACCCTCAACCTGCCCGAAACCGACTTCCCCATGCGCGGCAACCTGCCCAAGCGCGAGCCGGGCCGAGTGGCACAGTGGCAGGACATGAAGCTCTACCAGCGTCTGCGCGAAGAGCGCCGCGGACGCGAGCCCTTCGTGCTGCACGACGGCCCGCCCTATGCCAACGGCAGCATCCACATCGGTCACGCCGTCAACAAGATTCTCAAGGACATCATCGTCAAGTCGAAGAACCTGGCCGGCTTCGATGCGCCCTATGTGCCCGGCTGGGACTGCCATGGCCTTCCCATCGAGCACAAGGTGGAGACCACTCACGGCAAGCACCTCGAGCCCGAGCAGGCTCGCGCTCTCTGCCGTGAGTACGCCGCATCGCAGATCCAGACCCAGTTGACCGACTTCGTGCGCCTGGGCGTGATCGGCGACTGGGACAACCCCTACCGCTCGATGGACTATGCCAACGAGGCCGGCGAAATCCGCGCCCTGGCGGACATGGTCGCGGCAGGCTACGTCTTCAAGGGGCTCAAGCCGGTCAACTGGTGCTTCGACTGCGGCTCGGCGCTGGCCGAAGCCGAGGTGGAGTACCAAGACAAGACGTCCGATGCCATCGACGTGGCTTTCCCGGCTGCCGACGAGGCCAAGCTGGCGGCCGCCTTCGGCCTGGAAGCACTGCCCAAGCCCGCTGCCATCGTGATCTGGACCACCACGCCCTGGACCGTGCCGGCCAACCAGGCGCTCAACGTGCATCCCGAGTTCACTTACGCCCTGGTCGATACCGGCGAACGCCTGCTCGTGCTGGCGGACGAACTGGTAGAAAGCTGCCTGGAGCGCTACGAGCTCCAAGGCGACGTGATCGCTACCGCCAAGGGCCAGGCGCTCGACCTGATCGAATTCCGCCACCCGTTCTACGACCGCCTTTCGCCGGTCTACCTGGCCGACTACGTCGAGTCCGAAGTGGGCAGCACCGGTATCGTTCACTCCGCCCCGGCCTACGGCGTCGACGACTTCGTCACCTGCCGCGCCCATGGCATGGCGTTCAGCGAGATCAAGAGTCCGGTACAGGGCAACGGCGTCTATGCCGATGATCTGCCGTTCTTCGGCGGCCAGATGATCTGGAAGGCCAACCCGCGGATCGTCGACAAGCTGCGTGAGGTCGGCGCTCTGTTGGCGCACAAGGTCATCACCCACAGCTACATGCACTGCTGGCGCCACAAGACACCCGTGATCTATCGCGCCACGGCGCAGTGGTTCGTGGGCATGGATATCCAGGACAAGGACGGACGCACTCTGCGCGAGCGGGCGCTGGAAGGCATCGAGGCCACCCAGTTCACGCCGGCCTGGGGCCAGGCGCGACTGCACGCCATGATCGCCAACCGCCCCGACTGGTGCATCTCGCGCCAGCGCAACTGGGGCGTGCCGATCCCGTTCTTCCTGCACAAGGCCACCGGCGAGCTGCACCCGCGTACCGTCGAGCTGATGGAAGAGGCCGCCAAGCGCGTCGAGCGCGAGGGCATCGACGCCTGGTTCCGTCTCGATCCGGCCGAGCTGCTGGGCGATGAGGCTGTAGACTACGACAAGGTCACCGATACCCTCGACGTGTGGTTCGACTCCGGCACGACTCACCGTCACGTATTGCGCGGCTCGCACCCCCACGGCCACGGGAGCGGCCCGCGTGCCGATCTCTATCTGGAGGGCTCGGACCAGCACCGCGGCTGGTTCCACTCGTCGCTGCTGACCGGTTGTGCCATCGACGGTCACCCGCCGTATCGCGGCCTGCTGACCCACGGATTCACGGTCGACGCCCAAGGCCGCAAGATGTCCAAGTCGATGGGCAACGTGGTGGCGCCCCAAGAGGTGATGGACAAGCTGGGTGCCGACATCCTGCGTCTCTGGGTGGCTTCCACCGACTATTCCGGCGAGATGGCGGTCTCCGACGAGATCCTCAAGCGTACCGCCGACGTCTACCGCCGTATCCGCAACACGGCGCGCTTCCTGCTGGCCAACCTCAACGGCTTCGACCCGGCCCGTGACAGCGTGGCCTTCGGCGACATGCTGGCGCTGGACCAGTGGGTGGTGGATCGCGCTGCCCAGCTCCAGGCGCGCATCGAGAAGGCCTTCGAGGAGTACCGCTTCCTCGACGTCTACCAGCAGGTGCACACGTTCTGTTCGAGGGAACTCGGCGGTTTCTACCTCGACGTGATCAAGGATCGCCAGTACACCACCCAGGCCGACTCCCTGGCCCGGCGCAGCTGCCAGACGGCGCTTTACCATGTCGTCGAAGCGCTGGCGCGCTGGGTGGCGCCGATTCTTTCGTTCACCGCCGAGGAAATTTACGAGCACATTCCCGGTGAACACCGCGACAGCGTGCTGCTCGAGAGCTATTACGAGGGGCTCGCCACGCTGGCCGCCGATGCCAAGATGGGGCGCGAGTTCTGGGAGCGGGTGCTCGAGGTCAAGCAGGCGGTCAACAAGTGTCTGGAAGACGCCCGCAACGCCAAGGTGATCAAGGGCAACCTGGCCGCCGAGGTGACTCTGTTCGTCGACGATGAACTCCATACCACCCTGGCCAGGCTGGGCGAGGAGCTGCGCTTCGTGATGCTGACCAGCGAGGTGCGCCTGGCGCGCCTGTCCGATAGCAAACAGCCCGAGGGGCAGGACGCCGAGGCCACCGAACTCGATGGCCTGAAGGTGGCCGTGACAGCCAGCCCGCACCAGAAATGCGAGCGCTGCTGGCACCATCGCGAGGACGTCGGTCGCCATGCCGATCACCGCGACCTCTGTAGTCGCTGCATCAGCAACCTACCGGAGGGCCCCGGTGAGATTCGCCACTATGCGTGACAATAAGCGAACCGACGACGCAGCGGTGGCGCCGATGCGCCGTCCGTTGCGCTGGCTGTGGCTGGCGGTAGCGGTGGTGGCGCTGGATCTGGCCACCAAGGCGCTGATGTCCAGCCTGCTCAGCTACGGCCAGCCGATGGAGGTGCTGCCCTTCTTCAATCTCACGCTGCTGCACAACACCGGCGCGGCCTTCAGCTTTCTCGCCGGCCACCCCGGCTGGCAGCGCTGGTTCTTCGCTCTGGTCGGCATCGGTGCCTGCATCGGGTTGACCGTATGGATGAGCCGCCTCAAGGCCGATGAGCCGTTACTCGGCGCCTCCTTGGCGCTGGTCATCGGCGGGGCGCTGGGCAATCTCTACGATCGCCTGGTTCACGGCTACGTGGTCGATTTCCTGTCGTTCCATGTCGCCGGCTGGTACTACCCGGCCTTCAACGTGGCGGACATTGGCATCACGCTGGGCGCCATCGGCCTGATCTGGGAATCCCTCTTCGAAGGCCGCAAGCAGGCACGGCGGCGAAGCTAGGTCCGACTGCTATGCTGCTGGCATGAACTGATCGATCAAGCGCACGACAAACGAGCGAGAGCAACGATGAGCGAGTTTCGCATCGACGAGGGCATGGAAGTGACGCTGCACTTCACTCTCAAGCTGGAGGATGGCACCGTGGTCGACTCCACCCGCGACAAGGTCCCGGCCACCTTTCAAGTGGGCGACGGCAACCTGCCCCCCGGCTTCGAATACCCGCTGAAGGGCATGACCGGCGGCGAGAGCGGCAGCTTCGAGATCACGCCGGAGCACGGCTTCGGCCAGCACAATCCGCAGAACGTGCAGATGCTCAGCCGCGACGACTTCGAGGATATCGAACCCGAAGTGGGTACGGTGATGTCCTTCGCCGATCCCGCCGGCGGCGAACTGCCCGGCGTGATCACCGCCGTCGGCGAGCGCCAGGTAGAAGTGGACTTCAACCATCCGCTTGCGGGGCGTACCCTGACTTTCGAAGTCGAGGTGATCGACGTTCGACCGGCCCAGACCCATTAGGAAAGGCCCGAACTTCGTTCGCAGCGGAGCTCGGCATTTCCCCGCTTTCCCATCGGCAGATGCCCTGACGCATCAAGGCAAGGCAACCATGCAAATCAAGCTGGCCAATCCCCGCGGCTTCTGCGCCGGCGTCGATCGCGCCATCGAGATCGTCAACCGGGCGCTGGACGTCTTCGGGCCGCCCATTTACGTGCGCCACGAGGTCGTGCACAACCGCTTCGTGGTCGATACGCTGCGTGAGCGGGGGGCCATCTTTGTCGAGGAACTCGACGAAGTGCCCGACGACGTCATCGTGATCTTTTCCGCCCACGGCGTGTCGCGTGCCGTGCAGGAGGATGCCGAGCGTCGCGGTCTCAAGGTCTTCGATGCCACTTGTCCGCTGGTCACCAAGGTGCACATGGAAGTGCTGCGCTACGCCAGGCGCGGTCAGGAGTGCATTCTCATCGGCCATGCCGGCCATCCGGAGGTGGAGGGCACCATGGGACGCTACGACACGTCCCACGGCGGCGCCATCTACCTGGTGGAAGACGAGGCCGATGTCGAGTGTCTGGAGGTCAAGGATCCGGCCAGGCTCGCTTTCGTCACCCAGACCACACTCTCCATGGATGACACCGCCCGGGTGATCGACGCCCTGCGCACGAAGTTTCCCGAGATCGAGGGGCCACGCAAGGACGATATTTGCTATGCCACCCAGAATCGCCAGGATGCGGTGCGGGAGCTGGCCGCCGGTTGCGACCTGCTGCTGGTAGTGGGCAGTCCCAATAGCTCGAACTCCAACCGGTTGCGGGAACTGGCCGAACGGGTCGGCACATCGGCTTACCTGATCGACGATGCCAGTCAGGTCGATTCGGCCTGGCTGGAGGGGGTTGAAACGGTGGGCATTACCGCCGGTGCCAGCGCTCCCGAGGTGCTGGTCAAGGGAGTGATCGAACGCCTCCAGGGGCTGGGGGCCCAGGCGCCTCAGGAACTGTCCGGCCGCGAGGAGGCCATCACCTTCTCGATGCCGCGTGAACTGCGTGAACGCATGATTGCCAGCGATTCGCTATCCTCGGTCAAGAATGTCTAGAATCGCCATGTCTTGAGTACCCGTTCACTCAATCGACGCAAGGTGGAAAAGCCGGGCATTGCCCGGCTTTTTTCATGGCATGCCTGGCAGCTGAAAGCGTCATGATACATACTGAAACCAAACGTAACGAAGCCTTGGGAGGTGTCAGAGTGACGATGCAGGTCCGTCCCGCACGACATCGTTTTCAGCATGCACGCACCCGAAACACCGCCGGCTTCACGCTGCTCGAGCTGATCATCGCCGTGGCCATCATCGGCATCCTGGCATCGATCGCCGTGCCGAGTTATCAGCGTTACGTAGAGGGTAGCCGCCGCACCGATGCGCATGCCGGTCTGATGCAAGCGGCGCAGCAACTGGAGCGCTGTTACACCGTCAATAACACCTATGCCGACTGCCCCTCGATCCCGACTTCCTCGCCCGATGGCATCTACTCCATTTCGCTGAGCCTGACCGGTAATGGTTCGGGTTATACCCTGACGGCCAGCACCAGCCAGGCAGATCGCTGTCCGGACGAACTGACTCTCAATCATCGCGGCGAGCGCGGTCCCAACGCAAACTGCTGGTGATGCGATGAGAACACGCGGTTTCACCCTGGTCGAGCTGCTGATTACCATTGCCGTGTTGGCCATCGTGGCCATGATCGCCGTGCCGGGGTTCCAGACCCTGCTGGCCGGTAACCGCCTGGCAGCGGATTACAACGAGGTACTGACAGGTCTCAACCTGGCGCGTAGTGAGGCGATCAAGCGGCGGGAGGACGTCGCCTTTCGGGTCACGCAGGCCAGCCCTTGGATATATCGCATCACGTTGGCCGACGGCACCGATATCGCCATACGTCAGGCCCGTGACGCTCAGGTCACCCTTACCGCAACCAGCATTACCTTCAATGCGCTTGGCCGCAGGGTGAGCTGTTCGTCAGGCTGCAGTGTCACGGTCCATCATAGCGGTGGCAATAGTCGCGACATGCAGGTCAGCACGACCGGGCGTGTTGCCAAGCCAACCAGTTGAGATAAGGGAATGAGACAGCCAGCCCAGTCAGGATTCACCTTGGTCGAGGCTCTCGTCGCCGTACTGGTGCTCTCCCTCGGTCTGCTCGGCGTAGCGGCGATGCAGCTCAAGGCGCTGCAGAGTGCACACATGGGGTATCAGCGTGCCGTGGTGAGCCTAGCGGCGATCGACGCCCAGGAGCGCGCCTGGGCAGGGCTCTCCCAAGCGTCAACGCATGCCTGCCCCGACACCAGTGCCTTCGAGAACGCCTGGGTGAGTCACTGGTTCAACGACATGCTGATCGATGCGGGCAGCTCCTTGTCCGGAAGCGACTGTACCTACACCGCGACGATCGATTGGCAGGAGGAACGCTACGCCACCGGCGAGAGCGGCATGGCCTTCGTCTACCAGTTTCAACTGCCCGAGTTATGAGGCCCCGCATGACGTCTCCCGCTCCATCGCCTGCCGCGCCGCGACAGGCAGGGTTCACTCTGATCGAACTGATGGTGGCGCTGCTGATCGGCCTGATCGTCATCCTAGGCGCGGGCCAGCTGTTTCTAATGGGATTTCAAACGTTCCGGCAGATCGAATTGCTGAGCAACAAACAGGCGGCGTTGACCTTTGCCACGGAAACGCTGATTCGCGATATACGGCGAGCCGATACGCTGAGCTACGATAGCGCTGCCGGCGAGCTGAAAGTGGAATTTCCTAACAACGGCGAAATGAGTAGCGCGAGCTGCAGTGAAGGGCAGAGGGTGGTGCGTATCTACCGCTTGAGCAGTGCCGCCGTCAGTCCCAGCGAAGGTTGGTCATTGGATATGGGACAGAATTGCGATGGCGACCCCAGCGGTTCGGATTTCGAGCCGCTCGTGACGTCATTCGCCGAAAACGGCTTCGGTCGTGATGAGATGAGTACAGATGAAGTCAACGGCGTCTGGGTCATCACCTTCTCGTTGCTATCGAGCCAGGATGGCGATACCGACGATTTCGCGTTCCGCGCCGTCAACCGAAACGATGCCATCGACTAGCTCGGCCCCTGGAATGGGACAGGAAGGTACATAGGGAGGGCACACATGAAGCAACAACGCGGCGCAGCGCTGGTTGCCGTTCTCTCGTTGCTGACCGGTTCCATGATGCTGGGGCTCTCGGGCATTCAGTCCACATTGATCGAAGAGCGCCTCGCCGGTAACTATAAGGCGGCGACCGAGGCCCAGATGGGGGCGGAGAAAGCCGTCTCGGTAGGTTGGGGCGAGAGCGGCAGCGGGGTAAGCGTCGGCGACTTCGATGCCACTCGCTCCCGCTTGGATGTGCGGGCTTACAGCTGGCCGGAATTCTCTGGGCTGAGCGATATCTCGATCAACGCGTGTAACGGCAATCTCGTCTGCCATTACTACCTGCTGCAGGAAGGTAGCGACTTCTTCATCGCCGGCGTGGGGGCGGTGGTCAGCGAAGGCCGCGTGTCGGCCGTCAGCCAGCCGATCTTCGCTCGCCTCGAATTCACGCCGAGCCCCAACCCGGTATTTACCAATGGCCTGCTGAGCGCTGATTACATCTGGGTCACGGGTCAGTCCACCGTCCATGGCAATGTTCATTCGAACGGTACCGTCGACATAAGTCTGCGAGAGGGGTCGGAGGCTCTGGTGACCGATGGGACGAATGGTATGGTGGAAGTGCCTCTGCCGGGGCAAAGACCTGAGGACGAGGACATGAGCGTCTGTGGCGGTACTTCCCCACCCGCCTATTGTTACAAGAGCTACGACACCACCGTCTTTGCCGAGTACCAGGCGAGGGAAGGAGTCATCAATGATTGCAACATTGATATCGACACAGTGAACGATGGCGATACGGTCTTTTGTGCAGGCGACATGGTGGTTGACGGCGGCGCGATCGAGAGCCAGCGGATCACGCTGGTGGCGACCGGTAACATCACCATGAACGGTGCCACCTCGAGTGGCGGTACCGAGAGCGAGGTCGGCTTGTTCGTCATCGCCGGACAGGACATCGAATTCAACGGCAGCACCGACAACTACGGCGTGTTCTGGGCTGGCGGGTATGTACGCCAGAACGGCAATTCGAGCCTGTATGGCGCGATCGTGGCGGGCACCTACATCCGCAGTAATGGAGGTATCGACTTCATCAGCTTGGATAACGTGACCAACCCGGACACCTTCGTGCCGTCGAAACCTCGTATCGTCGCTTGGCAGTGAGCTGCCGACTACCATCGAATCCTCTTCGCTACACACGCAATCAAACGTTACGGGCGAGTTGCAACGTAACTGACTTCACTCCGCTAGGCTGATATCCGACCATGCGAGGGAAGCGGAGAATCGGATGCATGCCGGGAGAGACGTGAAAGAGCAGCGGGGTGCCGCCCTGATCATTGTCCTGTCGTTTCTTTCCATGTCATTGATGCTGGGCCTTTCGGGCATTCAATCCTCGCTGCTCGACGAGCGCCTGGCCGGTAACTACAGGGCGACGATTCAAGCGCAAATGGCGGCGGAGACGGCCGTGGCGGCGGGCTGGGGCCCCGGGGGACACGGCGCCACAGCCGCCGATTTCCGCACCGGACTCATGCGGATGGAGCTGGCCACTTTCGATTGGGCGCGCTTCAGCGCACTGAATGGCGTATCCGAGGATATTTGTAGCGGTAATGCAAGCTGCCACTATTACTTGCTGCGTGAAGACGACAAGCGATTCATCGTCGGCATGGGGGCAATCATCGACGGCGATACGGTCGTGGCTGCAAGCCAGCCTGTAATCGCCGAGGTCGAGTACGATTCCATTCCCAACCCCATCTTCACCCGAGGACTGCTGAGTGCCGACTATATCTGGGTCACGGGCCGGTCAACGGTGTTAGGCGGAGTACATTCCAACGGCACCGTAGACATGACACTAAACGAAGGTTCGGATGCCATCGTGACCGATGGATCGAATGGCATGGTCGAGGTGCCTTTGCCTGGTACGAGGCCTTCCGACGAGGACATGAGCCAATGTACACGTACTGAGCCACCGCCGTATTGCTTCAAGCGCTACGACGAGTCGATCTTTGCCGCCTACCACTCCCGCGAAGGCGCGATCCATTCCTGCTCCGTGACAATCGGGGAGTTACAAGACGGCGATACCGTCTACTGTGACGGAGACTTGACTGTCTCGAGTGGTGCTGTGAACGACAAGCGGATCACACTGGTAGCGAGAGGCAATATCACCATGAACGGTGCAACCTCGAGCGCTGGTACCGAAAGCAACATTGGACTATTCGTCGTCGCCGGCCAGGATATCGAGTTCAACGGCAGCACGAATAACTTCGGTGTGTTCTGGGCGGGAGGCTACATTCGACAGAACGGCAACTCGAGCCTATATGGCGCGGCCGTTTCAGGCACCTACATCCGCAGCAACGGCGGCATCGACTTCATCAGCCTGGATAATGTGACCAACCCGGATACCTTCGTGCCCTCGAGTCCTCGCATCGTCGCCTGGCAGTAACCATCTTTGCGTCCCTTCGCCGGGCTGACTTCCGTCAGGTATGGGTGGGCTTTCGGTAATGACCGGGAACGGTAACTCGCTCACCATTGGGGAGCTGGCGCACGTAGGTGGGAACGTAGATACGCTTGATGACGCTTTTGCGGGAACCGCCGTTGGCCATGGTCGACTCCTTGTCCGGTTCGTGTCTATGCCTACCTTAGCCCGGCCCGATTCGACGTGCAATTCCCTCCGATCCGTTGCGCGCGGTTTACCGTTGGCTTGCGGTTGCCTAGGGTAAAGAGGATTGCAGTGACCGGAGGGAATCGGCATGCAGGACCTCAATCTCGCCATGGCGGTGGTGGGCGGCCTGGTATTGTTTGTCGCTCTGTTGTCCAGCCCGCTGGACCGCTCCTGGCTATCGGCTCCTCTGTTCGCCTTCCTGCTGGGTGTGGCGCTGGGGCCGGAGGCGGCGGATCTACTCGATCCCCGGGGTTGGGGCGACAGTAAGAAATTGCTGGAGGAGACGGCGCGTCTTACGTTGGGCATCAGTCTGATGGGCATCGCGCTGCGGCTTCCGCCCAATTACCCCTTCGCTCACTGGCGCTCGTTGCTGGTGCTGCTGGCCATCGGCATGCCCGCGATGTTCCTCATCAGTGCCATGCTCACCCACTGGATCATGGGCCTGCCGCTACTGATGGCCTTGCTGGTGGGCGGCACCGTCTGCGCCACCGATCCGGTGGTGGCATCCTCCATCGTCACCGGCGGCGTGGCCAAGGAAAACCTGCCCGAAGCCTTTCGCCATCTTCTCTCCAGCGAGTCCGGCGCCAACGATGGCCTGGCCTATCCACTGGTCTTGTTGCCGATCCTGCTATTGACCACGCCCACCGATGACGCCTGGCTCGATTGGATCGGGCGGGTCTGGCTATGGGAGATCGGCGGCGGCGCGCTGATCGGCATTGCGCTGGGTTGGGCGGCAGGACGGGCGCTGCGCTGGTCGGAAGCGCGAGGCTACCTCGATCAACCCTCCTTTCTCTCGATCACCGTGGCGCTGACGATTTTCGTGCTCGGCGTGGGGTCGCTGTTCGGTACCAACAGCATTCTTGGCGTATTTGTCGCTGGCCTGGCTTTCGATCAGGAGGTGGGAGGCAAGGATCGTAGCGAGGAGGATAACGTGCAGGAAGCGGTCAATATCATGTTGACGCTACCGGTCTTTGTGCTGTTCGGGCTGATCGCGCCCTGGTCCGAATGGTGGGCGTTGGGCGCGGAAGGGCTGGCCCTGGTCCTGCTGGTGCTGTTGCTGCGTCGCCTGCCGGTGATACTGCTGCTGCGGCCATGGCTCCCCACGCTGCGTGATACACCGATCGTGCTGATCATGGGATGGTTCGGGCCGATCGGGGTGTCGGCGCTCTATTACGCCACGTTGGTATCGAGCCGCACGGGCTACGATATCGCCTGGACGGCCGGCAGCCTGATCGTGATGGCCTCGATAGCCGTTCATGGTACCACGGCGACTCCGTTCGCCAATCTCTATGGGCGATGGCGCCAGCGCCAGAAGGCGTGCGCGAAGTGACGTTCCGAGTCAGGCAACTCAGCGCAGCCCCGCTAGCCAGGCGCTCACCATTGCCGCAGCATGCTCCCGGGTTCGCTGCGCCCGGGAGCGCTGTGACCATGCGCGGCCCTGGATCGGCCGGCTGTCGGCGCAATGCTCGTCGAACAAACCGGCGAGCGTGCGCGCAAAATCGGCGCTCTCCACTTCCAGGTTCGCTTCCAGGTTCCAGTGCAGACTCCAATGGTCGAAGTTGCATGACCCCACGGTAACCCAGTCGTCGGCGATGCAGAACTTGGCATGGGTAAAGCGGGGTTGGTACTCGTAAATTCTGACTCCGGCCTCCAGCAGCGGGCCGTAGTGACGCTGCCCTGCCAAGTGTACGGTCGGGTGATCATGGCCCTCGCCTGCTATCAACAGGCGAACGTCGATGCCGCGTCCTGCCGCCTCGGTTATCAGTCGGCGCAATTGACGGGAAGGCAGAAAATAGGGGGTATATAGCCACAACCGGCGCGTTGCCTCGATGATGCGTTGATGCAGGGAACAACGGATGGTCGGGCGGCGATGCCCCTCGTTATGCATCAGCCTCGCCTTCATGCCCCCGGCTTGGGCGCCCAAAGAACGCCGTTCGACCTGGGCCCTGTCGCCACGGGTGCGGGAGGATTCCCAGAGATCGGCGAATAGCGTGATCCAGTCTTCCACCACGGGGCCTTCCGCCTGCACCACCAAGTCGAACCAGTCGCCCAGGTAATCGTCGGTCAGACAGTAGCCGCCGGTGTAGACCACGCGACGGTCGACGAGGATCAGCTTGCGATGGTTGCGCACCAGGTTCCGGCGCAGCCGCCGCATCATGAACGGGTTGTAGTGGCGCAGCGCCACACCGGCTGTCGACAGGCGTGTGCGGTCCCGCTGACCCAGGCCTGAGGCGCCGAAGCTGTCGAGTAGCACACGCACCTCGACGCCGCGCTTTGCCGCCCGGATCAACGCGTCGAAGAAACGGCGCGTCACTCGCCCCGATTCGACCAGGTACTGTTCGAACCAGATCGACTCTTCGGCCTCGTCGATGGCCTCGAGAAGAGCGGGCACGAAGCGGCGACTGTCAGGCAGCAAATCGATGCCGTTGCCACTCCTCCATTCGGTATCCATGGCGGGCCTCCTTGCCACATGGGGTCACCTGCTAATCCGAGCGTAGGAGGAGGTGGCCCTCACAGCAACGCCCCATCTCTTCGCGCTGGATGAGCCGAACGGCCAGCGGCAGCACGTGATCGCGAGTGAGGGCTGCCAGAGGCAGACGCTGCGCCTCCCATGGCGTTACCCAGCGCAGTTCGGCGATCTCGGCTGCCGGTGCGACGGAAGGCGACATCGCGACCAGAAACAGCGAGGCATGAACCTGGCAGTCGGGCTCGTTGGCGGCGGGAGCAGTGAACTTCCCGAGGGAATACAGCCGTGTTGGTGCTTGGCCGAGCTCTTCCATGAGCTCACGGTGCAATGCCGCCTCGGCGAGTTCGCCGGGTTCGAGCTTGCCTCCGGCCTGCATAAAACATTCGGTGCCACGCTTGCGCACCAGCAGCAGTCGCCCTTCGTCATCGAGAATCAGGGCGGCGGCGATGGGCAAGATAGCCTGGCTCATGCCTGGCTCAATCCCAGCTCAGCGCACCACCTACCTGGTACTCGGTAACGCGGGTCTCAAAGAAGTTCTTCTCCTTGCGCAGATCGATGATCTCGCTCATCCACGGGAAGGGGTTCTGTGCGCCGGGGAATTGCTCTTTGAGGCCGATTTGAGCCAGGCGACGGTTGCAGATGAAGTGCAGATATTCTTCCATGATCGCCGCGTTCATGCCCAGCACGCCGCGGGGCATCGAGTCGCGGGCGTAGGCGATTTCGAGCTCGGTGCCCTCGAGAATCATCTGGGTCACCTCGTCCTGGAAATCAGGCGTCCACAGGTGCGGGTTCTCGATCTTGATCTGGTTGATCATGTCGACGCCGAAATTCAAGTGCATCGACTCGTCTCGCAGGATGTACTGGAACTGCTCGGCGACGCCGGTCATCTTATTGCGCCGACCCATGGAGAGGATCTGGCTGAAGCCGCAGTAGAAGAAGATGCCCTCGGTCACGCAGTAAAAGGCGATCAGGTTGCGCAACAGCTCCTGGTCGCTCTCGGGCGTGCCGGTGTTGAAGTCCGGGCGTGCCAGCGACTGGGTGTGCTTGAGGCTCCAGGCGGACTTGGCGGCCACCGACGGTACCTCGCGGTACATATTGAAGACTTCGCCTTCGTCCATGCCCAGCGACTCCACGCAGTACTGGTAGGCGTGGGTATGGATCGCCTCCTCGAAGGCCTGGCGCAGCAGGTACTGGCGGCACTCGGGATTGGTGATCAGGCGGTACAGCGCCAGAACAAGGTTGTTGGCCACTAGCGAATCGGCGGTGGAGAAGTAGCCCAGGCTGCGCATCACGATGCGCCGTTCATCCTCGGTCAGGCCGTCCTGGCTCTTCCACAGGGCGATGTCGGCGTTCATGTTCACTTCCTGGGGCATCCAGTGGTTGGCGCTGCCGTCCAGGTATTTCTGCCATGCCCACTCGTACTTGAAGGGCACCAGCTGGTTGAGGTCGGCGCGAGCGTTGATCATCTGCTTGTCGCTGACCTCGATGCGCGCCGCGCCCATCTCCAGCTCCTCGAGACCGGCGGCCACGTCGAGCGCTTCGAGCGACTTGCGTGCCCGTGCCAGGCGGTCGCTGTCGGCGACCCGATAATTGTTACCGGTTTCCTTGACTTCGGCGGCTGCCGCCGTTGGCGGTGACATGGCGGCAGGCGCCGCTGCGGCCTTGGCCGGCTGTTCGGCAACGCTCGTTTCGTCCTCGTGGAATTCGTCCCAGTTCAGCATGGTTTCACCTTTATCTTGGCGAGATCCGAGGTATCGTTCGGATCAGGAATCGTCTCGTTGCGTGCGAAGCTGAGCGAGCGATGGCCAGGCGGTAGTGCAGCCTGGCCGATCGCAGCCAGCACCTTGACCTACTGGCAGGCCTCGCAGCCCAGGTCGTCGATGTCACTGGCGCTCGGCGCGCGGGATCCGCTGCCCGCCTTGC
Source organism: Billgrantia pellis (assembly GCF_008297955.1). GTDB lineage: Bacteria > Pseudomonadota > Gammaproteobacteria > Pseudomonadales > Halomonadaceae > Halomonas > Halomonas pellis. The sequence goes on along the minus strand of NZ_VTPY01000003.1, from coordinate 825,906 downwards.
CGGTGAGGAAATCCTCCACGCCACGCGGCTCGCTGGAAGGTGCGGCGGAGGGCGCCGGCGCGGCCGAAGGCGCCTGGTTGCTCACCGCGTTGAGCGTGCCGCGGTCGACGGTGGACTTCTCCACCGAGGTCGCGCCCAGGGCACGCAGGTAATAGGTGGTCTTGAGGCCGCGGAACCACGCCATGCGATAAGTCACGTCGAGCTTCTTGCCCGAGACGCCCTTGATATAGAGGTTCAGCGACTGGGCCTGGTCGATCCACTTCTGACGGCGGGCGGCGGCCTCCACCAGCCACTTGGGTTCCACCTCGAAGGCGGTGGCGTACTTGGCCTTGAGGTCGTCCGGGATGCGTTCGATGGGCTGGGCCGAGCCGTCGTAATACTTGAGGTCGTTGATCATCACCTCGTCCCACAGGCCACGCGCCTTGAGGTCGTGGACCAGGTAGGCGTTGACCACGGTGAACTCGCCGGAGAGGTTCGACTTCACATAGAGGTTCTGGTAAGTGGGCTCGATCGACTGCGACACCCCGCAGATGTTGGAGATCGTCGCGGTGGGGGCGATGGCCATCACGTTGGAGTTGCGCATGCCCTGCTCGGCGATCTTGACGCGAATGCGATCCCAGTCCTGGGTGGCAGAAGTATCGACCTCGATGTACTTCTCGCCGCGCTCCTGCTTCAGCTTTTCGATGGAGTCGATGGGCAGGATGCCCTGGCTCCACAGCGAGCCCTCGAAGCTCTCGTAGCGGCCACGCTCGGCGGCAAGGTCCGAGGAGGCCTCGATGGCGTGATAGCTCACCAGCTCCATGGAGCGATCGGCGAACTCGACGGCCTCGTCGGAGGCGTAGGCGATGTCCTGGGCGTAGAGCGCGTCCTGGAAGCCCATGATGCCGAGCCCCACCGGGCGATGCTTGACGTTGGAGTTCCTGGCCTGGGGCACCGCGTAGTAGTTGATGTCGATGACGTTGTCGAGCATGCGCACGGCGGTTCGCACGGTTCTCTTCAGCTTGTCGTCGTCGAGCTTGCCGTCGGTCACGTGCTGGGCCAGGTTGACCGAACCCAGGTTGCACACCGCGATTTCGTCGACACTGGTGTTCAGGGTGATCTCGGTGCACAGGTTCGATGAGTGCACCACGCCGGCGTGCTGCTGGGGGCTTCTCAGGTTGCACGGATCCTTGAAGGTGATCCAGGGGTGGCCGGTCTCGAACAGCATCGACAGCATCTTGCGCCATAGATCCTTGGCGCGCACGCGCTTAAACAGCTTGAGCTGGCCGGAGCGGGTCATCGCCTCGTACTCCTCGTAGCGCTGCTCGAAGGCGGCACCGTAGAGGTCGTGCAAGTCGGGGCAGGTAGCGGGCGAGAACAGCGTCCACTCCTTGTCGTCGAACACCCGCTTCATGAACAGATCAGGCACCCAGTTGGCGGTGTTCATGTCGTGGGTGCGGCGGCGATCGTCACCGGTGTTCTTGCGCAATTCGAGGAACTCCTCGACATCCAGGTGCCACGTCTCGAGGTAGGCACACACCGCCCCCTTGCGCTTGCCGCCCTGGTTCACCGCCACCGCGGTATCGTTGACCACCTTGAGGAACGGCACCACGCCCTGGCTCTTGCCGTTGGTGCCCTTGATGTAGGAGCCCAGCGCGCGCACCGGGGTCCAGTCGTTGCCCAGGCCCCCGGCCCACTTGGAGAGCAGGGCGTTGTCGCGGATCGCGCTGTAGATGCCGTCGAGGTCGTCGGGCACGGTGGTGAGGTAGCAGCTGGAGAGCTGGCTGCGCACGGTGCCTGAATTGAACAGCGTCGGCGTCGAAGCCATGTAGTCGAAGCTGGAGAGCAGCTCGTAGAACTCGATGGCGCGCGCCTCGCGGTCGTCCTCGTTCAGTGCCAGCCCCATGGCCACGCGCATGAACATGACCTGGGGCAATTCGTAGCGCACGTCATCACGGTGGATGAAGTAGCGGTCGTAGAGCGTCTGCAGGCCCAGGTAGGTGAAAGCGTTGTCGCGGGTGTGATCGAGGGCGTCGCCGAGACGCTCCAGGTCGAACTCGGCGAGCGCCGGGTCGAGCTGTTCGAATGCGATGCCGCGGGCCACGTAGGCCTGGAAAGCCGGTTTGTAGAGTTCGGCCATCTCGCCGAAAGTGGCTTCCTCGGCGATACCCAGGAACGACAGTGCCTCGCGGCGCAGATTGTCCTGCAGCAGACGTGCGGTGACGTAGGTGTAGTTGGGCTCCTTCTCCACTAGCGTGCGCGCGGTCATCATCAGCGCCTGGGACACGCCGTCCACCGAGACACCGTCGTAGAGGTTCTTCAGCGACTCCTCGACGATGCGGTTGGGGTCGACGTTCTCGAGCTCCGCACAGGCGTCGAATACCAGCGTCTCGATGCGGCCGAGATCCAGCGGACGGCGGCCGCCGTCGGCCAAGGTGACATTGAGCGTGGGATGCGGCTTCTCGATCTCGTCACCCGCCGCGGCACGGGCGCGCGCATGCTCCTCGCGGTAGAGCACGTAGGCGCGGGCGACCTTCTGCTCGCCGGCACGCATCAGCGCCAGTTCCACCTGATCCTGGATGTCCTCGATGTGCACGGTGCCGCCATCCGGCATGCGGCGCTGAAAGGCGCTGGCGATGGACTGGCTGGCCTGGGCGACGAGATCGCGAATGCGCGAAGAAGTGGCGGCGTTGTCGCCTTCCACGGCAATGAAGGCCTTGGTCATGGCCACGGCGATCTTGCTGACATCGAAGGCGACGACATCGCCGGTGCGCTTGATGACGCGCAGCGCCCGGGGGGCGGTGATCGAGAGATCGGTGCGGTCGGGGGTTGGAAGTTCCATGGGCCGAAGATCCCTTCTTCGTGAGACGATGGTTGGGCGGCGAAGCATTGACAGCCAGGCGCCAGCTTGCTAGAGGCACATCATGTTGTGCTTTTTCTTTGGATGAGCACAAGATAGGGTGCTTTTGTGCCGTTATCAAGTGGAAAACCTGTGGGTGAGCTGTGGCTCATCGGGGGTATCCGTTGGTTACTTCTGTAACACCGCGCTATGCTTCGCGAGCAGGCCGCATGGACGCGAAATGTAACGATAGGCAGGCGAAATGCGCCATTTCGGGTATGCTTGACGAGTAGTGGCGGGACAGGGTGTCCCGATGACATAACTAGCCCAGCACGGGGACGACTAGGATGGATGACAACCTGGAAAGCAGCGACATGGAACACGTGCTGATTATCGAGGACGACGTACGTCTGGCCGATCTCACTCGCGACTATCTGGAGTCGAATGGCTTTCGGGTGACGGTCGAGTCCGAGGGCTCGCGTGGCGTCGAGCAGATTCAGAGTCTGCAGCCGGATCTGGTGATTCTCGATCTGATGCTTCCCGGTGAGGACGGATTGTCGATCTGTCGCCGGGCCAGGCCCGACTATGCCGGGCCGATCCTGATGCTGACCGCCCGCACCGACGACATGGATCAGGTGCTAGGGCTTGAGATGGGGGCCGACGACTACGTGCCCAAACCGGTTCAGCCGAGGGTGCTGCTGGCGCGCATGCGTGCCTTGCTGCGGCGTGCCGACGCCTCGGAGCAGACGGGCGATGCGCGCCTCACCTTCGGCAATCTGGAGATCGATAGCGCCACGCGAGAGGCGTGGCTGGAAGGAGAACGCATCGACCTGACCAGCGCCGAGTTCGATCTGCTGTGGCTGTTGGCCAGCAACGCCGGGCGAGTGCTCACTCGCGAAGAGATCTTCAGTGACCTGCGCGGCATCAAGTACGACGGCCAGGACCGCTCCATCGACGTACGCGTGTCGCGGATACGGCCCAAGATCGGGGACGATCCCAACCACCCGCACCGCATCAAGACGGTACGCAGCAAGGGTTACCTGTTCGTCAAGGATGCCTGAGCCATGCAGCGGTTCCTCGCCGATGGCTCCTTCCTGCGCGTCTATCTTGCCCTGGCCCTGGCCCTGCTCCTGACCTTCGGCCTGGCCCTGATGGGGCTGGCCCTGGTCGATCGGGTGCGAATAGAGCAGTATCGCGAGCAATTGGCGGAAGCACCGCTGCAGCTCCTCACCTGGCGGGTAGCGGCGATGCCGGCCAACCAACGCGGCGAATGGCTGACCCAGCAGGCCGACATGCTCAATATGCGCCTCGCCCTGCGTGATCCGGACGCTGCCGAACTCAATTGGTTCGAGCGCCGTCGGCTGGAGCGCGGCCGGGTGCTGGTCAAGATGGAAGACGAGGAGAACTGGCGGCTCTACCGGCGCGTGCCGCGCGAGGCTCGCATCCTCGAAGCACGCCTCTCCGGCCTTAACGAGCGTCAGTTGCGGGGCCTGGCGCAGATGCTGGGCGACTGGCTGGCCGAGGTGGACGGAGACGCACGTCGGCGTCGGCTGGCGAGCGTGACCAGCGATGCCCTGCCCGTTCAGCTTCACGATCTTGCCCCCGAAGGGCTCGACAGTCACCAGTTGACACGGCTGCGCGACGGCGAGCTGGTCATTCGCCTGCTGCCGGGCCACTGGGCGCTGACGGTCCATCTCGCCGTGCCCGCTGCCGACGGATCGCGCCAATGGCTCTCGATCGGTCCGGTCTCGGCGCTCGAGCCCACCCCCATTTCCCTGTTGCTATTGGTGCTGGTGATCATGCTCGGCGTGCTGGCGGCGATCATCTACCTGATCGTGCGAGGGGTCGAGGCGCGCCTGGCACGCCTGGAGCTGGCCGCGGGACGCATCGCTAGCGGGCGTCTCGATACGCGGGTCAAGGTCGACGGCGGCGGCTTCATCGGGCGGGTCGGGATGGCTTTCAACGCCATGGCGGCCCAGGTACAGTCGCTGCTGCGCTCGCAACAGGAAATGATCCGCGCGGTATCGCACGAATTGCGTACACCGGTGGCGCGCATTCGCTTCGCCATGCAGATGGTCGAGGACATGACCGACGACCCAGCGATACGCCGCCAGTTGCATGGCATCGACAGCGACATCGAAGAGCTCGACCAGTTGATCGACGAGATCCTCACCTACGCTCGACTCGACAGCGGCATGGTCAACGGCGCCGAGCTCGAGCGCACACAGGTCGACTGTCGGGCGATCGCCGAGCGCGTGATCGATACGCTGGCGCCGCTGCACGCCCAATTGCGCCTGGAACTGGCACCCGGACCGGAGATCGAGGTAACGGCCGATCCGCGCTATCTGCAGCGAGCGCTGCAGAACCTGGTCGCCAACGCTTGCCGCCATGCGCAGTCGCGAGTGCTGGTACGGCTCGTACAAGAATCACGTCTGGTGCGGCTGGATATCGAAGATGATGGACCGGGCGTGCCGGCCGGCGAGCGCCAGGCGATCTTCAAGCCTTTCGCGCGGCTCGACGACAGCCGCACCCGGCGCTCCGGCGGCTACGGGCTGGGGCTGTCCATCGTACAGAAGATCATGGCCTGGCACGGTGGCAGCGTGGTGGTCGACGACAGCCCTCAGTTGGGCGGGGCGCGTTTTTCGCTGCTGTTGCCCACCCAGCCGAGCCTGCGGCCATCGCCGCCCGCTAAGCGGGCTTGATTCCCTCGAGCACCGCGAAGGAAGTCTCCCGCGCGGTGCGCAGAAAATCCTCCATCCAGGGCTGATCGCGGCTCTCCTCGCGAATGGCGGCGTACAAGGTGCTCCACATCCCCGCCTCGCCCAGGCCAACCGCCTTGACGTAATCGCGCTCCAGATACTCGGTCAGCGCCCAGTTGGGTAGCGCGCAGACGCCGCGACCGCTGGCCACCAACTGCATCATCATCACCGTGAGTTCGGCGGTGCGGATCTCATGCGGGCGCACCCCGGCGGGATCGAGAAACTGGGTGAACACGTCCAGGCGGGCATGCTCCACGGGGTAGGTGATCAGCGTCTCTTCGGCCAGGTCCTGGGGCGTGACATAGTCGCGCTCGGCGAGGGGGTGCTGGCGCGCTATTGCCAGCAGTCCCTGATAGCGAAACAGCGGCTCGTAATGAACCCCGGCCAGCGGCTGGGGATCGGCGGTAATGACCAGATCGAGCTGTTCTCGCGCCAGGGCGGGAAGCGGATCGAAATGATGCCCGCCGGGGATGTCGATCTCCACCTCGGGCCAATGGTCGCGAAAATGATCGATGGTGGGCATCAGCCACTGGAAGCAGCTATGGCATTCAATGGCCATATGCAATCGCCCCGGCTCGTGACCGATCAGGCGAGCCACGTCGCGCTCGGCCATACGTACCAGCGGCAGCACCTGTTCGGCCAGGGAGAGCAGGCGCTGTCCGGCACGCGTGAACTCCACCGGGCGCGTCTTGCGCACGAACAGCGGGCTGCCCATGCGTTCCTCGAGGTCCTTGATCTGATGCGATAGGGCCGACTGGGTCAGGTGAACCCGCTCGGCTGCCTCGACCAGCGAGCCGGCATCGCGCAGGGCAACCAGTGTACGCAGATGGCGAAGTTCGATCATGATGAGATTTCTTCAGGTTGAAGGTTAATTTATTTAGTTTGATTCAATTCGTTTCCCTGACGAGACTCTACGCAACATTCATGCGTAGAGGGAATTATCATGACATCAGCTCATGTGCTTGGCTATCCGCGAATCGGTGCGAACCGAGAGCTCAAGCGCGCCGTTGAGGCCTACTGGCGTGGCAGACTCGACCGAGCGGGCCTGGAAACGACCGGGCGAGAGCTGCGCGAGCGTCACTGGCAGGCCCAGCGTGATGCGGGGCTCGATTTCGTTACTGTGGGCGATTTCGCCTTCTACGATCAGGTGCTCAACGTTTCCGTGCTGCTGGGCGCCGTGCCGTCCCGTTTCGGCGCCGATGCCGAAATCGCCCGCGGCGAGGTCGACCTGGACACCCAGTTCCGCATGGCCCGTGGGCGGGCACCCAGCGGCGCGCCGGCCGCCGCCTGCGAAATGACCAAGTACTTCGATACCAATTATCACTATCTCGTCCCCGAGTTGCGGGCGGGGCAGGCCTTCCGCCTGGCCAGCTCGCGCCTGTTCGATGAAGTGGCCGAGGCGCGTGCGGCGGGGTATCCGGTCAAGGTGGCATTGACCGGACCGCTGACCTGGCTATGGCTGGGCAAGGCTCAATCGGGCAGCTTCGACCGTTTGTCGCTACTCGACGCGGTGTTGCCGATCTACGGGGAGATTCTTGCCCGCCTGGCCTCGCTGGGGGTCGAGTGGGTGCAGCTTGACGAGCCGGCATTGGTGCAGGATCTGCCCATCGCCTGGAAGCAGGCCTTCGAGTCGGCCTACAACGCCCTGCGCTCGGCGCCTGTCAAGCTGATGGTGGCGACCTACTTCGGCGGCCTGGGCGACAACTTGCAGCTGGCGGTGAGCCTGCCGGTGGACGGCCTGCATGTCGATACGGTGCGAGCACCCGAACAGCTCACGCCGGTGCTCGACAATCTGCCTGCTTACAAGGTGCTATCGATAGGCGCCATCGACGGGCGCAACGTCTGGCGTGCCGACCTGGCGGCGCTTCATGAGCGGCTGGCCAGCGCCCGTATGCGCTTGGGCGAACGGTTATGGCTGGCGCCCTCCTGCTCCCTGCTTCATGTGCCGGTGGATCTCACTGCCGAGACCGATCTCGACGAAGAACTCGCAAGCTGGCTTGCCTTTGCTCGCCAGAAACTCGATGAGACCGTGACCCTGGCGCGGTTGCTGGGCAATCGAGCCAGTGCGGAGGATCGCGCCCGGGTTGCTGCCGCCACGGCGGCGATGGACGCCCGCCGCGCATCGCCGCGTTTGCATCGGCCTGCGGTGCAGACGCGGCTGGCGCAAGTCGCCGACGCCGATCTTTCACGCGACAACCCCTACCCGGTGCGTGCTCGCGCGCAGCGTCGCGCACTGGACCTGCCGTTGTTTCCCACCACCACCATCGGCTCCTTTCCGCAGACCGACGAGATTCGCGCCACGCGCCGTGCCCACAAGAGCGGCGAGCTGGAGGGCGAGGCCTACGAGGCGCAGATGCGCGCTGCCATCGCCGACGCCGTACAGCGCCAGGAGGTGCTGGGGCTCGATATGCTGGTACACGGTGAAGCCGAGCGCAACGACATGGTGGAATACTTCGGCGAGCAGCTCGACGGCTTCGTCTTCACCCGCCATGGCTGGGTGCAGAGCTACGGGTCACGCTGCGTCAAGCCGCCGATCATTGTCGGCGACGTGAGCCGGCCGGCGCCGATGACGGTAGCCTGGAGCCGCTACGCCCAATCGCTCACCGAGCGGCCCATGAAGGGCATGCTCACGGGGCCTGTAACCATGCTGCAGTGGTCTTTCGTGCGCGATGACCAGCCCCGCGAGGCGACCTGCCGCCAGATCGCCCTGGCGCTGCGCGACGAGGTGGCCGATCTCGAGACCGCCGGCATCCCGGCGATTCAGATCGACGAACCGGCGCTGCGCGAAGGCTTACCGCTACGCCAGGGCGAGTGGCAGGCCTATCTCGACTGGGCGGTGGAGTGTTTCCGCCTGACCGCCTCGGTCGTCCGTGACGCCACGCAGATCCACACCCATATGTGTTACTCGGAGTTCAACGATATCATTGCCGCCATTGCCGCGCTGGACGCTGACGTCATCACCATCGAGACCTCACGCTCTCACATGGAACTGCTCGACGCCTTCCAGGACTTCGCCTACCCCAACGAGATCGGACCGGGCGTCTACGACATCCATTCGCCCAATGTACCCGAGGTGAGCTGGATGGTGCGGCTGATGGAGAGGGCGGCCGAGAGAATCCCCGTCGAGCGGCTATGGGTCAATCCGGATTGCGGCCTCAAGACCCGAGGCTGGAGCGAGGTGGAGCCGGCACTGGCCAACATGGTCGAGGCGGCGCGGGTGCTGCGGCAGCGTCACGGCTGAATGTTCGAAGGGCGTAGAACGAGGAGCCGGGCCTGCCATCGGCAGCGCCTGGTATCCTGTGCACGTCCGACCGTTTCGAGGAGATCGCATGTCGTCCCAATCCGTTTCATCCCTGCTTCGTCTATCCCTGCTCGCCACCGGCCTGGTCCTGGGAGGCTGTGCCGCCACACCGCACGAGACGCCACGTCCCGACGCCAGCGATTCCACGCCGGCGTCGTTGACGAAGGCCCCTGGCGCTGCCGCTCCGTTGTTGCCCTCGATGCTGTTCGCCGGTGGCGCGGCGCGCTTCCAGACCTGGCGCTGCAACCCGGCCCAGGACCTGGTTTCGGCCAGCGGCGAACGCGAGCTGCGGCTGTGGTCGGCTCATGGTGCCTACCGGCTGCAGCCGGCCGTTGTGGCCAGCGGTGCGCGCTATCAGCAGGGGGAACTCAGCTTTTGGGCCAAGGGCGACGAAGCCATGGTCGAGAGCGCCAACGGCCGGCTCGACTGCCGGGCCGGAGTCGAGAGAGCGAGCCTCACCCGCGGGGAGCGCCCCGGCGTCATGTTTCATGCGCGTGGCAACGAACCCGGCTGGGTCGCCAATCTGGCTCACGATGCGCCCAGGCTGACGCTACTGCTCGACTATGGCGAGCGCGAGCTGACGCTGCCTTATCGCGTTACCGGAATGGACAATGCCAGTGGCCGAGTAATCCTCGCCAGTGCCCAGAGCGACCAGCCCTTCGAGCTGCGCCTGGAAGCGCGTGCCTGCTTCGACGACATGAGCGGCGAGCCGTTTCCGGCCCGGGTGACGCTCACCATCGATGGGCGGACGTATCGGGGCTGCGGACAAGGCATCGCACCTTAATTCTCCCTGATGCGATAGACGCAGCGCCGCGCGCCGGCCAGTACATGGTCGGTGCGCTCGATATCGACCGTTTCGCCCAGTACCGCGCAAAAGATCTCGAGTTCGGACTGACAGAAGGCCGGGCAGGTCTGCGCGGCCTGGCAGATGGGGCAATGGTTCTCGATCAGCAGCAGGCTGCCGTCCCCCTCACGCTGCCATTCCGCCATATAGCCCTCACGGCACCGGATCTCTACCAGTCGCTCGACACGGGCTTCAAGGTGGGAAGCATCGTCCAGCGCCTCGCGATACAGCGCCAGAGTCTCGCCCTGGCGGGCCTCGACCAGCCGCGCCAGGGCCTCATCCCCCAGGGTATCGCGCACGCTGAGGATCAACCGCGAGGCCAGCTCGGCATGGCCATTGGGAAAGCGAGCGTGTCCGGCCTCGCTGAGTCGCCATTCAACGGTCGGTCTGCCAACCCCGCCGGGGCGGGGGCGCTGGTCCACCAGCCCCTGTCGAGACAGCTTGGTGAGTTGCTGCCGGGCGTTTTCGCCGCTGGTACCGAGCATCTGGCCGAGCGCAGCGGCGGAATGAGGGCCGCGCGTCTTCAGCAGATGAAGCAGACGCTCGGCGGTGTCGCTCGGGGAGCTTCCATCGGTATTGCTTGACATAACGGCGGCTGGAATTAACCTAGTGGTTCATTGGAAAATAGCGGCGGGGCGTCCCGGAAGCAAGTGGGAGCTGCCGAGCGACACGGGATGTCCCGCCTTCCACCGTGAGTAGCAAGGAGCCACAATAATGGCATTCGAACTGCCGGCACTGCCCTTTGACAAGAACGCCCTCGAGCCGTACATCTCCGCCGAGACTCTCGAGTATCACTATGGCAAGCATCATCAGGCCTACGTCAACAAGCTCAACGAGCTGACCGAGGGCACCGACGACGCCGACAAATCTCTCGAGGAGATCATCAAGTCCTCTTCCGGCGGCCTGTTTAACCAGGCGGCTCAAGTGTGGAACCACACCTTCTATTGGCACTGCCTGTCGCCCAGCGGTGGCGGTGAGCCGAGCGGTGCGCTGGCCGAGGCGATTGCTGCCAAGTTCGGCTCCTTCGACACGTTCAAGGAAACCTTCAACGCCAACGCCGTAGCCAACTTCGGTTCCGGCTGGACCTGGCTGGTCAAGACCGCCGATGGGGGCGTGGACATCGTCAATACCAGCAACGCCGACACGCCCATTGCCCATGGCCAGACCCCATTACTGACCATCGACGTTTGGGAGCATGCCTATTACATCGATTATCGCAATGCGCGCCCCAAGTATCTCGAGAACGTCTGGAGCGTGCTGAACTGGGATTTCGTTGCCCAGAACTTCAGCTAAAGCGCATGACGGCCTGTGCGGACGAATCACCGGACAGGCTTTTTGAGTCAACGGCCCTGCCATTAGGCAGGGCCTATGGCTGAAAGCCCATTTTTCATTTTGTCGAATGATAAGCGCGAAACTATGCGCTTTAAGTGCGAAAAAATACACGTATCATGGCGACCATCCCTCCCGAGCAACCACCAGGAGAACGCCATGAGCACTCGTATTCTTCTCGTCACTTCTTCCATTCTCGGCGCGCATGGCCAGTCCAACGCGCTGGCCGATCACTTCATGAAGCGTGCAGCCGAGCGCGATGACCTCGCCGTCACCCAGCGTGACCTGGTGGCCGATGAACTGCCGCACCTGGGGCTGGACGAACTCTCCAGTTGGCAGGTCGCCGTCGAAGCGCGGACTTCCGAACAGCAAGCGCTGGCCCTGCGCTCGGATGCTTTGATCGACGAGCTGCAGGCGCATGACGTGCTGGTATTGGCGGTACCGCTCTACAATCTCGGCATTCCCTCCCAACTCAAGACCTGGTTCGACAGGGTGATGCGTGCCGGCGTGACTTTTCGCTACACCGAGCAGGGGCCTGAGGGGCTGGTGACCGGCAAGCGGGCGGTGATCCTGGCCGCTCGCGGCGGTCAATATGCCGGTACCGAACAGGATAGTCAGACGCCGCATCTCAAGGCGATGCTCGGCCTGATCGGTATTGATGACGTTACGCTGGTCTACGCCGAGGGGCTGGCGATGGGCGAGGCCCGTCGCGATGCCGCACTCAAGGAGGCCAAGCAGGCCATCGACGGGCTGCTCGAGGCGCTGTGATGCCTGCTTAGGCTCGCCTGGGCCTGGGCTCAGCAGGCCTCGTGGACTTCGACCACCCAGCGCTCGGCAACGAACTCGCTGGTGCACAGGGGCGGTTCGGCAGCGAAGAGCCGTTTGCCGAGTCGCTTCAGGACGGCGTGGTCGACCCGCGAGGGGGCCGGGACCATGTCGCTGACTTCAAGCGGCTGCCAGCCGGTTTCCTCGTGCCGGGCCAGGCTGAAGCTGAAGGCGTAGAAGCCTGGAAAGCCAAGCCGCAGATCGGTCGCCACGAGCAACGACTCGCCTTCATGCTCACGTTCCGCGTAGCGCAGGAAGGGGCCGGCGAACCAGTCGAGACGCCGGCCCTTCGCCGTGGCCAACGCCACGGACTCGAGGTCGCCACCGCGATGATAGACTTCGAATCGCGGAGGCCGGTCGCCATCGAATAACCCGATCAGGGCTTCGTACTGATACTCCCCGTCTACGACGGTGGCTCGCCACAGCAGCGTATTGAAAGGGCTGGGCTGTACCAGGCGTGGCGCATCATCGAGCCCGTGTGCGGTGAGCAGAGGTGCCAGGCGTTGCTCGACCAGCCCCTTGGCCCCCATGGCAAAGAGCAAATAGGCACAGGAGAGCATCAGACCCCAGGTGGGGCCGCGACGACCGCTTCCGGTGAAGAGCGCCACGCCGACACCGGCCAATAGCGGCAGCGTGTAGAGCGGATCGATGATGAAGACAACCGGCCAGGCGCTGGGGCGCCTGTCGAGCGGCCACCAGAGCTGTGTGCCATAAGTGGTCAGCGCGTCGAGCAGTGGATGGGTGATCAGGCACAGCAGGAAGAAGGCCCACCAGTGGCCGAAGGGAATGTCGCGAGCCGCCGTCAGTCGTCTGACCAACAGAGCAAGCAATGTGGCGAGCCCCGTCAGCACGAACAACGAGTGGCTGAAGCCACGGTGCTGAGTGACATTGGCGATGGCGTCGCCATAATCGATGAAAACATCGAGATCGGGCAGGATGCCCAGCGCCGCTCCGATCAGCACCGCCCGCCGGCCCAGGCGCCGACCCAGCACGGCCCCCCCTACCGCGGCTCCCAACGCGGCCTGCGTCAGCGTATCCATCCATCGGGCTCCTTATGGTCGCATGGGCGAGGGCACCCTGTTCAGGCGCGTTGCCAGGCCGGACCGGCGGCGAGAATGTGCCGGTGTACGGGACAGTCATCGCGATGGGCGCCCGGTAGATAGCCGGTACTCATCAGGAACTCGCCGACGATTTCCGGCCCGGTGAAGCGAAAGGTGCGCCGGAACAATTTCACCCACTCGGCGCGGGAGCGGGGATGATGAAGATCGAGCCAGGCACGGAAGCTGCCGTGCTCGCGTTGCAGCCCTTGGATCACGCCGGCGTTGTGGATGACGGCCTCCACCTTGAGCCGGTTGCGGATGATGCCGGCATCGTTGAGCAGGCGTTCGCGGTCGGTGTCGTCGAAGCCAGCCACCCGTTCGATCCGGAAGTCCTCGAAGGCCAGGCGAAAGGCGTCGCGCTTCTTCAGCACGGTCAGCCAAGACAGCCCGGCTTGGTTGATCTCGAGTACGAGGCGCTCGAACAACCGCTCGTCGTCCTCGACCGGGAAACCGTATTCGGCGTCGTGGTAGGGGCCGTGATAGGGATGCCCTGGGGCAATATCGCAGTAATGCGTCATTTTCACTCACTCTTCCGCCGGGGTATTGGCAAGCCATCTCCGGCTTGTCACGATTCATCTACTTTCCAAAACACGGGAATCGTCGGCATGAAGATCCTAACCGCAAACGGCAGCCTCCGGAAGCGGGCCCGCTCCGCACTGGTCGGTATGCTGCTCGCCCTGTTAGCCACCTCCGCCTGGGCCGAAGCCGTCATCGAGGTATACCAGGACCCCAACTGCGGCTGTTGCTCGGCCTGGGCCGAACATCTCGAGGCGGAAGGCTTCGAAGTCCGCCAGCACAGGACGACCGATATCCGGTCGGTGAAAGTGGAGCACGGCGTCACGCCCGAAATTGCCTCGTGCCATACAGCCCTGGTCGAGGGATACGTGATCGAAGGCCACGTGCCGGCTGCGGACATCAAGCGCCTTCTCGCCGAGAAACCCGATGTAGCCGGCCTCACGGTGCCGGGCATGCCGCATGGCACTCCGGGAATGGAAACGGGGCGCCACGACGACTATGCCGTGCTGGCCTGGCGCCATGACGATCGGACGCCGGCCATCTTCAACGAATATACTGTCGACTGATGTGCCGAAACACGTAAAAGGAGACGTTCATGCAGTACCTGCACACCATGGTTCGCGTCAGTGATCTGGACGCGTCGCTGCACTTCTACTGCGACCTGCTGGGGCTGAAGGAAGTACGGCGCAAGGAGAATGAGAAGGGACGCTTCACCCTGGTGTTCCTGGCCGCGCCCGAGGATGAGGCCCGTTCCGCCGAACTCAAGGCGCCCGAGCTGGAGCTGACCTACAACTGGGATCCGGAGACGTACACCGGAGGGCGTAACTTCGGTCACTTGGCCTATCGGGTCGACGATATCTATGCGTTATGCGAGCGCCTGCAGGCGGCAGGTGTGACCATCAACCGACCGCCACGCGACGGCCACATGGCATTCGTGCGCAGCCCCGACGGCATCTCCGTCGAGCTGCTGCAGAAAGGCGATCCGCTGCCCCCCCGTGAACCCTGGGTTTCCATGGAAAACACCGGTTCCTGGTAGAAGCGTATCGACCGACGACTTGGCCATGCGGCGTTGGGATCGGGCTCACAAGGGGCGTTTACAATCCGTCGACGCCGCTTGTTTGCTTGATTTCGCCCTGCCTGGCCACCGCTCGTACGTTCACCGTACTACGAAGTCATTCCGAGAAAAGAAGGCATTCATGAAAAGGAAGCTTGTGGCCCGCCTGGGCCTGATGATAGCCACCGCTTTCCTGCTGACGGCCTGTGGCAGCCAGCCCTCCGAGTCGACGCGCCATGATGACGAAGCCCTTGCTGACAGCGATCATCCGGTGGTAGGGCAACGCTGGAATCTGCTGTTGCTGGGCACCGACGAACGCCTCTCCCTGCCCGAGACGCCGCACTTCGTCGTTTCTTCCGATGGGCGCGTGAGCGGCAGTGATGGCTGCAACGACCTCAACGGTCAAGTCCGGCTGGGCGAGGGCAACCGCATCGAGTTCAGCGAACTGGCGACGACTCGGCGAGGCTGTCCGCAGCTCGATGACGCTCGCCGCATCACCGGCATGATGGAAAACACCTACCGCTACCTGATCGATCACGACCGGCTGGTTTTCTTTGGCCCCGATCAGCGTGTGCTGGGCGGCTGGCGCAGAGCGAACTAGGCCACTTGCGGCAGCAGGGTGCTGCGTACCTTGATCAGCCCGTCGGTAATGGATTGGGCCAGGCGCGGGCCCAGCGGTGTCAGCAGTATCCAAGGCGTGACGATCAGGTTGATCGCCAATGCGGCGAAGAACACGTCGCTGAACCAGTGCGCGCCGCTAAGGATGCGCGGGGCGCTGAGCAGCACCGCGAAGGCCGCGCTAACCAGGGCCACGCGCAGGCCGGCGAATCGCCACATGAAGGCGGTGAATAGGAACAGGTTGATACCATGGTCGCCCGGGAAGCTGCTGCCGGCGCTGTCCTTCGTGGAGAAGTCGACCAGCTGCGTCACGAGGTTGACGTTCTCGTAGACCACGGTAGGGCTGGGGTGAGTGTAAGGCACTACCACACGGAAGCCCTGGGCGATGAATATCGCCGAGAGCAGCATGGTGATGCCGATGCCGCCCCAGCGCAGCAGGCGGTAGGGGTGCTGCGTATCGCGCCGCATGGCCCAGAGGAAAAGTCCCAACAGGACCAGCAGGCTCGCCACGTCGAACAGGCGATGGTTGGAGAACGCCACGAACAGTACCCACGCCGCATTGTCCTCGCGGAGCCAGGCATTGGTGACGAAGAAGACGACATCGTCCAGCTCGGTCCAGAACAACAGACTGGGGGAGAGCCAGGTTCCTATCAGGAAGACGCCGAGCAGGTTGAACAGCAGGGCACGACCCGCGGCGAAGGAGGAAGCGAAGTGTGGCATGGGGGGCAGGCGCGATGTGAATGGCAAGGGGGCCATTATAGCGTAAACAAACGTAACGGAACAGCGTTCTTTAACTTATCGCTGCTGATGAATCGCCCTGATCGCGCTTGCCCCCTCCAGCGCCGCCCTAGCGGGCGGCGGTTTCGGGCCGCTTAAATCACAGCGCGGCGATCTTGTCGCGCTGTTCGAGCAGCAGGTTGCGGGCCGCCTGGTACTCCTTGAGCTTGCCGCGTTCCTTCTCGACCACCGCTGCCGGCGCCTTGGCGACGAAGCTCTCGTTGGAAAGCTTCTTCTCGATGCCGCCGATCAGCGTGTCCTGCTTGTCGATCTCCTTGGCCAGGCGGGTGAGCTCGGCGTCCTTGTCGATCAGGTCGGCCATGGGCACCAGTACCTCCATGTCGCCAACCAGCTGTGTGGCCGAAAGCGGCGCCTGACTCGGGTCGTCGAGCCAGGTAGCGCTTGCCAGCTTGGCCAGCTTGGCGAGGAACAGGCGGTTGGCCTCGAGGCGCTCGCGGTCGGCCGCAGAGCCCTTGGTCAGCAGCACGTCGAGCGGCTTGCCCGGGGCGATATTCATCTCGGCGCGCACGTTGCGCACCGCCACGATCACGCCCTTGAGCCACTCGATGTCGTGGGTGGCGGCTTCGTCGAGCTTGTGGTTCTCCGGCTGCGGCCAGGGCTGGGCCATGATCGATTCGCTGCCGTCGCCCGTGGCCTTGTCCGCCAGCGGTGCCACGCGCTGCCAGATCTCCTCGGAGATGAACGGCATCATCGGGTGGGCCAGGCGCAGGATCGCCTCCAGCACCCGCACCAGGGTGCGGCGGGTGCCGCGCTTGGCCGCCTCGCTGGCGCCCTCGTCCCACAGTACCGGCTTGGAGAGCTCCAGGTACCAGTCGCAGTACTCGTTCCAGACGAACTCGTAGAGCGCCTGGGAGGCATGATCGAAGCGGAACTCCTCCATCGCCCGGGTCACCTGGGCCTCGGTCTGCTGCAGACGCGAGACGATCCAGCGGTCGGCCAGCGACAACTCGACGTCGCCACCTTGCGCACCGCAGTCCTGGCCCTCGGCGTTCATCAGCACGTAGCGCGAGGCGTTCCACAGCTTGTTGCAGAAGTTGCGGTAGCCGTCGAGGCGGCCCATGTCGAACTTGATGTCACGCCCGGTGGTGGCCTGGGAGAGGAAGGTGAAGCGCAGCGCGTCGGTGCCGTGGGGCTCGATGCCCTCGGGGAACTCGTCGCGGGTGGCCTTGGCGATCGCCTTGGCCTTCTGCGGCTGCATCATGTTGCCGGTACGCTTCTCGAGCAGCTCGTCGAGGGTGATGCCGTCGATCAAGTCGATGGGGTCGAGCACGTTACCCTTCGACTTGGACATCTTCTGGCCCTGGCCGTCGCGCACCAGGCCGTGCACGTAGACGGTCTTGAACGGCACTTCGCCGGTGAACTTGAGGGTCAGCATGATCATTCGCGCGACCCAGAAGAAGATGATGTCGAAGCCGGTGACCAGCACGCTGGAGGGGTGGAAGGTCGACAGTTCCGGGGTCTGCTCCGGCCAACCCAGGGTGCCGAAGGTCCACAGGCCCGAGCTGAACCAGGTGTCGAGCACGTCCTCGTCCTGGGTCAGGGCGAGGTCGGCGGAAAGGCCGTGCTTCTCGCGCGCTTCGGCCTCGGTGCGGGCCACGTAGACGTTGCCCTCACGGTCGTACCAGGCGGGAATGCGGTGGCCCCACCACAGCTGGCGCGAGATGCACCAGTCCTGCAGGTCGCGCATCCACGAGAAGTACATGTTCTCGTAGTTCTTGGGCACGAACTGGATGTCGCCGTTTTCCACTGCGGCGATGGCGGGCTTGGCCAGGCTCTCCACGGCGACGAACCATTGGTCGGTGAGCAGTGGCTCGATGACGTCGCCGGAGCGGTCGCCGTAGGGCAGGGTGTTGTTGACCGTCTCGATCTGTTCGAGCAGGCCGGCGGCTTCCATGTCGGCGACGATCCGCTTGCGCGCCTCGAAGCGGTCGAGGCCGGCGTAGGCCTGGGGCAGGCTTAAGTCGATCTCGGGCAGCGGGCGGCCTTGGATGTCGAAGGCCTCGGCCTGGGGCAGGATCGCGGCGTCCTGTGTGAAGACGTTGATCAGCGGCAGGCCGTGGCGTCGTCCCACCTCGTAGTCGTTGAAGTCGTGGGCCGGGGTGATCTTCACGCAGCCGGAGCCCTTCTCCATGTCGGCGTGCTCGTCGGCGACGATGGGAATGCGCCGGCCGACCAGCGGCAGCTCGACGAACTTGCCGATCAGCGAGGCGTAGCGCGGGTCCTCGGGATTCACCGCCACGCCGGTATCGCCGAGCAGGGTCTCGGGGCGGGTGGTGGCGACGACCAGGTAGCCGAGGCCGGCATCGGTCGTGGTGCCGTCGGCCAGCGGGTAGCGGAAGTGCCAGAACTGGCCCTGCTGCTCGCGGTTTTCGACTTCCAGGTCGGAGATGGCGGTGTGGAGCGTCGGGTCCCAGTTGACCAGACGCTTGCCGCGATAGATCAGGTTCTCTTCATAGAGGCGCACGAAGACTTCCTGCACCGCCTGGTAGAAGCCATCGTCCATGGTGAAGCGTTCGCGCGACCAGTCGACGCTGGCGCCCATGCGGCGCAGCTGGCGAGTGATGTGGCCGCCGGATTCGTGCTTCCACTCCCACACCTTGTCGATGAAGGCGTCGCGGCCCAGGTCGTGGCGGCTCTTGCCCTCTTCGGCGGCGACCTTGCGCTCCACCAGCATCTGGGTGGCGATACCGGCGTGGTCGGTGCCCACCTGCCACAGGGTGTTGTTGCCCTGCATGCGGCGCCAGCGGATCAGCGTGTCCATGATGGTGTCCTGGAACGCGTGGCCCATGTGCAGGCTGCCGGTGACGTTGGGCGGCGGGATCATGATTGAGTAGGGTTCGCCCTCGCCCGAGGGGGCGAAGCGGCCGTCGGCCTCCCAGCGCTCGTACCAGCGGGATTCGATCTGCTCGGGTTGGTAGGTCTTGTCCATGCGGCGTTCCGGGTCCAGAAATGATCGCCGCCGGGTCGTGGGCCGGGCGGCGGAAAGTCGTCGAAAGCGTGCGAAAAATGGGCTCGATTATAGCGCGATGGGGGAGTGGGCGTCAGCCAGGTGTGATAACACTTCAGAGGGGCGCCGGGAGTTTCGTCACCGGGGCTGATCCGGGGGCAGGCCTGCGAGGAGGCGCTGTGAACCCATCCCTGGGCGCTACTTTTGCCCTGCTGCGCTCTCGCATCCTGCTCCGCTTGCAGGACCAGGGCTGGCCATCCATGGCCAGCCCGTTCGGAGCATGCTCCTCACCCATGGCAAAAGACCTCCTCTTCGGCCTGCCCCCGGCGCCCCTGGCTTGGCGGTATTAGCCACGTAGCTGATGCGCTTTGACGGGATAGCCGCGCTGCTTGTAGGTCTGCCAGCACTCGCGCTTGGCGACGAGCACCTGCTGGTGCTGGTTGATGATCTCAGCGACCCGCTCGAAGCGCGAGAACCACTCGGGGATGCCCGGGTCGAGGTTGAGCAGCGCCATTGGGGCTTGGGGATTCGGCTCGGGTGGGTGCTCCCAGCCGAGGGTCACCGCCACGCTCTCGGCCATGTCGCTGCCGAGCAGGGCATGGGGCAGGTAGGCCTCGGGGCGGAAGGTCCACAGCCGCTCGTCGAGATCGCTGGCCATGGCCTCGTCCTCGGCGTGCAAGTGCAGCCGGTAGCCCTTGCCGGCGATGGTCTCGGCCAGCCGGCAGGCGAAGTCGAGCCGCGCTTCCAGCGTGGTGTCGGGGAGTATGTAGAAATCGACTTGGGTCATCAGAGTCTGCCCGGGGCTTTCCCGACGGGCAGGCCTTCGCGGAGGCACTGTGGATACTTCCCTGTACGCTACCGACGCCATCCCTGGCGTAGGACCTCCGCGCCGGCCTGCCCGTCGGCGCCCCTCGCCTCCGTGGTAATAGCTGTGGAGCAACGGACTCGCACCAGCGAGCCCATTGCGGCGCCTTCGCTGTTACACCAGGCGCGTCAACCAGCCATGCTTGTCTTCAGCCCGGCCGTACTGCAGGTCGAGCAGCTTGCCGCGCAGGCGCTTGGCGATTTCGTTGCCGGCATCGGGCATCTGGATGGTGTCGTCTTCGCTGATCAGCTGTCCCACCGGGGTGATCACCGCAGCGGTGCCGCAGGCAAAGACTTCGGTGATTTCGCCGGAAGCCACGCCGTCGCGCCACTCGTCGATGCTGATGGCGCGCTCCTCCGGGATGAAGCCTTCATCGCGGCCGAGGGTGAGCACCGAGTCGCGGGTTACGCCCTCGAGGATAGTGTCGGTCAGGCGCGGCGTGACCAGGCGGCCGTCCTTGTAGACGAAGAACAGGTTCATGCCGCCCAGTTCCTCGATCCACTTGTTCTCGGCGGCGTCGAGGAAGGCGACCTGGCTGCAGCCATGCTTTTCGGCTTCCTTCTGCGCGGCCAGCGAGGCGGCATAATTGCCGCCGCACTTGGCGAAGCCGGTGCCGCCGGGGGCGGCGCGCTTGTAATGCGAGGAGAGCCAGATCGACACCGGGGCGATGCCGCCCTTGAAGTAGGCACCGGCGGGGGAGGCGATCACGTAGTAGTCGACCTCATGGGCCGGACGCACGCCGAGGAATTTCTCGCTGGCGATCATGAACGGGCGCAGGTAGAGGCTCGACTCATCGGCCTCGTTCCTGGGCGTCGGCACCCACGCCTGGTCCTGGGCGAGCAGGGCCTTGAGCGAACCGACGAAGTCCTCGTCGCTTAGCTCGGGCAGGGCCAGGCGGCGGGCACTGCGGCGGAAGCGCTCGGCGTTCTTTTCCGGGCGGAACGACCACACCGAGCCGTCGGCGTGGCGGTAGGCCTTGATACCCTCGAAGATCTCCTGGCCGTAGTGCAGCACGGCGGCTGCCGGGTCGAGGGTCAAGGGGCCGTAGGGGCGCACCTCGTGGCCGTGCCAGCCGGCATCGGCCGTCCAGCGCACGTGGGCCATGTGGTCGCTGAAATAGCGCCCGAATCCGGGATTGGCGAGAACGTCATCGCGAATGTTGGCTGCCGTGGGCATGGCGCTTGGCAGTATCTCGAAGGTTGCGTGGGGCACGGCAAAAAAGTCTCCGCTATGCCGGGATACCGGCGTTTTCTTGGGATTCTCGAACGCCTCGGGCCGGACGGCCCGGGCGTGCATGGCGACAGATGTAACGGTTGCCGTCGGCAATGGCAACCTTGTCGGCGTCAGACGTCGTCTTCGACCTGGCGCGTCTCTTCCTCGCGATCGAGCAGGTACTGGGTCAGCAGCCCCACCGGACGGCCGCTGGCGCCTTTCTGCTTGCCCGAAGTCCAAGCGGTTCCGGCAATGTCCAGGTGCGCCCAGGGGAACTTGTCCGCGAAGCGCGAGAGGAAGCAGGCGGCGGTGATGGTGCCGGCCGGGCGACCGCCGATGTTGGCCATGTCGGCGAAGTTGGAGTCGAGCTGCTCCTTGTACTCGTCCCACAGCGGCAGGTGCCAGGCGCGATCCCAGGCGGCCTCGCCAGCGTCGAGCAGATCCAGCGCCAGGTCGTCGTCATTGGCGAGCAGGCCAGTGGCGTGGTGGCCCAGGGCGATGATCGCGGCACCGGTGAGGGTGGCGATGTCGACCACGCTGGCCGGTTCGAAACGCTCGGCGTAGGTCAGGGCGTCGCACAGCACCAGGCGTCCCTCGGCGTCGGTGTTGAGCACTTCCACCGTGAGGCCCTTCAGCGTCCTGATGATGTCGCCGGGCTTGGTGGCGCGACCGTCGGGCATATTCTCGGCGGCGGCGACGATGAACACCAGGTTGAGCTTGGGCCGGATGCCGAGTACCGCCTTGGCGGTACCGAAGACGCTGGCCGCCCCGCACATGTCGAACTTCATCTCGTCCATGGCCTCACCGGGCTTGAGCGAGATACCGCCGGTGTCGAAGGTGATCCCCTTGCCCACCAGCACGTGGGGCGCCTCGCCGGTGTTCTCGGCGCCTTGATACTGCATGACGATCAGTCGGGAGGGCTGCTCGCTGCCGCGGCCCACCGAGAGCAGGCTAAAGGCGCCAAGTTCCTCCAGCGCCGCCTCGTCGAGGATCTCGACCTCAAGGGCGCCGTCCGACTCGCGGCCGAGCTGTTCGGCCTGTTCGGCCAGGTAGGTCGGCGTGCAGACATTGCCCGGCAGGTTGCCCAGGGTGCGGGTGAAGGCGACCCCTTGTCCGACTGCGTCACCGATGCGTGCCCCCTCGCGGACGGCCTCGACGGTGTCGCCGTCGCTGAGCAGCAAAGTGACGCGCTCGAGCTGCGGCCGAGTACCTTTCTCCGATTTGAATTCGTCGAAGCGATAGACGGCACGATGAGCGGCCTCAGCGGTCATGCGGGCCTTCCAGCCGTCGCTGCGATCGCCAAGCGGTACGTCGGTAAAGGCTACGGCGACGTCCTCGGCCGGCAGGGCGGCCACTGCGGTGAAGGCGGCATCCAGTGCCTTGAGGAAGGCGCGCTCCTGACACTTTTCACGCTCGCCCAGCCCTACCAGCATCAGGCGATCGGTGCTCAGGCCGGGGGCGAAGGGAATCAGTTGCACGCTGCCCAGCTTGGCGTCGAAATCGCCGCGCTCGATCAGTTGGCCGATCAGCCGCTCGCTGGCGTCGTCGAGCTTGGCGGCGGCAGGCAGCAGATCGCCATCCTTGAACACCGGTACCACGAGGCAGGCCGTTTCGGCCTTGGCGGGATTGGCCGTCTGAACTGGGAATTCCATGGTGACTCCACAAGACAAGCGATGAGGGATTCTGGATAATGCCGGCACGGCTCCGGGCCACTGCCGAATCACCCCAGTGTACTCAAGGCATGGCGCCATTGCATGGAAGACCGCCGCATGATCATTTTTCGTTACCTGACACGCGAGATCCTGGTGACCATGGCCGCCGTCGCCGGTGTGCTGCTGCTGGTCATCATGGGCAGCCGATTCATTCGTTACTTCACCGATGCCGCCGAAGGCGACATCCCGGCCACTATCCTAGGCAACCTGATGTTGTTCCACCTGCCGGGATTTCTGGAATTGATTCTGCCGCTGGCGTTCTTTCTCGGTATCCTGCTGGCCTATGGCCAGCTCTATCTCAACAGTGAAATCACCGTATTGGTGGCCTGCGGCATCAGCCCCGTGCGGCTGCTTCAGGTCAGCCTGGTACCCGCCACCCTGGTGGCGCTGCTGGTGGGAGTATGCAGCCTGTGGCTGACACCCGCCGGTGCGCTGCACAACGCGGTCATGCTCGAGGAGCAGCGTAGCCAGCTCGATTTCTCGGCGCTGGCGCCGGGGCGCTTCCAGGACTTTGGCGGCGGGCGCACCGCCTACACCGAATCCTTTAGCGACGATGGGTTGCGCATGCAGGAGGTTTTCATCAGCGAGCGTCAGCGGCGCCGAGACGGCACGCCCGATACCGCCGTGACTCGAGCGGGAAGCGGTTACCAGACCGTGGACGAACGGACCGGTAGCCGCTTCCTGGTGCTGGCCGACGGCGAACGCTACAGCGTCGACCCCGGGCGCCACGAGGCCGAGCGGCTCGAGTTTGAAACTTACGCCGTGCGGCTCTCGCTAGGCAGCGAGCAGCGGGAGCTGGATTCGGCGGAGTACGCCACCACGGCGGCGTTGCTCAACGATGACGCCGACCCGGCGCAGGCCCAGTTGCAGTGGCGGTTGTCACTCCCATTGATGGTCTTCATCCTGACCCTGCTGGCAATGCCGCTGTCCCGGGTCAATCCACGCCAGGGGCGTTTCGCCAAGCTGCTGCCGGCGATCTTTCTGCATATTTGTTACTTGAGCCTGCTGCTGGCGGCACTCGATGCCGTGGGGCGCGGCTCGCTGCCGGCGACGATCGGCATGTGGCCCATTCACCTGCTCTTCCTGGCGCTCGGGTTGGGTCTGCTGCTGCACAACCAGCGCCGGGGGATGCGCTGATGCTGGTGACCGACCGTCTCGATCGCTATATCGCCCGCAACGTGCTGGGCGCGATCATCGTCGTCCAGGTGGTATTGCTGGGGCTTGACCTGGTGATCAGCTATATCAACGACCTTGACGACGTGGAAGGTGGCTACGGCGCCCTCGAGGTGTTGCTCTTCCTGCTGATGCGCCTGCCCTGGCGTTTCTACCAGTATGCGCCGGTAGGGGTCCTGATCGGTGCGCTGATCGGGCTTGGCAGCATGGCCTCGAGCAACGAGCTCACGGTCATGCGTGCAGCCGGTCGCTCACTGGCGCGCATTCTGTGGGGCGTGATGAAGCCGATCATTCTGGTGGTGATCATATTGCTGTTGATCGCCGAGTTCGTCAGTCCGCGCACCGAGCAGTACGCCAGCGCCTGGCGCCTGGAACAGATGCAGGGTGAAGGCGCCCTGCTGACCCAGAGCGGCGGCTGGCAGCGAGAAGGCGGCAGCATCTATCGCTTCGGTGCCATCCGGGCCGACGATACCGTGCTCGACCTGACCCGCTATGTCTTCGAGGACAAGCGCTTGCGCGAAGCCGTGCAGGCAGCGCGTGCGGTCTGGGAGGGCGAACGCTGGATGCTCGAAGACGTGCGGATCACGCGCTTCGTCGACGACCGCACCGAAGCCGAGGCGCACGAGCGACTGGAATGGCAGACGACGCTGACGCCCGACCAGCTCAATCGCCTTCTGCGCGACATCAATAGCCAAGCGCCCAGCGAACTGTGGGCCTATTCGCGCTACCTGTTAACCCAAGGACAGCAAGCCACCCAGCCCTTGCTGTATTTCTGGCAAAAAATGCTGTTGCCGCTGACCATGGCGTCGCTGGTGCTGGTGGCGGCGTCGTTCGTGTTCGGCCCACTACGCACCGTGGCTGCCGGTACGCGGGTGTTCTACGGCGTTATCGTCGGACTGACGTTCAAATATCTCCAGGATCTGCTGGCACCGGCCTCGACGGTATTCGGTTTCTCGCCGGCCTGGGCGGTGTTGGCGCCGACCCTGCTTTGCGCCGCTCTGGGACTTTATCTATTGCGTCGCTCGGGCTAGCGACACCGGCGGCATGGACCTGAAAGAAAGAGACGCTGATGCAACGACGATTCGATCAACTCGACGACGTATGGCCGGCCGGTTTGGGGCGCCGCTTGGGCGCCATGCTCTATGACGCTTTCCTGGTGGCGGCAATCTGGGTGCTGATCGGCGTGCTGCAAGTGGCCTTCGTACGCCTGGGCCTGGGCCTGGATGCTGAGCAGGTGGGCCAGGGAGTACTGCAGCGCCTGACGCTCCAGTTGGCGTTGCTGGTTGGGGCATTCCTGTTCTTCGCCTTCTTCTGGATGCGAGGCGGCATGACCCTGGGCATGCAGGCCTGGCGACTGCGCGTACAGACCCGCAGCGGCCATTCGCTCACCTTGCGTCAGAGCCTGGTGCGCTACGTGATGGCCTGGTTATCGCTGTTGGCCTTCGGCCTGGGCTATCTCTGGGTGCTATTCGATACCGAGCGTCGCAGTTGGTCCGATATCGCATCGGGGACACGGGTTGTCGTATTACCCAAGCCAGACCGGCGCTGATCCTGACGCGAACCCACCAAGGGTAATTCCCTCTTGCGACAGCCTATGCGAATCATTTACATTACCCCTCGTAAGCACAGCGAGGTGATGTCGATGTACGTATGTCTCTGCAAGGGCGTGTCCGACCACAAGATCCGCGAAAGCATCGAAAAGGGAGCTCGGAGCTGGCGGGAAGTGCAGCAGGAGACCGGCTGCGGTACCCAGTGCGGCAAGTGCGCCTGTGTGGGCAAGGCCATCACCCGTGAAGCCGTCAAGGCGGAATTCATGGCCTCGGCCAACGATCTCGCCTACGCCGTGTAGCGCTCGGGGCGTCGCGCGGCGGCACCTCGTTGCCAATCTCTCTCATTCTTGTTGACATTAATCCAACCGATTGTCGCGGTTGGATTTTTTGTGTGTTTGGACTAATACTGTCCTATCATATCGTGTTGAACGACACGCAAGGCCTAGACCGACACGAGACGGGAGTACGGCGACATGAAAGGCGATGCCAAGGTCATCGAGTATCTCAACAAGGCGCTCGGCAACGAGCTGGTGGCGATCAACCAGTACTTCCTGCATGCCAAGATGTACAAGGATTGGGGCCTCAAGGCGCTTGCCAAGTGGGAGTACGACGAATCCATCGATGAAATGAAGCATGCCGACAAGCTGATCGAGCGCATCCTCTTCCTGGAGGGCGTGCCCAATCTGCAGGACCTAGGCAAGCTGCACATCGGCGAGAATGTGCGCGAGATGCTCGAAAGCGACCTCAAGATCGAGCACGACGGCCGTAACGATTACATCGAGGCCATCGCGTACTGCGAACAGGTCAAGGATTATGTTTCCCGCGACCTGTTCCGCCATATTCTTGCCGACGAAGAGGAACACATCGACCATATCGAGACCGAGCTCGGCCTGATCGACAAGGTCGGCATCGAAAACTACCTGCTGCGCCAAATGCAGGAGGCCGGTGACGAATAATTCGCTCCGGACTCCGGCGACACTACCGCCCGGCCCGTGCCGGTGCCTTTATGGCGCCGGTTCTGCCGAGGGCATGCAGATGAAAGGGCGGTTTGGTTGAGGTTGAGAGAGCGGTCAGGCCGGTAGGGTCAGAACGCCTTCTCCAGGTCGAAACGCGGAACGGGTTCTCCACGGACCTCGACGGTTTCGGTAAACATGGCGAGCGGTCGTACCCACAGGCCGTAATCGCCATAGAGCGCACGATAAACCACCATGGGTTCCTCGGTTTCGCTGTGGTGGGCCACGCCTAGCACTTCGTAGCGATTGCCCTTGTAATGGCTGTAAATGCCGGGGACGGGATAGGGGTGGGTCATTGTGGGCTCCAGGTCAGCAATCCGTGTCATCCTCGACCGCCTCCTTCCTGGCGGCCTGCTTGGCCAAGCGTGCGAGCACTCTTGAAACGGCGACGAAACCGAAGCCGCCCGTGACGAACGTGGCCGCCCCCACGCCGGAGGCACAATCCAGCCGTGTCGATTCACCGGCGCCGGGCTTCTGCAGGCAGACTTCGCCATCAGCGCCAGGGTAGACCAATTGCTCATCGGAATAGACACATTCGACCGAAAAGCGCCGCTTGGGGTTGCGTGAAAAACCGTAGTCGCGTCGCAGGCGGGCGCGCACCTTGGCCAGTAGCGGATCGTGCTCGGTGCGCGCCAGGTCCGCCACCCGAATGCGGGTGGGATCGGTCTGGCCGCCAGCGGCGCCCGCCACGACGATCGGCAGCTTGCGCCTACGGCACCAATGGATCAGCGCGGCCTTGGCCACGACGCTGTCGATGGCATCGATCACGTAGTCGGCGTCTGTGGGAATGCGGACCGTCAGGTTGGACGGCGTGACGAAAGCGGGGTCGGCGGCGACCTCGATGCCGGGCTGGATGGCCCGGCAGCGTTCGGCAAGGACCTCCACCTTGGGCCGCCCGATGTTGCCATCGAGGGCGGGAAGCTGACGATTGACGTTGGAGACGCAGACATCGTCGAGATCGATCAGCGTAAGCCGGCCAATGCCCGAGCGTGCCAATGCCTCTACGGCCCAGCTGCCGACGCCACCCACTCCCACCACCACCACATGGGCGGTGCGAAAGTGCTCGAGCGCGCGGCTGCCGTAAAGCCGGCGAATGCCGCCGAAGCGAAAGGCATAGTCGTCCTGTGGTGTGGGGGGGACGGTCATGGTGACAGATCGAGTCTCCGGATCAGGCAGGGAGGAGGGACTGACAAGACGATTCCCGCACGCTGTCGAGCGGCAGATGGCCGGCCCAGCCGAAACGCTCGAACAGCGTCGTCATGGTGGCATCGAGGGCGCCGCTCACCTCGACGTGGCGGCCGTCGAGGGGATGCTCGAAGGCCAGGCCTACTGCCGCCAGCAGTAGCCGCGGGCACTGCAAATGTTCCGCGAAGAAGCGGTTGTGGTTGCCCTTGCCATGCTTGGCGTCGCCGATGATCGGATAGCCGCGGCGCGACAGATGACGACGGATCTGGTGACGCCGACCGGTCAGTGGGCGCGCTTCCAGCAGCGAATAGCGGCTGGTGGGATAGCGATCCACTCGAACGGGCAACTCCGCACTGTCGAGTCGGCGAATTTCGGTCACCGCTTCCAGCGCCGGCATCTCCGCCTTGGGGCGACTGCCGTCTTCCTCGCGCAGCGCATAATCGAGCCGGTCGTGCTCGGGGCCGATGCCGCGCACCACGGCCAAGTAGCGCTTGTGCGCCCGGCGCTCAGCGAAGACTTCGGTCAGTCGGGCGGCCGTGTTCGGATCGAGAGCGAAGAGCATCACCCCGGACGTGGGACGATCAAGGCGATGTACCGGATAAACCCGTCGCCCCAGCTGGTTGCGCAGACGCTGCAGCAGGAATTCACGCTCGCCGCGTGCCAACGCCGTGCGGTGCACCAGCAGGCCGGCGGGCTTGTCCACCGCGACCAGATAATCGTCACGATGCAGAATTCTCAGCGCTTGCGACATGGCCGTTCCGGGTCCGTTCGACGTGGGCGCCATTGTCGCCGTCGATGTTCGAGTTGTCACCCCCCGCGGCGGCTCATGACGGTTCAATCGCTGTCCTGGCAATTGCCGCGCTTCAGGATGCCGTCGACGATCCGCTCGATCCCTTGACGATAGGCGGCTTGGCGATACGAGACCGATTCCCGCTCGGCGCGCTCGAGTACCAATCGGCTCTGCCGCTCGATGCGCTCGGCGAGGCGTGCGTTGACCTCTTCCTCGGCCCAGCGTTCGCCGGTGCGGTTCTGCACCCATTCGTAGTAGCTGACGATCACGCCGCCGGTATTGGCCAGCACGTCGGGGAGCACCGGCACGCCTCGCTTCTCGAGCCGTGCATCGGCCGCGCTGGTAACCGGACCGTTGGCGATCTCGAGCAGTGCCCTAGCCCGCACCAGGTCGACGTTGTCATCATGAATCTGGTTTTCCAGTGCCGCCAACGTCAATACATCCACCTCGAGAGTGAGCAGGTCGTCGCGTTCCAGCTTCTCCACATGCTCGGCGATACACACCGAATCGTCGCAATAGACCATGTCGTGCAATCGCTGGTTGCGGCGCTTCTGGGCCATGATCGGGTCGGGGTCCAGGCCCTCCTCGCTGTAGATGGCACCCTTGGAATCGGAGACGGCAACGATCCGGTAGCCCCGTGCGTGAGCCAGGCGTGCAAAGTGATAGGCGGCGTTGCCGAAGCCCTGGATCGCCACTCGGATGTCCTCGGGGCGACGCTCCTCGCGAGCGGCCCACAAGTCCAGTACATGCAGGGCGCCGCGTCCGGTGGCGGCGACGCGTCCCAGCGAGCCTCCCAGCGCCGGCGGCTTGCCGGTAATGGCGGCAGGCACCTTGGCGCGGGCGAGGTGATCGAACTCGTCGGCCATCCAGCCCATGATCGTGGCGTTGGTGTTGACATCGGGGGCGGGGATGTCACGGTCGGGTCCCATGACGTCGGCAATGGCGCGCACGTAACTGCGTGCCAGGCGCTCCAGCTCGAGGCGTGACAGCGACTTGGGGTCGACCTGGACACCGCCCTTGCCGCCCCCGTAGGGCAGATCGACCACCGCGCACTTCACTGCCATCCAGAAGCTCAGCGTGGTGACTTCTTCCTGGGTGACATCGGGATGGAAGCGGATGCCGCCCTTGGCCGGGCCCAGCGTATCGTTGTACTGCACTCGCCAGCCGGGAAATACCTTGAGGCTCCCATCGTCCATGCGCACCGGAACGCTGACTTGCAGCGATAGGTTGGGCTGCATCAATCTTTCCCTCGCATCCGCTGCCACGTCGAGGGCCTCGAACACGGCTTCCAGGCGCGAGCGCGCGTCGTCGAACAGGTTGGCATGGTCCGTTTGCCCAGGCATCGGTCTCCTCCGGATAGGCAAGTTCCTCATTTGCCTGGTTCAGCGTAGTCCCAGGCTGAAGATCGATCCATGCCAGAGCAAAGCGCCTACGCTTGGACGGGGGCGTCGCGTCAGGCCAGCCAGCGCGGCCTTTGGCGCTAGAGGCTGCGAGCCTCGTTGCCCGGCCGGAGCCGCTCGAACCCGCATCTCGGTTCAGCCGTTGTTCAGGTAGGCGAGCAGCTTGGCGTGCCGTTCAGGGTGGGCCACCAGCAGGTTGCGCCACGCCGCGGGAGCGGCGTTGCCTTCGAGGTCGGTGACGGCGAGTCCCGCCTCGCGGGCAATGACGATCCCGGCGGCGATGTCCCACAGTTCGAGAACGGCGCCCTCCGACCAGAAGGCATCGAAACGACCGAGGCCGGCATAGGCGATCTCGAGAGCTGCCGAACCAGGGCTGCGTATGCCGGCTACCCGTGGCATCAGAGCGGCGAACTGGCGCAGGCTGGTCGCGTAGTCGCCCTTGGCGTGATAGGGCAGGCAGGTGCCCACCAGCATCTCGGCCATGCCACGGGCCGGCGGCGCAACCGCACGATTATCGTTCAGATAGGCTCCCCGGCCATGCACGGCCCACAGCATCTCGTCCAGCAACGGGTGGTAGACCACGCCCTGGGTCAGGGTCGTGCCCTCGCGAACGGCAATGGAGACCGAGAAGTGAGGAACCCGATGAAGAAAATTGTTGGTGCCGTCGAGCGGGTCGATGATCACCGTGACATCGCCGTTCTGGGCGGGCGTCGTGCCGGTCTCCTCACCCAGGAACCCCACTTGAGGATGGGAGCGGCGGACGGTGTCGATAATGGCGTGTTCCGCCGCCCGGTCGAAGTGGGTCACGAAGTCGGATGCGCCCTTGCATTCGAAAGGGATCGCGCCGGCGGCCTCATAGCCCTCGCGCAGGATGTCACCGGCCGCTCGCGCGGCCCGCTTGAGAGTGTCGATTAGAGAAGCAGCGTTATTGGGCATAGGGCTCCTGCTTTAGCCGCGACGAATGACATACCCATGCTTGGCCTCGCCGGAAAAGCCACAAGCACGATAGAACGCATGAGTTGAAGCTTCCTCAGAGCCAGTTAATAGCATGACTTTGTAGCAGCCTCGTGACCATGCGTGTTCAAGGGCATGACGAATGAGCTGCTTCCCAATGCCTTGGCCGCGATAGTGAGGATGCGTCACGACGTTCTCGATCAAGGCATAGGGTTGGGCTCCGCGAGTCAGGTTCAGCATGATGCTGAGATAACAGGTCGCCACCAAAGCCCTGTTGAGTTCGGCTACGACAAGAACCAGATCGGGACTTCGTAGGATGCGTTCGAAGACACGTCGTGTGTCGTCGCTGGGAGCGGGGTCCTCGGGATTGAGTTCGCGATACAGTGCGAAGAGCGGCGCATAATCCTCCCCTCGCGCTGTTCTGATTGTCGTCATATCAGACACCCATTCGCCGGCCGCTTTCCCGGTTGAAGGGGTGCAGCGCCTCGCGGGTCACATGGAAGCGCAGCGTCTCGCCTTCCGTCACCGGTGGCTGGCCGGCGGTTCGGATCACCGTAGGCTGATCGTTGCCTTCCAGGCGCACGTAGAGGTGGCTCTCGGCGCCGGCAGCCTCGAACAGTTCCAGGGTCGATTCCACTATCAGATGCCGTTTGTCCGGCGCCTGAATGTGCAGATCGTCGGGTCGAATGCCGACGATATCGGTGCCTTCGGGCAGGTCATCGAGCAGGCCACTGCCTCTTTCGCGCAGATAATCCACCGGAAACAGGTTCATCGCAGGCGAACCGATGAAGGTGGCGACGAACAACGAAGCGGGGCGGAGATAAATCTCCATGGGCGTGCCGACCTGCTCGATGCGCCCCCCGTTGAGCACCACCAGGCGGTCGCCCAGCGTCATGGCCTCGAGTTGATCGTGGGTGACATAGAGACTGGTGGTCTGGAGGCGGCGTTGGAGCTGCTTGATTTCCACCCGCATCTGCACACGCAGCTTGGCATCCAGGTTGGAAAGGGGCTCGTCGAACAGAAAGGCCGCCGGCTCACGTACCAGGGCGCGCCCCATCGCCACTCGCTGGCGCTGACCGCCGGAGAGCTGGCGCGGCTTGCGCGGCAGAAGCTCTTCGATCTCGAGCATCTTGGCGGCTTCCTGAACCCGGCGCTCGATCTCGTCGCGTTGGTGACCGCGATTCTTGAGACCGTAAGCGAGGTTGTCGAATACCGTCATGTGCGGGTAGAGGGCATAGTTCTGGAATACCATGGCAATGTCGCGTTGGGCCGGTTCCAGGTCGTTGACGACGCGGTCGCCGATATGCAGTGTGCCTTCGCCGACGCTCTCGAGCCCGGCCACCATGCGCAGCAGGGTCGACTTGCCGCAACCCGAGGGGCCGACAAGCACCACGAATTCGCCATCGGCAACGTCCAGGTCGATGCCCTTCACCGCCTGCACATTGCCGGGATAGGTTTTCCTCAGGCCTTCCAGCTTGATGCTTGCCATTTTATTTCTCCGTTTCCGTCAGGCCTTTCACGAACAACCGCTGCATGAACAGGACCACCAGCACCGGGGGGAGGGTGGCCATGACCACGGCCGCCATCACCAGGTGCCAGGGTACATAACCTTCTGAATTGATCATGGTCTGGATGCCCATGACGATGGTGTAGTATTCCGGGTCGGTAGTGATCAGTAGCGGCCACAGGTACTGGTTCCAGCCGTAGATGAACATGATCACGAATAGCGCGGCGATATTGGTGATCGACAGCGGCAGCAGAATGTCCCTGAAGAACTTCATCGGCCCCGCGCCGTCCACCCGAGCGGCTTCGAGCATCTCCTCCGGTACCGTCATGAAGAACTGGCGAAACAGGAAGGTAGCGGTGGCCGAGGCGATAAGCGGGATGGAGAGGCCGGCGAAGCTGTTGAGCATGCCGAGATCCGCCACTACGCGGAAGGTGGGGATGATACGCACCTCCACCGGCAGCATCAGGGTGATGAAGATCAGCCAGAAGAAGAACAGCCGAAAGCGGAAGCGGAAATAGACGATGGCGAAGGCCGAGAGCAGCGAAATGGCCAGCTTGCCGACGGTGATCGCCAGCGCCATGATCAGGCTGTTCCACAGCATTTTGCCCGCTGCCGGAGCGCTGGAGCTGGACAGCCCGCTTTGCCACATCAGGCGGTAGTTTTCCAGAGCGTGGCCGCCGGGCAGCAAGGGCAGGCCGCCGCGCATCAGCTCGCCCGGCCCCTGGGTCGAGGCAATGATGGCCACGTAAACCGGCAGTAGCACCATGGCTACGCCGAGCATCAACAACACATGAGTGAGCAGGTTGCCCACCGGGCGATGTTCGACCATGGATGTCCTTCACCTCAATAATTGACGCGGCGCTCGATAAAGCGGAACTGCACCACGGTAAGCGCCACGACGATGGCCATCAGGACGACCGACTGGGCGGCGGAGCTGCCGAGATTCATCCCCACGAAGCCGTCGGCGTACACCTTGTAGACCAGAATATTCGTCGCCTGGGCCGGGCCACCCTGGGTGGTGGCGTGGATCACTCCGAAGGTGTCGAACATGGCGTAGACCACATTGACCACCATCAGGAAAAAGGTGGTGGGGGCCAGCAGAGGAAAGACGATGCTCCAGAAACGCTTGAACGGGCTGGCACCGTCGATGGCGGCGGCTTCGATCAGCGATTGCGGTATCGACTGCAGTCCGGCCAGGAAGAACAAGAAGTTATAGGCGATCTGCTTCCATGCGGCGGCGAAGATCACCAGCAGCATGGCATCTGTGCCGGAGGTGCGGTGGTTCCAGCGATAGCCGAGCATGTCGAGCATGTAAGGGAGGATGCCGATGGAAGGATGGAAGATGAACCACCACAGCACTCCGGCAATGGCCGGGGCCACCGCGTAAGGCCACACCAGCAGAGTGGTGTAGGCATGGCGCGAGCGAATCAGGCGGTTGACGGCCATCGCCATCAGCAATGCCATACTCATGGAGAGCAGCGTGGTGCCGATGGCGAATACCGCCGTCACGCTCATGGAATTGAGATACAGCGGGTCGTTGAACAGGCGTGCGAAGTTGTCCAGCCCGACGAAGGTGCGACTCAGGCCGAAAGGGTCTTCACGCAGCAGCGCCTGGTAGAAGGCCTGGCCGGCGGGCCAGATGAAGAAGATCAGGGTGACGATTACCTGCGGGGCCAGCAGTGCATAGGGGAGCCAGCCGCCGGGGAGGGTCATGCGTTTTGTCTGCATCGGGGCTCGTCTTCAGACCAAACCGCCGTCCACGGTGGCGTGGACGGCGGCGATAGGACTTTACGGGTTGGCAGCCTGGAAGTCGCGCAGCAGCTGATTGCCACGGCGTACGGCATCAGAGGCAGCCTGTTGGCCATCCTTGCCGCCGGTCATCACCGCTTCCATCTCTTCGGAGATAATGTCGCGGATCTGCACGAAGTTGCCGAAGCGAATGCCCTTGGAGTTTGCGGTCGGCGGGTTCAGGTTCATCTGCTCGATGGAGGTGTCGGCACCGGGGTTCTCGGCATAGAAGCCCTGCTCCTCGCTCAGCTCCCAGGCGGCCATGGTGATCGGCAGGTAACCGGTGCGCTGGTGCCAGTCGGCCTGTACTTCCGGCTGGGAGAGATAGTCGAAGAACGCGGCGACGGCGGCGTACTCCTCGTCGCTGTGACCCTGGAGCGTCCACAGCGTGGCGCCACCGATGATCGAGTTCTGCGGTGCGCTGCCAATATCATCGTAATAGGGCTGCATGCCGTAGCCGACTTCGAATTCTGCGTTGCCCAGCACCCCGGCGCGTGAGGCGGAGGAACCGAAGAACATCGCACACTCGCCGGAGTAGAACATCGGTGCGGCATCATCGCCCGGGCCGGGGCCGCCCCAGCGGAACAGGCCGTCGTCCTGCCACTGCTTGAGGTTGTCCCAGTGGCGGGCGACATGTTCGTTGTCGAACACGAACTCGGTTTCGGGGCCACCGAAGCCGTTCTCCAGGGTGCCCAGCGGCAGGTCATGCATGGCGGAGAAGTTCTCCAGCATCACCCAGCTTGGCCAAGAGGTGGTGAAACCGCAATCGGCGGCACCGCTATCGACGATCCGCTGCGAAGCTTCGACCATCTCGCCCCAGGTGCGCGGGACTTCCTCTACGCCCGCCGCGTCGAAGATCTCGCGGTTGTAGTACATGATCGGCGTGGAGGAGTTGAACGGGAACGACAGCATGTTGCCGTTGGTGTCGGTGTAGTAACCCACCACCGCCGGCAGGAAGGCTTCGCGATCGAAGGCGCGGCCATGGTCTTCCATCAGTTGGTAGATCGGGTAGATGGCGCCTTCGGCGGCCATCATGGTGCCGGTGCCGACCTCGAACACCTGCAGGATGTGCGGCTGCTCCCCGGCACGGAAGGCCGCGATGGCGCCGGTCATGGTCTCGGTGTAGTTGCCTCGGTAGCTGGGCACCACGCGATAGTCATCCTGGGATGCGTTGAAGCCGCTCGTGATGCCTTCGAGAATCTCACTCAGCTCACCGGACATGGCGTGCCACCACTGCACCTCGGTAGCGGCGTGGGCGGAAAGCGACAAGGTGGCGGTGAGCGTGCCTGTTATGAGCGCGGTAGTGCGAGGCGACATGAGACTCTCCTTGAATAGATGTCGCCGATAACGCTAAGCGTTTCATGTTTCAATTCGATATAGCTGATATGACAGGGGGCATGTCAGGTGGTGTCATGTCGCTGTCACAGCGATGACGCACTGTGACTCATCTCGGGGGGAACAGAGGGCACGACATGGCCGGCGGGGAGGAGCAAGAGCTTAGGGCGATCATCGAGGGCGAGCGGCTGATGCCCTGCTTTCAACCGATCGTCGACGTGGAGCGGCAGCGGGTGCACGGTTATGAGGCGTTGATTCGCGGGCCGGAGGGCTCGAGGCTGTATTCGCCGCTGGTGCTGTTCGATGCGGCGATGCGACAGGGCCTGCTGGTAGAACTGGACCTGATGTGTCGGCGCCTGGCGATCGCAGCCTTCGTTCGGCTCGGCCTGCCCGGAAGCCTCTTTCTCAACGTCATGCCCTCGACGATCGTCGAGCGCGATTTTCGCGAGGGGCTTACCCTAGGCTACCTGCGTGAGCATGGGCTGGCGCCCAACCGGGTGGTAATCGAGCTGACCGAACACGTGCCGATTCACGACTATGCCCTGATGCGGCAGGCCGTCTCCCATTACCGGGACATGGGCTTCCAGGTGGCACTGGATGACCTGGGGGCGGGGCATTCAAGCCTGCGTCACTGGGCCGAGCTACGCCCCGATTTCGTCAAGTTGGATCGTCACTTCATCGCGGGCATCGACCGCGAGCCCGGCAAGCAGGAATTCCTGCGTTCGATTCTCGATGTGTCTCGCAGCCTGGGCTGCCTGCTGATCGCCGAGGGGGTTGAGACCGCCGAAGAGTACCGCTGTCTGTGGGAGCTCGACCGCAGCCTCTCGCTGCTGCAGGGGTATTATTTCGCCCGGCCTAGCCTGGCGCCACCGCAAGAGATCGAACGTTTTCTTCCCGGCGGTGCACCGCTGCGTCAGGATACGATGCGCAGTGCCCGCGCTGTGCTCAGACCTCTGGAGCCCATCACGCCATGCTGGCCGGTACTCAACTTGGCGGAGCGCTTTCGTGCCGACCCTCACCTACGCTGCGTGGCGGTTGTCGACGAGGGGCGCCCAGTGGGCGTGATTCGGCGAAACGAGTTCCTGACGCTGTTCACCAACCCCTATAGTCATGCCCTGTTCACCAAGCGGCAGGTGAAGGAGCTGATCGATCCGCGTGTACCGATCGCTATCGACGAGACGCCATTGACCTTGCTCAGCCAACAGATCACCGGCAGCAAGGATGTCCCTCAGGAGGATTTCGTGATCGTCGATGCCCAGGGGGGGTACCTGGGCATGGGAAACATCGTCGACCTGTTGCGCGAGATCACCGCGATCCAAATACGCCAGGCGCGTCATGCCAATCCCCTGACGGGGCTGCCGGGCAATCTGCTGATCAACGAGACGCTCGGCGAATGGTTGGAGAGCGGTGCGGCCTTCACCGCCGTCTATTGCGACCTGGACAATTTCAAGGCGTTTAACGATGCCTATGGCTACGCCCGAGGCGACCGCATGATCGTGGTCTTGGCGCAACTGCTCGGGGAAGAGGCGGGACGGGAGGATTTCGTCGGCCACATTGGCGGCGACGACTTCATGCTACTGCTTGCCGGGAACGGCTGGGAGCGGCGTTGCCACGCGATACTCGAGGCGTTTGGTGGCTTGGTGCCGGGGTTCTACGATGCCGAGGATCGGCGGGCCGGTGGCGTGCGGGTCAAGAGCCGGCAAGGGCAGATGGCTTTCTACCCATTCGTCAGTCTGTCACTTGCCGCTCGCCCGGTCCGGGATGGACGCGGTTGCGACCCACTCGCCATTGCCACGGAACTCGCCGAACTCAAGCAACAGGCCAAGCGTCGCCCCGGCAACAGCCTATTCATCGATCGCCGGCAGCGACGCGATTGAATCCGTTCCCGCGACACCATGCGGGAACGGGCGCTTTCCCGCCTGGTGTCGGAGACCTATGCGCTGCTCAGGCTCAGCGTGTAGGCACCGCCGTCGCCACCGCCGTAGGAGCGCGCGGTGGCCCGGTAGGCGCCGGGTTCCAAGTGGGTGCTGATGCGTGCATTCAGATCGCCGGCGCCGTCGTCATCACTGAGGAAGACCCCCTCACCCTCGAGCTCCAGATAGGCATCGAAGTCATTCGAGCGCATTTCCAGGTGATATTCACCCGCCCGGTCGATCTGAAATTCGTAGACTGACCTGCCGCCCGGCAGCAGACTGGCGCTGATGGGATGGTTCACCTCCAGTCGATCATTTCCCGGCATCTCGTCGATCTCGACGGCACTGGCCCTCAGCTCGAACAGGCCACTGCCGCCGGTGCCGTGACGGCGCGCCGTCACGGTATAGCTACCGGGCTCCAAGGGGTAGTAAAGCCGCGCGTTGAGCCCTTCACCGCCGTCGTCGTCGCTGGCGAAAACGTGATTGCCTTGCAGTTCGAGTACGGAATCGAAATCGTCGGAGAGCATCTCCAAAGTGACCGCCGAACGGGTCTCGAGTTCGAGCTGATACACCAGCGCGTCACCGCTCAGCCAGCCCTGCAGCGGCTCGTCGAGGCGCAGCTCGCCGCTGTTGCGTAGCGCGTTGGCATCGGCGAATGCATGCGGCGCGAGTTCGAGGGTATACAGGCCGTTGCCTTCACCGTAGGCGGTGCGCGCCGTCAGTCGGTATTCGCCGGGCTCGAGGAAGTCGGCAATGCGCGCATCCAGGTTGCCTGCGCTGTCATCGTCCTCGCGCCGGTAGCCATTGGGCCCGTCCAGCACCAGGAAGGCGTCCACATCGCTCGAGCGCATCTCGACCTGGTAGAGACCGCTTTCCTCGATGGTGAACGTGTAATGGTCTGCGCCCCCTTGCAGCCAGCCGTCGGCCTGCATGGGCATGGCCAAGGTATCGCTTTCGATCAGCTCCATTTCACGGCTGGTCAGTGTGAAGGGACCATAGCTATGCAGGTCATGGCCGCTGACGACCAGCGTATAGTCGCCGCTTTCATCGATGCGCCGGCGCAGCGCCGAAGCACTGGACGCGTCGTAATAGGCCGGATCGCTGCTGGTTGCCAACATCTGTGCATGGTCGTCGTACAGGGTCAGCGTACCTTTCAGCGGGCCATCGAGTTCGATCTCGATCAGGGTGCCCT
The DNA here is from genome assembly GCF_008297955.1 of Billgrantia pellis. Classification (GTDB taxonomy): domain Bacteria; phylum Pseudomonadota; class Gammaproteobacteria; order Pseudomonadales; family Halomonadaceae; genus Halomonas; species Halomonas pellis. The sequence goes on along the minus strand of NZ_VTPY01000003.1, from coordinate 787,408 downwards.
CTTCGAGCGGCAGACTGAAGCGCTCGAAGCGACTCCCGTCCTTGCCGTTCAGCTCACTGTCGGAGGTGATCTCGCCGCGCAGGCGCTCGCCCAGGCTCAGTGTGGGCAGCGCCGGGGCGTCGGCAGCGGCGCTTTCGGTCGGCGCGGCGTCGGCGGTCATGGCGGCGGGCAGCTGCCAGCCGATAACGAAGCCGACGATAACGCCGCCCAGGGTGACGAGAGCGAAGGTAGGGGCGCGATTGGCCATTACAGCATCCTTTTCGATGGCAGGCATCGGTGGGAAGAGCCCGGCGAGGCGGGCGTTTACATTGAGTAACCATTATAAGCCGAACGCTGCGTTGATGAATATGTGCCGAATCAGTACTTGAACTCGCTCCGACGAGCGCCAAACTGGTCGTAATCTTAGCGACAACACGACCAACGGAGAGGAGCCAGCCATGTCTTCCAGCGTACTGATCACGGGCGCCAATCGTGGGATCGGCCAGGCCTTGGCCCGTCACTATCGCGACGCGGGCTGGCGGGTGATCGGCGTTTGTCGCGAGGCCTCCCCCGAACTCGCCGAAGTTGCCGAGCGGGTGATCGAAGGTATCGACGTGACGCGGCCCGAGGATATCGCCCGGCTCGTCGCGCAACTCGAGGGGCAGCGTCTCGACCTGTTGATCAACAATGCCGGCCTGCTGCGCGACGAATCGTTGGGCTCCCTGGACTTCGATTCGATTCGCGAGCAGATGGAGATTAACGCCTACGGCCCGCTGCGGGTGACCGAGGCGCTGCTGGACAACCTCGGGGCGGGCAGCAAGGTCGCCAACGTCACCAGTCGCATGGGATCCATCGCCGACAACGATTCCGGCGGGCGCTACGGCTACCGGGCATCGAAGGCGGCGCTGAACGCCTTCGGCAGATCGCTGGCCATGGACCTCAAACCCAAGGGCGTTGCCGTGGCTCAGTTGCACCCGGGATACGTGCAGACCCGCATGGTCAATTTCGGTGGGCTGATCCCGCCCGAAGAAGCCGCTGCCGGCATCGCTGCGCGTATCGCGGCGCTGACGCTGGAGAACAGCGGCGGCTTCTGGCATAGCAATGGAGAGCCGCTGCCCTGGTAGCGCTTTCCCTGATACCGTCCGGCATGACGCAGGCGGCCTTCGCCAATGGCGCTGGTGACGCCGGAAAATTTATGTGTAGGCTAACGGTTTCGTCACCGTGACCGGAGTCTGCCATGACGGCCTCGTCCCCTACGCCTTCGTCTTCATCAACCAGTGCGGAAGGCTGGTGGGTCCTGGCAGCGACCACTTGGGTGCAGGTCCTGTGCAGTGGCGCCATGCTGCTGGTGCCGACTCTCGCGCCTCAGGTGGCGGCGGCCTTCGGTATGCCCACCGGTTGGGTGGGGCTGCAGGTCAGCCTGCTCTACGGCGTGGCGATGCTCTCCTCGCTGCAGTCGGCAGTGGTGGCGCGACGCCTGGGCGGTTGCCGGGCTAGCCAACTGGCCATGGCCTTGGTGCTGGCCGGCTGCATGCTGGCCTTGCTCGGCACACCCTTGGCGCTGCTTGGCACCACCGTAATGCTGGGTCTGGCCTATGGCTTGACCAGTCCGGCAGCAGCGGAGTTACTGACCCGCTACACGCCCGCCGGGCGGCGCAACCTGATGTTTTCCATCAAGCAGACCGGTGTGCCCCTGGGCGGGGTCCTGGCCGGTCTGCTGGCGCCGACCCTGACGGCCTATTGGAGCTGGCACGCGGCGTTCCTGGCGGTGGGGTTGGCCTGCCTGGGTATGCTGCTGTTATTGCAAGGCCGGCGCCTGCTCTGGGACCAGACCCGCCAGCCCACCGCCCCCATGCGCGGCAGCGGCAGCCTGGCCGTGTTGCGCGAGCAACCCTCGATGCGCTGGCTGGGGGCCGTCGGTTTCTGCCTCTCGGCAGCCCAGCTTTCGCTACTCAGCTTTGCGGTGGCTTTCATGGTCGAGGAGCGACTCCTCGCCCTGGTCACCGCCGGGGTCGTCGTCTCGGTGGTGCATGTGGCGGGGGTGACGGGGCGCATCGGCTGGGGAGTGCTGGCCGACTACCTGGGCCGCAGCCTGCCGGTTCTGATCGGCCTGGCTGTCGCCATCACGCTCGTGTTTCTGGTCCTGGCCCTTCTCGGGGCGTTGCTACCCACCTGGACGGTAGTGGCGCTGCTCGTACTGGCGGGTGCTACCTCGGTCGGTTGGAACGGGGTCTATCTAGCGGAAGTGACCCGGCGCTGCCGGCCCGGCGAAGTGGGCGAAGCCACCGCCGCCGTACTGGTGCTCACTTACATGGGGGTGCTGGTGGGACCCGCGTTATTCAGCTTGATCGTCTGGGTTACCGCAAGCTATGCCATAGGCTTCTTGCTGCCCGCCGCCACCGGCGGGCTGGCGATCTTCTGTCTGCAGCGATACCGCGGGGCCGGTCACGGAGCCATCAGATGATGGCATGACGCACCCGGGCCGAGATCCACTCCGAGACCAGCACCGTGGCGAAGATCATCAGAAAGATCACGCTGACCTGGCTCCAGGCCAGGCTGTTGATCGCCGCGTTGAGCTGCAACCCGATGCCGCCGGCCCCCACCAGCCCCAGTACCGTGGATTCGCGGATGTTGATATCCCAGCGGTAGACGCTGATCCCCGCGAAGGCGGGCAGCACCTGGGGCAGCACGCCGTAGTTCAACACCTGCATGCGGCTGGCGCCGGTGGCGCTGATCGCTTCCACCGGCGTGGGGTGGATCTCCTCGATGGCCTCGTAGAGCAGCTTGCCGACGAAACCGATCGAGCGTAGGGCGATGGCGATGATGCCGGCCAGTACGCCAGGGCCAAGAATCGTGACCAGCAGCATGGCCCAGATCAGCGAATTGATGGAGCGAGAGGAGACGATGATGACCAATGCGGCGCTGCGCACCAGCGGATGAGGCGAGGTATTGCGTGCCGCGAGGAAGGCCACCGGAAAGGCCATGGCGATGCCCAGCAGGGTGCCGAGCGTGGCGATATTGAGGGTATCCCACATCGGCTTCCACAGCCGCTGGGCGTAGCTCCACTGCGGCGGCAGCATGCGGCTGACCAAGTCGCTGCCCTGGCGGCCGGCGTCTTCGACGAACACCCACATGGTATTGTCCGAGATCACTTTCCAGCACAGCAGGAACAGCGAGATGCCCCCCAGCCAGGCGAGATAGCCGAGCCACTGGGCGCGGGTGGTGCGCAGGCGCCAGATCGGCGTACCCTGCGGAGTGGTCGTAACGGGCATGGATCATTCCTTTCAGGCAAAGGCAATGAGCGAGCGTAATGAAGCGCAAGGCGCTCGAAGCGCAAGAACCGGAGCATATGAGGGATATGTGAGGATTCTGAGCCTTCGAGCAACACAGCGATTCTGACGCGCAGCCATTGCATTACTGGGTCCAGCGGCGGACATGACTCGAGCTGTACTCGCACAGCAGCACGATGGCGATGATGATCAGCAGGATCGCTGCCGAGGTGTCGTACTCGTAGCGGCCGATCGAGGTGTTCAGGGTGGCGCCGATGCCGCCGGCGCCGACGATGCCGATCACCGCCGACTCACGGAAGTTGATGTCCAGGCGGTACATGGAGAGCCCGATCAGGCGCGGCATCACCTGGGGCTGCACGGCGTGGTTCATGACCTGCCACCAGTTGGCCCCGGTAGCGCGAACCGCCTCGACCTGGCGCCAGTCGAGATCCTCGATGTCCTCTGCCAGCAGCTTGGCCATGAAGCCGATGGTGGCAAAGGCCAGGGTGATCATGCCGGCCAACGGGCCGAAGCCGAACATCACCACGAACAGGATGGCGATGATCACCTCCTGAAAGGTGCGCGAAACGGTAATGATGCCGCGACAGACCAAGTAGACCGACAACGGTGCGATGTTGCGTGCCGCTCCGAGCCCCACTGGGATGGCCAGTGCCACGCCGATCACGGTGGAGGTCAGCGTCATGGTCAAGCTCTCGAGAAGACCGTCGAGAATGTCACCGCGGCGGCTGACGAAGTCGGGCTGGGCGAAGGCAGCAAGAAAGTTGAGTCCTCGCCCCATGCCCTCGGCGACCCTGGCCCAGTTGACTTGAACGCTGGCCAGCGCCAGCACCAGGTAGATCACGGCGCCGCCGATCAGCAGCCAGCGCAGCCTGGCATCGGCAATACGCGGCAAGCGCTGCCAGCGGCCCACTCGGGCGAGCTGTTCGCGGGTCATCGCACCCCTCCCGCGGCGACAGCGGTCAGCGGCTGATGAAGTGGGCGAGCCGGGGATTCCGGCTCCTGGCTCGACGCGGCCTCGCTCTGGGTGTCCCACTCTTCCTCACCGTAGATGGTGGTCAGGATATCGGCGTCGAGCTCCTCGGGGCGGCCGTCGAAAACGATTCGACCCGCGCGCAGGCCGACGATACGGTCGGCAAACTGGCGGGCGAGGAGCACGTCATGAATGTTGATGATGGCGGCCAATTCGTGTTCGGCGCACAGCTCGCGAATCAGGCGCATGATCTGGCGCGAGGTCTTCGGGTCGAGGCTCGCCGTGGGCTCGTCCACCAGTAGCAGCTCGGGGCGCTGCAGGAGGGCGCGGGCAATACCGACGCGCTGGCGCTGCCCCCCGGAGAGGGCGTCGGCACGCTTGTCGATGGCATGCGGCAGACCGACGCGCTCGAGCAGGTGAAACGCCTCTGCCACCACTTCCTGCGGATATCGGCGCAGGAAGCTGCGCCAGAAGCCGACGTAGCCCAGGCGCCCCGAGAGCACGTTCTCCATCACAGTGAGGCGATCGACCAGGGCATATTCCTGAAAGATCATTGCCATGGCACGCCGGGCCTCGCGCAGGCGCCGGCCCGAGAGGCGCGTCAGCTCCACGCCGCCGAGGGTAACGCTGCCCGAGGTGGGCTCTACCAAGCGATTGACGCAGCGGATCAGCGTGCTCTTGCCGGCACCCGAGGGGCCGATCAATGCCAGTACCTGCCCGCGGGGCAGGGTCAGATCGATATCGGTCAGCGCAAGATCCCCGGTGGGGTAGCGCTTGCAGAGGTTGGAAAGGGTCAGCATGGAAAATTTCCCTCTTCATGCATGTCGCAGCCGGGGCGGAGCCCCGGCTGCGCTAGCTGCCTGGCCGCACCAAGCGTCGCCGGTCCGCGACATCAGTCGCAGTCGTAGGTGACGCCGTTGGCTTCGTCGATGGTGCGGATCACTTCCCAATGCTCCTGGTAGGTGATCGGGATGAACTGCGCCTCGCCGGAATTGGCGAACTCAGCCTGGAGGGCGCTGCCTTCCCAGTCGAAGCTGAAGAAGGCTTCCTTCACTTGCTCGGCCAGCTCGGGATGCAAGTTGTAGACGTGCCCATAGCCGGTGGTGGGGAAGGTCTGCGAGGTGTAGAGAACCTCGTAGTCGCCTTCATTCACGACGCCACGGGAGACCATACGATGTGCCACCGAATTGGCGATGGCAGCGGCATCGTAATCGCGGTTGACCACCCCGAGGATGGAATTATCGTGAGAACCGGAGAAATCAGTCGCGAAATCCTCGTCCGGCACCAGGCCGAATTCGCTAGTCAGCAGTGCCGAGGGCGCCTTGAAGCCCGAGTTGGAGGTGGGGGAGGTGAACGCCATGCTGCGACCGGCCAGGTCCTCCATGGTCTCGATACCGCTGCCCGGGTAGGTGATGATTTCCATCTCGTAGCCGAAGCTGCCGTCCTCGGCGGCCATCATGGCGAAGGGCACGAAGCCCGAGCAGTTCACCGCCATGGGGTTGGAGCCGGTATTGAAGCCGGCCACATGCAGACGGCCGGCACGCATCGCCTCGAGCTGGGCGGCGTTGGACTGTACCGGGAAGAACTGGACGCGCTTGCCGGTGGTCTCCTCCATATGTTCGAGAAAACCGGCCCAGACCTCGGCATAGACGGCCGGATCCTCCACCGGGGTATAGGCGAACACCAGGGTATCGGGGTCGACCCACTGGGACTCGTCGGTGGGGGCGTCGGCCACCAGATCGCCGTTGACATCGGTGAAGCGCGGCGCGAGATGGGCACTGGCCTGCAGAGCGGTGGCGGCGAGTACGCCAGCGATCGTGGCGCGAAGCAGAAGAGGAGTGGAACGCTTGGGTTGCATGTCGGTCACCTGTGTTGCGGACTGTAGCGAACGGTTACGGATGCCATCCTGCTGTTCGGACATGACGACTTCCGGTCGATCGCGTGACCGTTGCATGACGGCACCATGAAGGCGCCGTCAGCCCGCCAGGTAAAGGCTGGTCAGGCCGAAGGCGTAACCGATGGCGGCACCGGCGGCGACGTCACTGACATAGTGCAGCCCGAGGCCGACCCGCGAGAGCGCGATAAGCGCGGCCAACGGTACCAGCAGCGGCAGCAGCCAGGGCGCATGAGCCGCCGTCAGCACGCAAAACATCACGGCGTGCATGGTGTGGCCGCTGGGAAAGCTATAACGGTCGCGGGCCGGCTCGCCGCACTGGATGAGGTTGCCGAAGGTAATGAAAGGGCGCTCTCGACACAGTCGGGTCTTGATCAAGCGATAGAAGCCGATGGCGACCAACCCCGTCACGGCATACTGCACCAGGTAGGCAAGGCCGGCGCCGGGCTGCAGCAGCGGCTGGGCGGCGATCAGCAGTACCCACACCGGCCAGTCGCCCAGGCGGCTGGCCAGGCGAAGGGTTGCCAGCCATGGCGAGTAGAGGCTGAGATTGGCGAAGCGTTGACACAATCGCCTCTCCAGCAGATCCAATCGATCAAATACCACAAGTGCGCGTGGACGCATGATCCACCTCCCGGGCCTGTTCGAGTACGGAAAGGAACGTATCGGCGATGGCCGGCCAACGGCAGGCCTGGGCACGCTGACGCGCGGCCCGGCCCATCTGGGCGTAGCGGGCGGGCTGCTGGCATAGCGCGACTGCGGCTTCACGAAAGGCGTCGGCATCCCCGGCAGGAACGGTCACGCCGTTGACGCCGCTGTCGATCAATTCGGCGGCGGCGGCATGGCGATAGGCGATCACGGCAAGGCCGCTGGCCATGGCTTCCGGTACCACGTTGCCCCAGGTTTCGGAAAGCGAGGGAAAGACGAACAGGTCGGCGCTGGCATAGTGCTGAGCCAGCGCTTGGGGCGAAATGAAACCGGTGAAGTGCACATCGGGCAGGGCCTTCTCCAAGGTACGACGCGCCGGCCCATCACCGACAATCACCTGGGCCATGTCGGGCCTGGCGTCGCGCATGGCGTGCAGGGTTTCGCGCAGCAGCGAGAGGTTCTTCTCCGCCGCCAGCCGCCCGACATGGAGCGCCACCGGACGATGCTCGTCGACTCCCCAACTGCGGCGCAGCTCGGCACTGCGAAGCCGAGGGTCGAGCCGCTGCTGGTCAATGCCGCGGCCCATCACCTCGAGCCGCTGAAAACCCTGGCGTGAAAGCTCGGCCGCCTGCTGCCGGGTGGGCACCAGCGTGGTCCGGCAGCCGTTGTGGAAGTGTCGCAGACCACGCATCAGGGCTGGCGCCAGCCAAGGAACGCCGTAGTCGCGGCAGTAATGATCGAAGTTGGTATGCCAGCCGGTCACTACCGGGATCGACATACGTTGCGCCGCGCGCCGTGCCGACCAGCCCAGCGGCCCCTGGGTCGCGATGTAGATCACGTCGGGACGCTGCCTGTGCCATAAACGTTGGATGCGACGCGTAGCGGGCATGCCGATACGCACCTCGCGATAGCCGGGCATCGCGAAGCCGGGCACGCGCAGCTCGGCCTGGAGGCTCGGAGTGCGCGCTGCGGTCGGCGCCGTCCTGGCGGGCGTGGGGCGGACGAGCTGCAGCGCCACGCCGCGCGCCGACAGTTCCCGGCTCAATTGGTCGAGCGTATGGGCGACGCCGTTGATATCGGGTGACCAGGTTTCGCTGACCAGACAGACTCGCATGGCATCCTCGTTTCGATGGGTCCTTGCAACGAAGATGCCAGTCTGGCATGACGGCCAGACGACAGCGCGATGATGAAAGCATGACGGCCGATACACCGAGGGATTTCGCGTTTCTGCCTTAGAGGGGCGCTAACAAGGGGGCACACGGGTTACCTAACCGGCAATCGGCAGCCGCTTGCGGCTGAACATCGCCAGGGCCACCAGCAGCGCTGTGGTGGTAAACACCGCTACGGCGCTCATGGCCATGCCGATCCCGGGGGAGCCCTGTTCGAACTGGCCGAACACGAAGGTCGAGACCGTGCGCATGCCGGCCGGTGCCACCATTAGCGAGGCCACCAGTTCCCGGGAGGCGATCGCGAAGACCAGTAGCATGGAGACGAGCAAGCTCGGGGCCAGGGTCGGCAGTAGGATGCGCTGAAAGGTGGTGAAGAAGCCGGCGCCGCAGACCCGCGCCGCGGCTTCCAGGTTCTCGTTCATTTGGCGGAAGGCCGCCGAGGCGTAGCGCACCGGGTAGGGTAGCAGCAGGCAGGCGTAGGCGAGCAGCAGCATGGCGCCAGTGTTGTAAACCTGAATTGGCCACCAGGTCTGGTTCCAGGCCAGGATCAGTCCCACCGCCACCACGATACCGGGCATGGCGTTCGGCAGGAGCGAGAGAAAGTCGAGTAGCCCTTTGCCTCGCAGGTGGGCGCGCACCACCAGATAACCCACCAGGGCCCCCAGCACACCGGTGACCAGCGCGGCGCCGATGGCCAGTCCCAGGCTGGTGGAGAGTGCTTGTAGCGCGCCGCCGCGGTTGGCCAGCAGCGCTTCGAAGTGGCGCAGGGAGAGATTCTCCAGGGTCAATCCGCCAGAAAGGGTACCGGTGAAGGCGGTGGCCAGCACGGCGAGGATTGGCACCGCGACGGAGGCCATCGCCACCAGGCCGAAGAGCCCCAGCACCGGCCAGCGCCAAAGGCCGAGTTCGGTGCGCTCCACCGGCGCCGGCTTGCCGGTCTGGCTGACGAAAGAGCGCCGTGTGACCAGCCAATGCTGCAAGTAGAAGGCTGCCATGGCCAGCATCACCAGCAAGAGCGACAGCACCGCCGCACCGGGAATATCGATTGGCCAGTCGGCGAAGCGCTCGTGGATACCTGTGACCAGTACCTTATATCCCGCCTGCGCACCCAGGGTGGCAGGCGTGCCGAACTCCTCGGTAGTGAGGGCGAAAACCAGCAGCAGGCTAGCGGCGATGCCGGGGGTGGAGAGCGGCAGGGTGATGCGCCAGAAGGTGCGCCAGCCGCCAGCGCCGCTGACCCGGGCGGCGGCGGCATAGCGCCCGCCGACGCTCATCATGGTGCGCGACACCGCGAAGTAGACCACTGGGAAGACGTTGAGCACCATCACGAAGACGATGCCCGGGAAAGAAAAGAGGAAAGCGTTGGCGGAGAGCCCGCTGAGCTGTTCGGCGTAGCCCCGCGGCTGCAGCGTCAGCATCCAGGAGAGCGCGGCGATATAAGGCGGAATCATGAAAGGGATCAGGAAGATCACATCCCAGGCGATGCCGCCGGGTACCCGGGTCAAGGCGCGCAGCGCACCGAGCGGGATGGCCAGCAGGGCACAGACTACCACCACGGCAATGCCCAAGCGCAGGGTATTGCCGAGCAGTCCCAGCAGCGCTGGGTCGGAGAGCAGCGGTACGAACAGTCCGAAGGCGCCGGTCAGTTGGCCCCGTGACCAGCCGGGAAAAATTGCCTGCAGCACCACGTAGAGCAGCGGTAACCCCACCAGCAGAAGTAGGGCAGCCCCCGTCAGCAACATGACGATGCCCGCCCCGTTTGCCTGGGGCAGGTCTCGGATTAGGCGCGTTAGCATCAGCGATCCGTAGCCTCGCGGAAGCGGCCGAGGATGACCTCGCGCTGGGCGTTCATGGCCTCGCTATCCACCTCGATCAGGGTCAACTCCTCGAGGGTCGGGCGCAGCGCTTCGATATCGGTGCGTGACGGCATCAAGTAGCGCTCGGCGACCCGCGCCTGGCCCTGCTCGGAAAGCACGAAGTCGATGAACTGTTCGGCCTCGCTGGGCATGTTGGTGGAGGCGAGGATCATCATCGGCCGCGGCGCGATCACGGTACCGCTCTCGGGGAAAATGACCTCGATGGCCTCGCCCTCGGCCTGTTGGCCCAGGGAGATATAGTCCACCGCACCGAAGACTACCGATTTGGCACCTTGCAGCACTGGGTTCAGCGCGCGGGCGTTGGGGCCGGGCACGATCATGTCGTTCTCTATCAGGGCATCGATCAGTGACCAGGTGGCGTCCTCGCCCTTGGCGGTGAGCAGGCCTGTCAGCAGTTCGAAGGCAGCGCCGGACTGGGCCGGGTCGGGCATGGTGACCTGGTTGCGGTAGGCCGCATCGGTGAGGTCGCTCCAGTCGGCCGGCTGGGAGACGTCGCTGTCGCGATTCCACACCAAGGCCAGGGCCGAGACGCCTTGGGCCACATAGTGATCGCTCTTGAGGAAATCGGGCACCGTCGCGGCGTTGGGTGAGCGGTACTCGTGCAACAGGCCCTGATCATGCAGCGACACGGCGCTCTCCCAAGAGGCGGAGATCACCACGTCGGCCAGCGGGTTGGCCCGCTCGGACTCCAGGCGGGCCATTACCTGGCCGGTCGTGCTCTGGAAGACGTTGACCTCGATGCCGGTTACCTGGGTGAAATCGGCGGCGAGGTTTTCGATCAGTGCGCCTGGGCCGGCGGAGTAGACGGTGAGCGCGCTCGCGGTGGCCAGGCCTGGCAGAGCGAACAGGCTGACGCCGAGGGCAAGGGGTTTCAAGACTTGCATGGCAAACTCCCGGTCATGGGTATGGAAGGGCTAGGGTGGGTCAGCCGCTGGTGGCGGCGGACACGTCAGCGCGGGGTATCATATCGAGCAGCCGCGCCTCGGCGTTCCAAGCGCGCAGCGCACCGATGTCGATGTCGATACCCACCAGGCAGCCGCGCTCCGGCGCATGAGGAGCGTGTAGCTTGAGAAGGCGGCCATCGGCCAAGCTGAGCTGGAGCGACAGGTGCTCCCCCTGGAACAGGCGGCCGGTGATGCGTGCTCGCAGCAGGCCGTCGTCGGGAGCGCAGAGTCGCAGGGCCCGGCGCGGCAGCAGCAGGCGAACCTCGCCGCTGTGACCGCAGGCGGCAACCAGCGGCAGGCAAGCATCGGCGATCGCCAGACCCCGGTCGTCGAGGCGGCCGTCGAGCAGGGTGCCGGCGTCCATGAAGTCGGCGATGCCCGGTGTGGCCGGGGTGTGAAAGAGCGCCTCCGGAGAGTCGATCTGCTGTAGCCGACCCTGCTGCAGCACGGCGATCCGGTCGGCCAGGGCGAAGGCCTCGTGCTGGTCATGGGTGACGAACACCGCGGTCAAGTTAAGCTTCTCGACCAGGCCACGGATCTCTAGGGCCAGAGTCTCGCGTAGGCCCTTGTCGAGGTTGGAGAGGGGCTCATCCATCAGCAGCAGCCGTGGCTTGCCGACGATGGCCCGGGCCAGAGCGACCCGCTGCTGCTGGCCGCCTGAGAGGGCGCCGGGGGCGCGTGCGGCGTAGTCGGCAAGTCCCACTAGCGAGAGCGCCCACTCCACCTGGGGGCGCCGAGCGTTGGGCTTCACGCCCTGCATTTCCAGGGGGAAGGCCACGTTCTGGTAGACGCTCATGTGAGGCCAGAGAGCATAGTCCTGAAAGACCATGCCCAGGCGGCGATCATCGGGACTCAGATGGCGGCCGGGGGCGGCGACGCATTGTCCGTCGAGGTGAATCTCGCCGGCATCGCCCTCGGCCAGGCCGGCAATGCAGCGCAGCAGGGTGGTCTTGCCGCAGCCGGAAGGGCCCAGCAGGGCCAGCACCTGGCCACGGGCCAGGGCGAGATCGATACCGTCGAGGGCCACGGTCTCACCGAAGCGTTTGTACAGGCGATCGATCTTGAGCGCATGAGTGGACATGACGCGGTGCCTTTTTGCATGAGAAACCCGTTCAGATCACCCGCTTGCGAATCCAGGCGCTGACTTGCTCGACGCCGATCACCACCATCAGTATGGCGAGAATCACGGTGAGTGCCTGGTCGTAACGGAACAGATTCATGGCGGCGGAGAGCTCCACGCCGATGCCGCCGGCACCGACCAGGCCCAGCACCACGGCGCTGCGCACGGCCTTTTCCACCGAGAACAGGCTGGTGGCCACGAAGGAGGGCGCGCATTCGGGCAGGATGGCGCCGCATACCACCCCGCTGCGCGAGGCGCCGGTGGCGGCTAGCGCCTGGCCGGGGCCGGGGTCTACCTCCTCGATGCGCTCCGAGAAGAAGCGTGCGCAGAAGCCGATGGTATCCATGATGATGGCGAGGATGCCGGCCAGCGGCCCGAGACCCACCGCGACCACGAAGATCAGTGCCCATACGAGGTCCGGCACGGTTCGCAGGGTGGCGACGATGTGACGAGCGACCCCCCGGACCAGCGGGTGCGGGCTGGTATTGCGCGCGCACAGCAGGGCCATGGGCAGGCTCAGGATCACCCCGAACACCACGCCGACGATAGCCATCTGGAAGGTCTCCAGCATGGCGATGGCGATCACATCCCAGCGATCAAAGTTCGGTGGCATCGCTTCACCGAAGAAAGTGCCGAGGTGAATGACACCGTTCAGTAGCCGGTCGGGGTGAATGTTGGCACGGGTGAAGCCGCTGATGAAGAAGGCGGCAAACACCAGCAGCAGGATGAAGGCGATGGGGGAGGGGCGCTCAAGCCTGGGCGGCGTGCTGTAGCGGTGAGACAACTCGCTCATCTGAGTCAGCTTCCTGGGGCGTGTCGATGTGGTAGAGCGCCGTGATATCGGCATCACTGATGGCATCGGTCGGGCGGTCGAAGGCGAGGGAGCCTGCCTTGAGCCCGATCAGCCGCTCGCCGAATGCCCGGGCCAGCTCGATTTGATGCAGCACGCAGAGCACCGTCATGCCGCGCTCACGCACGACCGACCACAGCAGCTCCATGACCTCCTGTCCGGCTCTGGGATCGAGGCTGGCCACCGGCTCGTCGGCCAGTACGATCTCGGCGTCCTGCATTAGCATGCGGGCGATGGCCACGCGCTGCTGCTGGCCGCCGGAAAGGGTGTCGGTGCGACGCGCCGCCACATGGGCGAGGCCTACCCGGTCGAGAGCGTCCATGGCCGCCAGGCGGGACTCGCGGCTGGCGGTGAGGGCGTGGCTGGCCAGGAGGCCGCGGCGTCCCATCAGACCGAACAGCACGTTTTGCAGCACTGAGACGTTGCCGACCAGATTGAACTTTTGGAAGACGCAGCCGATGCGTTGACGTAGCGGCCGCAGTTCGCGGCGTGTGGCGCGGTTCAGGTCGACGCCATCCATTACCAGGCGCCCCGAGGTGGGGCGCTCCAAGCCTGTGAGGCACTTCATCAGCGTCGACTTGCCGCAGCCGTTGTGGCCGAGAATCACCACTCCCTCGCCCGGGGTCACCGAGAAGGAGAGGCCGCCGAGGGCTTGTGTGCCGTCGGGATAGACCTTCGCCAAGTCCTGGATGGTCAGTTGCATGGCAAACCTTCAGTCGAAAAGGCCGAGCAGGGCGTAGGAGTCGCGTACCACGTCGTACTCGGAATCATTCACTCGCACCATCTCGGCGCCGAGGTACTTGTCACGCTCGCCGGGGGCCAGGATCGCCTGCAGCAGACCGTCCGGATCGGCCAGGAAGGCCTCGCGGATCTCTGCCACGCAGTCGGCGGTGAGATGCGAGCCGGCCACCAGGGGATCGCCGGGCATGTCCTGGCCGCGGGCGATGATGCGATAGTTCTCCTCTCCGTGCTGGGTGACGAAGGGGGCGAAGTCGCGCACACCTGTGCCCACCGCATCCACCTCGCCCGAAGCCAGGGCTTGCATGCGGGCGCCATCGAGCAGCGAGATCTTCAGGTCGCGATCGATGTCCAGGCCCGCCTGGTGGAGCATGTAGCTCGGCATGATGTGGCCGGTGGTGGAGCCGTGGTCCTTCATGGCAACATGCTTGCCACGCAGGTCTTCCAGGCTCTCGATGCCGCTGTCGGTGGAGGCGATGAAAACCGAGTAATACTCGGGTCGCACGATGGCAGTGATGGGCTTCACGCCATCCACCCGCTCGGCCATCAGCACGTACTCGGAGGGACCGGCCAGCACGATATCCACCTGCTCGAAGCGCAGGGCGTTGATGGCGGTGGTGCGGTTGCCCACCGGGAAGAACTCGACTGCCACGCCGAGGCGTGACTCCACCGCGTCGACGAACTCCTGGTAGGCGCGCTGAAGTTCTTCGGTACCTTCGATGCCGGTATCGGCGAAGCGCAGGGTGGTGGGACAGGACTCAGCGGCCTGGGTCTGAGTAGCGCCGGCCATGGCGACGGCGGCGGCCAGGGGGAGCAGGAAACGCAGCATGACGGACCTTATGGAAGTGGTTGAGGCGTATGGCTCTGGATGCGCTATTACCCTGCCAAGCCCATGTGACAGATCGACGGCAACCCTGTGATGGTCTCATGACGACGAAGCGGCCGCCGTCGTGTCGTGCCACTACAGCACGCTCCACCATGGTCGGCTCGCACGGTCGGCGAGAATTGGCGAAGCTGGGAATCTACGCTGCCCGGAGTCCGCCATGAAGCATTCGCCCGCCTATCGCCTCGCCGCTACCATCCTGCATGGCTTCGACGAATACCGTACCCGGTTCAAGGAGATCACCGCCGATGCCAGCCGGCGCTTCCGCGATGCTGCCTGGCGCGAGGCCCAGCAGGCCTCGGCCGAGCGCATCAACCTCTATGAGGAGAAGGTCGGCGAGACCTTGGGGCGGCTGAGGCGAGCCTTGGACGATGACGATCTGACCCACTGCGAGTGCTGGCGAGAGGCACGCAACCACTACGCCGAACTGATCAGTGAGCGGCTCGACTACGAGCTCGCCGAGACCTATTTCAACTCGCTGTTCTGCTCGATCTTTCACCATCGCCACATTCGCAACGACTGGATGTTCGTCTACAGTTCGCGAAACGCTGCGGCCCATCACTCGGGGCTGGAGCCCTGCCGCCGGCGACGCGTCAAGGGCGACTGGAACGAGGCGATTCGCTGGGCGCTGGCCGAAGCGCCGTTCGAGACGCCCTTCGAGGAGCTGGAGAGGGATGTGCGCCTGGGCGGCGACTTCCTGAACGGTCATCTTCCCCAGACGATCCTCGACGCGCCGGATGCCGAGATCGAGTTGCTCAAGAGCGTGTTCTATCGCAACAAGGGGGCCTATCTGGTGGGGCGGGTTCGCGGCGATGGCGCCCAAGTGCCGCTGGTGCTGCCGATCCTGCACGACCAGGGCGAGGGGCTGCATCTCGACACCGTGCTGATCGAGTCGGACGAAGTGTCGATCATCTTTTCCTTCACGCGGGCCTACTTCCAGGTCGAGGTGCAGGTTCCCGGAGAGTTCGTCGATTACCTGCAGCAGCTCATGCCCGACAAGCCGGCGGGTGAGCTCTATTCCGCCATCGGTTTCTTCAAGCACGGCAAGACCGAGTTCTTCCGCGCCCTCAATCGCCAGGTGGCCAAGCGCGAGGATCAATTCATCATCGCTCCCGGCGTGCGCGGCATGGTCATGGCGGTGTTCGTGCTGCCGTCGTTTCGCACCGTGTTCAAGATCATCAAGGACCGCTTCGATCCTTCCAAGGAGATGAGTCACGATACCGTGCGCGAGAAGTACCGGCTGGTGAAGCGCCACGACCGGGTCGGGCGCATGGCCGACACCCAGGAATTCTCCAACTTCATCGCGCGCAAGGATCATTTCGCGCCCGAGTGCCTTGAGCATCTGCTGGAAGTGGCCCCTTCCACGGTGCAACTGCGGGGCGACAAGGTGATTATCAAGCACTGCTACACCGAACGCATGATGACCCCGCTCAATCTCTACCTGGAGCAGTGCGGCGCCGCCGAGACCCGCGCGGTGCTGAAAGATTATGGCAACGCCATCAAGCAGATGGCGGCGGCCAACATCTTTCCCGGCGACATGCTGCTGAAGAACTTCGGCGTCACCCGCCACGGGCGGGTGATCTTCTACGATTATGACGAGGTGTGCTACCTCACCGAATGCCATTTCCGCCATATCCCCGAGCCGATGTATCCTGAGCAGGAACTCTCGAGCGAGCCTTGGTACTCGGTGGGCCCCAATGATATTTTCCCCGAGGAATTCGGGCCCTTTCTGTTCGCCGATACCAAGCGGCGCAAGCTCTTCTACGAGCTGCATCCCGAGCTGTTCGACGCTGATTACTGGAAGGGGCTGCAGCAGGCCATCGTCGACGGACGGGTGATCGACGTCTATCCCTACCGCAACAAGCAGCGCTTCAGTGCCGGCGAGGAGAACGGTCTGGTCTATTAGCGCCGGTCGCAATGCGAGGACGTAAGGAGGCATATGGCAGACGACAGGCGCCCCCATCTGGTGGTCTTTACCGGCTCGGGCATCAGCGCCGAGAGCGGCATCCAGACCTTCCGCGCCAGAGATGGCCTATGGGCCGAACACCCCATCGAGGAGGTGGCAACACCACACGCCTGGCGGCGCGACCCCGAGCGGGTGCTGCAGTTCTACAATCGACGCCGTGAACAGGTACGCCGGGCGCGGCCCAACGCCGCCCATAAGGCGCTGGCGGCCTTGGAGCACCAGGGCTTTCGCATCAGCGTCATCACCCAGAACATCGACGATCTGCACGAGCGCGCCGGCTCGCGCAACGTGCTGCATCTGCATGGTGAAATCCTCCAGGCGCGCTCCACGGTGGACACGCGCTTGCGCTATCCGCTGCCCCGCGGCGGCATCGAACTGGGCGACGTCTGCGACAAGGGGGGCCAGCTGCGTCCCGACGTGGTGTGGTTCGGCGAGAGCGTGCCGCACTTTGCCGAGGCCTGCGATATCGTCGCCGAGGCGGACCTGCTGCTGGTAGTGGGCACCTCGCTCGCCGTCATGCCGGCCGCCTCGCTGCTCGATTACGTGCCGTTGGACGCGCCCAGCATCCTGGTCGATCCCGAGGCGGAGGCGCTGGCGCCGCCGGGCGTGACGCGCATCAGCCAGCCGGCCGGGAAGGGCGTGCCGGACCTGGCGCGGCACTGGCGGCGCGAAGGACGGTTATGGGTGCCGGAGGCATTGCTTGGCTGAGTGGCATGGCGTGCTAGAATGCCGCCCCGCTCACCACAGGCAGCATGGCAAACTATGCCGGAGACGTTCACCGATCGAGACCCCGCCACGGGGCATCCGCGCCCGCCAAGGCGGGAATTCAAGGCGCGCGGCAGTTTCACCGAGCGTTGTGCCGGATGCCGTCTGCCGGTGCTCAACTGCCTCTGTCCCTACCAGGCGCATGCCGAGAGCACGGCCCGTGTTTGGCTGATCACGCATCCTCTCGAACATCACAAGCCCACCAATACCGGACGCTTGATCGGTGACGTGCTGCCCCACACCGAGATATTCACCTGGTATCGCACGGCACCCGATGAGCGATTGTTGGGCCTGCTCGACGACCCGCGCTTCGCGCCCTTCGTGATCTTTCCCGACGACCAGCCCGGCTATGCCGATCGTGTGGTAGGTATCTCGGCGGTCGAGGCCGCAAAGGGAGCAGGCAAAGTGCCGGTCTTCATCGTGCTCGACGGCACCTGGCGACAGGCGCGGCGCATCTTCCGCAAGAGCCCCTATCTCGACGGGTTGCCAGTGCTGCCGCTGGCCACCATGCGGCAGACTCGTTACCGTCTGCGCAAGCCCGCCTCACAGGCGCATCTTTGCACCGCGGAGGTCGCCGCCGAGCTGCTGCGTCAAAGCGGCGATACCCACGCGGCGCAGGTGCTCGACGACTACTTCGACGCCTTCAACGTGAGCTACGCCGCCAGCCGCCGCTACGAGAAGCTCGAGGCGCCGACACCGGCAATGCAGCGGCTATTGGCGCGGAGCGTCGGCTGAACGTCTCAGGCCTCGCCGTCCTGCAGCCGCACGCAGGCACGCCCCGCACGCTTGGCCCGATACATGGCCAGGTCGGCACGCCGCACCAGTTGCCTGCCACTGTCGTCGGGCTGGCAGGCAGCGACACCGAAGCTGGCGGTGACTTGTCCCACGGGATCGATATGGCATTGGGCAAGGGCTCGACACATGCGCCAGGCCAGCCCCTGAGCCTGGGACAGATCGCAGCCGGGCACCACGGCGATGAACTCTTCGCCGCCCCAGCGCCCAAGGTGGTCCGTATCGCGTAGATGCGATTGAACCTGCTGGGCCACCCGATGCAGCACCTTGTCGCCTACGTCATGACCATAGGTATCATTGATCGGCTTGAAGTGATCGACATCGAACAGCAGCACCGCCAGGGGACTGCCATGCCGACTGGCCACCGCCAGCTCGGCTTCGAGTACTTGCTCGATGCGATGACGATTGGCCACTTGTGTCAGGGGGTCGATATAGGCGAGCCGCTGGAGCCTGGTGTTGCGTTCATGCAGCAGGCGGTAACGGTGCAGGGTTTGCTGCTTTTCGTGAAGCAATGCCCGGCGTAGCGCAGCCGTCTGAATGAGCTGAAGCAGCAGGTATCGCAGAGGCGGTGCGAGATGGCGCGGCTGGCGATCCCGACATATTACCAGGCTGCGGCCCGGGGTGGCCTCGTACAAGTCGAGAATGAGCGCTGCGCGAGCCTGCCGGCCGCTCAGCCAATCGCGTAGCTTCGGCGACGGCAGGCATAACGGGCAGCCGGACAGGTCGGGAAGCGGGCCCGGCGATCCGAACAGCTCGGCTGGCTTCGCCTGGCCGTCAACCAGCATGAGCGGTACGCG
Source organism: Billgrantia pellis (assembly GCF_008297955.1). Lineage (GTDB taxonomy): Bacteria > Pseudomonadota > Gammaproteobacteria > Pseudomonadales > Halomonadaceae > Halomonas > Halomonas pellis. The sequence goes on along the minus strand of NZ_VTPY01000003.1, from coordinate 768,726 downwards.
GGCGCTGCGATTCACGGTGCAGGGAAAGGGGTCGATGGGAAAGCCCTGTTGCTCCAGACGCAGGTCGTGCCCGTCGTAGTCCTGGCCGAGCAGGGTGCAGGATTCGAAGCCGGTCAGGACGTAGAATGCCTGCATGAGCTGGGCGTAGAGCTCGCTTGTGTTGCTGGCACGGGCGATGCGCATGCCCCATGTGTAGCCCATCCCCGGCAGGTCTTGGTCTGGCTCCTCCTGCTGCGGTTCGATTTCGAGAATCACATGACGTCCTGTCGCGTGGAGGGAGAGATAGAGCTGCTGCGTGGTGCCGTCCCTGAGCCCGGAAGGGATCGTGATACCGGGCGCCCCCCTGGCAAACGCTCGTGCCAGGGCCGTCACGGTATCGGCGCCCAGTACCTGTTCGGGGGGATGTCCGAGCGCTTCGGCGGGCGATAGCCCGAAGAAACGGGATAGGTTGCTGCTGGCCAGGCACACGCCCTGCCAGTCGTTGTCGAAAGCAATGAGACAGCCATGCGGCTGCACCGAGGCGCTGGTGGCCGGCACCGTTGGGCAGACGCTCGCATTGAGTTCCCTATCAAGCGAGTCCGGCATGGGATTTCCTGTTGTGCGTACGACAGCCAGGATTGGCTGCCGTCCCTTCTGTTGCGTGCCATGACAGCCGGACGGTCGGCATGGCCCAGAGAGTACCCTGACGTGACAAAAGTAAACCATTTGTTGTCACAGGAAAGCAACCGCGGTTTAACTGCGGGATTGGCTCGCGCGGCACATTGGGTCGATGAATGAAAAAATCGCGTTTGCCGAACGGCTAGCCGCCGCCATGCGCGCTGCCGGCTACGAGCCGCGGCCAGCCGTGCTGGAGCGGGAATTCAACCTGCGCTATTGGGGCAAGCCCGTCACGCTGCAGGGCGTACGGCGTTGGCTTTGCGGCGAGACCCTGCCTCAGCAGGAAAAGTTACAGGTGCTGGCTGAATGGCTGGGAGTCGAGCCGCAGGCGTTGCGCTTCGGTGATGACGGCAAGCGTCGGATAGGCGAGACGCGCGGTGTTTGGGAAATGCCGATCAGCGCTGAAGAGCGCCGTGTGCTGCGGCGCTATCTGGCCCTGCCGGTGGAGGAACGCAAGGTAGTGGCTCAAATCATCGAAGCGTTCTCCCGCGCTGAACGGAGCGACTCGGAAGAGCGCCGGGCCAGCTATGCGGTAGAACGCGGCGAGGAAGGGGGCGGCTAGCCTCCGCTCCCCAGCAGTGCCCCGGCGATGCGGAAGCCGGCGATCCAGGTGCCGGCGGCGGATCCCAGGGTGGCGAAGAGGAATACCAGCAAGGTGCGCGATACCCGGTTGCGCCACCAGCCCTTGAGTTCGGTGACGTCGTGGCGCAGGGTCGAGAAGTCGCGAACTTTCGGCTTGCGCAGCCAGAGTTCGACCCCGGCGGCAATGAAACCGGCCCCGATGGTGGGGTTGAGCGAAGTGAGCGGGGCGGCGAACATCGTGGCCACCACGGTGACCGGGTGCGCCAGGGCCGCCAGGGTGGCCACCCCCGAAAGCACGCCATTGATCAAAAACCACTCCGCGACCAGCTGCCAGCCGAGCTCGCTGTTGCGCGAAAAGCCGATTGCAAAGCCGGTGATCACCAGGGCGGTGATCAGCCAGGGCAGCGCGCGCCACAGCTTGGAGGGTGGCGGCGTATGCTCCAGCGCCTGCCGCTCCTGCTCGGGTTCTGCAGGCAGCGGTGCGCTGAAATGCTCGACCATGCCCTTCATGTGGCCGGCGCCGATCACTACCAGCACGCTGCGATAGCGCCCCGGCGGCGCCTGCTCCGCCAGACGCAGCACCATGTAGCGATCCCGCTCGGTGATGAGCGGCGCGTAGAGCGCCTCGGACTCGGCGGCGAATTCGCTGAAAGTCGACTCCAGCACGTCACCCTCTTTGAGCCGCTCGATCTCCTCGGGCTTGATCTCCTGGCGCGACATGACGCTGCCGAGCAGGCCGGTGAACAGCGACATGCGCTGCCACCACGGCACGTTGCGATAAATGCGCTTGAGCGTGACTCCCACGTCGCGGTCGATCAGCAGCAGCGGCAGTTCGCGACGGCGCGTTTCCTCCAGGGCGGCGCGCATCTCGGCGCCGGGCTCGATGCCCGATTGCTCGGCGACGCGTTGCTGGAACGCCCCCAGCGCCAGGTTGGCGGCCACCATGCCGGCCTTGCCCTGACGGAAGATCTCGAACAGGTCCTGTTGGCCCAGGGCATCCGGATTGCTGAGGTTCTGGTGGCGTGCGTCGCACAGCTCGATGGCCACCGCGTCGAACTCGCCGGAGCGAATCAGGCGGCGAACGTCTGCGGCGCTTTCGGCCGAGACGTGGGCGGTACCCAGCAGGGTGTAGCGGGTCTCGCCCACTTCGACGACTTGCTGGGGGCCGCTGAGGGCGCCGTCCTGGCGCGGCTCGGTCATGGAGTCCTGGGAGTCGGTCATGAACGCTCGGGTCGCAAGGGGATGAAGAGCCGATTATCCACGAAGCCGGGCGGTGCACCAAACCCGGCGACGGTGGCGTGTCACTTTCGCCAGAAGGCGGGGGTAAAGAGCACCAGTACGGTAAAGATCTCCAGGCGGCCCAGCAGCATGGCCACGACCAGGATCCATTTTGCTAGCGCGGGAAGATCGGCGTAGTGGGCGGCCGCCTCGCCCAGCGCCGGGCCGAGATTGTTGAGGCACGAAGCCACGGTGGACCAGGCGGTGATCTGATCGACGCCGGTTGCCATCACGCCCACCAACATCAGGAAGAACAGTAGCAGGTACGCCGAGAAGAACCCCCATACTGCCTGGGCGATACCGTCGGGTACGCTTACCTTGCCCACCTTGACGGCGATGATCGCGTTGGGGTGGATCAAGCGCATCACCTCGCGCATGCCCTGCTTGAGAATCAGGACGATGCGAATCACCTTCATGCCACCGCCGGTGGATCCGGAGCAACCGCCGACGAAGGCGGCCACGAACAGCAGGAAGGGCAGCGCCCCGGGCCAGACCGAGAAATCGGCCACGGTGAAGCCGGCGGTGGTGGCGATCGAGACTGCCTGGAACAGGCCATGGCGCAAGCCATATTCGGTTTCGTAGATACCCGTCAGCCACAGCGACACTACGGCGATCACACTCAATCCCGAAAGGAACAGCAGCAGGAAGCGGGCCTCGGGGTCCTGCAGGTAGTGACGGAGCTGGCGCCCGCGCCAGGCCAGGAAGTGCAGGCTGAAGCTCATCGCCGAGACGATCAGGAAGGCGACGCAGATCAGCTCGATCACGGCGCTGTCGAAATGGCCGATGCTGGTGTCGTAGGTGGAAAAGCCGCCGATGGCTACGGTCGAGAAGCTGTGCCCCAAGGCGTCGAACCAGTTCATGCCGGCTGCCATGTAGGCCAGGAAGCAGGTCAGGGTCAGCGCCGCGTAGATGTACCACAGGGCCTTGGCCGTCTCGGTGATGCGCGGGGTGAGTTTGGAGTCTTTCAGCGGCCCCGGAATCTCGGTGCGATAGAGCGCCATGCCACCCACCCCGAGGGTCGGCAGGATTGCCACCGCCAGCACCACGATCCCCATGCCGCCGAGCCACTGGAGCTGCTGACGATAGTAGAGCACCGACTCGGGCAGAAGCTGGATGCCGGTCACCACGGTGGCGCCGGTCGTGGTCAGGCCCGAGAACGACTCGAAGACCGCGTCGGTGAAGGCCAGGGAGTCTTCGCCGGCCAGCATCAGCGGCAGTGAGCCGAACAGCCCCAGCACGCTCCAGAACAGCGCCGCGATCAGGAAGCCGTCGCGGGTACGCAGCTCCTTGCGAGCCTGTCGGTTGGGCAGGTAGATCACCAGACCGGTGAACACGGTGATGGCGATAGCGATGACGAAGGCGCTCCACTCACCGTCGCCGAACAGCAGCGAGATCAGGATCGGCGGCATCATGGTCAGGCTGAACATCATCAGCAACAGACCCAGGATGCGCAGAATGACACGCAGACTCATCGAGCGGCGCTCCTTGCGTCGCGTAGTGCGCTGATACCGGTCATCAGAAGAACGTCAGGCCGACCTGGAAAAGGCGCTCGACATCGCGGATACGGCGCTTGTCGATCACGAACAGGATCAAGTGGTCGCCTGATTCGACGATGACGTCGTCATGGGCGATCAAGACTTCCTTGCCGCGTACCAGAGCGCCGATAGTGGTGCCCTTGGGCAGATCGATGTCGCCGATGGCGCGTCCTACCACCTTGGAGGATTGGGTATCGCCATGGGCGATCGCCTCGATCGCCTCGGCGGCGCCGCGGCGCAGCGAATGGACGTTGACGATGTCGCCGCGGCGCACGTGGGTCAGCAGGCTGCCGATGGTGGCCTGCTGCGGTGAGATGGCAATGTCGATCTCGCCGCCTTGCACCAGGTCGACGTAGGCGGCGTTGTTGATCAGCGTCAGCACCTTCTTGGCGCCCATGCGCTTGGCCAGCATCGACGACATGATGTTGACCTCGTCGTCGTTGGTCAGCGCACAGAAGATGTCGCAGTCCTCGATGTTCTCCTCTTCCAACAGGCGCTTGTTGGTGGCACTCCCGTGGAGCACCACGGTGCGATCGAGACGCTCGGAGAGCACCGTGCAGCGCTCCAGGTTGTGCTCGACGATCTTGACCTGATGGCTATGCTCGAGGTGCTCGGCGAGGCGTTCGCCGATGTTGCCGCCACCGGCGATCATCACCCGGCGGAAATCGCGATCCACCCGACGCAGTTCGCTCATCACTGCCCGGATGTCGCGCCGCGCGGCGATGAAGAACACCTCGTCATCGGCCTCGATCACGGTGTCGCCGCGGGGAATGATCGGTCGGTTGCGCCGATAGATGGCTGCTACACGGGTATCGACGCTGGGCATATGACGGCGCAGGAAGCCCAGATCCTGGCCTACCAGGGGACCGCCGTAGTAGGCCTTGACCGCCACCAGCTGCACCAGGCCGCCGGCGAACTCGAGCACCTGCAGGGCGCCGGGGTGTTCGATCAGCCGGCGGATATGGTCGGTGACTACCTGTTCGGGGCTGATCAATACGTCGATCGGCACCGCCTCGTGGGCGAACAGCCCCTTGCGGGTCAGGTAGGCGGTGGCTCGCACCCGGGCGATCTTGGTGGGTGTCCGGAACAGCGTGTGGGCGACCTGACAGGCGATCATGTTGACTTCGTCGGCGCTGGTCACCGCGATCAGCATGTCGGCGTCCTCGCAGCCCGCCTGGCGCAGCACGACCGGATAGGAGGCCGGCCCCGCCACGGTGCGGATATCGAGCCGGGTATGCAGCTCGCGCAGGCGCTCACCGTCAGTATCGACGACCGTGATGTCGTTCTCTTCGCGGGCCAGGTGCTCGGCCAGCGTGCCGCCGACCTGTCCGGCGCCCAGAATGATGATCTTCATGCTGTGGGGTCCGTGAAACGACTCTGCGACGCCGATATGGCGCCGCAGCATCAGCAGCTAGCATAAACCAGCCGTAGGGTGGGTAACAGGGGCCGAGTGTCCGTCCACCGCTCAATCCAGCGTGAAGCCGACCTTGAGCGTGACCTGCCAATGGCCGACCCGGCCGTTCTCGATGTGCCCGCGGGTATCCACGACCTCGAACCAGCGCATGCCGTGCAGCGACTGGGAGGCCTTGTCGAGGGCCCGCTGAATGGCGTCCTCGATGCTCTTCTCCGAGGAGCCGGTCAACTCGATATGCTTGTAGACGTGATCGCTCATGGGTGCTCCTTGCTCATGTGATCGTTGGCGGGATCGTTGCCATCCCGCTTTTTCAGTCTGGCATAAAAGAAGCCGTCATGGCCGCCCGGTTCGGGCAGCAGCTGGCGACCCGCGCCTGCCGGGCGGCCCCAACTGACCTCCTGCGGCGTGGTGACCATGGCGTCCGGCGTGCGCGCGAGGAAAGCGCGAATCTGTTCGTCGTTCTCTTCGCGCAGCACCGAGCAAGTGGCGTAGAGCAGCGAGCCGCCCGAACGCAGCAGCGGCCAGAGGTTGTCGAGCAGGCGCGCCTGCAGCTCGGCCAGCTTGGTGACATCGGCGGGACGTCGCAGGCGTTTGATATCGGGATGGCGGCGAATCACGCCGGTGCCCGAGCAGGGCGCGTCGAGCAGGATCGCATCGAACGGCGTCTTGTCCCACCAGTCGCGCTGGGTGGCGTCGGCATGCACCAGGGTGGCGGACAGGCCGAGGCGCTCCAGCGTCTCCTCGACCCGGGCCAGACGCATGGCGTCGCTGTCGAGCGCCAGCAGCTCGATGTCGAACAGTTCGAGCAGGTGAGCGGTCTTGCCCCCAGGGGCACAGCAGGCGTCCAGCACACGCCCGCCGGGGCGTGGCGCCAGCGCCGGCCCGAGCAGCTCGGCGGCGAGCTGGGCGGCTTCGTCCTGCACACTGACATCGCCATCGGCGAAATCGGGCAGGGCCTGAACGTCGCAGGGCTTGTCCAGCACCAGTCCGTCGGGAGAATGGGTGCACAGCCGAGCCTCGATGCCGCAGACCAGCAGCTTGGCCAGATAGGCTTCGCGGTCCCCGCGGCGGCGATTGATGCGCAGCGTCATGGGGCCCGGTTCGTTATTGGCCTCGGCGATGGCGCGCCAGTCGAGGGGCCAGGCCTGTCGCAGGGCCTTGAGAAGCCAGCGCGGGTGCAGCAGCGCCACGGCCGGATCCTGGTCGACTTCGGCCTGCAGGGCCGCGGATTCCCGGGTGAGCCTGCGCAGGCAGCCGTTGAGCACCCGGGTCGCCCACTCCTTGCCCAGATAACGCGCAGCTCCCGCGGTCTCGCCCACGGCGGCGTGAGCCGGGATGCGCAGGTAAAGTAGCTGGTAGATACCCAGCAGCAGCAGCGCCTGAACGTCGGCATCGCGCGTCTTGAATGGCGTCTTGAGCAGCTTGGTGGCCAGCGCTTCGAGGCGTGGCAGGGTGCGGCACACGCCGTAGCACATCGCCTTGAACAGCGCCCGGTCACGTATCACCACTTGATGGTCGTCGAGTTCGTTCAGCGAGCCTTTGGCGGTGATCACCGGTACCAGGGCGCGGGCGGCGCTGGCGCGCACCGCCTGGCCGCCGTCCTGGATCGCGCTGCCGGAACGGGTAGAGGGAGTGGAACGATGCATCAGGCGCTCTCCTCGGTCGCTGGGCCCAGAATGCGGCCGGGGCGCAGGCGTTCGCTGCGGGCGTTGAGCAGGTCGCGTGCGGAGAGCGGTTTGCCGCCGGGCAGCTGGGCGCGAGTCACGCGCAGCACCTCGTCGCCGCGGGAGCCGCAGGCGATGCGCAGGGCGTCGGGATCGGGATCGAGCAGGGTGCCGGGAGCGGCGGATGCCTCGTCGGCGCGGCGAGCGGCGGCCTCGGCCAGCAGCAGGCGCAGGCGCTCCTCGCCGCAGGCGCACCAGGCCACCGGCCAGGGATTGAAGGCACGGACCTTGGCGGCGAGTTCTGTCGCGGAGCGCATGAAGTCGAGCTCGGCTTCGGTCTTCGAGAGTTTGGCGGCGTAGGTCACGCCCTCCTCGGGCTGGGGCGTGGCCGTCAGGCCTTCGCCGGTCAGCGCATCCAGTGCCGCGACGATCGCCTCGCCGCCGAGACTGGCCAGTGTGTCGTGGAGTTCGCCGCCGGTGGTGGTCGGCGTGATCGGTGTGCGGCGCGTGAGCAGCATGGCGCCGGTATCGAGACCGACATCCATTTGCATGATGGTCACGCCGCTTTCGCTGTCGCCCGCCTCGATGGCGCGCTGAATCGGCGCCGCGCCGCGCCAGCGCGGCAACAGCGAGGCGTGGACGTTGAGGCACCCCAGCGGTGGGATGTCGAGCACGGCCTGCGGCAGGATGAGGCCGTAGGCGACCACGACCATGATGTCGGCTTCAAGTGCGGCAAGCTCGGCCTGGGCCTGGGGCGACTTGAGGCTTTCGGGCTGATGGACAGGCAGCGCGTGTTCCAGGGCGAGCGATTTCACCGGGCTGGCGGTCAACTTGCGGCCGCGGCCGGCCGGGCGGTCGGGTTGGGTGTAGACGGCCACGACCCGGTGCCGGCTCTCCAGCAGTGCAGCCAGGCTGAAAGCGGCGAAATCGGGCGTGCCGGCGAAGATGACGCGCAGGGGTCGAGACATGTGTCGGGCCTTGCCAGTAAGCGATGTCACCTCATCATAACGGAGGCGGCCGTAAACGACGAAGGCTGACGTGGATCACGTCAGCCTTCGGTGCGATACGGTGCGCAAATCAGGCAGTCTGCATCAACTTGTGGCGTTTCTGCATTTTCTTCAGTACCCGGTCGCGCTTGAGCGGCGACAGGTAATCGACGAACAGCACGCCTTCGAGGTGATCGCACTCATGCTGAATGCAGTGGGCGAGAAGGCCGTCGGCCTCCAGCTCGTAGGGTTTGCCGTCGCGATCGAGCGCCTTGAGGTGCACCTTCAGCGCCCGGGGTACCTCGGCATAGTACTCGGGAATCGACAGGCAGCCCTCGGAGAGCAGCTCGCGCTCGTCGCCGATCGGCGTGACCTCGGGGTTGATCAGCACCAGCGGGTTGGCTCGGTCGTCGCTGACGTCCATCACGATCACCCGGCGATGCACATCCACTTGGGTGGCGGCCAGCCCGATGCCGGAAGCGTCGTACATGGTGTCGAGCATATCGTCGACCAGCCGGCGCACCTCGTCGTCAACCGTCTCGACCGGCGCTGCCTTGGTGCGCAGCCGCTCGTCGGGAAATTCGAGGATGGTCAATTTGGCCATGGCGTTGGAACCACCGTTATGCTGCAATCTTGGGATTGCCCCTATTCTAGGGGGCGGCGAGCCAGGGGGGAACCGCTGGATCGCAATCGAATCGATAACATCAGACTATCACATGACGCATACGTTCCCGGCGGACGGGGGAGCGGGGTGCATCGAAGGTACGGGAACGACGGGATGGGCGAAGGAGCGAAGCGGCGGGTGCGGTTCGGTGCGCTGATGAGAAGCCTCGTGTGCGGCGCCGGCCTTGCCCTGCTGCTGACGAGCATTCAGGTGCCAGCGCAGGGGCTCGCCTGGGAGCAGGGGCTGCGCAAGGACGCCCCCGACCGCTACACCGTGGTGCGTGGCGACACTCTGTGGGACATCTCGGGGCGCTTCCTGCGCCATCCATGGCAGTGGCCGGCGGTGTGGCAGGTCAATCCGCAGATTCGCAACCCCCACTTGATCTATCCCGGTGACGTGATCTACCTCTACGATTGCGGCGGCCGCGCCTGTCTCGGCTTGGAGCGGGGCCAGGGCGTGGTGCGGTTGTCGCCCGAGGTGCGCCGCATTCCGGTGCGCGAGGCGATCGAGCCGATTCCCCTCGAGACGGTACGCCATTTCTTGCGTGACCATCGCGTGGCCGACGATCCCGAGTCGCTTGGCGAGTTGGCCTATGTGGTGGCCGGTAACGATCGCCGCATCATCAGCGGTGCCGGCGATCGCCTCTATGCCCGCGGTGGTCTGGAACGCGGACCGCGATACGGTATCTATCGCGTCGGCGACTCTTATACCGATGCCGCCAGTGGCGAAACGCTGGGCCTTGAGCTTTTCAGCATCGGCCAGGCTAGGGTCGAGCGCAGCGAGGGCGACATTGCGGTGCTGGGGGTGCTCTCCGCCAGCCAGGAGGTGCGCAATGACGATATCGTCCTGCCGCTGGAGGAGCGCGAGCTGGCCGACGAATTCGTGCCCCGTGCCCCCGACAGCGAGATCGACGGCAGCATCATGGCCGTGCCCGGTGGGGTGCGCTTCATCGGTCGGCTGCAGGTGGTGGCGCTGGATCGTGGGCGGCGCGATGGACTCGAACCGGGCCACGTGCTCCAGGTCGAGCAACAGGGCGAGCGGGTGATCGACCCACGCACCGGCGAGACCCTGCGCCTTCCGGGTACCGATGCCGGCCTGATCCTGGTATTCCGCCCCTATGAAAAGATGAGTTATGGCCTGGTGATGCGCGCCACCCGCACTCTCGAAGTCGGCGACCGCGTGGGCAATCCCCGGCGTGGGGTGGGAGTGGCGCAGCGGTGAATGGCGAGGCAAGGGTGCCAACGACACGCGACTGGCTTGCGCTATACCACCTGCCGGGCATGGGGGCCACGCGACTGGCCGAGCTGGTTGTCGCCGCGCCCGAATGGCCGGAAGGCTGGCTGTCGCGCCTGTCCCGCCAGGCGGCCACGGCGCTGCGTCTGTGGCTCGACCACCCCGCGCGCTCGCCGCTGACGCCGATCGTGGAGGCCGGGATGGCGTGGCGGGATGCCGCACCGGCACGACACCTGCTGCATCCGGGACACTCGGCCTGGCCGGCCCTGCTTGAACAGATCGCCGACCCGCCGCCGCTGCTGTGGGCCCTGGGCGACCTCGCCGCGCTGCAGTCTCCGGCCCTGGCCATCGTCGGCTCGCGCCGGCCGACCCGCGAAGGGCTAGCCAATGCCGCTGCCTTCGGTCGCGAACTGGCCGTTCGCGATTGGTGCGTGGTGAGCGGTCTGGCGCTGGGGGTCGACGGCGCCACCCAACAGGCCGCCATCGACGCCGGCGGTCGCAGCGTGGCGGTACTTGGTTGCGGCGTCGATGTCATTTATCCGCCGCGCCATGCGCGTCTCTACCACCAATTGCTCGACCGGGGCGGACTGATTCTCGCCGAGCATCCGCCCGGCACGCGGGCGAGGCCGGGCTTCTTTCCGCGCCGCAACCGCATCGTCACCGGGCTCTCGCTGGGCGTGCTGGTGGTGGAGGCCGCGGAAAAGAGCGGTTCGCTGGTCAGCGCGCGGTTGGCCATGGAACAGAATCGCGAAGTCTTCGCCCTGCCCGGCTCGATCCACAATCCCCAGGCGCGCGGCTGCCTGCAGTTGATCCGCCAGGGGGCGGTGCTGGTGCGCCATGTCGATGACATCCTCCAGGAACTGACGCACTGGGCTGCCTCGCCCGCGCTGACCACGCCTGCTCCCGCGCCGAGCGCCGGCGACAGGGGCGACCCTCTGTTGCGTTGGCTCAGCGATGCTCCCTCGCCGCTCGATGCGCTGGTCTCGCTGACCGGCCTGGCCGTGCCCGAATGCCAGCGGCGCCTGCTCGAGCTGGAACTCGAGGGGCGCGCCGCCCAGGCGCCCGGCGGCTGGGTGCGCCTGCCGGATGACATCCGGGCGTGATAGCATGAGGCCCACTCTCAGCCCGTTCCGAGGAAAACCATGATCGAGGCTCATTCGCTCGAAGTCGCTGTTGCCGCACTGCGCGGCGGCGGGGTGATCGCCTACCCCACCGAGGCGGTATGGGGGCTGGGCTGCGACCCCGATAACGACGAGGCCGTGGCGCGTCTGCTACGGCTCAAGGCACGCGATCCCGCCAAAGGGTTGATCCTGGTGGCGGCATCCATCGACCAGTTCGCGCCCTGGCTCGAGCGCCTGGCACCGGAGCTGCACGCGCCACTGGTGTCGAGTTGGCCGGGGCCTACCACCTGGTTGGTGCCGGACAATGGCCGTACCCACCCGCTGGTGCGCGGCGCTCACGACAGCGTGGCCCTGCGGGTCAGCGCCCATTCCGGCGTGGCGGCGCTGTGCCGTGCCTTCGGCGGGCCGCTGGTGTCGACCTCGGCCAACAGGGCCAGTGAGCCCCCGGCGATGAACGTCGACGAAGTGCGCGCGATCTTCGGTGGGGAGCTCGATGCCATCGTCCAGGGCGAACTGGGCGGGCTCGGGCGTCCCAGCACCATCCGCAACCTGCGTACCGGCCAGGTGCTGCGCGCCTGACGCCGGCACGGTCATAGCGATTCATCGGGAGGCCCCATGTCGCATGCCAACCTCGATGAGGTGAAATCCTATCTGCTCAACCTGCAGGACCGGCTCTGCCAAGGGCTTGCCGCCGAGGACGGCGGTGCCGACTTTCGCGAGGAGACCTGGCAGCGCGAGGCGGGCGGCGGCGGTCGCTCACGGGTGATCGAGCGGGGCCGGGTGTTCGAGAAGGGCGGCGTCAACTTCTCACACGTCCACGGCGACCGGCTGCCGCCGTCGGCCACCGCCGCCCGGCCCCAGCTCGCCGGGCGTGGCTTTCATGCGGTCGGGGTTTCCTGGGTGTTGCATCCGGAGAACCCGCACGTGCCCACCAGCCATGGCAACGTACGCTTCTTCATCGCCGAGAAGGAGGGCGAGCCTCCGGTGTGGTGGTTCGGCGGCGGCTTCGACCTGACCCCCTACTATCCCGTGCACGAGGACGTGCTGCACTGGCATCGGGTTGCCCGCGATGCCTGCGCACCCTTCGGCTGCGAGGTCTACCCTCGCTTCAAGGGGTGGTGCGACGAGTATTTCTATCTCAGGCATCGCGACGAGACCCGCGGCGTCGGCGGTCTGTTTTTCGACGACTTCAATGAATGGGACTTCGAAGCCAGCTTCGCCTTTCAGCGCGCCGTGGGCGACGCCTTCCTCGAGGCCTACCTGCCCATCGTCCGGCGTCGTCGCGACACGCCCTGGGGCGAACGCGAGCGCGAGTTCCAGCTCTACCGCCGTGGGCGCTATGTGGAGTTCAATCTGGTGTGGGACCGTGGCACCCTGTTCGGCTTGCAGAGTGGTGGGCGCACCGAGTCGATCCTGATGTCGATGCCGCCATTGGCGCGCTGGGAGTATGGCTGGACGCCCGAACCGGGCAGCGCCGAAGAGGTGCTGTATCGGGAGTATCTGCGCCCCCGCGACTGGCTGGGGGACAGCGCTGACTAAGCCCCGGTGCGACCGAATCGCTGCGTTACGCGGTGCCGAAGCGTCGGGCCGTCGCAATCCCACCTATACCCCATGGGCTCCGGTTGCTGCGCTACGGGTGCCTTGCGCTTCATGTCGCTCGATGACGTTTCAGGCGCTTTCCCGTGTAGGAGGAGGAGACCCTATATGACTGACCGTTACTGCGTCTTTGGCAACCCCATCTCGCACTCGAAGTCGCCGGCGATCCACGCCGCCTTCGCTGCGCAGACGGGCGAGGCCATCGAGTATACCGCCATCGCGGCGTCACTTGACGACTTTACCGGCGCCTGGCACCGGTTCATGGCCGAAGGCGGGCAGGGGGCCAACGTTACCGTGCCGTTCAAGGAGGAGGCCTTCCGCCTCTGCGATACCCTGAGCCAGCGCGCCCAGCGGGCCGGCGCGGTGAACACGCTGTTGCTGGGCAAGAACGGTCTCACCTACGGCGATACCACCGACGGTGTCGGTCTGGTGCGCGACCTGGCACGCCACGGAGTGAATCTGGCCGGTGCTCGTATCCTGGTGCTGGGAGCCGGTGGGGCGGTGCGTGGCGTGCTGGAACCGCTGCTGGCGGCGGGGCCGCTGCGCGTGCGGATCGCCAACCGAACCGCGGCCAAGGCCGCGGCGCTGGCGCGGGATTTCACCGACCTGGGCGAAGTCCGGGGCGGTGGCTTTGACGAGGTGTCAGGCCTCTTCGATCTGGTGATCAACGGCACCAGTGCTAGCCTGGCCGGCGATCTGCCGCCGCTGCCCGACGACCTCTTCGCGACCGGCACCACCGCCTACGACATGATGTATGGCGCCGAACCCACCGTTTTTCTGCGTTGGGCCGAGGCTCGCGATGCCCGCACTGTCGACGGCCTGGGCATGCTGGTGGAGCAGGCCGCCGAATCCTTCTTCCAGTGGCGCGGCAAGCGCCCCGATACCGAGCCGGTGTTGGCCGAGCTGCGCCGCTCTCTGTAGGCAAGATGCCCGTTTCGACCTTGTGCTGGCATCTCGCACGGCGCCCGGAGGGGATTCCCGGGCCTTCCGATTTCGTATTGCGTGAGATGCCGCTGCCACCGCTCCCGCGGGGCCAGGTGGAGCTCGAAGTGCACGGGCTCTCCGTGGATCCTTATATGCGCACCCGCATGCAGCCCCAAGGCTACGGCTACCTGGCCAAGTGGGGGCCGGGAACGCCGCTCTCCGCCTGGGGGCTTGCCCGTATCCGGCGTAGCCGGGGGCGCTGGCGGGAGGGCGACTGGGTGGTGGGTCACCTGCCGGTAGCCAACCGGGTGCACGTGAGAGTGCCCGAGCCGGATGCCCTGTTGCCGCTCTGCCTGCCCGCCGCGACGCCGCTCCCCGGGCGTTGGCTTCACGAACACGGCATGACCGGTTTCACTGCCTGGCTGGGCATGCGCCACTATGGCCGACCGCAGCCCGGCGAGACGGTGTTGGTGTCGGCGGCTGCCGGAGCAGTAGGCAGTTTGGCCGTTCAATTGGCCCATCGGGCCGGCGCCCGAGTGATAGCGAGTGCCGGCAGCGCCGCCAAGCGTACCTGGCTGCGCGAGAGGCTGGGCGTGGTGGCGACTCTCGACGATCGCGATCCGGAAGGCTTCGCCGAGGCCTTGGCCGAAGCGGCCCCGGAGGGAATCGACCTGGATTTCGAGAGTCTGGGTGGGGCCGTCTTCGAGGCGGCCATCGAGCGGCTGCGACCCTGCGGGCGGGTGGTACTGTGTGGCTTGATCAGCCAGTATCACGACCCCGAACCGCGCCGGGCGCCGCCCAACCTGGCCCGCCTGCAAGCGATTGGAGGACGGCTGGTGCCCTTCGTGGTGCCGGGCCATGAGCCCGAGCATTGGGCCCGCTTCCAGGCCGAGATGGCTGGGCTCGATCCGGTGGCACCGCTTGATGTACTCCACGGTCTCGAGGCTTGGCCCCGTGCCTTCTGCGGGCTCTTCACCGGCAAGGGCATCGGCAAGCGGGTGGTGCGGCTGGGATGTCAGTCAGCGCTCAGCGCCGCTTGGTGAAAAGTCCTAGCAGGGATATCGCCATGCCGGCCACCGATAACAGCATGCCGCCATTGACGAGCCAGGGCTGGCGCTCCACCCAAGGGACGAAGGGCTGGGGTGTGCCGCGACAGACCCCTTCCAGGTAGTCCCAGTGGCCGCCCTGGATCAGGGCACACTCGCGCACGCTACCGAGCTCCCAGAAGTAGACGCCCATCAGCGTGAGGATGGGCACGAGAAGCAGCAGCAGACCAAGTTTCAGCATGGATTTCCAGTAGCGATTGAAGAAGTTCTGTCAACGTCAGGGGCGTGGGCAACTGGGCCGACGTCCCGCCTGTTGCGCTTGTTCGTAGCGGCCCATGGCTTCGTCCATGCGAGCCTGGAGGCCTTCCATGCGCTGGCCGTGGCTGGGGTGAGTGGACATCCACGCCGGCGGCTGGCCGCCGCTCTGGGCGCTCATGTTCTCCCACAGCGCGATGCTGGCGCGCGGATCGAAGCCGGCGTCGGCCATCAGCTGCAGACCGATCACGTCGGCTTCGCTCTCGTGGCGGCGTGAGAAGGGCAGCAGGATACCGTACTGCGCACCCAGGCCGAGCGCACTCATCAGTTGTTCGCCACCCGGTCCCTGCAGGCCCGAGGCCGACGATAGCACCGACAGGGCGAGCTGGGTCGACGTCTGGGTCGAGACCCGCTCATTGGCGTGGCTGGCCAGCACGTGGCCGATCTCATGGCCGATCACCGAGGCCAACTGATCCTGGTTCTCGGCAATGTCGAGCAGTCCTGTGTTCACTCCCATGTAGCCGCCGGGCAGGGCGAAGGCGTTGGCCTGCTCGGATTCGAACGCGCGAATCTGCCAGTCCTGATGGCGCTCGCGCTCCGGCAGTGCTGCGACGATCGCATCGGCGACGCACTGCACGTAACGCTGCTCCGCCTGGCTTGCCGGGGGCAGCTCCTGCTGATATTGGGAGTAGGCTTCACGGCCCATCTCGTTGAGCTGCGCGTCCGACATCAGCGTGAGCTGTTGACGGCCGGTCGGGGAAGTGGTGCAGGCGGTGACGCTCAGGGCCAGGGTGGCCACGGCAAGATGGCGAGTCCAGCGCATCGTTCGATACCTCATAGGTTCAGATCCCTTGTGACCCTGGACGGGGATGACGGTTCGCCACAAGATACCCCGAACTACCGCAAGGTCAACCGTGAACCATGAAAGTCCCGAGGAGATGCCGATGGATGCCGAACTGACCCGCCGCTTGAGCCGTCTGCTAGATCATGTGGAGCACTGGCTGCCGCCCGCGCCTCAGGAAGTCGACTGGGAGCACGACGTGGCGGCGCTGTGGCAACGCCATGTACTGGGCGGACGGCTGCTGCCGGTGCCTCCGCGGGATGCGCTGACGCTCGACGATCTGCTCGGTATCGAGCGACAAAAGCTGGCCTTGATCGACAACACGCGCGCCTTCCTCCAGGGCCTGCCGGCCAACCATGCTCTGCTGTGGGGCTCGCGCGGTAGCGGCAAGTCGTCGCTGATTCGCGCCTTGCTCAACAGCCTGGCCCCGGAGGGTCTGCGGCTGGTACAGGTCGACCGCCACGACCTGGCCGGTCTGCCGCTGCTGGTCGAGCAGCTGCGTCATCAGGAACGGCGCTTCGTGGTCTACTGCGATGATCTCTCCTTCGAGGGCCACGACGATGCCTACAAGGCCCTCAAAAGCGTTCTGGACGGCGCCTTGACCGGCCCGCCGCCCAACGTGTTGCTTTACGCCACCTCGAATCGGCGTCACCTGCTGCCGGAGTCGCTGGCCGACAATGCCGACACGCAGCTGGTCGGGGAGGAGCTGCACCACGGCGATGCGGTCGAAGAGAAGATCTCGCTATCCGACCGCTTCGGTTTGTGGCTCGGGTTTTACCCCTTCAGCCAGGACACCTACCTGGAGGCGTGCTGTCACTGGGTCACGCAACTGGGCAGCGCCAGCGACTGGAACGCCGCGGCACGCGCCGAGGCGATTCGATTCGCGACGCTGCGCGGCGGGCGCAGCGGGCGCGGTGCTTGGCAATTCGCCTGCCAGTGGGTGGGAAGCCGCCGGTTGCACGAGAGCGGCCAGTAGCATTCGCAATCAGCGTTGTGGCGTCAGTTCGCCGTTCGCGCCGACGGCGAAGCGCAGAGTCGGCGTCCATACCCCGGCCGGCAGGGTCATGCCCAGACCGCGCAGATCGCCCGGAGTGATCACCAGTTCGCTGCCGGTGGGCAATTCGCCCTGGTGAGCGAGCTGACCGGCCAGCTCGATCATCGGGGCCAGGCGGGTGTGGTCGGCGGCCAGCACGTCGAAGGCGACCGGCAGGCGCAGCTTGGTATCGTCCGCCGAGGTCAGAGTCACGTCCTGTCGGTAGTTACCGCTTACCGGTTCGGCGCCGGGAACGTCGAGCGACCAGCGGAAGCCGGACATTTCCACGGCCGGCATGCCCGCCGGCAGCGACAGGCCCATGGCCAGAGTGGCCTGTACGGGCAGGCTGCCCATGCTCAGGCTCGAGGTCAGCAGCGAGGCGATATCGCGTGTGTCGAGACCGGCATGAATCGAATAAGGACCGATGCGCACGTCTTCCACGCCCAGCGACGTCACCGCCAGGCGGAAGGCGAACAGGCCGGTCTGGGGCATGGCCAGACAGCCGGTGAGCAGGGCGGCCAGGCCGAGCGGGGCGAGCCACTGCCAGCGGCGGCGCGGTACGGCGAAGGAAAACCGGCGACTCGGAAACATCATCTTCTCCTGAAGAGCGGATGGATCGGGACGGTGGAGATATCGGTGGTTCAGGACGGAGCGGACTGACCCGGCCGAGGCCGGGTCGGGTACGGAGTCAGCGTCGACTTTTGCGGGCGGTGCGGGTTCGTCCCAGTTCGCGCTGCTTGGCCTTCTCCCGGTCGCTGGCACCGGCCAGCGGGTCGTAGGGATTCTTGCCCGAGCGGAACTCGAAGCGAATCGGCGTACCGCGGACCTTAAGGACCTTGCGGAAGGTGTTGGTCAGGTAACGCTTGTAGGCCTCCGGCAACGCTTCGGTCTGGTTGCCGTGCACCACGATGATCGGCGGATTGCTGCCGCCCTGGTGGGCCATGCGCAGCTTGATCCGCCGCCCGTGGACCAGCGGCGGTGGGTGTTGGCTGACGGCATCCTGCAGCAGGGTGGTGAGCCGGTTGGTCGACCAGTGGCTGTTGGCGGAGGCGAAGGCGCGCTCGATGGAAGGATAGAGATCGCCCACTCCGGTGCCGTGCAGCGCCGAGATGAAGTGCAGCTCGGCGTAGTCGGCGAAGCCCAGGCGACGTTTGATCTCGGCGCGCATCTTTTCCTTGGCGTCCTGCTCCAGGCCATCCCACTTGTTCACCGCCATCACCAGGGCGCGCCCGGTGGTCAATACGTAGTCGAGCAGGTGCAGGTCCTGTTCCACTAGGCCGCTGCGCGCATCGAGCACCATGACCGCCACGTGGCACTCCTTGATCGCTTCGAGGGTCTTGATGATCGAGAACTTCTCGGCGATCTCGCGCACGTTCTTGCGTCGCCGCACGCCGGCGGTGTCGACCAGCACATAGGGCTTGCCGCGCCGCTCGAAAGGGATCTCGATAGCGTCGCGAGTGGTACCGGCCTCGTCGAAGACCACTACCCGCTCCTCGCCGAGCAGGCGATTGACCAGCGTCGACTTGCCCACATTGGGGCGACCGATGACGCCGATGCGGATGCCCTTGGTGCCGGTGTCGGCCGGCACGCTCAGATCACGCTCGGGGAAGGGGGCGAGCACTTCTTCGATCAGCGCGGTCACGTTGCGCCCATGAGCGGCGGCGATGGGCAGCGGGTCGCCGAGTCCCAGCGACCAGAAGTCGGCCATCGCCGAGTGCTCTTCCAGGCCGTCGGTCTTGTTGACCACCAGCCAGGTCTTCTTCTGGTTGACCCGCAGGTGGTTGGCGATGGCCTCGTCGGCCACATGGAGGCCGGCCCGGGCATCGACCAGGAACAGTACGATGTCGGCCTCGTCGATGGCGACCAGCGACTGCTCGGCCATGGCGGCGTCGATGCCCTCTTCGTCGCCGCTGATGCCCCCGGTGTCGATCACTGTGTAGGCCTTGCCGCCGAGTGCGCCGTTACCGTACTTGCGGTCGCGGGTGAGCCCCGGGAAGTCCGCCACGAGAGCGTCCCGGGAGCGGGTCAGGCGATTGAACAGGGTCGACTTGCCCACATTGGGGCGGCCGACCAGGGCGATCACGGGTGTCATCGGTTGATTTCCAAGGCCTCCAGGCGGCCGTCGTTGGCCAGCACATAGATGCGGCGGAAGTCGGTGAGGGGGCGCACGCTGATGCCGGAACCGTCGACTCGGGTACGCGCGGTGAAGCGTCCGTCCTGGATGTCGATCAGGTGCAAGTAGCCCTCGTAGTCCCCTACCACCACATTGCCATCGGCAAAGGCGGGAGCGGTGAGCCAGCGGCCCTCGAGATCGCGGTTGCGCCATACCTCTTCGCCGCTGCGGGCGTCGTAGGCAATGATGTGGCTGGCCTCGTTGACCGTGAACAGGCGGTCGCCCACCAACACAGGCGTCAGATAGCTGGAGTGCTCGCGCTCCCAGAGGACCTCGCCGCTGGGGGCGTCCAGGGCGACCAGTCGCCCGTTGTAGCTGGTCACGAACAGCCGGCCGTCCGGTGCCAGCACCGGTTGGCCTCCCAGGTCGACCAGCCGGTCGATCTCGCTGCGCCCGCGAGGCACGGCGATGCGTCGTTCCCACAATGGCTGGCCGCTGCGGTTGTCCAGGGTGACCAGACGGCCGTTGGCGAAGCCAGCGAAGGTGACCGGGTCGATCACCGTGGGGGTGCCGGTGCCTCGCAGGGTCAGCGCCGGCTCGGTGGTGGTGTGCGCCCAGCGCTCCTGGCCGGTGCGGCGATCAAGGGCAGTGACGGCGCCATCGACGCTTTGCACCACCAGCAGCGCATTGTTGGGCTGCGGCGGAGCGAGTACCTCGCTGGAGACGCGCGCCCGCCAGGCGATCTCGCCATCGTCCTGGTTCAGGGCCAACACCTCACCATTTCGGGTGCCGAGATAGACCTGGCCGGCGACGGCGGTCAGGCCGCTGGAGACGCCCACTTCGAGGTCGGTCTGCCACAGGCGGTCGCCGCTTTCGGTATTCACCGCCATGACACGCCCCCTTTCATCGGCAGCGTAGATCACGTCATTGTCCAGCGCCGGCGAGATGGGGTGTCGGGCCTGGCCGAGGCCCTTGCCGACGCGCGTACGCCACTCGCTGCTCAGTTCGGCGCGCGCCTCGAAGCGCTGCAGCTCCTTGGGCGCATAGCGCGGCTCCGCCTTGTTGGCACAGCCGGCCATCAGGCCGAAGGAGAGGATGGCCACGAGGGCGAAGGAAGACTTGCGAAGCATGGTGCGTTTCATAGCGTGGCCTCTTCTACGCCCAGGTCGTCGAGCTTGAGCTGAATACCGTAAATCGGCTGGTCGCGCTGCTCGGCGGTTGCCAGCGCTTCCTGCCAGGCCTGGCGGGCCTCGTCATCGCGTCCCAAGGCATGCAGGGCGTCGCCCCGCACGTCGGCCTGCTGGGCAGCCAGCGGGGCCGGGATATCGCGGGCCAGGGTATCCAGCGCCGATTCGGCATCGTCGGTGGCGACCTGCAGCCGAGCCAGACGCAGCCGTGCCAGCCCCTGCACGTACTCGCGGCGGCTGGAAGCGATCAAGCCGTCGAGGGTATCGCGGGCCGCGTCCAGATCGCCCTGGCTCACGGCCAGACGCGCCTCGATCAGGCGTGCCAGGTCGGCATAGAGCGACCGTTCATGGTTATCGACGATTTCGGCGACCAGGGCGTGGGCCTCGGCGATGCCGTCCTCGGCGAGCGCATCCCCACCGGCCATGTTGACCAGTTGCTGGTAGCGCATCGAAGCCGCTTCGGCCTGATTATCCTGGTAGTTCTGCCAAGTGTTCCAGCCCACCACGGCCGCGATGGCGATGGCGACGCCGGCGATCAGCGAAAGGCCGTTCTCCTTCCACCAGCGCTTGATGGCTTCCAGCTGCTCTTCTTCGGTTCTCAGCTCCGCCACGGGCGGTCTCCTTTCACAACGAAATGCGGTACGGTCAGGTGCGTTCGCCGTTCACCAGGGTAGCGAGGGTTTCGGCCAGGGCATCCTGGGCCAGGCTCATCTGATCGCGTTCCTCGCGCAGGAATTTCAGCGTCGCGCGGCCTTGGGCCAATTCATCCTCGCCCAACAGCAGTGCCAGTCGGGCGCCGCTCCGGTCGGCTTTCTTGATCCGGCTCTTGAAACTGCCGCCACCGCAGTGCAGTTGCAGACGTAATCCGGGCAGCTCGCCTCGCAGCCGCTCCGCAATCAGCATGGCCTCGGCGGTAGCGCCATCGTCCATGGGCAGCACGTAGAGGTCCCGTTCGTCCAGGGCGGCGTCGGGCACCAGCGCCAGGGTTTCGAGCAGCAGGATCAGGCGCTCGATGCCCATGGCGAAACCCACCGCCGGGGTCGGTTTGCCGCCGAGCTGTTCGACCAGGCCGTCATAGCGCCCGCCGGCACACACCGTGCCCTGGCTGCCCAGGGCGGAAGTGGTCCATTCGAATACGGTACGGCAGTAATAATCGAGGCCGCGTACCAGGCGCGGATTGATCACGTAGTCGATACCGGCAGCCTCGAGCAGGGCGGTCAACCCTTCGAAGTGCTCACGCGAGGCGTCGTCAAGGTGATTCATGAGCTTCGGCGCATCGTTCAGCATCGGCGCCATGTCCGGATTCTTTGAATCGAGGATGCGCAGCGGGTTGCTTGACAGCCGACGCAGCGAATCCTCGTCGAGCTGGTCGCGATGCTGTTCGAAGTAGGCCACGAGCCGGTCGCGATAGGCGATACGCGCCTCGTTGGAGCCCAGCGAGTTGAGTTCCAGGGTGACATGTTCGCTGAGGCCCAACTCGCGCCATAGCCGCGCCGTGAGCAGGATCACCTCGGCGTCGATGTCCGGCCCGTCCAGGCCGAAGGCTTCCAGGCCGACCTGATGGAACTGGCGATAGCGTCCCTTCTGGGGGCGCTCGTGGCGAAACATTGGGCCTTGGTACCACAGCCGCTGGGTCTGGTTATGCAGCAGACCGTGCTCCATGGCGGCGCGCACGCAGCTCGCCGTGCCTTCGGGACGTAGCGTCAGGCTGTCGCCGTTACGGTCCTCGAAGGTATACATCTCCTTCTCGACGATATCGGTGACTTCGCCGATGGAGCGGGCGAACAGCGCTGTCTGCTCGACGATGGGGGTACGGATCTCGGCGTAGCCATAGCGCTTCATCAGCGTCCGCACGGTGCCCTCGAAGTACTGCCACAGCGCCGACTGTTCCGGCAACAGGTCATTCATGCCACGGATGGCCTGGATCTTCTTCTTGCTCAAGATTGGCTCCTTGATGGACGCCGGCGGAGTTTACTCCCCGCGGGCGATCACGTCCTTCTCGGCTTGCTCCTTCGCGCGCACCCGATCGCGAATCATCCGCTCCAGGTCATCGACCAGATGGTCGTTGCGCAGCTTGGTGGCCGGCTTGCCGTCGATATAGACAAGGTTGGCGGGGCTGCCGCCAGTGAGCCCGATCTCGCTCTCCTTGGCTTCGCCGGGGCCATTGACCACGCAGCCGATCACCGAGACGTCGAGCGGCGTCATGATATCCTCGAGGCGTTCTTCAAGGGCATTCATGGTGGCGATCACGTCGAAGTTCTGGCGCGAGCAGCTGGGGCAGGCGACGAAGTTGATGCCCTTGCTGCGCAGGCGCAGGCTCTTGAGCATGTCGTAGCCGACCTTGATCTCTTCGACCGGGTCGGCGGCGAGCGAGACCCGGAGGGTATCGCCGATGCCGTCCATCAGCAGCATGCCGAGCCCAATGGATGACTTGACAGTGCCCGAGCGCAATCCGCCGGCTTCTGTGATGCCGAGATGAAGCGGCTGCTCGATCCGAGTGGCCAGCTGGCGATAGGCGGCCACGGCCATGAACACGTCGCTGGCCTTGACGCTGACCTTGAAGTCGGGGAAATCGAGGCGATCGAGGTGGTCGATATGGCGCATGGCGGATTCTACCAGCGCCTCCGGCGTGGGTTCGCCGTACTTCTTCTGCAAGTCCTTTTCCAGCGAACCGGCGTTGACACCGATGCGGATCGGGATGCCGTTGTCGCGGGCAGCGCTGACCACGGCGCGCACGCGCTCCTCCTTGCCGATATTGCCGGGATTGATACGCAGGCAGTCGACGCCGAGCTCAGCGACGCGCAGGGCAATCTTGTAGTCGAAATGGATATCGGCGACCAGGGGAACGCTCACCTGGCGCTTGATATGGCCAAAGGCGTCGGCGGCGTCCATGGTAGGCACCGAGACGCGTACGATATCGGCACCGGCGGCCTCCAGACGCTGGATCTGCTCGACGGTAGCGGCCACGTCCAGGGTGTCGGTGTTGGTCATGCTCTGCACCGAAATGGGGGCATCGCCTCCCACCGGCACCTTGCCGACATGGATCTGACGCGATTTACGACGGACGATGGGCGATGGGGAATGCATATGCATTACTCTCCCAGAGTGAAACGGGCGACGTTGTTGGCCCCGGCGCGAGCGCCCAGGTCGACGCGCTCTCCGCCCCAGACAAGCTCGACGCCGGTGGCGTTGCCGACGGTCAGACGGAAGGGGGGCTCCCCTTCGACGGTAGCCGTGGTGCCGGGTTCCTGCAGACCGACGAAGACGCGTCGATCGTTGGCGTCGAAGATCTCCGTCCAGGACTGCTCGTTGAAGGTCAGCTCCATGACGCGGGGATCGTCGGCCGGCGGCACCTCGGCCGGTTCCTGCGGCTCATCCTCCGCGACGATGTCCGAAGACTCGGCGGGTTGGGCCGGCTCCCCTGCCGGTTCCGGCGTGACGCTCTCTGCTCCGCTCATGGCGGTGATCAGCTCGGCGCCGGTGGGATCGACCTCGGCAGAAGGCGCCGGGGCCGCCGGCGCCTCGCCGCTGATGGGATCGATACCCTCTTCGGGCAGCGGCGGCATGGCCTCCTCGACCTCCTCGCGCGGCGCTTCCTCGACCAGTGTGGTGTTGCCGTCAATGGTGTCGACCGATACCGGCCCGCTCTCGTCGACGGCCGGCGGCTCGTTGCCGTCGCGGCTTTGCCACCAGACCAGGGTCAGGCCGATCAGGCCGGCGATAACCAGCAGCGTCACCAGCCGGAACAGCCAGGCCCCGATGCGAGACGGGGGGCGGGTCACCTGTACCGGCGTCACACGATGCTCGGCTTCCTGGGTGCCGAAGCGATCGCTGTAAGCCTGCAACACGGGGCGATCGTCCATGCCCAGCAGCCGGGCATAGGCGCGCAGGTAACCACGGCGATAGGTGGCCACCGGTACCTGGTCGTAGCTGTCCTCCTCGAGCCCGGCGACGACGGCGGGGCGCAGATTGAGCGCCGTGGCGACCTCCTCGCGGGACAGGCCCTGCGTCTCGCGCTCGCGGCGCAGTTGCTCGCCTGGGGAGGCCTGGGTCCCGAAATCGACGGCATCGGTAATGTGGCTGTCGCTCATGGCTGAGCATCCTTCGTCATGAATCGTTGATCAGGGAACGTCACTACTGGCCCGGCCGGGCGTGACGGTCATGTCCGGGACGGCGGCGGCGATTTCCTCGGCTAGCGCCTGTGCGCCTGGCGTCATGCCGGCCAGTCGTACGAAGATCTCCAACTGCTGCCGGGCGCGCTGGGGGTTGCCATGGTCGAGTTCCAGCTCGGCCAAGGTGAGGTAACTGCGCGGATTTCGCGGGTCGAGGCTCTTCGCCCGCTCCAGGTGTTGTCGTGCCTGCTCGATCTCACCGAGCTCCCGCTGGCATTGTCCCAGGTTGGCAAATAGCTGAGCTCGGCTGGCGTAGTGGGGATCCTGCGAAGCGAACTCGAGCTGTTCGCAGGCGCGTCGCACCTGGCCGCGGTCATAAAGAAAGGCCGCGTAATTATTGCGTGCACGACTGTTGCCGGGATCGACACTCAGCGCGCGCTGGAACGTCTCGTCGGCGAGGTCGTGTTCGCCTTGGCGTTGATAGACGATGGCCATGGCCTGTAGCGCCTCGGGATCGTCGGGCTCCCGCTCAAGGGCACGATTCAGCGCGGACATGGCGCGCGGAAGATTGTTGCGCTCAAGATAGGCCATGCCCAGTTCGGTGAGCGCCTCGGCGGGCTCCTCGCCGTTACCGCCGCCCCGGCCATTCGGTGTCGCGCAGCCGGCCAGCCACAGCGATCCGACCACGATCGCTAACAGCGGCATGCATCGGCTCGGCAGGGTGGGGAAGCGCGTCATGGCATCCTCTTGGTCGGGGCTCATCGATCGTGGCAGGCCGTCTCGCCACTGTCCGGCGCGTGGCCGAACGGGCTCGGGGCCAAAAAAAGCCTGTCCATCAAAGCGCCGCGACGGGTTGAAGTCAAGGCGGCCCCGGCTCAGTCGGCGTCGATCTGGATCGAGCGGATATAACGCTCGTGGCGCCGCGTGCGATCCTTCACCCGTCCCACCAGCTGACCGCAGGCGGCATCGATGTCGTCGCCACGGGTGGTGCGCACCGGTGCCGTGTAACCCAGTTCATAGAGCCACTGCTGAAAGCGCATCACCTGGTTGCGCGACGGCTTTTCGTAGCCCGAGTGGGGGAAGGGGTTGAAGGGGATCAGGTTGATCTTGCACGGCAGCTCGCGCAGCAGCTCGGCGAGCTGGCGTGCGTGCTCCTGCTGATCGTTGACGTCCTTGATCAGGGTGTACTCGATGGTCACCATGCGTGTGTCGTCGCACTTTGCCAGGTAGCGCTGGCAGGCGTCGAGCAGGGCGCGGATGTTGTACTTGCGATTGAGCGGAACCAGCTCGCTGCGCAATTCGTCGTTGGCCGCGTGCAGCGAGATCGCCAGACTCACGTCGAGTTCGTCGCCAAGACGGTCGAGCATCGGCACCACGCCCGAGGTCGACAGCGTCACGCGGCGCTTGGAGAGCCCGTAGCCGTTGTCGTCGAGCATCAGCTTCATCGCCGGCACCACATTGTCGTAGTTCATCAACGGCTCGCCCATGCCCATCATCACCACGTTGGTCACCGGGCGATTGGCGGTGTCCTTGCGCGGCCCGACGCTACGTTGGGCGACCCACACCTGGCCGATGATCTCGGCGGCGGATAGGTTACGCTGAAAGCCTTGCTTGCCGGTCGAACAGAAGCTGCAGTCGAGGGAGCAGCCCACCTGGGACGACACGCATAGGGTGCGGCGCTTGCCGTTGTCGGCCGGAATCAGCACTGTCTCGACGTAGCTGCCATCCTCCACCTCCAATACCCACTTGCGGGTACCGTCGCTGGAGGTGCCTTCGTAGACCACGCCGGGGCCGCGGATCTCGGCCACTTCGGCCAGTCGGTTACGCAGCGCCTTGGAGAGGTTGGTCATGGCTTCGAAGTCGTCGCAGCCCTCGTGATGAATCCACTTCATCACCTGGGCGGCACGGAACTTCTTCTCGCCGATGGAGAGGAAGAAGGCTTCCATCTCCTCGCGAGTCATGCCGAGCAGGTTGGTGCGTTGGGGAGCGGTGGTGGTCATGGCATCACGTAGGTCGGGGCGGGACGAGAGCGGGGGCTGGAATGCCCCCGCGAAGGGCACGGCTGGCCGAACACGGCTTAGCGCGGGCAGATCTCGTCGGCATGGAAGAAGTAGGCCACTTCGCGCTGGGCGGATTCCGGCGAGTCGGAGCCATGCACAGCGTTGGCGTCGATGGTCTCGGCGAAGTCGGCGCGAATGGTGCCCGGAGCGGCTTCCTTGGGGTTGGTGGCGCCCATCAGTTCGCGGTTCTTGGCGATGGCGTTGTCGCCTTCCAGCACTTGAACCACTACCGGTCCGGAGGTCATGAAACCCACCAGATCCTTGAAGAAGGGGCGCTCCTTGTGCTCGGCGTAGAAGCCTTCGGCCTGCTCTTGGGAGAGATGCTGCATCTTGGCGGCGACGACCTGCAGGCCAGCTTTCTCGAAGCGGGCGATGATCTCGCCGATGGCATTCTTGGCGACGGCGTCGGGCTTGATGATGGACAGGGTGCGTTCGGTAGCCATGGGGTCTCTCCCGTTGATTTGACGGTTAGTACGTATGGGACAGCGCCACGACGCACAGGCTCCCTGGGGAGCCGGCGCGGCGCGGCGCTGCGGATTCATGATGCGTTCGGCGACGCTTGGTCGATAGAGCCGTCAGCGCTGCCTCGGCGAAGAAACAGTGGGCGCAGAGTATACCGCTGCCGGCGGGCGTTGAACAATCATCGGACCCGCGCCGATACGATCAGACGGAGAAGCTTTCGCCGCATCCGCACTGATCCTTGACGTTGGGGTTGTTGAAACGGAAGAAGCGGTTGAGCCCCTCCGAGACGTAGTCGACTTCGCTGCCGTCGAGCATCTCCAGCGCCTCGGGCGCGACAAAGACGGTCACGCCGTGCTCCTCGAAGGTCACGTCGTCGTTGGCCGCCTCGTCGGCGAAATCCAGTACGTAGCTAAAACCCGAGCAACCGCTGGGTTTGACCGAGACCCGCAAGCCCAGTCCGTGGCCGCGTTCCTCGAGCACCCGTTGGATCTGCTCGGCGGCGGCGGTGGT
This sequence comes from Billgrantia pellis, assembly GCF_008297955.1. Taxonomy (GTDB): domain Bacteria; phylum Pseudomonadota; class Gammaproteobacteria; order Pseudomonadales; family Halomonadaceae; genus Halomonas; species Halomonas pellis. The sequence goes on along the minus strand of NZ_VTPY01000003.1, from coordinate 741,453 downwards.
GATCGAAAGTTGCGCCATGGTGGGTTCTCCTGCAGCGAATGTGTCTAGCGGCGTAGGCCCGGCAGAGCATGATGCAAGGCCTCCAGCGCGGCGTCGATATCGGCCTCGGTGGTGAAGCGACCGAAACTGAAGCGAAGCGAGGCCAATGCCAGCGCACGCGGTACGCCGATACTCTTCAATACATAGGATGGCTCGACACTGGCGGAATTGCAGGCCGAACCGGTCGACAGGGCGATGCTGCGCAACGCCATCAGCAGCGATTCGCCGTCGACGCCCTCGAACGCCAGGTTGACGATGTTGGGCACCGCGACGTCGACATGCGTATTGCGGTGGATGCCGTCCAGGTCGGACAGTCCGTCGAGCAGGCGGTTCCGCAGCGTCAGGATGCGTGCCTGGTCGGCCTCGCCTTCGGCCGAGGCCAGGGCGAAGGCTTCGCCCATGCCCACGATCTGGTGGGTGGGCAGGGTGCCGGAGCGCATGCCGCGCTCGTGGCCGCCGCCGTGGATCAGCGCCTCGAGGCGGATGTCGGGGCTGCGCCTGACGTAGAGTGCGCCGATGCCCTTGGGGCCGTAGGCCTTGTGTCCCGAGAGCGACATCATGTCGATGCCCAGGCGGCCCACGTCGAGATCGAGGCGTCCCACTGCCTGGGCGGCGTCGACATGCAGCTTCGCGCCGCCAGCGTGGGCCACCTCGGCCAGGGCGGCCAGGTCGTGAATGCAGCCCAGTTCGTTGTTGACCGCCATCAGCGATACCAGCAACGTGTCGGGGCGCATGGCCTCGCGCAGTTGCGCGGGCGTGACGCGGCCGTCGGCGCCCGGTGTCAGCCAGGTCACCTCGAAGCCCTCGGCCTCGAGCGCTGTTGCCGTGTCCACCACCGCCTTGTGCTCGATGACGGAGGTTACCAAGTGGCGGCCGCGCTCACGGTTGGCGCGCATGAAACCGATCAGCGCCAGATTGTTGGCCTCGGTGGCGCCGCTGGTCCAGACGATCTCGCGAGGGTCGGCCGACATCAGATCGGCGACCTGTCGGCGTGCGCTCTCCACGGCCTGTTCCGCCTGCCAGCCTAGCATGTGGCTGCGCGAGGCGGGATTGGCAAAGTTGCCATCCAGGGTGAGGTGTCGGCTCATCACCTCGGCGACTCGTGGGTCGACCGGGGTGGTGGCGGCATAATCGAGGTAAATGAGGGCGCTCATGGCTCGCGGTGTCTCCGATCTGGCTCGCCGCGGGGCGGCCTAGGGCGAGGAGGTCAAGATAGTGTCGTCGTCGCGGCGACTGCGTTGGCGAGCGGCGATGCGGCGGACCTCTCCGTTCTCGACCAGCTGGGCGAGGGTGACGCCATCGAGGAAGCCGCGTATCTGGTCCGATAGATCGCACCATAGGAAATGGGTCAGGCAGGTATCGCCCTGCTGACAATCCGACAGGCCCTGGCAGCGCGTGGCGTCCACGGATTCATCGACGGCATCGATGACTCGCGAGATGGAGATTTCGCCCATGGGGAGCGCCAGCAGGTAGCCGCCTCCCGGTCCTCGCACGCTCCTGACCAGCTCGGCGCGCCGCAGGCGCGCGAAGAGCTGCTCCAGATAGGGGAGCGAGATCTCCTGGCGGCGCGAGATGTCGGCCAGACAGGTGGGCCCCTTGTCGGCGTTCAGGGCCAGGTCGAGCATGGCGGTGACGGCGTAGCGTCCCTTGGTGGTCAAGCGCATGGCGGGCTCATCAGACGCGATGGAGGCGAACCCCGGCATCGTCAACGCCGGTCTTCGGTTCGCGCGGCGCTCGCCGTCGGCGGCGAACACATCAACAGAGCGCCATTATGGTAAAGCCTGACCGCAGTGGTCAACCATTGCCGGGCGTGGGCGGTCGCCCGGCTTGATCTTCGTCATGTTTCGTTTCGGAGGCGGCCGTGCCGGCTGCGTGAGGCGGGCCGCAGCAGGCGTCGACGTCGGACAGGATGTCGGCGAAATCCTCGTTGCGTAGCGCTGGCAGCTTGCCCTCACGGTAGGTGGCGTCGAGCTTGCGCAGCGTGCCGCACATGCGTTCGATGCGCTCATCGACCGCGTGCATGTGGTCAAGCATGGCCTGGATCGAGCGCGCCACGGGGTCCGGCATGTCCTCGCTCACGCCATAGGCATCGAAGCCGAACTTTTGCCGCATCGCTTCGCGGCGCTCGGGGTCGATCTCAAGCGCCTCGGCAGTGTCCGGCTCGGCACGCTTGACGATCTTGCCGGGGATGCCGACCACCGTGGCCCCGGCGGGTACCTCCTTGGTCACCACGGCATTGGAGCCGACCTTGGCCCCGGCACCGACGGTGAACGGCCCCAGGATCTTGGCTCCGGCGCCAACGATGACGCCGGTCTCGAGGGTGGGGTGACGCTTGCCTTTGTGCCAACTGGTCCCCCCCAGGGTCACGCCCTGGTAAAGCGTAACGTCGTCGCCGACTTCGGCGGTCTCGCCGATCACCACGCCCATGCCGTGGTCGATGAAGAAGCGCCGGCCGATTTGCGCCCCGGGATGAATCTCGATGCCGGTGAGCCAGCGCGAGAAGGTCGACAAGGTGCGTGCCAGCCACTTGAGGCGATGCTGCCACAGCCAGTGGGCGAGGCGATGCAGCAGCAGCGCGTGCAGACCCGGGTAGTTGGTCAACACTTCCAGGAAGTTGCGCGCCGCCGGATCGCGGGCGAATACGCTACTGATGTCCTCGCGCAGTCGTTGAAACATGCAGCGGTCCTTGATGGGGTTGGGCGGCGGAAGGAACGAACACATCATATGGGGGCACGGCAGGATCCGTTCAAGGCGTCTGCCCGTTGCGCCCCGGTCGCGGAGACGCGTCGGTATCATCGGCGGTTGTCGTATCGTTGCCCGTGGTGCCCCGGTGCGCCGCGGCGACATGCTTCTCGGTCGAAGAGAGAATGCCGCGCAGAATATTGAGCTCCATGCGCTCGGGGCGGGCACGCAGGGTGAAGCGACGCAAGCGGGCCATCAGTTGCCGCGGCATGGCGGGATCGTGAAAGCCGATGGCGATCAGCGTGCGTTCGAGATGGGCGAAGTAGTGCTCCAGCTCCTCGTGGCTTGCCAGCGGCTGGGGCGGTTCGCTCTCCTGGGAGGAGGCGACACGTGCGCTTTCCAGCCATGCCAGTCGGCATTCATAGGCCAGCACCTGCACCGCGGCGGCCAGGTTGAGCGAACTGAAGTCCGGATTGGTCGGGATATGCACATGGGCGTGGCAACGCTGCAGCTCGGCATTGGAGAGTCCGCTGTCCTCGCGGCCGAAGACCAGTGCCACCCGCGCCTCGGCATCGGCCAGCTCAAGCGGCAGGCGGTCGCCCAGCTCGCGTGGCGCGATCATCGGCCACGGCAGGGTGCGTGAGCGGGCGCTGGCACCCACCGCCAGGGTGCAGTCGGCGACGGCCTCCTCCAAGGTCTCGACGATGCGGGCGGCGTGCACGATATGATCAGCGCCCGAGGCCCGCGAAATACTGTCGCTGGTCAGCGGCTCGCAGCGCGGCGCGACCAGGGCCAGATCCGCCAGCCCCATGTTGTGCATGGCGCGAGCGGTGGCGCCGATGTTGCCGGGATGGCTGGTGCCGATTAGCACGATGCGAATACGGTCGAGCATGCGGGGCGGCCTCGCGGATGTCCGTCGTGTCCATGGAAAGGGGCCGAGTCTACCACGGCGCTCCGACAATGGCGCAGGGGGCGCGATTCTGCTAGGATGCGCGCCGACACGTTCGCCCCGACTCCTTCGTGCGAACTCGCCTGTTCTTTAACATCACCGACGCTCCAAGGCCCGATCATGCATCCGATGGTCCAATTCGCGTTGCGCGCCACGCGCAGTGCCGCCGAACAGTTCTTGCGCATTCGTGAACGCATCGAGAATGCTCACGAAGAGCACAACCTCGAGCGCCTGCTCGAGGATACCGCCCGTAACGCCGAGACGCTGATCGTGCGTCAGCTCAGCCGTGGCTATCCCCAGCACGGTGTCATCGGCCGCTTCACCCCCCACCGCGCCGGAGAAGGCGAGGGGCAGGACATCGAATGGCGGATCGAACCCTTCCATGGCTACTCCAGCCTGGGAGTGGCCGGCAGCGGTTTCGCCCTCTCCCTGGTCTGTCTGGTGAAGGGTCGCCCGGAGCATGCGGTGGTGATTTGCCCCTTCAGCGACGACGAGTACCTGGCCAGCCGCGGTCGCGGCGCGCAGCACAACGGCAAGCGCATCCGCGTGCCTCGTACGACCGCCATTCTCGGCTCCCGGGTAGCCGTGGGGTTGCCCGAGAGCTGGCAGCGTTCGCGGCATCTTCCCGCCTATCTGACGCTGATCCAGCACCTCGGTCCGCAAGTCGAGACTCAGCTGGCCACCGGCAGCGGCCTGCTCGATCTGGCCGAACTCGCCGCAGGCCGGGTCGATGCCGCTTTCGTGCTGGGCCTGGAGGATCAGGATCGCCTGGTCGGCACTCTGCTGCTCAAGGAAACCGGCGCGCTGCTGGGTACCCCGGATGGCCAGCCTTCGGTGGAAACCGAAGGCCAACTGATGGCCGCGGGTCCACGCCTGTTCAAGGCGCTGGTGCAGCAGCTCAAGCCGCACTTCTGAGCCTAACCAAGGCCCAAACGACATCGCCCCCGCAGCGCTGCTGCGGGGGCGGTTTGCGTTGCGAGCCCAAAAGCTCCACGCAACACGTTCTGACGGCTTTCCTAGGGAAGCTCCTCCTCCTCCTCGTCGGCCTCCTTCTTCGGCGGGATCAGATCCTTGCGCTCCAGCTTCACGACCAACAACAGTGCCGCCGCCACGTAGATGGAGGAAAAAGTGCCGATCACAATGCCGAGAATCAGGGCGATCGAGAAGTAGTGAATCATGTCGCCGCCAAGCACCAGCAGCGCCAGCAGCACCAGCAAGGTGGTGCCGGACGTCGCCAGCGTGCGCGCCAGCGTCAGGTTGATCGCTTCATTGAAGATCGCCGGCATGTCGTCGATGCGCGAGGTGCGGATCGTCTCGCGGATACGGTCATAGACGACGATGGTGTCGTTGAGCGAATAGCCGATCACCGCCAGCAGCGCCGCCAGCACGGTGAGATCGAACTCAAGCTGGAACAACGAAAAGACGCCGACCACGACGATCACGTCGTGCATCAGCGCCAGCAGCGCACCGATGGCGAACTTGTACTGGAAACGGAAGGCGACGTAGAGCATCACGATGCCCAGGGCCACCAGTAGCCCCAGCCCGCTCTGGTCGCGCAGCTGCTCGCCAACCTGGGCGCCGACGAACTCGGCGCGCACCAGCTCGACCGCGTCGCCCTCGGCGCGCAGTAGCTCGACCACACGGTCGCCCACCTCGGCGTCGAAGGCCTGCTGCAGGCGAATCAAGACCTCGTTGGAGGCGCCGAAAGTCTGTACCGAGACGTCACGGAACTCGGCGGCTTCCAGGGTCTGGCGCACCGCGTCCAGCGAGGGCGCGACGCCATAGCGGACTTCGACCAGGGTGCCCCCGGTAAAGTCCAGCCCCAAGTTGAGCTGCTGGAACAGCAGCGAGGCGATCGACAACAGAATCAGCAAGCCGGAGAGCACGAAGGCGATCCGTCGCTTGCCCATGAAATCGATCTGTCGGATGACGAGGGTCTTCATAACCACCTCAAGTTGGTGAGCCTTAGATCCAGAGCTTCTTGACCGGTTTGCCGCCGTAGCTGAGGTTTACCATCGCGCGAGTCACCATCAGCGCAGTGAACAGCGAGGTGAGGATCCCCAGCGACAGGGTCACGGCAAAGCCCTTGACCGGACCGGTGCCGATCGAGAACAGAATGACCGCCACCAGCAGGGTGGTGATATTGGCGTCGACAATGGAGCTGAAGGCGCGCTCGTAGCCGGCATGGATCGCTTGCTGGACCGAGAGGCCGCCGCGCAACTCCTCGCGTATGCGCTCGAAGATCAGCACATTGGCATCCACCGCCATACCCAGCGTCAGCACGATGCCGGCGATGCCGGGCAGCGTCAGGGTGGCGCCGAGCAGCGACATGGCGGCTACCAGCAGGGTCAGGTTAAGTGCCAGGGCGACGTTGGCGAAGATGCCGAACACCTTGTACCGGATCAGCATGAACAGCACCACGAGCAGCAGGCCGATCTGCACCGACAGAATGCCGCGCTTGATGTTCTCGGCACCGAGGCTCGGGCCGATGGTGCGCTCCTGGACGAAATAGATCGGTGCGGCCAGCGAGCCGGAGCGCAACAGCAGGGCAAGGTCGGCCGCCTCGGTGGGCGAGTCGAGCCCGGTGATGCGGAAGCTGTTCCCCAAGGCGCTCTGGATGGTGGCCAAGCTGATGATGCCGCGCTCGGTGTAGGGCTCGCGCACGACGACCGGCTCCCCGTCCTCCATCACCGTACGGTCGCGGGTCTTGTGCTCGATGAACAGCACCGCCATGTTGCGGCCGATGTTGGTGCGCGTGGCGCGGTTCATCAGCGTGCCGCCGGTGCCGTCCAGGTTGATGTTGACCTGGGGGCGGCCGTTCTCGTCGAAGCTGCGGCTGGCGCTGGAAACGCTGTCGCCGGTAATGATCACGTCGCGCATCAGGTCGGCGGTGCGCGAGGGGGTGTTACGGAAGCTGAATGTCTCGGTTTCGGCGTCCGGCGTGTCCGGGCGTGCCTCGAGGCGGAACTCCAGGTTGGCGGTGGCACCCACCACGCGTTTGGCGGCCACGGTGTCCTGCACCCCGGGCAGCTCCACCACGATGCGATCCGGCCCCTGACGCTGTACCAGCGGCTCGGCCACGCCCAGCTCATCCACCCGGTTGCGCAGGGTGGTGAGGTTCTGGTTGATGGCGTAGTCCTGGATCTCGTTCACCGTCTGTTCGGTCAGCGTCATCACCAGCAGCGAGGCGCGCCCCTGCTGTTCGCTGGCGTACTCGAAGCCGGGGAACTCGCGGCTTATCAGGCGGCGGGCGGCATCGCGATCCTCTTCGCTGCCGAAGGCGATGGAAAGCGTGCGATCCTCGATCTCGGTGCCACGGTAGCGGATGCGCTCGCTGCGCAGCTGCTCGCGAATGGCGCTGGCGTTGACCTCGAGGCGCTGGGTTAGCGCCGCCTCCATGTCGACTTCGAGCAGGAAGTGCACGCCGCCGCGCAGGTCCAGGCCCAGGGTCATGGGCGAGGCGGCAAGACCTTGCAGCCAGTCGGGGGTGGATTCGGCGAGATTGAGCGCGACCACGTAATCGTCGCCGAGCTGTTCGGCCGCCAGGTCGCGTGTGCGTAGCTGGTGGTTGGGGTCGTCGAGGCGGATCAGAACGCGAGTCTCGTCGCGCTCGATGGCCTTGATCTCGATACCGGCGTCGCGCAGGGTCTGCTGCAGGCGGTCGAGCTGCGCGTCATCGATGGTGGAATCGCCCTGAGTGCTGCTGATCTGAACTGCCGGGTCCTCGGGGAAGAGGTTGGGCAATGAGTAGACCAGGCCGACGAGCAGCACGATGAGTATCAGCAGATACTTCCACAAGGGGTAACGGTTGAGCATGGGAGCCCTGCCCTAGGTTGCGTAAAGAAGGCTACGGGACGGCAGCGTGGCCGGCGGGGACATCCGGCCGCTGAACGGCCCTCGCCGTCACCCGGCCGGTGGCCGTCGGCAAGGGCGAGGGACGTCGACGTCAGATGGACTTGATGGTGCCCTTGGGCAGCACGTTGGCCACGGCGTTCCTCTGCACGTTGACCTCGGTGTTCTCCGCGATTTCCAGGGTGAGGAACTCGTCGCCCACCTTGGTGATCCGGCCCACCAGGCCGCCGCCGATGACGACCTCGTCGCCCTTGGACAGGCCGCCGACCAGTTCGCGATGCTGCTTGGCCCGCTTGGCCTGGGGACGCCATAGCAGAAAATAGAAGATCAGAACGAAGCCGACCAGCATGACGATCTGGGCGATGCCGCCGCCCGCGGCGCCCGCGTCCTGGGCCATGGCCGGAGAGATAAAGAAATCCAGCATGAGGGGAGTGTCTCCTGAAGGTAAGTTGGGTCGCGAAAGAGAGTCCGTCGATCGGCGCCGCTCCGGGCGACGCCGATCGGTCAAGAATCCGGCGCGTCAGGTACCGGCAGCCCCCGCTGCGCATAGTAGCCTTCCACGAAGTCAGCCAATGTACCCGCTTCGATGGCACCGCGCAAACCGGCCATCAGGCGCTGATAATAACGCAAGTTGTGGATCGTATTGAGCATCGAGCCGAGCATTTCGCCGCAGCGATCCAGGTGGTGCAGGTAGCCCCGCGAGAAGTGCTGGCAGGTGTAGCAATCGCACGCCTCCTCCAGCGGCCGGGTGTCATGGCGGTGCTTGGCGTTGCGGATCTTGATCGTGCCCCCGGCCGTGAATAGATGGCCATTGCGCGCGTTGCGAGTCGGCATCACGCAGTCGAACATGTCGACGCCGCGACGCACGCCCTCGACCAGGTCTTCGGGCTTGCCCACGCCCATCAGGTAGCGGGGATAATGTTCGGGCATCCATTGCGGCAGATAGTCGAGTACGCCGATCATCTCCTCCTTCGGCTCGCCTACCGAGAGCCCGCCGATGGCCAGGCCGTCGAAGCCGATCTCGAGCAGGCCATCCAGCGAGCGCCGACGCAGCTCGGGGTACATGCCGCCCTGAATGATGCCGAACAGCGCCGAGGGCGAGTCGCCGTGGGCGTCGCGCGAGCGGCTTGCCCAGCGCAGCGAGCGCTCCATGGAGAGTTCGGCCTCCTTCTCGCTGGCGGGGTAGGGGGTGCATTCGTCGAAGATCATCACCACGTCCGAGCCCAGCGAGCGCTGCACCGCCATCGACTCCTCGGGGCCCATGAACACTTTGGCGCCATCCACCGGCGAGCGGAAATGCACGCCCTCCTCGGTGATCTTGCGCATTTCACCCAGCGAGAAGACCTGGAAGCCGCCCGAATCGGTGAGAATCGGTTTCTGCCACTGGGAGAAGTCGTGCAGGTCGCCGTGGGCCTCGACCACGTCGGTGCCGGGGCGCAGCCACAGATGGAAGGTATTCCCGAGAATGATCTCGGCGCCGATCTCCTCCACCGAGGCGGGCGTCATGCCCTTGACCGTGCCGTAGGTGCCCACGGGCATGAACGCCGGTGTCTCGACCGTACCGCGGGGGAAGGTGAGGCGACCGCGGCGGGCCCGGCCGTCGCTGGCCAGTCGCTCGAAGGACATGAAGCATTCGTTTCGCATGGAGTTCTCGTCTTTACTGCAAGGCGTCGGAACGGAAGATGCCTTGCGGGTCAGGAAGTCTTGGGGTTCAGGCGCGCTTGCGGGTCAGGAACATCGCGTCGCCATAGCTGAAGAAGGCGTAGCGTTCGGCCACGGCGTCACGATAGGCCGCCATGGTGGTTTCATACCCGGCGAAGGAGGACACCAGCATCAGCAGGGTCGACTCGGGCAGGTGGAAGTTGGTGATCAACGCATCCACGCAGCGCCACGCGTAGCCGGGATAGATGAAGATATCCGTCTCGCCGCTGAACGGGGCGATCTCGCCGTTCGTACGCTTCATGCAGGCGCTCTCCAGGCAGCGCACGCTGGTGGTGCCCACCGCGATCACGCGGCGCCCCGTGGCCCGGGCGGTACGCACCTTGTCGCAAGCCGTCTCGTTCACCTCGATCCATTCGCTATGCATCTGATGCTCGCGGATATCGTCGGCGCGCACCGGCTGGAAGGTGCCGGCGCCCACGTGTAGGGTGACGAAGGCGCTTTCGACGCCTTTCTCGGCCAGGCGTTCCAGCAGCGGCTGGTCGAAGTGAAGTCCCGCGGTGGGGGCGGCTACGGCACCGTCGCGACGGGCGTAGACGGTCTGGTAGCGGTCGCGGTCGGTGAGTTCGTCGGCGCGGTCGATGTAGGGCGGCAACGGCATGTGGCCGTGGCGTTCGAGCAGCTCGATCAGCGGTGTTTCGCCAGGAAAGCGCAGCTCGAACAATGCCTCGCGGCGACCCTCCACGACGGCGCGTACCCCGCCCTCGAAGATCAGCTCGGTACCCGGCTTGGGCGACTTGCTGGAGCGAATGTGGGCCAGCCCCCGGTGAGCGTCCAACGGGCGTTCCAGCAGCATCTCTACCTTGCCGCCACTGGCCTTATAGCCGTGCAGCCGTGCCGGGATCACGCGGGTGTCATTGAATACCAGCAGGTCGCCGGGTTCGAGCAGCTCCACCAGGTCGGTGAAGCGGCGATGGGCGCGCTCGCCGGTCTCGCCGCTCACGCATAGCAGCCGACAATCGCTGCGTCGTTCGGACGGATAGCGGGCGATCAGCTCCTCGGGGAGCTCATAGTGGAAGTCGGCACGCTGCATGCAGGTCGGTCCCCATTGATCATCGAGGGGTTTCGTTCGCGGTGGCTGCAAGGCAGCCGGAAACAGCCGGCAAGGATACCGAAAATCGTCGAGCGCGTCAGGTTCGCCGATTGACCTATCGCACCGGCCACGTATAATGCTCGGCGCTGCCGGCGTGGCGGAATTGGTAGACGCAGCGGATTCAAAATCCGCCGGGTGCAAGCCCTTGTCGGTTCGAGTCCGACCGCCGGTACCACTTGGAAAACAGTCGCTTACGAGCGGCTGTTTGCGTTTCTGCCCTCTCTTTCTAGTGCGTGGTCGCAGAAGGCCCCGCTCAAGCTCGGCAGGCGAGAGCCGATATCGTTCAGACCCGCATCGAACATGTGCGCGTAGCGGCTGGCGACGATCAGGCTGGAATGCTCTAGAAGATCGCGCACCGTGGTCATGCTCTCGCCGGCCTGGGCCAGCATGCTGGCATAGCGGTGGCGCAGGTCGGTGAGTGCTGCCAGGGCGATCACCCGTTTCGCCCAAAAAAACGGTCCAGCTTCCCCCCCACTCCCGATAGGCAAGGTTCAGTGCCCGCTTCACCACCTACAGATGGTGTTGGGGTGTTATTGATTCTAAGCCAGTTGCCCTTTCCTCGTTGTGACTGAATGCGGCCTGACCCTGCTCAGTGGCATGTGGCTTGCCGTGGTGGTTGGCTATGCCTCACTCCAGTGGCGACATACTGACGCTTGCCGGAGGCGCTTCAATGGGTAGAAAACAAATATTTCCCTATTATACCTATGTCTAAGAAAGCGATGTCTTGGCCAGATGTTTATGTTTGTGTTGATTTAAGTAATTGATTTTAAATAAATAAAAAATTAATTTTAATTAGGCTTATATTTTTTTTGAGATGGATTTTCGAAGATAGCTGGATAATTTGTAAAAAGTTGTTTGAACTGTCTCCTGGCGCTTCCTATAGTGATCCCGCCACCCAAGGCCACTAGTTGCCAGCTATAGGCGGAGCCCATGAGCATCATCAACGACTATCCCCCTGAAGAGCTGTCCAACCTGACGCGCGAACGCCTGATGCGGGCGTCGACGGCGTCGCTGCACACCCTGCTGCACAAGCGGGGGTTGAAGAATACCTATATCCAGAACGTCAGCCGCATGAATACCAGCCAGGTCAAGATGGTGGGGCAGGCCTATACCCTACGCTACATCCCGGCCCGAGAAGACCTCGATGTGGTCGCCGCCTTTCGTGACCCCGAGCACCCCCAGCGCCTGGCGGTGGAGAGCGTACCCCCGGGGCGCGTACTGGTCTCTGATTGTCGTCAGGATGCCAGCGCCGCCAGCGCAGGCAGCATTCTGCTGACCCGCCTGCAGGTGCGCGAATGTGCGGGTTTCGTCTCCGACGCCGGCGTACGTGACTCCGAGTACGCCGAGACCATGTCGATGCCGGTGTTCTGCACCAAGCCCAGCGCTCCGACTAACCTGACCAAGCACCATGCGGTAGATATCCAGCAGCCTATCGGTTGTGGCGGCGTGCCGGTCTATCCGGGTGATGTGCTAGTCGGCGATGGCGACGGCGTTATCGTAGTACCGCTGGAACTGGCCGACGAGATTGCCAAGGAGGCCAGCGGTATGGAGGCCTTCGAAGCTTACGTGCTGGAAAAGGTCAACGCTGGCGCGGCGGTCATCGGTCTATATCCACCCAGCGAGCAAGCTCAGGAGGAATACCAGACTTACCTGCGCCAGCAGGAATCCCGCGGCTGAAAGAGCGCCGCCTCGTTACTACCACACAGTCACAACCATAATGTAAGGAGCCGCCATGTTTGCTCTCATCCCTTTCAACGCTGCCCTGCGCCAATGTCTCGTCAAAAGGACGATCGGTGCGACTCTTGCCGGTGCGGTGCTGGCCGTGGTGATGGCCGTGCCCGCTGCCCAAGCCGACTTTCCCCAGCGCGACATCCGCATGATTGTGCCTTGGCCGGCCGGTGGTGGTGCCGATGCCATCTCACGCAAAATCAGCAACTTGGCTGAACAATCGCTGCCCACCTCGATCTACGTCGAGAACATTGGCGGTGCGGTGACTGCCACCGGCCTGATGCAGCTGGCCAAGGCGCGCCCCGACGGACATACCATTGGTGTGCTGACCTACGACAGCGTTGTTACCCTGCCGCGGGGCAACATGGTGCCAGGCTACTCGCTGGACAAGCTTGAGCCCTTTGCTCGCGTCACCCAGGAGGCAGACGCCATCGTGGTATCCAAGCAGTCCGGCTATTCTTCTTTCGAGGAGCTGATCGAGGCGGCCAAGGAGAACCCTGGCACGGTACGCATCGGCGTAGCGCCGCAGGGCTCCGGCCCCTATCTGGCGGTGCGTCGCTTGGAGGCGGCCACCGGGGTGAGCTTCAACGTGATCTCCTACCCGGGCTCCTCCACCGCCGAGGCCGAGGCGCTGCTGTCCGGCGAGATTGATGCCGCCATCTCGAGCCTGGGTGATTTTTCGGGGATTCTGTCTTCCGGTGACGCCCTGGGCGTGGTCGAGTTGTCTGGCTCGCAGAACCCCGCCTATCCCGATGTGCCGCCGATCTCGGATTTCGGAGTGGAACTAGAAACCGGTAGCTTTATCGTACTGGCGGCGCCGGCCAACACGCCGAAAGACGCCATCGAAACCCTGGAGTCGATCTACTACGAGGCCTACCAAAGCGACGAGTTCCAGCAGTGGGTCACCAGCATCGGTATCACTCCGGGCTGGCTAGGCAGCGAGGAAGTCAGCGAATGGATCGACAGCTATCAGGAACGGACCTTCGCCGCGATGGATGAGCTGAACCTGTAAGCCTTAAGGGTTTCAGGGCCATCGGTGACGTCTCTCGCCGATGGCAAGAGATCAACCGGATAGAGCGCTTGGCGCTCGGAAGCGTGTCTGCCCGGGTACGCTGATCTTCTCTAACGATCCACTCCTTCCGATCACTGTGTTGTCGGTCACCCATGTAGGGGCCGAGAGAGGTTTCGCATGTCTCGTTTATCTTCTTCCCTGCTGGTGCGTGCGCTTGGCTCCGGCGCGGCCCGGTTCCATGGCGTACTGGCGCTGCTGGCGCTGGGTTACCTGATCGGTGGCCTGGCGATGGGGCCTCCCCACGAGGCTGGCAAGTTGACCCCGTCCTTTTTTCCGCTGCTGATCGGCGTACTGGCCACGGTGCTGTGCGGCCTGCAGTGGTGGTCCGCGGTGCGCGACACAACTGCCGATGCTCAGGCCCAGGCCGATGCATCCAGCAAGGCTGTTACGAAGGAGGGCTTCGTCCCTGATCGTCGCATCTCGCCGGAATTGACCCTGATGCTGGCGACCCTGGTCTACGTGTTGGTGTTTCAGTGGCTGGGCTATGTGCTGTCTACCCTGGTCTATGTGCTGGGGGTGATGCTGCTGTTCTCGGGGCTCGACAAATGGCTGAGTAAGGGCGCGATCGCGCTTGCCATCACCGCGGTGGGCTTCGTGCTTTTCAACCAGATCTTCAACGTCCGTCTGCCGACGCTGTGGGGGTGAGCCATGACGACTGATGCCGCCCGCTCGGTGATCTCCGCCGTGCGACACTCCGGGGGTGCCCCATGGATTTCATGACACAGGTGGTGGCGAGCTTCGGCCTACTGCTCGATCCCACAATATTATTCTATGTGGTAGCCGGCTTCCTGATCGGCACCGTGTTCTCGGCCATTCCTGGCCTGACCGCGACTCTGGCACTGGCGCTCTTGTTGCCGCTGACCTACAGCCTGGATGTGACTACGGCGCTGATGGCCTGTGCTAGCATCTACATGGCCGGTATGTGCGGTGGCAGCATTACCGCCACCACCATTAATATTCCCGGTGCCCCCTCGTCGATGATGACGGCGCTGGATAGCTACCCGATGCAGCAGCGTGGCGAGGGGCCTTTAGCGCTGGGTCATGCCTCTTTCGCCTCGATGATCGGCGGGGTGTTCGGCGCGGTGCTGCTGGTGCTGCTGGCGCCATTGATCGCCGATCTGTCATTGCTGGTGCAGACCACTGGCAAGTGCGCATTGATCCTGTTCGCGCTGATCGTGATCGTTATTGCCCAACGGGGCAACGTCCGCCGCGCGGCTATCGCCGCCTGTCTCGGCCTGATGCTGGCCACCGTGGGACTTGACGCCATGGTGCCTGTGGCCAGGTTCAGCTTTGGCATAGGTGACCTGGCGGCAGGGATCGACCTGATGCCAGTGATCATCGGCACCTTCGCCATCAGTGAGCTTTTGACTCAACTGGCCGAGAACGACAAGGCCAGGCGTATCCGCGAGCAGCTAAAGGGGGTGGCGAAGATTCGCCGCCGCGATTTCATCCCGTCGCGCTCGGCTATCCGTCGCATCGGCGCGGTCTGCTACCTGAAGTCCTCTATCATCGGCTATCTGGTGGGGACCCTGCCCGGTGCTGGGGGCTCCATGGGCGGCTTTCTGGCCTATGTAGAAGCAGTGCGGACCTCCCGCGAGCCCTATAGCTTCGGTAAGGGCAACCCTCAGGGCATCGCGGCGGCGGAGAGCGCCAACAACGCAGTCTGCGGCGGCGCCCTGGTGCCGATGCTGACCTTCGGCATTCCGGGGGATCCGATCACGGCCATCGTGCTCGGTGTGCTGGTGATCAATGGCATCCAGCCGGGGCCCCAGCTGATGGAATCACAGGCCGGCCTGATCGCGCCTATGCTGGCGGCGCTGATCTTCAGCGCACTGATCCTGATCCCACTGACCATGTACCTGCTCGGTCCTTACTTCATCCGCATCGTGCGCATTCGCCGCGACGTGTTGTTCGGCACTATCGCCATGCTGGCAGTGGTGGGCTGCTATGTGGCGACTTACTCGACCTTCCAGATGATGATGGCGCTGGTCATGGGGGTACTGGCCTTCTACCTGAGAAAGCATGGCTATCCGGTGGTGACCCTGCTGCTCGGCTTTATCCTAGGGCCGGGCCTGGAGGAGTACCTGCGTCGTGCCCTGACGCTATCTAACGGCGACCTGACGGTCTTTGTGGCCCAGCCCGATAGCCTGTTCTTCATCGTGCTGACCGGGATCTTCGTCTATTTCCTGGCGATCCGTAAGCCGGTGCAGCTAAGGGGCCACGAAAGCGCCACCTGAGGCATGTAAACGATCAAATAGCAGAAAGCTTCGGCGCCTGATCACGGCCCCCACCATGATCAGGCGCCATTTTTTGGTGCTCCGTGGAGCGATGGGAAACGGCCAAGCTGAATGGTAGGGCAGGGTCTAACCGGAAGCCGCGATCCATAAAGCTGTCAGCGGCACTTCATTAACCCCCTCGTCGAGCCAGCTGACCCATGTTTCACCGGTGGGGCTGGTGATGCGGGGAGGTGCGCCATCCAACGTAGACCACAAAAAAAGAGCCTCGCCCCAATCCCAGTGAACGGGCCCCTAGGAAGTGAACTGACCCCTACTAATCGATGGCGGTTTAAGGGGGGGGCTGGCATCGCCAGCCGTGGTACCGCTAACGCTTGCCGTTTACTTGGCGGGGCAACCCTAGAGGGTTGTCGGCCTTTAGGCTATCCGGGGCCAGCGCCTCCGGCAGCGCCTGGTAGCATACCGGGCGCAGGAAGCGCTGGATTGAGGCGCTGCCCACCGAAGTGGTGCGCGAGTCTGAGGTCGAGGGCCAGGGGCCGCCGTGGACCATGGAGTGGCATACCTCGACACCGGTGGGCCAGCCGTTGAATAGAATGCGACCGGCGCGACGCTCGAGCAGCGGCAGAAGCTGGTCGGCCATCGCGTAATCTGCCTCCTCAAGGTGCATCGTAGCGGTCAGCTGGCCTTCCATGGCGGTGAGTACCTGCTGTATTTGTGCCACCGAGTCGCACTCGACGACCAGCGCGCAGGCGCCGAACACTTCGTCGTGCAGGGCGTCGTTGCCGATGAAGGTGTTGGCGGTGGTGCGGAACAGGTGCGGCTGGCAGGGACAGGCTAGATGGACGGTAGCTTTGCCCTTGGCGACCAGAGAGACGTCCGGCTGGTCGGTGAGTTGCGCCACGCCCTGCTGATAGGCGGTGTGGATGTCAGGGGTCAGCAACGGCTGGGGCGCGGCCTCGCGCACCGCCGCGCCAGCCTGCTCGACGAAGCGTTCGAGCGCAGTGCCAGACAGCGCCAGGATCAGCCCGGGGTTGGTGCAGAACTGGCCGGCGCCCATGGTCAGCGAGGCGACGAAGGCGTCGCCTAGGGCTTCTGCGTTGGCTTCCAACTGCTGCGGCAGCAGCACCACTGGGTTGATGCTGCTCATTTCGGCGTAGACCGGGATTGGCTGAGGGCGCGCCTGGGCGGTGCGCAGCAGGGCGGCGCCGCCATTGCGTGAGCCGGTGAAGCCCACCGCCTGGATGCGCGGATCCTTGACCAGCGCCTGGCCGAGTTCGCTACCGCTGCCGTAGAGTAGCGAGAACACACCTTCCGGCATGCTGCAGCTCTTGGCCGCTTGTTGTACCGCACGCCCGACCAGCTCGGATGTGCCCGGGTGGGCGGAGTGGGCCTTGACAATCACCGGGCAGCCCGCGGCCAGCGCCGCCGCGGTATCGCCGCCGGCGACCGAAAATGCCAGCGGAAAGTTGCTGGCGCCGAACACCGCCACCGGGCCCAGCGGCACCTGCTGCTGGGCAAGTGACGGACGCGGCATGGGCGTGCGCTCGGGCAGGGCATCCTCGATGCGCACGCCCAGGTAGTCACCGCTACGCAGGACCTCGGCGAACAGTCTGAGCTGACCGCAGGTACGGCCGCGCTCGCCTTCAAGGCGCGCCTTGGGCAGGCCGGTCTCGGCCATGGCGCGCTCGGTCAGGGTGTCGCCGATGGCATCGATATTGTCGGCCGCGGCCTCGAGAAAGGCCGCGCGATCAGCCACCGGCAGGCGACTGTATGGCAGGAAGGCGTCCTCGGCCAGCTGACAGGCGCGTTCGACCTCAGTCTGGCCAGCCATGGGGTACAAGGGGGCGAGGGTCTCGCCGGAGACGGGGTTGATCGCCGAGATGCCGCCACCGTCGGTGGAACCGCCCTGCGACGTGAAGCCGATCAGATGATGACCTTCGAGTGTCATGGTATCTCCTGTTAATAGGGTTGACGACGATAATGGTGTTCGTCAGAGGAATGGCAATAACAAACGTCTGCGAACATGAAGTGCTCCTGACCCAATCGGGCCTGCAGCAGGCCGCATCATAGGTGTTGATAGGTGGGAGGAAAGGCGCAGTGCGACCAGCCTGGGTATGTGCGCTCAACCTTAGCCTAGCGGCTGAATAACTTCAAACAAATAATTACAAATCGGGAAAAGTGCATCGGCTCATGGCGCCGGGACGATTCTGGAAGGCGCTCTTTCCAACTGACCTTATGGTTTGTTTTGTTTCTGTAATTAACTGTTTTTGCTATTGATTAATTTTTGTCTGTCGTCGAGTTAACTCACAAGACGCAGCGTAATGAGCTCGCCTCGAGCGATGTTAGCATAAAGTATAAGTTGTAATAACTTGTATGTTAGATGCTGTGGAGGCATTCTTGCAAGCGCTTTTCCCGGTAGCGGGGTTCGTTGGCCTTGACCGGTTCCTCAAATGCTCGGCAACAAGAGAGATAGCTCATGCGAACCTTTTCACGTCTGCTTCGCGCTTCCCCTGCTGGTGGACACCTCCACGGTTGCTGGCGACTATCCTCCAAGCCCATCACCCTGATCGTCCCTTGGTCCGTCGGTGGCGATACCAATGCCATGGGCCGGTAGTTTGCCGCCGAACTATTCTACGAGGACTTCACCCCGATCATGCTGCTGTACATCGACTATGCGGCCTTGGTGCTGGTGGGGCTGGCGATCCTAACCAGACCCTGATCATCGCCAACGGCATCTAGAAGGGACGCAGGGCCTGCAAGGCACTGAACTTGAGGCCGAGGCATCCTAAGCCAGAGGTGTGTGGCGTCAAGCCCGTAGATGCAGCCAAAAGGGCACAAGACGCCCGGTGTGGCCAAAAGGGCCAAGGCGAGGCATCGTTTGCAGTCGAAAATGGGAGGTACCGCCTCGGTGCGGCCTCCAGGGAACAAAAACCGGAGCAGGGCAAGATGGCACAAGACGAGAAGTTTTCACTGGCTTCGGCGGTCTACGAAAAGATTTTGGAAGCGATCATCGAAGGTCAGTATCCGGTCAACAAGAAACTGCCTACTGAGGCGCAACTATGCCAGCGCTATGAAGTGTCCCGACCGGTGTTACGCGACGCTCTGGCTCGGCTCAAAGAGGACGAACTGGTAGTGTCCCGGCGGGGCTCAGGCAGTTTCGTGATCCGTCAGCCCGATAGTGCCGTGCTTAAGTTTGCGCCGATTTCCAGCATTGCTGATATTCAGCGCTGCTTTGAATTTCGTACCAACGTCGAGGCGCGAGCGGCATATCTGGCGGCTCTGCGTCGCACCCAGGAGCAACTCGATCAGATTCGTCGCTGCTACGACATCATTGACGAAGCTAATGCCCGACAAGATCTGGCAACCGACGAGGACTACCGCTTTCACCTGGCAATCACCGAGGCGGCCAATAACCATTACTACATCACCGTAATGAAATCACTTAACGAGAGCATAAAGGAAGGCATGAATCTGACCCGAGGCCTGTCGTTGATGGCGTCTCAGGAACGTTTACAGATGGTGCAATATGAACACTTGGCCATCGTGGAGGCTATCTGCGACAAAGATGGCGAGCGGGCAGAAGCCGCGATGCGCTCGCATATCGATAACGCCCGCCACCGCATGTTCGAGGGTACTCAATAGACCGATCCTATCTACTACTGCCTGGCTTACTAGAAGATGCGCATGAGCCGGTGGTCTCGGAATAGGCGCAAGGCAGGTTTGCTGAAGTCGCTTGCGAGTGGCTGTTTACGTTTTGCATTGGATGGCTTAGTACGTACCAACCGATGGGAACGGTTCTGGCGGTGCGATCGCTAACCAAACCATCTGGTCAGGGTGGCCTTGGCCTTCTCCCGGTGCTTGTCGTTGATCTTGGCTGCGACGATGACAAGCGCGCCAGCCAGCACGCCCATGTCGTCGGTATAGCCGAGCAGAGGGGTGAGGTCGGGGATGGCATCGATGGGCGAGATAAAATAGCCCAGCGCGCCATAGATGGTGGTTTTCGCCCATAGCGGCGTGTTGGGGTCCTGGGCCGAGTAGTACATCTTCAGGGCGGGCTCCAAGGTCTTCCTTCCCGCCTTTCGAGCGCTATTGCCGATCTTGTCCCAAAAACCCGCTTCGGAATAGTACTCGACATTCTCCTCCAA
Source organism: Billgrantia pellis (assembly GCF_008297955.1). GTDB lineage: Bacteria > Pseudomonadota > Gammaproteobacteria > Pseudomonadales > Halomonadaceae > Halomonas > Halomonas pellis. Next base: position 721,940 of record NZ_VTPY01000003.1, on the reverse strand, counting down.
GATGCTTTCGAGGCTGCTCGGCTTGCCGTCGTCAATGCGAATGTCTCGTAGCTTCATGCCAGACCCTGCGAATTTATCACCTACCTTTTTGACAGCATGGTTTGACGGCACGTTCCCGGGCGCTAAGGTGTTCAGGCATGTCACGGCCCGTGGCGCGTGCCTATGCCACGGGCCGAACGAGCTGCGACATTATGACCCACCCTGGCGGGCTGGAGCCTCAAGGGCCTGAGCCGTTGAGCTTGGCGCACACCTGACGGGCCTCCTCCTCGGTGGCGTAGACACCCTGGGCTTCATTGGTTTCGCTGTCATACACGACGAAGCCTTCGGCGTGGTCGGTCTCCTTGTCCTCTCGAAAGGTGAAATCCCCTTCGCTGGCTTCCAGGTAGCGGTAACGCATGACGAACCTCCCATTGTGGCGAATCCAGTCCTTGGCCCCGTAGGCCAGCCATTCTGAACGTAGGCCATGGCGGCGATACGGAACCAACCGTAGCGAAGCGGTGGCGAAAGGCCGCGTTCGGGCTATCTCACATTCTCTTGATATGACGCCACTCGCGACGGCATGCTGGACGATAAAATCGAGAGAGGTGGCGATATGGGTGTGAAGCGATTCGCCTGGGTGCTCGGCGTGCTGGGGGGGGTATTGGCGCTGTTCGGCTGGCAGGTGCAGAGCCCGGGTGCCTTTGTCGGCATAGTACTGGTCGTGTTGGCCGGCGTGCTGCTGATGACATCGGGGCGGCATCCGAAAGGCTAGGAGGCCTGACATTCCCCTGCGTTGGGCTTATCATTTCCTTTTCAGTCCTTCTCCCCATCGTGGGCGAAGGGCTGTTTTCGTTGCATGGCCGCCCACTTGCCCGGCGGCGTTAGGAGGTCATATGTCGTCCCGTCCCCCCATTCTCATCAACCGTCTGGACGCCGAGCGGCTACAGCGGTTGATCGATCAGGCGAGCGAGAAGGATCGCTTCGTTGCCGATTGCCTGGAAGCGGAACTCGAGCGAGGCGAGGTCGTCGATCCCGACAAGGTCCCTGCGGATGTGGTCAGCATGAACAGCCAGGTGCAGTTCACCGACCTGACGCGCAACCGACAGATGACTCGCACCTTGGTCTATCCTCATTCCCTGGCGACCACCGAGGATGGGCTATCGGTGATGGCGCCGATCGGTGCCGGCCTGATCGGCCTTCGCATCGGCGATGAGATTGACTGGCCGCTGCCCGGTGACGGCAAGGCGCGTCTGCGTATCGACGCCATTCTGTGGCAGCCGGAGCGCGAAGGGCAGTTTCATCGCTAGTGCCCTGGCGTCGCCTGTATGCCTTGTTCGGCAACAAGCCGTGCGTCGCCGATAACAAGAAGGAGCCTGTCGTGCCGCTTTCGCTATGGATGTCGCTGGTGGCAGTCTGCGCCATGGGGGCGATGTCGCCGGGACCGAGCCTGGCCCTGGTGCTGCGCCATACTTTGGGCGGCGGGCGGGTGCCCGGCATCGTGGCGGCGCTGTCTCATGCCCTGGGGGTGGGCTTTTATGCTCTGCTCACAGTGCTGGGGTTGGGGGCACTGATCGTACGCTTCCCCACGCTGTTCCAGATCATTACCTGGGGTGGGGCGGCCTACCTGGCCTGGCTTGGCATCAAGGCGCTGCGTGCCGGCAGGACGGCGGCGCTGGAGGCGGCCGGCATGGCCACCACCCGACGCCAGGCGGCTCGAGAAGGGATGCTGGTGGCGCTGGGCAACCCCAAGTTGATCTTGTTCTTCATTGCCCTGCTCAGCCAGTTCGTCACGCCGGAGATGAGCCTGATGGCCAAGGCGATTATCGTCGCCACCGCCATGATCATCGACGGTGGTTGGTACGTGCTGGTGGCGGTGTCGCTGACACACTCCCGTGTCCTGCCCTGGTTGCAGGTGCGGGCTCATTGGGTTCACCGCATCACCGGTGTGATGTTGCTGGCGATTGCGCTGCGCGTGGTGGTCGGCCCCCTCGGCTGAGCGCCCAACGTTGATTCCCCATCCGATGTCTCGTCAGGGATGATGATAGCCTCGGGATACTTCGAGAGCGTGGCCCTGATGAACAACCTATTTACCGATGACAATGAGCGGGTACTGGCGATGGTGCTCGACGAGGATCCCGATGTCGTGGCGATCCTCTCGCTGCAGCTGCATGTGCTGGGTATGGAGAGTCGCTGCTACCGACGCGCGGACGAACTGCTGAGCGAACTCGATGAATGCGCCCCTCAGTTGGTCATCATGGGGCTGGAGTTCGGCGACCCCGACGGCATCGCACTGCTGCGACTGCTGGCGGAACAGCGCTATGCCGGCTGGGTGTTGCTGTTGGGGGGCGTCGAGCGAAAGATCTCGCGTATCGCCGAGCGGGTCGGCCACACGTTGGGACTCCAGATGCTCGGCTCGCTGGACAAGCCGATGCGCCTGGCCGAGTTGCGTCAGCGGCTGGAGCGGCTGCACCCCGGTCGCAAGCCGGCCCTCGTACCCGAGGACGACCCCTTTTTCTCCGCCGAGGAGCTCGATGCCGCGCTCGAGCGCAATGAGCTTACCGTGCACTACCAGCCCCAGTTCGAGCTGGCAACGGGGCGGCTCAGTGGGGTCGAGGCGCTGGTGCGTTGGGTACATCCCGAAATCGGCCTCATCGGGCCGGCAAGCTTTCTGCCCATGTTGACCGCAGGCCAGAGCCGCCGCTTGACTTGCCACGTGCTGTCATGCGCCTTGGCCGATGCCGAGCGGTGGCGAGAACAGGGTGTGCTGCTGTCGCTGTCGGTCAACGTCACCGCCGACGACTTGATGGAATCCCAGTTGCCGGCGTTGACCCGTCACCGCTTGCCGGGGGAGTCGCCGCTGGTGGTGCTCGAAATCACCGAGACGGCGGCCATGGATGACGAGCTGCTGGGCTCGGAGATTGCCGCCCGACTGCACCTGAGCGGCATGGAGGTGGCGGTGGACGACTTCGGCGTCGGCTTCTCGTCGCTTACGCGCTTGCAGATGCTTCCCATCAGCGAACTCAAGATCGATCGCAGCTTCGTGCGCCATCTGCAGCAGGACACTCAGGACGCGGCGATCGTCGAGGCGATCGCACTGCTCGGCCGACGCCTGGGCATCCGCGTGGTGGCCGAAGGGGTCGAGGAACTCGATTGCTTGCCCACCCTGGCTCGCTTCGGTTGTACCCACGTGCAGGGCTTCGGCCTGTCGCGGCCGGTGCCTGCCGGCGACATCCCGGCGCTGGCCGCGGGTCAGTCGCCGATTCGTGAAAGAATTGCCGCCAGTGGCGCATCGGTCGGTAACACGCCGTAGACCGGACTCGTTTCCACGCCGAGGCGCGAGCGGCAGAAGGTCTCGGCGACTTCGCTCGGCGCATGGCGCAGCAGCAGCGAGGCTTGCAGGCTCTGGGCGAGACGCTGCGCCAGCCAGCGGGCGCGCGGCTCCAGCGCTTCGCCGGGCAGGGTCAGGTCGTGCTCCAGGCCGGCCAGCGCCAGATCCATTTCCTGCTGTTGCCCACGGACGACGGATAGCTCGTCGCGCAGAGCGGCGATCGATTCGGGATGCCGGGCGAGCACCCGCAGCAGATCCAGACAGATCACGTTTCCCGATCCCTCCCAAATCGAATTCACCGGCGCTTCGCGGTAGAGCCGCGCCAGCGGCGTCTCCTCCACGTAACCGATACCGCCCAGACACTCCATGGCTTCGGCCATGAAGCCGGGCCCCCGCTTGTTGTGCCAATATTTGGCCAGCGTCGGCAGTACCCGACCTAGTGCGGCATCATGCGCATCGCCCCGCGCCGCGCCATCGAAGGCACGGGCGGCGCGCAGCGACAGCGCCACGCCGGCTTCCACTTCCAGCGCGAGGTCGGCAATTACCGCCTGCATCAGCGGCTGCTCAGCGAGTAGGCGGCCGAACGCCTGGCGTTGGTTCACGTGACGCCAGGCCTCAGCCAGGGCCTGGCGCATCATGCCCACCGGCGCCGTCGCGGCATCCAGGCGGGTCTGCTGCACCATGTCGATGATGGTGGCTACGCCGCGACCGGGCTCGCCGATCCGGGAGGCCCAGGCGCCGCGATACTCGATCTCGGCCGAGGCATTGGCGCGGTTGCCGCACTTCTCCTTGAGCCGCTGGATCTCGATCGCGTTGCGCTCGCCGTCCGGCCCGAAGCGCGGTGCCAGAAAACACGTGAGCCCCTCATCGGTCTGGGCCAGGGTGAGAAAGGCGTCGGACATGGGCGCGCTGCAGAACCATTTGTGACCGGTGAGCCGCCAGCCGTCGCCGTCACGCTCGGCGTGGGTGGTGTTGCGGCGCACGTCGCTGCCGCCCTGTTTTTCGGTCATCGCCATACCGAAAGTGAGGCCATGCTTTTCGCCCGGAGGCAACGCGCGGGGATCATAGGCGTTGGCCAGCAGACCCGGGGCCCAGGCGGCCTCGACGTCGGGACTTCGGCGCAGCACCGGCATGGCGGCGTGTGTCATGGTCACGGGACAGCAGAAGCCGGGCTCGGCCTGGGTCAGCAGATAGAGCGCGGCGATATGCGCCTGGTGTCCACCGCGCCCTTCCTCCTGCCAAGCCACGGCATGCCAGCCGCCCTTCAGCGCCAGGCGCATCAGCTCATGGTAGGCAGGATGATAGCGAACCTCGTCCAGCCGCCGGCCATGACGGTCGAACAGGCGCAGCTCCGGTGGATGGCGGTTGGCCGCCTCGCCTAGCTCCTGCACGCGCACGCTGCCCATCTCGTGGCCCAACGGCGCCAGCCGTTCGGCCACCCAGGCAGGGGCGTCGCGCGCCAATGCCTCGCGCAGCGGCAGGTCGTCGGCGAGCAGGTTCCGGTCGCGGGGCGGCTCGGGCTGATTGGTCACCTCGTGAGTGGCCAGGCGGTGGCGTGGCTGGGGATCGCGCATGGCACGGTTCCTTTTGTTGGGCGTCCCGCAAAGGGGTTTTCCGAAGCATGGTCAGCCGCGGCTCGGGGGTCAACGCATGCCGGGCGTGACGATTCCCCATCTTCTCGGTAGGCTTGAAGAAAGAGGCGGTGGGCAGGGCCTGACCGGGTCGGCTCGTGCGAGCCCATGGGCGGGATGGGCTGCGTGTGAGGCGTGGCGTGTGACGGACGACAGCGAGGCAGGCAAGAGATGGCCATCCACGAACATGAATGCCGTACCTTTCGCGGCGAGCCCTTCAATCTGCGCGCCCTGCAGGGGCAGGTGCTATTGATCGTGAACGTGGCCAGCCGCTGCGGTTTTACCCCTCAGTTGGGCGAACTGGAGCGTCTCTACCGCCGCTATCGCGACCGCGGTTTTACCGTACTGGCCTTTCCCTGCAATCAGTTCGCGCGCCAGTCGCCGGAAACGGCGTTGGATTTCTGTGCCTTCAGTTCGACCGAATACGGCGTCACTTTCCCCGTGATGGAGAAGGTCAAGGTCAACGGTTCCGGCGCTCATCCGCTGTTCGTCGAACTCAAGCGCAAAGCGCCGGGGGTGCTTGGCACCACGCTAATCAAGTGGAATTTCACCAAGTTCCTGGTGGGGCGCGACGGCAGGGTGATCCAGCGTTTCTCGCCGAACGAGAGCGGTCTGGCGCTGAAGCGAGCCTTGGAGGAGGCGCTCGACGAGAACTTCGAGGTCTAGTGGGCGAAGGTTGGGTTCAAGGGTGGGGCGACTCGCCACGCTCGAGCATGACCCGTGCCATCAACTCGTTCCAACGGTGGCGAGTCATCATCGTGGTCAATCCAGAGAATAGCGCCCATCCCTTGCGCCGCCAGCCGGTCAGTCGCAAGTTATGCGCCACCAGCCGCTGCATCAGACGGTAGTCGTCGAAATAGCGCCACTCGCCCGCTACCGACATCTGGTTGCGCGCCAGCACAGGTGCCAACTCCAGGCGGAAGATCCACTCCAGCTCGTGCAGCGACAGCTCGTGGCGCTGGATCACTTCGACCATATGGGCGTATTCGCTCTCGCCGGGCTCGCGATCCAGCCACAGCGGGGCCAGCGCCAGCCACAGCTCGCCGCGTTCATCCACCAGCGTCTGTGCGTCCATGGTTGCCTCCTGACTGCGCATTGACCCGGGAGTGCATCGTGCCCCAGTCGCCGACCTCGCTCAAGAGCGGACAGACGCCCGGGCGGTCGTTAGAATGTCGCCATCGCTCACTCGAATTCCTCCGGCCCATGGCGCCGGCACATCAACAATGAGGTCTGTCGTGATCATCAAACCCAAGGTTCGCGGTTTCATCTGTACCACCACCCATCCGGTCGGCTGCGAGAAGAACGTACTCGAGCAGATCGAAGCGACCCGCGCCCGCCAGCTCGACAGGGCCGAGGGGCCGAAGAAGGTGCTGGTGATTGGCGCCTCGAGTGGCTATGGTCTCGCCGCGCGCGTCACGGCGGCGTTCGGCTACGGTGCGGATACCCTGGGGGTATTCTTCGAAAAGCCCGGCAGCGAGAAGAAGCCCGGCACGGCCGGTTGGTATAACGCCGCCGCCTTCGACAAGTTCGCCAAGGCCGAAGGGCTCTACAGCAAGTCGATCAATGGCGACGCCTTCTCTCACGAAGCGCGCGAGAAGGCCATCGAACTGATCAAGCAGGACATGGGACAGGTCGACCTGGTGGTCTATTCGCTGGCCTCGCCGGTACGCCGCCTGCCCGACAGCGGCGAAGTGAAGCGCTCCGCGCTCAAGCCGATCGGCGAGACCTATCGCGCCACCGCCATCGATACCAACAAGGACGCCATCATCGAGGCCGAGGTCGAGCCCGCCACCGAGCAGGAGATCGAGGATACCGTCGCGGTGATGGGCGGCGAGGACTGGGAACTCTGGATCGACGCCCTGGACAAGGCCGGCGTGCTCGCTCCCGGTGCCCGCAGCGTGGCGTTCAGCTACATCGGTACCGAGATCACCTGGCCGATCTACTGGCACGGCGCGCTGGGGAGGGCCAAGGAAGATCTCGACCGTGCCGCCGGCGAGATCGATGCCAGGCTCAAGGCCAGCGGCGGTGGCGCCAACGTGGCCGTGCTCAAGTCGGTAGTGACCCAGGCCAGCGCCGCCATCCCGGTCATGCCGCTCTACATCGCCATGGTCTACAAGATCATGAAGGAAAAGGGCCTGCACGAGGGTACCATCGAGCAGCTCAACCGCCTGTTCGGTGAGCGGCTCTACGGTGAAGGGTTCAGCACCGACGAGGCCGGCCGCCTACGCCTGGACGATTGGGAACTGCGCGACGACGTGCAGCAGGCGTGTAAGGACCTGTGGCCCCGGGTGACCACCGAGAACCTGTTCGAGATCACCGACTATGCTGGTTACAAGCACGAGTTCCTGAAGTTGTTCGGGTTCGAGCGGGAGGATGTCGACTATGAGGCCGACGTGAACCCGGACGTAGACTTCGATGTCGTGACGCTATAGACCCGCCTTTGGGGAGCCATCTGGCTACCATGGCGGGCGAACCCAGCGGCAAAGGAGGTCCGCCATGGATACCAGGGAGAGCAAGACACCGGAAGAGAAGAAAGCGCATCTCACGGAAGAACGACTGCCCGAAGACTTCGCCCACCCCGAGCCGGATGCCGAGCAGCCGGAGGCCAAGCGCTCGCCCAAGGGCGTGCATTGGCTGGTGCTGGGCGTTGCCATTCTCGCCGGAATATTCCTGATCACGCTACTGGTCTCGCGCCTCGGAGGCTGAGACACCGCATCCGATGCGCCCCTTGGTCACCCGCCAGGGGGCGCGTCGTTTGAGCCTGGGTAAGGTATTGCCAACGCCGTCGTTCGGGTACCATTTCAGCTTCGTTCCGGCACTGGCGCTGCGAAATGCCCAATACCTCCCTCTTCACGACTCGCGAGATCCCCACGCGCTGGGTCGGCGTGCTGGTGTTGCCGGGCTTTTCGCTACTGGCGCAGGCGTGTGCGCTGGAGCCGCTGATGGTGGTCAATCAACTGGCCGGGAGGCGGCTCTATCGGCTGCAGGCGTTCGCGCCCGAGGGCGGTGAGGTGACGAGCCTGGCGGAGATGAGCCTGGCGGCCTGCCGGCCCTTCGAGCTGGCGCCGGTGGAACTCGACATGCTGATCGTCTGTGCGCCGAGCCCACTGCCCGCCGCGCGCGAGAGCGGTGTGCTGGGGCGCTTGCGCCTGCTGGGGCGCAGCGGTGTGGTATTGGCCGGGGTCGGTGGTGGCACCGAGCTGCTGGCACGTGCCGGGGTGCTGGACGGCTATCGGGCCACCCTGCCATGGCAGCGCTTTGCGGCCTTCACCCGGGACTTCCCGCGCGTTCGCCTTACCCAGCAGCTGTTCGAAATCGACCGCGACCGCCTCACCTGCGGTGGCGGCACCGCCGCCATGGACATGATGATGACGTTGATCGCTTCCCATCACGGAAGCGAGCTGGCCGAGCGGGTTTCCGAGCACTTCGTGCTGGAGCGGGTGCGCATGGCCGACGAGCCACAGCAGGTGCCGCTGCGAGCGCGCCTGGGACATGCTCCGGCGCCGCTGGTCGATGCCGTGATGCTGATGGAGGCGAACATCGAAGAACCGCTGACCACCCACGAGTTGGCCGAACACCTCGGGATTTCGCGGCGCCAGCTCGAGCGGCTGTTCAAGAAGTATCTGCAGGCGGTGCCCGGCCGCTACTACCTCGACCTGCGGCTGAAGGAGGCGCGCCGGTTGCTGCGCGATAGCGACATGCCCGCCGGCGAGATCGCCATCAAGACCGGCTTCTCGTCGCCGGCGCATTTCTCCACCGCTTATCGCAACCACTTTGGCGTGACGCCGCGCGAAGAGCGGCTGCTCTGAACGTTATCGTTCTTGATATGCCCACGTCGTCCTAGCGCGCCTGGCTCAGCGCGGATGTGCCAGCAGCGCGCGGAACAGGGATCCCAGCATCACCGGACGATCGAGTGCGATGGCGAAGCCGGCGCCCTCCAGCAACGGGCGGGCCTGGCGGGTGATGTCGGTGGCCACCGCGCTGGTCGCCACGTTGAGCCATCGCCGCATCACCCCGGCCGGACGGTCGTCACTCTGGAACTTATCCATCACGCAGAGCTGGCCGCCCGGTTGCAGAACCCGCCGGGCTTCGGCGAGACCGAGTTCGGGGTGCGGCATCACCGCCAGGATCAGGTGCATGATGACCACGTCGAAGTGAGCGTCGGGATAGGCCAGCGCCTCGGCATCCATGACGCGGCACTCCGCATCCAGCCCCAGTCGCTCGGCCCGCGCTCGCATGCGTTTGACCATGCGCGGCGACAGGTCGGTGGCATGCAGCTCGATATCGCGAGGCAGCCAGGGCAGGTCCAGCCCCGTCCCGGCACCTACCAGCAGCACCCGCATGCCGGGCTGCCAGTCCACCGCGTCGAGCGCCAACTGGCGGGGGCGACGAAAGACACGTTCAGCCACGAGATCGTAGGCGGGCGCATAGAGCCCGTAGCGGATTCGATTCCAGGTTATGCTGTTGATCACGACCGCTTCCCCATTCACAGCCTTTCGTCTCTTGAACAACCTTTCGACAGCCCTTTTATACAAATCGGGGTCCCATAGCTGAAAGCCGGCATCGACAAGGCTCCTTATACTCGAATGACATCACTGCGTCGCTATCACCCCTTTGCAGGAATGGAGAACGAGATGAGCCATACCCCGACCCGCGCCGACTTCGACCAGTATATGGTGCCGAATTACTCCCCTCAGAAGGTCATTCCGGTGCGCGGCGAGGGCAGCCGTATGTGGGATCAGGAGGGACGCGAGTACATCGACTTCGCCGGCGGCATCGCCGTGAACTCACTGGGCCACTGCCACCCGGTACTGGTCGAGGCGATCACGGAGCAGGCGGGCAAGCTCTGGCATCTTTCCAACGTCTACACTAACGAGCCAGCGCTGAAGCTGGCGAAATCCCTGGTGGAGCGCACCTTCGCCGACAAGGTCTACTTCTGCTCATCGGGCGGTGAGGCCAACGAAGCGGCACTCAAGCTGGCGCGGCGCTGGGCCCACGACAACATCGGCGAACACAAGCATCGCATCGTCTCGTTCTATCAATCCTTCCACGGCCGTACCTTCTTCACCGTCAGCGTCGGTGGCCAGCCCAAGTACTCCCAGGGCTTCGGTCCGGTACCGGGCGGGATCGTTCACGGTGAGTTCAATGATCTCGACAGCGTACGCGACCTGATCGACGACGATACCTGCGCGGTGATGGTCGAGCCGATGCAGGGCGAGGGCGGCATCGTGCCGGCCCGGCAGGACTTCCTGCAGGGGCTGCGCGACCTGTGCGACAGCCACGATGCGCTGCTGATCTTCGACGAGGTGCAGACCGGCGTCGGTCGCACCGGTTCACTGTTCGCCTACATGGACTACGGCATCCAGCCCGACATCCTCACCAGCGCCAAGGCACTGGGCGGCGGCTTCCCCATCGGCGCCATGCTGACTACCGACCGCGTCGCTCCGGCCATGGCCATCGGCACCCACGGCTCCACCTACGGCGGTAACGCGCTGGCCTGCGCCGTCGCCCTGGCCGCGGTGGAGCACATCGATACTCCCGAAGTGCTAGGCGGCGTCAAGCAGCGCCACGATCTGTTCCGCGAGCACCTCGAGGCGATCAACCGCAAGCACGGCGTGTTCAAGGAGGTGCGGGGCATGGGCCTGCTGATCGGCGCCGAGATGGCACCTGCGTATGAGGGCCGTGCCAAGGACATCCTGCCGCTGGCGATCGAGGAAGGTGTGATGGCTCTGATCGCGGGACCCAACGTGCTGCGCATGGCGCCATCGCTGGTGATTCCCGAAACCGATATCGCCGAAGGCATGGCGCGACTCGAGCGTGCCGTGGCGCGGCTGGTGGCGGCGAAGTGACATCGGAACACACCATGCGCGACGCTGCCGTCAACCGACCGGGAGATCCCGCCATGATGGTCGTACGCCCCGTCCGCCAGGCGGACCTGCCGGCCTTGGAGCGGTTGGCGGGATCGGCTACGCCGAGCCTGACCAATTTGCCTGCCCATCGCGATCGCCTCGAGGAGCGCATCGCTCGCTCGCGGCAATCGTTCGGTCGTGAGGTGGATTTCCCCGGTGACGAGCACTACACCTTCGTGCTCGAGGATCTGGAGCGCGACGAGGTGGTGGGCACCGCCACCGTGCGCGCCGAGGCCGGCGCGCAGGAGGCCTACTACACCTACCGCCAGGAAACCCTGATCCATGCCTCGCAGCAGCTCAACGTGCGCCGCGAGGTGCAGACTCTGTCGCTTTCCCACGAGGTTTCCGAGACCAGCCAGCTGTGTGCGCTGTCGCTCGATCCACGCTATCGCGGCACCAGCGCCGAGAGCCTGCTGCGCCGAGCGCGGCTGATGTTCATCGCCCAGTACCCGGAGCGCTTCGCCGAGGTGCTGGCGATGGCCTTTCCCGGCTATCTGGACGAGCGGGGCGAGTCGCCGTTCTGGAACAGTGTGGGGCGTCACTTCTTCGTGCGTGACTATCACGACATCAACTATCTGGCCGGCGTGCGTTCGAAGAGCTTCATCGCCGAGGTGATGCCGCAGTTTCCGCTCTACCTGGCGCTGCTCACGCCCCAGGCACGGGCCGCCATCGGTCGCGAGCATCCCGAGCACGAAGCGGCCATGGCCGAAATGCTGGCCGAGGGCTTCATGCGTTCGCGCCACGTCGACATCTTCGACGCCGGCCCGGTGATCAAGGGCGAACGTGACCGTCTGCAGACGTTCCGTCGCGCCGCCTGGCATCCGGTGCGGGTGCGCCCGGCCCATGCCCTGCCGGATGCCGAGCCGGCGATGATCGCCAACCAGCGATTGGCCGATTTCCGCTGCGTGGTGGCCCGCTACGCGCTGTCGCCCACCGGGCAGCTGATGCTCTCACCCGAGCACGCCGAACTGCTCGGTGTAGAGGAGGGGCGCGCGGTGCTGGCCGCGCCGCTGGCGCTGCCATCGGCGGGGGAGGATGAGCTGGGTTACGACGAGGGAGAGCTGTGATGCGCATTCGACCGATTGCCGAGGGCGACCTGGACGAGTTGCAAGCCGTATCCCGCGAGACCGGCGTGGGCTTCACGTCGCTGCCTGACAACCGTGAATTCCTGGCCGCCAAGATCGACGCGGCGGTGAGTGCGTTCGCCCAGCGTACGCCGCCGGATCGGCGCAACTATTTCTTTGTGCTTGAGGATGAGGAGAGCGGCGAGCTGGCCGGTTGCTGCGCCATCGAGGGTCAGGTGGGACGCGAGGTACCGTTCTATCATTACCGACTGGGTACGCTGGCTCACTCCTCGGTGCAGCTCGACCTGCACCGCACCATCGACACGCTGTTCCTGAGTTCCGATCATACCGGCGACGCCGAGGTGGCCTCGCTGTTCCTGCGCCCGCCGTACCGCGGCGGGGATCGTCGGCACCAACGCAACGGCGCGCTGCTGTCGATGATGCGCTGGCTGTTCATGGCTGAATTCCGCGATCAGTTTCCCGACAAGGTGCTGGCCGAGATGCGTGGGGTATTCGACGAGCGCGGCAAGAGCCCGTTCTGGGAATGCCTGGGCAGCCACTTCTTTCCCATGGATTTTGACGAGGCCGACCGTCTCACGGGGCTGGGCCAGAAGAGCTTCATCGGCGAGCTAATGCCCAAGTTCCCCATCTATACGCCGTTCCTGTCCGAGGACGCCCGGGCCTGTATCGGCCAGGTTCATCGCGACACCCGCCCGGCGCTGGCCATGCTCAAGAAGGAGGGCCTGCGCTGGGAGGGCTATATCGACATCTTCGACGGTGGGCCCACTGTCGAGGCCTATATCGACGACGTGCGCGCGGTGCGCAAGTCGCGCCGTTGCCGGGTTGAGGTGCGCTCGGTGAGCGAAGTGCCGCCGGGGCGTCCGCGCTGGCTGGCGGCCAGCAGCGTGATGGCCGACTTCCGTGCCGCCTGGGTGGCGCGGGCGCCTGACGGCGACGACACCCTCACACTGAGCGAACGGGAGGCGGAACGTCTCGGGGTGGCGTCCGGCGATTCCCTGCGCGTACTGGATACCGAGGAGACGACATGAAAGCGATGCAGCAACTGCTGATCGGCGGCACCTGGCAGCCGGGCGAGGCGATGACCTTCACCAAGCGCGACCCGGTTTCCGGCGAGACCCTGTGGCAGGGCGCCGCGGCCAGTGACACCCAGGTGGCGGCGGCCGTCGAGGCCGCCCGGGGTGCCTTTCCGGGCTGGGCCCGGTTTGCCTTCGCCGACCGCCTGATCGTGGTGGAGCGCTTCCGCGAGGCGCTGGAAGCCCACCGTGAAGATCTGGCGCGCGCCATTGCCTCCGAGACCGGCAAGCCGCTGTGGGAGGCCCGTACCGAGGTGGGGGCGATGATCGGCAAGGTGGCGACCTCGGTGCGCGCCTACCAGGAGCGAACCGGGGAACGCAGCCGCGATCTCGGTGATGCCACGGCGGTGCTGCGTCATCGCCCGCATGGGGTGATGGCGGTGTTCGGTCCCTACAACTTCCCGGGGCATTTGCCCAACGGGCATATCGTACCGGCGCTGCTGGCTGGCAATACGGTGGCCTTCAAGCCCAGCGAGCAGACCCCGCTGACTGCTGATCTTACCCTGCAATGCTGGCAGGAGGCGGGCCTGCCCGCGGGGGTGATCAACCTGGTGCAGGGCGCGGCTCCGGTGGGCCAAGCGTTGTCGTCCCACCCTGGCATCGATGGCCTGCTGTTCACCGGCAGCGCTCGGGTCGGCAAGTTGCTCAACAGGCAGTTCGCCGAGCAACTGGAGAAGATCTTGGCGCTGGAGCTCGGCGGTAACAATCCGCTGGTGGTCAAGGACGTGCACGACCAAGAGGCCGCTGTACTGACCATCCTGCAGTCGGCGTTCCTTTCCGGCGGGCAGCGCTGTACCTGCGCCCGGCGCCTGATCGTGCCGGAGGGGCAGGTCGGTGATCACCTGCTCGATGCCTTGGTCGACGCCATCGCCCGTTTGCGGGTGGCAGGGCCGTTCGAGGAGCCGGCACCGTTCTATGGTGGCCTGGTCAATGCCGAGGCCTCCCAAGGCATGCTGCGGGCCCAGGAAGAACTGGAAGGCATGGGGGGGGTGGTGCTGTCGCGCATGGAGTGCCTGCAGGAAGGCACCAGCCTGGTGTCCCCCGCGCTGATCGACGTCACCGGCCTCGATGTGCCCGATGAGGAGTACTTCGGTCCGCTGCTCAAGGTCTATCGCTATCGCGACTGGGACCATGCCATCCAACTGGCCAACGACACCCGCTACGGTCTCGCCGCGGGGTTGATCGGCGGCGAACGAGCCGACTGGGACGACTTCCTACTGCGCATTCGCGCCGGCATCGTCAACTGGAACCGCCAAACCACCGGCGCCTCGGGCGACGCGCCCTTCGGCGGCGTGGGCATCAGCGGCAACCATCGCCCCAGCGCCTACTACGCCGCCGACTACTGCGCCTATCCGGTCGCCTCGATGGAGGCCGAGTCCCTGGTTCTGCCTGACAACCTGCCGCCTGGGGTGACCCTATGAGCGAGACGACGAGCGGGGCTGACTACCGGGAAGTGAACTTCGACGGGCTGGTGGGGCCGACCCACAACTACTCGGGCCTGGCGCACGGCAATGTCGCCTCGATGAGCCATGGGGGCCTGGTCTCCAACCCGCGCGAGGCGGCGCTGCAGGGCCTGGCCAAGATGAAGGCGCTGATGGACGCGGGCTACGCCCAGGGCGTGCTGCCGCCGCAGCAGCGGCCGGACCTCGGTGCGCTGCGCTCGCTCGGCTTCACCGGCAGCAATCGTGAGGTGCTGGCACGGGCGGCAAGCGAAGCGCCGCAGGTGCTGCGCGCGGTGTGCTCCGCCTCGAGCATGTGGACCGCCAACGCCGGCACGGTGACGCCGAGCCGCGATGCGCCGGATGGCCGGGTACACTTCACGCCTGCGAACCTGCAGTCGAGCTTCCATCGCTTCCTGGAGCCGGAGACCACCGGTAGGGTGCTGGCGGCGATCTTCCACGACGAGTCGCGCTTCGCCCACCATCCGGCGCTACCGGCGACCCCGGCCTTTTCCGACGAGGGCGCGGCCAACCACACCCGCCTGTGCGGAGACCACGGCGATTCCGGCGTGCATCTCTACGTCTATGGCCGCCAGGCTTTCCGCGGCGGCCCTGGCGAGAGTCGAGCGCCCAAGCGCTTCCCGGCGCGCCAGACGCTGGAGGCGAGCCAGGCAGTTGCCCGTCAGCATGGATTGGGCGAGGCGCAGACGGTGTTCGCCCAACAGCATCCCGTTGCCATTGACGCGGGGGTGTTTCACAACGACGTGATCGCGGTGGGCAACGGCCCGGTATTGCTCTATCACGAGATGGCTTTCCTCGACGAACAGGGCACTCTCGACGCGCTACGCGCCAAAATGGCCACGCCACTGATTCCGGTGAGAGTGCCGAGCGAGGCCGTAAGCCTGGACGACGCCGTGACCACCTATCTGTTCAACTCGCAGCTGCTCAGCAACTCTGATGGCAGCATGACCCTGGTCGTGCCCGGCGAATGCCAGGAGCGCGAGACGGTGTGGCGCGCCATTCAGGACCACCTTTTGGCCGGCCACAATCCCATCGGCGAGGTGATCGTCAAGGACGTCAAGCAGAGCATGCGCAATGGCGGCGGGCCCGCCTGCCTGCGCCTGCGGGTGGTACTCTCGCGCGAGGAACGCACCGCGCTGACCGGCCGTGTCCTGCTCACCGACACCCTGCACGGCGAACTCACCACCTGGGTCGAGCGCCACTACCGCGATCGGTTGGCGCCCGACGACCTGGCCGACCCCCAACTCGCCGACGAGACCCTGACCGCGCTGGACGAGCTGACGCGCCTCCT
This sequence comes from Billgrantia pellis, assembly GCF_008297955.1. Lineage (GTDB taxonomy): Bacteria > Pseudomonadota > Gammaproteobacteria > Pseudomonadales > Halomonadaceae > Halomonas > Halomonas pellis. The sequence continues at coordinate 706,184 of NZ_VTPY01000003.1, read as the reverse complement.
CGATATCGGTTCGGTCTATCCCTTCCAGTTGGGATAGCACGCAACGCTACGAGAGGCGGCGCGTTGGGTGGCTCAGTGGCGCTTTCGCCGCGCTGTGCCGGTGAGCGCTGCAATCCCGAGCAAGGCGCCGGCAATGGCCGTGGCGGTTAGTGCCGGGTGCATTGCCGCCTGGGTGTAAGGGCTCCTGCTGGCGACCGAGTGATCGTATTCGGCCCGCTGCCAGACACCAGGAGCAGGGCGATGCAGCCCGCCGATGTGCTGCGGCGGTCGATCCGTTTGCTGCTGGCGGATCATGCTACGCCGCATGATGCGATCGGCCAGTCTCGGGGCCAGTTGGCCGAGCATGGCGATGCCCATGCTGGCACCGCCGACGCGGATGTCGCGTCGCGGATGCTCGGCGCAGTGCAGGATGGCTTTGGCCACCACGCTCGGTTCGTAGAGGGGTGGGGGCAGAGTGGGTTCGACATCCATGCGATTGCCCGCGTGGTGGGGAAAGGGAGTGGCAATGCTGCCCGGCTTGACCAGCGTGACCGATACCGGTGCTCCCAAGTCTTCGAGTTCCATGCGCAGCGCGTCGGTGAAACCCTTGATCGCATGCTTCGAGGCCGAGTACATGCCTTGCAGCGGAATGGCACGATCCGAGACCACGGAGCCGAGGTTGATGATGGCGCCGCCACGCCGTTCGGCGCGCATGCCCAGGTGGCGGGCTGCCTCAAGCGAGCCGTAGACGACGCCCCAGAAGTCGGTATCGAACAGCCGCCGGTGATCCTCTAGGGACTGGTCGGTCAGGTAGCCGAACAGCGAAACGCCGGCATTGTTGATCCAGGTGTCGAAGCCGCCAAACCGGTGGATGGCGGTTCCCGCAATATCGTGGACCTGGTCGGGGTCACCGACGTCAGCCACCGCGTAGACTGCCTCGGCACCGCGCTGGCGTAACTCCTCCACCAGCATTTGCAGGGCGCTCTCGTCGCGGGCGGCGACGACCAAACGGGCACCGCGGTCGGCGGCCTGCCGCGCGGTCGCCAAGCCGATGCCGCTGGTGGCGCCGGTGATGACGAGAATCTGCTCTTCGAGTTTCTTCAATGACACTGACATATCGCTCTCCTTGCCTGCGCCTCGGTTGACGCATGGGGTTCTGCGGTCCATGTCGTCTCAGGATAGAATCCTTGTGAGTTCTGCCAAAGCGAAGCGGCAACCCTATCGATCGGAACCAAGGAGCGAGCATGTCCAAGCAGGATCCGATCCATATCGTTCGATTGAGCCCCGACTCGGACCATGTCCCCACCGTGGCGAGTTGGACCTACGCCGAGTGGGGCCATCTATCCCCCGGATACACGGCCGAGTCCTGGTGCGAAGCCTTCCGCCGTGAGTGCGGCGATGCCGGCGTGCCGTCGGTCTTCGTGGCGATGGAAGGCGATCAGCCGGTGGGTACGGCGGCGCTGATGGCTCGGGATATGCACTCCCGCCCCGAACTCACGCCCTGGCTGGCGTCGGTCTTCGTGCTGCCTGAATGGCGTGGTCAAGGTATCGCATCGCGGCTGGTGCATCGCGTCGAAGCCGAGGCGGCCGACTGCGGCGTCAGCCTTTTCTACCTGTTCACACCCGACCAGCAGGCGCTCTATCGTCGACTCGGTTGGCAGGACCATGAGGAAGTCCGTTACCGGGGCGAAGCCGTTACCGTGATGACGCGTCAGTTGGGCGCATGACCGCCACGACGCCTCTAGCGGTTTACCGGCATGCCGTGGAACGGCTGGGTTTCGCACCGGATGCTGCCCAGCGCGATGCCGCCGCGCGGCTCGAAGATTGCTTTCAGGCCCTGCATGGCGACGCGCCGCCGGGTGCCGATTCGGTGCCTGGCGTCTATCTCTGGGGGCCCGTCGGGCGCGGCAAGACCTGGCTGATGGACGCTTTTCATCGTCATCTTGACGTGCCGGCCCGGCGCCTGCATTTTCATCGCTTCATGCGCTGGGTCCACCAGCGCCTGTTCCAACTGGCCGGCGTCGCCGATCCGCTGGCGGCGCTCGCCGAAGAGCTCGCCGACGAGGTGCGCGTGTTGTGCCTGGACGAACTCTTCGTCAGCGACATCGCCGATGCCATGCTTCTCGGCCGCCTGCTTCAGCGGCTTCTCGAGCGCGGTGTGGTGTTGGTCTGCACCTCCAACCAGGCGCCGGATCAACTCTACGCCGACGGCTTCAACCGTGAGCGTTTCCTGCCCGCCATCGCCGCCCTGGAGCGCCATATGCACGTGGTGAAGCTCGATGGTGGGCGCGATCATCGGCTGCATCCCGGCCAGGCGCTCCAGCGCTACTGGATAGCCGAGCCCGGCCGGCCGAGCGCGCTGGCGGCGGTGTTCGAACGGCTGAGCGAGGAAGCCGGGCAGCCGGGCGGGAAGCCGCAGGCGAACCGGGAGCCCTTGGAGCTCGGACATCGGCAAATACCCGTGCAGCGACGCGGCGAGCGTGTGGTGTGGTGTCGCTATGACGACCTGTGCGAACAACCGCTGGCGGCGCTGGATTTCATTGCCCTGGTCGATGATTTCGACCACATCCTTCTCGGCGAGGTGCCGAGGCTGAACGCTGTGAGCACTGCCGGAGGAATCGCTCGAGGCACCGAGGACGGCGTCGAGCGGATCGTGGCCGGCGACAGGGAGCTGCCGCCGTTGTCCCGTCGCGATGATGGCGTGCGCCGCTTCATCGCCCTGGTGGATGAGTGCTACGACCGCCGCGTGCCGCTCCATCTCGAAGCCGACGTCGCCATGGAAGCGCTTTACCCCCATGGCTACCTGGCGTTCGCCTTCCGTCGCACCCTGAGCCGGTTGCGCGAGATGCAGTTGGCTCGCTTCGGCGAGGATGGCTAGGCCATCGCTGCGCTGGATAGACTGCCTGCACATGATAATCTCGTGGCGACGATCTGCGTGGGCGCAGGTTCCATCGGCGTTTCATGGTTTCTTGGCACTAGGAGAGCATATGTCGCAATTTCCGGTAGTACGTTCCCGCTCGGCGCTGGCCCTCATCCTGGCCGGCAGTGTCCTGCTGGCGGCACCCGTCTTCGCCTCGGAGGAGAGGACTCAGGCCCAAGAGCAGATCGAGGCGTCCCAGGAAGACGCGCCTTCGACGCAACAGGGCGAGGCATCGGCCGATGAACCGTCTGCAACGGAGTCGCCCCTGCCAAGCGCATCCGAGGAGGGTGAGTCCGAAGAGGGCGAAGCCGGGAGCGAGGCGGCACCGGATACCAGCGAAGCGGCGACTGAAGGCGTCGAGGGCGAGCATGAGGGGCACGGGCCAGGGGCCCAAGCGGAGGACGTACATGCCGACAACCCGGCGGTGCAGGCCTATCGCGACATTGCCGAGCAAATGCACCGCGACATGTTGACCGAATTCAGCGGCGACGCCGACGTCGACTTCGCCCGCGGCATGATCGCCCATCATCAGGGTGCCATCGACATGGCCCGTGTGGCACTGGAGCATGGTGAAGATCCAGCGATTCGCGACCTGGCCCGCGAGGTCATCGAGATCCAGGAGGAAGAGATTGCGTTTTTGCGCGACTGGTTGGCGCAACGCCCTGAGGCCGACAACGAATAGGACGGGTCGTCGACCACCGGACGGCATGCCCTTGGCGGCCGTCCGCGCTTGATTGCCTGAGTGTACTGCTACCGGTCGTGGCCCGGAGGGCCTAAAGACACTTCAACGTATTGCCTGAAACGGGTAAGAAGTTGCCCAGTGGGCCATGTCTTGCCCGTTTCAGCCATCCTCAGGTGACCGCCGATCAGGATGCCGTCGCCGAAACGTTGCGTTCCGGTACGGACGGTGATGTCGACTACAACGCCAGACGCTTCTTCACCCGGCCGAAGGCGGCGAGCGCTGTTTCCAGATCATCACGGGTCAGCGCGGCGGACATCTGGGTGCGGATGCGTGCCTTGCCCTGGGGGACTACCGGATAGGAGAAGGCGATCACATAGACGCCCTCCTTGAGCATCTCCTCGGCGAAGCGACCGGCGAGACCGGCATCGTGCAGCATCACCGGCACGATGGGATGCTCGCCCGGCAGCAGCTCGAAGCCCAGCCGCTCGAGCCCATTGCGGAAGAAGGCGGTGTTTTCACGGAGTCGCTCGCGCAGTTCGTGTGATTCCGCGGCCAGCTCGATCGCCTTCAGTGCCCCGGCCACCACCGGCGGGGCTACGGTATTGGAGAAGAGATAGGGCCGTGAGCGCTGCCGTAGCAGCTCGATCACCTCGCGCTTGCCGCTGGTATAGCCCCCGCTGGCGCCGCCCAATGCCTTGCCCAGGGTGCCGGTGGTGATGTCGATGCGGTCCATGCAGCCGCGGTATTCATGGGTGCCGCGGCCGCCCTCGCCGAGAAAGCCGGTGGCGTGGCAGTCGTCGAAGTGCACTAGGGCATCAAAGCGCTCGGCCAGGTCGCAGATCTCGTCGAGCCGGGCGATGTAGCCGTCCATGGAGAACACGCCGTCGGTGGTGATCAGCTTGAAGCGCGCACCGTCACGCTCGGCGGCCTTGAGTTGCTGCTCCAGGTCGGCCATGTCGTTGTTACGGTATCGGTAGCGGCGGGCCTTGGAAAGGCGCACCCCGTCGATGATGCTGGCGTGGTTGAGTTCATCGGAGATCACCGCATCCTCGGCGCCGAGCAGGGTCTCGAACAGGCCGCCATTGGCGTCGAAGCAGGAGGGGTAGAGGATGGTGTCCTCGGTGCCGAGGAAGTCGGTGAGACGCTGCTCGAGCTGCTTATGCAGGCGCTGGGTGCCGCAGATAAAGCGCACCGAGGCCAGGCCGTAGCCCCACGCCTCGAGCCCGGTTCTGGCCGCGGCGTTGACCTCGGGGTGCTGGGCCAGGCCAAGGTAGTTGTTGGCACATAAGTTGAGTACCTCCTGCCCGGCGTTGATGCCGACGTGAGCGCCCTGGGCGGTGGTCAGCTGGCGCTCGTGCTTGAACAACCCCGCCTGGCGTATGGCGTTGAGCTCGCCCTGGAGGTGCTGCCGAAAGGCTCCGTACATGTCATGACTCCCAGTTGAGGACGACCTTGCTCGCTTCTCCGCTCAGCATGGCATCGAAGCCGTGCTGAAACTCGGTATACGGCAAACGATGGGTGATCACCGGCGAGATATCGAGGCCGGAGTCCACCATCACCGACATCTTGTACCAGGTCTCGTACATTTCACGGCCGTAGATGCCCTTCAACGTCAGCATGTTGAAGATCACTGTGTTCCAGTCGATGGCGATATCCTCGGTGGGAATGCCGAGCATGGCGATCTTGCCGCCGTGGCACATGTTGGCCAGCATATCGCGGAAGGCGGCGGGGCTGCCCGACATCTCCAGGCCCACGTCGAAGCCTTCGCTAAGGCCGAGCTCGCGTTGTACGTCGGCAAGCGTCTCGTGGCGTACGTCCACGGTGCGAGTGGCGCCCAACTGCCTGGCCAGTTCGAGGCGGCCCGGGTTGAGATCGGTGACCACCACGTGGCGCGCACCGGCGTGGCGGCAAACCGCGGCGGCCATGGCGCCGATCGGGCCGGCACCGGTGATCAGCACGTCCTCGCCGAGCAGGTCGTACTGCAGCGCCGTGTGCACGGCGTTGCCCAGCGGGTCGAACAGTGCAGCCACGTCGAGGTCGATGCCGGGCGTGTGCTCCCATACGTTGGACATGGGCAGGGCCACGTACTCGGCGAAGGCTCCGGGGCGGTTGACGCCCACGCCGCTGGTGTGGGCGCACAAGTGGCGACGCCCGGCCAGACAGTTGCGACAGCGGCCGCACACCACGTGGCCCTCGCCGGAGACGACCTGCCCCGGATGGAAGTCGTTGACGTTGGAGCCGACCTCGACGATTTCGCCGACGAATTCATGGCCCACCACCATGGGCACGGGGATGGTCTTCTGTGCCCAGCTGTCCCACTTGTGGATGTGCACGTCAGTGCCGCAGATGGCGGTACGCTTCACCTTGATCAGCACGTCGTTGATGCCGACCGCGGGATCCGGCACCTCGTCCAGCCAAAGGCCGGGGGCGGCCTCCTTCTTGATCAGTGCTTTCATGTCGCTACCTTCTCGCTTGTCATCGGGTTCAGAACAGGGGGGCGGAGTTGAGACAGGGTTAAGGGCGCTGAGGACCATGGCCGAATGTCGACCGGTCGGGTGAGTGGACGACGAACGGAACTGGCAAACCGCATCGAGATGTTTAGGATAAAAGAGTATATTCCAGTATTGCAGAAAAAATCTGTTATACAAGATTAAGTTCTCTTATGCTGGATTGAGCGGCACAATTTCGTCCCGATACCCTGCATGCGGTAGAGAGGAGTCATGGTGGAAGATAGAGCGATGGAAGATAGAGCGGCGGCGACGGAATCTCCCGGCGAGACCGGCAATCAGGCCCTCTCCAGCCGGGTGATTGAACTGCGCAAAAAGCGTGGACTCACCCTGGAGCAACTGGCGGCGGCTTCCGGCGTCAGTCGCTCGATGCTCAGCCAGATCGAGCGGGGCAAGGCCAATCCCACCCTGGCAGTGACGCTACGCATCGCCCAGGCCTTCGGCATGAACATCGGCGATTTGGTGGACCAGCCATGGACGGCATCGCGTATCGAAGTGGTGCGTAGCGACGACACCCGCCAGTTGTTCCGTGACGACCGTGAGTGTCGCATCCGCACGCTTTCACCGCTGCACATGGAGAAGAACGTCGAATTCTACGAGATACGCCTCGCTCCCGGCGCGCGGTTGCATAGCGCACCGCACTTCGAGGGCACCCGCGAGCTGCTCACCGTTACGCAAGGTCATGCCGCCGTGGCGGCAGGCGACAACCGTTGCGAATTGAGCGCCGGCGATTCGGCCCACTACCATGCCGACCTCGAGCACACCATCTTGAATCGCGGCGACGAGGAGCTGATTGCTTTCCTCGTGGTGACCTATCAATAGGTCGGTTCGTCACACATTCACGAGCGATACGAGGAGGCGCTGTGGCAAGCCTGGTCTATTGGTTGGACATGGCGGGCGTGATCGTCTTCGCGCTGTCGGGGGTGATACTCGCCTGCCGCTCGCGTATGGATCCGTTCGGCATGCTGGTACTGGCCGCTGTTACCGGCATTGGCGGCGGAACCCTGCGCGATCTGGTATTAGGTGTACGACCGGTATTCTGGGTTGCCGATCCCACCTATCTCTGGGTGATCTTGGCGACCGTGGGCCTGTCGATCGTCGGTTTTCATTACATTCACCGTCTTTCTCGCGTGTTTCTGCCGGTCGCCGACGCCTTCGGTTTGGCGCTGTTCACCGTGATCGGCGCACACAAGGCGTTGCAACTGGAGGCGCCGGGGGTGGTGGCGGTGCTGATGGGTCTGTTGACAGGCGTGGCGGGGGGAATGGTGCGCGATGTGCTGGCGCGTCGCGTACCCATGGTGTTGCGCCAAGAAGTCTATGCCACGGCTTCCATTGTAGGGGGCATCGCCTACGTCGGGCTGGGGACGCTGGACGTTCCGCCAGGTATCGCTATCGGCCTGGCTCTGGCGACGACGTTGGGGTTGCGCCTGGCGGCCATCTACTGGGGCCTGTCGCTGCCGGTGTTCGCCTGGGTCGTGATACATCCGCTGGCGCCTCCCCTGGACACGACCGAGCCGGTAGCGAACAACGCGAGCGAGCGCAAAGAACGGGCCACGCCTCGAACCAAGGCGCGGGTACGCATGATCACACCCAAGCGGGCCCGGAAGAAGCGAGGGGCGGACGATGCCTAGGTGGATGCAATGCCGCCCTGCGATTCGCGTCTATGCCATGCTGTGGTTGTTGGCCGGTTGCGTCGCTCTGGCGCCGACGCCGACGCCCGGGGAAGCCGGCCGTACCATTCAGGCCATCTACGATGCCGCCCTGCCCGAACTATCCCACGACAAGCAGCGCCACTATGCTCAGCGGCTCTATCGCATCAGTGGAGATCCTGCGTATCTCTCCCCGCTGGAGGCCCACGCTCAGCGGCTGCTGCGCCAGCTTCAGGACGCCATTGCCGGGTTGGCGAAGCCCGGCTACGCGGCGGCCCGCAGTCGGGAGCTCGTGGCCGAACACGCACAGCGTACCGCCAAGCAGCGTGCGCGCAGGGCAATGCTGGCCGAGTGGGGAGAGATCGCCTTCGGCCGGAAGTTGCTCTTTCGCTTGGTCCAGTCCGACTACTACGGTCTGCTGGCAGAGGTGCCCGGGCATGAGCGGGCGCTTGATTATCTGGCGGGCCTGGAGTGGCAATCCTTCCTCACCGACCCCGAGGTCATCCGCATCTACGCGGCACAGGTCGCGAATCAGGCCGAATTCCTGCACCAGCTCGGTGTTGTCGACCTGCGCCACGAAACGCGCCGCGCTTTTCTCGAGGTCTACCCTCCCGACGCGACGGCGACGCTGGACGAGGCGAGCTATCACAACCGGCTCTATGGCATGACCCACATGATTATTGCCGACAGTCGCTATTATCAGCGCTGGGCCGACCCCGAACGCCACGCCTGGGTGCTGGATGCCTTCGCCAGGGAGATCGATCGCATCGTGACCGACGCAACGGCAGACATCCAGGCCGAAGTGGCACTATCGTTCCTGCTGGCCGGCCAACCGCATCATCCCGCCGTGGCGCGTATCCGTCAGGCGCTGGTCGCAGCCATCGACCCGTCTCTGGGCATCATTCCTTCCCCTTCGGGTAATGCCGACCTGATTCACGGTGAGCACCGCAACGTGCTGGCGATCATGGTGCTCACCTGGCCGGGGCAGCTCCATCCCGGGCCCGACCTGTCACGACAGCTACCAGAGCCCGAGCTGCTCCCGGTCGACAACGGCGAGTGGCAGTTGTGAGGCAAGTTGCGAACGGATCGACGCGTAAGGAAAGGTCAGCGCAGGGTTCATCTCGCACTTGGCCACTTCGTTGTCGATATAGAAGGCGTTGCGCTTGCCATGCAGCTCGATGGCATCGCCGATACGCGTAAAGCGGAAACCCGACATTGCCAGCAGGCGGGGCAGACGGGACGCCATCATGGCGAAAATATGGCGGCGCCCGACCAGCTCGACTAAAGCGTGGGTGGCCAGGAAGAGTGAGATGGTAATCAGCGGGAAGACCCGTCTCTCTTCATCGGAAAAGGCGTAGGCAAGTCGGGTATCGTCCAGCGTTTCGTGACAGATGGGACGGTTGCGGAAAGCTCGGGCGGTGGCGAAGCGTGAGATTTCGCAGATTTCGTCGAGAGGGAGGCGACAGGGGTGAAGGGTGGCGTGGGTCAGGCTCGTACCGCCGTACTCCTGCAGTGGGAGTCGCAAGTCGGGGTGTTCGGGATCGGGGTCGGGCAGGACAAGACGGAAGCATCCCGCATCGATGCCCGAGCGGCGATGCACCATCAGGCAATGCAAGGCGCTGTCATCGTAAGGATCGAGCTCCATATCGGAGCTACTGCCAGCGGGCGGTTGATAGCCGATCTCCTGGCAATATACCTCATGCCTCAGACGATAGGCACGCTGCCTGTCGTCGTCGTTGCCGGCCAACTTGAGGGAGAACTCATCGAGCAGCTGTTCGAACTGTTCATTGCGGCTGGCCGTTTCCGGCGCAGGTGTCCTGCGGTTTCCCATCGGTGCACTCCTTGCGCTAGACGCGGTAGAGATAACATCGTTGAACACAACCTCTTTAACTGCCCCAAGTAGGCGATGCGAATCGAACGCCACTTATAAGGTATCTCGCAGTGGTGCCGGTTTTCCGAGGTGATAGCCCTGGCCGTAAGCAATGCCATAGGACTGCAGTATCGGTACCAGCGCCTGCTGATCGACGAACTCGGCAATCGTCTGCTTGCCGAAACCGCTAGCGATATCAGTGATTGCTTTGACGATGACCTGGCTTTCCGGATTGGTGACTAGTGTACGGATGAAAGCCCCGTCGATCTTGATGAAATCCACCGGCAATTCGCCGAGATAATGGAAGCTGCTGAAGCCGACGCCGAAATCGTCCAGCGCGGTGCGACAGCCCAGTTCGCGCAGTGCCTGGAGTACACCGCGGGCGCTGGAGAAGTCGGTCACGGCGGCCGTTTCGGTGATCTCGAGAATCAAGTGGTTGGGGTCGGCGCCGGACACGGCGAGTTCCTCCATCAGGAACTGCTTGAGCCCTGCATCGTGGAGGGACTGGCCTGAGAGGTTGACCGATAGGCTGACGCCCTGCTCCTGCACCTGGCTCAGGACCTTCAGGCTATGACGCAACACCCAGCGATCGAGCTGAACGATCTGTCCGCTGCGTTCCGCCACCGGGATGAAATGCACCGGGGAGATCATGTCCCCCTTGGGGCCGCGCATGCGCAGCAGTACCTCGTAATGGCGAATGTCGCCGTCGCTCAGACGCACGATCGGCTGCGCCAACAACTCGAAGCCATCTTCTTCGATAGCTTGACGAATGCGCTCCACCCAGTAAACCCGCTCCTGTAGCTCGTCCTTGGCGCGTTCCAGCGTCGACAGCAGATGCCAACGCTGTGAACTGCTCTCCTTGGCCTTGTACATGGCCAGATCGGCGCTGGCCATCAGGTCGGCGGGGTTATCGCCATGCACCGGGAACAATGCAATACCGAGGCTGGCGGTGGCCCGATGGCGCTGCCCCCCCGCGTCCAGGCCGGTGCTGTCGAGCAGCGGTGTGATTTGCTTGGCGATACAAATGGCCTGGCGGGCATCGGCCCCCTCCAGCAGCAGGGCGAACTCGTCCCCGCCTAGCCGCGCGGTGACGCCACGGTGACCGAACTCCTGGAACAGCGTATCGCCTACCATACGCAGCAGGCGGTCGCCGGTATGATGGCCGCTGAGTTCGTTGACGTCCTTGAACCGGTCGAGATCCAGCAGCAGCACGGCACCGCTGCGGCCACGCTGCATGACGCGGCCCAAGGCTTCCTGAAAATAACGCCTGTTGTAGAGTTCGGTGAGCGGGTCGCGTTCGGCCAGCCAGGTCAGCCGCGCTTCGGCCAGTTTGCGCTCGGTGATGTCGAGGCCGACCGAGATGCGCGCCGCCCGTTCGTCGCCGCGTGAGGGCAAGGGGGCATGGAACCAGGCGATGGTGTGCTGGCGGCCGTCGGCGGTAATCAGGCTGCGCTCTTCCTGGGCAGTGTCGTCGTTCGGGGCGCTACCTGAACGCGAGGCGAACACATCATCGAACATTCGCCCCAAGAGGCGCTCCTCCGGAGAGGCCATTACCGCCAAGGCATAGGCGTTGACCAGTGTGATACGCCCCTGCGTGTCCTGAGTCACGATGAAGACCCGCGCGGTATCGAGCAGGCTACCGACGAAGTCGCGTTCATGCGCCAGTTCGTCCACGCGCTCGGCGAGCTGCGCGCCACGGGCGCTGACCTCCCGCCCCAGTGTCTCCAATTGGTCGGACAGCGCCAGGGTGGTGTCTTCCAATACGTCGATCTCGTCGAGCAGGCGGCGCTGCGGGACGGAAATGGCGCGGCGAGTTTCGGCGAAGCCACCACGGGCCAGAGCCGGCAGGACCTCGGCGAGTCGACGTAGCCGTGCCATCGGGCGCAGCAGAATGACCAGTAGCAGCAGCTCGGCGGCCAGCCAGCCACCGATCCCCACCAGCATCAGCGTGCGCGTATCTTGCTGGATGGCACGGATCTGGGCGGTGAGATCGGCAGCCATCAGGAAGTAGCCGGTGCGGCGACGGTCCTGATCGGTTTCCATGCGTACCGCGCTAAGTTCATAGTCACGATTGTCGTGGCGCAGTTGCAGCGGCGAATCCAGCAGCTCCGCGAGCGAGGTGGTCCGCGCCGCCTCCTGCAGCAGCGAAAGATAGGCATCCTGGCGCGTCATCGCGATCAGATGGCCGTGCCAGTTCGCCAGATACCGATCGGGCGTGGTTTCCACGCCGTTGGGGCCGGTGATCAGCAAGGCCACGTCGCTGCCCGAAACCTGGTGGGCCTGGCGAGTCACGTCGGCCAGCGAGCGCGATAAAATCACCATGCCGACGCTTTCGCCCGCGACAAGGATGGGGACGGCAGCGTACTGTCGGCAGTCGTCGGCGCAACGCAGCGCGGACAGCGGGAACTCGGTTTCCATCACCTGCCGCACCCAAACCTGCAGGGGACGTTCCCTGTCGGCCTGCGGCGCGCCCCATTCGGCGAGCTGCCGCCCCTCGGCATCGAAGACGAGGATCTCATCCACGCCTGCCTCGAGCTGCAGCGTGGGCCATTGAGACGATAGCGACTCCATCAGCTCCGCGCCGTCGCCCGTCGCCAGCGCCGGCCCCAGGTCCGGCGATGCCGCGGTCAGCGCCGCTATCTGCTGCAGGCTGGCCTCGGAGCGCTGCAGGGCGAGGCGTAGTTCACGCGTCTCGCGCTCGTGATGCTCGCGGCGGCTCTCCTCGAACTGGCGGCTCAGGTTGGCGTGGCCGAGCCAGGTAAAAAGCACCACCAGAGCCAACAACAGCAGGCTGCTCAGCGCAAGGACTCGCCAGGTAAGGCTGAGACGTTGGCGATTGTCAGGAGGTCTCGAGGCGTTCATGCAATCGGCTCCAGGCCGGGTCGCGCAAAGTGGACGGTCAAAAGCGGAACGAGGCCTGGAACAGAAGCATGTTCCAGTAGCGTTTGGTTTCGGCGGGATCAGGTTCATCCTGCAGCGGTAACCAACCGGTGCCATCAATGTGGTGGTACTCCGCTGCCAGCAATACGCGAGGCGTCACGTTCCACTGCAGTCCCAGGGCCAAGTCCTTGGCATATTGGGTATGCGCGGGGCCACCGCCCATGGCCTCGAAGTCGCTACCCGATCGATCGTCGCGATTGTTCACCAGGCTGTCGTAGCGCACTAGCCACTGCCAATCGTCATTGAAGCGACGCGTGTACTGCACGTACCAGCTTTCGCCTGTGATGTCGAAATTGAGGAAAGGATTGGCGAAGCCCTGTAGCGTGGAAGTGCGCAGCGCATACTCCCCGGTGAGGCTCCAGAGTTCGGCGTTGTACTGTAGCGACAATATCCAGGGGCGGAAGTGGAAGTCACCGTCACTCATGCCGGGCATGTCGGACTCGAAGCGCGCCCGTGCGCTGGCGGTACTGAGGGCGGCGACCATTCGCCCACCGTCATACTCGTAGCGCACCTGGCCAATGGCCGAGCGCCGAGGCTCAAGGGAACCAGGAGTGCCTTCCAGTCGCATGGTACGACGCAGGTCGTCGCCGGCCTGAGTGTCGCCCATCCCCACTTGGATGCGAAGCGTGCCGGTGGGCACCCGCTCCTCGTAGTAAGCGGTAATCCCATCGGCCGCGAGCCCGAGCGAGCGCGTTCGGTCGAAATAGATGGATTGCGGCAATAGAATGCTGGGGCGGGTAAAGGCCACGTCCCGCGTCTGGTTGTAAAAACCGAAGGGATTCTTGAAGCGCCCCACCTGAACGCCCAAAGTGCGCTGCTGGTCGGAAAGCGGCTGGTAGTCGATGACCCCGTAATCGAGCACCGGACGGGCGTCGCTGCCTTCGCCCCCGGCACGGCGACTCAGCACCTGGGCAGCGATCAGAAGGTCTTGATGGGGGCGGAGCGAGGCGTTGGCCCCGATTTCAGTGTACTTCAAGCTACCCGCCCCGCTGCTGCTGGGGCCGAAGAAATCGTTGTGGTCGGTCACGACCAAGGCCTGGCTGAGGAAGCCATGGAGCTGTAGCGTATCCAACGGCCCCTCCTGCCCCGCGGCCGGCGATGCCGCCAAGACCAGGGCCAGCAGTAGCGGGCTACTCCATCGCAATGACTTGGACTCGATCATCCAGATACTCCCTTTCCAGATAGCCAAGGGCGCCGGGTGTGGTGGCGATACGTTCCAGCATTTCGGACTGACTGCCGACCCGGTTGGGTGCCTGTCCGGTGCCTGAGAAGACCATGCGATCCCATGCCAGTTGAAGCTGATGGGGATACACGCTGAGTCGCTCCTTGGCGAAGCGGGCATGAACGGGGTGATCGTTGGGCAGGACGTAGACGCGCACCGCCTGACCGTTCGGCCAGGTGCGCTGACGCATGGCAAAGACGGCTCGTGTGGTATCGCGTGTCAGACGATGGGTATCGACATCGGGATGGGCGATCAACAGGATCGACGACTCATTGGCGCCAATGGGTACGGATACCATGGTCGCCAGCGATATCAGCCACAGCAGTCGTATCAGCCTCGCCACGCGCCACCTTCCCGGTCGGACTGGCCGAGAACGGACGTGCAACGCGAGCGGGTGAGTCCCACCGTTTCGCTAGCCCCTGCGCACAAAGCGGCGGTCCCCGTTCCCGGCTGGCCTCCGTACGAGCACGGCCGGGAAGTCATGAGCGTTTCGATAATGAATTCCCCCGATCCCCTATGCCGAGTCGGTGCATCGATTCTCGGCAAGTCATGCTCCTGGTTCTTATGGTTTTGCTTGGGCCGGCAACCCTTCTGACTAATATACGTCATTTCGATGCAATGACGAGGCCGGATCGGCGACCACAGCGCTATAGATTTATTCGCTTCGCTTGCCACACTAGCATAGTTTCAAGAGCTTATAGGAACCGAACCGTCAACGTCGTCGGCTATGACGGGCCGCAGTGGCTTCGGCGACAGGAAAGATGGCATCATCTTACCTCCGAGACATACCAAGGACAGGCCAGAGCACGCATGTTTCTCGATCCCTATCACACACGCACGAGCAGCCGTGTGCGTATCTCCGCGCAGCAGGCCAGCGACTTCGCCAAGCGTGTCGCCGGTGACTTCAATCCCATCCATGATGAAGGAGCCCGGCGTTTTTGTGTACCAGGGGATCTGCTCTTCGCCTTGGTACTGAGTCGCTTCGGGCTTTCCCGCCATATGGAGTTTCGCTTTCGCAACATGGTCGGCGATGGTACCTCGCTGTGCCTGGAGGAGGAGCCCGAAGCGGGACAGCTGCGGGTCTGCGATGACGAAGGCAAGCAGTACCTGGACGTTCGCCGGGAGGGAGAGACGAACCGGAATACGTTCGCCATCGAGGCCTTCACCCGTTGCTACGTGGCCTTCTCCGGCAAGAATTTTCCTCACGTGCTCAAGCCGCTGTTCGAGGCGCAGGGCGTCATGTTCAACCCGCGCCGGCCCTTGGTGATCTACGACAGCATGGGCTTTTCGCTCGATCGGCTCGATCTGACCGAACCCTCGCTGGAATTGGTCGAATCGCGCCTGGACGTAATCGGCAAGCGCGGTGACGTGCGCCTTGAATTCCGTATCAAGGACGGCGGCAAGGCGGTGGGAAGCGGCTCGAAGAAGCTTGTCGTAAGCGGGCTCTGCGCTTACGACGCTGCGGCCATGGAGGAGATCGTCAACGAATTCTACCGGCTGAGGTCGGCCTACGAGGTCACGGGCTAATCCGCGGGCCGGATTTCGGCTCCCAGCGCCCCTCACACCGTGACGGTGACCGGGCAACGTGCCAGGTCGATGACCCGATGGCTGACGCTGCCCAATAGCTTCTCCCGCCAAGCGCCCTGTCCTCGGCGCCCCATCACGATGACCGGATTGTCGCGCTGGCGACCCGCGTAATCGGCGATTGCCCTGCCATAATACGGGTCACCGCGGAGCGTTCGCTCTGCGATTCCTGCCGGGATGTCGCCCAGTTGCCGGTGCGCCTGGCCGAAGATCGCTGTACTCTCGTCCTCGCTCGGTGCGTTCAGCGGCTCTTCCCCGGGGCGGCAGAACAACATCTCGACCGGTGCTCCTGCGCACCGTGCCAGCTCACCGGCGAGACGTGCGGCTCGCTCCCCATGGCGGGAGCCATCGACCGGCAGCAGCACTCGACCGATGCGTTGGACCGCCTCGTGATCCACTTCGGGATGCACCACGGTCACGGGACAGCGCGCCTCGTGAATTACCGCATCGCTGACGCTGCCCGCCATGAACTTGCCCACGTCGCTGAGGTGGCGGGCGCCGATCACCAGCAGGCAGCCGGGTTGGCGGTGGGCATGGTCGATGATGGCGCGCGCCGGGTGCCGCACGAAACCGGCATCCTCCAGGATGATCTCTTCGGGGGGTGGCGCAAGCGTCGGTGCGATGACCTGTCGGGCGCTGACGAAGGCGTCTCGTGCCGCCGTGCGTCGCAGCGAGCGGTCGCGGTCCTCTTCCAAGGTACGATTGGCCGGCACGTCGCTGAGTTCGGCCGGGCGAAGGGGTAACACGTGAACCAATTGCAGGGGGACCCGAAGCAACTGGGCCAGTAGCGCCGCATGGCGTGCGCCGGCCCGTGCCGCGGGTGAATCGTTCACTGGCGCGACCAATAGGGTCGGGAGTGTTGCGGTTGTCATGGGGGAACGTCCTGGAACCTGTCCGTACCGGTTTGCCCGTCGCGCCGGCGGCGGGAGCCTGTCTCGTTAGCCTAGCGCACTGAGCCGGAAGCCGTCTGGCGAAGGCCGGGGACGTAAAGCGTCTTGCCGAACAGCATGCCGCCGCCGGGCACGCGGTTGGCGATCCGGTTCAGGCCGATGGAGCCGGCCATGCCGAGTACGATCAGCAGCAGCGCATAAAGCGGCAGGGAGAATCGCAGGTTCTCCTGAACGGCATCCACCATGGCGAAGAACATCGGATGCGCCAGATAGATGCCGAAGGAGTACTGATTGACGACCTTGACCAGCGGCGTGGCCGGCACATGGCGCAGCCGGGTCATGGCGAATAGCGTGAACAGGATGAACAGGGGCACCACCCAGGTTTCCTTGGACGAATATTCCAACTGGTCGTAGAGGGTGAAGATCACGATGCCCGCCACATAGGTGGCCAGAAACGACGGCCGCGCCAGTCGGGCGATCCACGGCACTTCCCGCAGCCGTTCCGGCGTCAGTTGCGGATAGTGACGCACCAGCAGCATGGCGAGGAAGAACAGGTAGATCCAGCCCAGCGGAGCGATCCACAGGAGATAGCCGGGCGGCTCGATATCGAAGTGGCGGGTCAGGCCCCAGTAGGCGACGCTGGTCAGAGTGCCGATCACAAGCCATGGGCCGGGATGGAGCCAACGCTCCAGGTCGAAGCGTGCATAGAGCCAGTAGAAGGCATAGAACTGCATGGCGATGATCAGGAAGTAGCCATGCCAGCCGGCATAGATCAGGTACTCCACCAGATTGGGGATGAAATCGATCTGTTCGCCTTGTCGGCGCTGGCTCATGTAATGGGTGATCGAGTAAATCAGTCCGTAGACCACGTACGGCACCATCACGTATTGCAAGCGCTTGAGCAGGAATCCGCGCGGCGGTTCGTTGCCGTAGCGTACCGAGAACAGGAAAATCGAGATACAAATGAATGTCGGCGTGCCGAGCACGGTGGGGATGCGCGCCAGGTCGACGTAGACGTTATCCACATGTTGATTCAGCCGGTCGAGAAAATGATAACCGAACACGGCGAGGCAGCCGTAGAAGCGTAGCCAGTAGATTTCTTCGATTCGCTTCATGGCTTCCCGGCCTTCCCTGGAATCGGAACATTAGGCATCAACGTCATGTCGGACCATGACGAAGCGAAGAAATTCCGTTTGGCGACAGAGTCTTTTCCGGCATAGGGAGCCAACTGCATGACGATCAAGCGCGTCTTCGCCGTGCTGCTGGGTGTCAGCCTGCTGTCGGGGCTGGCGGCCCGGGCCGGTGAAGTCACCTACCATCGCTTTCCTTCCGAGGTGCTGGGGCGGGAATATCCCTACACGCTCTACCTGCCCGAAGGCTACCGGGAATCCAACCTGGCCTACCCGGTACTGTACCTGTTGCATGGCTCGTTCGGCAGCGAGCGCGACTGGGTCGAGCGGGGCAACCTTCGTCAAACGGCCGACCGGCTGATCCGCGAGGGCGCTCTTCCGCCGATGGTGATCGTCATGCCCGGCAGCGAGAGTTGGTGGATCGATGGGCACAACGAGCCGGCACGCACGGCTTTTCTCGAAGAGCTGATGCCCCATGTGGAGGCCACCTGGCAGGTCGTGCCGCAGCGTGAGTGGCGCGCCATCGCAGGGCTCTCCGCCGGCGGGTTCGGTACCCTCAACTTTATTCTCGAGCGGCCGGACCTGTTCGCCGCCGCCGCGGCCCTGAGTCCGGCAAGCTATCACCCCTTGCCGCCCAAGAACTCATCGGCATGGCGGCACCCGGCCTTTCTGGATGCCCAGGGCGTCTTCGACGTCGAGCTGTGGCAGCAACGCAACTACACGGCCCATCTCGACGGCTACCTGGCGTCCGAGCAGGTGGTGCCGCTCTACCTTAGCGCCGGTCGGCGCGACACCTACCATGCCGTGCACCATGCCCGGCTGGTACGCCAGGCGTTGCGGCCCTACCAGCCCGAACTGGTGCCGTTGGAAGAGTTCGACGGCGGCCATACCTGGCGCGTCTGGCGGGCCAGCCTGCCTAACGCTCTGGCCTGGATTTCCCGGTTCGTGCAGCAGCCCGTGCCATTGGAGGTATTGGCGGAAGATGCCGCCGTGCAGGAGTGACATTCCGGGGATGTCCAGAAGTGCTGCGCCCAGCCACACACCTGGCCCCCTGCCGATGGACCGTCGAATCGGATCTGATGTGTCTGGCGGAGCGAGCCGCGGGTTGTCATGGTGCCATGAGACTCATTAGGCTCAGTGCACAACACCCTTCAGGCCCCCGACATGCACCCACAACGACAGCAACTGCACAACGAACTGCACGCACGCCCCTCGATCTACTTCTCGGAGCCGGCCCACGTTCACCATTACGCCTTCCTCGCCGATGCCGGCGAGCACGACGACTTGCTGGCGCGGCTGGGTACGGTCACGCGAGTTGGCATCGACACCGAGGCGGCCCAACAGATTCTCGCCCTCGACGATGGCGGCGTGCTGAAGTGGGAGCGGCATACCGAATTCTCCACCCTGACCCTGATGGTGCCCCTGACGCCGCGGACCGATCCCTGGCCCGCGCCGCCCCGTTCGCTGTCCGAGATCGTCGAAGCGCATCGCGACAGCTTGATCAATGCCAGCCTGGTGCGGGTCGAGGCGGAAGAGTGCTGGGGAGGTAGCGTCGAGGCTTTCGGCTTCAGCGATCCTGCCGGTTCCCGGGTGGGGGGCGGTGACGCCACGGTGTGGAGCGATTTCCGTCTCACCGGCGAGGGCGTCAATCGCTTGTTGCTGGTCAACCATGGGCTCAATGCCTTTCGCCTCGGTCGCATGGTGCGTCGCCTGCTCGAGATCGAGACCTACCGCATGATGGCATCGCTGTCGCTGCCGTTGGCCAAGGAGCTGGCGGTCGAATTGCAGGGCTACGAGACCGAGCTGGGCGAGCTCTCCGATCGTAACGCCGAGCAAGAGAACGCCAGTGCCAGGCCGCTGTTGACGGCGCTCTCGCGGCTGTCGGCGCGGCTCGAGCGCAGCGGTTCCCGCTCGCGTCAACGCTTCAGCGCCACCGAGGCGTATGCCCGGCTCGTCTTTGCCCGCATCGAGGAACTGCGCGAGGCGCGAGTCGGCGAATGTCCACGTCTCGGTACTTTCATCCTGCGCCGCTTCCGGCCCACGGTGCATTATTGCGCCGCTATTCATCGCCGACAGGAGAGTCTGGCCGAGAGCGCTGCCAGGCTCAATGACCTGTTGCGCACTCGCGCCCAGGTGGAGATCGAAGAGCAGAATTCGAGCATCCTGAACAGCCTCGACGAGCGGGCCAGCATCCAGCTCAAGATCCAGAAGGCGGTGGAGGGGCTGTCGATCATCGTGATCAGCTACTACATCTTCGGCTTGTTCAAACTGGCCTTGGAAGGCCTCTCGGCGCTCGGCATCGAGATCGAGCCCCGTACGACGGCGGCCATCCTCGTGCCGTTGGGCGTCGCAATCATCGGCCTGCTGGCCTGGCGCATCTGGCGGGTGAAGCGCCATTGAGCGTTTGTCCGTGGCGGCGTCCGCCGGGCCATGGGCGTAGACTCGGATCCACCGACGCGGCGCTTGACGCCGGTCGCCCGCTCATTGCTCCGGAGGATGCATGACCCACATCGCAAACACTCCCGAACCGCCCTACTATGCCGTCATCTTCACCTCGATCCGCACCGACGGTGACACCGGCTACGGCGTGATGGCGGAGCGTATGGTCGAACTCGCTTCACAACAGCCGGGCTTTCTCGGGCTGGAATCGGTGCGCGACGGGATCGGCGTGACCGTCTCCTATTGGGAGAGCCTGGAGGCGATCAAGCGCTGGAAGGCGAACGTCGAACATCGCGAAGCCCAGCGGCTCGGCCGCAGCGACTGGTACACCGCCTACAAGGTGCGCATTGCCAGGGTCGAGCGCGACTACGGCCTCTAGGCCGGCAGCCTGGCATGCAATGCCGGGCCGCCGAGTCCCTAGCCTTCGTCCTCCTCGGTTTCGATTCTCTCGAGCAGGTCGGCAACCGCACGTTCGAGCTGCCGGTCGCGATCGGCCACCTCGTCTTCCGGCCTCTGCTCCACCCGCAGGTGGGGCATGGCTCCGTTGTGCTCCATGTCGGTGCCGTCGGGCAGGTACCAGCCGCGGAAGGGGCGCCGCACGGTGGCGCCGTCGATCAACGTATGGCTATTGGTGGAGATCACTCCGCCATAGGTCTGTTCGCCGACAAGATGGCCACGGCCCAAGGTGCGGAAGGCGTGGGCCAGGATTTCGGCATTGGAATAGCTCTTCTCGTTGGCCAGCATATTGACCGGTAACGTGTAGCGCGGCGCGTCGAGGCGATCCTGCGGGTAATGGCCGGTATTGGCGGGATCGACCCCGGCGGGGACGGTATAGGCGTGTTCACCCGCCATGATCGAGGTCAGGATGCGGTCCGTGGTGTTGCCGCCGCCGTTGTTGCGTACGTCGATGATCAACCCCTCCTTGCCTTCGGCGGCGGCATAGAGGTCGCCCTGAAAGCCTTCCAACGAGGTCTGGTTCATCGCCTGGATATGCAGGTAGCCGAGCCGCCCGTCCGAGAGCTCTTCGACGCGGTGTCGGCTCTTCTCGCGGAAGGCGTCGTACTTCAAACGCGCATACCCGGTCAGGCTCACCGTGGTGAGAATGGTGCGGTACTCGGTATAACCGTCGCGGCCGGGACGGTCGAAAGTGACCACCACCTCTTGGTCCACCTGGCCGCGTAGACGCTGCCGCAGCGTTTCGTCCTCCTCGAAGGGCTGCAGGCCGATCTCGGTGATGATGTCGCCGGGTTCCAGGGGCATGGGGCCGAGGGTGGCCGGTCCCTCCGGCAATATGCCGGTGACGCGATAGCCGATTCGCTCCTCGTTGCGCGAGACGATACGTCGATACTCGATGCCGAGCCGCCCCGAGGGCTCGCGCAGGGACGAGACTGGACCAGGGTTGGAGACGCCCATGTGCGACGCTGCCAGCTCACCCATCAGGCGGTTGGCGATATCGCTGAACTCGCTGGGCGTTCGGGTGCGGCGAATCAGGGAGGCGTACTCCGCGACTACCTTCGGCCAGTCGAGCCCCTTCATGTCCTGACGGTAGAAGTTCTCACCGATCACGCGTGCCGCCTCGTGGAATTTCTGCCATGCCTGCTGGCGGCGGTCGATACGGATGCGATCGCTGATGTCCAGGTAGCGCGTCGAGCCGTTGCCGGAGAGATTCGCCACCCCGACGCGGCCACTCCGGATGAAAACGACCTGCTCACCGGTAAGGTTGAGCTGCTGGACGTTGGCGCTCGGGGCGATGCGGGTACGCTGGCTGCCGTCCCAGTTCATCGCCACGAGCCCTTCGTTCCCGGCGTTGAAGACGTAGCGAGCGCCGCCGGGGGTCATCTCATTGCCGGTATGGTGGGTCGGCGAGGCGGTGATCGGTTCGATGCGGCGCCAGGCGTCCTCCAGCTCCAGCTCCGGAGCCTCCTCCATCGTCCGGGTGTCGTCGTTTCCTTCCACCGGCAGCGGTGCCGTATCGCGTGCCGCCTCGCGAGCGTCGCGATAGTAGGTGGAGAGCCCGCGTGGCGTGAGCGTCTCGAGCTCTCGATCCAGGTAGACACGGTAGAGGTCGTAATTCTCGCCCGAGCGATTGGAGATGAAACTGAGCTTGCGTCCGTCGGCCGACCAGCGCGGGTTGAGATCATTGCGCGGATGGCGCGTGATGTTGACCGGCTCCGACGAGCCGTCCGCCGGGACCACGAAGATATTGGCGCTGAAATCGAGATCGTTCTGCGTATAGGCGATATAGCGGCCATCGGGCGACCAACGCCAGTGCATAAAGCTGTCCCAACCCTCGACCAGCGTACGCGACTCCTTGCTGTGAAGATCGTGGATCACCAGGTCGCCACGCCCGCGGCGGAAGGCGAGCGAGCGGCCATCCGGTGACGGCGAGACGTCGCGGTCGTTGTGTTCGCTGGCCACCACCGGGCGGACCACGAACTGAATCGCATCGTGCCAGCGGGTCGGGTCGCGCTCCGCCGGGACGTCATCGGGCGGCTCCTCTTCCAGCTCCTCCTCGGGGATGCTGTCGGCCTCGAGCTGGGGTGGCGGGGTGGGCTCGGGTATTTCGGTCGGTTCGGTCGGCAGCGGCAACAGGCTGGGATCCAGCATCAGCCCGGGGTCCTGGGGGGCGAAGGGATCCTCGGGCTCCTCACCCCGTACCTGGATGTCAGGATTCCGCTCCGCCTCGGGTTTCTCCTCCTCGTCGAGGGTGGATTCGACGATGGGATCGATCGCGGTGAGCGAGACGGTAGCATCGCCGTCCCAGCGCCGTGACGTGGCTCGCCCGCGCCTGCGCTGACGCTCGTGGGTGCGGCGTACCTCGTCGCGGGTCAGGGCGACGCGTGCTTCGTAGATCGATTCGGTGCCGTCGGCATCGTTGACGAAATAGAGTCGCAGACCATCGGGCGACCAGGCGAGGTCTTCGTGACGGGCGTGGCTGCCGGGCGTTACCGCCAGCGTTGGGCTCTGCTCGTCGACATGGCGCACGTAGACGCGTCCATAGGCAATATACGCCATGGTCTTTCCGTCGGGGCTCAGAGCGGCCTCGCTGACGTCGCGATCGATGCGCCGCAGGGCATGTGTGTCGCGTCCATCGTCGGGGGCACGCAGCGCGATGGCTTCGGGCTCGGCATCGGGGGCCTGCAGGTCCAGGGTCATCAGGCTGTCCCATATCTGCAACACGGCGAGGCTGCCGTCGCGGGCAACATCGAAGTGCTGCAGGTCGCGCTCGTCGAAATCGGTGAGTCGCTCGATGCGGCGCTCGTCGGCGAGCTCCATGCGGTAGAGGTTGACGGTGCGATCCTCGCGGTCGGACATGAACAGCAGGGTGTCGTCGTCGACCCAGCGTGCCTTGCCGTCGTCGCCGTCGCGCTCGGTGAGCGGCTCGAAGGTCTCGCTCTTGCGATCGTAGAGCCACACGTTCATTGCATCCGGTCCGCGATAGTGGCGACGGTTCCAGTCGTGATAGGCCCCGCCCCGCGTGAACACGACGTACCGGCCGTTGGGTGAGAGCTGGGGCTCGGAGCCGAAGGCACCGTGCAGTCGACGATATTCGCCGCCTTCGGGTGAGAGTCGGTAGGGGCGCTGATCGCGGTAAACATCGGCCACGAGCATGCCGGAGAAGGTAATCACCGGCTCGCCCCGTTCATCGAGGCCATAAGCCGGGTTGCGCAAATGCTGGTCGCTGTGGGTGAGCTGGGTGAGCTCGCTGCCATCGCGACGCATGCGCCAGAGGTTGAGATGGCCGTCGCGCATCGAGGCGAATACGATCCACTCGCCATCGGGACTCCAACTGGAATGCAGATCGTCCAGGTCGTGGCGCGTCAGGCGTACGGCCTGACCGCCTGTCGTCGGGGCGCGCCAGAGATCGCCGCGCCAGCTGAAGATGAGCTCCGAACCATCAGGGCTGATCGAAGGGAATCGGGGGAGTCCGACCTGACCGGATTGCGCCAGTACGGCGCTCGGCATGCTGGCCAACAGGCCGGCCACGACCATCAGGAACGAGAGCTTGCTCACTGCATTGCGCGGCGCTCGAACGTGATGGGTGAGAACCTTCCTCATACCAATCCTCTAGCGATGCCATGCTTCCCTTCCATGCTTCTCCAACGTAGCAATAAACCCATCGCGCATCGAACGGAGCGCGGCACGCCTTGGCTGGTCGAGGCGGTATCGTCTCCGGGATGTCGAACCGACGAAGCGTATCACCGCGGTTGCGGGCGACGGCCTGGCGCTGTTCGCCGGGCGCCGCGTGAGTCGGGGCTCGCCGCTTACCCGGCTCGCTGTTCGGGCTCCCGGCCGTGGCTTCGAAAGAGCGGGGCGTCACGTATCCCGGTTCTGTGCGCCATCCGGCGGTTCGATCACCCAAGGTTCCAGCGCCACCTCGTTCTTGCAGCTGTCGTCGACCTCGGCCATCGGGTCATCGAGGAAGGCGCTGACCATCCGCGAACGGCATTCGTTGACGGGGCTATGACCGAGCCCCTGGAACACCACGTACTGCAGGTTGGGCATGGTGCGACCCAGATGCTCGCTCCAGCGCGGCGTGCAGCACGGGTCCATCTGGCCATGCAGCGCCAAGGCGGGTGTCTCGGCGACGGGCGGGTCGTTGTGCTCGGGAGGCACGTCGCCATCCTCGCCCCACCAGGCGCACAACCACGGCGGCTCGAAGCCGAGCACGGCGGGCTCGCGGGCCACGGCAGCGGTGGAGTCGGCCACAGTGGGCCGATTACTGCCCATGTCGTTGCAGACGTGGGCGAGGAAATAGCCGAGCGCATAGTTGGGCGCCTCGGGCTCGGGAACATAATCGTCGATGCGGAAGAAATCGTTCAATCGCGAGTAGTCGCCGGCTTCGACATCGGCGACGAGGCTCGGTAGCTCGGCATAGTCGGAGGCGAGCGTCAGGTAAAGGGTGTCGAGGAAGGCCGCCCCATCGAAGTAGAGGGTCGTCTCGCCGCCAGCCGCCGTTTCCACTTGGGCGGTGAAAGGTTTGCCGTCCAGGGTACGGCGCGTGCGATCGATGGCCTGGAACCAGTTCGGCACCAGTTCCCGGCAGGCTTCGTCGTCGGCAACGCAAAGGGCCAGGGCATCAGTGAACGACTGCTTGGCCGTGTAGAGTTCATCCACCGGCGCGCGGTTGCGCAGGTGGTTGTACCAGGCCCAGCCGAGGATCGCGGCGCGAATGCTGTCGGGGTAATACTGGATGAAGGAGACCACGGTGCCGCTGCCGGTCGAGGAGCCGAAGGCGTCGATCCGGTCATAATCGAGCAGGCGGCGAATTTCGTCGACGTCGCGCGAGACGGCTAGCGCATTGTACTGCGAGACGTCGATGCCTTCATCGACCAGCTTGCGGTAGCAATCGCTCACCACGCCGGTGATGGCCTCCATGCGTTCCATGGGGTCCAGCGAGGCGGTAATCGCCGGCGTATGGATGATGTTGTGATACGGCGAAACCTTGGCGTATTCGGGGCACTCCAACGCCGGTTCGGCATGGATGAAGCCCCGGTTGTCCATGGTCACCAGGGTCCGGTCGCCGATATCCTTGCGCAGCTGCTCCATGTATTCGCGTTCACCCAGCGAGGAGTAGCCGGGACCGCCGGGAAAGAAGAAGACGGGAATTTCTTCCGCCTCGCCCGATTCGGGCTCGAATACCGCTACCGGTATCTTGACGGTATTGCCGCTCGGCGCACTCCAATTCTCCTCACCATGAAAGGTATAGCACTCGGCACCCATCTCGGTGAGTACTTCGGTGGCGCACTCCGACGCCTCGATGCGTGGGATCTCCTGCGCTGCCGGGGGAGCGTCCGACTGGGCCTGTGTCGATCCCGCAAGGCCCATGAGCAGGGCAAGCGGCAAGGCGCTCGGCAGGTGTCGGGCCATGGCATCCGTTCTCTTCATGATCGTCCCCAGCATTTGTCGTTATGGCGTTGAGGTGAGCTCCGTTAGTCAAGCTAGCACTTGGCCGAAGGGCGTCAAATCGGGTAACTCGACTTAACTCCTCGCAATAAACAAAGACAGTGTACGTTTTGATGCCTGCCCGTGAGGTGGCTATTTTTCATAGGCAAGACAATGCAAAGCAGAAGCAGGAAGCGGTGCGGATTTTACGCACATCATGGTCAAAACAGGAGTGTGTGCTATGCAAGTACGTGAAGTGATGACCAAGCGCCCCGACTATTGCAGTGCCGATGCTTCCATCCGCGAAGTCGCGGAGCGCATGCGCAAGGACAATTCCGGCTTCGAGCCCCTGGTACAGGATGACCGGATCATCGGCACCGTCACGGATCGCGACCTTGCGGTTCGCGCGCTTGCCGAAGGCAAGAATCCGGACGACAAGGCAAGCTCGATCGCCACTACGGAAGTGCTGTATGCCTTCGAAGATCAGGACGTGAAGGAGGTACTGCGCAACATGCAGCAGCAGCACGTGCAGCGTCTGGTCGTGCTCAACAACCAGAACGACAAGGATCTCGTCGGTGTGGTGACGCTCAGCGACATCGCCGATCGCTGCGAGGATGACGAGATGGCGCGCGAGATCGCCAACTGCAGCAAGCACTATCACTAAGCATTGAATGTTGAGCAGGCATGTTCGTCGAGAGCGGTCTTCCACGCTCTGGCGGGATATTTTCAGGGCATCGTCGCGGCGATGCCCTTTCTCGTCTCGGCTGCGTGTGGGCCAGACCTTCGCTCATCCTTCCTGTTGGCGGCAGCCATGTCAGCGACGTTCAGTATCTCCGCTCCCATCGGAGTGATTTCCGACACCCATGGCCTGCTGCGTGATGAGGCCTTGTGCCTGCTTGCGGATTGCGCGCTGATCCTCCACCTCGGCGACGTGGGTCACAAGCCGGAACATGCCGCCATTCTCGAACGTCTCTCCGGCCTGGCGCCGCTTCAGGCGGTGCGCGGCAACATCGACAGGGCCACCTGGGCGGAATCGCTGCCCATGACGCGTGACCTCGTGGTCAACGGCTGGCGTCTGCACCTGGTACACGACCTGGCCGATTCCGACCCGGATGTGCCGTGCGATGCCGTGCTGCACGGGCACTCGCACAAGCCGCGTAACGAGTGGCGTCACGAACGGCTGCTGTTCAACCCCGGCGCGGCCGGCAGGCGTCGGTTCCGCCTGCCGATCACCCTGGGCAAGCTGTGGGCCGATGCGGACGGTCTGCGGGGCGCCATTCTGCACTTGCCCAGCACCTAGGCACCCTCATGGCTCTTGGCCCTGGCCCGGACGCACCATGGGGGCATCGTACCCGGGCGCTCGGTCTTCGGCCGGATGCAGCGGGGTCGACTGGGACTCGGCGAGGGGATGACTCACGACCTTGAGCACGCCGCGTCGGGTAAACGCCGAAACGCTGCTCATGCGCCCCAGCGTTTCTCCATCGGCGGTCAAGGTGCGGCTCTGGCGAAGCCGGATATGGCATTGAGGCGTATGGATATGAGTCACAGTGTCGTCGTTGCGTGGCGTATGCCCCAGCAATCGGGTGGCGAAGAAGGCGAACAGCAGACGCAACCAGGAGCGATGGCGCACCGCCACCACATCCAACTGGCCGTCGTCGATCCGGGCTTCGGCGATGTGGTATCCGCCGCCGAAATAGGCGCCTGATGCGATGGCAATGGTCAGCCAGTGACCCTCGACGATCCGGTCGTCGCATTCGATGCGGCCGGAAAAACCGCGCTGCAACTTGGCCCGCTGCGCCAGGGTGATCAAGTAGCTGAAACGCCCCAGACGCTGCTTGCGCTCATGGGTGGCCTCGCGGGCGGGCATGGTGCCGAGCCCGATATGGGCGACATTGAGGTACAGACGACCGTTGATCCAGGCGACATCGACGCTGGCTGTCTGGCCGGACACCGCCAGACGGCACAGTGCCGCTGGATCCTCCGGCAGGGCCAGGTTGCGCGCGAAATCGTTTGCCGTGCCGGAGGGCAATACGGCCAAGGTGGCATCCCGTTCGATACAGACCGTGGCCGCCCGGCCGACCGAGCCGTCACCGCCGGCCACCAGTACCCGATCGCCGGGTTCTACCTCTCGCTCCCAGTCGGTATCGGTGAGTTGGCCTATCCGCAAGTGCTCAAGGCCGGCCGCCTCCAGATGCTCCCGCCAGAAACGCTCCCCCCGGCGGCCATCGCCGGCGGCGTCGTTGACGATCAGCCAATAGTTCATGGTGTCTCCCTCACCCGTGCGGACTTCCTGCGTCCCATTGCTCCTTGCCCTTGGCTGGGCGTCTATGTTCCTAAGAATAGCGACCGATCGAGTGCCATGCCCACGCGAACGACGCGTGTCGCGAAGGCGCCGGTCACCAGCGCAAGCGACCGGCCGAACGAGGGGCTTCCCCTCGCGCGCAGCCGACCCGATCGTGGTCGGTATTCCACGTGAAGAAAGAACCCCCAGTCGTTACCGTCAAAAACAGAAAAAATACCCCATGATCAACGGTATGCAGCCACGTCCCGAGCATGCTTCAATCACTGTCATCGCGACTCGCCGGATCCAACTGCCCCTCCATCTCCTTTCGCTACCCATGTGCAATGACTCCCCGTTGACACGCCCTGCGTGCAGCTCGGGCATGTCGTTGCCTGGAATGGCAGGTCATGGAACGGAAGGGCGATCGATCCGTCGGGGTGCCAACCGATCGACGAGAACCGAGCAAAGGAGGAGCACGTGCCTGCAGCCAACGCCCCCATCGTTCCGGATACCATGGCAGCCATGCTGCTGACCGGACACGGTGACATCGACAAACTGGTGTACCAAGAAGACGTCGCCACGCCGCGCCCTGGACCGGGTGAGGTGCTGGTGCAGGTCACCGCCACGGCAAAGAACAACACCGACCGCAAGGCCCGCGAAGGGCTCTATCCGACCAAGGACAAGGGGGACGTCACGTCCTTCGCCATGGGGGGGGAGCCGACCCTGACCTTTCCCCGTATCCAAGGCGCGGACGTGGCAGGGCGCGTGGTGGCGGTCGGCGAGGGGGTGGATGCCGCGCGTCTCGGCGAGCGTGGCTTACTCGATTTCAATCTTTACCCCGATGCGCGCCGCGATATCAACCTGACGCCCGACTACTACGGCCACGGTGCCGACGGCGGCTTCGCCGAGTACATTGCCGTGCCATCGGATCAGTTCCACCATGTGCCCAACCCGGAACTCGCCGACGCCGAACTGGCCGCGATGGGCATGTGCTCCTACCAGACCGCCTACCACATGATGACTTCGGCCCGGGTTGCGGCCGGCGAAAGAGTGCTGGTCAGCGGCGCCAGCGGTGGCGTGGGAACCGCGTTGATCCAGCTGTGCCGCGTCGTGGGCGCGATTCCCTATGCGGTGAGCCAGCCCGACAAGGCGGAGGCGTTGCTCGAGCTGGGCGCCGAAGCGGTGATCGATCGCGGCGATCTGCCGACCTTCGTCGAGCGTGTGCTCGAAACCACGGGCGGTGCACCGATCGACGCGGTGATGGACTTGGTGGGCGGCGAGATGACCGACCTCTTCATCGACACCATGATCCAGGACATGAAAGCCCGCACCACCTACCCGCGCCTCTCCATCGCCGGGGCCAGCGGTGGCAACGTCAGCGAGATCATGTGGACCCGCATCTATCTCTACCAGGTACAGATTTTCGGCGTTTCCCACGGCACCCGCGAGGAGGCCGAGCAACTGGTGGAGTGGATTCGCGGCGGCCAACTGAAGCCGGTGTTGCATGCCGCCTTCAAACTCTCCGAGCTTCACTTGGCGGAACGCTACTTCGTCAACCGTGGCAGCAACTTCCTGGGCAAGATCGTCGTCGTGCCCGACGCCCAGTGGGCCGAGCATGGGGCCCCTTACGCGCTGAAGGAAAACGCATGAGCCACGAACTCACCCTGCAACTGCTCGATACCCATGCCGGCGGCGACGTCAGCCGTATCGTAACCGGCGGCATCGACCCACTGCCCGGCAGTACCGTGCGGGAACAGATGGAATACCTGGAGAACGATGCCGACGGCCTGCGCCGTCTGCTGCTCAACGAGCCCTACGGCATCCCCGAGATGTCGGTGGACCTGATCGTGCCGGCTTGCGACCCCAAGGCACAGATGGGCTACATCATCATGGAGGTGATGGGCTATCCGGTCTATTCCGGTTCCAATACCATCTGTACCGCCACGGCGCTGCTCGAGACCGGGCTGATTCCCAAGCGGGAAGGCATCCAGCACTTCACCCTCGAGTCGCCCGCCGGATTGGTGCAGATCGAGGCCCGGGTCGAGAATGGGGTGGTAGAGGCGATCACCTGCGGCGGCCTGCCGAGCTACATTGACACCCACCGGGCACGCATCCATGTGCCTGCGGTGGGCGACGTGACCTACAGCATCGCCTATAGCGGCGGTTTCTACGCCCTGGTGGACGCCGCCGAGCTAGGCTTCTCGCTCAAGCGCGAGGAGGAGCGGGCGCTGTCCGAGTGCGCGTTTCGCATCGTCGAGGCGATTCAGGCCCACAGCGGCTTCTCGCACTACACCCTGGGCGATGTGGGACCGCTGCCGTTCCTGCATTTCATGGGGCCAGTGGAGCAGGTGGCAGACGATTTCTACCGCTCGCGTTCGGCAACCTACGTCCACCCGGGTGTGATCTGCCGCAGCACCACCGGCACCGGCACCTCGGCACGGCTGGCGCTGATGCAGTATGAAGGCACCATCAAGCCGGGCGACAAACTGGAAACCATTTCGCTGCGCGAGACGGGCTTCATCGGCGAGTTCATCGAGGTGCGCGAGGCCGGCGGTGGGCACCAGGTGGTGGAGAACACCATCACCGGCAAGAGCTACGTGCTCTCCCGCTCGGAGATCGTGGTCAACTGCGAGGACCCGATGGTCGACTGTGGCGGGGTCCACCATATCCTCAGTTCCAGACACCCGTAATCGGGCAACTCACTCGTAGCGGCGTCGCCATTGCTTCACGGCGACCTGCTCCTTGACCAGCTCGAGCATGTCGACGAGCACCTGTTCGGTTACCCGGTCGGTGTGCTTGTCGATCTGCACCCAAGAATCGAAGCCGCTCTCGGTGAGGCGCGCCAGCAGCGCCTTGAACTCCGGCGAGCGCAGTCCCGCCATCGCTTCGTTGACCAGCCGACAGGCCAGCTCGGCGAGACTCGACTCCATCCCGCGCGAGATCAGATCGCCCATGGGCAGGCGCCTCAGGCGTCGCATCTCCTGACTTTCCGCCACGGTGCGCCCGACCAACGCGCTGACGTAGCGCATCGTATCGTCGCGGTTGCGTGCGTAAGCGCTGCCGGCCATCTCCTCCAGGCGGGTGGTGATCTCCTGGATCAATTGCTGCTTGCGCGGCATGACGACCTGGTCGATGACCCGGGCCGAGAGCGAGTCACCGGAGCGGATCTGCTCCTGCATGTTGCCGAGCAGGCGAATCGCCACGCGATCGGAAAGCTCCTCCATCAGGATGTCGTAGTACTTGGCATAGAACGCGTAGAATTGCCAGCGACGGACATCGATAAGACCCAAGCGCTGAAGCCGGAAGAGCAGGGAGAAGACACGCAGCACGCGCAGCAGGCGAAATCCGCTTAGCGGGATACAGCCCAGCACATCGTACCAATGCACGAAAGGGTAGAAGAACCAGCGATGGTAGCGCCGCTCGGCGATCGCCGCCGCCCACCCCAGCAGCACGTCGAGCACGAAGACCGCGACGAACGCCAGATCGATGGCGATGAAATTGTCATGCACATGGCGGTCGTAGGTAGCGTGCAGTCCCGGCGCCAGGGCGGCGAAGGCATCGTTGAGGGGCGGCAGCAGGAACAGGCTGTCGAACAGCAGCAGCGCCAGGTTGGCCACCACCAGCACGATCACGAGCAGATCCCATGCGAGGTGCAGGCGCTCCAGGCCAAGGGGCAACGTGCGCGTGACTCTCGGCGATGGCATCGACTCTCCCCGGTTCGGCATACGTCTCCTTAGCCTAGCAGCCGCCCGTTAGTTAGGTCTTCACCTTGCCGCGCATGGCCTTGGTCTGCCCCTTCTGTGTCTTGCGGTCCACGCGCTTGCGCTGTGAAGAGCGGGTCGGCTTGGTGGGCTTGCGTGTCTTGCGCGTCTTTGCCGCTTCCTGGATCAGCGCCTTCAGACGCTGCAGGGCGTCCTCGCGGTTGAGTTCCAGGGTACGATGACTCTGCGCCTTGATCACCACGATCCCCTCCTTGCTGATGCGCTGATCGCGCAGCGCCAGCAGCCGCTCCTTGTAAGAGGACGGCAGGCTTGAGTGGGGGATGTCGAAGCGCAGATGCACCGCGGAGGCCACCTTGTTGACGTTCTGGCCGCCCGCCCCCTGGGCGCGGATCTGGCTGATCTCGATTTCGTGGTCGGGCAGTTCCACGTTGTTGGAGATGCGCAGCATATCGGCCTCGGGCAACGTGATGGATTCATTCGGCAACGACAGGCTAGCACAGCCGACACGCGAGGCGCCCATGCTTGGAGGCACGCGCAGGCGTGAGCTAGGCTGTGGAACGATTCTCTCGATTTTCCTTTCCGATTGTCTGACCGCATCGAGGGGGCTCATGACCACACTGGTAATCGGCGCCAATGGCCAAATCGGCCGACAGTTCTGCGAACTGGCCGAAACGGCGGCCCTGCCCATCCGCGCGATGATTCGCGATGCCGGCCAGCGGGCCTGGTTCGACGAGCGCGGCATCGACACGGTGGTCGCCGATCTCGAAGGCGAGCTGCGCCACGCTTTCGATGGCTGCGACCAGGTTATCTTCACTGCCGGTTCGGGGCCGCATACCGGCCCCGACAAGACCCTGATGATCGATCTCTTCGGTGCCATCCGTGCCATCGACCTGGCCTGCGAGCGCGGCCTGTCGCGCTTCCTGATGGTCAGCGCCATGCGCGCCGAAGACCCGCTCGAGGCGCCTGAAAAGCTGCGCCCCTACATGGCTGCCAAGTACGCCGCCGATGCCCATCTGCGTGCCTCGGCGGTCCCCCACGTGATCCTCAAGCCGGGGCGATTGATCGATCAACCCGCCAGCCAGCGGGTGGCCACTTCGCTGACGGAGACCGGCGGCGAGAACAGCGTATCGCGTGCCAATGTTGCCTACGCCCTGCGGCACCTGGTGCAATCGCGCGATCTTATCGGTCGCGAATACGTGCTGCTCGATGGCGAGCGGCCGATCGCCGAGGCGCTCTGCTAGGGGCTCCCTCGCCGCGAGCGACGGTGCGTGGGTCAGCCCTGGACGGTGTCGCCGTAGGCCATGTGTACCTCCACCAGCAGCCAGTCGTGAAAGGCCTGCATGGCCGGCGTCGGCGGGCGCGACTTGAGCCGTGTGAGCCAGTAGCTGCCGAGCGAGGCATAGAGATCGAAGGGCTGCACGACGAGCCCTTCGTCGAGTTGGCGCGCGAACATGCGCGGTGGCGCCAGTGCGACCCCGGCCCCTTGCGTGGCCGCCTCCATCATCGCCAGCGAAGAGTCGAAGACGATGGCGTGCGTCCGCGCCGGTGGGCGTGCCACGCCGGCGGCGGTGAACCATTGCGTCCATTCGTTCTCACGGTAGGAGCGCAGCAGCGTCTGGTGCATGAGATCCGCCGGGGTGCGCAGCCGGTTGGCGATGAACGGCGCGCACAGCGCCGACAGGGGCGCCGGAAACAGACGGGTCGCTTCCAGGCCGTGCCAGGCGCCGTCACCGAAACGAATCGTGTAGTCCAGTCCTTCGGTGGCCTGGTCGACCCGGTTGTTGTGGGTCGACAGGCGAACCTCGATCAACGGGTGCTCGGCCTGGAAGCGCGCCAGGCGCGGCAGCAGCCAGCCCACCGCGAAGGTGCCCACCGCACCCACGTTGAGAATCTCGCGTAGCTTGCCGCCTTCGAGCCGCTCCAACATGTTTGCCATGCGATCGAACGCATCGCGCAACACCGGCAGCAGCGCCTCCCCCTCGCTGGTGATCATCAGCCCGCGAGGCAGGCGCTTGAACAGCACCACATCGAGGCGTCGCTCCAGCAGCTTGACCTGGTGGGAGATCGCCGCCTGGGTCACATTCAGCTCATCGGCGGCGCGCGTGAAACTCAGATGGCGGGCCGAGGCCTCAAAGGCACGCAGGGCATTGAGCGGCAGGTAGGGTCGGGTCATAAGCCCTAACTCAGTTAATGGCTCGGGCAAGATAACATGGTTTGTGAACCCCGGCAGCGTGCCGCTAATCTCCCATCCGACGCGTCGCCTACTCCTATCACGACAACCCAAGACGAACGGATGGAACCATGACCCTAAAAACCTTGAGGCTGAAATCCCTGTGGCAAAAAGCGTTGGCCGGGGCCGCGCTGCTGACCCTCGTTCCGCTGAGCGCTGCGGCGGGGGATTGGCAAGAGCGCGCCGATTGGCGCGAGATCTTCCGCGCCAACGAGGCCAGCGGTACCCTGCTGGTGGTCGACAAGCGCGAAGGCGGCCGGAGCATCCTGGTGCACGACGAAGAGCGTGCCCGTGAACGCTTCGTGCCGGCCTCGACTTTCAAGATTCCTCACACCTTGTTTGTCCTGGATGCCGATGTGGTGGAGGACGAGTTTCAGGTCTTTCCCTGGGATGGCGTCGAGCGAGGCTTTCCCCAATGGAACGGCGACCAGGACCTGCGTTCGGGCATGCGCCTCTCTGTCGTATGGCTCTATCAGCAATTCGCCCGGGAACTCGGCGACGAGAGGGAGCGGCGTTACCTGGAGGCGATCGACTACGGCAATGCCGAGATCGGCGACGACGTCGAGAACTTCTGGCTGGAGGAGGGCATGCTGGCGATCTCTGCCGAGGAGCAGATCGAGTTCCTCGAGCGGCTTTATCGCAACGAACTGCCGTTCGACGAGGCCGACCAGCGATTGGTCAAGGACCTGATGATCGTCGGCGCCGGCAGCGACTGGATCCTGCGTGGCAAGACCGGCTGGAGCGGCAAGCTCGGCTGGTGGGTGGGCTGGGTCGAGCGCCCCAGCGGCCCGGTGTTCTTCGCCCTCAACATGGAAACGCCCAACCGCATGGCCGACCTGCCCAAGCGGCAGGGCATCGTCAACGAGGCGCTGCGTACCCTTGATGCACTGCCGCCAGAGGCATGACGGTGACGCGGCTCGCGGCCGAGCGCTTCGAATTGGCCGGGGGTCGCGCTTCGCTCCTACTCCAGCGTTTCGAGATAGGCCGCCATGTCCATGGCGTCCTGCTGCGTCACGTCCAGGTCCGGCATGGCAGTGAGCGGATTGACTTCGGTGGGATGGCGAAGCCACTGCACCATGTTGTCAAAGGTGTTGGGCAGCACGCCGGCAAGGTAGCGGCGCCCGCCGATGCCGTTGAGTGGCGGGCCGACGTCGGCATGCGGCCCTACCGTGCCCGGAATCCTGTGGCAGGCGATGCAGGCATAGCCGTACAGCGCCAGCTTGCCCCGCTCGGGGTCGGGCACCGCGGCGGCACGTGTCGGAGCGGGAGCGCTCGCGGTCGTCACGTCGCGAGTCGGTTCGCGCTCCTCGCCACCCCCCATCGCCCGGTAGTCGGCCGGAGACATTTCGGGCATCTGCGTGATGAAGGCGACGATGTCCCAGATCTGCTCGTCGGTGAACGTGAATTGCCAGCTCGGCATGCCGGTCATCTTGATGCCGTGCTTGATGGGCCAGAAGAGTTCGGCGGCGCTCTTGGTTTTTGCCGTATGCGCCAGGTTGGGCGGCACCGGCGTCATGCCCTTGCCCACGTCGTCGCGGCCCACCCCGGGCGCGCCATGGCACTGCACGCACTTATGCTGGTAGATCAGCCGGCCCTGCTCGGCCCTTTCCGGCGTCAACGGCGGTGGCTCGATCTCCTCGGCCCGCTGACGTATGGAGCGGTCCAGCGCCAGGTTGAGCAGGGTGAAGACGGGCTCGGTATGCTGTTGCAGCGCCGAGACGTTATAGGCGCCCCAATAGACGAAGCCGGCCGCGCCCACTCCCATGGCGACGACCAGTGCCGCGATGGCAAGGCCGACATGGATTTCGATCCGCTTGCGGATCTGCTGGATTGAATCTTGGCGATCCCGGTTATTCATTTCCGTGTGTACAAGTAGGCGGTGATGTCTCGTGCGTCGCTTTCGCTGACGCCCATGTTCGGCATGGCCGTGCGCGGGTCGACCGTTTCCGGCTCGCGAATCCAGCGCGCCATGTCATCGGGTGTGTTGGGCAATACCCCCGCCAGGTAGACGCGCTTGGCGATGCGCTCGAGCGACGGTCCCGTGCGACCGTCCGCTCCGGGAATGCCGGGAATGA
Organism: Billgrantia pellis; assembly: GCF_008297955.1. GTDB lineage: Bacteria > Pseudomonadota > Gammaproteobacteria > Pseudomonadales > Halomonadaceae > Halomonas > Halomonas pellis. The sequence continues at coordinate 670,178 of NZ_VTPY01000003.1, read as the reverse complement.
CATGGCAACTGCCGCAGCCGTACGCGCGAATGATCGCTCGACCCTTTTCCGGATCGCCCGGGGGCGGGGCGGCTTCATCACTGCCGCAGCCGGTAGCCAGGAGTGGCGCTAGCAGCAGGAAGCACACGGATCTCGCTGTCATAGGCACGGACCCAGGAAAAAGTTGGGAATCCCTTCGGCCACGATAAGCAGCCCGGACAGGGCGCTGATGAGCAGGCCCATGACGGCCATGAAACGTATGCGCCCCGCCTCGCCATCGCCGGAGCCCGGCCAGCGCCGCCCGGCGCGGCCCCACTGTCGCCAGGCCACTGCGGCGCCAGCCAGGCCGAGCAATAAGGTAACCAGTGTCGTGCCGTGCAGCAGCCACATGGAGCCGGTTTCGCAGGCCCTGGATACCAGCAGGTAACTGCCCATCAGGTGCAGCGCCCAGGCGCCGGGACCGATCACCCAGCCGGACCACAGCATCAGGGGGTGCAGCAGCACGTCGCCATTCGACTCACTGGCCATAAACGCGAGGCCCCCAATACAAGAGTAGATAAAAGGGAATCCAGGCGAAGCAGACGAAATACCAGTAATTGGTATCCACCACGACGCCGATCTGTCGTTGCTGGGTGAAATAGCCGCGCCAGGCGAGGATGGCCACCACCGCACTGCCGAAGACGATCGATGTCACGTGAACGTAGTGAAAGCCGGAGATGGTCCAGACGATCGAGCCGTAGGCATGGTCCTTCCAGCTGAACTCGTAGGCCATGAGCTCCAGTGAGCGCAGCACCAGCACCGCTGACGCCAACAGTACGCTTGCGGTGACGCCGATGGCCAAGCCTCGTTGATTGCCCCGGTTGATGGCCTGCCCTGCGAGAAACATGGTGAGGCTACTCAGCATCAACAGCCCCAGGTTGATGCTCGGCCACAGCATGGGCGGGGCCGACTCGCCGCTCGGCGGCCAGGCTTCGGCGTAGGCCGCCAGGTACAGGTAACTGACACAGAAGGTCAGCACCACCGCGGATTCGATTGCGATCAGGCCGAGAATGCCCCACCACAAGGGGGCGCGCTGATCGGGATTGAAACGGGTCATGTCCGAGACATCGATACCCTGCACGACTTTCATCAATCGTTCCTCCAGGGTCGGCGTGGCCAGAACCAGGCCACCAAGGTGAATGCCACCAGGAAGAAGGCGATCGCGAAGAAGATCGGATGGAAGATGATGCCGATGAAACCCAGCGAGGCGGCCACCGCCGAGACGAACGGCCAGATGGTCGGTGCGGGAAGCACCTGCACCCCCACGGGCTTGGCATCCAGAATACTGGTGAGCACCACCTCGCGGCGGTCGTTGCGCAGGCCGGTGACGACCGCGCGTTCGCGATCCCTCTCCCAGTCCCATAGCGGCCAGCGGCTGTGTACCACGGGGATATGGCGGAAATTATAGGAGGCTGGCGGTGAGTCCGCCGCCCACTCCAGGGTAGGCGCACCCCAGGGATTCGGCTCGGCCCGCTGGCCGCGAAACACGCTCCAGATGGCATTGATCAGGGTGACGCCGAAGCCTGTCGCCAGCACCAGGGAGCCGATCGTCGCCAGCAGGTTGAGATCGCCCCAGCCCATCTCCTCGACGTAGGTGTAGATGCGCCGTGGCATGCCTTCGAGCCCCAGCTGGTGCATGGGGAAGAAGGTCACGTTGAAACCGATGAAGGCCAGCCAGAAGCTCCATTTGCCGGCCGCTTCGCTCATCATGCGACCGGTGATCTTGGGCCACCAGTAATAGGTCGCGCCGATCAGCGGGAAGACCGCCCCGCCGATCAGCACGTAGTGGAAGTGCGCGACCAGGAAGAAGGTATCGTGCACCTGGGTATCGAAGGGAATGGAGGCTACCATGACGCCGGTCAGCCCCCCAATGACGAAGATCGCGAAGAACCCCAGCACCCACAGCATCGGCGTAGCGAAGCGGATCTTGGCACCCCACAGCGAGGCGATCCAGCAGAAGATCTGCACCCCGCTGGGGATGGCGATGGTGGCGCTGGCAGCGGTAAAAAAGCTCATGCCGAGCTGGGGCAGGCCGGTGGTGAACATGTGGTGCACCCACAGACCGAAGCTGACGAAACCGATGGCCACCACCGACAGTACCAGGGCCGTGTAGCCGTAGATCGGACGCCGCGTGAAGGTGATGATGATGGTCGAGATCATGCCCAGCGCCGGCACCAGGATGATATACACCTCGGGGTGGCCGAAATACCAGAACAGGTGTTGCCACAGCAGCGGTTCGCCACCGCCCTCGACAATGAAGAATTGAGTCTCGACCAGCCGGTCGAGGATCAGCAGCGTACTGCTGACGATCACCGCCGGCATGGCGAAGACGATCATGAACGACATCACCAGCGCCGCCCAGACGAACAGCGGCATGCGATTCAGCGACATGCCCGGTGCACGCATTCTCAGTGTGGTGACGATCAGCTCCACCGCCGCGGTCAGTGCCGAGACCTCGATGAAAGTGATCATGGTGGTCCAGATGTCGACGCCGTAGCCGGGCGAGTAGAGCTTGCTCGACAGCGGCACGTAGTTGAACCAGCCCGCATTGGGCGCCATGCTCAGCAGCAGCGAGCCGAACAATACGATCCCGCCAATCAGATAGACGTAATAGCCGAAGGCGTTGAGCCGGGGAAAGGCCATGTCGCGCGTGCCGATCATCAGCGGCACGAAGTAGATGGCGAAGCCCTCCATCACCGGAATGGCGAAAAAGAACATCATTACCGTGCCGTGCATGGTGAAGAACTGGTTGTAGAGCTCCGGCCCGAGCAACTGCTGCTCGGGGCCGGCCAGTTGCAGGCGAATCAGGATGCCGAGAATCCCTGCCAGCAGGAAGAAGATGAAGGCGGTGATGATGAAGCGCTTGCCGATCATGCGCTGATTGACGTGGGTGAACCAGCCAAGCAACCCGCCGGGCGAGTGCCAGGTGCGCTCCAGCCACGCGGTTTCCTCCGGCGAATCGGTCACGTCGCGAGGGTTGGCGGGTTTCTCCAGCGTCATTCCAGGCTCTCCAGGTAGCCGAGCAATGTCTTGAGCTCCTCCGGCGTCAATTCGCTCGGCGGCATCCTGCTACCCGGCTTGACGTGCTGCGGGTCGGTGATCCAGCCGCCGAGGTGTCCGATACGGTTGGGCACCGTGGCGCCGGCCAACGTGCGCCGGCTGGCGATATGGGTCAGGTCGGGGCCTAGATCGCCGGAGGCCGATGTGCCGCGGATGGTGTGGCATCCGGCGCATCCGGCCTCGAAGAATTCGTCGTGTCCGCGTGCCTGGGCCTGCGTTTCCGGCATTGTCGCCGGCTGGCGCTGGCCCTCCAGCCAGGCGTCGAATCGTTCCGGCTCCTCGGCCACCAGCAGGAACGCCATCAGCGCATGCTGCGTGCCGCAGTATTCCGCGCACTGGCCGCGATAGACCCCAGGTTCGTCCGCCGTCACCGAGGTGACATTCGTGCGCCCCGGCATCATGTCCGTCTTGCCCTGCAGGTTGGGTACCCAGAAGCTGTGAATGACGTTGTCCGACTTGAGCAAAAAGCGGACCGGCTCGCCAGCGGGGATGTGTATCTCGTTGGCGGTCGTGGCGATGCGGTTCCCCGCCTCGTCCAGGTAGTGAACTTCCCACCACCACTGTTTACCGACGACCTCCACGGTCATGGCATCGTCGGGGAGCGGGGCATTGATCGTGCGTCCGATGGAGAAGCTCGACAGGGCGAAGGGAATCGTTGCCGCCAGCGGCAGAATGATGCCGCCGGCGATCACCAGGTTGCGGCTCTGGCGAGCGTTCAACGGAAGTGCGGCGTGTCGCCTATGGGCACGGAACACAGCCACCGTCAGCAACGCGAGCACCAGCAGCGTGACGAGGATGGCGACGAACAACGTCGGCCACCAGAGCCTGGCGATCAGCGCCGCGGCCGAGCCAGCAGGATCGAGGGCCGATTGGGGCCCTTCGCAGGCAGCCAGAAACGGGGCGGCGGCCCCGAGCGGTCCTGTTGTCCGTATGTGCTTGCTAAGGGACATCGGGATGCCAGTCCATTGCAACGTGCGTGCGCGAAACGGTGGTGGCTGCGCATTCCATTCAGAATTCGATAGGCGCGTCATGCCGCGCATCTGCTTGGCTTCTCGGCGATGCGCTGAGAGTACTTCGCCAGTCCCGGTCCTGGGTCTGAGTCGGCTCGTTGCCTGTTTCGGCTTCAACCTAGTACAGGATGGTGCTTCCTGCTTGTCGCTGCCGAAGATGGTCACCGTTTCTTACGCTTCTCAAGGCAGGGTTACATTTCTTTCGGATCGGTCGCCGTTCGTCTCGCCCGATGTACCGGCCCGGTGTTTCATGGCGGGCCAAGTTCGCTATGCTTGAGGGTCAAGCTATCAGGCGGCGACATGTCGCCTCGGTAAAGGAAGGAAAATGCTCGAGTTCGAGCGAGTCGCCGGTTACCTCTTGCCCTGGGAGTTTTCACCCGCCTGGGCCTTGGTCTGTCTGGCTGCCGCCGGGTGCTACCTGCGTGGCCTGAAGCGACTGCGGAGCCGGGACCAAGCGCCGGGATTCTGGCGCCCGCTTGCCTTCTTGCTCGGTGTCGTGGCGATCTACGCCGTCTCTCAGACCCACTACGATTACCTCTCGCAGTACATGTTCTTCACCCATCGCGCCCAGCACCTGGTGTTGCATCACGCGGCACCGTTTCTCATTGCGCTGGCGGCGCCGCTGCCGGTACTGGCGGCAGGCACGCCGCGACGGGTGAGACATATTTCCGGACGGAACTTGGCTGGCTGGGTCGTTCGCCCAGCGTACCGTTTGCTGCAACATCCTGTGGTCGCCCCGATGCTGTTTGTCGGATTGATCTATTTCTGGCTGATTCCCGACATCCACTTCGATGCGATGCTCAGCCGTCAGCGCTACCAGATCATGAACTGGAGCATGCTGCTTGATGGTCTGTTGTTCTGGTGGCTGGTGCTCGATCCGCATACGCCGGAGCAGGGCGGCCTGGGATATGGCGCGCGCATCATGGCGATGCTGGTGGTGGTTCCGCCACAGATCCTGTTGGGGGCTTACCTCACCTTCAGCGAAAGCGTGCTGTTCGACGTCTATGCCGTCTGCGGCCGCGCCTGGCCCATCGCGCCACTGACCGACCAGCAGCTCGGTGGCTTGATCACCTGGATACCGGCATCGATGATGAGTGTGATCGGCGTACTGATCGTGATTCGTGACATCCTCTCCGGCAAGGGCGATGTGGACCAGGGCGAAGCAGAGCATGAACGGGAGATGCCGCCACCATGAGATCATTCATGACCCTTCCGGGCACGGCGAGACGACGCCATGCTCCTTTCCCGGTGTGTCTTCTGCCGAAAAGGGGACGGGTAATGGGCGTGCTATCGTTCGTCGCGCTGCTGGCCGGCTGCTCCGACCCAGGCTGGCACACCAAGGACATTTCCGGCCTCATGCCGCCGCTGGAATTCCAACTCATGAGCGAGTCGGGGGAAGCCGTCGAGGCACAGGCCTTTCGCGGCCATGCGACGCTGCTCTTCTTCGGTTTCACCCACTGCCACGACATCTGCCCGGCCACGATGGCGCATCTCGATTCGCTCTTGGATGAACTCGGCGAGGAGGCGCGTGACGACCTGCAGGTCCTGTTCGTTTCGGTGGACCCGGCCCGTGATGATGCCGAGACCCTGCGTGAGTACACCGCCAATTTCGGACCCGAGTTCGTCGGCCTCACCGGCAACGAAGAGCAGTTGGATGCGCTAACGCGTCGCTATCGTGTGACCTACGGCTATGGCGAAAAGGATAGCGAGGGGCACTACATGGTCTCTCACCCCAGCGCGGTCTTCGCCTTCGACCGCAACGGGGAAGCGCAACTGCTCATCCGCCAGGACGACCCAAGGGAAGAGGTCCTGAGCGACCTGCGTCGACTCGTGAGCGACGACAACCGCTCATGAGGGAAGAGAGGTTGGCGAGCTAGACAATACCGAGATAGACGAAGAATAACGTGGCGAAGGTCAGGACAAACGCCACTGCCCCCAGCAGACCGTCGTGGGACATGAGGGAAAGGCCGAATAGCGTGAGGGCCAGGCCGGCACCGTTGGCGGTAAAAGGCACCACTTCCATGGGCGGCATGGCCAAGGCAATGGCGATACAGGCAAGCGCAACGGCGATGATGCCCGGACCGTGTGTCAGGAAGGTCAGTCGCGGCTTGAGAAGTTTGTCCAGAAAGCGAGCGGATCGGCGGCTCCAACTGACCGCCTTGTCGAGCTTCCCCTTGGAAACGGATCGATTCAACAGGAACTCAGGTATCCAGAAATGATGCGCCCGAAACAGAAGCTGTACGGCAACCAGTAGGACCAACAGTGCCATCAGGGTAGGAACGCCGGGAATATCCCCGACGACAGGCAACAGGGTGATAATACCGGGAACCAGCAGGAGGGGGGCAAAAGATCGGCGACCGACTTCGTGAAGGATGCCGCCGAGACTGACCTGATCGGTTTTTTCGTCACGCTCCGCCTGCACGAACCGATCCAGCATCTGCTCGAGGTTATGAGGTTCTTGGGACTGGTCGGACGATGTCTGGGCCATCTCACCCCTCTCATCAACTGGTCAAAAGTAAAACGGAATATAGCGTGGCTCCGAAGGCAAAAGGCCAGACGCGGCTCTTGCGCTCCTCCGGCAGCTCTTCCTTCAATACGTTGAGGATGATGCCTCCCGCCAGGAAAGCAAACAGCACGCTCGTCGCCGCTTCGCTGATTTGAAAGTTCAAGCCGACGACCCAGCCCAGGCCAATGAACGCCGAGAGTATCCATCTGCCGAAATGCAGGTAGGCGTTTCGGTGGTGGTAATACAGGCTATGGTCATTGACCAGGAAATGAAACGCCATGGCCACGACGAAAAACACGGTTTCCGTAACCGTGCTGTCCCGGTAGACCAGAAGGTAGCCGATCAGGGCGTTATAGAGCGAGAAGGTGGCAATGTGCAGCCAGAACAGGGACATGCCAGCACGGGTGGCGGGCCTTTCCGCGCTTCCTGCCTCGCCGTCGGTAGGCAGGGGCCCTCTTGCCTTGATCCTGTGCTCCAGGCCATAGAACAGTAGCAGGCCCGCGAGAGCCACCAGGTAGGCGTGGCTCTCGATGAAGGCCAGCGCGGCCTGTTCCGCCAGATGCTGCTGCGCCTGTTCGAGTTCCGGAAAGATATGGAGAAAAACGTACGAGACGGAAATGCCGCCACCCAGCGAGAGCCAGGCACTCCTGGGGATGCGGCTCAAGTTGCGGAGTTTCCCCGCGTAGATATGACTCAACACGAGAATCGTGATACTGAGGCCTTGCAGTAGCATAAGCTTCCTTGGCAGCGGTCAACCTGGGTCCGTTATCGGTTGAAGAAGATATCAGCCGGTACGCCGTTCCAATGCTTCGAAATAGTCGCGGATTCGTTGCGCATTGGCGCCCGCATCGCCGCGCCCCAGGCGCGAGGCCGAGCGCGCATCGACCCGTATACCGTCGGATTCCTGGGTCAAACGAATCACTACGTCGTCCTTGAAGCCGAACCAGGTGGTCGTTGCGGTGGCCTCGATGGTATCGACGGCGTCAACGGTGATGTCGGCGATTTCCCAGCCCATGTCCAGCACGGCGGCTTCGGCGGCGGCACGTACCGTGGCCAGGGGCAGGGGGTAATGACGCGGCTGGATATCGGGGTAGGCCTCGCGTTGACGGCGTGCGAACGACTCGCCGGGATAATCGACGGCGTTGGGAGCGGCTTCGCGGGCAGGAGCCAACGCCATGAATGCCGGTGGGGTCTCCAGGTCGGTGGTGATGTCGTGAATCGGCGGCGCCGACTGAGCGCGCTGCCAGTACGTCCAGGGGACCCACAGCAGAGCGACGGTGGATGCGATCGTGAACGCCGTCCCCCAGATGACGCGCTTGCGACGACACAGCAGCGCCACCAACAGGGCCAGCAGGGCGATTGCGATGGCGCCCAGGCCCAGTAGCCCGCCGTAGCGCAGCAGGCCGAAGGCGGTACTCAGCGGCAGCAGCTCCAGTCGATAGGCGGGCCCAGCGACCAGCAGCAGCAGGGCGGCCAGGACCAGCAGCAGCGCACTCAGCCAGGCGATGCCCGATGGCCAACGGCCGCCGCGCAGCCGGGATTGGGGACTCAGGGGAGACATGAAGATTCCTCGAGTGGCGACCGGACCTGCCCATAGCATATGCAGGAGAAACGACTTGTGCATGACGCAGCGCGTTCCAGTGTCCGATACTGCCGAGAGAGGCGCGGGGTCGTTGTCATTGAGCGCAGCGAGATTCGCCCCTTATGGTGAGGGTAACGGCGTTGGCGAGCCGAAGAGGAGGTGCCCATGCCCATGCAACATCGATACCTGCCGGTCGAACCGAGCCTCGGCGAGATCAAGCGTTTCGAGGGGTTGGCCGTGATCGAGTTTGGTGCCCCTTGGTGCGGATATTGCCTAGCTATGCAACCCCCGCTCGAGGCGGCACTGGCCGGACGTGACGACGTACGCCATCTCAAGATCGAGGATGGACGCGGGCGTCGTCTTGGGCGAGCTTTCCGCGTCAAGCTTTGGCCAACCCTGATCTTTCTCGACGGCGGTGCGGAGGTGGCGCGCTTGGTACGTCCCACCCGTCGTGAGGCCATCGAGGAGATACTGGAGCGAATCGCTGCCTGATCGCCCGCACCTGCGCGTGCTTCTCGCCCGTCCGGTGGTGTTCTTGACGACGTCGAGATGGGATTCCCGAGACAGTGACCTGTGCGCGACAGCATGGCGCAACTGCCCGGCCTCGTTGTGCCTGAACCCATGTCACTCCTTGACGTAAGCCAGAACGCAGGCCAATTTGAAGCATGAAGGAAGCCATTGGAGCGGCGACGCCAAGGAGGCATGCCCATGCGTTCACACGATCGCAGACCGGACGAGATCGAAGCGGATATTCAACGCTCGCGCGCGCACCTGAACGAAACCCTTCATGAAATCGAGAACCGGCTCTCGCCACGGCAGCTCAAGCGTCAGGCGGCCGGTTTCGTCCCCCGCGACAGGGCCCGCGCCTTCTTCGACAACCTCGGCAACTCCGTACGTGAGAACCCCGTTCCCGTGCTGCTGACCAGTGTGGGACTCGGCTGGCTGGTCTATTCGCAGTTCAGGCCCCGCTCCGACTCACGCACACAAGGCGGCTCGCCATACGTAGGAGCGGGAGATGGCACGATCCCTACCCGCAGCGAAGCCCCCGAGCGCATGACCGCCACGCATCTCGGCACGCAGCAAGGGCGGTCGGTGATGTCTCGCCACCGGCCCGATGTGGTCGGCGTGGCGACGCATCTGGGCACCGGCCAAGGCTGGAGCGGGTACGTGCATCCCAGCGTCTGACCCTGGTGGGCCACTCGTCACGCAGTGGCCCTTTCTTGGCGTGGAAGACGCGCCGAGTGAACCACTTGAACGGCTCCGGACAGCCACATGGCGTTGCGTCGACGTAACGCCTCATTTCGTCGTGTTGTTGGCAGGGAGCGATTGGCCTCAGCTATCTTGAGAAAGCCGACAAGGCCCTACCGAGACCTATCAGGATGCTCGATTCCAGGAGGGAGAGCGATGAAAAGGACACTACTGGCGATCGCTATCGGCGCCATTTCGGCCGGCTTGGGGGGCGGCGCGATGGCCCAAGATGGCGAGAGCGCCGAGAGCGATAGCGAACGCAACGACGCTGCCATGGAGGCGCAGACCACCGAGACGGCCGAAACCCAATCCAGCGATCAAGGCGACGAGTCTCAGGATAGCCAGAACGAAGGCTCCGACAGCCAAGCCCAGGATAGCCAAGGCGAGGAAACCGGCGAAGCCCAGGGAACTCCGGCGGGGGATGACGCTGGCGATGCACCGCCGACCGAGGACGAAGAAACCCAGGCAACGGGGGGAGACGAAAGCGTCGAACCGGTCGAGGATACGGAAGCCGCCTTGCCCGAAGAGGGCGACGATGCCAGCGATTATGAGCAGGCAACCGCCAGCGACAGCGAGCTCGATACCGGCCAGGCCGGCTCTGACGAAGGGTTCGACGATCTCGACAATCCCGAGAGCCACCTAGATCCCAGCATCGCGGACATGACGGCCGGCGACCTCAAGGGCATGACCATCGTCAATCTCGAGGGGGAGACGATCGGCGATGTCGAGCAGGTGCTCAAGCACAAGGACAGCGGTGACCTGCAGGCGACCACCACCGTGGGAGGTTTCTGGGTGTTCGGCGGCACGGAAGTTGCCCTGCCGTTGGCGGACATGCAACTGGAGGGTGAGCAATTGGTCTTTCAGCAACCGCTCGGCGAGGATGAGCTCGAGGGGCTGGGCCAGGAGTACGACGAAGAGCGTCACGAGACGGTGGACGACGACATGAACCTGTCGGACGCCGAAGGACTTTAAGCGAGCGTCACGGCTCCGTTCGACGCCTGTCGTCGAACGAAGGCAAGGCCCGAGGGTCTTGCCTTTTTCTTGTCACGTGGTCCGGCGGGAGTCGCGAACATGGGTAGCGGTCCACGTAGGACATCTGCCGAAGCGGCTTCTTGCGCTATGGCTGAGGCTGCTGCTGTTCGGCTGCGCCCCCCCACTTCGCTCCGCTAGGCCAACTTGGCGCAGAATCTGTCAAACTAGGGGCAGTCTGTCCAACGTCAGAAGCCGAAGAGAAAGGAAGCCAAATGAGCGAAATCCGCAAGCCTTGGGCCGAGCCCATGCCGGAAGCGCAATTCACCCTGATGCGTCGCATCCTGGACGCTCCCAGCCCCGTTGGGCTCGAGGGGGCGATGACCTATGGCGTACTCAAGCCCCACTTCGAGCGCTTCGCGCCGAAGGGGTGGCACATGCACCAGTACAAGGGACATGCCGGCGCGGTATGGGATACCCATCCGGGCCGCGATGACATGTTCAAGGTGATGATCATCGGTCACGCCGACAAGATCCGCATGCAAGTGCGCAGCATCGGCGACGACGGCAAGATCTGGATCAACACCGACGCCTTCCTGCCCAACGTGCTGGTCGGCCATGAAGTCAAGCTGTTCAGTGAGGACCCCGAGCATCCTGGCCGGTACCGCATCATCCAGGGCGGTACCGTGGAGGCTCTCGGCGCCATCCACTTTTCCGACGCGGCCCAGCGCGAAGGCAGCAAGGGCATCAAGAAGGAACAGATCTATCTCGACTTGCAAATACATGGCGAGAACAAGAAGCAGCAGGTGCTCAACCTCGGCGTGCGTCCCGGTGATGCGATCATCTTCGACCGCCCCATCCGCCATGGTTTCAGCCCTGATACGTTCTACGGCGCCTACCTGGACAACGGCCTTGGCTGTTTCGTCACCGCCGAAGTCGCCCGCTTGATCGCCGAGGCCGGCGGTACCGAGAAGGTACGGGTGTTGTTCGCCATCGCCAGCTACGAGGAAATCGGTCGCTTCGGCAGCCGCGTGCTTGCCGGCGAGCTGCGGCCGGATGTGGTAATCGGCGTGGACGTGAATCACGACTATGTGGCGGCCCCCGGCATCGGCGACCGGCGCATGCAGCCGTTGCAGATGGGCAAGGGCTTCACCATGTCGGTAGGCGCCATCGCCAGTGAACAGCTCAATCGCATCATCGAAAGCACCGCCCGGGAGCATGACATCCCCATGCAACGCGACATCGTCGGTGCCGACACCGGAACCGACGGCATGGCTGGCGTGCTCGCCGCGGTGGATTGTGCGGCGACCTCCATCGGGTTCCCCATTCGCAACATGCACACCATTTCCGAAACCGGCAATACCCAGGACGTGCTGGCCGCCATTCACGTTCTGGCCCGCACCCTCCAGGCGCTGGACGCGCTGCCCGATCCGCACCGCGAATTCCTCGACCACCACCCGCGCCTCGATCGGGCCGAGCCTCTCGCCCACCAAGGCTCGGCGAAGCCCGAGGAAGAGAAGGGCAATGACGAAGAGAGGACAGAACGGTAAACGCAAAGGCGGCAGGAAGCTGCGTCTCGTGCCCCGCTGGCAGGCTTCAACGCGAGCGCCCTGCTAGCCGTGGGGAGCGCTCGCTGCCGCAGGCCGGCTATCTTGGCGGCGGTTCGCTTACGCAGCCTTTGATCCGGCATTGCTGGATATTGCCGGGGGCGCCCAGGGGGTCGCTGGTGCCTGGCCCCCGTCGACTTGTTGCTGTGAAATGAGGCGAGACACCGATGGGAGGCGCCAGCGACGATGACTTCAGCCAACATGCCTTTGGCACCCCGGGCGCGCCGAATCCTCGAAGCGATGCCTGAAGCGGCATTGCCGATGACTTACCAGCAACTCGCCGAGGCGCTCGGGCTCACGCCACCGCGCACCATTCAACGCACGGCGCACGCGCTTGAGCAGCTCATGCGAGAGGACGCCGAGCAGGGCCGGCCCTTGATCGCCGCGCTGGTGGTCAGCCGCCGGGGCGAGAACCTGCCCAACCGTGGTTTCTTCGATCTGGCCGTGGCGCTCGGTCGCCTGCCGGCCGATCCGACCCGGCACGTCGAGGCTTATCGGAAGGAATATCGGCGGGCATTGAGTCAACGAGGTGACGTCGGCCGAGCGTAGCGAGAGGTGATTGACGATACTGGTGCATGTCCCCCGATGAACAGGTAGACGGAACGTGGCCGGAGCAAGCCTACTCACGCTGATCGACGATATCGCCACTCTCCTCGATGACGTCTCGTTGATGACCAAGGTGGCGGTCAAGAAGACTGCCGGGGTGCTCGGTGACGACCTGGCCTTGAACGCCCAGCAGGTGAGCGGGGTGAAGGCCGATCGTGAACTGCCGGTGGTGTGGGCGGTGGCCAAGGGATCGCTGCGCAACAAGGCCATCCTGGTACCGGCGGCGCTGCTGATCAGTGCCATCGCTCCCTGGGCCGTGACACCGCTGCTGATGCTGGGGGGCGCTTTCCTCTGTTACGAGGGCGCCGAGAAGCTCTTTCACGCCTTCACTCACAGCAAGGCCGACGCCGAGCAGGCCCACGGGCGGCTCGTGAAGACCCTCTCCGATCCGAACGCCGACGTGGTGGCGCTGGAGCGCGGCAAGATCAAGGGAGCCGTGCGCACCGATTTCATTCTGTCGGCAGAAATCATCGCCATTACGCTGGGCAGCGTGGCCGGAGCCCCCTTCATGCAGCAAATCGCGGTGTTGGTGGGCATCGGACTGATCATGACCGTCGGCGTCTACGGCCTGGTGGCCGGCATCGTCAAGCTCGACGACCTCGGTCTCTTGCTCAGCCGCCAGCGCGCTGCGCCGGCCCGGGCAGCGGGGAATGCCATCGTACGCGTGGCCCCCTACCTGATGAAGTCGCTTTCGGTGATCGGTACCGCGGCCATGTTCATGGTCGGCGGCGGCATCCTGGCCCACGGACTGCCTGTCGCGCACCATGGGGTCGAGGCACTGGCCCACGTCGCGGCCGATCTGCCCAGTGTCGGCACGATCCTCGGGCCGCTCAGCGAGACGGTGCTGAATGCCGCCTTGGGCGCTCTGGCGGGGGCCGTGATTCTGGCGGTAGTGGCCGGTGTCGGGGCGCTCAGGCGACGAGCCGCTTCCTGAGGCAACATACGGTTACCTCTCGTGGATTGTAATCCTGCCGGCTCGGGCTAGGGTCTTAGTGAGAAGTCATCGCAACCGCACGACAGGGAGGTGCTGCAATGCCATCCGATCAAGCTTTCGATCCCGCTCGCCGGCAGATCGTCGGTGGCCTGGCCTCGGGAGTGGCCGCTGCGGCGGTGGCCGGGCCGGCACTTGGCCAGCCGTCGTCCACGTCTACCTCGCAAGCCGAAGGGCAGGGTGCCGTAGCCGGCGCCGGGAATGGATCCCTGCTGCAGAAGCAGGACCCCACCGAGCAGTATCCCAAGCCGCCGTTTCCCGAGCAGCCGCAGGAGTGGCCGGGGCTGGCCGGCGAGATGGAGCCGCGCCCCGATCACGGCGAAGAGAGCTACCTGGGCAGTGGCCGGCTGACGGGGCGCAAGGCGTTGATCACCGGCGGCGATTCGGGTATCGGACGGGCCGCGGCGATCGCCTATGCCCGCGAGGGCGCCGATGTGGCGATCAACTACCTGAAGGCGGAGGAGTCGGACGCCCGCGAAGTGATCGAACTGATCGAAGCGGAGGGACGTACGGCCGTGGCCATTCCCGGCGACATCCGCGACGAGGCCTTCTGTCGAGAGCTGGTCGAAACGGCGGTGGAACGGCTCGGGGGGCTCGACATCCTGGTCAACAATGCCGCCCGGCAGCAGTGGAAGGCCTCGATCACGGACATCAGCACCGAGGACTTCGACGCCACCATGAAGACCAACCTCTACGCCATGCTGTGGATTACCCAAGCCGCCATGCCGCACCTCGAGGCGGGTGCCTCGATCATCAATACCGCCTCGGTGGTGGCCTACGATCCGCCCGAGATCCTGCTCGACTATTCGATGACCAAAGCGGCGATCATCAACTTCACCAAGTGCCTGGCCAAGCAGGTCGCCGGCCAGGGCATTCGGGTGAACGCCGTAGCTCCCGGTCCGTTCTGGACTCCCCTCCAGCCAAGCGGCGGCCAGCCGCAGGAGAACGTGACCACCTTCGGTCAAGGGACGCCGATGGGCCGCCCCGGCCAACCGGTGGAACTCTCTGGCGTCTACGTGCTGCTCGCCTCACAGGCGTCCAGCTACGCTACCGGCCACGTCTATAGCGCCACGGGCGGCAGCGGCGGCCCGTAAGCGAGGTGATCCATGACCGCGTCTTCTCGAGATTCGAATCACGACCCGGACGGTCGCATCTCGCTGCACTCGCATGATCGGCGGGTACAGATCCGGGCCGGTGAGGTACTGCTCGCCGACACCCGCAATGCCATCGAACTGCGCGAAACCGGCTATCCTGCCCGGCTGTACTTGCCGCGGGAGGACGTGGCCATGGAGCGTTTCGAGCGCACCGATACCGTCACGCACTGCCCGTTCAAGGGCGACGCCAGCTATTACGCCGTCGTCCTCGGCAGCGAAACCCTCCGCGATGCCGCCTGGAGCTACGAAGCGCCCTTCGAGGCCATGGCGGCGATAGCCGGGAGGCTTGCCTTCGACACGAATGTGGTCGAGCAGCGAGTGCTGGACTGATCTCATACCATGGCGCAGGGCGACGTCATCCTGCCTGTGCCGAGCTCGGGCAAAAGCAAGGATGGGAGGCGCCTGCTACGCTTTTCCATGACGCACTGCCAGGAGGGCTGCGTCATGGGTCAGGACAGGGAGGGATAAGTGAGTGTTACGGACAGGAGCCCGCAGCAGGAGATGAAGCACTCGGCGTCCGTACAGACGCTGCAGGTCATGACGATCAACGTGCATAAGGGATTCAATGTCTTCAACCGTCGCCACATCCTGCCGGAGCTTCGCGATGCCGTCGCCACTTTGTCTGCCGACCTGGTTTTCCTGCAAGAGGTGATCGGCGAGCACAGGAAGCACGCCAACCGCTTTCATGACTGGCCGAGCGTGCCGCAATACGAGTACCTTGCCGACACCATGTGGCCCGACTTCGCCTACGGCCGCAACGCGGTGTACCCCGAAGGCGATCACGGCAATGCCGTTCTCTCCCATTACCCGATACTGCAATACGACAACAGGGACGTGTCGATCCATGGCACCGAGAAACGAGGCCTGCTGCATTGTCAGCTGGATATTCCCGGCCATGCCGGGGTGCGCGCCATCTGCGTTCATCTTGGGCTGCGACAGGGACATCGCCTGGAGCAATTGATGCTGCTGTGCGAACTGCTGGATTCGATCCCGCGCCATGAACCGGTGATTGTCGCGGGCGACTTCAATGACTGGCGGCTGCAGGCCGATGCTGTCCTGACGGGGTGTGGGCTTCGCGAGGTCTTCGTTCATCACCAGGGCCGTCCGGCCAAGACGTTTCCGGCGCGCTGGCCCCTGCTGCGCCTCGATCGAATCTATGTCCGCAATGCCTCGTGTCGAAATCCAAGAGCGCTCTACCGCAAGCCCTGGTCGCACCTCTCCGATCATGTGCCACTCATCGCTGAGATATGCCTGTGAATTTCCAATGGAAGGAAGGCAACGAAGCCGAATTGTTGATCAATGGAAACCAATACTTTCCCAGCGTATTCGCTGCCATACGCGCGGCGCGCCGGGAAATCCTGATCGAGACGTTCATCATCTTCCACGACGAGGTCGGAAAGGAGCTGAAGGACGCTTTACTCCAGGCTGCAGCGAGGCAAGTGCGCATCGAAGTGACGGTGGACGGCTATGGCACAGCGGACCTGGATAGCGACTACATTGCCGAGCTGGAGGCTGCCGGCGTCAACTTGCACATCTACGATCCCCAGCCGCGTCGGCTCGGCATGCGCACCAACCTGTTTCGCCGCCTGCATCGCAAGATCGTCGTGGTGGACGGGGAGGTGGCCTACATCAGTGGGATCAATTTCGGCTGGGACCACTTGCCCGACAAGTACGCCATGGGCAAGCAGGACTACGGCGTGCGCGTGCGCGGCCCGATCGTGGAGGATATTCGGCAGGCGGCCAGGACGCTGCTGATCGAGCACCAGGCGGTAAAGGAGCTGCCGGAATCATTGGCATCGTGCCCTCCCGTTGGCCAGTCGAAGATGCGCCTGACCCTCCGTGACAACGACCAGCATCCCACCGACATCGAAGACCAGTACATCGACGCGATTCGCTCGACCAAGTCTCGCTTGATAATTGCCAATGCCTACTTCTTTCCCGGGTACCGACTGTGGCATGAGCTGCGAAGTGCGGCGCGGCGGGGGGTCGAGGTCATCCTGATCCTGCAGGGGCGCCCTGACATGCCATGGGCCAGGATGTTCTCGAGCTCGCTCTACAGTTACCTGCTTAAGGATGGCATACAGATATTCGAGTACAAGGAGCACCCTCTGCACGCCAAGATCGCCATCGCCGATCATGACTGGTCGACGGTGGGGTCGAGCAATCTCGACCCGCTCAGCCTGTCGCTGAATCTCGAGGCCAACCTGATCATTCGCGATGCCGGGCTCAACCAGCAGATCCACGACCACCTGATGGCGCTCATCGACAGCAGCTGCCGGATGGTGACGCCCGAAGCCGCCGACCGGGGACGCTGGTGGCGGGCGCCCTTGATGCTGGTGAGCTTCCACTTCCTGCGCCATTTTCCCCTCAGTGCGGGTTGGCTGCCGGGTCATACCTCCCGGCTCGAGCCGTTGACGGCGAAGCCGAGAAAAAAACAACGCACGCCGAACTGAACCTGAAGGGAACCCCATGAAAGCCTCCGAGACCGATAGACCCCACCCGCGAAAACCCTGGCTACGCTGGCTGAAGCGTGGCGTCACACTGCTGTTCTTCGTCCTGGTGGGGGGGCTGCTGTTCTCGATGGCCCGCAACGTGGACTGGCCCGAAGTCGCCACGACCCTGCGGGGCTACAGCCCGCTGGTGCTGGTCGCCGGGGTGGGCATTACCGCGGCCAGTTACACCGCCTTCAGCAGCTATGACCTGCTGGGCAAGCGTTACACGGGGCACGGGCTGCCGGCCAGGCAGGTGTTGCAGTTGGCCTTCGTCTGCTACGCCTTCAACCTGAACCTGGGGGCATGGGTCGGCAGTCTGGCCATGCGCTACCGCCTGTATACGCGTCTGGGGCTTGGGGTCGGCACCGTCACCCGCATACTCAGCATCAGCCTGATCGCCAACTGGCTGGGCTATATGATTCTCGCTGGTGTCGTCTTCTCTTTTCGCCTGCTCGAGCTGCCGAAAAACTGGGAGATCGGGGCCACCGGCCTGCAATTCATCGGCTTCGGCCTGCTAACGGTCTCCTTCGCTTACCTGGCTGCCTGTCGCTTCTCCAAGCGACGCGCATGGCACGTGCGAGGCCATGAGATCGTTCTTCCGCCGCTCCGGTTGGCGCTGATGCAGGCCGCGCTGGGTGCGGCGAACTGGACATTGATGGCAACGCTGATCTACCTGCTGCTACCGCCAGGACTGTTCTTCCCCAGCATCCTCGGCATCCTGCTGATCAGTGCCGTCGCCGGGGTGATTACCCACATTCCCGCCGGCCTGGGGGTGCTGGAAGCGGTCTTCCTCGCCCTGCTTCAGCATCAGGTGGCCAAGAGCGAGATACTCGCGGCGCTGATCGGCTACCGCGCCATCTACTTCCTGCTTCCCTTGGCGGTAGCCTGCCTGATGTATCTGATATTGGAACGGCAAGGCCAAGAGCATAAGAGAGAGAATGCCAAGCAAGACGGGTGATTGAGCCAACCTGCCGCACTCAAGCAATGCCGTGGCTTGGCATGGTGGGCTGAACGGGTCGAAGGCTCGCCGGGCAGTGTCGGCTTGGCAGCGCTCTGTTCGCTTCCTGATGAATGGCTTACCCTTGGTTTCCCTGTGCTGCATGAGAGAAGCAATGGCTGGTTCTGCATCGCGTCGCCTTCCCTACCATGTCGCGGACACCATCAAGGGCTGGATCGTGGAACGCCAGTTGGTGCCGGGCGATCGCCTGCCCAGTGAGGCCGAGCTGATGGAGACCCTGGGCGTATCCAAGGGCACCATTCGCGAGAGCACACGAGTGCTGGAAGCACAAGGGTTGGTGGTGACGCGTACCGGCCCGGGGGGCGGCGTTTTCGTCTGTCGGATGAGCGAGGCCAAGGCGACCTCGTTGCTCAGTCACTACTTCTATTTCCAGGACATCTCGATCCGGGACATCTACCAAATCCGCCTGGCGCTGGAGCCCGAGCTCGTCGCTTCGCTGGCCGGCAAGGTCGGTGCCGACGATCTGGCTCGCCTGCGTGAAAGCCTGCACACCTACGCCACGCCGGCGCCCGACATGGAAACCGAGCGCCAGCAGCACATCGACTCACTGCGTTTCCATGAAATGCTGGCCAAGCTGGCGGGGGGCAATCCGCTGCTGTCGTTCATCATCCGCTTCACCGTACAGGTGCTCTCCGACCTGACCGTCTATCGTCGGCTCTACGAGCCAGGGGATCACCAGATCGGTCCCACCGGCTGTCAGTATCACGCGCGGCTCCTGGATGCCATCGAAGCGGGCGATGCCGGCCTGGCCCGTGAACTCATGCGGGAGCACATGCTTTCGGCTCAGGCGGTAATGAACGACAACGAGGCCCAGGTTCGGCGCGGCTTCCTGACCGACTGATGCCGCGCCTTGCCTGAGGTCAGCTCCTGCTGCGCGCTTGCGATCCCAGATGGGTGAGGAAGCGCATCAGCACACGGGTCGCGCGGTCAGCGTCCTCGAGGATGATGGCTTCATCAGGGTGGTGGCTCAGGCCATCCTTGCAGCGTACGAAAAGCATGCCGATATCGGTGAGGTCGTGCATGGCCAGTCCGTCGTGGCCGGCACCGCTGAACATGCGTTCGGCGGGCTCACCACATGCTTCGCAGGCGCTTTCCAAGGCTTCGATCAGCCATTCGGCGCATGCCACCGCCTCGGCCTGGTAGGTGAGCTCGCTCGACAGCTCGAGCCCGCGCGCCTGGGCCAGCCGCTGGCAGGCGTCCAGGATTACCTTGCGGCCCTGTTCGCGCACTGCGGCGTCGGGGGAGCGCAGCTCCAGCGTGAAGTTCACCTCGGCGGGAATCACGTTAACGGCGTTGGGCCTGACCTCCAGCTTACCGACCACGCCAACGAAGTCCTGGGTGGCGTTCAGTATCCTGTCTGCTTCCATCACCATCTCGGCTGCGCCCACCAACGCGTCGCGACGGCCCGGCATGGGCGTGGTGCCGGCGTGGCCGGCCCTGCCGCGCACGCACATGCGATGACGCTCGATCCCGGTCAGCGCGGTGACGACACCCACCGCCTGGTCACGCTGTTCCAGCACCGGCCCCTGTTCGATATGCACCTCGACGAAGCCGATGACCGACTCGGGCCTGCGCGCCAGATGAGGAATCTTCTGCGGGTTGCCGCCGAAAGCCTCGAGGGCCTCGCCGAGTGATACGCCCTCGGCGTCGCGCGCTTCCAGGCTCGCGAGGTCGAAGGTGCCGGCCAGGGCGCGGCTGCCGATCAGGGTCGACTGGAAACGCGTGCCTTCCTCATCGCCGAAGGCCACCACCTCGACCCCGTAGGGCAACTCGATGCCGGTCTCCTTCAGGGCTTGCAGGGCTTGCAGCGGCAGGGCAACGCCCAGCATGCCATCGTACTTGCCCCCCTCGGCGACCGTGTCCTGATGGGATCCCAATATCAGTGTCTTTTCGCCCGCCATGGCTTGCGCATTTCGCCCCACCAGGTTGCCGGATGCATCGAGTTCCGGGGTGAGCCCGGCCTGGCGCATCCAGTCGGCGATCGGCTCCAGTACCGCACGATGCTCGTCGGAGCAGAACAGGCGCGTGACGCCTGGGCCGGGCTGGGAGTGGCGCGCGGCCTCGTCCAGGCGTGCCATCAGTCGGCGGCCCAGTGTCGCCTGCGTCGTGGAATCGGTCATGCTTCTCTCCTGAAATCATTTCGTGGGCAGCGAGGCGAGGAAGGCAGCGAATTCCGGGGCGCGCACACGTCGGGCCAGCGCACGAAGCGCACCGGCGGGGTCGTCGTCCCAGTCCACACGCAGGTCGATGGGAGCGGTATCGAAGGACTCGATGCGCAGGGCGGCCGAGCGGGTGCCGCGGGCATCGCCGCCGACCTGCAAAGCCACGTCCAGCGACTCGACCAAGGTCTCCAGCAGGTGTGCCTCGTAGCCGTCGCGGTAGCAGGGTGTGGCATTCTGCGCCCATACCTCGTCGGGGTTGGCGCTGGTTAGCGCCAGAAAGCTTTGCAGTAGTTTCGCCACGACCTGCTCATCGGCCAGCATGTTGCCGGCCGCCGCCACCGTAGGGCGCAGCTCGGCGCTTACCACCGCGACGTTATCGCTGCCGGAGTGCACCGCGGCCTGACCGCTGGCATCCATCACCAGGCACTGGCGGCGCGACGCACCGCCATCCTGCTGGATCACCTCCTGCAGGGCTTCCTGGGCGGTGCAGTGCCGGCCCAGTGCCTGGCGAATACCCTCGGGGTACCAAGGATTCGTGACCAGCCCCTGGGTGGCACAAGCTCCCAGGCCACGCCAGGCGTGATGCACGTAGCCGCCCACCGCCACGCCGCCGGTGGCCGTCAGCGCGGCGACCGTGCCGGTCGCCGGCTGCACGTGAACGAGTGACAAAGTCATGCGATGACTCAGTAACCGACGTAGTGGCCGATGACCAGGCCGATCCAGGCCAGGATATAAACCAGCGCCATGAAGGGCAGGATGGCTTTTAGCCACTTCACATAGGAGACCCGCCCCAGAGCCAGCATGGCCAAGGTGCCGCCGGAAGTGGGCACGATGAGGTTGGTCAGGCCGTCACCCACCTGGAAGGCGGTGATCATCAACTGGCGGCTCATGCCCACCAAGTCGGCCACGGGAATCAGGATGGGCATGGTGACCAGGGCCTGTCCGGAGCCGGAAGGCACGAAGAGGTTGATCGCTCCCTGCACCACACTGGCCATGATCGCCGACATGGCGCCGGGAATTCCCTGGATCAGACCGCTAAGCCCGTGAACGATGGTGTCGATGATCTGGGCCTGATTGAGGATCACCTGGATGGAGGCGGCTAGGCCGATCACCAGTGCCCCGGCAGTGACCTTGGAGGCACCTTCCATCATCTGGCGGACGATCTCGTTGGCGGAGAGCCCATTAACGATGCCGATCACGATGGCAATCAACAGGAACATGCCGGCGATCTCGTTGATGTACCAACCTTGGGTAAAAACTCCCACCAGCATCGCGGCCAGGCCCAGGATGAACACGCCCAGGGTCATCTTGTTTTGCTTTGTCAGCTGGTATTCATCCAGAGACCTGGTCATGGCCTTGGCATTGTCCGGTTCCTCGAAATCCATCTTGACCACCCACTTGCAGATGTAGAACGAGAGCAGGGCCAGCGAAGAGACCACCAGCAGGGTGCGCAGCCAGGCACCGGAGAAGGTGGGCAGTTCGGCGATGCCCTGGGCCACGCCAACGGTGTAAGGGTTGATCGGTGAGAGAGCAAAGCCGATACCGATGCCGCCGACGGCCATGGTGGTGCCGACCAGGCTGGAGCAGCCGATAGCGCTGGCGATCAGCACTGCGATGGGCACCAGGGCGATATTGTTCTCGAAGCCCACGGCTACGCCGAAGAAGCCATAGATGAAGGTGCCGGCAATAATGATGATGTTGCGTCGTTCGACGCCGACTCGGTTCACCGCCACGCCAATCGCATTCTCCAAGGCGCCGGTACGCTGCAGGATATGGAACAGGCCGCCGGCTATGAACACGATGAATAGATAGAGCGATGCCTCGTTGAGGCCGCGAGGGACCGCCACGAAGATATCGAAAGGAGAGATGGCATCCACATCGGGAAGATAGGTGAAGGATTCCGGCACCACGCGGGTGCGTCCGTCCTCCTCGATCCGCTCGTACTCACCCGCCGGCACCACGAAGGTGAGGGCATAGGTGGCCAGCAGTATCATGAAGATCAAGACCATGGGGTCAGGTACCGTCCGGTACCACTTTTTCCTGCGCTGTATCAGCGCCTGCTCGGTTGTCTGCATGTCGTTGTCCTTGTTCGCCGGGCGCCGGCGAGGGGAGTACCGACGCATACCATGCAATTTATCATGATAAATTGGCGGGTCAAGGAATGGGGCCAGCCCGGATTGACGCTTCTGTGGTTTTCGGAGAGGCTAAGGGCTGCGCCGCAAGGCGTCTCCGTCCGCGGAAAGGGCTGCGCCCATCTTTTACATCACGGATTCCATACGACTCCCGGCCTGCCCGGCGGACACAGGCGCATGGAGGGAATCGTATGTCCACGCTCCCCCGGCGTGACGCCACGTCTCACGGCCGCTTCAATCTCGAACAGCAGCGCAAGCGCGCCAAGGAACTGCTCAAGGCCGCCCGTGCCGATGAACCGGCCGCCCTGGCGAGGATGCTTCAGCACATCCCGCCGCGCGAGACGCCGCTGAAACTGGCCGACGCCCAGTTCGTCATCGCCCGCGAATGCGGTTTTCCCAGTTGGGCGAAGCTCAAGTCGCATATCGAATCGCTCGATGCCTCGCGGCGGCTGTTGAATGAATGCGGCGACCGCGACATGGCCACGCTGCACCTTCGCTGCGGCTCGGACATCGAGCACACCCTGCGCACCGCCGGCTTCGAGGGCGACTTCCTCGAATTCTCCGATCCGTTCTGCATCGGTCCGCTGCAGGATCTTCCGCCCGAGGAGCTGATGCGGCTGCGTGCCGGCTTCCTGGCAGAGGTCTCCGGCATGGCCGAGCGCGACGCCCTGGCCCGGCTGCGCAAGGGATACGAGGCCTTAGACCAACTCGAGCGCTATGAACGGCTGGTGCTGTGGTTCGAGCACGACAGCTACGATCAACTGATTCTCGCCTACCTGCTGCACCGCCTGCGGGCCAACCCGCCCAAGGTGCGGATCGAGCTGGTGGCGGTAGAGTCAGTGCCCGGGGTGGAGCGTTTCATCGGCATCGGCCAGCTTGCGCCGGATCTACTGGCCTGGCTGTGGCGACAGCGTCACCCCGTCGAGGCGCCCCTGCTCGAACTGGGCGCCCAGGCCTGGCGGGCGCTTACCGCGGGCAGCCCCGGACCGCTGCAAGCGCTCGCCGCCACCGGCACGCCGGCTCTGCCGATGATGGGGCGTGCGCTGGCCCGGCACCTGCAGGAGTCTCCATCACCGGATACCGGCCTCGGCCTGACGGAACGGCTGGCGCTCGAAATCGTGCGCGACCACGGCCCGCTCCCGGTGGGCAAGGCATTCTCGTACCTGATGCGCGAGTACGAACCGCTGCCCTACCTGGGCGACCTGATGTTCTGGTGGCTGCTTCAGCCGCTTATCGCCGAACCAGAGCCGCTTCTCAATATCAGCGCTACCCACCGGGAGTGGCCCCACCGCCAGCTCGCCCTGACTGAGCCGGGGCGGAATGTGCTCGCGGGGCGGCTTAAATGGGTCAATCCCTCGCTCATACAGCCAACAGGGCCGCGATGAAGCAGCTGCAAGCGACCGTCGACGCGACCGTGCGTACATGATTCCAAAGTGTCCAATGCTTCAGGTAGCGCGGCCAGACGGCGGTCGCATCGCCAGTCACCGCGGCTCTGGCCAGTTCGTTGTTGAGCGGCACGTTCAAGGCCAACGTGACGCCGAACATGCCGACCATGTAGATCAGCCCGCCTGCTAGCATCAGCGCTGTTCCAGGCTCGCCCCAGCGCATCGGGGCAAGGGCGGCCAGCACAGCGCTGGCGAGAGTCGTGCCGAAAAAGAGAGGCATGAACAGGGAACGGAGGATGGCCTTGTTGATCGCGTTCATGGCACTGATGCCGGCCCCCAGGTCGATGCGGCCGAGGGCTTGCATGATGAACCCCGAGAAGGCGAAGTAGAGCCCGGCGACGAGACCACAACCGATGGCGGAAAACCACAGAATTAACGACAGCATGCGTTCTGCTTCCCCTGTATCATGACGCTGCCTGTCAGCCTGTAGCCCCACCCTGGGGGATGGCCGCCGGATCCATCCAGAATGACTCCCAGACGTGACCGTCGGGGTCCGCTAATGCGCAGCTGTACATGAAGCCATGGTCCTGGCGCGGGTTGATGTCGGCGGTGCCGCCATTGGCGGCGGCCGCCTCGTTCATGGCATCCACCGCTGCGCGGTTCTCGCAGGAGAGAGCCAACATCACCTCGCTGGAGTTGGCCGGCGGGATGGGACGGTTGGTGAAGGTGCGCCACTTGGCATGGGTCAACAGCATCACATGGATTGCCTCACTCCACACCATGCACGCCGCTGTCTCGTCGGTGAAGTGCGGGTTGTTGGTAAAGCCGAGCGAGTCGTAGAACGCCATCGACGTCTCGAGATCGGCAACGGGCAAGTTCACGAAGATCATGCGTGACATACGAAGGTCTCCACCAAGTTGGTTTATCAGAAATAGTGGGCTGTGCTCCCTTTCGCTAGTCGAACGTGATCGGGCGGTTTCGACATGCCGTCGGTACTTTCTGGAAAGACGCCTGTCTGCCTGCGCTGGCATGTCGAATGTGAGCGGCCGACACGACAACGAACCATGACGCCAACCAACGGAAGGGGGGCGTGGGCTATGCCTGCTTCATTGATCATGACGCCAAGGTGCGCTTTGGCGGCACATGCGGTATCGCATTGACGCGCTACAAGCCGTAGCAACGTTCCCTAGGACTGTCAGGTTCGACGATAGGCAGTGAGCCCTTACGGATCTGATGGACTCATGCTGCCTATCATTGCCGGTTGGTCGCCGTCTCACATCGTGGCTTCGTTCATGTAGCCGGGCAGGAAGGTGGCCAGGCCGGGGAAGGCAATCAGCAATAGTGCCATGAGCGCCATGATCAGGAACATCGGCGCCGCTGCCTTGGCGATGAAGCCGAGGCTATGGTTGGTCAAGCCCTTCATGACGAAGAGGTTGAAACCGACCGGAGGCGTTATCTGGGCCATCTCGACCATCACCAGGACGAAAATGCCGAACCAGAGCAGATCGATGCCGGCCTCGTTGAGCATGGGCGTGACGACGGCCATGGTCAGCACCACCGCTGAAATGCCATCCAGAAAGCAGCCCAGCACGATGTAGACGAACATCAGGGCCAGCAGCAGCATGAAAGGCGAGAGATGCAGGGTGCCCACCCACTCGGCCAGGCCTCGCGGCAGTCCCGTAAAGCCCATGGCGAGTGTCAGGAACGAAGCGCCTGCCAGGATCAGGGCGATCATGCAGGAGGTCTTCGCCGCCCCCATCAGGCTTTCCACCAAGGAGGAGAACGTCAGGCTGCGCTGTATGGCGGCAAGCACCAGGGCCCCGACGACCCCGAGCGCGGCGGCTTCGGTTGCCGTCGCCAGGCCGGAATACATCGAACCGATCACGGTGAGGATCAACAGCGCAACGGGAATCAGCAGGCGTGACTCGTAGAGGCGATGTCTCATCGTCATGGCTGGCTCCTTGACGATGTTGGGTTTCTTCAGGACGCCCCAGGCCATGACGTAACCCATGAACAGCGCGGCCAGTATCAACCCGGGGAGTATCCCCGCGATGAAGAGCTTGGGAATGGACTGATTTGTGATCACGCCATAGACGATCATCGTCAGGGAGGGGGGAATCATCAGGCCAAGGGTCGAGGCGCCGGCCAGGGTCCCCACGCTCATGAAATCGGAATAGCCACGCTTGCTGAGCTCCGGCATGGACATCTTGCCCACGGTGGTGAGGGTGGCGGCAGAAGAGCCCGAAACCGCGGCGAACAGCGTGCAGCCGATGACATTGGTATGCATCAGCCGTCCCGGCAGCCAACTGAGCCAAGGGCTCAACCCGCGGAAGAGGCTTTCGGAGAGTCGCGTACGGTAAAGAATCTCACCCATCCAGATGAACAGGGGAAGGGCAGTGAGCGTCCAGCTCGTCGATGAGGTCCAGAGCGTGCTGTACATCGAGGCCCCGATCGGGCGACCGGTGAAAAATGCGATGCCCACGATGGCGACCCCGACCAGGGACAAGGCCACCCAAACGCCGGAGCCCAGCAGCAAGAACAGGATGAGCAATAGCGCAATGGCCAGTTCGGTAAAATCCATCAGAGACTCCTCACGGGATGGGTGCCGTGGCTCTTGATGCGTACGGGACGAATCAGGGCGGCAAGCGTACGAACGAGCTGATCGACGATCGAAATCGTGAAGGCCATGGAGCCGAGCGCGAGCAGTGCCTGAGGTATCCAAAGCGGCATCGCATCCTGCCCTGACGAGACATCGCCGAACCGATAGGACCAGTAGGTGGCATCGAAAGCATGCCAGGTGATGAAGCCGGCAATGCCGCTGGCGACCAGCAGGCACCACAGCTCGCCAATGGGACGAAAGCGCCCGAGACGCTCAACCAAAAGGCCGACGCGGATATGCCCACCTTCGTGAAAGGTGTAGGCCGCCGCAAGGAACGTGCTGGCGCCCATCAAGTAGCCGGCGTAGTTGGTAGCGCCAGGCAGGGTCATGCCGCTCCAGCGCAGCACGACCTGGACGACGATCACGACCAGCATGATGAAGATACAGAGTGCGGCAAGGTAGCCGAAGACGCGGTAGAGCGCTTCCAGCCATCTGGCGGCACGGGAAAAGGGAGTATTCATGGGAGCGACCCCTGGTGACATCCAGCCAAGCGGAGTCCCCACTCCGTGGAGTGGGGACGTGAATCGTGCCGTCACTGCAGCGCACGATATTCCTCGACCAGTCGCTGGCCCTCTTCGCCGGCTTTTTCCAGCCACTCCTTCTGCATCACTTCGCCAATGCGTTCGAATTCGGCCTGCAGTTCCTCGTTGGGCTGGTTGATCGAAACGCCCTTATCGCTCAGCCGGCTCTTGAGCGTGTCGGTGAGATCCCTGGCCTGCTGCTCACCGCGCTGCTCGGCTTCTGCCGCAATGGCGAGGACTTCCTGTTTCGTTTCTTCGTCGAGCGCGTCCCAACGATCCTTGTTGACGAAGACGTGGCTGAGAACGAGCCAAGCCTTGGCGTCGTAAAAGTGGGGAAGGTAGTCCCACAGTTGGTGGTTGTAGACGGGATCGCCTGAGGAGATCAGCGATTGCACCATCCCCGTGGCGGCCGCCTGTGAAAGCTCGGCTTCCTCGATCAGGGTGGGCGTCATGCCCATCAGTTCGGCGAAGCGCGCCGTAGCGGTATTGTACGCCCGGAACTTGAGCCCCTCCGCATCTTCGGGCGAGTCGATCGCACGGTCGAAGAAGATGCCCTGCGGCGGCCATGGAATGTGATAGAGCAGTTGCATGTTCTGCTCCGCCATCAACTCGTCCAGGGCCGGCTTGGTCACTTCCCAGAGCTCTGCGGACTCTTCAAAGGAGTCCGCCAGGAAAGGCACGGAGTCGATACCGTAAAGGATGTTTTCGTTCTGATGGGCGGACAGCACGTGAACGCCGATCTGTGCCTGGTCGCGTTGGACGGCGCGCTTGATCTGATCGCCGGGAAACAGCGATCCGCTGGGATGGACGCGTATGTCCAGCTCTCCATCGGTCGCCTCGCGCACCTGGTCGGCGAACCAGATGACATTCTCGGTGATGTAGTTATCCGATGGCTGCGGAGAGGGAAGATCCCAGACCTCGGCGTGGGCGACGCCGTTGACGGCCAGGGCCAGCGTGGTGATGGCAACGGTCTTGCTGAGTGAATGGGCCATGGAGTGGTTCTCCTCTTTTCTCGTTGTAGGGATGCAGGACGTGGCCTTTCTCTTGTCGTTGTTGTCCATGTTTTCCTCTGGTTCGGTCAGTGAAGCCGTTGACTGTCCCAGGCTTCGTGAGTGGTGGTGGGCAGGCTGTGTTTGACGATGCGATGGCTGGGCGTTCGCTCGAACTCCTCCACGACGGCGAGGTAGCGCGGACACTGGTAGGAGGCCAGACGCTCCTTCAGCCACCGATGCAGCGCCTGTAGTTCAATGGCGCGGCCGGCTTTCGGCTTCAGGAAGAGCTTGATCTCCTGCTCGCCGATATCGGCGGCGACACCGATCATGGCGCACTCTTCGACATCGGGGTGTTGCTGGGTGACCGACTCTACCTCCCAGGCCGAGACGTTTTCTCCCCGACAGCGCACGCTATCGGTGATACGCCCGAGGAAGTAGAGAAAGCCATCCGCATCGAGCCAGCCGCGGTCGCCGGTATGCAGCAAGCCGTTTGCCAGCGTCTTTTCGGTGGCCTCGGCGTTGCGGAAGTAGCCACCGAACAGCACGCCAGGCTGTGTCTCACGGACCACCACCTGGCCTGGCTCTCCTGCCGGGACGGGGCGATCCTGTTCGTCGTGAATGGCAATATCCAGCCAGGGCACGGCTCGGCCCACCGACCCTGGTCTTCCTTCGGCGTTGAAGGTGGTCAGGCTGGAAGCTTCCGTCATGCCGTAGCATTCACGAATCTCGAAGCCGAAACGATCCTGCAGCGTCGACCAGATCTCGCTGGGGCACCCTCCGCCCCAGGCGATGCGCACGTTGTGGGCGCTTTCCAGCTCGCTGGGCGGTTGCTTCAGCAGGATTTGCAGCACGCCTCCTAGGTAGTGAACGTGAGTCGCGCCGCTGGCATTGACCTGCTCCCAGAAGCGGCTGGCGCTGAAGCGCTCGGTCAGGCTGAGGCGTACGTCGAAGAACAGCGGCAGCAGGAGCATCTGGGCGCCGCCGATGTGATAGAAGGGCTCCCATTGGAAGAAGACGTCGCCCGGCTCGATGGAGCACAGTAGTTCGACGCTCTTGAGGGCGTAGGCCATCATCGCGTGCGTGACGCACACCCCCTTGGGCTTGCCCGTGGTACCGGAGGTGTACATCAGAGCGTACAGCTCGGACATGGCCGGCACCGGCGCATCCAGCCTTTCCCCGCCTGCGAGGGGCTGGGAGAGCGAGTCTTCTTCGCCGCCCAGCAACAGCGTCCTGCCGGTGAATGCGGCTCCGCTCTCGACGACGACCGGCCATAGGTCGGCATCGGCGACCAAGGCCGAGGGGGCACAGTGCTCGAGAATGTACTTCAATCCGTTGCCGCGCTGACGGGCATTGACCGGCACCCAGACGATACCGGCCTTGGCCAGAGCGAACACAACGGCGATGGCCTCGGGACCGTTTCGCATCATGACCGCGGCACGTTCGCCCGGCTGAATGCCCAGCTCACGGCGAAGGTGTACGCCGAGAGCTTCCGACTGGCGGTCGAGCTGGCCGAACGTCAGGGGGCGTTGGTCGAAGCTCCCGAACAAGCGTTCCGGCTCGCGCGCTGCGATATGGCGTAGCGCGAGGATGAAGCTGGGATCGTTGAGGTTGAATTTCATAGTGTGTCAGGTCTCGCTTCAGCCGTTTCAGCGCTTGAGGAAGGCTTCCATCATGCGTGCCGGCTCGCCCGAGGCGTAGGCTTCTCTCTGGATGCGAACGCCGGCCTCGAGGCAGTCGCGGAAGCCGGGCTCGGTGATCTCCTTGAAACGCTGACGATCCAGGCGCATCGCAACCGGAGGCTTGTCCGCCAGTTCCTCTCCCAGCGCCAACGCCTCCGGCAGTACCTGGTCGGCTGCGACCACCCGGTTGATCAATCCCAGCGCGTGCGACTCGTCAGCGTTCATCAGGCGACCGCTCAGGGTCAGGTCGATGGTACGGGCGAGTCCCAGGTGTTCCCGCATGATCCATGGGCCGGTGGTACTGGCAATGCCCGAGTTGATTTCGGGTTGGCCCATGCGCACATCGGCGTGAGCGATCCGGAAGTCGCATAGCAGAGCTACCTGAAAAGCCGAGCCGGCCGCCACTCCGTTGAGCGCAGCGATAATGGGCTTGGGGCTGCTGCGCATCTTGCCGTAAAGCGCTTCCCATTCACCCACCCAGCGTTCGGCCCGCTCGGCGTCGAAAGCGCGAGTCTCGTTGAGATCCTGGCCGGCACTGAACGCTCTCTCCCCCGCGCCAGTCAGGACGATGGCGCCAAGGGCGTCGTCATTGCAGAACGTGTCGAGAGCGGCGATAAGCTGCTGACGCATCTCGCTGTGCCAGGCATTGAGGACATCGGGGCGGTTGAGGGTGATGACGCCGACGCGGCCTTGCTTGTTGGTGAGGATGTGTTCGGACATGATGGTCTCTCGGTTATTTACGTCTTTGTGATTGCAATACGATCAATCATGATCTACATTTAATCAATGTAGTCGAATAGTGCTCAGTGTAAAACCCAAAAACAACGCACAAAGCGACTTTTCTTGCGAGAAAGGCAGGCTAGGGAGGGGTAAGGGTTTGAATGAAAAGGGAAAAGTAGACCGCCTGATGGTCAAGAGCGTGGTGAAGGCGTTTCGGATCCTCGAAGTCTTCGATGCCGAGCATCCGGCAATGAGCGTCAAGCAACTGGCGGAGCGCTGCGACATGGACCGGAGTGCGGCGCAACGCTTCGTACACACCCTGACGCAGCTAGGCTACCTGCAGCGCAACGAGGAAACGCAGCTGATCGAACCCAGCGTTCGTACGCTGGATATCGCGGCGCACTACCTGCATGCGCACCCCCTGGTCGACAAGGTCCGGCCCTACCTACTGAATCTGAGCAAGGAAACGGAAGGTTCGGTCAGTTTGACGATCCTGGACGGGCCGGATGTGGTGTATTTATCCCGCCTGCTGAGTCGCAACATGCTGGATACCGACATCACCATCGGCTCGCGCCTTCCCGCTTTCTGTACGGCTCCCGGTCTGGCGATGCTGTCGCAGTTGGAGGAAGGGGAAGCCAGGGCGATTCTCGAGGGAACGCAGCGAAAGGCTTACACGCCGAATACCGTGCATGAGGTGCCCGCCATCATGGAGCGCCTGGATCGATTCAAGCGCCAAGGCTACGCCCTCTCGGTAGAAGAATATTTTCTCTCCGATATCTCGATCGCGGTACCGGTGCTCGACAGGCACAGCCGGCCTCGAGCGGCCGTCAGCATCTCGATGTCACGGGTGCGGAGCATGCCCGAGGAACTGGAACAGAACCTTTCGGATCTGTTGATCGCCACGGCGCGGCAGTTGTCGCGGTTATGACGCTGTCGTCTCCTCATGGCGCGCACGGCAACCGCGCGTCGCGCCTCAGGCGCAGCATGGTGATCACGTTGGTCAGGAAGATCAGGCTTTCGGCGATGGTGCCGCCGATGGAGCCCGCCAGCAGGTTGCTGGCGACCCAGCACAGCGCCGCCGCGGCCAGGGCGAGGCGCATGGGAATGCCGCTCAGCATGAACATGCCGTAGGTGCCGAGCAGGCCAGCGGCCAGGGCGGGGATGTCTCGCGGGCCGCTCCAGGTCACTAGGGCGACCGCCACGGTGGCGAGCAGCATGCCGAGCATGATCGCGCGGTTGCGGCGAAAGCGGCGCACCAGGGCGATGCGCAGCACGATCAGCGCGGAGATTCCCGCCGCCACCCAGCTCTCGAACAGGGCGAACTGTGCCGCGAAGGCCACATTGGCGAACAGCAGCAGGACGAACAGCCGGTCGTCGCGCTTGCTGGCGAAGGCGACCAGGCACAGGGCCAGCGCCACCAGGCTGACGCCCTGGCCCAACAGCCACCGGAGTCCGATCTCGTCCATGCGTCATTCCGTTATCGAGCTAATGAGAACTCGAGCTTAGCATGGCGTTATCGCCAGGGCGCCCCGGGCTTACATCTGCGAGAGCAGGTAGTTCGGTTTGCCCAGCATCTTGATCAGTCGCAGCTGCTGCTCGAGCCAGTAGGCATGGTCCTCTTCGGTATCGGCCAGCAGCTCCAGCAGCACGTTGCGGGTCTGGAAGTCGCGCTCACGCTCGCACAGGGCGATGGCTTCCTTCAGGGCGTCGCCCACCTCGTACTCGAGCTGGAGATCGTTGGCGAGCATTTCCTCCACGTCCTGGCCGACGCGCACCGGGGTGCGGGTGTGCATGTCGGGCTTCCCTTCCAGGAACAGGATTCGCTCGATCAACTGCTTGGCGTGGCCCTTTTCGTCGTCGAACTCGTGGGCGATGCGCTCGTAAAGCTTGGTGAGCCCCCAGTCGGCATACATTTCGGAATGGATGAAGTACTGGTCCATGGCGGCGAGTTCCGCCGCCAGCAGGCCGTTCAAGGCGTCGATGATGTCTTGGTTGCCTTTCATGGGGTTCCCTGTATTAGCCGAGGGTGGTGATCGGCCCATCCTAGGGCGAATCGAAGGGTTGGTCAATTTTTCCTTTAAATTCAGTTGGTTGATATTGCCTTCGCATGCGATTCGCATTCGGTTTTCAAGGCAGCTGCAAGGTGCCGCCTCGGCGTACTTGCCGAGGCGACTCCCGAAGGGGCTCACGACATTGGCTCGAAACCATCGACATCGGCCGAGAAGGCCACGTCGCGCTGTGCCTCGAGCGCGTGGAGCCGCTCTTCCAGCGCTTGCTTGATGCCCGAATAGGCCGTGCTGCCGAGCGCCAGCCGCAAGGGCGGCTTCGCCGCGTCGGCGGCGGCGATCATGGCGTCCACCGTCCTGGCGGCGTCGCCCCTGATCTCGAAGCTGCCCTCTGCTAGGGCACGCCTGACGTCACCGGCCGGCGTCGCGTCATAAACGGCCATCGGCGTTCCACGCATGAGCCCCGCGACGAAGTCGGTCGCGGTGGGGCCCGGCTCGACCAGGATGAAATCGATCCCGAACGGCGCCACGTCCCGTGCCGTCGATTCGACGAAGCCTTCGATGCCCCACTTGGTGGCGTGGTAGAGCGAAAAGTTGGGATAGGCCTTCTGGCCGCCTTCGGAGGAGACCTGCACGATGCGCCCGCCGCCCTGGTCGCGCAGGTGGGGCAGTGCCGCGCGGATCAGTTGAATCGAACCGGTGAGGTTAGTGGCGATCTGGTGTTCGATCTGTGCATCGCTGAATTCTTCGGCAGCACCGAAGAGCCCATAACCGGCATTGGATACCACCACATCGATCCTCCCCATCGTGGCGAAGGCTTGGCGGGTCGCCTCTTGAATCCGAGGTACGTCGGTGAGGTCGAGTGTCAGCACCAGCAGGCGTTCGCCATAGGCCTGCTGCAGCTCGTCGAGCACGCCTTCCCGGCGCAGCGTGGCGACCACACGATCGCCACGCGCCAGCAGGCGTTCCGTCATCCCTCGGCCGAGGCCTGAGGAAGCACCGGTAATCAGCCATGTCTTGCTCATCGTTTCATTCCTTCCTTCGGGTGGGTTGACGAAGCCATGGTGGCGCGCTTCATTGGAAAGAAGAAGTCGGCTAATATGGCATGTTCCGGTGAAAGAAATTCACCAATGAGCAGGCCGAGCATGACCAAGCCGACCCTGGCCGACCTGGAAGCCTTCGCGGTGGTGGCTGCCGAGCGTAGCTTTCGGCGAGCCGCCGACATTATGGGGGTTTCACGCTCGGCGTTGAGCCACCGGATGCGGCATCTGGAAGCGCGGGTCGGCGTGCGGCTGCTTCACCGCACTACCCGCAGCGTTTCCCTCACCGATGCCGGCAGCCGGTTTCTGGCGCGGATCACGCCCACCTTGAGTGATTTGAATGCCACGCTGGATACCCTCGCCGAGGATCGTGGCGAACCCCGCGGCCTGCTGCGTATCAATGCCAGCCAAGGGGCTGCCCGGCTGCTGCTGGCCCATGTCGTCCCTGTCTTCCTGAGCCGGCATCCGGCGGTGGAGCTCGATCTCGTCAGCGAAGGGCGCCTCGTCGATATCGTCGAGCAGGGATTCGATGCCGGGGTCCGGCTGGGTGAGGCGGTACCCCAGGACATGATTGCGGTGAAGCTGGGCGGCGCCATACGATTCCTGGCGGTGGCCTCGCCGGATTACTTGCGCCGATTCGGCACGCCCTGCGTTCCCGACGATCTTCTCCAGCACCGCTGCATACGCCAGCGCTTGCCCAGCGGTAAGCGCTACCGCTGGGAGTTCGAGCGGCGAGGGCAGGAAATCGCCATCGACGTTCCCGGCGCGCTGACGCTCGACGATAACGATCTCATGGTCCAAGCGGCGTCCGATGGCCTCGGCATCGCCTACGTTCCCGAAATCGAGGCCAGCTATCGCCTCGCATCGGGCCAGCTCGTTGCGGTCCTGGAACGCTGGAGCCCGCCATACCCCGGCTTGATGCTCTATTACCCCGGGCATCGCCACGTACCCGCCGCACTGCGCGCCTTCATCGATCTGCTGAAAGCGACAGACATCCGGGCCGGCATGAGAACGAAGCAGGCACCTGGCCAGGTTCCGCAATAATGTCCAAGCCTTCCCTTCAGGCTCGGCTTAAGCTACCCCTGTCAGGCGTTCAGGGAGGCGCGACATGGCCAGGCAATCCAGCCGGTTCGACTATTACAAGAGTCGGCAGATACCCGAACTCACGGTGCTCCAGGCGTCGCTGAACGACTTCAGCTACGACCGCCACGCCCATGAGGAGTACGCCTTCGGTGTCACCCTTTCGGGGCGCCAGGACTTCTTCAGCGGCGGTGAATTTCACCGCAGCCCGCCCGGTAACGTCATCCAGTTCAACCCCGAGCAAGTGCACGACGGCCACCCGGGCGACGGAAGCACGCTGGGCTACGTGATGATCTATGTGCCCTCCGCCCAGCTCGAGGCCTCGTTCGCCGATGCGGCGGGGTGCGAGCGGGCCGCTCGGTTCCACGGCAGCGAAACCCTGCTGGCCGACCCCGAGCTGCGCCGTGCCATCCTCGACCTGGCGCAATGGATAATCCAACGGCAGGGAACTCGCATCGACCAGGAGCACGCCCTGCACCGCATGGCGACCCGCCTGGTGCAGCGCGCCGGAAAGTTCCAGCCCAGCGGCAGGGTGAGCCGCCCCGATACGCTGCTGCTGCGTGCCAAGGAGTACATCCTCGCGCATCTGGAGGCGAATCTCTCGCTGGATGAAATCAGCCAGGCTGCCCACCTCTCCAAGTACCATTTCCTGCGCCTGTTCCGGCAGCAGTTCGGTATCACACCGCACCAGTACGTGCTGAGCTGTCGAATCAATGCCGCGCGCGGCGACCTGGAGACCGGTGTGGCGCCCTCCGTGGTGGCCTTCCGCTACGGCTTCACCGATCTCAGCCACTTCAATCGGCGCTTCAAGCGCATCTACGGCAAGACGCCATACCAGTATCAACGCAGCGTCATCTAGCAGAGCCGTTTCCCGGCCGCCCGGCCACACAACGCTGCCTTCTATCGGAGAGATTCCCATGGAGATCGTCGCCTATGCCCTGGGCGTCATGTACACGCCTGGGCCTGTGAACCTGCTCGGCCTGAATGCCGGCCTCAACGGTCAGGCGAAGACGTCACTCGGCTTCTTCGCCGGCGTGGGGCTGGCCATGCTCACGCTATTCCTGCTGTTCGGCTGGGCCGGGGCGGCCTGGGTGCGCGGCGACATGCTCGCCGTCGTGGGGGCGGTGGGGTGCGGGTACATCCTCTACCTGGCGATCAAGGTCGCCCGCTCCAGCATCGACCTCGGTGCGGTACGGCACACGCCGCGCGTACTGAGCTTTCGCGACGGCCTGATCATGCAGCTTTGCAATCCCAAGGCCATGATCGCGACCCTGCCGATCGCCTCCATCCAGTTCCCCGCCGCCGGCATCCACGGCGTGCCCCTGTTCCTGTGGTCGCTTGGACTGGCCGCGCTGGCTTTCGGTGCTCCCACCAGCTATGCCCTGATGGGCGCCGTGATCGGCCAGCGCCTCGCGAACCCTTGGCTGCTGAAGGGCTTCAGCCTCGCCATGGCGGCCCTGCTGGTATGGGTTGCCATTACCATCGGTTACGAGCACGTGTGGTTGCCGCTGGCGCAGAAATGATGGCCGTTAAGGCCTCCATGTACTAAGACGGAAAACGAACCGCCTCGTTGAGCAGGCCGGTTCTGGAACCGCTTGAGGCAAGGTACGGCTGCACGTTTGGCTCGGGTTCCTTCAGGGAGGCGGCATGACCCCACAGGACATATATCGCGGGATCGCGCGCGGAATGCCGTTCCTGCTTCTGGCAAGCACGATCGCCATGGCATCGACGACTTCAGCCGATACCGAAACATTGGCCCTGGCCCAATTCGATTTCCAGGACACGTCCGGTGAAGTTCACGATCAAAGCGCCGAGCATGAAGCGCGACTGAAGTCGCTCAATGAGACATTGCATGGCGGGCTTGCCAGGAATCGAGAGATCGCCCTCGTTCGCCTGACCTGCGGGGGGGAGCGCTGTACGCACCGGACCCCTGGTCTGGCCGTTCTTACGAGGCAGGCCAGGACCGCCGGTGCGCAATATCTCCTTGTCGGCGAAGTTCACAAAGTGAGTACGCTGATTGGAAGGGTAAGGCTGGCGGTATTGGATCTGGACGACAACAACACGTTTGCCTGCGAGCAACTCTTGTCTTATCGAGGTGATACCGACGAAGCATGGCAACGCATGGCTCAGTACACCTTGCGCCACATTGAGGAAAACTGCCTTCCTCTGCGCTGAAGCCGGGATGGCCGGGGTAGCATCGCCTGAAAACGTAACGAGCCCGACAGCGTGGGGCGGTGACGGGCTGCGGCTAGCGGTAGGTCGAGGCCGAGGGCGCCATTGAACGCGACCGCCTACTCTTCAAACCGTCCCGCGTCGTCACGATCACGATCGTAGCGCTTCATGTGCGTAAACGGGGGCAGCCAGGACTCGCGACGCACGATCCAGCTCTCATAGGTAGGTATCAACTGATCGGGGCTATCGAGGATGCCCAGGTGTACTTCGATTTCGTCCCCGGTGCGTGCAAACACCGACGAGCCGCAGCGGGGGCAGAAAAACCGCCCGTTGTAGTCACGCGTTTCGCCTTCTATCGTCACCGCTTCCTGAGGGAACATCGCGGCAGCGAAAAAAAGGGCGCCGTGGTGCTTGCGGCAATCCAGGCAGTGGCAAAGGCCGACCCGGTAGGGGCGTCCCGATGCCACGATTCGAACGTTGCCGCAGAGGCAACCGCCACTGTACGGGGCCATGCCTTGCCTCCTTCGTATCGACTGGCCGGAACGCCAGGAGAGGGCAGAGTGCCCTTTGACGACGATAACGCTAAGGTAGCGGAAATCGCGTGAACGAACCGACCGAGTTCAGCCCGATGCCTGGCGGAATGCAATGCGTCGCGAAATACCAGACAATAAGCAGGTTAACGAACGACACGCATTCCTTGAGGCAACATGAACCCCACCATCGAACTGCTGAAATCCCATCGCTCCATTCGCAAATTCACCGACCGGAAGATTCCGCATGAATTGCTGGTCGAGCTGATTCGCGCCGGCCAGGCCGCCGCGACCTCCAGCCACGTTCAGGCCTACACCGTCATTCATGTGACGAACCCGGCCAACCGCGAGAAGCTCGCCGAGCTGGCCGGCGGCCAGGCTTACGTGGCCACCGCCTCCGACTTCCTGGTGTTCTGTGCCGACATGAAGCGTCCCACCGAGGCTTCCGAACGCACCGGCGCCAACGTCGTGCGCGGCATGACCGAGCAGCTGCTGGTGGCCAGCGTGGACACCGCGCTGTTGGCCCAGAACGTGGCCATCGCCGCCGAATCCGAGGGGCTCGGCATCTGCTACATCGGTGGCATCCGCAATAACCCCCAGGCCGTCAGCGATCTGCTGCGGTTGCCGGAGCACGTCTACCCGGTGTTCGGCATGTGCCTTGGCTATCCGGCCGTCGACCCGGACGTCAAGCCGCGCCTGCCGGTGGAAGCTATCCTCAAGGAGGACTACTACACCGACGACAGCGAGCTGGTGGCGGCCTACGACGACACCATGCAGAGCTACTACAGCGAGCGGCGCGGCGGCAACAAGGATTCCAACTGGTCCCGGAACCTGACCCCGCTGTTCGACAGCAAGCTGCGCGCCCATATGCGGGAGTTTCTTACTAAGCGTGGCTTCGAGATGAAATGAGGGACTCTCCACCACGATGGGAGGCAGCATGGAAACGCTACTGAATTCGCACTCGGAGGTGACGGAGGCCGCCCTGGCCGCCATCGCGCATATGCCGACCGCCAGCCTGCCAATGCTGATGGATGAGGCGTTCGCCCAGCGGCTGAGCGATGCGGACGTCATGCGCATCGCGGTGCTGCTGGCGCAGAAGAGCCATGGCGAGGGCGGCTGCCCCATCGGCGCGGTGATCGTCGACAACGCCACGCGGCGCATTCTCGGCAAGGGTCACAATACCCTGGTGCAGGAAAATCATCCCTACAACCACGGGGAGACCTCGGCCATTCGCGATGCCGGCCGCCAGGACTTCAGCCGCACCACGCTTTTCACTTCCCTGAGCCCCTGCGAGATCTGCGCGACTCTGCTCCACATGCGCGGCTTCTCCCGCGTGGTAGTGGGCGATGTCACCAATGCCTCGGGTACGGAGCCGCTGCTACGCGACAAGGGCATCCAGGTGGATATTCTGGAAGACGCACGCGGTATCGAGCTTTATGCCCGCTTCCGCGCCGAGCGGCCGGAGCTGGACCGGGAAGACTGGAAAGGGATCAGGGCCCTGCGTGAGGCATGAACGAGAGATAGGGATGTCTCGCGGGCCGCTGAACCGCTCAGGAAGGGCGGGGCCTTCCCGCCACGGCGTGCCATAGCGTCTCCGCCGCCCGGCCGGTGAGCTCGCGTTCGCGGTAGAGCTTGATGGCGACGGGAATGCACCACTCTTCGCCTCCCGCCGCCACCAGCCTACCCGCCTCCAGATCCACCTCCGCCAGCGTGCGCGGCAACCAGGCGACACCCCGGCCGTCGAGTGCCATCGTGTGCAGCACCGAGGCGAGATGTGCGGTGAAGACGGTATGCGCAGCGCATGTCGCCAAACGCTGCGCGAATACCGACCGAATGATGCGGCCAAGGCCCGACTCCTCGCTGTAGCGAAGCAACGGCACACCGGCCCCGGCGCGCAGCGGATAGCGAGGCTCGCCCTTCTTCCCCGGCATGGAAACCGGGATCAAAGTGTCGTCGCCGACCCGGGTGGCAAGATAGGTCTCTGCCTCCAACACGCCAGGCGCCTTCGGATGCGCATGACTCAACACGAACTGGACCTTTCCCTCCTGCATCAGCGCTTCGCAGCGCTGCAGGACATCCGACATCAACTGGACCGACTCGAGCCCCGTTGCCGATTCGAGGTTGCGCAACCAGCGTGGCAGGAAAGTGAAGGAGAGGGCATGAGTGGAGGCCAGGCGCAGCGTCACCGAGCTGGCCTCGACCACCCGCCGGGCATCGCCCGGCACGCGTGAGACCCGGGCGAGAAGATCCTGTGCCACGCCGCGAAACCACTCGCCGACCTCGGTCAGCCTGGCGGGCTGGGTGCTCCTGTCGAACAGCTCGGCCCCGACCCAAGCCTCCAATGCGCGGATGCGGCGGCTGAAGGCAGGCTGGGAACTGTGCCGCTCCTCCGCCGCGCGGGAAAAATTGCCCGTCGCCGCCAGGGCGAGAAAATCTTCGAGCCAGATGAAGTTCATGACCGGTTCGTCCCGTGCATGACATCAGCGAAATTGCGCATTGGCCGAACGCCTCTTGTTCGGTCGATCATGACCTGACTTCGATATCCCCAGGAGGCCAGTATGAAGATCGTCGAGATTCGCGAAAAGACCGTGCCTATCAGCTCGTCCATCCGCAACGCCTACATCGACTTC
Organism: Billgrantia pellis; assembly: GCF_008297955.1. Taxonomy (GTDB): domain Bacteria; phylum Pseudomonadota; class Gammaproteobacteria; order Pseudomonadales; family Halomonadaceae; genus Halomonas; species Halomonas pellis. Next base: position 630,209 of record NZ_VTPY01000003.1, on the reverse strand, counting down.
AGCAAGATGACGCTGAGCCTGGTGGCCGTCATCACCGACGTGATACGCGATGGCAAGCCCGTGGTGGGCTACGGCTTCAATTCCAATGGCCGCTACGGCCAGGGTACCCTCATGCGCGAGCGCTTCATTCCCCGCGTGATGGAGGCTAACCCGGATGAGCTGCTCGATGCCGGCGGCCACAACCTCGATCCTCACAAGATCTGGGACGCCATGTTCGTCAACGAAAAGCCCGGCGGGCACGGCGAGCGCTCGGTCGCCATCGGCACCATCGACATGGCGATCTGGGATGCCGTGGCCAAGATCGAAGGCAAGCCACTGTTCCAGTTGCTGGCCGAGCGCTACGGTAACGGCCGGCCCAACCGCGAAGTGTTCGTCTATGCGGCCGGAGGTTACTACTACCCGGGGCAGGATTACCGCAAGTTGCAGGACGAGATGCGCAGTTATCTCGACCGCGGTTATACCGTGGTCAAGAAGAAGATCGGCGGGGCCTCCCTGGACGAGGACCTGCGCCGGATCGACGCCGTCATGGAGGTGCTGCAGGATGGCCAGAAGCTATGCGTGGATGCCAACGGCCGCTTCGACCTGGAAACCGCCATCGCCTACGCCAAGGCGCTCTCCCAGTACGACCTGTTCTGGTACGAGGAGGCCGGCGACCCGCTCGATTTCGAGTTGCAGGCGACGCTGCGCAGCTTCTACCGCAACCCCATGGCGACCGGTGAGAACCTCTTCTCGATGCAGGACGCACGCAACCTGATCCGCTACGGCGGCATGCGCCCCGATCGCGATTGGCTGCAGTTCGATTGCGCGCTGAGTTATGGCCTGGTCGAGTACCTGCGCACCCTCGACATGCTCGATGAGCATGGCTGGTCGGCCAGCCGCTGCATCCCGCATGGCGGCCACCAGATGTCGCTCAACATCGCCGCCGGCCTGGGCCTGGGCGGCAACGAGTCCTACCCTGACCTGTTCCAACCCTTCGGCGGCTTCCCGGACGGCGTGCGGGTGGAAAACGGCTGCGTCACGCTGCCCGAATTTCCCGGCATCGGCTTCGAGGGTAAGGCCGACCTGTACCGGGAGATGCAGGCGCTGTCGGCTTGAATTCCGCAGGTTGCCTGGCATTCGATGGCGACAAGGCGACCATGACGGAAGACCGCTAGGCGGAAGGCCACGCGGGCCTGGGCTATGCTTCATCCCGTCCTTTCAAGGTTGATGAGGTGAAGCATGGCCAAGCGTTTCAAGGTGGGCGATCACGTCAGCTGGAACTCCGAGGCAGGGCACGTCAGCGGAAAAATCATTCGCGTTCATACCCAGGACACGGAGTACAAGGGGCACAAGCGACATGCCAGCGAAGAAGAACCGCAATACGAGATCAAGAGCGACAAGACCGATCACATTGCCATGCACAAGGACTCGGCGCTGACCAAGATCGGGGACTAAGAATATGGCTTAGGCGAGGGTAGGGCGGCGGCCATCGCCGAACCGGTGGGCTTTTCCTTCCGCCTCACGGCGCAGGCATTTCCGGGCGCGCCTTGGCATGACATTCAGGGAGTGGTGGCGGCGGTGAGCTACGCCAAGAGCGCCCCGGTAAGAGCGCTGTCGGCATCATCTCAGCCACCGAACTTCTCGTTCTCGCCCAAGTTCGGTTTGGCGTCCTTCTGGATGTTGGCCTTGGCGAACTCATAGAGCTGAAACACCTTGCTCTCCTTGGCCTTCCAGTGCTCGCCCATGGTCACCTTGATTTCCAGCAGGGCAAGGTCCGGGTCGTCCTTGCCGTCGGGAAACCAGGCCGCGACGAAGGGGTTCCAGTACTTCTCGATCAGCTCACGGTCATCGGTCAGGTTGGCCTTGCCCGAGAGCGACACGTACACGCCTTCTTCCTGGTCGGAGAAGCTTAAGCAGACGTCGTGGTCGCGGTGGGTCTCGGACACCTTCTCGGCACTGCGATGGGTGAAGAACCACAGGGTACCGTCATACTCCTCCTGCACCAGGTGCATCGGTCGGGCACGTGGCATCTCGCCATCCAGCGTGACCAGCATGCCGACTTTGATGTCCTTGATCATCTTCCATATCTTCTGCTTGTGCTCAGGGCTGGACATGGCTTCGACCTCCTGTCGAATATCGTGGGTCACAGGGAGCAGCCTAGCTACCCACGGCAAGCTCGGCAAATAGGCCTCGCTTGACCCGTGGGCGGAATCCGTCCGCGGCTCATTTACCTTCAACCCTACCGGGGAGAGACCATGATGGAGCGCCTGATCCCGTCGGCGGCCTTGAAGAAACTGCAGGACACTCACGGAGTGCCCTTTGCCGAAGTCTTCCGACACGGTTCGCTCCAGGTCGAGCTCTACAAGCCGGAAGGCGTGGATCATCAAACGCCGCATACCCGAGACGAGGTGTACGTCGTCATCGCCGGCTCGGGCCATTTCGTCAACGGCGACACCCGACAGCCCTTCGAGGCCGGTGAGGTGCTGTTCGTGCCGGCGGGCGTCGATCACCGGTTCGAAGACTTCACCGATGACTTCGCCACCTGGGTGTTTTTTTACGGCCCGGAAGGTGGCGAAGCCGCATCGGAGACTCCTTGACCCGGCCACTCCCGCGCATCAGCGCGCCAGCAGCCCCTCGGCCAGCGCCTCGCCAAGGCGGTCCACGGCGGCGGCCAGCTTCTCGTCGATGACGTGCAGGTACTCCGTCCAGTCGTCGACGTGGTGCAGCTCTGCCTTGCCGTCCGAAATGCCGCGCAGCACGATCAGCGGTACGTCGAAGCGCATGCAGGCACGCAGGCAGGCGTAGCTCTCCATGTCCACCATGTCGGCGGCGATGGCGGCATAGGCCTCGCCCGAGACGATGTTGGCCCCGGTGGAGAGCGTCGCCTCGGGAATGCCGGGAATGCGCAGCGGCAGCGGAACGATTGCCGGCAGGTCGAGAAAGGGCGTGGTGCCTTTTTCGAAACCCAGCGGCGAGGCATCCATGTCGCGATAGGCGATGGAGCTCGCCTGATAGATTTCGGTCTGCTCGAGCGACCGGCTGCCTGCCGAACCCAGCGACACCACCAGGTTGGGCAGGCGCCCCTGTTGGGCGAGGGCGGCCAGAGCCGCGGTGAGTTCCACCGCTGCCTCTACCGGGCCGACGCCGGTCATGAACGGCGCGAAACGCTGCTTGAGATGCGGGCCGTATTCGGCCTCGGCGGCCATCGCGAACAGCACGTTGCAGCCGCCCAGTGGCGTCAGCGGCGGTGTTGCCGTGCTCATGTGTCGCGCCTCATGCGCTCCATGGCCTCAGGCATCGCTATCGTTGCCGACCGTTTGGATGACTTCGAACCCTTCGAAGTTCGGCGGGCCCAGGTAGAGCCCCTCGCGCTTGCTCTGGCCGGCGTTGGCGTGCGCCTTGCGGAATGCCTCGGAGTGCGTCCAGGCCTCGAAGTCCTCGCGCGAACGCCAGAGGGTGTGCGAGGCGTAGAGCACGTGGTCTTCCTTCTCGGGGCCGCGCAGCATATGAAATTCGACGAAGCCGGGCAGGCCCTGCAGGTGGGTTTCCCTCTCCAGCCAGATCTGCTCGAACTCTTCCACTCGCTCGGGGTTGACCCGAAAACGGTTCATGGCGATGAACACGATATTGCTCCTTGTGGTCTGGCAGCCAATGGTGACCGCAAGACGATGACACCGACGCCGACAGGGGGCAAGCCTGGTAGAGGCGGGTTCAGCCCGGCCTTCCACTCCCGCCGGTCGACTCGATAATTGCCTGGCGCAGCGCCTCGGGCGGTTGGGCGCCCGACAGGCCGATTGAGTTATTGATGATGAAGGTGGGTACACCGCTCACGCCCAGGCGCCGCGCCTCGTCGAGGCCTGCTTGTACCTCGCTGCGGCCCTGGTCGCTGGCGAGAAAGGCCGGTATGTCGACATCCGCTAGCCCGCCGTCTCGGGCGGCCTTGGCCAGTACCGCACTGTCTCCGATGTCCTCACTCTCGACGAAGTAGCGCCGGAAGAGTGCATCGACCACGGCCGACTGGACGCCATGCTCCCCGGCGAGCCAGATCAGCCGGTGGGCGTCGAAGGTATTGGGCGTTCGCGTCATGCGCTCGTGGTGAATCCCGAGACCGGCCCGGGCGGCGGCGGCCTCCACCTGGGCGTCGAGAGCCTGGGAGCGCTCCCAGGAGCCGAACTTGGCGGTGCGGTAGTCACGCCGCGACAGGCCCCCGACAGGCATGTCGGGGTTAAGCTCGAAGGGGTGCCAGGCCACCGATACGCGGATGTCTTCGGGAAGTTCGGCCAAGGCGAGGTCGAGGTGGCGTTTGCCGATGAAGCACCAGGGGCAGATGGCATCGGAGATCACGGTGAGGTCGACGTAGGGCATGGTCGCGGAGCCATTGGGTAGGGTTTCCTCGAACCCTAGCACCTTCAGGCCGTGCTTGACGCCGGTTTCAGCCATCGGGTACCGAAAGGAGTATCGTAAGCGAAAGCCACCGGGGAGAGACGCCGATGCACCAGGGAAGCTGCCTGTGCGGGAAAGTGAAGTACGATTACCGCGGCGAGATCGATGAAGTCTCCATGTGCCACTGCCAGCAGTGCCGGAAGGCCCAGGGTTCGGCCTTCGCCGCCGTGGCGCTCATCCGCTCGTCCGACTTTCGCATTACCCAGGGCGCGGAATACCTCAAGGAGTACCGCGCCACGCCGAACAAGGCGCGTGTGTTCTGCAGCGAGTGCGGCAGCCCGCTCTACAGCGCCCGCGATGACCTGCCCGAAGCCAAGCGGCTGCGGCTAGGCACACTCGATACGCCGATATCGCCCTGCAAGCGCTACCACGCCTGGGTCTCGTCCAAGGCCGAGTGGTTCGAGCTTGCCGACGAGCTGCCCAAGTTTCCCGGATTTGCCCGCTAAACCCGGATGGTCTTATGGTAGGTGGCGGCAAGCCAATGTCGCATTACACGGCCCGACATCAATCAACTCATCAGCGAGTGCGAGCACCTGCTCACGGTGGCTGACTACCACAAGCGTATCCACCCGTTCTCTTAGCGCTTTCATGAGCTGAATTTCTCGAGCACTATCCAGCGCCGCCGTAGGCTCATCAAGGATCATGGTGCGAGTGCCGCGTAGAAGAGCCCTGCCAATGGCAATGCGTTGCTGCTCACCCCCCGAGAGATTTCGCCCCTGCACGCCGACATCCCAATCCAGCACGCCTTCGCCAGAGGTTTCACCGCCGATTCGTCCTAGATCCAGGAGGTCGACGAGTGCCAGCAGCTCCTGGTCAGGCACAGGCTGAGGGTGCGCGTACAGCAGGTTCTCGCGAAGGCTGCCGCTGAAGATCAGCGGCGCTTGGGGAACGACACTCACTTCCCCAAGGATTGCCTCCGGTGAAAGGCGGCGAACACTGACACCGTGGAAGAGGATCTCGCCGGCCGCTTGGGGCTCGAGCCCTAGAAGGGTCCTCAACAGCCTGGACTTCCCGCTTCCAGAGGAGCCACGCACCCCGTACATCTTGCCAGCCTGAATCTCCACACTGAGCGGCATGGCGGCCGTGGCGCCATCAGAGCGCAGGGTAACCGCACGCAGCGCGAACACAGGCTGCTGACGATCAAGGGCGATATCGGCTGCGGCCTGTGGCTCGGTCGGCAGGTCAAGGTATCTAAGGCCGTCCCCGAGGGCGACGTAGTTCTTCTTGAGGTCGATCAACGCCGCCGCAATCATGACGAACGGGGAGGTGAGTTGAACCACATAGGTCGTGATCATGATGAAGTCGCCGACTTGATAGCGCTGGCGTAGCGTTTCACTGACGGTATAGAGCGTGAACCCGCCAAGCACGAGACCCACAGCGAGCACTTGCCCACCCATCAAGCCGCTGAGCTTGGCATGGGTCCCGTATACGGTGTGAACGTAGGTGCGCAGTTGCTGGTCGAGGGTGCGCTCTTCATGTCCGGCCGCGAGGTTGATCTTGATGTCGTACAGGGCGCGCAGGCGCTCGGCGAGGAATTCACTCAGCTGGGTATGCGTCTGGTAGAAGTCCTTGTGGATGCGGGTTGTCGTATCGGCAATTCGGTAGGTGAGCACGAAGAGCACCACGATGGCCAGGATGAAGGCGGCCGCGAAGGTAAGATTTATCACCTGCCACAGAATGCCGAAGACGAAGCAGAGCTGGATGACCACCGGGGCGATGGTCCAGAAGATGGCGTGGTTGATCAGGCCAAAGCTGCTCATCGCGCGGTTCACGTCTGCCATAACCACGCCCGTTTCAAGTTGGTTCTGTGCTTGGTAAGGTAGATGAAAGAGTCTTCGTACAATGTTGGAATAAACGGCCGCATCGCATCTGGCCATAACGTACGAGCTCGCGAGGTTTTTACCCCACTCCATCATATTGCTCAATGTCCAGCCAACCGCATAGGCAGTTGCGAAGACGTAGATCATACCAACAACCGTTTCATCTGGCTCTGCAACCAGGAGATTAGTCGTCTGGCGAAGCAAATAGGGAACGGCTGCACCGGCTGCCGCTATGCATATCATGAGTAGCAACACGAGCACGAGGTGAACTAGAAATTTTGGATAGCTTGAGCGGACTAGGTAGAGTCCTCGTCGATAGGTCGTAAAGTAGGATGATTGATACGGATCTTTCATAGCAGACCTCTGTGGTCTAGATGCCAACCATTGGGCATATCCTTACAGGCAAGCTTGGATCGTCGCCTAGCACCTGTCCCCCGACTTCAACCCAAGCATGCGATAAGAAATCGTACCGCTGACACCTATGCGGAATGTGGGGCAGATACCCAGTGAAAGAAGCAGCCGTGACAGCGATATCGAACACTCTAGACACTCCACTCGATAAAGTGCCCAATAGTGCCACCTCTACGATGGCTGCAGTAGTGCTAGCGCAGATTAGGTCGTTTCTGCTTGGTTCATGGGGCAACGCGAACCCCGACAAGAATGGCGGCTCCAGCCCTTGGCGGTTATCTGGACGACTTCCGCAATTTCGAAGGCTTCACCCTGCCCACCCGGGTCGAGGTGGGCAATCACTTCGGTACTGAGGCGTACTTTCCGTTCTTTAGGGTAAGGGTGCGGGAGGTGCGGTTTCCGGTGCCGTAGCGCTCAATGTTGCTAGGCAAGATCAGCGAGATGCTCAAGTGTTTCAGGATACTTCTGTACCAGTCGGATGAGTATCATGGCCTGGGCATTGGGCTTGGCGCGGCCTTGCTCCCAATTCTCCAGCGTCCTGGGGTTGGTGCGGAGATACATGGCGAATACTGGGCGGGACATATGCAGCCGCTCCCGCAGCTCGATGAGCTCGCTGGCTGTGACGTCGGGAACTTCCGCCAGCTCTACGGAGTGGGAGCGCAGCGTGCGCTTGCCTTGGCGCTCATCTGCCAATGCGTCGAAGCCCTCGACGAGTTCGTCAAAAATGTTACGGCCCATGGTCATGTCCTCGCGTTGATTTCCGCATCCAGCAGCTGTCTCAGGGTCTTGCGCTGGGCTGGCGTGAGGTCATCCTGTGAATCCTTGTCGTACAGAGTGAACAGCCAGAACTGGGAGCCTCCCAGCCACCAGTAGTAGATGATGCGGACACCGCCCCGCTTGCCCTTCTGCCGCTTAGGATCACTGAACCGGACCTTGCGCAACCCGCCTGTTCCTTGGATGACGTCACCGGCCCCCGGGTTCTGGAGCAAGAAACTCTGGAAGGCACGAAAGGCGGCGTCATCGAAGTAGATGGATCGGTGCCGCTCGAAGGATGGCAGCTCGACAAATGTTGCTTTCATATAGTGTACGTAGGTTGCGTATAGTTTTGCTGCAGCGCCAGGCTATGTCAAGCGCTCACGATGGTCGACATAGCGATACTACATCAGCAAAGGGCGATGGTTGGACTCCTCTCGAAAACAATCCTCACCCCATCAATCGCAGCTCGAGGACATGGCGAATTCGCTCACCATCCCACTCATAGCCAAGGTGCCGGCCCTGCCGTGTTGCCGACAACACCGGCGGACGAAGTACCGCGGCACACTCACCCTCCGGATCACGCGCGCTTGGGTAAACAATCCCATCGGCATGGGACTCCCAGGCCTTTCGGCCAAACGCCTGGCCAGCGTTCCAGTCATCCGGATCCAGCAGAGGGGCGGCCCCGGGTGGGTCGTTGCGCAAGTCGAATAGTTCGCTATGAAGGTCCGCAAGGTAGACCTGCTGCTGAAGCTGCATGGGGGGCTCGTTGGATTCCTGCATGAAGCGCTCGGCGCGATAGCGGGTTTCCGCGATGGCCGTGGCCTCGGTCAAGGCACAATAGTAGGCGCCAAAGGTGCCTTCGGTGAACCGGAACCGTGCTCGCTGAAGTGACAGAACGCTGCCATCACCGGCGTCCACCCTGGGCCGTATCGTCGGTCTTCATCGCGTACCAGGTGGATCGCCCCGGCCTGCTCTCGCAGGCGCGCCGAGGTCTCTCCCTCGAGTTCCTGTAGCAGGCTCCAGTCGTCAGGTGCCGCAACACGCTAGAACAGGTCGATAGGCGGGAAACGCGAAGGAATGATCCGATAGCAGGGGTGCCAGCAAACAGGGGACAGCGGAAACGTCACGCATGGCCCCCGCCTCGGGCGGTATCGAGGTGCTGGCGGACCACATACAGATCTTGCACCAAGCTGCTGCGCAGCCGATCCAGCGGTGGCTGGCCGGCGAACAGGGGATTGCGGTTAGGCCGGCGCAACCAGGAATCCGCGGCGTCGGCCCGCGGCAGCAGGATCTACAGGGCCTTATAGATCCCCAGAATCAGCGACATGCGTTCAAGCTGATTGACGTCGAGACGCGCCGCCGTGGGCTGCTTGTAATGACCCCCTGGTTTCTGCACACCCTACGCGGCTAATGCCGGGTGTGCTCGGGGTGCCACATAGCCCAGAGACTGATGTGGCCGCTCTTCGTTGTAGTACCGGATCCAGCGGCCGATGACCGCTCTCGCCTGACCCAGTGACTCGAACCGGTGTTGCCAGATGCATTCTTCCTTCAGGGACCGGAAGAAGCGTTCGATCAGCCCGTTTTGCTCCGGGGTGTAGGGCGTCGTGAACTCCTGGGTGAGCCCGTAAGCATTCACCGTCGCCGTATAGTGCCGACTGCTGAAGACGATGCCGTTGTCGGAGCGCAGGGCCAGCGGCTGATGAATGCGGCCCAGCGCGCCAAATCGATGCACCAGTGCCTCTTCCAGCGCCGCTTCCGCCGTCTTGCTACTGCCCTTGTCCGATAATCGCCAGCCGAGGATCTCCCGCGTGCAACAGTCGATGATCACCGCCAGGCTGGCTCTCCGATCCTTGCCGCACCACACATGCGTCAGATCGGTGGCCCACCGCTCATCCGGCCGTGAGGCGACGGACGGCAGACTCCGGGCACGAGGTCGGAACCCCTGGGGTCGCTTGCGCACCTGCCAGCCCTTCAGCTGCAGGATGCGCTGAATCAGCTTGCGGTTCTCACCCAGGACACACGCCAGGCGGCGATAGCCGTAGGTGGGAAACCGCTCCAGGGCCAGCTTCACGCGAGCGGCCAGATTGGCATTGATCACGCGGCGGCGTGGCTTGGGCCGGTAGTAGACCGTCCTACGCGAGAGGCCCAGCCACTGGCACAGCTTGACGAGTGATACCACATGGCCCTCTTGGGCCAGTTCCACCTGCAGCGACCTTACGAGTTCTCGTCCTCGTCGAGCAGGCGACGCCACTTTTTTAGCGCGTAGATCTGCAGATGGGCCTCGCCCAGTGCCTCCTTGGTTTCCCGCAGCTCGGACTCATACTGCTAGCGGATATCCTTGGGGCGGGCCCGGAACCCGTTCTCCATGTTGCGCTGGGCCTCCTCGATCCAGCCTTCGACCTCTGAGACGGTGAGGTCGTACTGGCGAGCCACTTCAGCGACAGTGGTCTTGCCTTTGAAGATGTCCATGACCACGGCGGCTTTGCGCTTCGCGGTCCAGCGTTTGACGGTGGGTTCGTTGCTCATCTCATCCTCCTGATCGCTGCACTATAGCCTGTGCAGCTCTGGAGGGGGTCACTTCATGCTTGCGCCAACGCCGATAGGTCGACTCAGGCACGCCAAGGAGCAAAGCGGCTTCCTGCTCCTTCAGCCCCCAGTCGTTGGCGATGTTGGGGTACGCACGCATCGCCGCCGCGCTCATGTGCTGGCGCTTTTCGACGGGCAGTTGGGGTAGGACCACGATGACCTCCGTCGCCAAATGGCGGATAGAGGTAATTCTCGACCAAGTGGCGGAAACGGCAAGGCACGGGCGGTACTCACCACGGCACCTTGGAGAAAGCGATAGAGGTCGCCGTGGCCGAGGATGGCCAACCGAGGTCGATGGTGGCAATCACTTCGGCATGGAGGCGTGCTTTCCCTCTTCCGGGCGAGGGTGGAGGAGATTATGTTCCATAGGGCGTGTGCTTCACCTTTCGTAGGGCTGCGTTGATTCCCGCCATGTGACAACACCTGCTTCGGTGCTAGTCTGAAACGCAAAGTCACATAACGACACACCCGTACGCACAGGGACGGCCACATGGATAGGGAAGCCACCGAGACTCGTATGAAGCTTCAGCCGCTGACCGGCGAGTGCAGGTTATCCCAGCGAACGCTACCTGCTGTTACCTCCGGCACTATCAAACTTCGCGAGCGCTGCTACCTTCCACGCTGGCCGGTATCGACCCAAAGCGGCCATGCCAGGAAAGGCGGTGAGCACGTTCGTAGGGGATATGCAGAATGTACGATGATCGGGGTTATGCTGCCAAGCTATACTTAATTTACAGGACTTTCAATAAGAAAAGAGTCGATCGAGCGCGCAGCATAACTTTATTGAACGCGCGTGCGCGTTCAAGTGGAATATCAATCATGCTACATAATACAACTGTTAAGCAACTAATGAGGAGAGTGTGTGAAAGTCGCTACAGTAAAGCTACAAAATTTTAAGCGTTTCACTAATCTCACAATAAGGGATATTCCAGCTAGCGCCAAACTAGTAATCATCGTTGGCCCGAACGGCAGTGGAAAGTCCTCATTGTTCGACGCATTCAATACTTGGTATCGCTCAAAATCTGGGTTTGGAGCGCCTGGCGACGAAAATTACTACAGAAAGGATCCAACAAAAGCCTACAGTAGGGGCGGCAACGTAGTAGTTCAGTTTCATGATCATGAAGACGGTAGGCAAGTTTCCAAAAAATCAATGTACTTCAGGACTGCTTACCGTAACGACCCAGATTTCAATATTTCCAGCTTTGGCCGAATGGGGGCTCCCCACGAACAATTGAAGGTAAGTCGATTTATAGATAACGACCAGACGGTTTCAGAAAACTATCAGCGACTAGTCCACGCCACTATGGCCGGAGTCTACTCCGAAGACAATGACGACATGAGCGTCAGAGCACTAAGAGAAGAACTAATAGGAAAGGTTCGGCAGTCCATGTTGAACGTTTTCGATGACTTAGTGCTCAACAACATCGGTGACCCTTTAGGAGACGGTTCATTTCACTTCAAGAAGGGACAGGTTGCTTCGTATCACTACAAGAATCTCTCTGGTGGGGAAAAGTCAGCTTTTGACCTCCTCTTGGATTTAAACCTAAAGCTAGATCATTATGACGATACCGTTTTTTTTATCGATGAACCGGAAACTCATATGCACACCGGTCTGCAGGGGAACCTGATAAAGGAAATGCACAGGATAGTTCCAGAGAACAGCCAAATGTGGATCACAACACACTCACTAGGTGTGATGAGAATGGCAAAGACGCTATCGAAAGAGGAGCCTGGAAGTGTTGTATTCATTGATTTCGGAGAGATCGATTTCGACGATGAAGCCGTTATCGGCCCAGCGTCAATATCAGGGCTGATGTGGGAAAAGTTTCTTTCAGTCGCACTGGATGATTTCTCTAGAGATCTAAATCCAGAAGTGCTTGTGATGTGCGAAGGGAATATTAATGGAAGGAAGAGAAAGAATTTCGATTCATTTTTGTACGGAAAAATCTTCTCGAGTAAGTATCCTAATGTAACCTTTGTTTCAGGGGGCTCTTGTACTGAAATTGAAGATACAGATCATGTAGGGTTTAGGTTGCTTTCCGAAGTCCTGAAAGGAACGAAAATGGCGCGCCTCATCGATCGAGATGACAAGTCCGACGAAGAAGTCGCGGAATTGGAGGCTGAAGGTGTATTTGTAACATCTCGGAGGCACATCGAAGCCTATCTTTTTGACGACGAACTTATAGAAAGGCTGGTCATTGATAAATACCGTCCCGATCTTCTGGAAGAAGAAGGTTTTGACAGTGACGAGGAAAAGCGGCAGGAGCTAGTTCGGAGAGCCTTTGAGGTAAAGAGGAGCGCTATGAATAACAGCGTAGGCCGGGGCAGGCCAACTGACGACGTGAAAGCGGCAAGTGGCGACATATACGTTGGGCTCAAAACACTATTAAACCTTACCCGCTGTGGTAATAATGCCGATATGTTTATGCGGGATGTCATGTCAGAGTACCTTTGCGAAGATACAAACACTTTTAAAGAGCTGGACGAGGATGTGCTAGCAAAGATACTCAATGCTTAACAAAGCGTTGCCCCGGACAAGCCGGTGAACGCGGCGTTAGGGCGCTAGGAGGGTAAGTGGAGTTACCGAAACACACACGGAATGCCTTGTTCGTTAGTGCAAAAATCCAAGAGCTTGGGATACCGATTGAAATACAGCATAAAATCGGCGTGTTCGCAGTTGCTTGGGGGATGTTCGAAACTCATCTCGAGCGCGCTGTGTGGATTCTCGAAAAGGAAGAAGTGGAAGGCAACAGGCCGTCAACTGATAAAACATCCGCCAATAGATGGGTAGGCATTCTTTCCAGTGGAAGCAATGAGCTAAGTGATAAGGCCAATGAGGTCCTTGGCATCGCGGCGTCAGCTGCAGGGGATCTCATGAGTTATCGCCACTCCTTGTTCCATGGCTACCTAGTCCCGCTTGGAGATACGGCAATGTTTATTCGCAATCCTCGATGGAATGGCGAAGTCCGTAATCGAGAGGCGGGTGATGCTCAAATTGATGAGAATATTCTCGATTTAGCTATTGATGCGGCTTGGGTGCTTTTCCGCCTCGTCGTAGCTGTCACTAGACTTGGTGACGAAGACGGTGTTGCAAGGATCGAGGAGTTTGTGTCTGAGGCTCGCCGTATCAAAAGCAATGCAAACGAGGTCAGGCATATAGCATCCCTCGCAACACACGAGAAAAATTAGATGTCTGAAAGCCCTAACAAATCGCGTCACTCGGACGCACTAAAGTGTGCCGGTGCGCTATGGCGTTAGAGCCAAGGGGGAACTGTGGCACTGAGTGAAATCATCGGTGGGTTATTCGGAGTTGTTCCGAACCTGTTAGCGCTTCCCAAAGAGAGACGGGAACTCCGAGACAACGCCCTGCGCGAAATCCTGGTGGCGCTAGACGAGACATATCTATACTACCGCGACATCGAGCGAGGAAAGGGAAGAAGTGACGACAGAGAAGCGCTCCTCGTCCGATACTGGTCCGCTGCTGCGATTCCTATGAGGCATATCGATCGAGACTTGGCACAGCGCTGCGACCAGAAGGCGGAGTACTGTCTAAACCCTGACACATACGACGCAGACGCTGTGAAGGAATTAGGCATCGGCCTGGAGTCAGTTAGGAATGCATACCGAACGCTGCTCAATCCCAGAAGCCTTGTTCATAAGCCGTCCGCTGTTCGTCGTGAACCAAGGCTCTAATACCTGTTAACTCGGATGCAACGCGTCCCTGTATTACGTATTGGGCATCAGCTTAAGAATAACATAAATAGAGAAATTACGGATGCTTAGTTTCCTCACAAGAATGTTCGGAAAAGGAAGGGGTGAAGATCCCCAAGAAACCACCGGGTTGACACATGTTGCGCATGAGTCGAAAAGAAAATCCGGCAGACGAGAACCACCGACGGAACTCGACTGGTCACAAGCTGGGTATGTTCCGCTACCGCCATCACCGCCTACCTGGGAAGTGGATGGTCGCGATGAATTTCACGGGGAGTACAGTGATCCATCGATTGGCCCTGTGTTTCAAGCGGGATTCAAGGGCCAACACACCAAGGTCGTAAAGCTGGGATGAGTTGAGGATCGGCAGACTGACAGTGCAGAAGCCTGATTGGACGGTGCTTCAGCAATGCGTTGCAAACGAAGATATTGTCAGTATTACATGGAAGTATATTCAAGGTAGTCTATGGTTAACTGAGGTATAACTGGTAGTGTTGCTTACGCAAAACGTCGCTTCTTCGAAGATGTAGAATCAGCGTGCGGATTGCTCGCCCTCTCTTTTACTACTGTTCTTGAGCGTGGTGGTGCTGCGGTTCGGCTTATACCCAGCATGGACGGTCGTGTTAGACCAACCTCAACCAGATGGTTCTCCTTCCCCACAGAATCTAAGATGCTATGCACGAGCGCGAGTATGCGGGGATACCAAAAACTCACCCTCAATGAAAAGCTGGTGAAAGAGATGCTGAGTTGCGAGTGGTTCCAAGCGTTAACTCGGATCATCCAAAACGGCAGAGAAAGCGACGCAGAGAAGGCAGTCCACCGTGGTGTTTACTGGTTCTTCGATGCGCAAACAGATATGATGCCTGAGATGCAACTGGTCAAGTCTGGAGCTGCATAGAATGCATCTTCTCCTTTGAGATGGGAAACACGACGGCCAAGATCAAGCGTGGGTTAACTGCGATACTAACCTGTGAGCGTTATAGGTTCTCCCATCTCGATGACTGGGAAAGTCTTGAAAAAGAAATCAATCACCTTTACGACATGCGGTGCAGTACTTGACGCAAAACATAGCCATGTAAAGGCATGCCACGTTACAACGGTCAGAAAATGGGCTGCATGGGTAATGCTAGAAGCCGCGGGTTTAATTTCCGAAGGTTTTGAAAGCAGGGCTGCGAACAAGGAGGAGACAGACTGCATGTATGAGTTGTTTAATAATCGGCGCTCTGCGGGGAAGTCACGGCACCCTCTCCACGCGCTACAGAGAGAAATTGAGAATTAGCCAAGGTCCGCTTCTGGCCGATAGCCGCCTTTCTACTAACGTCCGCATCCTGCCGATAAAAAGGCGTCCGGCGAAATTCATTCCCACCCAAACGGGGCCCTTAAACGATGCTAGGCTCCGTCTGTCGCTAACAATTCTAATAATCGGTCTTCAGCCCTAACCGCAATCAACGAAGCTGAGACCACACTTCTCACACTATTAGGTCTCCGTAGCCCCAAATCGTTGTACCCATAATCGTCAGCAGAAACGCTAAGATAGACATGGCCTTGTAGCGATAATAGTATTTCGCTTTAAAACGTTCGACGTGTACGCTTGGCTCGTCTTCAGAATTCAACCAAACGTATATTGAAAACAACTTGGTATCAATTGAGATACAAAGAATGGTCATGATGGACCCGCTTCTTTGGAACCAAGTGCCCAATGTTTCTGCTTCGGGACGCCAAGGAAAATAGAGCGCAGCCAGCGGAATGACCAGCGTCGTGGCCAGCAGAAAGACGATCAGCCGCATGCTTTTTTTTGCATTAGATTCTTCGCTGTACATACCTGGCTTTCGAATTCCCTGGAACGGTAGCTAAGCTCGCATGTGTGGATGCGAGGACTTTACCCTTGGAAGGGGCGGTGACTTTTCGCCGAGTTGCGAGTTGGTCACGCTCGCTACTCAAGAGTAACACGCTTGCCAAAAACAGGTCGGCAACAAGCCAGGCTACACCACTAGTGAACCTTTGGGCGCTGGCGTCCGGTCTTATCCGTCTAGCCGCCGAAACCCATCCTCTTCCTCAAACCTTCTGCGCGCTTCCGCCGTGCAAAAAGAATTTCTCGAAGACAATGGCGGAGGTTGCGCTCGCTGCACGGCCACAGCGTTCCGCGTCGACAACGCCGTAGAGCATTGCACTGAAAAGCTCGGTGAGCATTTGTGCACTGATGTCTATCCTAAACAACCCCTCGTGCTGGCCCCTCAAGAAAAAAGTATCCAGCGCATCAGTGTAAGACGCCCATCTGGAGCACTCGTTACCAGGGTCATTCGAATCTGGCCGGTATTGAAACATCATAAATAAAAGCAACTCACGCTGAGCTAGGTGACCGACGATCATGCGCCGTAAAGCTTCTAAAGGCTCGGCCTTAGTGAGTTCTGCATCCGCTATGACCTGATTCAGGGCCGACAGTCCCTGAGACTCAAGCATTTTTACGAGTGCTTCACGGGTACCGCAAAGCCTGTGCAGCGTAGCTGTACTGGTCCCTGCAGCGTCGGCTAATTGCTTAAGCGTAGCGCGCGGCTTCTCGACATATGCGGCAGCCAGCGCCTTGAGCATTCGATCATTGGGGGTAGGCGTTGCCATGGGTTTCCTCGCTATGTTCCTGCTAGGCCGCATTGTGTCTAAAACATCCTGTTTTGCAAGCGGCAGCGATCGAAAAAGTGAAATAAAATTCATATGAGATAATATTGACTCAATAGAAATATAGGGCGATCATCCGCGTTCTCCATCAATCGGCTGAGTGATACAGCGGTGGCTATGAAAATCAGATGCATCAACGGGTTGGCGGTGTTCGTGGCAGCAATTTTTCTGGTTGGCTGCGGCGCGGATGTAGCGGGCCAAGACACGGCAGCACATGAGGAACCTCCCCAAGTAGAGGCGTTAGAGGTCAGCGCCGAGCCGTTTACACCAGCCATCGAGCTGCCTGGCCGCGTTGAGCCCGTGCGCATGGCAGAAATACGTGCCCGGGTTGCCGGTATAGTCATCAGCCGAGAGTTTGTTGAAGGGTCCGACGTACGAGCCGGCGATATCCTTTTCCAGATCGATCCCGCGCCGCTCAATGCAGCCGTCTCGCGCGCGCAGGCGCAGCTTGCACGTGCTGACGCCATGTCGGTGGACGCAAAGACTCGGTTAACCCGTTTTGAACCGCTCGTGGAAATCGAGGCTGTCAGCAGGCAGGACTACGATAGTGCTCGCGCCGCTGTACAGAGCGCTGAGGCTGATAAGCGCGCTGCTCAGGCAGAACTGGAGACCGCGTTACTTGATCTTAGCTATGCAACGGTCGAAGCGCCTATCGATGGACGAGTAGGGCGAGCGCTCGTGACCGAGGGAGCAATGGTTGGACAAAACGAAGCGACACCGCTCGCGATGATCCAACAGCTTGATCCAGTCTACGTTGACTTCAAGCTACCTGTTTCAGAGGTCGCTCGTTTACGGGCGGCTCATGCGCGTGCGGAAGAAGATGGTGATCCACGCAGCGGCGTCAGGGTTTCATTGACGAGCGAAGTGGACGGGGAAAAGCGTGAAGGCCAGCTGATGTTTTCAGATGTAACGGTCGACCGAGGCACAGGCCAAGTGACCTTGAGAGGAGCTTTTCCGAATGAGGACGGGTCACTGCTTCCAGGTATGTATGTGCGCGTAAGCCTCATTTACGGCACCGACTCCGAGGCGATTTTGGTCCCTCAGCGGGCGGTTCGGATACAGGACGATGGGGCGACCCATGTTCTGGTAGTTGATGATGAGAATCGTCTGGAAGAGCGGGCCGTCGAGACCGGCGCAATGAAGGACTCTCGGTGGCATGTGACCAGCGGCTTGGTAGCCGGTGACCGAGTGGTGGTCGGGGGGATGAGCAACCCAGCGGTAGCACCAGGTAGCAGCGTCGAGGTGCTCGAACAAAAGCCTACTTCGCCTTAATCCACCTGCAGCTTCATCAGCTACCTCATCAGGATATCCTTATATGTCGCGCTTTTTTCTAGACCGCCCGAATTTCGCATGGGTGTTGGCCATTTTCATCTTATTGGCAGGGCTGCTTGCTATTCCCTCTTTACCGGTGTCGCAGTTTCCCAATGTAGTGCCGCCGCAAATATCTGTATCTGCGTCGTATCCCGGCGCCTCCGCTACGGTAGTAGCAGACTCAGTGACCAACGTGATCGAAGAAGAACTCAATGGTGCCAGGGGAATGTTGTACTTCGAGTCTTCTAGCGAAGCGGGTCGTTCGCAGATTACGGTGACATTCGATACTGACATCAACCCGGACATGGCTCAGGTAGATGTCCAGAACCGCTTGAAGAACGCAGAAGCCCGCCTTCCAGGTTCCGTCGTACAGCAGGGTATCCAGGTAGAGCAGATCTCGGGCAGTGAATTCATGATTTATTCACTATTAGCTGACGAAGGCGCAGGGCTTGGTCCGGTGGATCTCTCTGATTACGCCGCCCGCACCGTTAACAACGAAATACGCCGGGTGAAGGGCGTAGGTAGAGTGCAGTTCTATTCTTCGGAAGCCGCGATGCGCGTGTGGCTAAACCCGCATCAGCTGCTCGGATATGGCTTGTCAGTGGAGGATGTAAATCAGGCTATAGCTTCACAGAACATCCAGGTCCCCGCGGGCAGCTTCGGTGCACGTCCAAGTGCATCTGGGCAGGAGCTGACCGCCACGATCGCTCTGCAAGGCACCATGCAGTCCGTTGAGGAGTTCGGACGGATCGTGCTCAAAGCGAATCAAGACGGCTCCATGGTGCGGCTGTCTGATGTCGCGCGCCTGGAAATAGGTCTCATGGACTACATGTTCGGCTCGCGGGAAGATGGCCGAGAGAGTGTGGCGGCCGGCGTCCAACTGGCTCCTGGCGCGAACGCCATCGAAACTGCCGAGGCGGTACGAGGTCGGCTGGAAGAGCTCTCCAGCAATTTTCCAGAAGGCATTTCCTATTCCGTCCCCTACGATACGTCGGGATTTGTAGAAGCGTCGATCAAGAAGGTACTGGCGACTCTCCTCCAGGCTATGGTGCTGGTCTTCCTGTCGATATATCTGTTTCTTCAAAACCTTCGCTATACCTTGGTGCCCACCATCGTGGTACCGATTTGTCTCGCTGGGACATTGGCGGTGATGTACGCGCTAGGCTTCTCCGTCAACATGATGACAATGTTCGGTATGGTGCTCGTCATCGGCATTCTGGTCGACGACGCCATCGTGATCATCGAGAACGTTGAGCGCATCATGGTGGAGGAGGGGCTGCCCCCCAAAGAAGCCACGATCAAAGCCATGGGACAGGTGCGCAGCGCCATCATCGGGGCCGTGCTTGTTATGGCGGCGGTCTTCTTCCCCATGGCGTTTATGGGCGGCTCGGTTGGCGTCATCTATCAACAGTTTTCGCTAACGATGGCCGTGTCCGTCCTGTTCTCTGGTTTTCTGGCTTTGACTTTCACTCCGGCGTTGTGCGCGACTCTACTTAAGCCGGTTACTAAAGGGGTTCATGCGGAAAAAAAAGGCCTTTTCGGCTGGTTCAACCACTGTTTCGGGCAATTAACAGACCGATTCACCTGGCTGAGCTCGCAACTGGTTCGCCGAACTGCGAGATGCATGCTGCTTTATGCAGCACTAGTCGGGGTCATGGGCTTTCTTTATGTCCAACTGCCTGAGTCGTTCGTACCGGTCGAGGACCAGGGGTACTACTACGTCGACATCCAATTGCCCCCCGGAGCGGCTTATCCCCGTACTGAAGCAACGATTGAAGAGGTCGAAGATTTCATCGTGTCCCAGGAAGCAACCGGATCGTCGCTGTTCGTTTTGGGTTATAGCTTCTCGGGAACAGGCTCAAATGCTGCGCTCGGCTTTCCCATGCTCAAGGACTGGTCTGAACGCGGAGAAGGCGCCACGGCAGCCGACATGGTCACAGCTGTCAACGAACGCTTCTCTGGCCACCAGGATGGTGTGATCACAGCTGTCGAGCCGCCTCCTATCGAAGGCTTAGGAACGGCTGGTGGGTTCTCCTTCCGCCTGCAGGATCGAGGAGGACTCGGTCGCGATGCTTTGGTTCAGGCACGTGACGAGTTGCTGGAGAAGGCCAACGCATCTCCCATCATCGCGTATGCCATGACTGAAGGGCTGGAGGACGCCCCTCAACTGAGGGTGCATGTTGATCGGGAACAAGCCCAGGCGCTGGGCGTAAGTTTCGAGACCATTTCTTCAATCATTTCTACTGCGTATGGGTCAGCCATTGTTAATGAATTTCCCAATGATGGCCGTATGCAGCGCGTGGTCGTGCAGGCAGACGCGCATTACCGAATGACGCCAGAAAGCCTGTTGACGTTAAACGTTCTGAACGCCTCTGGTGACCTCGTTCCGGTGAGTTCGTTTGCTACCACGTCTTGGGAGAACGGGCCGATTCAGATATCACGTTACAATGGATATCCAGCCTTCAAAATCAGCGGTGACGCTAACCCTGGTCACAGCTCTGGAGAAGCCATAGCTGAGTTGGAGCGAATTGCCGATGAGCTCCCGCTCGGGATCGGGTACGAATGGACTGCTCTTTCCTACCAAGAGAAGCTGGCCGGGGCTCAGGCTCCCAAGCTTTTCGCACTAGCCATCCTTGTGGTGTTCCTCGTGCTAGTAGCGCTGTACGAAAGCTGGAAGATTCCGGTAGCGGTGATGCTAATTGTCCCCGTAGGGGTGATGGGCGGGGTGCTGATGATGACCCTCGTCGGCTTGCCCAATGACGTGTACTTCAAGGTCGGGCTGATCACCATCGTCGGCTTGTCTTCGAAGAACGCCATCCTGATTGTCGAGTTTGCCAAAAGCTTGCACGAGCAAGGTATGTCACTCATTGACGCAGCTGTAGAAGCGGTCCGGCTTCGCTTCCGCCCGATCATCATGACGTCGTTGTCGTTCTTGTTGGGCGTCTCTCCGCTGATTATCGCGACGGGTGCTGGCGCTGCCAGTCAGCGCGCAATCGGGTTTGGACTGGTCGGCGGCATGTTGGCGACCATCCTGCTTGGTGTGCTCTTTGTTCCGATTTTCTTCGTCTGGGTGCTCTCGCTGTTCAGCAAGCGAAACGACGCTGCTTCGGAAAACACATTGGAAGAAATCAGATCATGAGCCTCTTGAATAACCCACTGCGCCTGTCCCTCTCAGTGCTTGCGCTGAGCATAACGCTTGCCGGCTGCTCACTTGCGCCAAGCTACCAGACACCAGCAGCTCCCATACCCGCCGATTGGGGGGCGGAGCGTGTCACCAAGCCAAACGTTGCTGAGCGGCTACATGAATTGGACTGGCAAGCCTTCGTCGTCGATGACTCGCTGCGCAACCTGATAGAGCAGGCGCTGGTTAACAACCGTAACCTGCGCCAGGCTATTTTGAACGTGGAAGCATCGCGTGCTGTGTATGGCGTGGAGCGCGCGGCCCGTATACCTGGCGTTGATCTGCAAGGCAGCGGCTCCCGGCAGCGATTGCCCGGCGATCTGGACATGTCCGGCACAAGTAGTGTGCAGGAGGAGTGGCGTGCAGGAGTAGGGATCACAGCCTTCGAGCTCGATTTCTTTGGCCGAGTACGCAATCTTTCAGAAAGCGCGCTGCAGGAGTATCTGGCTACAGAGCAGGCAGCTCGGAGCGTACAGATCAGTCTGATCGGAGAGCTTATCGAAGTCTACCTGGCCAGAAGCGGCGCCCAGCAGAAGTTGGTCCTCACCAGGCAGACCCTTGAAGGACGCGAGGAGTCGCTGCAGCTAATAGAGCGGATGCGGGTGGGTGGGTCAACGTCCGCGCTGGATCTTGAGGACGCCGTCGGGCTGCTGGAGCAGGCCCGGGCTGATTTTGAAAGTGCGGACAGGCAGTTTAGGCAGGCAAGTAATGCATTGCGGTTGTTGGTCGGCGTTTCAGATATCGATCAGCTTCTGCCTCAGAAGCCCAGCCAATCTCCTTACCTGGTGCAGGCGCTGTCGCCTGGGGCGCCTTCTGAATTGATCGCCAATCGTCCGGATATACATGCTTCCGAATACAGGTTGCGCGCACGTAACGCAGACATTGGTGTTGCGCGTGCAGCGTTCTTTCCGAGTGTGTCTTTGACAGGAACTCTCGGCACTGCTAGCGCGGATTTATCCAACCTGTTCGAGTCGGGACAGCGGGCATGGTCCTTCATGCCGCAGATCAGCGTGCCGATCTTTGCGGGCGGCCGAAACCGCGCAAACCTTGATTTGGCGCAGGTGCGAAAAGACATTGCAGTGGCCGAGTACGAGCAAACCATCCAGACCGCATTTCGGGAAGTCGCAGACGCGCTGGCCGCAGTTGATACCTTGCGTCGGGAGGAGAGGGCCCGCCGCGCTCGCGCTGAGTCAAGTGCCAGGTCGCTGCAGCTATCTGAAGCTCGTTGGCGGACCGGGGTAGACGATTATCTGAGGTATCTCGACGCTCAGCGCAACGACTTCGCTTATCAAGTCGACCTTATCGAAGTTTCAACTGACTACCAGATTGCCCTGGCCCGATTGTTCAGGGCCTTGGGTGGAGGCTGGACTAGCAGCTGATTGCCCATCCTCGGAGGGGCCATTCAAAATGAAGGGGGGTAATGTGAACCGTTCGAATAACCGCTGGCTGTTGCTGGCGGCTGTATTGCTGGCTTTCACGCCAGTCATGATCGACTTGACGATCCTGCACATCGCGATCCCATCGCTGACGCTTGATCTTAGAGCGACCGGGACCGAGGTATTGTGGATTCTGGATATCTATCCGCTGATCATGGCGGGGCTGCTGGTGCCCATGGGCGTGTTGACCGACCGGCTCGGTACACGGCGGATGCTGCTGACCGGCATGTCGATCTTCACGGCGGCATCGATCTGGGCGGCGTTTTCCACCTCCGCGCCGATGCTGATTGCGGCGCGTGCAGCCCTGGCGCTGGGGTCAGCAATGATGATGCCCCCGGTCCTGGCGGCTATCCGTCGTGGGTTTGAGGATGAGCGTGAGCGGGGCATCGCTTTGGGTCTCTGGGGAACGGTCGCAGCCGCTGGCGCAGCGGTCGGCCCCCTGATCGGTGGTATTTTGCTTGATTATTTCTGGTGGGGATCGGTTTTTCTGATCAACGTGCCGATCATGCTTCTCGTGGCGCCTCTGGTTTATAAGCTGGTACCAGATGATGCGGCACCATCGCGGGCGCCCTGGCCAATAGGACAGGCACTTCTGCTGATCGCCGGATTGATGACGAGCGTATATGCCCTCAAATCGATCGTCAAACCGGACCAGCCCGTTGTCACCGGCCTGATCTTTATGGCTATCGGCTTGAGCTTGCTCACGGTGTTTGGCCGTCTTCAGCTCCGGCTGAAAACTCCCATGCTGGATCTGTCGCTGTTCAAGCGTCCTCCGGTCCGGGCAGGTCTCATCATGGCGCTGGTCGCTTCAGGTGCCCTGGCAGGGGCCGAGCTGACCCTCGCTCAGGAACTGCAGTTCGTCATTCGCCTCTCGCCGCTTGAAGCAGGCTTGTTCCTCCTGCCCCTGATGGCTGCCGCAGCGGTGGGCGGACCAATTGGGGGCTGGCTTGCAAGCGTGATCGGACTCAAATGGCTAGCCTGTATTTCACTCGGCGCTGCAGCGGCAAGTCTAGGGGGGCTGGCCGTGAGTGATTTTCACGCGCCGGGGGCAGATACGATGGTGTTGCTGGCAATACTGGGGCTGGCCCTATCAGTAGGGCTTACTGCGTCGTCAATCGCGGTGATGTCTGCCATATCCCCTGAAAAGGCGGGATCTGCAGGATCGCTGGAGGCCACTGCCTATGACCTGGGCTCAGGGCTGGGCATCACCGGCTTCGGCGTTATGTTGAGTGCCGTCTATGCCAGGGCGATATCCATGCCTGACGGGCTTGCTCCGACGTTAGCCTCGCAAGCTCGAACCTCCATCGGCGAGACGATGATCGTCGCATCTAGCCTGGCCGATGCCGAGGCCGCATCGCTGATAAATGCAGCGCAGGATGCGTTCTCATTGAGTCATATGGCGGTGCTTGGCGCGGCGGCGACGCTGCTGGGAAGCCTTGCCGTCCTCGTATTCAGGATCCTTCGCAATCAACCCAAGCACATTACGAACGCCGGCCATTGACCCGGATCAATCCGATAATTCCCAAGACATAGAGAAGTCCCATGCTACCTGGATTGCTGGCAACGGCGGGTTTGATCTCGATACACCTGCTCTGCCACAAGTTGCATTTTCTGGAGCGCACGCCGAGGAGTATCTGGCTCTCAGGAGCTGGCGGGATCTCGGTCGCCTATGTATTCCTTCATCTATTGCCTGAGCTTGAAGAGGGCCAGCGCGCAATTGAAGAAAACATTCCTGGGTTGGCCGACTATCTTGCGCACCACTCTTACTTGATCGCGTTTCTTGGTCTGATCCTGTTTTACGGTGTGGAGCACGCGGCAAAGCGGTCAACAAGTTCAGCATCTACCAGCGGCGACTCCACCATGGCGCCGGCCGTTTACGTGGTGCACCTATCTGTATTTGCCATATACAAAGTTCTGATTGGCTATTTGCTAGGAAACGCCGAGCGTGACATTACAGAACTCGTATTGTTTTTCGTCGCCATGGCTCTGCACTTTCTGGTTGCTGATTTCGGGCTGCGTGACCATTACAAAAACCGCTACGCCCAGTCCGGACGGTGGGTGCTCTGCGTGTCGGTTTTCCTTGGATGGCTCGCATCGCAGACACCCGACCTGTCCTCAGCCGTCCCCGCGATACTCACCGCGCTGCTGGGCGGGGGCATCATTTTCAACGTATTCAAGGAAGAGCTCCCAGAGGATCGTAGCAGCCGCTTCAGCGCTTTTTTGATAGTGGGCCTTTGCTGTGCGGCGTTGCTCCTGGCCTTCTAGGCAACGCATGGCAAGCCTATCCCCCAAGATAACCACCGGACTGACATCTAGAGGAAACCACATGAAACAAGTGCAAATGATATGGGCGCATCCCCGTCCCGATTCACTGACAGCCCGAGTAGCCCAAACCGTGAGGACCGAACTGGAGCAGCATGGATGGTCAGTCGCAGACCTTGATCTATACCGCACTGGCTTCAACCCAGTGCTGGGACGGGAAGACGAGCCGGAATGGACCAATCCTGAGCAGAAGTATTCGGACGAAGTGATGAGGCTGGCAGACGACCTGATGGACAAGCAGGCCGCGTTTATCGTCTTCCCCGTCTGGTGGTTTTCGACTCCGGCTATCCTGAAGGGCTACATTGATCGCGTCTGGAACTACGGCCTGTTCTATGGTCGTGGCACCAAACTGCCCTTCGACAGCATCCGCTGGATTGCTCTGGCAGGAACTACTCATGAGGCCTATGCCAAAATCGGGCTTGATGACAGCATGGCAGACCTGCTCAACGTTGGGATTGCGGAGTTCTGTGGGGTTACCGACAGCCAGGTGACATTGCTACACGATACCCTCGGAGAGGAAGTGGAGGACCTAGAGGCTCATCACGAGCAACTGATAGAGCATACTAGACAGGTGGTAGCAGACTGGGCGAAGTTGAGACGATAACGATATTGTTCTACGACCCCAAGAGCTGCGCTGGCGCGCGACTCTTGGGAAGGGTGCGCGAAAAAATCCGAATTTTTCACTCATCCGCGGTTCGGTGTGGGGTTTCAGCTCTAAAGGTAAAGCACCAGTTTGCTGGCCTTCACCACAGACTTTGACCTCTAGCTCTGTCAATCGGTGTGCATCGGCGAGGGTATCGAGGTGGTGCTTTTCAGCGCAATGCTCTCTTCCTCAGTGTATAGAACATCAAACAACCCGGTTACATCGATGCCATCCTCTTTTCGCACAGTGATCGATACGTATATGCCTGAAAAGTACGTGTATGGATGTTGGTGATTTGCAATACCGATAGGGGAATGGTTTGTTCCATAGCGCGCATTTTTCATGCGGCACTAACAGCCTATAAGTGAGGATTTTACCTCCTGCTGCCTAAGGTACGCCTGCGGAGCATTGTGGTTGCCCTTTTAAATATGCCCCATCGTAAGACCTGCTTTCTCAACATGACCAGACTGTCATAGTGATTACCATTGGCTTTAGTAGTGAATACTCGGCTGTGAACCTCCTACCAGGAATAGAATCACCTGCTTCTCATACGGCCGACGGAGGTTTAGGACTGAAAATATTCGGTAAGAGGCCCACCACCGTGTCCGCTTTTGGCCGAAAGGCATCACTCATCTCGGAGCTATCGGCTGTTCACATGCGGTGGTTCTCTAGCAGGAAGTCCACGAACAATCGCACCCGCGCCGGCATCGCCGAGCCACCCACGAACACCGCATGAATGGGTTCCCTATCACCGGGATTGAAGGCTTCCAGCAGCGGCACCAGGTCGCCGCGCTGCAAATCATCGGCCACGCTGAATTCGCCGATGCGCGCAATGCCGGCGCCCACCCGGGCGAATTGCGCCAGCGCCTCACCGCTGCTGCATTCGATATTGCCGCATACCTTGAGGGAGAATGCCTGGTCGTCGCGGATAAACGGCCAGTTGGGTTCAGCACGTCGGAAGTTGAAGCGCAGGCAGTTGTGTTGCAGCAGGTCTTCCGGTTGCTGCGGCGTGCCGTGGCGCTGGAGATAGTCTGGAGAGGCCACCACCACCTGGCCGGTATCGCCTATGCGGCGAGCGGTCAGTGGACTGTCGGGCAGATGGCCAAAGCGCACGGCTACGTCGGCCTGGCCGCCGAGAATATCGACTACTTCGTCGCCCAGAGTGAGGTCGACAGTGATGTTCGGGTAACGCGCGCTGAATGCGGTCACCAACGGCACGATGGCCAGCCGCCCGTGGCCGAGCGCAGCACTTACGCGCAAGCGGCCTTTGGGCACGCCCTGGTCAGCAATGGCCTCTTCGACCTCGGCCATATCGGCAAGGATGCGTCGAGCACCACGCAGATAGGCCTCGCCTTCGGCGGTAAAAGTGATCGCACGGGTGGTGCGCAGCAACAGGCGGGTACCGAGGCGTTGTTCGGTGCGCGCGATGATTCGGCTGACGGCCGAGGGTGTCAGCCCCAACGCTCGCGCAGCGGCCGACAGGCTGCCTTCCTCCGCCACGCTGGCGAACACGACCATTTCACCTGACCTGCCGCTAAAGTCCATTTGTTCCTCTTGAGCAAAGGTGTTTGCCGTAAAGGCTATCTACCGCTTGCAATGTCCGAATTGTAGCATTCGCGGCATAGATGAGGAGCCTTTCCATGCGTATAAATCCCCCCCTTGTTGCGCTAGCCATCGGTGCCTTCGGCATCGGTGTCACCGAGTTCTCCCCCATGGGCTTGTTGCCGGGCATCGCGCTTGATCTCGGCGTTTCCATTCCTGCTGCCGGCCTGCTGGTCAGTGCCTATGCGCTGGGCGTGCTGCTCGGCGCGCCCCTTATGACTCTGACCACGGGCAGGATCCCCCGGCGTTACCTGCTGATCGGACTGATGGCCATCTTCACTCTGGGCAACCTGATGTCGGCGCTGGCGACTGACTACTACAGCCTGCTTGTCGCCCGGCTGGTGACCTCGCTTAATCACGGCGCCTTCTTTGGCGTCGGCTCCATCGTCGCCGCCAGTCTGGTCGCGCCGGACAAACGGGCGGGGGCGGTGGCGGCGATGTTCATGGGCTTAACCCTGGCGACCATCGGTGGCGTGCCGTTGGCAGCCTGGTTTGGCGAGGTGTTCGGCTGGCGCACGGCGTTCTGGGGCATTACCGGCCTTGGTGTGTTGACCATGTTTGCGCTGTGGTTCGCATTGCCCAATGTGCCTCTGCCGAAAGGCGGCGGCGTGCTGGCTGAAATTCGCGTGCTGGGTCGTGGCTCTGTGCTGGCAGCCTTGGCCCTGACCGTGATCGGGTCCAGTGCGATGTTTACCGTATTCACCTATATCGCGCCGATCCTCAGCAGCGAGACCCAGGCGTCCACCACCTTCATCACCGCCATGCTAGTGCTATACGGCATCGGCCTGACGTTGGGCAACATATGGGGCGGAAAGGCGGCGGATCGCTCTGTCGACCACACCCTGATCGTCTCGCTGAGTGCGCTGATCCTGGTATTGCTGGCGTTCACGGTGCTGATGCGCTGGCCGCTACCGGCTGCTGCGGCCATTCTGATCTGGGGTATCGCCAGCTTCGCCATTGTGCCGCCGCTGCAGATGCGGGTGATGGAAGCCGCCAAGGACGCGCCCAACTTAGCCTCGGCTGTGAACATCGGCGCCTTCAACCTGGGCAATGCGATTGGCGCGGCGCTGGGTGGTGCGGTGATCAACGTCGGCCTGGGCTACCCGGCGATTTCCCTGGCCGGTGCGGCGATGGCCATGCTGGGGCTGTTGATGGTGTTGGGGTTTGCCTGGCGTTCCAGGGCGGTGGCGGCTGCAGTGGTGTAAAGGCCGGCCTGTGTCAACTGGGGAAGCCACGGTTTGAATGACTCGTGTATGGCCTGGCGTTTGTCGTGCCCATTGAGCGGCAGCTTCTGGCCGAAAGCCGATAGAACCAGTCAATGGTGCTATCGGCTGTTCTATAACCCCCGCCCACTGGGCAGCACCACTTGATGCTGCCGCTGCCATCGCTTGAGCACCTACTCGGTGCCCGAGCGGCTCTCCTCTGTCTCTACCTGCCCGCGCCGCTGCAACCAGCGCATTACCAGCCAGCACAGCGCGGCCCAGGCCGCTCCGGCGGTCCAGCCGGCAAGCACATCCGTCGGCCAATGCACGCCGAGGTAGACACGGCTCATGCCCACCAGCAGGGTGAGGAGTATCGCCAGTATCAGCAGGTAGGCCTTCAGCCTCAGCGCCGGCTGTACCCGGATGAGCAGGGCGGCCAGGGTAAGGTAGGTGACGGCAGACATCATCGAGTGGCCGCTGGGAAAGCTCGCGGTGTAGACCATGGCTTCATGCGGCACGAGGTCGGGCCGAGGACGATCGAAGCCCATCTTCATCAGCGTGCTGAGCAGCATGCCGCCGGGCACCGCGACCGAGGCAAAGAGCGCCGCACGGTAGTGCCGGGCGAGTAGCAGGTAGCCCAGGGCACCCAGGGTGATCACGACCAGCACGCCGACACCGCCGAGCGCGGTAAAGTCTCGCCCCATTTCCTCGACCCAGCCCGGGCCGAGCGGATCGGTATGATCGGCAGCGTTGCGCAGGGAGAGCAGCAGGGTCTCATCGATGCTCTGGGTTTCTCCCTCGATGACAGCATCGGCCAGCTCGATGAACCCCCAGACCCCGCCGGAAAGGACCGAGACGCACAGCAGCACTGCCAACTCGTAGCGACCGAGCCGAGCCATCAGGGAAAGGCCGTGGCGTCTCACATGTTTGATTTTTCGGTAGTGCTTCATTGGCAGCTCCCTTGCTTTGATACCTATACATGTCGATTTCCAGGACAACCCTTGGGCTTTATTACAACCTCCCCAACCCACTCACCCTGACCACCTCCCTCGTCACTGCTTCATCCAGCATGCCGCGGCCCGTCTCTACCAGCGTGAGCCAGTCCCGTGCGCGGGTGATGCCGGTGTAGACCAGCTCCCGGGTGAGGATGGGGTTGGGGGCGTCGGGGAGCAGCAGGGCGGTGTGGGTGAATTCCGAGCCCTGGGACTTGTGCACTGTCATGGCGAACACGGTTTCCACCGCCTGCAGGCGGCTGGGCAGCACCCACTTGATGTCACCGCTGCCGTCGCTGCAGGCAAGTCAGCGCGACATTTTTCCCTTCAAACCTCCTCTCACCCTTCGTTACTCATCACGACCCGATTCCTTCCGTTGTGCTTGCCGGCGTACAGGGCCTGGTCAGCCTGATTGACCAAGGCTTCCAAGTCGGCCTTCTCGTGAAGAACCCCGGCGATACCGATGGTGACGGTCAATCGCTGATCGGGCAATTCTTCTATTACCAGCAACTCGGCGACCTCCTTCTGTAGCCGTTCCGCCACCACTCGAGCGTCTTTCAGACGAGTGTCCGGCAAGGCCACGATGAACTCCTCTCCCCCGAAACGTCCGATCACATCTTGGGGCCTGAGAGACCGCCTGCAAGTCGTGGCGATCGCGCTTAGCACACGATCCCCCTGGCTGTGCCCCCAGGTATCGTTGATGGCCTTGAAATGATCAACATCAATCATGAAAAGACTGAATGGCGCCTGTTGATGCTGTGAACGTAGTAGCAGTTCCCGGGCTCGCTCCATGAAATGGCTTCGGCTATCCAGACCCGTCAATGCATCACGCTCGGCGACCCTGCGTAGCTGTGCCTCCAGCGATTTTCGATGAGATATTTCATCCATCAGCTGCTGGTTTTGAACGCGCTCTTCCTGCAGTAGCGCAAACTGACCTCGCTGCAGTTTTTCCAGACGCAGCAGGGCGAAGAAACCCACTACGTTAGCCATGATGAGCAGGAGCAATATGCGCAGTGCGACCACGGCAGAAATATCGGCCACCATCGCCGTTGCGGCCAGGAAGCCCATGTTCAAGTAGAAACTGGCGATGGCTACGACGGGCAGCAGGTTGGGGATAAGGAGGTAGAACGCCATGGTGGCTACCACCACGGCGGTGACCTGAGTGGCGAGGCTGTCGGGGCGCAAGGGAACGATCAAGATGATGCCCGTCGCCAGTATCCAGAGTGGTAGGGCATGCAGCCAGACATTGCTAGTGTAGCTACCCCAGCGTCCAAGCACGAAGGCCAGAATCACGCACGAGACAATTACTAGGGTGCGCATAGCGAGCAGCAGATAGAGTTCTGTGCTCACGCCGATGTAGTAGTAGTCTGAAATGACAAACATGCCAAAGACCAGGGCCGCCACGATCAGCGTCAGGCAGGACTCGAGTCTCACTCTGGGCTCGATGTCCCTGCGGTACATCGCTTCCCGGTTTGGCTCATGAAATTGCCCGGTCAGCCGGTGCAGCGAGTACTTTGTTCTTGGTGACGACAAAGGTCGACTCCCCATCCTGTATTGATCGACTACTTCACCGCCGTGGAGTTCGAGGTGAGCGCCCTTCCTGCCAGCCTGAGCAATATAAAGGCTACAATGTGACGGGGAAATAAGCGGATTTAACGATATCTGCTGTTTACAGCCCACTCACCCTCACCACCGCCCTCGTCACCGCTTCATCCAGCATTCCTCGGTCGATGTCGCCGCTGCCGTCGCTGGCTGGGAAGGCGGCTCGCAACATGCGTTTGTTCGAGCCTTGCGGGGGGTAGCATGGGGCGGCTACTAGCACTGTTAGCTCAACGATGTTTTCAGAAGCTCAGGGAGATTGAGCACTGCCCGCATGATGGTTTCTTCGCTTTGAGCTAAGTGTTCGGCCATGAGCTGGGCCGCCACCTCGCCTTTGCCCGCTTCAAGCGCAGCCACGATGTTGGCGTGATCGTCACTCCACTCTTTATCGGACTGACCATAGACCATGCTGACGTAGGCGATGCGCATGTGGTCGTCAGAGAGTTCTTCGATCAAACGCGTCAAACGCTCATTGCCGGCGGCTGTTGCAATCAGGCAGTGGAAGCGATGGTTGGCATAGGAAAGGGAAATCATTGCATTTTCGTTGTGCCGGTCATACGTCTCCTCGCTGCAAGTACGCAGTGCTGTCAATATCTCGGCATCGAGCTTGACGGCAGCCATTCGGCAAAGCTCTGGCTCCACCAGGCGGCGGATCTGGTAGCTCTCGCGAATACTCTTAATAGTGATGGGGGTGACGGTGTAGCCAAGGCGCCCCTGGTTGATCGTGAGGCCCTGCTGCGTCAACCGTGCCAGTGCGTGCCGAATAGCCGCCTTGCCAAAGGCATAGTGCTTGGTGAGCCACGCTTCGGTGATAGTGGTCCCTGGCTTCAGTCGGCAGGAGATAATGTCGCGTCTCAGGGTCTCGAACGCTTGAGAATTGAGATTACCTTTTTGAGTCGTTGCCATGAACGGCTCCATGATGGATCACGTGACAGCACCCGACAAGGGTATCGGGCACTGCCTCATCCTAACATGTTGTGTAGTGTCGATGCCCGAGCCTAGATCATGGACAGCAGCACGAAGGCGGCCATGATCGTAGCCCCGCAAATCAGCGTCCACATCACGCAGTAGCCCATGATATCCCGTGCCGAAAGGCCAGCGACACCCAGCAGTGGAAGCGCCCAAAACGGCTGCATCTGGTTGGTCCACGCATCGCCCCAGGTAAAGGCCATGATGGTTTGCGGAATATCGGCTCCTAGGGTTTTCGCTGCCTCAAGCATGATCGGACCTTGGATGGCCCACTGCCCGCCGCCAGACGGGATAAAAATGTTCACGATACCCGCCGAGATAAAGGTTACGATTGGGAAAGTATGCACAGTAGCAATATCAACGAACCAAGCGGCGAGGCTATCAGCAAGTCCGGATGCTTTGACCATACCCGCTATACCGGCATACAGCGGGAACTGGATGATGATGCCACGGCACGACAAGATACCTTCCTTAATCGCCTTGCCCATGCTAGCTGGGTTCGGCTGCAGAAGCAGTCCTATCGTCAGGAAGATCATGATCACTAGGTTAAGGTTCAGGTTGAAACCGAGCTGATGGAAGTTGATGGCAAGATATCCGATGGGCAGCAGAGCCAGCAAAATGTTGGGCAAGCGGTAGTATTCAAGTTTTTCTGCCCACGGCATGCCGGCTGTATCGACCTTCTCGACAGCGTTTTCCAACGGCTCCCCCTTGAATTGCTGGATCTCTTCGGTCTCCGGCTTGACCCGTGTGAAGACGTAATAAAGCAAAAACAGCAGTACGAGGGAAAGCCCGACGTTCCACCAGGAGTAGAGAGTGGCAGTGATGGGCACGACACCCACCACGTCTTCCATGAAATTCCCTTCGGTCGCCATCAAAAGCGGGATCGATGCTGTTGTGCCGCGAATGATATCGCCAGAATAGGCAGCAGCCACGGCCAGCGGGTAATGCAATCCCTTTACACGGCGTCCCATTTCGCGGGCCAGGAAGGCCCCTACGATCATACCGAAGCCCCAGTTGATGTAGAACGTGACCATCCCGACCACGGCAATCAGGCCGGCAGCTTGGGAGGGTGTTTTGGGTATGGCGGCCAGGCGATCGATCATGCGCGAGACGATGGGTGTCTTGGCGATCAGAAAGCCGGTCAGCAGTATCAGTGACATTTGCATGGCGAACTGATAGAGGTTGGAGAAGCCATTTCCCCATCCATTGAACATAGTAATTGCGCTCTGGCCTTCCACCGTCACGCCAAGAAGAAAGACAATGAGGCTAAGCGCAATCGCAAGTAGCAGGGCATTGGGCAGGCAGTGTTCAACGAACTTTAGGCAGTACCGTGTCAGAGTTTGCATGTAAGGTTCCCTTGGTTTGTCTGGGAGTTGTTGTTGATACCGGAAAATTTGGGTTGATGTTGTTGTGCCCCTAGCAAATTGACATGTAGGGGGTTAGCCGCGGGCTATCAGGGGTAGTTCCAAGACAGAGGGGGTGGACGCACTGCGGCTTATATCGATGGTCGGTAGGACTCCATCGGGTATACGCGAGAAATGATCGCTGTCGGCCAGCGCGATGGCGACTCGCAAGCGATGGCCGGCCTTAAACAGCCAAGAAATCGGCAGCAAGTCGAACGCGACCTCCGTGCATTCGCCAGGAATTAGGTAACGTGCATCGCGTTCGCTGAAGCTATGATTCGGGCCGATGGCGGGAATGTTGGGATGCTCCTCGGCGATACACCGGTGAAGGGCACGGAAGATACCCTCGGTCACATAGTAGGCACGACCGTTCTTATCGATATCTTCGAGATAAACGAACAGTGCGCAGTCCTGCGTGTCGCTCGACAGGTGCAATCGGACCACCGGGTGTCCAGTGAGCTCCATGTCGGTCTCGAAGGCATCGGTCGTGTAGCACAGCATTCGCTCGTCGCGGCCGTGCCAGTCGGCGTAATACTGCTCGACATTTTGTGCGTAAAGGCGGTTGTAGCGGGACTGATTGCCAGTGCCACAACGATAGTCGCCTACGTAGCGGTCAGAGGCACTGGGGGCCGTTGGTGGCTCGCTGCCAAGCCGATGCCCGGCCTGGAAAAAGAGCTTGCGCCAGTTTATATCGGCCGGCGGCCACTCGTTGGCCGATTTCCAGCGTTCTTCCCCTACGGTGTAATAGTGGACCGGCGGTTCATTGCGTAGGCCGGTATTCAAGCCCATCAGGTATTCGTCGAAAAAGCGCAGGGTCTCTGAGAGTGCCTTGACCTGAGGCGTAGGGTCTTCATGAAAGGGACTCGATCCGCTGCGGCCACCGTGATCCCAAGCGCCCAGCATCAACCGCTTGTTCGGATTTTGTTGCCATTGATAGCGAAGGACCGCTCCTCGCGAATAATGGCCATCCACCCAGCCGGAAATGGTATAGACCGCCGTTTGCATGTCGGCTTTCCGGTTGGCGTAGTGGTAGGGACTGATGATTGCCGAGGTGAAGTCTGGATCGGTGTGCAGCGGCCGGTCGCGAAATGCGAACTGATGGACGAAATCTGCCATATCGAAGTTGGCAATATGATCCTCCAGCGCGGCCGCCAGCAGGATTCCATCATGATCATCATCGACCGGCGCCGGGCCATCGTAATATTCGCCTTGGAAGTAAGGGAAGCTGGCACGATCCTCGGCATCATCGTCATCGAGCGCCTCCATCAGCTTGCCATACTCCTTGACCAGACGGCGGCACATCACGCCACCTGGATAGAGCTGGTTCGACCAGGTATCCCACACCGCCGAGTGGGGCACGATTGCCTTGACCGCTGGATGTGCCCAGGAGGCAGTAAAGTCTGCGGCTGCCCCGAGATATGAAATACCGGTAACCCCGATGGCACCGCTGCACCATGACTGCTGGCTGATCCATTCGACGATTTCCAAATAGTCTTCTCGTTCCTTGGGGGAGCGCAATCCTTTACGAATCCCGAATGAAGCTCCGCTACCACGCACATCGACGGCGACCAGCGCATAGCCACGAGGGAGAAGCAGTGAACGGAAGACTGCGATATTGGGGCAATCCTCGGTACCTTCCGGTGCGCCTGGCTTGAGCTTCATACGCCGGTAATAAGGTGTGAAGAAAACGACGACCGGAAAGCACTCAGAGGATGTGGCGTTTACACCGGGCAAATGCACATCGATTGCGATGTCGATTCCATCACTCATGGTGAGATAGCGGGAGCTCAAGCGCTGCCCTGCGAAGTTCGGGGGACGGCTTTCCAGCCAGGATTCGAGGGGAAATAGAGGCGCTTCTGACATACCTGTCTCTCCTAGTTTAGTAATTGTTTGGCTGATGGAATTTTGATGGTATCATTTTGACATGTCAAATATTGATTTTAGGGATTTCCAAAGGGGTTTGAGTGACTTCGATCACGCTCTACCCGCTAGTCGGGCTACTGGCCGGCTTTCTAGCGGGCTTGCTGGGTATCGGTGGTGGGGTAGTGGTTGTCCCGTTGTTGGTGATGGCGCTGGGCTGGCAACAGGTCGATGCCGATCTCGCCCTACGACTGGCGGTAGGAACTTCCCTTGCCACGATTGCGATCACCTCTATTTCATCGGCAAGGGCTCATTACCTTCACGGAAACGTACGAAAGGACTGTGTATGGCTATTGCTGCCTGGCTTGATCTTCGGTGCCATCGGCGGTGTTTTCTTGGGCGATGCGCTTTCAGGCCGTGTCCTGTCGCTTCTACTGGGCGTGTTTTTCTTGCTGCTGGCAACCAAGCTGCTCATAGGTCTCCGCCCAGGTAGAGAGCATTCGCTACCTGGACGCAAGGGAATGATTTTTGCCGGCGGGAGTATTGGTTTGGCGTCGGCGCTGTTCGGGATTGGTGGCGGGACACTAACAGTGCCGTTCCTTGAACGATGCAGCGTTCCGATGCGCCAAGCGGTGGGGACTTCAGCTGCGGCGGGGATTCCGATTGCCGTCGTGGGTGCCATTACGGCTATGTGGGTCGGCAATGCCTCCGAAACCCTGAGCTGGGCGACCGGCTACGTTTATTGGCCGGCCTTCATTGGCATCGTCCTGCTCAGCGTACCCGGTGCCCGGGCGGGGGCGTTAATCGCTTCCTGGCTACCGGACTCCTTACTCAAACGCGTCTTCGCGGTGCTGTTGATCGTTGTTGGACTGAAATTCCTGATGGGATAGCTTTGCTATCCCTTCTTCACAAGCCGGTACCTGTGTTTCCTCTCATCGCGCTCAAACGGAGCTAATGAATAGTCGTTTATGAGAAAATTCTCCCTTAGAAGTTGCCGCGTCTACTGCTCTTTACCCAACCCGCTCACCCTTACTACCTCCCTCGTCACCGCTTCATCCAGCATCCCGCGGCGCGTCTCTACCAGCGTGAGCCAGTCGCGCGCGCGGGTGATGCCGGTGTAGACCAGCTCGCGGGTGAGGATGGGGTTGGGGGCGTCGGGGAGCAGCAGGGCGGTGTGAGTGAATTCCGAGCCCTGGGATTTGTGCACCGTCATGGCGAAGACGGTTTCCACCGCTTGCAGGCGGCTGGGCAGCACCCACTTGATGTCGCCGCTGCCGTCGCTTGCCGGGAGGGCGACGCGCAGCAGGGTACGGCCGGGCGAATCAATGGCGCTGCGCGCCTCGGGCACGGCGAGGGTGATGCCGATATCGCCGTTCATCAGCCCCAGGCCGTAGTCGTTGCGGGTGACGAGTACCGGGCGGCCTTCGAACCAGCCCTGTTCCAGTTCCAGGTCGCTGGCCTTGAGCCAGCCGGCGCGGCGCAGCGCGCGGCCGATGCGCGGGTTCAGTCCTTGTATGCCCCAGGCGCCTTTCCTCAGCGCGCACAGCAACTGGAAGTGGCCGTGGGCGGTGAGCACCTGTCGGGCCCAGTCGTCGTAGGGCTGACGTTCGTCGCCTTCACCGAAGTAGGGCTGGGCGGGCCGTGCTGATTTCATCACTTCCAGATAGTGGCCGTAGCCGACCGGTGGCGTGATGGGCT
This sequence comes from Billgrantia pellis, assembly GCF_008297955.1. Classification (GTDB taxonomy): domain Bacteria; phylum Pseudomonadota; class Gammaproteobacteria; order Pseudomonadales; family Halomonadaceae; genus Halomonas; species Halomonas pellis. The sequence goes on along the minus strand of NZ_VTPY01000003.1, from coordinate 593,615 downwards.
CGCCGCGGCGGTCGTGGCGGCCTGCGCCGCTATTGGCGAAGCCGGCCGGGTTGCCATTGACCACTAGGCGGTCCAGCGCCGGATCGTCGGCGTCCGCCAGGGCGAGGCGGGCGATATCGGCGTAATCCTGCTGGAAGATCTCGCGTACGGCGCGTTTCTTTTCCTTCTGGCCGTGGTCTGGGCCAAGCGGACGGTTGACCGCCTCGGCGAGCTGGCCGATGCCGCTTTTCGCATCGAAGCGGTGGCTCACCCGCAGCATGGCGATGGCCTGGTCCAGCGGCTGGCCTGCTTCGTCGCGGTATCGTTCGGGAATCGGCGTGCCGATCACCCGTTCCAGCCAGTCGCAGGTGGCCGGGGTGTAGTGGCCGCCTTCGGCGCGCTGGCATAGGTCGCCGAGCACGGCGCCGGCTTCCACCGAGGCGAGCTGGTCCTTGTCGCCGAGCAGGATCAGCCGGGCTTTGGGCGGCAGGGCGGTGAGCACGGCGGCCATCATCTCGATATCCACCATCGAGGCTTCGTCGATCACCAGGGCGTCCAGCGCCAGCGGGTTGCCGGCGTGGTGGCGGAAGTGGCGAGTATCCGGTCGTGAGCCCAGCAGGCGGTGCAGTGTCGTGACCTCGGTAGGGATACTGTCGCGCAGAGTTGAGATATCCACACCCTGTTGGCCCGCGGCGGCGGCCAATTCTACCAGCGAAAGCCCCTGCACCTGCTTGGCGATGGATTCGTTGAGTCGCGCGGCGGCCTTGCCGGTGGGTGCGGCCAGGCGTATGCGCAGCGGACGCGGGGCGCCTGCTGGCCCTGGCTCGCCCAGGGCCAGCGCCTGGAGCAGGGCGAGCAGCTTGACCACGGTGGTGGTCTTGCCGGTACCGGGACCGCCGGTGATCACCGCGAAACGCGAGCGGCTGGCCAGCGCACAGGCGGCCTGCTGCCAGTCGAGCTCATGGCTTTGGGGAAACAGTGCGGCCAGCGCCCGGGGCAGGGTGGCGGTATCGGTTTCTGCCTCGGGGGTAGCTGTGAGCCGGGCGCCGATCAGCCCGCGAATATTCTGCTCATACTGCCAGTAACGGCGCAGGTAGAGCCGCACGTTGCCGTCGCGTTCGCTGCGCACCAGTGGGGTGTTTCCCGGCGGTTCGCTGCCGTCCGCTACCAGAGCGGGGTGGTTCAGGGCAGCGCGCCAGGTGGCGAGTTCCAGCTCGGCCAGCAGCTCGCTGGGCAGCGGCGGCGGGTCGCTCAGATCGTCGCCTTCCGGTGGCAGCGAGAGCGCCAGGTCGGGGGCGGCGAGGGTCTGGGCGAGATCGAGGCACACGTGGCCGCGGCCGAGCTGGTGGCTGGCGAGAGCGGCGGCGAGCAGCAGCAGGGGAGGGGCGTCGCTCACCTCGCGCTCGAAGAAGCTGGCCAGCGCGCGGTCCAGCGCGCGCAGCCAGCCGCGCTCCACCCAGCGGTCGAGCAGGGCGAATAGCGCCTGGGTGTCGTGAAGCGCGGCTTGTACGTTGCCCTGCGCGGCTTGGGGCGGTTCCGGCTCGGCGGGTAAGCCCTTGACGGGTGCCTGGCTGTTGCTTGCTGGTTCCTCACCGAGATCGGCGAATAGGTCCGGGGTGGCGTCGTCGTGATGCTTGCTGCGCTTGCTCATGCCGGCGCCTCCGTTGCCTGGGTGGCGGCATGAGCCGCTGGGGTTTCGCCCTGGAACAGCGCATCCATCGCTTCGATCAGTTGGCGCGGGGGGCGCTCGGCGTGCACGCCGCGGCTCTCGGCATTGGCGCCACGCAGGAAGACGGTAAGCGAGCCGCCGATGTGGCGGTCGTAGTCGTACTCCGGCAGGCGCGCCTTGAGCAGCCGATGCAGGGCCAGCAGGTAGAGCGCGTACTGCAGGTCGTAGCGTTTCTCGGCCACCGCCTGGCGCATCGCCTCGGGGCTGTAGGCGCTGTCGTCCGGCCCCAGGTGGTTCGATTTCCAGTCGGCCACGTAGTAGCGCCCCTCATGCTCGAACACCAGGTCGATGAAGCCCTTGAGCATGCCGTTGAGGGTGTCGGCATCCAGCGCGGGGCGCGGCAGGCTGGCACCTGAGCTGTTCTCCTGGCTTGCCAGTGTGTAAGCACTTACGAGGGCGTCCAGCCGGCGGGTGTCGACCTGGCGCGAGGCGAACCAGAACTCCATCTCCACCTGGTAGCTCGCCAGCGTTTCGAGCGTAAGGCGGCCCGCGCCATCGGGCAGTGGCAGCGGGGCGGCGAGCAGGGTGCCGAACCAGGCATGCAGAGTGTTCAGCCACGCCTGCCAGCCGCGCACCTGGCAGCGCCGGGCCAGGGTCTCCTCGCGGAGAGCCGGGTCGCGGGCCACGCGGGCGAAGCCGTGCTCGCCGGCCCATTCGAGAATGCCGTGTAGGAATGTCCCGGGCCCGGGCCCCCGCGGAAATCGATGTAAGGAACGATCTGCGCTCGGCCATACGGCGTTACTCTCTCGTTCGAGATGCTCATTTACAGACACGTAAACTCGTGTGCGAGCCCAGTCCGTCTCTCGCTCGAGAGTGCCTTGTCTGGCCGTCGCTCGATGGCGTTCCTCAGCGTTGGGCGACCGATCATGCGGCTCTTCGCTCACTTCCAGCGCGGTGGCCTCCATGGCGGTGGCGGGCTCGGGTAGGCTGCCGCTTCGATGCGCTTCGCTGTCATGCGGGATAGGGGGTAAGTCAGCCCTTACTGGGGCGCTCGCCGATTCGACGGTAACGGTCTCGCCCGAGAGGCGCAGCGCCGAGTAGCTGGCGATCCACCAGTGCTCGCGGGCGGGGCGCGTGGGCGTGCGCGCTTCGCCCAAGGCGTTGTCTCGCTCTGTCTGGGTGGCGATCTGGGCGTGGGCCGGCGGCGCCGGGGCGATCTCGATGGCGGCGCAGTCGCCCTTGAGCTGGGTGAGCGCACTGTCAAATCCGGCCGGGCTCAACGGCTCGCCGTTGGCCAGCAGTTGACCGATGGCGCTGCCTTCGCCGCCCTTGAGCGGCGCCATGCCGAGCCAGATGGCGTGGCGCGCGCGGGTCAGCGCCACGTAGAGCTTGCGCAGGTCCTCGCCCAGGCGCTCGCGGTCGACGGTGGCCAGCGTCTCCTCGTCGGCCTCCAGGCTGATGCGCAGCCGGCCCTCGGCGTCGTGCCAGCGCAGCGGCGAGTCGTCCTTCTTCGTCGGCCGGTGGCTGCAGATGAAGGGCAGGAATACCAGCGGGTACTCCAACCCCTTGGACTTGTGGATGGTGATGACCTGCACCAGGTCGGCATCGCTCTCCAGGCGCAGCTTGTGGGTGTCGCCCTGACCTTCGGGGTGGGCGATGGATTCGGCGAGAAAGCGGATCAGCGCGTGTTCGCCGTCGAGTTCCTGGCTGGCGTGTTGCAACAGCTCGCCGAGATGCAGCAGGTCCGTTAGGAAGCGCTCACCTTCGCTGGCGGGCCCACTCGAAAGCAGTCGCATCGCCACATCGAAGTCGTGGATGATCTTGCGCACCAGCGGCAGCACGCCCTGGCGCTGCCACAACCGGTGGTAATCGCGGAACTGCAGCACGCGGCTTTCCCAGGCCAACTCGTCTTCGTTCAGGTGGTCCAACGTGGCGATATCGAGCCCCAGCACCGGGGAGGCCAGGGCGGTGCGCAGCAATCTGTCGTCCTCGGGTTCGGCGCAGGCGCGCAGCCAGGCATCGAGCTGGGGGGCGACCGGCGAGGCGAACACCTTGTCCTTGTCGGAAAGGTAGACGCTCCTCACCCCGCGCCGGGCCAGCGCCTGGCGGATCGCCCGCGCCTCGCCCAGGCCGTTGACCAGCACCGCCATGTCGGAGGGCTTGAGCGGCTGCAATGCGCCCTGCTCGTTCTGGAAACCGGTGCCGCCGCTTTGCCCCTCGTTGAGCAGTTCCACCATATAGGAGGCGCAGCGCTCTGCCATCTCGCCGTGGTAGGCGGTCTTGGAGAGCGGTTCGTCGCTTTCCAGCTGCCACAGGGTCATGGCCGGCAGCGGTTGGCCGTGGCGGGTGAGTGAGTCCTTGCGTCCTTTTGCGCCCACTGCCAGGAATGGCACGGGATTGCTGCCGTCGGCATCCTTGAACAGGAAGGCGCCGGGCGGGTGTGCCTCGGCGAACTCGAAGCAGCGGTTGACCGACTCGACCATTTCACTGCTGGAGCGGAAGTTGGTGCCCAGGGTGACGTGGCGGCCTTGGGTGTCGCGGCGGGCGCGCAGGTAGGTGTAGATGTCGGCGCCGCGGAAGGCGTAGATCGCCTGCTTGGGGTCGCCGATCAAAAACACGCCGCACTCGCGGCGGTTCTCGCGGATGCGGTACACGCAGTCGAAGATGCGGTACTGCACCGGGTCGGTATCCTGGAATTCGTCGACCAGGGCGACCGGGAACTGGCGGCGGATCTGCGCCCCCAGCGCCTCGCAGTTGGGGCCGGCCAGCGCCCGGTCGAGATGGGTGAGCAGCTCGTTGGGGCCCATCTCGGCGCGGCGTTCCTGCTCGCGGTCGAGCCGCGCGCGGCACCAGTGCACGGCGTGGGTGAGCAGGTCGGCGTAGGGGTCGGGCAGGGCGTGGAGTTCGTCCTGCAGTGCTTCCAATGCGGCCAGCGCCGGGTGGTCCGGCGGCTCACCCTTGAGCCAGATGTCGGCCATGCCCTGGGGCGTGAGGCGCTTCCAGGCGGCACCGGTCAGGCCGGGCCAGGTGGCGTCCCCCTGGCACCAGTCGCGCAGGGCGCCGAGCCAGTTGGCGCGGCTCTTGGCGTTGAAGCTCTGACCCTTGAAGGCCTTTTGCTGGGCGGCTTCCTCGAACAGCGCCTCGCACTCGTCCACCCACTTGGGCCAGGGGGCCTTGAGCTGGGCCAGGCGCTCGGCGGTTTCGTGCTGGGCGTTGGCGACCGTCTCGGCCGGGGGCGGGGCGTTCTGGTTCAGCGCATCACATTCGGGCATCAAGCCGCGCACGGCAGCGTGCAATTGCTCGGGCGTGCTCCAGTGGCGCACTACGGTGGCCAGTTCGTCCAGGTTCAGCGGGTAGTAGAAACTGCGCCAGTAGTCGCGCACCACCTCGAGTTCCAGCTCGGTCTGGTCGTTTTCCAGGTCGAGCGAGAACAGGCTGCCGCTGTCGAAGGCGTGCTCGCGCAGCATGCGGTAGCACCAGCTGTGGATGGTGGAGACGGCGGCTTCGTCCATCCATTCGGCGGCGAGCTGCAGGCGCCGGGCGCAGGCGGGCCAGGTGGCGGGATCGTATTGGTTACGGAGTGCGATCAACAGCGGATCGGCTTGGCTGTCGGCGGTCGGGGCTGATCCGGCGACAGGGCCCGGCGCCCCTTGATCAGCCGCGTTGGTTGCTTCGTCAGCAGAACTCCGCGGAGGCGCTGTGAACCCATCCCTGGGCGCTACATTCGGCATCCATGTCGAATGACCTCCGCTATGTTCTGCTCCCGAAGCTTGGGCAATGTCGGATGTAGTTTCGGTCGTTTGCAAAAACACACCAGCGGCTTCCACCAGTCGCGCGCGAATCCGCTCGCGCAGCTCCTGGGTGGCGGCGTTGGTGAAGGTGACGACGAGGATCTCGGGCGGCGTGAGGGGGCGTTCGAAGGCGGCGTCGTCATCGGCCGAGCGGGCGCCGAGTACAAGGCGCACATAGAGCAGGGCGATGGTGAAGGTCTTGCCCGTGCCGGCGCTGGCTTCGATGAGGCGACTGCCGTGCAAGGGAAACTGGAGGGGGTTGAGCTGTATCGCGTCGCTCATTAGCTATCTCCCTTGACAGCGTAAGGGGTTTGCATATTTAGCTACCAGGCCACCCAGACCCTCCGTGCGGTTACTCTGGGCCACCACCAAGCCAAAAAGAGGAAGGGCAGCAGGAAGCGACATGGGCATCCTCAAGAAACTCGGGCAAGCCCACATGGTGCACTAGGTGGCGGTTTTACTCTACTTGGTAGCTACCCATTGGCTTAGACCACATTTCACAACCAGCCGTTGACAGAGGTGCTTTGAGACCGAGTTCTGGCCATAGCGTCATGGCACGCTGTGGCCAAAGCTTCTCTCGAACGCTCCGCGTATTATGCGTGGCGCTGGATGAGGGCTTCGAGGTGTCGGCAACTGCTCTCGAGGACAGCATCCGATAGGTTCGTCACGCCAAGTAGTAGCCCACTTTTCGCCTTACCATTGTCATCGGCATACCAGATAGACAGTGGCGCAGGAGCGAGCCCCAGCGCCTCAGCAGCTTCTGCGATTTTTACATCATCGGCTTCGTCGGGCAGTGTCAGCAGTAGGGATAATCCTGCCATGGTGTTGGATGCCAACGCTTGCCCCAGTTGTTGCAGCAAGGCATCGCGGCGCTGAGCATATAGCCTCTTCATGCGCCGTATATGGCGTAAGTAGTAGCCATCACGCATGAAAGCCGCAACGGTCAGCTGAGTCGCTAACGATGAAGCTGGCGATAGTGCAGCGGCAACGTCTCCGAAAAGGTTCACCAGCGCCGACGGCACGACCATGAAACCGAGCCGCAGCGTGGGGCTGATGGTCTTGCTGAAGGTTCCGATATGGATGACGCGTCCATCGCCGTCCAGCGATGCCAGCGCTGGAGTGGCCTTGCCACCGAGCTTTAGCTCGCTGAGGTAATCGTCTTCGATGACCCAGGCGTCTGCCGCAGCCGCCCATTGGAGCAGGGCGCGCCGCCTGGCCAGCGAGAGCGATACGCCCAGTGGTGCCTGTTGGCTGGCCGTAACAATGGCGAGAGACGCATCTGGAGCACGCCTTAACCCCTCAGCGACATCCAGTCCCTCTGTGTCGACCGAGATAGGGACCGGAATGTAGCCGGCCAGTGATACCGCTCGACTAGCCAGTGGGTAGCCGGGATCCTCTACCCAGACCTGTCGGTTACCAAGCTCAAGCGCGTGCAGGGCAAGGCCAAGTGCGCCGGCATAGCCGTTAGTGATGATGACCTGGTCGGCGGAACACGGTAGACCGCGAGCGACCGATAGATAGGCGGCGATTTCCTTTCGTAGCTCCCTTTCTCCCCGAGGATCGTGGTAGCGAGTGGCTTCCATGGCGGCCAGTCGTGAATAGCGAGTGATGGTGCGGGACCATACCTTGTAAGGAAACATGTCCGACGCCGGAACACCGACCTGAAAGGGTTTCGGCGAGCTGTCGAAATCACGGTAGAGCTCTGGCAGTGGCAGCCGAGTGGGAACCTCGTCAGGGTGGGTCTGGACGGTGGGCAATGGGCTCGCGACGAAGGTTCCCGCGGCACCACGAGCGACTACCAGTTGGTCGTCGGACAGCCGTTCATAGGCGGTTTTTACCGTGCCCCTGGCAACGCCCAACTGGGTGGCTAGATCGTGCCAGGAAGGGAGACGTGCCCCCTCATAGAGATGCCCCTCGCGGATCGCGGTGGCAATGCTGTCGCGTATCTGCTCGGCCAGCGAACGTCGGTGGAGCCGATCAACGGCGATGCGGAGAGAGTTCATGGTTCGAGCCATGGTATATCGATATTGTCAGTTCTTGGTACTTTTTTCTGTACTGTGCGACGCCCAGACTACTCTCCTGTCGAATAACTCTCCACTGCTGCTGAAGCGGTATTCAGCCGCTGTTCAGGCCGACAAGGAACCTCAGGATGCCAACTCGAACACCTACGATCCGCTATGGATTGCTGCTGGCGCTGTTGGTCAGTGGCCTTTGCACCACCTCCGTGTCAAGCGCCACCAGCGACACGCAGAGTGAGGAACAGGCCGTCGAGGCCTATGACCAGGCGGCTGACGGCGAGCGGCGCGCCAGGAGGGCAGGAGAGTCCCTGATCGGCAAGCCAGGACCCGAAGTCACGGTCACCACCCTGGATGGTGAACAGATTGCACTATCCGAACTGTACGGCGAAAAGCCCGTGTATTTGAAATTCTGGGCAACCTGGTGCGTACCTTGCCGTCAGCAGATGCCTGGTTTCCAGGAACTTTACGAAACGTATGGCGATGAGATACAGGTCATCGCGGTCAACACCGGTTTCAGCGATACCGTCGATGCCGCGCGTAAGTATCGCGAAGAGATGGGCCTTGGCATGCCGATCACGGTAGATGATGGCACCCTCGCCGAAGCACTCCATCTACGAGTCACGCCGCAGCATGTCCTCATCGACCGTAGTGGACATATCTCCTATATCGGGCATCGAGATGACCAGCAGTTCGAAGACGCGCTCCAGCGAGTCGTGCGGAGCAACGATGAGGGTGATAGTGCCACGCAAGGTGCCGATACCGCGAAGGTGCAAGCGCTGAACGTTGGCGATAGCGTCGACGGACTCACGCTAAACACTCTCTCTGGCGATGTTGTTGAGTTGTTTGATGATGGCACTGACAAACCTCGTGGCATCGTATTCTTTGCCCCTTGGTGCGAGTGGTATCTGGAGGAAAGCCAGCCGGAAACGTCTCAAGCGTGTCGCCGCGTTCGTGAAACCGTGGATGGCCTGGCCAGGCAAGGTGACATCGACTGGATCGGGGTTTCATCCGGGCTCTGGGCATCACAAGAGGATCTTGAAGATTACCGCGACGCCAACGAAGTCAGTATTCCCCTTGCCCTTGATGCCAGTGGTAACGTCTATCGTGCCTTCGGCGTCCAAGAGATTCCCACCGTCGTGTTGATTGACAGTCGTGGCCATGTGGCCAAGCGCCTGGGTCCCCAGGATACGGCGTTGGCTGAAGCAGTACAGAGCATCGTTGCCAAGTGATACCAGACGATTTCCGATGCTGACCCCCATCCAACGGAGAAGCCCATCCCTGATGGGCCTGTTGTCTATGCCAACCATTATGATGCGCGGTCTCGTCTCGGTTCGTCTGCTGGCGTTGATCTCTGTCGTAAGCGTACTGAGCTTGATACCACCAGGCGCAGCCGTGGCACAAGGCTCCGCCGAGGGCCAAAGCGATGTGATGATTCGGACATCGCTTACGGCAGAGAGTGCTCGTCCGGCAGCGGGAGAGCAGACAACGCTTGCCGTCGTCATGCAACCTCAGGATGGTTGGCACGGCTACTGGAAACAGCCCGGGAGCGTGGGGCTTGCACCACAGTTTGACTGGCAACTGCCCGATGGAGTGACGGTAGGAGAGCCGGCATATCCGGTCCCCGAGACGCTGCTCATCGATGACTTGATGAACCATGTCTACGAACACCCGTACGCCATTCTGGTGCCGCTGAATGTACCGGACCACCTGGGCGAGGGGACGACGATTCCTATCCGGGTCGACCTGCAATATCTGGCCTGTCGAGAAGATGCCTGCATTCCCGAAAGGGCGACGCTATCGACGCAACTGTCCGTCGGTGATGGTGCGGCATCGCCCCGTCATCAATCGGACTTTGATCATTGGCGCCAGGCCCTGCCGCGACCTTTGGGCGCACGAGCCACCTACGAGCATACGGGCGACCGCATTCGCATCGCCATTCCCTTGCCAGCCAGCGTCAAGCTGGAGCAACCGCACCTGTTTGTCGCTAATGATGAAGCCGTCGATCCGGCCGCCCGGCAGAATTTCAGCCGCCAGGGGGATGAGCTTATCGTCGAGACGGCGGCGGGAGAGACGTTGCCACAGCCTCTCGAGGCGGTAGTGACACTGGCTGGGGGCACGGGATTGGCCTTCCAGGCGGATGCGGGTTCTCTACCTGCGCCGGTTGCTAATGGGCACGCCACCAATGACAGCGCTGAAGAAAAGCGTACGAGTGGCACCGTTGGCGTAATGCTGACGGCGCTGTTCGGAGCCATTGCCGGCGGGATACTGCTCAATGTCATGCCGTGCGTATTTCCGATTCTGAGCCTCAAGGTACTGAGCCTGGCAAGATTGTCCGGCGGCCCTCGTGAAGCGAGGCGGGAAGCCCTTGCCTATACGGCAGGCGTCGTCGGGGTATGCATTTTGCTCGGGGCGGGGATACTTGCCTTGCGTGCCGCTGGGGCTCAGGTTGGCTGGGCCTTCCAGCTCCAGGAGCCTCGTGTCATTGTCGGCTTGACGCTTCTGATGACGGCAATTGCTTTCAATCTGGCGGGTTTGTTCGAACTTGGCGGGTTCAATGGCGGGGCTCAGTTGGCCGAGAAGGGCGGTGCCACGGGAGCTTTCTGGACCGGAGTACTGGCAGCCTTCGTGGCAACTCCCTGTTCGGGGCCGTTCATGGCAACGGCACTGGGTGCCGCCATATGGCTGCCACCGCTGGCAGCGCTGACGATTTTCGCGGGGCTGGGATTGGGCATTGCGCTACCTTTTTTGGTCCTCGGCTATTTTCCCGCACTGAGTCGCAAGCTACCGCGTCCTGGGCCATGGATGCAGAGCGTCAGGCACGCCTTGGCCATTCCAATGTTCGTAACCGCGTTGGCGCTGCTCTGGGTGCTGGGACAGCAGCTATCCAGTGATGGGGTGGTCGCCACCCTGGCCGTCGTCATGCTACTGGCGGCAGGGCTCTGGTTGACAGGCCTGCGCCAACGTAGCGGAAAACGCGGGTCTTGGGGACCGTCAGTGTGTACAGCCGTGGTGGCGCTGAGCGCTGGATGGTTCATTCCAGCGGCGTTTCCACAGAGCTCTGATTCACCGCTTCTGGGCGCTGCCGATGAATCTCGTCAGTCATTAAGTTTCGATGAAACTCGTCTCGATGAGCTACGCGAGCAGAACACACCGTTATTCGTGTATTTCACGGCGGACTGGTGCGTGACCTGCCAGGTGAATGAAAAAAGTGCCATTGATCGCCAGACGACACGTGCTGCTTTTCAACAGGCTGGCGTGACCACTATGGTGGGAGACTGGACCAATGGGGATCCCGCTATTACGGCTTTTCTCAATCGCCATGACAGAACCGGCGTGCCTCTTTACCTGTGGTATGCGCCAGGGGCTGAGAAACCCACCATGTTGCCGCAATGGCTCACTCCGACATTGCTCACTGATCTAGTCACCGGATGAAAGTCGGTGAGCGGCTTAGGTTGATTGACGCAGGATGGGTGAGATCGCTTATTTTCCATTTCCTTTCACGGCCAGATGCACCGGGGCGAGCAGCCGCTCGGTGAGTTCGGCGAAGCCGAGCTTGTCCTGGCGCGCTTCATAGAGTGCGGTGAAGCTGGGCCAGCGGTGGGCGAGGTAGGCGTTGCGGCCCGCTTCGCCGGCGTTGAAGTCGTCGCCGTTGTAGGTGCTGGCGGCGGTGCGCCAGGCATCGCTGTCGCGCTCCGTGTCAGGCGTTCCCAACTTGCTTAGCCACACGAAGGCGGTGTCGCAGGCCAGCGGTAGCGGCAGCTGCATGCCGGCCTGCCAGGTGCGGACGATCTCGCGCAAGTGCCCACGGGCGACTTCCGGGTCGAGGGGCGGAAGGGTGACGTGGCCGGCCTTGGAAAGCAGCAGGGTGGTCATGGGCTTGTCGTTCAGGTGCCCGGCCAGGTGCGCGACCCAGTGGCGCAGGAGGTGCGACCAGCGGTACTTGCCTTTCTTGACCAGGCTGCTGCTGGTGAGCACCAGGCGGCAGCGCTCGCCCGATTCGCTCACGCGCAGTTCGTCGAGCCAATCCTCAATAGGCGGGGCGCCAGGCACGCTGAGCTGTACCGGCTCGGGCTCTTCGACGGCGTGGGGCCACGTTTCCAGGGCTTCCTCGTAGGCTTCGAACAGCGCCTCCATCGGTTCGGTGAGCTGTTCGCGCATGCGTTCGCCGAAGGCGCCCATGGCCAGCACGCCTTGGCCCTGCAGGCGGTCGAGGGCGTCGAGCATGGCGGGCATGCGGTCTTGGCCTTCGTCCATGGCGCGGCGCTGCTCGCGAATCAGCAGGTCTTGCAACTGCCAGTTGCCGAGGCCATCCAGGGCGAAGGGCTCGTGGTCGAGGCTGACGATGTCCTCGCGTTCCAGAAACACTTTGAGGCGGGTGGTGAAGAAGGCGCGGGCCGGGTCTCTTAAAAAATTTCCAAGCTGCGTAATGGTCAGCGGTGTGTCCTGCGCGTATGGCGCCAGGTCGGGGAGCGCAGCTTCCGCCATCGCTTCTCCATGCACCTCGCGCCACTCGTGGGCGTAGGTGAACAGCCGCCGGGCGGCCACGTCTCGCTCGGCCTGCTGCGCCTCGGTAGGGAAGTAAGTGCGGCTGAACGGCTGCAGTGGGTGCTCGGTAGTGAGGGCTTCAAGCAGTGCGCTGTCGTCACTTGTGCGCCAGCCGGCCTGGAGATGATCGCGCAGCTGACCGACCAACACCGAAGGGGGCTTTTCGGTGTTGTCGACGATGCTGCGGCCCACCCAGCTTACATAGAGCTGCTCGCGGGCGGAGAGCAGCGCTTCGAGGAACAGGTAGCGGTCGTCCTCGCGGCGCGAGCGGTCGCCGGGGCGGTAGTCGCCGTTCATCAGGTCGAAATCCATCGGCGGCTGGCTGCGCGGGTAGTCGCCGTCGTTCATGCCCAGCAGGCACACCCGCTTGAAGGGGATGGCACGCATCGGCATCAGCGTGGCGAAGTTCACCGCACCGGCCAGGAAGCGCTGCGACAGGCTCGGTTCGTCGATCTGGGCCAGCCAGTGCTCGCGCACCACGGAAAGCGGAAGCTCGCGGGTCAGCCCGGCCTCCTCGGCGCTCTCCTGCCAGGCCTGCAGCGATTGTTCGAGTTGGGCCAGTAACAGGCTGTCCTCGGGGGCGTCGGCGAGAAAGCTCGCTTCAAGTAAGGTACGCAGGCGCTGCACCCAGCCGCTCACGTCGGTGGGCTCGCGCAGGCTGCGCCACTGCGTTTCCAGGGTTTCCAGCAATGCGGCCAATGGCCCGGCCAGTGCCGCCTCCAGCCCGCCGATGTCGTCGAAGGGCTCGATGCCTTGCCACGGGCCGCTGGCGGCCTCGCCCACGGCGTAGCCCAGCAGCAGCCGGCGCAGGCCGAAGGCCCAGGTGTTCTGCTCCATGCCGACGGGCAGGTCGAGGCTGCCGCGCTGGGTGGCGTCGAGCCCCCAGCGGATGCCGGCGCCTTCGATCCAACGGCGCAGGGTCGGTACATCGCCTTCCTGGATACCGAAGCGTGCGCGCAGGGCGGGTACGTCGAGCAGGTCGAGCAGGTCGCTCACCGAGAGGCGCAGCTCCGGCAGGCGCAGCAGTTTCTCCAGCGCGATCAGCAATGGCAGGCGGTGGCGGCTGCCCTGGTCGGAGAGCGTGAAGGGAATGTAGCGTGGGTCGTCTCGCTCGAGTTGGCCAAAGACGGCCTGGATGTGCGGTGCGTAGCGGTCGATCTCCGGCACCATCACGATCACGTCGCGGGGCCTGAGGTTGGGGTCGGCACTGAAGGCGGCGAGCAACTGGTCATGAAGAATTTCCACTTCGCGCTGGGGGCTATGGGCGGCGTGGAAGACGATGGAGTCGTCGCGGCCCGGGTTCAGTGCCGGCCAGTTCTGGCGGGTCTCGTGCAGCGGGCGCAGCTCGCGGATGTCGTCCTGCAGCTGCTGCAATAGACAGCCATCGCCCTCGCGCACGAAGGGCTCGAACAGATCGATGCGTAGCGAGTCGGCGGCGAACAGACGCTCGTATTGCTGGGCGTCGTCGTGTTCGTCGAGCAGGCGCAGATAGTCGCGGCCCTGCTTGCCCCAGGCGGCCAGCAGCGGCTGTGCGTGCAGGTGAAGGCTCTCCTCGCCCTCGCCGTCACCGAGCACGTCGAGCCGGGTGGGCATGCCTTCCTTGCGCCGCTGGCGGTAGCGCTGGGCGCGGAGCAGGTCCTTGTGCTCGATGATGTCGGCCCAGTAATGCTGGCAGGGATTGTGCACGCACAGCACCACCTGACAGCAGCGGGCGATAGCGGCCAGCGCTTCCAGCGCCTGCTGCGGCAACGACGAGATGCCGAACACCATGACCCGCCGTGGCAGACCGGGGGGGCATTCGCTGCCGTGAAGCTCGCGCGCCGAGGCGAGAAAGCGCCGATGCACCATGGCGCGGCTGGAGGCCACGCCGTCGTCGCCCACATCCTCGATCAGCGCCCGCCACAGGGCGGGCTGCCAGCGCTGGGAGTCATCGATGGGGCGGGCTTCGCCACGGGCGGAGATCTGCACGTCCTCGCCGCGGGCCCAGGCCTCGAGCCAGTCGGCGCGGTAGACCTGGTACTGGTCGAACAGGTCGGCCAAGCGTTCGGCGAGCTGGTGGTGCTTGCGCAGGTCGCTGTCGCCTTCGAGGAAGCGGCGCAGCGGGGCGAATTCGTCGCGCGGCATCAGCTCCGGCAGCAGGCGCAACAGCCGCCACAGCAGGCGCGACTTGTCGAAGGGCGAGGTGGCCGGTACGGCGTTGGGGTCGTTCTCCACGTGGTTGAGCACGGCACGGTAGGCCTGCCACAGGAAGCGCGCCGGCAGGGTCACGTCCAGCGCGGCGGCGATACCGCTGCCGCCGTCGGCCTCGTCGGCGGCCAGCGCCAGCTTCATCCACTGGCCAATGCCGTTGCTCTGCACCAGGATCGTCTCGTTCTCGAGCGGCGCGAGCGGGTGGCGCTTCATCCACTCCACCGCCACGCCGCGCAGGTCCTCCAGGCGGTTGCCGTGAACGACCATGAAGCCGGGGGTGAGGGCATTCTCCTGGGGGGCGGCGAACGGCATGGCGGGTCCTTGCTCGGGATGAGGCAAGCCTCATGGTGCCGTAAATCGGGAAGCGGATAAACGCGTCGACAAGGTGGAGTTCGCATGTGGATATAGGCTGGCCTATAATTCGTATGCGAATACTCATTTTAGGTGCCATGCCATGAACGCCGAACCGCTTCTCGAACGTCCCGATACGGCCAGCCCCGAGGCCGGTCGCGTGGCGCTGAAGTTCTTCTTCAACGTCATGGCGCTGTGGGGCTGCACCCCGGCCCAGCAGCGCGTCCTGCTGGGCGGCATCGGCAACACCACCTACCACAAGTACAAGAAGCTGCCGCCGGTGCGCCTGCCTCACGACACCCTGGAGCGCATCTCCTATCTCATGGGCATCCACAAGGCGCTGCGCATCCTGTTCAGCAGTAGCCCCGACAAGGCCTACGAATGGGTGCACAAGGCGAATGCCGCGCCGCCGTTCAACGGGCAGTCGGCCCTCGACTACATGCTGCATGGGCGCGTCGTGGACCTGGCGGATACCCGGCGCTATTTGGATGGCGTGCGGGGGTGAGCGTGCCGGCGACCTGCCTGCCCGAGTGGCGCAACGCCTTTCGTATCGTCAATAGCGCCTACCCGCCCATCGCCGTGTTCGAGGACACACTGGATGCCGAGGATTTGGAGCTGGCCTTCGCCATCGAGGCGATGACCAACGACAGGTTGCTCGAAGAGGCCGGTCAGTTGAACCGTGTGCCACCGCATGATCGTGTCGCGGGGCCCGGCTCCTCTCCCATCATGGCGGCGTTTACCCATATCGGCCGGTCATCGCGTTTCACCGACGGCAGCTACGGGGTCTACTACTGCGCCAACACGCTGGATGCGGCCATCGCAGAAACCCGCTTTCACATGGCCGGGTTCCTGGCGGCGACCCGCGAGGCCAGCGTCGAAGTCACCATGCGGACCTATATCAACACCATTACCCAGCCGCTGCATGACGTGCGCGTGGGTTACCCCGAGCTGCACGACCCGGACCCGGCCACCTATCCCCGCGGGCAGAAGTTCGCTTCGCGTCTCAGGGCGGAGGGAGCCTGGGGCATTCTCTACCACAGCGTCAGGCAGCTAGGGCATGAATGTGCGGCGGTGCTGCGCCCGCCGGCGCTGAGTATTCCCATTCAGGGCCCGCATCTCCGCTATGTGTGGGATGGCAGAGCGCAGGCTGTGAGCCATGTGCTGGAAGTCACCGAACGCCGGGGTTGAACGTTCAGGCCTAAGGTATCTTTATCACCATTCCATAGCCCGGCCAAGTGCCGGGCAGTGACTTGGGTGTAACGGAGTTGCTGATCGGGCGACCTGGGCAATCGAGGTGTCTTGGTTGAGAATGATTATCGAAATTATTGACATCAGGATTGCATTTGCAGATGATTACTCTTTCTTACGTGTTGCCTATCAGAACAAGCGCCCAAGAGGCGCGGCCCAGGGGATCCCAATGAAACTGTCACTGTGTCATGGCCGGAGCATGATTCTGCCGCGGGAGGCCAGTCATACGACAAAAGCCTGGTACATCAGCCAAATCTCGCTCACCGCGCTCATCCCGGTAACGCTACTCACCTCGAGCGGCGCACTGGCACAGTCTTCCTACGACGCGACATCGCTGGAGACAGTGACCGTCACCGGCGAGAATCTTTACGAGAACGTGGGCTATACCCGCCGCAGTACCAGTGCCGGCACTGGCTTGACGCTTAGCCAGAAAGAACTGCCGCAGGCAATTAGCATTGTCACGGAGCAACGCATACAAGATCAGAACCTGGACTCCATTGAAGCGGTGCTGAGCAATGCCACCGGCATTTCGGCGCGCCATCTGGACAGCGACCGCATTGCCTTCTCATCACGTGGCTTCCGCATCAACAGCTACCAGTACGACGGCATCCCCACGCTCAATACCGATGGCCGCTGGTACTTCGGTGAGGGCCGACTCAATACGGCCATTTACGATCGCGTTGAAGTCATTCGTGGTGCCAATGGGCTGGTAAGCGGCTCGGGAAACCCGGGGGCTTCGGTCAACTTCGTACGCAAACACGCCGACAGCCGCGAATTCACCGGTTCCGTTTCTGGCACCCTAGGCAGTTGGGAAAAGCGCGGCAGCACCGTCGACTTGACCACACCCCTCACGTCCTCGGGCGATGTGCGAGCCCGCTTCATCGGCGGTTACGAGGAGGGCGGCGCCCACCTCGATCGCCAGGACAAGCGCCGCACGTTCGGGTACGGCATCATCGACGCCGACGTGACGGAGTCCACAACACTGTCGATAGGCTTCGACTACCAAGATAGCCACACCTCTTCGCCGACGTGGGGCGGCTTACCGCTGTGGTTCAGCGATGGCACGCCGACGAACTACTCACGCTCCTTTAGCGTGGCGCCAGACTGGTCCTACTACGACTTCGAGTCCGAGAAGGTCTTCGCCAACCTGGAGCATCGCTTCGATAACGATTGGCGACTGCACGTGGCAGCGACCCACGAAGAGACCAATATGGATGGCAAGCTCGCCTACCCCTATGTAGAAGGGGGGCTGCCGGACCCGGTCACAGGAAGCGGCGTCTTCTTCTATACCGGCTGGAACCGCGGCGAGCGCACGGTCGATGCCATCGATGTGCTCGCCTCTGGCCCATACGCGCTGTTCGGGCGCGAGCACGAACTGGTCGTGGGGAGTAGCTACAGCGACCAGGAGAACAACTACGAGAATACTTTCATTAATGGCTTCAGCGTCGATGATTTCAACAACTGGGACGGCTCGGCGCCCAATGAAGGTTGGCTGGAATTTTCCCCATCCGAAGCGTCCAGCACGCGCCAAAAAGCCGTCTATACAGCGTCGCGGTTCTCGCTGGCTGATCCGCTAACGCTGATTGTTGGCGCACGCTACACCGAGTGGGATGGGATGACGCTGTTCCGCAGCCTGGATCGCCAGAGCAAGAGCGAAGTCACGCCTTACGGAGGCCTGGTCTACGACTTCAACGACACTTACTCGGCGTTTGCCAGCTACACCGAAATCTTCGAGCCACAGAACTACCGCGATAGCAGTGGTCGCTACCTGGACCCCGTCGTGGGCAGGAACTACGAGACGGGTATCAAGGCGGCATGGTTCGATGGATTGCTGAATGGCTCCTTCTCCGTGTTCCGGATTGAGCAGGACAACGTCGCTCAGGCGGATCCGCTCATCCCTGGGCAAACCGAGACATTCTACTCTGCCGCCAATGGCGTGGTCAGCGAAGGCTTCGAGATCGAGCTGAGCGGCGCGGTCACCGATGAGCTCAACATGACCGTCGGTTACTCCCACTTCACTGCAAAGGCCAATGAGGGGGCTTTCAATACCGATCAGCCGCGCTCGTTGTTCAACCTCTTCGCCAGCTACAACGTGCCCCAACTGCGCGAGCTGACCGTGGGCGGTGGCGTTAACTGGCAGAGCAGCATCTTGGCCAGCCACCTTACCACCCCGGCCGGAATTCCCACCGAGTTCGAGCAAGGTAGCTACACCCTGGCCAATCTTTTTGGTCGCTATCAGTTCACGCCGGAGCTGTCACTTCAGGTCAACGTCAAGAACCTGTTCGACGAGAAATATTACAGCCACATCAATGGCTACGGCGTTTACGGCGAGCCGGCCAGCGTAACCACGACGCTGACCTACTCCTTCTAACCTGGGTGCATCCCGCGACTATCAAAGCGACGACGGCGCTTATTGAGCAACGACCCCCGTCTGGCTGAATCCGGTGGGGACCGATCACGCAGCAGGAGAGCAAAGCATGAGATGGCGTTGGCTTGATGGCGGCAAGACACTCTGCGTCGCGCTACTGGCGTCGACCAGCGTTGGCCTGGCGAGTGCGCAGCAGTATCCCCTTGAGATCGAGCATGCTCTGGGTACCACCGTCATCCCGGAAGAACCCGAGCGGGTGGCCACCATTGCTTGGGCGAACCACGAGGTGCCGCTTGCGCTCGGCATCGTACCCGTGGGCTTTGCCGCCGCAAATTTCGGTGATGAAGACGGCGATGGCCTGCTCCCTTGGGTCGAGGCGCGACTCGAGGCGCTCGGCGCGGAGTCGCCCATTCTGTTCGACGAAGGGGATGGAATCGACTTCGAGGCAGTGGCGGCCAGCGCGCCGGACGTCATTCTTGCGGCCTATTCCGGACTCAGCCGCTCCGATTACGACACGCTGAGCAAGATCGCCCCCGTCGTCGCCTATCCCGAAGCTCCTTGGGCGACTAGCTGGCGTGAGATGATCCGGCTCGACAGCATGGGCCTGGGAATGGCCGAGGAAGGCGAGGCACTTATCGCTCGGATCGAGGCACAGATAGCCAGCACCGCCGCCAGCCACCCTGAACTAGCGGGCAAAACGGCGATGTTCGTCACCCACCTTGACCCCACGAACCTCAGTCGTATCTCGTTCTATACCGACAATGACGCGAGGGTACGGTTCTTTCACGATCTCGGGCTGGCGTCGCCCCGTTTCGTGAAGGAAATCTCGACCGAAGGCAAATTCGCCGGCGAGATCAGTTCCGAACGCATCGACGAACTGATGGATGTGGACATCCTCGTCATCTATGGCGGGCAGCCCCTGATCGATCGATTGTCCGCCCATCCGCTGACTTCCCGATTGCCCGCGGTTGAGCGGGGTTCGCTTGTCATGCTGGACAATAGCCCGCTCGGCACCGCCGCCAATCCTACGCCAATGTCGATCCCTTGGGTGCTTGATGATTATGCCGATCTGCTCTCGAGCGCGGCGCGCAAGTCGGAGTGAACGCGACCGGGCCCATAGCCCCGCTCTTTCCGTCTCACATCCGGGGGCGTGCAAGCGGTTCGGCTGGGGGGTGGCGATGGTGCTTCTGCTCGTCGTGGCCATGGGACTCTCCATGACCTTTGGCGCGCGCGATGTCGGATGGTCGGAGATCGTGGCGGCGTTATACGGTCAGGTCGAGACTATCGGGGAGGCCGCCGTGGCGAGCCGGCTCCCACGCACCTTGCTGGCCATTCTCGCGGGCGCGGCTCTCGGCCTGTCGGGCGGCGTCATGCAGGGTCTCACGCGCAATCCACTCGCCGATCCCGGGCTGCTGGGAGTGAACGCCGGGGCGGCACTTGCCGTTGTCATTGGGCTGGCGTGGTTCGGGATCGAAGACGCCACTCTCTATATCTGGGCCGCGATCCTGGGTGCCGGACTGACGGCTGTCGCGGTCTATGCCATCGCCAGCCTTGGCCGAGGCGGAGCAACACCGCTCAGACTCGCGCTTGCGGGCGCGGTGACGACCGCGGCGCTGAGCTCTTTGACCACGGCGGTCGTATTGCCGCGCGGCGATATCGCTGGACTCGTGCAATCCTGGACGGTCGGCGGGGTCGGAGGTGCTACCAGGGACCAGATCGTACCGGTCCTGCCATTTCTGTTCTTGGGGCTTGTCATTGCGCTGCTCTCGGCCCGCAAGCTCAACCTGCTTGCGCTTGGGGACGATACGGCAACCGGGCTCGGCGAGAAAGTGGCATTGGCGCGAGCCATGGCAGCGGTCGCGGCGGTATTGCTGTGCGGCGCGACGACCGCCGTGTGTGGTCCCATCGGGTTCGTTGGGCTTGTCGTACCGCATGCCTGCCGCCTGCTGGCAGGGAGCGATTACCGCTGGCTCCTGCCGTTTTCCGCGCTTGGGGGAGCGGTGCTGCTGACGTTCGCGGATGTGTTCGGACGGCTAGTAGCGCGACCGGCAGAGCTGGATGTCGGCATCGTCACCGCCTTTATTGGCGCTCCCGTCTTCATCTGGATTGTGCGCCGACGGAAGGTGGGGGCGTTATGAGCGAGCCGTTACGGAGCGATCAGCGATGCCTCGCTGCTGCCGGAATCGCCCGGATTCGCCGGAAACGCGCCAGACGGCGCTGGTGTGTTTGGGCGGTTCTCCTGGCCTGTTTGCTGGCGGGGGTGGCACTGACATTGATGCGGGGGCAGTCGTTCACGCCGCCGATGACGGTGCTCCGCGCGCTCGGCGGCGCGGATGTGCCGGGAGTGGGATTCACCGTACGTGAATTGCGCTTGCCGCGGGCAGTGGTCTCGATCCTCGCGGGAATCTGCTTCGGCCTCGGGGGCGTCGCTTTTCAGACAATGCTGCGCAATCCGCTCGCCAGCCCCGACATCATCGGCATCAGTACGGGAGCAAGCGCTGCTGCGGTTTTCGCTATCGTGGTGTTGTCGATGAGCGGTCCGGCAGTTTCCATCGTCGCGGTCGTCGCGGGGCTAGGCGTCGCGCTTCTGATCTATGCCCTCTCCTGGCGGAGAGGCGTAACCGGCGCGCGGCTCATTCTTGTCGGGATCGGTCTTGCTGCGATGTTGCAGAGCTTTACCGCCTATTTGCTCATGCGTGCGCCGAGTTGGAGCCTTCAGGAGGCGCTACGCTGGATGGCCGGTAGTGTGAACGGTGTCCAACTGAATCAGGCGCTACCGTTATTCATTGCCCTTCTGTTTTTCGGTGGACTGATCTTAAGCTGCAACCGCGATCTCGAAGCCCTGCGCATGGGCGATGACATAGCCGAGGGGCTTGGGGTCCGGCTGACGGCGACGCGTGTAAGCGTCATCGTCGCTGCGGTCGGGCTTGTCGCTTTCGCCACGGCGGTTTCGGGGCCGGTCGCTTTTGTGGCCTTTCTTTCCGGTCCGATTGCGGCACGCCTGACAAGCCGGAACGGATCGCTTCTCATCCCTTCGGCTCTCGTGGGAGCTTTGCTTGTTCTTCTGGGCGATTACGCGGGCCAATTTCTTTTACCCGCGCGCTACCCGGTGGGGATCGTCACCGGCGTGCTCGGTGCGCCCTATCTCGTTTATCTCATCATTCGTGACAATAAGAGCGGAGGCGCCCTGTGAGCAGTCCCTCACTCCTCGTACACGACCTCATGGCGGGCTACGGTGAACGTGCCGTGCTGGACGACATCAACCTGACGATCCCGTCGGGTAGGAATACCGCTATCGTGGGCGCGAACGCCTGCGGGAAATCGACCCTTCTGCGTACGCTCTCGCGGCTTCTCGTACCTGAACGCGGCAAGGTTTTGCTCGATGGCCACTCCATCCACCGGCTTCCCGCACGCCGTCTTGCGCAACAATTGGGCCTTCTGCCGCAATCGCCCATCGCGCCCGAAGGAATCACCGTGCTCGATCTCGTCAGCCGAGGCCGCC
Source organism: Billgrantia pellis (assembly GCF_008297955.1). Lineage (GTDB taxonomy): Bacteria > Pseudomonadota > Gammaproteobacteria > Pseudomonadales > Halomonadaceae > Halomonas > Halomonas pellis. The sequence goes on along the minus strand of NZ_VTPY01000003.1, from coordinate 571,954 downwards.
ATCCTCATCAAGGCCTGTTCGCGCGCTGGAGTAGCGCCGACGAGGCCGCTGTAGCCGAGGCGCTGGAGGCCACACGCACGACGGAACTGGCCGAGCGTGCCGTGGAAGAACTATCAGGCGGGCAGCGTCAGCGGGTCTGGATCGCCATGGCGCTTGCACAGCAGACGGGGGTTCTGCTCCTTGATGAGCCTACGACGTTTCTCGATATCCATCACCAGATTGAGGTGCTCGATCTTCTGGTTGACCTCAATCGGATGCGTGGCACGACCATTGTGATGGTCCTGCACGAGCTCAACCTTGCGGCGCGTTATGCCGATATTCTCGTCGCCATGGCGAAGGGGAGGATCTACGCAATAGGGCCCCCGGAAAAGGTACTGACCGAACAGATGGTGCGGGAAGTCTTCGGCCTCGCGAGTCGAATCATAGAGGATCCGATCACAGGCAAGCCGATGATGATTCCGCTCGGGCGGCACGTAGCGTGCGAGCCAAGTCGCGATAGGGTCGAAGAGCCGACCAAGAATACTCCAGGCGCTGAACTGCGTACCTGGTCTGATCGTCATCCCGCTCGGTGAGCGTCTGGATGAGCGGGAGCGTGTCCGCGGTGCTCTAGCGGACCCGTCAGTCGCGAGAAGACAGCATCCTCTCGCCAGAGGCGATGGGCTAGCGCCAGCAGAACATGGCCGACGATCAGTATCAGCAGCAGCCAGGCCAGCGTCACGGCGAACAGCAGTGTCACCTGACCTGCCGTGAGCCAGTGCAGGATACGGCTGACGCGTCCGTGGCGATCTGGCGTATCCCGCCAAGGGGATGGATGGGGACTGCGCCGATTCATCGTGTTCCGATCCTCGTGGAGGCGTTCAGCGACTGACCTTGCCCTGACGCCAGTAGCCCATGCTGGTGACGTAGCGCTTGGGCAGGCCACACTCGTTGACCAAGTAGCGACGGATGGCCATCGCCACTTTGGATTCCGCGGCGATCCAGGCATAGAAGGGTGCGGTGTCATCGAGTGTCGCCGCCTCCCAGAAGGGGCGCTCGTCGTCGAATTCGTCGGGGGCGTCTGCGGTTTCGGAGGTGCCGCCCAGGGTGCGGATCTCGTCGCTTAGATCGATATCCTGCATGGCCCGTAACAAGCGTTCGCCGTGGCGGCATTCCGGCGCCGCCTCGCGCGGCAACCAGTGCAGCTTGGCAGCGTGCTCCAGCGACTGGATATCGGCATTCAGCGGGACCTCGATTAACGCCTCGACCTTGGGGCGTAGCGGGCTCGAGGCGAGGCCTTCCAGAATGCCGGCTGCGGCCGGGAGAGCCGTCTCGTCGGCGACGATGAGCACCCGCCGTACGTCGCGTGGTGGCTTCCATTCGTAGCCCTGCGCCGGACCTTCGGCATCGGCGGCAGGTGCGGTCATGGCCAGGCGGTCGCCCGGGCGGGCGCGTAGCGCCCAACGCGAGGCAGGGCCGTTGTCACCATGCAGTACGAACTCCACCTCGACCTCGCCCCGCATCGGGCGCAAGGCACGGATGGTGTAGGTGCGCATCGGCGGCCGCTGCTCCTCGGGCAGGGCGCGATAGGCGCCGTACCAGTCGTGCTCTTCCCGCTTGGCGATTTCGAATAACGTTTCGAGGCTGCCGCCGGCGGGAGGAAAAAAGAGCTTTATGCGTTGATCGGGGGCGTAAGTGGCCATCCGGCTCACTTCCGGCCCGGTGAAGGTGAGCCTGACCAATGACGTGCTGACCTGGGTACGCCGTGCCAGGGCGATATCAAATAAGCGATAGCTGCTGCGTCCCGCCATGACGGATGACTCCTATGAGAATCTCTGAATACTATCAATAGTGATAATTGTTCTCAACGTCATGGCGGTTTGAGGAATCGCCCCGCTGAGACGTTATCTGAGGGGCATGGGAAAATCGAATGGGAAAGGGCGATGAGGATGGCGCGTAGCTGCTGGGCGGCATTTGCCGCATTGAGTTTTGCGGTGGGGTTTTGGGGCCTGTTTCTGCCCCTGCTGCCTACCACGGAGTTCATGCTGGCAGCAGTCTACTGTGCGTCGCGAGGTTCGCCACGTTTCGAGGCCTGGATCCGCTCGCGGCGTTATGTGGGACCGCTGCTCGAGAGCTGGGAAGCGGAGCGGGCCATCCCCCGGCGTGCCAAGTTCGTCGCTGTGGGGATGATCGTCGCGCTGAGGGGGCATCAAGCCCCCTCCTAGGTTCAGTACGTTATTTCCGTACGAGTTCTGTGCAGAGTTGCGCCTCATAGCGGAAGCTATCACCGCGGACGGTAATGGAACTCCTGGCGGGAAATCGCTCCGTCATGGTTACGATCCATGAACAGGAAGATTTCCGGAAGCGTACCCGCTTGGGCCTCCTCTCGTGAAATCGAGCCATCGCCATCCAGATCCAGCCGATCGAAGCGATTCTGGTCGGCTGTGTTAGAGGAGGCGAGGTGCGGCAGAACCAGGGGGCCTTCGCCCTGTTCGGCCAGGGCGGCACTTGAGGTCAGCGCGAGTGCAATAACCAGTGCATGTTTCGAGATTTTCATTGCTTGGTTTCCCTTCGATAAACAGGTGGATGATGTCTAGAAGTGGATGACTCGACGCGGCCGGGCTCATGCCGGGCTTGCGGTGGGGCGCACCACGATCTCGCTGGTGTCCACGTCGTCGGGCTGGGCGATGACGTGGGCGATGGCCGCGGCAATGGCGTCGGGCTTGAGCGCGATCTGGCGAAAGCTCGCCATCGCTTCCGCGGCACTGGCATCGGTGATGGTGTCGGCCAGCTCCGATTCCACCACGCCGGGATAGACGCAGGTGACGCGAAGCTTGTCGTTCTCCTGGCGCAGCCCGTCGGAAATGGCCCGCACGGCGTACTTGGTCGCGCAGTAGACCGCGCCGGTCGGCACCACGTAGAGACCGCCGATGGAGGAGATGTTGATGACTTGCCCGCTGCCCTGGGCCTGCATGGTGGGCAGCACGGCGGCGATGCCGTGCAGGACGCCGCGGATGTTGACGTCGATCATACGATCCCACTCGTCGACCTTGAGCGAGGCCAGCGGAGAGAGCGGCATGACGCCGGCGTTGTTGATGATCACGTCGATGCGGTTGTGGAGCTTCAGCGCGGCATCGGCGAAGGCCTGCACGTCTTCCCGCTGGGTGACGTCCAGCGCGCGGTAGTCCACGCTGCCGCCCTCGCTGCGAATGGCTCGTGCCAGCGCTTCCAGCCTGTCGGTGCGGCGTGCGCCGATGACCAGCCGGTGCCCGTGGCTTGCCAGCAGGCGGGTGGTAGCCTCGCCAATGCCGCTGCTGGCGCCGGTGAGAAGAATGACTTTACTCATCAGGGTGACCTCCGTGTGGGGGGCTTGTGACGACCCTCTCGCCGGGCTCGGATTGCACCGTGCGCGAGCTCAGAGCCAGAGCGTCGTTGAGACAAGCCTACGGAGGCGCCGCAAAGGCTGACAGAGCCAATCCTATCGAAGTCTTGCCTAATCCTATTTTCAGAATTGTATATAGATGTAAATTTGCCGTGAGCCTTGCATAAAAGTAAAGTGATGAGGAAACGAGGAATTTCCGTGTGGCGACCCTGTCTTCCCCTTTCCCTCAACAGCGAATGATCGAGTTGCTGTATCGGCTAGCGCCGCATGAGGGCTATACCGAGTCATTGCTGGATGGGGTGCGTTTCCTGCGCTCCAATCGCCCGCTGAAGCTCACCCCGGTGCTGTACGAGCCGAGCATCGTGATCGTGTGCCAGGGGCGCAAGCGAGGCTATCTGGGCGACGAGGTGTATCTCTACGATGCCCTGCACTACCTTGTGCTATCGGTACCGCTGCCTTTCGTATCGGAAACCGAGGCCAGCCCCGAGGAGCCGATGCTGGCCATATCCATTCGCCTGGACATGGCCGTGGTAGCGGAGCTGGTCCTGCAACTGGACAAGGCGACTACGCACTCGGCGCCGCCGCGGGGCATGCTCTCCACTCCACTTGGTAAACCCATGGCGGATGCCACGCTCCGATTGCTCGAGACGCTGGGCTCACCCATGGAGGCACAAGTGCTGGCGCCGGGAATCGTGCGGGAGATCTATTACCGCGCGTTGATGAGTGAGCAGGGCGGAAGCGTGCGTGCAGCGCTGGCGCAGCAGGGCCAGTTCGGCAGGGTCGCCAAGGCGTTGCATCGCATCCACGCCGATTATGCCGAGCCCCTGGAGGTGAGGCGGCTGGCCAGCGAAGTCGGCATGAGCCTTGCGGTCTTCCATGTTCACTTCAAGGCGGTGACGCGGACCTCACCGCTGCAGTACATCAAGTCGACGCGGCTGCATCAGGCACGAATGTTGATGATTCGGGAAGGCCTGACCGCCGCGGCCGCCGCGGCCAGGGTGGGTTACGAGAGCCCTTCGCAGTTCAGTCGCGAATTCAAGCGCTTCTTCGGTCGGCCACCCGGCGAGGAGGTGCGTGCAATGAGGGCTTCGCTGGCGTTGCTGCCCCCGACTCAGGCAGCGGGCTTGGCGCTGCCGCATTGAGCGGTTCAACGACGGGTGTAGGATGGAAAGTCATCGACAACGGCAAGAAGGACTGGCCATGAGCGACTATCTGCTGGAGGAGGCGCCGCTGAGCAGCGGGGCCATCTACCGTCTTTTCTGCGGGACGATATGCCCGCGCCCCATTGCCTGGGTGTCGACCCGGGATAGAAACGGCCACACCAACCTGGCGCCGTTCTCCTTCTTCAATGTGGTCAGCGTGGCGCCGCCAGTGCTGGGCTTCTCGCCGCTGCTCAACGGCGAAGCCCAACCCAAGGACACCATTCGCAACCTGGAGCAGGTGCCGGAGTGCGTGGTGCACATCAGCGGCGAGGCATTGGTGGACGCCATGAACGCCACCAGCGCCAGCCTGCCGGCGGGAGAGGATGAGTTCGCCCTGGCGGGGCTGGAGAAGAGGGCCATGCCCGGGGTGTCTGTGCCGCGGGTGGCGGCGGCCCCGGTGGCCTTTGGTTGCCGGCTGCGCGAGATCGTACGCTTCGGCGATCAGCCCATGTCAGGCTGCCTGGTGCTGGCTGAGGTCGTGTCGATTCATATCGACGACGCGATATGGAATGGCCGTCATGTCTCGGTAGATGCACTCAAGCCCATCGGGCGCATGGCAGGCAGCGATTATGCCCGCACCAGCGATCTGTTCGGCCTGGAGCGTCCGGCCTGAACGGTACCTAGTCCGCCTTGCCGCCGAGCGTCTCCCGGTCGAAGGCGGCGGCTTCGGCCAGCAGCCAGTCGATGAAGCGACCGACTGCGGTCGGCGCGCCACCAGTGGCGGGCACTAGCAGGTCGTAGGCCATGGGCGAGGCGAGAACGTAGCGTTCGCCGAAGGGGCGTACGAGGATGCCGCTCTTCAAGCGATCCATCGCGATGGGGTGGTTGGCGAGCATGACCCCGCGCCCGGCAATGGCCTGATCCAGGGCCAGGCCGAACAGCGAATAGCGGTGCTGTGGCGGGGCGACTTTGTCGTCGACGCCGGCGGCCTCGAGCCATTCGCTCCAGCCGGGAAAGTCGATCCCTTGTCGCGATTCCCAGCCGACGTCCAGCAGGGTGTGGTCGGCCAGATCGGCGGGTTCCCGCAAAGGCTGGCCCCGTTGCAGCAACGATGGGGCACAGACGGGAAACAGTTCATCGGCAAACAGGCGATGACTCGTCACGCCCGGCCAGGGGCCACGGCCATAGCGAATCGCCAGGCGTGCGCCGTCGCCGTGCCAGGCGGGCACGGTAAGCGATTGGTTGGCGTCGAGGGAGATGCTGAGCCCCCGCACCGAGGCTTCGAAGCCCGCCAGACGCGGTAGCAGCCACAATTGCAGGAAGGAAGGCGGGGCGCTCAGCGACAGGGTGGCGGCGCTGCGTGCCCGTTCCCTGGCGGCCGTGACCCCCGCCGCAATGCGCTCCAGGCCACTGTCGATGTCGGCGGCCAGGCGGCGCCCGGCCTCATTCAGACCCACACCGTTGGCGTGCCGGTCGAAAAGAGCCATCCCCAGTCGATCCTCGAGCTGCTTGACCTGTCGGCTGACCGCACCGGGGGTAACGCCCAGGCGGCCGGCGGCAGTCTTGAAGCTTCCTTCTCGTGCCGCTTCGGCAAAAGCCCGAAGCGCATTCAAGGGCAGGCGCTCGATGTTCATAGAGTGAGTTTTCCTGAGCCTAGGGCGGCAGAGTAATCGTTTGGAGCCAGCGCTGACAACTGCTTGACTGGCGGTATTCACGGTCAAGGAGGCGATATGGAGCGCGTCAGGCGATTGATTCGAACTGAGGCTGTAGCGAGCACGGCCTCGCGCCGCCACATCGATTTGCAGGCGAGCGGCCTGATGGTGCTGTTCTGCCTGGCGCTCGGGCTTCAGCAGGTCGCGATCAAGGCGGTTGCTGCCGATATCCCGCCGTTGGCGCAGATCGCCCTGCGTTCCGCCATCGCGGCCCTGCTGGTGGCGGCCTTGGCTTACCGGCATGGCTTGCGGCTGACTGACTTTCGCGCTCGCCTCGGGCCGGGACTACTGGTGGGGTTGGGGTTCACCGCGGAATTCGTGTTCGTGGCGTGGGGGCTGAATCATACGCTGGCATCGCACATGTCGTTGTTTCTCTACACCGCGCCGGTGTTCGCCGCGCTGGGATTGCACCTGTGGGTGCCAGGCGAGCAGTTGACGCGGCGGCAGTGGGCGGGTGTCGGGCTGGCCTTCGCCGGCATGGCCATGGCAATGGCGCCGACCACCGCTGTCGAGAACGCTGGAGCCATTCTGCTGGGCGATGCCCTGGGACTGCTGGCGGGTCTCTCCTGGGCCGCGACCACGCTGGTGATACGGCGCTCGTCGCTTTCCGAAGCGCCGCCGGTCCAGACCTTGTGCTTTCAGCTCGTCATCGCCGGCCTGCTGCTCTTGCCCGTCGCCACGCTGCTGGGGAATCTCGGCCGCATCCATGCGACCGGTGGCGTCATCGCCAGCCTCGCCTTCCAGACACTGGTGATCTCCTTTGCCGCGTTGTTGCTCTGGTTCTCGCTGTTGCGGCGCTATTTCGCCTCGCAGTTGGGCATCTTCTCGTTTCTCTCGCCGGTATTCGGCGTACTGTTCGGCGCCGCTCTGCTCGGCGAACCGCTGACGACCCACTTCATCGTCGGTGGCGTTGCGCTGCTGGCTGGCCTGTTGACGGTGACGCGTTAGGGCTCGCCGCTCGGCTCACAGTTCGCCGGCCAGTGTTTTTTCCACCAGATCGAGCCGGTCCTGGCCCCAGAACGGTTCCCCTTCGACGTCGTACCAGGGAACGCCGAAGCAGCCGGCGGCAATGGCCTGCTCGCAGGCTTCGTCGAGGCGTTGATGGCCCGGTTCTGCTTCCGACTCCTCCAGCAACGCTTGGCCATCCAGGCCGCAGGCGTCGGCGATCTCGCCCAGCGTGGCGAGGTCGGCAATGTTGCGCTCCTCGGCCCAGCACGCCCGCAGTAGGGCCAGCGTCAGCTCGGCGATGTCATGGCCCCGGGCCTTGGCGGTGAGCGCCAGGCGTGCCGCCGGGCGATCGTCGGCGGGGAAATACTTCGGTTCCACGTTGAGCGGTACGTCGAGCAGGCGCGGCCAGCGTCGCAGCTCCGCCAAACGGTAAGCCTGGCGTTCGGGCGCGCGCTTGACCAACGGCAGCCCACCCGTCCTGGGGAAGACCGCGCTGATCGTGACCGGCACGTAGTCGATCGTCGCGTCGTGGCGGGCGGCGATCTCGCCGAGCCGGGCGTGGCCCAGGTAGGTCCAGGGCGATACCGGGCTGAAGTAGTAGGTGATGCGCTTGGGCATGGAGGGCTCCTCTCATCCGCGTCGTACGGTGTTCAGAGGCTAACTCGCCCGGGGCAAGGTGTCCCGTTTTTTGCGTCCACGTCCGCCTGAGACTGTCGATCGTGGCGCGAATATCAAACGCGCGGTCGGTTTGGCTATCCCGCTTCGCTGCATGAAAGCACTAAGGTCAGCCCTTGGTTCATCCCCGGGCTGCTGGATGCCTATATCGGCTGGGAGCCAGACGCTTTCGGTGCCGATGTCCGCTATGCCGGCCGCGGGACTGGCTTCACAGACGATAGTGGGCACTTCCGGCCCTGGTGGGTGCGTGAGGCCGATGGCAGCATGCGCCTGGGGGCCTGATCGATGCTTCGGAAACGAAGGTACACAGCGGCTCCGACCTGGTCAGTCAGGCCGGCGCGACCATGAACGCGATCGTCTCCGGCGTTTCCCGGGGGAGCGACGTGCTCCAGCAGATCACGGCAGCCACCGGCGAGCAGAGCGACGGCATCGGCCAAGTCAATGTGGCGGTCGCCGAGCTGGACCGTATGACCCAGGAGAATGCCGCCCTGGTCGAAGAGTCGAGCGCCGCTGCCGAGCGGCTCGAGGAGCAGTCGCAGCGCCTGGCCGAGGTGGTGGGCGCCTTCTCCCTGGCCGACTCGACCTCCCGGGCTCCGTGATGGACGCCTGCTGCCTTACCGACAGCGACAGCCCCACGAAGCGAAGAGAGCGCCTTCTGACCGGCGCGATGCCGATCATGCGGTGAGCTTGGCGCAGCGGCTCAGTCGTCGGTCTGCTGCTCCTCGCGGTAGGTGGCGATCGCTTCGCGGGCGACCCGCATGCCGTCCATGGCCGCCGGGAAACCGCAGTAGGCCACGCACTGCAGCAGTACCTCGCGGATCTCCTCCTCGCTACAGCCGTTGTTGAGCGCGCCGCGCAGGTGCACCTTGAGCTCGTGGGGGCGGTTGAGCGCGACCAGTATGCCGACGTTGACCAGGCTGCGGGTCGGGCGTGCCAGCCCCGGCCGGTTCCAGATGTCGTTCCAGCAGTTGCGCGTCACCAGCTCCTGAAGGGGCCAGCCGAACTCGTCGGCCTGGGCCAGGGCATTGTCGACGTAGGCGTCGCCGAGCACCTGGCGGCGCGTGGCAAGTCCATCCGGATCGAGACGGTCATGGGGCGAAGTCATGGCACACTCCTCTTATTGGGCCATCCAATGTGCGGCGAACCGGGACGTTTGCCAAGTCCGCTGCGCGTACCTTCATCCGAATGTGCCATCGATACTACAATCGCGGATAGACCAAAGTTTGCCAGCTTATGCAGGAAACGGTATCTGGTATACCTGTCTGCCTTGGCTTCTCGTACTGAGCAGGCAACGCCATTTTTCCTACTTTTTCGTGAACAATATCGCATGAATAATCGATTATTCTTTGTTGACAGATTTTTTCCGCTTGGCTAAGCTGCTTTTGAGATGCTTTGGTATACCAGCTGTTCAGGCTGGCCGGGCCGAAACGGGGTCGACCTATGAGCACCTTGGGCACGAACTCCTTGGGAACGAATTCCCTGGGCCAGTTCAAGCAGGAGTTGATCAAGGACTACAACGAGGTCAACCACCGGATCTTCGGTATTGGCGTGGTGCGGCAGAAGATCGACGTGCAAGGCGATAGGATCCTTGTCATCGCCCTGCACAAGCGGGTCCCTTCGTTGGCTTACCTTAGCGAGCTCAACAGTAACGTGAGCGAGCTGGCAGACCATTATCTCATCAAGGGATTCAAGAACGAATTCAAGCAACTGCTGGTGGAAAAGTACGGTTTCGAGGTCCTGTCCATCTTCAAGGACTACGACACCGAGACCGAGCTCTCCGCTACGGTGGTGATAACGAAGAAAGATGTGCGCGACTACCTCTGACGCCGGCTGCGTCGGGCATGGTCCGCAAATCTGAAGGCAAGACGTTGACTGGTGATGTGAACTCGCCCTGAAAAGGCGAGTGCCCGAGACCGTCAGCGCAGCAGGAGGCTCCAGGCCTCTTGCTGTGCTGGCGGTTTTTTTATGTGGTTACAAAGGAGACAGCCGATGGCCAAGGTATCCGATATCGTCGCTGCGATGAGCGTGATCACAGGCGGCAGGACCGTCTCGTCCATGGACGAGGTCAAGCGGGGCGATCACCCCTTCGTGATCATGAAATCCTCAGGCATCTACGGCAAGGAAGTGCTGGAGATCCCGGGATTGATCTACGGTGATCCGAACAAGGAGGTGAAGAAGATCGCCGTGTGCATGACCATGACGGAACTGGTGATCGAACTGGCGGGGGCTACCGGTGTGGATGCCGTCGTGGCGCACCATCCGATTGCCGATGCTGCCAGCTGCGGTGGGGTGACGCTGAAGAATTACCTCGACCTCTACGACGTGGCGGGACTGGAGTGCCACGAGGCTTTCCACGGCCTGCACCCTGGCATTCCCTTCCTGCACGGCCATAAGGTATTGAAGGGCAGCATTTCCTATGGCGGCGTGCATGGCAATATCATGTTCGTGGGCCGGGCGTTGCCGGGCATCGCCACCCTGGGCGACATCCTCGATCGCCTGGATGGCTTCATGGCGCTGGATCAGGACCGCGCCCTGCTGGCCGAGGAGCGACTTGTGCGCGGCATCGAGGAGATTCGCGAAACCAGCGTCGAAACCTCCGGTTTCATCCACCTCGGCGAGCGCGACAGCCGGGTCGGGAACGTGCTGCATATCTTCCCGCATACCGGTTTCTCGCCGGAGAATCTACGGCAGGCCGTGGCTGAGAATCCCAATGTGGACACCGTGCTGGCTTCTATCAGCCGCGTTTATGCCGGCCATGAGTTGATCGAGACGGCCCGTGAACTGGGACTCAACTTCCTGGTCGGCAATTGCCATGTGATGGAGATTCTGGAGAACGGACTACCGCTGGCCCATGCCCTCGACGAGCTGCTCGAAGGAGTGGAGGTAGTGCTGTTTCGCGACCGGGTCACCTCCACGCCGGTGCACAGGGTCGGCAACGCGGCCATGCAGGCCTATGCCCGCGAGATGTCGGCAAGCCACCTGCTGGGCAAGCATGCCTTGAGCGAAACCTAGCCGGAGTATCCGAACTGAGAAAGCTGACCAGGCGAAATGCCACGATTCTCGACAAGTCAGCGATAAGTTATCCGCAAGCGCCTGATCAATAACAATAGAGGCACCGACATGAAGACCACCGTCACAACCCCTGAAGCGAAGGCCGCCCTGCCTGCGAGCAAGCGGGCCTGGAAGCGTATCGAAGTGGTTGGCATCGCGCTGCTTAGCATCTGCCTGCTACTACTGCTGCTCTCTCCTACCAGTCTCTCTGGACTGTTCAATTCCATTCTCGATTCCGTTCGACCCGTCGTGGTCGACGTCTTCCTCACCGGCGTGGTCGGCACGGCGATCATCGTCAGCGTGATCATCGGTCGGCTGCTGGAGCGGCTGGGTTTCACCGATGCGCTGGTACGCATCTTCGTGCCCGCCATGAAACTGCTGGGCGTCAATCCGGCGGTGATCATTCCCAGCGTCTACAACATCTTCGGCGACATCAACGCGGCAGGGAAAATCTCGGGTCCGATTCTCAAGAAAGCGGGCGCCACTAAAGACGAGCAGAAGCTTGCCGTGGCCACCATGGTGCAGTCGCAGCAGTCGTTCTCCACTTTCATGCTGGGCCTGATGGCGCTGACCTTCGCCGGGGTCAACGTATTTGCCGTGGTGCTACTGGCGGTCTTCCTGCCACTGGTGATCGTGCCGCTGATCCTGTCGAAGGTGCTCTACCGCGACGTCAAGCGGGTCGAGATCGGCCATCTGCCCACCTTCACCCCCGAGCGCGATTTCATGCCCACGTTGTTCAGCGCTGCTCGGGAGGGCGTGGAGCTGTTGCTGTTGATCCTGATTCCCGCGGTGGCGCTGGTGTTCGCCGTGATCGGCGTGCTCGACTATGTCGGCATCTGGGCGCCGATCGAGGCGGGGCTGGGCAAGGTCATGCTGCTGTTCAACATCCATCCCGAAACCGGCGTGCTGTCGGTGCTGGTGAGCCCGACCCTGGCCATGGGGCAGCTGCAGAGCATCGCTGGCGAGCTTGATCCCTCCCTTGTGGTGGGCTCGTTCGTGCTGGCCTCCTCGGGTCTGCCGCTGTCGGCCGTGTTCGGCCAAGTACCAGTGGTATGGGCGGAAAGTTCCGACCTTTCCGAACGCGAAGCGATGGGCGCCGCCGTGCTGGGTATCGCGATGCGCCTGGTAACGGCCTTCCTGATCGCCTTCTTTGTCACGCCGCTGGTGGTATAAGGTGGCCCGGTGCGGCCCGGCCGGTTGTTCCGGCCGGACGCGCCTGGGTCATGGCATTCAGCGATAGATGTCCTGATACCGCTTGCGCAACTCGTTCTTCTGCACCTTGCCCATGGTGTTGCGCGGCAGGGAATCGGCGAAGCACACCCGCTTGGGCTGTTTGTACTTCGCCAGGTGGCCCTCCAGATGGTCAAGCACTTGGCGTTCGCTGAGTTCGGCGCCCGGTTCCGGCACCACTACGGCGGTCACGCCCTCGCCGAAGTCCGGGTGCGGCACGCCGATCACGGCGGATTCCACCACGCCCTCCAACTCGTCGATCACTTGCTCGACCTCCTTGGGGTAGACGTTGTAGCCCCCTGAGATCACCAGATCCTTGTCGCGACCGACGATGTGCACGTAGCCCTGCTCGTCGACCATGGCCAGGTCGCCGGTGATGAAGAAGCCGTCTTCGAGCAGCTCCTCGCGGGTCTTCCCGGGCATGCGCCAGTAACCGATGAAGACGTTGGGGCCACGTATCTCGAGCATGCCGATCTCGCCCGGGGGCACCGGCTCGTGGGTTTCGCGATCGGTGATACGGTACTCCACCCCCGGCAGCGGCATGCCCACGGTGCCGGCCCGGCGCTCGCCGTCGTAGGGATTGGAGAGGTTCATGTTGGTCTCGGTCATGCCGTAGCGTTCGAGAATGGCGTGCCTCGTCTTCGCCTGGAACGCCTGGTGGGTTTCGGCGGTGAGCGGGGCCGAACCGGAGACGAACAGGCGCATGTTGGCGGTCGCTTCGGGGGTGAGGCGTTCATCCAGGACCAGGCGCGTGTAGAAGGTGGGCACGCCCATGAGCACCGTACCGCGCGGCATTTCCTCGAAGATCGTGTCGGCATCGAACCTGGGCAGGAACAGCATGCTCGAACCGGCCATCAGGGTGACGTTGCAGCCGACGAACAGGCCATGGGTATGGAAGATCGGCAGGGCGTGGATCAGGCGATCCTCGGCGGTGAAACGCCAGGCCTCCCTCAGCGTGGCGGCGTTGGAGCCCAGGTTGCGGTGGGTCAGCATGGCGCCCTTGGAACGCCCGGTAGTGCCCGAAGTGTAGAGAATCGCCGCCAGGTCGTCGTCTTCGCGCGGCTCGATGGTTTCGCGTGGGGTGGCCCGCTCGGCTGCCGCCATCAGGCTGCCGTCAGCGTCGGTACCCAGGGTTTCCACCGCCGGGCAGCCGCTCTCGCCGGCCACCTCGCGTGCCTCTTCGAGGGCGGCGGGGCGGCAGACGAACAGCGCCGGCTCGGCGTCGGACAGGAAATAGCGGATCTCGTCGGCGGTGTAGCCGGTGTTGAGCGGCAGGTAGACGCCGCCCACGCGCAGGCAGGCGAGATAGAGCAGGATCGTCTCGGGGCTCTTGTCGACCTGCACGGCGATCCGGTCGCCGGGTGCCACGCCCAGCTCGTTCAGGGCCCCGGCCAGGCGGGCGCTGATCGCCTGGGCGTCGCGGTAGGAGTAGCGGTGGCCTTCACGGGTAGTGATGAAATCGGCATCGCCGCGATCGCGCATGCGCGCAGCGAAGGTTTCGAACAGATTCATTTGGCGAATTCTCCCTTGGCCATCTTTCTGGCGCGGCGATTGAGGTCCCGGACCTCGCCGGAGCAGACCACGGTGGCATTGGCGGTGTAGTTCTCGTGATTACGCTCGATGTCGTCGAGCACATAGAGGTAATTGACCATGAGCCCGGCGGCCTGCTTCAAGCCCTTGGGCGAGGTGTCACCCAGCCAGTTGATGCGGTGCAGTTCGGCGCCGTTGCCCAGATGGAAGCGCGCCACCGGATTGAGCGGCAGGCCGGCGGCGTTCTTCTCATCGACCAGATAGCGTGCGACCAGCGGCTTGACTACGGTCTTGAGGCGCTCGCTCCGGGCCGGGTCGAGGTGCCAGTCGGGCGCGTCGAGTTCGTGCAGCACCTGGCGCAGTTCATCGGGCAGCGTCTCGTCGTTGCGACGCTCGGCGAGCCAGTGGGCGAACCCGGGCACCGGCGAGAGCGTGACGAAGTGCTTGAGCTGCGGCAGCTCCTGCTTGAGCTCCTGCACTACCTGCTTGATCAGGAAGTTGCCGAAGGAGATGCCGCGCAGGCCGGTCTGGCAGTTGCTGATGCCGAAGAAGGCGGCGGCGTCGGCGGACTCGGGGTCGTCGATGTCGCGATGCTCGCCAGCCAGGATGGGCTGGATGCGCTGAGGCAGTCCTCTGTGCAGGGCCACCTCGACGAAGATCAATGGCTCGTCGCCGATCGCCGGATGGAAAAAAGCGAAGCAGCGTCGATCCACGGCATCCAACCGGCGGCGGAGGTCATCCCAGTCGCGGATCTCGTGGACCGCCTCGTAGCGGATGATCTTCTCCAGGATCGAGGCCGGTGTATTCCAGTCGATGCGCTTGAGCACCAGGAAGCCGCGGTTGAACCAGGAGCCGAACAGGTGCGCGAAGTCGGCGTCGATGGCACCGAGCTCGCGGGTGTCGGAGCGGGGCCGTTCGTGCATCCGTTCGAGCAGCCCTTCGCGCATGCGTACCAAGGCGTGGGTGCCGTTGCTGGCCAGGTTGAGGCGGCGGAACAGCTCCTGGCGACGCGGCTCGCAGGCGTCGAACAGCATCTGCAGGCTGGCGTTGTCGCGCTGCGCGCGATAGATCGCGTAGGTTTCGTCGATAAGCGCCGGGTCGGCGGCGAAATCGCTGGCCAGCCGCTCGAAGAAGCGTGTGCGCTCCTCCTCGTCCAGGCGCTGATACATGGCGAGCGCGCGGCTTGCCAGGCTGATGCTCGAGGCCTCACCGTCGCTCTCGAGCAGTGCCCGGCACGCGTCGAGCATCCGGCGGTGATCGGGAGTGGCCGTATCGCCCTGGCGTCGCCAGAGCCTGGCGTCGCGCTGGGTGATGCTGTTGAACAGCTCCTGCAGGAAGGTCATGTTCATGTCGCGCTCCGTCAGCCCATGATCAGGTTGGGTAGCCACAGGGCGATGCCCGGGAAGAAACACAGCAGGACGATCCCGAGCACCATGCACAGGGCGTAGGGCAGGCTGCCCATCAGGATGTCGCGTAGCGTGATGTCCGGTGCGATGCCCTTGATGATGAACAGGTTCAAGCCCACCGGCGGGGTGATCAGACCGATCTCCAGGTTGATCGTCAGGATCACCGCGAACCAGTAGGGGTCGAAGTCGGCGGCGAGGATGATCGGCAGCAGGATCGGGGCGGTCATCACGATCACCGCCACCGGCGGCAGGAAGAAACCGGCCACCAGCAGGAAGACATTGATCACACCCATCAGCACCCAGCGATTGACTTCCATCTCGGCGATGGCACCGGCCACGGTCTGGGTGATGAACAGCGAAGAGAGCGCATAGGCGAACACCTCGGCGCAGGCGATCACCAACATGATCATCACGCTTTCGCGCAGGGAGTCGCGCATGATCAGCTTGATCGGCCCCACTTGCCACATGCGGTAGATGATCACGGCCAATGCCAAACACAGGAAGGCGCCGACGCCGGCGGCTTCGGAGGGCGTGGCCACACCGCCATATAGGGCGAACAGGATGCCCCCGACCACCGCCAGGAAGGGCAGCACGCGAACCAGCGCTCGCATGTTGGTATCGACGTTGGCCTTGACGGTTTCCTTCATCTGGCCGGCAGCCTGCGCCAGCGGGTTGGCGTACCCCCCGGCCAGCCGGCAGGCGATCATCGTCCAGGCCATGAACAGTCCGGCGAGCATGAAGCCCGGCACCACGCCGGCGATGAACAGCCGCCCGATCGAGGTCTCGGTGGAAATGCCGTAGATGATCATGGTCACCGAGGGCGGGATGAGGATGCCCAGGGTGCCGCCGGCGGCGATGCAGCCCGCCGCCACGCCGTCGGGATAGCCACGGGTGCGCATTTCGGGAATGCCCATCTTGCCGATGGCCGCACAGGTGGCCGGCGACGAGCCGGAGAGGGCGGAGAAGATGGTGCAGGCGCCGATGTTGGACACGGCCAGGCCGCCCGGCAGCCGGCCCATCCACAGGTCCAACGAGCGGTAGAGGTCGCGGCCGGTAGGTGACGACGCCACCGCTGCGCCCATCAGGATGAACATGGGGATGGCGACGAAGCCGAACTCGGCGATGCGGTCGAAGAAGGTCTCGCCGAAGTAGATGAGCTCGGGCAGGCCGCGGTCGTAGATCAGGGCGAGCAGCGAGACGCCGCCCAGGGCGAAGGCGATGGGGGTGCCGATCGCCATCAGCACCATCAAGGCGACGGCGACGATGATACCCAGCGTGGTCGGATCCATGCTCAGCCCTCCCCGCGCAGGATTTCGGCCACGTACTGCAGGGTCAGCTGCGTGGCGCCCACGGCCATCGGCACCAGGCCGGGCCACAGCGGCGGGTTCCACACCGTGCCGGTGGTCCAGCCGCCCTCCCAGGCTTCCCACACGTAGACCCACGCGGCGAAGGCCAGGGCGGCGCAGAAGGCGAGGCCGCACAGGGCGGCGGTCAGTTGCATCAGCCGGCGCGCGATGCCGCCAAGAGCATCCGGCAGGATGGTGATGGCCACATGGCCGCCGGTCATCAGCACGTACGGGCTGCCCAGCAGCATGGCGGCGGTGACCGCAAGCACGGTGAATTCGGTCTGCCAACTGGTGCTCATGCCGAGCACGTAGCGCACGAAGACCATCTGGCAGATAACGGTGACTCCGGCGATGAACAGGAGTCCCGCCACGTAGGCCAGCAGGCGCGAAAGTCGATCCATCAGGCCGATGTAGGCGCCGACGACGCCGAAGCGTTGTGCAAGGGGGTGAGAGTGGGCCATGGCCATGCAGTCCTCCCGGGGGTCGAAACGGGGGCCACCCGTTGCGGGTGGCCCGGCTCACGCTGGGAAGGGCGGAACATCACTCGACGGCGAGAGCCGCGTCGATGATGGCCTGGCCGTTGGGCACGCTCTCGGCGAAGTTCTTATAGGAGGTTTCGCGGGCGATCTCGAGCCAGGCGTTATAGTCCTCCTCGCTCATGCGCACCACCTCGACGCCATTCTCCTCGTAGACCGTCACCATTTCCTGGTCGATGGCAGCCGCTTCGGCGGCAAAGTACTCCTCCGCGGCCTGGCCGGCCTCTATCAGGGCCTGCTGCTGCTGCTCGTCAAGCTTCTGCCAGGTCTGCTCCGAGATCAGGATCGGTTCGTACATGAACCACAGCGCATAGTCGCCGGGTTCGGTCAGGCATTCGACCTGTTCGTAGAGACGGAAGGAGATGAATGACATCGATGAGGTATTGGCCGCGTCCAGTACCCCGGTCTGCATGGCGGTGTAGACCTCAGAGGAGGGCATCGAGGCGATCGATGCGCCGGCGGCCTCCAGCATCTGTTCGAAGGCCGGGCCGGCGGCACGCAGGTTCTGCCCCTGTACGGTGTCGGGCGAGGTAATGCACTGCTCGCTTGAGGCGAAGCCACCCGAGAGCCAGGCGTCAGCGAGTACACGAGCGCCGCCCTCCTGGATCACGTCCTTGATCATTTCCATGAACTCGGAATCATTGAGGCGTTGGGCGTGCTCATGGTTGCGAACCAGCCCCGGCATCAGCGTGGCGGAGAATTCGGGGTGGCGGCCGCTGGCGTAGTCGAGCGGCAGGGAGGTGATATCGAGGCGACCACGAACCAGGGCGCCCCACTGTTCGTCGGCCTTGAACAAGGACTGACCCGGATGTACCTGGATCTCGAGGCCCACATCGGCTTCGGCCACTTGGCGGGCCATCATCTGCACCATCTCGTCGCGGACGTCGCCCTGGCCGCCGGGGAACTGGTGCGAGGCGCGCAGCACGGTGTTGGCGGAAGCGGTGCTACTGGCGGCAAGCGCCAGGCCCAGGACAGCGATGGCGGGTAGCATGTGACGTTGCATTTGGCGTCTCCACGGGTTGTTGTTGTGTGGTGTCACTACTCTGATGTTTATCAGCGGCGCTGATGTATACTTCAATAGCCGTTGCGTATACTGATGTCAAATTCATGACAGTGAATGAAAGGCCGACGGAACGTCGCAACCGAGGAGGTAGGCCATGGCCGATGCCAAGCGCTCAAATGCGCAGCGACTACGCGACTCGCTGGAGAACGCCATCATCAACGGGCGGCTCGTGCCCGGCGAGCGGCTCGATCCCGAAGCGCTGGGACGCGAGTTCAATGTCTCGCGTACGCCGGTACGCGAGGCGATTCAGCAGCTCGTGGCCAGTGGGCTGGTCACGGTCACGCCGAAGAAGGGCACCTTCGTGGCCAGGGTGGGCATCGACCAGCTGATCGAAATGTTCGAAGTCATGGCCGAACTGGAGGGCATGTGCGGCCGGCTGGCGGCGCGGCGTATCACCGAAGAGGAACTCGCGGCACTGCGCGGGGCGCTGGAACGCTGCGAGGCCGCCGCTCGGGCCGGTGACACCGACGAGTACTACTACGAGAACGAGGCCTTCCACGACTGCGTCTACACGGCGAGCCACAACGCCTTCCTGGCGGGGGAGGCGCGCCAGCTCAAGCAGCGACTCAAGCCCTATCGGCGGCTGCAGCTCCAGGTGCGCCAGCGCATGCGCAGTTCGCTGCAAGAGCATCGGTCGATCGTGGCGGCGATCGAGAGCGGCGACCCGGCCGAGGCCGAGCGCACGCTGCGCGATCATGTGCTGATCCAGGGGGAGCGTTTCAGCGATTTCGTCTCCAGCATTCGCGATTTCGAGAAACCGCTCACCGTCACCGGTTGAGCATGCCGGGTAAGGGCCGGTAAACAGCCTCGATTTTCCCTCCGTGGCCGCCTACAGTGACGGCAGGAACGTCACTGGAGTCGCCATGTTTCCCGCTTTTACCCCACGCTATTCCCGTCTTCCGGAGCGCTTCTACGAGCGCTTCGAGCCGGTACCCGTGCAAGAGCCGCGCCTGGTTGCCTTCAACCGCGAGCTTGCGCAGGCGCTCGGCTTCGATCTTGCTGCCTTCGATGCCGAGGAAGCGGCGGTAGGGTTCTCCGGCAATGTCGTGCCGCGCGGTGCCGAGCCGCTGGCCCAGGCCTATGCCGGGCATCAATTCGGTGGCTTTGTGCCGCGACTAGGCGACGGCCGTGCAGTGCTGCTGGGCGAGGTGACGGACCGTGAAGGGCGGCTGCGTGACATTCAGCTCAAGGGGGCGGGGCGCACGCCGTTCTCCCGCGGCGGGGACGGTCGCTCTCCACTGGGGCCGGTGCTGCGAGAGTATCTGGTCAGCGAGGCGATGCACGCCATGGGCATTCCCTCCACCCGGGCCCTTGCTGCGGTAACCACCGGCGAACATGTGGTGCGCGGCATTCCCGAACCGGGCGCCATCCTCACTCGGGTGGCGGCCAGCCATATCCGCGTCGGCACTTTTCAGTACTTCGCCGCCCGCGGCGACATGGACGGCGTGCGCGTACTGGCCGACCACGCAATCGAGCGCCACTATCCTGAACTCGCCGAACGGGAGGGAAGCGAGCGCTACCTGGGATTGCTGGAGGCGGTGCAGACACGCCAGGCAGCGTTGATCGCCAAGTGGATGGGCGTCGGCTTCATCCACGGCGTGATGAACACCGACAACACCTCGATTTCGGGTGAGACCCTCGACTTCGGCCCCTGCGCCTTCATGGAGCAGTACGACCCGAAGATGGTATTCAGCTCCATCGACGAGGGGGGGCGCTACGCCTACACCAACCAGCCGTGGATCGCCCAGTGGAACCTGGCGCGGCTGGCCGAGACCCTGCTGCCGCTGATCGATGCCGATTCGGAGCGGGCGGTGGGCGTCGCCACCGAGCTGCTCGAGCGGTTCCCCGACCGTTACGAGGCCGAGTGGCTGACGGTAATGCGTGCCAAACTCGGCCTGGAGCGCGAAGAGACGGGCGACAGGACGCTGATCGAATCCTTGCTCGACGCCATGCACAAGGGCCGCGCCGATTTCACCCAGGCTTTTCGCCATCTGGCGCATGCCGCCGATTCACGGGAGGGGGACACTGCCTTTGGTGAGCTGTTCGAGCGACCGGAAGTGGCGGAAGGCTGGTTGGCGAGCTGGCGCGAGCGGCTCACCCAGGAGCCGTTGTCGGAAGGCGAGCGGGCTCGGCGGATGCGCATGGCCAACCCGGCTTTCATCCCGCGCAACCATCGCGTGCAGCAGGCGCTGACCGCGGCCATGGACGAGGACGACTTCGGCCCCTTCGAGACGCTGCTGGAAATCGTCACCCGCCCCTTCGACGATCAGCCCGGCCGCGAAGAGTATGCACGCCCGGCCGAGCCCACTGAGCGCGTCTTCCGCACCTTCTGCGGGACATGAACGGCTGTCCCGGCAGCGCTCGGGGCGGATCACACCAGTTCGCGCTGCTCCTTGCGCGCTGCGCGCCAATCGCGCAGCACCGCGCGGCAGATCAGCACCAGCACTCCCAGGGTGAGGGCAGGCCAGATCAGGACATAGAAGCCATAGAGCATTGTCATGTCGAATTCTCCTGCGGGGCCGATCATCGGCCCTCCTGCATGTAGGTTGAGGGAGGTCAGCGTGGGATGGCCGCGTTGGCCGAAGCTGTCTGGTTGCCTTGCGTGACGGGTTCGGGCCGGGGTGCGTCGTAGTCGCCCACCTGTTCGCCAATGGTGGCGAAGTCGAAGTCCGGCTGACGGCTCATCAGGCTCATCACCACGCAGACCAGGGTGCTGGCGCCATAGGCGGTCAGCGAGGCCAACAGTACGGTGTACTCGTGCAGGAAGCCGGTGGCGAAGACCAGCATTGACACCAGTGCCAGCGCGGCGGCGATGAACCCGGCGATACGGCCCAGGAAGCCGAACACCATCAGGCCGATAATCACACCGCCACCGATGCTCGCCAGCAGCTCGAAGAACAGGCCGCTGGCACCGTCCAGAGGCAACAGCTCAAAGCGCGCCAGGCAGAACAGCACCATGGCCACCAGTACCGAGGTGGTAAAGGCCTGGTTGGTCACCCGGTTCCAGAAGCAACTGGCGATGACCGGAAAGACGATGGCCCCCCATAGCGCGCCGACGAACACCAACATCACCAGGATATCCAGCGAGAAGCTGGCGAAGAGGATGCCCACCGCGGTGGCGACGATCATGGTCAGGCGACCGATCAACAGCATGCGCTTGGGGTCTGCCTTGCCGCGAGCGATATTCTTGCCGTAGACGTCGGCCATCATGATCGCCGACAGTGCCGAGAGGTCGGAGTCGGCGGTGGAGGAGAGCGAACCGATCACCAGGATGAAGAACAGCGCGATGAACAGCGGCGGCAGATAGCTGGAAACCATCTGCGGGATCAGGTTGTTCATGTCGCCGCCCATGGGCTCGATCCCGAGAGTCAGCGCCATCAGCCCGATCATGCCCAGCCCGATGACGATGGCGCCGTAGCCGACAGTGGCGGTGAGGAAGGTCGGCTTGATATGCGCCTCGTTCACCGCGAACAGTCGTTGGGAAATGGTCTGGTTGCCGATGGCGTAGGCCAGCACGGCGACGAAGAAGGGCGCGCCCTGGTTGAGGATGGCCTCCATGGAGAAGAAATTCGCCTGTTCGGCGGTGAGGTTGCTCAGGCCGGCCACGAGTTCGGTGGGGCCCCCCATGGCGAAAAACACCGCTGGAATAATCACCACGGCGATGGCCATCAGTGCCACCAACTGGGCGAAGTCGGTCAATACCGAGGCGCGGAATCCGGACCAGAGGGTATAGAACAGTACGCCAGTCCCGGCAATGATCACACCGGCCTGGAAGGAGAGCGGCGAGAGCACGGCGACGAGCGCTCCGGCGGCGGTGAAATTGACCATTAGGCTGATGACGCTGCCCAGGACGTTGGAAAGGGCGAGGATCAACTGGCTGGAGGCGCCGTGCCGGGCATGGATGAGCTCGCCCAGGGTATGGGCATTAGGGGCGAGCTTGCGGAAGCGTCGGCCGAAGGGGTAGATGAACAGGATCATTAGCGCGCCCCACAGCCCATAGTGGATGGGACCCGAGACGCCGTAGGTATAGCCGGAAGTGGCGGCGGCATAGAAGGAGGCGGCCCAGATCCAGGTGGCCGTCATGCTTGCCGCGCCGATACCGAACCCCACCCGGTGGTTGGAAACCATGAAGGCGTCGGCGTCCTCTTGCTTCTTGCCGATGCGAAGCGTCAGCAGGTAGGTACCGCTGTAAAAGGCGAACAACAGCAGCAACACGGTCGGGATCGAGAATTGATAGAGCGATTCACTGTTCAAGGGCAGTCCCCGGTAGATGAAACGGACACACCCGGGCAGGTCGAATCAGGCCGACTTGCCGGGCGCAGTGATGGAGCTGGGAGATGCCATGCCAAAGGCGGGCCAGCGCGGCGCAGGCGGACACCGAACGTGTTTCCGGTTCGGTGCGCTAGCGTGCGCTATGGGCGGACTCGGCAAGGCAAGGCCGCTGAAGAGGCGTTATCCCAGAGCGAAGAGGCTGGGTGGCGGGCGGCGCGGCATGCACCGGCCCTCGTCGGCATAGTGAGGCGACATGGATTCCCTTTCTATCGATGACGTCGACGACGGACAGTCGAAAGTGCCGGTGATCCAGTCTGCGTTCAGGCAAGACCAGGGTGTCCCGTGGCGGGACCTGTCAGGATCGATGGCAAGCGTTGTAACCCGATCCAAGGGGGCTCTACCCTACTGCCCCGTCGCGGAAAAGTCCAATTGGTGCCGAATGGGCATGCAATGGTGTCGAATTGACGCAAAGACGGCTGCGCTTGCGCAGCCGCCTTTGTAAAGACCTTGGCTCTGGAGCCTGGTGTCGAGGCACCAGAGTCGACTTCCGGTCTGCCCCGTCCGATCATCTGCGCACTGCGTTTCAGCAGCGCAGCTGACCTGGGCCTGGCTCAGTTGATCATGCCGGGTAGCCAGGTAGCGATGCCGGGAAATACGATCAGGATGGCCACCAGCAGCATCGAGCAAAGGATGTAGGGGATCGCTGCGGCGTAGATTTCGCGCATGCTGGTGCCCTGGGGCGCCACACCCTTCATGACGAACAGCAAGAGCCCCAACGGCGGCGTGGAGAAGCTGATCTCCAGAGCCAGCAGCATGATGATGCCGAACCAGATGGGATCGAAGCCGAGCACTTGGGCCAGCGGGAAGAAGAATGGCACCGTCAGCATCATGATCGAGATCTGTTCCATGAAGGTGCCGAGCACCAGCAGCACCGCGAACATGGCCAGCAGCATCAGGATCGGCGCCAAATCGAAGCTGGTGGCCCACTGAATCAGCCCGCTGGAAGCACCCGAAAAGGCTAGCAGCTGGCTGAAGGTGGCGGAGCCGAACACGATCAGATAGGCCATCAGCGTGACCTTCAGTGCCCCGATGACCGAGAGCTTGAACGCCTCCCAAGTCATGCAACGGAAGATCGCCGCCAGCACGATGGCGCCAAGAGCACCGAACGCCGCGGCCTCGGAGGGGGTAGCGAAGCCGACCAGCATCAGCGCCACGATCACGACCATCACGCTGATCATCGGCAGGATGTCGGTGACGATCAGGCGCAGCTTCTTCGCCAGTGGCACCGGCTCGAGTTCGTAGTTGGGTGCCGCGCCGGGATCGAGCCGGGTCTGAAGCCAGATGGTGGCCATGTAGAGCCCCGCCAATACCAGGCCGGGCATGATGCCGGCGATCAGCAGGGCGCCGATGTCGACCTTGGCCAGCGTGGCCAGCAGTACCGCCAGCGCCGAAGGCGGGATGATGATGGCAAGCCCTCCGGTGCCCAGGATCGGGCCGATGGCCATGCGCTTATGGTAGCCGCGACGCTCCATTTCCGGCACCAGCAGCGAGCCCATCAGCGCGGTGGAGCCCATCGATGAGCCGCTCAGGGTGGAGAAGCCGGTACCGCCCACCACGGTGACATAGGAAAGCCGCCCAGGCACCTTGCCCATGAGCTGGTCGATAGCGTTGAACATGCGCATGCCAAGGCCGGTGCGAAAGAACAGCTCCCCCATCAGCAAGAACAGAGGAATCGGTACCAGGTTGAAACTGGAGAGTGCGCCGAAGCCGTTGTTGAGCAGCTGGATGAGGCCGTTCTGGCCGCCCATGAAGTGCCAGGCGCCGATGACGTTGGCCGCCAGGAAGGCCAGGGCAATGGGCGTGCCGATGGCCATGAAACCGAGGATCAGAGCCAGAAGAAAGGCCAGGGCCAGATACCATTCCATTATTCTTTGATCCCCGCTTCGCCACTGTGAAGGATGTCCCGCCCCACCACGAAGCGGGCGAACTCGATGGCCATCATGATGAAGCACACCGGATAGGCGACGGTGAGGATCCACTTCGGCACGAAGAAGGCGCGTACGTCGTAGTCGTTGCGTGCGAGATTCATTGACACCAAGTCATAGCCTTTCCAGGCGAGCACCACGCACACCGCCATGCACAGCAGGGCGACCAGGCGGCTCAGCACCTGAAGCGCCGACGGCGGCAGCAGCGAGGTGAGCAGCTCGATATGCACGTGCCCCTTGTGCCTGACCAGCCAGGGCGCTCCCAGCAGCGTCAGGTAGAACATGGCGTACTCGGTGGAAAGGAAAAACCACGCCGAGGGCTGCAGGCCCAGGTTGCGAATCACCACGGAAAGCACGATGGCAATCATCAACCACACCAGCATGGTAGCGGCCACCAGGGCCATGCCGTTGAGCAACAGCCGATAAGCACGACTCGCGTAATGCATAGGAATACCTGGACGCGAAGTGAGGGTGGGAACGGAGCTGAATCACGAGGCCGGCTGCATGGCGGCAGGCCTCGCGATACTTACAGATCGTTGAATTTTTCGATCAGTTCATCGTAGTGCTTCAAGCCCATGGGATGGCGTTCCATCTGGCGGCGCATGCGCTCCCAGGTGGCCTCACGGGCGGCCTCGGAGAAACGTTCGGCGGCCTCGCCTTCCAGGCGGAAGACCTTCATGCCGTCGGCTTCCAGTGCGGCCTGCTGCTCCTGGGCCAGCACCTCGAAACGCTCGGCGCTCTCGCGTTCGTGTTCGATGGCGACTTTCTGCAGGATGTCGCGCGCCTCTACGCTGAGGCCGTTCCAGCTGTCCAGATTGACGATCACGCCCATGTCGGTAGAGAAGAAGGCGGGGTCGATGCGGTAGTTGAGGAAACGATCCCAGTTGAGGTCCTTCAGGCCGATCTGGGTCCAGCCGGTGGCGTTGACCACGTTGCGCTCAAGCGCCGCGTAGACGTCGGTCGTCGGCAGGCTGATTGGCTGGGCGCCAAGATAGTCCTGGAAGAAGGCGTCATATACCGGATTGCTGCGCAAGGTAAGGCCAGAGACGCTGAGGTTGCCTTCGTCGTCCAACTGCGGCTCGTCGATGGTGTAGAGATTGTAGCTCACACCGCTATCGAACCAGCCCAGATAATAGACGCCCATCTTCTCCTGATGGATCTGGTTGAGCAGGTCGATGCCGCCATTCTCGCGGGCGAAGATGGCGTTGGTATTGGACGCCACCATGGCGTCTCGCTCGGGCACGGTGCCGGCATAGAAACTCGCCGCGGTGTAGGCCATGTTGACCACACCGTTGCGCACGGCGTCCGGCTGTTCGGAAAGGCCGATCACCTCGGGGCCGCCGCGCACGTCGATCTGCACCACGCCCTCCCCACGCTCGTTCACCTTGTCGACGAACTCGAGGAAGCTCTGGGTATAGATCAGCGAGGGCGGGAAGGCATGAACGGCGGAGATGCGGTCAACGGCCAGGGCGTGGCCGGAGACCGCTAGGGCGGCAAAGCCTAGGGAGGCGATGAGCGGTTTTTTCATGGTTGTTCTCCTTGTGACAGCGGTATTCGTGTTGTGGCTTGTCATGTACCCCAAGGGCGGTCGCCGGTGTCAGCTCCGGGTAATGATCTCCGTCGAAGGTGTCGCCTGTAACCAGGGGCGTTGGCTTGCATAGTCGTCGGCAAAACGCCGGATCGTCTCTGCGTGCTGCCGGGTCATGTCGATGTCGTCCCAGCCGTTGAGCAGCTTGGTGCGCCAAGTGGGCGCGATGAAAAACGTCACGCTCAGATCGCCGACGCCGATGCGCTGCGTCTCCAGGTCGACCTGCAGCAGGCCGGGGGCATCCCCCAGGGCCGCGAGCAGGGCTTCGGCGTCCGCCTCGCTGACCGTGGCCGGCAACAGGCCGTTATTGACCGCGTTGGAGGCGAAAATATCGCCGAAGCTCGGTGCGATCACGCAGCGAAAACCGAAGTCCACCAGGGCGTAGACCGCCGCCTCTCGCGACGAGCCGGCGCCGAAGTTGCGCCGCGCCACCAGCGTCTTCGCCTCAGCGACCTGGGGGTGGTTGAGGATGAAACGCTCGGCTGGACGTCCGCTCCCGTCGTGGCGCAGATCGTGGAGCAGGAACTGGCCGTAGCCGACGCTGCGCGGCTCCTTCATGAAACGGGCCGGAATCAGCTGGTCGGTGTCCACGTTGGCCAGCGGCAGCGGGCAGGCCGGGGCGTCGATGATCTTGATCGGTTCCATCACTCGGCTCCTGTCACAGCTGGCGTACGTCGGCCAGGCGGCCAGCCACGGCCGCCGCAGCCACCATCGCCGGCGACATCAGGTGGGTCCTGGCGCCTGGCCCCTGGCGACCCTTGAAGTTGCGGTTGGTGGTGGAGGCGCAGCGTTCGCCGGCTGGCACCAAGTCGCCGTTCATGCCCACGCACATGGAGCAGCCGGATTCACGCCATTCCAGCCCTGCCTCGCGAAACACGGCGTCGAGCCCCTCGGCCTCCGCCTGTCGCTTCACCTGGGTGGAGCCGGGCGAGACGATGCCCGGCACCTTGCTACGGCGACCTTTCAGCACTGCGGCGGCGGCGCGCAGGTCCTCCAGGCGGGCGTTGGTGCAGGAACCGATGAAGATCCTGTCGATGGCGATGTCGGTGAGCTGCTGGCCGGGCACGAGACCCATGTAGTCGAGGCTATCGCGCACCTGGCGAGCGCGGGCGTCATCATCGATCCGCGATGGATCGGGGACATACTGGTCGATGGGCAGCGCCTCTTCCGGCGAGACGCCCCAGGTTACGGTGGGAGCGATCTCGGTGGCATCCAGCGTCTCTTCTCGGTCGAATTGGGCGTCGTCGTCGCTTTTCAGCGTTTGCCAGTAGGCCAGCGCCTGGTCCCAGCGCTCTCCCCGTGGGGCGAAGGGGCGCCCGAGCAAGTAGTCGAAGGTAGTCTCGTCGGGAGCGATCATGCCGCAGCGGGCACCGCCCTCAATGGTGAGGTTGCACAGCGTCAGGCGCGCCTCCATGGACAGGCGGCGAATGGCGCTGCCGGCGTATTCGATGGCATAGCCGCGTGCGCCGTCGGCCCCCAGGCGAGCGATCCAGGTCAAGGCGATGTCCTTGGCCGTGATGCCGGGGGACAACTCGCCCTCCAAGCTCAGGCGCATCTTCTTCGGGCGGCTCTGCCACAAGGTCTGGGTGGCCAGCACGTGCGCCACTTCCGAAGCACCGATACCGAAGGCGATGCTGCCCAGAGCGCCATGGGTCGAGGTGTGACTATCGCCGCACACCATCAGCAGGCCAGGCTGGGTCAGGCCCTGTTCGGGGCCGAGCACATGGACGATGCCTTGGCGCGGGTCGTCGAGGCCGAACAGGGTGATGCCGTGCTCTCGGGTATTGTCGGCGAGCTGCTCGATCATGCCGCGCACCTTGGCGTCGCCGATGGCATCGAGGCGGCGGGTCAGGGTCGGCACGTAGTGGTCGGCGATGCCGAAGGTGAGATCGGGGCGAGCTACCGACAGCGAGCGTTCGTGCAGCTTGCTGAAGGCATGGAAGGAGCCTTCGTGCACGAAATGGCGGTCGATCCATAGCAGGCTCTGGCCACTTTCGCTGCGCAGGACCTCGTGGGCATCCCACACCTTGTCGAACAGGGTCGTTGGCTTGGTCATGTCGGTCGCTTCACCGAGGCTACGTCAAGGGTGAGTGGCGTCATGCCACTTCGCGTATCACTATCCATACAACTATCTCAGCCGTACGTCACAGGTCAAATGTATTTTATTTGCTATGTTACCTGTATCAAAAATAGGACATTTTGTGGCGAAGCATGCTGATGATTCAGGCCTCGTGAGGTTCCGTTTCCATACGCTGCGATTCCGGTGCCATCGGTTCCCAATAGCGGGCCGCCTCGTCGCCGGTACGGTTGAGATCGATCTGGATGCGGTAGCGGTCGGGGCGGTAGAGCGCATCGAGGTGTTCCACCCCGCGCCCCTCTTCGTCATACACCACGCGGGTCAGCGCGATCAGCGGTGAGCCCACCGAGACGTCCAGCGCTTCGGCGACCTCGTGGGTGGCCAAGGTGGCCGAGATGGTCTGAGCGGCATGGTCGACCCTCACACCGCTGCGCTCGAGAAGGGCGAACAGCGGTGTCTGGGACAGGTCCGCCTCGTTGTAGTGCAGGGCGATGCGCTCCGGTACGTGCGTCACCAGGTAAGAGAATGGCTTGTCATCGGCCATGCGCACGCGGATCGAGCGCTGTACGCGTTCGCCATCGCGCAGCCCAAGGCCCTCGCGCACCGGCTCCGGTGGCTTGATATAGCAGAACTCCAGCAGCCGCACGTGCGAGGCCTTGCTCATCTTGACCATGTTGGGCAGCAGGTTGGCGACGCTGGCGGTCATCACCGTGGCGTCCAGCGGCTGCTGCAGCACCACGGTGCCGAGCCCCGGCTTGCGCGCCACCAGGCCCGCCTCGTTGAGGGCTTGCATGGCGCGTCTGACCGTGACCCGCGACACGCCGTACTGCTCCGCCAGCTTCAGCTCGCCGGGCAGCTTGCGCCCCGGTGCCAGACGGCCGCTGAGGATCGCATCCTTGAGCAGCAGATAGATGCGATGGGACTTGGTGCCCCCGATGGAGTTCGCATGCGTATCATTCATGGTTCGGTCCTTGTTCGTTATGCGGGTCGTAATGAAGCGCTTGACGCGATGCCTTGAGTAGACATAGAAATGTATTATGCATAGGACAGCTTTGTGTACCATGCATCCCAAAGAATAGCGCCAAACTACGACAAAGGCTTCCTGGGGAGAACCCTTCATGCCCGTCATTCAGGTCAGCCTGATCCGCGGCTACTCCACCGAACTCAAGCAGCGCCTTTGCGCGCACCTGACCGATGCCGTGCGACGCAGCATTGCCGCGGATCCGGAAGGTGTCACCGTGTTGCTGCACGAAGTGGAGCCCGATGCCTACATGCGTGGCGGCCGTCCACGAATGCCGGGGAAGGCCGCGACCGCTGAGATACCGGGCACGGTGCCCGAGGAGGTGGTGCGCGGCTTTCTCGACGCCATGGAGGTGCGCGACCTGTCGCGCGCCGAATCTTGGCTCGATGCGGGGTTTTCCATGGTCTTCCCCGGCGGCGTCGAGATGACGCGCCTGGACGAGCTGGTGGCGTGGGCCGCCGAGCGCTATCGCTGCGTGAGCAAGCGCATCGACGTCCTCGAAACCTGCGACGAAGGCGAACGTATCACGGTGGTATGCCACGGTGAGCTGCGCGGCGAATGGCTCGACGGGACACCCTTCGCTGGCGTGCGCTTTATCGATCGCTTCGAACTCCGCCATGGCCGGATCGCCCGGCAGCAGGTTTGGAACGACCTGGCGCTGGCGCGCTGCTGAGCCGGGTTGCTTGCCCCTACTTTAACGACCGTCCGAGGAAACTTGCTTCATGATTCTTTCTGCCAGCGATCTGAAGGCCAGGCTGCACGCCCCCGAGATCGTCGTGGCGCCGGGCGTATACGACGCCCTGAGCGCCTCGCTCGCCGCCGATGCCGGCTTCGATACCGTCTATCTCTCCGGGGCCAGTATCGCCTACACCCAACTCGGTCGCCCCGACATCGGCCTGGTCAGCGTGAGCGAGGTCAACGACGTGATGTCGCATATCCGCGAGCGCACCGAGCTTTCCGTGGTGGTCGACGGCGATACCGGTTTCGGCAACGCCATGAACGTAATGCGCAGCGTACGCCTGCTGGAGCGCGCGGGAGCTAACGCCATCCAACTGGAGGATCAGACCTACCCCAAGCGCTGCGGTCACCTGCGCGGCAAAACCCTGGTGCCCGAGGAGGAGATGGTGGGCAAACTCAAGGCCGCGCTGGATGCTCGCGACAGCGACTCGACCTTGATCATCGGCCGCACCGACGCGGTGGCGGTGGAGGGTACCGAGCGGGCCATCGAGCGCGCCCGCGCCTACCGCGAGGCCGGTGTCGACATGCTGTTCATCGAGGGCATTCGCAGCGACGATGATATCGCCAGCATCATGGCGGAGTTCCGCGGCCAGATCCCAATCATGGCCAACATGGTGGAAGGGGGCGACACGCCGCTGCAGAACGCCCGGGCGCTGCAAGAGCGGGGCTTTTCATTGGTGATCTTCCCCGGTGCCCTGGTGCGTGCCTTTACTCACATGGCGGGGCAGTTCTTCGACATCCTGCGTCGCGACGGCACCACTGACGCCTTCCGCGAGCGCATGCTCGACTTCGGCCAGCTCAACGAGGTGCTGGGCACCCGCAAGATGCTTGAGCTGGGCGAGAAATACGACGGCCGTTGACGCTCAGGACAATGACACGCACATCGACAAGGAGAGAGCGCATGATCTCGACCGACAAGACCGCCAAGGAAATTTTCTTCGAGGCGATGGCCAGCCCTCAGCGCGTGCCGTTCGGCTTCGGCCGCAAGGCGGTGCTGATCAACGTCGATCCGCAGAAGGCGTATACCCGCACCGACCTCTACAAGACCGCCTACGAGACCGACCCTCGCCAGCTCGAGTACGTCAACCAACTGGCGCGCGGCTTTCGCCGGCTCGGCTGGCCAGTGGTGTGGACTCACGTGGCCTTCCTCGATTCCGCCGAGGATGCCGGCGTATGGGGCACGCGCACCGACACCCCCGACTCGCTGCAGAACATCAAGTATGGCTCCGACCGTGCCGCCTTCGACGAGCGGGTGGAGATCGACCCGCGCGACGTCATCTACACCAAGCGCATGCCCTCGGCCTTCTTCGAGACCCCGCTGCAATCGCTGCTAGTGTGGCACCAGGTCGATACCGTGATCGTCACCGGCGGCTCCACCTCCGGCTGCATCCGCGCCACCGCCGTGGACAGCCTGTCGCGGGGTTACCGCACCATCGTGCCCATGGAGTGCGTGGCCGACAAGCACGAGAGCTACCACTACGCCAACCTCACCGACCTGCACCTGAAGTACGCCGACGTGATGAACGTGGCCGACGTGCTGGCCTGGCTCGAGACACGTGCGGCCGAGCAGGCCTGAGCGGCAAGGAGGCTGAGATGCAGGCAGAAATGAAAGAGCGGCTGGGCGCCTATGACTACTGGCCCTACGAGGATCGGCCGAAGATCACCTGGCCGAACGGGGCCCGGGTGGCCTTCTGGGTGGCCCCCAATATCGAGTACTACGAGCTCGACCCGCCGACCAACCCACAGCGCAAGCCATGGCCCACGCCGCACCCCTCGGTGCCCGGCTACAGCATTCGCGACTACGGCAACCGGGTCGGGCATGAGCGCCAAATGGCGCTGCTCGACAAGTACGGGATTCGCGGCTCGGTGTCGCTCTCGGTGGCGCTGTGCGAGCATCACCCCGAGATCATCACGATGTGTCGCGAGCGCGACTGGGAGTTCTTCAGCCACGGCATCTACAACACCCGCTACACCTACGGCCTGAGCGAGGCCCAGGAGCGGGAGATGATCCGCGACGGCATCGAGACGATCCACCGCCATACCGGGCAGAAGTGTGCCGGCTATCTGGCGCCGGCGCTGTCCCACTCCGAGCATACCCTCGACCTGTTTGCCGAGGTGGGCCAGGAGCTGTTCGGCGAAGAGGGTGGCATCTACACCTGCGACCTGTTCCACGACGACCAGCCCACGCCGATCCACCTGCGCTCGGGGCGGCGCTTCATCTCCATGCCCTATTCACTGGAGATGAACGACACCATCGTCTATGCGGTGAACAAGGTAGAGCCACGTCACTACCTGACCATGCTCAAGCGCCATTTCGACCGGCTCTACGCCGAGGGCGCCGAGTCGGGCACGGTGATGTGCATTCCCACCCATAACTACCAGGTCAGCTGCCCGCACCGCATCAAGGCCTTCGAGGAGGCATTGGAGTACATCACCGGCCACAGCGACGTGTGGGTCGCCACCGGCCGCGAGATCGCCCAGCACTACCTCGCTCATCACTACGACGACGCCCTGCGCGACATCGAGGCCAAGGCCGCCACGGCAGGGAGGAGCTGAGAGATGTCCCTAGGACCGGAATACCTGCACTACCCCTGGCGGCGCCACGGCTACGATCACGACCGCTATGCCTGGTCGATGCTCGGCGACCGCCGAACGATCCGCTGGCCCGGCGACAAGCCGCTGGCGGTATGGATCAACGTCTCGCTGCAGTTCTACCCGCTCAATCAGCGCGGCGTGCCATTCAAGGTGCCCAACGGCATGACCATGCCCTATCCCGACCTGCGCCACTACTCGCTGCGCGACTATGGCAACCGGGTAGGCATCTACCGCCTGCTGGCCGCCTTCGAGCAGCGCGGCGTTCGCCCCACCTGGGCGATCAACGCCCAGCTTGCCGAGCGGACACCCTATCTGCTGGAGCGGCTCAGGGCTTACGGCGGCGAGTTCCTGTGCCACGGCTGGAACATGGACCATCTGCACTACGGCGGCCAGGATCGCGACGAGGAGGCCGCGGTCGTGCGGCGCTCGGTCGAGACCCTGCGCGAGCTGACCGGCCAGCGCATTCGCGGCTGGCTGAGTCCGGCCAAGCACCAGAGCTGGAACACGCCGGAGCTGCTCGCCGAGAACGGCATCGAGTACTGCGGCGATTGGATCAACGATGACATGCCCTACGCCTTCGCCACCGAGCGGGGCGAGCTGACCATGATGCCGCTCTCGACCGAGATCGAAGATCAGTTCGTGATGTGCCAGAACCTGCATTCGGAGGACAGCTGGGTGAACCAGGTGACAGACGCCTTCGATTTCCTGCTGGAGGAGGGCAGGGCACAGGGCGGCCGGCTGCTGGCGCTCAATCTGCACCCCTGGCTGGTCGGCCAGCCGCATCGCATCGGCTGTCTGGAAGCGGTGCTCGACCACATTGCTGCGCATGCCGAGGTGTGGCAGGCGCCGGCGGGGGAAATTCTCGACGCCTATCGGGCCCAGGCCGGCGACAACGACTGAGGAGACATCATGGCTATCGTGGCTGTTGGTAGCGGTGAGGCGTTCGAGGCGCACGTGCCGCTGGTCATCGTGGGCGCTGGCGCCTGCGGTTTGGTGGCGGCACTCGCCGCCAAGCAGTTCGGTATGGATTCGGTGGTGCTGGAGCGCGACGCGCTGCCGCGGGGCAGTACCTCCATGTCCCAGGGATTCATTCCGGCGGCGGGCACGCGCTTCCAGGACGAAAAAGGCGTCAAGGACAGTCCCGAGCTGATGGCCCAGGATATCCAGCGCAAGAACGGATACGAGGCGGATCCGGCCATCGTGCGTGCCTTGGCCGAGGCCTCCGCCGGCGTGGTGGAGTGGCTGGCCGACGCTCACGGCGTTCCCTTCGACCTGGTGGAGGGCTTCCTCTACCCCGGCCACAGCCGCATGCGCATGCATGCCACTCCGCGGCGCACCGGAGAGGAGCTGATGGGCAGCCTGCTCAATGCCGTGGAGGCGGCAGGCATCGACCTGCTCACCGAAGCCCAGGTGGTGGACCTGCACGTCGACGATAGCGGCCGGGTGCACGGCGTGACCCTGGCACGTCCCAATGGCAGTCGGGAATCCATCGGCTGCGACGCCCTGATTCTGGCCTGCAACGGCTATGGCGGCAATCCCGAGCTGGTGGTACGCCACTTGCCGGCACTGAAGGATGCGCTCTACTACGGCCACGAGGGTAATCAGGGCGATGCCCTGCTGTGGGGCGAGGCCATGGGTGCCAGCTTGAAGGATCTAGGTGCCTGCCAGGGCCACGGCTCGCTGGCGATGCCGCACCAGACCCTGATCACCTGGGCGGTGATGATGCGCGGCGGGGTGCAGGTCAACGCCGAGGGGCAGCGTTTCTCCAATGAGCACGGCGGCTATTCGGAACAGGCGGCCAAGGTGCTGGCCCAGCCGGGCAGCATGGCCTGGAACCTGTTCGACCGGCGCATCCACCAGGCGGCGCTGGAATTCGAGGACTACCGCAACGCCCATATCGCCGGTGCGGTACGCACTTTCGACAGTCTGGAAGACATGGCCGTCGGCCTGGCGCTGCCGCGGGATGCCCTTCAGGCCACTTTTGCCGAGATGCACACCTTGGCCGGGAACGGTGAGGCCGATGCCTTTGGTCGGACCTTCAGCGCCGAGGATCTATTGGTGGCGCCCTATCACGCCATCAAGGTCACCGGGGCGCTGTTCCACACCCAGGGCGGGCTCGAGGTGAACACCCAAGCGCGCGTGCTGCGCAAGGACGGAGCCACTTTCGCTAACCTTTTCGCCGCTGGCGGCGCGGCGCGCGGGGTATCCGGTTCCGGGGATAGCGGCTATCTCTCCGGCAACGGCCTGCTCAGTGCGGTGGTGCTGGGCGCCATCGCCGGCCGAGAGGCGGCACGGAAGCTCTCATGCGAATCGGCGGCTTAGTCGGTTTGCCGCGAGAGGGGCCTGGCTCAGGCCCTTTTCCTTCGGCCGAGCCGACCCGCTCCCTCGCGTTGAGCAGAAAACCCAACGGTTAGCTTAGCCGCTGAAAATATTATGCATGTGATGATAGTTAGCTTGGCGCCGTTCATACGCAAGGAAATCATCGGTGATGCCCTTGCCGCGGTTGCCACCGCGCACGGCGCCGGCACGGATATCCTTGAAGGCCATGCGCCAAGTGTCGGGTAGCGGTTGGGAACCAGGAATGGTCATCCATAAGCGCAGCAGATGTCGTTTACGGAATTCCTCTTCATAATCCTCGAAGTCGGTTCTTGAATGCACGACGGTATAATTATTGAGGAGCTGTATATCGCCTTTTTCGATGTTCATTGAGAAACAGAATCTAGGCTCCTTGAGCATCTCGTCCAGCCAATCGAGTACTTCGATCTGGTCGTCTTCCAGACGCGGTACATCATCGAAATATTCTTGGGCCGCGGTGATGTTCTTACGGTTGGTACGGAAGGCAGGATAACCCTGTGATTCACCGTAAAGTGGGCAGGGGTAGATGTTTGGCTCATCATTTGCTCCAGCTCCTTGCAGGCTGAAGTAAAACGGTTTTTGCAAAGCCGCTTCCAGATCGGGGCGAGTGCGCTTGAGCTCTTCGTATATCGCCAATGAACTGGTGATCAAGCTAGTGCCACCGGATTTGGCCGGATGAATGCATAGAAGAGAGACGACATCGCAGAAGTCGACGTGAAAGTCGAGGCCGGCATTGGTGTTATAGCCACGTCCACCGTTGACTTTGTACTGGCCGCCGGTGTCTTTGACCGATGTCATGATATCACTGTTCTTGTTCTGGGTGCGGGCAACGCCGACGTGTAGGCCGATTCCCCAGTAAAGTGTCTTGATTTCATCGACACTATAGCGCTCGACGGGGAAGCCCTTGAGCAGGCAAAAGCCCCACCCCTGCTGGGTGCTGGCGTAGGCAGCCTGGATCTCCTCGAGCCCGGCTTGGGCAAGGGGGAAATCGTTCGGTGTCAGCGAGAGCAAGGGTTTTGAAGTTGACTTGGCATGCTGCAATGCGCTGTCAATATCCTCAATGGCTGCGTCGGAGAGAAAGCGAACCCAGCTTGTATCTCTTTCCACGTCACGGCTCAGCCATGAACGACATTGCGCGATCTGATTCATTCAATTTTACCTCGCATTATCTTAGTAAATGGTGTTTCATGCGATTTACAGGTTAGCGATGTCGTCTGTTTAACAAAAACGATATTCTTGAAATCTTGTCTCAAGAAAAACTGGTGCGACAGCCAGTGTCCCCACTGGCTAATGAGAAAGGCGGATAATAAAGGCGAGCTACTGCTCGAGGTTGGCTTTGAGTGTATCGAGGATGCGTGTTGAAGGTGCTACGAGGAAGCGATTTTTCATAAAAACCAGCGAGGCAGCGTGGAACTGGACATTGCTGCTGGCCACGGCATCTTCCGCAACGACAGTGTAGTAGTCGTGATGGGCACAGCTGCGCACGGATGACTCGACACAGCCTTCTGTATTGGCACCGATCAGTACTACGGAATCGATGCCGTTAGCCTTGAGAATCATGTCCAAACTTGTGCCCAGGAAGGCGTCTGGACGCAGCTTCTCGATAATGGGGTCTTTTTCTCGTGGCTCAATACCGTCACAGAACCTGGCCCCCCAGGAGCCTTCCAGTGTGTAACTGGGACTCTTGCCATCTCGAACCTTGAGACGTAACCAGGCGGGGCTATCACCCCGCCCATCGGGCAAAGTGATTTGACGCACGAAGACCGTGAGCAAGTCCATGGATTGCCACTCGGCAATGAACCTGCGCATATTGGGCAGGTGGGCCTGTGCCAAGGACATGTCTCTGCCAGCTTGGGCGAAAACACCTTCAGCCTCGAAGAAGTCGTTCTGTATATCGATGGCTACCAAGGCAATCGACTCGGGAACGAGCACCTCCTCCAGCGTTTGCCGAACCGTCTTTCCATGCAGGGTGATCATGTCGTCTCCTTGCTGATGTGATACGTCGTCTTGTTACGCAGCATGTGAATGGCCAACATAAACAGCAGCAGCGCGCCGCCGATGACGGGGAGAAGAACGCCTGGAGCGATCAGGCCGAAGGCAGACAGCGAGAACAGCAGTCGTTCCCAATACGCCAGTGGGAAAACCAGATACCCGGACATCGCAGCTCCGATCAGCGTGACGCCTATCAGACCGGTAATGGCGTAGGCAGCGATGGTCAGCCCATCACCGATCATCAGTATTTCAGGGTGGAAGACAAAGACGAACGGGATGATGAATGCGACCAGTGAGAGCCGAATGGCCGTGATGCTGGTGGGTAGCCAACTGGCTTTGGCCATGCTGGCGCTGATGAATACCGTGGCGCACAGCGGCGGAGTAAGGCCGGCAAGGATGCTGAAGTAGAAGATGAACATATGCGCGGCAATGGGTTCCACGCCGAGCCGTACAAGCGCCGGCGCCACGACAGCGGCGGCCAACATGTAGGCGGCAGCGGTTGGTAGTCCGGTGCCGAGCAGCATGGCGACGACCATGGCCAGCATCAGTGAGATCAGCAGGTGGTCCTCGCCCAGGCCGATAATGGCCGAGGTAAAGGTGACCCCCATGCCGGTAGTCGAAATCATTGCCAGGAGAATCTGCGCGCCGGCAATGAGTACGGCGATGGCAACCAGGCCAATCCCCGCATCGATACAGCCTTCTCGGAGATTGTTGAGCCGTACTTTGAAGTCGGACCAACACCGCGTGCCGAGCAAGAAAAGCACCACCAGGATGGCGGTGGCGGTAAAGGCGGCCATGGCTGGCGAGAAGCCACGTACCAACAAAGTGATAAGGGTGCCCAACGAGAGGAATACCGGGCCGGCACGGCGCAGAGTCAGCACGTCCTTGGCGCGGGGCAGCTCATCGCGTGTCATCGGCTTGTAACCAAGTCGCTTGGACTCGAAATGAATCCCGGCCAGGCAGCCAATAAAATAGAGCAAGGCCGGGACGATAGCCGCGACCATGATGGTGATATACGAGATCCCGATAAGCTCAGCCATGATGAAGGCGCCGGCTCCCATGATGGGAGGCATGATCTGCCCGCCAGTGGAGGCAACGGACTCGACTGCTCCGGCAAACGTGGGTCTGTAGCCCAGCTTTTTCATCAAGGGGATGGTGAAGGCACCGGTAGTGGCCACATTCGCTGCGGCTGAGCCGGAAACGCTGCCGAACATGGCGCTGGAGATGGTGGCGACCTTGGCACCGCCTCCAGTGGTTCGGCCACCGATAATCATGGCGAGATCCATGAAGGTCTGGCCGCCACCGGTGCGCAGCAGCACGGCGCCAAAGATAACGAACATGGCGATCACCGTGGCTGAAATACCTGTAACCATGCCGAACAGGCCACGGGTCGAGAGGTAGAGAACTTCCGCGGCGAAACGTGGGTCAAGGCCGCCGTGGGCCAGTGGACCGGGCAGGCTGGGGCCGGCTAAGGCATAGGTGAGCCCAGCAATCCCGAGCGCGGGTATGGTCCAGCCGATCACCCGACGGCAACCTTCGAGTACCAGCAGAGTCGCGATGATCGCAAAGATGAAATCGACTTGGGTCATTCTGAAGGTGAAGCCCATGATACGGTCATAGCTCCAGATCAGGTGACCGATTACGGTAACGATGCCGATGATGACGCCAATGTCGATCAGCCCAAGCGGGGTATTGCGTGCGTCATCTCGGCGCATGTCGTAAAGGCAAAATGCCAATATCAGGGTGCCTCCAACGTGGAGTGAACGCTGAATCAGGTCGGGAAAGGAGCCAAAGGCACCGGTGTAAAGGTGGAACATCACCATGGTAGTGCTGAGCAGGGCGATCAAGTGGCCGCGAAAGCGCACCATGGGAGAATAGACGGCACCCTTAACGGGCGCCGAAACGGGGGACTCTGGGGTCACGGTCAACCCTCCTCGAGCTCATCTGGCATCAGGCGCTCGGGGATTTCATATCCCTGTTCCAGGATGTAGCGTGCTACGCCGGCATGGAGCGGCGTCTGGCCGCGTTCCAGAGTCTGCTCAATGATGTTTAGACCCTTGATGGCCGAGTAGGACTCGGCGACGGTGTCGACATTTTCGACCACGGTTTTGAAGATGTCGTAGGCGGTATCCTCGGGGAGATCGGTGGTAGTTCCGATGGTGATAAACACCACACGCAGATTCATGGGGCCGGTTTCGTAGGGGGTTTCGTCAACGGCCATGAAGTCGAAGTGCGGGTATTCGGCTTGGACCTGCTCGATTTCGTCCGCCGTCCAGCCCAGAATGCGAATATCACGAGTGGTTTCGGCATCCATGATGGCGCTGTCGGGAGCATTGGGTGGGCCTGCCTTGGTAAAACCGATGATTCGGCGGTCTTGAAAGGCGGTAACCGCATCGCTCATACCGGTGCGAAACCAATTGGGCTCAACGCCGAGGGCCTCCATGGCCTCGAAGGTGGCACGCTCTGTGCCGGAGCCACGCCCACCGCCACTGAACGCCTTGCCGCCGAGGTCGGAGTAGGAGGTCACGTCGGAGTTGGCATCAACCACTGTCAGGTAAGCCAAGGGGGTGGTGACCCAGAAAGTCCGGAAGTTGGGGTTTGGGTCGCCTTCGAATGGACCAAGCCCTTGGTAATATTCAAATAGATCGGGTTCGGCCATCATCGCCCAGTCGACCTGACCTTCACTCAAACGACGCATGTTGTCGAGACCGCCGCCCGTCTCGAGCACGGAGTGATTGACGTCGTCGAGCTTGGCATTCAGCAACTGGGAGACGGCTACGAAATAGGCGTAGAGAGAGGAGGCCTGGCTGGTGGTGCCCACGGAGAGTTGCGTTTGTGCCTGGGCGCTGAAGGGTAAGGCGAGGAGCAGTGCGGTGCCGATACCGGCAGCGAGAGGGGTCTTGTGCAAGATTTTTGCGAGTCGCATGGGGATCTACCTCTTATTGTTATCGCAGCGGCGATAGGAATGAAGGCGTTCTTGTTGTTGTGTCGAAAGCACTCAGCTGGGCTCAGTGAAGCGTTCCTCCAATGATGTCCATTCCGAATAGTCGAACAGTGACCAGAGGCCATGGTGGTCGAGCATTTGGTCACGCATCGGCTCGGTGCTGCCGCTCTTGGCGAGAGTGGCAAGTAGCTTGGCGCCCTGAAAGCCGAACAGGCGCGTCAGTGAATTGGGATAGATGGCCAGGCGATAGCCGAGTGCAGTAAGTGTTGCTGAGTCAAGAAAGGGGGTGCGGCCACCTTCTACCATGTTGGCTAGGGTGGGGCATTGCAGGCGTTGGTTGATTTGTCGCATCTCCGCCTGGCTCTCGGGTGATTCGACGAAAATGATGTCGGCGCCAGCTTCGCGATAGGCCATCGCGCGGTCGAGGGCTTCTGCCAGACCATGACCGGTACGCGCATCTGTCCTGGCGATGATCATCACGTCGGCGTCATCCCGAGCATCCACGGCAGCTTTGATTCGTCCTTCCATTTCTGTGATGTCGACCAGCTTGCGGCCAAGTTCATGGCCGCACTTCTTCGGCCAGGTTTGATCTTCAATCTGCATGGCACTGACGCCGGCTCGCTCCAGTTCGCGAACGGTGCGCACTACGTTGAGTGGGCCGCCATAGCCGGTATCGACGTCACAGATGATGGGGATCTCAACGACATCGGCGATGCGTCGCGCACGCTCGGCGACTTCGGCAAAGGAGATGACACCGATATCGGGGGCTCCCAGAGCGCTCATCGAGACACCCGAGCCGGTGATGTAAGCGGCAGGAAAGCCTGCCTCGGCGACCAGCCTTGCGGTGAGGCAATCGAAACAGCCTGGTGCCATGGTCAAGGTTTCGCGGTTGATCAGCTCTCTTAGCCTGGCGCTACGCCCTTGGGCCTGGGCGAGGCCCAGGGGATAGCCTGGCCGGCGAGTTACAGCGGTAGTCATGTGCTTCTCCTGGCTGTGACGCTTGAGTACTTCTCGGCCCACTGGTGGGGTGACATGAAGCGGCGTTCGAGATCGTATACGTGATCCATGCCCATCAGGCTGTGGGTCTCGGTAAAGTCGGCAAACATCGTCGAGTCGGCCGCCGTGGTGCCTGCATGGCGAATGTGCGCTAGTGCCCGCTGCATACCGTGAATGGCACTAAGCAGGGTACTGACGGGCAGGCTGACACGGGCGACGCCACGGTGTTGGAGTTCGTCGAAGGTCATGTCAGGCGTCTTGCCGCCCTCGACCATGTTGATGGCTAGGGGGCCGCGAAAGGCATCGGCCATGGCCGAGATGGTGTCGAGGTTATCGGCTCCGTCGACGAAGACCATGTTGGCTCCGGCGTCGAAATACGCGTTGGCACGATCGATGGTCGCAGCGAGTCCCTCGACTGCCAGAGCATCGGTACGGGCGTTGATGACGAAGTCGGGGTCCTTGCGGGCATCGACGGCAGCACGGATCTTGCCGACCATATCTGCGCAGGCAATGACCTCCTTGCCTTCCAAATGGCCGCAGCGCTTGGGCATTACCTGATCTTCGAGATTGATGCCGGCCGCGCCGGTTGCTTCGATTCCCTGTACGGTGTACCAGACATTGACGGCATTGCCGAAACCGGTATCGCCGTCCGCCATCACCGGTAGTGACGTGGCGTTCACGATGGCGCGTGTGCGGTCACACATGTCGGAAAGTGAGAGAAGACTGACATCCGGCATCCCGAGATGTCCGGCCGAAACGCCAAGTCCACTGATTTGCGTGGCTTCGAACCCGGCCTGCTGGACAAGTTTTGCCGAAATCGGATCGTAGGCGCCAGGCATGACGAGTATTTCAGGGCGCTCGATGAGCGACTTGAGTATTGTTGTTGGTCTCATGTTTTTCTAATATCTCTAGGTAATTTTTCTTGCTTTAGATTGTTGCTGCCTCGGTCGTAGCACTCTTTAGCGTGCCGGCTTTATGATAAGCTAACAAAATGGAGAGCTAAGGCCAGTGATTTTTTCTTTATTCTGTATTGAGCTTTTTTGATGATGAAAGATTGTCTATGGACGAAAAATCTTTCAAGATTTTTTTAGTGATAATCAATAGCTTGTCGCGATTCTCTATTTTTCTGTTTACCAATGAGAAGCGTAGATTTGGCGTATCGTAATTTAGCGGAATCGTCTCTATGTCATAATTCTTTGCCAGGCGAGGGTCGGGAAGAATGACAACGGCTGATCCGTAACCCGATGAAACCATGGATATCACGCCTTCAAGTGACTGAAGTTCAAGAGAAGGAGGCTTTCCGCCAAAGAGTGTCATGGCAAGATGCCGTGATAACTTTCCCAAAGACGTCGTCCGATCATAAGCAATCCAAGGCTGACTCGATAAAGATTGGATGTTATCGGCATTTTCCGTTCGTCGTGGACTGATTAAACAGAAGGGAGTCTCTTTAAGCAGCTGCCATTCCAGTTGTCGGTGGTTGGCAGTGGCTGGTTCTGCCACGATGGCAGCATCTAGGTCGCCGACCTTGACGGCTTCGATCAGCTCTTGTGAGCGTCCTGGAACACAAGTAATTTCTAGGCCGGGAGCGCTTTGCCTGAGCTGATTGAAGAGAGGCGGCAGGATGACCGGCTGCATGATGCTGATGGTCCCCAATTTAAGGCGGCCCGCAATCGATGTCTGCTGACCATTGCGCAGTTGCTCGACTTCCTTGAGCAACGGCCCTACCCGTTGGCAGAGATCGCGAGCGAATGGCGTCGGGGTGACCGATTGTCCCGTGCGGTTGAACAGCGTCTTCTCGAAATACTGCTCTACCGTCTTGACCTGCATGCTGACTGCGCTGGGCGTGATATTGACGGCCTTGGCTGCCAAGGCAAAGCTGCCCTTGTCGACGATGGTCATTACGGTGATCAGGAACTCGAGCCGCATGTCTTGCTCCTTGCGCCGGTGGTCGGCTGGTGGTGGGAGAGGTCACGAAGAGCCCGCAATCAATGTCAAGAAGTGGCGCGGCGGCGCTTGACGAGGCTGCCGATGATGCGCGGTAAAACCGAGAGGAGTAGCAGAGTCAGCAGTACGAGAGTGATGGGGCGATCGGCGACGAATGCGAGGTTGCCACCGCTGATCTGCATGCTGCGTACCAGCTCGCCTTCGGCCATGCCGCCGACCAGCAGACCGACGACAGTGGCGGCGACCGGGAACCTGTAGCGGCGCATCAGCCAGCCGATGATACCGGTAGCCACGACAGTGATAGGGCCGACCATGTTACCGGTGATGGCGTAGGCCCCGATCACCGACAGCACCATCACGATGGGGATCATCAGCTTGAGCGAAAGCTTCACGATATAGCCGGCCAGAAAGATGAACCCAAGTCCGACCAGCAGCAGCAGCAATGCTTGGGCCATATTGCCAAGGATCAAGGCATAGACAATATCGGGGTTTTCGCGGATGAAGCGTGGTCCACCGGTGACATTGTGCAGGGCGAAGGCACCGAGAAGTACGGCGGTGCCGGCGCCACCGGGCAGCCCCAGTGCCAGTAGGGTGATCATCGAACCACCTTCAGAGCTACTGTTGGCCGATTCGGCGGCGATCAGCCCCGATGGATTGCCCTTGCCGAACGAGGCTGGATTTTTTGAACGCTGTTTGGCGGTGGCGTAGGCGGCAAGGTTGGCGATGCTGGCGCCGACACCGGGAATGGCGCCGATGACAGCGCCCATGCTGCCGCCGCGCAGCAGTTGGAATGGCTTGCTGGCTGCCGTCACCATTCCGCTAAGAATGT
Organism: Billgrantia pellis; assembly: GCF_008297955.1. Lineage (GTDB taxonomy): Bacteria > Pseudomonadota > Gammaproteobacteria > Pseudomonadales > Halomonadaceae > Halomonas > Halomonas pellis. The sequence continues at coordinate 528,621 of NZ_VTPY01000003.1, read as the reverse complement.
GGCGGAATCGCACCACACGCAGGCGGCTGTCTTCGACGATGTAGCGTTTGCCAATCAGGTTGAACAGCTCCGAAGCGGCAAAGAAGCCGATCAGTGCAGGAATGACTGGGATGCCGTCGAGCAGATACATGCTGCCGAAGGTGCCGCGCATCTGGCCGGCGTCGCTGTAGCCGATAGTGCTGATCAGGATACCGAGAATACCGGCTGCGATGCCCTTGGAAATGCTCGCATCGTTGAGTACGGCGATCAGCGTGACGCCCCAAATCGCCACTACCAGCATCTCGGTGGGACCGAGGCGAAGCACCCACTGGGAGATCGTTTGAACGGTGAATAACAGTAGCAAGTAGCCGATCAGGGTGCCGAGTACCGAGGCGACCAAGCCGATGCCCAGTGCTTGGGCGTGCTCGCCGCGCCGGGCCATGGGGTAACCGTCGAAAGCGGTAGCCACCGAAGAGGAAGTGCCGGGAATGTTGAGCATGATCGCAGGAATCGCCCCACCGAAGCCGCCTCCGGTAAAAATGGCGGTAAGGAACAGGATCGCCGGCAGAAAATCCATGTATAGCGTGGCGGGTAGAAACACCGCCATGGCGATCGAGATCGACAAACCCGGAATCGAGCCAAAGAACAATCCGATGATCAGTCCTGGCGGCACCACCAGCCAGGCGGCCGGGGTGTTTCCTAGCAGGTTGAGGGCAGCGTGGAAGGCCTCGGCGTTGATCATGTGGCGGGGAGCCTCTTTTCAGAGCGAATGGGTCACAGCAGCAGGGTGGGCAAGCGAATACCTAGCAGTTTGACGAACAGCAGCACGATAATGCCCGAGACCAGCGCGCTGAAGCCGACCATTACCCACCAGCGCTTCTCGCCCTGCAAATAGAGCGCCAGGCATAGGAACAGCAAGCTGCCGAGATCGAAGCCGATGATCGGAATCGTTGCCACGTAGAGGGTGAGCAGCCCCATGAACAGCACCGCGGGCAGCGCCGAGGCGTCACCCTCGGCATGTTTGGCGGCGTCGGACTGCCGATACCAGTCGATGACCTGGGTACCGACGGTGACCAGTAGCGCGGTAATGCCGATGCCGGCGGCTGGCACTATCAGCAGCCAGTCGGTGACGCCGCGTGCGGCGGCGTGAACGTCATGGGCGTAGTAACCGAATAGGGCGACCAGAGACAGCGAAAACAACACGCTGCCGAGGGGAAAACCGTGTCGCTGTGTCGAAGCTGCCATATATGCCTCCCGCAAGGTCAACCCATGTAGGCGGAGTCGAGCGCCAACGTCATTTCAGCAGCGGCGCGTACTGCTGGACGGTGCGGTAGGCCTCGTCGACTAATTGTTGACTCTCTTCGGGGCTGACCCATTCGGCACCGATACCGGCATCTTTTGCCCAGGCCTGGTACTCATCGCTCTCAAGTGTCTCCTGATAGACCTGGAGCAGCCGTTCATAGCGCTCTGGATACTCTTCCTGCAACGAGGCATGAGCGATCAGGCCGGTGACATTGCCACCCATCAGCGGTAGCGGCTCGACATCAAGGCGCTCCATTTCATCATTTAACAGCGGGGCGTCCCAGTTGTCGCTGGGCGTGTCGTTGACGACCGCTAGGGCGCGCACTTCGTCACTTATGGTCAGTGCTGCTTCGGCAGCCAGGATCTCGAAGTCGACCTGGTTGCCGGCCAATGCCGCGCGCAGCGGGGCGCCCCCGCTATAGGTGACGAAGCGTACGTTGTCGTGCTCGATATCGAGCGCATCCATTATTACCAGCGTTTGCAAGTGGCCGCCGTTGCCGACGATGATGCCTGAACTGACTTTGCCGGGCTCGCGCATCGCCTCGACCAGTTCCTCGAGGGACTGATAGGGGCTGTCATTATGAACGGCGACGATGCCATAGTCGTTCCATTGCGCGCTGAGTAGTTGGAAATCATCCCACTCGACGGGCGCACCTCCGACCTCGATGGCGCTGGCGAGGTAAGGCGTCGCCTGCATGACCAGCAGGGTATGTCCATCGGCGGCCTGCTGTTGAAAATAGGTGGCCCCCAGTGCGCCGGCGCCCCCTGGGCGATTGATGATGCTTACCGGCACCTCCAGGCGCGGCGACATGTGTTCGGCCAAGCCGCGTGCCATCCGGTCGGCGCTTCCGCCGGCGTCGAAAGGTACGACAATTTCGATGGGGCTTTGTGGCCAGTCGGCCTGGGCAGCACTGACTAGGCTAGCAAGTAGGAAAGATGAGATGCCGCCGATTAGCTTGGGCGTGCAGCGTTTGAGGGAGGCAGTGAGCTTGCATGATTGGAGGTGGTGTTTCATCAGGCATCTCCGCTGTGATTGTTATGATGGGATGGTTTCAACAAGTTGGCTCATCGAGATGAAGCTTGAACTGGCAAGGGTCATTGATGCATGGTAATTTTGTTATGTCAATAGGACATGAGGTCGGATGAGCGAAAGCCGTCAACCCGGAAACAGCCGTAATACCAACTCCAAAGGAGGCGCAGTGGCAGACCTCTCGAAACGCCAGCTAAGACGGCATGCCAGCGATCCGTGGCCGAAGCATCATCGCGTTTACTTGGTTTTGCGCCAGGCGATCCTCGAAGGTCATTACACCTCAGAGCAGCCGCTGCCCAACGAGATTGCCTTGAGCGAACAGTTTCAAGTTTCTCGTATCACCGTCCGCAAGGCGATGGAGCGTCTGGATCGTGAAGGGCTGGTGGTTCGCTACCGTGGAAAAGGTACCTTCCCGGTCGCCTCCAACGAGGCGTCGCCGGTGCAGGCGAGTATCTCGGGCGTGATCGAGAACCTTATCGCCATGGGGCTCAAGACTGATGTAAAGGTGATCGATTTCGGGTATGTGGCGGCCACGGCGGAGGTTGCGCAGGCCCTGGACGTGCTGCCCGGAGCGCTGGTGCAGAAAGCTACGCGAATCCGCAGCCACCGCGAATTGCCCTTCTCGTTATTGGTCACCTATGTGCCGGAGCCAATCGGCCGCACTTTTTCTGAATCGGATCTGGCTTCCCAGCCGTTGTTGCTGCTGCTGGAACGTGGGGGGGCCAAGGTGACCAGGGCGGAACAGACTATCACCGCCAAATTGGCCACTCCCAGCCAGGCCGGTTTACTCGATATGGAGCCGGGTGATGCCCTACTGTGCATTCGGCGCACGGTATTTGCCGAGGACGACTGTCCTGTCGAGTATATCGAGGGATTCTATCGTCCCGACACCTATGAGCATCAGATGTCACTGGGGCGCAAGACTCGTGACGATAAGCGTTTCTGGGAGGCATGATGCATCGGCATGGGGCCTCTTCCTGATTCGGCAAGTTTCGGATTGCCACCTAGCACAGCCCTGAACTAGGGCAGCACCAACTCTCGCGCCTCGCCCATTAACAGCGCCCGGTTGGCTTCCAGCGCCTCGCGCAGGAAGTCCCACAGCAGCCTCACCCGCGCCAGGCGGCGCTGCTCCTGGCGCGCGGTGATCCAGAACTGGCGCACGATCTCCACCTCATCGTCCAGCACGCTGTGAAGTCTGTCGTTGGTCTCGGCCATGAAACAGGGCAGCACGGCGAGCCCCGCGCCCTGCAGGGCGGCGGCGTGCTGGGTGGTCACGCTAGTGCTGCGAATCGAGAAGTGTGGCCCCGCTTGGCCTACTACCGCCGGGTCGAGCAATGGATCGAGATAGCTGAGCTGCTCGCTGAAGATCAGATCGTCCACATAGCCAATCAGGCGATGGCCGCCCAGGTCAGCGAGCCGGGCAAGGCGACCGTGGCGGCGGAAGTAGCTCTCGCTGCCGTAGAGTTTCAGCCGGTAGTCGCAGAGCCGCGAAATAACCAGCCCCTGGCTTGCCGGGCGCTCCACGGTGATCGCCAGGTCGGCTTCGTGGCGACTCAGGTTGACCACCCGGGGCAGGGCGAGCAGATCCAGCGTGATGCCAGGATGGCGCTCGCAGAAGGACGAGAGCAGCGGGGCGATCACCCAGGTGCCAAAGCCTTCGGTGACGCCTAGGCGAATCTGCCCGCTGAGCTGACGGTTCTTGTCGGAAAGGCTCTCGCCCGCCTCGAAAGCATGACGGGCCATCTCTTCGGCATGGGCCAGCAGCTGCTGACCGGCCTCGGTCAGGTGATAGCCATGAGTGCTACGCTCGAAGAGCTGGGTATTGAGTTTTTGCTCGAAGCGGCGGGTCCGGCGCGATAGGGTGGAATGGTCGAGCCCCAGACGCCGGGCGGCGTCGGTGAGCCGCTGGCTGCGCGCCACTTCGAGGAAGATCTGGATGTCCTGCCAGTCGAGCATGGATCACGCCTCGGGTGAGCGGCTGGAGGTTGAATGGTTTGTGCATCTTTGCACAAGTCATGTGAAGAAGTACGGATTGTCACGCCATGCCACGGCTATATAGACTCGAAATCATCATGCTTCGTGTAATTCTACACAGAAAGTCTAATCCGACTCACCCACACAACCACTACAACACGAGAGGAGCATCGCCATGTCCGTACGCGAGATATCCATGTTCATCGACGGCCAAGCCGTCCCCTCCCAGAGCCAGGAGTGGCGCGACGTCATCAACCCCGCCACCCAGGAAGTGGTGGCACGGGTGCCGTTCTGCACCGCCGAGGAAGTCGACCGCGCCGTGGCCAGCGCCAAGGCCGCGTTCAAGGAGTGGCGCAAGACGCCGCTGGCCAAGCGTCAGCGCATCATGCTCAAACTGCAGGCGTTGATCCGCGAGCACACCGAGGAACTCGCCGCGTTGGTCACCGAGGAACACGGCAAGACCCTGCCCGATGCCGCCGGTGAAGTGGGGCGCGGCCTGGAAGTGGTGGAACACGCCTGTTCGATTACCTCGCTGCAGCTGGGCGAACTGGCCGAGAACGCCGCCAACGAGGTGGACGTTTATACCCTCAATCAACCGCTGGGGGTGGGGGCCGGTATCACCGCCTTCAACTTCCCGATCATGCTACCTTGCTTCATGTTCCCGCTGGCCATCGCCACCGGCAATACCTTCGTGCTCAAGCCCTCCGAGCAGGACCCCAGCTCCACCATGCGCCTGGTCGAGCTGGCGCACGAGGCGGGCGTTCCTGCCGGTGTGCTCAACGTGGTGCACGGCGGCCCGGATGTCGCCAACCAGATCGCCGACCATCCCGACATCAAGGCGCTGTCGTTCATCGGCTCCAGTCACGTGGGCTCGCTGCTCTACAATCGTGCCGCCGCGGCTGGCAAGCGCATGCAGGCGATGATGGGTGCCAAGAACCACTGCGTGGTGATGCCCGACGCCAACCGCAGCCAGGCGATCAACAACCTGCTGGGTTCCGCCTTCGGCGCTGCCGGGCAGCGCTGCATGGCCAATTCGGTGGTGGTGCTGGTGGGCGAGGCCAAGGCGTGGCTCGACGATATCGTCGAAGGGGCGCGCAACATGAAGGTGGGTCCGGGCACGCAACGCGATGCCGACCTCGGCCCGCTGGTCTCGCCGGCCGCGAAGGAGCGCGTGGAGCGCCTGATCGGCATCGGCGAGCAGGAAGGTGCCAGGCTGTTGGTCGATGGTCGCGGTTATCAGGTGGAAGGCTATCCGGACGGCAACTTCGTCGGCGCCACCGTGTTCGCCGACGTCAAGCCGGAAATGACCATCTACCGCGAGGAAATCTTCGGCCCGGTGCTGTGCGTGGTCAGCGTCGACACCCTCAGCGATGCGATCGAATTCATCAATGCCAACCCCAACGGCAACGGCACCTCCATCTTCACCAACTCCGGTTGGGTGGCGCGCCGCTTCGAGACCGAGATCGACATCGGCCAGGTGGGTATCAACGTGCCGATCCCAGTGCCGGTGGCCTACTTCAGCTTCACCGGCTCGCGGGCCTCGAAGCTGGGCGACCTGGGTCCCAACGGCAAGCAGGCGATCCAGTTCTGGACCCAGACCAAGACCGTCACCGCGCGCTGGTTCGAACCCGAAAACGTCTCCAGCGGTATCAATAGCACGATTTCCTTGAGCTGAACCGGCCTGGTGTCAACGTGGCCTCTCCCACCTTGGGGGAGGCCACACCATTCGGGTAAACGGCCAGCGGACTAGTTGAAGAGCGGATAGTTAGGCGGTAATCACGAAGGCATAGCTGTTTTATCTACGCATCTAAGTTTGATGGCTGCCCTGCATGGCTGAAGATTAAGCGAACTATTTTGTCAGAAATTATCGCGCTTTGGTAATCATCCACCGAGGGTGGTGCTGAAGAGGCTTCTTTCAATAACTTGAGACCTTGAAGCACCCGCTCTACTTCCAGTCCGACCATCATGACAGCAGCTTCCTCCATACCTTCTGGGCGTTCGTGAGTGTCTCTCAGGTTAAGTGCGGAGAAGCCAAGTATCGATGACTCCTCTGTAATGGTTCCGCTATCAGAAAGTACAGTTCGCGAATTGACCTGAAGTTTAACGTAATCAAGGAAGCCAAAAGGCTTGTAAAGATGGACTGAGGGGGGAAGGGATGTCTTGGTTTTCTCCAAGCGCTTACGAGTGCGGGGGTGCGTGGAGAAAATTATGGGAATATCATCGTGCTCGGCTAATGATTTGAGCACTTCTACTAGTTTGCCTAGGCGTGCTGGGTTATCTACATTTTCCTGGCGGTGGGCAGATACCAAGTAGTAATTGCCCTGATGAAGTTTCAAGGTTTCTAGGACTGTTGATCGCTGGATAGCATTGGCGTAATATTCTAATACCTCGCGTAGTGGACTCCCGGTGCGGATGATTCGGTTGGATGGTATTCCTTCGCGTAATAAGTTTTCCCTGGCAATTCGGCTATAAGGGAGGTTGTAGTCGGAGATATGATCGACAATGCGGCGATTGATTTCTTCCGGAACGTTTTCATCGAAGCAGCGGTTGCCTGCCTCCATGTGAAACACAGTGATACCCCGGCGCTTCGCGCTAATTGCTGCCAAGGCACTATTGGTGTCGCCAAGAATTAGCACGGCTTGAGGTTTAATCCTCTCCAGTTCCTTGTCTACAGCTATAAGGGTCCGGCCAATGGTTTCAGCAGGCGTATCGCCTGCGGCTGATAGCTGTACATCCGGCATGCGCAATTCTAGTTGCTCAAAAAATATGTCATTTAGCTCATGATCGCTATTTTGGCCGGTGTGTAGTAAAAAGTGGTTAAAGTTTTGGTCTAGCTTGGGCAATATACGTGAAAGGCGAATGATTTCTGGGCGTGTGCCGACTATTGTCATGACCCTAAGCATGGGCCGTTTCTCCTACTAAGCCTAGTTCGCCGAGCATCAGCATGATCTCTTCAACGTTGAGTTGTTGTGTGCTGTTGGAAGCATAAGCTTCAGCAGGCACTGAGTCGGGTCCATTTTGACGAGGCCGTTCATAGTGCTGATCACGCTCATCGGCGGGGACGCGGTAGTACTTACCTAAGTCCTCTGCTACTAACATTTCTTCGCTGGAAACCAAGGTTTCGTGGAATTTCTCACCGTGGCGTGCACCGATGATTTTCTTGGGGAGGGGCTTGCCTTTCAGAAGCAGACAGAGTGCCATTGCTAGATCGTCGACCCTGCATGCGGGGGCTTTGCGCACAAATATGTCTCCGGGTCGTCCAAGAGTAAAAGCAGTAAGAACCAAATCCACTGAGTCTTCCAAGGAGAGCATAAATCGGGTCATGCCGGGTTCTGTGAGGGTTAGAGGTAGACCGTTTCGGATTTGCTCGGTAAAAAAAGGAATAATGGAGCCACGTGAGCCCATCACATTACCGTATCGTGTAGCACATAAGACTGTTCCACTATCCGAGTGTTGGCTGGACTTCGCAATCATGAGCTTTTCCATCATGGCTTTGGATATTCCCATGCTGTTGATCGGGTAGACGGCTTTATCGGTGCTCAGTACTACACAGGAGAGTACGCCATGATGAATGGCTGCGCGCAGCACGTTTTCGGTACCGAGAATGTTTGTTTTAACTGCCTCCATGGGGTGAAATTCGCAAGAAGGAACTTGCTTGAGGGCCGCAGCATGAAAAACATAATCCACACCGCGCATTACGTCTGTCACCGCTATGGAATCGCGTACGTCGCCGATAAAAAAACGGATCCTCCGGTCCCCCAGGCTGCGCCGTAATCTATCCTGTTTTTCCTCGTCTCGGCTGAAAACTCGCACTTCCCGTATTGAGCTGTGGATCACCCGTTTCAAGAATGCTTGACCAAAGGAGCCAGTGCCGCCAGTGACAAGCAAGGTTTTTCCTGAAAACAGGTTCATAGCCATTTTTTAGTATCCGATTTGTCTGTAGAAAGGCATCTATTAGCCAAAATTTTTCATGGCTTGTATCAGCATTGGCCATGTTGGTGGACTGTAGCCGGTGAGTTTTTGAAAACGCATGGAATCAAGCGATCTGTCTATCATTACGCTATCATCTATAATAGGGTTTGCTTTGCTATTGTAAATTCGGTGAATCATCAACAGTAGTTCATATTTGGATATCGGTGTGGTCGATACGTGGTACAAGCCACGTAACGCCGGCCTCGGCAGTACATACTTGCGCAGCACCCGGGCCAGTTCCACTGTGGTCAGGCCGGAAAAGATCGCTTGGCGATAACCGGGCACTGCACCGCGCTGGCTCAGAAACCAATCGAGCAGACCAAAATGGTGGTTCAGCTCTGGGCCGATGATTGAGGTGCGCAGGGTCAGCGCGTTGCCTTTAGTGACTTCGCCCATCAGTTTGGAGCGGCCATAAACGTCATCGGCGTCCGGCACGTCGCTTTCCCGGTAACCGCCCTTATCACCACGGAAAACGCAGTCGGTGCTGATGTGGATCAACCGGCTGCCGTGCGCCTCGCACAACCGCGCCAGCGTGTGCGGCGCCTGTCCATTTACCTGCATCGCAAGTTCCCGGTCGCAGCTGTCGGGCCGTTGCTTGACCAGGCCGGCGGCATTGATCACTACCGAGGGGCGGTGCGTCTCGAAGAGTGCCTCTAGCCGCTTTTCGTTGGTAATGTCCACTCGTGTCAGCAGGCACGTGCCCGGCACTTCGGGAAAGCCGGCCGGTGGTCGCTCGCTGCGCAGTGTGCCGGTGACCCGTAGGCCCGGCCGCCTGCCCAAGTCGCGCAGCAGGGTGTGACCGAGCATACCGTTGGCGCCGATGATCACGATATGCTGCTCGCTCATGTCCTAGCCCTCTCCGGGGGGGTTAGCATGGATCGTAAATGCTCGTGGAGGCGGTCGGCCAGCAGATCGGGCGCGAAGTGACGCTCGCAGTAGGCGCGCCCGGCCCGGCCCATGGCGGCGCGAGTGTCGGCGGGCAAGGCATGCAGGCGGCGCATTGCCTCGGCCAGCGCGGCACCGTCGCCTGCCGGCGCGCATAGCCCGGCGCCGGCGTCAGCGACCACCCGGGCGGTCTCGCCATCGGCGCTTACCAGCAAGGGCTTGCCGGTGGCTAGGCAGGTGCCGGTCTTGCTGGGCAGTGATCGGCTCATGGTTGGCGAGCGGGACAGGGAGATCAGCAAAGCGGAGGCGTTGGCGTACAGCAACGGCATCGCCGACGGTGGCACCCGGCCTTGGAGGATTACATTATTCAGCCCCAGCCGCCGTACTTCCTCGGCCAGCCAGGCACTGCGGCTGCCACCGCCGACCACGCGGAAGCGGATGTCCGGCTGATTGGCCAACCGCTGGGCCGCGTCGAGCAGCGTGGGCAGACCCAAGGCGCGCCCCAGGTTGCCGGCGAACAGCACCTCGAAGGGTGACGATTCCGTGCTCGCCGTGGATGGGGTTTCGAACACCGCGGCTTCCGCTGGGTTCGGGTGGAACACGCAGGATAGATTGCGGCCGGCGAATTGGCGGATCTCCTCGGGAAAGCCCTCAGAGGCCACCAAGATCCGATCACAATGGCAATACAGCCAGCCAGTCAGGCCGGAGAGCAAACGGCGTAGGCCACTGCCGATACGGAAGCCGGCAGCGTCCAGGCTGCCGGGCCATAAGTCCTGTACCCACAGCGCCATTGGTGCTTTTTTGAGCCAGCGAAACCACAGGCCTACCACGGCGAGAAAAATCGGCGACACGCCATAGTACAGAATCGCGTCGAAGTCACGGCGGCGCAGCAACAGCGTGCCGATCAACACGGCGCTGACGATGAACGACAGGTAGCTGAACAATCGGCGTAAAATACCGCCGCTACCGCGAGTGATCACCGGCACGCGAGCGATGTCGGCGCCGCGCAACGGCGTGTCCCAGCCCGCCCGCCAGATCCGGTAGCCGCTATACACCCGGCCTTCCGGATAATTGGGCTGGCCGGTGAGCACCGTGATCGTCAAACCGTCGCGGGCCAGACTGGCCACCACCTCGTTGATGCGAAACGATTCCGGATCGAAGTGTGGTGTCACAACCAGCAGGTGTTTTAAGGGTGGGAAAGCATCGGTGTGCTTGGTGTTCAAGGACATCAACGAGGATCCGGAATACGGGCAGAGCGGTCAGGCCGCGTTTCTTTTTAGCTTTGTTCTTATACAATCGCCCGCGTCGATAACGCAAGGTGCTGCCTTTATATGCGTATAAAAAAAATCGTTATTGTGTTTCTCAGGCGACTCGCGCAGTTGCTTACCATTGTATCAGAGGGGCTTCGTATTGCCATGCTGTGGCCATTCTTGGCCGCCGGGCTGTTTCTGCAGCGCGGAATTCTACGCGCGGATTTCTATGCCGGACAACCCCATGCCGGTATCGTGCAGCGGCGGTTTCCCCGCTTGCATTTTCTGTTTCGTGGCGCCTGGCGTCTGCATGACCCGCACCCGGCGTTTTCCCAGATCACGCTGTTTCGCGATTTTCCACGGTTAAGATTGCAGCCGCCGGTGCTTAACCATGTGCTCAATCCGGAAGCGGAACGCGACCTGCCTTTGCACGATCCCTCTCTCAACCGGGCGTGGGCCGCAGTCGATGTCATCACAGTCGAACCGGAACCCCAACCGAGAACCGAGCCTGAGCCCGGCCCGGTGGGCCCGCCGCAGCTGGTTGCCGCCTCCTCCGCGCCGCCACTCAGAGGGCAACAACTGGCGGCGCTGTGGCCAGTAATCGAGGAGGACGGTGAAGCCCTGCATCGGGCCGTGCCGACGCTGATCCCTACGCCCCGAGTTCGGGAATGGAGGGAGCTGGGTATCGCGCCGCCACGTCCGGCCTCTCGGGAAGCGCAGGTCGTCACCGCGCTGATGGACAGGTTTCCGGATCGCGTCGATCATCTGGTATTGCTGCCCTGGCTGGGCACCGACGGCGGCTCCGAGCGCGTCGCCGCTTGTTATCTTTCCTATCTGCGTGCCCGCTATCCACACGAGCGGCTGTGCCTGTTCCTGCCCGATGAGTTCCACAAGTATTCACCGGGCGGTGCCGATCGCCTCGGCGTGCTCACGGTGGCCATCAATGATCTCTGGCCGGAGGCGGATCTGCCCACACGCTTGCGAATCTACGACCGTGTCATTACCAATCTGCGGCCGGCCTGTGTGCACAACATCAATTCCCTGGTGGGTTGGGAATCCCTATTGAAACACGGTGCCCACCATGCCCTCGACAGCCGCCTGTTCGTCAATCTCTACAGCGATGTTCGGTTGCACCGCGAGCCCCTCGGTTACTATCACAGTCACCTGCCGTTCGTGATCGAAGCACTGGCCGGGGTGCTCTGCGACAACTGGACGGTAGCCCGCAAGGCGATAGATGAATACGGGCTGAGCCGCCGCCAGGCGGACAAATTTTTCTATGTGCCGACACCAATGCTGGGCCTTAATGGCGGCGACCCGCGGCGCGAAGTGCGTACCTATCGCCCGCCGGTTCTTTCCGGCCATGCATTGTGGATGAGTCGGGTGGCACCGGAAAAACGACTGGATGTGCTGAACGCCATAGCGCGCCTGCGACCGGCACGACAAATCTCGATGTACGGTGCGATCTTGGAAGGGTTGTCACCGGCGGCGGACCTGACGCTGCTGGACGAGCCCAACATTGATTACCATGGCCGGTTCGACACCCTTGATGATTTGCCGCTGGAGACGTTCGACGCTTACCTGTTCACCTCGGATTGCGAAGGCATGCCGATCGCGTTGCTTGAGGCAGTGAAGCTGGGGTTGCCGGTCATCGCCCCGGACGTAGGTGGGATCGGTGAGATGATTGATCAGGATACCGGTTGGCTGGTGTCCCATGGCGGCGCGGTGGAGGACTATCTGCGAGCCTTGGACGAGATCGAGGCGCACCCGGAGGAAGCGGCTAGGCGCGTGGCGCGTGCCCAGCAGCGGCTGATGGAACGCCACTCGCTGGCGTCTTTCATGGATACCCTGGAGTCGATCCCGGGTTATTTACAGGTGGCCGACCAATGAATAACGCTCCGGATCTTTCCGTCGTCATCTTCGCCGGCCGTCAGGGTCACGCTCTGCACGGTACGTTCCTGTCCGTGGAACGCGCGGTGATACGCGCCCGGGAGACTGGTGCCTCGGTGGACATCACCGTGGCCCTGCACGACGCCGACGAGGCAACCCGTGAATGGCTGGCGCAGGGCGTGGCCCACCGGTGCCTGGAAATTCAGGCAAATTGCCTCGGCGCGGCCCGTAACGCCGCCCGTGAAGCGGTGAATGGCCGTTATCTGGCTTTTCTAGATGGCGGTGAGCTGTGGTCCGGCACTTTTCTGGAAAAGGCTTTGAATCTGGCCAGGGGCGATGACCGGGAGCAGGTGCTGCGTCCGGCAGTGTCACTGGGCTTCGCGGATCGTTACTACTTACAGCCATGCTACACCACCCGGTTTATCCCTGAGCCTGATGATTTCGAGCCCAGTGCCGTGCTGGACGGCAATCCTTATCCGACCACTTTTTTGGCTGATCGGCGGGTGTTGAAAGCGGTCCCGTTTCCGCATGTGGATATCGCCCGTGGATGGAATGCGGTGGACTGGTGGTGGTGCGCCAACCTACTCGGTGCCAGCATCGAGCAGGTGCCGGTGCCTGGCACCGTTCACTACCATCCGGTGACCAGCCATGGTGAGCCGCCAGCGCCCGGGCGGTTGGGGCCGACCTGGCTGGAGCGCCCCCCGGGCCGAGCTGGCTAGCCGCGCCGGCTGTGCCGCCAGCGTTGAACGCGCTGCCAGGTCACCACCGGGCCTTCCCGTTTGAGACTGTGCAGGCCCAGGCGCAGCAGGTCCCGGGCCAGGATCAGTCGGTAGCTCCACCGCGCTCGGGTGGGAAGTGCGCTGCCCGGCGCGGGGTCGTCGAACGGCACCGCCGGATGTCGCGCCAGTTCATAACGGCGTACCGCTTCGATCAGTTGCAGTATCGGCACGTGATGCCGGCGATGGTGCGGATGATCCAGCACCGCGGTCAGAATGCTGGCCAGGCCGAGTTCGGTTTTATCCAACGAGTGAACGGTAGTGTGCTGGCTGAGCCGCACTTTGGTCAGTGGCTCGGGCAGCGCCGCCACGTCATGTTGCTCCGCCAGATCAATCCAGGTGATCACGTCTTCGCCGATACGGACGCCCGGCGGAAACGGATGCTGGCGGAGCAGATCGGTGCGCGCCATCACCGTAGGGGTAGCGATCTGGCAGCTGCCGATCAGCGCTGGATAGATACAACCGGTCAGGTGATGGGTGGTAATGATCTCTTGATCGGCGCCATCTTCGTCGATGCGCTGGTAATCGGTGTGACCGAAGTCGCGATTTTCGTCCAGCAATTGTTGTAACTGCCGGGCGATCTTTTCCGGCTGCCAGAGATCGTCGGAATCCAGAAACGCCACATAGGCCCCGCGCGCCAGGGCCACGCCCCGGTTGCGCGCGGCGGCGGCGCCGGCCGGCTCCTGTCGCACATAGTGCAGGCGCCCGTCCCGCGCGGCCAGATCGTGTAGCACCGAGGTGTCCTCCGTCGAGCCATCGTCGATCAGCAGTACTTCCAGATGGTCGTGGCTTTGTGCCAGGGCGCTGACCACGGCCTGACGGGTCCATTCCACCCGATCCCGAAACGGAATCACCACCGATACCAGTGTGGCAGCCAGCGCCTCGCGAGCACGCCGGCCGGCCAGGGGAGCCACCTTGGCGTAGGGCGTGGCGACCAGAAAAGACTCCAGGTGCCGTAGATAACGAAAGTGGGAGCCGTACATGCGCGCACCTTCCTCCGGCGTCACTTCTTCCACGAACCGTTCCCAGAGCCGGTCGCCTTCGGTCTGCATTTGCGCTAGTGTGCGCGACCCCTGTTCGTCGTGTACCCGCGAGCGCACCAACGGGTGTTCGATGAAGTGCACTGGGGTGTGGCGCAGCATGCGAAACCACAGATCGTAGTCCTGGGTGGTCTTGAGGCATTCGTCGAATAGCCCGTGCCGCTCGAACAGGGAGCGGGCCACCAGCAACGTGCAGCCATGGATGATGCCGTAGGTGAGCGGAAACAACGGCGTGTTCAACTGCGCTTCGCTGCCCAGATCCTGCATCTTCATCACATGCAGTGTTTTGCCGCCGGCATCCATCACTTCGTAGTTGCCGTAGAGCAGGGTTTCCTTGTTCTCCAGTTCGGCCAGCGCTCGCACCTGGCACTCCAATTTGTCCGGCATGTACAGATCGTCGTGACTGAGCCAGGAGAAATAATCGCCAGTCATCGCCTCGATGCCGGTGTTCAACGCTGCGCCGCAGCCGCCGTTGTCGCGATGCAGGAAGCGGATCCGGTTGCCGTAGCGCTCGGCTACGCGGCGGGTGGCGCCGTCGTCGTTGGAGCCGTCGTCAATCACGATGATTTCGTGGGCCGGCCAGGTTTGTGCCAGGGCGCTGTCGATGGCCTCGGCCAGATAGTTGGCGCCGTTGTAAACCGGGATGATAATGGAAATGGCGGGTTGAAAGACGTTCATGACCGGTCGGTGTCCTCGTTACCCGGTGAGACTTCGGTGAGGGTGCCGTGCTCCAGCCGGAACAGACGGTTGCATAGCTGTCGCACCAGGCTCGGGTCGTGGGAGGCCAGTACGAAAATTGCCGAGGCGGAAATCATCGATTCCACGCGCTGCTCCACCCGTTTTTTGAAGGCGGCGTCGCCGGCACCGAGCATTTCATCCACTAGCATGATCTCCGGAGGGATTGCGGTGGCCACGGCGAACATCAAGCGGGTGGTCATGCCGCTGGAATAGGTGCGCACCGGCAGCGAGAGAAAGTCACCCAACTGAGTGAACTCGGCGATCTCCGGAATTGCCGCTTCCATGTCGGCGCGGCTCAGCCCCATGAGCAGGCCCATGCGACGAATGTTCTCATAGCCGGATAGCTCCGGATCCAGGCCGGCGCCGATCTCGAAGATAGTGGAGACCCGCCCTTGCCGGGTGATATGGCCGGCCACCGGCGCGTAGATGCCAGCCATGGTACGCAGCAGGGTGGATTTGCCGGCGCCGTTATGACCCAGCAATCCGATCCGGTCACCATCCTCGATGCGAAACGAAACCCGATCCAGTGCGGTGACCTTGATCACGCCGTCGTCGTCGTTGAAACGCCCGCCAGTGCCCAGACTGAGCAACTGTCGCCGCAGGGATTGGGCGCGGGCGTTGTAGATCGGGTATTGAACCGTCACATCTCGGAATTCAATCAGAGCCATGTCAAATCCAGAACGGCAAGCGTTTGCCATGAGAGCCGACCAACCACACCATCGATAGCCAGCCGAGCAGCGCGCTCACCGCCAATACCAGGTAGATCAGCGGATCCGGGGGAGTACCCAGCAGCGGTTCGCGGATGGCGGTGATGGGGTAACTGAACGGGTTCAGCCAGACAAAGGCGGCGTTGATCGGTAGCTGGTGTACCCGGAACAGCACCGGGCTGAGGAAAAATAACAGAGGCATCACCGCGGTCACAGCCGGATCCAGGTCACGAAAGCGGGCGCCGGCGAAGGCAAGGGCGGTGCTGACCCAGAGCAGATTCACGAAGGTGAGCATCAGACCCAGCAGCGACAGCACCAGGTTGGCCCAACCGGTGTTCGGTGGAAACACGATCAGCACTAGCAACACGATGATCAGATTGTGGACGAAAGTGACAGTCTGGCCGATCACCGGGCCGAAGCAGAAAAAGGTGGCCGGCAAGTCGATATTTCGGATTACCGGGCCTTGCTGCACTAGGGTCGACGGCGCCTGGCTCACGCAGCCGGACACCCATTGCCACAGTACCAGTCCGATAGCCAGTGACGGGAAGTATTCTCGCGCGTTCATGTCCAGTAGCGCGGTCCACAGCACGCCCAGGCCGATCACGCCGATCAGGGTACCCAGAACCAGCCAGAACGGGCCCAACACGCTGCGAATGTAGCGTGCTTTGGTGTCGGTCCAACTGAAGTAAAGGATCACCGGCAGGCGCTGCAAAGTGCGCGTCAGGTCATGCAGGCCGCGTCGCAGCGGATCGCTCATTGTTGTTATCCACTCAAGTGCCCAAAGTACGGTACTGTCGCATTTACCGGCGCCAGACCCTACCATGAGCGCTTTCAAGGGCCATGGGGGGCGTGGGCCAATGTCGTTACAGCTTTCCGATTATCGCAATAAAAACGTTTTGGTTACCGGTGCCGGCGGCTTTATCGGCAGCCATCTTGTGGAAGCCTGCGTGGCGCTGGGCGCATCGGTGACCGCACTGATACATTATAATTCCGCCGGTTCCTGGGGCCTATTGGAACGCTTGCCCTCCGATATCCGCGAAGGGGTGCGTGTGGTAGCCGGCGACATCCAGGACAGCGATTTCGTGGCGTCGATCGTAAGCGGACAGGCGGTAATTTTCCACTTGGCTGCCCTTATTGGCATTCCATACTCATACGTAGCGCCACGCAGCTATGTGCGCACCAATGTGGAAGGCACGCTCAATGTGCTGGAAGCCGCACGCCGCTTCGACGTTGAACGAGTGGTACACACTTCCACCTCAGAGGTGTACGGCAGTGCCCTGGAGGTGCCGATTCCGGAAACCCACCCGTTGCAGGGGCAGTCCCCGTATTCGGCTTCCAAGATCGGCGCCGACAAGCTCGCCGAAAGTTACCACCGTGCCTTCGCATTGCCGGTGGTGACGGTGCGCCCTTTCAATACCTTCGGGCCGCGCCAGTCCGCCCGCGCTTTCATTCCCACGGTGATCGCCCAGGCTCTGACTTCGGATCGGGTGTGTCTGGGCGCGCTCGACCCACAGCGTGATCTTACCTATGTCAGCGATACCGTGGCCGGTTTTTTACACGCCGGACTGGCGACCGGAGTGGCGGGCGAAGTGTTCAACCTGGGCACCGGCGACACTTGGTCGATCGGCGATGTCGCCCGGCGTATCCTTTTCCTGATGGGCAGCGATCTGTCCATCGTGCAGGACAGCGATCGCATCCGTCCGGTGGCCAGTGAAGTGAACCGGCTTGTGTCCGACAACCGCCGCGCCGCCGACGCCCTGGGCTGGCGGCCGGCGATTGACCTGGACGAGGGGCTGCGGCGTACTATCGACGATCTGAGAGAGAATATCACCGCTTACAGAAGCGGTTGCTATAACGTCTAACAACTTCTATCTACAGGTCTGCTCGGGGGGACGTCCAATGATGGCTGTGGTACTCGCGGGAGGGCGCGGCACTCGTTTGCTCCCTTATACCGCCAGTTTTCCCAAACCGCTGGTACCGCTTGGCGATATGCCGGTGCTGGAGATTCTGCTACGGCAGTTGGCTACAGCCGGTGTCACCGATGTGATTCTAGCAGTCAATCATCTACACCATCTGATCCGCGCTTTTTGTGGCGATGGACGTGATTTTGGCCTGCGTATCGAGTATTGCTGTGAAGATAAGCCATTGGGCACCGCCGGGCCACTGGGCTTACTGCGGGATCGACTGGGAGAGAATTTTATCGTCGTTAACGGCGACCTGCTCACCAATTTTGATATCGGTGCGCTTATCGACCGGCACCGTGAGAATGGAAACGCCGCGTCTATGGCGGTGTATGAGCGCTGTATCGAAATCGAATTTGGGCTAGTGGAAACAAATGCGGAAATGCACCTAACAGGTTACCGGGAAAAGCCGCGCTGGTCGCATCTAATTAGCATGGGTCTGTATCTGTTTCAACGTGACGCGGTGCTACCGCATCTGGTGCCCGATACCTTCCTGGACATGCCGGACCTGATGCGAACTCTGCTGGGCGATGGCGTGGCGGTGGATTGCGTGCGCCAGGACTGCCTGTGGCTGGATATAGGGCGCCCGGCGGATTACGCTCAGGCCCAAATCCTGTTCGAGACGCAACGGGAACTATTTCTCGGGGTACAGGCGTGACGGTACTGGTTACCGGTGCCGGCGGTTTTCTTGGCGGCCATCTTTGCCGAGCTTTGCGTGCAGCCGGCCACGTCACCTTGGCGATGGGCCGACCGGAGGGCGCTGGCCGCCGGCGCGTGGACACTTATCTGGCAATGGGTGATCTGCCGGCCACCGACTGGTTGGTGGGTATATTGCGTCAGCACCGGCCTGGTTGCGTATACCACCTGGCCGGCACCGTATCGGCGCCCTCCAACGAGGCGTTGTATCGGATCAACCTGACCTATGCGCTGCGGCTGCTGGATGCTTGCGCCGCCCTCGTCGCGCCGCCCCGCGTGATCCTGCTGGGCTCGGCTGCCGAATACGGTCCACCGGAGGATCCGCTGCGCGACCTGCACGAAGCGCACCCGACCCGGCCGGTGTCCGCCTACGGTGCCAGTAAGCTGGCGCAGACCCAGTACGCGCTCAGCCAATACCGGGTACCGGTGGTGGTGGCGCGTGCGTTCAATCCGATCGGCGTGGGCATGCCGACCAGCGGTGCCGCAGGTCGGTTCGTGAGCCAGGTGGCGGAGTTGGCGAACACGGCAGCACTGGATCGGGCCGGTGGCGTGATCGACACAGGCCCGTTGCACGGCATCCGCGACCTGGTGGCCGCTCAGGAACTGGCAGGGGCGCTGGTGGCACTGGCGGCGCCGGATGTAACGCCTGGTCGGATCTATAACCTATGTACTGGCGTGGGAACTACCATGCGGGCGCTTACCGAAGCTCTGACGGCGTTGGCGCCGTTTCCGGTACGTTTCCAGCCGGTGGGCAGCGATGCCGGCGTCGACCGGGCGGTGGGCGACCCGTCCCGGCTGGCGGCGGCTGGCATTACCTTGAATCCTCCGGACCTACCCGTGGTGCTTGGCGATATGCTGCGTGCCGCCGGTGTTGAACCGCGAAACCCTTCACCATGAAATCCATCATGAATGAACCCCTGATCACTATAATCACTCCCACCTACAACCGCGCCGATCTGCTGCCGGAAACCGTGGACAGCCTGCTCGGGCAGCGTTTCGCCGATTTCGAGTATCTGATCGTCGACGATGGTTCTAGTGATGACACCGCCGCGGTGTTGGCGCGCTACCGTGATCCGCGGCTGCGCGTGCTTTGTCAGGACAACCAAGGCGAAGTCGCGGCCACTAACCGTGGCTGGTCGGAGGCGCGGGGCCGTTATGTGGCGATCGTTTCGTCTGACGACCCGATGCATCCGCTCTGGCTGGGCGCCATGGTGAACGCCCTGGAGTGTCGCCCGGAGGCGGTGGTGGCCTACCCGGATTGGGCGATACTGGACGGTCGCGGTGGCGTGCGGCGGGTGGTGCGCACGCGCCACCATGCACGTGCAGTGATGATCGCCGATTTCCAGGCCCAGCCGGGGCCGGGTTGCCTGATTCGCAAGAGCGCCGGTGACCGCCTATCGCCGCCGCGCAGGCCCCGCTTTCGTTACTGCGCCGATCTCGACATGTGGCTGCGACTGTCGCTGCTCGGCCCCTTCGTGCGAGTGCCCCGGGTCCTTGCCAACTGGCGCGAACATGACGGCTCGATCTCCGTGGCCGAGCGCACGCCCCGACGCGCCGCAGAACTGGTGACGCTAGCCCGGGATTTTTTTGCTAGGGAGGACCTGCCCGAAGAGCTAGCCGGGCTGGCGCGCGACGGCCTAGCCAGTGCTCACGGACTGGCGTCTTGGGTTGTGCGTGACAGCGATCCATCGCTGGCTGGTGATTATTTGGCCCGTGCCACGGCGCTAGGGTACGACGGTCGGTTTCACCGCTGACCGGGTACGGCGTTTCGCCAGTGCCAGCAGGCCTCGACGAAGCCGCACCTCGATCAACGCCCAACTGGCGCTGGATACCAACAGCAAGGTGACAAGATAAACCAGCAGACTGACCGGCCGCCAGCTATCGTCCGCCCATCCTTTGAGCATCCACAGATTCTGCAGCGGCTGGTGCAACATATAGATTGAGAAACTAATTTCCCCTAGCCAGACCAGCGGCCGTGCCGATAGCAGTCGGGACACAGCGCCGCGTCCGAGTGCAAAGACGTAAACCGCCAGAGCCATGATCGGAAAGGAACTGCTGAACTCGGTCCACGTGCCACCGACCGAACCCAACCGGTAAAAGCCCCAATCGATCCAGAACGCACCCAAGGATAGACCAACCAGAGTCAGGATGACCACTTCCAGCAACGAGGCGATCGCCGGCTTAAGGCGTGATGGCGAGCGACGCTGGTGGATCAGCCCCAGACCCACGCCTGTGAGAAATACCAGAAACGCACCGGCGGCCCAACGTGGGCGAAGTTCGACCAACTCGAGCCCATGTCTTCGGTGAAGACAGGCTGAAAATGGTTGCCGACCAGAATCACCACGAGCACGATCGATATCGTGGCGATGTACCACCACAGGAATCGATGCCGGGATGCCAGCACCAGTGGGAACAGCAAGTAGAAAAACACCTCATTTGAAATGCTCCATGCCACTCCGTTCAGTGAAAACGCCACGTTCAGGTTCGGGCTCCAAGATTGCACCAGCAGGAAATTAGCCAGCACCACCGTTGGCTCAGCCATGTACCAGGGATGCAGCGCTATCACAATTGTCAGTATTACGGCGTGCAGCGGCCAGATTCGGGTGAAGCGACCAAAATAGAAGGCGGGCCACTGCCGGGCATGGCGCAGATCCGGATAGGCACCAGGGACATGGCTAAAGTCACCGAAGTGGCTCGCTAGCATGACCTCACCGGTTTCCAAGGTCGAAGGCTGGGCTGGTTCAAGGAAGCCTAGCGCAACAGGAAACGGATTTCGGACATGCTCAAGGATATTCGCGAGCAGTGTGAATCCGAACTGTGTGAAGCCAAGGAGGCATTGACGAAGACGAGAACTCGTGTGGTCGCTGCAGGCGAAACTGACTCGAGAGGGGCATGCAAAGGGACCCCGAATTGGCTTAGTAACCAACTTCGGGGTTGAGTACAGAGGAGGGTTTTGCTAATTACGATCTGTTACGTTAAATTTGGAAATTCGTTGCCCAAAGGATAATCTCTGGAAAGGCTGTGAATATCCCTACTGCCCCGAGGAGAATCATCCAGTAGGGCAAGGATGCCTTCGCAGCGGCGGTCAGGTCGACATCATTATTCGATATTGACGACAATACGAATAGGTTAAGACCCACTGGTGGAGTGATCATGCCGATCTCGATCAGCAGAGTGACGATGATACCAAACCAAATGGGGTCGAAGCCCAGGCTGGTGACCATCGGGAAGGTGATGGGAAGCGTCATTAGCAAGAGCGAGATACCGTCGAAAAAGCATCCCAGAACGATATAGACAATGACGATCATCAGCAGGATGCCGTAGGGCCCCAGGCCGAAGCCTCCGATCGCATCAACGGCAGCCCGCGGTATACCCAACAGGCTTACGGCCTGGGATAAAATCACCGTTCCTATGAGAATCATGCCAATGGCGGCAAACATTAACGAAGCATGTTTGAAGGCTTGCCACAGCCGTTTCAAGGTGAGATCGCCCCATGTCATCCCTAGTACGATGCTCGCAACCACTCCAAGCGCGGCGGATTCGGTAGGCGTTGCGATCCCTAAATAAATTGTCCCCAGGACGAAAAAAATGAGAATGGGGAGCGGCCAGATTTCCAGCATTCCATGTCGGATTTCGCTCCAGTTTATTTTCTCGTTCGATGCTGGCGTTACCGCCTCTCCGATTTGTGAACGGATCATGATCCATACAGAGAAAGCAGCAGCTATCAGTAGCCCCGGTAACATGCCGGCGATGAAGAGTTTGCCGATAGAAACGTTCTGGGTAGCGCCGTAGATGATTAATGCCAGGCTGGGTGGAATCAACAGTCCCAGTGTTCCTCCTGCCGCTAGGGTGCCCACCACCACGCTAGGCTTGTAACCACGGCCCTTGAGTTCGGGATAGCCGACTGAGCCTATCGCTGCTGCGGTTGATGTGCTGGAACCGCTGACCGCACCGAAGAGGGTGCATACTGCGATATTGGTATGCAGAAGTTGGCCGGGGATACGTGAGAAAAGTGGTGTCAGGCCGTTATAGACCCGCTTGGATACACCGCTTGCTAGGAGAACCTCGCCGAGGAAGATGAACAGCGGAACGGCGCTGAGCGTGAAATCGGTGAGCATGTTCCATGTGGCATTGATAGCGAGTGGTGTGGCGCCGTTGGCCTGGAAGTGAAGCAGGAGAATGCCGGTTAAACCAAGTGCTGCGCCAAGGATCGCACCGCTCGCGAGGAAAACGATTAGGCTTCCGCTGAGTAATAGCCAGCTCATCAGTGTATATCCTCCGCTGGATTTTTTTCCGAGAGCGGTTGGCTTATCCCATGCCGTAATTGCACGAGCAAACATAGCAGCATGGAAAATGGCATGATCGCCATCCAGGGCCATAAGAGAAGACTGCTGATATCAGTCCGAGAGTTGATGGCATATGAAAAGCCCATAAAACTCCATGCTTCAATGGCGAAGATCAGACAGAAGGCTATCAGCGTGAGGGTTCCAACAGCGTCCATGATTCGTGCCGCCGGAGCAGGTACAAGATTCATAAGTATTTCAATGCGGATATGTCTGCCCTTGTCGAGTACATGTGGAAGGCATAAGAAAGTTAATGAAAGGAAAAGCAGCCCCGCGAGCTCATCGGAAAACCTAAGGGGGTAGCCGCCAAGATAACGCATCAGAGTACTGATGAAAATTAGCGTCGTCATGAGCGCCCCGCAAATCACGCCAAGAACAAAAACTACGTATGCCGTTCTCTCTATCAAGAAATTGAATTTTTTAATCATCAAGGTTGCCTGCCCAGGAAAAGCGAAAGGAGCCGGCAATCGACCGGCTCCTTGTCATTATTGGGAGAGTGCTTGCGTCACAGTATTATAATAACGAATGCCATCATCCCCGGATTTCTCGGCCATGGCTTGCCAAGCGCTCCACGCCGCTGATACGAAAGTATCGACATCTGCTGCGGAGAAAGGCTGTAGTACTGTGATTCCTAAAGATTCACGCTCTTCCCGTGCCAGTGCTTCACGCTCTGGATCAACGGCTAGCTCGCGTGTCGTTTCCCAGACTTCCTGTCCTGCCTCTTCGAGCGCCTGGCGTTGATTCTCATCAAGCCGGCCCAACGTCTTCTCACTGATGCCGAATAGCCATGGCGCGGCAGCCCAGGGATGTAGGTAGGATTCGTACTTTGTGACCTCCTGCAGCGAAACGGTTTTGGCCACCGTCGAGAGGTAATAAGCGCAATCCACGACACCTGTTTGTAATGCCATGTACATGTCGTTCTGGGGAATCACTTGCGCAGAAATCCCCAACGCATCAAAAGTATCCACTAGGTGTCGTGACCAAACACGTACTTTCTTTCCCTGTAGATCTTCAAGTGAGTCGACAGGTTCTTTACAATGTAGGCCGACATCAAAAATGGGTGCTACTACACCGCCAACTGTTTGGATATCCCATTGGGAAAATCCGTCGTCGTACATTTCTGTGATAACAGGGAGGATGTCGAGGTGCTGTTCCGATTCGGTAATCGCACCCTGCGCATAAACCGATGCTAGGGCGGGCGCATCACGTGTATAATACTCGCCATATAACAGTGCCATGTCGACCATGCCATGTTGCAAGGTCCGCAGGATGTCGGCTTCTTTTAAGCCAAGAGCGCCAGCATGGTAGACTTCGATTTTTAGCTCGCCTTCGGATTTTTCTTCTACTAGTTTGGCGAATCTATCAATATGCTCAGCTTCTGGCCTGGATTGTGAGAGACCGCTATGGAATTTAAGAGTTACGGTGTTCGCCTGTATATTCCCGGAAATGGCTATCAAACCAAGCAATAATGCTTTAAATGCTATTTTTGTGCTATTGTGATTTATCATGTTGCGCCTTTGTCATTAGGAGTGGGTTTTTATCATGCTGTAGAACCTACTTGCCAAAAGGGCCCATTTGCGACATCATGATGCCGGCTAGCGACATGGGGTGACGAAATCGGGCGCTGGTGCCTAAATGGTCGTTAGTAACTTCGAATAAACACAATTCCAATGGCATAAGCGGAGGCGCGATGGTGGCACATTTCGCAAGCTTGCTGAAAAACAAAAACATGATATATATCGAAGGCAATGGCCCTTTTCAGGCGACTTCGGAAGTGCGTCGGGTGGCCTTTCTGCTGTTGGAAAATTTCTCCATGATGGCTTTCACTGGGGCGGTTGATGCATTGGTCACCGCAAATCTGATGCGCCCGTCTACCATCTATGAAGTCCTGGTGGTGGGTAATGACGGCGATACGGTACTTTCCGATTTGGGAATCGAGATATCGGTTGATTGCCAGCTATCGCAGCTCGACGAGAAGCAGCTTGATATTCTTATCCTCTGTGGTGGCCTTCGTGTCCCGCCACGTACCAGTGCCGCCATACGTTCCAAGCTAAGAGTCGCTGGTAACGCCGGCGTGATGCTTGGCGGTCTATGGAATGGAGCCTATTTTCTTGCTGAGGCGGGCCTGCTGGATGGCTACGAGTGCGCTTACTATCCCGATGGTCGGGCATTGATGATGGAAGAGTTTCCTCATGTGATGATATCCAATCGTAGCTTTGTGCTGGATCGGGATCGCGTTAGCTGTGCCGGTGCCAGTAGCTCCTTGAATATGATGCTTGAAATCGTAAAAAACGATTGCGGAGAAGAATTCGTAAGCGCTATCGAGGAGGTTTTAAGTTGCGATAAAATGGCGGAAGTTATCGATGTTTCTGTCTGCAGCATTGACCGCAATCCTACCTTGCCGGAACCTTTGAAAATTTCTCTGCAGTTAATGAGAAATAACATTGAAGAACCTCTTTCAATCATGGAGATTAGCGAGTGCGTGGGTATTTCCAGACGTCAACTTGAAAGGCTGTTTTGTCATCATGTCGATGCCAGCCCTTCGAGGTATTATCTGGAGTTGCGCTTGACGCATGCTCGGCAGCTTCTCCAGCAAACAAACAAGCCTATTGCCGAAATTGCCGTTGCCACGGGCTTTGTCAGCATTTCTCATTTTCGACGTTGTTTTCATCAGTTGTTTGATATCTCCGCTGGTCGCTTTCGTAAAGTATATCAAGAGGATAAGAACTCAGCATGAATCGTTGATTGGTTGAGTCATGCAGAAAGAGGACCATTGCACGGCCAGCCGTGCAATGGCGGTACATCTAACTAGCAAGTAATGTGGGCAGCCATAAGGCGATTTGCGGCCACACGCTAATTAATGCTGCGGCGAGGCACATTAGTAAGAAGAAGGGGGCCGAGGCCCAGGCCACCCGGCCAATGTTCTCACCGGTCATGCCCTGTAGCACGAATAGGTTGAAGCCGACGGGTGGGGTGATCTGCCCAAGCTCCACCATGATCACCAGGAAAACGCCGAACCACAGTGGGTCGAAGCCTGCCAGGATGACGATGGGCAGGGTGATAGGCAGGCTCATCACGGTGATCGAGATGCCGTCGAGAAACAGCCCCAGCACGATATAGAACACCGCCAATGCCATGAGCAGGGCCATGGGCGTGAACTGTTGCGCGGCGATCCAGGCGGCCAGCTCCCGAGGCAGGTGCAAATAGCCCATGGCCGTGGAGAGCAGCATGGCGGTGACCAGCAAGCTACAGACCATGGTGGCGCTGATCAGGGTGCCCTTGAGGGCATCGAGCAGCATGGGCAGAGTGAGTTGGCGCTCCAGGGCGAGCAAGCCCAGGGTGGCGGCAACGCCAACAGCCGCGGCTTCCGAGGGTGTAGCGATTCCTGAATAGATCGAGCCGATGACGATAGTGATCAAGGCCACCACCGGGGTCAACAACGTCAAGGCTTGCCAGATTCCTACCTCACTTCCGGTTTGCCGGGGAGCGAGGTGCGGCTTCAGCATGCTGCGCAGAATGATGAAGCCGCTATACAGCAGGGCGATCAGCAAGCCTGGTATCACACCGGCCATGAACAGTTTGCTGATCGAGACCTCGGCCTGGACGCCATAGACAATCATCACGATGGAGGGGGGGATCAACAGGCCCAGGCTGCCCGCTCCGGCCAGTGAACCGATCGAGAGGTCGCGATCGTAACCGCGGTTGGCGAGTTCTCGAGAGGTAATCTTGCCGATGGTCGCTGTGGTGGCGGCGCTGGATCCACTGACGGCGGCAAACAGCGCGCAGCCGAACACATTGGTGTGCAGCACGCCACCTGGTAAGGGGCGCGTGAGTGGGGTCAGCCCCTTGAACAGCCGTTCGGAGACGTTGGAGCGGAAGATCAGCTCGCCCATCAGGATGAAGAGCGGAATGGCGGAAAGCTCCCAACTGTTTCCTGCTCGGTAGAGAATCCGCGAGAAGATCAGTCCGATCCGATCAAGCTCGAAACCTCCCAGCCACCACAGCGAACCCATGGCGGCGATCACCAGGGCGGCGAAGACCCAGGTGCCCATGGCCAGCACCGTGATCAACAGTGCCGCCACGCCAATGGCGATCCATACCATGTCCATAGTCGATGATCCTCATTCTTATTGTGCCGGGTGGGTATGGCGCGAACGTTTTGTGACGAGCTGGAGGCTGCGGACTACCAGCGTGAAGCACAGCAGCCACAGGCCGAGCAGCACGATGCCTTCGGGAACCCATAGCGGTGTTTCGGCCAGGGTGTCGCTGGTGATGCCGCGCTGATAACTGCGAACCACGTTCTGCCACCAGAACAGCGATAGCCAGCCGAAAGCCGCGAAGCTGGTGACGGCAATAAGCAGTTCCAGCGGCCAGTGCCATTTCCCGGGCAAGCGGTCTAGAACCAGTGCGACGCGGATCAGCCCGTTCTTCTCCAGGACATAGGGCAGGCCGAGGAAGGTCATGGCAGCAACGGCATAGCCGATGTATTCATCGAGGATGAATGTCGAGTGACCGAACAGCCGCAACACGATTTCGAGGATGATGTGCCCGAACATGTACAGGATCAGCAGAATCGCGACCCCTGCCGCGAGGCGGTTCAAGCCTCGCGACAGGGTGGCCAGCCAGCCGATCATGGTGTCTGTCCATTGTGGAAGGTTTCGAGGATTTCCTGACCGCGCTCGCCCATGTCATCCTGCCAGCCGCTGATGACTGGGCTCGCGGCCTCGGACAGCGCTTGTTGGAAGTCCGCTGAGACGGGGTCGTGGATCGACACGCCATTCTCTTCGAGCGTGCCGTAGTTGCTCACGGTTCGTTCGCGTACCGCTTGCCAGTTGTGTTCATCCGTACGGCGGGCAGCTTCACGCAGGGCTTCCTGCTGATCCGATGAGAGGGATTCGAAGGCATTGCGATTCATGTGCACCATGTTCAACGGGATGGCGTACTGGATGCCACTGAAGTGCTGCTGGTGCTCCCAGAAGCTGGCATTGGCGCCGGCCTCGGCGGAGGTCAGCACAGCGTTGATGCCACCAGTGGCCAACTGCGGAACCACGTCTGCCCAGGACAGGCTGACCGGGGCCGCACCGGCATTGCGTAGGGTTTCGGTGCCGTTGCGGTCGAAGGTGCGGATCTTCAGGTTCTGGAGGCTTTCGCTGGAAGTGACGGCTTCACGCGACCAGATGCCGCTGGCCGGCCAAGGCGAGGCGTAGAGCAGAACCTGGTCGTTATCCTCGAACACCTCGTCGTAGTAGGGGCGTGCGATCTCGTAGAGTTGGCGGGCTTCGTCGACGCCATCCACCAGGAAGGGAAGGGAGGAAAGCAGGAAGATGGGGTCGATACCGCTCATGGTACCCGACAGGGTATCGGCAATCTGTACGGCGTTATCGGCCACGGCGTAAAAATGGTCGCCGGACTTGAATCCCAATGCGCCGCCGGTATGCAGCGTGATGTCGACTTCACCGTCGGTGAGCTCCCTGACCTGTTCGATGAAATAGGCATCCCCCTGGGCGTGAATGGAGTTAGCGTTGTATTCGTTGGAAAAATCCAGGCGTGTGGCCGCTTGAGCGGAGGCCGCGATGCCAAGGCACAAGACAAGGCCGATTCCGGGCAATGACAGCCGTGAATGAGTGAAGTGCACTGCTGAGGCGAGATTGGTAACGGACATTGAGAGACTCCGGTTATTGTTAGCTATTTAGCAGTCCCATATTTCTCCTTGCCCACGACTGCCCATTTGCGTCCTCCTGGATGTCAATTGCGACGACCAGGCAGGCGGCTCCTGCTCCCTGCGACTCCAAATAGGCTTACCCTCTCACTGAGCTAACATCGTCACCTTGGCGCCCGGCGGCCCCGCTTCGCGCAGCGCAGCGACATGCATCCCGGCTACAGCGGTGGCATCGTAAGGTCACGACCTTGGAGGCGGTGCGCTCGCGGGATGCTGGCCGGTATGGCCAGTTGAATGGCCGTTTTTCCTGGAGGATCGCATGGTCGTTCAAGAAGGAGAGTCGTAAACGCGTGGTCACGTGTTCCCTGCGGCTGGAGCGTGACGGAGGTCGCATGGACAGAGGTACGACGTTGACGTTAACTGTACGGCGACAAGAACGACAATGTCCCTGGAGAACGCCATGACAGTTTCGATCAGCCGCTTTCCCGTTCCCGAGTCGATCCTTGACCTGCCTGACGATATTCGCGAGGCCATTCTCGCCGTGCAGGAGAAGGCTGGGTTCGTACCCAACGTCTTTTTAATGCTGGCGCATCGGCCGGGCGAATTTCGTGCTTTCTTTGCCTATCACGATGCGCTGATGGAGCGCGAGTCCGATACGCTGACCAAGGCCGAGAAGGAAATGATCGTCGTCGCCACCAGTGCGCGCAACCGCTGCCTCTATTGCGTGGTGGCCCATGGCGCGCTGGTGCGCATCTACAGCAAGAACCCGCTGCTGGCCGATCAGGTCGCCATCAACCACCGCACCGCGCCGATCGACGAGCGTCATCGTGTGATGCTCGACTTCGCCCTTTACTGCGGCCTGGAAGTGGGAGAACTCACCGATGAATGGCAGGCTCGCCTGATCGAAGTTGGCTTCACCCAGGACGACATCTGGGACATCGGCGCCATCGCCGCCTTCTTCGGCCTTTCCAACCGCCTGGTCACACTCACCGGCACGCCTCCCAACGAGGAGTTCTACCTGATGGGAAGGGTGCCGCGGGAGACGCCCACTAGCGAGTCTCGGCAATTCTCCAGCAGCATCAGCACCGGCTCCAACTGGCTGACGTGAAGGGTCAGGACGCTGTTGCCGGATGCCTTGTCTGTGGGACAGACCACGGCGAACTCGCCTTCCTCGAGATGAAATTCGTGAATTTCGCGAGAACCTTCAGCGGTTTCGCACTGGATCGAGCGGTAGCTGTCGTCCTCGCCGTAGGTGAGGCGGTGATAGACCTTGAAGAAGGTGTAGAGAATAAGACCCCCATCGAAGGCCGGCCAGCGCGCCGGAATGGTGCGGGTTGCCTCGTCGAGCGCTTGTCCTCGGGCCTCGGCGGCAGCGATGGCCTCGGCCAGTGGGCGAGCCAGCAGCGTGCCATCATCCTGGGGGAGAGGGGCGGCCCGCTCCAGCGCTTGACGGTAGCCGTCGCGGACCCGGTCGAGGTCGGCCAACGAGGCGATACGGTGGTCCCGGTGCGCCAAGTCGACGGGCTCGAAGCCGCCGTTCTCCCAGCCGTGTATTACCCGCAGCGCAAGTCGATCGTTTGCCATGGGCTGGTATACCAGCGCCTGCAGCGCGACGCGCAAATGCAGCTGGCGTTCGGCGGCCAGGTTGTCGAAAGCGGTGTAGGGGTCGGCGAAGATGGCATGCAGCCGCCCGGGGGCATGTTCCTTGGCTTCGGTAAACGGCATGATGGTTCCCTGCGAGGGTAGTCGTTCTGGTTATGCCGCTGTTATAACATTCCCGGGGATGCGAGGTCATATCGGCTTGGCTGAATTTCCTACGCGCTCGATTGCCACTCATTCACTGTCGCCAGGGGAGTCTTGTCGCGGCGAGGCTGAGAGGGCGCAATGCGCCGACCCTGGACCTGATCCGGTTCATACCGGCGGAGGAAGTGCGACATGCCCTACCTGACCTCAGCCGTGCTTGGCGCGGCGCTGCTCTGTTTTGCTCTCCTGGGCCTGCGGGCCCGCCGGGCCGATGGTCCCCTCGACGACTACGTGACCGCCCGAAACTCTCAAACGGCGGCAACCTTGGGCCTGTCGTTCCTGGCCTCGGGCATGGGCGCGTGGATTCTCTTCGCGCCGCCCGAGATCGGCGCCTTCGCCGGCCCCGTGGCCCTGGCGGGCTACGCCATCGGATCGGCACTACCGTTCATCGTACTGGGATTCTACGGACCGGCGATACGTCGCCATCTGCCGGAGGGCCGCAGCATCGGCGAGTTCGCCGAGGCATGCTATGGGGCCGGCGTGCGGCGCTGGGTGGCATTGGTCTCGATACTCTATATGGCCTGCTTCCTGGCTGCGGAGCTGACCGCCATCGGTGCCATCACCGCCATGCTCTCAGGGGTACCGCCGGCGCTGGTGGTGGTCGGCGTGGCCGTTACCACGTTGCTCTACACGGCTGTCGGTGGCCTGCGTGCCAGCCTTGCCACCGATCGCTGGCAGGCGTGGTTGATGATCGCCCTGTTGCTGCTGGTGGGTGGCGTGGCGCTTGCGCGTCTGCCCTTGATGCCCGCCGAGGCGACATTCCCCTCGATTGCTGCCGGCGATGCGTTGGGCGTGGCACTGACGCTGGTCATTGCGGTGACCGCCGCCAACCTCTTTCACCAAGGCTACTGGCAGCGGGTCTGGGCGGCGCGCGACGAGCGAGCGCTGTGCCGCGGCGCCTGGCTGGGCGGCCTCGCCACGGTAGGGGGCGTTGTCGCGGTGGGTGGGTTGGGCATCCTGGCGGCCATGAGCGGACTGGCGCTGGGCGAGCCGCCCATTCCCTTCTTCGCGCTGCTGACCGAGGCGCCGGGCTGGCTGGCACTGCCGGCGCTGGTGCTGGCGGTCACGCTGGTGGCGTCCAGCGTCGATACCCTGCAGAACGGCATCGCATCATTGGCGGTAGCGGGGTCCGGTCGGCGTGGGCTTTCCATCGGGGCGGCACGACGGGTGACCGTGGCCCTGATGGTGCCGGTGGTGATCGTAGCCCTGCAGGGGCTTTCGGTGTTGCGGCTGTTCCTGATCGCCGATCTGCTGTGTGCCGCCATCGTGGTGCCGGTATTGCTGGGCCTCTGGCGGCGCATGACACCCGTGGCCGCGGTGGCGGGTGGCATGGCCGGCATGCTTGGTGCCGTGCTGCCGGGCTGGATGATTCAGGGTAGCCTGGCGGCCGGCGTACTGGCGGCGAGCTTCCCGGGCAGCGTTCCCACGCTGCCGCCCTTCCTCGGGGCGCTCGTCGTCTCGACCCTGGTGAGCCTGGCCGTGGCCACGGCAGCGCCACACAAGCGCGCCCGCACGGTGTGAGTCGACTTCTGGGTCGGATCGCCCGGTCGCTACGGCGCTAAGTTCGCTCTTCCGCCGTTCGCGATCGGCAAGGTCATCCACTGCGCGCCAGCTCACCGCTGGGCATTTCGTTGGGTATGAGTCTCACAACCTAGGCCAACCATTGCTCCGACCAAGGTCTATTCTGCTAAAAGATCGTCGCGGATTGTGGCGGTTTCGTTGATTATTTTGTTAATCGTGAGGTAAATATTTAACACTCGACAAGGACAAATCGTGAGGACGATATGACCCGGGAAACCGCGACAGAGTCGGGCCAGCTGGCTCGTGTGCTGGCCCGCAAGGATGTGCTGGCGTTGGCCTTCGGCGCCATGATCGGCTGGGGGTGGATCGTGCTGACCGGCAGCTGGATCCAGTCCGCCGGAAGCCTGGGCGCGATCACGGCCTTTCTGATTGGCGGTTTAATCATCGTGCTGGTGGGCCTCACCTATGCCGAGCTCGCTTCCGCCATGCCCCAGGTGGGAGGGGAGCACGTCTACAGCTATCGCGCCCTGGGGCACTTCGCCTCTTTCCTGTGCACCTGGGCGATTACCCTGGGCTATGTCAGCGTGGTGGCCTTCGAGGCCGTGGCGCTCCCGACTGTCGTTGAGCATCTCTTCCCCGGTTATGCCGTAGGGCATCTGTGGACCATTGCCGATTGGGATGTGCAGGCGACCTGGGTAGCCGTCGGCGTGGCCGGTTCGGTGTTGATGATGTGGGTGAACTACGTCGGTATTCGCACCGCGGCACTGGTGCAGAAGCTGGTAACCCTGCTGATCCTGGTGGTGGGCATCATGTTCATCACCGGCGCGCTCTTTCAGGGCAATGCCGCGACCATGGAGCCGCTGTTCTCCGTCGAGCAGGGCGTCGTGGGCGGCATCATGATGGTGATCATCATGGTGCCCTTCATGTTCGTGGGGTTCGATGTCATTCCCCAGGCGGCCGAGGAGATCAACCTGCCGTTTCGCGAGATAGGCCGCGTGCTGATGATCTCGGTGATCATGGCGGTATTCTGGTATTCGCTCATTATCCTCGGCACGGCGCTGATGCTGAATCCCGGGCAGTTGGCTGCCAGTTCCCTGGCCGTGCCGGATGCCATGCAGGCCGTCTTCCAGGCGCCATGGGCGGGCAACTTGATGATTCTGGCCGGCATCGCCGGTATCGTTACCAGTTGGAACGCCTTTTACGTGGGCGGATCGCGTGCGATCTATGCGCTGGCGCACTCCGGCATGCTGCCGGCCTGGCTGGGCAAGCTGCATCCCAGGCATCGCACCCCCACCAACGCCATCCTGGTGATGGGCGTTCTCTCCTCTATCGCGCCGTTCTTTGGCCGCCCGGCCCTGGTCTGGCTGGTGGTGGCCGGCGGCCTCGGCATCGTCATCGCCTATCTGTTCGTCGCGGTTTCGTTCGTGGTGCTGCGTCGTCGTGCCCCGGAGATGCCGCGCCCGTTCCGGGTGCGTCATGGCAAGCTGGTGGGCAGCCTGTCGATCCTGCTCTCGCTGGGTCTCATCGCTTTGTACATGCCCGGCAGCCCCTCTGCCCTGGCGCCGGTGGAGTGGTTGATGTTCGCCGGCTGGATGCTGATCGGCCTGGCGCTCTACGCTTGGTCGAGAAAGCGCTACGGTACCGCTTACAGCGATCGAATGATGATGCGCGAGCTGGCCGGCGCGGATCCCTACCCGGGGCGCTGACGGTACAGCCGCTGACGATCCCGCAAGGCCCGCGTCGCTATCGACCGTGCCTTGCGGGCGACATGCGCATTTGCCACCGCGCCTGCGGACGGCCACCCTCTGTAGATCACCCGATCGAAACGGAGACCGCCCCATGAGCGATACCTCGGATCCGCGCCGCCGTCATTCCGCCCCGGTGGTGGATGGCGTGGGCAAGTCGGCCAGCCGCGCCATGCTGCGCGCGGTGGGCTTTTCCGATGAGGACTTCACCAAGCCCCAGGTGGGCATCGCTTCCACCTGGAGCATGGTCACGCCCTGCAACAGCCATATCCATGAACTCGCCGAACGGGCGCGCGACGGAGCCGATGGCGCCGGCGGCAAGGGGGTGGTCTTCAATACCATCACCATCTCGGACGGTATCGCCAACGGCACCGAGGGCATGAAGTACTCGCTGGTTTCGCGTGAAGTGATCGCCGATTCCATCGAGACGGTGGCCGGTTGCGAGGGTTTCGACGGCTTGGTGGCCATCGGTGGCTGCGACAAGAACATGCCGGGCTGTGTGATGGGCCTGGCACGGCTGAACCGGCCGAGCGTATTCGTCTATGGCGGCACCATTCAGCCGGGACGCAATCATACCGACATCGTCTCGGTGTTCGAAGCCATGGGTGCCCACTCGCGTGGCGACATGGACCTGATCGAACTGAAGCAGATAGAGGAGACGGCGATTCCCGGGCCCGGTTCCTGCGGCGGTATGTACACCGCCAACACCATGGCCTCGGCCATCGAGGCACTGGGCATGAGCCTGCCGGGAAGCTCGGCCCAGGAGGCCGTATCGCAGGCCAAACGCGCCGATTGCGAGGCGGCAGGGGCCGCAGTGCTCGAATTGCTCGAACGCGACATCAAGCCCAGCGACATCATGACTCGCGAGGCGTTCGAGAATGCCATCACCGTGGCGATCGCCCTGGGTGGGTCCACCAACGCGGTGTTGCATCTCATCGCCATGGCCAGCACCGTCGGTGTCGAGCTCGGACTGGGGGACTTTACCGCCATCGGGCGCCGCGTGCCGGTGGTGGCCGACCTGCGACCCAGCGGACGTTACATGATGAGCGAGTTGGTGGCGATCGGCGGCATCCAGCCGTTGATGAAGCGGCTGCTCAACGCGGGGCTCTTGCACGGCGATTGCCTGACGGTCACCGGCAGAACGCTAGCCGAGAACCTGGCCGGGGTCGACGATTACCCGCTGGATCAGAACATCGTGTCTCCCTTGGACAGGCCTCTCAAGGCCGAAAGTCACCTGCGCATTCTCTACGGCAATCTGGCGCCGGACGGGGCAGTGGCCAAAATCACCGGCAAGGAGGGCACGCGCTTCTCCGGCACGGCACGGGTGTTCGGCTCCGAGGAGGAAGCGCAGGCGCGCATCAACGACGGCAGCGTGGTGGACGGCGACGTGGTGGTGATCCGCTACGAGGGGCCCCGGGGAGGCCCTGGCATGCGCGAGATGCTCACGCCCACCTCGGCGATCATGGGGCGCGGGCTAGGCAACGACGTGGCGCTGATCACCGACGGCCGCTTCTCCGGCGGCAGCCATGGCTTCGTGGTCGGGCATGTCTCGCCCGAAGCCTACGACGGCGGGCCGCTGGCCTTGGTACAGGATGGCGATCTCATCACCATCGATGCCGAGGCCGATACCCTCGAGGTCGAACTCACGGACGAGGAACTGATGCGCCGGCGCGCCGCCTGGCGCCGCCCACCGCCGCGCTATGCGCGCGGCGTGCTGGCGAAGTACGCTCGCACGGTGAGTTCGGCCAGTACCGGCGCCGTCACCGATCTCATGGAATGACGGAGTCACGGCGCGTTTGGCAATGCCCGGGGTCTTGGCTAGGTTGAGGGGGCGCGACGTGAACGCGTCATTCGTAGCTGAAGGCAACGGCAAGGAGGCAACATGCCCAAGAGCGGACCCAAGCAAGCCCGAGTCGAGCCGATTCGTGATGCCGAGGACATCAACCTGCCGGTCACCGGTTGGCATGTGATCGACGAGACGGACCCCGACAACGAAATCGTCGTTTCCGAGCACGAGACGGAGGTCGAGGCCATCAGGGCGGCGGAAGAGTACGAACAGCGCGAGGAGTGAAGGAGACGGCTATCGACCGGACACAAACAGACGCCTCGTCCATGGACGAGGCGTCTGCGGTCGGGATTCATGCATGCCGAAGCGCATTCAGTAATTCAAGGCGCCATCCGGATCGATGCTGCGATAGACGAGGCGTAGCTCATCGATAGAGAGGTGCTCTAGGCGTCCTGCCAACAGATCGCTGATCTTTTGCGCCGGTAGCCCGGCGCGGCGAGCGATCTCACGGCAGCCTAGGTCGGATACGGCGATCAGCCGTGTGACGATACGCATGAGGCGTGTACGTTTTTCCAGGTCCCTGACGTCGAGGTCAGGGCATCTTCGCGGGGGGTCGAGGAGTTCCGCGCTGGGGGTATGACGTGCCGTACTCATGATGCTCCAGTGGGCGATTGCGACACACACACTATGGGGGCATTTCGGCATTTTTGCCAGTGTCGTATGTCGTCTTTTTCGTCTTGTCGCGATTGCCGCGACCAGGCGCTCCCGGCCGCGGCGCGAGCGGCCGGGAAGCGTTCGCGTAGCGTGGCGATCCCTCCTTCCAGGTGCCAGCGGCTCATCGCCCAAGGGCGGCTCGGTCAAGCGCCCGCCGGGACCGAACAGAGGGTGCACATCGAGTTCCCACGAGGCGGGAGTACCGCTGCCGACCTTTGTGGAATTGCTAATATTTCCAACAACGTAGAAAGTATCGAGTGGCCCCTCTACGCGAGGGCGTGCTAGTTTTTGAAAGTGCCCGGGCTCTGCCTCGGTGTGCCATGATACTTCTACAATCACAAGCAATCCGGTTTCAGGACGGAGGAAATCCATGCGAGCTCTCAAATACGCTGCAGCCGCTTCGCTGTTGGCCGTGGCCCCGCTGGCGAGTGCCCAACAGCTCTCCATCGCTACTGGCGGTACTGGTGGTGTCTACTACCCGATCGGTGGCGGTTTCGCCGAGATCATCAACGACCATCTCGAAGGTTACGAAGCCACTGCCGAGGTGACCGGCGCTTCGGTCGAGAACATGGGCTTGATCATGCGCGGCGACGCCGACCTGGCCCTGGTACTGGCCGATACCGCGCTGCAGGCCTATGAGGGCAGCGGCGATTTCGAAGGCCGCCAGATCGAGAACACCCGCGCGCTGGCGTCGGTCTACCCCAACGCCGTGCAGTTGGTGGTGCTGGCGGATTCCGATATCGAATCCCTGGAAGACCTGAAGGGCAAGCGCGTCTCCGTCGGTGCTCCAGGCAGCGGTACCGAGCTCAATGCTCGCGCGCTGCTGGAAGCCAATGGCATCACCTATGACGACATCACACCGCAGCGCCTGAACTTCAACGAGACCGCCGACGCCATTCGCGACGGCGACATCGACGCCGGTTTCTGGAGCGTGGGGCCGCCCACCAGCTCGATCCTCAACCTGGCCGCCACCCGCGACATCCGCCTGATCGGCCTCACCGACGAGGAGATCGCCAACGCCCAGGAGGAGGAGCCGGTGTTCGCCGCCTACGAGCTCAAGGCCGGCATGTACGATGGCATGGACGAGCCGGTACAGACCATCAGTATCCCCAACGTGCTGGTTGTGAACGCCGACATGGACGAGGAGCTGGCCTACGACCTGACCAAGTTGCTCTTCGAGCGCATCGATGACCTGATCGCGGTGCATCCGGCGGCCAACGACACTACCGTCGAGTTCACCATGGAGTCGACGCCGGTGCCGCTGCATCCCGGAGCGATCCGCTACTACGAAGAGGTCGATGCCGAGATCCCCGACAAGCTGCGTCCGTAACGCGGCGCCGCGGCCAGGAATGTGATGCATGAGAGTCGCATCGCTGTCGAGTCTGGCAAGGAAGTGCATGGCAGGGTGGACGAGGATGTCCGCCCTGCCGTCGTGTTGCTGCCCGTTTAATGGCGGGCTGCGTTGCCTGCTGGCGTCGGGATTCGTCGGCTGGCTGGGCCTGGGGGCGGTGGCTGCCGACGACGGTGCGTCGCTGGCCGTACTCGATGCCGCGGACGAGACCTTGGTCGAGGTGCCTCTCGAGCCCGGCATGCGTTGGTGCCTGGGTTGGAATCACTCGGTCAAGAAATTTCCGGTGCTCGATTGTTATCGCTATCAAGAGGGGCGGATGGTGCTGGAACGCAGCCATCAGCCCGATTTTGCTGCGGGCCTGGGGCATACCCTGGGGCGTGGCGTACAGGTTTCCGACGGACAGGGCGGTTACTGGATCGAGGATATCGACGAGCCCGTCCCCGGAGACCGTTATACCTTGCGGGTCGGTTCGCCAATCGTCGACCATCGCCTGCTTTGGCAGGCCGAAGGGAACGAACACAGGGTCAGTCTGAGCGAGCTGGCTGCCGGCGAGCGCGTCACCCTGCAACTACGCAAGCCAGAAGCCTTATCCGAGCCTGAAGACCTAAGCAAGCCTGACGACGTCTGACGAGGAGCCCGATGAACGAATCCAACAGCCCGCCCGTGACGATGCCCGGGAGTCAAGCCATTCAGTCGCGTTTCGTGTTATGGCTGATCACAATCGTGGCGGTGGGGCTGTCTCTGTTCCAGCTCTATTCGGCGGGAATCCAGCCGCTGGGCCTTTTCTATCAGCGCGGTATTCACCTGGCGCTGATCATGATGCTGGCTTTTCTCATGTTCCCGGTATTCGGCCCCCACCGCAAGCGGGGTGTGATCGGCTGGCTGATCGATATCGCCTTCTTCTGCGGTGCCGTGATCACCGGCGGTTACCTGGTTCTCTATCTGGACGAGATCATCAACCGTGCCGGTTTCTGGAGCGAAACCGATATTCGCGTCGCCATCATCGCCACGCTGACGGTGTTGGAGGCGAGTCGGCGCGCGGTGGGCCTGGGCATGACCGTGATCGGGGCATTGGCCATCGTCTATGCTTTCGCCGGGCCACGCGGCGAGCTGCCCTGGCTGGCCGACTGGATGCCGGGCATCATGAGCCATCGCGGTTACGGCCTGGATCGCGTGGCGGGCCAACTCTACCTGGGGCAGGAGGGCATCTTCGGCCTGCCGCTGGGCGTGGCGGCCACCTACATTTTCATCTTCGTGCTGTTCGGTGCCTTCCTCGAGAGCACCGGCGCCGGCAAGTTCTTCATCGACATGGCGTACGCCGCCACCGGTCGCCAGCGCGGCGGCCCGGCCAAGGCGGCGGTTCTCGCCTCGGCAGGCATGGGGTCGATTTCCGGTAGCGCCATCGCCAACGTGGTCACCACAGGCGCTTTCACCATCCCGCTGATGAAGCGGTTGGGCTACAAGCCGCACCAGGCCGGTGGCATTGAGGCCGCTGCCTCCACTGGCGGCCAGATCATGCCGCCCTTGATGGGCGCCGGTGCCTTTCTGATCGCCGAATACACCAATACGCCCTATCTGGATGTGGTCAAGGTCAGCATCCTGCCGGCGATCATGTATTTCGCCACCGTTTACCTGTTCGTGCACATCATCGCGCTCAAGCAAGGCATGCAGGGCATGGCCAGGAGCGAGTTGCCCCAGATGCGCGACGTGATGCGCGAGGGCTGGCACTTCCTGTTGCCGCTGGCCGTGCTGGTATGGCTGCTGGTGATGAACATGTCGCCGATGCGCGTGGGCTTCTACGCGGTGGTGACCATGGTGGCGGTGGCGGTGCTGCGCTACACGTTCTGGTTTCTGTTCATTGCGCCGCGCCAAGGGCAGAAGGTGACGCTGGCGAGCGTGCGCCGCGTGCTCTGGGCCGGCTTGGTAAAGCTGGTCGAAGGGCTCGAACTCGGCGCGCGCAACGCCGTGGCCGTCTCCATGGCCTGCGCCGTGGCCGGCATCATCGTCGGTGTGGTCGGCCTGACCGGGTTGGGGCTCAAGTTCTCCTCAATGATGATGGCGTTCTCGGGGGGCAACCTGCTGCTGGCGCTGCTGCTGGTGCTGCTCGCCAGCTTGGTGCTGGGCATGGGGCTACCGGTCACCGCGAGTTACATCGTGCTGATTGTGCTGGTGGGGCCGGCGCTGTCCAACGAATTCGGTGTGCCGTTGTTGATCGCCCACTTGGTAGTGTTCTGGTATTCGCAGGACTCCAACGTCACGCCGCCGATTGCCCTGGCCGGCTTCGCCGGGGCGGCGATCGCCGGCAGCAAGCCGATGGAAACGGGCATACAGGCGTGGAAGTTCGCCAAGGGTCTTTACCTGATTCCCCTGTTCATGGTCTACAACCCCGAGCTCATCATGGGCGGCCCGGTGTTGGTCGTGGCCTGGAATGCGGTCATCGCGATCCTGGCGCTGTGCGCCTTCGCCGCGGCGCTCGAGGGCTACCTGTTCACGCGCATGTCGTGGCTGCCGCGCATCGCCATTTCCGCCGCCATCGTGGCGGTGTTCTATCCCAGCCTGCTGGTGGAGGCAGCCGGTGTGGTCGTGATGATCGTGGCGATCGGCGGCAACTGGCTGGCCAGCCGGCGCGAGACAAGCGCCACCGGCGCCGGCCAGGCCTGATCGCGAACGGCGGTCGCTCCTCCTGGAGGGGACGGGCGTCTGCCCGGTTGGTCAAGATGACGGCGCCTGCGGGCGCCGTTAGAATACTTGCCCTTCGATTTCGCGTCGTGTCTGTCGCGCCGCCTTTCAGCGTCACTACGGGAGCCGTACATGCAGTCCTCCAACCAGCCGCCGCGCGTCGGCGTGATCATGGGTTCAAAGTCCGACTGGCCGGTCATGGAGCACGCGGTGGCGATGCTCGAACGCCTGGGCGTATCGTACGAGACCCGCGTGGTGTCGGCCCACCGCACGCCGGACCTACTGTTCGATTATGCCAAATCCGCCGCCGAGCGCGGCCTGCAGGTGATCGTGGCCGGCGCCGGTGGGGCTGCCCACCTGCCGGGCATGGTGGCCTCGCAGACCGCGTTGCCGGTGCTCGGCGTACCGGTGGAGTCAAAGGCGCTCAAGGGGCTCGATTCGCTGCTCTCGATCGTGCAGATGCCGGGCGGTATTGCCGTGGGGACGCTTGCCATCGGCAAGGCCGGCGCCACCAACGCCGGCCTTCTGGCGGCACAGATCGTCGGCCTGCAGGACGAGAAGGTACGTGTCGCCGTCGAGGCCTTCCGCACCGAGCAGACACAGACTGTGCTCGACAATCCCGATCCCCGTCCCCAATCCTGATTGAGCGACGAATGAGGTGCCTGACATGAATATCGGCGTGCTCGGTGCCGGCCAGCTTGGCCGCATGCTGGCCCTTGCCGGCTATCCGCTGGCTAACCGCTTCACCTTTCTCGATACCACCGGCCACCCCAGCGCGGGGGTCGGTGAGGTGATGATCGACACCGACCAGAAGCACCTCGCCGCGTTTCTCGACAAGGTCGATCTGGTCACCTACGAGTTCGAGCATCTGCCGGTATCGCTGGTGCAGGCCATCGAGGAGGCGAAGCCGGTCTATCCTTCGAGCGAGGCGATCCGCATCTGCCAGAACCGCGCCGAAGAGAAGGCGCTGTTCGATCGCCTGGGCATTCCCACCCCGGCCTACCGCCTGGTGGAGAGCGCCGAGGCCTTGGAGACGGCGGCCCACGAACTGGGCTGCCCGGTGGTGGCCAAGTCGGTCACGGAGGGTTACGACGGCAAGGGCCAGGCGGTGCTGCGCGACCCCGCCGAGGCCACCGAGGCCTGGCGCAGCATCAACCACCCCCGGC
The DNA here is from genome assembly GCF_008297955.1 of Billgrantia pellis. Taxonomy (GTDB): domain Bacteria; phylum Pseudomonadota; class Gammaproteobacteria; order Pseudomonadales; family Halomonadaceae; genus Halomonas; species Halomonas pellis. The sequence goes on along the minus strand of NZ_VTPY01000003.1, from coordinate 487,657 downwards.
TGATCGTCGAGGCCTTCGTCGACTTCGTGCGCGAGGTATCGATCATCGCCGTGCGCGGACGCGATGGCGAGGTGGCGTTCTATCCTATGGCCGAGAATCTTCACGTCGACGGCATCCTGCGCTACTCGCTGGCCCCTTTGCCCGACCTCGATGAGGCGGTACAGCAAACCGCCGACGGCTATATTCGTGCGCTGCTCGATGAGCTCGACTACGTCGGCGTGCTGACCCTGGAGTTGTTTCAGACCCGCGATGGCAGGCTGTTGGCCAACGAGATGGCGCCACGCGTGCACAACTCCGGCCATTGGACCATGGATGGCGCCGTGACCAGTCAGTTCGAGAACCACCTGCGCGCGATCCAGGGCCTGCCGCTGGGCGATACCTCGGCGCGCATGCCCACCTGCATGGTCAACGTGATCGGCCACGAGGGCGACCCAATGGCGATACTCGCCATTGAGGACGCCCACCTGCACCGCTACGACAAGAGAGAGCGGCCCGGGCGTAAGCTCGCTCACGTCAACCTGCTGGCGGGAAGCCACGAGGAATTGCTCGAGAAGGTGCGCGCCTGCGCCGGACTGCTGCCCGAAGCACCGGAGCCGCGCTTCAGCTTCGAGAACACGTTCCGCCAGGACAACTGAGTCGGCCGACGCAAGACCGCTCAACGGACCCCGCCATTGGCGGGGTCCGCTGCGTTACACACGGCATTACGCGCCGATGATGCCGCCGTCCTCGCGGGTGATCACCAGGGTCGCCGAGCGGGGAAGTGCGCTACCCCCTTCGGGCCAGTGACTGGTCAGCTCGCCTGCGGCGAACGCCTCGGCCGATGTGGTGGCGCCGGGATGCTGCACGTTGACGAACAGGGTGCGCTGGTCCGGTGTCATGGCGATGCCGGTGATCTCTTGACCGACGGGCCCGGTGAGGAAGCGCTTCAATTCGCCGGTTTCGGGGTCGGCCACCAGCATTTGGTTGTTGCCGAATACCTCGTGGTTACCGCTATTGACCACCGATTCACTGATGTCGGTCTGGATCCACACGCGGCGATCGGGATCGATCCACAGGCCGTCGGGCGAGGCAAAAATGGCCTCTTGATCGAGGGGGGTACCGTCCAGGTGGCGGCCGCTCTCCTGATCGCCGGCCAGCAGGAAGATTTCCCACTGGAAGCGTTCGGCGGCGTGGGTGCCGTCCTCCTGCCAGCGAACGATATGACCGAAATGGTTCTCGGCGCGCGGGTTGGCGGCGTCGACTTGCTCCTCGCTGCGGCGGGTGTTGTTGGTCAGGGTGAAGTAGACCTGGCCGGTGGCCGGATCCACTGCGCCCCACTCCGGGCGATCCATCTTGGTGGCGCCGACGTGGTCCGCGGCGCTGCGCGCATTGACCAGAATCTCGGCAAGGTCGGCGAAGCCGTTCTCCGGCGTCAGCCCGTTCTCCCCTGGGGCGAGCGCCAGCCATTCGCCACTGCCATCCTCATGGAATTTCGCCACGTAGAGCGTGCCTTCGTCCAGTAGCGAGCCGTCGGCGCTGGCGGCTTGATAGGGCTTGGCCGAGACGAACTTGTAGATGTACTCGAAGCGGGCGTCGTCGCCGGAATAGCAGACTACCGGCTGGCCTTCCACGGCGGGGGCGAAGACCACGCCCTCGTGGGCAAAGCGGCCGAGGTGGGTGCGCTTGACCGGTATGCTCGAAGGATCGTAAGGGTCGATTTCCACCATGTAGCCAAAGCCGTGAGGTTCGTTGCGATAATCCTCTCTCGGCGAGGCACCGCGGGAGCTCGCGTCGAAACGCGCGAATTCATCGGCGCCGCCTGCGGCCCTGTGCCACTGATAACGTCCCTCGCTGCGCGACTCGATGCCGTAGCGAGCCTGGCGGCGATCGATCTCGGCATCCTGGTTGGCGAAGTAGCCGGCCCAGTTTTCCTCGGCGGCGAGGTAGGTATTCCATGGCGTGACGCCATTGGCGCAGTTGTTCAGGGTGCCGCGGGTCATGCTGCCGTCGGGGCTGTACTTGGTCGTGACGTGCTCGGTGCCGGCCACCGGTCCGGCCAGGCGCATCGGGGTCAGGCCGGTAATGCGCCGATTGCGTTCGTCCTCGATCACCTGCCATTGGCCGTCGTCGCTCTGGCGCGCCCGGACCACCGATACCCCGTGAGCATTGAGTTCCTTGAGTACCTGGTCGGCGTCACGAGAACCGTCTTCGTACTGCGGGAACCCCTCCGAATCGAGCGCCAGCCCTTGGGCCTCGGCATGCATGAAGCGTGGCTCGACGTACTCGTGATTGAGCACGAGAAGGCCATCGCGGGAGCTGCCTTCGAGGGGGAAGAAGTGCATGCCGTCGTGGTGGCTGCCCACCTGGTGGCCTTGGTCATCGCCGCTGGCTTCCAGAGAGGCGGCCGGCATGGAGCCGCTAATGGGCGTGCCCCACGGGATGAAGGTCTGCACGTTATAGCCTTCCGGCACTACCACGCTATCGGTGTTGCTGACCGGGATCGCCTGGAAACCGATGCGCGTCGGGGCCGCCTGCGTGCCGGCGGCCAGCGCGCTGCCGAAGGGCAAGGCGGTGGACATGGCCGCGGCCACCGCGGCGGCCAGGCTGCCGCGCAGCAAGGTACGTCGATGCATGCGGGCCGCGAGGATATCGCCAAAGTAGTCGTTGGACGTCGGATTACTGGCGGGTTCGTCACCGGCGGCGAGAATCGGGTCGACCTGGCCGGGCTGGCGAGGCTGGGTCATGGCAAGTCTCCAAAAGGTGGAACGGGACGAATCCATAGGGTGGTGAGGGTACGTTGCAGCGATATGAACGAGTCGCGACAGTTCGTCGCGATGACTTGCCCGTACCGCGTCCGCTCCATGCGTTGAGGGGGCGCCTCGCCAAACCTCGCTGCATCGGGTAAAGATAGGAGCTGACATAACGACAATGAATACGGAACTGATCGCCCGCATGTCATTTTCGCTTCAGGAAAAGCGCCTCGAGGTCATCGCCGAGGCGGTTCCGGTTTCCTCGCACCGTCTGCAGCTGGCTGCCGAGCAGGTGCGCCTGCTGTATGAACGACTGTGGCAGCCGGTTTTGTCCAGCGTACTCGCCGCCCTGCTGCTGGTGGCGGCGATGTGGCCCATCATGCCTGCGGGCTTTCTCGTTGCGTGGCTCGTAGCGCTGGTCTCGGTCTCGGGAGGGCGACTGTGGCTGGCCAGGTATTACCAACGTCAGCCGCCCCGGCACCGGCTGCAGCGACACTGGCTATGCCGCTTTGCCTGGGGTGCCGCGCTGGCAGGTCTGGTCTGGGGCGTGGCGGGGCTCGCGATGTTCACCATGGATCACCTCGGCCAACTGGCGGCGCTGACGATCGTACTGGCGGGCATTGCCGCGGGTGGGGTGACGACGCTCTCTTCGGTATGGTGGATGGCGCCGTTGTTCGTTTTGCCGGCCATGCTGCCGTTGCTTGGCCAACTGCTGGTTCAGGGCTCGTCGCTCGCCTGGCTGCTGGCATCCTTGATCGTGTTGTTCCTGGCCTTGGTACTGGTCATCAGCCACCGGCTCAACCGCATCATCACCGATAATATCGCCTTGCGCCTGGTCGTCACATCACGCGAGCAGCAGCTTCGCGTGAGCGAGGCACGCTATCGCGCCATTTTTCGTCACACGCCGCTGGGTGTGCTGCACTTCGATAGCAAGGGCCGGGTGGTCGACTGCAATGAGGTGTGTCTGGATATTCTCGGCACCAGTCGGCAGCGCCTGCTGGGCATGAACCTGCTGACTCAAATCGACGATGAGCGTGTCGTGCGGGCGGTCCGCGATGCCCTCGAGAGCGGAACCGGTTATTTCGAAGGTACTTACCGTACCGTGGTCAGCGGCAAGCAGACGCCGCTGCGCGCCTTCTATAGTGCACTGCGCAGCGAATCCGGCGAGGTGGTCGGTGGGGTGGCCGTCATCGAGGATTTCACCGAGCGCAAGATTGCCGAGGAGACCATCCACCGTCAGGCTTACTTCGACCCGTTGACGGAGCTGCCCAACCGCCGGCTGCTGATCGAGACGCTCGCTTCGACCATTCGCGACCGGCGCGACGATGGCCGCGTGGGACTGGTGATGTTCCTCGACCTCGATCGCTTCAAGATCATCAACGATACCTTGGGCCACGCGGTGGGTGACGAATTGCTGCGCCAGGTCAGCAAGCGGCTGTTGCTGAGCATGGGGAAGGCCGACATGGCCGCCCGCCTCAGCGGCGATGAGTTCGTGGTGCTGATGCCGGCGCTGAGCGGCGATCGCGAGCTGGAGTTGCAGCGGTCGGAGCAGCGTGCCGAACGCCTGCTTTCCACCCTACGCCGGGCCTACGATCTGGGCGGTCAACGCATCAGCGTGACACCGAGCATCGGCTATACGCTGTTTCCGCTGGGCGACGAGGATGTCGGCGATGTGCTGCGCCACGCCGATACCGCCATGTATCAGGCCAAGGTGAAAGGGCGTGCCCAGATCTGCGGTTACGAGCCCTCGATGCAGACTCAGATGAGCTGGCGTCTGGAGATGGAGCAAGCCTTGCGTCGCGCGCTGGCCGAGGAACAGTTGAGCATCGCCTGCCAGCCCCAGCTCGACGAGCGCGGCGAAGTGATCGGCGGCGAGGCGCTGATGCGCTGGGAGCATCCGCAGCGTGGCTGGATCTCGCCCGAAGTGTTCATTGCCATCGCCGAGGAAAGCGATCTGATCACGGAACTCGAGACCTGGATGCTGGACCGATGCTGCGCGCTGCTGGCGCGGCTGCCGGCCGAGATCCTGCCGCGCCTGTCGGTCAACATCAGCGTACGTCACTTCACCCAGCCCGGTTTCGTCGAAGGCCTGACCTGGGTACTGGGAGCTCACGGTATCGAGCCTTCCCGGCTCACGGTGGAGTTAACCGAAAGCATCATGATCGACGGCCTGCAGGATGCCATCGAACGCATGCAGGCACTCAAGCAGCTCGGTGTCCAACTGGCGCTCGACGACTTCGGCACTGGCTTCTCCTCACTCTCCTACCTCAAGTCGCTACCGCTGGATGAGCTGAAGATCGACCGCAGCTTCGTCAGTAGCCTCGATACCGACAGCAGCGACGCCACCATCGTCGAGACGGTGCTCGCCATGGCACAGCATCTCGGCATCGATGTCGTGGCGGAGGGGGTGGAGAACAGAGCGCAGCGGGATTTTCTGCTGATGCGGGGATGTCGTCTGTTTCAGGGCTTTTACTTCCATCGCCCGATGCCGCTCGAAGACTTCGAGCGGCTATTGGCCGAGCGGATAGGGACGGATGCTGGATGATGCCGCTCAACCAAGGCCACCGGAGGCCCAGAGCCACAGGGCGATCAGGGCAAAATGGCCGGGGTACCACGCCAGCCACAGCCGGCGGGGCATGACGCTGGGCACCGCCGGGGTCAGACGATGGGCGCCGGCGGCCAGCCACAGCACCGTCAGGCAGGTGGCCACGGTGAACGACTTGGCCATGTCGGAGCTGTTCATCAGCCCGGCCACGATCAGCAGCGGAACGGACAAGGCCACCGCGCCCAGGCGCTCGACCAGGCCATCGCCTGCGGCATGCAGGTGATGCATGGCCAACATGAACAACGGGATCAGCAGCAACCCGCGATGGCCGTACTCGACCCAGTCGCCGAGCAGGTACCAGACGGCCAGCGTTGCCGCGACGCCCAGCCCTACCCAGGGGCTGCCCAGGGTGCCGGCCCGCACGCGGGCGAACAGGTCACGCAGCCAGGCGCCCCAGGCCAGCCCTAATGCCAGGGTGAAGCAGACATTGAGGAGGAAGGCGTCGGACGCCCGTGGCATCAACATGTAGGGCAGCTGCGCCACCAGGCCGATGATCAGGATGCGCCGGGCATAGCGCAGCGGATTGCGGGTATTGAATAGCCCATGCCAGGCGACCATGGCGGCGAACAAGGGAAAGGCGATCCGGCCGATCGAGGCGCCGGCCCAATCGAGTTCCCAGTGGCTTGGCAGCACGTAACGGGTCAGGTGGTCGATGGTCATGGTGGCGAGCGCCAGCCATTGACCCCAGCCGGTCCATGTCGAGGTGGGGCGATCCGGCGCCGAAAGGGCGGCGGCTTGTGCGGTCATCGTGACCTCCCTGTGGATGACGTGTCGACGGCGGAATGATGCCACCTTGTTGACCGAGGCGCGGCGAGGGGAGTTCCTTCTCGCCGGGTAGCGGTTCGTGAACGAGCGACGGTTCGGAAAGAGGACAGCAGCAATGCGCAGCGGTTTCGGTTTCGATCTTCGCAGCATGGAGATATTCGTCGAGACCCTGGAGCAGGGCAGCCAGAGTGCGGCGGCCCGGCGGCTCGGGCTCAAGCAGTCGTCTGTGTCCCAGAGCCTGGCCAACCTGGAAGAGAGCATGGGCGTCACGCTGTTCAAGCGCAACTGCCGCCCGCTCGAGCCAACCAGCGCCGGACGCTTCTTCTACGACCGCTCCCGGCGCCTGCTGGACGAGGCGCGCAGCACGCGCCGCGAGCTGGTATCTGGCGATTTTGGCCATTTGCATCAGGTGCGCCTGGCGCTGGTCGACTCGCTGGCCACCGCCGTCGGCCAACCCTTGATTGAGCTGATTCGGCGCTATACCCGTGACTATACCCTGACCACCGGCCTGTCGCACATGCATGCGCACTCGCTGCTAACCCGGCACGTGGATATCATCGTTTCCGATGACCGGCTGGAGAATTACGACGGCCTGGAGCGCCACGCCCTGCTGCGCGAGCCCTTCGTCCTGGTGGTTCCCTGCCACTGGAGCGGCCCGCTGGACAACCTGCGCTGGCTGGCCCGTCACCTGGATTTCGTGCGCTACACTCCCCAATCGCTGATCGGCCAGGCCATCGAACGCCATCTGCGGTTGAATCAGCTCGAGCTGCCGGCCAGGCTGCACCTCGACAACACCTTCGCCTTGCTGCGTTTGGTCGGGGCCGGTGCCGGATGGACCATTACCACGCCGCTGTGCCTCTACCAGGCTGGCCTCGAGGCGCTCAACGTCACGGTGGCACCACTCCCATTGGCACCGCTCAACCGCGAACTGACGCTGGTGGCCAGGCGCGACGAGCTGGGCGAACTGCCGGCGCTTCTCGCCCGTGACAGCCGGCGCCTGCTGGATAAGCACTTTAACGCCCAGCTCGACCGGGTCCTTCCCTGGCTTTCCGCCGAGGTGGCCACACGGTTCTGATCGCGCTCTATTTCCTGCACCCGAAGCGGGCACATCAAACGCGACATTGCCTCGTCATGTACCACTATCGATTTCATCGATAGTCTGGCCGTCATCGACATCGATGCACGTTGCGCTTTCGCGCCGCCGGTATCAAGACTGGTCGAAACCCAAGGTGACGAACAGGCCGGGGCCGAACGATGCCAAGAATAATAACGCTCTACGTGCGCTGGGTGGATAGGTTCAACCGCGTGGTGGGGCGCATCACCATGTTCCTGATCTTCGCGATGATCGGCGTGTTGCTCTACGCCTCGGTGGCGCGCACTGCCTTCAACAGTCCGCTGATCTGGAGCATCGAGGTCTCGCAGTTCATGATGGCCGCCTACTACATGCTTGGCGGCGCTTATGCCATGCAGATGGGCGCGCACGTACGCATGGATCTGTTCTATTCGGGCTGGTCCGATCGTACCCGCGCCATCGTCGATGCACTCACCGTCGTGCTGCTGCTCGTCTTTCTCGGGGCGCTGCTCGCCGGCGGCATCTCCAGTACCGAGTACGCCCTGCGTTACGGCGAGAAGAGCTACACCTCATGGGCGCCACCCCTGGCGCCGATCAAGAGCATCATGACCTTCGGCGTTCTGCTGATGCTGCTGCAGAGCGTGGCGATCCTGTTCAAGGACATCGCCCGGGCGCGTGGCATTCCCCTGGAAGACGGGGAGACTCGGCAATGAGCTATGAAATGATCGCTCTGCTGATGTTCTCGACCATGATGTTGTTGCTGCTGACCGGGCAACGGGTGTTCGGTGTGATCGGCTTTGTCGGCGCCGCCTCGGCGCTGCTGCTGTGGGGCCACGGCGGCGTGGAAATGCCGTTCAGCGCCGCCATTCAACTGATGAACTGGTATCCGTTGCTGACCCTGCCGCTATTCATCTACATGGGCTACATGCTCTCCGAGTCGGGTATCGCCAGCGAACTCTACGAGATGTTCCACGTCTGGATGGGCTCGCTGAAGGGCGGCCTGGCGGTGGGTACCATCGGCCTGATGGTGGTGGTTTCGGCGATGAACGGCCTGAGCGTGGCGGGCATGGCCATCGGCGCGACCATCGCGCTGCCGGAACTGCTGCGGCGCGGCTACGACAAGATCATGGTCACCGGCGTGATCCAGGCCGGCAGTTCGCTGGGGATCCTGGTGCCGCCCAGCGTGGTGCTGGTGCTCTACGGCATGATCGCGCGCCAACCGGTTAGCCAGCTGTGGCTGGCCGGGGCCATTCCGGGGCTGATCCTGGCCGGGTTGTTCGTGCTCTACATCGTCATTCGCTGCCGCCTGCAGCCACATCTCGGCCCGGCGTTGCCCGCCGAGGAGCGCCGGATGAGCCTGGCCGAGAAACTCAAGTTGCTGCGTGCCGGCATCCTGCCGCTGCTGATTTTCTTCTTCATGACCGGACTGTTCCTGATGGGCGTGACCAGCCTGGTGGAGAGTTCGGCGGTAGGGGCGGTGGCCGCCACCCTGGCCGCGCTGATCAAGCGCCGCCTGACCTGGAAGGTGATCGAGAGCACCGTGCATAAGACGCTCGGCATCAGTTGCATGTTCATGTGGATCATCCTCGCGGCATTGTGCTTCGGCGCGGTGTTCGACGGTCTCGGTGCGGTACGGGCCATCGAGAACATCTTCCTCGACCGTATCGGCATGAGTCCATGGCAGATACTGGTGATGATGCAGCTCTCCTACGTTCTGCTCGGCATGTTCCTCGACGATACCGCCATGCTGGTGATCGTGGCGCCGCTCTACGTACCGCTGGTGATCAGCCTGGGCTTCGATCCGATCTGGTATGGCGTGCTCTACACCATCACCGTGCAGATCGCCTACATGACCCCGCCGTTCGGCTACAACCTGTTCCTGATGCGCGCCATGGCGCCCCCGGAGATATCGCTCGGCGACATCTACCGCAGCGTCTGGCCCTTCGTCGGCATCATGTTGATCGGGTTGGCGCTGATCACGATCTTCCCGCAGCTGGCGCTGTGGCTGCCGCAGCTCTATCGCGGCTACTGACTCCCAGGAGGTGAACCGCGGCACGACGATCGAATACCACGATTCTTCCGACAACAAGCAAAACAGCAGGAGAAGACCCATGACCAATCGTCGCGATTTTCTCAAGAAGGCGGGCCTGGCTACCGCCGCCACTGTCGGGGCCACGACTCTCTCGGCGCCCTACGTGCATGCCCAGTCGCGCAGCCCGATTCGCTGGCGCCTGCAGACCTACGCCGGGCCGGCACTCGCCGAGCACGTGATCAAGCCCTCCATCGATGCCTTCAACAAGGCCGCCAACGGCGAGATGGAAATCGAGCTCTACTATGCCGACCAGTTGGTGCCCACCGGCGAGCTGTTCCGCGCCATGCAACGCGGCACCATCGACGCCGTGCAGAGCGACGACGACTCGATCAACGCCCCGGTCGACGTCTCGGTGTTCGGCGGCTACTTCCCGTTCGCCTCGCGTTACAGCCTCGACGTACCGGCGCTGTTCCACCACTACGGCCTCAGGGAAATCTGGGAAGAGGCCTATGGCGAGGTGGAGGGCGTCACCTGGCTGGGCTCGGGCGCCTGGGATCCGTGCAACTTCGTGACCCGCGATCCGATCCGCAGCCTCGACGACCTCGAGGGAAAGCGTGTGTTCACCTTCCCCACTGCGGGCCGCTTCCTGAGCCGCTTCGGGGTGGTGCCGGTGACCCTGCCATGGGAGGACATCGAGGTCGCCATGCAGACCCGAGAGCTCGACGGCATCGCCTGGGCGGGCATCACCGAGGCCTACACCGTGGGCTGGGCCGACGTCAGCAATTACTACCTGACCAACAACATTTCCGGCGCCTGGGCTGGCTCCTATTTTGCCAACACCGAGCGCTGGAATGAGGTGCCCGAGCATCTCCAGACCCTGTTCAAGCTGTGCATGGACAGTTCCCATTACTATCGTCAGCACTGGTACTGGTGGGGCGAGGCGCACTACCGCACCACCGGCGGCAAGCTGGAGCTGACCTCGATTCCCGAGGAGGAGTGGCAGCGGCTGGAAGACGAGGCACTGGCCTTCTGGGACGAGATCGCCCAGGAGAGCGACCGCAGTGCGCGGGTGGTACAGATACTCAAGAACTACCGCCAGACCATGCAGCAAGCCGGACCTCCCTACCGCTACGGTTGAGCGGAGCGGGATGCGCCGGGCACGGCGCATCCCGCCAGCGTTCGCCACCAAACGACGACAACAAAGGGCGTGCGAGGAAGCAGCGATGAGCCGACTTCAGGCGAGAGACGTGAAGGATGCCGACGGTGCCAGGCGGATCGTCGAACAGCGTGGCCTGACCCACGTCAAGGTAGGCATGTTCGACATGGATGGCGTGATGGTCGGCAAGTACATGCGGCGCGACAAATTCTTCCATGCGCTGGAGGCGGGCTTCGCCTTCTGCGACGTGGTGCTGGGCTGGGACAGCAAGGACGAGCTCTACGACAACGTGACCTACACCGGCTGGCACACGGGCTATCCGGATGCGACGCTGCGCGTTCTGCCCGAGAGCTGCCGCGAGCTGCCCTGCGAGGGCGATATGTTGCTGTTCCTGGCCGAATTCACCGGTCCGGCGGAGACGATCTGCCCGCGTGGGCTGTTGCGCAGGGTGCTGGCTCGGGCGCGTGAGATGGGCTTCGTCGCCTGCGGTGCGCTGGAATACGAGTTCTTCCTCTTCCAGGAGACGCCGGAATCGATCCGCGAGAAGGGCTTTCGCCATCTGAGGCCCCTAACCCCCGACATGATGGGCTATTCCATGCTCAGGAGCTCCGTGCATGGCGAGCTCTATCACGAGCTGCTGGCGCTGGCCGAGGCCATGGACTTCCCCATCGAGGGGTTGCACACCGAGACCGGCCCCGGCGTGCTGGAGGCGGCGATCTGCGTCGATGAGGCCCTTGCCGCCGGCGACAAGGGCGCGCTGTTCAAGACCTTCACCAAGGTATGGGCACAGCGCCGCGGGCTGATGGCCACCTTCATGGCCAAATGGTCGCCGGACTACCCCGGCCAGAGCGGGCATATCCACCTGTCGCTCAATCACGCCGATAGCCACGAGTCGGCCTTCTTCGATGCCGACAAGCCCCACGGAATGAGCGATATTCAGCGTCACTTTCTCGCCGGCCAGCAGAAGCTGATGCCGGAGTTCCTCGCCATGTTCGCGCCCACGATCAACAGCTACACCCGTCTGATCCCGGGATTCTGGGCACCCACCGACGCCACCTGGGGGGTGGAGAACCGTACCACTGCGCTGCGCGTGATTCCGGGCAGCGCCAAATCGCAGCGGGTCGAGTATCGCCTGGGCAGTGCCGACGCCAATCCCTACCTGGCGCTGGCGGCGGCGATCGGCGCCGGGCTTCACGGCATCGAGCATCGTCTGGAGCCGGACGCGGCGGTGATCGGCAACGCCTATGAACTCGAGCATCCCCCGCATCAGGCGCTGTCGCGCACGCTGTGGGAGGCCGCCCAGCGGCTCAGGGCCTCGGAAGCGGCACGCAACCTGTTCGGCGACGCCTTCGTCGAGCACTTCGCGGCCACCCGGGAGTGGGAGGAAAGGCAATTCCGGCGCCATATTACGGATTGGGAGTTGGACCGCTATTTCGAAATCATCTGAGAAACAAGTCATACGCTATTGCGCTCCGCATCATGCACGCGGGCGGTGCTCGGAATCCTCACATACTGAAGTATGCTCCGGTTCCTGCGCTCCGGCCGCGCACGACCTGCGTTCGCTCATGACGCGTCTTCTCTTGTTTCTTTCGGTGCACCAATGAGTAGGAGAACGCCAATTGGCCACACAGAAAACGATTTCCCCGGTCGACGGCTCGGTCTACGTCGAGCGGGAGCAGGCCGACCCGGGGCAGGTCGAGGCGACGTTGATAAGGGCGGTAGCGGCGCAGCGCGAGTGGCGCGAAACGAGTCTCGACGAGCGCGCGCGGGTGTGCTCGGCGATGGTCGATGTCTTCGTCGGGCGACGCGACGAGCTGGCCCGCGAGCTGACCTGGCAGATGGGCCGGCCGATTGCCGTGGCCGGCGGCGAGATCGGTGGCTTCGAGGAGCGCGCACGCACCATGATCGCGCTGGCCGAAGAGGCGCTGACGCCGATCCGGCTGGCCGCAAAATCCGGCTTTACCCGCTACATTACGCGCGAGCCGCTGGGCGTGTCGTTCATCGTCGCGCCCTGGAATTTTCCGTTCATGACTGCGGTGAACGCCGTGGTGCCCGCGATCATGGCGGGCAATGCGGTGATTCTCAAGCACTCCGCGCAGACGCCGCTATGTGCCGAGCGCTTTCAGCAGGCGTTCGACGAGGCGGGATTGCCCGAGGGTGTGTTCCAGCACTTGCACCTTTCCCACGAGGCCACCGAGGCGCTGATCCGCGACGGGCGGGTCGACCATGTTTCCTTCACCGGCTCGGTGCGGGGCGGGGCGATGGTGGAGCGCTCTGTTGCCGGGCGCTTCATCGCCACCGGCCTGGAGTTGGGCGGCAAGGACCCGGCCTACGTCCGCGCCGACGTGAACCTCGACGAGGCGGTGCCCGGGGTGATGGACGGCGCCTTCTTCAACTCGGGGCAGAGCTGCTGCGGCATCGAGCGCATCTACGTGCACGCCTCGATCCTCGACGCCTTCGTCGAGCGAGCGGTGGCCTGGGTGCGCCAGCTTCGGCTGGGTAACCCCACCGACCCCGAGACCACTCTGGGACCGTTGGTTCGCCCTGCAGCGGCGGATTTCGTACGTGGCCAGATCGAAGAGGCGGTCGCCGCCGGCGCCAGAGCCTGGATCGACCCCGGCGACTACCCGCTCTCGCTGCCGGGCAGCGCCTATCTGGCCCCGCAGGTCCTGACCGGCGTCGACCACTCGATGCGGGTGATGACCGAGGAGAGCTTCGGTCCGGTGGTCGGCATCATGCCGGTATCCTCCGACGACGAGGCCGTGGCGTTGATGAACGACAGTGGGTTCGGCCTCACCGCCGCCGTCTTCACCCGCGATGTCGCAATAGGCGAGGCCATCGCCCATCGGCTCGAGGCCGGTACCGTATTCACCAATCGTTGCGATTATCTCGATCCGGAGCTGGCTTGGACCGGGGTCAAGCAATCGGGGCGGGGCTGTTCGCTGTCGCGGATCGGTTATGAAACGCTCACCCGGCCCAAATCCTTTCACTTGAAGCATGCCTGAACCGGCGGCTCAGGAGGCCCACATGACGCTCGACCATTTCACGACGGGTTGGAACTATCCGGCCAACATTCTCACCGGAGCGGGCCGCATCCGCGAGCTGCCCGAAGCATGCAAGGCGCTGGACATGCATGCGCCGCTGCTGGTGACCGACCCGGGACTGGCGGCGTTGCCGATGATGCGGGACTGCGTGCAGGCGTGCCAGGCCGCCGGGCTGCGCATCGCCGTGTTCAGCCAAATCAAGGGCAACCCCACCGGACGTAACGTGCTCGATGGCATGGCCGCCTTTCGCAGCGGCAGCCATGACGGGGTTATCGCCTTCGGCGGTGGCTCCGGGCTCGATGCTGCCAAGGCGGTGGCGTTGATGGCCAATCAACGCGAAGGGTTGTCGCTGTGGTCGCTGGAGGACATCGGCGACAACTGGAAGAATGCCGATGCCCAGGCCATCGCTCCTGTCGTCGCCGTGCCGACCACTGCCGGGACCGGCTCCGAGGTGGGGCGCGCCTCGGTGATTACCGACGAGGCGGAGCATGTCAAGCGCATCATCTTCCATCCCGGCATGGTGCCCGACACCGTCATTCTCGACCCCGAGCTGACCGTAGGCCTGCCGCCGGCGATTACCGCCGCCACCGGCATGGATGCGTTGTCGCACTGCCTGGAGGCGTGGTGCTCGCCCAGTTATCATCCCATGGCCGAGGGCATCGCCGTCGAGGGCATGCGCCGTATCGACCGCTATCTGCTACGCGCCTACAGCGACGGTAGCGACCTCGAGGCGCGCATGAACATGCTGGTGGCGTCGAGCATGGGGGCGACCGCTTTCCAGCGCGGCCTGGGCGCCATGCACGCCCTGGCCCATCCGCTCGGGGCGCTCTACGACGCCCACCACGGAACGCTGAATGCGGTGCTGATGCCCTATGTACTGCGTGCCAACGAGCGCGCCATCGGCGAGCCGATGGTGCGCCTCGGGCGCTATCTCAACCTGGACCAGCCGGGCACGGCGGCGGTGATCGACTGGGTGCTGGGCCTGCGCGAGCGGCTCGCCATTCCGCACACCCTGGCCGAGCTGGGCATCGATATGCGCCAGGCCGACAAGATCGGGCGCATGGCGATGGCGGATCCTTCGTCGGGCACCAACCCGGTCGCCTTCGATGCCGACGCATACCGCGATATTTTCATGGCTGCCGTGGAAGGCCGCCTTTAGGCGTCGTCGGAAGATTGCAGACGAAGCTCAAGGGCTTCTGGGATGGCGGTGCCGTGCGACGGGACGGTGTCCAGGGAAGGTCAATGAAAGGAGATTCACCGATGCGCATCGGGCTATTGCAGTGCGATGACGTGGCGCCAGAACTGCGCGAGGCCCACGGCAACTATCCGGAAATGTTCGCGGCCCTGTTCCAGCGGGCCGACCCCACGCTGGAGTTCCAGGTGTGGCGCTGCCTGGACGGGGAGATTCCCGACGATGTCGATGCCGTCGACGCCTGGATGACCACCGGCTCGAAGTATGGCGTTAACGATGGGCTGCCCTGGGTCGACGAGCTGTGCGACTTCGTGCGAGAGCTGTGGCGCGATGGCAAGCCGCTGGTGGGCATCTGCTTCGGCCATCAGCTGATGGCCAAGGCGTTGGGCGGTGAGGTGGTCAAGAGCGAGCGGGGCTGGGGCGTAGGCATGTCGTTCAACCGCGTCACGGCGCGGGCGGCGTGGATGGAGCCCTGGCAGCCGGGCATCGACCTGCTGGTCAGCCATCAGGATCAGGTCGAGATCCTTCCCCCCGAGGCTACCATTGTCGGCGGCAGCGACTTCTGCCCCCACTACTTGATGCAGGTTGGCGAGCACTTCCTCGGTGTGCAGGGGCACCCCGAATTCACCAAGGCCTACTCCCGAGACCTGATGGCGCTGCGCCGGGAGCTGGTGGGCGACGAGCGGGTGAACCAGGGAGAAACATCGCTGGCCGCCCCGGTGGACGATACCCTGATGGCGCGCTGGATACTGAATTTCCTGCGGCGTGCGATAGCGGCACGCGATTGAGCTCGTAGGCCTGACTCAGCGAAAACGACCGGCACTGCAGCCGGCCAGCCAGGCGGGGGCTTCGCCCTTGAGGCTGGCCACCAGCAGGCGCCCGGTGGTGGCGGCCAGGGTCAGGCCCAGATGGCCGTGGCCGAAGGCGTAGCTGACGCCGGGCAGGGCCGACGCGGGGCCGATCACCGGAAGCGAGTCGGGCAAGGAGGGCCGAAGGCCAAGCCAGGTGTGGCTCGGCTCGCCGAGCGGGCCGAACAGCGCCTCGGCATGACGGCGGATGTAGGCGAGCCGCCTGGGGTTGGCGGGGTCGCCGTTGTGGCCAAGCTCCACGGTGCCGGCGATGCGCAGGCGGCCCTGCATCGGCGTGAGATAGAAGGCGTACTCCCCGGGACTACAGGGGCGGCTGACCAGTCTCCTGACGGTGGGGAACTCCAGATGATAGCCGCGCTCGGAGATCAGCGGAATTCGGTCGCCAGCGGCCAGCGCCAGCGGTTGCGACCAGGGACCCGCGGCGACCACGACCTTTTCGGCTCGCCAGGAGGCCTGGTCGGTATCGATGCCGACGCCGCTGCTGCATGACGCGAGCCCCAGTGCCTTGGCACGCACCCGTCGAACGCCGCGGCCTTCCAGGTGTTCGGCCAAGCGCTGGGCCAGGAGCAGCGGGTCGCTGACGTGGCAGGCGTCGGGAAACAGGATGCCGCCCTGGGCGCGGCCCTCAAGGGCCGGCTCCAGCTCCGCCAGTGCCTTGGCGTCGAGGCGCTCTTGCATGACGCCGAAGCGCTCGCGCACGGCGAACTCGGTCTGGGCCTCGCGCCAGCCCTTGGCGCTGAGATAAAAGCACAGGCTGCCGCGCTGCTGCACGAGGCTGCCGCTCTTTTCCAGGTCGTCGAGGATGAGCCGCCAGTCGTCGACCGCCGGTGCCAGTAGCTCGCTCAGGATGTGAGTGGCCTGGGCGGCGCTGCGACGATTGGCGTGCTGCATGAAGCGCCACAGCCACGGAGCGAGCCCGGGCAGGTGCCGCCAGCGCAGGTGAAACGGCGAGTGCGGCGATAGCAGCAGCCCCGGCGCCTGCCGCCAGATGGAGGGCTGGGCCAAGGGCTCGATGGCGTAGTTGGCCAGCACGCCGGCGTTGCCCGAGGAAGCGGCGGAGCCCGGGGGCTCGGGGTCCACCAACACGACCTCGAAGCCCTGCCGCTGCAGGTGCCAGGCGCAGGCCAGGCCGACGATGCCGGCGCCAATGATCATGACCTCGGCGTGTTGCGGCGACTCCCTCATGACAGCCCTTATTGCACCGTGTTTTCCTCGAAGACCTCATCATGCCCGAGATCACGTCGCAGCCTTTCAACGCCTGGCCGCCTGCCATGGCGCAGCAGGCGCAGACCGTTGGCCACCACGATCAGGCTGGCGCCCATATCGGCGAACACCGCCATCCACAGAGTGGCATGACCACTGAAGGCCAGCGCCATGAATACCGCCTTGAGGCCCAGGGCAATAGTGATGTTCTGGATCAGCAGCGAGCGTGTACGGCGCGACAGGCGCAGGAAATCGGCCAGTCGGCGCGGGTCGTCGTCCATCAGCGCCACGTCGGCGGTCTCGATGGCGGCATCACTGCCTAAAGCCCCCATGGCAAAGCCGATGTCGGCGCGGGCCAGCGCCGGAGCGTCGTTGATGCCATCGCCCACCATGCCCACCGCGCCGTGCTGGGCGCGGGCCTCGATCATGGCCAGCTTGTCTTCCGGCAGCAGCGAGCCGTGGGCCTCGTCGATGCCGGCCTCGGCGGCCACCGCGGACACGCTCGCCGGGTTGTCGCCGCTCAGTATCAGGGTGGTCACGCCCAGGCGATGCAGCGCTTCGACCGCCTCGCGGCTCTCTTCGCGCAGCGGGTCGCCGACGGCAAACAGCGCCAGCGGGCGGGTCTCCTCACCCAGGATCACCAAAGTCTCGCCGCGGGCCTCGTGCTCGGCCAGGTGGGCTTCGAGCGTGCCGTCTATCGTCGCGAACTGCTGCATCAACCGGCGATTGCCGAGCCATACGGCCCGTCCCTCGAACTGAGCGACTACGCCTCGGCCGGGCAGTTCCTGCACGCGGTTCACTTCCAGCGGAACGATGCCATCTGCCTCGGCGGCACGCGCCAGGGCCGCTGACACCGGGTGCGAGGAACGGCCGGCGAGTCCTGCTGCCAGGCCGCGCAGCCTGAGCCGGGTGGGTTCGTCCCGCGTTGGGTCGAGCGGGTGCCAGGCACGCTGGGAGGGGCGACCCTGGGTCAGGGTGCCGGTCTTGTCGAAGGCCAGCGTAACTAGCCGATAGCCCTGCTCGAGCATCTTGCCGCCCTTGATCAGGATCCCCGAGCGTGCGGCGGCCGCCAGGCCACTGACGATGGTCACCGGGGTGGAGATCACCAGCGCGCAGGGGCAGGCGATCACCAGCAGAACCAGCGCGCGATAGACACCTTCGAACCAGCCGATGCCGAACAGCCATGGCCAGGTGAGCGCCACCAGCAGGGCGATGGCGAACACCGCCGGGGTATAGACGGCGGCGAAACGGTCGATGAAGCGCTGGGTCGGGGCGCGGCTGGCTTGAGCCTGCTCGACGGTATGGATGATGCGGGCCAGGGTGGTGTCGCTGGCTGCCCGGGTGGTTCGGTAGAGGAACTCGCTACCCTGGTTGACGCTGCCGGCGAACACGGCCTCGCCCGGTGTCTTGTCCACCGGCAGGCTCTCGCCGGTGATGGGCGATTCGTCCAGCGCCGGGTGGCCTTCGGAGACGCTGCCGTCCAGCGCCAGGCGTTCGCCGGGGCGCACGCGAACCAGGCTGTCGACGGCGACCTCACCGGCCGGGAAGGAACGGAAGCTGCCATCCGGCTGCTGCACGCTGGCGCTCTCCGGTGCCAGGTCGAGCAGTTCGCGAATGGCGTTGCGAGCCCGGCCCAGCGAGCGCGCCTCGATGCGCTCGGCCAGGGTGAACAGCACCAGCACCATGGCCGCCTCGGCCCACTGGCCGATCAGCAGCGCGCCGGTCACCGCCACGCTCATCAGCGCGTTGATATTGAGGGTGCGGTGGCGCAGGGCGATGAAGCCCTTCTTCCAGGTGGGCAGGCCGACCAAGGCGATGGCCGCCAGTGCCAGCGCAGCCGCTAGCCAGGGTTCGGCCAGTTCCCGCCAGTGGCTGGCCTCGGCGGCCAGGGCGAGAACGGCGGCTACGCCGATCTTCCACCATGGCGCCTCGTCGCTGGCGGCCGGCGCGGTACGCTGGGCTGGGTCATCGTGCTCGGCGGTCATGCCGGTGGCGGCAATGCGGTGTCGAATGACCTCCTCGTCCGCATCCCGATGGTGCACGGTGAGCCGGCGGCCGATCAGGTCGAAGTCGAGCCGCTCGATGCCCGGCATGTCTTCCAGTGCCCGGCGCAGCAGTCCCTCCTCGGTAGGGCAGCACATCGCCTCGATGCGCAGGCGCAGCGAAGCGACGCCTGGCTGTGGGTCCTTCGGCCGCGTCGGGGGTGGGGAGGTATCGACGCTGCAGGTGCCGCCGGAGCAGCAGGATCGTTCGGCCATGGTAGAACTCCGTGTCATTGGTCTACCATGATGGAACACCCTGTAGCCACTACAGGGTCAAGCGACTTGTGAGGTGCTCATGAAGATCGGTGAACTGGCCACCCGTACGGGCTGCCCGGTGGAAACCATCCGCTACTACGAGCGTGAGGGGCTGCTACCCGAGCCTGCTCGTAGCAGCGCCAACTATCGGCTGTATGCCGAGCCCCACACCGAGCGGCTGCGCTTCATCCGCCACTGCCGCACGCTGGACATGACGCTAGACGAGATACGTACCCTGCTCGACTATCACGATCACCCGCGCCAGCCGTGCAATGCCGTCAATGGCCTGATCGACGATCATTTGGCTCACGTGGAGGCCCGCATCGAGCAACTGCAGGCACTGCGCCAGGCACTGGCGACGCTGCGCTCGCGCTGCAATGGCGAGACTGATTCCAGCCATTGCGGCATCCTCCAGGAGCTGGCCCAGCCAGCTCTGCGTGAACTTCCCGCCGACACCGGCGAGCCCAGCCACGTGCCGGGGCCGCACCGGAGCTGATCGGCCGTTTCACTCGAATCGATCTGCCTGGAGCCGGGCGGCATGCTCCCGCACCCGCTCCAGCATGGCGCTGGCGGCGGCGGAGAGAGGGGTACGCGTCGGCGTGATGATGCCCAAGGTGCGGGGCATGCGCGGTCCCGTCAGCGGTCGCCAGCCGATGCCCTCCGAGGAGATCTGACGAAAGCTCAGCGAGGGCAGGGCGGAAACGCCGAGCCCGGCAGCGACCATACGACCCGCGGTACCAATCTGGCTGACCTCACACATCAGATCCATCTCGCTCCCTAGCGTCTGCAGTACCTCCTCGATCGCCTGGCGCGTGCTGGAGAGGCGACTGACGGCGATGATGGGATAACGCAACAGCGACTCCCAGCTCACCTCGTCGTGAGCGAGCAACGGGTGCCCCACGGGACAGACGGCCACGAAGTGATCGTCGATCAGCGGCTCGAAGCGGGTCGCCTCCGACCCCGAGGGCCGTACCGAGAAACCGATGTCGGCGCGCTGGTCGCTGACCAGATCGTCCACCTGATTGGCGAGCACGTCGTGCACGCTGATGGCGATGTTGGGGTGACGGCGACGGTAGTCGGCCAGCACGGCGGGAAGGAACCCGGCAGCAAGAGTCGGTAGTGCGGCCAGGGTCACCTTGCCGCGCTGTTTGTTAAACAGCTCGCCGAGATCGCCCAGCGCCTCCTCCCAGTCGCCGATAAGACGCCTCGCCGTGGGCAAGAAGACTCGCCCCTCGGGGGTGAGCTGTACCCCGCGGGGCGAGCGGTTGAACAGGACGCCTCCCACCGCCTGCTCCAGCTTGCGAATGGCGATGCTCAGCGCCGGCTGGGAGAGATGCAGGCGCTCCGAAGCCTCGACGAAACTGCCGAGATCGGCGATGGCAACGAAGGCCTTGAGCTGACGAATGGAGGGTTGCATAAATAAATTAAAAGTCTCGTTCGATTAATTATATTAGACAAATAACAGCTGAGTTTTCCATTCTGAAGGCGGCCGAACGTATTTCCGTTCTGGACGACAACCGACAACAATCCATTCAGATGGAGCAAACGCCAATGTTCTCCCTCAAAAAGCCGCTGACGGCTGCGCTGATCGGCGCAAGCCTCGTGGCAATCTCTTCTCAGGCCGACGAGCAGTTACTGATTGGCTCTACGTCCACCTCCTCCAGCCAGTACGGCTACTTCGTCGCCGTGGGGCAGATCATCAATCAGCAGGTTCCCGAGACGAGTGCCTCGGTGGTCGAAACCGGCGCCACCGTGGACAACCTCAGGCGTATCCTGCGCGGCCAGGTGGACATGGGCCTGGTGACGACCAACGTGGGCTATCACGCCTACGCCGGAGAAGGCGAGTTCGCCGAGCGCCCGGTGGACAACCGTCTGCTGTGGGTCTATTCCCAGGCACCGCAGAACGTGGTGATGCGCGAGGATGCCGGCGTCGAGTCGATGGCGGACCTCGACGGGGTGCGGCTCAACCCGGGTATCACCGGTTCCGCTACCGAAGCCACCACCGTGGCGGTCATGGAGACGCTGGGCATCGAGCCGGAGTACGTTCGCGGTTCCACCACCGACGTGGTCGCGGGGGTCAAGGACAACCGCATGGCCGGCTACGTCAAGTCGGGGGTGGGCAATAAGCTGGACGGCTCGTCGCTGGATATCGCCACCTTCACGCCGATCGGGGTGCTGTCGCTCACCGACGAGCAGGCGAATCTGCTTCGCGAGCGGATGCCCGACATCTCGGTGGTGGAGATTCCCGAAGGCGCCGCAGAGGGCATTCCCGCCTATACCACCTGGAGCTTTGGCCTGGCCATGCATTCGGGCCCTGACCTCGATGAGGAGACCGCCTATCAGATCGTCAAGGCGGTGATGGAGAATCCCGAACCCCAGGTCAGCGCACTGGCCAACCTGGCCGAAGTGGACCTCGCCGAGCTGACTCTGAATAGCGGTACCGTACCGCTGCATCCCGGAGCCGCACGTTACTTCGAAGAACAGGGCTACGAGATTCCCGAGCGGCTTCGGCCGGTGGAATGAGGCAAGGAGCCCGGTCCCATGCGTGAAAAAAGCCTGATGCTCGTCGCCTTGGTGCTGGGGGGCTTCATCCTCTACACTTCGGCGGTGGGGCCATTCGAGAGCCTGGTGCATCGCAGCGTATTCCTGGCGCTGGTGATCGGGCTGGGCCTGCTGACCTATCCCCTCGGCGCCGGCACTCGCTGGCGCCCGCTGGGCATCGTCGTCGATGCGATACTGGCGACGGGCGCCATCGGCGCCAGCCTCTACGTGACCCTGCATGCCGACGAGATCCTGACCACCTTGCCATGGGCCACCTCACGGGACATGCTCCTTGCCGGTGTGTTGGTAGTGGCCATCCTTGAGGTGGCGCGGCGCGCCATCGGCTGGATCTTTCCCGTGCTGGTGCTGGTCGGCATCGCCTACGCGCTGTTCGGCAACCGGCTCTCCGGTCCGCTGAGCCATCGCGGTTTCGATAGCGCCTTCGTCACCGAGACGCTGTACCTCGGAGATCTGGGTATCTGGGGCATGCTGCTGGGCGTGGCCGCCACGACCATCGCCGCCTTCGTGCTGTTCGGCAGCCTGCTGCTGCATACCGGCGGCGGCCAGACCTTCATCGACCTGTCGATGCGCATCGGTGGGCGCAGCCAGGGCGGGGCGGCCAAGATCGCCACCGTGGCTTCGAGTCTCTTCGCCATGGTCAGCGGCAGTGCCGTGGCCAACGTGGCGACGACGGGCAACTTCACCATTCCCATGATGAAGCGGCTGAAGTACCCGCCGGCTTTCGCCGGCGGCGTGGAGTCGGTGGCGTCGACCGGCGGCCAGATCGCGCCGCCCATCCTGGGCGCGGCGGCCTTCATCATGGCCGAGATCCTGGGTATCAGCTACGTGACCATTGCGCTTGCCGCGCTGCTGCCCGCGCTGCTTTTCTACGTCGCGGTGTTCTTCACCCTGCACCTGGTGGCGGTACGAAGGGGCCTGCCGCTGGTCCCCGAGACGGAGCTCCCGACCTGGAGCGAGGTGCTTACGCCCAAGCGCATCGTGCCGATACTGGCTGCCCTCGGTGGGCTGTTCGGCGGCGTGCTGCAAGGCTACTCCATTCAGTTCTCGGCCTTTCTTGGTGTGGCGCTGCTCCTGGCAAGTTATGTGGTATTCGCTGCGCTCGGGCGCACTTCGCCGAGGCGCATGGCGCATATGCTGGTGTCCGGCCTGGAGGATGCCGGCAAGGGCATGGTGATTATCGGCGTGCTGTTGGCCGGGGCGCAGATTCTGGTGGCCATGCTCAACCTGACCGGCATCGGCGTCACGCTCTCCACGCTGGTGGTCAGCGTCGCCGGCGAACAGCTGTTCCTGGTGGCCCTGATCGTCGCCGTGATCTGCCTGATCATGGGCATGGGCATTCCCACCACGGCGGCCTACGTACTGGTGGCGGCGGTGCTGGCGCCGGCATTGACCCGCATCGGCGTCGAGCCACTGGTGGCGCATCTGTTCGTGTTCTATTTCGCCACCATCTCGGTGATCACGCCGCCGGTGTGCATCGCCGTATTCGTCGCCGCCGGCATCGCCCAAGCGGGTTGGCTGCAGGTGGCCGGCCATGCCATTCGCCTGGGTGCCACCACTTATATCATTCCGTTCCTGATCCTCGCCTACCCGGGGTTGATCGGGCTGGGCGACACCTGGGATATCGGCCTGGCCGCGATCAAGGCGCTGGCCTTCGTGCTGGCCTTCGCCGGCGTGCTGGGCGGCGCTCGGTTGACCGGCCGGCGCTCGCTCGATGCGCTGGCGCTGGCGCTGGCCGGGATCCTGTCGGTTCTGCCCATGGCATTGCCGAGTCTGGCCGGTGTCATGACGGTGGCCGGACTGTACGGCTGGGCCTGGCAAACCGCACGTCGCGATGCGCGGCTGCCTCAAGGAGCGGGGTCATGAACCAAGGACGACGCATGCGACAGATCGCAATCATTGGCTGCGGCACCATCGGGGCAAGCTGGGCCGCCTACTTTCTCTCCCGAGGCTTGACGGTACTGGCTCACGATCCCGACCCGGCGGCACGGGTGGCCTTCCGGGAGCGGGTCGCCGCCGACATGACGGCGCTCGGCGCAGAGCCGCTTACGCCGCGGCTATGTGACACGGCGGCAGGAGCGGTCGCCGAGGCCGATCTGGTGGTGGAAAACGCCCCGGAATCGATCGATCTCAAGCGGAGTCTGCTGCGCGAGCTGCAGGCGGCGGCTCCCGCATGGACGATCGTGGCCAGCAGCACGTCATCGTTGAAGCACTCCGATATCGTCGGCGAGGTGGCCGACCCGGGGCGGGTGGTCATCGCCCATCCCTTCAACCCGCCGCACCTGGTGCCGTTGGTGGAACTCTATGGGCCCGACGCCTCCGTCGTCGCTCGCCTCGCTGACTTCTACCGTGCCATCGGCAAGCAGCCGGTGATAATGCGCCGGGAGATGGTGGGGCACATCGCCAACCGGCTCTCCTCGGCGCTATGGCGCGAGGCGCTCTACTTGCTGCAGGAGGGGGTGGCCAGTGTCGAGGACATCGACCGCGCCGTCACTGCGGGGCCGGGACTGCGCTGGGCCATCCAGGGACCGTTTCTTACCTATCACCTGGGGGGAGGCCAGGGCGGCATTCGCCACTACCTCGACCACCTCGGCCCCAGCCAGCAGTATCGCTGGGCGAGCCTGGGCGAGCCGACCATGAGCGACGCGCTCAAGACGCGTGTGGTGGAGGGCGTGGAAAAGGCCACCCGAGGAGAGGCACTCGATGTGCTGTTCGCCCGTCGCGACGCCCGCTTGGTGGCGCTGCAGCGGACTCTGGGCGAGGCGGCCAACGAGGAGATGACGCCATGAGCGAAACGAACGCAACGACACCCTGCCTGCTGACGGTCGCGCCCAACGGCGCTCGGCGCGGCTATGACGATCATTCCGCCATTCCGCTGACGCCCGGTGAGCTCGCTCGCGATGCGCGTGCCTGCCTGACGGCGGGAGCCGCCATGATGCATCTGCACGTGCGCGAACCGGACGGGCGCCACCTGCTCGATGTCGGTGCCTACCGCGAAGCGCTGGCTGCCATTCGCGAGGCGGTCGGCGACGCCATGGTGCTGCAGGTCACCAGTGAGGCGGGCGGACGCTATCGGCCCTTCGCGCAGCGTCGGGTCATCGCTGAGCTGCAGCCAGATGCCGTGTCGCTGGCGGTACGCGAGCTCTTCGCCGAGCCGGCGGAGGCCGAGGCGAGCGGTGCGCTATGCCGCGAACTGGCCGAGGCGGGTACCTCGATCCAGTACATCGTCTACTCGCCTGAGGAACTCGTTGCTTTCCATTCGCTTCGCGAGCGCGGCATCGTTCCCGGTGGACCGGCGTGGCTGCTCTTCGTGCTGGGGCGCTACGAGACGCCTCCGGTAGCCGACCCCTCGCGTCTGCCCGCTTTTCTCGAGAGGCTCACGGTGGACGACCGCTGGGCGGTTTGCGCCTTCGGCCCCACCGAGGCTGAATGCATGGGCCTGGCCGCCCGACACGGGGGGCACGCGCGGGTCGGCTTCGAGAACAACCTGTGGCGGCCCGACGGCGTGCGCGCCGCGGACAATGCCGAGCTGGTGAGTCTGGCGCGACGGCGGATCGAGGCCGAAGGACGCCGGTTGATGACTCCGCGGGAAGCGCGGGCCTTCCTCGGCTTGATCAGCCGCGCAGGGGAGAGGCAATCATGACAGTGGTGATTGGATGCGGTGCCGGATTCTCCGGCGACCGTACGGATGCCGCCGGCCCGCTGGTCGACGCATTGCTCGGCTACGATGCGCCGCGCGCGCTGATGTTCGAGACCCTGGGCGAGCGCACCCTGGCGGCCGCGCAGCTGCGCCGCGTGCAGAATCCCGAAGGCGGCGACGAGCCATTGCTCGAGGCCTTTCTCGCCCCGGTGTTGGGCGACTGTCTGGCCAACGATATCAGCGTGCTCGGCAACTTCGGCGCAGCCAACCCCGGAGCCGCCTGCCGACGCATCGCCGAGCTGACGAGCGCGGCGGGTTTCGCCGAGGCGCGCCTGGCCGTGATCGAGGGCGACGACGTGCGCGAGCGTCTCGGTGAACTCGACTGGACGGCCTGGGAGGGAGAGCGCCGCGAACTTCCCGACGCGGCTCGCGTCGTGGCCGCCAACGTCTATCTTGGCGCCGAGCCGCTGATCGAGGCGTTGGCGAAACGTGCCCAGGTGGTGATCGCCGGGCGCGTGGCCGATCCGTCACTGGCGCTGGCGCCGCTGTGTCACCATCACGGCTGGGCCATGGACGATTGGGATCGCCTGGCGGCCGGCGCCTTGGCGGGGCATCTGATCGAGTGTGGGGCCCAGGTCACCGGTGGCTATTTCGCCGACCCAGGGGTGAAGGAGGTGCCGGGCATGGCCGAGCTCGGCTACCCGCTGGTGGAGGTCGAGCGCGACGGACGCTTGGTCGTCACCAAGCCGGCCGGCACCGGCGGGCTGGTCACCGAGCAGACGGTCAAGGAGCAGTTGCTCTACGAGATCCACGATCCCGCGGCTTATGTCACGCCCGACGTGATACTCGACCTGACCGGCGTCGAGATACGCCAGATCGGTCGCGATCGGGTGGCCATCCACGGTGTCCGCGGCAAGCCTGCGCCGTCGCGGCTCAAGACCACCATCAGCTTTCTCGACGGTCACCAGGGCGAAGCGGAAATCTCTTATGCCGGGCCGAATGCGGCAGCACGTGCGCGATTGGCACGCGATACCCTGCGCGAGCGTCTGGCGCGGCGCTGCCCGCCCGACCTGCGTATGCGTTTCGATCTGATCGGCGTGTCCAGCGTGTTCGATGGTGACGAGATGCCTTGGCGCGAGTCGTCCCGGTCAACGGTGGAGGACGTGCGGCTGCGCCTGGCGGTGGAGCATGCCCGTCGAGAGGTGGTCGAGCTGGCGACACAAGAGCTGCTGGCGCTCTACTGCTGTGGGCCGGCGGGAGGTGGGGGCGTCCGACGTCACCATGAACCACGACTCAAGACGGCCTCCTTCCTGGTGCCGCGCGAGCAGGTGACGCCAACGGTCGTGCTCAATCGGGGAGGCGAAGCATGAATAACGACGTTACGCTGCTGCATCGCTACGCCCATGCCCGGGCGGGCGACAAGGGCGATCGACTCAACCTGGCGGTATTCGCCCACGACACGCGCCATTACGCCTGGCTGCTCGAACAGCTCAGCGAGGCTCGCGTCATGACCCTGTTTCACCATCGTGGCGTAACCGCGGTGCGCCGCTATCCCATGCCCAATCTGGGTGGGGTGAACCTGGTGCTCGACGACGTGCTGCAGGGTGGGGTCAATGGCGCACTGAACCTGGATGGCCATGGCAAGACGCTCTCGGCGCTGTTGCTGTCGCTGCCGGTGACTCCGCCACCCGGCGTCGCTTGAGCGGTCGTCAGCCTCGGGCATGCCAAGACCCGCTCGCAGAGGGCTCACCCTTCCCCGGCGGCGCCGGGGAAGGGTGAGATACGGCGCTTACTTTTCGAAATAACGCTGGTAGATTTCGTCGTACGTGCCGTTTTCCTTCAGCGTGGCCAACGCCTCGTTGAAACGCTCGGCCAGCGCTTCGTCGCGCGGACGGAAGGCGATGCCGAAACCGTCGCCGAAGTACTCCTTGGGCTCGGTGATCATCTCGCCCACCACCTTGTATTCCCGCTCCTCGCTGTCGAGCAGAGTGGACTTGCCCACCGGGAAGTCGAGGAACACGATATCAAGGCGCTCGGCCTCCATGTCCAGCACCATGTCGTCGGCGGTGGAGTAGCGGCTGATATCGGCCACGTCGCCGTAGTGGTCGGTGACGTAGTTGTCCTGCAAAGTGCCGCGCTGTACGCCGATGGTCAGGCCGTCGAGGTTTTCGGTGCTGGGCTCGTCGATATCGGCTTCCTCGGGGGCGAACCAGGCGGAAGGCGGCGTGATGTACGGGTCGGAGAACAGCACGGTGGCGCGGCGCTCATCGTTGATGGTCATCGACGACATGATGGCGTCGTATTTGCGCGACAGCAGGCCGGGGATGATGCCGTCCCACTCCTGTTCGATCCATTCGCAGGTCACACCGATCTCTTCGCACAGGGCATTGCCCAGCTCGATGTCGAAACCGGTCAGCTCGCCTTCGGGCGTGCGGTACTCCATCGGCTCGTAGGGCACGTCGACGCCGAAGCGCACGTGATCGTAATCGCGGGCCTGGGCGTTGCCGGCGGCCATGGCAAGGCCCAGCAGGGATACTGTCAGCAGTTTTTTCATCGTTCGTTTCCCTTTGTTGTCGTTCGTGCACCGTTTGGGTGACGTCGCGCCTGAATTTAGCGCAGCTGCGCCGGGGCCGAAAGTCCCCGGGCGCGGTTTTTCCAACGCCTGTTTGACGTTGATCAGGTGCCGTTGAGCGGCTTGAGATGCGCCAGTAAGCGTTTCTCCAGGTAGCGGAAGAAATAGAGAATCATGAAGGTCAGGCAGAGATAGATCAGCGCGGCAAAAATGAACGCCTCGAAGGGAGCATAGTAACGTGCATACACGAAGCGTGCCGCGCCGGTGATGTCCATCAGCGTGACCACGCTGGCGATGGCGCTGGCATGCAGCATGAAGATCACCTCGTTGCCGTAGGCCGGCAGGGCGCGCCGAAAGGCGCTGGGAAGAATGATGCGACGCATCGTCAGCCCCTGCGACATGCCGTAGGCCCGGGCCGCCTCGATCTCGCCGCGCGATGTCGCCTTGATCGCGCCGTGGAAGATCTCGGTAGTGTAGGCGGCGGTATTGAGCGTGAAGGCAATCAGTGCCGGGTAGAACGCTTCCTTGAGAATGGGCCAGAACATGCTCTGCTGGATGCCGTCCACGAACACCACGCCGTAATAGATGATATAGAGCTGGACCAGCAGCGGCGTGCCGCGAAATACGTAGGTGTAGAAATAGACCGGCAGCTTGATCCAGCGATGTTTCGAGCCGCGCAGGATCGCCAGCGGAACCGCCAGCACCAGCCCGACCAGCAGCGACAGGAAGACCAGTTGAGCGGTGGTGACCAGCCCGGTCCAGTAGTAACCGAGGGTCTGCGGGGTGAAGATGACGTTGCCTTCCAGCAGGGCGGCGAGCCATTGGTTCAGTGGTTCCATGTCAACGCTCCCCGAAACCGATGTTGTAGCGTTTTTGCAGGCGGGCGAAGAGCCACTCCGATACGCTGGCGATCAACAGATAGATGATCGCTACGGGGACCAGGAAAGTGAACGGCTCATGGGTGGCACGAGAGGCCTCGGCGGCGACGCGCACCATATCGGAGAGACCGATCACCGAGACCAGGGCAGTGGTCTTGAGCAGTACCATCCAGTTGTTGGAAAGCCCCGGCAGCGCGTGGCGCATCATCAGAGGGAAGCGAATGCGCCGAAACACCAGCCACGAGCCCATGCCGTAGGCCTTGGCCGCCTCGATCTGGCCGTGATCCACTGCCATGAAGGCGCCACGAAAGGTCTCGCCCATGTAGGCGCCGAAGATGAAGCCGATCGTGATCACTCCAGCGACGAAGGCGTTGAGGTCGATGTACCAGTCCACGCCGAACCGGTCATAGAGCATGTCGGTGATCATGTTGAGCCCTATCTGGCCGCCGAAGAACAGCAGCATCATCAGCACCAGGTCGGGCACACCGCGAATCAATGTGGTATAGAGCGTGGCCGTGCGATGCAGCAGCCAGTTGCGCGACATCTTCGCGCTGGCGGTCAACAGACCGAGCAGAACGGCCAGAGCCAGCGACAGCACCGCCAGTTGAATCGTGACCCCGGCACCTTCGAGCAGGCGAGGGCCGTAGCCATGAAGATCGAGCATGATGTCTCCCTCAATACTTCGGCGCCAGGAACTGCTTGAGCCGCGGCGAGGTGGGATTGACCAGCACGTCCTGTGGCGTTCCGGCTTCTTCGATGAGGCCTTGGTGTAGGTAGATGACCTGGCTCGAGACGTCGCGGGCGAAGCCCATCTCATGCGTCACCACGACCATCGTGCGGCCTTCCTCGGCCAGGTCGCGCATGACCTTGAGCACGTCACCGACGAGCTCCGGGTCGAGCGCCGAAGTGGGCTCGTCGAACAGCATGACCTCGGGATCCATGGCCAGGGCGCGCGCAATGGCGCCGCGCTGCTGTTGGCCGCCCGACATCTGCGCCGGGTAGGCGTCGGCGCGCTCGGTCAGGCCGACTCGATCGAGCAGGGCGCGTGCCTTCTCAACCGCTTCCTTGCGCGGCACGCCGAGTACGTGGATCGGCGCCTCGATGATGTTCTCCAGCAGCGTCATGTGAGCCCACAGGTTGAAGCTCTGGAACACCATCGACAACTTGGCGCGCATGCGCACGACCTGCTTCCAGTCGGCGGGCTCACGGCCGTGTCGGGTCTGCTTGAAGTGAATCTCCTCCCCGTGAACGATCAGGTCGCCCTCGTCGGGTTGTTCGAGCAGGTTCATGCAACGCAGGAAGGTGCTCTTGCCAGAGCCGGAGGCTCCGATCAGAGTGATGACGTCCCCTTTCCTGGCCTGGAGAGACAGGCCCTTGAGGACTTCGGTGTCGCCGAAGCGCTTCTTGATATTGCGCACTTCGAGGGGAATCGGGGTATCGGCCATGAGACGGGCTCCAGATCGGGACGAGTCGCCGGGGCGACGGCCGTTTAAGCGGGCAGGCTCGAAAAAGGGGCGATTCTAACAGGCCTTGACGCTTTGGGCAGGGTGGTCTGGATGCGGTTTCGTTGGACGATGGTCGATAGGAAGGATATGAAAACACATTTCTTTGCTCCAGGTTATTCTTATCAGGTAGCTGAAAACGTTGGAAAATGACTTTTCTTGAGATGTTTTTTCTCGAATTAGTGGGGCGGGTCCGTGGGCCGGGCCAGCAGGGCGGCGCGCGCGCCGAGTTCCACCGCGGCATTGGGAAAGACCACGCTCAGCGGGGCTTCCTCGACGATGTAGGGACCGGCCTCGGCGTCCACGGCGAGTTGGGTGCCGGGTGCGAATTCGGTGAAATTCGGGGTGTCGTCGTCAAAACACAGGCGGAAGTCGTGCGACCGTCGCACCAATTCATGCGCGACGCGGAAGAACACCATACGCTCGGTGGTCGCCTCGGCGGGCTCGCGCCCTTCGAGCAGTGCATCGAGTAGCTGCCCCATCGGAGCGAGCGGCGTCAGGTCGTTATGGCCGAAGGGCAGGGCGCGGCCCAGTTCCAGCGTGAAGGCTTGAGCGCCGTGATAGTGTTTCGAATAGTGCGAGAAGGTCCAACTGTGACGGTGCTGGTGCAGCACTGCCTGGATATCCGCCGCCGCCAGCCAGCGCCACTGCTCGGGACGGGTGGGAGAGTCGGCGTAGGGCTCGACCACGAAGCGGGGAAAGCGGCTGTCGCGAATCGCCGTATGCAGGTCGTAATGCAGCCGTTGTCGATCGGCATGCCGTGCGAAGAAGGCATCCACGGCCGCCATCAGCGTTCGGGCGCGATCAGGCTCCATGCCCGCTTCGTCGAGGTCGCGGCGGAACAAGCGGTTGAGGTTGGTATCGACATAGCGCGCACCGCGACGGATCGCCTCGGGATTCCCCAGTATCACCAGCACGGGGGCGCCCAGTGTCTGTCGCCCGGCCTCGAGCCGTGCCAGGCAATCTCCCAGAAGCTCGATGGGCGCCGTTTCATTGCCGTGGATACCGATCGAGAGCACGCAGGCCCGAGCGGTGGCGTGACAGGTGTCGGGCGACAGTTCGAGAATGCCCGGCTCATGAAGGAAGAAACGCCCGCCGGCGAGCCGGCCCTCGCGTGCGGTTGCGGTGTCGGTACCTTCCAGACTGCGTGCGATCCATTCCGCCAGCATGGCCTGTGTCCTGGTCATGTGAGTCTGGCCACCATCCGGCCACGCGAGCGAGATCACAACCCCTCGCGTCGGGTTGGTGAAAGCCCGGGTGCGATATTGAAACTGGTGTGGAAACGGCGGAAAGCGTCGCGAGCGCTGAATGGGGCAGGCGACATCAGCCTTTTTACGTGCCGACCTTTGGCCAATAGGGGGGGAACCGGGCGAGGGCTAAGCTGGCGCATGCCACCCGCCGGCCAGGAGCCCGACATGCCGAGCCTCAAGCCCGATAGCGCCATCGACCTTACCCGACAGCTCAATGCGCACTATGCCGTCGAGGGGGAGGACGGTGAAACCTTGCTGACCCGATTGCGCGGTGCCTTCGCGGCGGCGGGTCGCGATCCCGATCGCTTGAGCCTCGACGATATCGCCGGCATCGATCAGCTGCACCTCGGTGGCCGGCGCGCAAGCCGCGCGCTTGCCGAGCTAGGGGAGCTTGATGGGGGCAAGCGCGTGCTCGACGTTGGCTGCGGCACCGGGGGCGCCGGTCGACTGCTGGCCGCCGAGTATGGCTGCGACGTCACCGGGATCGACGTGACCGCCGCTTTCGTCGGCGTGGCCGGCTGGCTCAGCGCCGCCACCGGGCTCGCTTCGCCTACCCGTTTTCTTTGCGCCGATGCCGGCCAAGTGCCGTTGCCGGCGGGCAGCGTGGAGATCGTGTGGTGTCAGCATGCGCTGATGAACATGCCCCACGTACCGCGCGTACTGGCGGAATGGCAGCGGCTGCTCGTACCCGGCGGACGGGTCCTGCTGCATGAGGTGGTCGCCGGCGACAACCCCGAGCCGCTGACGCTACCGGTGCCCTGGGCGCGGACCCCGGCCACCAGTCATCTGCGCGATCGCGAGCGGCTGCAACGCGACCTGGCGCTGGCGGGCTTTGAACCGCTGGAGGTGAGGGACGTCTCAGACGAGGCGCTGGCTTGGCGGCAGGCCCACAGTCAGCGCGAGCAAGCGGCGGGACCGGCGGGGTCGTCTGCGGGCTCACTGCCCGGTCCCGGGCTCCTCTTCGGAAGCGATTTCGCACAAATGGGACGCAATCTGAGAGATAACCTGGCGGCGGGCAAGGTACGCATCCTGGCTGGCGTATGGCATGGCATGCGTCGATAGGGTCGAATGCCTGCAACGAAAGGCTTCGCTTTTCTTCACGCCACCCCTTTCTATGCTGTAGGTAGCCCTCGGTCCTAGCCGGGGAAGTCTGAAACACGAAAGGAGGCGGAAGATGACCAAGGTGCTCGTGCTCTATCATTCCATGTACGGCCACATCGACACCATGGCAAAGGCGGTGGCGGAGGGGGCCCGCCAGATCGACGGCGTCGAGGTCGAGGTCAAGCACGTGCCGGAGACCATGGATCCGGAGGCCTTCGCTAAGGCCGGCGGCAAGACATTCGACACTCACGAAGCCAAGCCCCAGGAACTGGCCGATTACGATGCCGTGATCTTCGGCACGCCGACGCGTTACGGCAACATGACGGGGCAGATGCGCACCTTCCTCGATCAGACAGGCAGTTTATGGGCCAAGGGGGCGCTGCGCGGCAAGGTAGGCAGTGTGTTCACCTCGACCGGCACCGGCGGCGGCAACGAGACCACCATCCTCACCTCCTGGACCACACTCGCGCACCACGGCATGTTGATCCTCCCGATCGGCTATGGCCTCGAAGCACAGTTCGACGTTTCCAGCGTGCAGGGCGGCTCGCCTTACGGCGCGGCGACACTGGCCGGTCCCGACGGCTCGCGCCAGCCCACCGAGCATGAAAAGGAGCTGGCTCGTCTGCAGGGCAGGAGCGTGGCAGAAGTGGCGAAAAAGCTCGCGGCTTAGGGAAACGTCGCTGCACGCGGCACCGTCCAGGCTGTGCCGAAATTCCACAAAGAAGGCGCGGCCGTGAAGCCGCGCCTTTATTATCGAGCATGGCGATGGGAGCCATGATCAGACCTACGGCCCATGCTCAGTTGCTTTGCATGGCCTCTTGCAAGGTCTGATTGTCATCGAGCTCCTCGTACTGGTCGCTACCGTAGTCGCCGGATTCGCCGCTATCGCTGGATTCAACCACCAGCTCACCCTCGTTGCGGATCTCCAGTTCATCGACCGGATAGCCCATTTCGTCTTCGCCGAAGCCGAGGAAGCCGCCCTCGGAGATGACGATGTAGGCCTGGTTGCTCTCGGTGTCGCGAACCACCCGTTCGACCTCACCGATCTCTTCGTCATTCTCACGGCTGAAGACGGTCTGGCCCTCGATGTCGCTGACCTGCATGCTCATGACATCATTGGCTTGTGAGGCCTGATCCTGAGAAGCCTGATCGGAACTCTGCTCGTCGGAGTCTTGCTGCTCGTCCGGGTTGCGAATCTCGGCCTCGGCCTCTTCGGCGGGCTCGACCTCGACGTTGGGCTCACCTGTCTGTTCGACGGTAACGTTGGGTTCGGCCTGCTCCACGTCGACGTTGGGATCCTGCTGCTCGATGGTGACCTCGGGCGGATTCTGTTCAACGGTCACATCGGGCGGTTCCTGCTCGACTTGTACCTCGGCCGGTTCCTGATCGACGTTCACATCGGCGGGTTCTTCCTCAACTTGGATCTCGGCAGAACCGCCGCCTGACTGGGACTGGCTACTCGGATCCTGAGTGCCCTCCTCATTCATCTGTTGCTGCTCGCTCAGGTGCTGGGAATCTTCTTCCTGCGCATCCTGGGCGAGAAGCCCATGACTCAGACCGGTGCTCAGGGCACCTACTGCAATGGCAATTGCTGTCCTTTTCATGCCTTCCTCCTTTCCTCATTGGCTTGCCTTGTGGGCTTGCCCCTTAAAGGCTAGTCAACCTTGCGATGACGTCATCCCTTGGTTACCAAGAAAAACAAAAGAATGAAAATGCTCACATTCCGAAAGGAAAACCGCCACGAAGACGATGCGCCGTCGCGCGAAGAACGCGACCAGGCGCCTTGTCACGGGCACGAGCCCTGAGCCGCTACCCGAGCCAGGCGCCGCGGGTTGCAGTATAGAGCGTATAGATCGACTGGCTGGCGGTCATGAATAGGCGGTTGCGCGCCTTGCCGGCGAAGCACACGTTGGAGCAGACCTCCGGCAGCAGAACGCGGCCGAGCAGTTCGCCCTGGGAAGAGAAGACCGCGACGCCGTCGATGCCTTCGCCTCCGGCCGCGCTCGACCAGATATTGCCGTCCTCGTCGCAGGCCATGCCATCGAAGATGGTGTCCTCGCTGCTGACCACGACTTGCCGGTCACTGACGCTGCGGCCCTCATCGTTCAGCGTCCAGCGAACGATGCGAGCCGGCTCGTCGGAGTGGGTCGGGGCGCTGTCGCTGACATAGATGCCTCGGCCGTCCGGTGTCAGCACAATGCCATTGGGCTTGATGATCTCCTCGCTCAGGAGAATCGGCTCGTCGAGCCCGTCGTCGACGAAATAGATCGCCGTCTCCAGCTCCAGCTCACGCTTGCTGCCTTCGTAGTCGAAGTGAGCGCCGTAGCCGGGATCGGTGAAGATGACGCCGCCGGAGGGCAGGGCGACCAGGTCGTTGGGCGCATTGAGCGGTTTGCCCTGATAGCGCTCGGCCAGCACCGTGGTACTACCGTCCCATTCGTAGCGCAGCACACGTGGCGGGGTGTGCTCGCAAGCCACCAGCCGACCCAGCGCATCGAAGGTATGGCCGTTGGAATAACCCACGTTGTGCCGCAGCACACTGACCTGATTCGTGGCCTCGTCCCAGCGCATCTGCCGCGCGCGCGGGATATCGCTGAACACGACGTAACGGCCCACGGCATTCCAGGCGGGACCTTCGGTCCAGAAACCGCCGCTCCAGTGACGCTCGAGCGGGGTATTGAAAATGGTGTAGTTCTCGAAGCGCGGATCTTCGATCTTCCAGGCTTCGCTGGGATAGCGGGCGGGAGGCGAGGCTTGCGGCCCGCGGTAGGCGAACAATTGGGGCGTCATCCCGGCGGCGGTCAGGGCGGCCGTTGCCGAGAGGAACTGTCGGCGTCCGAGTTTCATGGGGTTGTCCTGGCTGTTCTTAAGCATATCGGAGTGAGCAAGGCGAACCGTGCCGCCTCCAGACAAAGGTAGAAGCTCCAGCCGAGAAAGCCAGTCATCGGCGCTTTCTGGCCGCAAGGATTTTGACGAACCCATGGTGGCAACTCCTCCCACTTTGTTATCGCCGACAGCATGACGGTTTCATGAGCGAGCATCGCAATGTCTTCATCTCTATTTGGATGAAAAAATTCACGAGGCAGCGTTGAAGCATCAATGTAACAATGAGGGGAAATTGATGAATAACGTGTAGCCATTGGAGGGTGGTCCAATGCCCGCGAACCGAAACGCCAGAAGAAAGTGGGGGGCTCGGGTCCTGGCTCCTCACGAAGTGGCGAAATATGCGGCGGATATTCGCCAGCTCACTCGGAATGAACAGGAGCGTCAAGCTGGCGAGTTGCTAAAGGGAGTCGGTCTCGATGACTTCCTCGACAAGATACTGGCCAGAGCCGATTTTGCAGTACTGAACGTCGAAGGCAAGTGTTGCGGTTTTTGTGCCTTCTATACTTACGAACCCGCGCTCGATACGGCATTCATCACGCTATTTTTGGTGACGCCGAACGTCCGGCGAAGCGGCATGGCACGTAGTGTGCTCGAAGTCGTGGCGGGAGCGGCGCTTCAATACGGGTTTCGCTATCTGACGCTAAAGGTCCGCCAGGACAATACGCCCGCGATCCACTTTTATCTAAGCCAGGGTTTCCAAATTGCCGAACGACATGGAGGAGATATTGTAATGTCCCTCGAGATGACGGCGCTGGATGGCCCTAATGGCAACGACGCAGACAAGAGAGGTTCGAGGTTTTTTTCGATGAATAAACAAAAGACGGAGCTGTGCGTATGAAGTCTTGATGCGTTCGAGAGTGCGATCGCCTCGTTCGAGTCGTCAAGAAGCATCGGACATATGACTGCCCCCGATGCGGGTTCGAGGGCAGTGTGGACGGAGCGCATCAGCCGGCGATGCGTTCTGCGATGGCGCGACCCAGGCTTTCTGTACTGCCAGTGCCGCCGATGTCCGGCGTGAGCACGGCCTCGTCGCTCGCCTCGAGCACCGCCTCGAAGGCGGTGACAATGGCGTCACCGGCTTCCTTGTGGCCGAGGTGCTCGAGCATCATCGCGGCGGACCAGATCTGGCCGATGGGGTTGGCGATCCCCTTGCCGGCAATATCCGGCGCGCTGCCGTGGACCGGCTCGAACAGGCTGGGGAAGGTGCCCTCGGGGTTGATATTGGCCGAGGGCGCCACACCGATGGTGCCGGTGCAGGCAGGACCCAGGTCGGAGAGGATGTCGCCGAACAGGTTGCTCGCCACCACTACGTCGAACCAGTCGGGATGCATGACGAAGTTGGCGGTGAGAATGTCGATATGAAACTTGTCGACGCTCACTTCGGGATAGTGGCCTGCCATGGCCTGAACCCGCTCGTCCCACCACGGCATGGTAATGGCGATGCCGTTGGACTTGGTGGCGGAGGTGAGTTTGCGGCGTGGACGCGACTGAGCCAGGTCGAAGGCGTATTTGAGCACCCGATCGACCCCGGTGCGAGTCATCACCGTTTCCTGGATCACGACCTCGCGCTCGGTGCCCTCGAACATCTTTCCCCCCACGCTGGAATACTCGCCCTCGGTATTCTCGCGCACCACGTAAAAATCGATGTCGCCGGGACGGCGGTCTGCCAGCGGACTCTTGATGCCTGGCAGCAGCTTGCATGGGCGCAGGTTGACGTACTGGTCAAAGCGACGGCGGAATTGCAGCAGCGAGCCCCATAGCGAGATGTGATCCGGCACCGTATCGGGCCAGCCCACCGCGCCATAGAAGATGGCGTCGAAATCCTTCAACTGCTCGAACCAGTCGTCCGGCATCATCTGGCCGTGCTGGCGGTAGTAATCGCAACAGGCGAAATCGAAAGGCTGCAATGACAGATCGATGCCGAAACGCTTGGCGGCGGCTTCCAGGGCGCGCAGCCCCTCGGGCATCACTTCGTTGCCGATGCCGTCTCCGGGAATGACGGCGATACGATGGGTCATGATCGGTTCCTCGGGTGGTTAGGGACAGTCGTCGGGTAACAGGAAGCGGAAGAGGCGATCCAGCAGCGCCTCAGGCGCTTCCTCGGGGATGTAGTGACCGCAGGGCAGGGCCTCGCCCTCGACTCGCTCGGCCACGGCGCGCCACTCCAACAGCGGGTCGAAGCAGCGCTCGATGATGCCGTGCCTGCCCCAGAGCACGCTGACGGGGCAGGTGATGCGGCGTCCCGCTTGACGGTCGGCGCGGTCATGCTCCAGGTCGATCGCATGGCTGGCACGGTAGTCCTCGCACAAGGCATGGGCGGCGCCGGGCTGGGCCAGGCAGCGCTGGTACTCGGCAATGGCCGCCGGATCGAACGCGTCGAGACTGGCGTGGCGTCCGCCCATGGTGCGGGTGATGTAGTCGGCGGGCGAGGCCTCGATCAAGGTTTCCGGCAGCGGCGCGGGCTGGATCAGGAAGAACCAATGGAAGTAGGCGGTGGCGAAGGTGCGGTCGGTCTGTTCGTACATGGCAAGCGTGGGAGCGATATCGAGTAGCATCAGCTTCTCGACCGCCCCGGGGTGATCCATGACCAGGCGATGGGCGACGCGCCCGCCGCGATCGTGGCCGCAGAGGAAGAAGCGCTCGAAGCCCAGTGCGCGCATTACCGCGACCTGGTCGTCGGCCATGGCGCGTTTGCTGTAGTTGGCATGATCCGCCTCGCCGGGTGGTTTCGACGAATCGCCATAGCCGCGCAGATCGGCGGCCACTACGGTGAAGCGGCTTGCCAACGGTTCGGCCAGGCGATGCCAGATCACATGGGTCTGAGGATGTCCATGGAGCAGCAGAAGGGGAGGGCCCGAGCCGCCGATCCGGCCATGAAGGCGAATGTCGTTGTGGGCAATGTCGAACGACCGGAATCCTTCGAACATGTGTGCTTCCTCCAAGACGTGATTGTCCCAGTCTAGCTCTTGGCTTCAAGGAGATAATCGGGCTGAATGGAAAGCCATTGTTGAATGAAAGTGGAGAGTGAGCATGGCTCAGCTCGACGATTTGATCTTCTTCCAGCAGTTGGCCCGCGCGGGCAGCTTGACGGCTACGGCGCGCCATCTGGGCCTATCGCTGTCGGCCGTGAGCAAGCGTCTCAAGCAGCTCGAGGCGCGCCTGGGCGTGGAATTGGCCAGCCGCACCACCCGGCGCCTTAGCCTGACTGCCGAGGGTGAGCGCTATCTGGAGCGGGGCTCGGTGATTCTTGAGGAACTCGCCGAACTGGAAGAGGCGCTCGGCGAACAGCGCGCGGCGCTGTCTGGACCGCTCAGGGTGAATGCCACCTTCGGCTTCGGTCGTCGTCACCTGGCGTCGCTGCTCTCCGCCTTCTGCGCCCGGCACCCTGGACTGGAAGCGGTGCTAGAGCTTTCCAATTACCCGCTGAGCCTGGGCGAGCAGGGGTTCGATATCGGCATTCGAGTCGGTGAACCGCCCGATTCGCGGCAAGTGGCCAGGCGGATATTGGCCAACCGGCGCGTACTATGCGCCGCACCCGCCTATGTCGCGCACATGGCGCCGCTGGTCACACCCGGCGACCTCGTCGATCATCCCTGTCTGGTGCTGCGCGAGAACGACAGCGACTATGCCGTGTGGCGGTTCCAGCGGCGCGACGCCGGCGACGAGCAGGCGGTCAAGGTGGCCGGGCCGCTGGCCAGCAATGATGGCGAGGTGATCGTGCGGCTGGCGCTCGAAGGGCACGGCATCGCATTGCGCTCCTGGTGGGATGTTCATGAATTGCTGGCGCGTGGCGAACTGGTGGAGCTGCTGCCGGAATGGCGTGGCGTGCAGGCCGATTTCTATGCCGTCTATCAGCAGCGGCGGCATGTTCCGGCTCGCATTCGCGCCTTCGTTGCCTATCTTGAGCAAGAGATGCATCGGCGGGTGCCTCCGCCGGATCGACAGGGACAGGGCAAGAGAGCCCAGAGAGGAGACATGCATCCTTGAACATTCTTATGTTCACCAATACTTATGCCCCGATCGTGGGCGGGGTCAGCGAGTCGGTGCAGCGACTCAAGGCGCAGCTGCAGTTGGCGGGGCATAACGTGTTGGTGGTGGCGCCACGCCTCGAGGGGCAGCCACGCGATGAGGCCGATGTCGTGCGAGTCGTGGCGGTACAGCATTTCAACGGCAGTGACTTCTCGCTGCCGGTGCCCATTCCGGGCCAACTGGTCGAAGCGGTCGAAGCGTTCGATCCCGATGTCGTGCACTCCCATCATCCCTTCCTGCTGGGCGATACCGCGGCCCGGGTGGCCGATACCTATGGTCTGCCACTGATCTTCACCCACCACACTCTCTACGAACACTATACCCACTATGTACCCGGCGATTCCCCACTGATGCAGCGCTTCGCCAAGGCCCTGGCCACGGAGTACTCGCACATGTGCGACGAGGTGGTCGCACCCAGCGCAAGCATCCGCGACTTGCTGCTCGAGCGCGGCGCCAATGCCTCGATCACGGTGGTAGCGAGTGGGGTCGATGTCGCGCGTTTCGCGGCGG
Organism: Billgrantia pellis; assembly: GCF_008297955.1. GTDB lineage: Bacteria > Pseudomonadota > Gammaproteobacteria > Pseudomonadales > Halomonadaceae > Halomonas > Halomonas pellis. Next base: position 447,766 of record NZ_VTPY01000003.1, on the reverse strand, counting down.
GAAGCGGCAAGGCGTGGCGCGAGCGGTTCGGCATTCCGCGTGCCGCCTACGTCATCGGTCACCTGGGGCGGCTCGCGCGGGAGAAGAACCTGCTGTTTCTGGCCGAGTCGGTAGGATGCGCGCTCGAGCGTCTGCCCGAGGCGCATTTCCTGATAGTCGGCGATGGCGATGCCCGAGCGGCCATGCATGCGGTCGCTGAAAAATGCGGCGTCGCCGAACGGGTTCACTTTACCGGCAATCTGCAAGGGCAGGGATTGGTCGACGCCTACCATGCCATGGATGTCTTCGCTTTCGCTTCGCATAGCGAGACGCAGGGCATGGTGATCGCCGAGGCGATGGCCACGGGGCTGCCGGTGGTAGCCGTCGATGCGCCCGGCGTCAGGGAAATGGTCGCCGATGAGCGCAACGGTTTCCTGCTGGCCAACGATGATGTCGAGGCCATGGCGGAAGCGCTGGTGTTGCTGAACGACGTCGAACGGCGCCGACCGATGACGGCGGCGGCGCGCAGGATGGCCGCGGATGTCGATGAGGCGCGCTGCGCCGAACGGTGCCTGTCTGTCTATCGACGCGCTGTCGCCGTGGGCGGCCCTTACACCCATGCCGATGAGGGGGGATGGGATCGCGTACGGGCCCGGCTCGGCGCCGAGTGGCGCATGCTGCGCCATCGCGGGCGGCTGCTCAAGCACATCATGCAGGCGGAGTGGGACCAGGAGCGGCCGGCTTGGTGGCCGGGGCGGCGTGAGAAGGCATCGGAGCTGCCCCCCAAGTGAGGGTCAGACCCGGCGCTGCCGGCGCCGGTCGGCCCAGCGCTTGAGCGCGTAGAGCAGGGCGATCCCTGCGACGATGCCGCCCGCCGCCCAGGCCAGCTCGCGGCGATCCTCGGCGGTTATTAGCGTACCGAGCTGGCTGCTGAGCAGGATGATGCCGGCAAGGCCCGGCGTCAGACCGAAGACCGTCCCCAGCATGTAGTCGCGAAAGCGAATGCGGAAGGCACCGGCCATCATGTTGGTCAGCGTGAAGGGTGCCAGCGGCAGCAGGCTGACCAGCGTCATGGTGCGGATGCCGCGCCCGGCCAGGTAGCGCGACAGACCGTGAAGGCGGGAGCCGCCATGGCGCAGCAGGGCGTCGCGCCCCAGCCGCCGCCCCAGCCAGAAGGTGACGACCGAACCGGCGAGAGTGCCGACAAAGGAATAGAGGAATCCCCACACGGGACCGAACAACAACCCCGTGAGAACCACCAGAACGCTCAGCGGAAACATCGTCAGCGAAGCGACCAGATAGGCTCCCACGACCACCGCGCCCGCCCAGGGCGCATCGCGCCAGGAGAGCGAGCCCTGCATCAGCGCGAACAAGGTATTGGCATCGAGCAGATCGTTGGCCGCCAGCCACTGCCACAGCAGCCCTAGCGGGACGAGAACCGCAAGAGACACAAGAACGAGAAGCACCGAACGGGACATCGAGGCGACCTGCACTGGGAGAAGGCTAAAGCATAGGCGGGACGCATGAAGAGACCAAATGGTTCGTCGCTCGGGGTGGATATCAGGTGCTTTCACCGATCAGCAGTTCGAAACCCACATCGTGCTGGCGCCGCGGTACGCGCTTGCTCTCGAGCCGCCGGATCACTTGCTCGGCGGCGAGCTGCCCCATGTGCTGGCGCGGCGAGCGAATCGTGGTCAGGCGTGGCGTGACGTGCTGGCCGAGGGGCAGGCCGTTGAAGCCGGCGATGGCCATGTCGCCCGGCACGCTCAGTCCCCGGCGCTGGGCGTGCAACAGTGCACCGGTCGCCAGGTCGTCGTTGGCGAAGTGGATGGCGCTGATGCCCCCCGGATGGGTCAGTGCACGCTCCAACCCCTCGGCGCCGGCATCCAGGCTGCCGTAATGGTCGAGCTCCAGCAGCGGCGCGTCGCACCCGGCCTGCTCGAGGACCTCGCGATGCCCGGTGTAGCGCATCCCCGCGCGGTAATCGCCGTGCATACGGGCGCCAACGAAGAGAATGTGACGATGGCCCCGCCCGAGCAAGTGCCGGGCCATGCAGCGCCCCGCCTCGGTATGGTCGAGCCCCACGTTGAGATCGAGCGCCTCGCCGAGCTCCATGACCTCCATGATCGGCTTGTCCCAGTTGGCCAGCAGGGCGCGGCAGGCCTCGCTATGTCGCAGACCGGCGGTGACCAGCGCCGAGCATGACCAACCGAGAAAGGTGCGGATCAGCTGATACTCCCGGTCGGTGTCGTAGTCGGTGTTGCCCAGCAGGATCTGGTAACCCTGCGCCTCGAAGGTGTCCTGCAGTCCCTGGATCACCTCGATGAAGACGGTATTGGCCAGCGACGGCACGATGACGGCGATGAAACGCGAGCGAGCCGAGGCCAGGCTGCCGGCCAGCAGGTTGGGAACGTAGCCCAGACGCTCCACGGCGGTGAGCACCCGGGCGCGAGTCCGCTCGTTGACCCGCTCGGGCGCGTTCAGCGCTCGCGAAGCGGTGATCGGCGACACGCCAGCCGCATCCGCCACCTGCCTGAGGGTGGGCTGTTCTGAGCCACGGCGTCGTCGCGTCGTCGTTTCGTTAGACATTGGTCGCATCCTCCGGGCGGTTCCTTGCTGGGGGATAGGGCATCATCTACAACGATGGTAGCGCTAACATGATAGCGCTACCACAGGGGCTGCAAAGGCTCGGATAATCGCACCCTGCGATGACGCGGCGAGAATCGAGGAGGCTGCAGTGAGCGCGAGCACGACAACACCGCGAGTCGGCGTCATCGGCCTGGGGGCTATGGGACTGGGAACGGCGACGGCGCTGCATGAGCGTGGCCTGACGGTCCTAGGCTGCGACATCGCCGAGGCGGCGTGTCGCGCCTTCGAGCGTGCCGGAGGACGCTGCGCGGGAACGCCTGCTGAGTTGGCAGCGAAATGCGACGTGGTGCTGGTGATCGTGGTCAATGCCGAGCAGGTCGAGCAGGTGCTGTTCGGCGAGCGAGGCCTGGTGGACCGATGCATGCCGGGCGGCGTAGTGATGCAGTGCGCCACCGTGGCGCCGAGTCAGGCCGCGCGGCTGGCCGCGCGGCTGGCCGAACGCGATGTCGAGATGCTCGATGCCCCGATCAGCGGCGGAGCGGCCAAGGCGCGTTCGGGTAAGCTATCGGTCATGGCCTCCGGCAGCGAGACGGCCTTCACCAAGGCCGGGCCGGTGCTCGACGCCATGGCCTCGAGCGTCTATCGCTTGGGCGATGCGCCGGGCATCGGTTCGAGCATGAAGCTCGTCAACCAACTGCTCGCCGGCGTGCATATCGCCGCCGCGGCGGAAGCCATGGCGTTGGGGATTCGCATGGGACTCGACCCGAAGTGCGTCTTCGATGTGATCACCCATTCCGCCGGCAATTCCTGGATGTTCGAGAACCGCGTGCCGCACATCCTCGAAGGCGACTACACCCCTCTCTCGGCGGTAGACATCTTCGTCAAGGATCTCAACATCGTGCATGAGACCGGTCGCGAGCTGGCCATGTCCACGCCGGTCGCGGCCAGCGCCCTGCAGCAGTTCACCGCCGCCAAGAGCGCCGGTTTCGGCCGCGAGGACGACGCGGCGGTCATCAAGGTCTACCAGCGGCTTTCCGGCATCGCCTTGCCCGAGGCGACCAGCGACGGGAGGCGATGAGCATGCCGATCATGCTGGCAGGGATCGCGCGGGCGAACTGGTGGAACACCGCTGGGTCACCTGGCTCGCATCCTGGTTGCCGAAGACGTGGGACGATGGATGAGTGCCGGGGGAGAAAGCGCCGGCGCGGTGGCGTCGGTGCTCGGGCTGCAGGGCGCTGCGTATCGGCGAGCAGACCGACTCCGGCGTGCTCACGACCCGCACGTGCTGATACTCGAGCGGATGGCTGAACTCGACGTGCGCCCTCCCCGCGACGGCGGCGAATCGACGAGACACGAACCCATGAGACACGAACGATGATCCGACTGGCCGCCAACCTCTCCCTGTTGTTCACCGAGCACGGATTCCTCGATCGTTTCGCCGCTGCAGCCGAGGCGGGCTTTCGCGGCGTGGAGTACTTGTTTCCCTATGCCCACGACCCCCGGGTACTCAAGGCGGCGCTGGACGACGCCGGGGTCGAGCAGGTGCTGTTCAACCTGCCGCCGGGGGACTGGGACGCCGGCGAGCGCGGCCTGGCGAGCCTGCCCGGTCGAGAGGCGGAGTTCCGTGACGGCGTGATCGAGGCGCTGCGTTATGCCCAGATGCTGAGGTGCCCGCGCGTTCATGCCATGGCCGGTTTGCAGCCGGTGAAGGCCGATGACGGAACGTTGGCGGAGCACCATGCCACCTATGTGGCCAATCTGCGCTTCGCCGCTGCCGAGGCTGCCAGAATAGGATGCGAGATACTGATCGAACCGATCAATACCCGTGACATGCCGGGCTTCTTTCTCTCGCGACAAGCGCAGGCCATGGCGGTGCTAGAGGAGGTCGGGGCGGACAACCTGCGTCTGCAGTTCGACCTCTATCACTGTCAGGTCATGGAGGGTGACCTGATCCGTCACCTGGAGCGCCAGATTGCTGCCATTGGCCACATTCAAATCGCCGGGGTACCGGAGCGCGGCGAGCCGGATATCGGCGAAGTGCATTATCCGGCACTGTTCGACCGCCTCGAGCGGCTTGGCTATAAGGATTGGGTCGGCTGCGAGTATCGCCCTGCAGGAACGACCCGGACGGGACTGGACTGGGGGCGGGCCTACGGACTATTGCCCCAAGGCCGCTAGCGGTGATGCCGCGAACAACAACGACAACAGGACACGAACCATCATGCATATTCTCATTACCGGCGCCGCCGGTTTTCTCGGCCAGCGTCTCGTCGTCCGCCTGCTTGAACGCGGTGAGCTGCGGGGGCACACCATTCGGCGCCTGACGCTCGTCGACCAGATCGAGGCCCCTTCCCCCGACAGCGACTCGGTCGACATCCTTCGCCTGGCGCTGGATGTCGCCGAACCCGGAGCACTCGATGACGTGCTCGATGCACGTCCCCATGTCGTCTATCACCTGGCCGCCGTGGTGAGCTCGGCCGCCGAGGCCGACCTGGATCTGGGCATGGAGGTCAACTTCGATGCCACCCGCACGCTGCTCGAGGGGTGCCGGGCACGAGGACTCGCCTCCACTCGCCTGGTGATGGCCAGTTCGGTGGCGGCCTATGGCGGCGACCTGCCCGCGGTGCTGGACGACATGACCGCACTGCAGCCGCAGAGCTCCTACGGTACCCAGAAGGCCATGTGCGAACTGCTGATCAACGACTACAGCCGCCGCGGTCTGATCGACGGCTGCGTGCTACGCCTGCCGACCATCATCGTACGGCCAGGACGTCCCAACGCCGCCGCCTCCAGCTTCGCCTCCAGCATTCTGCGCGAGCCGCTGAACGGTGAGGAGGCCATCTGTCCGGTGACCACCGACCTGGCCATGTTCGTGATGTCGCCGGCCCGCGTGATCGAAGGCCTGGTACATGGCGCCGAAGTATCGGGAGAGGCACTTGCGCCTTTTCGCGCCTTCATGCTGCCGGGTATCACGGTCACCGTGACCGACATGCTCGATGCCCTGCGCCAGGCCGGGGGGGAGGAAGCCGTGACGAGGGTTCGCCATGAGCGCGACCCGCGCATCGAGGCCATCGTCGCCAGCTGGCCCGCTCGCTTCGACGCCCGCCGCGCACGAGCGCTGGGCTTCGTGGGCGATCGTAGCCTCAGCGAGATCGTCGCTGCCTTCCTCGCGGAGAATGCGTCCGCTCGATCCGAAGCATGACTCCGTGGCGGTTCCCATGCCGCCCGGTCCTCCCCAAGGGGTTTTACAACAAGAGAGGCAACAACAATGAAGACCCACGCCGTACGCTCTTCTCTCTCCGCCGCCATCGGGGGCTTTTCCACCCTGGCGCTGGCCATCATGGCGGCCAACGTCCAGGCGGCCCAGGAAGTCAGTCTCGGCCATACGTTGTCGTCCACCTCCCACTACGCCGTGGGCGCCCAGGCCTTCAAGGAAACCCTCGAGGAGCTAAGTGACGGCGCCTTCGTGGTCAATGAGCATCCGTCCGGGGCGCTGGGCGGCGAGCGGGAGATGATCGAAGGGTTGCAGATCGGCACCGTGGACATCGTCATTACTTCCACCGGGCCGCTCGGCAACTTCGTGCCCGAAACCTACGTGCTCGACCTGCCGTTCCTGTTCGCCACCTACGATCAGGCTCGCTGTGTGCTGGACAGCGAACTTGGCGAAGAACTGCTGGGAAAGATGTCCGATCACGATCTGGTCGGCCTGGCCTGGTCGGAGAACGGCTTTCGCCACCTGACCAACGATGAGCGAGCGGTAACCCGTCCGGCCGATGCCGAAGGGCTGCGGGTACGTACCATGGAGAACGAGGTGCACCAGGAGGCGTTTCGCCAGCTAGGCGCACGGCCCACGCCAATGGCGTTCCCCGAACTGTTTACCGCGCTTCAGCAAGGCACTGTGGATGGCCAGGAGAATCCCATCACAGTGATCGTCGCCACGAATTTCTGGGAGGTGCAGGAACATCTCTCGCTGACCGGTCACGTCTACTCGCCAGCCGTGGTGCTGGGCTCACCGATCCTGCTCGATGGGCTGAGCGATGAGGCGCGCGAATGGTTCCGCGAAGCCGCCCGCGCCTCGGCCGAAGCCACGCGGGCCGAGGTGTCACGCCTGGAAGAAGAGGGGGTGGCCCTGCTGGAGGAGCATGGCATGACGGTTCAGACCCATATCGACATCGGCCCGTTCCAAGAGGCCGTCGAGCCGGCTTATCAGATCTTCACCGAGCAGTACGGCAGCGAGATGCTGGAAAGGGTGCAGGAAAAGGCCAGTAGCTGTTGAGCTCCTCACCCGAAATCTCATGTATGCCCTCGGCGTGATGCCGGGGGCGCACCGGCAGGAATCGTGCGCCCATGGTGAATCTGTTTCTTCGCTTAGAGCGGCAGTTGACGCGCCTGGCCCTGGCGGTCGCCGTGGTCATGCTGGTGGTGTCGGTGACGCTCAGCTTTTATCAGGTACTGACGCGCTTCGTGTTCAATGCGCCCTCCACCTGGTCGGAGGTGGCCGCGCGCACGGCAATGATCTGGTGCGTGTTCATGGCCGCGGCGGCCACCTTCCGCGGCGGCTACATGATGGCGGTGGAGGTGATCTACAAACTCGTGCCGCAGCGTTCGATTCTGCTGCTTGAGATGGCCGTCGTGGCGTGCTGTCTGGCGGTGCTGGGGGTACTGATCCACTTCGGCATGCTGATGACGCTGCGGGTCGTCAACCAGACCATGTCGGGCATGAACATCTCCATGTCCTACGCCTACGCGGCCATTCCCGTCGGCGCCGGTTTCGCCCTCGTCGCTGTCGTCGCTCGCCTGCTGGCGCAGGCCGCCGGGCGCGAACCGATGGGGCCGGACGCCAGCGAGATCGGCACCGAGACCGAGGCACTGCAGCGTCAACCGATACGTAGCGCGTCCAGCAGGCCGGCCGGACCGGAAGAGTCTTCACCATGAATCTTGTCATCGGCCTGTCGCTGATCATCCTGTTCGCCTTCGGCGTACCGATCGCCGTCTCGATCATGCTGGCCTCGATCATCGGCATCGAGTTCTTCTCGCGGCTGCCGCTGCTGCTGGTACCGCAGCAGATGTTCATCGGCATCGACAAGTTCCCGCTGATGGCGATCCCATTCTTCATTCTTGCCGGCAACCTGATGGCGGCTGGAGGCATTTCGCAGCGCTTGGTGGATCTCGCCAAGTCGATCGTCGGCGGGGTCCAGGGCGGGCTGGCGATGACATGCGTACTGACCTGCATGATGTTCGCTGCGGTTTCCGGTTCGAGCGTGGCCACCACTTTTGCCATCGGCGCCATCCTGATCCCGGCGATGGTACGCCATGGCTATCCCAAGCCGCTGGCGGCCTCGATTCAGGCCACCTCGGCCGAGCTCGGCGTGCTGATCCCGCCCTCGATTCCGTTGATCCTGTTCGGGGTCAGCACCGACACGTCCATCGGACAGCTGTTCCTGGCAGGGATCGGGCCGGGGCTCCTGATCGGCACCGCATTGATCCTCTTTCTCTACCTGTTCTGCAAGTTGCGCGGCTTCGGGCGCGAGGATCACAAGGACAGCACCGGCTTCATGGTCTCGTTTCGGCGCGCCTGGGCCGCGCTGTTGATGCCGGTCGTGGTGATCGGCGGTATCTACGGCGGCGTGTTCACCCCGACCGAAGCTTCTGCCGTGGCCGTGTTCTATGCGCTGGCGGTAGGCGGGCTCCACTATCGCGAACTGAAGGTGACCGACCTGTGGCCGATCCTGCGCCAGAGCGTGATCTCCACGGCTTCGGTCATGTTGATCATCGCCGCCGCTTCGCTGTTCAGCTTCCTGATCAGCCGTACCGGGCTGCCGGGCCAGATCGCCGGTTGGGTCACCCAGGTATTCGATGATCCGATCTCCTTCCTGCTGGCGGTCAATGCCCTGCTGCTGCTGGTCGGCATGTTCATCGAGACCTCGGCGGCGATTCTGGTGCTGGCGCCGATCCTGACACCGATCGCCCTGCAGTTCGGCGTCCATCCGGTGCATTTCGGTCTGATCATGGTGGTCAATCTGGCGCTGGGCATGATCACGCCACCCCTGGGAGTCAACCTGTTTGCCGCGTGCGCGGTGGCGCGCATCTCCATCGACCAGATGCTGCCCTGGCTGCTGCGTTTCGTGCTCGTGGTGCTGACCTGCCTGTTGGCCATCACTTACCTGCCGTGGATATCGATGGGACTGGTGCGGCTGGTCTATTAGGCCGGGCGTTATCGCTCGGCGATGCCGGATCGACGCCGGGCGTCGCAGCCCGCGAACGATCCCGGTAACGACAATGACAAGCACAAGGAGGTTATATGACGACGCTGCCCGTGACACCCCCCTGCGACGCCCTGATTGGCGGCGAATGGGTGCCGACCCAGGCGCTGATCGAGGTGGAGACGCCTTCCAGTGGCGCCACTATTGCGCAGGTCGCTCGCTGTCAGGACGAAGAAGTGACGGTGGCGGTGGACGCCGCCCGCCATGCCTTCAGCGGCAGCCTGGGAGACTGGTCGCGCTGGACCGCCCGGCGGCGGGGCGAATGGTTGCTCTCCTTCGCCGAAGCGATCGACGCCGACCGCGACAACCTGGCGGCACTGGAATGCGCCGACACCGGCAAGCCGATGACCCAGGCCCGCGGTGACATCGCAGCCTGTGCCCGCTATTTCCGTTTCTACGGCGGTGGCGCCGACAAGCTGCACGGCGAGACGATTCCCTTCGACGACGGCTTTGCCGTGTTGACCCTGCGAGAGCCCTTCGGCGTATGCGCCCAGATCATTCCTTGGAACTACCCCGCCCAGATCTTCGGCCGCTGCGTGGCCGCTGCGCTCGCCGCCGGCAACACGGTGGTACTCAAGCCTGCCGAGGATGCCTGCCTGAGTGTGCTGCGCCTGGCTCAGCTGGCCCAGGAGCATGACCTGCCGCCAGGAGCGCTGAACGTACTGCCGGGGCTCGGCAGCGAAGCGGGAGCGGCGCTGGCGGCGCAGCCCGGCATCGATCATCTTTCGTTCACCGGCTCGCCCGAAACCGGCACTCGGGTGGCCCGGGCCGCGGCGGGGCATCACGTGCCGGTCACCTTGGAGCTCGGCGGCAAGTCGCCTCAGATCGTCTTCGCCGACGCCGATCTGGATGCTGCGCTGGCGGACGTGGTGCGCGGCATCGTGCAGAACGCGGGGCAGACCTGTTCGGCCGGCAGTCGTCTGCTGGTGGAGGCGAGTTGCGCCGAGGCGATGCTGGGGGCCTTGATCGAGCGCTTCTCGACGCTGCTCTGCGACGCGGGCGAGGCGGACGCCGACTGCGGCCCGCTGATCAACGCACGTCAGAAGGCAAAACTCGATGCGCGTCTCGCGGCTGCCGTGGCCGATGGCATTCGGGTGGCGGCCAAGGGGCGACTTGCCGAAGCCGCGCCGCCCGGCGGTCATTTCGTGGTGCCTCAACTCCTCACCGATATTCCGACCGGTCACGAGGTACTGCGCGAGGAGTTGTTCGGCCCGGTGCTGGCAGTGCAGGTCTTTCGCGACGAGGCCGAGGCCCTTCGCCTGGCCAACGCCACTGACTTCGGCCTGTGCGCCGGCGTCTGGACCCGGGATGGCGGGCGCCAGCTGCGCCTGGCCAAGGGCATTCGCAGCGGTCAGGTGTTCATCAACAACTACGGCGCTGGCGGCGGCATCGAGCTGCCGTTCGGCGGGGTGGGGCGCTCGGGCCATGGCCGCGAGAAAGGCTTCGAGGGGCTGCGCAGTTATACCCGCGTGAAGACCGTGGCACTGAAGCACGGGTAATACAAAAGCGGCCGGTAATAGCCGTCGGTAACGAGGAGAAGGGCATGAAAGGAACACACAAGGTCGGTCTGGTCGGGGTCGGCCTGATGGGCCATGGCATCGCCGCCAACCTGCTGCGTGGCGGGCACTCGCTGTGCTTTCTGGAACACCCCGGGAACCAGCCGGTGGAAGATCTGTTGGCCGTGGGAGCCATGGCCAGGGAGAGTGCTCGCGAGGTGGCCGAGGCCGCCGAGATAGTGATCCTCTGCGTCACCGGCTCGCCCCAGGTGGAGGCGGTATTGTTCGAGCCCGGCGGTGTACTCGAGGGGCTCAGGCCAGGTGGCCTGGTAATCGACTGCTCCACGGCGCTGCCGAGCTCCACCGAGCGGGTTGCCGCTCGCGTGGAAGCGGCAGGCGGTCGTTTCATGGATGCCGCCATGACGCGCACGCCCAAGGAGGCCGAGGCGGGGCGACTGAACTTGATCGTCGGCGCGCCGGAAGCGCTGTTCGATGAAGTCAGGCCGCTGCTGGCGTGCTTCGCCGAGAACATCGCCCACGCCGGGCCGGTCGGCGCCGGACATACCTTGAAACTACTGCATAACTTCGTCTCGCTGGGCTTTACCGCCGTGCTGGCCGAAGCTGCGGCGGTCTCGCGCCGGGCCGGCATCGACGATGCCGCCTTGCTCGACGTGCTGGGTCATGGTGGTGGCGGCGGGGTGATACTCGAACGCCTGCGTCCCTTCATCGAGAGCGGCGACCCGTCGGGGTTTCGCTTCAGCGTGGCCAATGCGCTCAAGGATATCGGTTACTACCGCACCATGACGGATGACCTCGACGCCGAGCACGGCGTGGCGGAGGCGGTACTGGCGCTGTATCGCATGGCGAGCGACGCCGGCCACGCCGAGCGGCCGGTGCCCGAGTTGGTACGTCTGCTCGAAGGAAACTGAGCCGCAGCGCTACATTCCGTCGGATTCGCCCGCGTTGGGCAGGCGTTGTAGCGGATCCTGACGGAAGTAGCGTTCGAGCAGCGCATAAAGCTCCGGGTAGGCGGCGGTGAGCACGTCGGGGGCGGTGAAGAAGGTCTCGCAACAGACGGCGAAGCACTCGCCGGGGTGGGTGGCGGCGTAGTCGTCGATGGGGGGCTCCTCGCCGCGTTCGAGGCGCGCCTGCAGATCTTCCCACACGGCGGTGAAGATGCGGTGCCACTCCTTGGGGTCCATCTCGCGGGACAGTGGCGGGAAGCCGTCGACGTCGAGCGAGTTGCCCATGTCGAGCTTGTGGGCAAGCTCATGAATCACCACGTTGAAGCCGCTGAAATCGCCGCTCTCCATCAGGTCGGGAAAGGCCACGACCACAGGACCCTGGTGTGAGGTCTCTCCCGCTCGCTCGTCTTCGTAGGCATGCATGACGCCGAACTCGTCCATCTCCTCAACCTGGCGGTGGAAGGCATCCGGCAGGATCAGAATTTCGTGAAAGCCACTGAACGCCTCGTCGTGGTCGTCGTCCGACCAGCCCAACGTCAGCAGGCAGGCCTGGGCCGCGAGCGCCAGTTGGGCGGCTTCGTCGAAGGTCGTTCTCGCGGCCAGATCGGGATGCAGGCTAAGGCGCTTGGTATGCAGGAAGCGCCAGGCGCGGCGCGCCAATCGTTCCGCCTCGTCGTCCTCGAGCCACTGCAGGAGCGGCAGGCGCGCCCGGGCCTCGGCCCAGGCCTCGGCGGGAAGCGGATGGCGAGCCTCGAAGCGCTCGGTTCGCCAGCGGCGCAGGCGACGAAACATGACTTCAGGTCTCGTCCTGCTTGGCGCCGGACTTCCATGACCAGTCGCGCCAACGCAGATCGAACAAGTCCTTGCGTCGATCCTTGAGATTGGTCACCGAGCCCTCGGCGCGCACCACGGTAAGCCGGGTCAGATCGAGATCCGAGAAGATCACCATTTCGGTGTTGGGCGTGGTCTCGGCGAGCACCGCGTCGTGGGGGAAGGCGAAGTCCGAGGGCGAGAACACCGCCGACTGGGCGTACTGAATGTCCAGATTGCGAATCGACGGCACGTTGCCCACGCTGCCGCACAGCACCACGTAGCATTCGTTCTCGATCGCCCGCGCCTGGGCGCAGTGGCGAACCCGCAGATAGCCATTCTTGGTATCGGTCCAGAATGGCACGAAGAGAATGTCCATGTCCTGATCCGCCAACAGCCGGCCAAGCTCGGGGAACTCCACGTCGTAGCAGATCAGGATGCCGATGCGTCCGGCGTCGGTGTCGAATACGCGCAATTCGTCGCCGCCCTCGATCACCCACTCACGACGCTCCTGAGGGGTAATGTGCAGCTTCGACTGTTTTTCGACATGACCGTCGCGGTGGCACAGGTAGCTGACGTTGTAGAGCCGATCCTCCTCGCCCACCTCGATCATCGAACCGGCGATGATATTGATGTTGTAGGAAACCGCCATACGCGACATCTCCGTCTTGAACTGCTCGGTGAAGCCGGCCAGGTAGCGGATGGCGGCGAGCTGATCCTGCTGGGTGGCACGATCCTGAAGACCCATCAAGGGGGCGTTGAACAGCTCGGGGAAGACGGCGAAGTCGCTCTGGTAGCTGGAGATGGCGTCGACGAAATACTCCACCTGCTGCAGCACCGATTCCATCGAGGCGCACTCGCGCATCTGCCACTGCACGGCGCCGACGCGCACCTGGGTGGGACGGTTCTCGAGCACGCGCTCGGCGGGCTCGAAGAGAATGTTGTTCCACTCCAACAGGGTGGCGAAGCCTTGGGATTTCTCGTCCTCGGGCAGGTACTTGCGCAGCAGGCGCTTGACCTGGAAATCATTGGCGAGCTGGAAAGAGAGAATCGGGTCGTGGATCTCCTTGCGTGCGACCCGCTCGATGTATTCGGCGGGGGTGAGGTCCGGGTACTCGTGATAACTGGGGATGCGTCCACCGGCGAGGATCGCCCGCAGATTCATCGAGCGGCACAGTTCCTTACGCGCCTCGTAGAGGCGTCGGCCCAGGCGGTAGCCGCGATAGTCGGGATGAATCAGGACATCCAGCCCGTACATGGCGTCGCCTTCGGGGTCGTTGAGGATGATGTCGCGATTGCCGACAAGATCGTCATACCTGTGCGGATTGGAGAATTCGTCGTAATCGACCCGCACGGTCAGTGCCACGCCGACCAGCTTACCGTCGTCCTCGATGGCGATCTGGCCATCGGGGAATTCCTGGATCAGCCGGTCGATGGTGTGCTGGGGCCAGGCGCCGCCGATGTCGTTATAGACGGCATCCATCAGCGCCTTGAGCTGGGAGTAGTCGTCCTGCGTCAGGTTGCGCAGGTTGAGGTGCAGGTCGTCAAGGGACATTGCGCTGGGTTCCTGCTCAGGGTGGAGGGAGCATTCTACCATGCAGCGGGCGCCGGCCAGACCGTAGCCGAACGGTTGCCAGGTGTCACCGCTTTGTCACCGAAACGCTTCACCATTGCCGCAAAACGACGCATAAGCGGCTACGCTGAACTTCGGGAGAGTCGATGACAGCCATGCCACGCCTTCACGGGCAACGCGGACGCAGCATGAATCCTGACAACAATCATCCAGACAATAGCGCTCCACCCGGGGCGCCGAACGTCGACTCCGGCTTGCGAGGGAGTCAGCGCATCCGACTGGAAGGCGTCAGCAAGCGTTGGGGCGACACAACGGCGGTGGACGGCATCGGTTTCGACGTGACACCGGGCGAGTTCGTCATCCTCCTCGGCCCCTCGGGCTGCGGCAAGTCGACCACGTTGCGTATGATCGCCGGCCTCGAGCCGGCTAGCGCCGGGCGTATCCATATCGGCGAGCGCGACGTCACGTATCTGCCGCCGGGCGACCGCGGCATCAGCATGGTGTTCCAGTCTTACGCGCTGTTCCCCCACCTGAGCGTGGCCGACAACATCGTCTTCGGACTGCGCAGTCGCAAGGTGCCGAAGGCGGAGCGCCGCGAGCGATTGGCCCGAGTGGCGGAACTGGTCGATCTCACCGCCTATCTCGAGCGCAAGCCGGCCCAGCTCTCCGGGGGCCAGCGTCAGCGGGTCGCCCTGGCCCGGGCGATCGTCTCCGAGCATCCCATCTGCCTGATGGACGAGCCGCTCTCCAACCTGGATGCCCGCTTGCGCGGCGAGATGCGACGCGAAATCAAGGCGCTGCAGCAACGCCTCGGCATGACCGTGATCTACGTCACTCATGATCAGGTCGAAGCCATGAGCATGGGCGACCGCGTGATACTGATGCAGGCCGGACGCATCGTTCAGGACGGCACGCCGAGCGAACTCTACGAGTGCCCGGCGAGCGCCTTCGCGGCCAGCTTCATCGGCAGCCCGGCGATGAATCTGGTGCCGCTCTCCGCCGCCGCCGACGGTGCGGTGATCGATGGCGAACCGCATTGCAGCGTGGCGCCCCACGAAGCCAAGGGGCACTGGCTCGGCGTGCGTCCCGAGGATATCCGCCTGTTGCCGGCCGATGCGCCGGGCGTGCCGGCCGAGATGCTTGATGCTGAATATCTCGGTGCCGATAGCATCGTGCGGCTCAGGGTCGGCCGCCAGGAGCTGCGGGCACGGCTCGGTGGACGCCCCCAACGGGAGCCGGGACAAGCATGCCGCCTGCAGTGGTCGCGGGATGCCGCGCACTTCTTCGCCGCCGACGAGGCGGGCCGACGCTTGGCGATCGTCGGGCACGACCTCGGTGCGCCCCCCGGTCGGCATCGCTTTGCGCCTGCTGTGGGGCGGGCCGCCGAAATGCAAGACGGTGGGGCTTCGGCCTCGTCCAGCCATGTGGGTAACGACTCTCCAGGAGTGAACCGATGAACGCGCGATACGCTTTCGAGACAGGCCGGCTCAATAGGGACTGGCCCGAAAAAGGGCGGCTCAGGAAGGGCATGCTCAAGGCAGGGCGGTTGACCGCAGCCGCCGCGCTGCTTGCCGCCGGCTCGCTGAACGCCCAGGCACAGACCGAACTGACCATGTACTACCCGGTGGCGGTGGGCGGCGCTCTGACCGACGTGATCGACGGTCTGGTGGCGGAATTCGAGAACGAGCACCCGGACATTTCGGTCAACGCGATCTACGCTGGCAACTACGATGACACCCGCGTGCGGGCCATGTCGGCTATCGAGGCGGATGAGGCGCCGCAGCTCTCCGTGCTGTTCTCCATCGATCTGTTCGACCTGCTCGAACAGGATGCCATCCTCGCCTTCGACGAAGTGGTCGAGACCGATGAAGAGCGCGAATGGCTCGATAGCTTCTATCCCGGGCTGATGGAGAACGGCCAGATCGACGGCCAGACCTACGGCATTCCCTTCCAGCGCTCGACTATCGTGCTTTACTGGAACAAGGACGCTTTCGAGGCCGCAGGGCTCGACCCGGAGACGCCGCCGGAGACCTGGGAAGAGATGGCCGAGATGGGCGCTGCGATCCGCGAGGCCAGCGGCGGCGAGCAGTGGGGCGTGATGGTGCCCTCTACCGGCTATCCCTACTGGATGTTTCAGGCCTTCGCCTTCCAGAACGGCCATCGCCTGATGAACGAGGAAGGCACCGAGGTCTATTTCGACGACCCCGCCGCCATCGAGGCGCTGGAGTATTGGGTGGCGCTGGCTCAGGAGCACGAGGCGATGCCCGACGGCACCATCGAGTGGGGCACCCTGCGCCAGAACTTCCTCGAGCAGTCCACCGCCATGATGTGGCACAGCACCGGCAATCTCACCGCGGTACGCAACGAGGCCTCCTTCGACTTCGGCGTGGCCATGCTGCCGATGAAGGAACAGCGCGGCAGCCCCACCGGTGGCGGCAACTTCTACCTGTTCAAGGGCAGCAGCGAGGAGGAGCAGCACGCCGCGATGACCTTCATCCGGTGGATGACCGATCCTGAGCGTGCCGCGGCCTGGTCGATCGAGACCGGCTACATGGGGGTGAGCCCGGCGGCCTACGAGACCGAGGCGCTGCGCAACTACGTCGAGGAGTTCCCGCCGGCCGCGGTGGCCCGCGACCAGCTCGAGCACGCCACCGCGGAGCTGGCCACCTATCAGGGCGGACGCGTACGCCGGGCGCTGGACAACGCCGTGCAGGCGGCGCTGACCGGGCAGATGTCGCCCGAGGAGGCGCTCAAGCAGGCCCAGGCGGAAGCTGACGCAGCGCTGCGTCGTTATGCGCGTTCCCGTTGAGGAAACGCTGACAAATGGCTGCGTTCCCTTCCACCGGCTCAACAGGACTAGGCGAACGGTGCGCCGGGGGGCAAGGGCGGCGAGGAGGTCATTTGCCATGGGTGAGGAGCACTGCTCCGAACGGGCTGGCCATGGATGGCCTGCACCGGCCCTGCAAGCGGAGCAGGATGCGAGAGCGCCGCAGGGTAAATGTCGCGCCCAGGGAAGGAGTCACCGCGCCTCATCAATGGTACGGCACTCCGGGCCCTTGGCCCCCGGATCAGCCCCGCGATTGGACAAGGCATGGTGATCCAGAACGCTGACAGACGCATGCAGATCTATGGCGCGCTGTTGCTGCTGCCGGCGGCGGTGCTGCTCGGCACCTTCGCCTATCTGCCCACCGTGGCGACGCTGATCAACAGCTTCTTCCTGCCCGGCTTTCGCGGCGCGCCGCCGGCATTCGTCGGGCTGGAGAACTACGCGATCCTGATCGAGGACCGTACCTTCTGGCGGGTGGCGCGCAACAACCTGATCTATGCGCTGGGTACCATTCCCACCTCCATCGCCCTGGCGCTGGGGATGGCGCTGTTCGTCAACGCCCGCCTGCCGGGACGCGGCTTCGTGCGCATGGCTTACTTCACGCCAACCATCCTGCCGATGATCGCGGCGGCCAATATCTGGATGTTCTTCTACGCGCCGCAGATCGGCCTGTTCAACAAGCTGCTCGGCGCGCTGGGGCTTTCCGGCGTCAATTGGCTGGGCGACCCGGGGGTGGCGCTGACCTCGGTGATCGTGATGACCGTGTGGAAAGAGGCCGGCTTCTTCATGATCTTCTACTTGGCGGCGCTGCAGAGCATTCCACCGGAGCTCAAGGAGGCCTCGGACCTCGAGGGCACCAGCCGCTGGAGCTTCTTCTGGCGGGTCACCTTTCCGCTCTTGATGCCGACCACGCTGTTTGTGCTGATCAATGCGCTGATCAATGCAGTGCGGGTGGTCGACCACCTGTTCATCCTGACCAAGGGCGGGCCCAACAACGCCACCAACCTGCTGCTCTACTACGTCTACGAGAACGCTTTCTCGTTCTTCGACCGTACCTATGCCGCTACCATCACCGTGGTGATCCTGCTGGTGCTGGCAGTGGTGGCCACGCTCAAGTTCACCGTGCTCGATCGCAGGACGCACTACCAATGACGGGGAGCGATCCATGAACGTGAACGACGCTGCGATGCCGTCGCGCCGCTTGGCTCTGCGTCTTCCCGGGCTCGAGACCACCGCTGCCTGGTTGCTGGCCATCGTCTGGATCTTTCCGTTGCTCTACGCGATATGGGCCGCCTTCCACCCGCCGGCCTACATGGTGCGCTTCGACCTGTTTGCCCCGCTGACGCTGGACAACTTCGCCAACGCCTGGGCCCAGGCACCGTTTGCCCGCTATTACCTCAATACCTTCCTGCTGGTCACTGGGGTGGTGCTGGCACAGTTCGTGGTCTGCACCCTGGCGGGCTTCGCTTTCGCCCGTTTCCCCGTTCCCGGCAAGGATTTCCTGTTCATGCTGGTGTTGATCCAGCTGTTCGTCTTTCCCGAGGTGCTGATCGTCGAGAATTACCGTATCGCTAGCGGCCTGGGGCTGGTCGATACCATTACCGGCATCGGGCTGCCGTACGTCGCCAGCGCCTTCGGCATCTTCCTGCTGCGCCAGACTTTCAAGACCATCCCGCGGGAGCTGGAGGAAGCCGCCAGGGTGGAGGGCTGCGGTTGGATGGCGATCCTGCTCAAGGTCTACGTGCCCTTGGCCAAGCCCACCTACCTGGCCTACGGCCTGGTTTCGATCAGCCACCATTGGAATAACTTCCTGTGGCCGCTGGTGGTGACCAACTCAGTGGAGAGCCGCCCGCTCACCGTGGGGCTGGGCATCTTCTCGGCGCCGGAAACCGGCGTCAACTGGGCCACCGTCAGCGCCGCCACGCTGCTCAGCATCGCCCCGTTGCTGGTCGCCTTCCTGCTGTTCCAGCGCCAGTTTGTGCAGTCGTTCCTGAGGGCGGGGATTCGCTGATAGAGATCGATTGTCTACCCTTGGGGAGAATGCGTGACCAAGGAGAGATCTCATGGCTCATGGACAGTCGAGAGGAGAGGGCAAGACTGCCCAGCTCTACCGCATGGTCATGGAGGAACACCTGTGTCCCTTTGGTCTGAAGAGCAAGGACCTGCTGGAACGCAAGGGGTTCGAAGTGGAGGATCATTACCTGACCACGCGGGAGGAGACGGAGACGTTCAAGGAAACGCACGGAGTGGACACCACGCCCCAGACCTTCATCGATGGCCGTCGTATCGGCGGTTACGACGAGCTGCGCGAATATCTCGGACTGGATTCGCCGGGCGGGGACGAGGCCACCTACCAGCCGGTGATCGCGTTGTTCGCCACGGCGCTGCTGATGGGGTTCGCCGTCAGTTGGACCGCGACCGGCTCACTGCTGAGTTCCAGGATGCCGGAGTATTTCGTGGCCATTGCGATGGCCCTGCTGGGGCTGCAGAAGCTCAAGGATGTGGAGAGCTTCAGTACGATGTTCCTCAACTACGATCTGCTGGCCCAGCGCCAGGTACGCTATGGCTACGTGTATCCTTATGCCGAGACCATGGCGGGCATCCTGATGCTGGCGGGTGCCTTGATCTGGTTGGCCGCGCCCGTGGCGCTATTCATCGGGACGGTGGGCGCCGTCTCGGTATTCAAGGCGGTTTATGTCGACAAGCGCGAGCTCAAGTGCGCCTGCGTCGGCGGTGACAGCAAGGTGCCGCTGGGTTTTGTCTCGCTAACCGAGAACCTGATCATGATCGGCATGGGTATCTGGATGCCGTTGCGCGCCTATCTCCTCTAGATTAGTACTCCGTGAATTCGCTTCACTCAGCACAGCAGTGCCTGACAAGTGCGGCCAGGGCAAAGACATGGGGATCATCGGCTCCGAGATCCTCCAGGGCAATGGCCAGGTTGAGCAAGTAGTCGCGGTTGGGGCCGCTCGGGCCGTGGGCGGCGGCGATCTGGCGAGCCATGGCATCGAGTGGGGCGTCGCCGAGAAAGGCGGCGTTGTCCGCGGTGGCCAGGTAGATCAGTCCTTCGGCGTGGCTGCCGTCGGGGAAATGCAAGACCGCGAGCTCTCGCAGATAGCCGTTCTTCTCGCGAATATCCAGTTGTGCCAGGGTCTCGGCGTCGATGCGGTAGGCCATGCCTTGGCAGACGGTACCGGGCGACTCGACCAGCGTGACCACGCGGCCCGGGGCCTTCGGTGTGCCGCGATGATCGTGCGATCCCTGCCAGAAGCGCCGTGTCCAGCCTTCGATGTGGGCGGGCCGTCGTTCGTGGTAGTCGAACTCGGCTTTCCAGATCAGAGAACCATAGCCAAACAGCCAGATCGTCTCGTCGGGCTCGAAGAAGGTGCGCTCGCGATTGAGGTGCGTAGTGTCGAGGATCATGACGGACTCGGCGTCTTGCGTACCAGGGGTTGGGTCAGGGTCTGCGCCATGATCACGCCGGCGAGCACCAGCAGGCCGCCGATGAGATGGAACAGCGCGATGCGCTCGCCGAGGAAGAGCATGGCGATCAAGGCGCTGAACAGCGGCATAAGATTGATGAAAATGCTGGCTTGACTGGCGCCGATCTGGCGGATAGCACGCATCCATAGAAACGTCGTCACGATCGAGGCGGGAATACCGGCGTAGAGGATCAGCCATATGTTCTGGCCGTCGACCGGCGTCATCGGCCCCATGAGGTAGGGGGGCAGCAAGAACAGGACGGCGAACACTACCTGAGCGTAGAGCACCACCCAGGGCGGCAGGCCCAGGGGCCAGCGCTTGAGCATCACGCCATAGAGCGCGTAGCAGGTGGCGGCCACTACCATCAGCAGATCGCCGAGTGCCACCTGCAGTTCCAGCAACGCAAGCGGATCACCTCGCCCCAGCAGCACCAGCACACCGAACAGCGCGAGCAGGCCACCGAACGTGCCGCCGAGGCTGGGCGCCTCGCGCAGGATCATGGCGCTGAGCAGCACCGTGAGCAACGGTACCATGGCGGCAAGAATGCCCATATTGGTCGCCGTGGTCGTCTCGGCGGCCACGTAGGCAAGTCCCTGCCACAGCCCCATGCCAAGGAGACCCAGTACGGCCAGCTTGGGCCACTCGCGGCGCAGCGCCTCGCGGTGGCGCCAGGCGGCGGGCAGCACGAAAGGGGTAAGCACGGCCAACGCAAGTAACCAGCGCAGGAAGGCAATGCTGCTGGGGGCAATGGCCCCCACGGTGAGCTGGTTGATGGTCATGTTGCCCGACCAGATCAGCACGGCCCCGAGGGGCGGCAGGAAATAGAGCAGCGGCATGGCGACCTCAGGAGCATGAAGAAGCCCCGCTGAGGTCGGGGCTTGCAAAGACACCATGATATCGAGCCGTCACGGCACTGCAAATGATAAGGAAGCTAAGGGGGGGTTGCGAGGCGCGGTAGCGGCCGCGCGCCTTATCGATAAACGATTCGTGCCTATGATGATAGAGAACGGACAATCTTGACGGGCAGATACGATGAAAGCGCCGAGGTGACATCATGGAGGCAAGGCATTACGCATGGATGACGCTATGTGCCGCTCTTGTGCTGACCGGCTGTGAGGACGAGCAGGCCACGACGCCGGACGACGAGACGGCGCTCCAGGATGCCGTTGCGTATGTGGGACGCTGGGCTGCCGAGCCCGCCTGGTGCGCGCAGGGCGGCGAAGAGCGTGCGATCACGCTTTCTCCTTCACGCTTCGAGGGATACGAGAACACCTGCAAGATGGAGGCGTCGCAGGAGTCCGAGGACACGTGGACGGCACAGCTCGAATGTTCGGGCGAAGGGATGGAAAGCAGCGAGCGGATTCGTATGCGGCTCGAAGATCACGAGGCGATGACGCTGACCTGGCTCGACCGCGACGATGCCGAGGTGGCACTCATGCGCTGTCCTTTGAGCGAGTAGCCTAAGGCGGCAGTGCATTCCGGCAGGCCGTCAGCGCAGTTGACTGTCCTTGCTGCCGCGTCGGTTGTAGCCGCTGTAGACCGTACGCCGCTTGTCGCGCTCGTTCTGGCAGGCGATGCACAGGCGTACGCCGGGCATGGCCTCGCGGCGAGCCTGGGGAACCGGCTCTTCACACTCCTCGCAGTGCGTCAGGCTCATGCCCCGGGGCAGCTCGCTGCGCGCTCGCTGCAACGCATCCTCTATGGTGCTGTCGATCTGCTCTTGTACCGCTCCGTCTCGCGACCAGCCACCCGCCATGTTTGCCTCCTTCGGCGCTTCGCGTGCCGACTCTCTGACCTTTCAGTTTGGAGTATCTGGTAGGACCTTGCCAACAGGCGGGGCCTGGTCAACCGGCGGGACCTTTGCAATAAGACGAGCCCCACCTTGGTGGGGCTCTGTTGGTTCAGGCGTTACCGCGAACGGATCGGTTAGGGCGCGGGTTCGGCTTCGGCTTGTGGGACGTTATCCCCTCCCGTGGGCTGGTTGGGAATGGTTTCCAGGTACCCTTGCTCGCTGGCGTGGGCCAGGAAGCGCAGGTGGCGTTGGTACTCATTGAGCACGTCATGCATGACCTGGATGCGCGTGTAGCCGTTGAGGTCCTGACCTAGACCGCCCTCGGCGAGATGAACGTCGAGGCGCAGGTAGTAGTCGTCATCGGCGGGCAGGAAGCTCGGCGGCTGCAAGCGCTGTGGACGTATCCCGTAGATGAAGCTGGGAGCGCCGTCGAAGTCGACCTGCAAGGTGGGGCAGAGCAGTTGGGTGCCGTGCACTTGCTGCTCGGTAACGGTGGCCTGTTGGCCTCGACGGGTCAGCTCCTCGGCCAGTTCGGTCAGCGCCGGGCGAATGGCATGGCGCAGCGTGGCTTCCGCGCCGTTCTGCGTGGTGGCATCGAGGGTTCGATCGAGGCGCTCACGCCAGTCACTGATGGCGGAGGCACTGGCCACCACTTGATGGCGGGCATCGGCCTTGCCGGTCTCGACCTTCAGCGAGCGGTACATGCCGATCATGGTCAGGAAGATGATGGCTGAGAACGGTAGAGCGGTAATCACCACGGCACTCTGCAGGGTACGCAAACCACCGGCCATCAGAAGCGCCAGGGTGATCAGGCCGATGATGGCCGACCAGAAAATCCGTAGCCGGGCGGGGGCGTCGTGGTTCACATCGCGCAGCACGTAGGTGAAGTTGGACAGTACCAAGGCGCCCGAATCGGCCGAAGTGACGAAGAAGACGATGCTCAGCACCAGCACGACGGTAGCGGTGACACCGACCAGGGGCAGCTGCTCGAGGAAGGTATAGATGGTGGCCGGTGGCTGGTTCACGGCTTGTTCGCCGAGTACCACCAATCCTTGGTCGACCATGTCGATACCGCTATTGCCGAAGACCGACATCATCACCATCACGAAGATCAGCGGGATGAACAGGGCGCCGGCGACGAATTCGCGGATGGTACGGCCACGGGAGATGCGGGCCAGGAACAGGCCGACGAAGGGTGCCCAGGCGATCCACCAGCCCCAGAAGAACACTGTCCAGCCGTTGAACCAGCCCTGCGCCTCGGGCGCGTAGGCATAGGTGTCGAAGCTCTTGCCGGTCAGCGCCACCAGGTAGTCGCCGGTGTTCATGACCAGCATGTTGAGCAACCCGAGGGTGTCGCCCTGGAGCAGCACGAACAGCACGAGGCCGGCGATCAGCAGCAGGTTGAGTTCCGATAGCCGGCGGATGCCGCGCTTGACGCCGCTCACCACCGACAGGGTGGCCAGGGTGACCACCAGCAGGATCAGCATGACCTGGGCGGGGAGCCCCTCGGGTATGCCGAACAGGTAGGTCAGGCCGTAGTTCATCTGCATCACGCCGATGCCCAGCGCGGTGGCGATACCGAACACGGTAGCCAGCACGGCGGTGATGTCTACGGCATCGCCAATGGGGCCATAGATACGTTTACCCAGCAGCGGATAGAGCGTCGAGCGAATCGCCAGGGGCAGCCGATGGCGATAGCTGAAATAGGCCAGGGCCATGCCCATCAATACGTACAGCCCCCATCCCGAAACGCCCCAATGCATGAAAGTCTGCACAATGGCTCCGCGCTGGGCTTCGGCGGTGGCGCCTTCGCCGAGAGGCGGATTCAGGTAGTGAGTCAGCGGCTCGGAGACGACAAAGAACAAGATGGCGCCACCGAGCCCGGCGGCGAAAAGCATGGCCGACCACGACAGCAACGAGAATTCCGGTCGCGAGTGATCGGGACCCAGGCGGATCTTGCCGAATCGCGAGAAGCCGACCATGGCCACGAAGACCAGATAGGCGATGACCGCCAGCATGTAGTACCAGCCGAAGGTGGTACCGATCCAGTCCAGTCCGGCATTGAAGAATGCCGTCGCGTGATCGGTGAAGGCGATGGCATAGATCAGGAAAAGCAGGATGCCGGCTACCGAGCCATGGAAGACGGCGGCGTTGAGTCGATTGCTCGACTCGGCGTCAGAGTGTAGGTGTGTCATGGGATGCCTCTCATATTGTTATTGCCATTGGCTTGTTGTGAGCCCGGTCGTTGTCGTGATCGACGAGGCCGGCTCGTTGCAAGCGGGCCATGACGTCGGGCTTGGTCCAGACCAGGTACAACCTTCCGCCCCGCGCCTGACAACGACGTGCCTGGCGCTGGAGCAGGTGGATGCCGCTCAGGTCGACGAAGTTGATGCCCGCCGCCAGTACGACCAGATTCGGTCGGTCGTGAGAGTCGAGTTGCCGGGCGACCGACTCGCAGGCGCCGAAGAACAGCGATCCGTCGATCCGAACGACGGTGCAGCATGGCGCCTTCAAGGCCTGCTGAATCTCCGAGGGGGCTTGGGATAGCGCACAGACGACCACCGGCGGACGGGTGGTTCGACGCAGGTAGACGGCCAGCGAGGCCAGCACGCCGAAGTAGATGGCGAACTCCAGGGCCAGCAGCAGGGTGCTGAAAAAGGTGATCAGCAGGATCGCCGTTTCCGAACGGCTGATGGCGAGTGTCTCGCGAATGCTATGCCAATCGATCAGCTTGGCGGCAACCAGCAGCAGCAGACCGGCCATGGCCGACATCGGCACATGGTGCAGCAGGGGAGCGGCGACCAGCACCATCGGTATCAGGAACAGCGCCGCCAGTACTGCCGCCAGCGGTGAGCGGGCCCCGGCGCTGGCGTTGAGTCCCGAGCGGGTGAACGAGCCCGACGAGACGTAGGCGGAGAAGAAGGCACCGCCCATATTGGATAGCCCCTGGCCAATGAATTCCTGATTGCTGTCCAGTCGTTCGCCCGAGCGAGCGGCGAAGGCTCGGGCGATGGCGGCGGCCTCGACCAGGCCCAGCAAGCCCAGGGCGATGGCCCCGGGCGTCAGCATGCGCAGGGTGTCGAGCGTGAGCTCCGGCGCCGTGAGCGGTGGCAGACCTGCCGGCACCTCGGCGATGCGCAGGATCTCGGTATGTGCCGGGTCGAGCCAGGCCGCCAGCAGCGACGCCGCCACGAGCGACAGCAGCATGCCCGGCCAGCGTGGCAGCCAGCGCTGGATCGCCAGGGAGAGGGTGAGCGTGAAGCCGGCGATCAGGACGACATCGGGGCGGATGTCGCCAATCCGGGCGAACAGTTGGGGCCAGACGTCGAGAAAGCCGCTGCTCGCCATCGGGACCAGCCCCAGCGCATAGGGGAGTTGGCTGGTGGCGATGATCAGTGCCGCACCGGCAGTGAACCCTGTCACCACCGAATGCGAGACGAGATCGACCAGCACGCCCAGCCGCGCCAGGCCCAACAACAGCTGGAAGGCGCCGGTCAGGAAGGTCAGGGTCAGCACCAGGGTAATGAACTCGTCGCTCCCAGTCTCGGCGAAGGGTCGCAACGTGGCAAACAGCGCGATCGACAGGGCCGCCGTCGGCCCGCTGACCATCCACCGCGAGGAACCGAACAGGGCCGCCAAAATGACCGGGACGATGGCGGTGTACAAGCCATACTCCGGAGGTAGCCCGGCCAGCAGGGCATAGGCCACCCCCTGAGGCACGACCAGTACGGCACCGGTCAATCCGGCGATGGCATCGGCACGCAGCGAGCGCGCCGTCTGCTGCGGGAGCCAGCCGAGAAACGGCAACCAGCGTTTGAGCCTGGCCGGTTGCCGGCGATCATCGGTTGCGGTTTCCCTCATGACTATTCGACGGAGGCCGCCGGAAAGCGCGCGCGCCGCTCGAGATCGTCCAGGTCAATGGTGTTGCGCATGTACTGGGTGCTGGCATCGAACATCGGCTGATGATCCCAGGGCGTGACTTTGCCTTTCATGAGCGCTCGCGAGACCAGCTTGCGGCGCCGCTGACTGGCGATCACTTCATCGTGCAGCCGCGCATAGTCCCAGCGGCGGGCGACCTCGTTGCGGAACTCCTTGCATAGATCCAGGTGCGCGGGATCCTGCGCCAGGTTATGGAGTTCCAGCGGATCGGCCTCGAGGTCGAACAGCTGGTCGGGGTCTGGCGTGCTGTGAACGAACTTGTAGCGCCCGCGGCGGATCATCAGCAGCGGTGCGATGGCACCTTCGCCAAGGTATTCGCCGATCACTTCGTCGTGCCCGCCGCTGCCGGTCAGGTGCGGCAGCAGGCTGCGACCGTCGACGGGGACGGCGTATTCCGGCGCGATACCGTCGTGGGCGAGTTCGGTAAAGGTCGGCAGCAGGTCCATGGTCGATACCGACTCGCGCACGCGGCGCGGGGCGAAGCGGTCAGGCGCGTGAACGATCATCGGTACCCGGGCCGAGTCCTCGAACCAGCTCATCTTGTACCAGAGGCCGCGCTCGCCGAGCATGTCACCGTGGTCGCCGGAAAAGACAATGATGGTGTTATCGTCGAGCCCGGTCTCTTTCAGCGTCTTCAACACGGCGCCGATCTGGTCGTCGACATAGCTGATCGCCCCGTAATAGGCGTGACGCGCGTTGCGGATCTGCGCGTCGCTGAGGGTGTCCTCGTCGAGCTGATAGACATGGCGCAGGCGTTTCGAATGCGGGTCCATCAGCTCGCGCGAGTAGGGCACGCGAGGCATGTCGATGTCGTCGTGGTCGTAACGGTCCCAGTACTCCTGCGGAATGGTGTAGGGGTCGTGCGGATGGGTCAACGACACGGTCAGGCAGAAAGGACGCTGCTCGCCATTACGAACATAGTCGTAGAGGAAACGCTTGGCGCGGAAGGTGACCTCATCGTCGAAGTCGAGCTGGTTGGAGCGCACGCAGGGGCCGGCCTGAGTCACCGAGGACATGTTGTGGTAATAGCTCGGCCGCTCATCGAAATTCTCCCAGTCGACGAACCAGCCGAAGTCCGCCGGGTAGATGTCGGTGGTCAGGCGCTCCTCGAAACCGTGAAGCTGGTCCGGGCCGCAGAAGTGCATCTTGCCGGATAGCGCGGTGGTGTAGCCGGCGTCGCGCAGGTAGTGGGCAAAGGTGGGGGTGTCGGCAGGAAAGTCGGCGGCATTGTCGTAGCCACCGATGCGCGACGGCAGCTGGCCGGCCATCAGCGTGAAGCGCGACGGTGCGCACAGTGGGCTGTTGCAGTAGGCGGAATCGAAGACGACGCCCTCGGCGGCCAGGCGCGACAGGTTCGGTGTCTTGACCAGCGGGTGGCCGTAGAAGGGCAGAGCCGACGCGGTCATCTGGTCGGCCATGAGAAATAAGAGGTTGGGTTGCTTGTGCGTCATGGGAGTCTCTTGTCGGTCATGGAGGGCTATGGTGAGCACTCGGCGCCAGTCTTTGCTGGCTGTGGCAACAGTCTCTCTGCTAATCTCAAGGCCTGTAAACACGCTAAATTTTTATGGGAGGCATTAGCTAATCTAATGTCGTGGATAGCTAAAACGGCGTCGCCCAATGGCCTGCGAGTCTTCGAAACGGCGGCACGGCATCTTAGCTTCACCGCTGCGGCACGCGAGCTGCGCTCGACCCAGTCGGCCGTCAGCCAACAGATTCGTGCCCTGGAAGAACAACTTGGCCTGCCGTTATTCGAGCGCATCTATCGCGGGGTGAAATTGACCGAGGCGGGGCATGCCCTGTTCGTCAGCGTGCAGGAGGGCTTTGCAACCATCGACCGCACGATCGATCGACTTCAGCACAAACTCCGCCATCCGCACGTGAACATCCTGACCGACTTCTCGTTCGCGGCTTATTGGTTGATGCCGCGGCTGCCGCGCTTTCGGGAACGCCATCCGCATATCGACGTGCGCATCGTTACCAACCAGGGCGTACTCGACTGGCGGGCCCAGGAGGTCGACGTGGCGATCGTTTTCTGCGATGAGCGAATGCTTGCCAGCGGCGTTCCGCTGCTGTTCTGCGAAGATGTCTTCCCTGTGTGCAGCCCGGGTTTTCTGCAGCAGCACGGGCCGATCCCGGATCTCGAGGCACTCAGCAAGGCGCCGCTTTTAACGCTCACTGCCGAGCAGGGGCTGCGTTGGTTGGACTGGCCGAGCTACTTCGAGCAGTTGGGTGGTATGACCCACCTCGAATCGTCGGAGCTGACGTTCAACAATTACACCCTGCTGATCCAGGCGGCGATTGCCGGGCAGGGCATCGGAATGGGGTGGCAAGGCCTGGTCGATGACATGCTGGAGAAGGGGATGTTGGTCGGCCTGCAAGACCTGCGACTCCGCTCGCCGCGGGGCTATGGGTTGGTCGATGCACGACCGGACTCTCCCGGCGAGGCCAAGCGGGCACTGCAGGAGTGGGTCCTGGAATGTTCATTCCAGGAACGGGATGCCTGAAAACGATGACCAGAGGGTCATGCCGGGCGCAGTGAACGTGCGCCCGGCATAAGCGCTAGACGCCGAGAATCTCCTTGGCCTCGTTCAAGGCCTCTACCGACTGGTCGTGATCGCCGTCGTTGTGATATTGCTCTCCCTCCTCGCGCAGGTCGCGTACGCGTGAGAGTTCGTCTTCGCTGAGTTGGGATACTTTCTCCTCGTCCTCCAGTGCCTCGTCGATATCGGACATCAGTGAGGGACACATATGCGCCCAGGCGGGCGCAATGAAGGCCATCAGCACCAGTGTGGCCAAGAGTTTCTTGATCATATCGGGTTTCCTCCATGGGCCACAGCCCCGTCTGCGCTCTCCCGGGCCGGCCCTGATGATTGCGCGAATCAGGTGCCTTGCCATTGTCTGCACGCCGTGAACGGGCAGGACGCGCAGAGCAACGGTCTGGCGCTGTCAGTATAGATGGCCCTGGCGTTGCAGACCGAAACGCAGCACGCGCAGCGTAAGCGGACGGAACACCATGGAATACGTGCTTGGGCTCTTGTAGGCTGAAAAAGCTAAGTTGCTCTTTATATTAGGAAAGGTGCAGTCTATGAATAACCCGGGTGGCCCGGAGCCCCATCATGCGATCAGCGACATGCAGACGGATTACGTCGTTGGTCAGGACAATATCGAAGGGCGGCTGGGGCCCATCGGTTTCGATATCCACAATCGGGTCTTCGTCGTATCGGCAATCGCTTCGGTGGTTTTCATCGTCCTCACTCTCCTTTTTCCGGAGAGGGCGGAAAGCGTCTTCCAGGCCGTCGTCAGCTTCGCTACCGGGACGCTGGATGGCTATTTCATGCTCTTGGTGGATTTCTTCATCCTCTTTTGTATCGCACTCGTCGTCCTGCCCTATGGCTCGATCAGGTTGGGGGGGCCCGATGCTCGACCGGAGCATGGCTATCTGTCTTGGTTTGCCATGCTATTCACTGCCGGCATCGGTATCGGGCTGCTGTTCTTCAGTGTGCTGGAGCCGGTCTATCACGCCAACGTTTCCCTACCGCTGGGCGTGGCTTCGCCGTTCGGGGCCGATGGGCAGTTGAATCCCGAAGCCATTCCCGCGGCGACGGCCCTGGGCCTGGCCGGTACCTTTCTCCATTGGGGCATTCATGGATGGGCCGTCTATGTGGTCATGGCGTTGGCGTTGGCCCTCTTTACCTATAACAAGGGCCTGCCGTTTTCGATTCGTTCGGCTTTCTTCCCTATCCTGGGCGAGCGTGTCTGGGGTTGGTGGGGGCACGTGATCGATATCCTGGCAGTGTTCTCTACCCTGTTCGGACTGGCCACGGCGCTTGGGCTCGGAGCACAACAGGCCAATGCTGGGATGAATTTCGTCTTCGGCATCGACATCAGCACCGTCTTCCAGGTCATTGTCATTCTGCTGGTCACGGCGGTGGCATTGGTATCGGTCTGGCGCGGGCTCGAGGGGGGCGTGAAGAAGCTTTCCGAGATCAACATGGTCGTGGCCGTAGGTTTCTTCTTCTTCGTATTGTTTGCGGGCCCGACCCTGGTGGGCCTGAAGGGGTTCTGGTCCGGGCTGTCGAGCTACGTGACGGAGTTCATCCCGCTGTCGGCCCCCTTCGGTCGTGACGACGATGCCTATCGTCAAGCCTGGTCGGTGTTCTACTGGGCCTGGTGGGTCAGTTGGGCGCCGTTCGTCGGCATGTTCATCGCCCGGGTGTCACGAGGGCGCACGGTTCGGGAATTCGTCCTCTGCGTATTGTTGATCCCGAGCCTGTTCATCTTCATCTGGATGGGCGTTTTCGGCGGTATCGCGCTCGAGCAGCTCTACGCCGACCCCGACAATAGTCTGGTCAAGGAGTATGTGATCGATGACTACAGCCCCGAGCTCTCGCTGTTCGGCATGCTGAATGAGCTGCCGCTCACGGGGCTGATGTCGACCGTCGGCATCGTCCTGGCGCTGGTCTTCTTCGTTACCTCGTCGGATTCCGGCTCCCTGGTGATCGACACCATCACGGCCGGTGGCAAGATCGATGCGCCCAGGCCACAGCGAATGTTCTGGGCCACGGTGGAGGGGCTTGTCGCCGTCGTGCTGCTGCTCGGCGGCGGGTTGGCGGCGCTGCAGGCCGGGGTGACGGCGACGGCGATTCCGTTTTCCATCGTGATGCTGTTGATGTGCTACTCGATCGTCAAGGCGCTGAATGGCGAGCTGCGTCACCGTCGCCGCAGGACGTGAACCGAGCGCAGTGAAGTCGCACGAAAAAGGCCGGCCACGGCACCCTGTATTGGCAGGGAGTCGCGGCCGGTCTCTTCGGTTTCGCCTCAGACGATGGCGGCGATGCCGGCCTTGGCGACCTGTACGTCCTGGTCGGGCTTGACACCGGAGACGCCTACGGTGCCAGCCATCTGGCCCTCGACCATCACCGGTACGCCGCCGGAGAGCAGCCCCTGCATCGGCGCGGAGAGGAAGGCATTGCGCCCGCCGTTGATCATCTCCTCGAAGGCCTGGGTTTCGCGAGCGCCGAGCGCCGAGCTGCGGGCCTTCTGGGTGGCGATGTCGGGGGTCATGGCCGGGGCGCCGTCGAGGCGGCGCAGGCCGAGCAGGTGGCCGCCGTCGTCGGCCACGGCGATGGTCACGTTCCAGCCGTTGGCTTCCGCTTCTTTCTGAGCGGCATCGAGGATGGCGTTGACGTCGGTCAGGGTGAGTACGGGTTTGGTCTTCATGGTTCCTTCCTCTTTTTCACAATTTCTTTCGATAGTTGAGAAGCGCTGAGGCGCGTCACGAACGAACGCAGGTTGCGCGAGGCCGGAACGCAGGAACCGGAACATACTTTAGTATGTGGATTCCGACCGGGCTGGCGCACCAGTACCGCCCGCGCGCAAGATGCGGAGTGCAGTAGCGACTCAGTGTTTCTCCAGGGATTCATCGACAATTTCAATCCAATGCCTAACCGGGGTACGCCCCGCGCCGTTGAGGTGCGTCTGGCAGCCGATGTTGGCAGTCACGATCGTCTCCGGGTTGCCGGCCTCGAGGGCGTTGAGCTTGTTGTCGCGCAGCTGGGTGGCGAGCTCCGGTTGGGTGATCGAGTAGGTGCCCGCCGAGCCGCAGCAGAGGTGGGCGTCGGCTACCGGGGTCAGGGTGAAGCCGAGCTTGACCAGCACGCCCTCCACCGCACCTCCGAGCTTCTGGGCGTGCTGCAGGGTGCAGGGGCAGTGGAAGGCCAGCCGGCGGCCTTCGTTGACCTGGAGGCTCGTCAACTCCTCGTCGCGCAGCACCTCGACCAAATCCTTGGCCAGTTCGCTCACGCGCTTGGCCTTGTCGGCGTAGACGGGGTCGTCGGCGAGGATGTCGGCGTACTCCTTGACGAAGGCGCCACAGCCGCTGGCGGTCTGTACGATGGCCTCACAGCCCGCCTCGATGTGCGGCCACCAGGCGTCGATGTTGGCTCGTGCACGGGCGCGGCCGTCGTCCTGGGCGTTGAGGTGGAAGTCGATGGCGCCGCAGCAGCCTGCCTCGGCCACCGGCGTGAGGCCGATGCCCAGGCGATCGAGCACCCGCGCCGTGGCGGCATTGGTGTTGGGTGAAAGCCCCGGCTGCACGCAGCCTTCAAGAATCAGCATCTGCCGTGCGTGGCGCTTGTGGTCGGGGCGCGTGCCGGCATCCATCGGCTTGGGCGGCAGCTTGTCCTTGAGCTTGCCTGGCACCAGTGGGCGGAAGGTCTGGCCCAGCTTGAGCAGCGCCTGGAAGCGCTTGGGATCCACCAACGCCTTGCGCAGGGCGTAACGCTGGGCGCGGTCGGCGGCGCTTCGCGGCACCCGGCGCTCGATCTCGGCGCGGCCGATGTCGAGCAGTTTGTGATACTCCACGCCGGAGGGGCAGGTGGTTTCGCAGTTGCGACAGGTTAGGCAGCGGTCCAGGTGCAGGCGGGTCTGCTCGGTGACGTTCTCGGTGTCATCCGGGTTCTCGAGCATCTGCTTCATCAGGTAGATGCGCCCGCGCGGCCCGTCGCGTTCGTCGCCCAACAACTGATAGGTGGGGCAGGTGGCGTTGCAGAAGCCGCAGTGCACGCAGGTGCGCAGGACGCGGTCGGCCTCCTGGATATGCGGCTGCTTGAGGGCTTCCTCGGTGAAATGCGTCTGCATGTCGAAAATCCTGTACGTCTCAGAACGCCGCGTAGAGCCGGCCGGGGTTGAAGATCCCCTTGGGATCGAGCTGGGCCTTGAGATTGCGGTGATACTTCATCAACACCTCGGGCAGCGGTGTGAAGGGCTCGATGGCGGCCGGGCGGGGGCCGTAGCAGGTGGCGTGGCCACCGGCGGCCTGGCACGCCTGACGCACGGCCTCGGCGTCCAGTTCGGTGCGCAGCCAGCGCTGGGCGCCGGCCCAGTCGTGAATCATCAGACTCTCGTCAATGCCGGGCAGGTCCAGTGCCGGCGCGCGGTGGGGCAGCGAGAGTCGCCACAGCGGCGCTTGGCCGGCACGGAAGAACGGCAGGTGTTGGTCGCGCAGGGCGGGCCAGAAGGCATTGTCGAGTTCATCGCCGCCGATGCGCGCGCGGGTGGCGGCTACCGAACTGGGGCCGCCTTCCAGGCGCAGATGCAGGGCACCGTCGAGCCAGGCCGCGGCGCTGAGAGGCAGCGGCTCGCGGCCCCATTCGGCCAGGCGCCGGCGAGCCTCGTCGAGGGAGAGCTCCAGACGCAGGCTGTGGCTGGCGCCGGGCTTGGGCAGCACCTTGAACGAGACCTCGGTGATCAGACCCAGGGTGCCCTGGGCGGCCACCATCAGCCGCGACAGGTCATAGCCGGCCACGTTTTTCATCACCTCGCCGCCGAAGCGCTGCTCGATGCCTTCGTGGTTGATGACCCGGGCCCCCAGCACGAAGTCACGCACACTGCCCGCCCAAGGGCGGCGAGGGCCGGACATGCCGGTGGCGACCATGCCGCCCACGGTGCTCGCCGCACCGTAGCGGGGGGGCTCGAAAGGCAGCATCTGGCCGTGCTCGGCCAGGGCCGCCTCGAGGTCGACCAGCGGCGTGCCAGCGCGTACCGAGACCACCAGCTCCACCGGATCGTAGAAACGGATGCCACTGTGTTCGCGAGTCGACAGCTCACCGGCTTCGACCTCGCGGCCGTAGAAGACGCGCGTGTCGCCGCCGACGATACGCAGCGGAGTATCATCGGCGTTGGCCTGGCGGATTCGCTCGGCCAAGGCTGCGCTGGCGTCATGGTCAGAGAGAGGCGTTGCGTTTGCCATGGTCACTCCAGTTCAGCCTTGCAAGGTATCGGGAGCGGCGTCGGTGCTCGCGCTCTTGATGGTGCGAAACTCCGAACAGCGCGCCGGGGTGGGAATGTTCTTGCCGGGGTTGAGCAGGTCGCGAGGATCGAAGGCGGCCTTGGCGGCGCGGAAGGTCACCAGCTCGTCGGGGCGGAACTGGGCGCACATCTGGTTGATCTTTTCGCGGCCGACGCCGTGTTCGCCGGTGATGGTGCCGCCGACCCTGACGCACAATTCGAGGATCTCGCCGCCCAGCGCCTCGGCCACGGCCAGTTCTCCCTCGCGGTTGGCATCGAACAGGATCAGCGGGTGCATGTTGCCGTCGCCGGCGTGGAACACGTTGGCGACGCGTAGCCCATAGCGCTTGGAGAGATCGGCGATGCCCTTGAGCACCCGGGCCAGTTCGCGTCGCGGAATGGTGCCGTCCATACAGTAATAGTCGGGCGACATGCGGCCCACGGCGGGAAAGGCATTCTTGCGCCCGGCCCAGAACCTGGCGCGCTCGGCGTCGTCGCGGGCTTGCTGGATACCGGTGGCGCCGGCTCTCTCGAGTACCGCGCGCACGGTCTCGCAATCGTCATCGACGTCGGCTTCGACGCCGTCGAGTTCGCATAGCAGGATCGCCTCGGCCTCCACGGGGTAGCCGGCGCCGATGAAGTCCTCGGCGGCGATGATGGCGAGCTTGTCCATCATCTCCAGGCCGCCGGGGATGATGCCGGCCTCGATGATGGCGCCCACGGCATTGCCGGCTTTCTCCACGTCGTCGAAGCTGGCCATCAGTACCTTGGCCACCTCGGGCTTGGGCAGTAGCTTGACGGTAATCTCGGTGACCACGCCGAGCATCCCTTCGGAACCGTTGAATAATGCCAGTAGGTCGAAGCCAGGGGCGTCCAACGCATCGCTGCCGAATGTCATGCGCTCGCCTTCGATGGTGAGGACTTCCACCTTGATCACGTTGTGTACCGTCAGGCCGTATTTCAGGCAATGCACACCACCGGCGTTCTCCGCCACGTTGCCGCCAATGGAGCAGGCGATCTGCGACGAGGGGTCTGGCGCGTAGTAGAGCCCGTAGGGCGAAGCCGCCTCGGAGATGGCCAGGTTGCGCACGCCGGGCTCGACCCGGGCGACGCGTGCCTCGGGGTCGATCTCGAGGATGCGTGAGAAGCGCGACATGACCAGCAATACGCCATGTTCCAACGGCAGCGCGCCGGCGGAAAGGCCGGTGCCGGCGCCGCGGGTCACCACCGGTACGCCAAGGCGATGGCACTCCTTGAGCAGGCGCTGTACCTGATCGAGAGTGTCGGGCAGCGCTACCAGCAGGGGCAAGGTGCGGTAAACCGAGAGACCGTCGCACTCGAAGGGGCGCAGATCCTCCTCGCGATGCAGTAGCGTCATGCCCGGAATCGCCTGGGCGAGGCTGTCGCGAATGGCGGTCTTGTCCAGCTCGGGTGCCGGTCCGTCGAGTCGTTCATCGTAGAGAATGTTCATGCAAACGCCTCGCTGTGTGTCATGGCGGCAGGACGAGTGTCGTGGCCGCCAATCTGCGTGACCTGCCATCCTTTGTCCAGCCTTTGGTACACTGGTATTGCCAGTTTGCCGAGTGCTTGTGGAAAACATTTTCAAAATACATCATGGGCCGCTCGATGCCACTGGGTCAATCCGATCCGACCGACCGACCGACCGACCGATTCCAGGAGACGTCATGCCGCGAGAACTGTCATTGCCGGCCCGTACGCCCGATGCGATCGCGGCCCACCTCGAGCAACTCATTCTCGATGGCGTGTTCCGGCCGGGACAGTTGCTGCCCTCCGAGCGACGCCTGTGCGAGCGCCTCGGCGTTTCGCGGACTTCGCTGCGCGAGGGGCTGCGCGTGTTGCGCAGCAAGGGCATCATCGTCACGCGCCAGGGCCAAGGCTCGGCGGTGGCGGCGCTGCTGCCGGGGCGCGACGACAGCCCGCTCATGCACCTGTTCCGCGACCATCCGAGGACCCTGTTCGATCTGCTGGAGGTCCGCTCGTTGCTCGAAGGGGAGTCGGCCAGGCTGGCCGCGGAGCGCGCCACCCCGGCCGACCGTGTGGTGATCCAGCGGCGGTACGAGGCGATGGTCGAGTTCGTGCAAAAGGGTGAGACGGTGGAGGTCGAGCGCCTGGCGCATCTCGATCACGCCTTTCACCTGGCGATCAGCCAGGCCTCCCACAACCCGGTGCTGGTGCATACCCTGCAGTCGCTGACGGATCTACTGCTGAGCTCGGTTTTCGCTTCGGTGAAGAATCTCTACCACCGCGAGGCGCCGAGGCAAATGATCAACCGCCAGCATGCCCGGCTCTATCGCGCCGTGATGGAGGGCAAGCCGCAGGCGGCACGGCGCGCGGCGGTGGACCATCTGGACGGCATCGGCGAGCAGCTGCGCGAGATCGAGGCGGAGGAGCGACGCCTGGAGCGTTCGGCCATTCGCCTCGACGTGTGGGAGTGATCCTCAGGCGTTGGCGGCATCGAGCGTTCGCTCTTCCTCGATCACGCCGGCGAGTGAGACTGCTTCGAGTTTGTTGCAAAGGTGATCGCGCAGTATCTGCCCCAGCCGTTTTCCATCACGCGCCTCGAGGGCAATGATCATGTGTTCGTGGTCCTGCACGGCTCTGTGCCAGAAGTCGTCGGTCATTTTCTTGGAATAGCGAACTCGCTTCACGCGTTGACTGAGGTTGCTATACATCTCCTGCAATACTTCGTTCGCCGAGGCGGCCAGGATCCCCTCGTGGATCTTCTGGTTGACCTGAAAATAATTCGCTAGGTTGCGATCGCGGTAGTGCCGGAGCATTTCGTCATGCAACGCACGAATGGCCTTAATCCCTTCGTCGCTGATGTTCTGGCAAGCGAGTTCGCCGGACAATCCCTCGAGAGCTCCCATGAGGTCGTAGGTATCCTTCACCATCTTCAAGGTCAGGCGCATCACCCTGGCCCCACGGTTGGGCAGTAGCTCGATCAGACCCTCGGAGGCAAGAACCTTTAGCGCTTCCCGCAGCGGCGTGCGGGATACTCCGAATCGCTCGCAGAGCTGCTTCTCCGATATTCGCTCTCCCGGCGCGAGATCCCCCCGCTCGATGAGATCCCGGACGCGGTCGGCCACTTCCAGGTAAAGACTGCGATGTTGGATTTTGCTCATGGCATGAAGTCCTAAGGCAATACGTCCCGTTAGCCCCGGCCGGGGTGCCGGCTGCGTCGCCGGGCTTGTCAATTCATCCGGTGGATAAGGGCCTATCTGGCATTCTTTCACGAAAGATATTAAGAATTCAAAATTCATCCATATTTCTGTCTCGGTAAGCATAAGGAGTTTCTCATGGTCGGCAAGGTCTTCCGCAGTCAGTTTCAGCTTAATCGCTCCCAGGCCAGGGCCATTCTCGACGGAGCCTTCGCCAAGGCGCGTGAAGCTTCGATGGAACCTCTTACCGTAGTGGTGCTCGACGGTGGCGGGCATGTCGTCGCCGCCGAGCGCGAGGACGGCTGTGCCCCGCTGCGTTTCCCCGTGGCTCAGGGCAAGGCTTTCGCCGCCCTGGGTAATGGGGCCTCGAGCGGCGTGGTCGGGGCCCGCAATGCGGAGCGACCGGCTTTCCTCGCTAGCGTGGCCGCTGCCTCGGCTGGACCTTTCGTCCCAGTGCCGGGGGGGGTACTGATTCTTAATAACGAATCACACGTCATCGGTGCTGTGGGCGCCAGTGGCGCATCTTCAGGCGAAGATGAGATGGCCGCCATCGCCGGTGTCGAGGCGGCGGGATTGGCTTGGGGGCTAGAACCCGACTGAATCGGATCTCTTCTCGACTAAAGTTTAATACCTGATAATGAATTTTGAATTCAAATTGATACCGTGACGGTCGGACTCACCGAGCCGTTGGATGGCCGAGGATGACTCGGGCCGTCGGAATATGTCCTCGGTCCAGCATGAGCCGCCAAGGCCTGGCGACTGCCCCTTGAGAAAATGTTTCGCCTGGGCAGCACCTACAACAACAAGCCAGCACTGGAGTATCCGATGAAGATGATCAAGACGACCTTCGTGACCACCTTTCTTGCCCTGGGCCTGTCGCCAGGGTTTGGCATGGCCCAGACCGAGCTGCAGTTCGGTCATGTGGGCAACCCCGGGTCGCTATTCGATGTCTCCGCCAAAGAATTCGCCGAGCGTGCCAATGAGCGGTTGGGCGATGATTACAAGGTCGAGGTCTACGGATCGAGCCAGCTCGGTGGCGACGACTCCATGATGCAGAAGCTCAAGCTCGGCCAGCTCACCTTCACACTGCCTTCCACTGTGATGTCCTCTGTGGTCGATGAATTTGGCCTGTTCGAGATGCCCTACCTGATCAAGGATCGGGAGCACATGAAGCGGGTCATCGACGAGGTCATCGAACCCGATCTCTATCCGCTGGTGGAGGAGGAGGGCTACAAAATTCTTGCCGTGTGGGAGAACGGTTTCCGCCAGATCACCAACAACAAGCGGCCCATCGAGACGCCCGAGGACCTGGAGGGCCTGAAGCTGCGCACGCCGAAGGGCGCCTGGCGGGTGCGCATGTTCGAGGAGTACGGCGCGAACCCCTCGCCCATGGCGCTCTCGGAGGTCTTCACGGCGCTGCAGACCGGCACCATGGACGGCCAAGAGAATCCTCTAGTGCAGATCCACTCCCAGAAGTTCCAGGAAGTCCAGGACTACCTGTCCATGACCAACCACGTCTACACGCCCGCGTATGTGGTGGTTTCCAAACGCCATTGGGAGGATTTGCCGGAGGACGTTCGCAATATCCTCGAGGAGACCGCCCAGGAGGTCCAAGGCTTCGTCTACGAGACCGCTGCCAGGCAGGACGAAGAGCTACTTGGCGAGATGGAAGCGGCCGGCATGGAGGTCAACGAGGCCGACCAGCAGGCCTTCATCGACGCCAGCGGCCCCATCTACGAGCGCTTCGACGAGGAAGTGGAAGGTGGCGGCGACCTGGTCGACCGCGTTCTGGCGCTCGGCGGCGAAGACTGAACCTCACTGAGTGAGTCCACGGCCGCTCCCATTCGGGGCGGTCCTTTCCCTGTTCGACGGAGTGGCTTGCATGTCCCTCGCGAAATTGCGATCCGGCTTCGAGTGGCTGCTCGAGGTCATCACCATGCTGTTGGTGGTCTCTCTGACAGTGGTCGTGCTGCTCGGCGTCACCTTCCGCTTCAGCGGAAACTCCCTGGGGTGGTACGACGAGGTTGCCGCCGTGATGCTGGCCTGGGTGACCTATTACGGCGCCGCTCTCGCTGCCCTCAAGCGCGCCCATATCAGCGTTCCGGGTTTCGTCTACTCGCAGCCCCGTACCGTGCGCGTGGCGCTGGTGGCGCTGGGTGAAACCATCATTATCGCTTTCTTCGTACTGCTCGCCGTCTATGGCGTCTATGTCATCGGTGTCCTCAGCGGCTCGACTCTGGTCAGCGTACCGATTCCGATCGCTGTCACCCAGTCGACTATCCCGATCGGCGCGGCACTTTATGTCATTGCCGAGCTGCTCAACCTCCCGGCCATTCTGCGTGAGGCCTGGGAAGGCAAGCGGCCACCCTCGGAGCAGGACATCGTGGAGGAGTTGCAATGACGACGGCACTGATCCTGCTGGCCGGGCTGGCCATGATCTTCATCAATATCCCCATTGCCGTGGCACTGGGCGCGATTTCCATCGTTGCCATGTTGTGGATTCAGGGCACCAACAGCCTGCTCGGCTTTCCGCTGGTGATGTTCGAGGGATCGACCAAGTTCCCATTGATCGCCATTCCCCTGTTCATCCTGGCCGGCGCCATCATGAACACCGGCGGCATCTCTCGTCGGCTAATCGACTTCGCTTCGGCGTTGCTCGGCTTCATCCGCGGCGGACTGGCCATGGTCAACGTCGGCACCTCGCTGTTCTTCGCCGAGATCTCGGGGTCTGCCGTCGCCGACGTGGCCGCCCTCGGTTCCATCTTGATGCCGGAGATGAAGCGCAAGGGTTACCCGGCCCCGTTTGCCGCCGCTATTACTTCCTCTTCGGCCTCGCTGGCGATCATCATCCCGCCCTCTATCCCCATGATTCTTTATGCCGCCATGGCCGACACCTCGGTGGTGCAATTGTTCGTCGCCGGTATCGTGCCCGGCCTGGTCGGCGGTGTCTTGATGATGGTGCTCGCTTGGTATTTTGCGGTTCGCTATAACTGGCCAGTGGAACATACCTTCCAACTGAAGCGGGTGTGGACCACCTTCAAGGCGGCGGGGCTCGCCTTCGTATTACCGCTGGTTATCCTCGGTGGGATCTTTGGCGGTTTCATGACCGCTACTGAAGGGGCGGCCCTGGCGGTGCTGGCTTCGCTGCTGATCAGCTTCCGTTACAGAGAGCTGAGATGGTCGAAGCTACGCGCAGCCATGGTCGAAGGCGGCGTGCAGACTGCCGTCGTGATGCTACTGGTGGCGAGTTCGGCCCTGCTCGGGGATTTCCTCACCCGCGCCCAGCTGCCGCAAATGCTGGCGACGTTGATCAGCGATTTTACTGATAACAAGTTTGCCGTACTAGCGCTGCTGAACATCTTTCTGTTGCTGATCGGCATGATCCTGCATTCGGCGGCAGCGATCATCCTTACCGTACCCATCGTCATGCCGTTGGTAATGATGGTCGGCATCGATCCAGTCCACTTCGGCATGATCGTCACGCTCAACCTGGCGATCGGCCAGCAGACTCCCCCGGTGGCCAGCGTGTTGATGACGGCGTGTTCGGTGGCCAAGGCGGATATCTGGGAGGTATCGAAGGCCAACGTGCCGTTCGTCGTTCTGCTGTTCATCCTGCTGATGCTGGTGACTTACGTGCCGCTCTTTCCGATGGGCCTAGTGGAGCTGTTCTACCGGTGAGCCCGACGACCCCCTGAGAGGAGAATTCGGATGGCTGATTCATTGATCTTCCGGC
Organism: Billgrantia pellis; assembly: GCF_008297955.1. GTDB lineage: Bacteria > Pseudomonadota > Gammaproteobacteria > Pseudomonadales > Halomonadaceae > Halomonas > Halomonas pellis. The sequence goes on along the minus strand of NZ_VTPY01000003.1, from coordinate 407,350 downwards.
GCGAGGGAGCCCTCGCCTGGATCGGCTTCAACCGACCCGACAGCCGCAACGCCATGACCTGGGAAATGTACGACGCGCTCGAGGCCTGCTGCGACCGGCTCGCCGTGGACGACGACGTCCAGGCGGTGGTGCTGCATGGCGTCGGCGGAGAGGCCTTCGTGGCGGGTACCGATATCAACCAGTTTGCCGAATTCTCTCAACCGGAGGATGCCGTCGCTTATGAGCGGCGCATCGACCGGGTGGTTGGCAAGTTGGAGGCATTACCCAAGCCGACCATTGCCCTGATCGAAGGCGCCTGTGTGGGAGGCGGGGCCGCCCTGGCGCTGGCCTGTGACTTCCGTTACTGCACGCCTTCGATGAAGTTCGGCGTACCCATCGCCAGGACGCTGGGCAATACCCTGTCGATGACCAACGTCTCGCGGATGGTCGACATGATCGGCGTCGCCCGCACCAAGGAGGCGCTGATGATGGCCAAGCTGTTCGATGCCGAGGAAGCGCGGCAGGTGGGGCTGGTCAACGGCGTTTTCGCTCCCGAAACGATCGTCGACGAGGTGACCTCCATCGCGGCCGAATTCGGCCGGCGCGCGCCGCTCACCGTCCGAGCCAGCAAGGCGCTGGTGGGGCGGGTCCTGGAGGCGCGCAGGGCCGCCGCGGACGCTGGCGATGACTGGGTTACCACCTGCTATATGAGCGACGATTTCCAGGCGGCGGTGAACAAGTTTCTCAACAAGACACCCTTCGAGTGGACCGGTCATTAACGCCTGTGACAACGCTCAGGCAAGAGCCAACTCATCGACAAGTGGAGTGGAGTGCATGCTTCCCTTACAGAACCTGAAAGTACTGGATATCTCCCAGATCATGGCGGGGCCTTACTGCACCATGGTGTTGGCCGACATGGGGGCCGACGTGCTCAAGGTCGAGAAGATCAAAGGCGGCGATGACAGCCGCCAGATGGGCCCCTACGTCAACGACGAGTCGACCTGCTTCTCGCAGATCAACCGTAACAAGAAGAGCATCTCCCTCAATCTGAAAGACGAACGGGCCCGGGAGATCTTTTACCGCTTGGCCAAGGACGCCGACGTCATCGTCGAGAACTACCGCACCGGGGTGACCCGATCGCTTGCGATCGACTACGACACCATCAGGGAAATCAATCCGGGCATCGTCTATTGCTCCATCTCCGGTTACGGCCAGACCGGCCCCTACAGCCATCGTGGCGGTTTCGACCTGGTGGCCCAAGGCATGACCGGCCTGATGTCGATGACCGGAGAACCGGGCCGGCGGCCGCTGAAAACCGGCATCGCCGTCTATGACATCGGTGCGGGCATCACGGCCGTCTACTCGATTCTGGCCGCGTATATCCATCGGATGAACACGGGGGAAGGGCAGCATATCGACATCGCCATCACCGAGTGCGGCCTGCCCTGGTTCACCTGGGAGGCGGCCGCCTACTTCGCCGAGGGCAGAGTCCCTGAGCCCACCGGCTGGCGGCATCGTGTCTCCGCCCCTTACCAGGCGGTCAAGGCCAGCGACGGCTACATCATGCTGGGCTGTGCCAATCAGCGTACCTGGGAGCGCTTCTGCCGGGACGTGCTCGAGCGAGAGGATCTGCTGGTTGAGCCACGCTTCCAGACCAACTACGACCGTGGCCAGCACGTCGAGGAACTCGAGGCGGTGCTGGAGGAGATCATGGTCGGGCGGGAAATGCATCACTGGCTGGATCTCTGCGACAAGGCCGGTGTACCGGCCGGGCCGATCAATGACTTCGCCCAGGCCATGCAGGACGAACACTATCAGGCCCGCGGCATGGTGCAGGAAATGGAACACCCGGTGATCGGCAAGATGAAGACCATCGGTTTTCCCAGCAAGTTTTCACGCACGCCTTCGCAGATCAGAAGCCCGGCGCCGCTATTCGGCCAGCATACCGATGAGGTACTGGCGGAGCTCGGACTCTCCGCGGAGCAACTCGAGACGCTGCGAGAAGAGGGTTGTATCAGGTAACTCTTTTGTTGTTTAAAAGTGAATTCATTATCAAAAATACAAAATGTGCATTGGAGATAACCGCATGCTGAACCTCGATTTCCATCCTTCCGGCCGTCACTTCCTGCAAATCCCCGGCCCCTCGCCGGTGCCGGATCGCATTCTGCGTGCCATGAGCCTGCCGACCATCGACCACCGCGGCCCGGAGTTCGGCGCCCTGGGGCTCACGCTGCTGAATAAGATCAAGAAAGTCTTCAAGACGCACCATCCGGTGATCATCTACCCAGCGTCCGGTACCGGCGCCTGGGAGGCGGCTCTCTCCAATACCTTGTCCCCGGGTGACCGGGTGTTGATGTTCGAGACCGGCCATTTCGCCACTCTATGGCACAAGATGGCGCGACGCCTGCAACTTGAGCCCGAGTTCATCGGCCTACCCGGTTACGAGGGATGGCGCCACGGCGTCCAGGCCGACATGATCGAGGCGCGTCTGAAGGAAGACACGGCGCATGAGCTCAAGGCCGTCTGCGTCGTCCACAACGAAACCTCCACCGGAGTGACCAGCGATATCGCCGCGGTGCGTCGTGCCATCGATGCGGCTGGCCACCCGGCACTGCTGCTGGTCGACACCATCTCGGGCCTGGCCAGCGCCGATTATCGCCATGATGAGTGGGGCGTGGACGTGACCATCTCCGGCTCCCAGAAAGGCTTGATGCTGCCCCCGGGCATCAGCTTTAACGCCGTTTCCGACAAGGCCATCGAGGCCAGCCGCCACAACCGCATGCCGAAGAGCTTCTGGGCCTGGGACGAGGTCCTCGAGGCCAACAAGAACGGCTACTGGCCCTATACCCCCAACACCAATCTGCTCTATGGACTCAACGAGTCGCTGGACATGTTGTTGGATGAAGGGCTCGACCACGTGCTGGCGCGCCACCAGCGCTGGGCCGCCGGCGTGCGCCGGGCGGTCGAGGCCTGGGGGCTGGAAATCCAGTGCCAGGATGCCGCCGTCTATTCGCCGGTGCTGACCGGCGTGGTAATGCCGGAGGGCGTCGATGCCGACGAGATCCGCAAGGTCATCTACGAGCGCTTCGACCTGTCGCTGGGCATGGGCCTTGGCAAAGCCAAGGGCAAGATGTTTCGCATCGGCCATCTGGGCGATTGCAACGACCTGACGCTGATCGCCACGCTGGGCGGCTGCGAGGCAGGCATGAAACTGGCCGGGGTAGAACTCAAGGAGAGCGGTGTCTGCGCCGCGCTCGACTACTTCGCCAACCACCCGCTGAAAAGCGGCCATTGACATCGGCTTTGATCAGCAGCACGGCTAGGAGGGAAGCATGACATCCCTGAAGGATAACACCCGGTCTCGGGATGCCAGGGTCAAGCCGGTCACCGATTTGGCCACCCGGTTTTCACGGGAGCTGCAGGGCGAAGTGCTGTTCGACCATGCCTCCCGGGGTCGCTACTCGACCGATGCGTCGATCTACCAGGTGATGCCGGTCGGAGTGGTCATACCCCGCGATCAACGCGACCTGACGTTGGCCCTGGACATCGCTCGCGACGCCCGGGTACCGGTGCTGGCGCGGGGCGCCGGCACCAGCCAGTGTGGCCAGACGGTGGGCGAGGCGGTGGTGATCGACAATTCCCACTGGCTCAATCAGATCGTCGAATTCGATGCCGAGGCGCGCACCGTGGTGGTCGAGCCCGGCATCGTGCTCGACCACCTCAACGCCTGGCTCAAGCCCCATGGCCTGTGGTACCCGGTGGACGTGTCCACCAGTGCCCAGTGCACTCTCGGCGGCATGGCCGGCAACAACTCCTGCGGGTCGCGCTCGATACGCTACGGCAACATGGTGCATAACGTGCTGGGGATGGAGGCGCTGCTGGCCGACGGCAGTGAGGGCCGCTTCGGGTTCGTAGAGGAGCTGCCTGCCTCGGGACGGGTGCGGGAGCTGGCGGAGAGCGTCAAGGCGATCGCCACAGGCGTAGCCTCGGAGATCCGCGAGCATTTTCCCAAGGTGCTCCGGCGGGTGGGCGGTTACAACCTCGATATCTTCGACTGCCAGAATCCCAAGCCCTACGACCCGGACGGGCGCGTCAACCTGGCGCATCTGCTGGTGGGTTCCGAGGGCACCCTGGCGGTCAGCCGGCGCATCAAGTTGAGGCTTTCGCCGCTACCCGACCATAAGGTGCTCGGGGTGGTGAATTTTCCCACCTTCTACCAGGCGATGGACGTCACCCAGCACATCGTCACCCTGGATCCCACCGCGGTGGAGCTGGTCGACCGCACGATGATCGAGCTGTCGCTGGAGAATCCGTCCTTCCGCCCGGTGATCGAGAGGGCACTGATCGGCAAGCCCGAGGCGATCCTGTTGGTGGAATTCGCTGGCGTCGACCGCGACGCCCAACTGGCGTCTCTGGCACGACTCAATGAATTGCTGGCCGACCTGGGGCTGCCGGGGTGCGTGGTCGACATGCCGGAGCCGGTTGAGCAGAAGGCGTTGTGGGACGTGCGCAAGGCGGGGCTCAACATCATGATGAGCATGAAGGGGGACGGCAAGCCGGTCTCCTTCATCGAAGATTGCGCGGTGCCGCTCGAGCATCTGGCCGAATACACCGACAAGCTGACCGAAGTGTTCCATCGCCACGGCACCGAGGGCACGTGGTACGCCCATGCCAGCGTCGGTACCCTGCACGTTAGGCCGATTCTCGACATGCGTCGCGATGGCGCCAAGAAGATGCGCGAGATCGCCGAGCAGGCTTCGGCACTGGTTCGCGAGTACAAGGGGGCCTATTCCGGCGAGCACGGCGACGGGCTGTGTCGCGGCGAATGGGTCGCCTGGCAATTCGGCAGTACCGTCAATGGCGCCTTCAAGGAGGTGAAGCGGCTCTTCGATCCGGAAAACCTCTTCAATCCCGGCAAGATCGTCGACACGCCGAAGATGGACGACGAGGACTACTTCCGCTTTCCGGCCTCTTATCGCAGGATTCCGCTGACCCCGGTATTCGACTGGTCGGCGTGGGACGTCGAGCGCGCCCCGCTGACCGGTGAGCAGAGCGCACCCGGGACTGGCGGCGATGCCACCCACGGCCTCGCCATGGCGGTGGAGATGTGTAACAACAACGGCCACTGCCGCAAGTTCGATGCCGGCACCATGTGCCCCAGTTACCGCATCACTCGCGATGAGCAACACCTGACGCGTGGACGTGCGAATACCCTACGCATGGTGCTGTCCGGCCAGCTCGGTGACGAAGGGTTGGCCAGCGACGAGGTCAAGGAGGCGCTGGACCTGTGCGTGTCGTGCAAGGGCTGCCGACGCGACTGTCCCACGGGTATCGACATGGCCAAGTTCAAGATTGAGGCACGTACCGCCCGGGCAAAGGTCAAGGGGCTCACGCTGCGCGATCGTCTGGTCGGCGAGATGCCGCGCTACGCGCCTTGGGCGAGCCGAATCTCAGGCTTGCTGGGCGCCGCCGAGCGGTTGCCCTTCGTCTCGCGGCGAGTGAAGCAGGCGCTCGGGCTGGCCGAGCAGCGTGACTTTCCTCGATTCCATGGCAATTTCCTGGCCGAGGACCAGGGCCGATCGATGCAGGCGTCCCGTGAGGTGTTGCTGTTCGTCGATACCTTCAATAACTACATGGAGAGCGAAAACGCTCGCGCCGCCAAACGGGTGCTGGAGAAGGCCGGTTATGGCGTGCACCTCAACGTCAAGCCGGGCGAACGTCCGCTGTGCTGCGGGCGTACCTACCTTTCCTCGGGCCAGTTCGACAAGGCCAGAGCCGAGGCGAAACGCTCCCTTGACCATCTGCTGCCCTTCGTCGAGCGCGGCGTGCCTATCGTCGGGCTCGAGCCGTCGTGCCTGCTGAGCATGCGCGACGAATTTCTGCAGTATGGCTTCGGAGACGCGGCGCGACGACTTGCCGATTCGGCCCTGTTGTTCGAGGAGTTCCTGGTCAAAGCACACGACGCGGGGGAGTTGGCGCTCGAATTCAAGCCGGTCGATTATTCCAGGGCGATGCTGCATGGCCACTGCCACCAGAAGGCCTTCGATGCGTTGCGTCCGATCGAGCGGGTGCTCGCCTGGATTCCAAGGCTCGAGGTCGAGACGATCGCATCCTCTTGCTGCGGCATGGCGGGCAGTTTCGGCTACGAGGCGGAGCATTACGAGGCCTCGATGCGAATGGCCGAACTGTCGCTGTTACCGGCGATTCGTCAAGCTGACGACGACACCGTGCTGGTTGCCGGTGGCACGAGCTGTCGCCACCAGATTCACGACGGCAGCGGACGCGAGGCGGTGCACGTGGCGCGTCTGCTGGAGAAGTCGCTGGTCTGAAGCGAGCCCGCGAGGCAACATCGCTTCATGGGACGACCGCTGTCGGCCCGGTACCGTGAGGGCGAACGACACAATGATCGATCTACGCAGTGACACCGTGACCCGACCCACCGCCGCCATGCGTGAGGCCATGGCCCGTGCCGAAGTCGGCGATGACGTTTGGCGCGACGATCCGACGGTTACGGCTTTCGAGGCCGAAGTGGCCGAGCATGCCGGCATGAGGGCCGGCTTGTTCGTGCCCTCGGGGACCCAGAGCAACCTGATCGCGCTGCTGACGCATTGCCAGCGGGGCGACGAGTTCCTCGCTGGCGACGGCTCCCATATCTATCGGGATGAAGGGGGAGGGGCCGCGGCGTTGGGCGGGATCTCCGCTCAGCCGCTGCCCCACGAGGCCGATGGCAGCCTGGCCCTCGATCGGCTGCGACGAGCCGTCAAGGGAGAGGACATTCATCACGCCAAAACCCGTCTGCTGGCGCTGGAGAACACGTTTCGCGGCAAGGTACTGCCCGAGGCGTATACGCGGGAGGCCACCGAGCTGGCACGGGGTCTTGGCTTGGCCACGCATCTGGACGGGGCGCGGTTGTTCAACTCCGCGGTGGCCTCGGGGCGTCCGCTGGCGGCGCTCTGCCGAGGGTTCGATTCCGTGTCACTTTGTTTCTCCAAGGGGCTAGGCGCCCCGGTGGGTTCGGTGCTGCTGGGAAACGAGGCCTTTATCGGGCGTGCCCGACGCTGGCGCAAGACGTTGGGGGGAGGCATGCGTCAAGTGGGCATCCTGGCGGCGGGCTGCCGGTATGCCCTTCGACATCACATCGAACGCTTGGCGGAGGATCACCACAACGCCCGGCAATTGGCACAAGGCCTTGGTGAGATAGCAACGGTCGAGGTGAGGGCGTGCGACACCAACATGGTCATCGTGTCGGTTCCCGAGTCTCACTGTGCCGCGCTCGGCACGTTTCTGGCCGAGAGGGGCATCCTCGTTGCCGCAGCTCCGACGCTGCGCATGGTGACCCACCTCGACGTTTCGGCGGGTGACATCCACCATGTTGTGGCGAGTTTCAAGGCATATTTTGCCACCTGAGCCTCTTGGGGCGGGCAGTCTCTGGAGGAAAGTCTACGGAGGGTAAGTCATGGCAATCTATCAGTATGGCGAGCATCGGCCGCAGATAGGCGGGAACGTCTATGTGGCCGAGACGGCCGACGTGATCGGTCAGGTCACACTTGGAGATCATGCCAGCATCTGGTACCAGGCGGTGCTGCGCGGCGATACCGACCACCTCGAGGTCGGCGAACGCAGCAATATCCAGGACGGCGCAGTGCTCCATGCCGATCCCGGTTTCCCCTTAAACGTGGGCAATGACGTGACGGTGGGCCATCAGGCCATGCTGCACGGCTGTACTATCGGCGACGGCAGCTTGATCGGCATCCAGGCGGTGATCCTCAACGGTGCGGTGATCGGCAGGAACTGCCTGGTGGCCGCCGGGGCGGTAGTCAAGGAGGGAGCCACCTTTTCCGACAATTCGCTGATCGTCGGCGCGCCGGCCAAGGTGATTCGCCAACTCTCGCCCGAGGCGATCGAAGGGCTAGCGAAGAACGCGGCGGGCTACGTCGAGCGCGGCAGTCGGCATGCACGCGAGCTCAAGCGTATCGGTTGAGCGCTCTTGGGGAACAAGAAAAAGCCCTGTGTCCGTGACGACACAGGGCTGTCTCGTTGCGGTGGCGTCAGCTGCCGATCTGAAGCAGCGGGTCGGAGACGCCGATCACGTAGAAGGCCACCAGGGCAATGGTACCCGCGAAGGCCAGGTAGTACAGCGTCGGCAGGATCGTCTTACGGATGGTTTCGCCCTCGCGACCGAGCAGGCCCACGGTCGCCGAAGCCGCCACCACGTTGTGGATGGCGATCATGTTACCGGCAGCAGCCCCCACGGCCTGCAGCGCTACCATCATGGCGGTGGAGACGCCGAGCGCGCTGGCCACGTTGAACTGGAAGTCGGCCAGCATCAGGTTGGACACGGTGTTGGAGCCGGCGATGAAGGCGCCCAGCGCACCCACGGCAGGGGCGAAGAAGGGGTACACGTCGCCCACGCTGCTGGCCACGAACTGGGCCATGGTAACCGGCATGGAGGCAAGATCGGCGGCGTTGACGCCCGAGTTGATCAGAATGCGCACCATGGGCACGGTGAAGATCAGCACAAAGCCGGCGCCGAAGATGGTCTTGGTCGATTCCGAGACGGCCGCGCTGAGCTTGCGCCCGTTCATCTGGTGCAGGAAGTAGGTGACCAGCACCACCATGAGAATGATGCCGCCGGGCAGGAACAGGGGCTCGATGCTGCCACTGATCCCTGCCTCGCCGAGAATGTTGGTCCAGCCGAAACTTACCGAGTTGAGAGCGGCGCGCAGCGGGTCAATCACACGTGACGCCACCAGGAAAAGGGCCAGCAGGACATACGGAAGCCAGCCGCGCAGGGCCGACATCGGTGCTTTTTCACTGAGTTCGTCGAGCTTGATCTGGAAGCTGCCGACCCACGAATCCGGCCACGCGGAGGCGTCAGGGAAGTCCCAGGTATCCTTGGGCAGTAGAAAGCCCCGGCGCGCCGCGGGTACGACGATGGCCAGCCCCACCATGGCGCCAATCATCGAGGGGAACTCCGGACCCAGGAAGATGCCGACCAGCACGTAGGGAATGACGAACGCGAAACCGGTAAATATCGCGAACGGTGCGATGGAGAGCCCTTCGGTCCAGGAGCGGTTGGCGCCAAAGAAACGCACCATCACGGTGACCAGAATCAACGGCATCAGAATGCCGACGATGCCGTGCGTGATGGCCACTTCGCTGGTGATGAGCTGGAAAAAGACGTCCCAGCTCGAACCGCCGGCTTCGAGGGTTTCGGTGATGCCGGCGCGATCGAGGCCACTGGAGACACCGACGACGATGGGAGTACCCACGGCGCCGAAGGAGACCGGGGTAGACTGTAACATCATGCCCACCACCACGGCGGCCAGCGCCGGGAAGCCGAGCGCCACCATCAGCGGGGCGGCCACGGCGGCCGGGGTGCCGAAGCCGGAGGCCCCTTCGATGAAGCAGCCGAACAGCCAAGCCACGATCAGGGCCTGGACGCGGCGGTCGGGGCTGATGCCCGAGAAGCCATTGCGGATCGCAGTGATGCCACCCGAGTGCTTTAGCGTGTTGAGTAGAAGGATAGCGCCGAAGATGATCCACAGCAGACCTGCCGTTTGAATCAGGCCTTGGAAGGTGGAGGCTAGGACCCGTGAGAAACTCATCTCCCAGGCGGTGAGGGCGATCACGGCCGTCACCAGGAAGACTACGGGCATGGCGATTTTAGCGGCCATGCGGAAGCCGATCAGCAGAATGCCCGCGAGTAATAGCGGTGTGAAGGCGAGTAGGGCTAGAGTCGTATCCGACATGACGTTTCCTCGGTTTCTCCTTGTTGAGTACACCATCGCGACTGTCGCGGCTGGGTAACCCGGCGCGCACGGCCGACGGGAGGCAACGATACGAAGTGCGAGCGAAACTTGCCATCATGGCTAATTGGTATGACCAATATGATGGGGCCGATGCGATTGCGTGAAATCGAAGAGAAACAATAGAAAACAGTGGCTTGAGTAAGAAATCGAATGCTTGCCGAGCGTTGCGAAGGAGGCTGTCATTAGACTAATGGACAGGCTGTCAGCCTGGCTTCGTCCGGTCACGGGGCGCTTGGCAGCGGCAAGTCAAGACTGGCACTATCGAACATTCAGACACAGGCCAGGAGGCGGCATGGCAAGGGTTCTCTACGATCTCTGTGGTATCGACGAGGGGCTGCGTTTCTCTCCCTATTGTTGGCGGGTGCGCTACGCGCTGGCACACAAGAGGCTCGATTTCGAGACGCGTGCCTGGCGCTTCACCGACAAGGAGGCACTCGCCTTCGCCGATTATGACAAGGTGCCGGTGCTGGTCGACGGCGACGAAACCGTCACCGACAGCTATGCGATCCTCCGTTACCTGGACCGCGCCTATCCCGAGGCACCGTTGCTGGGCGATGGTGTCGCCGAGGCTCGGGCCCGTTTTTTCAAACACTATGCCGAGCGTTCCCTGGCGCCGGCCATGATGCGTACCATTATCATGGACCTGCTCAACGCCATCGACCCCAAGGATCGCGGCTACTTCCGCGAAACGCGTGAGAAGCGCTTCGGGAGAACGCTCGAGGAGTTCCACTCTCCGGCCAAGGGGCTGGCTCAGCTCGATGCCGCCCTGGCGCCCCTGCGTGGTCATCTGAAGGAGAGCGATTTCCTCGATGGCGAGGCGCCGGCAGCGGCCGACTACCTGGTGTTCGGCAGTTTCATGTGGGCCCGGGTGGTATCGACTGCCGACCTGGTTTCCAATGCCGATCCTGTCTACGGCTGGATCGAGCGCATGCTCGACCTGCATGACGGCATGGGGCGCAAGGCCATGCGCGTCACGGATATCGAGGGTGCCTATCGCTGAGGAGAAGACATCGGTATTATCGGAGGATTGGTGCAGTGCACAAAAAATGTTGCAACGCACAAATCGAGCTGCTATGTTGCATTGCAACAAGGCTCCTTCCTGCCTTGGCAACGCAACGATGGAGGTAGCTCATGAGCAAGACTCAAGAGAAAGCGACTCAGCAGCTCGAAAGCCTGTTCTTCGCCCCGGCCCGAGCCTATGGCGCGCTCTCGCTGGAGTACTACGAGAAATTATTGTCGGCTCAGTTCGATGCGTTCCGTAGCTACTCTGACCTGACGCTCGCTCAGGCGCGCGCCTGGGTGGATGTCAAGGACTCCGAGGGTCTCAAGCAGGTCGTGGAGACCCAGCAGAAGGTCGTCAAGGAGTTTGGCGAGCGCCTGCAGGGCGACACCAAGAAGGTGGTCGATCTGAGTCAGGAGTTCCTGCAGAAGGGCCAGCAATTGGCCGAGCAGAACGTCAAGAGTGCCAGCGCTACCAAGTAAGGTGGCCGGGACGCAATGGGGCCGTCGCCTTCGGGCGACGGCCCCATTTTCGTATGCGCCGTCAAGACGCATCGTGGCGACCGGATGACTGGCCCAGCAGTTCCATCACTTCCTCCTCCTCGACCTGACCGAAGTCGGCGTAGAACTGACCGACTGCCATGAAGTGCTTCGGTACCTCTGGACAGACGACCTCATCGGCTACCGTTTCCAGGCGCTCCACGGCGCTGGGCGGAGCAACACCGAGCGCGGCGATCAAACGCTCGGTACGGCCTTGTAGCGTTTTCAATGCCGCTTCCATGGTGGCGCCCGTCGCACTGCCGTCATCGACGACTATAACGGTCCGTCCCTCGGGCGGTATCGGCGGTCGTACCGGGCTGTAGCGCTGACGCCGCTCCTTGAGCAGCTGTCGCTGCTGCTCGGCTTCGTGCTCCACCGCTTGCTGCGGAAAGCGTGACGCGGCCTCGTCCAGCTTCATGCTGCCATCCTCGCTGATGGCCCCGATGGCGTATTCGGGATGTCCCGGGGCGCGAATCTTGCGTACCAGTACCACGTCCAGCTCGCCTTCGAGCAAATCCGCCAATCGTCGCCCCATGGGCACGCCGCCGCGGGGAATGGCCAGTACCAGCGGATGTGAGCCCTTGAGGTGCTCGAGTTGCTGGGCGAGCCGTTCGGCAGCCTCTATGCGATCGCGAAACATGCCGGTCTTCTCCTCCCGTTGCCAGGTCTCTTCCAGTGTAGCTGTGCGAACTGCGTGAGAGAGGCGGTACTCGACAGTAAGTCGAGAAAGGGGTGGCAAATATTTCTGTATACAATAAATTAATATATTGTCGCCTGTTAATCGGCTAACTGAGATACATTTTTTGACCGATTGGACAGGTTATCGAGTCGTAGCGAGCGCTGACGGCTTTGGCGTGTAGACGAAGGGCCTCTTGCCGTCATTCGAACAATCAGCGGTTTTGGCTCTTCGTATACAGAAACACAACAACGACTGGATGGATCCATGCGAAAGGTTCAGAACACCTCCATTTTCGATTTTCATGGCCGGCCTTCGCTGGCCAAGGCATTGCCCTTGTCGCTGCAGCATGTGCTGGCCATGATCGCCGGTGTCATTACACCTCCCATTATCATCGCGGGGGTGGTGGGTGCCACACCGCAGGAAAAGCTCCTGCTGATACAGATTGCGGTGCTGGCTTCGGGGGTCTGCACCCTGTTTCATCTCTATGGGGTATGGAAGTTCGGCGCACGGCTGCCGGCGATCTTCGGCGTAGGCTTCGCCTACGTGCCGACCCTGATCGCGGTGGGTGCACAGTTCGGTATCGAGGGTATCCTCGGGGCGCAGCTCATCGGCGGCATCACCATGATGGTGGTGGGTTACTTCATCCAATACATTCGGCACCTGTTCCCGCCGGTGGTGGCGGGCACGGTGGTGCTGGTGATCGGGTTGTCGCTTTACGACATTGCCGTGCGCTACATGGCGGGCAGCGGTAATGTCAACGCGCCCGACTTCGGCGAACCGCTGAACTGGATCGTGGGGCTTGCGACCCTGGCCACGGTGCTGGCCGCCTCGCAGTTCGGCCGGGGGGTGATCAAACTCTCGGCGATCATCGTGGGTATCGTCGTGGGATATCTGCTGTCGCTGGCGCTGGGCATGGTCAGCTTCGATGCCGTTGCCGCCGCCGACTGGGTCGCAATGCCCCGGTTCATGCCCTTCGCGCTGGAATTTCATACTTCGGCGATCATTGCCATGGTGATCATCTGCGTGATCAATTCGGTGCAAACCATTGGCGACCTGTCGGCGACCACCGTGGGCGGCATGAACCGCGAGCTCAAGACAACGGAGCTGACCGGCGGCTTGCTGGGCAATGGACTGACCACGACGGCGAGCGCCTTCTTCGGCGCCTTGCCGACCTCCACGTTCAGCCAGAACGTCGGCATCGTCGCCATGACCAAGGTAATCAGCCGCTTCGTGCTGGCGCTGGCCGGCGGCTTCATGCTGCTGGCGGGATTCAGTCCCAAGTTCGGTGCCCTCATGACCACCATTCCCTATCCGGTTCTCGGCGGGGCCACCGTCACTGTCTTCGGCATGATCACCATGACCGGCATCAAGCTGCTGATCAAGGATGAACTCTCCGCTCGCAACATGACCATCGTCGGGCTCGCACTCGCCCTGAGCCTGGGCATTGCCGAGGTTCCGGCAGCGATCGAACGCTTCCCGGAATGGCTGCAGAACGTGATCGGAGGAGCGCCCATCGTGGTGGCGGCGATCACCGCCTTCGTGCTCAATCTGCTATTGCCGCACGTGACGCTGGCCGATGAGGCTTGCGAGCGAGAGGCGATGGCGAGGGAGGATGCCGGCGATACCGATAGGGATACGCTTGGAGAGGCAGGCCGAGATCAACGTCGCCGCGCTGGGCGTGACGGAGCGCAAGCGGCGACCAACGGTGTCCAAGGCGGCTGATCCTATCGCGCCTGCAGCCGGCGATGCCGGCGGCGGGGGGCTCCGTTACGTGAAGCGATCCCGAAACGAAACGACCCGCGGCAAGTGCTGTGCCGCGGGCCATTGCTCGAAGGGCGATAGCGCTCAGGACTGGGCGCGATCGTCCAGGCGAAGGCGGGCGATGCGGTTGATTTGCTCGATGGCCGTGCGCCGTTCTTCGTCGGGGGAATTGACCAGCCGTGTTTCGAAGGCGGCGAGAATGGCGTGCCGGTTGCTGCCTTTGACGGCCATCACGAAGGGAAACCCGAATTTGGCCTTGTAGGCCTCGTTGAAACGCTCGAAGCGAGCCATCTCTTCCGGTGTGCATTGATCGAGCCCGGCACCGGCCTGCTCACGTGTGGAGTCATCGGTCAGTTCGCCGGCAACGGCGGCTTTGCCGGCCAGGTCCGGGTGGGCGCGGATCACTTCGAGCTGCCGTTCCGGCGTGGCTTCTCGCAGTGTCCGGCCCATGGCCTCGGCCAGGCCGGCCGGCGTGTCGTGCTCGCTCGTCAGGCCGCGCTCCCAGGTCAGCTCGGCCACCCAGGGGGAGTGTTCATAGATATCGCCGAAGCGTGCTACGAAAGCGTCGCGGTCGAGCTCGCTGGGCCTAGGATCGAGCGTCCTGTGATGGTTCATGATCGTCTCCAGAGGCTGGGAAAGGGTGGGTTTCATCAAAGTGTATACAAAAAAATTTTGAAATGTACTACCGAAATGGCTAAAACTGTCTTCAGAAGGTCCTGTCAGCGGCGACCTCGCATAGATTCGAAGTCCGGGGCGACCCTGCCCCCGGCCAACCACGGAGAGAATAGAAGCCATGGGACGACTGACCACGCACGTTCTGGATACCGCTCAAGGACGGCCCGGCGAGGGCATTCGCATCGAGGTCTTTCGCCTCGAAGGTGAAGCGCGCACGTCGCTCAAGACGGTGACGACCAACGACGACGGGCGCTGCGACAATGCCATCCTGGAGGGCGGCGACTTCACCTCTGGCGAGTACGAGCTGGTATTCCATGCTGGCGATTACTTGCGCCGGCAAGGTGTCCAGGCGAAAGAACCGCGCTTCCTCGACGTGATTCCGCTGCGCTTTGGCGTGGCCGATGCATCCCAGCATTATCACGTCCCGCTGCTGCTTTCGCCCTATGGATATTCTACCTACCGCGGCAGCTAAGCGTTATCCGATAGCTGGCTGCGCTCGGCCATGCGGCGTAACAACAACTAAGCTGAGATAATCAGATGCAAGCTTACCTCCTGGATTTCGCTAATTTCATGCTGCGCTGGCTGCACGTCATCGCGGCCATCGCCTGGATCGGCGAGTCGATCTACTTCGTGATGCTGGACAATAGCCTGCGCACGCCCAAGGCCGACGAGGATCGGCAAAAGGGGGTGTTCGGGGAGTTGTGGGCCGTGCATGGGGGCGGCTTTTATCACAACCAGAAGTACGCCACGGCGCCCGCCAAGCTGCCGGAGGATCTGCATTGGTCGTTCTGGAAGGCGTACACCACCTGGCTGTCGGGCTTCGTGCTGTTCGTCATGCTCTACATGACCAGCCCCGGCTTCTACCTGGTCAACCCCGACAGCAGCTGGGCCTGGGCGGCCAACCTGAGCGGCTGGCAGGCCAACGTGGTGGCGCTGCTGTTCCTGCTGGGCGGCTGGGTGGTCTACAACGAGCTGTGCAAGCGCATCAGCCCCAACATGGAGCGTGATGGCGTACTGAGCCTGGCCGTGGCCGTGATGATGGTGGTGGTCGCCTACCTCAGCACCCAGATATTCGCCGGACGGGCCGCCTTCCTGCTCACCGGCGCGGTGATGGCCACCGCCATGTCGGCCAACGTCTTCTTCTGGATCATTCCCGGCCAGCGCCGCATGGTGACGGCGATGAAGGCCGGCGAAGCGCCCAACCCGCTGGACGGCAAGCGTGGCAAGCAGCGCTCGGTGCACAACACCTACTTCACGCTGCCGGTGGTGCTGCTGATGATCAGCAACCACTATTCCTTCGCCTACTCCCACGAGTACGCCTGGGTGATCATGTCGCTGTTCATCTTCGCTGGTGCCTTGATCCGCCAGTTCTTCGTGGTGATGCATGCCGGCAAGATCCAGCCCGCCTACCCGGCGGCAGGAACGGCATTGATCGCCGTGGCCTTTTGGGTCGGCATGCCGGGCAACGGCGCCTCCCGCGATGTCATGGCGAACGAGGAGGGTACGAGCTTGGCCGAAGTCGAGACCATCATCGAATCGCGCTGTGTCGCCTGCCATTCAGCCAGCCCGACCCAAGGGGGCTTCGGTTCGGCACCGGCCGGGGTGAGCTACGACACCACTGCCCAGATCGAGGGGCATCGCGAGAAAATCCAGGAAGTGGTGGCCAGCCGCTACATGCCGCTGGGTAACATGACCGGCATGACCGACGAGGAGCGCGAAGCGATCGCCGCCTGGTCGGAGTGATTCCGCTCGGCATGGCCGCTCGAACAGCCCGCCCCTGGCGGGCTGTTCGCGGTTGGGGCGTTCGATAGTTGCGCAGGGTTATGTATACAATGGCAGCCAGCGAAGAGCTCAGACAGGAGGGACATCCATGAACCAGCGGCAGCGTCTGGGTGAGGCCGATGCGAGTAGGACGAAGCCTCGACGCCTGGGCAAGAACGGTGATGGAGCGGAACGCCACGAGGCAATCTATCGTTCGATCAGCGATGCGATTATCGAGCATCGCCTACGCCCCGGCGCGCGCTTGCGCGAGGATGCGCTGGCCGAGGTCTTCGGTATCAGCCGTACCGGTATTCGCAAGATCTTGCAGCGTCTCGCTCTGGAGCAACTCGTCACGCTAACGCCGCGACGAGGGGCCAGCGTAACCCGACCCACCGCCGATGAAGCCAAGGATGTGTTCGACGCGCGCCAGATGGTGGAGTGTGGCTTGATGCCTGAGGTCGCTCGTCGCATCAGGCCCGAGGACGTGAGTGAGCTGCGCGATATGGCCCGCCGCGAGCGCGAAGCGCTCCGGTCGGGCGAGCAGAGCCGCGCGATCAAGCTTTCCGCCGCTTTCCACGAACGGTTGGCGCAGCTTTCCGGCAACGCCACCCTCGCCGCCTTCGTCGGCCAGCTCTGCTCGCGTTCGTCACTGATTCTCGCCGTCTACGGAAGCTCCGGGCACCTGGGGTGCGAATCACACGACCACGATGATCTCATCGGTCACCTGGAGGCGGGCAACGGCGAACGGGCTACCGCCTTCATGGGGCGTCACCTCAAGGCCATCGAAGCCTCACTCTCCATCGTCGAAGCAGAGGACGAGGCGCCGGACTTGCAGAAGATCTTCGGCGCCTGAGACCAAGCCACGAGCGCTGCCTTACGCCGCGCGAATGACGACTGAAAGTACCGCCGGAGGCGAGGGCTTCCGGCGGCTTCGTAACGCTTTCGATCAGGCACGGGCCTGCGTCATTTCGCCGGCGCCGTCTCCCGGTTCGCCTGACCCTGGTCAGTATAGGCGTGACCGCCCACGTGGCCGGCCAGCACATCTTCGGCTCGGGCCTGGTGGTTCTGCACCGAGCTGGTCCACTGGCCCCAGACCGTTGGATCGATGGTATCGCCATTGCTTCCCAGGTTCTCGAGCCGACGCTTGTCCTCGTCGGTGAGTACCTGTTTGGGCAGCGGCTCGAGATGCTTGACGTCCTGTGCCGTCATGCCGAGCTTCTCACCCACCCGCTTGCCGTACTCGTCATGCACCAGGAAGAAATGCCATAGCATGCGCTCCTGAACGTCACGCTCGCACTGGCCGAGCAAGTTGCCCATGTTGTCGATCAAGTCGTCACGCTCCCAGTCCATCATGGTATTGAAGCGCCCACGTGCTTGAACGTAGTCATTGCGCCGCTCGATTACGCTGCGGGTGAGCCGCCCGCTGATTTCCGGCGAATGGTTGGGTTCCTCACGCTCGGCTTCCTGCAGGCCGTTGTGGATCGACGGCTCGTAGTTGACGTGCGGATTCTGCCCCGGGGCGAGGTCGACGCCGTAGGACATCTCGCCGCCGCGCTGGTTGGTATACACCTTGCCCTTTACGCCCTTGGGTTGGTTGACCGGTAGCTGCAGATAGTTCGGTCCCACCCGGTAGCGCTGGGTATCGGAGTAAGAGAAGGTACGTCCGACCAGCATCTTGTCGTCGGAAAAATCGAGGCCGTCCACCAGTACGCCGGTACCCATGGCGATCTGCTCGTTCTCGTTGTGGAAGTCGTCCACGTTGCGGTTGAGCGTCATCACGCCGACGTGGCGCAGTGGGAAGTCGTTTTCCGGCCAGATCTTGGTATCGTCGAGCGGGTCCCAGTCGAGCTCGGGGTGCTCATGATCCTCCATGATCTGCACGTAGAGGTCCCATTTCGGGTAGTCGCCGCGCTCGATCGCTTCAAACAGGTCCTTGGAGGCGGAGCCGAGCTCCTGGCCCTGTACCTTGGCTGCTTCGGCATCGGTCAGGCTGGCCACGCCGCAGCGCGGGTGGAAGTGATACTTCACCAGGACCGTCTCGCCCTTGTCATTGACCATCTTGTAGGTGTTGACCCCGAAGCCCTCCATGTGGCGATAGCTCGCCGGGATGCCGCGCGGGCTGAACAAGTGCGTCAGCATATGCATCGATTCAGGGGTCTGACTCATGAAGTCGAAGATGCGGTTGGGCTCCTGGCGGAACGTCACCGGATCGGGCTTGAGCGAATGAATGACGTCGGGAAACTTGATCGCGTCGCGTATGAAGAAGATCGCCAGGTTGTTGCCGACCAGATCCCAGTTGCCATCCTCGGTATAAAATTTGACCGCGAAGCCGCGCGGGTCACGGGCGACTTCGGAGGAGTCGCGGCCGCCGATCACGGTGGAGAAACGGATCGCCAGTTCGGTCTTCTTGCCGGCTTCCTGGAACAGCTTGGCACGGGTGTATGTCGAGGCCGGCTCGTCGCCTATCTTGCCGGTTGCCTCGAATTCGCCGTAGCAGACGAAACCGCGCGCATGCACTACGCGTTCAGGGATGCGTTCGCGGTCGAAGTGACTGATCTTCTCGAGGAATTGGTAGTTCTCCAGCGTGGCCGGGCCACGGCTGCCCACGGTACGCTGGGCCTGGTTGTTGGTGATGGGATGACCCTGACGGTTGGTCAGGACCTGATTCTGTTTATCCATGCCATACTCCTTGTGCTGACGCCCTGGCTTGGAGGCGTGCCAGACCGTGCCTTCCGGCGCCTCCCCCTGAGGCATCAGCGTAGCACTCACTCCACTTTGAACGGCATGGACTTGTGCTATGCCTGCTATAGGACGAAACAATGGCGCGCCGGTCAGACCGGTGGCGCCATTGTCGGGGTTCAAGCCGCCGGCGTTACCGCGACGGGGCGATAGCTCATCATCAGGCCGTAGTAGAACAGGCCGCCGAGTGCCGCCCCCATCATCCAGCCGTAGCCATCCAGGCCGGAGAGCGCCGGCACCAGCACGGTGGAGATCGAAAACAGGGCAGCCCCGCCGAAGGCCAGCAGCGCGCGGTGGTTCCAGCCTTTGGCATAATGGTAGGCAGAGCCCGGCTTTGAGGAGAACAGCTGCTGCATGTCCAGTGTCTGGCGCTTCACCAGGTAGTAGTCCACCACGATGATGCCGTAGAAGGGCGCGACGACCGCACCCAGGGCGTTGACGAAGCCCGGCACACCGATCTGGCTGATCACCGAGACCCACAGGGCGCCGACGAAGAAGGCCACCACGGCCGTGATCAGTCCGCCTATCTTGAAGCTGATCCGGCTGGGGAACAGGTTGGCCAGGTCGTAGGCCGGCGGGATGAAGTTGGCCACTAGGTTGATGCCCACGGTGGCGGCGAAGAAGGTCAGGGCGGCGACGATGGGCAGCGGCAGCGAGTCGACCCGCTCGACGATGTCCGCCGGGTTGGTCAACGCCTCGCCGAACAGTACCAGGGTGCCGGCGGTGATGATCAGGGCGATGAAGGAGAAGAAGGCGACATTGAGCGGCAGCCCCAGCAGGTTGCCGAGCTTCATCTGGCGTTCTGTCTTCACGAAGCGGGTGAAGTCGCCGAAGTTGATTACCACTGCGGCGAAATAGGCCACCATGGTACCGACGATCGCCATGAAGGCGGCCACGGCGCTGCCGCTACGCTCGCCGTCGGCACTGAAGATGCTGCTCACGGCGGGTAGCAGCTCACTGCCGGCCTGGTACCAGACGACGATCATCAGGGTGACCATCACCACGTAGACCAGCGGGCCAGCCCAATTGAGAAAATGCTTGATGCGCTCGATGCCGGACCAGAAGATCGCGATCTGGAACAGCCACACGATCACGAACGATACCCAGGCCACCCCCGAGAGGCCCAGAAAGGAGCGGCCGTCTCCAGCGCCGAAGAGGGCGACAATGAGTAGCGCCACGGCGGTGGAAGCAAAATAGGTCTGAACCCCGTACCAGAAGATGCCGATGATCGCACGGAGCATGGCCGGCAGATTGGCGCCGCGCACGCCCATGCTGGCGCGCACCATGACCGGGAAGGGGATGCCGTACTTCACGCTGGGCTTGCCGGTCAGATTGACCAGGAACATGACGATAATGCCGGCGAGTATGATCGCCGCCATGACCGCCCAGCCGTTGAGGCCATAGCTCAGGAATAGCGAGGCGGCCAGGGTGTAGCCGAACAGGCTCTGGATATCGTTCGACCAAACATTGAATATCTCGAAGGCACCCCAGTTGCGATGCTGGGGTTTCAGCGGGGCGAGGTCATCGTTGTATAGCGTTGGATCGATGGTCTGGATGTCCAGTTCGTTGTCTCTCATCGTCGTCACCGTTGTCGTTGTTGAAATGCCGCCCACCCGGCTAGACCGGGGGGCGAGGCAGGGGACAGCGCGAAATCACTGACGGAAGCGCTGGCACGGTAACCAGTACTGCATCAGGACGTAGTAAGTCAGGCCGGCCGGGATCAGGCTGGCGTACCAGGAGACCGCCGAGAAGGTCAGGGCGGCGGCGATACCGACCCCGGTGGCAATCAGCGCCGCCACGTTGACGCCCCGGTAGGGCCCGTTCTCGTCGTAGAGCTTGTCCAGGTCCAAGGTGCGACGGCGGATCAGGTAATAATCGACCACCAACACGGCGAAGATCGGACCCAGGAACGCGGAGTAGGTCTGCACGAAGAGCTGCAGACCGGCGGCGGAATCCGGCTGTACCAATTTCCAGGGAAAGGTGGCGAAAGCCAGCAGACCGACGATCACGTTGGCGGTGCGGAACTTGAGCCTGAACACGTCCATCAGCACGTAGGTCGGTGGCACCACATTGTTGAGCACGTTGGTAGTGACCTGGGCGAAGGCGATGAACAGCAGGGTGGTCATCAACAGCGGCGTATTGTCGACGGCATTGGCGAATACCTGGATGGGGTCGGCGGTGCCGGTGGCCTCGGACACCATGAAGCCGATCAGGCCCATGAACAGCGTGCAAGGCAGGATCGACATGGCATAGATGGTGGTGAGGAGGCCCGGGCCGGTGCCGTGTTTGTGCTCCCGGGCATAGTCGCCGACATTGAGCATCATGGTGCTGTAGATACCCAGAAACAGCATGGTGGCGCCCCAGAACGGCAGGCCCCAGGAGCCCTCCATGGTCAGCAGGTTGGCAGAGAGCACGTCGCCATAGCGCTGCACCGTGCTGTAGAACATGTAGACCAGCGAGGCGAGGATAAAGGCGCTGCCGACGTTCTCCAACCACTTGATGCCCTGAAAACCCATCACCGACAGGCCGACCTGCAGGAGCTGGAAGCTGATGAAATAGAACACTAAGTTGTCGAAACCGAACAATGTGGCCGAGACCATGTTCAGGGCGCCGGCACCGATCCAGCTCTGGAAGCCATACCACACCACCGCCGGCACGGCACGCACCAGCCCCGGCAGGCGCGTGCCGGCGAAGCCGAAGGCGCTGCGCGCCTGGACCATGAAGGGAATGCCGTATTTGTACCCGGCAGCGCCATTGATGGCCAGGGCGATACCGATCACGAAGCAGCCAATGGCGATGGCCAGTGTCGCCTGAATCAGGTTCAGCGTGCCTACCACGCTGGAGCCCATGGTGAACGTGCCGATCGACACGCAGCCACCGAACCAGGCGAGAAAGTAGGAGATGCGCCCCATGATGCGGGTCTTCTGGGGCGCGAGCGATTCATCCCCCAGTGCCTTGGTGGCACTGGCCGCGTTCGGCGAGGGGGGTACGACGGGGTCGGCTGCCGTGCTGTGGTGGGTGGAGTGTTGCATGGTGATGTCCTCGCAAGTCGAAGCTGACTGTTGTGGTTATGGTCCCGGGGGGCGGGCCTTGCGGCGTGACGTGCTTCCGGCATTGACTGTTGTTGTAGGGATGCCGGTTCGATCAGCGCTCCGGTGTGAGGTGTGAGAATCCTTCGAAGCGGCCAATGAACGGTTTGGGTCGGGGGAAGGCCAAGTCACCGTACTTGCTGGTGCCGAGTCCCAGGCCGACAAGAGCCTCGGCGAGCTTCACCGCGGCGGTGACGCCTTCGATTACCGGCAGGCCCGCTTCCCGGGAAATGGTCTCGGTCAGGTCGGCCATACCGCCGCAGCCCAGCACGATGGCGCCGATGCCATCCTCGTCTCGGGCGCGACGACATTCGTCGATGATACGGTCGAGCGCCGAGGCGCCGTTTTCCTCCAGATCGAGTACCGGTATCTCGGCGGCGCGAACCCGACGACAGTGACGGTGAAAGCCATACTGCTCGAGCAGATGCTCGGCGATGATGCCCGTACGACCGAGCGTGGTGACCACCGAGAAGCGGGTGCTGACGAGGCTGGCCAGGTGGAAGGCGGCCTCGGCGATGCCGATGACCGGCGCTCGGGTCAGCTCGCGTGCCGCCAGCAAACCAGGGTCACCGAAGCAGGCGATGATATAGGCGTCGGTTTCTTGCCTTTCTCCGGCCAGCACTTCTTCCAGCACACCCACGGCACTGATCGCCTCGTCGAAGTGACTCTCGATGGAGACCGGACCGGAAGCCGGCTGAGTGGCCTGAATGGACGTGCCCGGCGCGGCGACCCGACGAGCCGCTTCGCCGATCTTGTCCGTCATGGCGGTGGTGGTATTGGGATTGATGATGCGTAGGCGCATGCGAACTCCGGTGCTTTATTTGTGAACAATAGTCTTGATCTTTGTACACAAAATAGGCGTTACGAGTTCAAGGCGCAAGATCTCACCTAAAACCTGATGATCGACGTGTTTTTGTTTGTATAACAACCCTTTAGAAGAAAACCTCAAGGGCGATCGCGATTCGGGCGTATTCGACTTAAGTCGCTTAGGGCTGTTTTCGGGGCGTGGATGTCCCTTTTTGCCCATTAATGTTTACAGTTATTGCAATCCATTGAAGACGCTTTGTTAGCATGCTCATATGGCAGCGAAGCCGACCTGCCTGACGTTCTCGGAGCGGAGTTTGTATTGGAGGTTATTTTTGTATACAAAATGCGGGTAATGCTGCGAAACCAAGGCCGGTTGCAACAATGCTGGATACAAATTATTTTTATCATTGTATACAGTTAGTGTTGAGCGCTGTTTCGCCGTCGAGCGATACGGACGTCGGCCCGGCCGCGAACCGATAGAAAAGCGATGAAAAACAAGAGGAAGATGCCTAATGAGCGTAAGCCGTGATTACCCACGCGATCTGATTGGTTATGGCCGCAATCCGCCCCATGCCAGTTGGCCGGGACGAGCAAAAATCGCCGTACAGTTCGTGCTCAACTACGAAGAGGGTGGAGAGAACTGCGTGCTGCATGGCGATGCCGGCTCCGAGCAGTTCCTCTCCGAGATCATCGGAGCCCCGGCCTTTCCCGATCGTCACCTGAGCATGGAGTCGATCTACGAGTACGGCTCACGGGCCGGTGTCTGGCGCATTCTGCGTGAATTCGAACGCCGCGGCTTGCCACTGACGGTGTTCGGCGTAGCCATGGCACTGGAGCGTCATCCCGAAGTTGCCCAAGCCTTCAAGGAGCTGGGTCACGAGATTGCCTGCCACGGCTATCGCTGGATCCACTACCAGGAGGTGCCGGAGCACGTCGAGCGCGAGCATCTGCAGCGCGCCATGGAGATCTTCCAGCGCCTCTATGGCGAGAAGCCGCAGGGCTGGTACACCGGCCGCGACAGTCCCAACACCCGACGGCTGGTGCTGGACGAGGGCGGCTTCCTCTACGACAGCGACTACTACGGCGACGACCTGCCGTTCTGGACTCGCGCAGCCGACAGCCAGGGCATCGAGCACGATCACCTGATCGTGCCCTATACCCTGGACAGTAACGACATGCGATTCGCTGCACCCCAAGGCTTCAATACCGCCGAGCACTTCTTCACCTACCTGCGTGACGCCTTCGATGTGCTGTATGCCGAGGGAGAGGAATCGCCGAAGATGCTCTCGGTGGGCATGCACTGCCGATTGCTTGGCCGCCCCGGCCGCTTCCGTGCCCTGCAGCGCTTCCTCGATCATATCGAGGCGCACGATCGGGTCTGGGTGACGCGCCGTGTGGATATCGCTCGCCACTGGGTGGAGCATCACCCCGCCCCCGCGCGCTGAGTCCCACTTTTTCAGGATATATCATGAATCAACGTACCTATTATGCACCTACTGGCGGACACCCGCCGCAGACCCAACTGCTCTCCGACCGCGCGGTGTTCACCGAGGCCTACGCCTTCATTCCCAAGGGAGTGATGGGCGACATCGTCACCAGCAACCTGCCGTTCTGGGAGGAGACCCGGCTGTGGGTGCTGGCGCGCCCGCTCTCCGGTTTCGCCGAGACCTTCTCGCAGTACATCATGGAAGTGAGCCCGGGCGGCGGCAGCGAGCGCCCCGAGCTCGACCCCGCCGCCGAGGGTGTGCTGTTCGTGGTCGAGGGCGAGATGACCCTGACCATCGCCGGCGAGCGCCACGAGATGACACCGGGCGGCTATGCCTTCCTGCCTCCGGGTTGTCACTGGCAGCTGCGTAACGAATCCAATGCGCCGGTGCGCTTCCATTGGGTGCGCAAGGCCTACGAGTACGTCGAGGGCATCGAGGTGCCGCAGGCCTTCGTGGTCAACGAAAACGATCTCGAGCCCAACCCGATGCCCGGTACCGAGGGGCGCTGGGCCACCACGCGCTTCGTCGACCCGGCCGACGTGCGCCACGACATGCACGTCAACATCGTTACCTTCCAGCCCGGGGCGGTGATTCCTTTCGACGAGACCCACGTCATGGAGCACGGTCTCTACGTGCTCGAGGGCAAGGCGGTCTATCACCTCAACCAGGATTGGGTCGAGGTCGAGGCGGGGGATTTCATGTGGCTGCGTGCCTTCTGCCCTCAGGCGTGCTATGCCGGGGGGCCGGGGCCGTTCCGCTATTTGCTCTATAAAGACGTGAACCGCCACGCGGCGCTGCGCTTGGGTGCTCGTTGAGACGCAGGGGGCTTGCAGTAATGTCGCCGCTCGAGGCTGATCCGGCGACAGGGTTTCGAGGGGCG
This sequence comes from Billgrantia pellis, assembly GCF_008297955.1. Lineage (GTDB taxonomy): Bacteria > Pseudomonadota > Gammaproteobacteria > Pseudomonadales > Halomonadaceae > Halomonas > Halomonas pellis. The sequence continues at coordinate 382,142 of NZ_VTPY01000003.1, read as the reverse complement.
CTGTGAACCCATCCCTGGGCGCTACCTACGCCATCCCTGGCGTAGGTCCCCCTCTCCACCCTGTCCCTGGCGCCTCTCGCTCGGATGGCTGCTTTGCTCCGCCATTCGAGGCTTTATTCAAGGCCTGTGAAATGGAGTTTATATGCTGGAACTCAAAGCCGAACCGCTGACGCCTGAGGCCTTCGCGCCCTTCGGCGACGTCATCGACACGCGCACGGCGGACTACTTTCACATCAATGCCGGACGCACCCGCCGCTACCACGACCTGGCCAAGGTCGAGACCCTAGGCGAGCAGGCGAGGGCGCTGGTCAGCATCTTCGTCAGTCAGCCGGTCTCGATCCCGCTGGAGCTCGATTTCCTCGAACGTCATCCCCAGGGCAGCCAGGCCTTCATGCCGCTGCATGAAGAACGCTTCGTGATCGTCGTGGCGCCGCCGGGAGATAGCATCGACCCGGCCAAGGTGCGCGCCTTCGTCACCGACGGCCGCCAAGGTGTGAACTACCGCGCCGGTACCTGGCATGCCATCCAGTCGGTGCTGGAGCGTGAAGGGGAATTCCTGGTCGTCGATCGTGGCGGCGAGGGCAACAACTGCGACGAGTACCCGCTGGCGCTACGGGTCGTCATGGAATAAGGGGCCTGGGCTGACAATACGCCCAGGGAACTCGGCGAGCCTTAAGGCCGGGGCTCGCCGGGAAGGTCAATGGCGGGGCCGGTTGATGGCGGCGATGGCATCGCCGGTATGCTGGACGTGGTCCGCCAGCAGGCGTCGGGCGAGATCGCCGTCCCGGGCCTTGAGAGCCTCCAAGATATCGCGGTGCTCGCGCGTGGACTCCTCCCAGCGCCCGATATGATCCAGCGCCAGGTAGCGTGCCCGTTCCAGCCGCCCCAGCAGACTGCGATGGGTCTCTTCGAGGACCGGGTTCTTGGCCCCGGCCACGATCAATCCGTGAATCCGCTGGTTGAGTTCGAAGTAAGCATTCCGGTCGCCCTTCTCCAGCAGCCGCTCCAGGCGTTCCTGAAGGCTCTCCAGTCGCTTCAGTTCGGTGTTGGTCATGCGGCGGGCAGCGAGGCTGGCAGCCAGGCTCTCGAGCCCGGCCTCCACCTCGAAGAGATGTTCCAGCTCCTGCGGCTCGATCAGCGAGACTTGGGCATTGCGGTTGCGCCGCAGTGTCACCAGGCCGTCGGCGGCCAGCATCTTCAGGGCCTCGCGCAGCGGCGTGCGGGAAATGCCGAGCTGCTCGCACAGCTCCGGCTCGATCAGCCGCTGGCCGGGTGCCAGGCGTCCGTGGACGATCAAGTCGTGCAGTGCCTCATAGGCTTCCTCTGCCAGCGAGGGAGTCGTGATGCGTCGTCGCCCGAGCAAGGCGGCACCTTCCATTGTCATGTCATCCATTCCTCTGTGCTGAGGAGACGAGCCGATTGTCTCCGAATTGTCGATCGAGACACAATCAGCCGACCGTTGACACGGGCTCGGCCCTGCGCCGTCCCACGAGCCTGGCAAGCGCCTCGGGAAGTCCCTGGCAGGGTTTCTCGGGAGGCGGTGCGAAGCTGCCGGCGGTGGGGGCGGAGGCGCCAAGATCGACCATCGCCTGGGCCTGTCGCAGGGCGCAGGTGACGCCGTCCAGGGCCGGCACCGGCAAGCGGGCGGCGACGCTGCGGGCCAGGCCAGCCAAGGGGGCACCGGCAAGAATCAGCACGTCGGCCCCATCGTCCTGCACCGCCCGTTCCGCCAGGGCGATCAAGCGTTGGCCCTGATCCTCCTGCACGCGGCCGATATGCGCCAAGGGCTCATCGAGGGCACGAATGCTGGCCAACCGATCGCTGAAGCCGTAGGCGGCGATGGTTTCCCGGTACCAGGCCTGGATGCGCTGAGAGATGGCAATGACGGAGAAACGGTTGCCTCGCTGGCAGGCGCTGACCAGCGCCGACTCGGTCATGCCCACCACCGGGATCGGCAGTATCTCACGCAACGCTGCCAGGCCGGGGTCGCCGAAGGCCGCCACCACGACTGCATCATGCTCTGCATAGTGCTCGGCCGCCACTTGCATGGCGGCATAGCCGCCGATCTGCGCCTCGGCGCGCGTTTCGATGTAGGCCACTCCGAACGGAGCGGTGGCCATGGTCAGCTCGGTCCCCGGTCGAATGCTGCGGCGCGCCTCGGACTCGATCAGGCGGGTCACGTCGCCTGAAATATTGGGGTTGATGACCAGGAGTTTCATGGCGTGTTCCTTCAATCGTTATGGTTATGGTGCGATGGCTAGTAGCCCAGGACGCGGGGCAGCCAGGTGACGAGGCCCGGGAAGGCGATGCAGGCGATCAGCACCGCGTACTGAAAGACGATGAAAGGCCATGCACTCTTCATCAGTTCGTTGAGGCTGATCTTGGAAATGCCGCACATCACGAACAGCAGCACGCCCACCGGCGGCGTCATCATGCCCACCACCAGGTTCATCACGAACAGGAAGCCGAACAGCAGCGGGTCGATGCCGTAAGCCAGGGCGATCGGTGCCAGCAGCGGCACCAGCATGATGTAGGCGGCGTTGGACTCGATGAACATTCCCACGCCGATCAGCAGCGCCATCACCAGCAGCAGGAACACCAGCGGATCCTGGGTGAAATTTTGCAGCCAATCGGTCAACTGCATGGGAATCAGGTCGAGAGTAAAGGCGAAGGTCATGGTGGAGGCGAAGGCGATCAGGGCGCCCACCATGGCGGCGGTGACGGCGGCGTTGAACATCGCCCGGGGAAGGTCGGCGAGGCGCAGCTGGCGAGTCACGAAGAAGCCGATGACCAGGGCGTAGACCACGGCGATGGCGGCTCCTTCGGTGGGGGTGAAGGCACCCGCCACGATGCCGCCGACGACCACGATCGGCATCAACAGGATGGGTAGGGCACGCCAGGTCTGCACCAGCACGTGCTTGAGCCCGATGGCTCCGCCGGCCAGCGGGTAGCGGCGGCGCAGGGAGATGAAGCTGGCCAGCCCCATGAAACCGAGCGCCAGAATGATCCCGGGGATTACGCCGGCCATGAACAGACCGCCTACCGAGACCGAGGAACCGGCCATCAGGGCATAGACGATCATGGCATTACTGGGCGGGATGATGGCGCCGAGGTTGGCTGCCGAAGCGACGACGGCGCTGCTGTAGCCGGTACCGTACTGCTGGCGCATGGACGGCACCAGGGAGCTGCCGAGGGCGCTGGCGCTGGCAACGGCGGCGCCGCTCACGGCGGCCAGCACCATGCCGGCGACGATGGCCACATGAGCCAGGCCGCCGTGCACGCGGCCGACCAGAGAATTGGCGAAATCCACCAGTCGCTGCAGGATGCCGGCAGCCACCATCAGTTCGCCCGCCAGCATGAACAGCGGAATGGCCATGAGGGGGAAGCTATTGACCGAGTGCATCATGCGTTGGGGCAGGACCGTGAAATCCAGGCCTCCCACATACAGACCCAACAATGAGGCGACACCCAGGGCGAAGGCCAGCGGCATGCGCAGCAGGGCGAGTCCCAGGAAGGAGAAGACGATTGCGGGGGTCATGAGGACGCTCCTTCATAGCGTTCGGGCGCGCTGGGAAGCGGCTCCAGGCGCAGCGCCTGGGCCACTAGATGCAGGCAGCTGTGACCGGCGCAGACCACCACGGCGATGTAGAAGACGGCGGCGGTGATCGGCAGCGTCGGCATCAGCTCCTGCCATTTGCTGATCGCGGCGCCGAGGCTGATCCAGAACAGTGCAGCCATCAGGGCGGCGCCCAGCCAGGCCATCAGGCGTGCGAGTAGCTGTTGCAGCGAATCGGGCAAGTAGGTCACCAGAGCGTCGATGCCTACGTGAATGCCGACCTTGATGCCGTGGGGAATGGCCAGGAAGATTGCCCACACGAAGCACAGCCGGGAGAGTTCATCGGCTGAGTCGATGGAACTCGACAGCACGTAGCGGCTGAATACTTGGGCCGAGACCAGCAGGGTCATCATGCCCATGGCAACCAGAATGGCGTAGTAGGACGTCCGGTCGAGAAGCGCCAGCCCATGCAGAAAATGGCGCTTGACCGGGCTGGAGGCGCTCGCCTCCAGCCGCTGCCAGGCGGGTGTCATGCGTCGAGCTCCGCCAGTACCTGGTCGACGATCTCGGCGCCGATCTTGTCGCGCAGGTCGTCAATCACTTCATGGCTGGCTTCGCGCAGGGCGGCTCGGGTTTCGTCGCTGATGGGGGTGAACTCCATGCCGCGTTCGATCAGCGTCTGGCGCGCCGCATCGTCCTCCTCGGCGGCGGTCTGGCGTTGCCAGGCGACCGCCTCATCCATCGCCGCGCGTACCGCCTGCTGGTGTTCCTCGCTCAGGCTCATGAACGTATCACGGTTGGTCACGACCACGATGAAGTCGTAGAAGTGCCCGCTGTCGGAGAGATACTGCTGCACCTCGTCCATGCGCTTGGTGCTGATGATGCTGTAGGGGTTCTCCTGGCCATCCAGCACGCCTTGCTGCAGTGCGCCATAGACTTCGTTGATGTCCATCGACACCGGGCTCGCGCCGATGGCGCGGAACGTGTCCAGGTGGGTCTCGTTAGGCTGCAGGCGTATTTTCAGCCCCTGGAAGTCCTCGATGGTTTCGAGGGGGCGCTCGCTATTGGTGACGTGGCGAAAGCCCAGCTCCATGTAGCCCAGTGCGGTAAATCCCTTCTCGGCCAGCTTCTCGTCGAGCACTTCCCCCACCTCGCCGTCGATCAGTTCGAAGGCTGCTTCGCGGCTGTCGAAGGCGAACGGCAGGCTCAGCGCTTCCAACTCGGGCACGGTGCGCGAGAGGTACGAGATGCCGATCCAGGTGCCGGCGATGGAGCCCGTGCTGACCTGGTCGACGTTCTCGCTGGCGCCGCCCAGCTGCATGTTGGGAAATAGCTGTGCCTTCAGCTCGCCGTCGGTACGTTCGGCCAGAGAGTCGCGAAAGACCTCCATGGCACGGCTGCTGGAATGGTCGTCGGTGAAGTTGCCGCTGAAGCGCAGGGTTTCGGCATTGGCCAGCAGCGGGGCGCCCAGGCCGAGAGCCAGCAGGACCGCAGCGGAGCGACGGGCAAGGCGGGTTGTTGTTGTCATCCGAGCTTCTCTCTCTTCACGTTTGGGTGGACGTCGCCCGTCGATCCGGGGCGACTCTTATGAACCTTAGGTCAAAATCTAACAGAATACAAAATACCGGATACCAAATTTTTTATTTACAAATAATATCAGAAAATTAGCTATTGAAATTACCTGTTTTTCGACAGTTCTTCGGTTTTCTGACTTGCAATCCTTGGCGGCTGTGCAAGGCTATGGTCGTGCCTGGATACAGTATACCGAATACCAAAAACAACCCGGAGTTCACCATGGAACGCACGCTGCTCGGCATGCTGACGCCGTCTTCCAATACCGTGCTGGAGCCCTTCACCGCCGCCCTCCTGCGCGATCTTTTCCCCGACGTCACGGCTCACTTCCAACGCTTTACCGTCCGCGAGATTTCCATGCGCGACGAAGCCCTGTCCCAGTTCGACCCCTCGGCACTGCTGGAGGCGGCAGGGCTGCTCAACGATGCGCACATGGATGTCATCGCCTGGAGCGGCACCTCGGCCAGCTGGCTGGGGTTCGAGTCCGACCGCAGGCTGTGTGCTGCCATCACCGAAGCCACCGGGGTACCGGCCACCACCAGCGTACTGGCCCTCAACGAGGCCTTGGCGCGTACCGGCGTGACGCGGCTGGGCCTGGTGACGCCCTACCTGGACGACATCCAGTCGGCGATCGTCGCCAATTATGCCGCCGAGGGTGTCGAGATGATCGCCGAGCGTCATCTGAATGACCGCGGCAACTTTTCCTTCTCCGAATACGACGAGACGACGCTGGCCGGGCTCGTGCGTGAAGTGGCCAGGGCCGAGCCCGAGGCCATCGCCATTCTTTGCACCAACCTGCGCGGGGCGGGAATCGTCCCGGCGCTGGAGCAGGAGATCGGCATTCCCATCTACGACTCGGTGAGCGTGACGGTGTGGAAGTCGTTGGTGCTGGCCGGGGTGGATCCCGCGCGAATCTCCTGCTGGGGCCAGCTGTTCCAGGATCCGCGCCTAGGCGTGTGAGGACTCAGGTTTCGCGCCTCGGTGCGCATGGACAGGGACGACCGCATCGCAATGCAACGCATCGGCAACACCCACCAACAACAGCAATCACGAGGTGACACCATGCCCCGCAAGGCAACCATCAAGACCCTGGCGCTGGGGGTTTCCCTGGCCAGCGTTCTGGGCGGCGGTCTGGCCCAGGCCGAAACGACCCTGCGCGTGGTCGGCAATTTTTCCGGCAACAAGCTGCACGTGGACGAAGTGGAGCGTCCCTTCTTCGAGGAACTCGGCGGGCGCGACGACATGACGGTGGTCTACAACACCATGGATGCCATCGGCGTGGAGGCGGCGGATGCGCTGCGTAACCTCCGCTCAGGGGCCTTCGACGTGATGTCGGTGCAGATCGGCATGGCGTCCCGCGACGAGCCCTTCTTCGAGGGCATCGATCTGGCCGGCGTCTCGCCGGACCTGGACGCCCAGCGCGAGGCCGTCGACGCGGTGCGCGAGGCTTTCGATGCCCGGTTGCAATCCCGTTTCAACGCCAAGCTGATGACGCTGTGGCCCTTCGGGCCGCAGATGATGTTCTGCAACGGCGACATCGACGACGTCGGCGATCTCTCGGGTAAGAAGGTGCGCGTCTTCACTCCGTCCATGTCGCGGCTGGTGGAAGGGCTCGGCGCCACTCCAGTCACGCTGCAGTTCAGCGAGGTCTACCTGGCGCTGCAACGCGGCGTGGCCGACTGCGGGGTCACGGCGCCTTCCGCCGGCAACAACGGCAAGTGGCCCGAGGTGACCGATACCTTCGTGCCGCTGCCGCTCTCCTACTCGGTGCAGGGCCATTTCATGAACCTGGACACCTGGAACCGCTTCGACGAAGCGCAGCAACAGGCCTTGACGGAGGCCTTTGCGCGGCTGGAGGAGCAGATGTGGGAGCTGGCCTACGAGGTCAATGACGATGCCATCGCCTGCAACACCGGCCAGGCGGAGTGTTCACGGCACGAGGCCTATGACATGGCGCTAGTGGATATCGATTCCGATTCGCGCGCGCTGGTGGAGTCGATCACCCAGGAAGCCGTCCTGCCCGTATGGGCCGAGAGCTGCAGCGCTCAGTACGACGGCTGCGTCGAGGTCTGGAACGAGACGGTGGGGCAGGCCGCGGGCATGTCCGTTTCCCAGTAAGCCACTGCCTTGCCCCGGCCGCCTGGGGGTGGCCGGGGCGACATGGAGAAATGCGATGGTTACACCGCATCCTTATCGGCTGGCCCGCGGGCTGGCCCATGGCGCCGCGATTGCCGCCGGCTATGCCGCGCTCGGATTGTCGCTGCTGATCACCTTCGAGGTGATCGCCCGCAAGCTGTTCCACTTTTCCCTGCAGGGTGTCGATGAGATCGGCGGCTACGTGCTGGCCATCGGCGTCTCGTTCAGCTTCGCCTACGCGCTGTTGCACCGTGCGCATACCCGCGTCGATGTGCTGTTGACCCGCCTGCCTCGGCTGCTGCAGGCGCCGCTCAACGTCGTCGCGATGGTAATGCTGGCGGCTTTCTCGTCCTTCATGCTGTGGCGCGCCATCGAGACGCTCGAGGAGACACTGGAATTCGGCAGTCTTGCCAGCACGCCGCTGCAGACGCCGCTGTGGATTCCGCAGAGCCTGTGGGTAGTGGGGCTCGGGGTGTTCTGTGTGCTGACCCTGCTGCTGGCGGCTCACGCCCTGGGGCTTCTGGTCACCGGCCGGCTGGTCGCACTGGATCGCGAGTACGGCCCGCGCTCTACCGACGACGAACTGAGCGAGGCGCGCAAGGATTACGGCAGCGATATCACCACCGAGCCAGGGAGGGCCACGTCATGATCGGCGCCTTCGAGGTCATGATCGGCTTTATCGCCATGCTGGGCATGATGGCGGCCGGCATCCACGTTGCCGTGGCGATCTTCACCGTCGCCACCCTGGGCACCCTGATGTACCTGAGTGTCCCGTTGCTCTTCTCCTTCGGCGACACGCTGTGGGGAACGCTCAACGACTTCATCCTGACGGCCATTCCGCTGTTCATCCTGCTTGGCGAGCTGCTCCTGCGCAGCGGCATCACGGAGCGCATGTACAGCGCCTTGTCGGTATGGCTCGATCGCCTGCCCGGTGGCCTGTTGCACACCAACATCGGCGCCTCTTCGGTGTTCGCCGCCATGTCCGGCTCCTCGGTGGCGACGGCCGCCACCATCGGCACGGTGGCGCTACCGGCCTTCGCCGAGCGCGGCTACAGCGAGCGGCTGGCGCTGGGTACCCTGGCCGCCGGGGCGACGCTGGGCATCCTGATACCGCCGAGCATCAACATGATCATCTACGGCGCGATCACCAATACCTCGATCGGCAAGCTGTTCATCGCCGGGATCCTGCCGGGGCTGGCGCTGGCGGGCGCCTTCATGCTCACCATCATGGCCTTCGCCTTGATGAGGCCAGGAGTGGTGGGCAAGGCCTCCGAGCGGGCGTCGCTGCGTGATCGCCTGGCTTCGCTGGTGGACCTGCTGCCGCCGGCGTTCGTCTTTGCGATCGTCATCGGCAGCATCTACAGCGGCTGGGCCACTCCCACCGAGGCGGCTGCCCTGGGGGTGATCGCCGCACTGGGCCTGGCGGTCTGGAATCGCAAGCTGACCTTTCGAATGCTGCACGAGTGCTTTCTCTCCATGGCTCGCACCACGGCCATGATCATGCTGATCATCGTGGCGGCCTTCTTCCTCAACTACGTCGTCGGCATCCTGGGCATACCCACCACCCTGACCCGCTGGGTGGCCGACCTGGGTCTCACACCCTTCGGGCTGATCCTGGCGCTGGTGGTCTTCTACCTGGTGCTGGGCTGTTTCCTCGAGACCCTGTCGATGATGATCGCCACCGTGCCGATCGTGGTGCCCATGGTCGTCCAGTTCGGCTTCGACCCGGTGTGGTTCGGCATCTTCCTCGTGGTGATGATGGAAATCTCGCTGATCACCCCGCCCATCGGCATGAACCTCTACGTGGTGCAAGGCGTGCGCGGGCGCGGCTCCATCACCGACGTGATGGTCGGCAGCCTGCCGTTCCTGGCCATCATGCTGCTGTTCGTGCTGTTGATCATTCTCTGGCCCGGCCTGGTGCTCTGGCTTCCCGACGCCATGGGCTGACCCCGGCGACAACCACAAGGTATGTGACATGACACGCTTCGATACCCTGATCAAGAACGGCCGCATCATCACCGCGGCCGACAGCTACGACGCCGATATCGGCATCAAGGACGGGCGCATCGTCGCCCTGGGGCAGGGCCTGGAGGGGGCCGACGAGGTCATCGATGCCCAGGGGCTATGGGTGATGCCGGGCGGCATCGATGCCCATTGCCACCTGGACCAGCCCCTCGGCGACGGCGCAGTGATGGCCGACGACTTCCTGACCGGCACCCGCTCGGCGGCCTGCGGCGGCACCACCACGGTGATTCCCTTCGCTGCCCAGCAGAAGGGCCAGAGCCTGCGCGCTGCGGTGGAGGATTACCACCGGCGCAGCGAAGGCAAGGCGCTGGTGGACTACGCCTTCCACATGATCGTGACCGACCCTACCGAGACGGTGCTCAAGGAGGAACTGCCGGCCCTGATCCAGGAGGGCTACAGCTCGTTCAAGATCTACCTGACCTACGACGACCTAAAGCTCAACGATCGCGAGGTGCTCGAGGTGCTGGCCATGGCGCGCCGTGAGGGCGGCATGGTGATGGTGCATGCCGAGAATGCCGACTGCATCGCTTACCTGACCGAGCTGCTGGAGTCGCAGGGCAAGACGGCGCCGTACTTTCATAGCGAGGCCCACTCGGCGATCGCCGAACGGGAGGCGACCCACCGCGCCATTTCCCTGGCCGAACTGATCGACGTGCCGATCCTGATCGTGCACGTCTCCGGCCCCGAGGCCATCGAGCAGATCCGCTGGGCTCAGGGGCGCGGCCTGCGGGTCTATGGCGAGACCTGCCCTCAGTACCTGATGCTGACCGCCGAGGACCTGGACCAGGAGGGCTTCGAGGGAGCCAAGTGCGTGTGCAGCCCTCCGCCCCGAGATCCCAAGGCCCAGGAGGCGGTCTGGCAGGCGCTGGAGAATGGCGTCTTCCAGGTCTTCTCCTCGGATCACGCCCCGTTTCGCTACGATGATCCGCAGGGCAAGAAGCTGCACGGGGAGGACGCCGCGTTCCACCATGTTCCCAACGGCATACCGGGGCTGGAAACGCGCCTCACAATTCTGTTCTCGGAAGGCGTCGTCAAGCAACGCATCGATGCGACCCGCTTCGTGGCGCTCACCGCCACCAATCCGGCCAAGATATACGGCCTCTACCCGCGCAAGGGCACCATCGCCATCGGCAGCGACGCCGACCTGACCCTATGGGACAGCGAAGCGAAGATGACGGTGCGCAACGAAGCCTTGCATCATGCGGTGGACTACACCCCTTATGAGGGACTGGAGCTCACCGGCCGCCCGGTGCTGAGCCTGTGCCGGGGGCGGGTGGTATCACGTGGCGGCGAACCCATGGTCGACGCGGGTCACGGCCGCTTCCTCAAGTGCCACAAGCCGCAGCCCGCCAGGCCCCGCGGCTCGGCCAAGGGGTTCTAGGTCATGATCGACACGATAAAGGCCGCGACCGAACGCTTGCTGGGCGCCTATCCGCCGGGGCGTATGGTCCCGGTTCCTGATGACTTGCCTTTCACCGATGAGGGTGAGGCCTATGCCATCCAGGCCAGGGTGGCGGCCTCGCTGGGTACGCCTTGCGGCTGGAAGCTGGGAGGCATTGTCCGCGGCGAGGCGCCACGCTACTCGCGGCTATTCAGCGAGCTGTGTCGGCCATCGCCGGCTTGCTTCTCCCATGACGAGTTTCACCGGGTCTATCTCGAACCGGAGCTGGCCGTGGTGCTGGCCGAGCCGATCCCGGCCCGCCGCCGGTGAGGTCTTTACCACCGGCACCTTCGCGGGTGTGATCCCGATGTTGCCGGGGCAGCGAGCCTCTCTGAGCTTCATGGGAATCGGCGAGGTGGTCCTGGAACTGATCTGAATCTTTCTTAGCCGGCTAGTGAGTTTTTCTTTAGGCCAAGCTGTTAATTCGGCTTGGTTTTTTGTCTTTAGGAATTTATATGAAAATATTTTCCATAATTCCTTGACGACGCGCATGCCGACTTCTAATCTCGTTATACAGAAATATTTTCCAAAAACAATCTGGTCGCCACTCACGGGAGGATCCGTCATGGCTCGAATGACCGCAGCAGAGGCCGCCGTCCATGTGCTTCGCAAGGAAGGCATCGACGTTGCCTTCGGCGTGCCCGGTGCCGCTATCAACCCTTTCTACGCCGCTTTGCGCAAGAACGGCGGTGTCGACCACGTGCTGGCCCGCCACGTCGAGGGCGCGTCGCACATGGCCGAGGGCTATACCCGTACCAAGGCCGGCAACATCGGCGTCTGCATCGGCACCTCCGGGCCCGCCGGCACCGACATGATCACCGGGCTCTATTCAGCCAGCGCGGACTCCATCCCGATTCTGTGCATTACCGGCCAGGCGCCGCGTTCCAAGCTGCACAAGGAGGACTTCCAGGCCGTCGACATCCAGGCCATTGCCGGGCCAGTGACCAAGTGGGCGATCACCGTGCTGGAGCCGGCGCAAGTGCCGCGTGTCTTTCAGCAGGCCTTTCAACTGATGCGCAGCTCGCGCCCGGGGCCGGTGCTGATCGACCTGCCCATCGACGTGCAAATGAGCGAGATCGAATTCGACCCGGACACCTATGAGCCGCTGCCGGCCTATAAGCCCAGCGCCTCTCGCGCTCAGATCGAGAAGGCCATGGCCATGCTCGACGAGGCCGAACGTCCGCTGATCGTCGCCGGCGGCGGCATCATCAACGCCGATGCCAGCGAGCTGCTCCAGGAGTTCGCCGAACTCACCGGCGTGCCGGTCATTCCCACCCTGATGGGCTGGGGCAGCATCGCCGACGACCACCCGCTGATGGCCGGCATGGTGGGGCTGCAGACCTCGCACCGCTACGGCAACGCCACGCTGCTCGAATCCGACTTCGTGATGGGCATCGGCAACCGCTGGGCCAACCGCCACACCGGCAATCTCGAGACCTACACTAAGGGGCGGAAATTCGTCCACGTCGACATCGAACCGACCCAGATCGGGCGCATCTTCGGACCCGACTACGGCATCGTCTCCGACGCCAAGGCGGCGCTCGAACTGTTCGTCGAGCTGGCCCGCGAGAGAAAAGCCGCGGGCAAGCTCAAGGATCGCAGCGCCTGGGCCGAATCCTGCCAGGAACGCAAGCGCACCCTGCTGCGCAAGACCCACTTCGATGACGTGCCGGTGAAGCCGCAGCGGGTCTACGAGGAGATGAACAAGGTCTTCGGCAAGAACACCCGCTACGTCAGCACCATCGGCCTGTCGCAGATCGCCGGTGCCCAGTTCCTGCACGTCTACAAGCCGCGCCACTGGATCAACTGCGGTCAGGCCGGCCCGTTGGGCTGGACCATTCCCGCTGCACTCGGCGTATGCAAGGCCGACCCTGAAGCCGAGGTGGTGGCGCTTTCCGGCGACTACGACTTCCAGTTCATGGTCGAGGAGCTGGCCGCGGGGGCGCAGTTCAACCTGCCCTACATTCACGTGCTGGTGAATAACTCCTACCTGGGACTGATCCGTCAGGCCCAGCGCGGCTTCGACATGGACTACTGCGTGCAGCTCTCGTTCGAGAACGTCAACTGCCCGGAGATCAACGAGTACGGCGTCGACCACGTCTCGGTGGTGGAGGGGCTTGGCTGCAAGGCCCTGCGTGTCACCCGGCCGGACGAGATCGTGCCCGCCCTCAAGGAAGCAAAGGAGCTGATGGCCCAATACCGGGTGCCGGTGGTGGTGGAGGTGATCCTCGAGCGGGTGACCAACATCGCCATGGGTACCGATCTCGACGCCATCAACGAGTTCGAGGCGCTGGCCGACGAGGGCGCGGATGCGCCTACCTCTATCACCCAGCTCACCTAAAGCCTGCGCACACAGGGGCGCTTGGGACAGGCCGCAGAGGAGGTCCGACTCCAGGGAAGGAGTCGGTAGCGTACAGGGATGTATTCACAGCGCCTCCTCGCAGGCCTGTCGCAAGACAAGCCCCGAGCCATAACGCACGACCTAAGGAGTTCGACATGCCCAAGTTCGCCGCCAACCTCAGCATGCTGTTCACCGAGGAGGATTTCCTCGACCGCTTCCAGGCCGCCGCCGAGGCCGGTTTCAAGGGCGTCGAGTATCTCTTCCCCTACGACTATTCCGCCGCCGAACTCAAGGCGCGCCTCGACGAGAATGGCCTGACCCAGGTGCTGCACAACCTGCCGGCCGGCGACTGGGGGGCCGGTGAGCGCGGTATCGCCTGCCATCCGGATCGCGTCGAGGAGTTTCGTGCCGGCGTGGAGAAGGCCATCGACTACGCCACGGTGCTCGGCTGCAAGCAGGTCAACTGCCTGGCCGGCATCCAACCCCAGGGCGTGAGCCTGGAGCAGGCGCGCCGCACCCTGGTGGAGAACCTGCGCTACGCTGCGGATAAGCTCGAGGCCACCGGTATCCTGCTGCTTGCCGAGCCGATCAACACCCGCGACATTCCCGGCTTTTTCCTCAACCGCACCGAGCAGGCGCTGGCGATTTTTGACGAAGTGGGCAGCCCCAACCTCAAGCTGCAGTACGACATCTACCACATGCAGATCATGGAGGGCGACCTGGCGCCGACCATCGAGAAGCACCTGGATCGCATCGCTCACGTGCAGTTGGCCGACAATCCGGGCCGCCACGAGCCGGGCACCGGCGAGATCCACTACCCGTTCCTGTTCGCCCATCTCGACCGGTTGGGCTACGACGGCTGGATCGGCTGCGAGTACAAGCCGGCCACGACAACCCAAGAAGGTCTGGGCTGGCTGGATCGGTGAAACGCTGTTGCGCTCGGCATCTCGGCCGCCGGCGGTGCTCGCAATCCTCATTGAGCACCCAGTCAACTCCGGTTGCTGCGCGCCGGCGGCGGCCGACCTGCCTTCGCTCACGACGCGTTTCAGAACGTTTGCCTACGATCACCACAAAGACAAGCTGAAAGGAGAACCATCATGAGCAAGATCGGTTTCATTGGCCTTGGCATCATGGGCCGCCCCATGGCGGGGCATCTGCTGGATGCCGGCCACGAACTCGCCACCGTCAAGCGCGGCACGCTGGACGCCACCCTGGCCGAGAAGGGGATGCGCGAACTCGACAACCCCCGCGCCGTGGCCGAGCAGGCCGAGGTCGTCATCACCATGGTGCCGGATACCCCCGACGTCGAGCAGGTGCTGTTCGGCGAGGGCGGCGTCATCGAAGGGCTCAAGCCGGGTACCCTGGTGATCGACATGAGCTCCATCGCCCCCATTGCCACCCAAGGCTTCGCCAAGCGCATCCATGAAGCTGGTGGCGAATACGTCGACGCGCCGGTGTCCGGCGGCGAGGGCGGTGCCATCAATGCGGTGCTGACCATCATGGTGGGGGCCACCGAGGAGGGCTTCGCCCGTGCCAAACCGATCCTCGAAGTGATGGGCAAGACCATCACCCATATCGGCGGCCACGGCGCGGGACAGACCTGCAAGGTGGCCAACCAGATCGTCGTCGCGCTGACCATCGAGGCGGTGGCCGAGGGCCTGCTGTTCGCCTCGAAGGCGGGCGCCGACGTGGCCAAGGTGCGCGAATCGCTGCTTGGCGGCTTGGCCCAGTCGAAGATCCTCGACGTGCACGGCGAGCGCATGATCAAGCGCACCTTCGACCCCGGCTTCAAGGTCAAGCTGCACCAGAAGGATCTCAACCTGGCACTCGAAGGCGCACGCAGCCTCAACCTGGCGCTGCCGGGGACCGCCAATGCCCAGCAGTTGTTCCAGGCCTGTGTCGCCCACGGCGGGGAAGACTGGGACCATGCCGGTATCCTGCGCGCTTTGGAATCGCTTGCCGGGCACGAAGTGGGCTGCTGACGGCATGATCTGAGGAGGCATCAAGTGGTCCGCCAGTCGCGCAGACGGTGAGCCAAGCTTCCTTTCCTGGTGGGTGTCGGGTCGTCGCCCGCCAACCGCCGCACCCTGTGTGGCTTTACCCGGCGGCGGGATCCCGCCGCCGGGCTTTTTTCTCTCTTTGCCTGCTGCTACCGTCGAAGCCTGTCGCCAGTGAGGTGTATGTCCATGACTTCCGATCTTCCTTCCCTCGACTCAACGACGGACGTGGCAGCGTGGCTGCGCAAGCTCGCCGACATTGCCGTGACCGCCGTGCATCCGGACAGCTTGATACCCGACCTGCTGCCCGATCCCCCGCCGGGGCGCACCGTGGTAGTGGGAGCCGGCAAAGCCGCCGCTTCCATGGCCGCCGCGCTGGAGCGAACCTGGCAGGCGCGCTGCCCCGATGCGCCGCTCTCCGGTCTGGTGGTCACCCGCTATGGTCATGGTTCACACGGGCAGGCCGCCGAGTGCGGCTTGGTCGAGGTGCTCGAGGCCTCCCACCCCATGCCGGATGATCTGGGCGAGAAGGCGGCTCGGCGCATGCTCGAGGCAGTCGAGGGGCTCGCCGAGGAGGATCGCGTCATCGCGCTGATCTCCGGCGGTGGCTCGGCGCTGATGACGCTGCCGGCGGAGGGTATCTCGCTGGCCGACAAGCAGGCCATCAATCGTGAACTGCTGCGCTGCGGCGCGCCGATCGGCCAAATGAACACGGTGCGTCGCCACCTTTCGGCGATCAAGGGCGGGCGCCTGGCGGCGGCCGCCCATCCCGCCCAGGTGGTGACCTGGCTGATCTCCGATATCCCCGGCGATGTGGCAACGCAAATCGCCTCCGGCCCGACCCTGCCCGATCGCTCGACACCGGCCGATGCCCTCAGGGTGCTCGAGCGCTATGCCATCGAGGTGCCCGCGCACGTGCGTCAGCATCTCGAGCGGGATCGGTCCGCCCCATCGCCTGATGACGAAGCCTTCGAACGCGACGACAGCGTGATTCTGGCGCGAGCCCACGATGCATTGGATGCCGCCAGGCAGGCGGCGGAGGCGGTCGGTGTCACGGTGAGGGTGCTGGGCGACGACCTTGAGGGCGAGGCCCGCGAGCTGGGCCGCGCCCAGGCACGCATGGCGCTCGAGGCCCGTGAAGAGACCGATGCGCCGCTGCTGATTCTCTCGGGGGGCGAGACCAGCGTCACCGTGCGCGGCGAGGGACGCGGCGGACGAAACGTGGAGTACCTGCTGGGGTTGTTCGGTGCGCTCGAAGGCGAACCGGGCATCCACGCCCTGGCCATCGATACCGACGGCATCGACGGCTCCGAGGATAATGCCGGGGCGCTGTTCGCTCCCGATGATTGGGCCCGCGCCCGTGAACAGGGTCTTGAACCCGACGATTACCTGTCACGCAACGATGCGTATACTTTCTTCGAGACGTTGGATCGGCTCATCGTGACCGGACCGACCCGCACCAACGTCAACGACTTCCGTGCCATTCTGGTCTTGCCGAGGACACCATGACGCTGCCCCCCCACGCTCCCATCCACGAGCCCATCCGCCGCACCAAGATCGTCGCCACCCTGGGCCCGGCCAGCGACCGCGAGGGCGTGCTGGAAGCCATGATCCGCACCGGCGTCGACGTGGTGCGCCTCAACTTCTCCCACGGCAGCGCCGCCGACCACCGACGCCGGCTGATCGCCGTGCGCCAGATCGCCGAGCGCCTGGGTCGAAGTGTCGCCGCGCTGGGCGACCTGCAGGGGCCCAAGATCCGCATCGCCCGCTTCAAGGAGGGCGCGGTGATGCTCGAGGAAGGCCGGCCTTTCGTTCTCGACATGGGCATGGACACCGAGGCCGGCGACGCCACCCGTGTGGGCTGCGAGTATACCCAGCTGGCCGACGACGTCGCCCCGGGAGATCGCCTGTTGCTCGATGACGGCCGCCTGGTGCTCGATGTCGTGCGCGTCGAGGGCCGGCAGGTCCACACCACCGTGGTGACCGGCGGCAGGCTTTCCAACAACAAGGGCATCAACAAGCAGGGCGGCGGACTTTCCGCCCCGGCGCTCACGGACAAGGACCGCGCCGATCTCGAGACCGCCATCGAGATCGGCGTCGATTATCTCGCCGTCTCCTTCCCGCGTTCGGCTGAGGACATGCGAGAGGCGAGGCGTCTGCTCGGCGAGGCGGGCAAGGAGATCGGACTGGTCGCCAAGCTCGAACGTGCCGAAGCGGTAGCCGATGACGAGACGCTGAACGGTATCATCGAGGCCAGCGAGGCAGTGATGGTGGCCCGCGGCGACCTCGGCGTGGAAATCGGCGACGAGAAGCTGATCGGCATGCAGAAACGCATCATCAAGCGTGCCCGCACGCTCAATCGGGCGGTAATCACCGCCACCCAGATGATGGAATCGATGATCGACGCGCCGCTGCCTACCCGCGCCGAGGTGTTCGACGTGGCCAACGCTGTGCTCGACGGCACCGATGCGGTGATGCTTTCGGCCGAGACCGCCGCCGGCGACTACCCGGTGGAGACACTGGAGGCGATGCGCCGGGTATGTCTGGGAGCCGAGCGCGAGCGCATCGCTCAGGAGTCGGGCCACCGCATCCACGAGGGCTTCTCGCGCATCGACGAGACCATCGCACTGTCCGCCATGTACGCCGCCAACCACCTCACCGGGGTGGCCGCCATTGCCTGCATGACCTCGACCGGCTACACCCCGCTGATCGCCTCGCGCATCCGCTCGGGCTTGCCCATCGTCGGGCTCGCCCACAGCCCCGTTGCCCAGCGGCGCATGGCGCTCTACCGCGGGGTGGTCTCGCTACCGTTCGACACCACGGCGATGGCGGCCGGCGAGCTCAACGATCGCGCGTTGGCGTTGCTGGTGGAGAAGGGCATTGCCGAGCCCGGGGATCACGTTATCCTGACCCGGGGGGACCACATGAACGCCCACGGCGGGACCAATACCCTGAAGATTCTCGACGTGGCGGAGCGGCACTGTTCGCTCTGATTTTTGTATACAGAACAGCCGCTTTCTTGTGGTCAGAATGGGGGAAACATGCGAAGGTAAGCTCATGAGCAGAAGGTGAGAGAGCAGTCATGAGCACTACCTGGCAGGAGGAGGCGGCCGCCGAGACGCGTGCCGGTGGCCGTATCAGCGACCGCTTCATCGTCGACAAGGTGCGTACGGCGGTGCTGACGCAGCGCCTACCGCCCGGCACGCGCTTGCCGGAGGTGGCGCTGGGCGAGATATTCGGCGTCAGCCGTTCAGTGGTGCGCAAGGCGCTGACCCGCCTGGCCGCCGATCATGTGGTCAGCCAGCAACCCAACCAGGTGGCTCGGGTACGCGCTCCCAGCATCGAGGAAACGCGCGAGACTTTCGCCGCACGCCGCCTGGTGGAAGGGGAAGTGGCGGCTCTCCTGGCCGGCCGACTCGACAGTGCGCTGCTCGAGGATATCGCCATGCGGGTCGCGCACGAGGCCGAGGCGCATGCTCGCGGCGACGAGACGTCGCGCATCGAGTATTCGCTGGCCATCCACCACCTGCTCGCCGAGCATTCGCCCAATCGCGTGCTCGGCGCCATGCTCACCGACTTGATTCTGCGCACCTCCATCGTCATCGCGTTGTACAAGCGCGCCGGCCTGGCGAGCTGCTATTTGCCGCAGGATCATCCGGCGCTGCTTGAGCGCCTGCGTGAAGGTCATGCCGAGGGCGCGCGGCAATGCATCCACGACCATCTGCAGGCGCTCGAAGGTTTGCTCGACCTGCGCACACGTGAGACACGCATCGACCTGATGGCGATCCTGGGGCAGCGCGAGAGCGCGACCGACTAGCCCTGCAGTGTCCACCTGCTGCCCGGCGAATCCACGGAGGAGGTGACATGGACCACTTGCACGATACGTGGCGTGGGGGCGGATGGAACCAGGGGCTGGCGCCGCTGGTTCTGGCGTCGCTGTTGCTGAGCTGGCCGGGGCCGGCCCCGGCCTGGCCGTCAACCGCGCTCGAGCGCGTGCCGCTGGAGATAAGTGCCGACAGCGGGCACCATCGGTTGGAGGTGGAGCTGGCACGTACGTCCACCGAGCGGCAGAAGGGATTGATGGACCGCGACAGCCTCGCCCCCGATGCCGGCATGCTGTTCCTCTACCAGGAGCAGCAACCGGCCGAGGACGGCTTCTGGATGTACCGTACCCGCATTCCGCTGGATATCGCCTTCATCGATGCCGAAGGACGTATCGCGGCCCTGCATACCATGCAGCCGTGCCCTTCGCGCAATCCCTACGAGTGCCCGGTTACCGTGGCAGGCGTCGACTATCACGCGGCGCTGGAGGTCAACGCGGGCTATTTCGAGGCACATGGGATCGACGTGGGCGCCTGCGTGAGCTGGCCCGGAAGTCAGGACAGCTGCCATTCAACGCCCTAGGCTCTGTCTGAAAACGCCGCCTTTTCAGACAGAGCCTAACAGGGCCCGAAAGCGAATCACGATCAACCCCACCCCGGCGATGACCATGGCGCCACCGAAAACGATATGGGCATTGAGAGTTTCGCCCAATAATACGATGCCCAGTATCACCGCGCCCGCCGGCACCAGCAGGCTCAGCGGCGCCAGCCGGCTGACGGGGTGGCGGCGCAGCAGGCCGTACCACAGGCCGTAAGCGGCGATCGACGACATCACTGCGGTATAGAGCACCGCTCCCCAGCCGAACCAGCCGGCGTTGATCATGGCGCTCATCTGGTCCTGCTCGAACCACCACGAACCGAGTGCCACCTGAGGTACGGCAAATAGTGCCGTCCACCCGGCCAGGGTCATGGGGGCGAGATGGGGGCCTTTCTTGATCAGCAATTGCGAGACTGCCCAGCCAAGGGCGC
The DNA here is from genome assembly GCF_008297955.1 of Billgrantia pellis. Taxonomy (GTDB): domain Bacteria; phylum Pseudomonadota; class Gammaproteobacteria; order Pseudomonadales; family Halomonadaceae; genus Halomonas; species Halomonas pellis. The sequence goes on along the minus strand of NZ_VTPY01000003.1, from coordinate 362,224 downwards.
TGACCAATAGCAGCGACATGGGCAGCGGCGAGGGCAGGCTGGGGCCGCCGGCAAGCACGACCACACCCCCGAATGAGAGTCCGAGCCCCAGCAATCGCTTGGCGCTGAGGCGTTCGCCCAGGAAGATGACCGCCAGCAGGGTGGCGAAGGGAGTGCCCATTTGTACCAGCAGCGCGCCGGTACCGGCCTCCGCCTGGCCCAGGCCAATGAATAGCAGGGCGAAGTGCAGAGTGCCGAAGGTCGCCGACAACAACATGAGGAAGGGCAACTGGTGGCGCGCCACGGGATGGAAGGGCACCAGCAGCGCCGCCACCAGCAGGAAGCGGAGGGTAGTCATCAATAGCGGCGGCAGCTCTTCGACGCCAAGCTTGATGACAATTATGTTAAAGGCCCAGATCGCTACGATCACGAGGCCCAATAGCAGGTCGCGCAGAGGCACGATAGGCTCCTTGGCGGATACGGCCGAGCGAGGGTAGCAGTACGGCACGCATGGGTCGTCCGATATCGTTAACGGACTACCATTCAACGCGTGACATCGTAGAATGTCGAGGCGTGGCGGTGCTCGTCGATGCCCGCCAAAGCGATAATCATGGCCGGTCCTGTGAGAACCGGCCTCAGCTGCAAGGACACGCCATGAAGTCTGCAAGCCGAATCACCCCTATTGCCGCGTTCCTGGCCGGTGCCGCTGTGCTGACCGCCTCGTTCACCGCTCAGGCACGCGAACTTTCGGTCTCCACCGTGCTCTCCGATGCCTTTCCCTGGGGACAGGCCGCCGAGAAGTGGGCCGAGCTGGTGGAGGAGCGCTCCGGCGGAGATCTCACTCTGCGCGTCTACCCCAATTCGCAGCTGGTCAACGGCGACCAGACGCGGGAATTCTCGGCCATGCGTTCGGGGCTGATCGACATGGCTGTCGGCTCGACCATCAACTGGTCGCCACAAGTGCCCGAACTCAATCTCTTCTCGCTGCCGTTCTTCATGCCCGATGAGGCAGCAGTGGATGCCGTGACCGGTGGTGCGGCCGGTGGGATGGTATTCGAGGCTATCGAGTCGCGCGGCGTGATTCCGCTGGCCTGGGGAGAGAACGGCTTCCGTCAGCTCTCCAATTCTCGAGGTCCGATCGACGAGCCCGGCGACCTCGACGGGCTGAAGATCCGTGTGGTCGGCTCGCCGCTGTTCCAGGACACCTTCACGGCGCTGGGAGCCGATCCCACCCAGATGAGCTGGACCGACGCCCAACCGGCACTGACCACCGGCGCCGTGGATGGTCAGGAGAATCCGCTCTCCGTGTTCGACGTGGCGCGCATCGATCAGGTGGGTCAGGAGTACCTGACGCTATGGAACTACATGAACGATCCGTTGATCTTCGCCGTCAATGAGCGGGTCTGGGAAACACTCTCCGAGGAGGAGCGCGACATCCTCCGCGAGACCGCCATCGAGGCGGGCGAGTGGGAGGTCGCCATGACGCGTGAGCAGGAGAGTGAGCGCCTGGCCGCTATCCAGGAGCGCGGCGTGAAGGTCACCGAGCTCACCGAAGAGCAGCACCGGGCCTTCGTCAACGCTACCCAGAGCGTGCACGACAAGTGGATTCCGCGTGTCGGCCAGGAGTTGGTCGATACCGCCCGAGAGGCCATCGAGGCACGTTGAATCCGCTTCATTTGTTGACCAAGCCTGATCCCGGCGTCGCAGGCGGCGCCGGGCCTGTTTTCGCGAGGCTTCGATGAAATTCTTCCCCGATGCCAGGCCGGAGCGATGGCTAGGCTCGCTGGCGCTGGCGATCATTTCGCTGATCAGTCTGGGCAATGTCATGACTCGCTATGTGACCGGCGGATCGCTGGCCTTTACCGAGGAGTTCTCGGTCTTTCTGCTGGTGGTGCTGACCTTTACCGGTGCCTCGGTGGCGCTGCGCCGCAATGGCCATATCCGCATCGGCCTGCTCGAACGCGCGTTACCGACACGGCTGCGCAAGCCGCTGATTCTTTTCCAGGGACTATGCGGAGCCATCGTGCTTGGACTGATCGTATGGTTCGGCGCCAAGCTGACCTGGGAGGAGTACCAGTGGGAGTCGCTGTCGCCGGGGCTCGGCTTGCCGCAATGGTGGTACTTGCTCTGGTTGCCGCTGCTGGCGGCGGCGATGCTGGTGCGGCTGGCCCAGCAGATTCGCGATCGCCTGAGCGGGAGGCTCGAGGATGAGCCCTGACCTGTGGATGATCCTTGCCTTCGCCGGGCTGCTGATCGCCGGCGTGCCGGTAGCCTTCTCGCTGGCGTTGGCGGGGGCGGTAGGCATCGTGACGGGCCTCTCCCCCGACATGCTGGCCACGCTCGGCACTAACACCTACAACAGCATCGCCAAGTATCCGCTGATTGCCATACCGCTGTTCATCATGACCGGCCTGATCTTCGAGCGGGCCGGGGTGGCGCTGCGCTTGGTGCGCTTTGCCCAGGCGCTGATCGGCCCCCGCCATGGCGGCCTGGCCTTGGTGGCGGTACTCGTCTGCATGATCATGGGCGGCATGAGCGGCTCGGGGCCGGCTGATGCCGCGGCAGTGGCCATGGTAATGCTGCCGAGCATGACCAAGGCGGGCTACCCCCGACCTTTCTCGGCCACGCTGATCGCCGCCTCCGCCTCCACGGCGATCCTGATTCCGCCCTCGGTGGCGTTGATCCTGTACTCCATCGTGGTGCCCGGCGTCGACCTGCGGGCACTGTTCGCCGCCGGGCTTTTCCCCGGTGTGCTTGCCGGTCTGGCGCTGCTGGTGCCGGCACTGCTGGTGTCCAGGCGCTACGGCTGGGAGGGTGGCGGGCGCATGCCCGAAGCCGAACGGCCGAAGATAGGGGAGAGCTTCAAGCAGGCGCTGCCGGCGCTGTTCGCTCCGGTGCTGATCCTCGGCGGTCTGCGCTCGGGGCTGTTCACGCCGACCGAGGCGGCGGTGGTGGCGGTGGCCTACGGCGCCCTGGTGGGACTGTTCCTCACGCGCGAGATCGGACTGCGCGAGTTGTGGAGCCTGTTCGGCGAGGCGGCAGTGATTTCCGGCGTGGTCATGCTGATCATCGCCCTGGCGGGCATCTTCGCCTGGGCCGGCACCATGCTTGGTACCTTCCGCCACCTGGCGGAGTGGATCATCGGCCTGTCCGACAACGGCGTGCTGCTGCTTATCCTGATCATGCTGGCGGTACTGCTCGCGGGCATGCTGCTCGATGCCATCTCGATTTACCTGATCATGATGCCGATCCTCACTCCGGTGATGCAGCACCTCGACTGGAACCCGGTGTGGTTCGGTATCCTGCTGGCGATGAACATCGCCATCGGCCAATTCACGCCGCCGGTGGCGGTCAACCTGATGGTGACCACGGAGATCGCCAAGATCCGGCTGGAGGAAACCCTTGGCTGGGCATTGCTGTTCGTGCTGGCCATGGCCGGCGCCCTGGCATTGGTGGCGATCTTTCCCGAAATCGCGCTGTGGCTGCCGCGAATTCTCGGCTACAACGTTTGATTCCGTGAGTCCAGGGTGCGCTTGAAGACCTCGGTACTGCCGGCGTCGAATAGCACGAAACGCACCTTTGCGATGCCGGGACAGCGAGGCAGCGTTTCGAGAACCGTGGCGAGCGCGATTCGTGCGGCCTCTTCGAGGGGGTAGCCGAAGGCGCCCGCGGACAGGGCAGGAAAGGCGATGCGGGAAAGCCCGTGCCGCTCGGCAAGCTCGAGAGCGTTGCGATAGCAATCGGCAAGCCGCTCCGCTTCCGGCCCGTCGCGGCCGTACACCGGCCCCAGGCAATGGATGACGTAGCGGTTGGGCAATTCGAAGGCGTCGGTAATAACGGCCTCGCCGGGCTCGATCGGCGCCAAGGGCCGACAGGCGCGGTCAAGCTCCGGACCGGCGGCGCGGTGCAAGGCACCCGCCACGCCGCCGCCGGGGCGAAGTTCGGCATTGGCGGCATTGACCACCGCATCCATGTCGGGTTGATGGGCGATGTCGCCCTGTTGACACTCCAGTCGGGTTGGCATGGGCGTGCTCCTCTTGGCTGTGGTTTCAGTCTGGTCGCGGAGAAAGCGTTAATTCAAGAACGCGTCGCCATGGCTTCGCTTGCCGCAGTGATGCAGCGACAGCCATCGTCATGCAATAATTCGCCGTTACGTTATGGGTTCTGGATCGTGGACGAGGTTATGCCAATACCTACCCGTTATGCGCCGTTGACCTTCGCAGCCCTCATGTCGATCTACATGGTCACGCTGATGACCTTCGTCATCACCTGGGTCAATACCGGGCTCGACGACGGCTTTCTTGCGCGCTGGTGGCGCGCCTTCTATATCGCCTGGCCGGTGGCCTTCGCACTCATCCTGATCGGTGCACCCCGCCTACAGCGTTTGGTTGGACGCTGGGTGCGCAAGGCTTGAGTAGGACGATGCGTTGCGATCTATCGTGTATGGCCTTGCCAGTACGACGCAAACGCCACTTGGCTCAACCATCTGGAGCCCGCCCTGGGAGAAAGCCATCTTTTTGAGGCCGGGTTTGCCGACATGGAAGGGGCCAAGCGTGAGCTCATTGCCAGGTTTTCTGAATCGCGACCCGAGGGGGAATGGGGGGGCGGTGGCTCATGACCCATGCCGTAACGGCATTAACGCACACTAAACGAAGTGGGCGACTAGACTACAGCCAGTTGAAAAAGACCCATCATCGAGACGTTTTTTTCGCTAAAGTAGTGGGGAGCGGTAATGACCGCCGGCCAGAGCGTGCACGCCTGGCTACCAGGGATCTTGCTTTCAGCAATGAAGATTAGCCAATAACGTCAAGAGGTGTGTTCATGAAACGCCATGCTTTTTCCGCGGCTGCCTTCTCCGGGGCCCTGCTGGGTGCCGCCATGGTCTCGGCGCCGGCCGTGGCCCAGGAGAACTTCATCACCATCGGTACCGGGGGGCAGACTGGGGTCTATTACGTCGTGGGACAGTCCGTCTGCCGCATGGTGAACCGTGGCAGCGACGAGCACAACATCCGCTGTAACGCGCCGTCCACCGGCGGTTCCGTGGCCAACGTCAACGGCATGAAGAGCGGTGAGCTCGACATGGGCGTGGTGCAGTCCGACGTGCAGTATCGTGCCTATCATGGTGAAGACAACTTCGAATCCGACGGTGCCTGGGAGGACATGCGGGCCGTGTTCACGATGCATGGCGAACCGCTGACCGTCGTGGCGCGCGCCGACTCCGGCATCGAGCACTTCACCGACCTCGAGGGCAAGCGCGTCAATATCGGCAACCCGGGTTCCGGTCAGCGCAACACCATGAACGTGGTGATGGAGGCCATGGGCTGGGATACCGATACCTTCTCCCTGGCTTCCGAGCTGGATGCCGCCGAGCAGGCCGCGGCGCTGGCCGACAACAACGTAGACGCCATGGTCTACGTGGTCGGTCACCCCAATGGTTCCATCCAGGAAGCCACCACCACTATCGACGCGCGTATCGTTCCGGTTACCGGTGACGAGATCGATGCCCTGGTCGAGGAACATCCGTACTATACCCGCTCGGTCATTCCCGGTGGCCTGTATCGCGGCAACGATGAGGATGTCGAGACCTTTGGCGTCGCGGCGACTTTCGTCACCCATGCCGACCTCGACGAGGAAATCGTCTACCAGACCGTCAAGGCCGTGTTCGACAATTTCGATCGTTTCAAGCGCCTGCACCCGGCGTTCGAGAACCTCAACGAGGAAGACATGATCTCCGATGGCCTGACCGCACCGCTGCATGAAGGCGCCGAGCGCTACTACCGTGAGCGTGGCTGGATCGATTAAGCCATCGCAAGGGGAACTCTCCCCTCTGTTGCAGGATGCGCGGACCTCTGGGTCCGCGCATCTGTTTGAACCCACCATGCGACGAACCCGATGAACAGGCGTATTCTCAAACCAACAGTGATGGTAGGGCAGGACGGCAATGACTGACGAAAAAACGAATACGCGACAGCCCGAGGTCGACCTCGAGGACATGGTCGCCTCGAGCGACAGCGGAGCGCGAAAGCCGCTGGGCACGCCTGGCAAGCTGCTGGTGAGTGTGGCGGCCGTCTGGTCGCTTTTCCAGCTTTGGATCGCATCGCCGTTGCCCTACATCTTTCGCTTCGGGGTATTCAACGCCACCGAAGCGCGCTCGATCCATCTGGCTTTCGCTACGTTCCTGGCCTTCATGGCCTATCCCGCGCTCAAGCGCTCTCCGCGCGACCGTATTCCGTTGCAGGATTGGGTGCTGGCGTCGATCGGCGCCTTCTGTGCGCTCTATATCTTCCTCTTCTATAACGAGCTTTCGCAGCGTCCGGGTGCGCCGATCCTGCAGGACGTGATCGTCGGGGTCGTTGGCATCCTGGTGCTGCTCGAAGCCACCCGCCGGGCGCTGGGACCACCGCTGATGGTGGTGGCGTCGGTATTCATCATCTACACCTTGTTCGGCCCCTACATGCCGGGCATTCTGGCCCACCGTGGAGTCAGCCTGTACGGCCTCATCAACCATCAGTGGTTGACCACCCAGGGGGTGTTCGGCATCGCCTTGGGTGTCTCCACCAGCTTCGTGTTCCTGTTCGTGCTGTTCGGTGCGTTGCTCGACAAGGCCGGCGCCGGCAACTACTTCATCAAGGTCGCCTTTTCGCTTCTCGGCCATTACAAGGGCGGGCCGGCCAAGGCCGCCGTCGTCGCCTCGGGCATGACCGGCCTGATCTCCGGTTCCTCCATCGCCAATACCGTGACTACCGGCACCTTTACCATACCCATGATGAAGCGAGTCGGTTTCTCAGCCGAGAAAGCCGGCGCCGTGGAGGTGTCGTCATCGGTAAACGGCCAGATCATGCCGCCGGTCATGGGGGCCGCGGCCTTCCTGATGGTAGAGTACGTCGGCATTTCTTACGTGGAGGTGATCAAGCATGCCTTCTTGCCGGCGCTGATTTCCTATATCGCGCTGATTTACATCGTGCACCTCGAGGCGCTCAAGGCCGACCTGAAAGGACTGCCGTCGAGCAACCCGGCACGGCCATTGCTCAACAAGGTGATCGGTTTCCTGACCGGTTTGCTGCTGCTGATGGCGCTCTCGTTCGCCGTCTATTACGGCCTGGGTTGGCTTAAGCCGGTGTTGGGCGATGCCACGCCCTGGGTCGTCGCCGTGGCGCTATCCATCCTCTACGTGGGGCTGCTCAAGTTCGGCTCCTACTACCCGGAGCTGGAACTCGACGACCCGAACTCCCAGGTGGTCACGCTGCCCCAGACCCGCCCCACCGTCATGGTGGGTCTGCACTACATCCTGCCCGTGGTGGTGCTGGTCTGGTGCCTGATGGTCGAGCGCCTGTCGCCGGGGCTGTCGGCCTTCTGGGCCACGGTGTTCATGATTTGCATCATGCTCACCCAGCGCCCCATCATCGCGGTGTTCCGCGGTCGCGGGCGGTTGGCGGCCGATCTCAAGGAGGGGTGCCTCGACCTGTGGGAGGGACTGGTGGCAGGGGCACGCAACATGATCGGCATCGGCATTGCCACCGCCACTGCGGGCATCGTGGTGGGTGCGGTGTCCCAAACCGGTGTCGGGCTGGTGCTGGCCGACGTGGTCGAGGTCCTGGCCATGGGCAACCTGATGCTGATCCTGCTGTTCACCGCGCTGCTCAGTCTGATCCTGGGCATGGGCCTGCCCACCACCGCCAACTACATCGTGGTCTCGGCCCTGATGGCACCGGTGATCGTGCTGTTGGGCCAGCAGAATGGCCTGATCGTGCCGCTGATCGCAGTTCACCTGTTCGTGTTCTATTTCGGCATCATGGCCGACGTGACGCCACCGGTGGGGTTGGCGTCGTTCGCCGCGGCAGCGGTGTCAGGCGGCGACCCGCTGCGCACCGGCTTTCAGGCGTTCTACTACAGTCTGCGCACGGCGGCGCTGCCGTTCCTCTTCATCTTCAATACCGACCTGCTGCTGATCGAGGTGAGCTGGTTGCAGGGGGTGGTGATCTTCGTCATCGCCACCATCGCCATGCTGATCTTTGCCGCCGGTACCCAGGGTTACTTCCTGGTGCGCAATCGTTGGTACGAATCGATTCTGCTGCTGCTGGTGGCCTTCACTCTGTTCCGCCCCGGCTTCTGGATGGATCGTATCCACGACCCCTACGAGTCGGTGCCGCCTGAGCAGTTCGCTCAGGCGCTGGCCGATGTGGACCACGGCAGCCAGCTGCGCGTGCAAATCTCTGGCGAGGACAAGTTCGGTGCCCCCATGACCACGTATGTCCTGGTGCCGGTGCCGCGTGGCGATACGCCCGAGGAGCGCATGGAGCGACTCGGCATGGAGCTATGGACGGAAGACGGTCGGACTACTGTCGATTTCATCGAGTTTGGCGGAACGGCGGCGGATCTCGGTTTCGATTTCGACCAGGAAATCGTCGAGGTACTAGCGCCGGTGGATCGCTGGGCGAAGGAATGGATGTGGATTCCGGGCTTCCTGGTGTTCGGCCTGGTCGTGCTGTTGCAGCGGCGGCGGCGCTTGCAGCAGCCGTCCACCGCCAGTGCGGCCTGAGGAGGGGAGAGGAGATGTACGACAAGATCTTGCTGTCGGTGGACCTCAACGAGGAGAGCTCCTGGGCCAAGGCACTGCCTGCGGCGGTGACCCTGTGTCGGACCTTCGACGCTTCCCTGCATGTGGTGACGGTGCTGCCGGACTACCACATGCCGATGGTGGGCTCTTACTTTCCACGCGACTTCTCGAAGAAGGCCCATGCGGCACTATCTGAAGCGCAGCATCGTTTCATTGCCGAGCATGTTCCGGAGGACGTCAAGGTCCAGGCGGTGATTGTCGATGGCTCGCCCTGGGAGGCGATCATCAAGGCGGCCAAGAAGCTCGGGGTCGACCTGATCGTGATGGCCTCTCACAACAAACGCAAGTTCGCCGACTACGTGCTGGGTCCCAACGCCGAGCACGTCGTTCATCACGCCAAGGTATCGGTGATGATCGTGCGTTAGCGTCCTGGCGGTGCGGCTCCTTCGACACGCCCCGGCGCTGGCCGGGGCGTGTCGCGTTTGGGAAGCGCAGTTGGTGATCGAGCGACAGCGTTGACAACGTTGCAGCGCCCTTGTGCCCCGTCAACTACATTAAGGATGGATGAAGACAACAAGACGTCGTCCGGACCTCCCGGCCGTAACGACGCCTCAATCGTCCTTCCCATGGCGACCAAACGGGGTTAGACAATGAATGCGACAAGAACCGCCGGGCACTCCGCTCCCTCCGTCAGGATCCACATCAACACTATCGACATGTCCCGCCCCAAGGCCTGGCTCGCCGCCGGGGTCGGGGATTTTCGCCATGCTACTGCGGTGAGTCTCGCCTATGGCATGTTCTGGGTAGGCCTTAGCCTTGCCATCACCGCTGGCGCCATCGTGTTCGATTTGTGGCACTGGCTGCTGCCGCTGTTGGCAGGTTTCATGTTCCTGGGACCGTTGGTGGCCGTGGGTTCCTACGGCATCAGCCGTGCGTTGGGGAACAAGTGCGTACCGCACCTGGGCGATGCCTTCAGTTCCTGGCGATCCCACGCCGGCCAACTGGCGATGATGGGTGTGATGCTGATGATTTTCTTCCTCGCCTGGATTCGTCTGGCTACCTTGCTCTTCGCCCTGTTCTTCGGCTTCGATGCACCCGGACCGGTCGAGCTGTATGCCATGTTGCTGACCACGTCTCAGGGGCTCGGCATGATTGCCGTGGGCACCATGGTGGGCGCGGTGCTGGCGTTCGGCGCCTTCGCCATCAGTGTGGTCGCCATACCGACCCTGATGGACCAGGACCTGACCTTCATGGAAGGCATCGAGGCCAGCGTGCGCGCGGTGGCTCGCAACTTCCGCCCCATGCTGGTGTGGGCCGCCATACTGACCGCCTGCGTTGTCGTCGGCATCCTGACCTTCTATATCGGTCTTGCCGTGATCCTGCCAATACTCGGTCATGCCAGCTGGCATGCCTACGAGGATCTGGTGCGCTGCGAACCGATAGAGCCAATGGCCTCCTGACGTGCGTTGCGGCAGGGTATGTGCCCTGCCGCGACACCTCGTCTCGCCCGCCTGACCTTTCCTTCCATTTCGCGTACTCTTGGCCCATTCCAGTTTCCCGTGGATGGCCAAGATGCTTCGAGTGTGGCTTCGTCGTACTTCTTTTCCGCTCCTTTGCGCCGTGCTTGGTGTCGCCTCGCTTTCGGTATCGGCCGCATCGCTGCCAGCGCCCGAGGGAGAGGTGCTGCTACGCGTGACCGGCAACGTGGCCAATCCCAACGTGGGCACGGAGCTGCACCTGGATCGTGAACTGATGATGTCGCTTCCCACCCGTGTCATCGAGACGAGCACGCCCTGGACGGAAGGAGTGGGACGCTTCGAGGGGCCGTTGTTTCGAGCCGTGCTCGAGGCCGCCGGCATCGAGAGCGAGCAGGTCCGAGTCTCTGCCATCAACGAGTACGATGCGGAGGTGCCCGTTTCCGATCTGGAGCGTTATGACGTGATCCTGGCGATACAGCAGGATGGGGAGCCGATCGCGGTGCGTGATCTCGGCCCGGTATTCGTGCTCTATCCCTTCGATGCTCACCCCGAACTGCTCAACGAGACCGTGCGTCACCGTTCGGTATGGCACGTGGGAAGCATTCATGCGCCCTGATGTGCACGCCGGTCGCAGCCTTCGCGTGGAGCAATGAGGCGTGCTGCGCTATCCGCTCAGGTTCAGGTTGGGGGCGGTCGCCGTGCTGCTGTTTTTCGCCGCGGCGCTGATCGTGGTCGGACTGGCGGCATGGCGGCAGGAAGGGTTGCACGAGAGCGTAGGCGGGGATGCCGCCTGGCACGTCTATAAACTCGATCGTGACATCGTCCAACTGCGTAGCGACCTGGCATGGCGGACGGGCAATGCCCGATCGCTCGACGCGGTGCGGCTTCGCTTCGAATTGATCTACAGCCGGGTCAACTTGCTGCGTCGCGGCGATATCACCGAACTGCTGGCACAGATACCCCGCGCCGAGCGCCTGGTGACGGGGATGATTCAGCAATTGGATGATATCGATACCCTGCTCGACGAGATCGTCCAGCTCGAAGTCGGCGAACGCTGGGTACTCTCGGATCGCCTGGAACGGGTAGGGGGGTTGACCGAGCAACTGGTCGTCGAGATCAAGGCTCACATCGCCGATGCGGCCACGCGTGATCGCGAAATCCTGCAGACTCTCTATGCGCTACTGCTGGCGCTGATTCTGGCCATGAGCCTGGCGGGATTGCTGGTGGTAATCTTCTTGGTGCGTGAAGCACGCGACAATGCCGAGGCGCGCCGCTCGCTGGAATCGCTGAGCCGCGAACTTCAGGCCACGGCACAGCGTGCCGAATCGGCCAGTCGATCCAAATCGGAGTTTCTCGCCACCGTCAGCCACGAGATACGCACCCCGCTCAACGGCGTCATCGGCATGAGCGATCTGTTGCTGGACCAACCGCTGGACAAACAGTCGCGCGAGTATGCCCATACCCTGCATATCAGCGCATCGCGTCTGCTGGAGCTAATCAACGACATTCTCGATTTCTCCAAGATCGAGTCGGGCAAACTCGAGCTCGAACGTCAGCCCCTGCATCTCACGGCCCTGATCGAGGACGCCTGCCGGCTCTTTGCTCCACGGGCACAGGCCAAAGGGCTCGAGCTGGTTACCGACATCTCGTCGGAGCTACCGGAACAGGTGATGGGCGACCCGGCGCGCCTGCGTCAGGTACTGCTCAACCTGCTCTCCAATGCCATCAAGTTCACCGAGCACGGCGAGGTGCGCGTCGAAGCTGCACTGACCGCACGACGACGGCTGGGCTTGGCGGTAATCGACACAGGCCCGGGGGTTTGCGAGGACCAACAGGAGCGGCTCTTCGAGCCCTTCCGTCAGGCCGATGCCTCCACCGCGCGTCGCTATGGCGGCACTGGCTTGGGGTTGGCTATCAGCCGGCGGCTGACCGAGGCCATGGACGGCGAGATCGGCGTCGACAGCTGTCCCGGAGCGGGCAGTCGTTTCTGGATCGAACTGCCGCTCGAGCCGGTTGCCACCGACCACGAGCCGGAACCGTCGACATCTCCGCCGATCCTGGCGCCGCCGAGGGGCGGCAAGGTCCTGCTGGTAGAAGACAACCCCGTCAATCAGCAGGTGGCGGTGGCGATGCTGGAGCGTTTCGGCTGTCACGTGACGGTCGTCGGCAGTGGCCGGCGGGCGCTGGAGCTGACCGAACAGCAAACGTTCGACGCTCTCTTCATGGACGTGCAGATGCCCGGCATGGACGGTCTGGAGACCACCCGCCGGCTGCGCATGGCGGAGGATTGGCGCCGTAGGGTGCCGGTCGTGGCGATGACGGCCGGGGGGCCGGGGGCGGAGCGTGAGCGCTGCCTGGCCGCAGGCATGACCGACTACCTGACTAAGCCGCTGAGCCGACTGGAACTCGCCGCTGCCCTGCGCCGTGCGCTACCCGAAGCCGACGTCCACATGGCGGGCCCCGTAGCGGAAGACGGCAGTGAGCCGGTGCTGTTGGATGAGGCCATGCTCGCCGAACTGCGCGATTCGTTGGGGCCGACGGCGCTTGCCAGATTGGTGGCGGTGCACCGCGACCAGCTGCGCGACTATCGCGACCGCCTGCAGGCGGCCATGGAGCGGGATGACATGTCGGCATTGGCCGCGTTGGCACATCGACTCAAGGGCGAGTCGGGCAGTCTCGGCGCATGCGAATTGACGGAGCACGCCCGGCGGCTAGAGGTGCTGGCGCGCGAGGGACGGCGGGACGAGGCGGGCGCCGAGCTCGCGACCTTGAATGCCGCCGTTTTGCCCACCCTGGAAGCGCTGAGCGGCTGGGTCGCCAGGTTGTCCTAGACTGACTGAGCAGGCTCACGCGGTTATCGCGCTGCGGTGGGTGCAAAAAACGAGGCAACTCCTTCCAAAGTCGTGCACCGATACCGCCCGACGAGTGCTTAACTGTGAGGGGTAAACGTCGATCAACCGATTCCCAGGAGGGAGCCCATGTGGACCAAGCCGACCTACCACGATCTTCGCCCCGGATTCGAAGTGACTCTCTATATCGCCAACCGCTGATCGAAACGACGGGATCTTATCGGCCCCGCTACGCCAATCAAGACAAGAGGGTCAGGCATGCAGGTCATCATTCTCGGCGCCGCGGCCGGAGGCGGCTTCCCCCAGTGGAACTGTCATTGCCCCAATTGCCGTCGGGTGCGGCAGGGCGCTCCAGGGCTTACGCCCCGCACCCAATCGTCGATCGCCATCAGCAGCGATGGCGAGCGCTGGCTGTTGTGCAACGCCTCGCCCGACATTCGTGCTCAGATCGCCGCCAATCCTGAACTCCATCCCCGACGGAGCATGCGTGATACCGGCATCGCCGAGGTACTGCTGGTGGATGCCCAGATCGATCATGTCACCGGGCTGCTGTCGCTGCGTGAGGGGTGCCCGCTGGATGTCTGGTGCACGCCTAACGTGCATGCGGACCTGAGCGGGGGCTTTCCCCTGTTTCCGATGCTCGCGCACTGGCAGGGCGGACTGAATTGGCGTCCGATCGCCATCGATGACGGCCGCCACCAAGCGTCTTTCGAAGTGCCGAGCTGTCCCGGGCTGCGCCTAACGGCAGTGGCGCTGGAAAGCAATGCGCCACCCTACTCGCCCCGCCGCGGTGCAACCACACCGGGGGACAACATCGGCCTGTTCGTCGAGGATACGGCCAAAGGCGGAGCGTTGTTTTATGCACCGGGCCTGGGGCGGCCGGACGACGCCCTGCGTGCCTGGCTCGCCCGCGCCGACTGCGTGCTGATCGATGGCACTTTGTGGCACGATGACGAGATGGCCAGATTGGGCATCGCCGACAGGACGGGCCGCGAGATGGGCCATCTGGCGCTTGCCGGCAGGGGCGGGCTGATCGAGGAACTCGACGCGTTACCCGCTGCGACCCGTCGGGTGCTCATTCATATCAACAATACCAATCCGATCCTCGACGAGGGCTCGCCCGAACGGGCCGAGCTTGCGAAACATCGCATCGAGGTCGCTTTCGACGGGATGCGCATCGAGCCGTGAACGCGATGTTCCCTGTCCTGTAACCTCCGCTGGAGACGCCGCCATGCCATCGCTTGCATCCTCCCTGACGCCCTCGGGGGCGTCGACCGACCCTCAGGCCCTGGAGCGTGAAGCCTTTCATGCCGCACTGATGGCCAAGGGCGACTACTACCATATTCATCACCCCTACCAGGTCGACATGGCCGAGGGGCGCGCCACGCCGGCACAGATACGCGGCTGGGTGGCCAACCGCTTCTACTATCAGGTGATGATTCCGCAAAAAGATGCCGCGTTGCTGGCCAACTGTCCCGACGCTTCGGCCCGGCGTCGCTGGATCCAGCGTCTGCTTGATCACGACGGCTTTGGTGACGACCCCGGCGGTATCGAAGCCTGGTTGGCGCTTGGGGAAGCGGTCGGACTGACCCGCGAGGAGCTCTGGTCTCAGGAGCACGTGCTGCCTGGAGTGCGCTTCGCGGTGGATGCCTACTTGAACTTCGTGCGCCGTGCCGACTGGCGCGAGGCGGCGATCTCATCGCTCACCGAACTGTTCGCGCCGCGTGCCCATCAGAGTCGCCTGGATACCTGGCCCAGCCACTACCCCTGGATCGATGCGTCGGGTTACGACTACTTTCGCAAGCGGTTGACCGAGGCGCGCCGTGATGTCGAGCACGGCCTGACGCTGGCGCTGGATGTTTGTACCACCGCAGCGTCCCAACAGCGTGCGCTGGAGATCCTGCAGTTCAAGCTAGACGTGCTGTGGTCGATGCTCGATGCCATGACGCTGGCGTATCAGCTCGATCGGCCGCCCTATCACACCGTCACCGACCGGCGTGCTTACCACCGGGGGCTGTCATGAGCGCCCCCGTTGACTCACGTACGGTCTACCGGCTGCGCCCGGGCTGGCGTCTCCAGTGGGAAGAGGCCCAGGGGCGTCATGTATTGCTCTATCCTGAGGGTATGGTGCAGCTCAACGACAGTGCCGGCGCGATCCTGTCGCTGCTCGACGGCGAGCGCGACGTCAGTGCATTGATCGACGAACTCACCCGACGCTACCCCGAGGCCCCGAGCGGCGAACTTGCCCAGGACGTGCGCGATTTCCTCGCCGACGCCTCGCAACAGGGCTGGATTCACCATGACTGAGATCGCCCGCTCCCAGACCAGTGAAGCACACGGCATCGGCGCGCCGCTGTGGCTGCTCGCCGAGCTGACTTACCGTTGTCCGCTGCAATGCGCCTACTGCTCGAATCCGCTCGACTTCGCCGCCTACCGCGATGAGCTGACCACCGGGGAATGGATCGATATCATGCGCCAAGCCCGTGCCATGGGCGCGGTGCAGCTCGGTTTTTCTGGCGGAGAGCCATTGGTGCGGCGCGATCTCGAAACGCTGGTTGGCGAAGCGCGACGACTCGGTTTCTATACCAACCTGATCACGTCCGCGCTGGGCCTCGACGAGGCGCGCATCATGGCGCTGCGTGAAGCCGGTCTCGACCATATTCAGATCAGCCTGCAGGCGGGGGACGCCGATATGGCCGCCGCGGTGGCCGGCTCACCCAAGGCGCACGCCAAAAAGCTCGCGATGGCTCGTGCGGTCAAGGCTGCCGGTTACCCGATGGTGCTCAACGTCGTGCTGCATCGGCACAATATCGATGATCTCGACGCCATCATCGCCCTCTGCGATTCGCTGGGGGCCGATGCGGTGGAGCTCGCCAACTGTCAGATGTACGGCTGGGCCCAGCTCAATCGCGAGGGGTTGCTCCCGAGCCGTGAGCAGCTCGAGGTGGCCGAGGCGACTACCGCGCGCTGGCGCGAACGACTGGCGGCGAAGGGGCGCGACATGCGTTTGCTGTTCGTGGTTCCCGACTACTATGCCGAACGCCCCAAGGCGTGCATGGGCGGTTGGGGCGCGATCTTCATGACCGTGGCGCCGGACGGCGCGGTACTGCCATGCCACAGTGCGAGAATGTTGCCGATGAGCTTTCCCAACGTGCGCGAGCGGCGGCTGCGGGAGATCTGGTACGATAGCGAGCCTTTCAACCGCTATCGCGGCGACGCCTGGATGCGGTCACCCTGTCGAGACTGCGACGAGCGGAAGCGCGATTTCGGCGGCTGTCGCTGTCAGGCCTACCTGTTGACCGGCGATCCTGCCGCCACCGATCCGGTATGCGAGTACTCGCCGCATCATGGCCTGATCGAGGCCGCACGCGAGGCGGCGAGCACCGATCCGCGTCGTGTCGAACAACTGACCCCGCGCAGCGTGCACGAGTCGCAGGTATTCTGTCGGCAATGAGCGGCGGTTATTCCAACGGAGGGCATCAGCGCTCGCTGAAACTGTCCAACGGTCTCTCCGTGCTGCTCGTCACCGATGCCGACGCCGGTCTCGCGGCGGCCGCGGTGAGCGTCGGCGCAGGGAGCGGTCATGAGCCGGCGGATCTCCCAGGGCTGGCACATCTGCTCGAACACATGCTGTTCCTGGGCTCCGATCGTTATCCCGCCGAAGACGACTTCGCGACCTATATACAGGGACATGGTGGCCGCTTCAACGCCACTACGGAGATCGATCAGACTCGCTTTTTCCTTGAGATTCCTCCAGCGCGGCTGGGCGGGGCGCTGGATCGTCTGGCCCAGTTTCTTATCGCCCCGCGCCTGGATGCCGCGGCCATCGAGCGGGAGCGCAGGGTCATCGACGCGGAGTACCACGCCCGACGGGAGGACGAGGAGCAGGTCTCGCTGGGCGTGATCAAGCAGGTGCTCGATCCGCTGCACCCTGCCAGTCGTTTCTTTGCCGGCAACCGTGACACCCTGGCCGGCGACCCGGCTGCGCTGCACCGGGCCCTGGCGGCATTCCATCAGCGCTATTACGGCGCCGCCAATCTACGTCTGGCGCTGGTGGCCGACCTGCCCATCGATACCTTGGAGTGGCTGGTACGGGACAGCTTCACGGCCGTTCCCGTCAGGCCGGCCTGCGCCACGCCCACCTGGCCGCCCCTGCTATCCCCAGCCAAGTTACCGCTTCGGCTGGTGCTGGAGCGCCGCGAGGGCCATGAACTTCGTCTGTGTTTTCCGGTGCCTGCCCCGGCGAAGGGAGCGACTTCGGCCGCTTGGGAAATCCTGTCGCGGTTGTTGACGTTTCGCGGTGCCGGTGGCGTCTACATGTGGTTGCGGGAGCGCGGCTGGTTGCGCGATATCGACGCTTCCATGCTGCTCGATATCGCGCCGCAGGGCCTCTTCCAGATCCGGCTTGCCCTCACGCCTGTCGGTATGCGCCATTGGACGGATGCGGCCGCGGCGCTCTTCGCCTATCTGCGCCGGATCGAGACCGAAGGCATCGCCGAGTGGCGCTACCGCGAGCAGCGGCTCATGGAGCGGCGGCGCTTCCGGCGCGCCGCGATGCCTTCCAGCCTCGAATTCGCCAAGGCATTGGCCGACCGGCTGCATCGCTACCCCCCCGAGCAGGCACGGCTCGGCCCCTATCGGGAGGAGACGATCACACCGTGTGCCCTGGCGAACTGCCTGACCCACTTGGTCCCGCACAATGCCGTGTCACTGCTCGGCGCTCCCTCGGTCCGGGGCGATCGCGTCTCCCCCTGGTTCCCGACCCGCTATCGGATCGATGCGCTCAAGGACTGGCCCACCCGGAAAGCGTATCAGGCGACGTCGTTCGTCCTGCCGCCACCCAACCCTTTCCTCGTCGAGGAACCTGGTGCCGAAGACGAGGGGGGCAAGGAGGGCAAGGAGGGCGATGACGAGGAAGACGGACTCGAGATGCTGCGCCGGTCGCCGAGATGGCGGGTCGGATTTCGGCCGCATGCGATATCCGCGGGTAACGCCGCTGCCTGGCTGAGACTGGCCATGGCGCGTATACCGGCCCGGCAGGAGACCGTGCTCACCGAGCTGCTGCTCGCCTGGCTGGAGGAGGCGATGAGCGGCGAACTGCAGCAGGCGAGAGAGGCCGGTCTGTCACTGTCCACGACGTGCGATGCGCAAAGCGTCATGTTCCGGCTCGATGGGCCACCGCAGCCGCTGGAGCGCTTGCTGACACAGCTACTGGATCGACTCGTCCAGGCCGGCATTGAACCAGCCCGCTTCGAGCAGGCGCGGGACGCATTGCGGATGCGCTGGACCCGGCAACGGCAGGCACCGGCGTTTCGTCGCCTGCTGCCGCTGCCGGAGGTATGCCTTGGTCATGGCAACAGTGAAGAGGCGCTGCTGGGCGTATTGGAATTGACGTCACCCGCCCAACTCGAGGTTTGGCGGGCCGATCTCCTACGGACGGCAGGCTTCGATTGTCTGCTGGCGGGCCCGCTTGGGCACGAGAGAGCGCGGCGTATCGATGACGCCCTGGCCGAGCGTTTTCCCGGTGGGAGCCCGTCTTCGGTCGTGCTGCCTGCCATCCCGATCACCTCGCTGCAAGCCGGCCGCGAGTATCGTTATCGGTTGGGTGCCTCCCAGCGGGACAGCGCGGTGGCACTCTACTTTGCCGCAGTGGATGCCTCGCCGCGCCAGCAGGCGTGTCACCGGCTACTGGCGCAGTTGCTGCACGACCGTTTCTACCAGCGCCTGCGCGTCGAACGCCAGCTCGGTTACGCGGTGTTGGCCCGCTATCATCCGCTGCATGATCGCCCGGGGCTGGTCCTGCTTATTCAATCGCCTTCGCTCAGGGTCCCGGCGCTGCGTCGGGAAATACGTGATTTTTTGAATTCTCCCGGCCACGATCCCCTGAGCCTTTCGGGAGAGGACTTCGCCCGCTACCGGGAGGGGCTGATACAGAGCCTCACGCGCGCGCAGCGCGAGCCGGGCGAGCGAAGGGCGCGGTGGTGGGCCAGACTGACCCAGGGCGAACTGGCGGCACGTGAACCTCGACGCGTCGTGGAGGCGGTTTCCACACTGACGCTAGACGAGGTTCGTCGTTTCTATCGGCTAGAGCTGCTTCCGTCCGCCCGACTCTGGCTGCACAACTGACGTTCTCGATGCGTCGGGTTGCGCTATCACGTAGAAAACCTCGCCATCGAGCAGCTTTCTGACGGAACGTTTTCGGTACCGCTCGCTGCGGGAGTGCCCAGCCATGGCGAGTGCTCCGCGGGATACTACCAAAGACTCAGTCGTCATGACGCCAACGCAGTATGGCTCACGGGCAGGATTCCACTAGGCTCAACGTCAGGTCCGGTCAACGACGCAGCGAGATGTCCGCCGGACCCGAGAGTCCTCCCTACCGTCAGGAGAGCAACGCCATGATCTACGCCAACCCGGGCAGTCCCGATTCCGTCGTCTCCTTCGACAAGCGCTACGGCAACTACATCGGTGGCGAATTCGTGCCGCCGGTGAAGGGGCAGTATTTCGACAACGTCAGCCCGGTCAACGGGGAAGTCTTCTGCGAGATCCCCCGCTCGTCTGCCGAAGACATCGACAAGGCGCTCGATGCCGCGCATGCCGCCGCACCCGCCTGGGGACGCACGTCCGCCACCGAGCGCAGCAACCTCCTGCTCAAGATCGCCGACCGCATCGAGCAGAACCTCGAGATGCTTGCCGTGGCCGAGACCTGGGACAACGGCAAGGCGGTGCGCGAGACGCTTAATGCCGACCTCCCACTGGTCGTCGACCACTTCCGCTATTTTGCCGGCTGCATCCGCGCCCAGGAGGGTACGTCGGCCGATATCGACGCCAATACCGTTTCCTATCATTTCCATGAGCCGCTGGGCGTGGTGGGGCAAATCATTCCATGGAATTTTCCGATCCTGATGGCGGCATGGAAGCTCGGCCCGGCACTGGCCGCCGGCAACTGCGTGGTGCTCAAGCCCGCCGAGCAGACGCCGGTATCGATCCTCAAGGTGATGGAGCTGATTGGCGACCTGCTGCCGCCGGGCGTGATCAACGTGGTCAACGGCTACGGCGCTGAAGCCGGCCAGGCGCTGGCGACCAGTAAGCGTATCGCCAAGATCGCCTTCACCGGCTCGACACCGGTGGGATCGCATATTCTCAAGTGCGCCGCCGAGAACATCATTCCCTCCACCGTGGAATTGGGCGGCAAGTCACCCAACATCTACTTTGCCGACATCATGAACGCCGAGCCGGAGTTCATCGAGAAGGCGGCGGAGGGCCTGGTACTCGCCTTCTTCAACCAGGGCGAGGTGTGTACTTGTCCGTCCCGGGCGCTGATCCAGGAGAGCATGTACGACGGCTTCATGGCCAAGGTCATGGAACGGGTGCAGACGATCAAGCGCGGCAACCCGCTGGATACCGACGTCCAGGTAGGCGCCCAGGCGTCCCAGGAGCAGTTCGACAAGATCATGACCTATATGGACATCGCCCGCGAGGAGGGTGCCGAGTTCCTCACCGGCGGCGGCAAGGAAAGCTTCGATCCGGCCTACGACAAGGGCTACTACATCCAGCCGACCCTGCTGAAAGGACACAACAAGATGCGTGTGTTCCAGGAAGAGATCTTCGGCCCGGTGGTGGCGGTGACCACCTTCAAGGATGAGGAAGAGGCGCTGGCGATTGCCAACGATACCGAGTTTGGCCTCGGCGCCGGCGTCTGGAGCCGCGACATCAACGTCGCCTTCCGTATGGGACGCGGCATCCAGGCCGGTCGTGTGTGGACCAACTGCTACCACCAGTATCCGGCGCACGCCGCCTTCGGCGGCTACAAGAAATCCGGCGTGGGCCGCGAAACCCACAAGGTGGCGCTTGCGCATTATCAGCAGACCAAGAACCTGCTGGTGAGCTACGACACCAACCCGCTCGGATTTTTCTGACGCTCGCGCAGCCCGGTCTGGGCCGGGTTGCGCAATCTCTGTTCGAGAGGGCAGCGCCCGTCCTATCGCTGCGAGAGTCGCCAAGCGCGACAAGGCCGGATGGGGAAGGGCTCTCTCGCCATCCAGTACCGGCGACGTTCAGGCGTGATCCAGGTCATGCCTTTGTCGCCTTGTCCTTCAGACCCAATACCTTGGCGTCCTGTCGTCGACGCTGCCGGATGTCCCAGGCCACGGCGGCGGCCAGCAGTACAAAGCCGCTCAGCTCCAGTGCCAAGGAATAATCGACGAACAAGGCGTAGAGGAGGCATAGCGAACCGGCAAACCCCACCAGGGCGGGCCAGGGAGTGCGATACCGTCGCATGCCGGCGGTCACGATGGCCAGGGTGAGCAGCACCAGAGTGGCAATCGCACCGCTCCAAAGCCCCTCGTCGAGGGCCAGGTGAACGCCCAGCAGCGGCAGCAGGACGAGAAGTGCCAGGATGCCGTAGCAACTCAGCAGGGCCAGCAGGAAGACCAGCATCCCGAGCAGGCCGCGACGATACCACAGTCGCAGCCGGCGCTGCGGATCGAGGCGGCAGCGCCACCGCTGAAGCCATGCAGGTCGCGCGGCACCGCGGCGCATGCCGATCTCCACGGAGTGTGCGCCGAAGCCGGCGGCAATCTCGCGGGTCTGGGCGCTGGGGCTCAAGGCGAAGTAGTCGTGACGGTTGATGACGCGGATCTCCTCGAACCCGGCTTCCTCGAACAATGCCAGCAACTCCTCCTTCACCGTGGCACCCACCACGCATTCGACCCATAGGCGTGGATCTTCATGGCAATCGACCGACACCGGGCGATGGATCACCACGTCGGCCAGCTGTAAGCGCCCGTGTGGCTTGAGCACGCGAAACATTTCCGCCACGGCGCGGCGCTTGTCCGGCACCAGATTGAGGGCGCCATTGCTGGTAATGCTGTCGATGCAGGCATTGGGTAACGGCAATTGCTCGGCTGAGCCCTGCACCACGGTGAGTCGATCAATGGCATGACGTTCGATGGCCTGTTGGAGTCGGCGCGTCATGGCTGCCGTCAGATCAAGGGCAATGACGTGTCCTTGCGGGCCGGCCAACGTGCGAGCGATCAGGGCGTCGCCGCCGGCTCCGGCGCCAATGTCGAGCACCCGGTCGCCGCGGCGGATGGCGTCGGCGCGAAAGGGGCAACCGACGCCGGCGAAGGCATCGCGAATCTCGGCGGGGAGTTCCATCAGCCACTCGGGAGCATAACCCAGGCGGCGGCTGGCCTCGGCGCCAACCGGAAAGTGAAAAGAGGCGGTGGGGGCATCCGCAACGGCCGTATACATCCGCTGCACCGCTGCTAGGATCTGCGGGCGGGAGTAACCGAGAATGGCCACCATGAGGCGCTCTCCTCACGAGTCAGCGGGTGGAATCGGACCGGCTCCGTCGAATCGGTCGAGAAGGGTCCGGATGCGCTGGTACAGCCACGGCGGTGCCTTCGCCGTCCCGGTGGCCGCCACCCTGGCCCGTAGTCGCCGTTCGAATTCAGCACGTGTGAAGCAATCTCGGCATCGGTGCAGGTGCCGTTCGACATCGGCGGCCTCCTGCGGGTCGAGTTCCCGATCGAGGTAGTCGAAGAGTCGCTCGATGACCTCCTCGCAACTGAGCGCTGTCGGGCTCATCTTCGCTCTCCTCCGTCTCCCTCGCCGAGCACCATGCCTGCTTCCCTGGCCTGCTCCCATAGCGCGCTCTGCAATCGTGAGCGTGCCCGGCTCAATCGCGAGCGCACGGTTCCCAGTGGGACGCCAAGAAGCTTCGCGACTTCTTCATACGTATAGCCCTGCACCTCGACCAGCACAATCGTTACCCGATAGGCATCGGGCAGGGCATCCAGCGCCCGCTCCAGGTCTTCCTGCAGCAGGCTATTGAAGAACTGCTCTTCCAGGCTGCCCCACCACAGCAGGAAAGGCTGATGCAGCTGCTGGAACAGCGTGAAACTGTCGCTGTCGAGCTCGCTGGGCTCGGTGGCGTCGTTTCCGCACGGCGGTGGGCGGCAGCGACGCTTTCGCCATTCGCTGATATAGGTGTTGGTGAGGATATGAAACATCCAGCCTTCGAAACGCTGAGGATCGCGCAGGCGATCAAGTTGCATCCAGGCTTTGGCCACCGACTCGGCAACGACATCCTCGGCGTCGGCGGGGTGGCGAGTCAGCCGCAGTGCCGTGCCGTAGAGTCGATCCAACATCGGTGCCAGGCGGTGCTCGAACCACTGCCGCCGGCTGGCGGCTTCGTCGAAGCGCATGGTGCCCCCCGTGGCGTCCCGGCACCGGGCGCGTGGCGGTGACCGCGAATGGCTAAGGAACGGACCGGCCAACGACATGACGGTACCTCTCCGAGCATGGTCCGCTCGCCCTCACTGGGCAAGCGTCAGGCATGGCAGGGACGCTGCGTGCCCCGTTTCTGTTCCTTGCGGGAACAGTTGGCCCACGCGCTGCGTCCTGGCGCACACGACACCAACCGGCGTCGTGCGCAGACGAGGAGGAGAGAGACCATGACCATCACGGCACAGCATGTCTCCAGCGATGTGGACAGGAAGGAGCTCGAATCGCGCGTGAAGGCGATGTATCGCGAGGTCGCCGAAACGCCGCAGGGGGAGTTTCATTTCGAAATGGGCCGCGCCCTTGCCGAGCGGCTGGGCTATGACGCCCAGACACTTGACCGTATTCCTGCGGCCGCCATCGACTCATTCGCCGGCGTCGGCCACTTTCTCGATCTGGCCGCCATTCGTCCCGGCGAGACGGTACTCGATCTGGGCAGTGGTTCCGGCATGGACAGCCTGCTGGCAGCCCTGGCCACGGGGCCCGGCGGACAGGTGCTGGGGCTCGACATGACCACGGCCCAGCGCGAGAAGGCCGAGCGGCTGGCGCTCGAGGCTGGCTTCGCCCAGGTCTCGTTCCATGCCGGCTATATCGAGGCGCCGCCCTTTGCCGCCGATAGCGTCGACGTGGTGATCAGCAACGGCGTGATCAATCTCTCGGCCGACAAGTCCCGTGTCTTCGCCGAGGCGGCACGTGTCCTGCGCCCCGGTGGACGTTTGGCGCTGGCCGATATCGTCACCGAAAAGCCGCTGCCCGACAGCGTCACCGGCAATGCCACCCTGTGGGCCGCCTGCATTGGGGGGGCCCAGCAGCAGGACGCCTATCGCGCCGCTATCGAAGCGGCCGGCTTCGTCATCGAAACCTGGCGCGAGCACTCCGAGTATAGCTTCCTGACCGAATCGGCACAGGCTGCCTGCTCGACCTATGGCGTCAAGAGCATTTCGCTGTTGGCGATCAAGCGCTGAGCGCTGCGGGAACACTATCACAATGAAGGAGACCTACCATGCAACGCCATCACGCTAGACGGAATGCCACTCTGTTGACCCTGTCATTGCTCGCTGTGTCTGGCGGGCTCTGGGCAGAGCCCTACCATGGCGACGGTCACCTGCTGGGTACGCCCGACGACCTCAGCTGGGGGCCAGTCGGTTCCATGGGCGAGGGAGCCGAGATCGCCATCATCGAAGGAGATCTCTCCGCCGAGGCGCCCTTCACCCTCCGCCTGCGGCTTGCGGACGGCTATGAGATCAAACCTCATGTGCATCCCGCCTACGAGCGGGTGACGGTGCTCGAAGGCACCCTGCACTTCGCTCATGGGGAAAGTTTCGAGCGCAAGGCTACCCAGCCCCTGCCCGTCGGCGGCTATGCCATCATGTCGCCTGGCGACCCCATGTTTGGCTACGCCGACGGAGAGACGATCATCCAGTTGCACGGCACCGGTCCGTGGGGCATCGAATACCTCGACCCCGCGGATGATCCACGCCAATGAGCCCTGAGCCGCGCGGCAGCGAACCGCGCGGCTCGCCCCCTGCCATGCCCATGGAGTATCTCTTCGCTCCCGCTTTCGATCTCGAGCTGGTTCGAGACTGAGAAACCGCTAGGCTCCCTGTAACGACACGGGATTCGTCGTATCCAAGGAGATTATCATGGAAGCGCTTGTCACGTTCGACTGCGTGATCGTCGGCGCAGGTCCCGCCGGCTTGACTGCCGGTATCAATCTTCAGCGTTTTCTGCGTGACATATGCATCGTCGACGAAGGAAAGAGCCGGGCGTCGCTCATCCCCTGCACCCGCAACTACCCCGGCTTCAGAGAAGGCATTAGCGGCCACGCGCTGCTGGAGCGGCTACGGGGGCAGCTAAAGGACAACGGCGGCCACGTGACGCCAGGGCGGGTAGTGCGTCTCGAACGCACGGAGGATGGCACGTTCGATGTCGTGACCGAATCCGAGGTCATTCGGACACGGACGGTACTGCTGGCTACCGGTGTCGTCGATCTCGAACCTGAACTGGAAGGTTTTCAGGAGGTGAAAGAGAAAGGCCTGATCCGCTACTGTCCCATTTGCGATGGTTTCGAATTTACCCAAGCGCGTATCGGCGTTATCGCCAAGGACGCTCATGGGGTGGGAGAGGCTGCCTTCATAAAGCGATTCAGCGCCGACCTGACATTGATCGATATCGAAGCAGGCGCCTACCTGGACCCTCAGTCGACAGCACGCTTGGCTCGCGAGAACATTGCGCTCGTGCAGGGAAAAGTTGGCAGCATGTACAGCGATGCAGACCATCGCATCCACCTGAGCATGGCGAACGGCACCGAGCACTCCTTCGATGTACTTTACTGTGCCCTGGGAACCCGGGTGCGCAGCGAACTGGGGATGAACATCGGAGCCCTGCGCAATCCGGACGATTACCTGGTCGTTAACCCGCACATGCAGACAGGCATCGAAGGGCTCTATGCCGCGGGCGACATGACCAACCACTTGAGCCAGATCACGGTGGCCACCGGCCAGGCATCGATTGCGGCCACTGCCATTCATAATCGGCTACAGAATCGCCCTTGACGAGGAAACGCCATGTGGCATCAGCAGGAACTACGCCTCGAGCCGCGCCCGCGCGGCTTTCACCTGATTACCGATGAAGTGGCCTCGGCGCTGAGCGAGTGGCGCGAGGTGCGGGTGGGGCTTCTGCATCTGCAGTTGCTGCATACCTCGGCATCGCTGACGCTCAATGAGAACGCCGACCCCGACGTGCGCCACGATCTCGACGCCTTCCTGCGCGAGCGCATCCCGGGGGACCTGCCCTATTTCCGACATACCCTGGAGGGACCGGACGATATGCCTGCCCATGTCTGCGCCAGCCTGCTCGGCACCCAGCTTACCCTCGCCGTGCGCGATGGCCGCCTGGCGCTGGGGACCTGGCAGGGCATCTGGCTTGGCGAGCACCGTGACCATGGCGGCACGCGGCGACTTATCGCCACGCTGCAGGGCGAGTAACGTGCCGCGTCAACTGGCCGGCGCGGCCAGCCAGCGCTCGGCCAGCCGCCTGGCCCGGGCCGGGTGGCACACGGCGGCCAGGCGGCCGGTTTGTCGCTTCACGCCGGCGCGCTTGAGCTTATGAACCATGCGTGCCGGCATACCGACGAAGATCAGCCCCACTTGGCGTGCGGCCAGGTCCTCGATCAGCGACCGCAGGGCGACGATCGCCGTGGCATCCAGGCTCGGCACGTCGCGCATGTCGAGCATCACCACTTTCACCTCGGGATCCACCACCCGCAGCGACGACACCGCTTTCTCGGCGGCGCCGAAGAACAGCGGGCCGTTGACGTCATAGAACGCGACCTGGCGGGGCAGGTCGCGGCTCTCTTCATCGCTGCCGGGCTCGAGTCGGCGAGCGTGGGTCAGATGGGCCATGCGGCGGATGAACAGCGCCGCGGCGAGGCCGAGGCCCACTGCCACCGCCAGCACCATGTCGAATACCACCGTGAGCAAAAAACAGATCACCAGGATCGCCACGTCGCTGCCCGGTGCACTCTTCAGGGTATGCACGAAATGGCGCGCCTCGCTCATGTTCCAGGCGATAACGAACAGCAGCGCCGCGAGGGCGGCCATGGGTACCCGAGCGAGCACGCCGGCCAGCGCCACTACCGCCAGCAGTACCACCAGCGCATGGACGACCGCAGCCACTGGCGAGAAGGCGCCGCTGCGAATGTTGGTGGCGGTGCGTGCAAGCGCCGCGGTAGCGGTGATGCCGCCGAAGAAGGGGGCCGCGATATTGCCGAGCCCCTGGCCGATCAGCTCGGCGTTGGGGTCGTGGCGAGTACGCGTCAGGCCATCGGCCACCACCGCGCAGAGCAGCGACTCGATGGCCGCCAGCATGGCGATAGCCAGCGCCGGCCCGAGCAGTTCACGGATCAGGTCGAAATCCACCATGAGCGGAGACCCGTCGGCCCCGGGCAGACGCCAGGGCAGCACCAGCCCAGGGGCGAAGGGCGGGATGCCGCTACCTGCCTGTCCCTGAGACGCCCAACTGAAGCGCGAGGCGATGGTCTCGATCTCCACGCCCAGCGGCGCGACGGCCAGTGCCGCCAGCGTGCCGACTGCCAGGCCGACCAGCGGGGCCGGTACCGGTAGCTTCAGCCGCGGCCACAGCATCAGCGTGGCCAGCGTCACCATTCCGATACCGAGTTCTGCCGGAGCCAGTGAGGGGACGGCACGGGCGATGGCGGCCAGGTTGTGTAGCGTGCTGTCGCCGAGCGCGACATGCTCGAGCCCGAGGAAATCGGGCAGCTGCAGCAGGGCAATGACCACGGCGATGCCGGCGGTAAAGCCGAGCACCACCGGATAGGGGACGAACTGGATCAGGTTGCCCAGCCGCGCCAGCCCCAAGGCCACCAGGATCAGTCCCGCCATCAGCGTGGCGAGCAGAAGCCCACCCAGGCCGTGGCTGGCGACGATGGGAAACAGGATCACCACGAAGGCCGCGGTGGGGCCGGAGATGTTGAAGCGCGAGCCCCCGGTGAGTGCGATCACGGCCCCGGCGACGATGGCGGTATACAGGCCGTGCTGGGGCGGCACGCCGGTGGCGATGGCCAGCGCCATGGAGAGCGGTACCGCGACGATGCCGATGGTCAGTCCCGCCATCAGGTCGCGTTTGAGTTCGGTCAGGCCATAGCCTTGGCGCCAGGCCGCCAGCAGGGCGCTACCGGGCAAAGGCAGCCGATAGCCAGACACGGAACGGGAGCGGGACATGGTGACTCCGAAGGTGGGCAAAGGAAACAATACGTTACTCCTGCCTGTCGCACCGCCACAAGGCTGCCTCATCGGGCGGCAAGGCAAAAAAACGGCGACACCCGAAGGTGTCGCCGTGAAGGGGAGGTGAACGTGGATCAGGCCGGGCTGGCGTCCGCCGGCGGTTCGCCCACCGCGCCCGGCATGGCCTGCACGTTGCGGCCCTGGCCGGCCAAGGCCAGGAAGTGCAGGTGACGCTCGTACTCCGAGAGCACGTCGGCGATCACCTGGCCGCGGGTGAAGCCATTCAGGTCCTTCTCCTGGCCGCCTTCGGCCAGGTAGACATCGAGGCGCACGTAGTAATCGTCATCCACCGGCAGGAAACTCGGTGTGCGCATGCGATGCGGGCAGACCTGATAGACGAAGCTCGCCGCGTTTTCGAGGTCGACCTGCAGGGTCAGGCGCGGCAGCGATTCACCCTCGCGAAGCTCCTCGCTGACGTTGGCATCTTGGCCGCGGCTTTCCAGCTCCTGGGCGAACTGGGTCAGGGCCGGGCGAATGGCATGCTCGATGGTTGCGGCGGCGCCGGCGCGGTTGGACGTATCCAGAGCCCGGTCGAGGCGCTCGCGCCAGTCGCCACCCGGTGCGGTGCCGGCGATATGACGGCGCGCCTCGGCCTTGCTGCCCTCGAGCTGAAGTGCCTTGACCATGCCGACCATGATGGCGAAGATCACCAGCGAAAAGGGCAGGGCGGTAATCACCACCGCGCTTTGCAGTGCCGCCAGGCCGCCTGCCATCAGCAGGGCCACGGTAATCAGACCGATTACCGCCGACCAGAAGATGCGCAGCCGGATCGGTGCATCGTGGTTCACGTCGGATAGGATCGAGGTGAAGTTCGCCAGCACCAGGGCGCCGGAATCCGCCGAGGTGATGAAGAACACGATGCCGAGAATGGTCACCACGGCCGCGGTGATGCCGACCCAAGGATAATATTCGAGCAGCGTATACAGGGTGGTCTGCGGCGTGTTCAGGGCTTGCTCGCCGAGTTCGGCGACGCCCTGGTTGGCCACCAGCTCGATGCCGCTGTTTCCGAACACCGACATCCATACCATCATGAAGGCCAGCGGGATGAACAGGGCGCCGGCGACGAACTGGCGAATGGTACGCCCGCGCGAAATGCGTGCCAGGAACAAGCCGACGAAGGGCGTCCAGGCGATCCACCTCCCCAGAAAAAGAGGGTCCACCACATCTTCCATTCGTTGGCCGCATTGCCGGCAAAGGCGTAGGTATCGAAGCTTCTGGCCACGAAGCTGGAGAGATAGTCACCGGCATTATTGACCGCCATGTCGAGCAGTTTCAGGGTTTGGCCCTGGAACAGGACGAACAGCAACAGCGCCAGCGCCAGCAACATATTGAATTCGGACAGCCGGCGAATGCCCTTCTCCACACCGCTGACCACGGAAACGGTGGCAAGTACTACGACCAGCACGATCAGGATCACCTGCACCGAAAGACTCTCGGGCACGTCGAACATGTAGTTGAGCCCGTAATTGAGTTGCATCACGCCGATGCCGAGGCTGGTGGCGATGCCGAACACAGTGGAAATCACCGCGGTGATGTCAACGGCGTTGCCGATGGGACCGTGGATGCGTTTGCCGAGCAGCGGATAGAGCGCGCTGCGGATGGCCAGCGGTAGACGATGGCGATAGCTGAAGTAGGCCAGCGACATGCCCATCAGTACGTAGAGCCCCCAGCCGGACAGGCCCCAGTGCATGAAAGTCTGAACGACGGCATTGCGCATGGCTTCCTGGCTTTCGGGCGTCAGGTCCGGCGGGGCCAGGTAATGGGCCACCGGTTCGGCGACGCTGAAGAACAGTAGGTCGATACCGATCCCGGCGGCGAACAACATCGAGGCCCAGGACAGTGTCGAGAATTCCGGTCGCGAATGGTCGGGGCCGAGGCGAATGCTGCCGAAGCGCGACAGACCGATGGCCACGACGAACACCAGGTACGCCACAACGGCCAGCATGTAATACCAGCCGAACGTTTCGCTGACCCAGGCCAGACCGGTGTCGAAGAAGGCCCCGGCCGCTTCCGTGAAGGTCATGGTGAGAACGAGAAAGACGAGGATGCCGGCCATCGAGCCGTGGAACACCACGGCATTGAGCCGGTCGCGTCGTTCGGTAGGGGGTAGGTGATGCGCCATGTAGGCGGACTCCTTTCAGGGTGAATGACCCTTCCCGCCGTTTCCCTGCCGAGACGCACTGTGGATTGTTCCACACAATCGAAAGCACGCCTGATACTGCCCAGATACTACAACCTGACGCTTCGTGGCGGAGATATCACCTCGCGCCCCACTCGCCGGCACATTGAGACGTGCCGGATCAGGCTGTCGACTTCCTGGCGGGAAGTGCGCTCTTATTTTTGAATGAACGTTCAAGTAAAATACGCACTTTCTCCATCGCCTTCAACCCTGCGTTAACAGAATGGCCTGAGCGTTAACGCAGCGTGGCGAGAGGAGCTTGCAGCTACCGTTACGCAAGCTATACCTGATCTAACCGACGATAATTCAGGAATGCGCAGTGACTGCGCTGGCATGGAGGCTCTCGGGACGACTGCAGCCGGCGGTATGTCGGCCAGCAGTAGGCAACTACAACGATAAAATTCCGGAGTATCTGATGGCTCATGACAAGACACCGGCGGCCCCGAACGACAGCCAGACCGCCATCGACAGCCAGCCCTCCAGCACTTCCCGCCGCCGCTTCCTCACCGGCTCGGCAGCCGCCGTGGGTGCAGGCGCCGCAGCCGCGGTGGGCTTTCCCAGCATCGCCGTGGCCCAGACCACCACGCTGCGCTTCCAGAGCACTTGGCCCAACCAGGACATCTTTCACGAGTTCGCTTCCGACTACGTGCGCATCGTCAATGAGATGTCGGGCGGGCGGCTGCGCCTGAACCTACTGCCGGCCGGTGCCGTGGTGGGCGCGCTACAGTTGCAGGATGCGGTGATCTCCGGCGCGCTCGATGGCGGCCACGGGGTCACGGCCTACTGGTATGGCAAGCACAAGGCCTTCTCGTTGTTCGGCACGCCGCCCCCCTTCGGCTGGGATGCGCACCAGTTCCTCGCATGGTTCTGGACTGGCGGCGGCATGGAACTCTACAACGAGCTGCTGGAGCGCCTCGAGCTACCGCTGGTGGGCTACCAGACAGGGCCCATGCCGACCCAGGCGCTGGGCTGGTTCAAGGAGCCGATCGCCGGCGCGGAGGATCTGCGCGGCCTCAAGTATCGCACGGTGGGACTGGCCGCCGACCTGATGCGCGAATTCGGCGCGGCGGTGACCATCATGGGCGGCGGAGATATCGTGCCGGCCATGGACCGCGGTCTGCTCGACGGCGCCGAGTTCAACAACCCCTCTTCGGATCGCCTGCTCGGCTTCCCCGACGTCAGCAAGACCTGGATGCTGCGCAGCTACCATCAGGACTGCGAAGCCTTCGAGGTTATCTTCAACAAGAACAAGCACGACAGTCTACCGGAGGAGTTCCAGGCGATCCTGCAGTACGCCGCGAAAGCCGCGTCATCGGAGATGTACTGGAAGGCCATGGAGCGCTACCCGCGTGACCTCAATGCCATGCGCGAGGAACAGGGCGTGCAGACCTACATCACGCCCGATTCGGTGCTACAGGCCCAGCTCGAAGCGTGGGACACGGTGATCGCGAGCGAGTCCCAGGACGAATTCTTCAAGAAGGTCGTCGATCATCAGCGCGAATATTGCGAGCGCGTGGTGGGCTACCACCTGGAGCACACCACACCCAAGGAGCCGGCCTACGTGCATTTCTACGGCAAGTCGCCGACCGATACCTCCACCATCCTGTGAGTTGCCGGGCCCTTCATGGGCCCGGCCAACCTGTTGTCCCGGTGCAGGATGTCACCGGATTCGTCTTCCGCTCTGCGTCGCCCCGGTGGCGACGTAGGGGGTGGTGAGAGGTGATCATGCGTTTCATCTTTTTCATCGACCATCTCAGTACGTGGGTGGGCAAGGCTTTTGCCTGGGCGATCCTTGTCCTGACTTTCGTGGTGAGCTACGAGGTCTTCATGCGTTATGCCCTGGGCGCGCCGACGACCTGGGCCTACGACACCAGCTACATGCTCTACGGTACGTTGTTCATGATGAGTGGCGCCTATGCCCTGGCCCACAATGCCCATGTGCGTGCCGATGTGGTGTCGCGCTACTTCTCGCCGCGCTGGCAGGCGGGAATCGAGCTGGCGCTCTATCTGCTGTTCTTCTATCCCGGCATTCTCGCACTGGTGTGGAGCGGCTGGGATTTCTTCGGTGTCTCCTTCCGCCAGAACGAGCACAGTTCCTTTACACCGGGTGGTCCCCCGATCTGGCCCTACAAGTTCGTCATCCCCGCCTGCGCAAGCTTTCTGGCCATTCAGGGCATTGCCGAAGTGGGCCGTTGCTTCATCTGTCTCAAACACGGCCAATGGCCGCCGCGCCTGGGCGACGTCGAGGAAATTTCCATTCCGGCCAACAAGGAGGCGGAGATCAAGGCCGCCGAGGCCCAGTCAGGAGACAAGCAGCCATGAGCGAACCGGAAATCGGGATCCTGATGCTGGGCATGCTGGTTATCCTGATCATGCTCGGCTTCCCCATTGCCTTCACGCTGATCGCCATGGGCATTGGCTTCGGCTACTTCGCCATTGGCGACATCATCTTTCCATTGCTGGTCCAGCGCGCCTACGGTGTCATGTCCAACGACGTGCTGATCGCCGTGCCGCTGTTCCTGTTCATGGGCTATATGGTCGAGCGGGCCAATATCCTCGACCGGCTGTTCGGCAGCCTGCAGCTGGCCGCGCGCGGCATGCCCGCCTCGCTGGCGGTAGCCAGCCTGATCACCTGTGCGCTATTCGCCACGGCGACCGGCATCGTCGGGGCGGTGGTCACACTGATGGGACTGCTGGCATTGCCGGCAATGCTCAACGCCGGCTACGACAAGCGCCTGTCGAGCGGTGTGATCTGTGCCGGCGGTTGTCTCGGCATCTTGATCCCGCCCAGTATCATGCTGATTCTCTACGGAGCCATGGCCGGCGTTTCGGTGGTGCGCTTGTATGCCGCCGCGCTGATTCCAGGGCTGCTGCTCGCGGGGCTCTACATCGTCTATGTGATGGGCCGCGCCATGTTCAACCCGCAGGTGGCGCCCAAATTGCCGCCCGAAAAGCTGAATGTGCCGGCCAAGGAAGTTTATTGGGGATTGTTGACCTCGTTCGTACCGCTGTTCGCGCTGATCATGTCAGTGCTTGGCGCCATCCTCTTCGGCCTGGCCACGCCGCATGAGGCGGCGGGCATCGGCGCGTTGGGCGCCATGGTGCTGGCCATGGCCTACCGGCAGATGACCTGGGCCAGGCTCAAGGAGGCGGTATTCCTGACGGCGCGTACCAGTGCCATGGTGTGCTGGTTGTTCGTCGGCTCGTGGATTTTCTCGTCGGTGTTCTCGCTGCTTGACGGACATACGCTTATCGAGCACTGGATCAGCGGACTGTCGCTGACGCCACTGCAGTTCCTGTTGCTGGCGCAACTGATGATCTTCCTGCTCGGCTGGCCGCTGGAGTGGACCGAGATCATCATTATCTTCGTGCCGATCTTTCTGCCGCTATTGCACATGTTCGGCATCGATCCGCTGTTCTTCGGCGTGCTGGTGGCGCTGAACATCCAGACTTCGTTCCTGACGCCGCCCATGGCGATGTCAGCCTTCTATCTCAAGGGCATCGCACCCAAGGGGATACAGCTTGGCGACATCTTCATCGGCATCGCGCCGTTCCTGCTGTTGGTATTCGTGGCCATGTTCATCCTTTACCTGGTGCCGGGTACCGTCTTCTGGCTGCCGGGAGTGCTGTACAACTGAGCCTGGCAGCCACGGTCACAGTAAAACGCATCGGGCCCGGCACAAGCCGGGCCCGATGCATTTTACTGCCTTGGCGATCCATCAGCCCTGGTGGCGTTCGCCATGGTGCTTATCGTGGCCCCTGTGGTGGCGGGGCTGCATAAAGGCCTCGAGAGCGGCGATCTGCTCCTCGCTCAGCACTTCGCCGAGGGCTTCACGATGTTCGTCGCGCAGCGACCGCCACACCTCACGGCGCGCCGCGCGGGAATCGAACTCCTGGTCGCGCAGTTCCCGCATGTCGGCATACAGGGAATCGCGCAGTTCGCTCAGCCGCTCGCGCTCGTCGTCGGAGAGTTCCCAGCTGTCGACCAGGGTGGCCAGGCGATCCTGCCTATTCTTCCGGCGCTCGCCGCGATGCTCGGCATGCTGCTCCTGGCGCATCTCACGCTTGGCCTCGCGCAGAGCTTCACGCTGCTCCTCGTCGAGAATCTCGTTCATCCTCTCACGGTGCCGCTCGCGCAGCTCGCGCATGGCCTGGTGAAGCTCGTCGTGGGCCTGCTCCAGGGCGCTGCGGGTCTCCTCGTCGATACCGGCGCGCTCGAACAGAACCTGGCGGCGCTCCTCGAAACGCTCATGGCGCTGCTCATGCCAACCGTCCTCGCTCTTGGCGGGGGCGGCTGCCAGCGATAGGGGCGCGATGGCCACGGCGAGCAGGGCAGGCACCAGCAGGTTGTGGGTAACGTTACGGCGCATCTCGGTCACTCCTTTGCATTGGGATGCTGGCAGTGTCGTAGGTGCCTGTGCAATCAACTTGCACCAAACGTGAAAGAAGCAAGATCACTCTTCAGGTTGGTACTTGTAGCCGACTCCGTAAACCGAGCGGATAATCTCGCGCTCGGGCCAGGCGTCGGCGATTTTGCGCCGCAGTTTCTTGACGTGACTGTCGACGGTGCGCTCCGAGACGATACGATGATCGCGATACATGCGATCCATCAGTTGATCGCGGGAGAAGATGCGTCCCGGCGCTTGCATCATCACCTTGAGCAACTGGTACTCGACGGCCGTGAGTCCTAGATCCTGGCCATCGGCGAGTGCGCGCCAGCCCTCGTCGTCGAGCGTGAGCTGGCTGCCGGTGGCGGCCGCTGCGGGGTCGTGAAGCGCCTGGCTGCGGCGCAGGACGGCCTTGACCCGGGCCACGACCTCGCGCGGGCTGAAGGGCTTGCAGATATAGTCGTCGGCCCCGAGTTCCAGGCCCAACAGGCGGTCGACCTCCTCGACCCGAGCGGTAAGCATGATAATGGCGATGGCCGGCCAGCGCTGGCGAATCTCGCGACACAGTGTCAGGCCGTCGGTCCCCGGCAGCATCAGGTCGAGCAGCACAAGCGCCGGGGACGCCTCAGCCTCGGCGCGTTCCAGCAGCCATGGCAACACTCGGTCGCCATGGTCGATGTGTTGCGTGGCGAAGCCGCTGCCTTCCAGGTAGTCGGCCACCAGTCGGGCGATCTTGGGCTCGTCCTCGATGATCAGCAGGGTATCGCGCGGGGCGTCGGCTTCTTGCATGGGCGCTTTCCTCATTCGCGTTGTTCGCCGGCCTCGAGGACCGGAAATTCGAGCGTCCAGCATAACCCACCCAAGCGCGAGGGCGAGGCTTGCAGGGTGCCGCCGTGGCACTTGACCAGAGCGCTGGCGATGGAAAGCCCCAGCCCGCTGCCACCGCTGGCGCGACTGCGTGACCCCTCGACCCGGTAGAGCCGCTCGGTGAGCCGATCGAGCGCCGCGTCGGGTACGCCCGGCGGGCTGTCCTGCCACACCACACGCGCCCGATCCCCGCGCAGGGTCAGGCTGACATCGAGACGGCCCGGCGAGGTCGTGTAGGCGCAGCTGTTGTCGAGCAGGTTGGTCCATAATTGGCGCAGGCGGCGGGCATCGCCGCGGATCCAGGCCGGCCCCTCGATCGAGGTGGAGAGCGCCATGCCGCAATCGGCGAGCCAACCGTTCGCTTCATTCAGTCGCGAGGCCAGGCTCGACGAGAGATCGAGCGGGGCGAGCTGGACCTCCAGGGCACCGGCATCGCTCTGCGAAAGCAGGCGCAGATCGGCGACCAGCCGCTCGAGCTGGCCCACCTCCTGCGACAGCGAACGCAGGTTGTCCTCGTCGAGCGGACGGATACCGTCCTGCATGGCTTCGATCTCGCCACGCAGGACGGCCAGCGGCGTGCGCAGCTCATGCGCAATGTCCGACACCCAACGGTTCCGGGCCTCTCGGCTGGCCTCCAGGGTGGCGGCCAGACTGTTGAAGTCACGTGCCAGGCGCGAGAGTTCGTCACGACCCCGCTCCGGCAGTCGCGTGCTGTAGTCGCCCTCGATCAGCTGACGGGTGGCCAGCGCCATGCTGCGCGTGCGACGCCCCAGCCACCAGGCCAGCCCCCCCGCCAACAGCAGCGATGCCAGCCCCAGGGCCGCGACGATGATGCCCAGGTTGCGCTGTTGGCGGGCGAGGAAGATACGGTCCATGCGCGCCATCAACTGTTCCGGGGGCCGGTAGCCGAGGGTACCGACCCGCTGGCCCTGGTGCTCGATGGGCAGCCAGTTCAGCTTGGCGGCCCCCTCGTGATCGTCGGGCGGCAAGCCGATCACGGGAAGGCCCTCGGCGTCGTGCAGCACGAAATCACGGGCATCGCCCAGGCGGCGCTCAATGCCGTGGGGTGGGCGCTCGCCGGGCCACAGCTGCCGACGCACCAGCCGCTCCCAGGCCGGCGGGGAGTTGCGCAGCCACTGCCAGCCGCCGCGGCTCGCCCACTCCTGGCCGAGGCCTTCGGCCAGGGTTTCGGCGCGACTGGCTTGGGTGGTCTCGAGATACTCCAGGAAGCCGCGGTCGAGGCTGCGCGATACCGCCAGGAACACCAGCCCGGCGATCGCCACGTTGACCGACAGAATGATCACGAACAGCTTGAGGCCCAGGTGCGAGAAGGGCGGGCGACGGAAGCGTAACCTCATCGAATCGGCTCCTGAGGAGAGGCGGTTGACGGGGGCGGGTGACCCAGGCGTTCGCGCAGACCCTCCAGCATCAAATAGAGACAGGGTACCAATACCAGCAGGATCAGGGTGGCAAACAGCAGGCCGAAGCCGAGCGAGATGGCGAGGGGAATCATGAAGCGCGCCTGGCGTGAGGTCTCGAAGATCATGGGAGCGAGCCCGAGGAAGGTAGTCAGGGTGGTCATCATGATCGGCCGCAGGCGGCGCGTCGCCGCGGCGACGATCGCCTCGCGCGCCCCCAGCCCTTCGCGTCGGCGTCGGTTGGCGTAGTCGATGAGCACCAGGGCGTCGTTTATCACCACGCCCGACAGCGCCAGCATGCCCATCAGACTGATCACCGATAGGCCATAACCCATGAGCGCATGACCGGCCATGGCGCCGATGATGCCGAACGGAATCGCCGCCAACACCAGCAGTGGCTGCAGGTAGCTGCGAAAGGGAATCGCCAGCAGCGCATAGAGCGCGATCAGGGTCAGCCAAGTGGCCTGGGTCAGGGCCGAGACGCTGTCGGCAGTTTCCTGCTGGCGTCCCCCCAGGGTCAGCTCCAGCCCCGGCCAGGCGGCCCGCAGGGCAGGGAAGAGGTCCGCTTGCAGGGTCGCTACGACCTGGTTGATCCGGGCATCGCTATCGGTGTCGGCGGTGACGCTGATCTGGCGCCGACCGTTGATCCGTTCCAGGGTGGTGGCGGCGCGGCCCAGGTGGATCTCGGCGACCCGCCGCAACGGTACCTCCAGGCCGGAGGGCGTACGAATCGGTAACTGCTGCAGCTGGCCCAGGCTGTCGCGCTCGTCGCTCGGCAAGCGCACCACTACGCTGATTTCATGAGCCCCGACGAACTGCTCGAGGGCGGTGGCTCCCTGCAGCGGGCCTCGCAATTGGGCGGCGAGGTCGGCGCCGGTCAGCCCCAGCGCTCGTCCTTCCGGCGACAGGCGCAGCTCGAGCTGGGGCTTGCCGTCGGCCAGGCCGCTGTCGATATCAGTCAGCCCGTCGAATCCGGCGAGCTCATCTGCCAGCCGCACGGCAGCCGTTTCCAGCGCGCGGCTATCGGGGTGAGACAGGCGCAGGGTGAGTCCGGCGCCGGCGCCGGGTCCGCCTACATCCGATTCGAAGCGTACCGCCTGAACGCCGACGATATCGCCAGCCTCCTCGCGCCAGGCGCGCGCCACCCGCGACGGCGGCCAGGCAGCGAGACTCTCGCGTGCGAGGGTCAGGCGCACGCTGAGGCGGTCGCCGTCGATCTGGGCATGGGTGGCCGTGAAGCGCGGCCCATCGTTGCGCGCGACCAAGGCTTGGGCGCTCTCCAGCAGCCGGTCACGAATGCGCCGATCCTCGGCGATGGGGCTGCCCACCGGCAGGGTCACGCTGGCCTGTACCCGGTCGGATTCGACCCGCGGCATCAGCGAGAAGCCTAGGCGTCCGCTCATGCCCCAGGCGATGGCTATGACGAGCACGGCGACAGCCAGGCTGACGGTGAGCAGGCGTTGGTCGAGGGTGCGCTCGAGGAAGGGCGCGAAGCGATGATGAGTGAAGTGGGCCAGGCCCTCCTGCAGGGTACGGCGCAGTCGGTCCAGCGGCTCGAGCCAGGGCGAAGCGTCACGTCCGCCGGCACGGTGGGCCAGATGCGCCGGCAGGATGAACAACGCCTCCAGCCACGACACCAGGAATACCGTCACGACAACCAGTGGGATGACGGCGAAGATCATGCCGAGAAAGCCGGGCAGGAACAGTAGCGGCAGGAAAGCCACGATATTGGACAGGATCGCGAAGGTGATCGGTACCGCCATCTCGCGCGCGCCACGCACCGCGGCTTCGCGTAGCGAATGTCCCTGCTCACGGTAGCTGTGGATGTTCTCGCCGATCATGATGGCGTCGTCGACGACGATGCCCAGCGCGATGATGAAAGCGAACATCGACATCATGTTGAGCGAGACGCCGAGCCAGGGCAGGAACAGCAGGGCGCCGAGGAAGGCGGTAGGGATGCCCAGCGTGACCCAGAAAGCCAGGCGCGCCTCGAGGAACAGCGCCATCAACACCAGTACCAGCGCCAGGCCCAGCCAGGCATTCTTGAGCAGCAGGTCGAGACGATCGCGATAGATCTCGGAGCTGTCCTGCGACACGTCCAGAGCGATGCCCTCGGGCAGTTGCGCACGCAGCCGATCGAGCTGGGCATGGACGGCATCGGAAATGCCGATCGGCGTTTGGTGGCCGGTCTGGAAAACCGCCAGGCTGAGCCCGGGAGCGCCGTTGTACAGCACCTCGCTGTCGGTCTCGGCGAAGCCGTCGACCACCCGGGCGATGTCGCCCAGGCGCAGCTGGCCTCCGTCGGCGGTGCCGATCAGCGGCAGTTCGGCGAACTCGCGGGCCTCGTCGCGCCGCCCCTGGTAGCGGATCAGCCATTCGCCTTCGTCGGTGGCCAGGCGACCGCCGGCCAGGTCGAGCGCCTCGTCGGCGATGCGGGCGGCCAGCCCGCGATGATCGAGCCCGTGCCGGTACATGGCCTCCTCGTCGAGCAGTACCTGTATCTCACGCTCGCGGTTACCGGCAAGTTCCACCTGGGAGATACCCGGAGAAGCCTGCAGCTCGGCGCGCAGCTCCTCGGCGACATCGTGCAGCAGGCGCTCGTCGACCCAGCCGTGAAGCTGCAGACTCATGACGCTGCGGGCGCGCCCGGCGAGGTTGAAGCGCGGGGGATCGGCGGCGGCGGGTAGCTGAGTGATCGCATTGATGGCCTGCTGAATCTCCTGATAGACGCGCATCACGTCGACGCCATCGATCAGCGTCACCGAGACGCGCCCGGCGCCCTCGTTGGCGGTGGCGGTGAGTTCATCGATACCGTCGACGTCGGCCAGCGCCGCCTCCATGGGCAGCAGCAGACTGCGCTCCACTTCCTCGGGAGTGGCGCCAGGGTATCCGATCGCCACGTGCACGATCTCCAGCTCGAAGTCGGGGAAGACCTCTTTCTTGATCGCGGTGGAAGCCAGCAACCCGCCGATGATCAGCAACAGCATGAACAGGTTGGGCGCGACGCCATGGTGAACCATCCAGGCGATGGGGCCGCGACGCATCATGAGCGGGACTCCCCCGATTCTCCGGCCGGGCGCTCACGGTCGGCGATGCGCGGTCGTAGGCGCATGCCTTCGCGCGGCTGGCCGAGCTGTGAGGTCACCACGCGTTCGCCCTCCTCGAGGCCGGCGCCGACCAGCACGCGCGTCTCGCCTCGGTGGACGACCTCGACCGCGCGTCGGCGAAGGCGCTCCTCGTCGTCAAGCAGCCAGACTTCCTCGCCGGGCCGCAGCGCGGCGGCGGGCAGGGCGAACAGCCCCTCGCGGGGCCGTGCGACGAACGTCAGGCGTACCACGTCACCCAGACGCAGGGCGGGGAGGTTGTTCTCCAGACCGAGGGGATCTTCGATCGCCACCAGCAGTTGTGCCTGCAAGCCCTCCTCTTCCAGTGCCGGCAGGATGGCGATCACCTCGCCGCTGCGCGTCTGGCCGTCGGGCCAGGTGCGGGTGGCCAGGGTCACGGGGCTACCGGGACGACCTGCGTCGGCGGCCTCGAGCCACGCCAGTGCCTCTCCCGGCAGCGAGACGCGCACCCAGAAGCGTGACGCATCCACCAGATGCAGAATTTCGGTGCCATTGGCGACGGCGCTGCCGGCTCCCAGCAGGCGCGCCTGCACCATGCCTCGCCAGGGAGCACTGAGTGTGGCGCGCTCGAGTGCGAGGCGTGCCCGGTCGCGGGCAGCGCGGGCTCGCTCCACTTCCGCCTCGGCGTTACGCAGCTGCGGTTCGCGCAATACCAGGGCACGCCGCTCGGCGGTCAGTTCCCGGCCGAAGCTGCGGTATTCGGTCTCGGCTCGCTGCTGTTCGCCGCGCTCCATGGCGAGTGCGGCCTCGGCTTGCACCAGTGCGGCTTCGGCCTCGCGCAGGTTGAGGCGAAGGTCGGCGTCATCCAGCCTGGCCAGCGGGGTGCCGGCTTCGACCATCCGACCGGGGAGCGCTTCCGCCGTGAATTCGACCAACTCGCCAGCCACGCGGCTGGCGAGGCGCGCCTCGCGTTCGGCAACGACCCGGCCGAAGCCGTGCAGCTCCGGCGCGGCAGCCTGGTGTTGGGCGTCGATGACGTCAACCAGCGGTGGCGAGACCTCGGCGCGCGGGCGGCGTTCGATGCGGGGTGGTTGAGTGAGCAGCCACCAGGCGAGGACTGCCGCGACGGTCAAAAGCAGCAGGGCGAGCAGGGTGCCGACGGCGATACGACCCCGCTGGCGCCGGGCACGGCGTGAGGAGAAGGATAACGGTAGAGGGGCTGGGGCGGGCATGGACGACTCGCGACGGCAGATGGGCCATGACAGCATCCCCCAACGCGATGCAGTCAATGGTCAGGAAAGGTGCAAGCAGTGTGCAAGCGAGGCGCGCTGAGTGACGGACACGATTTCGCCATTCACAGCGACAGGAAGAACAGGATCAACGGCGGCGACAGCAGCGAAAGCAGGAACCCGCTGACAACGGCGATCGGCACGCAGGCAACGCCGCCGTGTTGCTGGATCACCGGTAAGGTGAAATCCATGGACGTGGCGCCGCCGTAGCCGATAGCCAGCGGAGCATGGCGGCGAATGGTCAAAGGAATCAGAACGAAGGCCAGCAGCTCACGGGTCAGGTCGTTAAAGAAGGCCACGCCGCCGAGCAGCGGGCCGAGGCGATCGCCGACGAGGATCGCCGAGAGCGAATACCAGCCGAAGCCGGACGCCAACGCCAAACCCTCGTTCCAACGCAGCGCAAGCAACGGCGCCGCCAACAGTCCGCCGAGCAGCGAACTTACCGCCAGGGTAGCGGCAATCGCCAGACCGTGACGATTGAGCAGGATCTGGCGCAGCGGCATGCCTGAATTGCGCAACTGACAACCGATCAATGCCAGCAGGGCGTAGAGCACCCATTCGGCGAGTCGCTCGGCGTGAACGAAGACACTGTCGCCGATCAGCCAGCCGAGTATGAGTCCGAGCAACACGCCGCCGCCTACCGCGGCCACCAGCGATAAGGAGCCGAGCAGGGCGGCCAGCTTGGTGGTCGGTGCGCCCCCGACCACCGGCGACGTGAGCAGGCGAAGAGCGAGTCGGCGCGACAGCCACCACAGTGCCGCCAGGTTGCAGGTGGTAATGACCGCGACCAGCAGGAGGGCCTGCCCACCCATGCGCGACAGCTCCAGGAGCAAGTCGTTCAGGCCCGCCAATCCGACACCCATCAGCAGCAGGATGACGTAGACCGAGGCATTGACGCCACGGTTGACCCATGCGAGCGCTCCGGCATGGCGCAGGGGGACCAGATAACCCAGCAGCAGCGGTAGCAAAACGATCAACAGCCCGGATAGCATCGCGATTCCCTTCAACGAGGCCGCCCATGGCGGCGAAAGCCGCCAACTGTATCAGGCTTTTCGGCGAAGTTCCGAGGAGAAGGTCAGCAAGGCGATGTCAACGTTCGGGCGCATCCAGCGCGGTGAGAAAGAGTCGGCTCTTGCGTTCGCCGTCGCTGTGGTAATCCACCGCCAGCAGCAGGCCGGGCAGCGCCGGGTGAAAATGAAAGAGCAGCGTGCTGTCGGGGCTCTCGGGATCTTTCACCTCGACCTTGAGCGCCTCGAACTCGCCCGAGGGCAGACGCAGCGTCTCACGTGCCAGCACACGGAAATCGCGAGTCTCCTCGCGACCGCGATGGTCCTGGTAAGAGAGCCGACAGGCATCGTCCTCGCAGCCGCCTGCGAGAGCGCGCCGGGAGAGTTCGATCAAGGCGGCTTGACGGTCGACGTGATGGGCAAGGTCGCCTTCGCCCAGTCGGTAGCGGCCGCCGACGCCCAGCAGCGAGTAGCCGCTGGCGTAGCTCACCGAGCGGATACCCTTCGAGGTGACGATGAAGCGGCTGCGTTCGTTACCGCGCGCCACGGCAATGGCGGCCTGCATGCGACTCTGCCAATGGCCCCCTTCGCGACTCAAGCGATGGTCGATAGTGGCATTGGGCCATCCCTTTACCTCGAGTCGATAACTGGCGCTGAAGGGCGTCAGTTCCGGCATCGCCGGCGTACGTTCGGCCAGCGCAAGGCCGGGCATGACGGCCAGCAGCAGGAGGAGAAGGCGGCCTAGCGTTCGTGGGAGGCGGATCATGGTGGGGCACCGCTTGGCTGAGAGGCAACAGTACCTGTGAACCGCGATGGACGAAGGGGTTCCATGGTGCACGGTTATTTCACGGTTGGCGGAAACACAGACGGCTCACTCATGCCATGCCACCCGGAGACGCTGACCTGGTACAGATTTCGGGCGATAGCGTGACGTCAGTCAATGACCGAGACGAAAGGTGAAGGAATGAGCTTAAGCTTTGGTGCGCATGGCCGATGAAGGGGCGTGCGATGCCATACAGCGCATTCGTATCAAGGCCGACGGATATCACAACAACAACGGCATGCTACGCCAGCCACGTCCCGATCAACGATATCACTGAGCTCGGCAGGGGTCCTATCATGCAAAACCTTCTTCACCGCATTCCGGTGTCACGCAAGTTCCTGCTGGCGCTGGCACTCCCCCTTTGCATCATCGTCTGGCTGGCCGGCGTCGGCATCCTGGAGCGCCAGCAGCAGTCAAGCGACATGCTCCAGGTTGTTCGCTTCACCGAGCTGTCGGCACGGTTGGGTGGCTTGATGCATGA
The DNA here is from genome assembly GCF_008297955.1 of Billgrantia pellis. GTDB lineage: Bacteria > Pseudomonadota > Gammaproteobacteria > Pseudomonadales > Halomonadaceae > Halomonas > Halomonas pellis. Next base: position 318,755 of record NZ_VTPY01000003.1, on the reverse strand, counting down.
CATCCAGGTCGAGCGCGGCCTCTCGGTCGGCTTCCTCGGGAGTCGAGGTGATACCTTCGGCAATCATCTCGCCGCCCAGCGCGATCAGGTCGACAGGCAGCTGGCAAGCTACCGTACGGCCTGGCAGGGGATCGACGCCAGCGGCGATCCCGACATCGGCCAGCGACTGGAGGAAGTCGAAGCGATGTTGGCGGACATTGCCATCATGCGGCGCGGGATCGATGCCCTGGCGATCGAAAACCTGGACGCGCTGGAGTATTACACCGGCATCAACTCGCGTCTGGCCGAGATCGTGGGACGGTTGAATGCGCTCGCCAACGCCGGTGAGCTGGCCCGTAGCCTGGGAGCCTATTACGCCCTGCTGGAAATCAAGGAGGCCGCCGGAATCGAGCGCGCGATACTGGCCAGCGCCTTTGGCGCCAACCGTATGTCGCCGGATGACTATTACCGCTTTTTGAGGCTACTGGGCGAGGAGGAGGCATTCGAGGAAAGCTTCACGGTCCTCGCCGATACGGAATTCGCTTCGCGCTACCTTGCGGCTACGTCCGAGCACGAAACGCATAGCCGCCTGTTCATGATGCGCCAGATCGCGATGCGCCAAGGCATCGGTGGCGGCTACGGCATTAGCGCCGAGCGTTGGTTCGAAGCCCAGACCGGCAAGCTCGAGCGGTTGCACGGCGTTGAACTCGCCTTGGCCGACCATGTGCAAGCGCAAGCGAGTGCCCTGGCCGGCGAAGCACGCCTGGAACTTTGGTTGTTCGCCGGATTGGCAGGTTTGGTCATTGCGGTGGCGGTTTTCCTTTCCGCTGTGCTGGTGCGCAGCATTGTGGTACCGCTGCGCCGCGCTTTGAAGGAGATCACCCAGCGGGGTGGCAATCTCACGCATCGGCTGGACGTACCGGGAAGCGATGAACTGTCCCAGCTCTACTCCGCTTTCAACCAATCGACCGCGGACATGGAGTCCCTGGTGGCCAGCATCCAGCAGGGGGCGCGAGGCGTAGATCTGGCCAGCGGTGAGATCGCCCAGGGCAACGAGGACCTGGCGAGCCGTACCGAGGAGCAATCCGCCTCGCTGGTGGAAACGGCCACGAGCATGGAGCAAATGACCTCCACTGTGCGTCAGTCAGCCGACAATGCGCACCAGGCCAGCGCGATGAGTGAGCAGGCCGTTACCCAGGCCGAGCAGGCCAGTCGGGTCGCCGAGGAGGCGCGCGAGGCGATGCAGCAGATCTTCGAGGCCAACCGCCAGGTCACCGCCATCGTCGAGGCCATCGACGGCATCGCCTTCCAGACCAACCTGTTGGCCCTCAACGCCTCGGTGGAGGCGGCGCGAGCCGGCGAGCATGGCCGCGGCTTCGCCGTGGTCGCTGGCGAGGTGCGCAAGCTGGCCAGCCGTAGCGCCGAAGAGGCTGAGCGCATTCGCCAATTGATCGGCAATACCACCCGGCGAGTGGAAGCCGGTAACCAACTGGTGGGACAGACCTCGGAGGCGCTTACGGCGATTTCCCGCGGTGTGCGTCAGGTGGCCGACCTGGTGGCGGAGATCTCGTCGGCCAGCGGCGAGCAGTCGGCGGGCATCGAGCAGATCAACCACGCCATGAGTCAGTTGGAAACCACCACCCAGCAGAACGCGGCGCTGGTGGAGCAGGTGGCGACCGCGAGCCGTTCGCTCGACGACCAGGCCGGGGAAATGTCCAGGCTGATCGAACGCTTTCGCGTCAGCGAGGCCTTGGCGCGAGCGGGTCGAAGTGGCGGACGTCGCGGCGCTCGACTATCGCGAGACCAAGCGACTGCCGCAGCCGGCATGCGCCCTGCGTGCCGATCCCATGAGGGCTTCATAACGTAAAGCGGGCGAAAGCGTCCGCCAACGATACAGCCGAAAGCACGCGCGTGCTTTCGGCCCTCCGTATGACACCAACCTCTCTTTGACGAACTCAAGGATGCAGTGAAAGATGCGCAACTGGGCAACGAGCACCAAGCTGTGGGCGACACTGGGGCTGATGTGGGTAGGCATGCTGGTGTTGGTGGGGTGGACGGCCTACGACAAACGGGCCGGGCTGATGCAGGAACGGATCGCCAGTCTGGAGCATTTCGTGGGCAGCGCACGCGACATGGTGGCGAGCCTTGCCGTACGCGCGGAGCAGGGCGAATTGACGCGCCAGGAGGCCCAGGCGAGAGCCATCGAGAGTCTGGCCAATCTCAGTTTCGGTGAAGATGGCTACCTCTTTGCCTTCGACAGTGACATTCGGATCGTGGCGCATCCCCGAAGGGCGCTGGGCGATTCCATGCGCGACTTCCAGGACATGAGTGGGCTCTACCTCTATCAGGAACTGAAGGCCACGGCGGACCGTAACCCGCGTACGGGCGGCTTCGTCGCCTACCTATCCCAGCGCAGCCAGGCCGGCTCGGAGCAAGTGCCGAAGCTGAGCTACGTACAGCGCGTTCCCGGCTGGAACTGGGACTTGGCCGCAGGCGTCTACATGGACGACATCCATGCCGCTTTCTGGGAAAGCTTGATCGAACTGGGAGTGCTGCTGCTGGGAATCGGCATTCTCCTGACGCTCGCCATGGGCTGGATCATTCGAGACGTGCTCAAGAGTCTCGGTGGCGACCCCCATCATGCCCAGGAAGTGGTGCGGCGTATCGCGGGCGGCGACCTGACCCAGCCTTTGAGGCTCGAGGCCGGCGACGACACCAGCTTGCTGGCGGGTATCGAGAGCATGCGCCTGCGTTTGGTGGCGTCGCTCGAGAACATTCGCCGCGGCACCGCGAGGATCAATGAAGGCGTCGATCAGATCGTGATCGGCAATCAGGACCTCTCCGCTCGTACGGAGCAGCAAGCCGCGTCGATCGAGGAGACCGCCTCCAGCATGGAAGAGCTGACGCAAACGGTAGGTCAGAATGCCGTAAACGCGCAAGTGGCCAGCCAACTGGCTTTCGAGGCTCGGGAGACGGCACATCAGGGCGGCGAGATGATGGCCGATGTCGTCACTACGATGCAGGGCATCGCGCAGAGCGCGGGGCGGATGAAGGACATCATCGAAGTGATCGATTCGATCGCCTTCCAAACCAGCATCCTTGCCCTCAATGCCTCGGTGGAAGCCGCCCGGGCGGGCGAACAAGGCCGTGGATTCGCGGTAGTGGCTGGCGAAGTGCGCACCCTCGCCAGCCGTAGCGCCGACGCTTCACGCGAGATTCGAGCCCTGATCGAATCCTCGCATCAGCAGGTCGGCCAGGGCGCGGAGCTCGTCGAGAAGACGGGCAGTACCATCCGGGAGGTCGTCGGAGCCGTGACACGGGTGACCGACCTGATGGAGGAGATCGCCTCGGCGTCGGGAGAACAACGCATCGGCATCGAACAGGTCAATACCGCGGTCGGCCAGATGGACCGGGTGACACAGCAGAACGCAGCCTTGGTCGAACAGGCGGCCGGTGAAGCGGAAACCCTGCGCAGCCAGGTGGCGATGTTGGTTCAGGAGGTCATGTGGTTTCGCATCGAAGCGCAACAGCAGCGGTTGGTGCATGGGATGGCGACTGCGGTTCGACCGACTGCGCTCGAGTCCGATCCGCGACCGGCCGAACTGGCCTGAACGTCGCATGTCGCCGCAGCGCGGCGGCATGCACTTGCCTCAATAGCCCGCCTCGGGGTCGACGGTCTCCACCTCGCCGCCGGCCTCGAAGGCGCGAATCGCTTCGGCGGCCTGGTCCGCCGCTTCCTCCAGCGGCGTGGGACCGGCCATATGCGGCGTGATCCACACGCGCGGATGCCGCCACAGCGGGCTGTCCTCGGGTAGCGGCTCATCGGGGAAGGCATCGAGCAGGGCGCCGCGCAGCCTGCCTTCCTTTTCTCCTTCGCCCAGTGCCACGAGCAGGGCGTCCTCGTCGATCAATGAGCCGCGTCCGGGGTTGATCAGGGTCGCGCCGGCGGGCAGTGCAGCGAGCCTCTCGGCATTGACGATATGACGGGTGGAGCCAGTTCCCGGCAGTAACAGCACCAGGGTGCGTGCCTGGCCAAGCAGCTCATTCAATCCCGCGTCGCCGTGGTGACAAACGATACCGTCGAGGCGCTTGGGCGAGCGACTCCAGCCGTGCACCGGGAAACCGTCGGCGGCGATCATGGCGGCCACCTTGGCGCCGATGGCGCCGAGCCCGAGAACGCCTACCGGCCAAGCTTGCTTGGCGTCCACCGCATGTTCGCGCCATTCGCGGCGTGCCTGCTGATGCCGATAGCGGTCGAAGTCGCGCTGGAAGTGCAGAATACCGTAGCGCACGTAGTCGCCGATCAACTCGGCCATGCCGGCGTCGCGAAGCTTGACGATGGGCACGCCTTCAGGACGGCCGGGATTGCTCAGCAGCGCGTCGACGCCGGCCCCCAGGTTGACGATGCCCTTGGCTCGGTGCTGCTCGCGCAGCAGTGCCTCGGGCGGTTTCCACACCGCCAGGTAGTCGGCGTCCCGGCGTTTGTCGGCGGGGTCGTCGGCAGTGACGATCTCGGCGTCGGGCAGACGTTTGGCCAAGGCGTCGCGCCAAGTCTCGACGTCGTCGATGTGCAGCAGTATGCGCATAGCAGGTCCTTACCTCTCAGTACACGATTTGCATCATGGGCGGTGGGGCTTCGTCGAGCAGCACGGCCAGCCGCTTGAGGCCTTCCTCCAGACGTTCAATGTCCTGCTCGGCGCCCAGGCTCAACCGGATGCGCCGCGGCGGCGGGGTCTGCTCTACCATGAAGGGCACCGCGGTGGTGATGGCCAGGCCCTCCTGTTCGGCCTGTTGCTGCAGTTCTTCGGCACGCCAGGCATCGGGTAGGGTCACCCAAGCATGCAGGCTGGTGGGCCGCGATTCGAGCGTATGATGTCCGAGCAACCGAGTGGCGAGCCGCTGGCGTTCGCCAAGCAGGTCGCGTTGCTCGGCGGCCATGGCCTCGACGGTGCCGTCGGCGAGCCAACGGTCGGCGATCTCGAAGATCAACGGCGTGGCCATCCAGGTCGTTGCGCGCATGCGCGGCAGCACATGGTGTAGCTGGCCGCGCGGCACGGTGAGGTAGCCAGCGCGAAGTCCCGGCACGGTCACCTTGGTCAGGCTGGTGACGTGGAAACTGAGCTGCGGGATGCGTGCCGCGACCGGCGTGAAGCCCGGCGCCTCCAGGAGCGCATGCACGTCGTCCTCGATCAGCCAGACCCGGTGACGGGCCAGCACCTCTGCCACGGCATCCCGACGCGTCTCGCTCATGGTCGCCCCGGTGGGGTTGAGCTGAGTCGGGGTGAGATAGAGCGCGCGTGGCTTGAAACGCTGGCAGGCCAGCTCGAGAGCCTCGGGTATGAGACCCTCGGCGTCGATTGCGACCCCGCGCAGTTGGAAGCCCAGCGTGCGCGAAAGCGCGATCAACCCATGGTCGGTCAGGGCTTCGGTCAGCACCAGGTCGCCATGCTGCACGACGCTGGATATCGCCAGCATCAGGGCGTGGGCGGCGCCGTTGCAGAGAATCCGGTCATCCAGCTCCCCGGGCACGTGGAGGCGTGTTTGCAACCAGACACTGGCCCGCTCGCGTTGGTGCAGCAAACCGGCAATGGGGCGGCAGGCAGTGATCACTTCCGGACTGGCCTGTTCGGCAAGCTCCGTCAGTGCCTGGCGAAAGCGCAAGTGATGGCCGGGTGGGCATACCGGGTGAGCGATCGACAGGTCGATCAGCGGTGTTTCGTGACGCACCTCCTGGCCGCGGAGATAGGCTGACTCCCGGGCGTCATCGAGCGCATTGATCCACGTGCCGCTGCCCACCCGCGCCTGGACCAGACCCATCTTCTCGGCCTGGGCGTAAGCGCGCGAGACGGTCTGCACGCTGACGCCCAGACTCTCGGCCAACTGCCGATGGGGAGGCAGGCGAGTGCCGGGAATCAACTCGCCCTGACGCACCGCTTCCGACAGGGCGCGCGCAATCGACAGATATTTGGGACCGGTATCCGACAGGTACGGGGTCAGATCAATTGTCATGATTCAATAAAGCCTTTGACCGCCAACCAAGGGGGGGTGCTACTATCAGCTTAGCGGCATTGACGAGAAATTGTCATGTTTTTGGTCAATATGAGTCATGACGATTTCGGGCGACCCGATGCTTCGCCCGCGCCAATGTCCGCCACCCCGGCCCGGCCCTCTCCCCTGGAGACGGCCGGTTATTGGTGATGCGATGGCGAGTGGCCAATGACACAGGTATCCCTGCCCTTCACTCGTGAAGAATATGCAAGCCGGCTATGGAAGGTCCGCGCCGAGATGGCCAGCCGCGGTATCGACGTGCTGGTCATCAGCGATCCGTCCAACATGGCCTGGTTGACCGGCTACGACGGCTGGTCGTTTTATGTGCATCAGTGCGTACTGGTGGGCCTGGAGGGCGAACCGGTATGGTACGGACGGCGCATGGATGCCAACGGGGCGCTGCGCACCTGTTGGATCGACCCCGACAACATCACCTATTACCCCGATTACTACGTCCAGAACCCCGACATGCATCCCATGGATTACCTGGCCCAGTCGATCATGCCCGACCGCGGCTGGCATCAGGGTGTCGTAGGGCTGGAGATGGATAACTACTATTTCTCGGCCAAGGCCTATCAAAGCTTGCTGCGTGAGTTGCCGCACGCCCGTTTCATGGATGCCAATTCGCTGGTCAACTGGTGCCGCGCCATCAAGTCGCCCCAGGAAATCGCCTACATGCGGGTTGCCGGCAAGATCGTCGAGGGCATGCATTCACGGATTCTCGAAATGATCGAGCCGGGCCTGCCCAAGAGCAAGCTGGTCTCGGAAATCTATCGCGTCGGCATCGAGGGCTGCGTGGACGAGCATGGCAACATGTATGGAGGCGACTACCCCGCCATCGTACCGATGCTGCCCACCGGCAAGGATGCGGCGGCCCCGCACCTGACCTGGGACGACACGCCGTTCCGCGAGGGCGAGGGCACCTTCTTCGAGATCGCCGGCGTGTTCAAGCGCTACCACGCGCCGCTGTCGCGCACCGTCTACCTCGGGCGTCCGCCCCAGGACTTCGTGCGTGCCGAATCGGCGCTGCTTGAAGGAATCGAGAACGGCCTTGCCGTGGCCAAGCCGGGCAATCGCACTGCCGATATCGCCATGGCGTTGGGCGCGGCCATGGACAAGTACGGCTTCGACCGCGGCGGCGCTCGCTGCGGCTACCCCATCGGCATCAGCTATCCGCCGGACTGGGGCGAGCGCACCATGAGCCTGCGTCCCTCCGACGAGACCATACTGGAGCCGGGCATGACCTTCCACTTCATGCCGGGCCTGTGGCAGGACGACTGGGGACTCGAGATCACCGAAAGCATTCTGATTACCGAGACCGGCTGCGAGGCGCTGGCCAATTTCCCCCGCCAGCTATTCGTGAAATAAGGAGAGCCCAAGATGAGCAAGCGACCCAGCCCGATTAGCGCCACCGTCGATTTCGACGCCGTTGGCGTCCAGCATGGCTTCCTCAAGCTGCCGATCTCCACCGACGAGTCGGCCTGGGGGGCGGTGATGATCCCGATCACCGTGATCAAGAATGGCGAGGGGCCCACGGCGCTGCTTACCGGTGGCAATCACGGCGATGAATACGAAGGCATCACCGCCCTGATGAAGCTCACCAGCTCCCTGCGGGCGGAGGATGTCCACGGTCGAGTGATCATCGTGCCCATGATGAACGCCCCGGCGGCCATGGCCGGGACACGGACCTCGCCGATGGATGGCGGCAATCTCAACCGCAGCTTTCCAGGCGACCCCGACGGCAACGTCACCCAGAAGATCGCCGACTACTTCACCCGAGTGCTGGTGCCGATGTGCGACATGGTGCTCGACTTGCATTCGGGGGGGCGCACGCTGGACATCATTCCCTTCGGCGCCTCCCATGTCCTCGAGAATCCCGAGCAGCAGCGTCAGGCGCTCGAGGGTGCCAAGGCCTTCGGTGCTCCTTATGCCATGATGATGTTCGAGCTCGACGCCGCGGCGCTGTTCGACACCGTGGTCGAAAGCCAGGGCAAGGTTTTCGTGGCCACCGAGCTCGGCGGCGGCGGCACTTCGACACCCGAGAGTCTCGCCGTCACCGAGCGTGGCGTGCGCAACTTCCTGATCCACTTCGGACTGCTCGACGGCGAGGTGGAAATGCCCGCCGAGCCCCAGGTTTACCTCGACATGCCCGACGCCAGCTGTTACGTGCAGAGCGAACACAGTGGCCTTCTCGAGCTGACCCTGGCCCTTGGCGACGTGGTGGAGAAGGGCGAGGTGATCGCTCGGATCTACGACATGACCCGTAGCGGTACCCCACCGGTAGAGTATCGCGCCGAGCGCAGCGGTGTGCTGGCGGCGCGCCGCTTCCCCGCACAGGTCCATATGGGCGATACCATTGCCGTCATCGCCGAAGTCGTCGACTCACTCGGCTGACCGCAGCCGTTGTGCCACCCACAAGAGAGAAAAATGAAGCTCGATCGCTATGACCTGAAGATTCTCGAGATCCTGTCCCGCGACGGGCGCATCACCAAGTCGAAGCTGGCCGAGGCGATCAATCTCTCGGTCAGCCCTTGCTGGGAGCGCGTGCGGCGACTGGAGAGGGCCGGCATCATCCAGGGCTACAGCGCCCGCATCAATCCCAATGCGTTGGTGAAGCGTACGCCGGTATGGGTTCAGATCGAGCTCAAGCAGCACAATGCCGAGAGCTTTGCCCGCTTCGAGTCGCTGGTCCGCGAGAGACCCGAGGTTACCGAATGTGTGGCGGTGGGCGGCGGCGTCGATTACCTGATGAAGGTGGAGGCCGACTCCGTCGATGCCTATCAGCGATTGATCGATGAATGGCTCGCTTCGGAGGCCGGCATCGAGCGTTATTTCACCTATATCGTCACCAAGACGGTGAAAAGCCCCGCTCATGGCTTCTCCAGGGATGACTTTTCCTCCTGAAACCCGGGGGAGGCGCGACAGAAAAAAACGCAACTTCCTCACGGAGGACAAAAAAAAGCGCATTCGCCTTGCCGGCTAACGAAAAGTCCTGATCGCCTTTCCCCTATACGCTATGGGCATTGAGCAGCCGCTGGCTGTTCGTCTGTTTTTGCCATCATTGGTCCCGCCAGCACGGGCCGGTGTCAGGGGAGGTGCCCATGAAACTGTCCAATACGCTGTCCGCGCAACTCGACGATCCGCGCCTGTTCCGTCAGCACGCCTACGTGAACGGCAAGTGGACCCACGGCGACAGCGGCCGGGAAGAGACGGTCTACGATCCGGCCACGGGCGAGGCCATCGGTTACATTCCCTGGCTCGACGCCCACCAGATCCGCGAGGCCGTGGACGCTGCCGATGCGGCTTTCGCCCAATGGCGTGCATTGCGTGCCGACGAGCGCTGCGAGCGCCTGTTGGCCTGGCACGATCTGCTGCAGGCCAACCGCGAGGACCTGGCCACCCTCATGACCCTGGAGCAGGGCAAGCCGCTGCCCGACGCACGCGGTGAAGTCGAATACGGCGCCAGCTTCGTGCGCTGGTTCGCCGAGGAGGGCAAGCGTACCTTCGGCGAGACCATCCCCAGCCACATTCCCAACGCCACGCTGGGCACGATCAAGGAGCCGGTGGGCATCGCCGCGCTGATCACACCGTGGAACTTCCCGCTGGCGATGATCACCCGCAAGGCCGCCGCCGCCATGGCCGCCGGTTGTCCGGTGATCGTCAAGCCGGCCGGCGAGACGCCGTTCTCGGCGCTGGCACTGGCCGAGCTGGCCGAGCGCGCCGGCATCCCCGCCGGGGTCTTCAATGTGGTGCTGGGCGAGCCCGCGGAGGTGTCGAAGATTCTGTGTGCCGAGGAGCGCGTCAAGGCGCTATCCTTCACCGGTTCCACTCGCGTCGGGCGGCTGCTGCTGGAACAGAGCGCGCAGACGGTGAAGCGCGTCTCGCTGGAGCTGGGCGGCAACGCACCGTTCATCGTCGGCCCGGACATGGACCCCAAGGAGGCGGCCTTCGCCGCGGTGGCGGCCAAGTTCCAGACCGCGGGCCAGGACTGCCTGGCGGCCAACCGCATCCTGGTGCACGAGTCGATCCATGACGAGTTCGTCGCGCACTTCGCCGAGCGCATGGCGGCATTGACCGTGGGCAACGGCATGGAGAGTGAGGTCGACCTGGGGCCGCTGATCCACCGCCAGGCGGTGGACAAGGCCTCGGCCATCGTCGACGACGCCATCTCCCGCGGGGCCACGCTGGTGGCTGGCGACCAGACCCGGGCGCCGGGCGAGAACTTCTTCATGCCCACGCTGCTCACCGGCGTGACGCCCGAGATGAAGGTGTGGCGCGAGGAGAACTTCGCCCCGGTGGCCGGCGTGACCGCCTATCGCGACGACGATGAGGTGATCGGGATGGCCAACGACACCGAGTACGGCCTGGCGGCCTACGTCTATACCCACGACATCCGCCGCATCTGGAAGCTGCTGCGGGCGCTGGAGTACGGCATGGTCAGCGTCAACTCGGTGAAGATGACCGGCCCGCCCGTGCCCTTCGGCGGCGTGAAGCAGTCGGGGCTGGGCCGCGAGGGCGGCATCACCGGGATCGACGAGTATCTCGAGACGAAGTATTACTGCCTGGGGGCCTTGGGGTCTGTATCGGGGAGCTAGCTGCGCTTCGGCCTAGCGTTGTTGAACCGCTACCGTGAAATGCTCATGGACAAAAGTCCACTCCGCTTTCCCGGCAGCGCTTCGCCTAGCCAGGCCTTTGCTCGCAGAGCTCCCGGCTCGGCAGCCCAACCTTGAGCAATACAAACGAATTGAACATCTCCCCGCTGCGGCGGGGACCTGATAGAGAAGAGAGAGCACCATGAGCCAGCAGCACCGCGATCTGATCGAGCGCGACCGCAAGGTCACCTTCCACGCCTCCACCCACCTTCGCGACTTCGCCCACGGCGACGCGCCGGGCCGGGTGATCACCGGCGGCAAGGGCATTCACATCGTCGACAAGGACGGCCGCGAGTTCATCGACGGCTTCGCCGGGCTGTACTGCGTCAACATCGGCTACGGCCGCACCGAGGTGGCCGAGGCGATCTATCAGCAGGCGCTGGAACTTTCCTACTACCACACGTACGTGGGCCACTCCAACGAGCCGCAGATTGCACTGTCCGAGAAGATCATCGAGCTCGCCGGCCCCGGCATGTCCAAGGTCTACTACGGCCTCGGCGGCAGTGATGCCAACGAGACCCAGCTCAAGATCGTGCGCTACTACAACAACGTGCTGGGCCGCCCGCAGAAGAAGAAGATCATCTCGCGCCAGCGCGGCTATCACGGCTCGGGGCTGGCCACCGGCTCGCTGACCGGCCTCAAGGCATTCCACGACCAGTTCGACCTGCCGCTGGCCGGCATCCTGCACACCGAGGCGCCGTACTACTACCACCGCGCCGCCGAGCAGGAGGCCATGAGCGAGCGCGAGTTCTCCCAGTACTGCGCGAAGAAGCTGGAGGAGATGATCCTGGCCGAGGGTCCCGACACCGTGGCCGCCTTCATCGGCGAGCCTGTGCTCGGCACCGGCGGCATCGTGCCGCCGCCGGAAGGTTACTGGGAAGCGATCCAGGCCGTGCTGGCCAAGTACGACGTGCTGTTGATCGCCGACGAAGTGGTATGCGGCTTCGGTCGTATCGGCGCCGACTTCGGCAGCCATCACTACGGCATCAAGCCCGACCTGATCACCGTCGCCAAGGGTCTGACCAGCGCCTATCAGCCGCTCTCCGGCGTGATCGTCGGCGACCGCGTATGGAACGTGCTGGAGCAGGGCACCGGCGAGTACGGCCCCATCGGCCACGGCTGGACCTACTCCGGCCACGCCCTGGGCTGCGCCGCGGCGCTGGCCAACCTGGCGATCATCGAGCGAGAAGGGCTGACCCGGAACGCCGCCGAGACCGGCGCCTACCTGCAGCAGCAGATGCAGGCCGCCTTCGGCGATCATCCCATCGTCGGCAACGTGCGCGGCGTGGGCATGCTGGCCGCACTGGAGTTCTCCGTCGACCCGGCCAAGCGCAAGCACTTCGATGCCGCGCACAAGGTCGGCCCGCGCATGTCCGCGGCGGCGCTGGACGAGAACCTGATCGCCCGCGCCATGCCCCAGGGCGACATCCTCGGCTTCGCGCCGCCGCTGGTGGCCACCCGCGCCGAGGTCGACGAGATCGTCGCCCGCGCCGAGCGCGCGGTGAACAAGGTCACCGACCAACTGGTCCGCGAAGGTGCCGTCAAGGCCAGCATGTCGGTCGGCTAACTCTTCCAAGCTGGATCAAAGGCCGCGGGGATCGAACCCGCGGCCTTTTTCTTGGCCCTTGCCGGCAACCTTTTCTAGTCTGGAAAAACCTCACCCCTTGCAACGAGCCGTTGAGACTGCATCGCCATGTCGCAACCTCAGCACGGTGTTTCCCTCGCTTCCGTGTACCAAGCGCGTCGTCGCATTGCCGGTCAGGTGGTGCGTACGCCGCTGATCCGTTCCCAGGCGCTCTCCGAGCGTTTCGATGCCGAGATCCTGCTCAAGCTGGAAACCCAGCAGCCGACCGGCGCCTTCAAGCTGCGCGGCGCCGCCAACATGATCGCCGCGCTGATCGAACGCCACGGCCGCGACGCCCTGGCTGCCGGCGTGACCACGGCATCCACCGGCAACCACGGCCGTGCGGTGGCATACGCCGCAGCCCGGCTCGGCGTACCGGCGACGATCTGCCTGTCGCGGCTGGTGCCGGCCAACAAGGTGGCCGCCATCGAGGCGCTGGGCGCCGAGGTGCGGCGCGTGGGTGAGAGCCAGGACGAGGCCTTCGGCGAGGTCGAGCGGCTGGTGTGTGAGCGCGGCATGACCCTGATCCCGCCCTTCGACGACCCGCGGATCGCGGCCGGGCAGGGCACCATCGGTCTGGAACTGATGGAGGATGCCCCGGACCTCGACCGAGTCATCGTCGGGCTCTCCGGCGGCGGGCTGCTCGGCGGCATCGGCGCGGCGGTAAAGGCCATTCGGCCCGAGGCGAACATTACCGGAGTGAGCCTTGCGCACGGTGCGGCCATGTGGGAGAGCCTGCAGGCGGGCCGACCCGTGGCGGTGGAGGAGGTCGCAAGCCTGGCCGACTCGCTGGGCGGCGGCATCGGCCTCGACAATCACTGCACCTTCGAGCTGGTACGCGAGGTGATGGACGACCATTGCCAAGTCTCGGAGGAGGCCATCGCCCATGCCATGGTCGATATCCTCGAGCACGAGAAGCTGCTGGTGGAGGGAGCCGCCGCGGTGGGGCTTGCCGCGTTGGCTGCGCATGGCCTCGACGTGCGCGGTGAGCGAGTGGCGTTGGTCCTGTCCGGCAACGGCGTGGCGCTGGAGACGCTGGATCGGGCGCGGGCCATGGTCGGACGTTGAAGAAGAGAGCCATTGTTCAGCGCTTCCTGGATTCGCTCTTGGCTAACAAGGAGGAGAGATGAGGCTCTATCAGCGTGACGAAATCGCAGCAGTGATCGGTATCGATGAGCAGGCGCTGCGTCAGGTCGAGGCGGGTTTCGCTGCCCTGGGTCGCGGCGAGGCTATACAGCCGCCAATCCTGTCGATGTCGATGGAGGAGTTCAATAGCGAAGTCGACGTCAAGACGGCGCACATCAAGGGCTGGGAGCACTTCGCCATCAAGGTCAGTACCGGCTCCTTCGACAACACCAAGCGCGGCCTGCCAAGCCTCAGCGGCTTGATGATGCTGTTCTCCGCCGAGACGGGACGGGTCGAGGCCGTGTTGTTCGACGAAGGCTACCTGACCATGGTGCGCACCGCCGTTGCCGGAGCCATCGCCGCGAAGCATCTCTCCCGCGAAGACAGTCGTCGGGTGGCGGTGATCGGCGCCGGCGAGCAAGCCCAGCGTCAGATCGAGGCACTGCGTCTGGTACGAAACGTCGATACCCTGGACGTCTGGGCGCGCCGCCCGGAAGGTGCCGAGGCCTATGCCGATCTCATGCGCAGCCGTGGGTTTACCGTCAGCCTGCACGACAGCGTTCACGCCGCCTGCGCGCAGGCCGACATCATCGTCACCGCCACGCCGTCGCGAGAGCCACTGCTGCACGCCCGCGACCTGCCCGAGGGGGTGCACATCACCGCCATGGGGTCGGACAGCCCCGACAAGCGCGAACTCGACGAGTCGGTACTGACCCGCGCCGATGCCTTCGTCTGCGACACTCGCGCCCAGAGCGAGCACAACGGGGAACTCAAGGTCTTCGCCGGGCAGGAACGCGAGCCGCCGTTCAAGGTTCATGAGCTGGGTCGGGTGATCGAACGCGGCGAACGATTGCGGGTCTCGGACACCGCCATTACGGTGTGCGACCTGACCGGCACGGGGGTACAGGATACCGCCATCGCCGGCTTTGCACTGTCGCGTCTCGGCGAGGGCTAGTACCGCCGTCGACTCATTCGGGGGTGAGCGGAATACGGCCGGCTTGTGTCAGGCCGAATCGCATCTCATGCTGTTGTCTATCCCCACGACAAGGAGCGCTGCAGATGGCAACGGTTCTGGCCTTCGACGTGTACGGCACCCTGATCGACACCCATGGCGTGGTCGCCGAGTTGGAAAAGCGGCTCGGCAGCTCGGCTGACAGGGCCTCGCTGGCCCCCGAATTCTCACGCCGTTGGCGCGACAAGCAGCTGGAGTACAGCTTCCGTCGTGGTCTGATGGGCGCCTACGTGCCTTTCGATCAATGCACACAGGAGGCGCTGGAATTCACCGACCGCGTCTTGCAGACGCGACTCTCCGAGGTCGACAAGGAACACTTGATGGCGGTCTATTCCCGCCTGCCGGCCTTTCCCGAGGTAGCCGACGCGCTGGCGCGCCTGACGGCAACCGGGATGCGCTGCGTGGCCTTCTCCAACGGCACTCGGGAGGCGGTCGAGGGGCTGCTCGAGCAGGCCGGCATCCGCAGCCGCTTCGAGGATGTGATCAGTGTCGACGAGGTGAAACGCTTCAAGCCCGACCCGGCCGTCTATGCGCATCTGCGTCATCGCCTGGATGTCGCCCCCGGCGATACCTGGCTGATTACCAGCAATCCTTTCGACGCGATCGGCGCTCGGCATGCCGGGCTGCATGCCGCCTGGGTGCGGCGCAGCCTCGACGCACCCTTCGACCCGTGGGGCATCGAGCCCGACCTGACCGTGGCCGAGCTCGACGCGCTGGCGGAGAGGCTGGGCTAGGATAATATTCGCTGTCCTTCACACTGAATGACGCCAGCGTGTCGATGCGGATCGGCCGGCGTCAACGTCTCCTCCGATGTCGGTCAGTGCGCCTCGACCGGGCGCAACAGCAGGGCTGCCAGCGGCGGCAGCGATAGTGCCAAGCTGGCGCCCTGGCCATGAAGAGGCATGTCATCGGCCATGACGCGGCCCATGTTGCCCAAGTTCGTTCCCCCGTAGCACTCGGCATCGCTATTGAAGATTTCCTCCCACTCACCGGTATGGGGCACGCCCAGTCGGTAACCTTCGCGGGGAACCGGCGTCATGTTGGCGATCACCAGCAGTGGCTCGCCCGAGGCGCTCCATCGCAGCCAGGCAAAGACGCTGTTGGTGTTGTCGTTGCCCACAACCCAGGTGAAACCCTGAGGCTCGCTATCGCACTCGTGCAGTGCGGGCTCCTCGACGTAGAGTCGATTGAGATCGGCGATCAGCCGACGGATGCCGGCATGGCGGGGCTCGCCGAGCAGCGACCAATCCAGCTCGCGGTCATGGCTCCATTCGCGCCACTGAGCGAACTCGCAGCCCATGAACAGCAGTTTCTTTCCGGGCTGGGACCACATGACCGAGAGATAGGCGCGCAGGTTGGCGAATCGCTGCCACTCGTCCCCCGGCATCTTGCCGATCAGCGATCCCTTGCCGTGCACCACCTCGTCGTGGGAAATCGGCAGGACATAGCGTTCGGAAAAGGCGTAGACCATCGGAAACGTCATGTCGTGGTGCGCATAGGAGCGGTATACCGGATCGTTGGCCATGTACTCCAGGGTATCGTGCATCCAGCCCATGTTCCATTTATAGGCGAAGCCCAGCCCGCCCTCGGCGGTCGGCCGGGTGACGCCGGGCCAGGCTGTGGACTCCTCGGCGATGACCATCGCCCCTGGCGCCTCTTCGGCGACGACATCGTTGAGGTGGCGGAGGAAGTCGATGGCCTCCAGGTTCTCGTGGCCCCCGTACTTGTTGGGAATCCACTCGCCTTCCTGGCGCGAATAGTTGCGATAGAGCATCGAGGCAACGGCATCGACGCGCAGCGCATCGACATGAAAGTGGCGCAGCCAGTGCAGCGCCGAGGCCAGCATGAAGCCGTGCACCTCCCGCCGGCCCAGATTGTAGATGAAGGTGTCCCAATCCTGATGGAAGCCCTCGAACGGATGCTCGTATTCGTACAGGGCAGTGCCATCGAAGCGAGCCAGGCCGTGGGGGTCGGTAGGGAAGTGGGCGGGCACCCAGTCGAGAATCACGCCGAGTCCCGCACGGTGGCACTCGTCGACGAAGTAAGCGAAGTCGGCGGGCGTGCCGAAGCGCCCGCTGGGTGCGAATTGGCTCAGCGGCTGATATCCCCAGGAACCGCCGAACGGGTGTTCCATGATCGGTAACAGCTCGACATGAGTGAAGCCCATCTCGGTGACATAGGGAATCAGGGCCTCGACCAGCTCCCGCCAGTTGTAGAGTTCGCCGTTGTCACCGCCGTGCTTGCGCCAGGACGCGGCATGCACTTCATAGATGCTGATCGGGCGATTCGGCTCCTGCCTTTCGCCGCGCTTGGCGAGCCATTCATCGTCATGCCAAGTGAACGGTCGGGTGTCGGCGACTACCGAAGCGGTGTGTGGCGGGGTCTCGGTGGCGAGCGCCACGGGGTCGGCGCGCAGGCCGAGTGCACCCTGCGCGTCGAGGATCTCGTACTTGTACGACTCGCCCGGACCGATGCGTGGTACGAACAGCTCCCACACCCCGGCGGGGTGGCGCAGTCGCATGACATGGCGTCGCCCGTCCCAGCCATTGAAATTGCCGACCACCGATACCCGCCGGGCGTTGGGTGCCCACACGGCGAAGCGAACACCCTCCACGCCATCCACGTCCATGGGCTGGGCGCCTAGGCAATGCCCCAGGTTGCGATGAGTGCCCTCGCCGATCAGATAGAGGTCCATCTCGCCTAGCAGCAGGCCGAAGCTGTAGGGGTCCTCAGTGATCTGCTCGCCTCTGGGCCAACGGATACGCAAGGTATAGGGCGCGGCGTGCGGCAGCCGGGCCGCGAAGAGGCCGGGAATCTGAATCGCCGTCAGGCTGCAACGCAAGGCTCCGTCCACGCGATCGAGCACATCGACACCCAGGGCGCCGGGCAGGAAGACGCGCAGAAGGTTGCCCTCGTCCGTTTCGTGAACCCCAAGCACCGAGAACGGGTTGCGGTGGGTCCCGCGTGCCAGCGCCTCGGCATCGTTCTCCGATAACCACAGAGCGCGATTCAGCATGGGTCTGGCAGTGACGTCACTCATTGGGTTCTCCCGGGCTCAGTTGGTCGACGAGGGCTGCCAGGCTACGCAGCGGTACACCCAACCAGGTGGGGCGATTGGCGGCTTCATAGGCGATTTCGTAAGCGGTCTTCTCCAGCACGAAAAGATCGACCGCCGCCGCCGCCCCGCGCGAATGCTTCCACTCGTGCGGCATGTCGAGCGTGGCCTGCCAATAGGCGTTCAGGAACGCCTGGCGTCCTCGCAGCAGGAACTGCTCCGCCACCTCATGGCCGGTGACGGTCTGGGCGTCCTCGCCTTCGTTGCCCGGCTGCGCCTCCTCCATCTTGGCGTAGGCGTAATCGAAGGAGCGCAGCATGCCCGCTACATCCCGCAGCGGACTGTCCTTGGCGCGACGCTCCTCGAGTGGGCGGGCCGGTTCACCCTCGAAATCGATGAAATAGGCGTCATCGTGGGCCACCAGTACCTGGCCGAAGTGCAGGTCGCCATGAATGCGAGTGACCAGGCTGCCCTCGGCAAGCCCTGCCATCGTCTCGATGGCCTCCATCAGCGTATGGCGCTTGGCCAGGATATCGCTGGCCAGTTGGCGCTCGGCGTCGCCGGCGGTGCTCCCGTGACGTTCGAGCAGCGCCAACGCCTCCTCGATGCGTTCGTGCACACGCTGTTTCCAATGCGCTACGTGCGTTCTTCCCGCGATTTCGGGAGCGAAGGCAGGGTCGGGACTGGGCGCGGCCAGCGCCATGTGCAATTCGCCCAGCCGGCTTCCCAGGGTCACGGCAAATTCCTCGAGCTCCTCGAAGGCGCCATAGCCTGTTTCCTCGCGACCGGTGTCGAGTCCCTGCTCCCTGTCGACGACCGCCTCGCGGATCGCTCGGCCCAGGGTACTTCGCGTCCACGACCAGGCATCGCCCTGATTGTCGATGAAACCCTGCAGGATCATGAGTGTCTGGGGAGTGCCCTGTTCATCGAAACGGGTCACCTCGCCATGCAGCGGTGCGATATGCGCGAAGCCCAGCTCGGTGAGATGGCGGCCGATTTCCGCCTCCGGGTGCAGGCCCGGCTCCAGGCGCCGGAACACCTTGAGAACGAGTTGATGGCCAATGATGACCGAACTGTTGGACTGTTCTGCGGCCTGCTGCGCCACGTCGGGGTGCTCGGGCAATTCCATCTCGGCGAAGGTCGACGTGGGCAGGAAGCGGATTTCGCCGAGATCGCAGGTGAGGCTGGCCCCCCGGCGCATGGCATCCAGCACCGCCAGAGCGAAGGCATCCAGCGTCAAGGCGTCGGTCAGAAGCCCGATTTCGTGAAAACGGCGGACCCTCGCGATGGCCAACTGTTGCGGTAGGGCATTGGTCTGCTCGTCCTCTCCGAGGAACGCCAGCGGCAGCTGATAGCGCTCGCTACCCTGGGCGTGAGTCACTTCCAGTTCGCTGATCAGCAGCGAACGCTCCTGGTGCTCGAGGCGAGCCAGGTAGAGCATGCGGACCTGATCGATGCGCACCTGCTTGGCGGCAAACCAGCGCCGCTTGGGCAGGTAGCTGGGTAGCGTCTCGCGCTCGAGCAGCTGCCGCGAGGTTGGCTGGAAAATTTCCTCGAGACGTCGCTTGATGATCAGCGTGACGTACTCCGGCATCGGCTCGGGTACCGGTACGTGCCACTCCGGCATGGCGGTTTCCGGTGCCAGCAGGAACCAGAAGTAGCCATATGGGGGCAGGGTGAGCAGGTACGGCATTCTTCCAATCGGCGGAAAGGCGCTGCCGCCCACCATCTCGACGGGCACCTGACCGGCGAACGAGGAGAGATCCAGCTCGACCGCCTGGGCGGTACGCCCCACGTTGGCCACGCACAGCAGCGTTTCCGTTCGGCCATTGTCGAGAGTCATTTCGCGCAGGTAGGCGAGAACATGGCGGTTGGCCGGATATAGCAGGCGCATGGTGCCGCGGCTGAAAGCGCGATGCTGGGTGCGTACTGCGATGAGCCGCCGCATGTTATGAAGAAGTGAGTGCGAATCGCGCACCTGGGCCTCGACGTTCACGGTTTGATAGCCGTAGAGCGGATCCATGATCGGCGGCAGCACCAGACTTGCCGGATCGGCTCGGGAGAAGCCGCCGTTGCGGTCCACCGTCCATTGCATCGGGGTGCGCACACCGTCACGGTCGCCCAAATAGATGTTGTCGCCCATGCCGATCTCATCGCCGTAGTAGAGCACCGGTGTGCCCGGCATTGACAGCAACAGACTGTTGAGCAGCTCGATCCGACGACGGTCGCGCTCGAGCAGCGGCGCCAGGCGTCGACGAATGCCCAGATTGATGCGCGCCCGGCGGTCGGCGGCGTAGTGGTTCCAGAGGTAGTCGCGCTCCTTGTCGGTGACCATCTCGAGCGTCAACTCGTCATGATTCCTCAGAAAGATCGCCCACTGACAGATGGCGGGAATCTCTGGTGTCTGACGCAGGATATCGGTGATCGGGAAACGGTCCTCTTGGGCCAGCGCCATGTACATGCGCGGCATCAGCGGAAAATGGAATGCCATGTGGCACTCGTCGCCGTCGCCGAAGTAGGGGCGGGTATCCTCCGGCCATTGGTTGGCTTCGGCCAGTAGCATGCGGTCGGGATAGCGCTCGTCGATCACCGCCCGGATCTTCTTGAGCACCTCGTGGGTCTCGGGCAGATTCTCGTTGTTGGTGCCCTCGCGCTCGACAAGATAGGGAATGGCATCCAGGCGCAGGCCGTCGACCCCCATGTCGAGCCAATACTCCATCACCTTCAGCACTTCGTCGAGCACCTGGGGGTTGTCGAAGTTGAGGTCCGGCTGGTGCGAATAGAAACGATGCCAGTAGTAGGCGCCTGCCACCGGGTCCCAGGTCCAGTTCGATGACTCGGTATCGAGAAAGATGATGCGTGTGCCCAGGTATCTCTGGTCGGTATCCGACCAGACGTAGAAATCGCGTTCCGGCGATCCCGGCGGCGCGCGCCGCGCGCGCTGGAACCACTCATGCTGATCGGACGTGTGGTTGATGACCAGTTCCGTAAGCACGCGCAGGCCGCGTCGGTGCGCTTCGTCGATAAAGCGCTGGGCATCCGCCAGGGTGCCGTAATCGGGGCTGACGCCGGTGTATTCGGCGATATCGTAGCCATCGTCGCGGCGTGGCGAGGGGTAGAACGGCAACACCCAGATCGTGTTCACTCCCAGGCCGACGATATAGTCCAGTTTCTGGATCAGCCCTTCGAAGTCGCCGATGCCGTCGTCATTGGCATCGAAGAACGACTTGACGTGGACCTGATAGATCACGGCATCCTTGTACCAGAGGGGGTCGTCGAGAAACGCGATGGTCTCGACGGCATGGGTTTCGCTGCTGGCATCCATCATTGGCGTATCTCCCTGCGTACAGCGGTGACTAGCGGACCGGACGAATGCGCCAGATGGCGAATGGCAGATGGGCCGGATCGAGGCGCATCGATTGCCACTTGCCTTGCCATGTCCAGCGATGCCCGCTCATGAGATCCTCCCCATACAGTGCCGCATCGTCGGGTAGACCGTACTCCCAGAGAGGCAGCTCGAACGCGCCTTCCTGGGATTCGAACGGGTCGAGGTTGATGGCGACGAGAATGAAGTTGTCGCGCGTCTCGGTACGCTTGCCGAAGAACAGCAACCGGTCGTTGTGCACCGGGTAAACGGCCAGTCCCAGGTGGGTCTGCAGCGCCGGGTTCTCGCGGCGGATGCGGTTGAGCTGGGCGATTTCGTAGCTGATGTTGCCGGCTGCGGTGTAATCGCGCGGGCGGATTTCGTACTTCTCCGAATCGAGGTACTCCTCCTTGCCCGGTACCGGCTCGCCCTCGCACAGCTCGAAACCCGAGTACATGCCCCAGGCGCCTGCCCCCATGGTGGCAAGTGCCGCCCGCATCAGGAAGCCGGGGCGTCCCGAGGACTGCAGGAAGTAGGGGTTGATGTCAGGTGTGTTGACGAAGAAGTTGGGGCGGAACCCCTCGCGAAGCGGCGATTCGTTCAACTGGGTAAAGTACTCGATCAGCTCCGTCTTGGTATTGCGCCAGGTGAAGTAGGTGTAGCTCTGGGTAAACCCCAGCTTGCCCAGGCGCAGCATCATGTTCGGTCGCGTGAAGGCTTCGGAAAGAAAGATGACCGAGGGATCGCGGGCTCGAATGTCGGCGATCAGCCACTCCCAGAAGGGCAGCGGTTTGGTGTGGGGGTTGTCGACGCGAAATATCTTCACGCCTTCATCCACCCATCCCTGGACCACGTCGCGCAGTTCGATCCATAAGGACGGAATCGCGTCCTCGGCATAGAAATCGACGTTGACGATGTCCTGATACTTCTTGGGCGGATTCTCCGCATAGCGGATGGACCCGTCGGGGCGCCAGGAAAACCAGCCGGGGTGTTCCTTGAGCCAGGGGTGGTCCGGCGAGCACTGAATGGCGAAGTCGAGCGCGATCTCCAGGCCGTGTTCGGCTGAAGCGCGCACCAGAGCGCGGAAATCCTCTCGCGTGCCCAGTTCGGGATGTATCGCTTCATGGCCTCCCTCCTCGCTGCCGATGGCATAGGGACTTCCGGGATCGTCCGGCCCGGCTTCGAGCGTATTGTTGGGCCCCTTGCGATGCGTCCGCCCAATGGGATGAATGGGTGGGAAATAAAGCACGTCGAACCCCATGTCACGAATCAACGGCAGACGCTTGTGGACATCGTTGAACGTGCCGTGGCGATGGGGAACATCGGTTTCCGAACGGGGGAACAGCTCGTACCAGCTCGAGAAACGGGCCTTGAGCCGCTCCACGTCCAGCGGATAAAGGGCGTCGCTTCGGGTCAGATGAGGACGATCGTCCGCTTCGTGCATCAACTGCGCCGTATCGGCGTCGAGCAGCAGGGCGACCCGTTCGGCATCGGATTCGAGCAGCCGGAAGCGTTCGTGGATGGCCTCGAGGGCTTCCCTGAGTTCGCCTTCGTTACGCTCGATCGCCTGAACGATCTCGCGCCGGCCCTCCTCGAGCTCGAGCCCGACGGACACGCCGGCCTGATGCTTCTTGGAGAGCTCGTAACGATAGGTGGCGTACGTGTCCCACCAGGCTTCGATGAGGAAGCGGTGCCGCCCGATACCATGTGGCGTGAAACGCCCCTCGAAGATGTCCAGACCCGGCGGCTGGGCAGGATGCATGGGCTCGCGGTGCGGATGGCCCTCGGCATCGTACCAACAGACCGCCGCCGCCAGGATGTCATGGCCGTCGGCGAAGATCCTCGCCGTGACGTTAAGCGGCTCGTCGACGATGGCCTTGGCCGCGAATCGTCCATGGTCCAGGGCCGGTTGCACCGACTCGATGGCGATGCGGGGCGCATGGACGGCTGCCAGGACTTGGCTCCGGTCCCGCTCCTGCGCTGAGTTGTCGACGGGTAACGTGTACGGAGTAGAACTCATCGCATGTTCCTCGTGTGTCGCAGCTTTCGACCGGCAGCTGTCAGGCGAATCTCATGCCTCGCTATCCAGAGGACCGGATTCCTGCAGCAACTCGAACAGGACCAGCGAGCGCCCTTCCATCGCGTATTCATCACCGAAGCCGCCGTCCGGGAATTCATCGTCGAAGGATCGGCTGGTATCGAGCCGGCATATCCAACCGATGCCGCGGGGAACTTGGGGCAGGCGGAACGAGAGCGGATCGGGGTGGGCGTTGAACAGGATCAGCAGCGAGCGGTCGTCGCCGGCACGCCGTATGCCGGAGGGACGTGCGCGACCGTCCAGCATTACCCCAAGACTGCTCGCCTCGGGATCCTCCCAGCGTTCGACATCCATCTCGCTGCCGTCGGCGGCGAGCCAGGTCACCTCTTTGAGCCCCATCTCTTCGTTGTACTCGCCGGACAGGAAGCGACCGCGGCGCAGGATGGGGTAATGCAGGCGCAGAGCGATGAGATGACGGACGTACTCGATCATGGCATGGGCGTCGCCGTTGATGTTCCAGTCGAGCCAGCTGATCTCGTTGTCCTGGCAGTAGGCATTGTTGTTGCCCTGCTGGGTGCGCAGCATCTCGTCGCCCGCCAGCATCATCGGCGTGCCCTGCGAAAGCAGCAGGGTAGCCAGGAAATTGCGAATCTGGCGCAGGCGCAGCGCCTGGATGGACGGTTCGTCGGTAGGCCCTTCCTCGCCGTGATTCCACGACAGGTTGTGATCGTGGCCGTCCTGGTTGTTCTCACCGTTGGCCTCGTTGTGCTTGTCGTTGTAGGCCACCAGGTCGTGTAGCGTGAAACCGTCATGGGCGGTAACGAAATTCACCGAGGCGAAGGGGCGCCGGCCACGCCGGTTGAACAGGTCCGCCGAGCCCATGAGGCGTGAGGCGAATTCGGCCAACTGACCATCGTCGCCGCGCCAGAAGGCCCGCGTGGTATCGCGGAAGCGATCGTTCCATTCCGCCCATCCCGGCGGAAAGCCACCGACCTGATAGCCGCCGGGGCCGCAGTCCCAGGGTTCGGCAATCAGCTTCACCTGGCTCAGGACCGGATCTTGACGGCAGGAGTCGAGGAAGCCCCCGCCCTCGTCGAAGCCATGGGGCTCGCGGCCGAGTATCGTCGCCAGGTCGAAGCGGAAACCGTCGACGCGCATCTCCGTAGCCCAGTAGCGCAGCGAATCGGTAACCATCTGCAATACCCTGGGGTGGCTCAGGTTCAGCGTATTGCCGGTGCCGGTATCGTCGATGTAATAGCGCGGCTCGTCGGGCAGTAAGCGATAGTAGGAGGCGTTGTCGATCCCCTTCAGCGACAGCGTGGGGCCGAGCTCATTGCCTTCCGCGGTATGGTTGTAGACCACGTCGAGGATCACTTCGAGTTCGGCGGCGTGGTAGCAGGCCACCATCTGCTTGAATTCGTTAATGTTGTCGCCGGAGAGATAGCGCGAATCGGGAGCGAAGAAACCCAGCGTGTTGTAGCCCCAGTAGTTGCGCCGCCCCTGCTCCAGCAAATGCTGATCGTCGAGGAAGGCGTGGATCGGCAGCAGCTCTACCGACGACACGCCCAGCGAGTGGATGTAATCCACCACTTCATTGACCATCAGTCCCGAGAAGGTGCCGCGCAGCGCCTCGGGAACCGACGGATGCCGCATGGTGTACCCGCGCACGTGGGTCTCGTAGAGCACGGTGCGTTCCCAGGGCTGCTGGATGCCGCGTGCCCGGCCCCAGGTGAAGGCGGGGTCGATCACGCGGCAGCGCGGCATGAACGGCGCGCTGTCGCGCTCGTCGAAGCTGAGGTCGCCGTCGGGGTGGCCGATGGTGTAGCCGAAGAGCGCCTCGTCCCAGGTCAGTTCGCCGACGATCTGTTTGGCGTAGGGGTCGAGTAACAACTTATGGGGGTTGAAACGATGGCCCGCTTGCGGATCGTAGGGGCCGTGGACCCGGTAAGCGTAGAGCTGGCCGGGGCGGGCGTCCGGCAGATAGCCGTGCCACACTTCATCGGTGTATTCGGGCAGCTCGATGCGCTCGAGCTCCTGCGTGCCGGCGTCATCGAATAGACACAGTTCGACCTTGGTGGCGTTTGCCGAGAACAGGGCGAAATTAACGCCCAGGCCATCCCAGGTCGCACCCAATGGAAACGGCCAACCTTCGCGTATGCGGGAGCGGCGAATCACGCCTGGTTGTTCATCGGCGGTCACGGCTTGCTCGTCGCTTTTCGCGTCTTCGCTCGTATTCATTGCACTCGTCCTTGATGCCTTGGGCGTCTCGTCCTGCTTCGCTCAGTCCTTGGGTTTGCTCTTGCTACCTCGGCTCGTGCGCTTGTCTGCCTGGGGCGCGGACGACGATTTCTTCGTTTTGGTTTTCGTCTTCGTCTCTCCGCTGGCGTTCTTGGCGGTGCGCTTGCCTGCCTTGTCGCCGCGGTCGGCGGTCTTTCCCGGTACTTGCGAGGTGTCGGTGGCATCGGGCGCGGTCAGTCCATCGTCGTCGCGACGTGGCTGGCGCCGGCGACGCATGGTGGCGGACTCCGACGGCAGCGGTTCCAACGGGCCCGTCGCGGGCCCGGGGGAGCTTGCCGCCGGCTCCGGGCCGCCGCGGTTGGCGGTATCCTGATCCTGAGCCCCTGTACTCGTCGCCTCCTCGGCCGGAAGGGGGCGGGTCGAGGCCGCGGTGGGCGCTTCGTCGCCTCCGTCGGGAGGCGGACCGGCGCGATCCTGCACCGGCGTGTCCTGCCCTGCGACCTTGTCGTCGCGGTAGGGAATCTCGTCGAAGTCGGGCTCGCCGTCCGGTGCATCCAACGGCAGGCGATTCTCCTGAATGCCCACCTCGTCGTCCTCGAGCGGCAGGTCGTCGTCGAGAAGCGGCGGTTCGTCCACCGGCTCGCCGACGTCCTCCAGTTCGGCGTCGATGCCTTCGGCCTGTTCGGCCGCTACGATCTTCAGTGCCATGTCCCAGTGGCGCTGCTGCTGTCCCTCGGGGCGCCCTTCGGATTCCCAGATCTTGTAGGCCAGGTTTCGTACGCGTTCTTCGTCAGCCATCCTAGCTCTCCCTTTGCAAGTGCATGTCTCGTACGTAAACGCCGACGGGCAGGTCCTTCAGTAGTTCCGCGACGGCGGCGCTGCCTCTCTCCATTCTCAGCGTGGTATCGGACAACGCACTTTGCCAAGCGCCACGCTCCTCGTCGGGCAGCACGACATGGCTATCGCCCCAACGCTGCGGCGGCACATGGGGATGGTCGGCGCCTGCCAGCCGTTCGCTTGCCAGGCGTGGTACCACCACCAGCAGCTGGCGGTCGCCATGGCAGCGCAAGAACGCCACCAGCCGCTCGCCGTGCTCGCCTCCGGTGCGCAGCTCGCGGTAGTCGCCATGGACGAACAGGTCGCGTTGGGCATGGCGCAGCGCCAGTAGCCGCTCGATAAGAGCCTGTTTGATGCGTCCGTCCCGCCAGGTAGCCAGTGCCGCTACGGGGTCACGCCCTTCGTCGAGCGCCGCCTGCCGCGCGGCGTGATCGACCGGGCGCCGGTTGTCGGGGTCGACCAGGCTGTAATCCCAGAACTCACAGCCCTGGTAGAGGTCCGGTATGCCGGGTAGCGTCAGGCGCAGCGTCGTCTGTACCAGGCCGTTGAGCGCGCCGGTCAGATCGAGCTCGCGGGCCGCCGACTCGATTTCCTCGCAGGGCACGGGCTCGGCGAGCAGCCCTTCCAAGTAACCGCGGCAGGCCGCTTCGTAGGTCTCATCGGGCCATAGCCAGTGGCTGCGCAGCTTGGCTTCGCGTAGCGCCTTCTGCTGCCATTGGATCATGCGCTCGGCGAAGTTCCGCATGGCCGTGCCATCGTGGCGGTCGAGCGTTGGTGGCCAGGCGCCAAGCAGCATCTGGAAGAGGATCAACTCGTCGCCGGGCGAAGGCGCGGGTCCCTGCGGAAGCGCTTGGCGCAGGGGGGAGGCCAGTTCGCGCCAGCGTTTGACCCGCCTGGCGAAACCGGTGGCGTCCTCGCTGAGCGCGGCCAGTCGGGCTCGCACGTCCTCGCCACGTTTGTGATCGTGGGTGGCGGTGGCGACCAGGCCATGGGGGAAATGGCGCGCATGCCAAGCGTTGGCTTCATGAAACTGACGAGGGGAGTGGCTGAAGTGCTCACCATCGAAGCCGACGTCATTGCGCGAGATCAAAGCGGCGCAGCGATAGCCGGCGGTGTCTTCCACGGCCTTGGCCGCCACCGGCGAGGTAAGTTGTTGAAAGCGTACGATGGCGCGCTGGCGAAGCCAGCGCTCATGGGCGTCTTCGGCATCGGCCGGCGCTTCGCCGCCGAGGCAGCGCTCGAGCCACTCCAGCACGCCGATATCGGGTGGGTTCAGCTCGCCGCGGGCACCGGCCATGGCCTGATCGAAGAAGGGGGCATCGAGTTCCGGGCGGCCGCCGTCATCGGCATAAGTGCGGTAGACCGGGAAGTGCACGACCAGCGCCTCGAGGGTGCGCCGAACCGCCGCCAAGGAGATGTCGCGGGTCGCGGGGCGATGTCGGGCCACGGCATGCAGGGTGCGACAACAGGCGTCGAATTCGCTGGCCAGGATGCCGGTGAGCACCTCACGCCGGGCTCGGCGCACTTCGTCGAGGAAATCCGCGTCGCGACCGCTGACATCGTGCCATAAGTCCCACAGCGGATCGGCGCCGGCCGGATCGTGCTGCAGGGCGGATATCTCGTTCATCCGCTCGTAGCCGGTAGTGCCGTCCACGCCCCAGTCGCGATGCAGTGTCTCGCTGTCGGCGAGGATCTTCTCGACGAAGATGGCCACGTGGCGTACGACATGGGGCGGCCGGCGCTGCTGCAATTCGCCTATGCGGGCGCGCAGGCGGCGACAATAGCCGCGTGGATCGGCCAGGCCGTCGACATGATCGATGCGTAGCCCATCGACCCAGCCTTGTTCCACCAGGCGCAGCGGCAGGGCATGCACCGCCTCGAAGACCTCGGGTTGCTCGACGCGAAGTCCACCGAGTTCAGCGATATCGAAGAAGCGCCGCCAGTTGATCTCATCGGCGCCCGTACGCCACCAGGCCAGGCGATAGTGCTGACGTTCCAGCAGGTAATGCAGACGAGTCGCGCCGGGGTGGGAGGCGCCATCGAACAGCGCCATGGCCTGCTCGAGCGCTTGCGGGGCGCCTGGGGACGCCAGTGCCTGGCGCAGCTGGCATCGACAGTCGGCCACGGCGGTATAAGCGTCGTCGCGCTGCTGCAGGGCATCGAATCGCGGGGCCATCTCCCGGAGCGCCTCATGCTCGGCCAGGCGCAGGATCTCGCCGTAGTGGCGAGGGTCGATGGGGAAGCGATGCTCGTGGTAGGCGAGGTGAAACGCCATCGATGCCGGTACGTGACGCAGTGTCAGTTCGCCCGAGTGCAGCGTCTCGCCGTAGGGGGCACCGAGAAAGGGCAGCAGCAGCTTGCCTGACAGCAGTGGATCGGGAGAGTGCCAATCGATATCGAAATAGTCCGCGTAAGGGCTGTCGGTGCCCCAGGCGAGGACATCCTGCCACCAGGGATTTTCCGAGCCGCCGACGGCCACATGGTTGGGTACGATGTCGAGGATCAGCCCCATGCCGCGTTCGCGCAGCCGGGCCACCAGTCGTTCCAGCGCCGCTTCGCCGCCGAGCTCGGGGTCGATGCGGGTCGGGTCGACGCCGTCGTAGCCGTGGGGCGAACCGCTGCGGGAAGCCTGCAGTGGCGAGGCATAGACGTGGCTGATGCCGAGACGGGCGTAGTAGTCGATCCACCCGGCGGCATCGTCAAGGGTGAAGCCGCGATGGAATTGCAGGCGTACGGTGGCGCGAATTTCACTCATCGGGGATCCCTCCCTCGTCGTCGCTCCTCGACGCCCGGCGAGCCGCGTTCAGGGCTGCCAGACGTTGGCGCACCTCACCGGAAGCCAGCAGGGCATCGCAATCGTCCGCCCAGCGGCGCCGCCAGTTGGGATGGGCATCGAGGGTGCCAGGCAGGTTGGCTTGCTCTTCCAGGCCCAGGGCATCCTCCACCGGTAGCAGCGCGAGGGGCGATGGCGTGAGACCGAGCTGCCGGGCACAGGCATCGAGTACCTTCGATGTCGCCAGGTCGGCGGCATCGAGCGTGTCCGCCGAGGCATGCCCGTCGAGAAGCCCCAGGGCCCGAGCCAGTCGGGCACGATCCACCCGGCGTACGGCGTGCTCGCTGCGGGCATTCTGTCCTTCGCCGAGCAGCCCGAGGCGGCTGCGCCACTCGATATCGCGGCCCGCCCACCAGCCGGCCACCGTGGGCAGGTCGTGAGTCGAGGTGGTGGCGACGGCGCTGGATGACCATTGCGAAGGCGGCAGGAAGTCGTCTTCGTCATCGCGTTCGAACCACAACACGCGCGTGCCGAGAATGCCGCACGCGGCGAGCCGATCATGCAGGCCGGGGGGGACGGTGCCCAGGTCCTCGCCGATGACGATGGCGCGATGTCGCCAGGACTCCAGCGCCACCAGCCGCAGCAGATCGTCCAGGGGGTAGCGCAAATAGCCGCCTTCCGGTGGCGAGGCCCCATGGGGCACCAGCCACAGGCGCAGCAGGCCGAGAACGTGATCGATGCGCAGCCCGCCGGCGTGGGCAAAACCGGCTCGCAGCATCTCGATGAAACCGGCGAAACCGGAGTTCACCAACCCCTGGGGGGAAAAGGGGGCTAGCCCCCAGTCCTGGCCATGCACGTTGAAGGTATCGGGTGGCGCGCCGATCGACAGACCTTCCAGCATTTCCGCCTGACGGCTCCAGGCCTGGCTGCCGGCCGCATCGGCGCCAACGGCCAGGTCGGCGATCAGGCCGATGGGCATATCGGCTGCCTTGGCCGCGGCCTGAGCGCGACTCAGCCCCTCCTTGGCAAGCCACTGCAGGAAGGCGTGAAAGCCGACCTCATGAGCGTTCTCCGTGGCGAAGCGAATGACCTCGGGATTGTCGGGATCGCGCAGTTCGGTGGGCCACCGGCGCCAGTCGCGCTCCATTCGGTGCTGCTGCAAGGCTTCGAAAACGCAGTGCGCTTCCAGAAAGCGGCCGGCGGAGGTACGAAAGGCTTCCAGGTCCCGGCGAACCTGCGCCGCGTCGTCATCCTCGCGGTGCATCACGTCGTCATAGAGCGAGCGCATCCAGCCGAGCTTTACGTTTGCCGCCCGGGGCCAATCGATTCTATCGTCCGCTTCCAACTGCGCCATGGCGGCAGCGGCCTGGCAGCGGTCGATGGCAGCCTCGACCGCGGCCGCGCCGAGCCGTGTCTCGGGGGCGGCATGCAGCGCGTTGTAGAACAGCCGGCTCGAGGGGGAATAGGGACTGTAGCGCGAGACATCGGCACTGAACATGGCGTGGGTGGGACTGATGCCCAGCGCGGCGGCGCCGGCGCCGGCTGCGTGGCGGACGAGCCGCTCCAGCGCCAAGGTGTCGCCGATGCCGCCATCGCCGGGACGGCGCAGGGCATAGAGCTGAACCGCCAGTCCCCAAAGGCGCGGACGCTCATCATGACCGGCATCGGCCGGGGTGAAACAGCGCGCTGGCGCCACGGCCACGGTGAGCTCGGCATCGGCGATACGTAGGCGATGGTAACCGGCCACCCCGACCGGCGGGAGACGACCGCGTGCATCGAGCCGGTCGTGCAGCAGGTCGCCCTGTTCAAGGGACAAGGTGAACTCGGTGCCGGCGGGAAGCGGCGAGGGCAGATCCGTGACGATGCCACGCTCGGCAGTGATCAGGGGCGGCCATTGCGCCGGCGACTCGGGCCCGCGCAGTCGCTCCAGGCTCGCCTCTATCGCCTCGGCGCTATCGGCAGAATAGCCGAGCCGTGCCAGCAGTTCGCGCTGGGTGGCGGCCGAGAGCCGCTGCGGACGCTCCTCGCTGTCTTCCCATTCCACCATCAGACCGGCGGCCTCGGCGAGTTGCAACAGGCGTGGTTCCTTCATGCACTCAGCTCCTCGTCGCCTGGCTCGGGGCGCAGCCATACCGCTGCGCTGCGAGCGGGGAGATTGCCACTCTCGGCCGACACCGCCACGCCATCGCGGGTCTCGAACAGGCAGCGGCCCACGCCGAAGGCACTGGTGGCGACCGGTCGGTCGCCGAGGTTGACGGCGATGACCAGATGGCTGTCGTCGTTCATGCACCAGCGAGCGACGACGGCATCGAACCCCAGCGCTTCCGCGCCCAGGGCGCTGGCACCGTCGAGTCGGGGCACGATCTCGGCCTGACGGATCGTGAGCAGATGCTGCA
This sequence comes from Billgrantia pellis, assembly GCF_008297955.1. Lineage (GTDB taxonomy): Bacteria > Pseudomonadota > Gammaproteobacteria > Pseudomonadales > Halomonadaceae > Halomonas > Halomonas pellis. Next base: position 287,614 of record NZ_VTPY01000003.1, on the reverse strand, counting down.
CCAACGTCAGCCATTCAGCGTGAGACGGTTCCTCCTGGGCGTCGAAATCGGGTCGGGACGCCTCGAAGGTGTCCGCCGCGTTGGGATCCGGAATCGACTCGCGCATGACCGGATCCTGGAAGGCGCCGAACTCGGCAAACTCGGCACGACGACCTTCGCGTACCGCGCGGGCGAGTTCTTCCCGATGATCGGTGAAGAACAGGAACGGGCGGTTGCTGGCCCATTCCTCTCCCATGAACAGCAGCGGCACCATGGGAGAGAGCAACAGCAGCACCGTTGCCGCCTGCAGCGCTCCGGGCTCGGCGAGTCGCGTCAGACGCTCGCCCAAGGCGCGGTTGCCGATCTGGTCGTGATTCTGCAAAAAGACGATGAAGGCGGTCGGCGGCAGATGGGCGCTCGGCGTGCCGCGTGGATGTCCGCCTCGGGTGGGTTGGCCCTGGAAGATGAAGCCTTCGCTCAGGCAACGCGTCAATCCTTCGGTCGGGTTGTCGGCGAAGTCGGCGTAATAGCCCTCGCGCTCGCCGGTGAGCAGCACGTGCATGACGTTATGCCAGTCGTCGTTCCACTGGGCGGTGAAGCGCCCTTCCTCGAGCAGGCCGGCGTCGTTGTGCTCGTTTTCCAGTATCAGGTGAACATGCCGGCCGCCATCGGTACGATTTCGCAGAGTCTCGGCCAGTTCCAGCAGGAAATCGCGCTCGCCGATGGCGTGGACCGCATCGAAGCGCAAACCGTCGAGGCGATACTCCTCCAACCACATCAATGCATTGTCAATGAAGAAACGGCGCACCATGGGGTGGCGGAAATCTATGGCCGGCCCCCAGGGAGTATGACGGTCCTGCTGGAAGAAGGACCCGGCGTAGCGGGGCAGGTAGTTGCCGTCCGGTCCGAAGTGGTTGTAGACCACGTCGAGGAGGACCATCAGGCCGAGACCATGCGCCTCGTCGATCAAGGCCTTGAGATCCTCGGGACGGCCGTAGCTCGAGGCCACGGCATAGGGCAATACCCCGTCGTAGCCCCAGTTGCGGGTGCCCGGGAACTCGGCCACCGGCATCAGTTCGATGGCAGTGACGCCGAGTCGGGCCAGATAGGGTAGGTGTTGGCGCACGCCATCCAGGCCGCCACAAGCGCCGATATGCAACTCGTAGAGGACCGTTTCCTGCCATGGGCGCCCTCGCCAGTCGGCGTGCCGCCAGGCATGGCGAGACGGATCGATGACGATGCTCGGCCCGTCGATACCACCGTCCTGGGCGCGGGCGGCGGGATCGGGGACAGCGATGCCTTCGGGCGCGTCGTCGAGGAAGGTGCGGAAACGGTAGCGCGCGCCATCTCCGCACGCCGCCTCGCCGACGAAGTGTCCGTCCCCCATGTGCGTCATGGTGACGGGCACAAGGCCTTCGATCTCGACATCGACTCGATGGGCGCTCGGGGCCCAGAGCGAGAAGCGGGTCCCTTCGGGACCCATGACCTGCGCGCCGAAGGTGGGTGGCAAATTCTCTTCTCTACTCATCCTGCGGGCTGTACCTCGTGGTGGGCTTCCTCGATGAGTTTGCGGTAGAGCCGGGTATAAGGTGCGATGGATTGACGCCAGTGGTAACGTCCCGTCATGGCCGCGCGGCGCATGGCGTAGAACAGTTCCGTCGCGTGATAGGCGGAGAAGGACTGCTGAACCGCCTGCATGAAGCTGCCTTGGTTGACCTCGTCGAACAGGAAGCCCGTCACGCCATGTTCGATGGTATCGGCCAGGCCGCCGGTACGATGGGCGATCGGCAGCGAGCCGAAGCGCTGTGCGTACATCTGGCTCAGTCCGCACGGCTCGAACCGTGACGGCATCAGCAGGAAATCGCTGCCGGCATAGATGCAGCGTGCTTCCTCTTCATCGTAACCCGTGAAGACGCCCACGGCACCGGGGAAGCGCTCCGCGAGGCGGTCGAGTTCGGCCTCCACCCGGGGCTCGCCGCTGCCGATGAAGACCAACTGGCCGCCCGCCTGGACGATGCTCGGTGCCGCCTCGATGACCAGATCCACCCCCTTCTGGTGGACCATGCGCGACACCATGGCGAACAGCGGGCCGGAACTGGGCACCAGGCCGAAGCGGTGGCGCACGTACTCGGCGTTGGCACGCTTGCCGCGCCAGTCGTTGGCCGAAAAGGCCTGAACCAGGTGCGCGTCGGTACGCGGGTCCCAGGAGTCGTCGATGCCGTTGGGGATGCCGCTGAGTCGGCCCTGCTCGGCCTTGCAGCGAAGCAGACCATCGAGCCCGCAGCCGAATTCGGGCGTGGTGATCTCCTGGGCGTAGGTCGCGCTCACCGTGGTCACGTGAGAGGCATAGACGATTCCGGCCTTCATGAAGGAGAGCTTGCCGTAATACTCCACTCCTTCGATATGGAAGGCGTCGGGAGGGATGCCGAGCGGCTCGAGACGTGAGGCGTCGAACAGGCCCTGGTAGGCCAGGTTATGAATGGTGAATACGCTGGGCACATGCTGCCCGCGCCAATGAAGAAAGGCCGGTGCCAGGCCACAGCCCCAGTCATTCAGGTGCAGCAGACGGGGTTTCCAGTCCAGCCCGGCGTTGCCCGAGGCAATCTCGGCGGCCGCCAGCGACAGCCGGGCGAAGCGGATGTCGTTGTCGTCCCAGCCGTTGCTGCCGTAGCCGCCCGGACCGGTGCCATAGGGGCCTCCTTCACGCTCGTAGAGTTCGGCACAAATCAGCACGTAGAAGACCAAGCCATCGCTGCAGATGATCTCGCCGATATCGCAGGCGGGTAGCTCGGCGTGGGCGGGGACATGGCCGACGATGCGGACGTGATGGCCGGATTGCCACACTTCACGATAAGCGGGAACCAGAATGCGTACGTCATGATGGGCAGCCAAAGCGCGAGGCAGGGCTGATGATACGTCTCCAAGACCTCCGACCTTGACGAAGTCGGCCACTTCAGAAGTAACAAAAAGGATGCTTTGTGATGGGAAATGTTGCGATTCGTTGCTGCGCCTGAATGACGAGTCGTTGTCGCTTCCGCTTACATAGTCCTTCAAGATCGAAGTGCCGGAAGCCGAAGAAACCTCCCGGCCGACTCTGTCATTTTTTGTTTCGGTATTGATGCCCCTTAGCGCCACGTTTCCCATGGCTGACCTCCCTGTATGTCATGATGAACGCTGCCTTATCCGACAGCCTTCTACCCTGTCCGGGTTCCGCGAATTTTGGCAATTCCCCTGCGGCACCCGTCATGCGGACAGCGTGGGCCGTTAAGGCCTTGAATAGATATAGCCTAACTGGGGGAATCAGGCGAAGGAAAAGGAAGCAAGAATTACTGGTCACTCGCGTTGCCATTGCCAGCTTGTGCTCCCATCGAAAGGGAGTGCACGTGTGGGTTGGATGAATCTCTCTCTTTCGTCGCTTTTCAACTCAAAGATCGAGTCATATGAGGAATTGCCAGCTGTTTTGGCTCTGTGCAGAATGAGGCAGGGCTTTCTTACTTGACTCCCTGGTAAGGGCGAGTAACTCACCAGTAGGCAAAGGTTAGGAGACGTTTTCAGCGTCCATAAAAGGGCAATTAGCCACCTAGCTCGATCACCCTTCCCCTTGTGGCAGCGGTATCCTTTTGATCGTGAGTCACCAACAGACTCGGCAGGCCGGCAGCCCGCAGATGCGAGAAGACGAGGTGGCGCATTTCGTCACGCAGCTCGGTATCGAGCATGGAGAAGGGTTCGTCGAGCAGTACCGCACTAGGCGCTGAGAGCAGCAAGCGCATCAGGGCGACGCGCGCCTTCTGGCCACCCGAGAGAGTCGCCGGATCGCGCTCGCCGTAGCCCGACAGGCCCACGTCGGCCAATGCCCGTCGGACATGTGTCGTCTTGTCGGGCATGTGGCGGGGCAGGCCGAAGCGGAGGTTGCCGGCCACCGATAGATGCGGGAACAGCAGCGGGTCCTGAAACAGCAAGCCGATACCACGCCTCTCTGCAGGCAGATCGGTAATGTCGCGGTCACCCAGGACGATGCGACCGCACGCATCGAAGGCCGGCGGCAAAAATCCCGCGAGGTAGGCGAGCAGGGTCGATTTGCCCGAGCCGGAGGGGCCCATCACGGTGAGCGTCTCGCCGGGGGCGACGGTGCCGTCGAGCGCGACCAAGGGCTTGCCGTCCAGGCGTATCACGATGTCCCGAAGTTCCAGCGAAGGGTGCACTTGACCGTTCATGGCGCTCCTTGCAGGCCGCGACGATTGGCCCATAGCAGACGAGGAATGCCGACGGCAATGATAAAACCGATCAGCGGTAGGCTTGCCTGAACCAACGCCCATACCCCGATCACGCGGCGATTCCCGCCGGCAGCGAGCGATACCGCCTCGGTGGTGACGGTCGCGATGCGACCGGCTCCGAGCAGCAGAGTCGGCAGGTACAGGCCAATGCTCACCGCGAGCCCCACGGCAGCGGCGGTGAGCACCGGAGCGAGCATCATCGGCAGGCGCACCCGCCAGAAGGCGCTCTGACGCGAGCTACCCAAAGTGAGGGCGAGCTGCATCCAGCGCGGATCGAAGCGGCGATAGGCCTCCGAGAGCGAAAGAAACACATAAGGCAGCACGAACAGCAAGTGGCCGAAGATCACCAATCCCAGCCTTGGCCGCGTGCCCAGCGACTCCATCACCACCACCAGACCGAACAGGAAAGCGATCTGAGGCACGATCAGCGGCAGATAGAGCAGCGTCAGCGCCGAGAGGAGCTTTCCCTGCGCCGGGCGGCGGCCGCTGCGCTGCTCGTTCTCCAGCGCCGCCAGCGTCAACGCCAAGGCGACCAGGGTGGCACTGACGGCAATGATCCACGTGGCAGTCACCGGTCCCGAAAGCGACGGCAGGGCACGCAGCCAGTGCACCGTGGTGAAGCCCTGGGGCAATAGATCGGGGAAGCGCCAGAAGCCCGCCGAGGAGCTGAGCGCCAGTCCGGCGAGGCCGGCGCAGGCGGTGAGGGTGGCGATCAGGATCAGACTCTTGCCGGCCTGACGCAGGGGAAGCTCCGCACAGCTTCGCGCGCCGCGATCGATCCAATGTCGCCCTAGCCAGGAGACGAGCCGCTCCAGGCACCACCAGGCGACGAGCGCGGCAGCCGTGACGCCGAGCTGCAGGACGGCACCGGCCGAGGCCATGAAACGCCGGCTCAGGTCGGGGTCGTGGAACCATGTGAGTACCGATACGGCAAGTGTCGGCGGCAGCGTGGGGCCGAGGATCATGGCAACGTCCACCACGGATGTGGCATAGGCGATCACTGCGTAGACCGGCAGACGTATCAAGGGATAGAGCGTCGGGGCCACCACCTTGAGCCATGCCGTCGTGGGGCGGTAGCCGAGGGAGCGGGCCAGAATCACGCGCCGACCGGGATCGAGCTGCGGCAATGCGGCAAGGCTCATCAGCAACAGGAACGGAATCTCCTTGATCACCAGCCCCAGCATCAGGGCGAATCCCCAGGGGTCCTGGACGATCAGCAGGTCGGGCGGTCGCTCCCAGCCGGTCAGTTCCGGTGAAAGCAGCCGGGCCAACAGCCCCGAAGGCGCGATCAGAAAGGCCAGGCCGAAGGCCGCGGCGGCGTGGGGGAGCGAAAGCAGCGGCGCCACCATGCGGCGAATCCAGCGGTCCAGTCGGCTGCCCGACACGCCCGTCAAGAATAGCAGCACCACGACGAGCGATACGGTCGTGGTGACCAGGCCGCTGACGAAACTGACCCCCACCGAGCGAGCCAGCCCCGGCTGGGCGAATAGCTCTCGCCAGGGGGCCAGGCTCAGGCGCTCCCCACCCAGCGCCGGCAGGTAGCCAAAGGCGGGCAGCAGCGCCATGACCAGGCCGGCGAGTATCGGGCCGACCAGCAGGGCGACGATCAGTAACGGGGCGAGGCGCAGCATTTCGAGCGACCCTCTCTTTCCCTGAAGCGTCGTGGGATGGGGGCGGGCAACATCCGTCATCCCTTCCTAGCGGCCGACGTAGCGAACCTGCCACGCCTCCTGCAGGGCCGTCATCCAGCTCGGGTGTGGCTCCGGCAGGGTGTCGACCAGCGCTTCGGGAGCCAGCAGGGCAGGGTTGTCCGTCGTCTGCTCGAAGCGCGCGCGATCCTCCTCATCGAGGCGCGCCACGTCGAGCACGGTAGGGTCGCCCCACACCGAGAGATCCTGCTTGCGTGCCTGGGCCTCGGGGGTGAGCAGAAAGTTCGCCACCGTCATGGCGCCGGCCTTGTGGGGCGAGTTGAAGGGAATGGCGACGAAGTGGACGTTGCCCAGGGTGCCGCCGTCGAGCACATAGCTGCGGGTCGACTCGGGTAGTAAGAACTCGGCCACGGCGGCGGCCGGCTCTGCCGGGTTGAAGGTGAAGGCAAGCGTCAGTTCGCCGTCGGCCATCAGACGCCGTATCTCGGGACCGCTGGCGGGGAACTGCCGGCCGCTGCGCCACAGGCGAGGGTGCAGGACATCCAGATACTCCCATAGCGGGGCGGTGACGGCCTCGAAATCGCTCTGCGCTACCGGGGAGTAGAGGGCATCGGTATCCTCGGTCAAGGCGATCAGGGCCTGCTTGAGAAAGGTGCTGCCGAGGAAATCGGGGATGCGCGGATAGGTGAAACGTCCGGGATGCGCTTCGGTCCAGGCAAGAATTTCCGCCATGCTGAGCGGCGGCTCATCCACGAGCTCGGCGGCGTCATAGTAAAAGGTGATCTGTGCCTTGCCCCAGGGCGACTCATAGCCCTCCGTGGGCAGCGTGAAGTCGGTTATCACTTCGGGGTTGAGCTCGGGATATGTCAGGGCAAAGTTCGGCAGGCGCTCGGCGAAAGGACCGAACAGCAGGTCGTTCTCTTTCATGGCGGCGAAGTTCTCACCATTGAGCCAGATCAGATCGATGCTGCCATCGTCATGATTGCCTGCGCTTCGCTCACCCAGCACCCGGGAGACGGCGGAACCGGTATCATCGATCTTGACGTGTACCAGCTCGACCTCGTGCTTCTCCCGCAGCCGGCGCTTTACCCAATCGATGTAGTCGTTGATACGCGTGTCGCCTGCCCAGGCGTGCCAGTAGACGGTCTGGCCGCGGGCCTCTTCGAGAACCGCTTCCCAGTCGGCGGAACCGGGAGCTGCAAGAAGCGGAGAGGTGAGCATGGTAGCCAATGGCAGGGCGGCGAGCAGGCGGATCGGCATCGTCTCATTCCTCCTAGAGTGGGTATCCTGGGATGCGGCGCCACGACAATCCTTGCACATTGCCGGCTGTTTCCCGCCAAGACCTGTAAAAACGTTTCCCTGCGGCCGTGTCTCGTAGCGCCGCGCTTGGCTCGGCGCTGCATTGCCGGGCCTGCTAACCTGAAATCAGTAGAAGCTGATCATTGCCGGGACGCTTCCAGCATACCGTCATCGCGACCCTAGGGAAGATCAACATGAGCGCATTCCGTGCCGCCTGCTCGCATCGCTTCGTGCTGCTGGCCAGTTTGTTGTGCCTGGTGGCAGGCGGGTTGCTAGCCTGGCATACCCAGGCCCAGGAGAACGAGCGCGTCGCTCACGTGATGACCGTGGACGGCGCCATCGGGCCGGCCGTGGGCGACTATTTCGAGCGCGGCCTGCGCCGTGCCGCCGAGCGCGAAGCCGAAATCGTGATCGTGCAGATGGATACGCCGGGCGGGCTGGACGCCACCATGCGCGACATGATTCGCGCCATGCTCACCTCGCCGGTGCCCGTCGCCATCTACGTCTCCCCCAGCGGAGCGCGTGCCGCCAGCGCCGGCACCTACCTGCTTTATGGCAGCCATGTCGCCGCCATGGCGCCGGCCACTCACCTGGGGTCCGCCACTCCCGTGCAGATGGGAGGCGGTGGACTGCCGGGCATGGACCCTCCCGAGGAAGAAGCGCCTGGCGATGACGAGGCCAACGGTGAAGAGGTGGGTAATGGCACCGAGGAGGAGGCGGCGGATGCCGAGGATGAGCCGGCCGAGGCACGCCGGCGCGGCGAGACCGCCATGGAGCGCAAGGTGCTGGAGGACGCCGTCTATTACATTCGCAGCCTGGCCGAACGCCACGACCGCAATGCCGACTGGGCCGAGGAGGCGGTGCGCGAGGCGGTCAACCTGACTTCTCGCGAGGCGTTGGAACAGAACGTGATCGACGTGGTGGCAAGCGACATCGAGGACCTGCTCGCGCAGATCGACGGCCGCGAGGTGGTGATGGAGCATGGCGAACGCACCCTCGACACCGCGGGGCTTGCCATCGAGCGCTTCGAGCCCGACTGGCGTACCCGGCTGCTGCAGGTGATCACCAACCCCAACGTGGCCTACTTCCTGATGATCATCGGTTTCTACGGCCTGATCTTTGAGCTGTCCAGCCCCGGTAGCCTGGTACCGGGCACCATTGGCGTGATCTCGCTGCTGCTCGCCCTGTTCGCCTTCCAGTTGCTGCCGATCGACTACACCGGTCTGGCATTGATTCTGGTGGGGTTGGGGCTGATCGTCGGCGAGGCGCTGATGCCTAGCTTCGGCGTCCTCGGTATCGGTGGCATCATCGCCTTCGTGATCGGCTCGGTGATGCTGATGGATGATGACCATCTGGCTGTTTCGCTGCCATTGATCGGCGGCATCGCCCTGCTCTCGGCCGGGCTGATGCTATGGGTGCTGACCCGCTTCATCGGGCTGCGTCGCAAACCCGCGCGCACCGGGCAGGACCAGCTGATCGGCAGCCTGGGCGTGGCGTTGGAGGATTTTCAGGGCAAAGGCCATGTGCGCCTCAAGGGGGAGCGCTGGAATGCGCGCAGCAGTGAGGCGCTGCGGCGGGGCGAGCAAGTACGTGTGGCAGCGGTCGAAGGGCTGACCCTATGGGTCGAGCCCGCCAACCGTACATCGGAAGGAGCCTGACGAATCGCGACGAAAGCCATCCAGTCCATGACACATCAAGGAGAACGCTCATGATGATTTCCTATCTCGTACCGGTCGTGCTGCTGATCATGCTGCTCGCGGCCTCGATACGGATCCTGCCCGAGTACAAGCGCGGCGTGATCTTCTTCCTCGGCCGCTTCCAGTCGGTAAAGGGGCCAGGGTTGATCATCGTCATTCCCGGCATTCAGCAGATGAGCGTGGTCGACCTTCGCGTGATCACGATGGACGTGCCGGAGCAGGACGTCATCTCCCAGGACAACGTCACCGTCAAGGTCAATGCCGTGCTCTACTTCCGGGTGGTCGATCCCGAGAAGGCGATCATCCAGGTCGAGAACTTCACCCTCGCCACTAGCCAGCTGGCTCAGACCACGCTGCGCTCGGTGCTGGGCAAACACGATCTCGACGAGATGCTTTCCGAGCGCGACAAGCTCAACGACGACATCCAGGAAATCATCGACGCCCAGACCGAGGAGTGGGGCATCAAGGTGGCCAACGTCGAAATCAAGCATGTCGACCTGGACGAAAGCATGATCCGCGCCATCGCCCGCCAGGCCGAAGCCGAGCGCGAACGCCGCGCCAAGGTGATCCATGCCGAGGGTGAGCTGCAGGCGTCGAGGAAGCTGGTCGAAGCGGCCAACGTCATGGCCGAGAACTCGGCTGCGCTTCAACTGCGTTACCTGCAGACCATGAGCGACATGAGCAACAAGAACGCCTCGACCATCGTCTTCCCGCTGCCGATGGATATCATGGAGGCGTTCAAGCACATGCAGGCCTCGCCGGCGGCCCAGGCCAGAAACGCCGGCGCGAGACCGAGCGACCTCGGCGAGGGCTGAGTTAGGCGTGCCATGCCCGTGCCGGCATGGCATCCTAAGGCGACCTGACGGAAGACGAGGTCGCCTTGTTCCACTCCCTTTCGCACCGCCAGCAGGGTCTGCTCATGATCGGCGGCGGTGCCCTGATCATTTCGCCCGATGCCCTGTTGATCAAGCTGATCGGTCTGCCCGACGGCGAGATCCTGATCTGGCGGGGCCTTCTCACCGCGCTTGGCTTCGTCGTCATCATGATCGTCCGCCACGGTAGCGGTACGCTCGAGGCCTATCGTCGCTGCGGCGGGACCGGCATCGGCGTGGCACTGCTGTTCAGCTTCTCGACCTTCGGCTTCGTGCTTGGCAACCAATACACCAAAGGCGGCAACGTATTGATGATCCTGGCCGGGGCGCCGCTGATCGCTGCGCTACTCTCACGGTTGTTTCTGGGTGAACGGCTGCCGCGGCGTACCTGGCTCGCCATCTGGCTATGCCTGCTCGGCACTTCGTTGATCGTGCTCGACGACGCCGGGGCGGGCTCGTGGGTCGGCAACGGCTTCGCCCTGTTGGCAGCGACGGCACTGGCGGCTAACTTCACTCTCTGTCGTACCCGCCCCGGCGTCGACATGAGCCCCATGCTGACTCTTTCCGGGCTGATCGTCGCGGCCGTGGCGGCGCTGTACGGCCTGGTCGGTGGCGGGCTCGCCCTACCGCCTGCCGACAGCGCGCTGCTGCTGGTGCTGTTATGCCTGCTCATCCTGCCGCTGGGGTTCACCCTGATTCAGCGCGGGCCGCTCTACCTGCCTGCCGCCGAGGTGGGGCTGCTGATGCTGCTCGAGGTGGTGGTGGGGACCCTGTGGGTATGGTGGTTCCTCGGCGAACGGCCGGCGCCGGTGGCGCTCATGGGCGGTGCCCTGGTGCTCGGTACGCTGCTGGTCAAGGGGCTTTACGAGCGTCGCATCGAACGGCGTCTGCGGGGCCGGGGTGCAGCAGGGGGAGAACTCTGTTAGACTCCGGCGCTCGTGACGGGGCGGCGCATCCAGGCAAAAGCCGGTGCCGCCCGTGTTTCCCTGGCCATGGATGCGACGCAACGTGCTCACTCCTCCGACCGGGCTGGCCACGCCGCCCTAGCGCTCCCTTCCCTCGACGCTGCCGTCACCGCTCGACATCATGCTGATGTTCCGGGCCGCCTGACCCAATCCAAGGTTTCAAATGCGCCACTCCCAACGTTGCGCCGTCGTCGACGCGTGGCCGGAGCGCGCGCCCTGGCGCCATTGGCTTAGCAACCCACCCCACTGGACCGAAGAATGCTCCGATCCATCAAGCAAGACTGGTTATCCAACGTCAAGGGCGACACCCTCGCCGGTATCGTGGTCGCGCTGGCCTTGATTCCCGAGGCCATCGCCTTCTCGATCATCGCCGGCGTCGATCCCAAGGTCGGCCTCTATGCCTCCTTCTGCATCGCGGTGATCATCGCCTTCACCGGCGGCAGGCCGGGAATGATCTCGGCCGCCACCGGCGCCATGGCGCTGCTGATGGTGACCCTGGTGCGCGATCACGGCCTTGAATACCTGCTGGCCGCGACCCTGCTCACCGGTGTGTTGCAGATCATCGCCGGCTACCTGAAGCTGGCCGACCTGATGCGCTTCGTCTCGCGCTCAGTGGTGACGGGCTTCGTCAACGCCCTGGCGATCCTGATCTTCATGGCCCAGTTGCCCGAGCTCACCGGGGTTACCTGGCATGTCTACGTCATGACCGCGGCAGGTCTCGGCATCATCTATCTTTTCCCCTACGTCCCCGGAATCGGCAAGACGATTCCCTCGCCGTTGGTGTGCATCGTAGTACTCACCGCCGTCTATATGTTCAGCGGTATGGACATCCGCAGCGTGGGCGACATGGGCGAACTGCCCGACACCCTGCCGGTGTTCCTGTGGCCCGATGTACCGCTGACCCTCGAGACGCTGTGGATTCTCCTGCCGACCTCGATCATGCTCACCGTGGTGGGCCTGCTGGAATCGATGATGACCGCGACCATCGTCGACGACCTGACCGACACCCCGAGCGACAAGAACCGCGAGTGCAAGGGCCAGGGCATCGCCAACATCGGGGCGGGCCTGCTGGGCGGCATGGCCGGCTGCGCGATGATCGGTCAGTCGGTGATCAACGTGAAGTCGGGCGGTCGCGGGCGGCTCTCCACGTTCATCGCCGGTGTGGTGCTACTGATCATGGTGGTGTTTCTCGCCGATTGGGTATCGCAGATTCCCATGGCGGCTCTGGTGGCGGTGATGATCATGGTCTCCATTGGCACCTTCAGTTGGGCGTCCATTCGCGACCTCAAGAAGCACCCGATGAGTACCAACGTTGTGATGCTGGCGACCGTGGCGGTGACCGTGGGCACTCACAACCTAGCCATCGGCGTTTTTGTCGGCGTACTGCTGGCGGCAATGTTCTTCGCCAACAAGGTCGGTAACATCCTCTACATTGGCTCCGAAGAAGCCGACGGCGGCAGTCGTCGCATCTACCGGGTTATCGGCCAGGTGTTCTTCGCCTCTTCCGAGCGCTTCGGCAATGCCTTCGACTTCAAGGAAACCGTGCAAAGGGTCACCATCGATCTGTCTCGCGCCCACTTCTGGGACATTACCGCCGTGCAGACGCTGGATAGGGTGGTGATCAAGTTCCGCCGCGAAGGTACCGAGGTGGAGCTGATTGGCCTCAACGAGGCCAGCGCGACCATCGTCGATCGCTATGCCATCCATGACGACCCGGCAGCCGTGGAGAAGTTGATGGGCGGCCATTGACGCCGTTCACGGGTCGGTGCTCCTCTTGGCGGGAGCATCGCCCGATGGGCTTGACTTGGCGTCGTATCGCCTTGGGCGATGCGACAATATCGCCAGCTTGGGAAACGACACGATGACAGAACAGGTAATGGCCGCCATCGACGGCTCGCAGTTTTCTAGCGCGGTGTGCGACTACGCCACCTGGGCCAGCCTGGCGTTGGAGGCACCGCTGACCTTCCTGCACGTGGTGAACAACCACCCCCAGACCGCTGAGGCGGACCTCTCCGGCAACATCGGGCTCGGTTCCCGCGAGCACCTGCTCGAGGAGCTGTCGCAGCTCGACGAGCAGCGCGCCAAGGTGGCCCAGGAGCAAGGCCGACTGATGCTCCAGGCAGCCAGGAAGCGGGCCGTCGAGGGCGGCGTGACGGAACCCGGCACGCGCCAGCGCAACGGCACGTTGGTCGAAACCCTGGCTGACCTGGAGGGCGAGATTCGCCTTCTGGTGCTGGGCAAGCGCGGCGAGACCGCTCATCAGGCCAGCGAGCACCTGGGCTCCAACCTCGAGCGGGTGGTGCGCACCCTGCACCGGCCGATCCTGATGGTGCCGGACGCCTATCAGCGCCCTGAGCGGGTGATGCTCGCCTTCGACGGCAGCAAGACCACCCGCAAGGGGGTGGAGATGCTGGCCAGAAGCCCGATGTTCAACGGCATCCCGGTTCATGTGGTGATTGTCGGCGCCGAAACCGGCGACAACCGCTCGCAGCTCGATTGGGCGCTGGCCGCGCTGCGCGAGGCCGGCCATGAGGCCGAGGGAGCGATTCGGGCCGGCGAAGTGGAGGGGACCCTGCGCGCCTACCAGGCGGAGCACGACATCGACCTGCTGGTCATGGGGGCCTACGGCCACTCGCGCATTCGCCACCTGCTGGTGGGTAGCACCACCACCGCCATGTTGCGGCGGGCCAACGTGCCGGTGCTGCTGCTGCGCTAGGCCAAGACGGGGCCAGTTTCGAAGCCGTCGACGCCGGCCCCGCGCCGGCGTTGTCGTTTCATTCGCCGCGCGCCTCAGGGCTGGCCAGCACGCCTTGGGCCAATGCCCATCCGGCGACAAGAAACGCCAGCATGCCGGCGAGAATCAGCGAGAAGTGGGCTCCCAGATCGAGGAACACGCCGAGGAATGCCGGCGCCAGGCCGGTGGCGAAGACCATCGCGGCGCTGAGCGTGGCGCGCACCGTACCGAGATGTTCGCTGCCCCAGATACGTACCAGCAGGCTGGTGGCGACCGATTCCTGCGAGCCCATGGCGAGCCCGCCTCCCACCATCAGGGCCCACACGCCGAGGTGGCCGCCGAAGGCGATGGCGACCAGCAGGGCCAGCGCGTAGGGCAGCAGGTAGAGACGTGCCAGACGGACCGGCCCCAGGCGATCGACCCAGCGTCCGCCGAGCAGCGCGCCGGGCAGCTTGGCCAGGCCCATGCCGGTCAAGGCCAGGGCGTAGACGGTGAGGGTGCTGCCCAGGTCGCGGGTCATCGCCGCCTGGTAGATAAACAGCCCCGTCATGGTGATCGGCAGCGTCATCAACAGCGGTAGCAGGCACCAGAAGCGCACATCGCGAAAAGGCTGGGGACCGCTGCGAGGCTGGCCGCGGGCTGGGCGCTGCCCCGGCGCTTGCGGCCAGGTGGCGCGCAGCAGCAGCGGGATCCAGCAGCCTGCCAGCAGCAGCCCGAACAGCCACCACAGCTCGCGCCAGCCGAGCATCACCAGCAGGGCAGCCATCAAGGGCGGCAGCAGCGTCTCGCCCAGCATGATACCCATGCTTGTCAGGCCCAGGGCGCGCCCGCGCATGGCGACGAACTCACGTCCGGCCAAGGTGTTGCCAAGGTGGGTCATCATGCCCTGACCGCAAAAGCGCACCAGCCCCAGGCCGAGCAATCCCAGTCCCCACCAGGGCGCGAGCGTCAGCAATCCCACCCCGATCATGAGTGCCGCCAATACCAGTAGGGCGAAACGGCGTGGTGCCATCCAATCGATGCTGGGGCCCAGGCGCAGCACCGCGAAGCCGGAGATCAACGTGACGAATGCATAGGCACTGCCGAACTGGCCGGCGGTAAGGCCCAGACGCTCGTTGATCGGCGCCTGGAACAGACCGATGAAAAAGCTCTGGCCCAGGCTCGAAGTGAACATGGCCAGGAAACAGATGCTCAGCAATCCTCGGTGATCACGCAGCAGCGTGCGATAGCCCATGACGCCCTCCCTGAGCGATGGCAAGATGTTTGGCAGAATTGAAAGCCGGCATGATAGCAGCTCAAGGAGAGAAGCAATGACCATCGTTCGTCACGACACCAAGGCGCGCATGAGCCGCGCCGTGATCCACAACGGTATCGCCTATCTGTGTGGCCAGGTGGCCGGTCCCGAAGCGCGCCAGGGGGATATCACCGAGCAGACCGAGAGCATGCTGGCGCGGGTGGATGCGCTGCTCGCCGAGGTGGGTTCCGACCGTGAGCACCTACTGACGGCGACGATCTATCTCAAGGACGGTCACGACTTCGCCGCCATGAACGCGGTGTGGGATTCCTGGGTACCCACCGGCCATGCCCCGGCGCGCACCTGCGTCTGCGCGCCCATGCCCGCGGATGAACTCAAGGTCGAGATCACTGTGACCGCCGCGGTAACGGTAGGCGACACCCCCCCGACTGAACGGCCGTGAGTCAGTCTGGCGCTTCGTAGCGAGCGCCGGGTCTCCTAGCGGACGCAGGGGTCGTCGATCGGTGCTTCACGTGGCCTGAAGTGCCGCGACAGCGCATCCACGGCGATGTTGAGCGCGGCGGTTACCAGGAGCAGGAAGAAAGCCACATCGAACATCAGGTAGTCGAAGCCCTCCTCGATGTAGAAGCCCAGCGTGGCGATCCCCAGCATGCCGAGGATGGCCGTTTCGCGCAGGATCACCTCGGCGCGGTAGTAGAGCAGCGCCAGCAGCCCGGGGTAGACCCGCGGCAGCAGCTCGTAGGCCAGCCGCCCGCTGGCGGGCAGTCCCGGCATGCCGGGCGTGATGGCGTCGGCGTGGCGTGCCACCAGGAAGGCGATCAGTGCGCCGTTGTGCAGCGCCAATGCCAGCCAGGCGGGCAGCAGCGAAGGGCCGAGCAGCAGCAGAAAGACGAACGCCAGCATCAGCTCCGGCGTCGAGCGCAGGAAGATCAGCACCCCATGCCCGGCCAGGCGGGTGCCACGGTTGCCGACATGGCGGCTGGCCAGAGGCCATAGCACCAGCGCCACCGCCAGCGCCCCCACGGTACCGAGCAACCCCAGCAGCAGGGTGTTGCCGATGGCGGGTCCCAGCGCCGGGATCCGCGCCAGCCACGCGACGAACCCCGCCCAGTCACCGGCCAGCAGTGCCGCCGGCCAGATATCCTCGGAGACGAAGCGCCACAGCAGCCCGCCGTCGACGCTTGGCCAGGGACCGAGCAGCCAGGCGCCGCCCAGCAGCAGCAGCGGAATCAGCCGCTTGTGGCCCCACCAGGGCAGGCTGGCAATCAGCAGGTAAAACAGCCACAGCAGGGCCCCCGCTTCGTGGTAGCGTCCCTCGCGAAAGGCGGTCTCGAGATGGAAGCCCAGGGTCGGCAGGCCGACGAAGCCGAGCAATACACTGGCACGCAGGCCGCACTCGAAGCGGTAGCGAGTGTAGGCGGTGAGCTGGGCCCAGGCCAGCGGCAGCTCGGCATAGGCGAAGCGCGCCAGCCGACCGCTGCCGGGTGGCAGGGCGTCGCGTGGCGCGCGTGGGGTCTGCTCGAGGATCTCGGCGTAGACCTTGGCAAAGATTCCGGCATAGGGAATCGCCAGCGCCGCCAGGGCGGTGAGCGCCGATAGCCCGAACACCTGCAGGAACAGCAGCGCCCAGAACAGCTCGTGGATGGCGCGTACGAAGGCGCAGCCGGCACGCACCAGGCGCGAGCGGGTGAACATCAGCGCCAACGGGAAACCCAATACGACACCGGCCAGGGTGCCCCATAACGCCACCGCCACGGTAAGACCGAGTGCCGACAAGGGGGACGTCAATGCACCCCAGGCGGGCCAGGCCAGGCCGGCCAGCATGCGGCCGAGTTCGCCCCAAGGGTCGCGAGTATGGATGGCAAGATCGGCGAATGGCACCAGCAGCACGGCCAGGGCTACCAGGCCCAGGGTATGGCGGGCGAGGCGCAGGCCGGGCGAACCACCGTGCCACCAGCTCGGCGCCAACTCGCCGTGGCGCTTCGTCAGGCCATCGCTCACGGTCGCCCCCGGGCACAGGGGAGCGCATCGACGTTCGGCAGGGTCTCGGCACTATCGTCTGGCGGCGGGCTGGGATCAGACCGGTCGGCATCCGGGTAGAGCGCGTCCAGCTCGGCCAGGGTGAGTTGGTCGGCGCGTGCGTCGATCACCAAGCGGCCGTCACGCAAGCCCCATACCCGGTCGAAATGGGTCAGTGCCAGCTCACGCTGATGGAGCGCAATCACCGAGGTGACATGGCGGGCATCGATCAGCTCCAGCAAACGCAGCGCCTGGTGGGGATCGACGCTGGCCACCGGCTCGTCACCGAGGAACAGCGGGCGGGCCTGGTAGAGCGCGCGGGCGATGGCGACCCGCTGGCGCTGGCCGCCGGAGAGTTCGCCCACCGGTCGGCGCATCAGGCCGGCCAGCGCCAGTTCGTCGCACAGCGCGGTCACTTCCCGCCAGGAGCGGCGCAGGGGGCGCACCAGATTCCACAGGTTGGTCAGCGCCGAGTGCTCCGGCAGCCGGCCCATGAAGACGTTGTGATAAACGGCGAGCTGCGGTACCAGGCCGTGATGCTGCGGGCACCAGGCGACCTGACGACCGAGCCGGGCGCGCAGCTCGCCGAGCAGCGTCGACTTGCCGGCCCCGCTCTGGCCGAGCAGGGCGACCCGCTCGCCTGCGTAGAGGGCGAGCGACAGGTGCGGCAGGACGATGTGTTCGCCATGCCCCAGGTCTTCGCCATCGAAGCGAACCAGCGGGCGACGTTGCTCTCCCTCCATCAGCGCAGCAGGCCGAGCGCTTCGGCCACCTCCTCGACGGGGGCGTAGAGGTCGTTGTCGGCGGGGATGAACGCCTCGCGGGGAAAAGTGTCGAGCAGCGCCGGATCCTCCATCTCGAGGAGCGCCGCCTGGACCTCGTCGCTGAAGCCCTTGCCGAAGCGCTCGTCGGTGTCGCCGCGCAGGGTCCAATTGTAGTCGGGATAGGGCGGCGTGGCCCAGAACACGCTCACCTTGTCGGTATCCACCCGGCCATCCTCCACGGCGGCTTCCCACACCGCGTAATTGACCGCGCCGATGTCATAGGTGCCGGCCTCCACCAGCGCAATGGTGCGCGAGTGATCGCCGGAGTAGCCGACCCGCGAGAAGAGGTCCTCCGGAGGTGTGTCGTCGAAGCGCTGGCGCAGGAAGTGCTCAGGCATCAAGCGACCCGAGGTGGAAGTGCGCGAACCGAAGGTGAGGCTCATGCCCTCGATGTCGTCGGGCAGCACCTCGGCGCGCTCCAGGCCGGTCGACTCATGAGCGATAAAGTAGCTGACGAAGGCGTTGTCTTCGCTGCCCTGGGCCAGCGCCTGAGAACCCGGCACCAGTCGGCGCGCCTGAACGCCCGAGAGCCCGCCGAACCAGGCCAGTTGCACCTGATCGTTGCGAAAGGCGGTAACCGCGGCGCTGTAGGACTTCACCGGTACGTATTCCACCTCGACGTCGAGACGTTTCTCCAGGTAGTCGGCCACCTTGCCAAAGCGCTCCACCAGGCGCGCTTGATCCTCGTCGGGAATGGCGGTGAAGCGGAAGGTTTCGGCGGCATGTACGCCTTGGGCGAGAGGAGCGAGGGCGGCGATGGCCAAGATCTTCCAGCGCATACGAATCTCCAGGTGGGCTGCGGGTTGGTATTGTTCTCCTCCGGCGTCGACGTGGCAAGTCGACGGCTGGCACCTTCCCTGCCATGACAGGAGCCGATTGCAGCGAGGTGATCATCGACAGTCTCGCTTGGGAGGCTTCGGCTAGTAAAGTTTCCAAAATTCCACGGGAAATTGGACTAAAGACGGAGGCATGAAGCGAGTCAGCTATCTAGAATGACGTGAATTAACAATGTCTGACATTTGCCTGGTCCCGCTGCCATGGATCGACATCACCGGAGCGATATCCCATGCATGCCTTGACGCTGCTGTCTTTTCTCTTCTTCACCGGCCTGGTGGCTTTCATCACCTGGCGCCTGACCCGGCGTGACGACCATGCCAGCACCCACGGTTATTTCCTGGCTGGCCGCACCCTGACCTTTCCGCTGATCGCCGGCTCATTGCTGATGACCAACCTGTCCACCGAGCAAATGGTGGGGCTCAATGGCGCCGCTTTCAGCGACGGCCTCAGCGTCATGGCCTGGGAAGTCGTGGCGGTCATCGCCCTGGTGGCGTTGGCGCTGTTCTTCTTGCCGCGCTTTCTCAAGAGTGGCATCGCCACGCTGCCTCAGCTGCTGGCGATCCGCTTCGACTCGGGCACGCAGTTGATCACCAACGTGATCTTCCTGATCGCCTACGCCGTGATCCTGCTGCCGATCATTCTCTATTCCGGTGCCATGGGCCTGCTCGGCATGCTCGACCTGCCGGGACTGACCGGCATCCGGTCGCCGACGCTGCTGCTGTGGCTGACGGTTTGGGGCGTGGGGATCATCGGCTCTCTCTATGCGTTGTTCGGCGGTCTGCGCACCGTCGCCGTGTCGGATACCTTGAACGGCGTCGGTCTGCTGATCGGCGGCTTCGTCATCGTCTATTTCGGCCTGCAGGCAGTCAGCGGCGACGGCGGCATTCTGGAGGGGTGGGCCATCCTCAAGGGGAGCGACCCTGATAAGCTCAATTCGATCGGCGGCGCCGAACAGCAAGTGCCTTTCTTCACCCTGTTCACCGGCGTCTTTTTGATCAATCTGTTCTACTGGACGACCAACCAGCAGATCATTCAGCGCACCTTTGCCGCCAGTTCGCTGGCGGAAGGGCAGAAGGGGGTCCTGCTAACCGGCTTCTTCAAACTGCTGGGACCGCTCTACCTCGTCCTGCCCGGAATCATCGCTTACCACCTCTATGCGGAGCAGGGCGTGCAGGCCGACGAGGCGTACGGTCACCTGGTCTTCAACGTGCTACCGCCCTATCTCACCGGTTTCTTCGCGGCGGTGATGGTGGGCGCGATCCTGTCGTCGTTCAACTCGGCACTCAACAGCACCACGACGATCTTCAGCCTGGGCATCTACAAGAACGTGCTGAAAAAGGACGCCACGGACGAGCAGGTGGTGAGGTCGGGCAAGGTATTCGGCTGGATCATGGCGGTCGTCACCATGACCATCGCGCCGCTACTGGCAGGCCAGGAGAGTCTGTTCGGCTATCTGCAGAAGATGAACGCCATCTATTTCATCCCCATCCTGGCGGTGGTGGTGGTGGGGTTGCTGACCAGACGGGTGCCGCCCATGGCTGCCAAGATCGCTCTGGTGGGCGGCTGCC
Organism: Billgrantia pellis; assembly: GCF_008297955.1. Lineage (GTDB taxonomy): Bacteria > Pseudomonadota > Gammaproteobacteria > Pseudomonadales > Halomonadaceae > Halomonas > Halomonas pellis. Next base: position 267,642 of record NZ_VTPY01000003.1, on the reverse strand, counting down.
TGACGATCGCCGCCGGCTATTTCGTGCCGCCGTTCGATCGGCTGCCGCAGATCATGCACGAGTTCCACTTCGTGGCCATGGTCTTCGTGCTGCTGGTGGCGGTCATGCTGATCATTGGCAAGTTGCGCCCGCGTGAGACCGACTGGATCCAGGAGTACACCGGCGAGGTCGACCTGACGCCATGGCGCGGGGCGCTGCCGGCCAGCCTCGTGCTGGTGCTGCTGGTCATCGCGATCTATGCCGCTTTCGCCGGCTAGTCGAGCGTCGCACGATGCCGAAGGTGTGCCGCCTTTCCGCGGTTGCGGGCAGGCGGCTCACTGCGGTTCGTGGGGCGCCCGTTCGCGGGAGGGATAACGGGTCTCCAGCAGGCTGTCCTTGATTTTCTTCAAATGCGGCAGGAAATCCTCACCGCGGCGTAGCGTGACGCCGGTGGCGAGCACGTCGATCAAGGTCAGCTGGATCATGCGCGACGTCATCGGCATGTAGACATCGGTATCTTCGGGGGTGGCGACTTCCAGGGTCTCCGTGCATTCGCGGGCCAGCGGCGAGCCCGGGGCGGTAATGCCCAGCACCACGGCGCCGCTTTCGCGTGCCAGTCGAGCGATATCGACCAGCTCGCGAGTGCGACCGGTCCAGGAAATCACGACCACCACATCGCCGGTGTGGCAGGCCGAGGCCACCATGCGCTGCATCAGCACATCGACATAGGAGGTGACCGGAAGGTTGAAGCGGAAGAACTTGTGCTGGGCATCCTGCGCCACGGCGCCGGAGGCGCCGAGGCCGAAGAAATGGATCTGCTTGGCCTGGATCAGGTAGTCGACCACCCGCTCGATACGCGCCGGGTCGAGCGTGCGGCTCGCCTCGTCCAGAGCGGCAATGGTGGCGCCGAAGATCTTTCGCGTGTAGTCCGCGGCCGCATCGCCGGGTTCCACCGACTGACTGACATAGGGCGTGCCACCTGCCAGGCTCTGAGCTAGCTTGATCTTGAAATCGGGGTAACCTTTGGCATCGAAGCTGCGGCAGAAGCGATTCACCGTGGGCTCGCTGACCGATGCCGCCTGTGCCAAGCTGGCGATGCTCAAGCCGGTGGCTCGCGCGGGGTCGGCCAGAATGACATCCGCCACCTTGCGCTCGGAGCGATTGAGCTCCTCGAGACGTTGGCGAATGCGCTGGAGCAGGTCGTGATGGGCCATGACGGTGGGGCTCTCCGAGACTGAGTTACGTCGTGACGGTACGTAGTGATTTAACAACATGCTAGCCGGCTATCGTAACGCGACGTCGAGGCTTGGCGCGAATGCCGCAGCCATTCACTTATGAAGGAAAGTAATATTACAATAATAGCTTGCCGTAAGACTCTCTCCGGCGTATTTTTTTGCTAAGTTAACCAAATGGGAGCGGTCATGAACGCATGTAAACGGCCGGAAGAAGAAAGCCGGCCGGTCATCGATCTCGCACTGTTCGGTGCCTTGGGCGATCTGTCGCTGCGCAAGCTCTATCCGGCGCTGTATCATCTGGATCGCGAGGAGCTGCTGCATGACGATACGCGCGTTCTCGGCCTCGCACGCCAGGACACGAGCGTCGATGCCTTCCGCCAGCGTGTCGCCGAGACGCTGCAGACCTACGTCAAGGCCAGCGAACTCGACCGCGATGCCGTCAACCGTTTCACTGCACGACTGGACTACCTGCAGCTCGACTTCGCCACGCCCGAGGGCTACCGGGCCATCGCCGAATGGCGCACCGCCGTGCGCCACGATACCGGGGGCTGCCCGCTGATGGTCTATCTGGCCGTGCCGGCCAGTCTCTATGGCGATATCTGCCGCAACCTGAAGACTGGCGGCTGCCTGGACGACCTCTCCCGTGTGGTGGTCGAGAAACCGATCGGCTATGACTTCGAATCCTCCTGCGAGATCAACGACGCCATCGGCGAGGTGTTCCCCGAGTCCCGTATCTACCGCATTGACCATTATCTGGGCAAGGAGACCGTCCAGAATCTGATTGCGCTACGCTTCGCCAATCCCCTGTTCGGCACCCAGTGGAACCAGAACCATATCTCCCACGTCGAGATCACCGTGGCCGAACGGGTCGGCATCGAGGGTCGCTGGGGCTACTTCGACCGCGCCGGCCAGCTGCGTGACATGGTCCAGAACCACTTGCTGCAGCTCGTCTGCCTGATCGCCATGGACCCGCCCGCCAACCTGGATGCCGACGCCATACGCGACGAGAAGGTCAAGATCCTAAAGGCGTTGCAGCCCTTCAGCGATAGCCGGCTCAACCGCGACGTGGTGCGGGGGCAGTACATTGCCGGCACGATCAAAGGCAAGAGCGTGCCCGGCTATCTGGAAGAGGACGGTGCCAATCGCGACAGTGACACCGAGACCTTCGTGGCCATGAAGACCAGCGTGGCCAACTGGCGCTGGGCCGGGGTGCCGTTTTATCTGCGAACCGGCAAGCGCATGCCGGAGAAGCTGTCACAGATCGTCATCCATTTCCGTCAGCAACCGCACTACATCTTCGATCCGGACCAGCGCAACCTGGCGGCCAACAAGTTGATCATCCGTCTGCAACCCGACGAAGGCATCGCGCTGGAAGTGCTGACCAAGGACAGCGGCCTGGATCGGGGCATGCGGTTGCGTCGTGGTCCGCTGCATCTGGACTTCAGCAGTGCCTTTCCCCAAGAGCGGATACCCGATGCCTACGAGCGCCTGTTGCTGGAAGTGATGAAAGGGCGTCAGTACCTGTTCGTGCGCCGCGACGAGGTGGAGCACGCCTGGCACTGGTGCGACAGCCTGATCGCCGCCTGGCGCGACATGGGCGAGCCGCCACGGCGCTATCCGGCCGGTTCATGGGGGCCGGTGGCCTCCATCGCCATGATCACCCAGGATGGGCGCAGCTGGTATGAGGACTACTGACATGATTCAGCAAGATGCCAGCCCCCGCGAGCAACTTGCCGTGCAGCTCGCCGAAGCCGCCGGCGAGGCGCTTCGCCAGGACCTTTCGCGTCAGGATCGCGTACTGCTGGTACTTTCGGGCGGCTCGACGCCGGTGCCGTTCTTCCAGGCACTGGCGGGCCAGGAGCTGCCCTGGTCGCGGGTGGACGTGACCCTGGCCGACGAGCGCTGGGTGGCGGAGACGGACGAGGCGAGCAACGCCCGATTGGTGCGTCGTCACTTGCTGAAAGGGCCTGCCGCGAAGGCCAACTTCATCTCCCTGATCACCCGCGACCCCACGCCCGAGCAGGGTGTCGAAGCGGTGACCCGGCGCATCGTGGCGCTGCCGTGGCCGGCGAGTCTCGTGGTGTTGGGCATGGGAGGGGATGGCCATACCGCCTCGCTGTTCCCCGACAGCCGCGAACTGGAACTGGGGTTGACCACCGACGCGCCGGTGTTGGCGGCGCGCACGCCGAGCCAACCCCAGGCGCGCATCACGTTGAGTGCCGATCGGCTCCATCAGGCGCAGCGTCATGCGCTGCACATCACCGGGGACGACAAGCGCAGCATACTGGCGCATGCCCTGGCGGGCGACGATTCGCGCGAGTTGCCGATCCGCGCCTTTCTTTCCTGCCCGCTGGCCGTCTATTGGGCCCCCTGAACGTCTTCTGGAGACTTGTTCATGACCATCGAAAAACAGCTGCCGTCCACACGAACCACCGAGCTCGACAGCATCTGCCTCAAGGCGGAGGTCATCCCGGTGCTGGCCATCGAGCGGGTCGAGGATGCCGTACCGCTGGGGCGCGCCCTGGTCGAGGGCGGGCTCACGGTGCTGGAAGTGACTCTGCGTACCGACTGTGCTCTCGAGGCGATACGCCGCCTCAAGGAGGCACTGCCCCAGGCCAGCATCGGCGTGGGCACTGTGCTGACACCGTCCCAGTATCGCCAGAGCGAGCAAGTGGGGGCCGATTTCGTGGTCACACCGGGCACCACCGAGGCGCTCTACCGCTATGGCGTCAGCAGTCCCGTGCCGATGCTGCCCGGAGTTGCCACCGTGTCCGAACTGATGACCGGCTGGCAGTATGGCTACCGACGCTTCAAGTTCTTCCCCGCCGAGGCCAGCGGCGGGGTCAAGGCGCTCAAGGCTTTCGCCGGCCCGATTCCCGAGGCGCGCTTCTGCCCCACCGGCGGCATCAATCTCGACAATGCCGAGGACTACCTGGCGCTCAAGAACGTGATGTGCGTCGGCGGCTCCTGGTTGACGCCGACATCGCTGGTCAATGCAGAGGACTGGAACGGCATTCGCCAGCTAGCGCGGGAAGCGGCAGAGCGCTTCCCCCGCTGAGCGCCGCCCGCGTTTCACGCGTTCATGTGCTCTCTCGGCAGCCAATGGCTGTCCTTCGCCCGCCTTGTTAGGCGGGCTTTCTTTGACGGCCGATGCGTCTGGCTGCAGGCCGCTTCATGCCTCGTCTCTCGCGGCCCGCCAGGCGGCCACCAGGGCATGAGCCTGTTCGCTCACCTGTTCGGGTGTCTGGCCGGGCCGGTAGAGTGCGCTGCCAAGGCCGGCGCCATCCGCGCCGGCGGCGCGCCAGGCGGCGAAATCGTCGCTACCGATACCGCCCACAGCGTAGAGCCGGGCTCCCTGGGGCAACACGGAGCGCATCGCTTTCATCCCTTCCGTGCCGACCTGGATGGCGGGGAAGAGCTTGAGACCCGTGGCGCCGGCCTCCAGGGCGTCGAAGGCCTCCGAGGGCGACAGTATGCCGGGCCAGCTCTCCATCCCCAGGCGGCGCGTCTCTTCGATCACCGCCGGCCGGCAGTTGGGAGAGACGACCAGGCGCCCGCCGGCGTCGTGCACGTCGCGTACCTGCGCCGTGGTCAGCACGGTGCCGGCACCGATTCGGGCGCGTCCGCCCAAGGCGTCGACCAGCCGGCGAATGCTCTCGAGCGGGTCGGGGGAATTGAGCGGGACCTCGATGACGTCGATGCCGGCGGCGAGCACCGCTTCGCCGATCGGCACTGCCTCGTGGGGGGTGATGCCACGCAGGATGCCGATAAGAGGTAAGGGCATGTGAAATCTCCTTCGCTACGGTCAGGTGGGCAACGATGCGCGCGCCAGTCCCAGGCCGGCCAACACCGCAGCGCTGCCGTCCAGGCGCTGCACGGCGTGGCCCAGGGCCTGCAGCGCCAGGGCGTAGCGGTCGCTTAGCGTCTCGGTACCAATCAGTGTCACGGATCGTTCCATGCTCAGGGCTTGGCGTACCCCGGCCAGCTCCAGGCCAATGGCAAGCCCCGACAAGCGGGCGGCGAGTCGGGCGCTCCGGGCATCGCCGACAGGCAAGGCGTCGTCGAGCAGGTCTTGAGCACGCAGGCCGAACAGCCTGGCGCTGAACGATTCGGGGGCCGCCTCGATCTCACGCACCGCATCGACAAAGGCCTCGCGGCAGTCGGGGGCGTTGAGATCGTCCTCGCCGAGGGAGTAGCGCAGTACCGATTGGCTGACCAGCAGGCGATAGAGTTCACCGGTCAGGAAAGTCTTGAAGCGCGTCACCGCGCCCGCCTCGAGCCGGGCCCACTTGGCGTGGGTGCCGGGCAGACAGGCAAGTCCCGAGAAGTGGGGTTCCCTGGCCGCCAGGCCGGCAAGCTGGGTTTCTTCGCCACGCATCACGTCGAAAGTGCGGCCGTCGGCGTCCCGTCGCTGGCATAGCCCAGGCAGCAATCGCACGTCCAGGCGCGGATCGTCGAGCGGCGGGCTTGCCGCGCCGCGGGCCAGATCGTCCAGGCGAGCCGGTACCGGCAGATAGGCGGCTTCATGCCAGCCCTGACGGGCGCCGGCCATGCCGCAGACCAACACCGGGGTGCGTCCGGACCGGGGCAGCCAGTCGCCGATTGCCCTGAGCAGGGTGGGTTCGTATTCGGGCGCCGTGAGGGTGAGCATGCCCCGGTCGCTGTCGGCACGGGCCAGTGCCTCGCCTGAGTCGCTCATGGCCCAGGCGCGCAGATTGCTCGAGCCCCAATCCACGGCGATCCAGGCCGGATGGACTTGAGTCACCACCTTGTCTTGTCTCCTTCGCTGCGCAATGTCGCTCACGGACGTGATCGCCTACCATTCGGCAATGGAGCCGTCCTCGTGGGTCCAGACCGGGTTGCGCCAGCGATGGCCCACCTTGGCACGCTCCTCCACGAAGGCCTCGTCGATCTCCACCCCGAGCCCGGGGCCCTGGGGAATGGCACAGAAACCGTCCGTGATGGCCAACGCCGACTTATCGACAAGATAGTCGAGCACGTCGTTGTCCCGGTTGTAATGAATGCCCATGCTCTGTTCCTGGATGAAGGCGTTATGGCTCACCGCATCCAGATGCAGCGAGGCGGCCAGCGTTAGCGGGCCGAGCGGACAGTGAGGTGCCAGGGCCACGTCATGGGCCGAGGCCAGTGCGCCGATCTTCAGCCCCTCGCTGATGCCGCCGCAATGGGAGAGGTCGGGCTGGATGATGTCGACCATGCCGTCGGCGAGCAGGTCGCGGAATTCGAACCGCGTGTGCAGCCGCTCGCCGGTCGCCAGCGGATAGCCCAGGCCGCCAGCGATGTGCTTCAGCGCCGGTAAATGCTCGGGCGCCACCGGTTCCTCGACGAACATCGGATGGAACGGCTCGAGCTCGCGTAACAGCGCCTTGGCCATGGGGCGGTGCACCCGGCCGTGGAAATCGATGCCGATGCCGACTTCGGGGCCCACCGCCTCGCGTGCCTCGGCCACCCGGGCCACCGCCTCGTCGACCTTGCGATGCGAGTCGACGATCTGCAACTCTGGGGTACCGTTCATCTTGAACGCGGTGAAGCCCTGCGCGACCAGCGCCCTGGCGCCGGCGCCCACCTCGCTGGGGCGATCGCCCCCGGTCCAGGCATACATGCGCATGCGGTCGCGAACCGCGCCGCCCAGCAATTGATGCACCGGTACGCCCAGGTCGCGGCCCTTGAGATCCCAGAGCGCCTGGTCGATGCCGGCGATGGCGCTCATCAGGATGGGACCGCCGCGGTAGAAGCCCGCGCGATACAGGGTGTTCCACAGGTGCTCGATGCGATGCGGGTCCTGGCCGATCAGGTAGTCGGCGAGTTCATGGACTGCCGCCTCGACGGTGGCCGCACGCCCCTCGACGACCGGCTCGCCCCAGCCGTAGCAGCCCTCGTCGGTTTCGATCTTGAGGAACAGCCAGCGCGGCGGCACCTGCCAGGTCTTGAGTCGAGTGATCTTCATCAATGCATTCCTCCTGGGGTCAACCGTTTGCGGGGGCGTGGTCGGCGACGATGCCCAGATCGACGGCGGTTCGCTGCAGTACATCGCGGGCGGCGCGTTCGGCGGCATCCGGCGCTCGGCGGCGAATGGCATCGAGCACCCGGGCGTGGCGGGCCAGGCTGTCGTCCAGGCCCGCCTCGAGCCGGTGGAGCGACTTCTGGGAGCGCTGGATCAGGGCGATGATCGACGGTCGCAGCAGATGCCCCATCTGGCGCCAGACGAGGTTATGGCTGGCCTGGTAGATGGCGTCGTGGAAGGCAACATCGTACTCCGCGTGCTGAGCACGATCGGTACACGCAGTGCGGGTCATGCCCTGGTAGGCGCTTTCCAGTCGCGCAATGTCCGCCTCTTCGGCGGCTTCGGCGGCGAGCCTGGTCACCACCGGTTCCGCCGAATAGCGAAAGGCGAGAATCTCGCGTACCAGTTGGGGATCGGGGTCGGCGAGGCCGGCCATCCATGCGCTCATCAACGGATCGAGCAGGTGCCAGTCATCGATCGAACGGATGCGGGTGCCGCGTCCGGCGGTGCGCTCGAGCAGGCCGGTCGCCGTAAGGTTGGCCAGTGCATTGCGCACCTGGTTGCGGCTCACGTCGAAGTGCGCGCAGATATCCAGCTCGCGGGGAAAGGCGTCGCCCGGCTGCCAATGTCCGGCCAACAGCGCGCGGGCCAGCAGGCAGGCCAACTCATCTGCACCGCCGCGGTGAGGAGGCAGGCCATCAAGCGTCATGTCACGGCTCCACGGGGGAATACGACCAGACTATTAAATGTCAGACATTTAAACAAGCCTTGGCGCACGATGGCCGCAAGCCGCCGGTGGTGCCAAGGTCGCTGCGGCGACGCGCACCGGGGCGCCTTTCGGAGTGAAGGGACGCTAGCGTCGATCCAGGTTTCGCAGCCTGGCCAGGTCCTCGCAGTCGGGCAGGGCGGCATAGGCGCCGGGGCGGGTCACGGCATGGGCTCCGCAGCGGCAAGCGGTTTCCACGGCGCGGCGCAGGAGGGGTTCGTCCCGGTGCCAGCCGTCCACGATGCCCCGCTCGCCGAAATGGCCGGCCAGCTCGGCGAGCAACCCGCCGATGAAGGCATCGCCACCGGCCGTGGTGTCCACCGCCTCGACCCGGGGGGGGGCGATGCGAAAATCCAGCCCCACCCCCCGAGCATGCACTTCGCCGGGACCATTGGTGATGACCAGTAGCCTGACGCCGGCGGCAAGCCGTTCGGCTAGCCAGGCGTCGGCCGGATGATCGGCGCGCAGGGTGTCGAGCTCGTCGCGGGCGAGCTTGACCAGCCCGGCGCGGTCGATCAATTGGGTGACCAGCGCGATGTCGGCGCTGCCACTGGCCCAGAGATTGTGGCGCAGGTTGGCATCGACGCTGACCAGGCAGCCGGCGCGGCTCGCCATCTCGGCGATGGCCAGCGTGGTGTCGGCGATCTCGGGCTCGGTCAGGCTGTTGCTGCAGAAGTGCACGATCGCGGGCTCGGCAAAGGCACCGGTCGGCAGGTGCTCGAGGCGATAGAGCAGATCGGCGGCCGGCGGGCGATAGAAGTCGAAAGTGCGTTCGCCGAGGGGGTCGCGCGAGACGAAGGCCAGCGCCGTGCGCGCTTCGCGGGTGCGCACCACGCCGGAGAGATCGACACCGTGAGCGGCGAGTTCGGCGGCGATAAAGTCGCCGAAGTGGTCCTCGCCGAGCATGCCGAGAAAGCGACTGGGCACGCCCAGGCGCGCGCAGGCGACGGCCACGTTGGCCGGGGCGCCGCCGGCATAGGGAGTAAACGTCTCGATGCCGTCGTGTCGGCCGCCGAGGCGGCTGGAGAGCATGTCGACCAGGGCTTCGCCGAAGGCGATCACGGGCATCACGAAGCGTTCCCCAGCGACAGGGTAGTGCCCAATAGATGCTGGGCGCCAGGCACCAGCCACACCGGGTCGAGCCGTGTATTGGCCGACTCCACGCAGAGGAAGCGGCGTGCCGCCTCGGCGGACGTATCCTCGGGCAGAACCTCGCCCGGATGCCAGACGACCACCGAGTCGCTACCCTGACGGGCGATGCGCAGGCAGTGCTGGCCGTCGTCGAGCACCACCTCGGCGTTGCTGTGGTAGATGCGATCGAGCCCACTGCGCACGGCGAGTTCGCCCTGCTGTTCGCGCTCGGAGAAGCCGGCGAGCTTGTCCAGGTAGCGGGCGCCGGCGAGCCCCTCGAGGCGGCAGGCGAAACTGTCGGCCACGGCCAGGTAGCTGTGCAGAGCGCCGCTGAGCTTGACCGGTGTTTCGCCGACATGCTCGGTGATCAGCTCCACGTGGAGCCGACGGGCGTTGGCCTGGATGACCGCGCGCGGCGTCAGCTGGCTGTGCAGGCGTTCGGTGGGCGATAGATGCAGTTCCACGCCGCCCTCATGCTCGTCGACCGCCTCCAAGCGCCACTGGGCCTTGCGCGCGGGGCCGTGGAAAGGGCCGGAGTGGTCCGGGCTCTCGTCGGCGCCACGCTCGCCGGCGAACCAGGGCCAGCACAGCGGAATGCCGCCGCGAATGGCGCCGGGCAGTGCCTGCGGCGTGGGTGTGATCCATAGCCAGCCGCCGGGGACCAGGGCCTCTTCGCCGTTTCCTGTCGCGACGGGACTGGCCCGATGGCCGCCCGCTCGCGGGGGCGCGTAGGATAGAAAGTGAAGCACCTGGGCCCCCTGCAGGCAGACGGCCAGTTCGCCCCACGCTTCGCGGGCCAGCCATACGGGGCGTCCGGCCCATTCGGCCTGGCGCCGGCCTTCGGTGGCATCGAGTTGGGCTCGCAGGCTTTGGGGAATCATTCCATCTCCTCGTCATTCCACTTCTTCGTTGCGCAGGGCCTCGGCGGCGCCCAGTAATCCCGGCCAAGGCGCGGTGACCACCCGTACCGGAATCGACCGGGTATAGCCGCTCATGCGCCCCTTGGCGGCGAAGGCTTCGCAGAAGCGGCTCTGGGGCAGCCAGTCCAGCAGGCGGGGTAGGATGCCGCCACACAGGTAGACCCCGCCGCGCGCTCCCATGGTCAGCGTGGCATCACCGCAGACATCGCCGAGTATCTTGAGAAACCGGAGCAGGGTATCACGGGCGATGGCGTCACCGCCCGCGGCGGCGGTGGTCACCTCGGCCGGCGTCTGGCAAGTGGGATTGGCGCCTTTCAGCGAGCAGTGCGCCAAGTAGAGATCAAGCAGTCCCTGACCGCACAATATGCGCTCCACGGATACCCGGCCGTAGCGATGGCGGAAGTGGCGCAGCAGATTCTGTTCGCGCTCGTCGGTGGGGGCAAAGGTGACGTGGCCGCCTTCGCTGGGCAAGGGAACCCATGCCCGGCGCCCCGGAAAGATGCCGGCCACGCCGAGCCCGGTTCCCGGGCCGATCACCAGGCAGGCGGCGTGCTCACGCGGCCTGCCCGGCTGAACCTCGACCAGTTCGTCGGGCTGCAGGTGGGGGACACCCAGCGCCTGGGCGGTGAAATCGTTGATGACCTTGAGCCGCTCGAAGCCAAGCACTGCCTGCGCCTCGCGCCGGGAAAACGACCAGTGGTTGTTGGTCATCGTCACACGATCATCGCCAATGGGGCAGGCAAAGGCCAGGCATGCTTCGCGCGGCGCCTCGTCGCCCACCAGGCCGACCCGCGAAAGGTAGTCGCGCACCGCCTCCACCATGCCGGGATAGTCGGCGCAGGGCAGGGTCATGACCTCCTGGGGAGCGAACTCGCCGGGGGTGACCAGGGCAAAGCGGGCGTTGGTGCCGCCGATGTCGCCAACCAGCGCCTGACGCGTCATGGGCAGGTCTCCCGTGATGCGTTCATTGGTCCTCCTGTTCGATCTTCTCCAACTCCCGCGACAGGACCTCGGCCTCGAAGCCACCGAACACCCCGGCACCTCGTTCGGCACTGGCGGCCAAGTGGCGGAAGCCGCCGAACAGCTCGCGGCCCATGCCGAAGTGGTAACGCTCCAGGTTGGGCTCGATGGCGCTGCGGCCGGCGAACTCGGCGGCATCGATCAGGGCGGTCAGCTCGCCGCGCTCGGCGTCCAGGCGTACCACGTCGCCGTCACGCAGGCGGGCCAGCGGGCCGCGGTCCACCGCCTCCGGCGTGACATGAATGGCGGCCGGGACCTTGCCCGAGGCGCCCGACATGCGACCGTCGGTGACGAGTGCCACCCGATAGCCGCGATCCTGCAGCACACCGAGAAAAGGCGTCAGCTTGTGCAGCTCCGGCATGCCGTTGGCCTTGGGGCCCTGGAACCGCACCACCACCACCACGTCGCGATCGAGCTCGCCGGATTCGAAGGCAGCCTTGACCTGGCTCTGGTCGTCGAAAATGCGCACCGGCGCCTCGACCCTGCGATGGGCCTGCTTCACTGCCGAGATCTTGATCACGCCGCGGCCGAGGTTGCCGTCCAGCACCACCAGGCCGCCGGTGGGGGCGAAGGGGTCGTCGACCGGGCGCAGGACGTCGCGGTCGAGACTCTCCTCGGGGCCCTCGCGCCAGACCAGCTTACCGTCGTCGAGGAAGGGTTCCTGGGTGTAGGCGGTCAGGTCGGTGCCGAACACGGTGGGAATGTCGCCATGCAGTAGCCCCGCGCCGAGCAGTTCGCGAATCAGCAGGCTCATGCCGCCGGCCGCTTGGAAGTGGTTCACGTCCGCACTGCCGTTGGGATAGATGCGCGTCAGGCTCGGCACGACTGCCGAAAGCGCGGTGAAGTCGTTCCAGTCGATGGTGATACCCGCGGCCGCGGCCATCGCCACCAGATGCAGGGTGTGATTGGTGGAGCCCCCGGAGGCGAGCAGGCCGACCATGGCGTTGACGATCGCGCGTTCGTCGATCTGCCGGTAGAAGGGCCGATAGTTGCCGCTCTGCTCGGTGTTGCGCACCGCTTGCTCGGCGGCGTAGCGGGTCAATGCCTCGCGCAGCGGCGTGCCCGGGTTGACGAAGGAAGCGCCGGGCAGGTGCAGGCCCATCATCTCCATCATCAGCTGGTTGGAGTTGGCGGTGCCGTAGAAGGTGCAGGTGCCGGGGCTGTGGTAGGAGCGCGATTCCGCCTCGAGCAGTTCCTCTCGGCCTGCCTTGCCTTCGGCATAGAGCTGACGTACGCGGGCCTTCTCGTCGTTGGGTAGCCCGCTGGGCATGGGGCCGCCGGGCACGAATACCGCCGGCAGGTGGCCGAATCGCGCCGCGCCGATGAACAGGCCCGGCACGATCTTGTCGCATATGCCGAGATAGAGAGCGGCATCGAACATGTTGTGAGACAGCGCCACGGCGGTAGCCATGGCAATCACTTCGCGCGAGAAGAGCGACAGTTCCATGCCGGGCATTCCCTGGGTGACGCCATCGCACATTGCCGGCACGCCGCCGGCGAACTGGGCGGTACTGCCCATGCCGCGCGCCGCCTCCTTGATGACGGCGGGATAATCCTCGAAGGGGCGATGCGCGGAGAGCATGTCGTTATACGACGAGACGATGCCCAGGTTGGCGCTGTTGGTCAGCTTGAGGCGATCCTTGTCACCGGCATGATCGCAGCCGGCGAAGCCGTGGGCCAGGTTGCCGCACGAGAGCTCGCCGCGGTGCACGCCCTGCTTGTGCTGAGCGGCCATGTGCGCTTCGTAGAGCTTGCGGCGCTCCTTCGAGCGCTCGCGAATGCGGGCGGTCACCTGATCGACGGTGGGGTGTAGTGCGCTGGAGCGATCCATGAGAGCACCTCACAGTATTGATGGATGTAAATTTACAAAATTATCTCGCATTCGGTGCGACCTTTGAAGACGGAAAACCCGCTTCATGTAGTTTTATTACAGATAGGCTGCCGAGACGACGGGTGGCTGCCTTTTGCTTGCCCGGATCCTCGTCGCGATTACCGGGACGATGATGGAAAGGGTAGGTGGGTCTGGGCACAATGTAGGCCCTCTGTCGATGACTTGCAGCCGCCACCGCCATGCATGGGGAGTGTCATGCCCGAGCTGAGTCCCAAGGAGCTACCCGCCATCGAGGCGGTGCCTGCCGTGCAATGGAACGCGCTGGTCGGCGACGACCACCCTTTCCTGCGCCATGAATTCCTGCATGCGCTGGAGGCGAGCGGGGCGGTGAGTCGCACGACCGGTTGGACGCCCCGCCACCTGACGCTTTGGCGTGGCGATTCCCTGGTCGGCGTCATGCCCCACTATCACAAGACGCACTCCAACGGCGAATACGTGTTCGACTGGGCATGGGCCGATGCCTGGGAGCGTGCCGGTGGGTGCTACTACCCCAAGGGGCTCACGGCGATCCCCTTTTCTCCGGTGCCGGGCCCGCGGCTGGCGCTGGCCGGCAATGTCGACCCCCTGGCGGCACGCGAAGTGCTGGCCGAGGCGTGGGAGCGCAGTGGGTTGTCGAGTTGGCACCTGCTGTTCGCCGAGGACAAGGAAGTCGATGCCTGGCTCGAGGCCAGGCCCGGGCTATTGGTGCGCCACGGCGTGCAGTTTCAATGGCGCGATCGGGGCTACGGCGACTTCGACGGCTTCCTGGCATCACTGAATTCCAAGCGGCGCAAGGCGATCCGCCGCGAGCGGCGTCTGGTGGCCGGGCAGGGCCTGACCCTGCATCGTCTCGAAGGTGAGGCCATCGGCGATCAGGATCTGGCGCACTTCTTTCGCTGCTACGAGATCACCTACCTCGAGCGCGGGCGTCATGGCTATCTCAACCTGGATTTCTTCCGCCGTCTGCAGCGCGCCATGCCGGAAGCACTGCTGCTGATCCAGGCCCGTCTGGAGGAGCAGCCGGTGGCCGCTGCGCTCTGCCTACAGGGCAGTCGAACCTTGTATGGCCGTTACTGGGGCAGCGAGGTGATGGCCGACAGCCTGCATTTCGAAGCCTGCTACTACCAAGGCATCGAGCACTGCCTGAGAAGCGGGCTGACGTGCTTCGACCCCGGCACCCAGGGAGAGCACAAGCTCTTGCGCGGCTTCGCGCCCCGCCGGCTGCGTTCGTTGCACTACATCGCCGACCCGCGGCTGCGCGCCGCCGTGGTGGGTTTCTGCGACGAGGAGCGTCGCCACGTCGAAGCGTACTGTCGGGCCGCCGAGCGGGCCCTGCCGTTCAGAGAAGGCGCCGAGGAATAATGCGATGGGCGAATGATCGCCGAAATCGACGGGACGCCTGCCAAGGCGTGAGCCGACCGGGTGATGATGGCATAATGCCGGGCATTCAGAATCATGAGGATGGAAACGATGCTGAAGTGGCTCGCCGTCGGCCTGCTGCTGCTGCTGGCGCTGCTGCAGTACCGGCTATGGTTCGGCTCCAGCGGCGTCTATGAGCTGGAAGAGATTCGCGAGCGCGTGGTCCAGTTGGATACCGCGAACAAGCCGCTTCGTGACCGCAATGCGCGCCTGGCCGCCGAGGTCGTGGATCTCAAGACGGGGCTCGATGCCATCGAAGAGCGTGCGCGCAGCGACATCGGAATGGTGCGCACGGACGAGCAGTTCTACTGGGTTCCCGGCGTGGCAACGGGCGCAGGCGACAATCAGAGCGGAGGGAGCGGGCCATGAACGAGCGTATCCGTGACGCTCGTTTGTGGTTGGTGGTCCCCGCAGCGGGTCGTGGCCGGCGCATGGGGGCCGAGTTGCCGAAGCAATACCTGATGCTGGCCGGCCGCCCGGTCATGGCGCATACGCTGGCGCGCCTGCACCAGGCCTTCCCCGCAGCGCGACTGTGCTTGTGTCTCGACCCCGATGATGCTCACTTCGACCCGGCCTGGGTGCCGTTCTCCCACTGGAGGCGCAGCGACGGCGGCGGGGAGCGTGCCGATTCGGTGCGACGGGGGCTGGCGTCCATCGCTGACGAGGCGAACGACAGCGACTGGGTGTTGGTCCACGATGTGGCACGCCCCTGCGTCAGGGGCGGAGACCTGACGCGTCTTTACGCGGCCTTGCGGCAGGATGCGGTGGGTGGCCTGCTTGCCGTGCCGGTGGCCGATACCATGAAGCGGGACGATGGCGAGGGCCGCGTGGCTGTCACCGAGTCGCGACTCGGACTTTGGCAAGCGCAGACGCCGCAGGGGTTTCGTTACGGCCTGCTGCGTCGGGCGCTGGACGAGGCCGCCATGCGTGGCCTCGAGATCACCGACGAGGCGTCGGCGGTGGAGGCGCTGGGCTTCTCGCCACGGCTGGTGCCCGGCCGGCGCGATAATATCAAGATCACTCACCCCGAGGACCTGGCACTGGCGGATCATGTCCTGGCCGCCCAGCGGGCCGAGCCGATGCCGAGTTCCGGGGCGGCCCACGAGGAGAATTCCTGAATGTTTCGCATCGGCCACGGCTTCGATGTCCATCGCTTCGGCGAAGGCGACCACGTGATGATCGGCGGTGTCGCCATTCCCTTTGGGCAGGGCTTCGTCGCTCATTCCGACGGCGACGTGCTGTTGCATGCCATCAGCGACGCGCTGCTCGGCGCCTGCGCCCTGGGCGATATCGGTCGCCACTTTCCCGATACCGACCCGAGCTGGGAGGGCGCCGACAGCCGTACGCTGCTGCGCCACGTGGCGGTCCTGGTGCAAGAAACCGGTTACCGGGTCGGCAATGTGGATGCGACACTGATCGCCCAGGCACCGAAGATGGCGCCTTACATCGCGACCATGCGCGAGCGTATCGCGGATGATCTCGCGCTTACCGTCGATGCTGTCAGCGTCAAGGCGACCACCACCGAGCGCCTGGGTTTCACGGGGCGAGGCGAGGGCATTGCCGCCGAGGCCGTCGTGCTGCTCGCCCGGCGGGGTAGCGCGTGAGTGAGGCGGCTGGGCGGCGGGACTGGCCGCGCGCCAGCGAGAGTGAATTCGGACCGCCGCTAGCTGGCGAGTACCGCGCGGTGCCGGAGGATTTCGTGGTCGAGGAGTCGCTCGGCTTCGCACCGGAAGGTCAAGGTGAGCACCTATGGCTGTGGATCGAGAAGCGCGGCCTCACCACCCTGGAAGCCGTGCGCCTACTGGCGCGGGCCGCTGGCGTACCGCAGCGCGCCGTGGGCTACTCGGGCATGAAGGATCGCATGGCCGTGACCCGCCAGTGGCTCTCGCTGCATCTGCCGGGGCGCGAGGCGCCGGCCGACCTGAGCGAGCGGCTGGGTGACAGCGGACTCCGCGTACTCGAACAGGTGCGCCACCCGCGCAAGCTCAAGCGCGGCGTACACCGTGCCAATCGCTTTACGCTGCGGATCTCGGGGGCGGCGGTCCAAGCCGGTCTCGACGAGCGCTGGGCCTGGTTGTGCGGGCATGGCGTGCCCAACCTATTCGGTCCTCAGCGCTTCGGTGCGGAGGGGCGCAACCTGATGCGCGCCCGGGCGGTGCTGGCGCGTGGCTGGCGCAAGCGCGACGATCGTGAAGGCATGCTGCTCTCCGCCGCGCGTAGCTTCCTGTTCAACGAGCTGCTTGCCATGCGCCTGGCGGACGGTAGCTGGCGGTGCCTGGTGCCCGGCGATGTGGCGATGCTCGACGGCACGGCGAGCCAGTTCGTCGTCGGGGCAGTCGATACCGATCTGAGCGAGCGGGCGACGGCGCTCGACCTGCATCCCTCTGGCGTGCTGTGGGGCGTCGGTAACTCCCTCGCCGGCGGTGATGCGGAGCACTACGAACAGGTGCTCCGAGAGCGACACGCAACGCTATGCGATGGGCTGGAGCGCAGCGGCGTGCGTCTGGCCCGGCGCGCCCTGCGCATGCGCCTGGATAACCCACGGCTGGTGCGGGAAGGCGATCGGCTGCGGCTCGATTTCAGCCTGCCGCGGGGCGGTTTCGCCACGGCAGTGCTGCGCGAACTGATCGCGCATCCGACGCTTATGCTTGCGCTTGACGGCATTCACGCCAAGACGTGAGCCATTTCGAACGAGGTCATATCATGCGCAGACTCTTGCTTTCCAACGATGACGGAGTCCATGCTCCCGGCCTACGTGCCCTTTACGAGGCGCTGGCGCCGCATGCCCGGCTGCGCGT
This sequence comes from Billgrantia pellis, assembly GCF_008297955.1. Lineage (GTDB taxonomy): Bacteria > Pseudomonadota > Gammaproteobacteria > Pseudomonadales > Halomonadaceae > Halomonas > Halomonas pellis. Next base: position 250,482 of record NZ_VTPY01000003.1, on the reverse strand, counting down.
GGTGGCGCCCGATCGCGATCGCAGCGGGGCGAGCAACTCGCTGACGCTCAACCGGCCGTTGGCATTGACGGCGCTGGATAACGGCTTCCATTGCGTTGACGGGACTCCGGCCGACTGCGTTTACCTGGGCGTCAACGGCATCTGGGACGAAAAGCCCGACTTGGTGATCTCGGGCATCAACCACGGCGGCAATCTGGGCGACGACGTGCTCTATTCGGGCACTGTGGCGGCGGCGATGGAGGGACGCAACCTGGGCATGGCGGCGATCGCCATGTCGCTGGTTGGTTCGCATCATTTCGACACTGCCGGGCGTGTGGCGGCGAGCTTGGTAGGCGCGGCCGACCGGCTCTCATTGCCGCCGCGCAGCCTGCTCAACGTCAACGTGCCGGACCTGCCCTGGGACGAACTCCGGGGCTTCCGTGTCACTCGCATGGGCTATCGCGGCCCGGCCGAGCGGCCCATGGAAGTGCGCGATCCGCGAGGCCGGCTGCGCTACTGGATTGCGGCCGTGGGGCAGAATGCCGATGATGGGCCGGATACCGATTTCGCCGCCATCGAGGCGGGCTATGTATCGATCACGCCGTTGCAGACCGACCTGACGCAGCGTGCGGCTATCGAAGATGTGCAGGGCTGGCTGGATGCATTCGCCTGAACGATTGTCCGAGATGCTGCGCGGTGTCGGCATGACATCGCAGCGAACCCGCGACCGCATGGCGGCGCGCCTGGCCGATCAGGGCATTGTCGATGAGCGGGTGTTGCGCGCCATGGCCGGTGAGCCGCGCCACCTGTTCCTCGACGAAGCGCTGGCTCATCGCGCCTACGAGGATACCTCGCTACCCATCGGACACGGCCAGACCTTGTCGCAGCCATGGATGGTGGCGCGCATGACCGAACTGGTGATGGGCGAGGCGCCGCGGCGCGTGCTGGAGATCGGCACCGGGTCCGGTTACCAGACGTTGATCCTCTCTCGCCTGGTGCCGGAGCTGTGGTCGGTGGAGCGCATCAGTGCCCTGCATCATCGGGCGGCGAAGCGGTTACGCCTGCTGCAGGCGCACAACGTGCGACTGCGCCTGGCCGATGGCGGTCACGGCTGGCAGGAAGCCGCTCCGTTTGACGTCGTGCTGCTCACCGCCTGTGCCCATGAGTTGCCAGAAGTGCTGATATCGCAGCTCGTCGACGGCGGTGTGATGATCCTGCCCTTGGCGGAATCGAGCGGTGAGCAATGGCTGACCCGGGTGAAACGCCTCGGCCACCAACATGACGTACAACGGCTGGAGCGGGTGCGCTTCGTGCCGCTGTTGCAAGGAGTGATTCGTTGAAGCGACAACTCAGTGTCTTCCTCAAGGGCGCCGGTATGGGCGCAGCCGATGCCGTTCCTGGCGTTTCCGGTGGCACCATCGCCTTCGTCACCGGTATCTACGAGGAACTCATTCACACCATCAAGCAGTTCGGCCCCGCCGCCATCCCCGCTTGGCGACGCGGTGGGCTGCGCGGGCTCTCTGTCCATCTCAACCTGGCGTTTGCGCTGCCGCTGCTGCTCGGTATCGGCATCAGCCTTGTCAGCGTGGCGCATTTGGTCGTCTGGTTGCTGGAGGATTATCCGCTGCTGCTCAACGGTTTCTTCTTTGGCTTGGTGGCGGCATCGGCGTTGGTGGTCGGCCGCCATCCCGCCGACTGGAAGCCGTGGCATCTGCTGCCGCTGGCCGTCGGTCTGCTGCTGGCGCACGGATTGCCCAATCTGATGCCCATGATTCACCTGCTGGGCAGCCCCTCATTGATGCTCGTCGTCGCCGGGACCATTGCCATCAGCGCGCTGCTGCTGCCCGGTGTCTCGGGCAGCTTCCTGCTACTGTCCATGGGACTGTACGGTACCGTGATGCAGGGCATACGCAGCTTCGATCTGACGCTGCTCGGCACGTTCGCGGCCGGCTGCCTTATTGGCCTGTTCGGCTTCTCTCGCCTGCTCTCATGGTTGCTTCGCCACTATCATGCCGCGACCCTGCAGCTGTTGGTCGGCTTCATCGTCGGCTCATTGCCGGTGCTGTGGCCCTGGCGCGAGCTTGTCCGCTACCAGCTCGGCCCCGAGGGGCGAATGATCCCGCTCGATTACCGCTACCTGACCCCGGGCCACTATGCCGACCTGACCGGGGAACCCGGCATGCTGCTGCCGGTGATGGTTACCATGCTGGTCGGGGCGGCCCTGGTCCTGATGCTCGACCGCCACGCCGGGGACACGCCCGGCAAGGTGACGGATGGCTCTCACCCCCCGCCTGACAAGGAGGATGGCTCCAATGCGTAAGGTGTTACTGATGACGGCCGTTGCCTTGGCGATGGCCGGTTGTGCCGCTCAACAGGAGCGTGGTGCGCCTCAGATCCGCGATCTCTCGGCAAGCCGGGAGAGTGAAACGGCCGGCCGTTACACGGTCGAGCAGGGCGATACCCTGTATGGCATCGCCTGGCGCCATGATATGGATTATCGAGACCTGGCTCGCCTCAACGACATCAGCCCGCCCTACCGCATCCAACCCGGTCAGGAATTGCGCCTGGGCGATGCCGCCGGCGCTTCGCCGCAGGAACGGCACTCCCCGGAGCGTGAGGGAGGCCAGGTGGCGACGGCCAGCGCGCTGGGCAGCAGCGCCGCGGGGAGCGAGGGCGACGATTGGCTGTTGCCCGACGAGGAGGCCATCGAGCGCAACCGGCGCCTGACCGTGCAATCGCTCGACGGCGAGCGGACGGCACCGAGCCAGACGGCGATTGCCGGTGCCGAGAGCGTTGCCGGTAACCGATCGGCGGCGGCGTCTCAGTCCGATGCCCAGTCTCCATCGTCCTCCGAAGCCGCCGCCGACACACGGCAGGAAGCCCCCGGCGTAGACGCCGAGGCTGCCGCCGCGGCTCAATCCGAGGAGGCGCCTGAGCCGGCCGCCGAGGCCGAACCGGATGCCGGCACCGAGGTCGCGGGAGCGCCGGAACGCCAGCCTGAGCGTGAGAGTCAAAGCTACACGCCGGTGGAAGAGGTTTCCTGGCAGTGGCCCACTGATGGCGAACTGGTCGGTCGCTTCGGCGAGGGGGGAACCATCACCGCCGGCATTGATATCGCCGGGCAAAAGGGGCAACCTGTCAGGGCAGCTGGCCCCGGTATCGTGGTCTATGCCGGCAGTGGCGTGAGGGGCTACGGCAATCTCATTCTGCTCAAGCATAACGACCAGTACCTGAGTGCCTACGCCCACAACGATACGCTCCAGGTGACGGAGAACGATGTGGTCGAGGCCGGTGAAGTGATCGCTACCATGGGCGATAGCGACGCCGAAAGCGCCAGGCTGCATTTCGAGGTGCGCAAGGATGGCCAGCCTCAGGACCCCCTTCAGTATCTGCCGCAGCGCTAGTTCGGCTGCGGCGCCACCGGGGCGTCACGGTGGCCCAAGGCGCCCGGAAACGGGCGCCAATGAGGAAACACAACAAGTAAAAGAAGCTGCGTGCTACAAGACGATGCCAGGTGTACACCGGCACCTCAGGACGAAACTACGGGGTAGCAACCGATGAGCATGCTTGAACGGGACCTTCAGGATGTGGATCTCAACGACGTCACCGAAGCCGAACAGGAACTCGGGGCGGACGCGGATAATTCGGCCAGCGATAGTGACGACGATGCGTTCGAGAAAGCGCTGAGTCGTGAGGACAAGCACTATCATCATAGCCTCGATGCCACTCAGATCTATCTCAACGAGATCGGCTTCTCGCCGCTGCTGACGCCGGAGGAGGAGGTGTACTACGGACGCCTCGCTCAGAAGGGTGATCCGGCCGGGCGGGCGCGGATGATCGAGTCCAACCTGCGGTTGGTGGTGAAGATCGCCCGGCGTTACCTGAATCGGGGGCTGACGTTGCTCGACCTTATCGAAGAGGGCAATCTCGGCCTGATCCGGGCGGTAGAGAAGTTCGACCCCGAGCGCGGGTTCCGCTTCTCTACCTATGCCACCTGGTGGATACGCCAGACCATCGAGCGGGCGTTGATGAACCAGACCCGCACCATCCGGCTACCGATCCACGTGGTCAAGGAACTCAATATCTATCTGCGGGCGGCTCGCGAGCTGACCCAGAAGTTGGACCACGAGGCGACGCCGGAGGAGATAGCCGACTATCTCGACAAGCCGGTCGAATCGGTGAAGCGGATGATGGGCCTCAACGAACGGGTCTCCTCGGTGGATTACCCGATGGGCGGCGAGAGCGACAAGCCGCTGATCGAAACTCTCGCTGACGACAACGAGCAGGGGCCGGAATCCTCGCTGGTCGATGTCGACGTCAAGGAGCACGTCGACGATTGGCTGGCGGAGCTGACCGAGAAGCAGATGGAGGTGGTCGTGCGTCGCTTCGGCCTGCGCGGTCACGAGGCCGCCACGCTGGAGGAGGTCGGCGACGAGATCGGCCTCACCCGTGAACGGGTGCGCCAGATCCAGGTCGAAGCGCTCAAGAAACTGCGTCGGGTGCTCGAAAAGCAGGGACTGTCGATGGACAACATTTTCAACGAATAGCGGAATCGGATGCGCCGAACATGCAGCCGGTCGAAGTGACCGGCTGCATATTTTCTGCATGCTGATGCGTTATCATTAGCGTCCTTACATGCAGGGTTGAACAAGGGAAAAGAACCAATGCTCCGCTCCCCCAATGCCAGGTACCTTCGCCGCCGCGGCCTGACGGTACTCGTCGGTCTGGCCGTGGCCGCCAACGCTCAAGCCGCCGATCTCTGGACGATCACTCAGGACGCACTCGACAACGACGCCGAACTGAGCTCCACCCGCGCCGGCTTCCGCGCCACCGAAGCCGCGCGGGACGTTCAGCGGGGGGCGTTGCTGCCCCAACTCTCCGTAGGGGGGAGCGCCAGCCATGCCCGCACCTACTCCAGCGCCAACGAGAGAGCCCAGTTCCCCGGCGTGCCACCCGAGGCATTCGAGACCGAAGATACCGTCAACAGTGCCAGCCTGACCCTGGACGCCGAACAGGCGCTCTACGACCCAACGCGGCGCGCCCAGCTCGAGCGGGCCGAGCGCGAGATCGACCGTGACGCGCTGACGGTGGACGTCGCCACGCAGCAGTTGCTGTTTGATGTCGCCAGCGCCTACTTCGAGATTCTGCGGGCTCATGATGTGCTCAGCGCGCGGCGAGCGCAGGAAACCGCCATCAGCCGGCAGTTGGAGCAAGCCCGCGAGCGCTTCGAGGTCGGCTTGATCGCCATCACCGACGTGCACGAAGCCCAGGCTTCCTTTGACCTGGCTCGCGCCCAGCGCATCGCCGCCGAGGGGGCCATGCAGGTCAGTTTCGAGGCGCTCGAGCGGCTGACCGGCCATCGCTACGAGAGCATCGAAGCGCTCGAGGAGGAGGTGCCCATCGAGGGGCCCGCGCCGGTCGACCGCGAGGAATGGGTACAGTTGGCCATGGCCAACAGCCCCTTGGTGCAACTGGCCGAGGCCGGCGTCGAGGTGGCGCGCAGCTCCGTTGACGTTTCGCGTGCTGCTCGGCAGCCAGTGATTTCCGCCTTCGCCAACTACGGTTGGTCGGACAGCGACCGTACCGGGACCTCCTACCAATCCGAGAGTCAGGTCGGCCTGCGCGCCAGCCTGCCGCTCTACACCGGTGGCTCGACACGGGCCCAGATCCGCCAGAGCGGTTTCCTGCTCGAGGCCAGTCAGTACGACTTCGAGGCCCAGCGCCGCGATACCGTTCAGCAGGTGCGTTCGCTATTCACTCAGGTCAACAACAACGTTGAGACCGTTGAGGCTCGGCGTCAGGCGATCATCTCCAACCAGAGCGCGCTCGAGGCGACTCGCTCGGGCTACGAAGTGGGCACGCGTAATATCGTCGACGTGCTCAATGCCGAGCAGAACCTGTTCAACGCCATCGCCGAGCATGCGGAGGCGCGGTACGACTACGTACTCAGCCTGCTGCAACTTCAGCAGCAAGCCGGCCTGCTCGGACCGGAGTCTATCCGCACCGTCAATGCCTGGCTCACGGAGGAGGAGCCGGTCTCGCTGGAACTTCCCGATGAGGCCAACAACGACCCGGTAATGAACATCGGCGAGCGCCCCCAGGCGCCGTCCTGAAGGTGGCTCTGCGTTAGCAGAGCGCATGTGACCGAAAAGCCACCGATGCGTCGGTGGTTTTCTTCGTCGGAGCCCGCGGGTTCTGCGCTGCTTTTTCTTGGAGGCTTGTCATGGCCAGGCCACTGGTCGCCGATATCGATCTCGACGCCCTGCGTCACAACTATACCCTCGCCCGAGGGCTGGCCTCGGGTAGCCGGGCGCTGGCCGTGATCAAGGCGAATGCCTACGGCCATGGTGCCGTGGCCTGCGCTCTGGCACTGGAAGCCCTGCCGCCGGGAGTGCGTCCGCCTGCCTTCGCCGTGGCCTGCCTGGAGGAAGCCGAAGTCCTGCGCGATGCAGGCGTACGTTCCCCTGTCGTGCTGCTGGAAGGCATCTTCGAAGCCAAGGAGCTGGATCGCGTCGAGGCCTTGGGGCTGTGGCTGGCGGTGCACAGCGAATGGCAGGTCCAGGCGCTGCTGGCCTACCGCCCGCAGCGGCCGATACCGGTATGGCTCAAGATAGATTCCGGCATGCATCGACTGGGATTCCCCCCCGAGCGGGCCGCCGATGTCTGGGCGCGCCTGGGCGCCGCTCCCGATCGCGTCGCCGATAGGCTGCTGATGAGTCACTTCGCCACCGCCGATGCCGTCGATCCGAGCGACTGTCGCAAGCAGCTCGATTGCATGCGACATCTCGCGGCAGCACTCGGAGCGCCGGTGTGCCTGGCCAATTCCCCGGCAACCCTGGCCTGGCCGCAGGCGCATGGCGATTGGGTGCGCCCCGGCGTCATGCTCTACGGCAGCGACCCACTGGCGTGTCCCAACGAGGCCAGCCGCCGACTCGAGCCGGTCATGACGCTGCGTTCGGAGATCATTGCACTGCGCGAGTTGGCCCCAGGGGAGCCGGTGGGCTACGGCGGTCGCTGGCATGCACCGCGGCCGTCGCGGATTGCCGTGGTGGCCTGCGGCTATGGCGATGGCTATGATCGCCATGCCGCCGACGGCACGCCGATATTGATCGCGGGGCGGCGCGCGGCCCTTGCCGGCAAGGTATCGATGGACATGCTCACTGTCGACGTCACCGATATTCCCGAAGCCGATATCGGGAGTGAGGCGGTGCTCTGGGGACGGTCACGCTACGGTGCGGTACTCTCGGTCGACGAGGTGGCGCGTCACTGCGATACCATTAGTTATACCCTGCTGACCGGTATCCTGCCCCGTGTACCCAGGCGCTATGTGGGACCGGTCGACCCCGTGACCGCCGCCTGACCCCGATCCGAACGAGAACGAGAATGTCCAAGCGCAACTGGCCCGATTCCTTCGCCCATCCTCGCTACTGGCCCGCTTGGCTGGCGATCGGCGCCATGCATCTCGGCGCCTGGCTGCCATGGCGCCTGAAGCTCGCCGTCGGTCGCGGCCTCGGCCTGCTGGCCTGGCGACTGGTGCCGCGACGGCGGCATATCGTCGATACCAATCTGCGCCTGTGCTTTCCCGAGCTCGACGAAGCGCAGCGAGAGAAGCGGGTCAAGGAAACCTTCGCCGCCAATGGCATCGGCATTCTCGAAACCGCTACCGCTTGGTGCCGTGACGCCCGCCACTTGCGTCATCGCGTCATCTACCGCAACGCCCACCACCTGGCCGAGGCTCACGCGCGCGGCAAGGGCGTACTGCTGATCGGCATTCATTTCTCCACGCTGGATCTCGGCGGTGCCCTGCACGCCTTGTTCTTTCCTGCCGACGTGGTTTACCGGCCCCACAACAACCCGCTGTTCGACCGCTTCATGACCGATGCGCGAAGCCGTATCTTCGGCGAAGCCATCGATCGGCACGACCTGCGGGGCGTGGTGCGACGGCTCAAGGCCGGACACATCGTCTGGTATTCGCCGGACCAGGACTTCGGACGCGACGCCAGCGTATTCGCGCCCTTCTTCGGCATCGAGGCCGCCACGATCCGGCTGACGGCCAAGATCGCCCGCATGACCGGCGCACCGGTGGTGCCGCTGATGTTCCATCGCAACCCCGACGACCGCACCTACACCATCGAATGCCGGCCGCCGCTGGAGAACTTTCCCAGCGATGACGAGGTGGCCGATGCCGCACGCGTCAATGCCTTCATCGAGGAGGCGATACGCAGGCACCCCGAGCAGTACCTCTGGTTACATCGACGCTTCAAGACCCGTCCGAGAGGCGAGCCGGGTTTCTACTGAGGCGACAGGTTTGCGCTCGACGCATTGCGTTACCAGGCTTGACTTACGGTAACTTGACGCTGCACCCCGGACACGCAAGTCTGAAAGACACCCAAACGGGATGGTTCGGCGTCAACGGATGGCGTCATGACGATCAAGGAGGTCAATCATGCTCGGTAACGCAATGCTGTTCCTGATCATTGCGATCATCGCGGGCGTTCTGGGGTTCTCCGGCATCGCTGGTGCAGCCACCACCATCGCTCAGATCCTGTTCTTCCTGTTCATCGTGTTGTTCATCGTCTCGCTGGTCACCGGACGGCGGCCTTGACGAGGCGTTGCCCCCCCAGACGGCAAGAGGCCTCGCCATTTGGCGAGGCCTCGTCTTTGCGTTGCGCGTGGGCCGGATTCAGGCGTCGATGCGTTTGTACTTCATGCGATGCGGCGTATCGCTGCCGACCCGCTTGCGATGGTCCGCTTCGTAGTCAGCGTAGTTACCTTCGAGGAAGACCACTTGGGAGTCGCCTTCAAAGGCGAGGATATGGGTGGCGATCCGGTCGAGGAACCAGCGATCGTGGGAGATCACCAAAGCACAGCCGGGGAAGGCGAGCAGGGCCTCCTCCAGCGCGCGTAGAGTCTCGATGTCGAGATCGTTCGACGGCTCGTCGAGCAGCAGTACGTTGGCGCCCTGCTTCAGGGTCTGGGCCAGCTGCAGTCGGCCACGTTCGCCGCCGGACAGGTCCTTGAGGAACTTCTGCTGGTCGTTGCCCTTGAAGTTGAAGCGGCCGACGTAAGCGCGGGAGGAGACTTCGTAGCCATTGATGTTGAGGATGTCCTGCCCATCCGAGACCGCTTCCCATACCGTCTGCTTGTCATCGAGCGCATCGCGCAACTGCTCGACGTAGGCGATGTCCACGGTCTCGCCGACGATCACCTCGCCGCTGTCGGGCTGTTCCTTGCCGGTGATCAGCTTGAACAGCGTCGACTTGCCGGCACCGTTGCCGCCGATGATGCCGATGATCGCCCCCTTGGGCACGGCGAAGGTGAGGTCCTCATAGAGAAGCTTGTCGTCGAAGCGCTTGGAGACGCCGTGGAACTCGATCACTTTGTCGCCCAGGCGCGGGCCGGGCGGAATGTAGATCTCGTTGGTCTCGTTACGCTTCTGGAAGTCGCCTGACTGCATCTCCTCGAAGCGATTGAGGCGTGCCTTGCTCTTGGCCTGACGGCCCTTGGCGTTGCTGCGCACCCATTCCAATTCGTGCTTGATCGCCTTCTGGCGCGAGGCCTCCTGCTTGGCTTCCTGCTCCAGGCGCTTTTCCTTCGATTCGAGCCACTGCGAGTAGTTGCCCTCGAAGGGGATGCCGTGGCCGCGGTCGAGCTCGAGGATCCAGCCGGCCACGTTGTCGAGAAAGTAACGGTCATGGGTGATGGCCACCACGGTGCCGCTGTAATCGTGCAGGAAGCGCTCGAGCCAGGCCACCGACTCGGCGTCGAGGTGGTTGGTGGGCTCGTCGAGCAGCAGCATGTCGGGGTTGGAGAGCAGCAGGCGACATAGCGCCACGCGACGACGCTCGCCGCCCGAGAGGTTGCCGACCTTGGCGTCCCAGGGCGGCAGGCGCAGGGCCTCGGCGGCGACCTCCAGCTTGCGCTCCAGGTTGTGGGCGTCGGCGGCTTCGATGATGTTTTCCAGCCGGGCCTGCTCGGTGGCCAGGGCGTCGAAGTCCGCGTCCGGCTCGGCATAGGCGGCATAGACGGCGTCGAGCTTGGCTTGCGCCTCCTGAATCTCGCCCAGTGCCTCTTCCACGGTTTCGCGAACGCTCTTTTCGTCGTCGAGCTCGGGCTCCTGGGGCAGGTAGCCGATGTGGATGCCGGGCATGGGGCGGGCCTCGCCCTCGTATTCCTTGTCGACGCCGGCCATGATGCGCAGCAGGGTCGACTTGCCGGCACCGTTTAGGCCCAGCACGCCGATCTTGGCTCCCGGGAAGAAGGACAGGGAAATATCCTTGAGAATCTGTTTCTTGGGCGGAACGACCTTGCCCACCCGGTTCATGGTGAAGACGTATTGCGCCATGGAATTCCATTGGAGTTGGGGGTTCTGTGGCCACGATGATAGTGGCCGAGCAGGGCAAAGGCCAGCTTCGACGTGGCCTGTCGTCATGAGCTCCCGGAGCGAAGAGAGGGAGGGAGCGTGGCGGGGCAGCCTTCGCATGCCCCGCCTGGTGACGTGGAGGATTTCTACTCCTCTTCTTCCTCCTCGTCGAGCAGCATCCAGTCGTCTTCGATGGCACGCTGCAGGCGCCGCTCTTCGAGCAGGGCCTCGACGCGTCGTCGAGCGCGCAGAGTGTCGGCGCGGCTGGAGGCACGCGGACGTACATATTCGTCGTCGTTCACGGCTTCCAGGAAATCCTGTTCGTCGTCGTGAGAGTCGTTGACAAGGGGTTCATGGCTCATGCGACATCCTCCCATGGCCCGGTGTCGACCGCTCTGGCGATCGACGTATCGCAAATCCGCTTCGCGTCCGAAGCGACGGACCTGAAGCGCCATCGGTACCCATGGCGGGTACCTGACGGCTATATATATCCGGAAGTGGCCGAGAGCAAGCCTTGGCGAGAAAAAATTCCAGCGTAGGGCACGGTGCGGGTTCGGCGTCACCGCTCCACGTCGGGGAGCTTAGTGGCGGAGACGGCCGCGGCCAGCGCCATGCCGGCCAAAGCCACCAGGAGCCAGTCGGTGCCCAGCCTTTGCGCCAACAGCCCGGTGATGCCGCCTACCAGTAGCATCATGGCACCGGTGATGGTGTTGGAGAGCGCGACATACAGAGCGCGTCGATCCTGTCCCGCCATGTCGATCAGGTAGGTCTTGCGGCCCAGGCGCACGCCGGCATGGACGATGACCAGCAGGGCATAGACGAGGGCGTAAGGCCAAACCGTCGCCGTCCACTGACCCGGTAGCCAGGCGATGAAAGCGCCGAGCAGGCAGCAGGCGGCGGCACCCAGGCCGGTATCGCGCAGTACGGTGCGGCTGGAGGCGTCGGCGCGCTTGCCCCATACCGGGCTCGCCACCATACCGGCGAGGCCGGATACCACGATCAGCACGCCCAGGCCGCCCAGCTCGGTGCCGCTCTGGCGCTGGCCGAGCAGGGCCACGTAAGGTAGCGCCAGTGCGCTGGCCAGGAGTAACGAGCGCGACAGATTGAAGTGCAGGAAGGCACGATCCTCACGCAGCAGGCGCAGGCCCAGCTTGATGCTGTGCCATGCGTTCTCGCCGCCTTCGACCGCGCCCGGCGTCTCGCGGATGCGTGCCGCACAAAGGGCATTGAGTGCCCAGCCCAGCGCAGCGATGGCAAGCAGCGTCGCCAAGGCCAGCTCGCCGGGTCGATTCTCGAACAGCATCAATATCCCGCCGGCGGCCAACGTGACGCCACCGCTCCAGCCCATCAGATTGCCGCGGCGTCGCTTGGCAATGGTCTTGCCCAGTACATCCTTGGTGGCGATCGAAGAGAGACCGCGGGCCAGCGACAGCGCTACCAGCACGGCCAGCACCAAGGCGCCGCCGAGGCTGCCATGGCCGAACAGCGCGAGCAGGGCAAGGCTGGCCGCTGCCAGGGCCTGCAGAGTACCGCCCAACGCCCATGCCCACTTGCGCTCGGGCCTGAGCCGGATGAAACCGGCTACGAACAACTGCGGCAGCAAGGCGCCAGCTTCGCGGATCGGCACCAGCAGACCGATCATCCACAGCGGGGCGCCGATCACTCCCAGCAGCCAGGGCAACACCAGGCGGGCGCTGGCCAGTTCATCGGCGAGCTTGTTGCCCAGCGCGGCAACTAGGTGAAAAAAGAAATTGCGCGGTTGCTCGACGCATGCCTCGTCGGGAATGTCGCGGCACATCCGGTTGTTCTCGTCGCCGGTCAACCATTCGTACAGACGGGATGGGTCGATATCACGTTCAGCCATCCGGATTCCTCGGCTGCTATGATCAACAGCTCCATTCTTGCGACAGAGAGTCGGCATGTCACGTATCCGCATCCACTACTGCACCCAGTGCAATTGGCTGCTGCGCAGCGCCTGGTACGCCCAGGAGCTGCTCTCCACCTTCGGCGAGACGCTGGAGGAGGTGGCCCTGGTGCCCTCCCACGGTGGGCGTTTCGAGATTTTCCATGACGACGAATCGCTTTGGGAGCGCAAGCGCGACGGCGGTTTTCCCGACGTGAAGCAGCTCAAGCAGCGAGTCCGCGATCGGCTCGATCCCGAGCGCGACCTGGGGCACATCGACCGATGAAAAGCGAGGCGATGGAAATGGACCTGCCCTCCAGGGACCGCCAAGCAATACTCTTCGGCCTCGGTGCGGTAGCACTGTGGTCCACCGTAGCCACAGCGTTCAAGGTGGCACTCGGGCACATGACGCCGCTGGAACTGATGTGGCTGGCGTCGTTGGTGTCGTGGCTGCTGATCGGTGGGTTGATGCTGTGCCAGGGGCTGCTGGGCGAGGCGTTGCGCCGCGGCTGGCGCACCGCCGCCTGGGCGGGGCTGATGAACCCGGTAGCCTACTACCTGGTGCTGTTTGGCGCCTACGACCGCCTGCCGGGGCAGGAGGCGATGGCACTCAATTATACCTGGGCCTTGACCATGGCCCTGCTGGCGGTCCCCCTTCTCGGCCAGCGCCTGACCCGCATCGATGTCCTGGCCGGTCTGATCGCCTACTCGGGCGTCTGGGTCATCGCCACCCGGGGCGCGGTCTTCGATGTCGCTTTCGCCGATCCGCTGGGCGTGGGGCTGGCGCTGGCCTCGACGCTGCTGTGGGCGCTCTATTGGCTGCTCAACGTGCGCGATCGGCGCCCCCCGCTGGTCGCCCAGTGGCAGAACTTCAGCATCGGCCTGCCGGTGCTGACCCTGCTATTGTTATTCGGGCCGGGATTTGCCTGGCCCGGCTGGGCCGGGATTACGGCAGGCGTGTATGTGGGGCTGTTCGAGATGGGGATCGCCTTCGTGCTGTGGCAGTTGGCCGTGCATCGGGTGTCGCGCGCGGCGCGGGTCTCGAACCTGATCTTTCTCTCGCCGCCGATATCGCTGCTGTTGCTGCATCTGGTGATCGGCGAGCCGATCCTGGCGTCTACCCTGGTGGGGCTGGTGCTGATTCTTGGCGGGTTGGGACTACAGCAGTGGCAGAAGAGCCCGGCTGCCGATCAGTCGTGAACGGCTTCGGCCAGCTCCGCGCCGCTATTCTCCAGCAGCGGAGCAAGTTCCGGCCAGACGTTGTCGAGAATGATCGGCTGGGCATCGCTGGTGGGGTGGATGCCGTCCTCCTGCATCATGCCTTCTTCGAGCGCCACGCCCTCGAGCAGGAAGGGTACCAACGGTACCTCGTAGGTATCGGCCAGTCGGAGGAACACGCCGGTGAAGGCATTGCGGTAGGCTTGTCCATAGTTGGGCGGGATGTCGATGCCAAGCAGCAGTACTTGGGCGCCGGCCTCGAGACTGGCCTCGATCATGCCGGCCAGGTTGGTCTCGAGCTGGGAGGGTGGCAGGCCGCGCAAACCATCGTTACCGCCCAGTTCGAGCAGAACGATGTCGGGGGCATGCTGTCCGAGAAGCTCGGGGAGTCGGCTCGCGCCGCCGCTGCTCGTTTCACCGCTGATGCTGGCATTGACGATATGCGCCTCTCCGTCCAGACGGGCTTCCAGCAGACTGACCCAACCCGTTTCACGCTCGATGCCATAGGCGGTGCTCAGGCTATCGCCCACAATCAGCAGTACCGGTCGCGCATCGGCGTGGCCCAGCGGTGGCAGCGTCAACAGCAGGGCACATAGCAACAAGCCGAAGCCATTTCGTATCCAATCCAAGGGGAAGCCTCTCATCATGTCCGACTCCTCGATTCCAGACGCGGATATCAAGCGTGCTCCCGCCGTGGAACACGCGCTCAGGCCGATTCTACACGCTCGCCACCTGAGCAAGCAGGTGGCGAGCGGCGAGCGCCGGCTCACCATTCTGAGTGACCTGGGGTTGCAAGTGTTCCCCGCCGAGAGCGTGGCGATCCTCGGTCAGAGCGGGGCGGGAAAGTCCACCTTGCTCGGTCTGCTGGCCGGCCTGGATGCGCCCAGCGATGGCGAATTGGAACTGTTCGGCGAATCGCTCGGGCAACTGGACGAGGATGGGCGTGCCCGACTGCGGGCCGGTCGGGTGGGTTTCGTGTTCCAGAATTTCCAGCTGCTGCCGACCCTGACGGCGCTGGAGAACGTGCTGTTGCCGCTGGAGCTGTCGCCGCGGCCGGGGGGCTCCGAACGCGCCCGAGACTGGCTGACGCGGGTGGGCCTCGGCGAGCGCCTCGAACATTTGCCCAAGCAGCTCTCCGGCGGCGAGCAACAGCGCGTGGCGCTGGCGCGCGCCTTTGTCACCGGCGCCGAGCTGGTTTTCGCCGACGAGCCCACCGGCAACCTGGATCCGACCACCGGTGCGCGCATCATCGAGCTGCTGTTCCAACTTAACCGCGAGGCCGGTACCACGCTGGTGCTGGTCACCCATGATCACGCCCTGGCGAGGCGCTGCGACCGCTGCTTACGGCTCGAGAACGGACACCTCGTCGAGCTGACGCGCGACGAGGTGGAGGCATGAGCCAGAGCGCGGCCGCGCCGATGCAAGCGGCAACGGCGGCCCGCTTGCTGCGGCTTTCGGCACGCGGCCTGCTGCGGGATCTTCGCGCCAGCGACGTGCGTGCGCTGTTCGTGGCGCTGACGCTGGCGGTGGCGGCCTCGACCATGATCGGTTTCTTCCTGGATCGGCTGGATCGCGGCCTGACCCGTCAGGCCGGCCAACTGCTGGGCGGCGACCTGGTGCTCGAGCAGGGGCGCCCGTTCGACGGCGAGCTGCGCCGTACCCTGGAAGAGGCCGGACTGACCCTGAGCGACCAGGTCGACATGGTGACCATGGTCAGCCATGGAGAGGCGTTTCAGCCGGCCAGCCTCAAGGCGGTCGATGACGTTTACCCGCACTACGGCGTAGTGCACGTCGACTTCGGTGACGGCATCGAGACGTCAGCGCAAGGACCCGCGGCAGGGGAGGTATGGGTGTCGCCGCGGCTGGCGCTGTTGCTCGAGGCCGAGCCCGGCGATCGCATTCGCGTCGGCGAGGCCGAACTGACACTGGGTGGATTGATCGAGCGGGAGCCCGATCAATCGGCCGGCTTCGGCAGTTTCAACCCGCGTCTGATGATGCATATCGACGACCTCGGCGCCACCCACCTGGTACAGGAGGGGTCGCGGGTGGAGTTCGAGATTCTCGCCGCGGGGCCACCTCAGGCGGTGGAGCGAGTGGCGGGGCTGCTCGACCGTTTGCGCCGAGACGGGGTGGAAGTGCGGGATGTGCGCCGTGACCGGCCGGGCCTCGGCAGTGCCCTGGAGCGCGCCGAGAAGTACCTCAGCCTGGCGGGACTGGCCGCGGTGCTGCTGGCCGGGGTGGCGGTGGCCATGGCGACGCGGCGCTACGTCGAGCGTCATCTGGATACCGCGGCACTGCTGCGCTGCTTCGGCGCCACCCAGCGTGAGCTGGCTCGGCTCTTCGCCCTGCAGCTGCTATGGCTGGCGCTGGTGGCCTCGGCGCTGGGTGCGTTGCTGGGCCTGGCCGGACAGGCCGCACTGCTGGCGTTGCTGACCGCCTTCCTGCCACTCACGCTGCCGCCGCCGGGGTGGCTGCCCCTGGCGCTCGGGATGCTCACCGCGCTGGCGGTGCTGGTGGGGTTCGCGGGCCCGACGCTGCTGCGCTTGAGGCGTGTCAGTGCGCTCAAGGTGCTGCGCCGCGAACTCGACCCGCTGCCGGCTTCAGCCTGGCTGGTGGTGCTGGTGGCCAGTCTGGTGTTCGGCGGCCTGCTGTGGCTCTACTCCGGCGACCTCGCCCTGGCCGTGTCGCTGCTGGTTGGCGGCCTGATCATGTTGTTGGCGCTGTGGGGCTTGGGCGCGATTCTGCTCGGCCTGGTATTGCGCATGACGACGCGTCTCCCGCTGCGTGGCGCAGGTAGCGGCACCGAATGGTACCAGGCCGTGCGACTCGGCGGTCGGCAACTTGCCCGGCGTCGCAATGCCAGCTTGGGGCAGCTGCTGGCCTTCGCCGTGACCTTCTTCGCCATGGCGATGATCGCTCTGGTGCGCGGCGATCTGCTCTCGACCTGGCAGGCGCAGTTGCCCGAGGATACGCCCAACTACTTCGCCATCAATATTCAACCGAGTGAGCGCGACGATTTCGTCGAGGCCCTGGACGCCGCCGCCGATGACCGCACGGCGCTGTATCCCATGGTGCGGGGACGGCTGACCGCGATCAACGAGCGGCCGCCTCGCGAGGTCGTGCCGGAGGAGTCACGGGGCGACAACTCGCTGCGCCGTGAACTCAACCTGACATGGCAAGCGGAGCTGCCCGAGGGCAACCGGGTCGTGGCCGGCGAGTGGTTCGACGAACTCTCGCCGAATGAGCCGCCCAGTGGCTGGCTCGGGGCGGTGGACGCCGAGCCGGGCGCGACGACCGTGCCCATTTCAGTGGAACGCGGCCTGGCCGAACGCCTGGGGCTGACGCTGGGCGACCGAATGACCTTTACCATCGGCGGCGAAGAGGTCGTCGGTGACGTGGCCAGCCTGCGCGACCTGGACTGGGACAGTTTCCGCCCCAATTTCTTCGTCATCTTTCCTCCCGGCGTGCTGGAGCGATTCGGACACAGCTATATCACCGCCTTTCACCTGGACAGTGGCGAAGGGGCTACCCTCAGGCGGCTGGTACGAACGTTCCCGGGAGTGTCGCTGCTCAACGTCGATGCCATCCTGGCCCAGGTGCGCGAGGTGATCACCCAGGTGACTCGTGCGGTTGAACTGGTGCTGGCCTTCGTGCTGTTGGCCGGTGTTAGCGTGCTCTATGCGGCGCTGACCGCGAGCCGACCGGCGCGCGCCCACGAAAGCGGCCTTTTGCGTGTCTTCGGTGCCGGCGGTCGGCTGATCTCGCGGGTGCAGGGTGCCGAATTCGCCGTCCTCGGTCTGGCCAGCGGGTTGATGGGAGCCCTACTGGCCGAGCTTGCCACCGCGGGTATCTACGTTGCCTGGCTCGACCTGGCGCCACGTCTCCATCCCGGGTTGTGGTTCGTGTTGCCGCTCGGGGGCGTGCTGTTGATCGGAGTCATCGGCCACCTGCTGTCCTACGGCCTGCGCCGCCAGGCCCCCGCGGCCAGCCTGGGGTTACTCGGCGAGGCGTGATGGGCTGCGTTGAATGATTATCCGCAGTGGCTTGCCCGCAGGGACGCATCGGCGAGCCGTTCCCGGTTACACTCCGCAGACGTGGCGCTGCCGTTCTTCGCCACTTCCTTTCGCAAGAAGAGAGAACAAGGGGAATGTCGATGAAGGCGTTGCAAACCGGGACGTCTCGCCTTGGCCGGTCACTGGCTCTCGCTGCACTGCTGGGCGCCTCCGGGGCGGCAGTCGCCGACGCCGAGCGGCTCGAGGCCGATCTGCGAGCGATGTTCGGGGAGAGCGGCAGTCTCACGCTGGGCGATGTCTCCAGTGCCATGCTGCGCTCCCGCGTCACCGCCGAGGACGTGCGGTTCGAGGCGCAGGAGGGCGAGCGCCTTCATATCGACCGCTACATCGTGAGCGGTGATTACGATAATCCCGACGAGGTGACTCTCGAAGGGGTGCGTATCGAGGACAGCCTCACCGAACTGACGCTGATGACCGCCGAGCGCATCGTACTGGGCGAGCCGTCGCGCGCGGTCTTTCCGCTGCATGAGGGACTGGCCGAAGACGTGCGCCTGGGCAGCCTGGCCATCGACGACATCGCTATCGAGCTTGCCTCGGAGCTGGCCGAGGAGATGTTCATCGATACGCCGCTGCAGACGCGTCGGGGGCGCATGACCATCGACAGCGTGCGCGGCGAGGATATCACCCGGCATGCCATCGGAATGTTCGAGCTGACCGGCGTGGCCGGCTCGACCGAGGATGTCGACGGGCGCGGCTCGGGCTCCTTCACGCTGGCGTCGATGCGTTTCGAAGGCCTGCGGGGGATCGATATCGAAGGCGAGGAGCGACTCGACACGCTGCTGCTGCGCAATCTCGTCGTAGACTCACGCGAGTTCGCCGGTAGCGTGGCGCAGCTCGATCTTGACGGCGCCTTCGAAGACGGCAAGGGCGGCTTGCGGCTGGAGTCGCTGGAGCTCGACCTGGCGCGCATGATCGAACTTGCGCCGGCCGATGAGCGCACTCAACTGCGCATGGCCAGCAACGTGCTCACCGGCGGCACCGGGGAGCTGCGGATGGATGCCGCCTTGCTCGGCAGCTGGCAGGACATGGGTGAGCACAGCGTGCTGACCAGCGACAGTCGCATCGACATTCACGATGCCCTGCGCCTGGCGTTCGATGCCAACCTGCCGGTGCGGCTGCCGGAGGGAATGACGCCGGCCGAGGCCTTCGCCGATGCCGACTGGCTGGAGCGTGCGACGCTGCTTGGCGGCGACCTGCATCTGATGCTGTCCGATCAGGGCCTGTTCCCCCGTCTCGTCACCCTGGGCGCCGCCACGCAGGGCGTCACCGAGGCGCAGTACATCGAGCAGGCACGTACCCAGGCCCAGGGATTTGGCATGATGTTCGGCCCCGAGGTGCAGGCGGTGTTGGTGGCGCTGGTGGACCTGCTGGAGGGCAGTGCCGAGGAATTGGACCTGCGCCTCACTCTGCCGGCCCAGAGCAAACTGTCCACCTATGCCGACGACCCGCTGGGCCTGCCGGGCAAGCTCGGGGTGAAAGTCGAGACGCGCTGAAGCGACTAAACCTCGCATGAGAAATCCTGCAACCACTCATGACGGCCTTTCATGTGAAAGGCATCATGGGCTGGGGTATCATGGCGCCTTCCGACTCTTCCCGTGATGCGAGGTTTCCCGCCGATGTTCAGCCGTGACATGACGATTGCCGGTTTCGATGACGCCCTGTTCGATGCGATGCAGAAAGAGGTCGCACGCCAGGAAGCGCACATCGAGCTGATCGCTTCCGAGAACTATGCCAGCCCGCGCGTTCTCGAAGCCCAGGGGAGCCAGCTGACCAACAAGTATGCGGAAGGCTATCCCGGCAAGCGTTACTACGGCGGCTGCGAGTACGTCGACATCGTCGAGCAGCTGGCCATCGATTACGCCAAGCAGCTGTTCGACGCCAGCTACGCCAACGTGCAGCCCCACTCCGGCTCCCAGGCCAACAGCGCCGTGTTTCAGGCGCTGGTCAAGCCGGGCGACACGGTACTGGGCATGAGCCTGGATGCTGGCGGCCACCTCACTCACGGCGCCAAGCCGAACTTCTCCGGCAAGCACTACCATGCGGTGCAGTACGGTATCGATGACAGTGGACGCATTGACTACGAGGAAGTGGCCAGGCTCGCCCGCGAGCATCAGCCGAAGATGATCATCGCCGGCTTCTCCGCCTACTCCCAGGTCATCGACTGGGCCAGGTTCCGGGAGATCGCCGACCAGGTGGGCGCGTATCTGCTGGTCGACATGGCCCACATCGCCGGCTTGGTAGCCGCCGGCATCTACCCCACGCCGCTGCCCCATGCGCACGTGGTCACCACCACCACGCACAAGACCCTGCGCGGCCCGCGCGGCGGCCTGATCCTTTCCGCCGAGGGCGATGCCGAAATCGAGAAGAAGCTGCAGTCCGCCGTCTTCCCCGGTGGCCAGGGCGGCCCGCTGGAGCACGTCATCGCCGCCAAGGCGGTGTGCTTCAAGGAAGCCATGGCGCCCGAATTCAAGACCTACCAGCAGCAGGTGGTCAAGAACGCCCAGGTCATGGCCGGCGTCTTCGTCGAGCGCGGCTATGACGTCGTCTCCGGGGGCACCGAGGACCACCTCTTCCTGCTCTCTCTGATCAAGCAGGGCCTGACCGGCAAGGACGCGGACGCCGCCCTGGGACGCGCCCACATCACCGTCAACAAGAACGCCGTGCCCGGCGATCCGCAGAGCCCGTTTGTCACCTCCGGTCTGCGCATCGGCACGCCGGCGGTCACCACCCGAGGCTTCGGCGAAAGCGAATGCCGTGAGTTGGCCGGCTGGATCTGCGACATTCTCGACGTGATGGCCAAAGGCGAGGATAGCGCGGGCATCGAGGCCGAAGTGAAGGGCAAGGTCGAGAGCGTCTGCTCGCGCTTGCCGGTCTATCGTTGAGCCGTAGAACCGCAGTGAGAACGACCCTACCACCTGGTGGGGTTTTTCATGTCGCCGCCCCGGTCCGAGTTGGAAGGCGGTTCCAGTGAATTTCGCTCATTCCTCGCACGTCGGTGGAGAAAATTTTATAGAGTAAAACAATATATTGTCAGTAGTTGGCTTGCACTATGCTGTGGTCATCTCAAGCGGCAACGACACTGTTGGAGACCGCTTTCATGGCCAAGCCTATCGTGACTCCCTTCTTCGACGAGCCGACCCATACCTTCAGCTACGTGGTGCAGGATTCCGATAGCCAGGTCTGCGCCATTCTCGATTCGGTGCTCGACTTCGACTATGCGGCCGGCAGGACCGACGTACGTTCCGCCGATGCGATCATCGATTACATTCGACGCGAGGGGTTGACCGTCGAGTGGCTCCTCGAGACTCACGTTCACGCCGATCACCTCTCGGCCGCGCCCTATTTGCAAGAGACGCTGGGTGGCAGGACCGGCATCGGTGCCAGAATCGTCGACGTGCAGGCAATGTTCGGCAAGGTTTTCAATGCCGGTATCGAGTTTGCTCGCGACGGGAGTCAATTCGACCGTCTCTTCGAGGAAGGCGACACCTTAACCATCGGGAAACTGGAAGGGCGGGTGTTGCATACGCCGGGCCACACGCCGGCTTGCCTGTCCTACGTGATCGGCGATGCCGCCTTTGTCGGCGATACACTGTTCATGCCCGATTACGGCACCGCCCGCTGCGACTTCCCCGGTGGCGATGCGCGCATGCTCTACCGCTCCATCCAGCGGATCCTGGCACTGCCGGACGAGACGCGTCTTTTTCCGTGCCACGACTACAAGGCGCCGGGTCGCGAGGAGTACCAGTACGAAACCACCGTGGCCGAGCAGCGTGCTCACAACATCCATGTTCGCGAGGGCATCGGCGAGGAGGCGTTCGTCAGGATGCGTACCGAGCGCGATGCCACTCTCGACATGCCGAAGCTGATCCTGCCGTCCGTTCAGGTGAACATGCGTGCCGGGCACATGCCGCCCCCCGAAGACAACGGCCAGGCCTATCTCAAGGTTCCGCTCAACCGCTTCTGAAGTTGGCGCGGTGTATCCTGAGCGCTACCTGCCCATCCTGCGATGGCGGCTCGGCCATGGGCGTGCATGTTGGCGCGCGATCTGCTGGCGACGAGGATCGCTACCGTCATGATCCTGACTGGTGGGCACGCTCGGCCGTACTCGGCGGCGATGGTTGCGTAGCGGCTCAGGGCGTTTCACTGCCCATCATTTCCCTCAGGCGCTCCTCTTCCGGCATGCCGGCGACGCGGTCCAGGCGTTCATCGAGGTAGTACACCGTGGTGGGCGTGGCGTAGAAGCCCAGCTCCTCGAACAGCTGGTTGTTGCGATAGACTTGGTCCTCGATATCCCGCGGTTGGGCCGTCGGTGCGACGTCTTCACCGTTGCTGTGCTCGCGCAGCGCCGCTGCGGGGTCCTCGGCACCGAGCAGGGAAGCTGCCTTGGCCGGGCTATCCTGCTGCAGAATGCCCACCAGGACATGGCGCAGCTGTACCTCGCCAGCTTCCACCCAGGGCCGGGTGGCCTCCCAGAATCGGCGACAATAGGGGCAGTTGGGATCGGTGAAGGTGTAGAGCACGCGAGGTGCGTCGTCTCGGCCATCGGCGATCCAATGGCTCGCTTCCAACTGCCGCCATACCATTTTCTCCTGAGGTTGTCGGATTCGTTCATACAACGCCGCCTCGCCTACGTCGTTGCCCTCGGCATCGAGCAAGCTGCCGGCGATGGCATGGTTGCCGTCGGCGGTGAGATAGACGGTCATCTCGCGGCCTTGATGGCTGGCCGCGTAGCCGGTGAGTCCGCTCGGTGCCGCGAATTCGCCATGGATCTCGAGGCCTTGCTCGACCAAGGCTTGTATGGGGGCCGGCCAATCGTCGGCATAAATCGCGGTGGTGGCGTGAAGGCTTGCCAGGGCGGCAGGAAGCAGTGCGATGCGAAAAGCCATGTCGGGAGTCCTCGGGGCAAGTGACGTTCGGTGAGTGCGGATGGGCGAGGAGGAGACGATGCGTCGCAGTCGGTTGCGGCGGTCCGCATCGCCTGCGCTAGCGCCTCGCTGTGTCGAGTTGACGCATCCTGGCTTCTCGTTTGCTATCGCCATAGTATGCTGTTCCTCACTTCCTACCTATTGGCGCAACGATACAACAAGGAGCCTTCATGAAGCTGCCCCATCACCTGCTGGCTGCAATCGGCCTGTCATTGGTCACGTTGTCGGCACTTGCCGATGCGCTGGTCATCGAGCACGCTCAGGTGCGTGCCGTACCGCCGGGTTCGCCAACGTCGGCGGCCTTCATGTCGCTGCACAACCCGGGGGAGCAAGATGTCAAGCTGGTAGGGGCTGGCTCCCCGGCCGCGGAGGCGGTCGAGCTGCACCGCCATGCGGATGTGGACGGCGTCATGCAAATGCGCCAGGTGCCCGAGATCGTCATCCCCGCCGGAGGGCGCACCGAGCTGCAACCGGGTGGATGGCACATGATGCTGATCGGGCTGACGGAACCGTTGGTGGAGGGAGAGTCGGTGCGTATCGAACTGGAGCTCGAAACGGGCGAGACCCAGGCTCTGGACGCGCCGATCAAACGTATCCTGGAATCGGGCGCGAACGACCACGCACATGATCATGAGTAGCCGTCAGGGCCGGTCGCCATCGTCCAGAATGCCCGGGCGCTGGGCGGCGCGTGGCCCAGCGGGTACACTGTTGGCCGAATAAGGTACCAATCATGAGCCCGGCGGCCCCCGGGTCGCCCCGCTTCGCGTTCGGAACGAGACCATGCATTGCCCCTTCTGTGGCGCCCATGAAACCCGTGTGACCGACTCCCGCCTGGTGGCGGAAGGCGACCAGGTACGCCGGCGTCGCCAATGCACCGCCTGTGGCGAACGTTTCACCACCTACGAGACCGCCGAACTGGTCATGCCTCGGGTGGTGAAGGCCGATGGTTCGCGCGAAACCTTCAACGAGCAGAAACTGCGGGCCGGCATGTTGCGGGCGCTGGAGAAGCGCCCGGTCAGCGCCGAGGCGATCGAGGCCGCGGTGGAGCGGATCCGTCATCGTCTGCGCGCCAGTGGTGAGCGCGAGATCCAGGCGCGCGATATCGGCGAAGCCGTCATGCAGGCGCTGAAGCGCCTCGATCAGGTGGCCTACATCCGTTTCGCCTCGGTTTATCGCCGCTTTCAGGATCTCGACGAGTTTCGTGCCGAGATCGACCGTCTTTCGCAGGAGCCGGGCTTTCCGCCCGGCACCGCTGACGATGAGAGAGAGTGATCGGTACCGAGCGTGAACCGGGCGGTTCGCCCCGCCGAGAGCCGCCAGTTTCCAGACCCAGCGCAGGAGCGATATGGCCAAGCCGACCGACGCCGCCTGGATGGCCCGGGCGCTACAACTGGCCCGCCGCGGCCTCTATACCACCCACCCCAACCCTCGGGTGGGCTGCGTATTGGTCAAGCATCACCGGCTGGTGGGCGAGGGCTGGCATGAGCGTGCCGGAGAGCCGCATGCCGAGGTTCATGCCCTGGGCATGGCGGGGGAGGCCGCGCGCCGCGCCACGGCCTACGTGACGTTGGAACCCTGCTCCCATCATGGCCGAACCGGTCCCTGCGCCGTGGCGTTGATCGGGGCCGGCGTTCAACGGGTGGTCGTGGCCATGCAGGATCCCAATCCCGAGGTGGCCGGGCGTGGTATCGCCATGCTGCGCGAAGCCGGTATCGAGGTGAATGTCGGGCTGCTGGAAGAGGAGGCGCGGGCGCTTAACCCGGGCTTCGTCTCGCGCATGATTCGCCAGCGTCCCTACGTGCGACTGAAGATGGCCATGAGTCTCGACGGACGTACCGCCATGCCGTCGGGCGAGTCGCAGTGGATCACCGGCCCCCATGCGCGCGGCGAAGTGCAGCGGTTGCGGGCCCGTTCGAGTGCGATCATGACCGGCGTCGACTCGATCATCTTCGATAACTCGCGGCTGACGGTGCGGGCCGCTCAACTGGGACTGGAGCAGGCCGAGGCCGTCGCCGCGCGCCAACCGTTGCGGGTGGTGGTCGACACGCAACTGCGCCTGCCTCAGGCTGCGGCCTGCCTGCGCGAGCCCGGCCGCACTCTGGTAGCGACCGTGAGCGGTTGCGACCGACAGCGGCGCAAGCGGCTGGAGGCCGCCGGCGCCGAGGTGCTGGTGCTGCCGGCCGGCGAGCACGGCCGCGTCGAGCTGCATGCGCTGCTGCGCTACCTGGCCGAGCATGAGCGGGTCAACGAGCTTTTGCTGGAGACCGGGGCGACGCTTGCCGGTGCCATGCTGGACGCCGATCTGGTCGACGAAATGCAGCTGTTCGTCGCGCCGACGCTGCTCGGCGGCGAAGCCCGGCCGCTGTTTGCACTGCCGGGACTGACCCGCATGGCACAGCAGCGCCCCCTGGAGATTCTCGATATCCGTGCCATCGGTCGCGACTGGCGAATCACCGCGCGACCCGAGCGTCGGCAGGATTGAGTTTCATTGTGGGCGCCTATGTGCTCGCTACTGGCGCCCGAAGCCGCGCCAATGTACTCTGACGCCCATTCAATTCGGTGCGACGTGAGCGACAGCGCCCTGCTGCGGTGTACTGTCGCGCCAGAAAGTAGACATTCGGAGATTCCCAAGTGAAATCCTCCCGCGGGGGCCTGGCTCCCATCGAAGAGCTGATTGAGGACATTCGCCAGGGCAAGATGGTGATCCTCATGGACGATGAGGATCGCGAGAACGAAGGCGACATCATCATGGCCGCCGAGAAGGTCGAGGCCGAGCACATCAATTTCATGGCGCGGCATGCGCGTGGCCTGATCTGCATGCCGATGACCCGGGAGCGCTGCGAGCGACTCCGGTTGCCGCTGATGGTGAGCAACAACGGCTCCGGTTTCGGCACCAAGTTCACCCTGTCGATCGAGGCCGCCGAGGGCGTGACCACCGGCATCTCGGCCGCCGACCGCGCACACACGGTCCGTGTGGCAGCCGCTCGCAACGCCCGGGCCGAGGACATCGTTCAGCCCGGCCATATCTTCCCGCTGATGGCCGAGCCGGGCGGCGTGCTGCGCCGCGCGGGGCATACCGAGGCGGCCTGTGACCTCGCCGCCCTGGCCGGCTGCGACCCCAGCGGAGTGATCTGCGAGGTCATGAACGACGACGGCAGCATGGCCCGACGCCCCGAACTGGAGCGCTTCGCTGCCGAACATGGGCTCAAAGTGGGCACCATCGCCGATCTGATTCACTACCGGATCCACAACGAGCGCACCGTCGAGCCCGTGGCGTCCGAGCCGGTGGAAACGACCGTAGGGCCACTGACCCTGCATGTCTTCCACGATCGTATCCAGAACGCTCACCACCTGGCGCTGGTCAAGGGGCAGCCGACCCCCGATGCGCTGACGACGGTGCGTGTGCATCTGGCCGATACCATGCGTGACCTGCTGGGGCTGCAGAGGGGCGAGAGCCGCAACTGGACCATTCACAGCGCGCTGGAGGAGATCGCCCAGGCCGAGCAAGGCGTCTTCGTGCTGCTCGATGACGGGCGCCCGCGTCAGGATCTGCGCGACCAGGTCGACGTATTCCTGGAGCGCCGGCGCTTGCCGCGCACCAGCGACTCGGATGGCGCAGGTAACTATCTGAGCATAGGCACCGGCTCGCAGATTTTGCGGCACCTGGGCGTCGGACGCATGCGCCTGCTCAGTTCGCCTTGGAAATTCTCCGCCTTGTCCGGCTTCGATCTGGAAGTGGTCGAGCTGATCGCGCCGGGAGAGGGCGCAGCGAACGAAGAAGGTTGAGTCCGCTTCGTTCCGCGCAAGGGCCGGTGTGCTTCATGCCCGCTCGTCGTGCTCCGGACCTAAACCGTTTTCAGCAGGACCCTTTTTATCAGGAATTCGCGATGCATACCCTGTCTCAATTGGAAGGCAACTTTGTCGATGTCGACGGTCGCTACGTGATCGTGGTGGGCCGCTTCAATCACCATGTCGTCGATAGCTTGGTCGAAGGGGCCGTGGATAGCCTGGTTCGTCATGGCGTGGATGCAGAGCACATCGACATCGTGCACGTGCCGGGTGCCTGGGAGCTGCCGCTGGCGGTCAAGCGTGCCCTGCAAGCGGTGCGCCCCGATGCGGTCATCGCACTGGGCGCGGTGATTCGCGGCGGCACGCCCCACTTCGAGTACGTGGCGGGCGGCTGCAATGCGGCACTGGGCAATCTTCAGCTCGAGTTCGACACGCCCATCGCCAATGGCGTGCTGACGGTCAATTCGATCGAGCAGGCTATCGAACGCTCCGGCACCAAGGCCGGCAACAAGGGCGCCGAAGCCGCCATGGCCGCCATGGAGATGGTCTCGCTGATGCGCGGTTTCGGCGACGACGTTTCGCAGAGCGGAGAGCAGGCATGAGTGAATCGCGTCCGCAGCGCACCCCGTCGGCGGGCCAGCAGGCGCGGCGCGCGGCCCGCGAGCTTGCCGTGCAGGGGCTTTACCAATGGCAGATGACCGGTAAGTCGGCGAGTTCGGTGGAAGCGGAGTTTCGCAGCCAGCAGCCCGACGAGGATCTCGAGGATCACGAGAACTGGGCCAAGGTGATGCAGATCGCCGACCTGGCGCTGTTCCACGAACTGCTGCACAACGTGGTGCGCTTCCGCGGCGAGCTGGATGCCGCCATCGCGCCACTGCTCGATCGCCGCCTCGAAGACCTGGATCCCATCGAGCTGGCCATCCTGCGTCTCGGTACCTACGAACTCAGCCGTCGTCTGGACGTGCCCTATCGGGTCGTGATCAACGAAGGCGTCGAACTCGCCAAATCCTTCGGTGCCACCGACGGCCACAAATACGTCAATGGTATCCTCGACAAGCTGGCGGCCCGGTTGCGTAGCGCCGAGGTCAGCGCACGTCGCCGCTGAGGGATCACCCGGTGGCCAGCGAATTCGAACTGATCGCCCGTCATTTTACGCCTGCCACGCCGGGTCCCCAGGCCGGCGTGGCGTTCGGTGTGGGCGATGACTGTGCGATGCTCGCTCCGCGACCGGGTCTGCGACTGGCGGTCAGCGTCGACACCTCGGTGGCCAACGTGCATTTTCCCGCCGATGCTCCCCCCGAGGCGATCGGCTACCGTGCGCTGGCGGTGAGCCTGAGCGATCTGGCGGCAATGGGGGCCGAGCCGCGCTGGTGCCTGATGGCATTGGCGCTGAACGAGGATGACGACGCCTGGCTGGCCGAGTTCGCGCGCGGCTTCCATGGGCTGTGCCGGACGAGCGGAACCGCGTTGGTCGGCGGCGACGTGACCCGCGGTGAGCTGGCCATCGGCGTGACGGTCATGGGCGAAGTGCCGCCTGACCTGGCGTTGTCGCGCGCCGGCGCCCGCCGCGGCGATGTCCTGGCCGTGACCGGCGCGTTGGGCGGTGGCGCCGGCGGCCTGGTCCTGTGGCGGCGCGGCGAGCGCGATCTGGCGCACCCGCTTCTGGCACGTTACCTGATGCCACAGCCCCGTCTGGCCGCCGGACTGGCGCTGCGCGACCTGGCGCATGCGGCGATCGACATCTCCGACGGCCTGCTGGCCGACCTCGAGCATCTTCTGGCCGCCTCCCGTCTCGGCGCACGCCTCGAGGCCGACGCGCTGCCGCTGGCCGAGGGCCTGGTCGAGGCGCTGGGGGGCGAGGAGGCGCATCGCGCCGCCCTCAGCGGTGGCGATGATTACGAGCTGCTCGTGAGCCTGCCGGCCACCGCCCTGGACGAGGCCACTCGACGCTTGGCGGGGTTGGGCCTGTCACTGACGCCGATCGGCGTGACCAGTACCGAGCGGGGCGTGGCTGGCGTAGCTCTGGACGGCCACCATGGCTGGCAGCATTTCCAGGGGGGGGGAGAATGAATCGCGCCCCCCAGAGCGTCTGGCGTCGCCCCATACACTTCTTCTCCTTCGGGCTCGGTAGTGGTGCCGTGCCGTGGGCACCGGGCACCTTCGGAACATTGGCGGCGATTCCTTTCTACTGGCTGTTGTCGGAGCTGCCGCTGAATTGGTACCTGACGCTGGTTGCCGTTTCCTTCGTGGTCGGCATCTGGCTTTGCGACAGAACGTCCCGCGACCTCGGTGTCCACGATCACTCCGGCATCGTGTGGGACGAGTTCGTCGGCTACTGGATTACCATGGCAGCGGTTCCGTTCTCCTGGGAGGCGGCGCTGTGGGGCTTCGTGTTGTTTCGCATCTTCGACGTGTTCAAGCCGTGGCCCATTCGCTGGGCCGACCGGCGTGTGGCCGGAGGGTTCGGTATCATGATCGACGATGTTCTTGCCGGCATCTATGCCTGGAGCACGATGCACTTGTGGCTCTGGTTGCATTAGTCTTTCGAGCCAACCTTGAGCGCAGCATGAGCAAGCGTAGACAGTTGTTGGATAGAGCCTAGGTCAAGGAAACGACAAGGGGGCGGAGCAATGCGCAAGGAACGTCTGATCGTCCCGTTGCTGGTCGCGCTGCTGCTGGTATGGCTGAGCGCACAGGCAGCCTCGAGCTGGCTCTTCGAACGTGAGATGGCACGCACTCTCACCGACCTGGAGGCGCGAGGGGAGCTCGACGTCGAGCGCATGGATGTCGACCGGGGCTGGTGGCAGTCGACCGGACGTATCCGTCTGGCACCGCTGCTGGGCGATAGCTGGCAACTGGAGCTGACCTACCGCGCCAGGCATGGTGTGCTCAGCACGCATCTCGATGGCGAGGCGTCGCTGCAATACGGCCCGGAGGCCGCCGACCTGTTCGGCGATTCGCTGGCGTCGCCTCCACCCCGCTGGGAAGCCAGCTACCGTACCCTGAGCGGTACCCTGGAAGGCGGCCTCGAACTCGCTCCGTTACGCATCACCCAGCAGGAGCGCGAGCTGGCCTTCGATGGCGGCCGCCTGCGCTTCAGCGGTGAGCGTGGCAACTGGCGCCTGCGCGCTCAGCTCAAGCGATGGGTCCTGAGCGACGGGGCGGCCCGGCTGGAGATCGGTCCCTCCGTACTCAATAGCCAGTACGCCTACACCGAAGGCGCCCACTCTTTCACTCAGGAAGATCGCCTGGAGATCGACTCGTTCAGTTGGCGGCAGCCGCAGCTTGAGCTTGATGGCGGCACCGTGCGGCTGGCCAACCGCACCGCCCTCGACGATCAAGAGCTCAGGATGCAACTCACCGTCGACCTGGGCGAGATACGTACCGCCGAGCAGGTACTGCTCACCGGACAGCTCGAAGCGGAGCTGTCGCGACTCAACGCCGACGCCATTCGCAGCACCATAAAGCGCCTGCGCCGTTTGGCCGCCGGTGGAAGGCAGGGGGATGGCGCGCGACCGCTGCTGGTTGAAGTCGAGCCGCAGCTGCTTCGAATACTGCGAGATTCGCCGCGTCTCGATCTGCAGCGTCTCGAGCTCGACAGTCCTATGCTGGGCCTCTCGGCTCGTGTCGACGGTGCGCTGTTTTTCGACGGGCGTCGCCTCGACGAGCTGAGTGTGGTCGAGCTCGACGACCCCGACATGCGCGAGCGCTGGCGCCGTCGCATCGACGGCGACTTTACCTGGCACGAGCTGCCCACGGTAGTGGCGCTATGGCTCGGATTGCCGCTGGATACCCGCACGCTGGAGGTCGACATCGGGCGCGGCCAGGTAAGAGTCAACGGCCGTCCGCTGCCCAACCTGCGCCGCTGAGACGGCAAAATGCTGGTGCGACTTGAAGTTGGTCTCTGCTGCCCACATTCCACAGGGCAGTGTGCTTTCGGCTTTTCAGCTTCAGGACGAGGTGTTCATGAGCGAACATGATCAGGACGAACGGAACTGGCAGCAGGCGAAAGGGGAGACGAACGAGGCGCTGGGCTCCGACGGTGAAGTGGCCAACCATGCCGTGATACCGGCCAGCGACTATCTGCCCGAGCGCATCTATCTGCTGCCGATCCACAACCGACCCTTCTTTCCGGCCCAGGTTCAGCCGTTGGTGATCAATCGCGAGCGCTGGGAGGAGACCATCCGCCGGGTCGGCAACACCCCGCATCATACTCTTGGCGTGGCCTTTGTCGGCGACACGTCGGTGGAGGCGCTCGGCCACGAGCACTTTCCCGAGGTCGGCACGGCGGTGAAAGTGCATAAGCTGCATGGCGAGGATCAGCAGTTGCAGTTCATTGCCCAGGGGCTGCGCCGTTTTCGCATTCAACGCTGGCTGTCGAAGAAACCGCCCTACCTGGTCGAGGTCAGCTATCCGCGCGAGCCGGTCAAGGCCGACGAGGACGAGACTCGCGCCTACGCCATGGCAATCATCAACGGCATCAAGGAGCTGTTGCCGATCAATCCGCTCTATGGCGAGGAGCTCAAGCATTACCTCAATCGCTTCAGTCCGCACGAGCCGGGGCCGCTGACCGATTTCGCCGCGGCGATCACCTCGGCAAAGGGCCACGAGCTGCAGGCCGTGCTCGAGACGATGCCGGTCCAAGCGCGCATGGAAAAGGTGCTGCCGCTGCTGCGCAAGGAAATCGACGTCGCCCAGCTGCAGACCGAGATCAGCGAACAGGTCAACGCGCAGATGCAGGAGCGCCAGCGTGAATTCTTCCTGCGCGAGCAGCTCAAGGTGATCCAGCGCGAACTGGGCATCTCCAAGGATGATCGCGAAAACGATGTTGATACCTTCCGCGATCGTCTCGAAGGGCTGACGGTGCCGCCCAAGGTGCTCACCCGTATCGAGGAGGAGCTCGACAAGCTCGCGGTGCTGGAGACCGGGTCGCCGGAGTACGGTACCACCCGCAACTATCTTGACTGGCTCACCGCCATGCCATGGGGAGTGCGTAGCGAGGACCAGCTCGACCTGCCGCATGCCCGCGCGATTCTGGATCGTGATCATGACGGCCTCAAGGACGTCAAGGAGCGCATCATCGAGTTCCTTGCGGAGGGTACCTTCAAGGGCGATGTCGGCGGCTCGATCCTGCTGCTGGTGGGTCCGCCCGGCGTCGGCAAGACCTCCGTCGGCCGCTCCATCGCCGAGGCGCTGGGGCGCCAGTTCTACCGCTTTTCGGTTGGCGGCATGCGCGACGAAGCCGAGATCAAGGGGCACCGTCGTACCTATATCGGTGCCATGCCGGGCAAGCTGGTGCAGGCGCTCAAGGAGGTCGAGGTCGAGAACCCGGTGATCATGCTCGACGAGATCGACAAGCTGGGCAAGTCCTTCCAGGGCGACCCCGCCTCGGCACTGCTCGAAGTGCTGGATCCCGAGCAGAACGTCGATTTCCTCGATCACTATCTCGATGTGCGCCTGGACCTCTCCAAGGTGCTGTTCGTCTGCACCGCCAACGCGCTGGATACCATCCCCGGCCCGCTGCTCGACCGCATGGAGCAGATCCGCCTGTCGGGCTACATCGCCGAGGAGAAGATGGCGATCGCCAAGCATCACTTGTGGCCCAAGCTGCTCGAGCGCGACAAGATCCCGCGTAAGCGTATCAATCTCACTGATGCAGCGCTGCGCCAGGTGATCGAGGGCTATGCCCGCGAGGCCGGGGTGCGTCAGCTCGAGAAACAGCTGCACAGCATCGTGCGCAAGGCTGCGGTCAGGCTGCTCGAGGGGGATCAGGCGTCAGTGCGCATCTCGGTCAAGAACCTGGAGGAGTACCTCGGCGCGCCGCTGTTCCGCCAGGAGCAGGTGCTCAAGGGCGAGGGGGTCGTCACCGGGTTGGCCTGGACTGCCATGGGCGGCGCTACGCTGCCCATCGAGGCGGGTAAGGTGCATTCGTTGACGCGCGGCTTCAAGCTCACCGGCAAGCTCGGCGAAGTGATGCAAGAGTCGGCCAACATTGCCTACAGCTACACGCTGGGCCATCTCGCCGAGTACGGCGTCGATGCCGATTTCTTCGATTCCGCCTTCGTGCATCTGCACGTGCCGGAAGGCGCCACGCCCAAGGATGGCCCCTCGGCGGGCGTGACCATGGCCACGGCACTCCTGTCGCTGGCGCGTCACCAGGCCATCGGCCGGCCGTTGGCAATGACCGGCGAGTTGACGCTGACCGGTCAGGTGCTGCCGGTGGGCGGGATTCGCGAGAAGATCATTGCCGCCCGGCGCAGCAAGATCTTTGAAGTGATCCTACCGGAGGCCAACCGTCGCGATTACGATGAGCTGCCCGACTTCCTCAGGGAGGGCATGATGGTGCACTTCGCCAAGCGTTACCGCGATGTGGCCAACGTCGCCTTCGGCGGCTAACCGGTTCACCCCATGGAGATACTGGCACCGCCGTCGATGACCACGGTTTCACCCGTAATGAAGGTATTCTCGGCGGAGGCCAGGAAGACAGCCGTTCGGGCCACCTCTACGGCCTCGGCGACTCGGCCGAGCGGGGTGGCCGCCGCCCATAGGCGGCGCGATTCGGAGCGGGCGTCCTGCATGCCGGCACTGACCGGCCCCGGCGCCACGGCGTTGACCAGGATACCTTGCGGGCCGAGTTCGACTGCCAATGCCCGGGCCAGCGCCAGCATGGCGCCCTTGCTCATGGCATAGGCCGAACGCTCAGCGGTGGTGCGCAGGCCGTGGGCCGATGCGACGATGACCAGGCGGCCACCGCGTTCATCGATCATCAGGCGCGTGGCGGCCTGCAGCGCCCGGTAAGCGCCGGTGACGTTGACTGCCATGACGGCTTCCAGGTCGGCGGGTGAGACGTCGACGAAACGGCCGCGCCGGATCAATCCGGCCGCATTGATACACGCATCGAGCCCTTCGCCATATGCCTCGATCCGGGCGAAGGCCCGTGCGATGCTTCCTGCGTCGGCCATGTCGCAGGCCACGAAGCGGCAGCGCTCCGGCCAGCGCTCGAGCAAGTCCGTCACTCTCCCTTCCGCTTCCTCGAGATCGAGCAGGAAGACGAAGTTTCCCGTCTTGAGCAGCGCCTCGACGATGGCACGACCGATTCCCCCGGCCCCCCCTAGCACGGCCGTGGTCCTCATGCCTGTCTCCTCGGTATTCTTCGCATGAAAAAGTCGGCATTATAGACGTTTGCACGACATTTCTTTATAACGTTTTCACACCATAACGTATCACAACAACATCATCGCGCAGCGATGCTGGACGCCAAAACGGAGAGACACATGTCAAACCGCAAGCATGCCTTCGCTCGTACTCTGCTGGCATCGGCCACCGCCGTATGGATGGGCGCGACCGCCGCTTCCGCCCAGGCTGAGACCCGCGTCACCTACAAGTCCGCCTCGGCGGGCACCGCTTATTACCAGATGGGGGTCGAGCTGGCGGAAGCGATTCGTAAGGGGACCGACGGTGACATCGTCGTGACGCTGGAGGAGAGCCAGGGCTCGGTGCAGAACGTCATGGAAGTGATGGCACGCCAGGGCAACTACGTCTTCACCACGCCTCCTGGATTGGTGACGCGAGCGATGGAGGGCGAAGGGCCCTTCGCCGAGCGTCAACATCCGCGTTTCGAGGAGATCCGCGGTCTGTTTCCCATTCCCGCCATCACCATGCATTTCGTGGTGGCCGGCGACGAGGGGGTGATCGGCCTGGAGGCGCTCGAGGGCAAGGAGATCCTGATCGGTCGCGGCACCTTCGGCGCGCGCGAGGCCGAGCGCTATCTGGAACTGTTCGACATGCAGGAGAAGGTGGAGGTCGCCAATGCCGAGATCGGCAGTGGCCCCGATGCGTTGAAGAATGGCCAGATCGACGCTTTCGTCACGGCGAGCTCCTTCCCCAGTCCCAACGTGATCGAGACCGCGGCCAGCATGGCGATTAGCCTGATTAGTTTCAGCGACGAGCAGATCGAGCAAACCGGAGCGGCACGTCAGACCATTCCGGCGGGAACCTACGCCGGCGTCGACGAGGACGTGCAGACAACCTCGCTGCCGGTGATCGCTTACACCACCACCGGGATGGATGACGAGACCGCCTATACCCTGACCAAAACCTTTTGGGAGCGGCGCGAGGCCATGGCCGAGGAGTCACCCTGGTGGGGCAGCATCACACATGACATGATCGGCAATATCGCCGGATCGCTGCATCCGGGCGCCGTGCGCTACTACGACGAAGCCGACATCGAAATTCCCGACGAGTTGCGTTAATTCAACCGCCGGGCCGGGTCGTCAGCTGCCGACCCGGCCCAGGCCGACAGGCTAGATGTCTATGTCATCGACCCGTACTTCCTCGCCGGCGGCCGCTACGGCCGCCGGCGATGTTTCGGCGCGGCTGCATCCCCTCTGGGTGGGCTTGGGCGCCCTGACCGTGGCGTTTCACCTGGGGCTGATCTTCTATGGCCTGGCGCCGGCCCTGGTAAGCCGACCGATCCATATGGCGCTGGCGTTGCCGTGGATCCTGATTCATGCCGCGCGGACGCGCTACGAGCGGTGGAGCGGCTGGGCGCTGACGCTGATCGGGTTAGCCGCCTGTGCCTACATCGTGTTCAACGAGGAAGCGCTGTCGAACCAGTACGGCTTCATCGACAACCACTTCCAGATGCTGGTCGGTGGCTTCCTGATCGTGCTGGCGCTCGAAACGGCGCGGCGAGCGATCGGCTGGCCGCTGCCGCTGGTGGCGCTGATGGCGTTGCTGTACGGGTTGTTTGGCGACCTGGTACCCGGTCAGTTCGGCCATCCAGGGATGCCGCTCCCGAGCTTCGTCGGCACGCTGACCATTGCCGAGGGCGGGCTATGGGGCAAGCTGACCGGGGTCAGCGTCGGCGTGGTGGCGATATTCGTCATCTTCGGCGCCGTGCTCAATGCCGGGGAGGCGGGGCGGGGCTTCATGAACATGGCCAGTGCCGTTGCCGGGCGGCTGACCGGCGGAGCGGCGAAGGTGTCGGTGATTTCGTCGGCGCTGATGGGCTCCATTTCGGGCTCCGCCTCGGCCAACGTGGCCTCCACCGGAGCGATCACGATCCCCTCCATGGTTCGCCTGGGCTATCCGCGTGCCCTGGCCGGCGGGGTAGAGGCGGTGGCCTCCTCGGGCGGGCAAATCATGCCGCCGCTGATGGGGGCAGGGGCCTTCGTCATGGTGGAGCTCACCGGCACGCCCTACACCCAGATCATGGCGGCGGCAACGCTGCCTGCGATCCTCTACTTCGCCACAGTGTGGATGGGCATCGATGCCTTTGCCACACGACACGACCTGCGTCCGATAGCCTCGAGCGATCAGCCCAGCGGCAAGGAGGTACTGATCACGTCGCTGTTCTTTGCCATTCCTTTCGCTCTGCTGCTCGAGCGCATCTTTCTCGGCGGCGTCACGCCCCAGTACGCGGCCAGCATCGCCATCTTCGTCGGCATGCTGCTGCTGTGTTTCGACGTTCGCCTGCGCTTCTCGCTCACCGGCTTCGCCATCCGTCTGGCCGAGGCGATGGTCATCGCGGGTCGCCAGGTGGCGGTGATCGGGGCCATCATCATCTGCGCCTCGCTGGTGATCGGCGTGCTGTCGATGACGGGGCTCGGGGTCAAGATCACCTCCGCCATCCTTTCGCTGTCTGGGGAAATGCTATGGCCGGCGCTGCTGTTCACGGCGCTCGCCTGCCTGGTGCTGGGCATGGAGGTGCCGACCACCGCCGCCTACGTGATCTGCGTCTCGGTGGCGGGGCCGGCACTCACCGCGTTGGGGCTCGAGCCGCTGCTGGCGCATCTGTTCGTGTTCTGGTTCGCGCTGCTCTCGACCATCACCCCCCCGGTGTGTGGCGGGGTTTTCATCGCCGCCGGCATGGTGGGAGAGAACTGGCTCAAGGTGGCGATCAAGGCCATGGCGCTGGGCATCGGGCTCTATATCATTCCGCTGGCCATGGTCGCTAACCCGGATATCATTCGCCTGGCCACCGATCCCGCTGCCGCCGTCATCGATCTGTTGAAGGTCGGTGCCGGCCTGGCGGCGATCTCCTTCGGTGTGATTGCGCGACGCGCGGCGTGGCTGCGGGGCGTGCTGATCGTCGCCGGGGCGCTGGTGATCTTCCTGCTATGAGAGGGAAAGCCGAGGAGAGGCCTATGATCTTTGCCACGCTGGGACCTGAGGGGAACAACCATGTACTGGTGCTGCGTCGCTACCTCGCTGCGCGCGGCCCTGGCGATGCCGCGGTGAGGCTTTTCGATGATTTTCCGGCGGCGTTCGCGTCGCTGGTGGCGGGCGAGGTGGACCGGGTCCTGCAGTGCACGGCTCACTTCAGCCATGCCGACTGCGTGGGCCGCACCATGCATCGCGCCTTTCCGGTGGACACCTTCATCGCCGGCAGCCATCCGCTGGCGCTGTTGGCGCGGCGCGAGATCGCCGAGCCTCGCCAGGTGGCACGACAGCCGGCCACCCGCTACTACACCGACCTCACGGGATTCGCCGAGGAGATCGATGTTCCCACTACCGTGGCGGTGGCCGAGGGACTGCTGGCGGGCCGCTTCGAGGCGGGTATCTGCGCCCGCCAGACGCTGGAGCGGCATGCCGACAAGCTGCGCCTGATCGAGGATCTGGGGCCGGCGCTGGACGTTTGGGCGCTCTATGGCACTCAGCCGCTTCCCGCTGACAGTCCGTTGGTGCTGGAGCCGACGCGCTAGCCTAGCCGGACGGCCGGTCGCATGACAGAATCGGGGCTGACCCCCTACTAAGGAGCCTATCGGACTTACACGGCGCTACGGCGAATGCCGGCCGACTCCTTTCGATCCGCTTCGTTAATGGCACGCGGTAGGCAATCGATCGATGAGGTGAGTCGAAACCGTGATTCGTGACGACCGGCTAAATCCGACAGGCTTCCAGATCGTCGCTGCCCTCAGGGTGGCCCAAGACGGCACGAACTGCATAGCGCAACCTGCGCAAAAACGAGGACACCATGCCCGAATATCGCTCCCGCACCACCACCGCCGGCCGCAACATGGCCGGAGCCCGCGCCCTGTGGCGCGCCACTGGCATGAAGGACGACGATTTTCATAAACCGATCATCGCCGTGGCAAACTCCTTTACCCAGTTCGTGCCCGGTCACGTGCATCTCAAGGACATGGGGCAACTGGTGGCACGCGAGATCGAGAAGGCCGGCGGGGTGGCCAAGGAATTCAACACCATTGCCGTGGACGACGGCATCGCCATGGGCCACGACGGCATGCTCTATTCGCTGCCGAGCCGAGACATCATCGCCGATAGCGTCGAGTACATGGTCAACGCCCACTGCGCCGACGCTTTGGTGTGCATCTCGAACTGCGACAAGATCACTCCCGGCATGTTGATGGCCGCCATGCGCCTCAACATTCCCACCATCTTCGTTTCCGGCGGTCCCATGGAAGCCGGCAAGACCAAGCTGCTCGACCACGGACTCGATCTGGTCGATGCCATGGTCATGGCCGCCGATGACAGCGTCGATGACGATATGCTGGCCGAGGTCGAGCGCAGCGCCTGTCCCACCTGCGGTAGCTGCTCCGGCATGTTCACCGCCAACTCGATGAATTGCCTGACCGAGGCGCTGGGCCTGGCTCTGCCGGGCAACGGCACCGTGGTAGCGACCCATGCCGATCGCCGTCGCTTGTTCGAAACCGCCGGCCATCGCATCGTCGAGCTGGCCAAGCGCTACTACGAGGGCGAGGAGGCGCACCTCTTGCCGCGTGCCATCGGTTCGCTCGCCGCGTTCAAGAATGCCATGACGCTGGACATCGCCATGGGCGGCTCGACCAACACCATCCTACACCTGCTGGCCGCCGCCCAGGAGGCCGAGCTCGATTTCACCATGGCCGACATCGACCGCCTGTCGCGGGAAGTCCCCCAACTGTGCAAGGTGGCGCCCAATACCCAGAAGTACCACATCGAGGACGTGCACCGTGCCGGCGGTATCATGGCCATCCTCGGCGAGCTGGACCGTGCCGGCGTTCTCGACACCCGTGTGCCCACCGTGTACGGCGATACTCTCAAGGATGCGCTGGACGAGTGGGACATCATGCGCAACCCAACGCCGGAGGTGGTGGAGTTTTTCCGGGCGGGTCCCGGCGGCGTGCCCACCCAGGTGGCCTTCTCCCAGAACGCGCGGTGGCCGAGTCTAGACGGTGACCGCGCTACCGGCTGCATCCGCGATCTTGAGCACGCCTTCTCGAGGGAGGGCGGTCTGGCCGTTCTGCGCGGCAACATCGCCCAGGACGGCTGCGTGGTGAAAACCGCCGGCGTCGACGACTCGATCCTGTTGTTCGAGGGGACCGCCCACGTGGTCGAATCCCAGGATCAAGCGGTGGAACACATCCTCGGCGGCAAGGTGAAGAAAGGCGACGTCGTCGTCATCCGCTACGAAGGGCCGAAGGGGGGGCCGGGCATGCAGGAGATGCTCTATCCCACTTCGTATCTCAAGTCGAAGGGGCTCGGCAAGGCGTGCGCGCTGCTCACCGACGGACGCTTCTCCGGCGGCACTTCGGGGCTCTCCATCGGTCACGTGTCGCCCGAAGCGGCGGCGGGCGGCGCCATCGGTCTGGTCGAGAGCGGGGACGTCATCCGCATCGACATTCCCAACCGGCGTATCGATGTGCTGCTCTCCGACGACGAGTTGTCTCGTCGGCGCGAGGCGATGGAAGCCAAGGGCGTCGATGCCTGGAAGCCGAGCATTCAACGCGTGCGCAAGGTCTCGGCGGCGCTCAAGGCCTATGCGCTGCTGGCCACATCCGCCGACAAGGGGGCAGTGCGCGACCTCTCCAAGCTCGACTGAATTTCTTGACTGGCGCTCCTGGTTGACCCGGTGCGCCAGTGCGCTCCTTTCATTCATTCAGCAAGGCGACACAACGTATGCGCAAGCAGATCTTCGGCGTCGGCCTGATCGGTTTCGGTATTGCTGGCCGTGTCTTTCATGCCCCGCTTATTCAGGCGACTCCCGGGCTCGAGCTGCTGGCCGTAGCCAGCAGCTCCGCCGAGAAGGTTCACGAGGCGCTGCCTGGCGTGGAAGTGCTGCCCAGGGCGACGGAACTGATGAGTCGTCCCGACATCGATCTGGTGGTGATCGCCAGCCCCAACGAGACCCACTTCACACTGGGGAAGGCGGCGCTGGTTGCCGGCAAGCATGTGGTGATTGACAAGCCGTTCACCGTATCGCTATCCGAAGCCAAGCTGCTGAAGACCGAGGCCGACAAGGCCGAGCGCTTGCTCAGCATCTTTCATAATCGCCGCTGGGACAGCGATTTCCGAACCCTGCAGGCGCTAATCAAGGCGGGCACGGTGGGTCGCCCGGTCGCGCTCGAGCTGCGCTTCGATCGCTTCCGCCCAAAGGTAGCCGACCGCTGGCGGGAACAGCAGAAACCCGGCAGCGGTATCTGGTACGACCTGGGGGCGCATCTGCTTGACCAGGCACGCGAACTGTTCGGCATGCCGCGGGCGATTCTGCTCGACCTGATGGCCGCACGCGACGATGCCCAGGTGGACGACGATTTCCACGCGCTACTGGATTATGAAGAGGTTCGCGTCACCCTGCGCGCCAGCTCGTTGGTCGCCGAGCCCACGCCGCAGCTGGCACTGCACGGCACGCGCGGCAGCTTCGTCAAGTATGGGCGCGATCCACAGGAGAACTGGCTGCGCGAAGGGCGCACGCCGACTCGCGACTGGGGTGTCGATCCGCGACCGGGTAAGCTCTCGGTCGACGAGGGCGATGGCGAGGCCATTTCGCTGACCTCCCGGGAGCATCCAGGGCTACCGGGCGATTACCTGGCCTACTATGCCGGCATCGTCGAGTCCCTGGCGGAAGGCACACCGCCGCCAGTGACGGTGGAGGAGGCCACCGAGGTGATGGCGCTGCTGGAGGCGGGGCTGGACAGCTATCGCCAGGATCGCTGGATCCGTCTCAAGGAGAATAATGGCAATCTGCGCAAGCTGCTGCATCGCCGCGGCGCCTGAGTGCCTCGCCAGCCATATCGTCAGCGGCTCACCAGCTCAGTGGCGAGGCCTCGTGCCGGCGTTGGCGCAGGGTGTCGCGGGCGATGAAGAGCGCGGCGATGGCCCGGGCCTCGTGGAAGTCGTCGCGCATCAATAGCGCCGGGAGTTCCTCGAGGGCGTGAGTCTCGACCACCAGAGGCTCGGGTTCGTCGCCGGGAAGGCGTTTGGGATAGAGATCGGTAGCCAGCAGCACCTGCATGCGGTGGCGCATGTAATTGGGGGCCAGCGACAGCTCCACCAGCGGTTCGATATGATGTGCGCCGAAACCGCACTCCTCCATCAGTTCGCGATTCGCGGCGGTGACGATGTCCTCGCCCGGATCGACCAGCCCCTTGGGCAGCGTCAGTACGTAATCCTCGAAGCCGGCGGCATATTCACGAATCAGCAGGATATGCTCCGGGTCGGGCATGGCGACGATCATCACCGCTCCCTGATCGCTGCCGGTCAATCGTTCGAAGGTGCGCTCGGCGCCATTGGCGAAGCGCAATTCCAGCGCTTCGACATGGAACAGGCGGCTTCTCGCCACCGACTGGCGTGACAGCACCTGGGGTTTCTGCAGTCGGGGGGTGTCGGTCATGTAAACTCCCTGGCGGACGGGCGAACCCCGGCTGGCGGTCGCGGGAATGCGCCGGGGTGAGGCTTTCGGTACAATAACACGCCTTCCATCGCCAAGACGCACCGGGAGTCGCCATGATCGACTGGCGCGGCATCGATACCGTTCTGCTGGATATGGACGGTACGCTTCTCGACCTTCATTTCGATAGCCATTTCTGGCTGGAACACCTGCCACGGCGCTATGTTGAGCTGCACCGTCTCGACGAGGCCACGCAGGAAACGGTGCGGGCGCGAATCCTGCGTGAAAGGGGCACGCTCAACTGGTACAGCCTGGCCTACTGGAGTCGCGAGCTGGGTGTCGATATCGTCGCGCTCAAGCGCGAGGTACAACACCTGATCGGTTTGCGCAGCGACGCACTGGATTTTCTAAAATGGCTGAAGCAGGCGCATCCGCGCGTGGTGCTCGCCACCAACGCCGACCGCGAGAGCCTCGAGCTCAAGTTGCCCCTGACGGGGCTGGAAGCTTACCTGGATGCTATCGTCTCGTCGGCCGACCTCGGTGTGCCGAAGGAAGCGCAGGCGTTCTGGTTCGCCCTGCAGGAGGTCGAGCCGTTCGACCCGGTGCGGACCCTGTTTATCGACGATAATCCCGAGGTTCTGGAAAGCGCCCGCGAATTCGGCATCCGACATTTGCTTGGCATCAAGCAGCCGGACAGCACCCGGCCGGAGAAGGCGCTGGAGGAGTTTGTCGTCCTGGATCGCTTCGCGGCGATATTGCCGCAGGAGTTGCCGCCGGAAATTCGCAGCGATACCGCCCAAGGGCTATGAGGCAAGGGAGGTGGAGTGGATAGCGTACGACTCGACAAATGGTTATGGGCCGCGCGGTTCTTCAAGACCCGCGCCTTGGCCAAGAAGGCCATCGAAGGCGGCAAAGTGCACTACAACGGGGCCCGTGCCAAGACCAGCAAGAGCGTCGAAGTGGGGGCCCGGATCCGCGTGCCGCAGGGGTGGGACGTCTGGGAAGTGGAAGTGATGGCGCTCTCGGATCAGCGCCGTGGCGCCCCCGAGGCGCGCGAACTCTACCGCGAGACGCCGGAGAGCGTCGAACGCCGGACACGCGAGGCGGAAGGTCGGCGACTGACGAACCAGGCCATGCAGCACCCACTCAAGCGTCCCGACAAGAAACAGCGACGCGAGATCCAGCGCTTTCAGCGCCAGCAGGACGAATGAGCGCCAGCAGCCGAATGCATGAGAGCCCCTACCGCCTCGACCACAGAGAATGACTTCACTTGGAATTTCCCATGTCCGATCAGATTCAGCGTTTCCTGTTCGAGCGCACGAACGTGCGCGGCGAAATCGTCACTCTCGAGCGCGCCTATGCCGACGTGCTCGACCGTCACGGTTACCCGCCGGCGATAAATCATCTGCTGGGCGAACTGCTGGCCGCCGTGGCGCTGCTCACCGATACCGTCAAGCTCGACGGCGTTCTCAGCATCGAGGTGCGCGGCCAGGGGGCGCTGTCGCTGTTGATGGCAGAATCCAACCCTGGAGGGGAGCTGCGCGCCATTGCCAGAATGGATGAGGCCGCCTCTCTGCCCGAAGGCGAGGCCGCCTTTCGTGAACTGGTCGGCGACGGTCATATCGTGATTACCCTCGATCCGCGTGAGGGCAACCGCTATCAGGGCATCGTGGCGCTCGACCATGACAGTCTGGGCGGCTGCCTCGAGGCCTATTTCGCCCAATCCGAGCAGCTCCCCACCCATCTGTGGCTGCGTGCCGACGGGCAGCGCGCCGGTGGTCTGCTGCTCCAGCGTCTTCCGGACGAGTCGCAGAACCAGGACGATGATGCCTGGGAGCGGACCGTTCAACTGGCGCGTACCGTGACCACTGACGAACTGTTGAGGCTCGAGCAGCGCGAGCTCCTGCATCGCCTCTACCACGAAGAGACGGTGCGTGTGTTCGCCCCCAAGCCGCTGCATTTCGGCTGCACCTGCTCGCGTGAGCGGATCGGTGAGGCACTGCTGACCCTCGGAGCCCGGGAGCTGCGCGAGATCATCGCCGAGCGAGGCGAGATCGAGACTCAGTGCCATTTCTGCCACACCCATTATCGCTTCGGGGAGAACGAGGTCGAGGCGCTGATCAGTGCGCAGGACGGACCGCCACCGACCCTGCATTGAAATCGGAGCCGGCTGGAGCGAGCCAGGCGTTCAGGAGTCGCCTCGCTCGTTTGCCTGGCATTGCTGCGATGCACAAGTATGACTGGCGTCAACCTGCGGCGATATGACTCGATGTAGTAGTAAAACTACAAGAACTTCGGGCAACGTTACCGTTTCCTGACGACTCCCTTTTTGCCATAATGGCGCCGCCTTAAGGTCGATCGCCGAATGACAAGACGGCATGTATCCGCACGGACGATCGAAACCTCAACGACGCCCTCGGCGTTATGGACGCCTGGCATACGAGAGAGAACCGGCCGCAAGGCCCAGGAAACGACATGACCACATCCCAAGCCGCTCCTCAAGCACACGTCAATCTCAGTAG
Organism: Billgrantia pellis; assembly: GCF_008297955.1. GTDB lineage: Bacteria > Pseudomonadota > Gammaproteobacteria > Pseudomonadales > Halomonadaceae > Halomonas > Halomonas pellis. The sequence continues at coordinate 207,099 of NZ_VTPY01000003.1, read as the reverse complement.
CGCTGAACTCATCGAGCGTGCCGTGGCACGCGGAGAAGGCCGTCTGGCCGCGAACGGCGCCCTGGTAGTGAATACCGGCGAACGTACCGGCCGCTCTCCCAAGGACCGCTTCATCGTCGACGAGTCTTCGACCAGCGGTGAGATCGACTGGGGCAGCGTCAACCGGCCTTTTCCCGCCGATCAGTTCGATGCCCTCTGGGGACGCGTCGAGGACTACCTGAACAGCGGCGAGCGCTTCGTTTCCGAACTCCACGTAGGCAGCGACCCGGCCCACTACCTGCCGGTGCGGGTGACTACCGAGACGGCCTGGCACAACCTCTTCGGCCGTACCATGTTCGTGCGTCCCGAGGGCTACAACCCCTCGTCCAAGGAGGAGTGGACCATCCTCAACGCGCCGTTCTTCGAGTGCGATCCGAGCCGCGACGGCACCAATACCGAAGGCTGCGTGATCATTAACTTCGCCCAGCGGAAGGTGTTGATCGCCGGCATGCGCTACGCCGGCGAAATGAAGAAGGCGATGTTCTCGGTGCAGAACTTCCTGTTGCCGGCCTCCGACGTGCTGCCCATGCACTGCAGTGCCAATGTCGGCGAGGATGGCGAGACCGCACTGTTCTTCGGCCTTTCCGGCACCGGCAAGACCACGCTCTCGGCCGATCCGGCGCGCTATCTGATCGGCGACGATGAGCATGGCTGGGGCCCCGGTACCGTATTCAACATCGAGGGAGGCTGCTACGCGAAGTGTATCGACCTCTCCGAGAAGAACGAGCCGGTTATCTGGCACGCCATCAAGTTCGGCACCGTGCTGGAGAACGTGGTGCTCGACGATCGCCGCGAGCCTGACTACACCGACGACAGCCTGACCCAGAATTCGCGTGCCGCCTATCCGTTGGAGCACGTGGAAAAGCGCGTGCCGGAGAACCGTGCCGGTGAGCCCAGCGCCATCATCTTTCTGACCTGCGATATGTCCGGCGTGCTGCCGCCGGTGTCGGTGCTATCCAAGGAAGCGGCAGCCTACCACTTCCTCTCAGGCTATACCGCCAAGGTGGGCTCCACCGAAATGGGGTCCTCCTCGGGCCTGGAAGCGACCTTCTCCACCTGTTTCGGCGCGCCATTCTTCCCACGCCCTGCCCGTGTCTACGCCGACTTGTTGATCAAGCGCGTCGAGGCCAAGGACGCCCAGGTCTACCTGGTCAACACCGGCTGGACCGGTGGCGCCTACGGCGAGGGCGGCTCGCGCTTCTCCATACCCACCACCCGTGCCATCATCAGTGCCATCCAGTCCGGCGTGCTTCGCGAGATCGAGACCAGGCGCATCGAAGGGCTCAACCTGGACGTGCCGGTTTCCGTGCCGGGCGTCGACTCCAGCCTGCTCGATCCGCGCGAAACCTGGGAGGACAAGGCCGCCTACGATCGCAACCTGCGCGACCTGGCTGTCAAGTTCGTCGACAACTTCAAGAAATTTGACGGCGTCAGCGAGGCCATCGTCAAGGCCGGGCCCAGCCTGACCTGACGCGGAGCGTACGCAATATAGGGCGGGGGAGGGGCGCGAGCCTCTCCCCCGTTGTATTAACGGTCCGATGTCATGGCCGCCGTGCGTCGCTGCCTCATGCGCCAGCGCAGCAGGTCGACGGCAACGAACACCAGCAGGCTCGCTCCCAGCACCGGCAGTGCCAAGCCCAGTGCCACGGCACTCATCATGACGCCCAGCCGCGCGCACCCTGGCAGAGCCGCAAACACCTCGCTCAACGTCTCCTGAGTGCGACGCTGGGTCGAGCGCTTGCGGCGCCACCACATCGTATAGCCCCAGCACACCAGCACCACCAGGCCAGTGGCCATGGTCGCCAATGCCAGCTGGTTGGGCAGGCCGAACAGGACGCCCATGTGCAGGTCGATACCCCAGCGGGTGAGCTTGGCGGCTAGCGGAAAAGTGGCGAAATCGATGCGATCGATGATCGCCATCGTTTGCGGATGCAAGGCGACCTGATCCACCTGGGTGGGCCAACGGCGGTCTATCTCGGCCACGCGCCAGGCCCGTCCCTCGCCGTGGGGTGGCTCGATCTGCACCAGCTCGGCATCGATGCCGGCCGTGCGGGCGGCGCTCAGGGCACGATCGAAGTCCGTCAGGCGCAAACGATCCGCATCCGGCGCCTGCACGTGACCATGCTCGTCATGTTCGCCATGACCTACATGTCCGTCGTGAGCCTGGGGCAGCGTCTCGGGAAGGAGCGTCGATACGCTCGGCGTGCTCCAGCCCCAGGCATGGCGCAGCTCGGCGATGTTGCCGCCCGCCCACTTCGACCAGGTCAAACCCGTGGCGGAAAAGAACAGCAGTGCAAGGGCGGCCAATGCGCCCAGGGTGGCATGACGGCGGCGCAGGGCCGTCGGTCCTTGTTGGGCACGCAACGCCCGGCGCCGCTGTAGCCACAGGACCAGTCCGGCCACGGCGGCGACCCATAGCCAGGAGGCGGCGAGCTCGCTGTAGAGCCGGCCTGCATCGCCCATCAACAGCTGGCGGTGAAACAGATCGATAGTGGTGCGCAGGGGCAGCACGCCACTGGTGCCGTAGACGGTCATGTCTCCTTTGATAGCGAGGGTCACGGGGTCGACGAAGATGGCGCGATGTTCGGATGGGCCGAGGTCGGGGGCGGCGAACATCACCCGGGTGGTATCGCCCGGGTATGGCGCCGGCCGCACGGCCGCTGGCAGAGCGGCTGCATTCAGCGCTTGTTGCGCCGTTTCCACCTGCAGCGCCAGGGGCTGGGCTGTCCCGCCCTGTACCCCCGTCAACGCACCGTGATAGAGCCAGGCCTCGAACGAAGGCGTCAGCACATACGCGATGCCTGAGAGGGCCGCCACTAGCAAGAAGGGGGCGACGAGCAGGCCGATATAGGCGTGCAGTCGAGTCATCAAGGCAAGCAGCAGCCTGCCGGTGCGACGGGATGTCGTCGCCGGTTGTCTAGCCATGAAAAGCACTCCTGATCCGGGGCGAACGGCCACGAGGACTGCCCGACGGCGGGGTTCCCGCGGTGAACCGAAGGTCAATCGAAGGCGTGCAGCGGTGGGGCGCGGCCGCGATAGAGTCGGTACCGCTCTCTCTCGACTAGGCGCCACGGCCCGCCGGCAAGTGGCGTCGATGAGGTGGGATGCAGGGCGGCTGCGACGACCTCGCTTAGCAGCAAGCCCGGCATATGCAAGAAGAGCGTGCAGTAGTCGCAGGCAGCCAGGAAATCGGTGTGGCTCACCGCGGCGGCATCGGACGCACCATGGCGATACGTTGCCTGGTCACCCCTATGATGACCCGCGCCATGCGTTGCATGCTCAGCCTCGAGTAAGCGCTGGGTCTGGCTCAGCAATGGCCCACCGAGGGCAAGGGTCAGGGCCAGCAGGCCGAGACATGCCAACAAGGAGTGCCAGCGTGTCATGAGTCGATGCACGGAGAAATCCATGGCGCCTATGCGTAATGCCCGACTCTAGACGAGAAGGGAGGCGGGGCCAATACTCGAACCCCGTAACGATCGACGGGTCAGAACGGGAGTGAGCATGCACGCGCGTCTCGGATACTGGAGCGCCGCACTGCGGCGGTTGGGGGAGAACAATGAAACGTCGTCTTTTCCTGGGGCTGCTTGGCGTCGGTGGAGCGGCCAGCTTGTTGCCTGGCGTTGGATGGGGGTTCCCCCGCCTGTCGCTTGAGGCGGCTCCCGGTCTTGAGCGTCTCGAACTCTCGCGCGACGAGTGGCGGGAACGGCTGACGCCCGAGCAGTTCGAGATCCTGCGCGATCACGGAACCGAGGAGCCTTGGTCCAGCCCGCTGGACCAGGAAACCCGCGAGGGTGTATACCGCTGCGCCGGTTGCGACCTACCGCTGTTCGAGAGTGCCATGAAGTACGACTCCGGCACCGGCTGGCCGAGCTTCTTCGATCATATCGAAGGGCACCTGCTCAGCCAGCTCGACTTCAGCCTGGTCTGGCCGCGGCGCGAGTATCACTGCGCCCGCTGCGGCGGTCACCAAGGCCATGTTTTCAGCGATGGCCCAGAGCCCACCGGCTTGCGCTGGTGCAATAACGGTTTGGCACTGCGGTTCGTGCCGGTGTGATCCACCGTCCGCTGGCCCGCCTCATGTGGCGGGCAGGGCTTGCGTGAGGCGTGGGCTGACGGAATGCGGTTTTGGCAGGGCCGGGGTGGACGGCAATATCCGCCCTGTGTCGTCGACTTCGCTGAGGCGGAAGCTGGCGATCAGGTCGTTCAGGTGCTCGGCCTGTTCGCGCATCTCGGCGGCCGCTGCGCTGGTCTGCTCGACGAGCGAGGCATTGTGCTGCGTCATGTTGTCAAGTTCGGAAACCGCGATGTTGACCTGGGCGATACCCTGACTTTGCTCCTTGGCACCGGCGCTGATCTCTCCGATCACGCCGGTGATGCGCTCGATGCTGGCGACGATCTCCTGCATGGTCCTGCCCGTGCTCTTGACCAGACTCGCCCCCGATTGGGTGCGCGAGACAGAGGTATCGATCAGCTCGCGAATGCCGCGAGACGCATCGCTCGAGCGGCTGGCCAGGGTGCGAACCTCCTGTGCCACCACGGCGAACCCCCGGCCGTGTTCCCCGGCGCGTGCCGCCTCCACCGACGCATTGAGAGCAAGGATGTTCGTCTGGAACGTGATGCTATCGATCAGGCCGATGAACTCGTCGATCTGCGCCGCGGAGCGGCTGATGTCGTCCATCGTATTTTCGACGTGGGTCATGGCCTCTTGACCGCGACGGGCGACGCCCACCGTCTCCTGCACCCACTGGTTGGCCTGCTGCGTGGCGTGGGACGTGTTACTCACCGTTATCGTGATTTCCTCCATGGAGGCCGAGGTTTCCTGCAGATTGGCGGCGGTCTGCTCGGTGCGCGAGGCCAGCTCCTGGCTGCTCTTGGCGATCTCGTTGGCAGCGTTGTGAACGTTCAGGGTGCTGCTGCGTACGGTCTGCAATGTCCTGTCGATGCGCAGTATGAAGGCATTGAACTGCTCGGCCAGCTCGCCTAGTTCGTCTTTGCGCCGGCTCACGATGCGAGCCGTCAGGTCACCGTCACCCTCTGTGATCTCCCTGATGCGGCCCGTAATCTGGCGGATGGCTTGCGCCATTAACATCGGGCCGATCAGTGCGATCGCGACAGCGGCGAGAAAGACCAGCAGGCTGAATCCAAGTACGCCGAACTGCTGCTTACGGATTCGCGAAAGTGTCAGGGTTTCGAGCTCGACAACCTTGGCATCGGCCAATTCTCCTGCTTCGTTGTAGACGTCTCGCAGGCGATCGAAGGCTGCGAGCGAATTTCCCTCGAGCTGTTCGCGCGCTGCTTCGGTGTTGCCGGTGGCATGCAGTGACAGTACCCCGCTGGATTGCGCCGACCAGGTGGAGAACAGCGTTTCGAAGCCATCCAGGCGGCCGGTGATCTCCGGATAGGCGGCGAGTCGCTGGGTGAACTCGTGCATGCGGTCGTAGGCCTGCCGGGCGTTCTCCTCGTAGTTCTCCCGCAGTGCCTGGGCCCGGCCGGAGTCGGCCTCCACTTGGAGGTATTCCAGCTCGGCGACGCGTGCCTGGTAAAGGTCACGATCGGCATTGAGCACGGCGGAAATGGCGGCATTGAAGGTGCCGCTGAATTCGGTCATGCGGTCCCTGACGGAGTGCACCAGTATTAGGTCGACGATGACGATGACCAGCAGTGACAGGGCGACGCCGATGAAGGCGATGGCATATTTGACGCGTATCTTGTTCATGATATGGCTGCACATGAGTGACTCCCTTGCCGGAGTGGGACTTATTCGAGTCGTTTTAATTCGTTTTGATTTTATAGGTGGCGCGGGAACGCGCATGGTGGAGGGGCGAGACTGCATTGACGTTATCGGCGTTTGGCCTAAGAACTTTAATGCGCGAGAGAAGAGGCAGCTTCGTTGGCAAGGAAGTTTTGACAGGAAGTTGACGACGGGTGAGTGTCTAACTTCTAAATCCCTCGACGATATGCTGCGCCAGGCTGTCCACCGCCGGTGATCTGTTATCGGGAGTACGCAACAGCACGATGGAGCCGTCGGGCAGCGGGGGGAAGCCATCCGCCGCGCCGAGCACGCGCATTCCGGGGGTGACCAGACTACGCATCAATGCCGAGACCGCGAGACCGGCACCGACCACCGCCTGTAGGGTGGCCAGGCTGGGGCTCGAGTAGGCGATGCGGTACGGGCGGCCGGCCCGGGTCAGGCTGTGGCAGGCATGACGGCGACAGAAGCAGGGGGCCTCGAACAGCGCCAGGGGCAACGGTGACTGACGATGAACGGTATGGCTCTCGGCGGTAACCCAGACCGTCTCCTCGCGGCGCAGTATCGTGCCGATCTCCTGGCCTACCTCGCGGGTCACGATGCTCAGGTCGAGGCTGCCGTGGGGGCGGTTGAGCAGTTCGGAAGACGGGGCGCACTGCACCTCGACATCGATTAGCGGCCAGGCTCGGGAAAAGGACTTGAGAATACCGGGCAGGAAGCGCATCACGAAGTCGTCGGGCACACCGATCCGCACCCGGCCGACCATTTCCGGCTCGCGCAGCCTATTCAGCGCCTCGCCCTGTAGTTCAAGGATCCGGCGCGCATAGCTCAGCAGCGTGGTGCCCTCGCTGGTCAGATGCATCTGTCGGCCCTGGCGTTCGAACAGCGGACGCTGTATCACGTCTTCCTCGAGTCGCTTGATCTGCATGCTTACCGCCGACTGGGTGCGGTTGACCGCCTGGGCCGCGCGAGTGAAGCCGCCATGATCGACGATGGCGACAAAGGTACGCAGCAGTTCGTGGTCGATGGTCGCGCTCATGAAGCATCATTCCTGGTGATGTCGGTCATAAGAACTATTCGTTGGATTGATTCTACGCCAAGGACGAGACTTTCACCCTCTTCGTTGATACCAAGGTGGAAATGTCATGAATCCCCATGTCTGCTGCGATTCTGTCTCCGCTCCCGCGCATCCGCCGGCACCCTGGCGGCGTCTTTTCGGCGTGACCGGTGTCATGAGGCGGTTGAGACGCTACAACCAGCTTTGGCGCGAGCGCCGACAGCTGCAGGCGCTGCCCGACGAACTGCTGCGCGACGTCGGCCTGTCCCGGGAACAGGTCCGGCGCGAGAGCCGCCGGCACTATTGGGACGACCTCGGCTGGCGGCGTTGATCCCGGCAGCGACACGAGGGCGTTTGTGGTAACTTGGCGCGATCTTTCGTTGTTGCAATACCAAGGAAGTCATGGACGCCACGACCCGGATCATTTCGCGCCTCGCCGAGGAACTCGCCGTACGCCCCCAGCAAGTCGCCGCCACGGTGGAACTGCTCGACGGCGGGGCCACCGTGCCCTTCATCTCCCGTTACCGCAAGGAGGTCACCGGCGGCCTCGACGATAGCCAGTTGCGCAACCTCGACGAACGGCTGCGCTACCTGCGTGAGCTGGAGGAGCGCCGCACTGCCGTGCTCGCCGCCATCGACGAACAGGGCAAGCTGACGCCGGAGCTCGAAAGCCAGATCCAAGCGGCCGATACCAAGCAGCGCCTGGAAGACCTCTACCTGCCCTACAGGAAGAAGCGTCGTACCAAGGCGCAGATCGCCCGTGAGGCCGGTCTCGAGCCGCTGGCCGACGCGCTGCTGGCCGATCCCACCCTCGACCCTGAAACCGAGGCGGGGAAGTACCTCCGTCCCGCCGAGGGCGACATTCCGGCCGTGGAGGATGCCAAGTCGGCACTGGACGGCGCTCGCCAGATCCTCATGGAGCGCTTCGCCGAAGATCCCGAGCTAGTGGGCACGCTGCGTGAGCGACTGTGGAACGAGGGCGAACTCTCTGCACGGATACTGGAGGGGAAGGAGCGCGAGGGTGCCAAGTTCTCCGACTACTTCGAGCACGACGAGCCGCTGGCCAAGGCGCCGTCGCATCGGGCGCTGGCAATGTTCCGCGGCCGCAACGAGGGCGTGCTGACCCTGGCCATCCGCCTTCCCGGCGAGGATGAGGCGCCGCTTCATCCGGCCCAGGTGGCCATCGCCCGCCACTTCGACATTCGCGACGAGGGGCGGGCCGCCGACAAGTGGCTGGCCGACGTGGTGCGCTGGACCTGGCGGGTCAAGCTCTACACCCACCTTGAAACCGAGCTGATGGGGCGGCTGCGCGAGCGCGCCGAACTGGAGGCGATCGAGGTCTTCGCTGCCAATCTCAAGGACCTGCTGCTGGCCGCCCCGGCAGGGCAGAAGGCCACACTGGCCATCGATCCGGGTCTGCGCACCGGCTGCAAGGTGGCGGTGGTCGACGCCACCGGCCAGTTCCTCGAACACGCCACTATCTTCCCTCACGCGCCGCGCAACGCGTGGGACGCTTCGCTGGCCGAGCTGGCCAGACTGGTGGAGAAACACGACGTGGCGCTGATCGCCGTGGGCAACGGCACGGCGAGCCGCGAGACCGACAGGTTGGCCGGCGATCTGGTCAAGGCCCTCGCCGGCAAGCGGCAGCTTGCCAAGGTGATGGTCAGCGAGGCCGGTGCCTCGGTCTATTCCGCCTCGGAGTACGCCTCGAAGGAACTGCCCGACCTCGACGTCACCATCCGCGGCGCGGTCTCCATCGCCCGCCGGCTCCAGGATCCGCTGGCCGAGCTGGTCAAGATCGAGCCCAAGTCGATCGGCGTGGGGCAGTATCAGCACGACGTTTCCCAACTGCAGCTCTCCAGAAGCCTGGAAGCCGTGATCGAGGATTGCGTCAATGCGGTGGGGGTCGACCTCAATACCGCCTCCAGCGCGCTGCTGTCGCGGGTGGCCGGGCTCAACCCGGCACTGGCCGAAAACATCGTCGCTCGGCGCAACGTCGAGGGCGCCTTCAAGAGCCGCCAGCAACTGCTCGACGTCAGCCGGCTGGGGCCCAAGACTTTCGAGCAGTGCGCGGGCTTCCTGCGCATCATGAACGGCGACAACCCGCTCGACGCGAGCGCCGTTCACCCCGAGGCCTACCCGTTGGTCGAGCGCATCGCCAGCCGCAGCGGTCGTCCGGTGGCGAGCCTGATCGGCGACAGCGCCACGCTGAAGGCGGTCAAGCCGGCCGAGTTCGCCGACGAGCGCTTCGGCGTGCCTACCATCAGCGATATTCTCAAGGAGCTCGACAAGCCGGGGCGCGACCCGCGGCCCGAGTTCAAGGCCGCCGAGTTCCGCGAAGGCGTCGAGACACTCAAGGATCTGGAACCGGGCATGATCCTCGAAGGCAGCGTGACCAATGTCACTCACTTCGGTGCCTTCGTCGACATCGGCGTCCATCAGGATGGGCTGGTGCACATCTCGGCCCTTTCGAACAAGTTCGTCGAGGATCCGCGCTCGGTGGTCAAGGCCGGCGACATCGTCAAGGTGAAGGTGATGAGCGTGGATCTCGAACGCGCTCGCATCGGCCTCTCCATGCGGCTCGACGACCAGCCGGGCGAAGCTGAAGCCAGTCGGGGCAGCGGCAGATCGTCGCGTGGCGATGGCGACACGCGCCGCCGCGCTCCGGGCAAGGCGCCGCGTACGGGCACGCGGAGCGGGCAGGAATCATCCGCTCCAATGGGGGCCCTTGGCGCCGCGCTGCTCAAAGCGAAGAAGGGCAAATCTTGATCCCGCTACGTCTGTCGCCATACTCTCGACATCATTCGCATGACCGGCCGTCGCTGGCGGCCATCATGCATCGGCCAAGAGGCCCGCTGAAGGCCTCCAAGACATGGGGTCCACGCCTTGTCTGATTCATACTCTGCCATCGTTTCGCATCTTACCGACCTGGCGGCTCAAGGACGTTTCGGCCGCCTGCGCCGCGGGTTGGAGAAGGAGGGGCTGCGCGTCGATCGCGATGGGCGCATCGCCCCCACGCCCCATCCGCAGGCGCTGGGTTCCAAGCTGACTCACCCGCATATTACCACCGATTATTCCGAGGCATTGCTGGAATACATCACGCCGGTCTACTGCCGTCCGGACGACGCCATCGACTTTCTCGCCGACCTGCATCGCTTCAGCTATCGCCACCTGGGCGACGAGTTGATCTGGCCGGCCAGCATGCCGGCCAGGCTCAATGGCAACGACAGCGTGACGATTGCCGACTACGGCAGTTCCAATGTGGGCTACATGAAGCACGTCTATCGCCGTGGGCTCGATGTGCGCTACGGCCGAATCATGCAGGCCATCGCCGGGATCCATTACAACGTCTCGTTGCCCGACGAGCTGTGGGCGCTGCTACGCGAGCGCGACGCTGCCGAGGAAACGTCACTCGACGACTATCGCTCGACCCGCTACTTCGGTTTGATCCGCAATTTCCGCCGTCACAGCTGGCTGCTGCTCTATCTATTCGGCGCCTCGCCGGCCCTGGACCGCAGCTTCCTGCCCGAGGGCGACATTCCCGAAAAGCTTCGTGCGCATGGCCGTGAGACGCTGGTGTCTCCCTATGCCACCAGCCTGCGCATGTCCGACCTGGGCTACCAGAACAAGGTCCAGTCGCAGCTCAAGATCTGCTTCAACTCGCTGTCCAACTACGTGGGCACCCTGCGTCACGCCATTTCCACGCCATGGCCCGCCTACGAGGCGCTGGGCGTGCGCGACGGTACCGACTGGCGCCAGCTCAATGCCAACATTCTGCAGATCGAGAATGAATACTACAGCGACATTCGACCCAAACGCGTCACCCGTCACAACGAGACGCCCAGCCAGGCCCTCGAGGCGCGTGGCGTGGAGTACATCGAAGTTCGCTGCCTCGACCTGGATCCGTTCCTGCCGCTGGGCATCGACGAGACCCGCCTGCGCTTCATCGATGCCTTCCTGATGTGGTGCCTGCTGGCCGATAGCCCGTGGATACCCGATGACGAGTGTGACCGGCTGGATGACAACCGCCGCCGCGTGGTCGAGCGTGGCCGTGACCCCCAGCTCAGGCTGGAGCAGGATGGCCGCCACCGTTCGATCGCCGCTTGGGGAGGCGAAATATTCGCCGAGATTCGTCATGCCGCCGAGCTGCTCGACGCCCTCGAAGAGGGCTCGCCCCACGCGGACGCCGTAGCGGCGCTCGCCCCATGGCTGGAAGACGCGACGCTGACCCCTTCCGGCAGGTTGCAGGCGCGGCTCGAGGACAACGGGGAGGAATTCGCCGATGCCATTCTCGCCATTGCCCGCGAGCAGGCCGAACGGTTGAGCCACGAGCCGATCAGTTGCTCGCGCGAGGCGTTGTTCGAGCAGTTGGCGGTAACCTCGCACCAGCAGCAGCACGACATCGAAGCGGGCGACGCCGAGCGCTTCGAGGACTTTCTCGATCGCTATTTCACCAACGCCCGCGAACCTCGCGTCGTGACAGCCAGCCAGGGGAGGGCCTGATGCTCGCGCGTCTTCAGTATCTCTCCGTGCGCCAATGGAGCCTGGCCGGGTTAGCCTTTTGCATTCTCATGATGTTGGTCGCCCTGGGGCTGGAGCATCTCGCCGGGTTGGAGCCCTGCCCGCTGTGCATCTTCCAGCGCGTGGCGGTGCTGGCTGCCGCCGCCGTGTTCATCGTTGCCGCTTTCCACAACCCTGCCGGGCGATTGGGGCCGGTAATCTATGGTGGTTTCTCGCTGACCGCGGTGCTCGCCGGCATTGTTGTGGCCGGGCGGCACCTGTGGCTGCAGTCGCTGCCGCCCGATGAGGTGCCGAGCTGCGGGCCGGGGCTCGACTACATGATGGACATCCTGCCTATGCGCGATGTGGTTGCCATGGTGCTCTCCGGTTCGGGGGAATGTGCGGAGATCGACTTCCTTCTGTTGGGCATTTCGTTGCCCGGCTGGACGCTGATCGGCTTCCTCGTGCTGGCGCTGGCACCGCTGGGTATCCTGTACCGCTCCGTTCGCGGTCTGTGGCCCTGAGGGGAATCATGCTCTATCGCGACTTTGCCACCCAGGAAGAGATCGACCGGGAGTACGACCCCATGCGTGGGCGCGACTCGGCCGCGCTGCTCGCCGACTGGCGCTCACGCAGCGAGCGTGTGTGCGAGACGACCCGGGTCTCCGCCGATATCGCTTTCGGCCCGACGCGGGCCGAGCGGCTGGACCTCTATCATGCCGACACCGAGAATGCCCCACTGCACGTCTTCTTTCACGGCGGCTACTGGCGCTCGCTCGGGCATCGCGAGTTCGGTTTCGTCGCCGAGGGCCTGGTGCGGGCGGGCATCAACGTAGCCGTGGTCAACTATGCGCTGTGTCCCACGGTGACCTTCGGCGAAGTGGTGCGTCAGAGCCGCGCCGCGGTGGCCTGGTTGCATCGCCATGCCGCATCGCTGGGAGCCGATCCGATGCGAATGAGCGTCTCCGGGCATTCGGCCGGTGGCCATCTCTGTGCCATGCTGCTGGCGACCGACTGGCAGGGCTGCTACGACCTGCCGCACGACCTGATCGGCGGGACTCTGTGCGTCAGCGGCCTCTTCGATCTGCGCCCTTTCCCCTGGTCGTGGCTGCAGCCCAAGCTGCAGCTCACCGGCCGCGACATCAGCGACTACAGCCCGCTGTTCCTGGACTGCCGGGTGCCTTCGCCGGTACATCTGGTCGCGGGAGGGAAGGAGTCGGGCGAGTTCGCGCGCCAGATGCTTGCCCACGCCGAGCACCTCGAGGCCCACGGCGTGGAGGTGAGCCACGAACTCTCGCCCGGCGACGATCACTTCTCGATCCTCGATCACTATGCGCCGAACGGGCGCTTCGTCGAGCGCCTCGCGGCCTTTCATGACGCCTGATCAGGCGTCCGGGAGAACGGCGGTCGCCTCGATCTCCACCTTGGCCCGATCCTCGATCAGATCGGCGACCTGGACCATGGTCATGGCCGGGAAGTGCTTGCCCATTACTTCGCGATAGGCGGCGCCCACCTCCTTGAGCCGGGCAAGGTATTCGCGCTTGTCGGTCACGTACCAGGTCAGCCGGACCACATGCTCGGGACCGGCCTTGGCTTCTCTCAGTATCTCGACGATATTGGCCAGGGCCTGGTGCACTTGGGCGGCGAAATCGTCGCTCTCGAATATCTGGTCGGCGTTCCAGCCGATCTGCCCGCCGACGAAGATCGTACGGCCGGTGGCGAGCACGCCGTTGGCGTAGCCCACCGCGGTTTTCCAGTGAGCGGGATGCAGAAGTCGATGGTCGCTGGCGTCATTCATCAGTCATTCCTTATGTGATGTCATGATCGAAATGGCGGCGCATGGCGTCCGGCCAGGGAAGAGGATGACCGCTCTCCAGATCAACGAAGACCAGAGTGGAATCGCAGGTCAGGCGCGGCTGCGTGTTGCAATAGGCCACGATGCGCAGGGTCAGGCTGGTGCGGCTGACGTCGCGGATCGCCAGCTCGAAGGTAAGTGTTTCCCCCAAGCGGCTGGGCGCATGGAAGTCGGTCTCGATACGGGCCGTGGGAACGCCGGTGCGCGATGCGACGTGCATGTGATGGAAGTCGTGGCCCACCACTTCGGCGAAGTAGTCCTCGACCACCGAGTTGAGCATCTCGTAATAGCGCGGGTAGAAGACGATGCCTGCCGGGTCGCAGTGCTGGAAGCGCACCTTGCGCTGGGTCGTGAATGTCATGGCAGGCTCCCTTATACGCCGAGGTAACGGTCGCGTAGCGACTCGTCGAGCGCTTCCGGTATGCCCGACCACACCGTGCGCCCCTTCTCGAGGATGGTGCAGCGGTCGGCCACCGGCAGCAGCTCGGCGAGCGACTTGTCGACGATCAGGATGGATTGGCCCTGCGCCTTCAATTCGCGGATGGCCCCCCATATCTCCTGGCGGATGACCGGCGCGAGGCCTTCGGTGGCCTCATCGAGCACCAGCAGCCGTGGGTTGGTCATCAATGCGCGACCGATCGCCAGCATCTGCTGCTCCCCGCCGGAGAGGGTGCTGGCCATCTGGTTGCGTCGCTCGGCGAGGCGCGGGAAGAGCGTCTCCACCTGAGCGAGGCTCCAGGGCCCGGGGCACGCGGTGACCAGAAGATTCTCGCGTACCGAGAGGTTGGGGAAGCAACGTCGCCCCTCGGGAACCAGCCCGAGCCCCACCTGGGCGATGCGGTAGGCGGGCAGGCGGCGAAGATCTTGCGTTTCGAATTCGATGCTGCCGCGGCGCGCCGGGGTGAGGCCGAAGATCGAGCGAATGGTGGTGGTCTTGCCCATGCCGTTGCGCCCCATCAGCGCCACCATTTCCCCCGTCTGAACGCTGAGGTCGACGCCGAACAGCGCCTGGGAGGGACCGTAGAAGGTCTCGATCGCGGTGACGTTGAGCATCTCAGTCTCCCAGGTAGGCTTCGCGGACTTGCGGGTTGGCACGGATCGCAGCGCTATCGCCGTGGGCGATCACCCCTCCCGCCACCAGCACCGAGATGCGGTCGGCGAGGCGGAACACCGCGTCCATGTCGTGCTCGACCAAGAGTATCGGCACCTCGTGCTTGAGCGTCTCGAGCAGCTCGGTGAGACGCGCCGACCCTTCCGGTCCCAGCCCGGCCATGGGCTCGTCGAGCAGCAATACGCGCGGTGTCAGCGCAAGGGCGCAGGCCACCTCCACCTGACGGCGCTCGCCGTGGGATAGCTCGGAAACCGGCGTATCGGCGCGATGCGTGAGTTCCATGCGCTCCAGCGCCGCCGTGGCCGGTGTGAGCAGGCTTTCGTCGCGGTGCACCGGCTTCCAGAAACGGAAGCTATGCCCTTGCAGCGCCTGCGTGGCGATCATCACGTTGCGCAGTACCGTCAGCGGCTCGGCCAGCGACGACACCTGGAAGCTGCGGCCCAGGCCCAGTCGGGCGCGCTGGGCCACGCTGAGCGACGTGATCTCCTGGCCTGCCAGGTGGATGCCGCCCGAATCGGGCTTGAGGCTGCCGGCAATCTGGGCGATCAGCGTCGACTTGCCGGCCCCGTTGGGGCCGATCAGGGCGTGAATTTCGCCGGGCCGCAGGTCCAGCGTCACGTCGCGGGTCGCCTGAAGGGCGCCGAAGCGCTTGTTGAGATGGGCAAGCGTGAGCACGGCATCGGTCATGGGCGCTCCCTCCCCGCCAGCCAGCCCATCACGCCATGCTTGGCAAACAGTACCACCAGCAGCAGCACCAGACCGAGGAACAGCTTCCAATATTCCGTCAGTCCGCCCAGCAGGGTCTCCATCATCACGAACAGGATGGCGCCGGCCAGCGGGCCGTAGAGCCGGCCCACACCGCCGAGAATGACGATCACCATCAGCTCGCCCGACATGTGCCAGCTCAGCATGGTGGGGCTGACGAAACCGTTGAGATCGGCATACAGCGCGCCGGCGAGCCCGGTGATCATCGCCGAAATGACGAAGGCGACGAGGCGGATGGGGTAGGGTGCGATGCCGGCGGTGGCCAGGCGGGTCTCGTTGAGTCGCGCCATGGTCAGGGCGGCGCCGAAGCGCGACTTCATGATCCGCGAAGTGAGGGCGAGAGACATCACCAACCCGCCGAAGCAGATCAGGAAGAACGTCAGGGGGTCCTGGGTATCGACCATGGGCAGCGAATTTCGTAGGTAGATCGGCAGACCGTCCTCGCCGCCGTAAGTGGGCCAGGAGTTGGCGAAGTAATAGACCATCTGGGCGAACGCCAGGGTGATCATGATGAAGTAGACCCCGGAGGTGCGCAGCGAGACGGTTCCGATGACCAGTGCCAACAGGCCGCAGACCAGCATCGTCGCGAGCCAGATCGCCAGCATGCTGTCGCTGCCGGGAATGACAATCGGCCAACCGATCACGGGGGTGAAGTCGAAGGCGTGGTAGGCGCTGATGCCGGCCACGTAGCCGCCCAGTCCGAAGTAGGCGGCGTGTCCGAAGCTCACCATGCCACCATAGCCGATGGCCAGGTTCAGCCCTACCGCGGCCATGGCAATCAGGGTGAGGCGCGAGGCCAGGTTGACGTAATACACGTGGCCCAGGAGGTAGGCGCTCAGCGGTGCCAACAGCAGCACGGCCAGCAGGCCGATCTGCACCAGATGCTTGCGATCGTGCCAGGAAGCCGCCGGCGTCGGCACTCGGCGCGGAGCGAGGCTAGGGGTGGTAGACTTAATCATTGGCGGCAAACAGTCCCTTCGGTTTGAACGCGAGAATGAGCGCCATGAGGATGTAGATCAGCATGGCGGCCAGCGCCGAACCGACACCGGCGGCCTCCGAAGAGGTCATGAATTGGCGGAAGAAGAGCGGCAAGAAGACCCGCCCCAGGGTGTCGACCACCCCTACCAGGATGGCGCCGTACAGAGCGCCCTTGATCGAGCCGATGCCACCGATGACGATCACCACGAAGGCCAGTATCAGCACCGGTTCGCCCATGCCTACCTGGACCGACTGCAGGGCACCGACCATGGCGCCGGCCAGGCCGGCCAGTGCCGCGCCCATGGCGAACACCAACGTATAAAGCCGGGCGATGTTGACGCCCAGGGCGCCGATCATTTCGCGGTCGCTCTCGCCGGCACGGATACGCATGCCGAGCCGGGTGCGCGAAATCAGCCAATACATGCCCACGGCCACCATGATGCCGACGGCGATGATCACCAGGCGGTAGATCGGGTAACGCGAACCGCCGGGCAGGGCGATCGAACCCGACAGGGCCGCCGGAGCGTTGAGCCATAGCGGCGAGGAGCCAAACAACCAGCGGGTGCCCTCGGAAAAGATCAGGATCAAGGCGAAGGTGGCAAGCACCTGGTCGAGATGGGGCCGATGGTAGAGCCGGCGAATCACGATCAGTTCGACCAGGGCGCCGACCGCGGCGGCCGCGGCGATGCCGGCCGCCAGGCCGATCAGGAACGAGCCGGTAGCGGCGCTGACCAGCGCCGTGGCATAGGCACCGACCATGTAGAAGGAACCGTGGGCCAGGTTGATCAGGCCCATCACGCCGAAAATCAGGGTCAGCCCGCTGGCCATGAGGAACAGCATGGTACCGAGCTGAAGGCCGTTGATGAGCTGTTCGATGAATAATGTCATGAGATCGTCAGGCAGTGAGTGGAAGGCGGCCGGCCCGGGGAGGGCCGGCCTCTGGCCGGGTCACATCTCGCACTGGGTGTGGTAGACGTCCTGAATGTCCTCGATGGCGATGCCCACCAGGCGATTGGTGGGTTCCCCATCGTCGCCTTCGACGACTTCGCGCACGTAGATGTCCTGGATAGGATGCTGGTTGGGGCCGAAACGGAACTCGCCGCGCACCGAATCGAAGTCGGCTTCGCGCAGCGCTTCGCGGAAGGTGTCCTGGTCGTCCGGATGGGCCTTCTCCAGCGCGCTGAGAATCAGGTTGGCGGTATCGTAGCCCTGGGCCGCGTAGAGTGTCGGGGTGCGGCCGTAAGTGCCACGGAAGGCCTCGACGAAGGCGTGGTTGGCCTCGTTGTCCAGGTCATAGGCCCACAGCGAGGTGTTCATGGCGCCGATGGCGGCACTGCCCACCGCTTTGATGATGATTTCGTCGAAGGAGAAGGCGGCGCCGAAGACCGGCAAGTCGACGCCCGAGTTCTGCCACTGTTTCATGAAGGAGATGCCCATGCCGCCGGGCAGGAAGAAGAACAGGCTATCGGCATCGCTGGAGCGGATCTGGGCGATCTCGGCGGCGTAGTCGGTCTGGCCCATCTGGGTGTAGATCTCGTCGGCCACTTCGCCTTCGTAAAGATGCTTGAAGCCGGCCAGAGCATCGGTGCCGGCCGGGTAGTTCGGCGCCAGGATGATCGGCTTCTCGAAGCCCTGCTCGCGCATGTAGGCACCCATGGCGCCGTGCAGGTTGTCGTTCTGATAGGCGACATTGAAGTAATTTTCGTGACACATGCGCCCGGCGAGATCCGACGGCCCGGCATTGGGCGAAAGGTAGAAAGTGCCCTGGCGTACGGCGGCCGGCACCACCGCCATGGCCAGGTTCGAGAAGATGATGCCGGTGAGGATGTCGACCTCGTCGCGCTGCATGAACTCGTTGGCCAGGCTGCGCGCCAGGTCGGGGCGGTTGCCGTCGTCCTGGATCAGCACCTCGATGTCGTCGCGGCCGGCCTGCTCGATGGCGAGCATGAAGCCGTCTCGCACGTCCACGCCCAGGTGCGAGCCGCCACCGGACAGGGTGGTGATCATGCCGATCTTGACCTCCTCGGCCTGGGCTGCGGCCATCATGGAGGCCGTCATCAGAAGGCCGAGGCCAACGTTGGCGAGTTTCTTCATTGGAGTACCCTCTTCGTTCTCGTTTGTTGTGTTGGTCGGTGCGTGTCCAATGCCAGCGCTGCGCATCCGTCAGGCGGCACCATCCGGATAATACGTCTGGCGCAGCCGAAACCGCTGCACCTTGCCCGTGGCGGTTTTCGGCAGTATCTCGACGAAGCGGATCGAGCGCGGATACTTGTAAGGCGCGATGCGCTGCTTGACGAACGCCTGGAGTCGCTCCACGCAGGCCGCGTTCGGCTCGACACCGGGAGACAGTACCACGAAGGCCTCCACGATTTGCCCACGCTCTCCATTCGGTGCGCCAATCACGGCGCACTCGGCCACTGCCTCATGGGCCAGCAGGGCGGCCTCCACTTCGGGCCCGGCAATGTTGTAGCCGGACGAGACGATCATATCGTCGTTGCGCGCGGCGAAGTGGAAGTAGCCCTCCTCGTCCTGGTAGAAGGCGTCGCCGGTGAGGTTCCAGCCCTGTTGCACATAGCCTCTCTGGCGCGCATCGGCCAGGTAGCGGCAGCCGGTGGGACCGCGCACCGCCAGCCGGCCGATCTCGCCACGCGGCAGCTCGTGCATGTCGCCATCGACGATCTTCGCTTCGTAACCCGCCACCGGCCTGCCGGTGCAGGCGGGGCGG
The DNA here is from genome assembly GCF_008297955.1 of Billgrantia pellis. Taxonomy (GTDB): domain Bacteria; phylum Pseudomonadota; class Gammaproteobacteria; order Pseudomonadales; family Halomonadaceae; genus Halomonas; species Halomonas pellis. Next base: position 188,320 of record NZ_VTPY01000003.1, on the reverse strand, counting down.
TGATCGTCGAGGCGATTGGAGATGAAGATGTGCAGCATCTCGGTGGCACCGATGCCGTCGAGGATCGGCGTGCCCGTCTTCTCGATCCAGTCGTGATAGATCGGCGCCGGCAGCGTCTCGCCGGCAGATACCGCCACACGCAGGCTGGCCAACGCCTCTTCGCTGCCCAGCGAGGCGAGCATGGTGCGGTAGGCGGTAGGGGCGGTGAAGACGACGGTGGCGCGGTGCTCGCGGATGATGTCGAGCATGCTGGGCGGCGTGGCCTTCTCCAGCAGCACGGCGCTGGCGCCGAAACGCAGCGGGAAGATGGCGAGTCCCCCCAGGCCGAAGGTGAAGGCCAGCGGAGGTGAACCGACGAAAACGTCATCCGGTGTCACCCGCAGTACCTCGCGGGCATAGCCGTCAGCGACGATCAGCAGGTCGCGATGGAAATGCATGGTCGCCTTGGGCTGGCCGGTGGTGCCGGAGGTGAAGCCGAGCAGCGCCACGTCGGCGGCGGCGGTGGCCACTGCCTCGAAGTCGATCGGCTTGTCGAGCGCCAGGCGGTCGAGCTCGGCATCGTGGTTCGCCGTGCCGTCGAAGCCCACCACCCGCTTAAGGAAGGCGCTACCGGCGGCGCAGGTTTCGAGCTCGTCGAGCAGACGCGTATCGCACAGCGCCAAGGCAATCTCGGCCTTGTCGACCACCTGGGTCAACTCGCCGGCGCGTAGCATCGGCATGGTGTTGACCACCACCGCGCCGGCCTTGGTGGCGGCGAGCCAGCAGGCGACCATGGCGGGATTGTTGGCCGAACGGATCAGCACCCGGTGGCCGGGGCGCACGCCGAGATCCTCCACCAGCGCATGGGCCAGGCGGTTGGTCCATTCGGCCAGTTCTCCATAGGTCCGTCGGCGCCCGTTGCCTATCAAGGCCACGCGCTCGCCGTGGCCGCGTTCGACCCAGCGGTCGCAAAGCTCTACCGCGGCGTTGAGTCGCTCGGGATACTCGAAGCCGTCAAGCTGCAGGTCAGGCCATTCCTCTGCGGGAGGCAAGCGATCCCGCGTGAAGCTATCGGCATGGGCCGATTGGGTTTTCATGACCATTCTCCGTACGTCGTTGTAGTTGTTCGGCGCTTGCGCGTCGACAGGGGATACGGTGTCTGGCGTCTCGCTATGTCTTTTTCGGTGCTATTGCGACAAGCAGCTGCGTGCAATGACGATCTTCTGTACGTCCGAGGCACCCTCGTATATGCGCAGCGCGCGGATCTCGCGATACAGGCTCTCGACGATGTGCCCCTTGCGCACGCCGTCGCCGCCGTGCAGTTGCACCGCCTTGTCGATCACCTGCTGGGCGCGGTCGGTAGCGTAGAGCTTGGCCATGGCCGCCTCGCGGGTGACCCGCTCGGCGCCCATGTCCTTGGTCCATGCGGCGCGGTACACCAAGAGGGCGGCGGCATCCACGTCCAGCGCCATCTCGGCCAAGTGACCCTGCACCATCTGGAGATCGGCCAGGCTCGTGCCGAACAGCTCGCGACTCCTGGCACGATCGAGGGATGCGTCCAGTGCGCGGCGGGCGAAACCCAGGGCGGCGGCGCCGACGGTGGAGCGGAATACGTCGAGCACGGACATGGCGATGCGAAAGCCTTGGCCGGGCCGGCCGATCATGGCACTGGCCGGCAGGTGCATGTCATCGAAGCCGAGCCGGGCCAATGGGTGTGGGGAGATCGTCTCCAGCCGTTCGCGAATCTCGAGCCCGGGTGTACCGGCAGGCACCAGGAAGCAGGAGAGCCCCTTGGCCCCCGGCCCCTCGCCGGTGCGGGCGAACACGGTGTAGAGATCGGCGATGCCGCCGTTGGAGATCCACGTCTTCTCGCCGTTGAGGCGGTAGCCGTCGCCGTCACGCTCGGCCACGGTGTCGAGCTGGGCCACGTCGGAGCCAGAGCGCGGCTCGGTCAGGGCGAAGGCCGAAATCGCCTCGCCGCGACGGGTCCTCTCCAGCCACTGCTTCTGGTCATCCGTGCCGAACAGGCTGATGGCGCCGGTACCCAGCCCCTGCATGGCGAAGGCGAAATCGGCCAGGCCGTCGTGACGGGCCAGGGTCTCGCGGATCAGGCACAGGCTGCGGACGTCGATGGCGTCACCCGCGGTGCCTTCGAGAAAGCCGGCACTGCCCAGGTCGCGCACCAGTTGGATGCAGGTGGCATCGATGTCGGTGTGATCGCGGGGCAATTCGTGCTGGCACCACGCCTCCAGGCGCTTGGCCAGGTCGCGATGCTTGGCCTCGAGGAACGGCCAGTCGAGAAAGCTCGTATCGCTCATCAATCCCCCTCGAAGACCGGCTTCTGTTTGGCGGCGAAGGCGCGGTAGGCGCGCTCGAAGTCGCCGGTCTGCATGCAGATCGCCTGTGCCTGGGCCTCGGCCTCGATGGCTTGCTCCAGACTCATCGACCACTCCTGGTTGAGCTGGGTCTTGGTGATGCCATGGGCGAAGGTGGGTCCCTGGGCCAGGCGGGTGGCGTAGGCGATGGCCTCGGTTTCCAGCGACTCCGCTTCCACCAGGCGGTTGTAGAACCCCCACTGATGGCCTTCCTCCGCGCTCATGCTGCGACCGCTGTAGAGCAGGTCGGCGGCGCGGCCCTGGCCGATGATACGAGGCAGCATGGCGCAGGCGCCCATGTCGCAGCCGGCTAACCCCACCCGGGTGAAGAGGAAGGCGGTGCTGGCCCCGGGCGTGGCGAAGCGGATGTCCGAGGCCATGGCGATGATGGCGCCGGCACCGACGCAGACGCCGTCCACCGCGCTGATGATGGGCTTTCCGCAGTGGATCATCGCCTTGACCAGGTCGCCGGTCATGCGCGTGAATTCGAGCAGCCCCTTCATGTCGCGTCCAACCAGCGGGGCGATGATCTCATGTACGTCGCCGCCGGAGCAGAAGTTGCCGCCGTTGGAAGCGAACACCACCGCCTTGACGTCCTCGGCGTAGACCAGGTCGCGGAAGGTATCGCGCAGTTCGGCGTAGCTATCGAAGGTGAGCGGGTTCTTGCGCTCGGGGCGGTCGAGGCGGATCACCGCCACCTCGCCCTCCATGCGCCACAGGAAATGACGGGGCGTCAGGTTGGCCAGCTTCATTGTGCTTGTTCTCCCGTTTTCGCCGGCAAGCGATGCAACAGCTCGCCGATATGGTGGGCATCTTCTACGGTGACGTCGTCGAGCAGGGCGTTGACCCAGCCCTCATGAGCCACCGCCATGGTGGTGAAGGCGTCGCGCCCGGCGGAGGTCAGGCGTACCCGGGTGGCGCGGCGGTCGCCTTCGATGGCGATACGCTCGACCAGGCCGTCGTCGGCCAGGCGATCGACGATACCGGTGACGTTACCGTTGGAGACCCGCAGTCGCTTGGACAGCTCGTTCATCTTCAGCCCGTCGCGATCGCGGTAGAGGGCGGCCATGACGTCGAAGCGCGGCAGGGTGGAGTCGAACTCGACACGCAGCTTCTCGCGCAGTGCCGCCTCCACCTGGCGCGTCACTCGCAGCATGCGCAGCCACAGGCGCAGGCGCTCCTTGCTCAGGACTTCCTGTTTCGTCGATGTCGTCGTCATGCCTCGCCTCCCGAAATGGAAATCGCCTGGCCGTGGATGGCATCGCTATGCGGGCCGCAAAGCCATAGCGCCGTGGCCGTGACTTCGGCGGGCTGGACGAGACGGCCACTGGGGTTGGCCGATTGCAGATGGGTGCGAGCCTGCTCGGGGCTCTGGCCGGTTTTGGCCGCGATGGTGGCGATGCTCGCCTCGAGCAGCGGGGTTTCGGTAAAGCCGGGGCAAAGGGCATTCACGGTGATGCCGCGGCCCGCCACCTCCTGGGCCAGGGCGCGTACCAGCCCCACCACGCCGTGCTTGGCGGCGCAGTAGGGCGCCACGTAGGCATAGCCCTTGAGCCCGGCGGTGGAGGCCACGGCGATCAGCCGGCCGCCTTCGCGCAGGTGCTTCAAGCCTTCGCGCAGGGTCAGAAACACACCGGTCAGGTTGACGTCCAGCATGCGTTGCCATTGGTCGAGCTCGGTGCGCGGGAGCGGGGCGCTCTCCGCCGCCCCGGCATTGGCGATGACGATGTCGACTTCGCCCAGATGATCGAAGAGCGACGTCATGTCGTCTTCCTGGGTGACGTCGGCGACCGCGAAGCTGATCGACGGATGGCGAGCGGCCACCTCCTCGAGTGCCGCCGCCCGCCGCCCGGTGATGACGACCCCGGCACCGGCCTCGGCAAAGGCCAGCGCCATGTCGGCACCGATCCCGCTGCCGCCTCCGGTGATCACCACGCGCTTTCCATCGTGAGGGCTCATGCTCACACCCACCCCTCACCGCGTTCGGCCAGACGCTGCAGCTGATCGCGCCCGGCGCGGTAGGGCGCCGGCCAGTCGCACTCGGTGTCGCCAATCCCGGCGGCAGCGTGCAGCGTCCAGTAGGGGTCGGCCAGGTGTGGCCGGGCCAGGCACACCAGGTCGGCACGGCCGGCCATCAGGATCGAGTTGACGTGGTCGGCCTGATAGATGTTACCCACCGCCATGGTGGCCATGCCGGTTTCGTTGCGGATGCGATCGGAGAAGGGCGTCTGGAACATGCGGCCGTACCTCGGGCGGGCGCGGGTCGAGGTCTGCCCGGCGGAGACGTCGACGATATCGACCTCGGCGGCCTGCAGCAGACGGGCGATCTCCACCGCATCATCGGGCGTGACGCCCTCGTCGCCGACCCAGTCGTTGGCCGAAATGCGCACTGAGAGCGGCTTATGGGCCGGCCACGCCCGGCGTACCGCGCGGATGACCTCCAGGGGATAGCGCATGCGGTTCGCGAGCGAGCCGCCGTATTCGTCGTCGCGGCGGTTGGTCAGCGGCGTGATGAACGACGACAGCAGATAGCCATGGGCGGCATGCACCTCGAGCATATCGAAACCGGCGCGATCGGCCATGCGTGCCGCGGCGACGAACGCATCGCACACCCGGTCCATGTCGTTGCGGTCCATGGCCTTGGGGGTCTGGTTGCGTGGCGACCAGGGCACGGCGGAAGCCGCCATGATCGGCCAGTTGCCTTCGGGCAGCGGCGCATCCATCTCCTGCCAGCCGAGCTGGGTCGAACCCTTGGGCCCCGAGTGACCGATCTGGGCGCATAGCTTGGCAGGCGTCTCGGCGTGAACGAAATCGCACAACCGCTTCCACGTCGCCTCGTGCTCGGGGGCATAGAAGCCGGGGCAGCCCGGGGTGATGCGCCCTTCGGGCGACACGCAGGTCATCTCGGTGTAGACCAGTCCGGCACCGCCCTTGGCGCGCTCGGCGTAGTGCACGAAATGCCAATCGGTGGGACAGCCGTCCACCGCCTTGTACTGAGCCATGGGCGAGACCACCACCCGATTGGTCAAGGTCATGTCGCGCAATTGATACGGGGCGAACATGGGGGGGCGAGAGGAACCCTCATTGCCGGCACGGGCCTGGAACCAGCGCTCCGCGCTCGCGAGCCACTGCGGGTCGCGCAGGCGAAGGTTTTCGTGGCTGATGCGCTGGGAGCGGGTCAGCAGCGAATAGTTGAACTGTACCGGGTCGAGGTCGAGATAGCGCTCCACCTGCTCGAACCACTCAGTGGAGTTGCGCGCCGCCGATTGCAGGCGCAGCACCTCGGTACGGCGTTCCTCCTCGTAGCGGGCGAAGGCGCTGGCCATGTCGGGCTCGCTGTGCAGGTAATCGGCAAGCGCGATGGCGCTCTCCAGCGCCAGCTTGGTACCCGAGCCGATGGAGAAGTGTGCGGTGGCGGCGGCGTCACCCATCAGCACCACGTTGTCGAAACTCCAGCGCTCGCACAGCACGCGGGGAAAGTTGATCCACGCCGAGCCACGAATGTGGTGGGCGTTGCTCATCAGCGCGTGGCCGCCGAGATGGCGCGCGAAGATGCGCTCGCAGGTGGCGATCGATTGTTCCTTGCTCATCTCGCCGAAGCCGAAGGCGCGCCAGGTGGGCTCGCTGCACTCGACGATGAAGGTCGCGGTGTCGGCGTCGAACTGGTACGCGTGGGCCCACACCCAGCCATGCTCGGTCTTTTCGAAGAGGAAGGTGAAGGCGTCGTTGAAGGTCTGGTGGGTACCGAGCCAGACGAACTTGCAGGCCCGTACCTCGATGTCGGGTTCGAAGTGCTCGGCGTAGCGCTGGCGGGTACGCGAGTTGAGCCCATCGGCGGCCAACACCAGATCGAACTCGCCGCGCAGCTCGTCGATGAGTTCCTCGGGCACGTCGCTCTCGAAGCGCAGTTCGACGCCCAGCTCGTGGGCGCGTTGCTGCAACAGGATCAGCAATTGACGACGGCCGATGCCACAGAAACCATGACCGGTGGAAACCGTCCGGACGCCGTTGTGGATCACTGCGATATCGTCCCAGTAGGCGAAATGCTCGCGAATGCGCGAGGCGCTCACGGCGTCGTTGGCGGCCAGGTTGTCCAGCGTCTCGTCGGAGAGCACCACGCCCCAGCCGAACGTGTCGTCGGGGCGGTTGCGTTCGACTACCACCACTTCGTGGGAAGGGTCGTGTAGCTTCATGCTGATGGCGAAGTAGAGTCCCGCAGGGCCTCCGCCAAGGCAGGCTATCCTCATGGCTTGGAACCGTGTCGCTTGTCGTTGTCTCGAGCCTAGGCCGGAACAAGAAATAGTTCAAGCTTAAAGTTTTAAGCTTGAAGATTGCGCTTGAACGCTTCGCCGGGCGCAGCCAATGTGCCGTAACGGCCTTTTGTCGCGACGGCTAGCGCCAAGCCAGCTGGATGGGAGAATGGACAAAAGCGCAGTTGCCAGGCGTAGTTAGCGTCGAAGGGCGGCGGCGGTTGGCGATAGGGCACGACGGAGCGTGCCGGTCGCGTACTGGGTGCCTGCGCTTTTCGCCTTCGGAAGGATTGACACCGCAGATGACAGGGGTGAGTCTGTGATTTCGAGCTTGGCAAGCTGCCGAAATCGACAGGCTTCACAAGGGAAGGAGGCTCGCAAGATGCTGGAACAGTGCAAGACCGCTCGAGAGCGCTGGGGAGGGGTGCATCAGCTCATCGATCGCTGGCTCGATGAACGTCGTGAACTGCTGGTTAGCTTCGTTGATCTCAAGGAAGCCTGCGACACCGAACTCGAGGCGGTCAGCAAACCGCAGATCGATCGTTTCAGCGAGCTGCTGATGGACTACATCAGTGCGGGCCATTTCGAGATCTACCCGCAGCTGCGCGAGGAGGCCAATGCCTTCGAGGATCATGAGGCGCTCGAGATCGCCGGCAAGCTGTTGGAACGTCTGGACCTGTCCACCGAAATGGTGCTTGCCTTCGACTCCGATTACTCCACGCCGGTGCGCTGCCAGCACTTTCTGCCGCGTCTGCCGGCCTGGCTCGATCGGCTGGCCAAGGGGCTAACCGAGCGCTTCGCCCTGGAAGACCAATTGATCGCCCGTTTGCACGCCGCGCATACGCCGCGGGCCGAGACCTCCTCCATCAGCTAGCTAGGCTGGACGAACGGCGAGGCCGCCTCGCCGTCAGCAATTTCTCACGCCCCGAGACACCTCGGGGCGTTTTTGTTCAGGGGCGGTTGATCGATCCGGATGGCTGAGCCTGCTATGCCTCGGTCGGTTCGGCTGTCGCATGACGACGCCTGCCACGCCCCAGCACCAGCATGCACGGGGTGAGCAGCAGCGTCAGTCCCGTGGCGAACGTCAGCCCGCCGGCGATGGCGCTGGAGAGCTGCGTCCACCATTGGGTCGAGGGAGCGCCGATGCCGAGACTGGGGGCGAACAGGTTGACGTTGATCTCGAGCACCATCGGCATCAGTCCGAGCACCGTGGTGATGGCGGTGAGCAGCACCGGACGCAGGCGCAGGCCCCCGGCCTCGAGCGCGGCGTCATACGGGGCGAGTCCCGCCTTTCGCAGCTCGTTGTAGGTATCGATCAGCACGATGTTGTTGTTCACCACGATGCCGGCCAGGGCGATGATACCCATGCCGACCATGACGATGCCGAAGGGCTGGCCGTTGACCAGCAGCCCCATCAGCACGCCGGCGGTGGAAAAGACGATGGCCGAGAGCACCAGCAGCGACTGGTAGAGGTTGTTGAACTGGGTGACGAGGATCAGCAGCATCAATCCGATGGCCACCAGGAAGGCGGTGATCAGGAAACGGCTCGCCTGTTCCTGATCCTCCTGCTCGCCGGCGACGTTGACCCGGACGCCCTCGGGCGGGCTGCCCAAGGCCTCCAGCAAAGCCCGCAGGCGCTCGTCGGGCTGATAGCCGCCGGCAACGTCCGCCTCTAGCGTAATGGCGCGCTGGCCGTCGATGCGATGCAGCGTTCCCACCCTCGGAGCCGGCGCCAGACTGGCGAAATGCGAGACGGGTACCTGGCCGCGCGGTGTGTTCAGGGTCAGCCGATCCAACTGATCGAGACTGCGCCAGGTCTCGGGCAGGCGTACGCGAATATCGACCTCGTCGCGGGCGTAGGAGGGGCGGTAGGTGGCCACCTGCAAGCCGTTGGTGATCAGCTGCACGACGCTGCCCACCGCGGCGACGTCGGCCCCCAGGCGCGCGGCGGCGGCGCGATCCACGTTCAACCGCCATTCCACACCGGGCAGGCTGCGGTTGTCCTCGATATCGCGAAAGCCACCGAGCCGTACCATCTCGCGACGAATGGCCTCGACGGCGGCCTCGCCCTCGGCGGCTTCCTGGGCGCTGATCTCAAGAACGATGGGCTTGCCGGCGCTGGGCCCCTGGTCCTGCTCGCGGAACTCCAGCACCACTCCCGGCAGGTCGGCGGTACGCTCGGCCATTTCGTCCATGATGGCCCGCGCGGGTCGACGCCGCTGCCAATCGATCAGCTGAAACTGCACCACACCGATCACGTCGCTGCCGATCTGCTCATCGGGTACCCCGTAGGAGCGGGCGTAGAGCGCCTGCACTTCGCTCATGCCCGCCAGACGCGCCTCGACCCGGCGCACGATGGTGTCCTTCTCGTCGGTGGAAAAATCGCCGCGGGCGCGGATCACCACCTGGGCGTTGTCGGGCTCCACGTCGGGGAAGAATTCCACACCGTGGTTGAAGCGGCCGTAGCCGACAAAAATCAGTGCCATCAACAGTAGGGCGATCAGCAACGTGATGCCCGGTCGGACCAACAGGCGGGCAAGCACGGCGCGATACGCTCGCCCCCCGGCCGTGATCATCGCCTCGCCGTGGCGAGTGGCTCGCGCACGTACGCTGAAAACGCCGCCCAGGGTGGGCAGAAAGACCAGCGCCATGGCCAGCGAGGCAAGCAGGCAGAGAATCACCGTGGCGGGGAGGTATTTCATGAACTCGCCGACTACGCCGGGCCAGAACAGAAGGGGGAAGAACACCGCAAGCGTGGTGGCGGTGGCGGCGATGACCGGCCAGCTCATGCGGGAGGCGGCATTGATCCAGGCTTCGCGCGGCAGCTGGCCTTCGCGCAGGTGACGGTCGGCCAGCTCGCTGACCACGATGGCGCCGTCAACCAGCATGCCGGCGACCAGGATCAGGGCGAACAGCACCACGATGTTGAGGGTGTAGCCCACCGCCCAGATCATCAGGATACCGGTAAGGAAGGCGCCAGGGATGGTCAGTCCCACCATCAGCGCCGAGCGCAGGCCCATGGCGGCGAGGATCACGATCAGCACCAGGGCCACCGCGGTGAGCACGTTGTTGAGTAGTTCCGAGAGCATCTGCTCGACGGTCACCGACTGGTCCATGATGGTGGTGACCGTGAGCTCGTCGGGCAGGAGCGGGGCGGCCTCGGCGAGAATGTCATGGACGCTCCCGATGGTGGCGATCAGGTTGGCGCCGGCGCGCTTGGCGATTTCCAGTACCAGGGCGGGCTCGTCATCGATGCGGGCGTAACCCTCGGGATCCTTGAAGGTGGGGCGGATCCAGGCCACGTCGGCGAAGGTGACGACCCGGTCGCCGTCGACCTTGACCGGCATGTTCATGACGTCTTCGAGGGTCTCGATCACGCCTGGCACCTTGACGGGGGTGCGTCCGGCTCCGGTGTCGAGGCTACCGGCGGCGACCAGGCGGTTGTTGCGGGTGACCAGGTTGAACAGCTGGTCGAAATCGACGCCGTAGCTGTCGAGCACCAGCGGGTCGAGAACGATTTCCATCAGCTCCTCGCGCTCGCCGCCGATCTCGACTTCGAGCACTTCGGGAATGCCTTCGATGGCGTCCTGCAGTCGGCGAGCGATGGCCAACTGCTGTCGCTCCTCGATCGGCCCCGAGAGTCCCAGCGTCAGGACTGGGAAGCGCCCGACGTTGACCTCGAAGACCCGCGGTTCGTCGGCTTCCTCCGGCAGCTCGGCGTTGGCGATGTCGACCCGCTCGCGCACGTCGGCCAAGGCTCGACGCGGATCGAAGCCAGCGTCGAACTCCAGGGTGACCGCGGCATGACCCTGGCTCGACTGGGCGGTCATCTTGCGTACCCCTTCGATGGTGCGCAGTTCCTGTTCCATGGGGCGCACCAGCAACCGCTCGCCGTCCTCGGGGCTGACCCCCTCCAACGTCAGCGAGACGTAGATCATGGGGATCGCGATGTCGGGATTGGCCTCCTTGGGCACCGCCTGCCAGGCGGCCAGGCCGGCCAGCAGCAACGTGACCAGCAGCAGCAGCGTCGTGCGCGAACGCTCCAGGGCGGCCTCGATCAGCATGCGCATGTCAGGGCAGCTCCCGGGGCAGAGGGGGCTCGCCGATCTGCTCGGCGGTGACGGCGGTGACCCGTTCACCGGGCGCGACGAAACCGCCGCCCAGCGTGATCAGGCGGATCGTCTCGGGCAGGCCTGCGACGCTGACCTCGCTGGCATCGGCTTCCACCAGCTCGATGGGGCTGCTGATCACGCGGCTCGCGTCGTCGAGGTGCTTGACCCGAAGTTGGCCCTGGTCGTCGAGTTCCAGCAGTGCCGGTGAGAAGCGGTGCACGTCACGCTCGGGCAAGAGGATCGATAGGGTAGCGCTGGCACCGGCCAGGCGACGCCGCTCCGGGTTGTCGAGTTCGGCCTCGATGTAGAAAGAGCGGGTGGCGTCGTCGGCACGGCTGGCAACGTGGGTCAGCTCGCCGGGCAATGGGCTGCCGTCCAGCAGGCGAACCTCGACCGGCAATCCGGGGCTCAGCTTCAGCACATCGCGCTGGGCGACCCAGGCGTTGGCGACGAGGCGGCGGTCGTCGACGAGGCGACCGTAGATCTCGCCGACCTGCAGGACGTCGCCCAGCTCCACGTCGAGACGATCGAGGACGCCATCAAAGGGAGCGCTCGGACGCGTCTCGTCGAGCGTCTGGCGCAGCTCGGCCAGCTCCGCCGCGGCCACGCTGACGCTGCTCTGCAGGCGCAGGTACTCCGGCTGGGAGATCAAGTCGCGCCGACGCAGATCGGCGGCGCCGGCGAGCTCGGCTCGTGCCAGCTCCAACTGGCGCTCCGCCCGCTCGAGCTGAGCTTCCAGCGCATCGCGGGATAGCGCCAGCAAGGTGTCGCCAGTCGAGACCGAGGCGCCCTGGGTGACCGGCAGCTCAATGACGCGTCCGGCCTGACGCGTACGCAGTTCGACCTCGTGGATTGCCTCCAACTGGCCCTGGGCCACCAGGCGCGGCGTGTGCGATGCGGCATGGCTCTGCCGGTACTCGACACGCGTCGGCAGGTCCTTCGCTATGGCAGGCGCTGCGGGAGGTTCGCCCTGGAAGCGCTGTATGTCGCCGAGGGCCAGCCACAGCAGCAGCGCCACCAGCACGAGCATGGCCAGTAGAACGGAAATGGGGGGACGTCTCAGCATGCAACCTTCCCTGGAGAGCGATTGGCGACAAGGCGAGCGGGCAAGCGCGAGCCGGCACAGCATACCTCAGGTCGAGCGGCGCATCAGCCAAGACTCATCGACGCGTGGCAGATCCGCGGCGAACTCGGCGGTCGAGGCGCTGCTAGTCGGAGGTCGGATTGAGTTTTACCTACCGCAGGCATACCATCTTGGCGGTCCGGATTCCGGCCAGGGCGGGCAATGCGTCCGCCAGGCTTATCCTCACGGCGACCCAACCGAAGGAGCAATGATGAAAGATCCCGTACGTATTGCCATTACCGGCGGTGCCGGCCAGATCAGCTATTCCCTTATCTTCCGTATTGCGGCAGGTGACATGCTGGGCCCGGATCAGCCCGTCATTCTCCAGCTGCTCGAGATCCCGCAGGCGATGGACGCGTTGAACGGCGTCGTGATGGAAGTGAACGATTGCGCCTTCCCGCTGGTGCAGGACATCGTTGCCACCGACGATCCCAACGTCGCCTTCAAGGACGCCGATTTCGCCCTGCTGGTCGGCGCGCGCCCGCGCGGCCCGGGCATGGAGCGCAAGGACCTGCTCGAGGCCAACGCTGCGATCTTCTCCGTGCAGGGCAAGGCGCTCAACGACAACGCCAGCCGTGACGTGCGCGTTCTGGTGGTGGGCAACCCGGCCAACACCAACGCGCTGATCGCCTCCTGCAACGCGCCGGACCTGGACCCGCGCCAGTTCACCGCAATGACCCGCCTGGACCACAACCGTGCCCTGACCCAGTTGGCTCAGAAGACCGGCAAGCGCGTCACCGACGTGGATGGCATGATCATCTGGGGCAACCACAGCGCCACCCAGTACCCCGATCTGGCCCACTGCAAGGTGGCCGGAACGCCCGCCTTCGATCTGGTCGAGCGTGACTGGTACGAGAGCGATTTCATTCCCACCGTGCAGCAGCGCGGCGCCGCCATCATCAAGGCGCGCGGGGCGTCTTCCGCGGCTTCCGCCGCGTCTTCCGCCATCGACCACATGCGCGACTGGGCGCTGGGCACCGACCGAGTGGTGAGCATGGCGATTCCTTCCGACGGTAGCTACGGCATCGCCGAAGGCATCATCTACTCCTACCCGGTGCGCTGCCAGAACGGCGGCTACGAGATCATCCAGGGCCTCGAAGTCGACGAGTTCAGCCGGGCCAAGATGAAGGCTACCGAAGACGAGCTGAGGGAAGAGCGCGCCGCGGTCGAGCATCTGCTTGGGTAGCCAATGCCTGCGGAATGAATCGCGGTGTTGCGCGGTGCTAGGAGCCCTCACATACCCATGTGGGGGTTGACTCGCAGCCTTCGGCTTATCGCCCTTCGGGGCCAGCTTAAGGCCGTTCACCGCTTCGCTCGGCTAATGCTCCTCAGCGTTTAGCCAGTAAGAGAAAAACCCCGAGAGCCAAGGCTATCGGGGTTTTTGCGTATTGCAGGGGCGGGCCTGGTCAGTCCCGCAGGCTCATGATGCGCCAGCCGCGCTGTTCGGCTTTCGCGCGCAGGACGGGGTCGGGGTCCACCGCCACCGGGTTTTCGACCCGTTCCAGCAGCGGCAGGTCATTGTGGGAGTCGCTGTAGAACCAGGCGTCATCCAGGGTGAAGTCCGTGTCGGCGAGCCACGCCTCGAGCCGTTCCACCTTGCCCTCCCGGTAGCTTGGGGTGCCGCTGACCTTGCCCGTGTAGCGTCCGTCCACGACTTCCGGCTCGACCGCGATCAGGTGGTCCACTCCGAGGCGTGCGGCGATCGGGCCCGTGATGAAACGGTTGGTGGCGGTCACGATCAGCAAGGTGTCGCCGCGGCTGCGGTGACGCGCGAGCAGTTCCTCTCCCTTGGGCAGGATGCTGGGTTCGATCTTGCTGGCCATGAACTGCTGATGCCACGCCGCGAGCTGCTCGGGGGTATTATCCGCAAGGGGCTTGAGCGCCACGGCGAGGAAGGCGTGCATGTCGAGGGTGCCGGCCTCATAGTCGGCCATGAAGCGGTCGTTGGCCTCGCGATAGGCCTCTGGGTCCACGGCTCCCTGTTCGAGCAGAAACTCGCCCCAGGCGTGGTCGCTATCGATGGAAAGCAGGGTGTTGTCCAGGTCGAAGATGGCCAGACTCACGGCGTGCCCCTTGCAGACGTTGAGTAAAGAAATACTGCTGTTGCGTGAAAGCACGCGATTATGTCAGACAACGGCCGCGCTGCTAAGCCCGGTGTCGTTCTGCGCCGTGCCGTCTGACATCTCTTGACACTGCCTATTCGTTGTATTGATGCCATTCACGGCATTGTGGAAGAATGGCTTCAATGACGAATTCACAAGGTGACGTCCGTGATCGACGCTGACGGCTTTCGCCCCAACGTTGGCATTATCATTGCCAACGCCCAGGGGCAGCTGCTTTGGGCGCGTCGGGTAGGACAGAATGCGTGGCAGTTTCCCCAGGGAGGCATCAAGTCGACCGAAACACCACAGCAGGCTCTGTACCGGGAGCTGGAAGAGGAGATCGGGCTGACCGCCGCCGATGTCGAGCTTCTCGCCTGTACCCGGGGTTGGCTGCGCTATCGCCTGCCGCGACGTATGGTACGCATGAATTCTCGGCCGGTCTGTATCGGCCAGAAGCAGAAGTGGTTCCTGCTGCGCATCCGCTGCCAGGAGCATCGCATTTGCATGGACGGTTCGGCCAAGCCCGAGTTCGATAGCTGGCGCTGGGTCAGCTACTGGTATCCGCTGGGCCAGGTGGTGCCCTTCAAGCGCGAGGTTTATCGCCGTGCGCTGAGCGAGTTGTCGCCCAGGGCGCAGCGGCTGGCGCTGGAGGGGCGCTGAGCTCGCTCAGTATGACCGGGGCCGGCGCATTGGCCCGACATGATGACCCGTCTGCCTTCGGTGACGGTCAAGGCCTAGATTCTTCAGCCAGGCGGGGGACGACATAATGGAAAGCAAGACGCCGATGCTGGAGGTGTTGCGCCGGGTCATTCAGGAAGTCAACGGGGCTCGTAATCTCGATGCGGCGCTGGCGACCATGGTGCGCCGCATTCGCAAGGCGATGCGTACCGATGTCTGCTCCTTCTACCTTTATGACAGGGAAATCGAGCAGCTGGTGCTGATGGAAACCATCGGCCTGCACAGCCAGGCCGTGGGGCGCGTGAGCCTGCGCGTGGGCGAGGGCCTGGTGGGCCTGGTAGCCGAGCGCGAGGAGCCGCTCAATCTCGAGGATGCGCGGGCGCATCCTCGGTTCCGCTACTTCGAGTCCACCGGCGAAGAACGCTACTCCAGCTTCCTCGGTGTGCCGATCATTCACCAGCGTCGCATGCTCGGGGTGCTGGTCGTGCAGCAGAGCGAGAAGCGCCGCTACGACGAGGAGGATGAAGCCTTCCTCATCACCATGGGGGCTCAGCTCGCCGGCGTGCTGGCTCACGCGCTGGCCACCGGCAGCCTGACCCGGCCCACGCTGCCCGGCGGCCAGGCGCTGTTCAACGGAGTGGCGGCTTCGCCCGGCATGGCCATCGGCGAGGTGGTGGTGGTAGCACCGTTGGCCGACCTCAACAGCGTGCCCGATCTGATCCCCACCGACGTCGAGCACGAGATCGTGCGGTTGAAGGAGGCCATCGGGCGGGTCCGCGAAGAGATTCGCGCCGCCGGCGAGCGTCTGGCCAACCGTATCTCGGTACAGGAACTGGCGCTGTTCGAGGTCTATCAACAGATGCTGAGCGAGGCGGCGCTTTCTCAGGAGGTCGAGAAACGCATCCGCGAGGGGCAGTGGGCGCCCGGCGCGCTGGCCGACGTGGTGCGCCGCCATGTGCTGTACCTCGAACGCGTCGACGACGACTACCTGCGTGAGCGGGCTGCCGACGTGCGCGACCTCGGCCGTCGGGTGCTGGCGCACCTGCAGGAAGAAACGCCGCAGATACCCGATGTCTTTCCCGAAAGCACCATCCTGGTGGGCGACGAGATCAGCGTCGCCACCTTGGGCGAGGTGCCGCGCGAACGCCTGGCCGGCCTGGTGTCGGCCCGCGGCTCCAGCACCTCTCACGTGGCAATCGTCGCCCGTGCCATGGGAATCCCCACCGTGCTCGGCATGGTCGACCTGCCGCTTCCTCGTCTCTCGGGCGCGGAAGTGGTACTCGATGGCCATCGCGGACGCCTCTTCGTGCGTCCCTCGGATGAGCTCAAGAACCGTTATCGTAGCCTGATCGCCGAAGAGCGGGCGCTGGCCGAGGTCCTCGAGCACGAGCAGGACCTGCCCAGCGAGACGCCCGACGGTCATGAGATGCCGTTGATGGTCAATACCGGTCTGGCCATCGATACCACGGTGTCGCTGAGAAAGCGTATCAGCGGCGTGGGGCTGTACCGCACCGAGGTGCCGTTCATGATCGCCGAGCGCTTCCCCGGCGAGCAGGAGCAGGCGCGGCTCTATCGCGACCAACTGGAAAGCTTCGCTCCGATGCCGGTGGTCATGCGCACCCTCGACATCGGCGGCGACAAGGATCTGCCCTATTTCCCCATTGACGAGGCCAATCCCTTCCTCGGCTGGCGCGGCATTCGCGTTACGCTGGACCATCCCGAGGTGCTGATGGTCCAGCTGCGGGCCATGCTGCGTGCCTCCCAGGGTCTCGACAATCTGCAAGTGCTGCTGCCGATGGTGACCAACGTCGACGAGGTCGACGACGCCCTGCGTCTGCTCGACCGCGCTATTCGCGAGCTGGGGGAGGAGGGGATCGAGGCCACACGGCCCAGAGTCGGCGTGATGATCGAGGTTCCTGCTACGCTCTACCAGCTCGATGCACTGGCCGAGCGGGTCGACTTCTTCTCCGTCGGCAGCAACGATCTGACCCAATATCTGCTGGCAGTCGACCGCAACAATCCCCGCGTGGCCGCTCTCTACGACTCCTGCCATCCGGCGGTGCTTGTCGCCCTGGCGCGGCTGGCCGAGGCATCGGCGCGACTGAAGCGGCCCATCTGCGTCTGCGGCGAGCTGGCCGGCGATCCGGCCGGCGCCCTGCTGCTGATGGGCATGGGGTTCGACTCGCTGTCGATGAACGCCCCCAGCCTGCCGCGGGTACGCGCCGCCATTCGCCGGGTGTCGCTGCGGGCGGCGAAAGAGCTGGTGGATGAGACGCTGGCCCTGAACACGCCTTCCGCCGTGCGCAGCCATCTGTTTGGGCGTCTGAGCGAATGGCAGCTGGCGCATCTGCTGCCGCCCCGGGATTGAGTGCGCATGTGCCTGATCGCCTTCGACTACCGTCCCGGCAGCTCCGTGCCTCTGCGCTTGGTGGCTAACCGCGACGAGTTCCATCATCGCCCCACGGCAGCGCTTGGGGCCTGGGAGGAGGCGCCGGATATCGTGGGCGGGCGGGATCTTGAGGCCGGCGGCAGCTGGCTGGCCGTGCACCGTCGCGGGCGGGTGGCGGCGGTGACCAACGTACGCGACCCGTCGATCACGGCCCCGGCCGACGCGCCGAGCCGTGGCCTGCTGGTGAAACGAGCGCTCGAGTGCGACGACCTGGATGCCTGGCTGGAGGCCCTGGCCGCGGGGGAGGGTTGGCAATACGCCGGCTTCAACCTGCTGGCCGGTGACGGAGAGCGGCTCTGGCACCTGCACCGCGGACGTGAACGGCTGGTGCTCACGCGGGTCGCGCCCGGCGTGCATGGGCTCTCCAATGCCAGCCTGGACACGCCGTGGCCCAAATTGATCGCTGCGCGTCAGGGGGTGCTGACTGCGCTGCGTCGCCGTTGGCCGGACGATGCCCTCTTCGCCATGGGAGACGACACGACGGCGGACGACGCCCACCTGCCCGATACCGGAGTGGGGCTGGCGCTTGAACGGCGCTTGTCTGCCTCCTTCATCGTCGGCGAGCAGTATGGCACGCGCGCCACCACCTGGCTGACATGGCATGACGAAGCCGGCGTCATCGAGCTGGAGGAGCGGCGTTACGGCCCGCATGGGCATCCGCTGGGGGTGTGTTACGAGTGCGTGGCAGTGCGGCACCGCCATGACAGCCGGGGTCCGGCGGCGTAAACTCACGGCATCGCCGCATGGCATAAGGATGATAATGCCCGTCGCAACGCGCAAGGACCGCTTCTGGTCGTTTCTCGTATGGCCACTGCTCTGGCCGCTGCTGCTGGCTCAAGCGGCCCTCGTGTTACTGTGTCTGTTGGTGGGGTTGGTGCTGTGGCTGGCGACGCCCGCCCCTACGTCCTGGGCCGAAACGGGGTGGCTGCTGCTGGCTCTGTTGATCGGCACGACACTGACCACGACCGCCTTCCTGATGCAGTTGCGCTACCGCATACGCGATTACGAGGCCCAAATGACCGCTCGCCTGAGTCGCATCGAGCGGCTGATGGGCGAGGCCGAGCGATGGTTGCCCCACTGGCTTGGTGCGCCCGAGCATGCCGAAGTCGGAGAGGGGGCCCTGACCGCGCGTCTGGAGCGCTTGCAGGAGCGCTTGACCGAACTGCAGGCGCGCTTGGCGCGGATTCCCAGTCTCGAGGAGATGTTGTCGGCGAGCCCGCGGCCGGCGCTGCTGCTCTACCACGGCCGCATCATCGACACCAATGTGGCCATGGAGCAGTTGCTTGGGGAAAGCCCCGAGGCGTTGACGGGCCAGGAGCTTGCCGCCCGCATGAAGGGAGACGGGGAGAGCGATACCGGACCGGCCGAAGTGCGCATGTTGGATGCCGAGGGGCGCTGGCGGCCGTTGAAAATGGAGCGCCTGGATGCGTCGCCGTACCAGCTGCTGCTTTTTCATCAGGAGCGAACGCCGCACCTGGGCAATCTGGTGGCGGCGCGGGAGCGGGCGCGTGAAGACTCGCGTCTCAAGTCGCACTACTTGACCCTGCTGCAGCGCGAACTCGAGCCGCTGCTGGCCGATCTTGGCCGCGAAATGGAAAAGGTACCGGAGCGTAATGACTCTCGCCACCTCGCCAACCTGCGCGAACGCATGGCGGACGTGGTGCTGTTGGTCGGCAGCCTGGCCGGCGACGGGCGGGGCGGGCGCGACCTCGACGCACCGGACGACGCTTCGTTTGAAGGGGTATCCCATCTCGAGCGGAAGACGCCGCTGAGAGTGCTGGTGGTCGATGACGGCCCCGTCAACCGCATGCTCGCCCGCCAGGTATTGGAAGGGCGTGGATTTCGGGTCGACAGTGTCTCGGGCGGCCAGGAGGCGCTGGAGCGTCAGCAGCGGCAAGCCTACGACCTGGTTTTGATGGACATCTTCATGCCTGACATGGATGGCGTGGAGGTGGCCCGGCGCTGGCGCGAGCAGGAATCCCAACTGACGGATCGGCGACGCAGCGTGCTGGTCGCGCTGACGGCCAACGCCACGGAGAGCGACCGCAGACGCTTTCACGAGGCCGGCATGGACGACTATCTGGCCAAGCCCTATGGCCCACGTGCGTTGCTCGACCTGCTCCGGCGCTGGCGACCCGACGCCTTCGAGGAAACCTCCACGTCATGACCCTGGCGCTGACACTGCTCGGCTATTTCGCCCTGGGAGCGGCTGCCGGCCTGATGGCGGGGCTGTTCGGCGTTGGCGGAGGGCTTATCATCGTTCCGGCACTTGTCTTCGCCTTCGGCCTGCAGGGCATCGACGCCGGCATCGCCATGCACCTGGCTATCGGTACGTCGCTGGCCACCATCGTGGTCACCGGCGGGTCGTCGGCCTGGGCGCACTACCAGCGGGGCAGCGTCCAGCGCGATGCCTTCCTGGCGCTGCTGCCCGGTCTCATGCTGGGGGCGGTGGCCGGCGTCTTCGTGGCCGGTGCGCTCTCCGCTGGCCTGCTGGGGACCCTGTTCGGCGTCTTCGTCATTCTGATGGCGGCGAGGATGGCGCTGGGCTTCGGCCCCAGGCCGGGACGCCGGATGCCGAGCCGGCCGGTGATGGTGGCGGCCGGCAGCGTGATCGGCGGCGTCTCCGCGCTGTTCGGCATCGGCGGCGGCACTCTATGCGTGCCTTGGCTCTCGCGCTGTGGTGCGTCCATGGCCCAGGCGATAGGAACCGCAGCCGCCTGCGGCATGCCCATCGCCCTGTTCGGTGCGGTAACCTTCGTCGTGGTGGGCTGGGGCGATCCGCGGCTACCGGCGGGGGCGACCGGCTTCGTGATGTGGCCCGCCTTTCTGGGGATCGTCATGGTCAGCGTGCCCTGTGCGCGAATCGGCGTGCGGCTGGCCCATGCGCTTCCCGCCCGCGTTCTGCGTCTCTCCTTTGCCGGCCTGCTGCTGCTCGTGGGCCTGACATTCCTGTTCTGAGGTAGCCATGCTCGACTATCCCGATATCGATCCCGTCGCCATCTCGCTGGGGCCGTTCCAGGTCCACTGGTACGGTTTGATGTACGTCATCGGCTTCGCCGGCGCCTGGTGGCTGGGGCGCCGGCGCGCGGGGCGCATCGGCCTGACGCACGACGACGTCGGCGATCTGCTGTTCTATACCGCTCTTGGCGTGGTGGTCGGCGGTCGGCTGGGTTATGCCCTGTTCTATGGCATGGCGCAGTGGCTGGCCGACCCGTTGTGGGTGTTTCGCGTCTGGGATGGCGGCATGAGCTTCCATGGCGGCCTGATCGGGGTGCTGCTGGCCGTGCTGTGGTTCGCCCGCAGGAAACGCCTGGCGTTCTTCACCCTGACCGACTTCATTGCTCCGATGGTGCCGATCGGCCTCGGCGCGGGGCGCATCGGCAATTTCATCAACCGTGAACTGCCGGGGCGGACGACCGAGCTTCCCTGGGGCATGCCGTTTCCCGGCATGGGGCCGGAGCCACGGCATCCTACGTCGCTCTACGAGGCGCTGCTCGAGGGCCTGGTGCTGTTCGTCGTCCTGTGGTGGGTATCGGCCAGGCCGCGCCGGCGTGGTCTCGTTTCCGGCCTGTTCCTGCTGCTCTATGGCGTGTTCCGTTTCATGGTCGAGTTCTTCCGCCTGCCGGATGCCCATATCGGCTATCTCGCCTTCGGTTGGTTCACCATGGGCATGCTGCTGACCCTGCCGATGATCGCCTTCGGTGTGCTGCTCATCCTATGGTCGCGGCGACGGCCGGTGGACGCAGTTGGCGTCACCGAGTGAAACGGGAGCGGAATAGGAAGCGGAGGACGAGAGAGGTAGACTCTCGTCTCTATCGATCATTTGCAGAGTTCGCCAACCATGCCTGACGACAACGCCCGGCCCATGCTCGATCAACCCCCTCTCGAACCACCCGCTCTCGAGCAGCCCTACCTGGACCTGATGCGTCTGGTGCTCGAGCAGGGCGTCGAACGTGCCGATCGCACCGGAGTCGGAACCCGTTCACTCTTCGGCCATCAGATGCGCTTCGATCTCTCGCGGGGCTTTCCGCTGGTGACCACCAAGAAGCTGCACCTGCGCTCGATCATCCACGAGCTGCTATGGTTTT
Organism: Billgrantia pellis; assembly: GCF_008297955.1. GTDB lineage: Bacteria > Pseudomonadota > Gammaproteobacteria > Pseudomonadales > Halomonadaceae > Halomonas > Halomonas pellis. The sequence continues at coordinate 167,164 of NZ_VTPY01000003.1, read as the reverse complement.
TACGCGGCGACACCAACATTGCCTACCTCAAGGAGAACGGGGTGAGCATCTGGGACGAGTGGGCCGACGAGAACGGCGATCTCGGCCCGGTCTACGGCGCTCAGTGGCGCAGCTGGCCCGACCCGCGTGGCGGCCACGTCGATCAGATCGCCAAGCTGCTCGAGCAGGTCCGTACCAACCCCCGCTCCCGGCGGTTGATCGTGTCGGCCTGGAACCCGGCGCTGGTCGACGAGATGGCGCTGCCGCCGTGCCACTGCCTGTTCCAGTTCTACGTGGCCGAGGGGCGACTCTCCTGCCAGCTCTACCAGCGCAGTGCGGACATCTTCCTTGGCGTGCCGTTCAACATCGCCAGCTACGCGCTGCTGACCCGAATGATCGCGCAAGTCTCGGGACTCGAGCCGGGCGACTTCGTGCATACCCTGGGTGACGCGCACCTCTATCTCAACCACCTGGAGCAGGCCGAGCTGCAGCTGGCGCGCGCGCCGCGCCCTGCGCCGCGGTTGGTGCTCGACCCGAACGTCGACGACCTGTTCGACTTTCGCTTCGGGCACATCGCCATCGAAGGCTACGACCCTCACCCCCCTATCAAGGCCGAGGTGGCGGTATGACGGACGAAACCCTGGTGCCGGTGGCGATGATTGCCGCGGTGGCGCGCAACGGCGTGATCGGCGTCGACAACAAGCTGCCCTGGCATCTGCCCGAGGACCTCAAATTCTTCAAGCGCATGACCCAGGCCAAGCCGCTGGTCATGGGGCGCAAGACCTTCGCCTCGATCGGCAGGCCGCTGCCCGGGCGGCTCAATATCGTGGTGACGCGCGATACCGGTTTCCGGCATGAGGGCGTGCGGGTCTGCCACGATCTCGAATCGGCGCTGTTCCTGGCCGATCAGCAGGCCACCATCGATGCCGCCGAGGAGATCATGGTGATGGGCGGTGGGCAGATCTACGCCCAGACGTTACCGCATGCCAGTCGCATCTACCTGACGGAAGTGGATGTCGAGGTGGAAGGGGATGCGCGCTTCCCCGAGCTGGACGAGCGGGAGTGGGAGGAGGTGCAGCGAGTGCCCGGCTCGCCGGCGGCAGGGCAGCCGAACTACAGCTTCGTCGAGTACCGCCGACGAGATTGAGCCGAAGGGTTTGTCAGCGTCTGGCTTCTGGCACACACTTGCTGGATCAAGGATGCGCCCACTGCTGCCTGCCGTCGTCGCCATTCACGTGAGCCCGCAGGGAAGTGCAGAACCATCGTCGAGCGAGATGAAGCGCGATGCAGCGATTCGCCCGCGCAGGCATCGGTGCAGTGTTTTCCCAGGAGGATGCCGGTTTGATCAAGGAACCATCACCCCACCTTTTCAGCGCCCTGGAGGCCCGCGCGGAAAGCGCCCTCGACGAGCTGCGCCACTGTCGCGCCAGAATGCAGGCGCTGGAAGCCCGGCTCGCCGAATCCGAAGCGATGCGCCAGGCGTTGGAAGCGGCACGGCTCGAGCTGATGGAAGAGTGCCGCGAACTCGACGAGCAGAACCGTGAGCTCGAGGAGGACAACGCACGGCTGCGTGAACGATTGCGCAAGGGCGAGCCGGCTCCGACCTTTCCCGGCCCGGCGCGTCGGGCTCAAGGGCTCGCCGCGTTGATGGGCCGTTCGCGGGAGGAGCCGTTGTCGCGCCCCGCTGCGGAAGCGCCTCCTGCAGGAGAGCGCCGCGACTGCGATGACGTGCCCCCAAACGATGCCGACGTTGCGACACCGACCTCCGACTCCCCCTGGCGTCCGGCTGACGAGCCGCCGGACGCGGCGGACAAGGCCGCGCAAGCCGACGATGGGCGCCAGGGAGCACTCGCCATCGAGCAGGCGCCCTCCGCCGAAGCCTTGCTGGCGCAGTGGTATCAACGCTATCCCGCCACTTTCTTCAAGGGACATACCCGCCCGCTCAAGGTGGGCATTCACCACGACCTGGCCGCACGCGAGCCCTGGCCCGAAAAACTGGTGCGTCGCGCCCTGGCGGGCTACGTGAATTTGCCGCGCTACCTCAAGGCGTTGCGCGAGGGGGCCGAGCGCATCGATCTGGAAGGCAAGCCGGCCGGTCACGTCGACGCCCAGGCGGCCGAGCACGCCAAACGCAAGCTGGAGCGGCTGCAGGTCGAGCGCCGCGGGCGCACAGTGCGCCGCGAAGGCGGCAAGGGGCGGCAGGCCCGAGCCAGGTGCCAGCCGGCCGACGCTGCACCTGGCAAGGCGTCATCCGTTGCCAAGGCGTCTGCCGGCCCAGTCAAACCTGCTTCCACCGCCAGCGAAGCCCCCATGACATTGGAAGAGAAGCTGGCCGCGCTACAGGCCAAGCATAACCGCCGTTAATCCGCCTATTTCAACCGATATAACGATTCTTCATTTTGACACTTGCTCGTCATATAAATTAGGCATGATGCATACGAGCGCTTGAAGACAAGGCGTGTGCTGATGCCGAAGAGCCGTCGCAGAGCGGTGGGTATCACGAGCGAACCGATTCGATCATCAAAGGGAACGTCAAAATGAAGAAGACACTGCTGGCGAGTGCCATCGCTGGCGCCCTGGGCGCCTCCGTCGCGGCTCAGGCCGCCACCGTCTATGATCAGGACGGCACCAGGCTGGATGTTTATGGGCGCATCGCTATGGCGGTGGAAGGTGGCGGCACGGAATATTCGGGGGGGCAGGCTATCGAAAACGGCGCCGAGTTCGTCGACGCCTCCTCGCGCCTGGGGCTGCGCGGTCAGCAGCAGATCAGCAGCGATCTAAGCGCCTTTGCCCATGTCGAGTGGCGCTTCCGCGCCGACGAGGCCAACAACCGCTTCGGCAATGACTTCGACGCCTTCAGCGAGACCCGCCAGAGCTATATCGGCCTGCGCAGTAACACTTGGGGTACCGTTCAGGCCGGCAACTTCGACTCTTTCTACTTCCAGGCCGTGACCAAGCCCTTCGACGTCTACGTGAAGGAAGGTTTCGAGTTCGCGGGCCATGCCACCCAATCTCGCGGCGACTCCATCGGCTATATCTCGCCCAATCTCTCTGGCTTCCAGGCTTTCCTCCAAGCCAAGCATTATAGCGAGCGCGGTGAAGTTGAAGGATCGGAGCGGGACGCGGAGATCGTGACTCAGGGCGGTCTGAAATACGAAGCCGATGGGCTGCGCCTGGCGCTTGGCTACGTCGACGATAAAGCCGTCCTGAATACGGGTGGTTCGCGTGTTTCCGGCACCGGTAACGATGAAGTGCGTTACGGCGGCACCGCGGCCTACGAGTTTGTTCCCGGCTTCGTTGCGCGTGTGGGCTACGAGACCCGCGACGACAGCAGCGTATACGGTGGTGGCTTCGATCAATGGGGCGTGGGCGCCAGCTTCGCAGTGACGGAGTGGACTTTCCATGCCGATATCTACGATATCGATCCGGATAACGGTGAAAGCCGCACCAGCTGGGCCCTGGGCGCCATGTACGATGTCTCCAATAACTTCGATGTCTTCGCCGAACTCTACGACTCCGATGTCGATGAAAGGGTGGGTGGCAGCCAAGTCAACAAAGATGATGTCTACTGGGTTGTCGGCGCCCGTTACCACTTCTAAACACGCCAGGTTCGGTGCCACCCGGCTCGGGTGGCACCGGATTCGCCCGAGCCGGGCGCCTACACTGGCCGGTTCGAACGTCAGCCTCCGTCAGTAACAGCCCACCGTCAACGCCCCTCTCGGCCCGGTCGAAAGCCCCGACGACGCCATCCCCTCCCTGTCCTGCCTTCAACGTTGATGCCCCTGGCTTGCCTCTGTTTCATCAGCGGGGCATTATGTGCGGGCTCATCGCTGCCAGGCAAACGGCTGTTTCCGGCCTGCGGCATGCGGTAACGAGGCGGGAGAGCCCGTGACCGCAAATGCAGGGAAAGGTTCCGTCGGGAAAGTCCGGGTCGAAGGAAAACAGTGTTTTTTCTTATTGCGTTCCCATTTTTCCCGGTATAGAGTTCTACCTGCGAGCATTGGACTATAACAAGGCTTCGCTGCGGTCATGACCGGCCCAGGCGCTTCCTGAGAAGGAACCCAGCCAAGCACGGCGGGACCCATGCCCGGCAAGCTACCTGCACCGATCGTCGATCCGTGCAGTAACGATCGAAACAGTAAGCTAGTGAAAGGAACTATCGCGATGAAAAAGACACTGTTAGCGACTGCCATTGCCGGTGCCCTGGGCGCCTCCGCTGCCGCTCAGGCCGCTACCGTTTACGACCAGGACGGCACCCGCCTGGACATCTACGGCCGTATTGCCATGGGTGTCGCCGGCGGCGGCCCCGAGTATAACGACGATGGCCAAGCGATCGACAACGGCGCCGAGTTCGTCGATGTCTTCTCCCGCCTGGGCCTGCGTCTGAGCCACACAGTGAGCTCTGACCTGACTGCTTTCGGCCACCTCGAGTGGCGCTTCCGCGCCGATGAATCCGGCAACCGCTACGGCAACGATTTCGACGCCTTCAGCGAGACCCGCCAGGCGTACCTCGGCCTGCGCAGCAACAGCTGGGGTACCGTTCAGGCCGGTAACTTCGACTCCTTCTACAAGGATGCCGTGACCGCGCCGTTTGACGTCTACATCGACCAGGGTCTTGAGTTCGCCGGTCACCCGAAACAGTCCCGCGGTGACTCCATCGGCTACTACACTCCGGACCTGGGCGGCTTCCAAGCCTTTCTGCAGGCCAAGCACTATAGCGAGCGCGGTGAAGTTGAAGGGGCGTCGGAGCGAGATGCGGAGATCGTCACCCAAGGTGGCGTGAAATACGAAGTCGGCGGCCTGCGCCTGGCGCTTGGCTACGTCGACGATAAAGCCGTCCTGAATACGGATGGTTCGCGTGTTTCTGGCACCGGCAACGACGAAGTGCTCTACGGTGCGACTGCCGCCTACGCCTTCAACGATCAGTTCTCCGCGCGTCTGGGTTACGAGACTCGCGACGATAACGATGTGTACCTTGGCGGTTATGACACCTGGGGCCTGGGTATGACCTACGCCGTGGGTCAGTGGGCCTTCAATGTCGATGTGTACGACATCAGCGTTGACACCGAAGCTGAGGGCTGGGCAGACCGGACAGCCTGGGCTGCCGGTGGCTATTACAACATCTCCAGCAACTTTGATGTCTTCCTGGAGCTGTATCAGGGCGATCAGCCAGACATCACCGTCAGTGGTCTTGATGTGGACACCGCCGACGGCGACGACATGTACTGGCTGACCGGCGCTCGCTACCACTTCTAAGCGAGCCTCGCACAGCGAGACACGTCGAGCGATCGACGACAAACCGGCCCTTCGGGGCCGGTTTTTTTATGGCCTGCTGTTGGCCGTCCTCTCAAGCGGGGTTGATGTATGTCAACTCAGCGGCCCCTAGTACGGTAATAGCGCCCTTCGTACGGGACAGCCATTGCGGGAAAGATCAGAATCGAAGGCGCCGATCTGTACGCCGAGAGAGAGCCCATCATGTCTCAGCCCGTCCAGTGCCAGCCGAAGCGTGCCCCCCGCTGCCAATGCTGTTCCCTGCATGCCCGCTGCTTGCCCTTGGGCTCGAGTTCGACGCCCTGGCAACCTTCGATGCCATTCTGCAACGCCCCCGGCCGTTGAAACGGGGCCAGGCGCTGATGCGCCAGGGGGAGCCCTTCGAGAGTCTTTTCGTGGTGCGCTCCGGCAGCTTCAAGCAGACCGTGGCCGAGCCGGGTCGGCGTGACCAGGTCACCCACTTCTACCTGCCGGGGGAGGTAGTGGGGCTCGATGACATTGGCGAGGCAAGTTGCTTCGGCAACGTGGTGGCGCTGGAGTCGGCCTTCGTCTGCGAGTTGCCGTTCCCCCATCTTGAGGGGCTCGTCGAAGGGCTGCCGGCGCTGCGCGGCGAGCTCTACCGCTGCCTTAGCCGTGAGATGCGCCGCGACCAGCGCATGTTGTGCCTGCTCTCGGGGCGTACCGCCGATCAGCGCTTGGCCAGCTTCCTGCTGGGGCTCTCCGAGCGTTTTCGCAGCCGTGGCTGTTCGCCGTATCGCTTTCATCTGTCCATGTCGCGTTCGGATATTGCCAGTTATCTTGGCCTGGTGCTGGAAACCGTTAGCCGGACGCTGGCTCGCTTCCAGCAGCAAGGGATGCTCAGCGTCAGCGGACGGGAGTTGGCCATTCACGACCACGAGGCGCTGGGAGCCGTAGCGCTGGCTAGCGCCCCCATGATGACTGCTTGACCACCTGGCGGATTGTTTCCGCCATGAAGCGGCTGGCGGGGGAGCGGTGCGCCTGCTGCGACCATAACAGCCCCGGCGTGCGTATCGGTGTGGGGCTCTCCAGCGGAATGGCCAGCACGCCGGGCTCGTTGCCCAGTGCATTCTCGGCCACGATGCCGCACAGGTCGGTACGCCGCACTAGCTCGATCATCGGAGAAATGGCGTTGAGTTCGGCGACGATTTGCGGTTGGGCCCCGGCCGCAGCGAAGCATTCGTCGAGCATCTGCCGGGTTGAGAAATGTGGAGCCAACAGTGTCATGCGCGTGCCGTTCAACTCGACCATGCGCAGCCGCTTGCGCCCGGCCAGGGGGTGGTCGTTGGCCACGATCAACTTGAGTTCCTCATTATAGAGCGGCTCGAAGCGCAAGCCGCGGGGAACGGCGGGGCGGTAGGAGACACCCAGGTCCAGGCGGCCACTGACCAGTCCCTCGCTGATGCCATCCCCCGAAAGCTCCTCCACCGCTACCTTCACCCTTGGCAGTCGCTGCATGAACCGCGATAGGCACAGGGGGATCAGTTGCACATTGAAGCTATGGGTGGCGGCGATGCGCAGCTCGCCGCGCAGCTCGTCGGGCGACTCCTTCAGGGCCCCCACCGCCCGGTCGACCTGCCTCAGGATCGGCACGACGTGTTCGAGGAAGGCCTGCCCGGTCTCGGTGATCAGCACTTTCTTGCCCTCGCGGGCGAACAGCGGCCGACCGACTTCTTCCTCCAACTGGCGGATCTGATGGGAAAGAGTCGACTGGGTCACGTGTACCCGCTGCGCCGCACGGGTGAAGTTAAGGGTCTCGGCCAGGGCGAGAAAGTAGCGTAGGTGACGCAGCTCCATGGATGTCTCCAATGATCGATGTCATCGATGAAAATGATGGAAATATATCATTTTTATGAATCATGCGGTCGGCGTATGTTTTTCTCAACATAGCGTTCTACATCACGAGCGCGGAGTGCCGCTCCGGCATGACACGCTCGCACTTGCTACGCGGAGCCAAAGCATGAAAATCGGGCACGAGACAATTCCAAGAACCGCCATCAGTACCTCTAATGCCGACACTATCGTGGTACGCGGCAAGGACCTCAGCGCCGAGCTAATCGGCCACACCACCTTTACCGACTATTTCCTGATACTGCTCGACGGTAAGCCAGTGAGCGATGTCCGCCGCCGGGTGCTGGATGCCACCCTGGTGGCCATCGCCGAGCACGGCCTGGTACCCAGCGTGCAGGCCAGCCGCATGACCTATGCCGCCGCTCCCGAGGCGCTGCAGGGCGCAGTAGCAGCGGGGCTGCTGGGCTGTGGCTCGGTGATCCTGGGAGCCTCCCAGGCGGCAGGGGAGCTATTCGCTGAGATCGCCGGTGAGGTCGACGGTGGCAAATCGCTTGAAAGCGCCGTGGAAGATGTCGTGAGCGCTCGCCGTGCCCGTCGCGAGCCGATTCCGGGCTACGGCCACCCGCTGCACAAGGCTCGTGACCCGCGCGTCGAGGCGCTGTTTGGCGTGGCGCAGGAAGCGGGCGCCGAGCTGCGCTACGTGGAGATCGCCGAAGCCGTGGAGCGGGCCATTCCCGGGATCGTCGGCAAGGAGCTCAAGCTTAATGTTTCCGCCGCCATCCCCGCCGTGCTGCTGGGGGCGGGCTTCCCGCTCAAGGCGCTGCGCGGCGTACCGATACTTGCCCGCACCGCCGGGCTCATTGCCCATCTGCTGGAGGAATCCGAGCAGCCCTGCGGCTTTGCGCTCTCCTATCAGGCGGCCCAGCGGGTCGAGTACACCGGTGAGGTACCACCGGGCTTCAGCCAGGAAGGGGGCGAATCATGAGCAAGGTACTCGAAGGCATCACCGTCATCGAACAGGGCACCTTCATCACTGGACCCGCCGCCGGCATGTTGCTAGGCGATCTGGGTGCCAACGTGATCAAAGTGGAGATGCCCGGCAAAGGCGACCCCTTCCGCGCCTTCAAGGGTGGGCTCTACAGCCCTCACTACCAGACCTACAACCGCAACAAGCGCAGCATCGCGCTCAATACCAAGGAGCCGGAGGATCTCGCCACCTTCGATGCGCTGATCCGCAATGCCGATGTCTACATCCAGAATTTCCGCCCCGGTACCGCCGAGCGGCTGGGGGCCGGCGAGGCGCGCCTGCGCGAACTCAACCCACGGCTGATCTACTGCGCCATCAGCGGCTTTGGCAACGACGGCCCCTACGCCGGGCGCCCCAGTTACGACACCGTGGCTCAGGCCGCCAGCGGTTTTCTCAAGCTGCTGGTCAACCCGGAGAACCCGCGGGTGGTGGGGCCGGCCATGGCCGATGCGCTGTCGGGCTTCTACGCCGCCTACGGCATTCTCGGCGCACTGGTGGAGCGCGGCCGCACCGGCCAAGGGCGGCGGGTGGACGTCTCGATGTTGGAGGCGATGTGTCACTTCAACCTCGATGCCTTCACCCACTATCTCTCCGAGAACGAGATCATGGGGCCCTACAGCCGGCCACAGGTATCGCAGTCGTACGTGATGCAGTGCGCCGACAGCAAATGGGTGGCGCTGCACATGTCCTCGCCGGAAAAGTTCTGGCGGGGGCTGGCCAATGCCATGGAGCACCCCGAGCTGCTGCAGGACGAACGCTTCGCCACCCGTGAGGGGCGAATCGACAATCAAGAGCAGATGATCGGGATGCTCAAGCAGGTGTTCCGTCGGTACGACCGGGCGGAGTGGTGCCGCCGTCTGGAGGCCGAGGACGTGCCCCACGCCCCCATGTACGACACCGACGAGGTGCTCCGGGACCCCCAGGTCAAGCATTTGCAGCTGGAGGTCAGCGCCGAGCACCCCACGGTGGGTACCTTCCGCACCCTGCGCTCGCCGGTTTCCTATGACGGCGTGAAGCCGCTGGAGGTGATGGCGCCCCCAGTGCTGGACGAACACCGCGACGAAATACTGGCAGAAGTGAAGCGCCGCTAGCGTTGAAGGCAGCGCACGGCGCAGTGGCACCATGACACAACGACAATCAACAGGCCGGGCGGACGCTGCCAGCCCAGGCCGAACAGGAGCCCAGTCATGTTCGAATTGCCCAACGAAGACGATATCGTGCCCCATGGCATTCCGCAGACCCCCGACGACATCACCGAGATTGTGCTCAAGGCGATGAGCCACACCAAGGACGCTCGGCTGCGGGAGATTCTCACCGCGCTGGTACGGCACCTGCATGCCTTCGGCCGCGAGGTAAAGCTGAGCGAGGAGGAGTTCATGGCCGCGATCAATGCGGTGACCCGGCTTGGCCATCTCACTCGCGACCGCCACAACGAGACCATGGTGATGTCCGATGCACTGGGGTTTTCCACCCTGGTAATGATTCTCAACCAGGAGCGCACGCCGGAGCAGATCTCGCCGGCTCTGTTGGGGCCCTTCTACAGTCGCAAGGATCCGGAGTACCCGCTTGGCTTCAATATTTCCCGCGATACGCCAAAGGTGGGCGATATTCCGCTATTCGTTTCCGGCCGAGTGACGAGCTGCGACGGTACGCCGCTGCCGGACGCCCTGGTGGAGGTATGGCACGCCTCGCCGGAGGGGCTTTACGAGAACCAGGACGACTCCCAGCCGCATCTCAACCTGCGCGGCAAGTTCCGCACCGACGGGGAAGGGCGCTACCACTTCCGCACCATTCGCCCGGCCAGCTACCCGATTCCTACCCATGGTATCGTCGGTGAGATGCTCAAGGCACAGAGCCGCCATCCGTTTCGCGCCGCTCACCTGCACTTCACCGTTTCCGCCGAGGGCTACCGGACCCTGGTGACGCAGATCTTCCCGAAGGATGATCCCTTCCTCGAATCGGACTGTGTATTCGGTGTTACCAGCGCCGACTTGGCCATGGAGTTTCCGATGCACGACACCGGCCAGGCGCCCGATCCCGACGTGCGCGGTCGCTACTGCACGTTAGAGGTGGATTTCGATCTATCCCCCGGAGTTTCGCGTCTGCCGGCATCGCCCATCGACTCTTGATGCCCGCACGCTGAAGCCCCGTGCCATAACAACAACCCTAATACGAGACGCCAACATGACACCTCTCAAGCATAACTCCGTCAAAGCGTATTGCGCCTCTCCCGCCAAGACCTTGGGCGCCGTGACGCTGGCTGCCGCCCTGCACCCCGCCAGCGCTTCCGCGATAGAAACCATCAGCCTGACCGTGGGCTCGAGCCACCCGACCACCATTCCCTGGGTGGGTATGATTCCTCAAGTCTTCATCCCCAAGGTTAACGAGATCCTGTCAAAAGAGGGCGAATACGAGGTGAACTGGACGGAAGCCTACGCCGGCCAGCTCTACGGCACCAATGCCACTCTCACTTCCATCCAGGACGGCATCGCCGATATCGGCTGGGTGTTCAGCTATCTGGAACCTTCGCGCATGCCGCTAGCCCAGATCAGCGCCTACACGCCGTTCACCACCAGCGATCCCGAGCTGATGCTCGACGTGATGAACGACCTGATGCGTTCGGTGCCGGAGTTCCGCGCCGAATGGGAGGACCACGACCTCGTGTTCCTCGGGGCTACCGCCTCGGATACCTACGACATCTACACCAACTTCCCGGTGGAGAGCCTCGACGATCTGGAGGGGGCGCGTATCTCCGCCCCTGGTGTGCTCGGCGTATGGCTGGAGCCGGTGGGCGCGGTGCCGGTGGATGGCACCCTGGCGAGCTATTACACCGACATCCAGACGGGTGTTTCCCAGGGCGTGGTGGGGCTGGCCACGGGTAATTTGCCGGCGCGCATCTACGAGGTGGCACCCTATGTCACCCAGGTCAATCTGGGCGTGGTGTTCTCGGGCGGACTGGCGATTAACCAGTTCACATGGGACGGCCTGCCGGAACCGGTGCAGGAGGCTCTGTTGGAGGCGGGCGAGGCTTATACCCGGGCCCACGGACGTGACCTAGCCGAGCGCTATGGGAGCTCGCTGGAACGCATGGTCGAACTCGGCGCCGATCAGAGCACGCCGGTGCAGGTCCAGGCGCTTTCCGATGAGGAGCGCCAGCAGTGGATTGACGGCATGCCCGGCCTGGCGGAGCAATGGGCCGAGCGCAACGAAGGGCGGGGCCTGCCTGCCCGCGAACTCCTCAGCACCTACATGGATGCCATGCGCGAGCGTGGCCACGAGCCGGAACTGGCCTGGGACCGTAACTGATCGGCATGCCCGGTCGGCGATGCCGGCCGGGCCTGAGGAGACGGGGTAATGACCTTTTCTTTCAAGACGCTAATGCTAGGGCGCCGGCTCGGTGGTGACCGCCACAATAGCCTGTTCGGCTACTTGGTGGACGGTCTCAACGCGGTGGGCTCGCTGCTGATCTTCTTGATCATGGCGATGATTGTGGTGGATGTGCTGTCGCGTAATGTGCTCAACAAGCCTATTGCGGGCGTGGCCGAGCTGGTGGCGGCCTCTATCGTCATGATTGTGTTCCTGCAGCTGCCGAGTGCCCTGCGCCACGGTCGTATGGCACAGGCCGACATCTTCCTCCAAGGCTTTACCGAGCGTCACCCGCATCTCGGCTATGGGCTGCAGAGCCTTTTCCATCTGGCCGGTGCCTATGTGCTGATGGTGGTCTACCAAGGCACACTGCCCATCTTCCTGCATACTTGGGAGCGCAACCAGTTCATGGGTGTGGAGGGAGTGTTCACCTTTCCCGTCTGGCCCATTCGACTGGTGGTGATCGCCTGCGCGGCCATCACGTTGCTGCAATACCTGCTGCTGGCGGTTCAGGCGCTGGTGTGGACGGTCAAGGGTAGAGCTCCGGACGCTGAGGAGGATCGCTCATGAGCGGTATCGAAATCGGCATCGCGGCGGTGGTCTTGATGCTGGCGCTGATCTATTTTGGCATGCACATCAGCATCGCCCTGATGCTGGTCTCCTTCCTCGCCATCTCGACCCTGCGCAATTCGGAATTGGCCACGCGTATGGTAGCCGCGGCGGCCAACGACTCGCTCGGCAGCTACCTCTATGGCGTGGTGCCGCTGTTCGTGCTGATGGGGCTCTTGGTGGTGATATCGGGTGTGGGCCGGGATACCTTCGACGTCTTTCAGTGGCTGACGCGCAGGATTCGCGGTGGCCTTGGTTTGGCTACCGTTGGCGCCAACGGCATCTTCGCCTCGATCACCGGCATCAGCGTGGCCTCGGCGGCGGTCTTCACCAAGGTGGCGGTGCCGGAGATGCGTCGTCATGGCTATACGCCCAAGTTCGCCGTGGGGGTGGTGGCGGGCAGCTCCGTGCTGGGCATGCTGATTCCCCCTTCGCTGCTGATGATCGTCTACGGCGTGCTGGCGGAGCAGTCGGTGGGGCGCATGTTCATTGCCGGGATCATTCCTGGCATCCTGCTGGCGCTGACCTTCTGCGTGACCATCGTGCTGCTCTCCTACCTGCGCCCCGCTTTCATGAGACAGGGGACGGAGATAGTAAAAGCCGAGACGGCCGACGAGTCGCCATTGGCGCTTGGGCTCAAGCTGATGCCCATCCTAGCGTTGATGCTACTAGTGCTTGGCGGGCTTTATTCGGGGTTCTTCACGCCGACGGAGGCCGGCGGCGTCGGCGCCTGTGGTGCGCTGCTGCTGGCGCTGCTCAAGCGTCGCCTCAGCCCGGCCAAGTTCTACCAAGTTCTGGGCGAGACAGGGCACGTGGCGGTGTCAATCCTGTTCCTGATCCTAGCGGCTTCGCTCTATAGCCGCATGCTGGCGCTGACCGGACTACCGATGGCCATCGCCCAATGGGTCACGGCCCTGGAACTGACCGCCTATCACTTCCTTTTTCTCTATCTGCTGGTGGTGATACTGATGGGCTGCATCATCGACTCGGTGTCGATCATGCTGATCGTGCTGCCCATCGTACTGCCCATCGCCCAGTTCTTCGGGATGGACCTGATCTGGTTCGGCGTTATTACCGTCGTCGCGGTGGAAATCGGCTTGATCACGCCACCGTTCGGCATTTCCGTCTACACGGTGAATGCGGCACTCAATGACCGCAGTGTGCCCGTCAAGGAAATCTTCAAGGGGGTGGCGCCTTTCTTCGCCGCGATGTTGGTGGTGCTGTTCCTCCTGGCGCTATTCCCCGTGCTTTCCACCTATCTGGCCTATCGCTACTGAACCGCAATGAGCGACGACAAGGAGACACGACATGGCTTCAGGGGTACTGAGCCAGCCGGTTCTGGACCAGTTGTTCCGGCAGGCGCGCACTCACGCATACTGGCAGGATCGTCCCGTCGAGGATGCTACCCTGCGCGAGGTGTACGACCTCACCAAGATGGCGCCGACCAGCGTCAATTGCAATCCGCTGCGAATCCTCTTCCTGCGCACTCGAGAAGCCAAGGAGAAACTCGTTCCCGCGCTAAAGGAGGGTAACCGGCGCAAGGTGGAGGAGGCGCCGGTGACGGCTATCCTGGCCTACGACCGTCGCTTCCACGACCATCTGCCGGAACTCTTTTCCCATGTGGATGCCAGGGCCTGGTTCGTGGGCGACGAGCCTTACCGGGAGGAGACGGCGTTTCGTAACGGCAGTCTTCAGGGAGGTTACTTCATTCTTGCCGCCCGTGCTCTCGGGCTCGATGTGGGGCCGCTCTCAGGCTTCGACAACGATATGGTGGACGGGCTTTTCTTCGCCGAGCGTTATCCTAACTATCGCAGCAACTTCCTATGCAACCTCGGATACGGCGATGCGGACAGACTGCGTCCGCGCGGCCCACGGCTGGGCTTCGAGCAGGTGTGTACATTGCTCTAGGCCCTGCCAGGCCAGGCGTGGGCGTCACCCAACCATGCAGAGCCGAAAGCACGATCTGGTAGACTTCATCGCCTATTCTTTTCGCGTGCGAGGATCGGTTGTGGAGCTTATCTGGTTGGCCTACGTGGCCTTGGGGGGATTGGTCGGTATCATGGCCGGTCTGTTGGGCATCGGCGGTGGCGGTATCATGGTGCCGGTACTGACCGCACTGTTCGTCATGCAGGGAGTGCCGCACGAGCATCTGGCTCACCTGGCGCTGGGAACGGCCATGGCCGCCATCATTCCCGCTTCCACGGCGAGCCTTCTCTCTCATCGCCGCCATGGCGCGGTGCGCTGGGAGATCGTTCGCTACCTGACTCCCGGCATTCTGGTGGGAACCTTCCTGGCCACTTTCATTGCCGCCTTGCTGCCGACCCGGGGCTTGGCCATCTTCTTCGCCTGTTTCATGATCTTGATGTCGCTACAGATGCTGGCCAACCTCAAGCCCAAGCCGACGCGCAACCTCCCGGGGCCTGTCGGCCTCGGCGGCGTGGGGCTGGGAATCGGCGGCATCTCGGCGCTGGTCGCCATTGGCGGTGGCTCGCTCACCGTGCCGTTCCTGACTTGGTGCAACGTCAAGCTGCCCATGGCCATCGGCACCTCGGCCGCCGTCGGGCTTCCCATCGCCCTGGCCGGTGCCCTGGGTTACGTGCTCAATGGCTGGGGATCGCCCGGCCTGCCGGGGGCCGCGCTGGGTTTCGTCTACCTGCCGGCGCTGTTGCTGATGGCGCCGTTCAGCATTCTGCTGGCACCCGTCGGCGCCAAGCTGGCGCATCGCCTGCCGGTAGCGATGCTCAAGCGGATCTTCGCGGTCATGCTGATGGGGCTGGCGCTGCAGATGGTGTATACGGTATTCACCGCCTGAGCATCAGGCCGCCGGGACCGAGAGAAGCAACACGGCCACCCGCAGGTGGCCGTGTCACGTTGGGCTCAGTCATCGCCGTATTGGAGCCCGGTCAAGGATTCACTCTCTGCTCGGGAGCTGCCAATACGGCTTTGAGGTGAGCGAGGTCGCGCGAAATGTCGGTTTCGACGAACTCCGCGAGCAGGCGTTCGGCCTCACGCTGGGCCGTGTCTTGCACGTATTCATCGTACGAGGCGATCGCAGCGCGGCAATATCGGCAATGCAGCACGTCCGTTGGCTTTGGATTGGCTTTCCAATAATTGCTAGCGCTGCATTCGGGACATGCAACCTTCCTTGGGCGTTGAAACATTCCGGCCTCCTGCCTGAAGTTCAAGTGGACGCTTTTATCCTAACACGGTTTCTCGCAAATGCGAGACGGTCACGCCTCGATGTCACAGCGTCGTCGAGCGTAGTCCCCGCGGTGCCTTCTCCGTGGTCAGGCTGGCACCGATTTCGAGTAGACCGAGTATCACGTGAGGCAGGTACACCGTATCCGCGAAACCGAACAGCCAGGGCGAAACCAGCAGCAGAGCACCGCTCAGCAAGTCCATGGTGAGGTGAACCGGCATGGGGATGAGATGCACGAGTCCAAGTTCATACTTCGTCATGAGGGCCTGGGCGAGCATCACCACACCCAGAATGATCGGCACCCATTGAGCGGCGCCACCCGTAGCGAAGCCGAAGAGAAATGGTGCCACGATGAGTAGCAAGCCCATCACGTAGTCCACCATTCCGTGCATTCGAGTCGAGATGAAACGCATGGCTATCCTCCTTGTATGCCAACTTTTGAAACGACGTCTAACCGACGCCTTCAGCATGGCACAGGCGATGACATGGGAAGCCTGCGTAATGTGCCATTATGTTGCTATGGTTAACATTCGGTAATGCCAGAGGCGGCGAAGGCAAAGCCACGGTGCGCTGGCATACAGCATCGGTATGTCACATGCCGAATGGATTGCCGGTCGGAACGAGAGAAAGGGGACAAGCTGAGGGTATGCTCGGCGTCTTTGCCGCCGGCACCGCATCACGCCGAGCATACGTCTCCTTAGAGCCTTACTAGGGGTATTGGCTCCACTGATTTGCTCCTTTAGGGATGGAATCTTTTATCTCCCGGGTGCGCTGACGGCTAACCTCCATACTCTTCTTATCGGCTTCCTCGTTTGTCATGGCCGCCCCCTGCGGCTCCTGATCACGAAGACCGTCAGTCGATGCGACATGTGCCTGAGGATCATCAATGTATTGCCACTGCTCACCCAACAAGGGGCTATCCCCCTCGTTCCACGGCCCTCTTGCTTCCTGGCCCTTGGACATATTGAAGTAGAGGTTGCTATAACGAGGATCCCCCTGTGCCACCCCCGGCGGGAAATTCGGTTGCAGGGTGGATAGCGCCGCCTCGAACATTTGATGGTGAGCGACCTCGCGTGTCATGAGAAACTTCAGCGTGTTTTTGACTTCCGGATCGTCGGTAAATTGCATCAGGTATTCATAAGTGATCTTGGCACGGGTTTCCGCGGCAATATCCGAGCGAAGATCCACGGTCAAGTCGCCATTGGCATCGACATAGTAACCTGACCAGGGAACGCCTTGGCTATTGGTAACGGTTGGTCCTCCTCCGCTGACGACCATGAACATCGGGTTGACCATCGCCTCATGAATGATATTTTCCTTTTCCGACTTCCCTACGACCATTTGCATGATTTCGGATTGCTCGGATATATCCTTCAGTTCGCCATTGACTCCATTCATGAGCATTTGTATCGTGGCGCCTACTATTTCCAGATGGCTGAACTCCTCGGTCGCGATATCCATCAGCATATCGTAGACTTCTGGATAAGGTTGGCGAGCGGCGAAAGCCTGTGTGAAATATTGCATTGCTGCCTTTAGCTCGCCGTTCATACCCCCGAACTGCTCCAAGAGAAGACTGGCGAATTTGGGGTCGGGCCCTGAAACGCGAGCGTTGAACTGGAGTTCCTTAGCATGATGAAACATAAGATCCTCGACTGCTCTTTGTAAGTGGATTCCTTCCAAATTTCAACATAGGCAGGGAGGCGGGGCGGCACAAGTTACGTTTGGTAAGTCAGAAAGAGTCACATTAGCGTCCTCCGATGGCCGCGTGTCGGAGATAAGAACGGCGGATCTTTCAATCGGTTATGAGTGATTGGCCAGCCATGCTTGTCCAGGCCGGGCGCTTCAAAGTCATATCATTCACTTGGTGTGAGCTAGGGCTTGTGGATAGGGCGTGTCTATCAGAACGTTGGCCTGCTCATTCCTTGCTCTCGCCGATCGTATCCGCGATATGGGCCTCTCGCTCGCCCATGGGTTCATTACCGCCCACCGTGGTGTCGTGCTTCGTCTGATGCTCCATTTCACTATTCAGTTCGGCGCCCATCAGAACGATGAACGCGGAGAGCCAGAACCACATCAGCAGAATGATGACGGCGCCTAGCGATCCGTAAGTCTCGTTGTAGCTGGCAAAATGGCGAACGTAGATCGAAAAGGCGATGGATCCCGCGATCCAGAGAAGTACGGCAACGAACGAGCCGATGCTGGTCCACTGCCAACGGGGGTCGTCGCGGTTCGGACCATAACGATAGAGAACGGCAATCGCCAACATGGCCACGAGCATCAGCAGTGGCCATCGCGCCACGTTGACGAGGGTGGCGACAAGACTGGGCAACCCGAGCAGGTCGACGATGGCGGGAATGGCCGTGATGACGCCTAGCGTCACGATTGTCATGAAGATCGCGCCGGTTGTCAGAGCCAGCTTGAGAATGGTTCTTTTGACGACTCCGCGGTTCTCTTCCTCGTCGTAGATGATATTTAGCCCTTCCATGAGTCCGTTCATGCCTTTGGAGGCACTGTAGATGGCTAGCAGCACACCCCCGACGGCTGCCAGGCTCATGCCCGCGCCAGCGTCCTGGCTGGCTTGTTCCGCCTGTTGTTGGATAATGCTTGCGGCTTCACCGGGAAGTAGATGGCTGATAGTCGTGATTTGTTGGGTAATTTGCTGGGGATCGAATGCAATGGCCCAGATGGAAAGAGTCGCAACGATAGCCGGCACCATGGCCAGAAGGCCATAGAAGGCAATGCCTGCGGCCACTAGAGAGACATGATCCCGCGTCATCTCTTCCTTGGTTCGTTTGAGAATATCCTTCCAGCCGGGCTTGGGTATCTGGCTCGGTCGATCTGCCCGTCGCCCACGCTGAGACGTCGCCGCGTTCCGGTTTGCCATGTTTCTTCCCTGAAAAATTGGCTGCCCGTTAAAAATAGGTAGTGCCGATAATCTCTGCAAAGCGCAATAGGTTACGGTCTGTGACGTGAGCACCACGAAGCTTCGGCGACATGCCTGCCGAGCAGGACGCCGTGGGGTTCTCCGTCAGCCTGTGGGGCTCATGACACCGGACCGGGGAAGACGACTGGGCGTAAATGGCTAATGTTTAAGGATGACATAAAAAGCATGAATAACGCCCGGAATGAAGCCCAGAAACGTCAGCAGTATGTTCAGCCAGAAGTGGCCTTTCAGGCCTACCTCCAGAAACACACCGACTGGCGGTAACAGGACAGCAAAAATCATCTTGATGGGGTCCGTTGCGGTAAATGCCATGACATCTCCTTGACAGTGACGCTCCTGATCGTGTTTCAAGTCTAGCGTATATCCAGGTGCTGTCTGCGCGACCTGACGTTCGGTTTCGAAATTCAAACACAATGCGTCGAAAGCGGCGCGTGAGGCTCCTGAGATGATGCCCAGGGCGATGCTGGCGAAAGGTAGGAAGAGAGGAAGCGGAAAAGGAAGGCTTTAGAGTGAGGCATTGTTGGCGCCCCCACCAGGATTCGAACCTGGGACCTTCCCCTTAGGAGGGGGACGCTCTATCCAGCTGAGCTATGGGGGCCGCACGGCTGCGCATTATACGGACTCGGGGCGGCGAGATAAACCGGTTGGACTGTTTGCCAGACGCGGAGGGAGGAATGCGGATCGACGAGTACCAGCGCTATGACGGGCTTGGTCTGGCCCGGCTGATACGTGCCGGAGAGGTGAGCCGGGCGGAGGTATTCGAAGCTGCCTGTCTGGTCATCGAGCGAGACGATCCGCGGCTCTGCGCGTTGGTGCGCACGCGCTTCGAGCGGGCGAGGCGCGAGATCGACACTCTCGATGCCGCCGCTCCCTTCGCCGGGGTACCGACCCTGACCAAGGATCTGCTGATGGCGCTCGAAGGAGAGCCGCTGGCCTTCGGCAGCGCGGCGCTGGCCGAGTGGAGGGCACCGGTGGATTCGACGCTGGTCGCGCGGTTGCGTCGGGCAGGCTTCGCCATCCTCGGCCAGACCGCAACGCCGGAGCTGGGACTGATGGGCATTACCGAGCCTCAGGCGTTTTCGCATCCGATCAACCCGTGGCAGCCAACGCATTCGCCGGGCGGTTCCAGTGGCGGGGCGGCAGCGGCGGTCGCCGGCGGGCTGGTACCCCTGGCGATGGCCGGGGACGGGGGCGGGTCGATCCGTATTCCGGCTGCCTACTGCGGTCTGTTCGGTCTCAAGCCCTCGCGCGGGCGCGTACCGCAGGGGCCGCTGCACGCCGAAGTATGGCAGGGCGCGGTAGTGGAGCACGCCGTTACCCGCAGCGTACGCGATAGCGCGGCATTGCTCGATGCCATCAACGGCATGGATCGCGGCGCTCCCTGCCCTCTGCCGCGCGAACGGGGGTTTCTGGCCACGCTCGACAGGCCGCCTGCGCCGCTACGGGTAGCGGTGTCGCTGGGCGAACCGCTCAGTGGGGCTCTCGATACCGTACTTCATCCCGAGGTGCGTCTGTCCATCGAGCAGGCGGCAAGCCGGTTGGCGTCGCTTGGCCATCGGGTGGAATGGGTCGATCCGCCCATCGATGGTGCGCGCCTGGCCAATGCTTACCTGACGCTCTACCTGGGGCACGTCAGCGCCGACCTGGCCTGGATCGCCCGCGAGACGGGGGTGTCCGTGGCGCGCCTGGACATCGAGCCCTCGACTCGTGCCATCGGCCGTTTGGGCCGGCGCCTGCCGGTACGTGACTATGAGCTGGCCAAGCGCGACTGGAACGCGGCGGCGCGTGCCATGGGCGAGTTTCACGACCGTTTCGACATGCTCGTTATGCCGGTGACGTCGGCCCCCGCGCCGCGCCTGGGGGAGCTCTATCCCACTCCGGCGCGAGAGCGCCTGATGTCGCTGTTGGCGCTTCCCGGCCTGGCCCGGCTGGCACTCAAGGTGGGCGCGCTCGGTCACTTGGCGCGGGATGCGCTGGCCCGTACGCCGTTTACCCAGCTCGCCAACCTCACCGGTCAGCCGGCCATGTCGCTGCCACTGCATGTCACGTCGGAGGGGCTACCGGTGGGTGTGCAGGTGGTAGGCGCCATGGGCGACGAGCGCCGCCTGCTGGCACTGGCCGCGCAGATGGAAGCCGACACGCCCTGGGCTTCGCGTCTGCCCATGGCCGGGCACGTTTCACCACCCGCCCCGCGCGGGTAGAATGCACGCCATAACCCGCCTCTTGAGTGTTGCCATGTCCGACCCTTCACCGCTTTCGCCGGCCGGCGATCGCCACTTCGACGGCTTGGCCGACAAGTTTGCCGGCAGCCTCTATGGCGGCCCCCGTGGCGCGCTACGGCTGGCTCTGCTCGACAGGCTGCTGCCGGAGATGCTTGCCCTCGACGGTCAGCCGGTGCTCGACGTGGGGGGTGGCCTGGGACAACTGTCCGCCTGGTTCGCCCACCGTGGCCACGATGTGACATTGCTCGAGCCTGCCCGGGACATGCTCGAACGGGCCCGGTTCGAACTCGAGGGGCTGTCGGTTCGCTACGTGGAAGCTCCGTTGCAGGAACTGCCCACCCGGGCCGACGGCCCCTGGCCGCTGATCGCCTGCCACGCGGTGCTGGAGTGGATGAGCGATCCACGTGCGGCGCTGGAAATGCTGGCCGGCCGGCTAGCTTGCGGGGGACAACTCTCGCTGATGGTCTTCAACCGCGACGCCCTGCGGTTTTCCAACGTGGTCAAGGGCAACCTGCAGAAGGCGCTGGACGATCGCCTGGAGGGAACAGGCAAGCGCCAGCGACTGACCCCCATTTCACCACTGAGCCATGAGCAAGTCGTCGGCTGGAGCCGTGAGTGCGGGCTATCGCTGCAGGCAGTGGCCGGGGTTCGCGTCTTCCATGACTACCTGCGCCAGCCGCCGACGAGCGAAGTCGATTGGCAGCGCCTGGTGGCGCTGGAGCAGCGCTATTGTCGCAGCGAGCCGCACTGGCGCCTGGGTCGTTACCTGCTTTATACCTTCGTCGCCGGGGACGGCCATGTCCCCATAAAGGAGCCCGCCCGATGAGCGCCGAAACTCCCGTTTGCCAGTTGCTGGAGCGTCAGGACGTCGACTATCGCGGTTGGCTGTGGGTCGCCCCGCCGCGAGATGTCTGGTTGGAGAGCGAGGAGGGCGGTGTGCTCAGCGCCGACGAAGGCGTGCTGGATGTTTGGCGCATGCGCGGGCGCCCGGCGCTTTCTCCTTTCGATGCCGGTCCCGATCCCTCGATGCGACGACCGCCCGGAGCGGTCCTGTTCTGGCCCAAGAGCCATGCGCTGGGCGAATGGTGGCTGCTATGGCTGTGTGCCGTGATGCCGGAGGGTACGCCGCTGCAGGTGGTGGGAGAGAACCAGGGCGGCATCAAGCGCGTTCTCAAGGTATTGGCGGCGCTCGGGCTCGGCTGTCGCAAGCGCGACAGCGCCCGGCGCTGCCTGCTGGTCGAAACGCGCCTGGGGCGGGTGGGGATCGATCCGGAGGCCGCCTGGACGACCTTCGAGGTCGAGGGGATCACGCTTGTCAGCCACCCTGGCGTGTTCGGCCATGGCAAGCTCGATGACGGGACCCGGTTGCTGTTGGAGACCCTTCCCGGCGTGCCGCGGGTATCCAGCGATGCGAACGATGTCCTCGATATGGGCTGCGGCGATGGCATTCTCTCGGCTTGGCTGGCGCGCCGTGACCATGCCGTGACGGCGGTGGACGTCAACCTCTTCGCCGTGGAAGCGGCCCGGCGCACCCTGGCCGCCAACGAGATAGGCGGGGACGTGCTGGCCAGCGATGTCTATTCAGCGCTGCCGGAACGTCGCTTCTCCGCCATTATCAGCAACCCGCCGTTCCATCAAGAGCGCAGCATCGACTACGGTCCGGCGGGCCGTTTGATCCGCGAGGCGCCTGGGCACCTGCTGCCGGGCGGTCAACTCATTCTGGTCGCCAACGCTTTTCTGCCCTATGCCGAGCTGTTGCAGCGGACCTTTGGCGGTTTCGAGATTCTTGCCGACGATCGCCGTTTCCGTGTCTATCGGGCCGGCCTGGCCGGGGCACGGTAGTCGATCTCGGTGATCACATAGGTGATATCGCCGGCCGGAGCGACCACCGTGACCTCATCGTCGAGGGACTTGCCCAGCAGGGCCTTGGCCAACGGGGCGTCGACACTGATCCAGCGCTTGGCGGTATCGGTTTCGTCATGGCCGACGATGCGTACCCGCATCTCCTCTCCGTCCTCGTCCTCCAGCGTCACGAAGGCGCCGAAGTAGACGCGGCCGGTATCCGCCGGCAAGCGATCCACTACCTGGAGTTCGTCGAGCCGCTTGGTCAGATAGCGGATGCGGGCAATGACCCGATTGAGCTCTTTCTTGTTGTAGGTGTAGTCGGCGTTCTCGCTGCGATCGCCCAGTGCGGCGGCTTCGCCGACCTTGGCCGAGAGGGCGGGGCGCTTGACTCGCGACAGGTGATCGAGAATGCCACGCAGGCGTTCGGCCCCTTCGCCGGTGATCAGGTTGCTCTTCGGCTCCTGGCGCGGATCCTTGGCCGGATCCCGCCAGCGCGTCATGTTGCGGCCCTTCATGCCGTTCCGCTCCTCTTTCGGACGAGTGACAACAGGAAAGGCAACATACGCCATTCCCCGCTGCGGGGCCAGACAACGCGGAGAGGGCTGGCGAATCATTCAAACGTTCGTTACATTCAGAAGACGGCCTTGCGCCGCCTGGAAAGACCGTCTCAAGAACGGGATCCGTGCGTTCTCAAAGACATTCCTCGAACGCAGGCACAAGAACAATCGCACATGGCAGGAGATGAGACATGATACGACGTCAGCTGCTGGCCGCTCTCGCGGGGGCCGGACTTTTCCTGGCTCCGCTGGCTGGAGCCTTGGCCTGGGAAAGTGAGGTGGAATCGTTCAAGCAGCGCTGGGAGCGGATCAGTACCCAGCAACCGGAAGGCGAACGCCGCGCTGCGCTGAAATCGCTGTCCGAGGAGGCCGAAAGTCTGGTGGCGGCCAACGCGGGCGAGGCCCAGCCATTGATCTGGTACGGCATCATCGAGGCCTCCCATGCCCGAGAGCGTAGCGGTCTGGGTGCGCTGGGCAGCGCCAGAAGCGCGCGCAAGGCGCTGGAGGAAGCCATCGAACTCGACCCGCAGGGCGGCAACGGCTCGGCCTATGTCACGTTGGGGGCGCTCTATGATCGTGCGCCGGGCCGTCCGCTCGGTTTCGGCAACAGCGACACCGCCGAGCGCATGTTCCAGCGGGCACTGGAGATTCGCCCCGACGGCATTGACGTGAACTATTATTATGCGGCCTTCCTCGAGGACGAAGGGCGCCTGGGCGAGGCCCGCGAGCACGCCCGGCGTGCCGTGGAAGGATCGGCGCGCGAGGATCGCCAGGCTTCCGACGAAACCCTGCGCGTTCAGGCTCGCCGCCTGCTGGCGCGGCTCTGAGCCCGCCCCGCCGCGGTGGTTGGCAGACCCGGCCCCGGTCATGATAATGGTCGCCATTCATCGACCTGGAGATTCGCATGTCCGACAACCGCGAGCTTGGCCGGGATGCCATCCACTCTCCCTCCTTCGGCAGCAGCGATGCCGAGCTGATCGAGCGTCGCTGCCTGCATCAAGGCTTCTTCCGCCTGGATGAGGTGCGCCTGCGCCATCGCCGCTTCGAGGGGGGCTGGAGCGGTGAGGTCGTGCGAGAAGTCCACCATCGCCATGATGCCGTGGGGGTATTGCTGTATGACCCTGAGCGCGACGCCGTGGTCCTGGTCGAACAGATTCGCGCCGGGGCTCTTGCCGATCCCGTTTCGCCGTGGAAGCTCGAAATCGTGGCCGGCCTGGTCGAAACCGGGGAGGACGCCGCCGCGGTGGCGCGACGCGAGGCACGGGAAGAAGCCAACTGCGACGTCAACGAGCTGATCGAGCTGCACACCTACTACCCAAGTCCCGGCGCCTGCGATGAGCGGGTCACGCTGTTCTGCGCCCTGGTCGACTGTGGTGGGCTGGGGGGCGTGCACGGGCTGGAGGAAGAACATGAAGACATTCGTGTCCACGTGCTACCGTTTAATCGCGCCTGGGAACTCCTGAAGGCTGGCCGACTCGACAATGCCATGTGTCTGATCGCCTTCTACTGGCTAGCGGCCGAACGAGCATCTTTACGAGCAAGGGGGTAGCGTGGCGAGAACCGCCTATGTCACCGATCTTAGAAGCCTGCAGGGCGAATGCAGCGCCAACTACCTGCGTCTGACTCGCCTGCTGGGCGACCTCGGCGAGGGCGAGGCGTTGGAGCTCGAGCTGAGCGGCAAACGTGGTCGCTTCGGTACCCTGTGGCTGTCGGTGCTGGAGCAGGCGCCCTATACCACCATCGCCCGGGTGAGCCAGAGCGGCCTCATGGATGCGGTCATCGAGCCGCCGCGCATGCGCGTTCATCTCTATCACGACGTGCGCATGGCCGAGGTCACCGACTTCCAGCGCGAGCGCCACTTCAACGGCCGTTATCGCTACCCCAACGTGCGCATGTTCCAACCCGACGAGAAGCTGCAGCTCAACCGCTTCCTCGGCGAATGGCTGGCGCATGGCCTGGAACATGGCCACCCGACCCGTGTGACGGAACTGCCGGGATGATACGTCTGGTCCAGATCAGCGATTGTCATCTGCACGCCGATCCCTGGGCCCGCTCGCGGGCCGGTTTTCCCCTGCGCCAGCTGGAAGCCGTGATCGAGGCCGCGCGCGGCGCGCGGCCGGATGTCGTGCTGGTAACCGGTGACGTCAGCCAGGACGAGACGGCGGCATCGTATCGGTTGGCCGAGCAGGCGCTGTCGCGGTTGGAGTCTCCCTGGTTCTGGCTGGGAGGCAATCATGATCAACCGGCGCTGATGGCGGACGTACGTGCCTTGCACGAGGAAGTCGATCTCAACGGTTGGCGCTTACTGCTCGCCGATACCAGTGTCAAAGGCCAGGCCCATGGCGAGCTGGGCGAGAAGCGCCTGGCACGGCTTGCCGAGCGCCTGGGCGCGGATGAGCGGCCGACGCTGCTGGCCATGCATCATCCACCCGTTGCCGTCGGTTCGGCCTGGCTCGACCAGATCGGACTTCACGACCGCGAGGCGCTGTGGCAGACATTGGCGCCGTTTCCCCAACTGAAGCTGATCCTGTGCGGTCACATTCACCAGGCCTTCCACGCTCGCCATGCGCTGCCCGGTGGTGACGTGACGATCTATGGCTGCCCTTCCACCACGGATCAGTTTCTGCCTGGCGCAGAGGACTTTGCCGTCGACGAGGCCTCGCGACCGGGCTATCGCATCGTGGAACTGCAGCGGGGCGAATGGCTCACTTGGGTGGAGCGGGTCGATCTGTAACTATTATTCCTTTTTGAGCTAAAAAGATAGGCAATCATTCTTTTACGTTATTTCTGGCCTGACGTTACCCTGTCTCGCATGATTCCCTTTGCCCATCGTCATGCGAGGTACCCGGGCCGATGACCAGTCTCCATGCTCCCGAGAAGAAGCCGGTCGACGAGATCGCCGGCAAGTCGGCATCTTTGCCCCGTCGCCGCCTGACCCACCTCCAGCAGCTGGAGGCCGAGTCGATCCACATCATCCGTGAAGTGGCGGCCGAGTTCCGCAACCCGGTGATGCTCTATTCGATCGGCAAGGACTCCTCGGTGATGCTGCATCTGGCGCGCAAGGCCTTCTATCCCGGGCCGCCGCCGTTCCCGCTGATGCATATCAACACCACCTGGAAGTTCCGCGAAATGATCGCCTTTCGCGATCGCATGGCGGCCGAATCGGGAATGGAACTGATCGAGTACATCAACGAGGAGGGGCGTGCCGCCGGCATCAACCCGTTCGATCACGGCTCCAGCGGCTATACCGATGTGATGAAGACCCAGGCGCTCAAGCAGGCGCTGGACAAGTACGGTTTCGATGCCGCCTTCGGCGGCGCCCGTCGCGACGAGGAGGCCAGCCGCGCCAAGGAGCGCGTGTTCTCGTTTCGCGACAGGTACCATCGCTGGGACCCCAAGAATCAGCGTCCCGAACTGTGGAATCTGTACAACGCGCGGGTCAACAAGGGCGAATCGATCCGTGCCTTTCCGCTCTCCAACTGGACCGAGCTCGATATCTGGCAATACATCCACCTCGAGCGGATTCCTATTGTGCCGCTCTACTATGCCGCGCCGCGCCCGGTGGTGGAGCGCGACGGCATGCTGGTCATGGTCGACGACGAGCGCCTGCCGCTCGAGCCCGGTGAAGTGCCGCAGAAGAAGTGGGTACGCTTCCGCACCCTGGGCTGCTACCCGTTGACCGGCGCGGTGGAATCGAAGGCGGACACGTTGCCCGAGATCATCCAGGAGATGCTGCTGACTCGTACCAGCGAGCGCAGTGGCCGCGCCATCGACCACGACCAGGCGGGCTCGATGGAAAAGAAGAAGCGCGAGGGATACTTCTAGCCGCAGGCGAAAACTCGCTGCGCTCGGCCATACGGCGTTGAACATCGGCTCCAAGAGGTTCATTTACGGCAGTCGATTCGGATGCGAACCCAGCCCGTCTTCGCCGCTGTTTGCCTTGTCTGGCCATCGCTCGCTGACTTTCACTCAGCGTCTGATCAATGTTTTCCGGGATGTCACCATGGCCCATCAGTCTTCTCTAATTGCCGATAACATCGAGCAGTACCTGCACGAGCATGAGAACAAGGACCTGCTGCGCTTCATTACCTGCGGCAGCGTCGACGACGGCAAGTCGACCCTGATCGGCCGGCTGCTTCACGATTCCAAGATGATTTTCGACGATCACTTGGCGGCCCTGACCAGGGATTCGCGCAAAAGTGGCACCACCGGCGACGCCGTGGATCTGGCGCTGCTGGTCGATGGGCTGCAATCGGAGCGCGAGCAGGGCATCACCATCGACGTGGCGTATCGCTTCTTCTCTACCGACAAGCGCAAGTTCATCATCGCCGATACGCCGGGGCACGAGCAGTACACCCGCAACATGGCTACCGGGGCCTCCACCGCCAACCTGGCAATCATCCTGATCGATGCACGCTACGGCGTGCAGACCCAGACTCGCCGGCACAGCTTTATTGCCGACCTGCTGGGCATCAAGCACTTGGTCATCGCGGTCAACAAGATGGATCTGGTGGGCTTCGATGAGGCGCGCTTCGACGAGATCGTCACCGAATATCGGCGCTTTGCCGAGCAGCTCTCGGTGCGAGACCTGCACTTCGTGCCGATCTCGGCGCTGGAGGGAGATAACGTGGTCAACCGGAGCGACCGGACGCCATGGTATCGCCACGATGGGGAGGCGGGGCCGGCGCTACTCGAACTGCTGGAAACCGTGGAGGTTACCCGCGATCGCAATCTGGTCGATCTGCGCCTCCCGGTGCAGTACGTCAACCGGCCCAACCTCGACTTTCGCGGCTATGCCGGCACGCTGGAGGCTGGCGTGCTACGCCCGGGGCTATCCGTCAAGGCGCTCCCGTCCGGCAAGACCAGCCGCGTCGAACGCGTGGTGACGTATGACGGCGACCTGGAGGCGGCCTGGCCGGGCCAGGCGGTGACCGTCACGCTGGAGGATGAAATCGATATCTCCCGTGGCGACTGGATCGTGGCCGAGGACGCCGAAGTGGCGCTCGCCAACGCGTTCGACGCCGACATCGTCTGGATGCACGAGCAGCCATTGCTGCCGGGGCGGCAGTACGACATTCGCCTGGCGGGGCGCTCGGTGGCGGGCCAGGTGGGCGTCATTCAGCACCAGGTGGACGTCAATACGCTGGAGCGGCATGTCGTCGAGCGCCTCGAGCTCAACGCCATTGCTCGCTGCCGGGTCGAGCTGACCGCCGAAGTGCCGCTCGATGCCTACGAGCAGAGCCCCGGCACCGGCAGTTTCATCATCATCGACCGGCTCTCCAACGTTACCGTGGGCGCGGGCATGGTCCGTGCCGCCGCCGAGGAGAGGCAGCCTGCTCGGGGCGAGGTCGACTGGGCGACCTTCGAAGTCGAGTTGAATGCATTGATTCGTCGCCACTTTCCACACTGGGAAGCCAAGGACCTGAGCGAACGGCTCAAGCGCTGAGACCGGCGGTTGAACGGAGCGTTACTGCTTGTCGGTTGAACTCGCCACTCGATCCTCCACACTATAGAGGACCCGGCCATGGGCCGGGTCGTGTCGAGTGTCAGGGAGGACGCCATGCGACGATACCAGGACGAACCGACCCCCCCAAGGTCATGGGCCGCGGGGCGGCGCGGTCAATGCTAGGACGGCGACGAGCCGGCGGCTTCTTCCGGCGCTTGCTGCGCATCGCGGCTCGACCCATGTGGGGCGACCGAGGGCGCGGTGGCTACGTCGTGCACCCGTACCGCGGCTATGGTTCACGCCGCGAGGCGTTCCTGATGGGGCGTGTCTTTCGCCAGACGGCGCTGAGCGATCGGATTCCCCGTTATGGCGTCCTACGCGATCTCGCCGATGTCCTCCGGCGCATCATCCGGTGGGGACTGCCGGAGGTGAGCGTAGAGGTGAGCCTGGGTGAGAACGTCACCACGGTGACCACCGATCACGACGGCTACTTCGACGTTCATCTTCTTCTCGAACATCCGCTACCAGACGATACGTCCTGGCACCACGCCGAGCTGCACGTGGTGATGCCTCAAGCGGAACCGGTCCACTCCTTTGCCGAGATCTACATTCCACCGCCCAGTGCCGACCTGCTGGTAATCAGCGATATCGACGACACGGTGATGTACACCGGCGTGGCCAACAAGCTGCGCATGTTGCATCGCCTGTTCGTCAAGCAGGCGCACCAGCGCATGGCTTTTCCTGGCGTGGCGGCACTGTACCAGGCGCTGCATGCCGGCCCCAGCGGTAACGCCAAACGACCAATCCTTTATGTGTCCCGGGGCCCATGGAGCATTTACGAGATGCTCGAGGAGTTCTTTCAACTCAACCGCATTCCCGTCGGACCGATCCTGTTCCTGCGTGAATGGGGCATCTCCTGGCGCAAGCCGTGGCCGCGACGCGCCGAGGATCATAAATACGACGTGATCCTTCATATGCTGTCGATGCGTGACGATCTGCCCTGCGTACTGATCGGTGACAGCGGCCAACACGATCCCGAGGTCTACGCGCGAATCGTGCATGAATTCCCCGAGCGGGTTCGAGCGGTCTATATCCGTCGGATCGAGCGCAAGCCCGATCGTGAGCGAGCCATCGATCGACTGCGCGACGAGATTCGCCATACCGGCTGCGATCTGATGCTGGCCGAAGACAGCCTCGCCATGGCCGAGCACGCCTTCGAGCAAAGGCTCATCTCCGAAAGAGGGTTGGAAAAAGTGCGTCGGGAATCCTCCCGATAGCCCAATTTGGCGCCACGGATTCGCTCTGTCGAGTCTTTTGACATCCGCCTCTGGCGTTACGCTATGTGTCGATTTCTTGCGTTTTTGTCCCTTACCCTGCGCCTGACGCAAGGGGCTTCGTGTGTGATTGAAGCCTGCGCACTATTGATACCGAGGTACCCAACATGACCACAATCGTATGGGATGGAACGACTCTCGCGACGGATTCGCTGATCAGTGTCAATGGCTCGACTTACAACCATGCGCAGAAGCTGTTCCAACTCGACAGTGGCGAATGGGTGGCCTTTGCCGGCGAACAGCAGGAGTGGTGGGAGGTCATGGAATGGCTCAATGCCGGGGCGCCTAGGGATGCCAAGCCTCACGTAACGCGTGTCGAAATGATCATCGCGGGCTCCGATGGGGTCTTCGAAATGTTCAACAAGCTGGTGCGAATCCCGGTTCTCGGCCCGGTTGCCTATGGCACTGGCTGGAAGTGGGCGCTGGCCGCTATCGATCACGGCAGGAGCGCCATCGAGGCGGTAGAGTACGCCATCACCCGCGACCATGACACCGGCGGTGAGGTGCAGTCGGTCACGCCCGCGACGCGGGCCGGCATGCCTTTCGAGACGCTGATGCGCGACGTCGAGACGACACCCGCCGAGGCGCAGTGCTCATAGCCTCTCGATCGCGCTTCGTGTCGCGCGGACAGGACGAAGCCCCGGGCCAAGGCCGGGGCTTCGTCGTCTGGACTTCGCTCAGGGGGCCAGCAATACCAGGGGTGCCTGATCCGTGCGGGAGGCACTGGCGTCCAGTTCGGCACCGAAGACGCGGGCCAGGCAGCCCGGCGTAAGTACGGCCTCTGGCGTGCCGGCGGCGATGCGCTCGCCGCGCTCCAGCAGCCAGACCCGGTGGGCATAGCGTGCTGCCAGGTTGAGATCGTGCAGCACGCAACAGACGGTCATGCCATGCATCTCCGCCAGGCCACGCAGCAGGCGCATCAGCCGCTGCTGCTGACCGATGTCCAGGGCACTGGTCGGCTCGTCGAGTAGCAGCACGCCGCCCGACGGCATGCTCATGCTACGGCCCAACCCCAGTTGACAGAGCGCCCGGGCGACCATCACGCGCTGGGATTCACCTCCCGAGAGGTGCTGCACCCCGCGCGCCGCCAGCGGTTGCAGGTCGAGCATCGACAGCACTGCCTCGACGTCGTCCGGTGAGGCAGTGCTGCCCAGGGCCACCAAATCGCGTACCGGCCAATCGAAGCCGAGGGTGAGTTTCTGCGCCACCAGGGCACGGCGCCGGGCCAGCTGTCGAGCGTTCCAGCCATGTAGCGGCATACCGTCCAGGCAGACGCTGCCACGATCCGGTCGACGGTATCCCGACAGCAGCGTGAGCAACGTACTCTTGCCGGCTCCGTTGGGGCCGACGATGGCGAGCAACTCGCCAGGCGGCAATCGGTCGCTGATGGGCACGAACGCGGGGGGCGCGGTGACGCCGACGTTGTACAGGGTCAGCACGGCATCCTCCGCTTGAGCAGCAGCCACAGGAAGTAGGGGCCGCCGAGCAGGCTGGTGATCAGCCCCACCGGTATCTCGGCGGGACTCGCCAGGGTGCGGGCCAGCGTATCCGCCACAATCAGCAACAGCGCGCCACTCAGCATCGAGGCGGGCAGCAGCAGCCGATGTCCCGGTCCCAGCCATAGGCGCAGGCAGTGCGGCACGAGCAGGCCAAGGAAGCCGATAATGCCGGCAAGCGCCACGCACAGCCCGACACCCAGCGCCGTGGCCAGTACCACGCGGCGTTTGAGTCTCGGGGCATCGAGCCCCGCGCCGTGGGCGGTCAGTTCGCCGAGTTGCAGCAGATCGAGCCCCGGGGCGCTGCGTAGCAGCCACCAGAGCGCCGGCGGAATGCCGATCAGGGCGCCGAGTGCTGCGCTCCAGAGCGCATGCGATAGGCTGCCCATGCCCCACAGGCTCAGTTGACGAAGCTGCTCGTCGCTGGCGATGAAAGCGAGAACGCCGCCGAGCGCACCGGCTAAGGTATTGATCGCCAGGCCCGCCAACAGCAGAGTGAACAGTGCCTCCTGGTCGCGCTGTCGCTCGCCCAGCGCGAACACCAGGACACACACGCCCAGTGCGCCGAGAAAGCCGGCCAGGAACTGACCGTACAGCCCTAAAGTGCCGGCGGCGCCCTCCAGCAGTACGACCCACAGCGCCACCGCGAGCCCCGCGCCGCTGGCCAGGCCCAGCAGGGTGGGATCGGCCAGCGGATTGCGGAACAGTCCCTGCATGGCCGCACCGCTGCCTGCCAGCATGGCGCCGACGAGAGCGGCCAGAACCAGCCGCGGCAGGCGCAGCTGCCACCACACCTGCCAGGCGAGGGGCGAGGGCCAGTCGCCGAGCAGCACCTTGGGCGATAGCCCGATGCTCCCGCTCATGGCGGCGATCAGCAGCGCCAGCAGCGTGATCAGGGTCAGCGCGGCCAGCACCGTGGCGGGGGGACGTGCCAGTCCACCTTCGTTCCGGGAACGCCAGCGGAGAGGAGAGGCAGGGCTACGGATCATAAGCGACCCTTCCGCAGGCTTCACCGACATCATCGCTGCCCTTCGGCGCCCCGTGCAGGGCGTGGTGGAGCGCCATCAGCGCGGTCGGGGTGCGTGGTCCGAAGCCGAGCAGGGCCTGGTCGTCGCACACGATCAGGGCGTGTTCGCGCCCTGCGGGAGTCAGGGCGAGTCCGGGCAGTTGCCATAACCGGGCCGGACCGCCGACGCCTTCGAGACCGCCGCGGGTGGCGATCACGACTTCCGGCGAACGGGCCACCAGCGCCTCGGCGCCCACCGCTTTATAGCCGCCGAACCGCTCGAAGGCGTTGTGCCCGCCGGCGGCCTCGATGACCGCCTGGCCCGCGGTATCCCGGCCCGCCGCCATGGGGGTCATGCCGCTGTGGCTGAGCAGGAACATGGCGCGCGGCGCGACTGTCTGGGTGGCGTTGCGCCGTTCCTCGAGGCGTGCGAGATCCGCCTCGATGTTGGCCGCCAGCGCTGCGCCGGCACGCTCGCGCTCGACGGCTCGGGCCACGGCCCGAATCTTGTCGGGCAACGCCGCGAGGCTGGCGCCTTGTTCGATGCGCACGACTTCGACGCCGGCGACTTCAAGCTGCGCAAGCACCTCCCGAGGCCCGGCCGCCGAGGCGGCGATCACGCGCTCGGGGGCCAGGGACAATGTCCCTTCCGCCGCCAGGTGACGTAGATAGCCCACCGAGGGTAGGGCGGCGACTGCCGCGGGATACTGGCTGGTATCGTCGCGTCCCACCACACCTTCCAGTGCACCGATGGCGGCCATGATCTCGGCGATATCGCTGCCGATGACCACGGTGCGGGGGGCCGAGTCGGCTAGCACCGCCTGCCACCCCGGCCACAGGCAGGCCACCAGCAACATGGCCAGGCGCAGGTGACGAACCGGATTCATGCCGCAACCTCCCGAGCATCCAGACCGTCCAACAGCCGTCGCCACTCCTCATTTTCGATTTGGCCCTCCCGGCGCTCGGCGTAAATCTGGAGCACCAGCCCGCCCTGAGCGTCGAAGGCTTCCAGGCTGGTAACGCCGCCGTCGCGGTTGGGCTTGTTCACCTGCCAGGCCGTGACGATGCCGGCATCGTACAGGTGCAGGGTGAAGTCGTCGTCGAACAGGTTGAGCCAGCCTCGCATGCGCTGGGGCGCGGGAATGCGGCCGGTGCGGATCTGCACGCAGCCGGGACTGGCCACGAACAGCATCAGCGGCAGTTCGCTCTCGGCGGCCCGGTGCAGGGCCTGAGCGCAGGCCGCGGGAGAAAGCGCTCGCGTGAAGCGTCCCTCCATCAGCGCGTTGGCTTCGTGACGGCGCAGCGCATGGCGGCGCAGCAGACCGAGGAACTGATGCACGTCGCTCATGCGCGCCCACTCGTCGGCGAGGGTGGGGAGTTGCGGCAGAGGCCGCGGCGGCGGTTCGACGAACTGGGTAAAGGCTGGCGCGCTCGGGATCCCCAGCGCTTCCAGCGCTTGCCATGCCTCGGGAGCTTCGTCCGCCAGCGAGAAGACCTTGTGCAAGGCAATGCCATGACGGTTGAAGACCTGCAAGCTCAGACGCTGCAGCATTGCACCGTCCTCGCGTGGCAGCCGGTCGCGAATCAGACAGGCCCAGTGCCACTGGGCCAGATGCAGGCGCAGGTCGAGTCCACCCGGGTCGAGCAGCAGGCCGGCCTGCTCCGAGCCGCGCAGCGCCGGATACCGGCCATGCTGCTCGAGTACGGCATGACGCGAGCGGGTCAGTGCCTTGACTTCGCCCAAGCGCTGGAAGTGCTTGGCCAGGGCATGGGGCGACAGCGGCAGCGTTAGCACGTCGCGGCCGAGCCGTGCGGCCTGTAGCTCGCCCTCGCTGATGCCGAGGCGCTGGGCGATGTCCCGCGCGGGTAAGTGGGGGGTGACGGCACGGGTGGCCTCGAGGGCGTCGAGAATGGCTTGGCGGGTCTGTGTCATTGCGTCCATGAAGCACTCCTTCACCACTGCAGACTGAGGTTGGCAAGCAGGCTGCGACCGTCGCCGAGGCTGCCGTCGGGGCGATACCACTCCTTGTCGGCGATATTGCGCAGCTTGAGCGATGCGCTGAGCATGGGCGTGAGCTGCCAGGCCAGCTGTACGTCGTGCAGGCCGTAGCCGGGCAGCGGTTTCTCGTCGCTTGTGCGTTCATCGAAGGATCGCGCGAAGCGGCCGCGCCATCCCAGGACCAGGTTCGTGTGGGCGAGGTGATAGTCGAGGCCGGTCAGCGCTTCCAGCGGGGTCAGGCTACCTAGCGGCTCGCCGCTGTCGCGGTCGCGTCCGCTGACCTCGGCGAGACCGACGAAGGCCATGACGGAAGCATCCGAAGGCGACCAGCCGAGGCGCGCGTCGTAGCCCCACAGTTGGGCGCGATTGACGTTAACGGCCCGAGTGGTCCCCGCAAAGAGGTCGACTTCAGTGTCGATGAAGTCTTCGGCCCGGGTATCGAAGTAGCTGGCGCGCAGCTCCCAGTCGCCAAAGCGCCAGGACAGGCCGCTCTCCCAGCTCTTGCTGGTTTCCGGCTGCAGGTTGGGGTTGGGCACCCAGAAGTTGTCGGGAACGCAGACGAAGGGACCCATGCAGAAGCCGCCGAAGTGGCGTTCGTCGGCATAAAGCTCCGAGAGCGTGGGGGCGCGGAAGGACTCGGCGTAACCGCTGTAGAACATCAACTTCCGAGTGGGGCGCCAGGCCACGCGCAGGCGCGGGGAAAGGTGGCTCTTGTCGCTTTCGCGGCCTTCGGCGTCCTCGGCGCGGTAGCTATCGTGGCGGGCACCTAGGCCGAGGTCGAACTCGCCGGCGCCGCCCTGACCGAGATAGCGGCCGAGGGTGAGGGTGTCGTCGAGATAGAACGCGACATTGTCGATGTTGGCATCGGGGAAACCTGACGCCGTGCCACCCGGGCGCTGGGTGGCACGGCTCGCCTCGGCGCCGAAGGCCAGGGTCTGCGACAGCCAACCGTGATCCCGCCGATGATAACCGTCGCTCTGCACGCCCAAGCGCTCCAAGGTGCGCTCCGCCGCGGGCTCTTCGATATCCTGGCGGCTCAGGGTCAGGCGAGTGTCGAGTTGGGTGAGCGGCCCCGGCGACCAGCGATGGCCCAGCTGCAGATTGTCGCTGGTAGTGGTCCGATCGCGCAGGTCCCCATCCTCGACCACAAGCTGTTGCGGGTTGGGCGGCTGGCTGGCGTCTTCACGATAGTGCAGCCACTGGGTGAAGAGGCGGTGGTCGTCGCTGAGTTGCCAGGCTCCTTTGGCCAGCAGGCTGTTCAGGCTGGCGTCCTCCGGCGTGGTTTGGCCGCCGGCCCGTCGGATGTCGCCGGATTCGCTGCGCCCGATGGCGACCAGACCGTCGAGGCTGCTGCCGTCAGCCAAGCTGTGCTTGCCGAACAGGCTCAGCGTGGCGCCTAGCTCGTCGCTGGCGGAGGCGCCACGCAGCGAGAGCCGTGCACCGCTCGTCTCGCCGGGGCGTAGCAGGTCCTCGGCATCGACCGTCTCGAAGCTGATCACGCCGCCCATGGCGTTGCTGCCGTAGAGGCTTGAGAGCGCGCCGTGGGCGATCTGTACCTCGCGCAGCAGTGCCGGGTCAACGAAGAAGTTGCCGATGTGGCCGGTGTCGATGTCCTGCCGTACGCCGTCGAGGCGTACCAGCACGCCGTTCCTGCCGAAGCCGCGCAGGCTCAGGGTCTGGCCGTTGCGCCGACCTTGGCCGGCAACGTGAAGGCCGGGCTGGTCGGCGAGGATGTCCTCGACCCGTGAGGCGGTGGCGAGTGTCGGGTCGTGTCGGTCGATCACGTCGACGATCAGCGGGGCGAAGAAGGTGTCGGTGGGAGTTCGCGTGCCGGTGACCAACAGCGGCGCCAGTTCGGGCGTCGCGGCAGGCTCGTCGGCAGGCGTTTGGGCCAGGCCCACCGGTGACAGCAATATCAGCGCCAGGGCGCCGGTGCAGCTCGTTGCTCGCTTCATGTTCCTGAAGTTCCCTTATCGTATCAGGCGATGAGCGGCTGGCTGGGTGGCGCGGGCTACCTGGCTGGCGTTCTTTTCGTCGGGATTATGAGGTCAGTATCAGCTTGCCGTTGCGGGTCTCGCGCAGTTGGTAGCGCTTGCCGCGGTGCTCGATGACCAATTGGCCCTGCTCGTCGAGCAGCGCGCTGCTCTCGACAATGCCGGGTTTGCGCGAACGCTCGTGCGGCGTGGCGGCCTGCGCGCGGGCCGTAGTCGGGTCGGGGGAGTTTGCGCACATGGTATTGGCCTGAATGGGTTGCTGTATCAAACGAGAATAATTATTGTTTATGCAAAGTGCGGCGTCAAGTCTCCTTTTCGCGACAATCCGAACCAGGAACGGGTACGCTGGTCTCAATCGTGACAACGTACCGAGTTTCTACGCCCATGATCGTGCTGCTGATCGCCCTGTTGCTGGTCCTCTTCCTGTTGCCCAACGTCTGGGCGCGCTGGGTACTGGCACGCCATTCCCGGGGGCGCGACGACTATCCCGGCACCGGCGCCGAGCTGGCCGACCACCTCCTGCGCCGTCTCGGCATCGAAGGGGTCAAGGTGGAGTTGACGGAGCAGGGCGACCATTACGACCCCGAGACGCGGCGGGTGCGCCTCTCCCGTGAGCACTACGAGGGGCGTTCACTGACCGCGGTAACGGTCGCAGCCCACGAAGTGGGCCATGCGATCCAGCATCACGAAGGGTACGCACCGCTGATCGCCCGGGCGCGCATGGTCGGCGTGGCGCAGCGGGCCGAAAAACTCGGCGCCCTGCTGATGATGGCGGCCCCCTTCCTGTTCGTGCTGACGCGCCTGCCGGGTGGCCTGGCGATCGTGATCGCGGCCGCGGTGATCAGCTTCGGCACGGCGGCGCTGGTTCATCTGGTTACCCTGCCGGTGGAGTTCGATGCCAGCTTTCAGCGCGCCCTGCCGCTGCTCAAGGAGTACGTGCCCCCCTACGACATGCCCGGCGCGCGCCACGTGCTGGCCGCCTGCGCCTTTACCTACGTGGCGGCCTCGCTTGCGAGCATTCTGAACCTGGGGCGCTGGCTGGTGATATTGAGAAGGTAGCCTTCTCCTTGAGCGTAAGCGGGAGCGCTTCCTAAAGTTCTGGGTGTAGTCACAGGCCTTCATGGAGGAGGTGCGATATGACGACTCCCCGGGATTACATTCGCGACAATGCCACGTCGCTCGCCGGTCGCAGTATCGATTACGATGGCCTGCTGGAGCAGGTGGGGGAGCGCTCACTGGTGCTGCTCGGCGAGGCGTCCCACGGCACCGCCGAGTTCTACCGCATGCGCGCCGAGATCACCCGGCGCCTGATCCGCGAGAAGGGCTTCGAGGCGGTCATCGTGGAGGCCGACTGGCCCGATGCGCTACGGCTAAATCGCTATGCGCGCGGCGAAGGCGACGATTCATTGAAAACGGCTTTCGACGACTTCCAGCGTTTTCCCCAGTGGATGTGGCGCAACACCGAGGTGCGTGACTTCATCGGCTGGCTCAAGGAGCACAATGCGAACCTGCCTGCCGAGCATCAGGTTGGCTTCCATGGCCTGGATCTCTACAGCCTGCACCGCTCGGCGGAGGCGGTGATCGAGTATCTCGAGGGCATCGACCCCGAACAGGCGCGGCTTGCCCGCGAGGGTTACAGCTGCCTCGACCATGGCGGCGACCCGGTCCGCTACGGGCACGATGCCGCTTTCGGTCTGAGCCGCATCTGCGAGGAGGCCGCCGTGCGTCTGCTCGCTGATTTGCTCGAGAAGTCGACCGGTTACCTGCATGAAGATGGCCGTCGCTCGCAGGATGAACAATTCTTCGCCGAGCAGAATGCGCGCGTGGTGGTCAATGCCGAGCGCTACTATCGCGCCATGTTCGGCTCGCGAGTGGATACCTGG
The DNA here is from genome assembly GCF_008297955.1 of Billgrantia pellis. Lineage (GTDB taxonomy): Bacteria > Pseudomonadota > Gammaproteobacteria > Pseudomonadales > Halomonadaceae > Halomonas > Halomonas pellis. The sequence goes on along the minus strand of NZ_VTPY01000003.1, from coordinate 129,178 downwards.
AATCTGCGCGACGAGCACATGACCGACATCATCGCCGAGCTGCGCGAACACCTGCGTCGCCAGGGCGGTCAGGGCAAGATGGTGGTGTGGGCGCATAACTCGCACTTGGGCGATGCCGCCTTCACCGACATGGGGTGGCATCGCGGGCAGCACAACGTCGGCCAACTGGTGCGCCATCGTTTCGGTGCCGATCAGGCGTTGCTGGTGGGCTTTACCACGCATACCGGCTTCGTCTCGGCCGCCCGCGACTGGGATGGCCCGGTGGAGCATCGCAGGGTCAGGCCATCCATGGACGGCAGCATCGAGCGGCTGTTTCATGACAGCGGCATCGGCGATTTCTATCTGCCGCTCGGTGAGCGTGCCGCGCCGCTGCATGAGCCGCTGTGGGAGCGTGCCATCGGTGTGATCTACCGCCCCGAGTCGGAACGCATCAGCCATTACTTCCAGGCATCGATGGCCCGGCAGTTCGATGCCGTTTTCCATGTCGATGAGACCCGCGCCGTGGAGCCGTTCGACAAGGGCGAACTGTGGCGGCCGGAGGAGGTGCCCGACACCTATCCCTTTGGCATCTAGGTGGGGCGTTCAGCCATTATCACGGCCCGGCGCGGCGCGGGATACCCTTCCCGGGTGCGCGTCGGGTCGCTTGGATCAAGAAAATCGGCCAGCGATTGGAAGGTCATCCATTCGGTCGAGCGCTGTTCATCCAGTGAGGTATGCGCTTCATCCACCACGCGCACGTTATCGAAACCACAGCGTTCGAGCCACTGACACAGCGCCTTGGACGAGGGCAGGAAATAGACGTTGGGCATGGCGGCGTAGCGCTCGCCGGGCAGCAGCACGGTAGCTTCGTCGCCTTCCACCACCAGCGTTTCCAGCACCAGTTCGCCGCCAGGGCGCAGGGCATCCTTCAACTGCAGCAGATGCTCCAGCGGCGAAGGCCGGTGGTAGAGCACGCCCATGGAGAACACCGTATCGAAGAAGGCGAGCCGTTCCGGCACATCCTCGATGCCGACCGGCAGGAAATGGGTGCGCCAGCCATCGGCATCGCCGATGAAATGGCGCAGCGCCTGGAACTGGTAGTAAAAGCGCGGCGAGGGATCGATCACCAGCACGAAGGCGGCCCCCTCGCCGGCCATGCGCCAGCCGTGGTAGCCACTGCCGCCGCCCACGTCGAGCACCCGCCGGCCCGTCAGCGGGGCCAGATGCGGAGCGACCCGCTGCCACTTCCAGTCGGAGCGCCATTCGGTATCGATGTGGATACCGGCGAGACGGTAGGGACCCTTGCGCCACGGCATCAGCTTGCGCAGCAGATTCTCGCACTGGCGGCGCTGGCTGTCGTCGAGCTGGCAATCGACCGTTACGGTACCGGCATCCAGTTGCACGTCGCGTGCCTTGGGCAGGGCAGGCAGCTTGATCACCGCCTTCTCCCAGGCGGGCAGGTCGCCGTAGCGCTTGCGGTCGAGCCCGCGGGTCAGTTGTGCCGGCAAACGGGCCAGCCAGCTGTCCAGCCCCTGATCGACGAAGGCGCGATAGAGTGGGCGTTGCTCGACGGGAATCGCCACGTCAGGCCTCCTTGAATGCGATCAGCGAGGCAAAGTTCAGGTACTGGAACCAAGTCAGCGAGCGCGTGAATCCGGCGCGGGCGAGCCGTGCATGGTGCGCCTCGAGGGTATCCGGTACCAGCACGTTCTCCAACGCGGTGCGCTTCTGGCTGATCTCGAGCTCGCTATAGCCGTTGGCTCGCTTGAAGTCATGGTAGCGCTCCACCCGCCAGGCGTTATCGCGTTCGTCGGGGTCGACCACCTTCTCCGAGAGCACCAGAACACCGCCTGGCTCCAGTGCGGCATGGAGGCGGGCCAGCAGGGCTTCGCGGTCCTCCGGCGGCAGGAATTGCAACGTAAAATTGAGGATCACCATGCCCGACGGCACATAGTCCAGGGTGCGGATATCCCCTTCGATGACTTCGATGGCATGCTGCGGACATTCCGCGGCAAGGGTTTCACGAGCGCGGCCAACCATGGCCGGCGATATGTCCACCGCGGTGAGGCGGAAGGCGTCCTCGGGGAGTTGGCCGGCGAGGGCCAAGCTGGCGGCCCCCAGCGAACACCCCAAGTCATAGACATGGGCGCCATGGCGCAGGTGACGGGCGGCAATCAGCCCCAGCATGCCGAGAATCTGGCCGTAGCCCGGTACGGAGCGGCGGATCATGTCGGGGAAGCAGGCCACCACCCGCTCGTCGAAGGAGAAGCGCGCCACCTTGTCCAGGGGTGTGGTGAAGATCGCGTCGCGATAAGATGCGTCACTCATGAATAGGACCGGTTGCATGGGGGCAGGCCCGCATTCTACGCCGGCTGGCCCATGGCTGCACGACTAAGCCCCGGCCGGGAGCCACGCTATGGCGATGACAAACGTTAAATGTAGATTTACAGGCGGCAACAAGGCTAGCCTGTGAGGCGATGGAAAGCCCGCCCGGTGCCGTAGGGTCGGCGCCGAAGTGATCGCTTTGCGAAACGATGTCAAGGAGGATTGCCATGAACCAAGCCACCATCGACCGATCGGCCGCCTGGACGCGGTTGGCGGAGCATGCCGAGGAGATGCGCCGCCGTCACTTGCGCGAGCTGTTCACGGACGCTTCGCGAGGCGAGGTCTTTACGCGCCAGGCGGCGGGACTGACGCTCGATCTGTCGAAGCAGCGCTGGAATGGCCAGACGCTGGAGCTGCTGTTGTCATTGGCCCGCGAGGCAGGCGTGCCGGAAGGCATCCGGGCGCTGCTGAGTGGAGAGCATGTCAACGTCAGCGAGGATCGCCCGGCGTTGCATACCGCGCTGCGACTACCGCCGGAGGCTTCGCTGGTGGTTGACGGTGAGGATGTGGTACCCGGTGTTCATGAGACCTTGGATCGCATGGCCACCATGGTCGAGCGCTTCCACACCCGTCAGTGGCGCGGCGCCACCGGCAGGCCGATTCACGACGTGGTCAACCTGGGGGTCGGGGGTTCCGACCTTGGCCCGCTGATGGTGACCCACGCCCTGGCCGACTGCCGTCCTCGCGATGCCCACCATGTCGACGTGCATTTCGCCTCCACCATGGACGGCTCCCAGCTTGTCGACTACCTCGCCCGTTTCAATCCCGAGACCACGTTGTTCGTCATTTCATCGAAGTCGTTCACCACCATCGATACGTTGTCGAACGCCCGTACCGCTCGGGACTGGCTGTTGGCGCGGCTGGTGGAGGACGGCATCCAAGGCGTCGACGAAGAGATGGTGATGCGACAGCACTTCATCGGCGTGTCCGCCAAGCCCGACAAGATGAGCGAATGGGGCATCGCCGAATCCAACCAGCTGTTGTTCTGGGAGTGGGTTGGCGGTCGCTATTCGTTGTGGGGCGGGATTGGCCTGCCCATCGCGCTGGTCATCGGCATGGCGCACTTCCGCGACCTGCTGGCCGGCGCCCACGCCATGGATCGCCACTTCGAGCAGGCGGCACTGGGTGACAACCTGCCGGTATTGCTGGCGCTGGCAGGCATCTGGAATGTCAATTTCCTCGACATTCGCGCCCACTCGATCCTGCCTTACGATGGGCGCCTGGAGTACTTCGCCGCCTACCTCGAGCAGCTCGAGATGGAATCCAACGGCAAGTCGGCGACCCACGATGGGCATCAGGTGAGCTATTCGACTTGTCCGGTGCTGTGGGGGCAGCTCGGCCCCAACGCCCAGCACGCCTTCTACCAGCTCCTGCATCAAGGAACGCAGCCGGTCGTGTGCGACTTCATCGCTCCGCTGAGGCGCTACGACGACGTAGAAGACGCGGCGACCCGGGATCATCTCAAGGCCCAGCATCGGCTGACCCTGGCCAACTGCTTCGCTCAGTCGCGCCTGCTGATGCTCGGTGACGATGCCATCGACGAGCCTGGTGAGCGGCCGGGCCACAAGCGCTACCGGGGCAACCAGCCCACCACTACGCTGCTGCTCGACCGCCTGACGCCTGCGACACTGGGGGCGCTGATCGCGCTCTACGAACATAAGGTGTTCGTCCAGGCCACCATCTGGGGCATCAACTCCTTCGATCAGTGGGGCGTGGAACTGGGCAAGCAGATCGCCGGCGAAACCGAGCGCATCCTGGCCGAACATCGTGGCCACGAGGCCATGGATGCCTCCACCCGGGCATTGATCGAGGCGGTATGGAGAATGGAAAAAGAGAGCGATCGTTGATGCAAGAGAAGCGCTGGTAATGTATACAGTGACCTGGGTATGCTGACCGCGCCACTGTCAGCGCGGCAAACCAGCGGGGTACTCTACCTGCATGGTTTCAATAGCGGCTACGGTTCGCCCAAGTCGGCGTTGATGCGTGATGCCTGCAAGACGCTGGCACTGCCCTGCGAGACGCCCCAACTGCCACACCGGCCGCTGGCGGCCCTGCGGCTGGCGGAATCGCTGCTGGCGAAGCTGGGCCCCCGTCCCTTGCTGGTCGGCAGTTCAATGGGCGGCTTCCTGGCGACTTGCCTGGCCGAGCGCCACGACCTTCCGGCGGCCTTGATCAACCCGGCGGTGCGGCCGGTGCGGCTGGTCTCCGAGTGGATCGGCGAGGCATTCGTCAACGAGCACACCGGCGAACGCTTCACCGTCGAGACGGCTCACCGCGAGGAGCTGGATGCCCTGACGCCGCAGGTCGTGGTTCCCGAGCGCTATCTGCTGCTGCTGGGCTCCGCCGATGAAACCCTGGACCCGGCCGACGCTTTCGCGCTCTATCGTGGCGCCAGGACCGTCATTCATCCGGGTGGCGATCATGTCTTCAGCCCGCTGGCGAGCTATTTGTCTGCGGTCTTCGCCCATGGTGGGCATCGTCTGATGGCGGGGCCATCGGTGCAGTGACTGCCCAGCCTGGCGGAAGCAGGACTGGGGAATGACCGCAGGGAAGAGGCAAGCGAATCGCGGGAAGCGCCACTGAATCTGTAACGGTTACGGAACACGCATGACACAATACAGCGCCAGCTCGATCGAAGTCCTCTCCGGCCTTGACCCGGTGCGCAAGCGCCCCGGCATGTATACCGACACTACCCGCCCCAATCACCTGGCCCAGGAAGTCATCGACAACAGCGTCGACGAAGCGCTGGCGGGCCATGCACGAGAGGTCACCGTGCGCCTGCTTTCGGACGGCGGCATCGAGGTCGCCGACGACGGTCGCGGCATGCCGATCGATATTCATCCCGAGCACGGGGTTTCCGGCATCGAGCTGATCCTCACCCGGCTTCATGCCGGGGGCAAGTTTTCTCAGTCCAGCTACCGCTTTTCCGGTGGTCTGCATGGCGTCGGGGTATCGGTGGTCAACGCCCTGTCGCGGCGCCTCGAGGTCGAGGTGTCGCGCGACGGTGCCCGCCACGCGATGGCCTTCGAACACGGCGACAAGGTATCCGAGCTCGCCGTGACCGGCAGCGTGGCCAAGCGTACCACCGGCACCTTGGTGCGCTTCTGGCCCGATGAGTCCTACTTCGACAGCCCCAGGCTGGCCATGGGCCGGCTCAAGCACTTGCTGCGGGCCAAGGCGGTGCTCTGCCCGGGACTCAAAGTCACTCTGGTGGAAGCCGACGGTGCCGAAAGCGTCTGGCAGTACGAGGACGGCCTGCGCGACTACCTGGCCCAGGCCACCGACGGTTTCGAGGTGCTGCCCGCCTCACCGTTGGTGGGGCATTTCGCCGATGACGAGCAGGCCGTGGATTGGGCGGTGCAGTGGCTTCCCGAAGGCGGCGAAACGGTGATGGAGAGTTATGTCAACCTGATTCCTACCCCCCAGGGCGGTACCCACGTCAACGGCTTGCGCTCGGGCCTGCTCGAGGCGCTGCGCGAATTCTGCGAATACCGCAGTCTGTTGCCGCGGGGCGTCAAGCTGACCCCTGAAGACCTGTGGGAGCGTGTCGCCTACGTGCTCTCGGTGAAGATGCTCGACCCGCAATTCGCCGGCCAGACCAAGGAGCGTCTCTCCTCGCGCACCGTGGCGGCCTTCGTCTCTAGCGTGGTGAAGGACGCCTTCTCGCTGTGGCTCAATCATCACGTCGACCAGGCCGAAGCGCTGGCCGATCTGGTGATCAGCGCTGCCCAGCGGCGTCAGAAGAGTGCCAAGAAAGTGGCGCGCAAGAAGGTCACCGCCGGCCCCGCACTGCCCGGTAAGCTGGCCGACTGCTCCGGCCAGGATCCGGCCCAGAGCGAGCTGTTCCTGGTGGAGGGCGACTCCGCCGGTGGCAGCGCCAAGCAGGCGCGCAACCGCGAGACCCAGGCGATCCTGCCGCTGCGCGGCAAGATCCTCAACACTTGGGAGGTCGACAGCCACGACATCTACGGTTCCCAGGAGGTCCACGACATCGCCGTGGCAGTGGGCATGGACCCGGGCAGCGACGACCTCTCCAAGCTGCGCTACCACAAGATCTGCATCCTCGCCGATGCCGACTCCGACGGCTTGCACATCGCCACGCTGCTGTGCGCGCTGTTCGTACGCCACTTCCCGACCCTGGTGGACGCCGGCCACGTCTACGTCGCCATGCCGCCGCTCTACCGCATCGACCTCGGCAAGGAGGTGCACTACGCCCTGGACGAGAGCGAGAAGGCGGCGATCCTGCGCCGCCTCGAGGGCAAGCGCGGCACGCCCAATGTGCAGCGCTTCAAGGGCCTCGGCGAGATGAGCCCACTGCAGCTGCGCGAGACCACCATGGCGCCGGAGACCCGCCGCCTGGTGCAGCTCACCCGGGAGGTTGGCGACGGTACCATGGAGATGATGGACATGCTGCTGGCCAAGAAGCGCGCGTCGGACCGCAAGAGCTGGCTCGAAGATTACGGCAACCTGGCGGATATCGAAGTCTGAATGAATGAGCCTTTCTGCGCTCGGCCAGGCGGTGTTAGCCGCTGCGCGCCAAATGCTCATTTACAAGATGTAAACTCCGCTTTGTCGCGCAGCGGCTGCCTACCCTGGCCTTCGCTCGAAGCGGCTCCGCAGTGTACGGGGAAGACGGAGTAGGGCTTATCGGCGTCTGCCGCCGGGATAGCCGCGGCGGGAACGAGAGACATTGAACCCTGACCAAGGGCATATCGTATGACCATGGATATCCAGGTGGCGGAGGGCGACGTCGAGCGCCTCTCGCTGCGCGAATACACCGAGAAGGCGTACCTCGACTACTCGATGTACGTCATCCTCGACCGGGCGCTGCCCCACATCGGCGACGGCATGAAGCCGGTGCAGCGGCGTATCGTCTACGCCATGCGCGAACTGGCGCTGAACGCCAGCGCCAAGTACAAGAAATCGGCGCGCACCGTCGGCGACGTGCTGGGCAAGTTCCACCCCCACGGTGATAGCGCCTGCTATGAGGCGATGGTGCTGATGGCCCAGCCGTTCAGCTATCGCTATCCGCTGGTCGACGGCCAAGGCAACTGGGGCAGCCCCGACGATCCCAAGTCGTTCGCGGCGATGCGCTATACCGAGGCGAGGCTCTCCAAGTTCGCCGAGGTGCTGCTCGCCGAGCTGGGCCAGGGCACCGTCGACTGGACACCCAACTTCGACGGCACCATGAACGAGCCGGTGGTGCTGCCGGCGCGCCTGCCTCACGTGCTGCTCAACGGCGGCACCGGCATCGCCGTGGGCATGGCCACCGACATTCCGCCGCACAACGTGCACGAAGTGGTCGAGGCCACCTGCCACCTGCTGCGCCATCCCGAGGCCACCACCGCCGATCTGGTCGAACATCTGCCGGCACCGGACTTCCCCACCGCGGCGGAGATTATTACCTCTCGTGACGACCTGCGAAAACTCTACGAGAGCGGCCGCGGCTCGGTGAAGCTGCGTGCCCGCTACACCATGGAGGAGGGCAAGGTGGTGGTCACCGCGCTGCCCTATCAGGTCAGCGGGGCCAAGGTGCTGGAGCAGATCGCTGCCCAGATGCAGGCCAAGAAGCTGCCGATGGTGGACGATTTGCGCGACGAGTCGACCCACGAAGAGCCGACCCGGTTGGTGATCGAGCCGCGTTCCAATCGCGTCGACATCGAGGCGATGATGGCGCATCTATTTGCCACCACCGACCTCGAGAAGAACATCCGCGTCAACCTCAACCTGATCGGTCTCGACGGTCGTCCGCGGGTGATGCCGCTGCCGGACCTGTTGGGCGAATGGCTCACCTTCCGCCGCAAGACCGTGCGCCGGCGCCTGGAGCATCGTCTGGGAAAGGTCGAGGATCGCCTGCATATCCTCGAAGGCCTGCTCGTCGCCTACCTCAACATCGACGAGGTGATCCGCATCATTCGCGAGGAGGACGAGCCCAAGAGCGCGCTGATGGCGGCCTTCGGCCTCTCCGATCGCCAGGCCGAGGCGATTCTGGAGCTACGCCTGCGTCACCTGGCCAAGCTCGAGGAGATGAAAATCCGCGGGGAGCAGGACGCGCTCGAGGCCGAGCGCAAGCGCCTCAAGGAACTGCTCGGCAGCGAGGCCAAGCTCACCGACCTGATCGAAGAGGAACTGCGCGAGGCGGCCCGCGAGCACGGCGACGAGCGTCGTTCGCCGATCGTCGAGCGCAAGGAGGCCAAGGCGCTCTCCGAGGTCGAGCTGGTCGGCGCCGACCCCATCACCGTGGTGCTCTCCGAGAAGGGCTGGATCCGCGCCGCCAAGGGGCATGACATCGACCCGGAAGGGCTCTCCTACAAGTCCGGCGATCGTTTCGCACTGGCTGCCCGAGGCAAGACCAATCAGCCGCTGGTGTTGCTCGACGATACCGGACGCGCCTATACGCTGACCGCCCATAACCTGCCCAGCGCACGTAGCCAGGGCGAGCCGGTCACCGGGCGGGCCAATGTGGTGGCCGGCGCTCATATGGCGGGGCTGATGCTGGCGCCGCCGGATTCGCGCTATCTGCTCGCCAGTGACGGCGGGTATGGTTTCGTTGCGCGTCTCGAGGAGCTGATCGGCAAGAACAAGTCGGGCAAGGCGGTCCTTTCGGTACCCAAGGGCTGCCGGGTGATGGCACCGGCCCGGGTGCCGGAGGGCGAAGATCCATGGGTGGCAGCCGTTTCCAACGAAGGGCGTCTGCTGGTCTTCCCGCTGGAACAACTGCCGGAGATGGCCAAGGGCAAGGGTAACAAGATGATCGATATTCCCGGTACCCGGGCGGCCCGGCGCGAGGAGCTGATGCGCGATTTCGTCGTGCTGCCTGCCGGAGCATCGTTGGTTATTCATGCCGGCAAGCGTCACCTTACCCTCAAGGATGCCGATCTGGATTATTATCGCGGTGAACGCGGCCGCCGAGGCAGCAAGCTGCCCCGCGGCCTGCAAAAGGTCGATCGGCTGGAGAGTGGGGAATGACACGTCGACTGCTGATTCGCGCCACCGGCGCGGCACGTCCCGGCCAACTGGCCGGCCTGGGTCAGGCCATGGCGCGTAGCGGCGCACGGCTGCTCGATATCAACCAGAGCGTGACCTTCGGCATGGTGTCGCTCGAGGCCCTGGTCGGGCTCGACCGCGACAGCGACCTGGAAGGCGCGCTGGCCGAGGCCGGCGGCAGTCTGGGGCTCGACGTGCAGGCCATCCAGGTCGGCGCCGAGGACTACCAGCGCTGGAGCGCGCAGGCCAGCCAGCCGCGGCTGATCCTGACTCTGCTGGCACCACACCTGCCGGCCGGTATTCTGGCCGAGGTGGGAGCGCTTACTGCCGAGCATGGCCTGACCGTGGAACTGATCCACCGCTTGTCGGGGCGCGAGCCGCTGGACGGCGGGGCGCCCCCTTTCGGTTCCTGCGTGGAATGCTGGTTGCGCGGTGACGATATCGACCTTGACCGTCTGCGCGAGAAGGCCTTGGCCCTGGGTGCCATGCATGGTGTCGATATCGCGATTCAGGAGGATTCGATCTGGCGCCGCCATCGTCGTCTGGTCTGCTTCGACATGGATTCGACCTTGATCCAGGCCGAAGTGATCGACGAGCTAGCGCGGCGGCACGGGGTCTACGAGGAGGTGGCGGCCGTCACCGAGCGGGCCATGCGCGGCGAACTCGATTTCCAGCAGAGCTTTCGCGAACGCATGGCAAAACTCAAAGGCCTTGACGAATCCGTGCTCGTCGCGATCGCCGATGAGCTGCCACTGATGGATGGCCTCGAACGCTTGATGAAGCATCTCAAGCGACTGGGTTATCGTACCGTCATCCTTTCCGGAGGATTCACCTATTTCGCCCGCCACCTGCAAGAGAAGCTCGGTTTCGACGAGATCCACGCCAATGAGCTGGTGATCGAGAACGGCAAGGTGACCGGCGAGGTACACGAGCCGATTCTCGATGCCGGCCGCAAGGCCGATCTGCTGCGCGAGATCGCCGCACGGGAAGGGCTGGCCATGGAGCAGACCATCGCCGTGGGCGACGGGGCCAACGATCTCAAGATGCTTGCTACCGCCGGGCTGGGTATCGCCTTTCGTGCCAAACCGCTGGTACGCAGCCAGGCACGGCAATCGATCTCGACGCTGGGCATCGATGCGGTGCTTTACCTCATGGGCTATCGCGAAGGCGACCTCGAAGACGAAGGTCGCGCTGGTTGAGAAAGGTGAACTGGCTTACCTTCGAAGGACGCCATCGTATCGGAGGTCGCCATGTCCCAAGCGCAATTTACCGCTGACTTGCTCGAAGAGCTGAACGTGCTCTGCCTGTTCAACCTCGATACCAATCAGGAGGGCATCAAGGTGCACTCCAACGCCTCGCCGGGGGCGATCGCCGCCACGGCGCGCCTGCATGCCAAGGGACTCGTGACCCAGGCGGACGGCGGCTACATGACCGCGCTGGGGCGCGAGGCTGCCCACCATGCCCAGGAATTGCTGGGGCTGCTCGCCCCGGTGCCGTTGACCACCTGAGCCGTTATCGCTCTCCAGCGCAGACCGCCGCCGCTCGCTTCACGGGCGTGTAGCGAGCGGCGCGTCGCCGTTGGCGCCATCAGGTGTTAAGCACTACGCCGCCATTCAGGTGCAATGTCTGGCCGCTCATGTAGGAAGACTCCTCGCAGGCCAGGTAGACGTAGGCCGGGCCCATTTCGGAGGGTTGGCCGGCACGGTCCATCGGCACCTGACCGCCGAAGGATTCCACCTTCTCGGCGGGAAAGCTCGCCGGGATCAGTGGTGTCCACACCGGCCCCGGTGCCACGGCATTGATTCGTATTCCCTTTTCGGCCAGCGGTTTGGCCAGTGACCGCACCAGTCCCTGGATCGCCCCTTTAGTGGCGGTATAGTCAATCAGCGAAGGGTTGCCCTTGAAGGCGTTGATCGATGACGTGCAAATGAAGGTGTCGCCTTCACTCATGTGGGGCAGGGCCGCTTTGGTCAGGTAGAAGTGACTGAAGACATTGGTCTGGAAGGTGCGCTGCAACTGGTCCGGGGGGATGTCGGTGATGTCGTCCCAGGCATGCTGTTCGGCCGAATTATGCACCACGATGTTGAGCTTGCCGAACTCCGCCAAGGTCTTGTCGACGATCTCGTCGCAGAACGACGGATCGCCCACGTCTCCCTTGAGAATCAGGCAACGCCGACCCTCAGCCTCGACCAGGGATTGCGTTTCACGGGCATCGGTATCCTCCTCCAGGTGGACGATAGTGCAGTCGGCCCCCTCCCGAGCGTAATGCACCGCGACCGCGCGGCCGATGCCGCTGTCGCCGCCGGTAATGATCGCCACCTTGTCCTTCAGCTTGTCGACACCTCGGTAGCTGGAGCGAATATACTCCGGCTTGGGGTCCATCTTGTACTCGGCGCCGGGCTGGTGGGCTTGTTCCTGAGGCGGCTGCTTCCGTTCGCTCATGGCAGGACTCCTTTTCCTGTGGCGAGTGATGACTTGAAAGTTAGGCAGCACCCGACAGACAGGACAAGGTGGGGAGCGTTAATAAAGGTTTCGCTGCCGTAACGTCAGGTGAGGCGTCTGTCCTCACTGGGTATGCCCCCTCGTTTCGCACGCGTGCTACTATCACGCCGCCCAGGCGTCTATGAGGCTCAGGACCCCGGCGGGTTCGTCTTATTGTATAGAGTGCTTTCGAGAGTACCCATGAGTGCGACTTTTGAGACTTGGCGCGACCGCTTTGAGCGGCTGCGTGCACACAAGGGCTTCGAGCTGACGGTGATTGCTATCATCATCGTCTCGGCCCTGCTGATCGGCGCCAAGACCTACGAGGAGGAGATCAGCCCTTTCCAGGAGTGGCTGTTACTGCTCGACACGGCGGTGACTATCTTCTTTCTGATAGAGATACTGATCCGGATGGCGGCGGAGCAACGCCTGCGCGATTTCTTCAAGCGCGGCTGGAACGTCTTCGACTTTCTCATCGTCACCGCCAGCCTGATTCCCCTGGACGACTCGGAGATGGTGCTGCTGGCACGGCTGCTGCGCATCTTCCGCGTGCTGCGCCTGGTATCGATGATTCCCGAGCTGCGCATGCTGATCGCGGCGTTATTCAAGTCGATCCCTCGGATGGGCTACGTGGCACTGCTGATGTTCATCATCTTCTATATCTACGGCGCCATCGGCAGTTTCCTGTTCGCTAACGTCGACGAGAAGCTGTGGGGCAACATCTCGCTGGCCATGTTGACGCTGTTTCAGGTCGCCACCTTCGAGAGCTGGGCCACCGCCGTGCTCTATCCGACCATGGAACACTACCCCTACGCCTGGATCTACTTCCTCACTTTCATCTTTCTCAATGCGTTTATCTTTCTCAATATGATGATCGGCATCGTACTCGACGTGATGCAGAAGGAGAGCATCCAGGCGCAGCTGGATAGCGGGGAGGGAGAGGCCGCCGAATTGCATGGCCTGCGTCAGGACGTGCGCCAGCTGCGCGACCAGTTGACCCGCATGGAGGCGCTGCTGGAGAGACGGGGCGATTGAGGGAACCTTCCGCTGCGAGACGAGCCTGACGGAATAACAGCCGGACTCGACGGGCGGGTCCGTTGAATCGAAGGGAGACGAAGATGACCTGCGTTGCCGGCCCCCAGACTTTTCTGCCCCCCTACCTGCTCGAACGCATCGCCGGCTCCGCCTCGCCTCGGCTGCGCGAAAGCGCGCGTCGGACGCTGTATGAAGACACCCACTTTCGGGCACGTGCCGCAGTGTCGACGCTACCGCCGGGCAGTACCGTGCGCGGCCGGCCGGCTCGCTACGTGCACGATGCGCAGCAGTTGCGCACCTTGCCGGGCGAACTGGTTCGGGCCGAGGGCAGTGCGGATAGCGGCGATCCGGCTGTCGACGAGGCTTACCATGGACTGGGCGATACCTATCGCCTCTTCTGGGAAGTGTTCCAACGCCACTCTCTCGATGATCGTGGCATGGCGCTAGTGGCCACGGTGCATTATGGCGAGAACTATGAGAACGCTTTCTGGGACGGTCGACAGATGGTCTTCGGCGACGGCGACGGCGAGCTGTTCAACCGCTTCACCATCGCCGTGGACGTCATTGCCCATGAGCTCTCCCATGGGGTGATCGCGTACGAAGGAGCGCTTGTCTACTCCCACCAGTCCGGTGCGTTGAACGAGTCGCTGGCGGATGTGTTCGGCAGCCTGGCCAAGCAGTACCGCGACCGTCAACGCGCGGCGGAGGCCGACTGGTTGATCGGTGCAGGACTTTTTACCGATCGCGTCAAAGGACGTGCGCTGCGCTCCATGGCAGAGCCTGGCAATGCTTACGACGATCCACTGCTTGGTCGTGATCCGCAGCCGGGTCATATGGACGATTTCGTCGAGACGCAGGACGACCATGGCGGTGTCCATATCAATTCGGGGATTCCCAACCGCGCCTATCAGCTTGCCGCCGTGGCGCTGGGCGGGTATGCCTGGGAGAGCGTAGGGCCGATCTGGTACGACACCCTGATCGACTCTCGACTGGCCAGTGATTGTGAATTCGTTCCTTTCGCCGAGCTGACCCTTGATAACGCCGTGCGGCGCTTCGGATCGTCGAGCCGGCAGGCCGAGGCGGTACGCGAGGCGTGGCGAGGGGTAGGGGTTCTTCCATGAGCGGCGTGTCGCATCCTCCCAGGCTGACCTCGGCCAGCGTGCTGCGGCTCAAGCGTGAAGGCGGTCTGGCGCATTTTCCGGGATTGGCGCGTCCGCGTCGTCTCGACTGCTCCCGTTTCAGCGAAGCGCAGCGCGCCGAGCTGCAGCGGTTGCTGGAGCTTACCGTCGAGAGCTGCCGCGGCGACGCGGAGCCTGAGGGGGCCGACTGGCGGCGGTTGCAACTGAGCGTAGAGGATGACAGCGGTCGCGAAATATGGCAGCTACGCGCGATCGAGGAGGCGGTTCCCATGGCTCTGCTGGAGTGGTGGCGTCGCGCCGAGTCGGAGTAGCGTGCGGTCGTTTGCTTGACAGGGACGCCCCAAGCTGATTTTCTTGTGACCATGAAGACATCGTTTCGTCACTTCGACCTAGACCTACGACTACTAGCCGGCCTTTGAGCGTGCCGGTCGATACCTTCGTGTGTCGCGTTTTTCGTCCAGGTCAGTTGTTGAGGTGCCGAAATGTCTTCCTTCCCTATTACCGCCCATCGTGATTGCCGTGCCTGCCCGACCATAGCCGATCGAGTGGTTCATCTCACGATGTACCAGAACGCCCCGGTATGCTTCATGCAGCCGGGGCGTCGTCGTTTCTGAACGCCACCTGTCCGAACCAGAGCCACCAGACCAGGGAGACCGCCCCCATGATGCTCGACAACCCCGCCGCCAAGTACCGCCCCTTCGTTGCCGTCGATCTGCCCGACCGCCAGTGGCCGAATCGCCGCATCGAGTCGCCGCCGCAGTGGTGCAGTGTCGACCTGCGCGACGGCAACCAGGCGCTGATCGACCCCATGGACCAGGAGCGCAAGCAGCGCTTCTTCGATCTGCTGGTGAAGATCGGTTTCAAGGAGATCGAGGTCGGCTTTCCCTCGGCGTCGCAGACCGACTTCGACTTCGTGCGCGCGCTGATCGAGCAGAACAAGGTGCCGGACGACGTTACCATCCAGGTGCTGACCCAGGCGCGACCGCACCTGATCGAGCGCACCTTCGAAGCGCTGAAAGGCGTGAAGAACGCCATCGTTCACGTCTACAACGCCACTGATCCGGTGTTTCGCCGCGTGGTGTTCAATGTCAGCAAGGAGGAGTGCATCGGCATCGCCGTGGACGCCACTGCCCAGATTCGCGAGCTGATGGAGGCGGCGCCGGAAACCCACTGGACCTTCCAGTACTCGCCGGAACTCTTCACCACCACCGAGATGGACTTCGCCAAGGAGGTGGTCGAGGCGGTGATGGAAGCCTACGGCGCCACGACCGAGAAACCGATGATCGTCAACCTGCCGGCTACGGTGGAGGCGGCCACGCCCAACAACTACGCCGACCAGGTCGAGTGGTTCTGTCGCAACGTGAAGCATCGCGATCGTCTGATCGTCAGCGTGCATCCCCACAACGACCGCGGCACTGGCGTGGCGGCAGCCGAGCTCACCGTGATGGCCGGCGCCGACCGTGTCGAGGGCACTCTGTTCGGTAACGGCGAGCGTACCGGCAACGTCGACATCGTCACCCTCGCCATGAATCTCTACACCCAGGGCGTGCATCCGGGGCTCGACTTCTCCAACATCACGCCGATCATGCGTGAGGTGGAGTACTGTAACCAGCTGCCGGTACACCCGCGTCATCCCTACGTCGGCGATCTGGTCTTCACCGCCTTTTCCGGCTCCCACCAGGATGCGATCAAGAAGGGCATGGCCGAGCGTCGCGCCCATCCGGACGCCATGTGGGAAGTTCCTTACCTGCCCATCGATCCGCTGGACGTGGGGCGTAGCTACGAGGCGGTGATTCGTGTCAACAGCCAGTCGGGCAAGGGCGGGGTCTCCTATCTGCTCGAACAGGAGCACGGCATCGAGCTGCCGCGCCGGCTCTCGATCGAGTTCAGCCAGGTGGTGCAGGAGGTGGCCGACCGTACCGGCAAGGAGATCACCTCGCAAATGATTTACCAGGCCTTCGCCGACGAGTACCTGACGCGCACCTCACCCTATGCCATGATCAATCATCGTCTCTCCTCCGACCCCGACAGCCCCAAGGTGAGCCTGGAGGCCGCGATCGAGGAGCGTGGCGAACGACGCACGATACACGGTGAAGGCAACGGACCTCTGGCGGCCTTCATCAAGGCCCTGGCATCGGCCGGCCACGACGTGGAAATCATCGATTATCACGAGCACTCCCGCGGCCAGGGCGCCGATGCCGAGGCGATCGCCTACGTGGAGGTACGTATCGATGGCAAGGCGGTATTCGGCGTGGGTACCGACGAGAGCATTACCAGCGCCTCGATGAAGGCGGTGATGAGCGCCATCAACCGCCACGTCTCCACCCAGCCGGTGGCGGCCAATGTAACTGCCGAAAGTTTGGGATAAGCACGCTGGTGGTGGGGAGGAGGGGCGATGATGCGGCCTTGGAGGGCAATGGTGCTGGTCGCCGTGCTGGTTGCCGGCGTCGTATCCGCAGCGGCGTCTCACGAGCCATACGAGGCCAGGCTAGTGCGCTTGGAGGCACAACGCACGCTGCCCGAGCTGGCACCGATGCTGCGCGAGGAGCCGCCAGAGATCAGTGCGCTGTTTCTCGGCTTCGCCTCGGATCAGGCGCTGTGGATGAGCGCTTCCCTGTCGATGATACGCCACGGCGACATCGCGCGGAGCACGTTGCTCGATTATGGCTTGTCTCCGGCGTTCCAGAAGGTACTGGTGCGCTACGGGGCGGATGCGGTACTGCCAGTGAGCTACTTCCGCGATCATGATGTTGCCACTCTGCGAGCACGGCACTGGCTTGGCGAACGTTACCGGCAAGCCAGTGGTTGGTGGGACGATGAGGCGGACGCAGAACCTGAAATAGTGGAATTGACGCCTTATCGACGCGGCCAGATGGGCATTGCGCTGCTGGAGACGCATGGGTACGGGCTGCTCAACCAGTTCGTGGTCAGTAACGAGGGGCGCGTGGAGTGGCTGCAGGGCGAGCGCCTGGTGGCGGGAGTGGGGGATTTCTTCACTCGGGGTCTACGCGACCTCGAGGGCCAGTGGCGCCGCGGTGAAACAATTGACGCAAGCGACCTGGGCTGGGCGGGTCTCGATCTGCTGGTGATGGCCAGTACCGTCAAAGTGCTTAAGGCCGGGCGGGCGACGCGTGGTGCGCGAGTGGGCAGTCTCGAGGCTCAAGGTGCTCGGTCAGGAATGCGGCAGGGCGTGGTCGCCGGCGGCGGAGGCTTCGCCGCGCTGCCGCGCATGGCCAAGGTGGCTGCGGTGGCTGGCACTGCTTATGTGCTGGTTCGCCACCCTAGCTTGATCAGTGCGCTCGGTGCCACGCTCGCGGAGTGGCTCGGCTGGCCTACCTGGTTGGGCCAGTTCCTTCTATGGCTGATCGTGTTGTTGCCGGTGCTTGTCTTCGTCCGTCTTGTCCATCGCTGGTTGCTCGCCCCGCTGCTGTGGCTGCTGATGCCGCTGGTGCGGGCGTGCCTCGGCTTGGCCGGCCGTCGGCTGGCCAGGCGCGCGCATGACACGGCGGTGGCGCGCTGACGTACGCTTGAAACGAGCGGCCACATGGAGCGAGCGCGACATATGGCTATAGCGGCGTCTTGCTCGCTTCGCCCGGGATCTCCCGCACCAGGCGCGGCAGCAAGAAGCCCGGCAGCACCTCTCTGAGACCCGCGACCAGTTCGCGGGCCTCTTCGTCGGGTACGTCGTAGTGAGCCGCGCCCGCCACCGGGTCGAGCACATGCAGGTAGTAGGGCAGCACGCCGGACTCGAACAGCCGCTCGGAGAGTTGAGCCAACGCCTCCACCGAATCGTTGATGCCGCGCAGCAGCACGCTTTGGTTGAGCAGCGTCACCCCTGCACCCTTTAGCCGTTCACAGGCCTTGACCACCGCTTGGTCGATCTCCTGAGTGTGGTTGATGTGCAATACCATCACCTTCTGCAACCGCGTGGCACCAAGCCAGCCGAGCAGGGCGTCGTCGACCCGGTCGGGGATCACCACCGGCAAACGGGTATGCAGGCGCAGGCGCTTGAGATGGGGTATCGCCTCGAGGCGCTCGACGAGCCAGGCGAGCTGGCGGTCGCTGGCGGCCAGCGGGTCGCCACCGGAGAGGATCGCCTCGTGGATCGAGGTGTCCTGCCTCAGCGTGTCGAGGGAGCGCTCCCACTGGGCCCGCGAGGGGCTGTTGTCACCATAGGGGAAGTGGCGACGGAAGCAGTAACGGCAGTTCACTGCGCAGGCGGGGCTCGCAATCAACAGCACGCGGCCGGCGTACTTGTGGATCAGTCCCGGCCCCGGCGTATGCTCGGCCTCGGCCAAGGGGTCGGTGACGTACCCGGGGACGCTCTCCCCCTCGGCCGACAACGGCAGCACCTGGCGCAGCAGCGGATCATGCGGATCGCCGTCGTGCATGCGGGCCAGGAAGGCCTCGGGCACCCGCACCTCGAACAGGGCATGACCCGCCTCGGCGCCGGGCAGCCACGAATCATCCAGGCCAAGGCGTCGGCACAGCTCACGCGGGTCGCGGATCGCCTGCGACAGCTGGGTCTGCCAGGCGCTCGGCAGCGACAAAGGCGTCACGTCAGCGCTTGGCGATTCCGGTCTCTGCAAAAGGGCGGAGCTTCGGGTTATCATGCGGCACACCAGTCACAAAGGGGCGAGGGCTCGACTCCTCGTCGATTCGGTTTCTTGCGCGCCGGAGCCTGCTGCGGCGCGCCCGATCATTCGAGAGGCAACATGGCTAGTTATTCTACCAACGAATTCAAGGGCGGTCTGAAGGTGATGCTGGACGGTGATCCCTGCGCGATCGTCGAGAACGAATTCGTCAAGCCGGGCAAGGGCCAGGCATTCAACCGAGTGAAGCTGCGCAACCTGATCACCGGTCGCGTGTGGGAGCGTACCTTCAAGTCGGGCGAATCCCTGGAGGGCGCCGACGTGGTAGACCTCGAGATGGAGTACCTCTACACCGACGGCGACATGTGGCACTTCATGAAGACCGACGGCTCCTTCGAGCAGTACGCGGTGGAGAAGAAGGCGCTGGGCGATACCATCAAGTGGCTCAAGGAGCAGGTGGTCTACACCGTGACCCTGTGGAACGACAACGCCATCAGCGTGACGCCACCCAACTTCATCGAGCTGGAAGTGGTCGAGACCGACCCGGGCCTCAAGGGCGACACCGCCCAGGGCGGTTCCAAGCCGGCCACGCTCTCTTCCGGCGCCGTGGTGCGGGTGCCGCTGTTCATCAACCAGGGGGAAGTGCTGAAAGTCGATACGCGCTCCGGCGAATATGTCTCCCGCGCTTGAGGTGCGGCCCTTCCTGCGCTCGCTCATACGTCGTTGAATCCCGAGTCGGCTTGCTCATTTAGCGCTGCTAAACTCCGCTGCCTTACTCGGGATTCGCCTAGCGACCCACAAGGATGTGGAAAGTGCGAAGGGCCCGTCGGGAACGGGCCTAGCCCTGAGTATCGCGCGGAGAGGGCGCTAGGACGGTCGGTACGGTTAGCGGTCGCCGGCAAGCCGCGGTTCAACGTAGGCCACGCTGATTCGGCGTGGCCTTCATCGTTCTGGAGACTGTGTCATGGCAATTGACTGGCGGCCCACGGCGAGTATCGAGACGCTGCGCGAGCGGGCGCGGCTGCTGGACGAGGTGCGGGCGTTCTTCGCCGCGCGCGGCGTGTTGGAGGTGGAGACGCCGGTGCTGGGTCATGGTGGCAGCACCGACGTGCAGCTGGCCTCGCTGTCGCTGGAGGCGACCACGCCGGCGGGGCGCGAGCGGCTGTGGCTGCAGACCTCCCCCGAGTTCCACATGAAGCGCCTGCTGGCCGCCGGCAGCGGGCCGATCTTCCAGCTCGCCCGCAGCTTTCGCGACGGCGAGGTGGGCAGGCGCCACAACATCGAGTTCACCATGCTGGAGTGGTATCGCCCGGGCTTCTCCCTCGACGAACTGATCGAGGAGACCGTGGCGCTGATCCGAACCGTACTGGGACGCGATCCGGGCCCGCTGCGCCGCCGGCGCTACCGCGAACTGTTCCGCGAGGGGCTGGGGTTCGACCCCTTCAGCATCGAACTTGATGCATTACGGCAACTGGCCGGCGAGCGCGGCGGGCTCGATATGCGCGATGCCGGGCGCGACGGCTGCCTCGACCTGCTGATGAGCCTGGTCATCGAGCCCGAGCTGGGGCATGAGGGAGTGGATGTGGTGGTGGACTACCCGGCGAGCCAGGTGGCCCTGGCGCGGCGCCATCGCGACCCGGAGGATGGCGAGTGGGTCGCTTCGCGTTTCGAGGTCTATCTCGCCGGGCTGGAACTCGCCAACGGCTACGACGAACTCATCGATGCCGACGAGCAGCGTGCACGCTTCGCCGAGGACAACGCCGCCCGGCGGCAACTGGGCTTGCCCGAGGTAGAGGTCGACCGGCGCCTGCTCGCCGCGCTGGAGCACGGCATGCCGGCAGGCAGCGGGGTGGCGCTGGGCATCGACCGGCTGCTTCAGCTTGCTTTAGGGAGAGCGAGCGTGGCGGAGACGATGGCTTTCGCCACGCCCAATTGCTAATACGGACTTCTCCTAGACGAACTCGGGGCCGGGATCGGGAAATCCACCCAACGACTGGCCCATGCTGACCTTGGTCTTGGGCGTCAGGCTGGTATCGAAATCGACCTTGCCGGCGAAGGCCAGCACCACCGTGGAGCCAAGCTTGAAACGGCCCATCTCCTCGCCGCGCTCCAGGCGAATCGGCTGGTCGAAGCGGACTCGCTGCACCTGGCCGGAGAGCGGTGTGGTCTGTCCGGCCCACACCGTCTCGATGGCGGCGACGATCATCGCCCCGACCAGCACCACCGCCATGGGACCGTATTCGGTATCGAAGTGGCACACCAGGCGCTCGTTGCGAGCGAACAGGTTGGGCACGTGGTCGGTGGTGGCCGAGTTGACCGAGAACAGCCGCCCCGGCACGTAGACCATCTCGGTCAGGGTGCCGGCCAGCGGCATGTGCACGCGATGGTAATCCTTGGGCGAGAGATAGACGTTGGCGTAGCTGCCGCCGCTGTATCGCCGTGCGGCCTCGACATCGCCGCCCAGCAGGTCGACCACCGAGAAGCGATGTCCCTTGGCCTGCAGCAGACGGTCCGCCTCGATGGGGCCGAACTGGGAAAGGTTGCCGTCGGCAGGGGAGAGCAGGCCCTCGCCGAGGGGGCGGGCATCGGGCTTCAGTGCTCGGGTGAAGAAGTCATTGAAGGTAGCGTAGGCCGTGGGGTCGGGCTCGGCGGCCTCGCGCATGTCGACCTTGAAGGCCTTGATGAAGGCGCGGATCAGCGCATTCTTGAGCCAGGCGACACGGCATTCGGCGAAAAAGCCCACCAGCCTTGAGAGCAAGTGGTGGGGTATGGGGTATTGGAGCAGAGAAAATAGCTTGGATAGCGGCACGGACGGGAAGTCTCTTCAGAAGGTCTTTGGGTGATGGTGGTAGGGGGGAGCGAAACGTTCTCGAGCTTGACGCTGGAAGAGCGCCGCTTCGCCGCCGGAAGCATGAAGGAAACCCTGACTCGGTGGCGGATGGTAACGGGCTGGTTCCAGCTCCCAGCTTATAACTCACTTCTCTATCGGCGTATCGTCGCGGTTGCCCCATTCCTTCCAGGAGCCGGCATAGCCGCGGATCTTCTCGAAGCCCAGTGCCTTGCCCACCAGCCAGGTAAAGCCGCTGCGATGGTGGCTCTGGCAGTGAGTGACCACTTCCATATCGGGGGTGAGACCCAGCGCCTCGAGTTCAGTAATGAGTTCGGCGTAATCGCGTATGCGCAGCGCGCGCTGCTTGTCCATGGCGTCGGTCCACTCCATGTTCACCGCGCCGGGAATATGGCCGAGCCGCTTGTTCTCGCCCTTTTCGCCGCGGTACTCCCCCGGCGAGCGGGCGTCCCAGATGGCGAAGCCCTTCTCGCCGAGGCGCTCCTGCAGTTCGGCCCGATCGATGGCGACCTCGGGATGGAGGATCTCGGCCTCGTAGTTGCTGGGCCTGGGCTCGACCGGCTCCTGCGAAAGGGGTTGACCGGCCTGGCGCCAGGCGTGGATGCCGCCGTTGAGGTAGGAGTAGCGGGAGTGACCGATCAGCTCCAGGGTCCACAGCAGGCGACCGGCCCAGCCGCCGCCCTCGTCGTCGTAGGCCACCACGTGGGTGTCGCGGGTCAGGCCAAGCGACGAAAAGAGCCGTGACAGCGCTTCGGGGCTCGGTGCCTCGTTGGGGACCTCGCCCTCGCCTCGCAGCAGGCGACAATAATCGAGAAAGACCGCGCCTGGCACGTGTCCATCCTGATAGCTTTCGGCCTTGAGCGGCACATCGACGATCAGCAACTGCGGTGCATCGAGGTGCTCGGCGAGCTGTTCGGGCTCGACGATCAGCGGTAGCAGATTCTCTTCGGAACTCATGACGCTCCTCCTCTAGGCTCAATGTCGCTATGGCGGGCCGGATCGGGTCTCGTTGAGACTATCGACGATATGGCGGTAGCTGGCAAAACGCTCGGGATGAATATCGCCCTGCTCAACGGCTTCCAGCAGGGCGCAACCCGGTTCCTGGCGATGGCGACAATCGCGGAAACGGCAATGTCCGAGAAGGTCGCGAAATTCGATGAAACCCTCGGCCACCTGCTGCTCGTCCAGGTGAATCAGGCCGAACTCGCGAATGCCGGGGGAGTCGATCAGCTCGGCGTTGGCGGCTGCCGGCAAGCGATAGAGGCGAGCTGTGGTGGTGGTATGGGTGCCCTTGCGTGAATCCTTAGACAGTGCGCCAATACGTAGCGCCTCATCGGGTAGCAGTCGGTCGATTAACGACGACTTGCCCACGCCGCTCTGGCCGACGAAGACCGATGTACGGCCTTCCAGGCGTGCCAGTAGCGCATCGAGCCCCGTCTCGCCGGACGTCGTCGTGGCGACCACCGGATAGCCGAGCGCCTCGTAACGGGCCAGCAGCTCGCGTAGTTCACCGCCGCTATCCGGCAGCAAATCGATCTTGTTGAGTACCAGGGCCGGAGCGATACCGGTGGCTTCGGCAGCGACCAGATAGCGGTCGATCAGGTTGGGATGAGGCGCCGGCTCCACGGCGAAGACGACCAGGATCTGGTCGATATTGGCCGCCACCGGCTTGAGTTGCCCCCGTGCATCGGGCCGCTCAAGGACGTTCTGACGTTCACGGCGTGCCACCACGACGCCTTCGACGACACGGCCCTCGGCGTCGAAGGCGGCACGCCACACGACCCGGTCGCCGGTCACCAGGCCTTCGAGATTGGCGCGCAGGTGGCAGCGCACGGTATCGCCAGCTTCGCCCTGGACATCCAGGGTACGGCCGAAATGGGCGATGACCCGACCGGGCCGCTCGGGGCCGTATTCGCCCGCGGCGAGCTTCTGCGATTCCTGGGCGTCGCGCTGTTCGGCACGACGCTCGCGCTCGGCCTGTATCTTCTCGACCCGCCAGCGTTGCTGGCGACTTAGCTTGCGTTTGCTCATGGGCGCCCGAAGATCGTTACAATGCTGGCATTGTACCCAGCGTGGCTCGGCCTGTCCTGCCGCGCCCTTCAACCTGGAGCCTGACCATGCCCAACACTCCTGCGCCGCGCGAAGATCTGCTGGTGTGGATCGACCTCGAGATGACCGGACTCGAGCCCGAGCGCGAGCGTATCATCGAGGTGGCCACCCTGATCACCGACAATGACCTCAACCTCGTCGCCGAAGGGCCGGTGATCGCCGTGCACCAGCCCGACAGCCTGCTCGCGGCCATGGATGAATGGAACCAGAAGACCCACGGCGAATCGGGCCTGGTCGAGCGAGTCAAGCAGAGTCGTATCGACACCGCCGAGGCCGAGCGGCAAACCCTCGAATTTCTGCAGCAATACGTGGTGCCCGGCACCTCGCCCATGTGCGGCAACAGCGTGCACCAGGACCGGCGCTTCCTCGAACGCGAGATGCGCGAGCTGTTGGCTTTCTTCCACTATCGCAACCTGGACGTCTCCACCGTCAAGGAGCTGGCCAAGCGCTGGAATCCGGGCGCGCTGGCCGGCTTCAGCAAGCGCAATACCCACCAGGCGCTGGATGATATCCGCGAGTCGCTGGCCGAGCTGGCGCACTACCGCAATACCTTTTTGCGGCTGGCCGGCAGCGAGCGCGACGAGGAGGAGTGAGAGGTTCGAAGCTCGGTGTCGTGGCTATCCTGGCGCCAGGACTTCGCGGAGGCGCTGTGAACCCAACCCTGGGCGCTACTTTTGCCATCCATGGCAAAAGGCCTCCGTTTCGCCCTGTCCCCAGCGCCGCTCGCGTTGGTGCCTTAAGCAAAGGTAGCCTTTCGTGTGGCGCTAGGCTTGGCTGGCAATCAGACTGCCGCGCTTTTCCCGCTGCCGCTCGAGCGCCCAGCGCACGTGCTCGCGCACCAAGTCGGAGGGGTAGGCGAGGCGGGCGCGCAGGGCCGCCTCCACGCTCTCGCTCCAGGGCGCGTTGCCCAGCCCCACCGCCAGGTTGCGCAGCCAGCGCTCGTAGCCGATGCGGCGGATCGGGCTGCCGGCGGTCTTGTCGAGAAACTCCGCCTCGCCCCAGGCGAACAGCGACACCAGGCTGGCCCGATCCAGGTCGTGGCGCGGGGCGAAGTCGTCCTCCGTCGTGGTGCGGGTGAAGCGGGTGAAGGGGCAGACCAGCTGGCAGTCGTCGCAGCCGAACACGCGGTTGCCCATGGCCTCGCGAAAGCGCTCGGGTATGCTGCCGAACAGCTCGATGGTCAGGTACGAGATGCAGGCGCGGGCGTCGACCACCTTGTCCTCGACGATGGCGCCGGTGGGGCAGGCGGTGCGGCAGGCACTGCAACTGCCGCAGTGCTCGGCGTCGAACGGCGGATCGACGGGCAGCGGCAGGTCGACGTAGAGTTCGCCCAGGAAGAACAGTGAGCCGGCGCGCGGATTGAGCAGCATGGCATTCTTGCCCACCCAGCCGAGTCCGGCCTTGCGCGCCAGCGCCCGTTCCATGACCGGCGCCGAGTCGACGAAGGCGCGATAGCCGAAGGGGCCGATGCGTTCCTCGATCCACTTGGCCAGGGTGGCCAGGCGCTTGCGCATCAGCTTGTGGTAGTCGCGACCCACGGCGTAGCGCGAGACGTAGGCCGTCTGCGGCTGGCCAAGTACCTTGGCGCTCTCGACTTCGGCAGGCAGGTAGTCCAGGCGCACGCTGATCACGCGCAGGGTGCCGGGTACCAGCTCCTCCGGGCGAGTGCGCTTGGTACCGTGCTTGGCCATGAAGGCCATCTCGCCGTGACGGCCGGCATCGAGCCAGCGCTGCAGATGCAGCGCGTCCTCGGCCAGGTCGACATCGGCGATGCCCACCTGCTGGAAGCCCAGCTCGCGGCCCCAGGTCTTGATGGTCATGGCCAGCTCGGCCAGAGCAGTGTCGTCCAGGGGCGTGGATGAGGGCATGATCGAGAAAAAACCGGGCAAATACGTAGCGGGGGGATTGGCGCCAGCGTCACGACGCTTACACTCCCATGATAAAGCAACGCAGGCAGGGGAGACACCGGATGTCCAGCAAACGTTCCCATCCGTCGGCGAACGTGGCGCTTCGCCCGCTCTACCAGGCCGCACAAGTGCGCGAGCTGGATCGGCGCACCATCGCCGGCGGCGTCGAGGGGTTCGCCTTGATGCAACGTGCAGCCACGGCGGCGTGGCAGAGCCTAAAGGCCCGCTGGCCAGGCGTGAAGCGGCTGTCCGTGCTGTGTGGCGGTGGCAACAACGGTGGCGACGGCCACGTGCTTGCGGCGCTTGCGGCGGTCGCGGGGATCGACGTTCAGCGTATCGCGCTCAAGCCCCCCGAGGCGCTGAAGGGGGACGCTGCGCGCGCCGCCGAGATGGCCAGCGCGGCCGGCGTCGGCCTCGAGCCGTGGCGACCGGGGCTGGCTTTTTCCGGCGAAGTGGTCGTCGATGCGCTACTCGGCACGGGCATCACTGGCGAGGTGACGGGCGAATTTCGCGACGCGATCGAAGCGATCAATGCCTGCGGGCTGCCGGTGCTTGCCATCGACATCCCCTCGGGACTGGCCGCGGATACGGGAGCCGAACTCGGCGTGGCCGTGCGCGCCACCCGGACGGTAACCTTCATCGGTGACAAGATCGGGCTGCACACCGGGCGTGCCCCGGCGTTGGCGGGGGAGGTGCATTTTCGTGCCCTTGGCGTCGAGGCGCAGGCCCATGCCGATCTGATACCGATCGCCTACCTGCTCGACCGTGAGCTGATTGCGGCATGGCTACCGCCCCGCGAGCGGGACGCGCACAAGGGGGGCATGGGCCATGCGCTGATCCTGGGCGGGGCGCCGGGATTCGGTGGGGCGGCGCTGCTGGCCAGCGAGGCCGCCGCTCGGCTTGGGGCGGGCAGGATCAGCCTGGCCACAGCCCCCGAGCATGTCTCGGCCTGCCTGACCTATCGCCCCGAGGTGATGGTGCATGGGCTGCGTGGCGCTGCCGAGCTGGGTGAGTTGCCGGCCAGAGCCGACGTGCTGGTGGTCGGGCCGGGCCTCGGTCAGGGCGCCTGGGGACAGGGCATGCTGCAGGCGGCATTGGGCGAGTCGAAGCCGCTGGTGATCGATGCCGATGGCCTCAACCTGCTGGCGTCACGCTTCGACGGCCTGCGGCGGGACGACTGGATTCTCACGCCGCATCCGGGTGAGGCTGCGCGGCTGCTAGGGTGCAGCGTTGCGAAAATCGAGGCCGACCGCCCGGCTGCCGCGCGTGAACTGCAGCAGCGTCGCGGTGGCGTCGTGGTGCTGAAGGGAGCTGGCAGCCTAGTCGCGGGGCCGGAGGGAATGGCCGCCTGCCCTTACGGCAACCCCGGCATGGCCTCCGGGGGCATGGGTGACGTACTCTCAGGCATTCTCGGTGCGCTGTTGGCGCAGGGGATGCCCTTGGAAACAGCGGCACGCCTGGGAGTGACGGTGCACGCTCTCGCTGGGGATCTGGCGGCGCGCGACGGGGGCGAACGTGGTTTGCTGGCCGCTGATCTGGCATCCTATGCGCGAGTTCTCGTCAACCCCGGGCTCGGTCCGGGCTTTTACTCGCTTCAGGGGGGCAGCGATGCGCGTGCGACTCGATGACGAAGAGCGCCAGGTCGTCTTCGGGCAGCGCCTCGGCGATGCCTTGGCAGGGCGGGGTCGTGTCTATCTCGAAGGGGAGTTGGGAGCGGGCAAGACCACGCTGGCCCGCGGCGTCCTGCGCGCCTACGGGCACGAGGGTGCGGTAAAGAGCCCCACTTATACCTTGGTCGAGCCCTACGAGCTTGCAGGAAGGCGTATCCATCACTTCGACCTTTATCGCCTGGGCGACCCCGAGGAACTGGAGTTCATCGGGGGACGCGACCTGTTCGTCGACGATGCCCTGTGCCTCGTCGAGTGGCCAAGCCGCGGTGTCGGCTGGCTTCCGTCTCCGGACCTGGTGGTTACCCTGCGTCTGAACGGGAGCGGGCGTCTGGCCGCGCTCGAGGCCTTCTCGGACCATGGCCGAGGCGTCGTGGCCGCTCTGGAAAAGGAGGCTGCCCTTGCCGACATGATCATAGACCGGGAACGCGAAACGCCGTGAGCCATATTCGATCCTCGTTCGCACGCCTCTTCGATTGGCGGGGGGCGGCCGGCATCGGCCTGCTGGCGATACTGTGCCTGGCCTTGTTGCCCGATGCATCGGCGCGGGCGGCTCAGGTCGACAATATCCGGTTGTGGGCGGCCCCGGACCATGCGCGGCTGGTATTCGACCTCTCCGACCATGCCGAGGCCAATATCTTCACGCTCGACAATCCGCGGCGGCTGGTGATCGATCTCGACCGGAGCGGGCTCGATACCGACTTGGCGAGCCTGGACCTGGAGGGTAGCGCCATCACGGCGGTGCGCAGCGGAGTACGTGACGGCGGTGGCCTGCGAGTGGTGCTGGAACTCTCGCGCGAAGTGGAGCCGCGACACTTCACGCTACCGCCCAACGAGCAGTACGGCCATCGCCTGGTGGTCGATATGGAATACCCAGGTGAGAGTGCGGTACAGAACCCCATCGACCCCATCGAGGCCATGATCCGTGAGCAGGAGATCGCCGCCAATCGTCACCGCAACGAGGCGGACGAAGCGCCGAGCGCGGATATCGATGCGGCGGTGGTGAGCCAGCCGGCAGCACCCCATCCACGACGAGACATCATCATCGCCATCGATGCCGGGCACGGCGGCGAGGATCCGGGTGCCATCGGTCCCAGCGGCATCCGTGAGAAGGACGTGGTGATGGAGATCGCCCGGCGCCTGCAGCGACTGGTCGACGATACCGAAGGTTTTCGCGCCGTGATGATCCGCGATGGTGACTATTATGTCGGGCTGCGTCAGCGCACCCGCATCGCCCGCGAGCAGAAGGCCGACTTCTTCGTCTCCATCCACGCCGATGCCTTCAACAGCCCCAGACCCAACGGCAGTTCCGTCTATGCGCTGTCCCAGCGCGGTGCCACCTCCGAAACCGCCCAGTGGCTGGCTGCCAGCGAGAACCAGGCCGACCTGATCGGCGGGGTGGACGGCAATCTGTCACTCAATGACAAGGACGAGGTGCTGCGTGGCGTGCTGCTCGACTTGACCATGACGGCGACACTCAATGACTCGCTGGCCATCGGTGGCCAGGTGCTCGACCAGTTGGGGCGCGTCAACCGCCTGCACAAGTCGCGTGTCGAGCAGGCCGGCTTCATGGTGTTGAAGTCACCCGATATTCCCTCGTTGCTGATCGAGACCGGCTTCATTTCCAATCCCGACGAAGAACGCCGTCTGCGCGACTCGGGCCACCAGCAGCGGTTGGCCGAATCCATCTTCGCCGGACTGCGTTCGCATTTTCGCAGCAACCCCCCGCCGGCGAGCCTGCTCGCCTGGCAGCGCGACAACCAACGTTCGCCCTCGGGTAACGAGTACCGAATCCAGCCCGGCGACACGCTGTCCCAGATCGCCGCGCGGCACGGCGTGCCGGTGGGCCAGCTCAAGCAGGCCAATGAGCTTAACGGTGACGTGATCCGTGTCGGTCAGGTATTACGGATTCCCCGCTCATGATGGAACTTCGCGAGATGCAGCGCATTCAGGTACTGGACCCCAGGCTTGCCAACCAGATCGCCGCCGGCGAGGTGGTCGAGCGTCCCGCCTCGGTGGTCAAGGAGCTGGTCGAGAACGCCATCGACGCCGGCAGCACCCGTATCGAAGTGGAACTCGAGGCGGGCGGCGCGCGGCTGATCCGTGTGCGCGACGATGGCAGCGGCATCGCCGAGGACGACCTGCCGCTGGCACTGTCGCGCCATGCCACCAGCAAGATCGCTTCGCTCGAGGATCTCGAAGGCGTGGCCAGTCTCGGTTTTCGCGGCGAGGCGCTGGCATCGATCAGCTCGGTCTCGCGCCTCGAACTGATCGCCAACGTCGATGAGGATCCTTGTCATGGCTGGCGCGTGGTGGCCGAAGGACGCCAGATGGAGCCGCGGGTCACGCCGGCGCCGCATCCGCGCGGGACTTCCGTGACGGTGCGCGACCTGTTTTTCAATACCCCGGCCCGGCGCAAGTTTCTGCGTACCGAGAAGACCGAATACGGCCATGTGGAAGAGGCCTTCCGGCGCCTGGCCCTGTCGCGCTTCGATATCGCCTGGGTGCTGCGTCACAACCAGAAAACCGTGCACCAGCTTCCGGCGGGAAATGATGCCCCTCGTCGCGAGCGCCGCATCGCCGCGCTGCTGGGCCGTAGTTTCCTCGACAGTGCGCTGCATCTCGACCTCGAGGTAGGCAGCCTGCGCTTATGGGGATGGGTGGGCTTGCCCACGCATTCGCGCGCCCAGGCCGACCAGCAATATTTCTTCGTCAATGGCCGGGTGGTGCGTGACCGGTTGGTGGCGCATGCCATCCGTCAGGCCTACCGAGATGTGCTTTTCCATGGCCGCCATCCGGTCTTCGTCCTCTATCTGGAAGTCGACCCGCTGGTGGTGGACGTCAACGTTCACCCCACCAAGCATGAGGTGCGCTTCCGCGACGGGCGGATGGTTCATGACTTTCTTTTCTCCAGCCTGCACCGGGCGTTGGCCGAAGCGCGACCGGGGGAGCGCGAGACGCCAGCCACCGAGGAGGCCGGCGAACCCGAAGGGGAAGTGCGTGAGCCGGCCGGCCGCTGGCAGCAGCGACCGATGGCATTGCATGAAGCCGAGGAGGAGGGGCAGCGTATCACGGCCGATCGCGTGCGAGCCTTCATGTCCGGCTATCGCGCGCTGCATCCCGAGCACGAGGAGCGTCTGCTGACTCCCCGTACGCCCCCCGCAGCGGGGGAGGCCGATGTCGCGTTGGCACCGCTTGAGACGAAGGCTTCGGTCGCGCCGCGACAGAAACCCGACATGTCAGAGGCGGATGCCAGCGGCGTGCCGCCACTGGGCTATGCCGTCGCTCAGTTGCACGGAATCTATATTCTCTCGCAGACGGCTCGCGGCATGGTGATCGTCGACATGCACGCCGCTCACGAACGAATTGTCTATGAGCGAATGAAGGCTCAGGTTCACAGCGGTGCGCTGGAGGCCCAGCCGCTGCTGGTGCCGGTGTCGCTGGCGGTCAGCGCGGCGGAAGTGGCCACCGCCGAAGCCGAGCGCGAGGCCTTCGCCCGCTTCGGCGTCGAACTCGACGTGGCGGGCCCCGAAACGTTGCTGGTACGCCAGGTGCCGGCGCTGCTGGTGGACGCCGACGTTGAACCGCTGATTCGCGACATGCTCGCCGATCTCGAGCGCTATGGGCGTTCGGATCGGCTGGAGGCGCACGTCAACGAACTGCTGGCGACCATGGCCTGTCATGGCAGCGTGCGCGCCAACCGACGCCTGACCACGGCGGAGATGAACGCCCTGCTGCGCGATATGGAGCGCACCGAACGCAGCGGTCAGTGCAACCATGGTCGCCCCACCTGGGCCGAGATGTCGCTCAGAGAGCTGGACCGGCTCTTCCTGCGCGGACAATAGGGAACGCCTTCATCGATGTCTGACGAACGCCCACTCGCCATCCTGCTGATGGGGCCCACCGCCGCCGGCAAGACCGACCTGGCCATCGCCCTGCACGAGCGGCTCGATTGTGATCTGATCAGCATGGACTCGGCCATGGTCTACCGCGGGATGGATATCGGTAGCGCCAAGCCGTCACCTGAGGAGCGGGTCCGTGCGCCTCATCGACTGATCGACATACGTGACCCGGCCGAACCTTATTCGGCAGCCGACTTTCGCGAGGATGCTCGGCGCGAGATGCGGCAAATCACCGCAGCGGGCCGTATCCCACTGCTGGTGGGCGGTACCATGATGTATGCCAAGCGCCTGCTCGAGGGCGTGGCCAATCTGCCGGCCGCCGATCCGGTGATCCGTGAAGCATTGGCGCGGCAGGCCGAGCAGGGCGGCCTGGCGGCGCTGCACGCCGAGCTGGCCAGGGTCGACCCCGCATCCGCCGAGCGGATCCATCCCAACGACCCGCAGCGGTTGATGCGTGCGCTCGAAGTGTATCGCGCCAGCGGCGAGACGCTTACCGAACTGTGGCGTAGGCAACATCCTGAAAACTTCCCGTGGAAAGTGCTGTCGATAGGACTCGCCCCCGTCGATCGTGGTGTTCTGCATACGCGGATCGCCAAGCGCTTCGAGATCATGCTGGAAAGCGGTCTGATCGATGAGGTCGCAGCGCTGAGAGCCCGCGGCGATCTGCATCCCGGTCTGCCATCGATGAAGAGCGTAGGCTATCGGCAGGTATGGGAATTTCTCGACGGCGACGGTGATATCGAAAGGCTGCGTCATCGCACTGTCGTGGCGACCCGACAACTGGCCAAGCGTCAGTTGACTTGGCTGCGTCGTTGGCCGGCGTTGCACTGGGTCGATAGTCAGGCTTCCGACGCGCTGTCGAATATCCTGAAATTCGTGCGTGAAACGGGCTCTTAGCGTAATATGATGGCTTCGAGTGGCCGGGTGACCAGGCCGGACCGGCATGGTGTCGTGCCGTATGGCAGACAACCCAAGAACACAACTTCCACCCCTCATGAGAACGATTTAGGGAGAGGTAACATGTCCAAAGGGCAGTCCCTTCAAGACCCGTACCTGAACATTCTGCGCAAGGAGCGCATTCCGGTTTCGATTTTCCTGGTCAACGGCATCAAGCTGCAGGGTCAGATCGAGTCGTTCGATCAGTTCGTCATTCTGTTGCGCAACACCGTGAGCCAGATGGTCTACAAGCACGCGATTTCCACGGTGGTGCCTTCGCGTAACGTGCGTCTGCCGCCGCAGGATCCCGCGGCTCAGCCGGACACCAACGCATGAGGTCATTGATTGTTTTTTGAACGACCCGATGCCGGCGAAACGGCAGTACTGGTTCATGTCGACTTTCAGGACGAGCGAGAGCGCGAGGATCCGGGCGAGTTTATGGAACTGGTCCGCTCCGCCGGCGCCGAGCCGGCCATGCTGCTCAGCGGCAGCCGGCATCGGCCCGATTCGCGCACCTTCATCGGCAGTGGCAAAGTGGAGGAGCTACGCGAGGCGCTGGAAGTGCACGGCGCTGAACTGGCCATTTTCAACCACAGCTTGAGCCCTTCCCAGGAGCGCAACCTGGAGCGTGAGCTCAAGTGTCGCGTCCTGGACCGCACCGGACTGATCCTCGATATCTTCGCCCAGCGTGCACGCACCCACGAGGGTAAGCTGCAGGTCGAACTGGCGCAGCTCGAGTACATGTCGACCCGCCTGGTGCGGGGCTGGACCCACCTTGAGCGCCAGAAAGGGGGGATCGGCCTGCGCGGTCCTGGCGAGACCCAGCTCGAGACCGATCGCCGCCTGCTGCGCGCGCGCATCAAGGCGATCCACAAGCGGCTCGACAAAGTGCGCAGCCAGCGCAGCCAGAACCGTCGCGCGAGGGCTCGGGCGGAGATTCCCAGCGTCTCGCTCGTCGGCTATACCAATGCCGGCAAGTCAACGCTGTTCAATGCCTTGACCGAAGCGAAGGTCTATGCGGCCGATCAGTTGTTCGCTACCCTCGACCCCACCTTGAGGCGACTGGAGGTCGGCGACGTCGGCCCGGTGGTGCTGGCCGATACCGTCGGCTTCATTCGCCATCTGCCGCACAAGCTGGTCGAGGCCTTCCAGGCCACGCTGCAGGAAGCGGCCGAAGCGTCGCTGCTGGTCCATGTGATCGATGCTGCCGATCCCGATCGCGAACTCAACGTGGCCCAGGTCGAGGAAGTGCTCGACGAAATCGGCGCGCTGGGCGTGCCGATGCTCAAGGTCATGAACAAGATCGATCTATTCGACAGTGCGCCGCGCATCGAGCGCGATGGCCACGGTCGTCCCCAGGCGGTCTGGTTGTCGGCCCGGGAGGGGCGTGGACTCGACCTGCTCGAGCAGGCCTTGTCTGAATGCCTGGCCGATGACGTGATCGATTTCGCCATGGCGTTGACGCCGGATCAGGGGCGCCTGCGCGCGGGCCTGCACGAACTGGGGGCGGTACGCGGCGAGCACTATGAGGAAGGGGGACGGGTCAGGCTCGATGTTCGGCTTCCCCGGCGCGATTTCCTGCAGCTGATGGCTCGGCTGGGCGAACGGGCGGAGGATTATCTGCCGCCGCAACTGCATGAGCGACCGGAGTGGGACGCTTGACGCCTCGAATCGAAGGACCGACGGGGCGTCGGATTTTCCTCGCACGATAACGGTATCGGGCGCCTTCGGCGCCAAAGACAGGATGGCAACCGACTCTCTGGCCGCGGCGACGTCGGCGAGGGGGCAACGCATAGTGGAGACGACGTATGGCTTGGAATGAGCCGGGTGGCGGTAACCAGCATGACCCTTGGAGTGGCGGGGGGCGACGCGGCGGCAATGGCGGCGGTGGTGGGAACCGTGGCGGCAACCAGGGACCTCCCGATCTTGACGAGGCGCTGAAGAAGTTTCAGGACAAGCTCAACAGCATGCTTGGCGGTCGCGGCGGCAAGGGCGGCGGCGGTCGCGGCGGCAAGGGGGGCGGTCGCCCGCGCAATACCTTCGCTCTGCCCGGGCTGCTGCTCATTGTTGCCCTGTGTATCTGGGCGGCCTTGGGCTTCTATCTGGTCGACCAGTCGGAGCGTGGTGTGGTGCTGCGTTTCGGCAAGTTCCAGGAAGTCGTCAATCCGGGGCTGCATTGGAATCCTCCGCTGATCGACGACGTGCGCATGGTCAACGTGACGCGTGTGCGTTCTCTGACCCAGACCCAGTCGATGCTGACTCGCGACGAGAATATCGTCGAAGTCGAGATTTCGGCCCAGTACCAGGTGAACAGCCCGCGCGATTTCGTGCTCAACGTGCGCAATCCGCAGCTCTCCATCGAGAACGCGCTGGACAGTGCGCTTCGCCACGTGGTCGGCGGCACCGACATGATCGACATTCTGACCTCGGGACGCGAGATCCTCGGCAACTCCGTGGCGAGTCGTCTGCAGACCTACCTGGATAGTTACGGTACCGGGATTCGCCTGCAAACCATCAACATCGAATCGACATCGGCGCCGGCGCCGGTCATCGATGCCTTCGACGACGTGATTCGGGCGCGCGAGGATCGTCAGCGCACCATCAACGAGGGGATGGCCTACGCCAACGCCATCATCCCGGCCGCCCAGGGCCAGGCGCAGCGTCTGGTCGAGCAGGGGCAGGGGTATCGCGAATCCGTGGTGGCCGAGGCCCAGGGTCAGGTCAACCGCTTCAATGCATTGCTCTCTCAGTACCGCAATGCACCGGAGATCATGCGTGAACGCCTCTACATCGATGCCATGGCCGATGTCTTCGCCCGCACGCCGAAAGTGTTGCTCGACGTCAGCGATGACGCCCCTTTGATGTACCTGCCTCTCGACCAGCGACCCGGCGGTGGGAATCGCGGCGGGGGAGAAAGCGGCAGCGATGCCGACGGCGAGAGCGGCGAACTCGATCCGCGCGTGCTCGAGCGCCTGCGTTCCTCGTCGACGTCGCAAGGCAGCAATAACGGTGGTATTCGCAGGGAGGGCCGCTAAAAATGGTGAACAATCGTTCCTTGATCATCGTGGGCGGCCTGGCAGCGGTGGCCTGGCTCGCGAGCAACAGTCTCTACGTGGTCGACGAGACCGAGCGGGCGGTAAAACTGCGCTTCGGTGAGGTCATCGAAGAGAATATCCAACCGGGGCTGCATTTCAAGGTGCCGATCACCCAGACCGTGCGCAAGTTCGACACCCGGGTGCTGACGCTGGATACTGATACCAGCCGTTACCTGACGCTCGAGCAGAAAGCGGTGATCGTCGACTCCTTCGTCAAATGGCAGGTGGTCAATCCCACGCGTTACTACGAGGCAACCTCGGGTGACGAGACGATGGCGATCCGCCTGATACAGCCGCGGGTCGATGAGAGCTTGCGTAACGAATTCGGCCGCCTGGATCTGCAGCAGATCATCGCCGAACGTCGCGACGACTTGATGATCCGGCCCACGCAGGAGCTCGACGCGCTGATGCGCGACGAGTTGGGCGTGTCGATCCTCGACATCCGCGTCAAGCGCATCGACCTGCCCGACGACGTGTCGACTGCCGTGTATGACCGCATGCGCTCGGAACGTGAACGGGAAGCCCGCGAGTGGCGTGCCCAGGGTCAGGAAGAGGCCGAGCGGATTCGCGCCAACGCCGATCGCCGGCGTCAGGTGCTGCTGGCCCAGGCCAACGAGCGTGCCGAGACCCTGCGCGGTGAAGGGGATGCCGAGGCAGCGGCGATCTTTTCCGAGGCCTATGGCCAGAATCCGGAATTCTTTACCTTCTGGCGCAGCCTGAACGCTTATCGTGCCAGCTTCGACGGCGAGCGCGACATGCTGGTGCTGGACCCCTCGAGCGACTTCTTCCGTTATCTCAAGGGGCCGACGCCACTCGACGACACTTCCGGCGAGGAGTGAGATCGCTGCGGCGGCCGGCCCCTGGGCTGGCCGCCGTGCCCTCGCAGGGTTCAACCGGCCATCAAACGTGGTAGAATCCGTCAACCGGGCGTGGCCCGGTTTTTTTGTGGGCCTTTTTTGCCTTCGTATCTTTTCGTCCCGCCCCTTCGTCTTGCAGGATTGACAACATGACCATTGCTGACCGCTGGCTATTGCCCGACGGCATGGACGAGGTGCTGCCGCCCCAGGCGAGCCGTATGGAAGAGCTGCGCCGGGCGCTGCTCGATCTCTACTACTGCTGGGGATACGACCAGGTGATGCCGCCGCCGGTGGAGTTTCTCGACTCGCTGCTGACCGGAACCGGCACCGACCTGGAGCTGCAGACCTTCAAGCTCACCGACCAGCTCACCGGTCGCCTCATGGGGGTCAGCGCCGACGTGACCCCGCAGGTGGCGCGCATGGATGCGCATTCGATGCGCCATCAGGGGCCGGCCAGATTGTGCTATTGCACCAACGTGCTGCGTGCCAAGGCCGACCCGCACCAGGGGGGACGCAGTCCGGTGCAGGTCGGGGTCGAGCTGTTCGGCCATGCCGGGCTGGAAGCCGATCTCGAAATCCTGCAACTGGCGCTGATGAGCCTCAAGGTCGCCGGTGCCGACGAGGTGCACCTGGCGTTGGGCCACATCGGTATCTACCGTAGCCTGGTACAGGCGGCCGAGCTGGATCCCGATCAGGAGCGCGCGCTGTTCGAGGCGTTGGAACTGAAGTCGCCCGGGGCGCTGGCGGCCCAGGTGGAGGCGAGCGTTGCGGATCCGGCCCTGGCGGAGATGTTCATGGCGCTGGGTCGGTTGCACGGCGATGCCGACGTGCTGGAGACGGCTCGCCGCGCTTTCGACGGCGCACCGCCGGCGGTCGAGGAGGCCCTAGTGCAGCTGAGGGCGCTGCATCGCGGCGTGCAGCGTGAGCATCCCGAGGTTGATCTTTATTTCGATCTGGCCGAACTGCGCGGCTACCAGTATCACACCGGGATGATGTTTGCCGCCTTCGTGCCGGGCTACGGTCAGGCCCTGGCCAAGGGGGGGCGCTACGACGATACCGGTCATGCCTTCGGTCGGGCACGGCCGGCCACGGGCTTCTCGATGGATCTGAAGCAGCTGGCCACCTTGGTGCAGAGCGAGCCGGCGTGCGACGGCATCTGGGCGCCTGCCGAAGGGGAGGGCGTGGCCGAGGCGATCGCCGCACTGCGTGCGGGTGGGCACCGGGTGGTACGGGCACTGCCCGGCCAGTCGACGCCGCCCGAGGCACACCGCTGCAGCCGTCGGCTGGTGCATGATGATGGCCGCTGGCAGACGGTGGCACTTTAGGCATCTGTTCTAGCGACGGATGCCACAACAGGACGACACCGGCGACGCGCGCCGGTTCCGAGCGCGGCCCGCGGGCCGGATCATCGACGCGCACGTACGCGGCGCTGACACGAGAGACGAGAGACAATGGGCAAGAACGTAGTCGTACTGGGCACCCAGTGGGGAGACGAAGGCAAGGGCAAGGTGGTCGATCTGCTGACCGAGTCCGCGGCGGCGGTGGTGCGCTTCCAGGGCGGTCACAACGCCGGCCATACGCTGGTCATCGACGGCGAGAAGACCGTATTGCACCTCATTCCCTCCGGCATCCTGCGCCAGGACAAGACCTGTGTCATCGGCAACGGCGTCGTGCTGTCGCCCGAAGCGCTGATCAAGGAGATTCGTGAGCTCGAGGCCAAGGGGGTGCCGGTGCGTGAACGCCTGCGCCTGTCGCCGGCCTGTCCGCTGATCCTGCCGTACCATGCCCGCCTTGACCTGGCTCGCGAGAAAGCCCGTGGTGTGGCCAAGATCGGCACCACCGGGCGCGGTATCGGCCCCGCCTACGAAGACAAGGTGGCGCGTCGCGGCCTGCGTCTGGGGGACATGCTTCACCGTGAGCGATTTGCCTCCAAGCTGGGCGAAGTACTCGACTACCACAATTTCGTGCTGGTCAATTACCACGGCGAAAAGGCCGTCGACTTCCAGCAGGTCCTCGATCACGCCATGGAAATGGCGGAAGAGCTGCGGCTCATGGTCTGCGATACCGTGAGTCTGGTGCACCAGCTGCGTCGCGCCGGTGAGAACATTCTCTTCGAAGGCGCTCAGGGCTCACTGCTCGATATCGACCACGGCACCTATCCCTTTGTCACCAGCTCCAACACCACGGCTGGCGGGACCGCCACCGGTTCCGGCGTCGGTCCGCTCTATCTCGACTATGTGCTGGGGATCACCAAGGCCTATACCACACGCGTTGGCTCCGGCCCGTTTCCCACCGAGCTTTTCGACGAGCATGGCCGCCACCTGGCCGAGCGTGGCCATGAATTCGGCGCCACCACCGGCCGGCCGCGTCGCTGCGGCTGGTTCGATGCGGTAGCGCTGCGCCATGCGGTGCAGATCAATTCGGTGTCCGGACTGTGCCTGACCAAGCTCGACGTGCTCGACGGGTTGGAAAACATTCGCGTCTGCGTGGGCTATCGCAGCAAGGACGGCGAAGTGATCGAGAACCCGGTCGATTCCGAGGGCTACGAGGCGATCGAACCGGTCTACGAGGACTTGCCGGGGTGGAACGAGTCGACCCTGGGCGCCAAGCGCATCGAGGACCTGCCGGCCAATGCCCGCTCGTACATCAGTTTCCTCGAGGAACGGGTGGGCACTTCGATCGATATCGTCTCCACCGGACCCGACCGCAACGAGACCATCGTGTTGCGCAATCCCTTCGAGGGCTAGGGACGCGGCGCATTCGCCCTGACGGGGCCGAGACATGCCCCACGAGGCCGGCCTGGTGCCGGCCTCGCCCATGTTTGTCGATGTCACTCAGTTGGCGGAAAGCCCTTCGAAGGCACGCGTCTTGCGCTCCTCTTCATCCAGCCTGATAGGCGTCTGTGCCTCGGGATCCATGAAATAGAGCGTGGCGTAGCCACCGGTATCGCGGTTGTAAATGGACATGCCGATCAGGCATGTCAGCGCCACGCCAACGGCGAGCATCAACCGTGCGTGCGAAACTCATATCATCTTCGCTTCCTGCCGCTTGCGTGAGAAACGATCGGGCCCGCAAGGGCGGACCCGATCGGTGCCTCATTCGTCCTCGGCCACTTCGACCTCGCCCGCCGCGGCCACTGCCGCTTCATCGGTGAGCAACTGGCGCAGGGTCTCGATGGCAAGCTGGCCTTCGCTCTCGAAGACCTCGTCCAGCCATAGCAGAGCCTGCTCCTGGTTGGCGCGCTCCAGACCACGGGCGGACAGATAGGCTTCGGCCAGGGCGAGGCGGGCGCTGGCGTGCCCCTGGCTGGCGGACTCGTAGAGGTAGTCGGCTCCCTTTTCCGGATCCCGCTCGAGCACCTCGCCACGCAGGTATTCACGCCCCAGGGTCGCCTGGGCGCCGGGATCTCCCTGGTTGGCCGCTTCCTGCAACAACTCCAGGCCCCGGTCGACGTCCTGATCAATGGCACCTGCACCGCGGAGCAGCGCCCTGCCCAGGCCGGCCTTGGCGTAGCGAGCGCCGCCGTTGATAGCCTGTTGGTACCAGCGTTCTGCCTGTTCGGCGTCCTGCTCGACATCATCTCCCTGCTGATAGAGCTCGGCCAGCGTAAAGGCGGCATGCGGCGATCCCGCCTCGGCGGCGGCGGTGACCAGCTCCAGGCCACGTTCCATGTCACGCTCGACGTGATTGCCGGTCAGATAGGCCTCGCCCAGGTCGGCCCTGGCACCGGCGTGCCCTCTGGCCACGGCGGCTTCCAGGTACTCGATCCCGCGTTGGTGGCTGCCCCGGTCCATGTACATCCTGCCCAGACTGGCGGCGGCACCGGCATGGCCTGCCTGATGGGCGCGCTCCAACCAGCGTTCACCTCGGGACGGATCACGCTCGACGCCTTGCCCTTCGAGAATAGCACGACCGAGATCGGCCATGGCGCCGGGATGCCCGTCTTCGGCGGCGGCTACCAGGGCCTCGATGTCGCCCTGGGCTCCCAGATCGCGCTGGACGTAGGTGAGGGCGTCGTCGGCCGACTCGTGACCGGCCTCCTGAGCACGGGTCAACCAACGGGTGGCCTCGTCCAGGTCGCGTTCGACGCCATCCCCGTTGCGATAGGCGCGACCCAGAACGACCATGGCATAGGCATCCCCTTGCTGGGCCGCCTGCGTCAATAGGTTGACGCCCAGTGAAGGATCGTCGAGCGGTCCTTCAAGATAGGCCTTGCCAAGCAGGGTCATGGCCGTCGTATCGCCGGCCTCGGCCGCTTGATGCAGGAGTTCCTCGCCGCGGCTGGGATGGAATTCCAAGGTTTCTCCCTTGAGGTAGGCTTCCCCCAGCAGGCGCATGGCGCCCGATTGGCCGCGTGCGGCGGCTTCGCGTAGCAGTTCCTCGCCGCGGCTGGGTTCCGGCGCGACCCCGCGACCTTCGAGATAAGCCGCACCGAGCTGTTGAGTGGCCCAGGGGTGGCCGAGCTCATGGCCGCGCTCGAGATAGTCGACGGCGATGTAGGGCTGACCGGCGACGCGTTCATCGTCGAGATAGAGGGAACCGAGCTGGGCCAGGGCTAACGGATGGTCCTGTTCGGCGGCCTGTTCCAGCAGGTTCATGCCACGAGGGAGGTCGTTGAGCCCGCCTTGGCCTTCCACCAGCGCCCGCCCCAGGATGACCTGGGCATCGAGCGAGCCCCTGTCCATGGCTTCCCGCAACCACCGCTCGGCTCGCACCGGCTCCGGCCGGCCTCCGGGAGGGTTGAGCAGCGCTTCGCCGTAGTAGGCCATGGCGTCGACATGGCCTTGGCTGGCAGCCTCTTCCAGAAGCGCCATGCCCTGGCGAGACTCCCCGGTCGCAAACATGTCCCGACCGGCCCTGGCCAAGGCATCGAGATCGCCGGCTTCGGCGGCCTTGCGCAGCCAGTTGATGCGCTGTTCGGGCTGGTCGCCGAGCAGACCGTCCTCGGAGTAGAGAGAGGCCAACTGGAGCATGGCGCCGGTATCGCCCTGGTTGGCCTGTGTCGTGAGTACCTCGGCGTAGCGCTGGGCGTAATCCATGGCCTCGGCCGGCTTCTCTTCCAGCCAGCCGCCGGCGGAATGGGCCTCGGCCAGCGCCTGCAGCGCTTTCGCGTTGCCTTGCGTCGCGGCGTGCTCGAGGAGGCGCTGAGCGTATTCGGGGTCGACTTTCACCCCTTCACCGCCTTCGGCCAGCAGCATGCCAAGGCGGACTTCGGCATCTCGGTTGAGATTGGCGTCGACCGCCTGCCTCAGCAGGTGGTAGGCCAGTACGTCGTTGCGCTCGACCCCGCGGCCTTCCTGATAGAGCCGGGCGAGGTTCAGTGAAACGTTGCCACGAACGGAAGAGGGGCGCTCCAGCGCTTTTCCATAATACTGCGCGGCCCTGGCGGGATCCTCTTCGACCACTTCGCCGCGCTCGTAAAGCTTGCCCATCTCGTAGAACGCTGGCGGGATATTGCGCGTCATGAGCGCCTCGAGGCGCTCGATGGCTTCCTCGTGGCGGCCTTGCTCGAGCAGCGAACGGCTGTAATTGATGGCGTCCCAATCATTCCCGTCGATGCGGGCCTCGACCACGCCACCGAACCACGCCTCGTATTCCGGTGGGACGGGAGGCGCGTGGTTGCCAGAGGAGGGCCCACCGGTCGCGGCGCAGCCGGTGAGCCAGGCAGCCAGAAGCAACGCTGCGGCCGGCCACAGCGTTGGGGTGGGTCGAGTCCAATTCGTTGTCCGTTCCATGTGTTCCCCTCTAGCATAAGTGTCGAGCCGTGTCGTAACGGGGTCGTTCCTCACTCGCCCAGGCCGCGGAAGGCGTCACTACGGCGACGCTCCTCATCCAGGAAGACGTGCTCCTGAGCCTCGGGATCCATGAAGTACAGCGTGATGAACCCTCCCGCGCTGCGGTTGTAGAGAGGGCGAACCCGGCGCACGAAATCGCTGACACGCGGGTGATCGAAATGTGAGAGGTAGATGTCCATCCAGGTGAAGTACTGCGGATCCTTGAGAAAGCCCGTGTACTGTTCGAGCGGGGCGTAATCGCCAAGAGCGGCCGGGTCGTCGAGAATCTCGAAGAGAAAATTCACGCCGTCGTGGATCGTGTTGCCCCGGTACGCCAGATCGAAGATGTCGTAACCCTGGCGATGGATGATCTGCATGTTGGTGATCAGGTAGTTGAGCGCATA
Source organism: Billgrantia pellis (assembly GCF_008297955.1). Classification (GTDB taxonomy): domain Bacteria; phylum Pseudomonadota; class Gammaproteobacteria; order Pseudomonadales; family Halomonadaceae; genus Halomonas; species Halomonas pellis. The sequence continues at coordinate 87,081 of NZ_VTPY01000003.1, read as the reverse complement.
GTTCTGGTAATGCGTGGCACGACGGCCACGACCTACTTCCAGCGGCAGGGCGCCCGCTTCGGTCATGTCATGCAGGGCGGAATAGATCGCGCTGACCCCGAAGCGAAATAGCTCGTCGTCCTCGACGAGCACGCCGATCATGCTGGCGTATAGCGCACGGCGATAGAAATGGTTGTTGCAGCAGCTCTCTTCGGGCTGGCCCGGGAACGCCGAATGCTGTAGGGCGAGTCCATGCATCCACTGCTCGATCGCCTTGCGCTCCTCCTCCATGCCATCGATATAGGGACGCACGATGGAGTACGCCATGGCTGCGGCAAACAGCATCGACTCCGAGGCGAACCAGGCTTGAGGGTCGTTCGAGTCGAACACGAACGTGGTCAGCGCCTTGGCCTCGGCCCAGCGATGCAGGTAGCGCACCAAGCACTCGCCATAAAAGGAATCGCCGCTGGCAACGAAGGCGCCAGCAAGCGCCGAGACGCTGTCCTCGAAAGCGAACAGCGGTTCGCTGGCGAGTTCCCACTCCTCGGGGTTGGGGTAGTAGCCAGGGATGGCGCCACGCGTGGTGAGTGGCTCCTGATTGAGTAATTGCTGACAGCTCAGACCCAGCGCGCGCTCGTCGATCTCCTGAAGAAGTATGGCGTTGTCGGTTTCGTGCAGCAGCTCCATGCGCGCCTCGACATCGAAATAGCTGGCATCCGGATCGGTGACCCGGTACTCGGACAGATCCAGCGCCAACCGCTCGTCACGGGTAAGCAGCTCCGTGCTGTCGGCGCTGCTCCACGGCGCGATGAGTGTCAGCACCAGGAGGCCTGCCAGGCGATGGGTAAAGCGTCCTTTGATAAGGGCGAAGGGCATGATCGGCGTCACTCCGTCGGCGCTCGAGAGAATCGTCAAATGCTAGGGACGTAGAAGCGGAAGGCGGCGAAATCCACGTACTGATCTCGCGGCGTGCGCCAGCCTTCGCCCGTCCCGCCGAAGAAGGTGGAGAACATCAGACCGTCGATGGTGACCGTGGGCGAGGTGCGGTAGACGATGTTCTGCTGTTCCAGCACCGGTCGCCCGTCGATCCATAGCCGGGCGATGCCATTCTCCTGGCCGGGGTCGTTGAGTATGATTTCTTGCTCGACGGTCACCCACTGACCGAGGGGGAAGCGCCAGAAGCCGCGGCCCACCGACTCTCCTTCGAAACCGACCACATAGGGGTAGAGTTCGCCTTCCCCCTCCTCGCGCCACATCAGTCGCATGGAGAAGCCATTCTCGCCGCTGACGTCTTCCCCGCCGGAGGGGGCTTCGCCGCCATACAGGCCCGGTAGTTTGCCACCCTTGACGAAGTCGAAATTCGTCGGGAAGCGCACCATGTAGCTCAGACAGGCGCGCTCGGCCCCCCTCAGAGAGGGGGGATCGCTATAGAAGCCTGCTCCGCCGCGAGGTTCTTCGCCGGGCGAGGAGGTGCCGGCGGGATAGTGTACCCGTAGCCCGGGCTCGTCGATTCCGGTATGCGCGGCAGCCAGGCGATCCACGTTCTCTTTCGTGCCCCAGTGGCGCTTGGTGTGGAACCCCTCGCGGACCGCTTCATGACCATTCGCGGCGTGCTGTGGACGAGGGGATTCGGCCAGTGTATAGCGCTGCGAGCAGGCCTCCACCTGGGGAATGGCAACGATCGCATCCTCGGCCTCGTCGGCCGACGCCGTCATCGACAGAGCCGCCAGTCCGACCCCGCTCAGCAGCGCTGCATGGATCGCCTTAGCCATCGTCGACATTTTCATCATCATCCTCCTGAATCGCGGCGCGATAGATGTCGTCGCCGAATTGAATCACGGTGCGCACCCCCTGCCAGATACGCTCCGAGGCGGCGCCGAGCAGGGGAGCCTCGGTGAAGCGCACGTCCACGGGCTGACCGACGCTCTCGGCAGGCAGCGGTTCCTCGGGCACGAGCAGGACGCTGGCGACGTTCTGCTGCTGGCGCACCCAGCTCGGGAAACCGGCGCGGGGCTGTCGTTCGACGTCGAGGGCGACGTTGCGGACCCGGGCGCGGATCGGCTGGGAGGCGTTGGCCAGGGTCACGTAGGCCTGCTGATTGGGCTCGATGCGGCTGATATCGCTCATGTGTACCAGCGCCTCGACCAGCACGTCGTCCTCATCGGTGCGGATCAGGGTCATGATCCGCTCGCTCTCGTTGATGTAGACCCCGTCGGCGCTGCTCAAGGCCCAGGCCACCAGACAATCGCAAGGGCTGTAGATATCGTTGCTCGCCATGCGTGCCTCGAGGGCGGCGATGCGCGAACTCTCGTAATCCCGCACCGTCTCGAACTGGTCGATTCGGGCCTGGGCGATTTCGGGCGACACCGACTCGAAGGTCATGGTGTCGCCGCTGGCCGGTTGCGCCGAGTTGGCCAGACTGACCCGCTGCGCGCCGCCCTCGATATTCTCACGCAGGTTATCGATCAACCGCTCGTTGTAGTCCAGTGCCGCCTCGGCCAGGATGAGGTCCGACTCCAGGTCGCTGTTGACGACCTTGGTCAGGAACTGGTCGCGCTCGACCCGGTCGCCGGCGGTCAGCTCGTGCTCACCCAGCAAGCCCGGGCCAGGGGCACGGATGTCGATGCGCGGCGCCGTAACGGCGGCGAAACTGGGTTCGATCAGCATGAAGTTGCGGTAGGCCGTGGCTGCCCCTACCAGGACCAATACGCCGATGGCGACGAAGAGCAGGATGTAACGCCCCATCGGCCTCGGCGGCCGTGTGGGTGGCTGCGGCTTGGTCGCTTTTCGCTTGCGCGGTGTCTGCGGATCTTCCCCCGCCATCAAACCTTCAATGTTGGGCGAACGGCCGCTCAGCGCGCTGCGTATGATCTGGCGCAGCAGTTCGCGGTGCTGAGGCTCGATCTCCACGATCTCGAAGCTGATGTCGTATCCCCGACCCGCCGTTGAAGCGGACGAACGCAGGCACTCGGCGCGCAGCGGCACGATCAACTCGGTGGCGCCCGCCATCATCAGCAGGGAGGCTGAGATCCGGTCGCCGGGTTCGTAGCGGCGCTCGCTGTGAGCCGAGAAACCGCCGAGCGAGACATCGTGACCGGCGAGTGTCGTCTCATCATCGTCGGGTGCGACACGAAACGGCAGCGTAACGCGGATATAGCCCCGCTCGTCGCGCCGTTCATGCTGTAGCCGATCGCCTCTGCTCAGGCGAGTGGCATCGTGATTGGGGCTGCCGGACTCGGCGTACCCTGGTTCGGGGCCCCTTGCCCGGTTCCCTCCGAGCGTTGGCTCGTGCCGCTTGGGGTCATCGTTGGAAAAATGATCAGCCATCCGTAGGTCGCTCCTTGCGTCAGGGTCCCGCTGTCGCCACGTCTGTGGTGACGGCAGGTTCGACCCTGAGTCGTACGTTGACGAGAGTCAGGTCGTGTTCGTTGAAGGTCATTCGGCAATTGTCCTGCTCGGTGCACTGGACGTCGCCCCGCAAGGGGGCGCCGTCCGGCCCCCGTAGTCTCTCCGCCACGGCGGGGGAGACCGCGAGGGTGGTGGCTTCGGCCGTTCCGCGGATACGCCGGGTGTCGGAGAGGGAGCCTTGCTCGATGACGTCGAGAAGCGAGCCATCGAGCTGGAAATATCCCGTGGGCAAGTGGACGGTCTCGCCGTGGTTATCGACGAGCAGGGCCGCGAGCCACCGGTCCAGTCGCTCGGGCTCGTGATTGCGCTCCCAGCCTTGATCCAGAGCGATATGCAGCGAGGCGCGGTCCGGCGGCTGCAGCACGCCTGTACCGAGCAGCAGCACGAACAGCATCACGCCGTAGACGAAGCCATGCAGCACGTGCCCCATGCGACGCTGACGGCGTGCCGCCACCGGATCATCGGGCTCACCCGCCGAGATGCCCTGGCGTGACCACTTCTGCCGATTGAAGCGGAAGCTGACATACGTCTTGAGAATCGCGCCCCAGACCTGGTTGTAATAGATCAGCGGAATCCACAGCAGGCTGTAGCGTCCGCGCTGCCAGGCCAGAATCAAGGTGGCAATGCCGCGGGTGAACAGGATCCACAGCACATAGGCGAAAAAGAACGAGGGCCTCACGAACAGCGTGACCAGCGTTACCACCGTTGGGCCCACGAGGGTCGTCCACATGGAGAGACGCTGGTCGACCAGGCTCCACCAGGTGAAGATGCCCATCGGGCGCGGTCCCAAGGCGATCGCGCGGTTGCTGGTACGCAGCATGTTGCCGTACCAGCGCCGCATCAGATCGGTGGTCGAGGCGAAGAAGCGGCGTCGGTCGGGCAACTCTTCGAAGCCCGTCACGAAGACATCCGGCAGGTAGATCATGCGCCAGCCATTCTTCAGCAGCCAGAACCAGGAGGACTTGTCATCACCGGAGAGGAACTTGAAGTTGCCGAACCGCCAGTGATGCACGTGATCGCTCTCGATCAGTTCGATGAAGTCCGGCTGGGTCGCCAGGTCGGCGCGGAACACGCTATAGCGTCCGGTCAGTACCAGCAGTCGCCGGGACAGCGACATTGAACTCATCATCAGGTGGCGCTGGGCATAGCGCAGGTCGTACCACTCGCGGGTGGCGTCGTTACCGGTGACGACGGCCTGGTTGTTGGTGGTCAGTGCGCCCAGGTCATCCTGCGACATGAAGAAGGAGAGCGAGCGCGAGAGCGTACCCGGCTCGAGACGAATATCGCCGTCCATCGAGATCAGCAGCGATCCCGGCGCCGGCAGGCGCCGGGAGATCGCCCGCAGCACTTCGGCCATGGCCGAGCGCTTGCCGTCCCCCTTCTGAAACATGTAGCGCACCTCCACGTTGGACGGCCAGTCATGGTCGTCCATCACGTGGGTGATGACGTCGACATCGGTGCGGTCCGATACCGAGGCGAAGATCGTCGTCGGCACGCCGTAATCGCGGGCTTCGCGAATCAGCGCATCGTAGACCTGGAAATTCACCTGCGCCTCGATGCGGAATGACGTGCACAGCACGAACAGCTCCGGTGGCCGCTCCAGCTCACCGACGGCATCCGCTTCGGCCCGCAGCCTGGGGAAGACGACCCGGTTGTACCAGACCGAACGCACCGCCTGAATGGCCCACCAGGAGTAGCGCCAGATGGCGATCCCGCCGATGACGAAGATGAAGCTCTCCGACTCGGGCGAGAACACCTCCGCGGGCAACTCGCTGAGGATCACCACCAACAGCGCCATGCCGAACAGGAACGTGACCAGCTCCGTGATCCGACTGGCAGTCGAATGGTTTCGGGGAGTGGGGGTCATGTCGACACCTCAGGCCAGCACGGGCCGCACGGAGTCGCCTCGGCCGATGCCGTAGTAGGCGAGTCCAGCAGCCTTGACGGTATCGGGTGAGTAGAGATTGCGCCCATCGACGACCACCGGTTCCGCAAGCGTCTCGCGGAGCTGCGGAAAGTCGATGGTGCGGAAGGCCTTCCATTCGGTGCAGATGACCAGCGCATGTGCGCCTTCCAGGGCGTCGTCACGCCGGTCGGCCAGTACCAGATCGTCACGCTCGCCATAGAGACGACGACACTCTTCGGTAGCCTCGGGGTCGAACGCCTGGACCCGGGCGCCTGCCTCCCACAGGGCTTCCATCAGGGCACGGCTGGGCGCTTCGCGCATGTCGTCGGTATTGGGTTTGAAAGCCAGGCCCCACAAGGCGATGGTCTTGCCGGCAAGCTGGCCGTCGAAGGCTTGGCAGAGCTTCTCGAACAGTTTGTTCTTCTGTCGTGCGTTGACCCGCTCCACCGCCTTGATCATCTCGGCGGGATGACCGATCTCCTCGGCAGTGTGCGCCAGTGCCTTGACGTCCTTGGGGAAGCAGGAGCCGCCATAGCCACAGCCGGGATAGATGAAGCTGTAGCCGATACGCGGGTCGGAGCCGATACCGTGACGGACTTCCTCAACGTCGGCGCCAAGGCGCTCGGCCAGATTGGCGATCTCGTTGATGAAGCTGATCTTGGTCGCCAGCATGGCATTGGCCGCATACTTGGTCAGCTCGGCGCTGCGCACGCCCATGAACATCATCTTGTCGCGCTGGCGGTTATACGGCCCGTAGCACTCCAGCATCGCTTTCTTTACACGCTCCGAATCGGTGCCGACGATGATGCGCGAGCCGCGTGAGAAGTCTTCGATCGCCGCCCCCTCCTTGAGGAATTCGGGGTTGGAGCAGACGTCGAACTCGAGATCCAGACCCCGCTTTTCCAGCTCGGCGGCTACGGTCCGTTCGACCTTGCTGGCGGTACCTACCGGCACGGTCGACTTGTCGACGATGATCTTGTAATCGTTCATGTGTGCGCCGATGGTTTCGGCCACTTTCAGTACGTACTTGAGGTCCGCGCTTCCATCCTCGTCGGAGGGCGTGCCCACGGCAATGAACTGGAGCAGGCCGTATTTCACTGCCTCGGCGGCATCGGTGGTGAAGCGGATACGTCCCGCGGCCATGTTCTTGCTGATCAAATTCTCGAGGCCGGGTTCGTAGATGGGCACCTCGCCGGCGTTGAGGCGGGCCACCTTTCGTTCGTCTACATCGACACACAAGACTTCATGGCCGACGTCGGCCAGACAGGCACCGGTTACCAAACCCACATAGCCAGAACCGAAGATGGTAATCCTCATGATCGTCGTCGCTCCTTGATGGTTGGGCCCATCCATCCAAACGGCGCCATCGCGCCGGAGTGTTACCGGCGTCGAATGGTGCTCAGGGCCAGATACATGACATTGACGTGCTTACAGGTACGCAACATCCACGCCAACTAAGGGGTTTGCCATATAAACAATGGCTTACAGGAGATCAGGAAGAGGATGGCGAAACAGTGTGCTAAAATGTGTCGCTAAATGAAGACATGATGAGCTTTGAGCGCATGTCGTCTTTTAAATCAATGGGTTGAACTGTCTCCATTTGGCGACGATTACTTGATTTTACTTTGTAACTCTATGATATTCCTTGTTTTGCAGGGTGAGAAAGCGGTGTCACTCGCTTGCCCGAGCTCGAACGTGTAACTCCATGCGGGCAAGGAAGACGCGCATGATGCGCTCGTAAAGCGCGCGACCCAGGACAGTATCCTCGACACCGGCATCCACGTTGGGATTGTCGTTGACCTCGATGACCACCACGCGATCGCCGGTCTGCTTGAGATCGACGCCGTAGAGACCGTCTCCGATCAGGCGGGTGGCCTTGAGGGCGGCCTTGATCACGGCGGGAGGAACCTCGGTCGGATCGTGCGTGGTGAACCCCCCACTCTTCACCCGCGCGCCCGAGTGATCGTAGATCTGCCAGTGCCCCCGTGCCATGTAGTAGCGGCTGGCGAAGAGTACCTGGCCGTCGAGCACTCCGATGCGCCAATCGTATTCGGTGGGCAGCCACTCCTGCAGCAGCAGCAGGGCGGAATCCTCGAACAGGCGTCTTGCCTCGCGCTCGAGCTGTTCGAACGACTCGATCTTGACCACGCCGCGAGAGAAGGAACCATCGGGAATCTTGAGCACCATAGGAAAGCTCAGGCCGGCGACTCGTTCAGCCAGCGGTCGGCGGTCACGCCGCTTGAGAAGCACGCCGTCGGGCGCCGGTACACCGCGGGCGCGCAGGAGTGCGTGCAGGTACACCTTGTTGGTACAGCGAAGGATGTCGCGGGGAGCATCGATCACCACCAACCCTTCGTGCTCGGCGAGCCGCGCCATGCGGTAGGTATGATGATCCAGCGCGGTGGTCTCGCGAATGAACAGGCCGTCGAACTCGGCAAGCCGGCCCGCGTCGCGGCGGGTGATCAAGGAAACATCGATGCCCAGCTTACGGCCGGCGCGAATGAAGGCTTTCAGGGCGCTGCGGTTGCTGGGCGGCATGGCCTCCTTGGGGTCGACCAGGATGGCCAGATCGAAGCGATAGCGGCGCCGCGCCTTGGGCGTACGCCATACCTTGCGCGAGTGGCGGTTGAGTGCCGCGGCGAAGAGGTCCTGTTCGTCTGCGCTCAGGTCGCGCAGCGTAAGCGGTTTGACCCGGCCCAGTCGCCACAGGTCATGGCGACGTACCAGGCGTGCCTCGAGCAGGGGGCAGGGCAAGCGCTCGAAAAGCTTGCGCGCGAGCCGTGCCAGTTCGGGCTCGCGACATTCGCCGAACAGCACACGCAGGGTCACGCTGTCGCCGACGAGCCTGCCCTGGCGCGCCAGGTCGCCTAGCAGTGACGCCAGCGAATCGAGCTGCAGGTCGACCAGGGCCTTGCGCGACAGCTCGTTGAGCGTTTCCACCGAGGGCAGCACACGCTGGCCGCGTGCCTGCGCGAGCAGCGAGACGTAATAGCCGGTGCCAAGATAGTCGAGCTCACCGCAGAGATTGATCACGTGCGTGCTGCGGTCCTGATCGGCGGCGGCGCGGTGACGCCGATCCAGGGCGAGGAAGTCGTCGGCGCCGACCAGATCCTCCGAAGGGTAGTAGGGCCGCCAGTCTTCCTGTCGGTCGACAACGATACGCAAGGGGCACATGGAGAGTCCATCCTTTGGCGAGGGCGGCGCTAGCGCCGACGAATGTCGCCAGCATGCCGTCGCATCACGTGGTCGACAAGCATGTCGACGGGTGAAATGATTTCATCGTTCCGGCCGGCAGGCTCGCCGGCGCTACCCCTTTGGCTGGTCCCTCTCGGGAGATTCTGCATGACCGTCACATTGCGCCAGGCTCGTCCTCAGGACTTGGATGCGCTCTATCGCCTGGAGCTGGTCGCTTTCAGTGGCGATCGCTTCAGTCGGCGCCAGCTCTGGCATCTGCTCAACCGGGCGCATGCCGTAAGCTGGGTGGCAGAGGATGACGGCCGTCTGCTGGGCTATGGCACCCTGCTGTTTCGTCGCGGCAGCGCCCGCGCCCGGCTCTACTCGTTCTGTATCCATCCCGAGGCACGCGGTAGCGGATTGGGCCGACGCCTGCTCGAGGCGTTGGAGCGTCGGGCTGCGGCACGTGGGGCTCAGGCACTTGGTCTCGAGGTGCGAGCGGACAACCGCATCGCTCTGGGGCTCTATCGTCGCATGGGGTTTCGCCTCGAGCGTTGGCTTGAGGCCTACTACGAGGATGGTTGCGCCGGTTGGCAAATGGTCAAGCCGCTCGATGCATCGGCGTCGCTTCCGACGTAGGTGCGCAGGGGGCGAACGAGGCTGTTAGACTTCCGACATCACCGGCAATCAGGACAATACCATGCCTTCCTTCGATATCGTTTCCGAGTACGACAAACACGAAGCCAGCAACGCGGTTGATCAAGCCAACCGCGAGATACAGGGGCGCTTCGATTTCAAGGGCGTTACGGCCGGTTTCGAACTCAATGACGATACGGTTCAGCTCGAGGCCGAGGTGGACTTCCAGCTCAAGCAGATGCTCGACATATTGCGCAGCCGGCTGATCGCGAGGGGGATCGATGCGCGCTGCATGGAGGTTCAGGAACCTGAGCTTTCTGGCGTACGGGCACGCCAGGAGGTCAAGCTCAAGCAGGGGCTGGAGCAGAAGGAGGCCAAGGATATCGTCAAGCGTATCAAGGACAGCAAGCTCAAGGTGCAAGCCCAGATCCAGGGGGACAAGGTGCGGGTGACCGGCAAGAAGCGTGACGACCTGCAGCAGGTGATGGCCACTTTGCGTGGCGAAGAGGGCCCCGACCTGGCTCTGCAGTTCGATAACTTTCGCGACTGATTGCCCTTGAAATCCGGCCCGGCGCCACTAATTGTTCGATGGCAAAGGCAGGGGTGCCGAACAAGCACTACCCGCTATGCGTCACGTAATCGGAATCGAACGGGAGGTGGCGTATGAAACTGCAGAAATTCTCTCCGTGGAACTGGTTCAAGAGCGAAGGCGCCGACGCACCTCGGCCGTCGGTGCCGGCGGAAACCCGGCATGGCGGGGTCTCTCCGCTGCTGGGGATGCATCAGGAGCTGGATCGCTGGATGGATAGTGTGATGCGCCAGTTCGGCATGCCGAGCCTCGGGACCCGGTTCGGCGATATGCCGAGCCTGCTGCGTCCCCAGCTCGATATCGCCGAGCGCGACGATGAGTACCTGATCAGCGTCGAAGTACCGGGCGTGGAAGAAAAGGACATCAAGCTTTCCCTGGAAGACCATCGCCTGGTCATCGAAGGCGAGAAACGACAGGAGAACAGCTCCCGTGAGGATCGCTTCCAGCGCATCGAGCGCTCCTATGGCAGCTTCCGCCGGGTACTCGACTTACCGAGCGATGCCAGGCCCGACGATATCAAGGCCTCGTTTGCCAAGGGTGTACTGTCGGTTCGAGTTCCACGCAATCCCGAAGCGGCGTCGAATCGCCGGGAAATTCCCATTCATTGACGCGGTGAAAGCCGCCGTACCCGCGAGCTCGCCCTTGGGCGGGCTCGCTGTTTTTCGGATGGGCAGCCGGCGCGGCAGACGTCGCCGAACGACGCTATAGCCACAGGCGATTGGCTCCCGCAGCATGGATGGGCTTCAATGTAGGAAACGGCAATCTTCGCCATGGGAGAGGCGCATGCATTCGCTAGGTCGCGCGGTTTATATCGCCTTGGCATGGTTCAGCTTCGGTCTCGGCGTCATTGGCATGTTCCTGCCGCTGATGCCCACGACCTGCTTCATGCTGCTGGCCGTGTGGGCAGCGTCACGTGGCTCGCCGCGTTTTGCCTTGTGGATTCGCGAGCACCCCCGCTTCGGTCCCGCCGTGGTGGCCTGGGAAGAGGAGCGAGCGATTCCCCGCCACGCCAAGTGGCTGGCCGGAGGGATGCTGGCCTTTTCCATCCTGACCCTGCTGCTGACTCTGAGCCTGCTGTGGTTGAAGGCCACCCTGTCCATCGGTCTGGTACTGTTGGGGGTGTGGATCGCTACTCGCCCCGAGCCGGCTCGCGTCACGGGTGCGGTGTCACCGGTGCGTCTCTTGCGGCGCTGAGCCGGTGCCTTTGAGGTTCGGCAGGCGGCACCCGTACAATGGTCCTCGACCATGGACAGGAGCCATCCCGATGTCTGAACCCAAGCCGACCTATCGACACGACTATCGGCCGCCCGCCTATCGCGTTCGTCACACTGAATTGCGTTTCGACCTGGAGCCCGGCGCGACCCGGGTCCGGGCGCGCCTGCACGTCGAACGCCACCCCGAGAGGCAAGCCGGCGAGCCGCTCGTGCTGGATGGCGAGCAGTTGCTACTGACGTCGATCGCCATCGACGGCCAGGCGTTGGCCGAGGCGGAATATGCCCTAAGCGATACCGGCCTGACCGTGCTGCGCCCCCCCGAACGCTTCCTGCTCGACACCGAGGTCGAGATCTCGCCGCGGGAAAATACGGCGCTGGAAGGGTTATACCTTTCCAACGGCATGTACTGTACACAATGCGAAGCCGAGGGCTTCCGTCGGATTACCTATTATCCCGACCGTCCCGATGTCATGGCGACCTTCTCCACCACGGTGGTGGGAGACAAGGCGACCTTGCCCGTGCTGCTGTCCAACGGCAACCCGGTGGAACGGGGCGAATTGCCCGATGGCAGGCATTTCGTCACCTGGGACGATCCGTTCCCCAAGCCCAGCTACCTGTTTGCGCTGGTGGCCGGCGATCTGCAGAAGGTGGAGGACCGCTTCACCACCATGAGCGGGCGAGACGTCACCCTGCAGATATGGGTAGAGAAGGCAAACCTGGGCAAGACCGACCATGCCATGGCCTCGCTCAAGCGGGCCATGCAGTGGGACGAGCAGACCTACGGTCGCGAATACGACCTGGACCTGTTCATGATCGTGGCGGTGGACGATTTCAACATGGGGGCCATGGAGAACAAGGGGCTCAACATCTTCAACACAGCGGCAGTGCTGACCCATCCGCATACCGCCACCGACGCCACCTTTCAGCGCGTCGAGGGCATCGTCGCCCACGAGTATTTCCATAACTGGTCGGGTAACCGGGTTACCTGTCGCGACTGGTTCCAGCTCTCTCTCAAGGAGGGCTTCACGGTGTTCCGCGACCAGTGTTTCTCCGCCGACGTCAACTCGGCCCCGGTGAAGCGCATCGAGGACGTGGCCTTCTTCCGTACCGCCCAGTTCGCCGAGGATGCCGGCCCCACCGCCCACCCGGTGCGTCCCGACCATTACATCGAAATCGGCAACTTCTATACCCTGACCATCTACGAGAAGGGTGCCGAAGTGGTGCGCATGCTATGTAACCTGGTGGGTTGGGAAGCCTTTCGCCGCGGCAGCGATCTCTATTTCGAACGCTTCGACGGCCAGGCGGTGACCATCGAGGACTTCGTCGACTGCATGGCCGAGGCCTCGGGGCTGGACCTTTCACAGTTCATGCTGTGGTACTCCCAGGCCGGCACGCCCGAGATCGATGCTCATGGCGAGTATGACTATGCCAATGCCGAGTACCGTCTCACTCTGCGCCAACGTACCCCCGCCACACCCGACCAGCCCGAAAAGCTGGCGCTGCACATTCCCATTCGCATGGGGCTGGTGGGAACCAAATCAGGACGCGACCTGGCACTGACACTGGACGGCAAGCCGTTAGACAGGGATGGCGTCATCCATCTGCGCGAGGCGGAGCAAACCTTCGTTTTCACCGACGTACCCGAGGCGCCTGTGCCGTCGCTGCTGCGTGGCTTCTCGGCCCCTGTGCAGCTACGCTTCCCCTACGGCCGTGAGGACCTGGCCTTCCTGCTGGCCAACGACTCCGATGGCTTCAATCGCTGGGACGCCGGGCAGCGGCTGGCCATGCTGGCGCTGGACGACCTGATCGCCGCTCATCGTAACGGTGTCGAGAAGGTCATGGATCCGCGCGTGGTCGAAGCCTTCCGCGCCCTGCTGGAGCGCGGCAGCAAAGACAAGGCGGTGATGGCCGAGATGCTGACGCTGCCCAGCGAAGCCTATATCGCCGAGCAACAACCGCTGGTGGATGTCGAGGCGATCCACGCCGCGCGTACCTTCGTCGAACAATCGCTGGCCGCGGCGCTGAGCGATGACTTCCTGCGTCTCTACGAGGAGAATCGCAGCGACATCCCCTATGCGCCGACGCCCGAGCAGATCGGTCAGCGCAGTTTGAAGAACGTGGCGCTCTCCTACCTGATGGCGATCGAGGACGAGCAGGCGGTCGCGCTTGCTCATCAGCAGTTCGAAGCCGACCACAACATGACCGACGTGCGGCATGCGCTGACGTTGCTGGTCCACAGCAGCCGCGACGACCTGGCCGACCCGGCGCTGCGTGCCTTTGGCGAGAAGTGGGCCCACGAGCCGTTGGTCATGGATCAGTGGTTCGCCATTCAGGTCACCCGTCCGCAGACGGATGCCTTGGAGCGTGTCAGGTACCTGATGGGACATCCGGCCTTCTCGCTGAAGAACCCCAACCGGGTACGAGCGCTGGTCGGCACTTTTGCCAACCAGAACCGTATCAATTTCCACCGCACCGATGGCGAGGGCTATCGGCTGCTGACCGACGTGGTGATTGAACTCAACCGGCTCAATCCCGAGATCGCCGCTCGTCTGGTCACGCCGCTGACTCGCTGGCAGCGTTTCGACGAGCCTCGTCAGGAATTGATGAAAGGCGAACTGGAACGCATCCGCGCCGAGAAGCTCTCGCCCAACGTGTACGAGGTGATCGAGAAAGCCCTGGCGCAGTGAGTCCGTGTCCATTGGGCGAAGGGAGGACGCGAGCGGCCTCCCCTCCGCCCATCAATAGATTAGCCAGCTCAATACTGTGACGCCGAGTACTGCCCAGATCAGTGTGGCGACCAGGCGGCGGCGCAACAGCGCGCGCAGCGCCAGATAGAGCAGCCACAGGCCGAGCAGGAGAACCCCTAGGCTGATCAGGGTGGGCGGAATGCCCAGCGCGCTTGTCAGTGCATCGAAGAAGTTTCGCACGGAAGCGCCCAGGCTGTGGAAGAACACAAGCAGCAGGTCGACCACGAAGCGGATGATCTCGCCCAGTGTGCGACCCAGCCAGGAAAAGAAGTCTTGCATATGCGAGTCCGGTCGGTTCACTCGATCATGTCGAGCACGGTGCCTACGATATCGTCCATGGTGACCAGACCCAGCAGCTGGTTGTCGTTGAGCACCAGCACGCGTTTCACCACACTGTCGGTCATCAGGCTCGCGACATGGCGAACGTCCAGCGACTCACCAACGCCGATCGCCGGTTTGGCACAGACGTCGTAGACATTGATCAAGTCGATGTCGCCGTTCTCGGCGACGATGGTCTTGAGGATATTGGTGTAAGTGATTAGCCCCCAGGCATCATGGGCATCCTGCTGTTCAACCACCAGGCATTTTAGATTGTGGCGTTTCATCAGGCTCAGCGCGTCGCGCAGCGTGGCGAAAGGTGACACCGTCACCACGTCGCGTTTCATGATGTCCTTGACCAGCATCGTTCTCTCCGTCAATTCATCCGCTCAGTCATCTTGCCTGAGCCGCTCTTCGAAGCGCTTGATCTGCGCCATGTCGATGCCGCCGAGGTGTTCGACGGGCAGCGTCATCACCAGACCGCGCGAATCGTCTCCCATGGGATTGAGTACCTGACGTATCGCCTTTAGCACCTTGAGCGACAGGCTTCTTTCCAGCGTCATCAGCATGATGCTCTGGCTACCTTCATAAGTCAGTCCGAAGAAGGTCTTCTTGCGTTCCCCTCCTATGCCGCGTCCCGACATGAGTGTCATGCCCACCGCACCTGCCTCGGTGGCGGCATCGATGCACTGCTGTTCGATATCTTCCGGCACGATGGCAACCAATAGCGAAAACTTCATGCTGTCTTGTCTCCCGGCTGCGCCAGTTTTTCCACCAGAATGGCATAGCCCATGACGGTAACGATAGGAAAGATCGAGGCGAAGGCGATCAGGCCGAAACCGTCGATCAATACGTTGCGGCCATCGATCTGGCTGGCCAGTCCGATGCCGAGGGCAGTCACCAACGGAACCGTTACCTCCGACGTCGTCACCCCACCCAGATCAAAGGCCAGCGCTACGATATAGCGAGGCGCAAGGGCGGTCAGCAGAATCACCAGCAGGTAACCCGCAATAATGTAGTGGTGGATGGAATCTCCCGTAATGATGCGATGCACGCCTATGGTGATACCGATTGCCACGCCTACCGCGACCAGGAGACGAATGATATTGCCCTGAATCTTGCCTGCCGCGGCTTCCTCGGCCTGATTGCCGATGGCTATCAAAGCCGGTTCGGCCATGGTCGTGGCGAAGCCTATGCAGAAGGCGAACAGGTATATCCACGCCCAGCTGTCGAAACCGATCAGTTGTTCGGCCATGCTCTGTCCGATCGGAAACAGGCCGAGCTTGAGCCCGATGACGAAGGCATAGAGTCCCACGATCACCAGCGCGAAGCCCACTCCGACTTTGAGCGGGTCAGCCAAAGGGCGACGCAGGATGACGTACTGGAAGAACAGGATGACCAGGAGGATAGGAAGCACGTCGCGCAACATGCCGAACAGGTCGAGAATCATCGTCACCCAGCCGGCCGGTGGCGTCATGTCCGCCTCGGTGAACAATAGCTCGGTGCCGCTTGCCATCGTGCCAGGATCGGCATAGACCAGAACGCCGTAAAGCTGCACGCTGATCATCGGCACCATCACGGCCAGCGCCACCAGACCGAAGCCATCGACCAATGGGTTACGACCACGAATCGAACTGGCCAATCCGATCCCCAGCGCAGCGATGAGTGGTACGGTTACGATATTCGTCGTCACACCACCGGAGTCATAGGCTAGCCCTACGATTTCCTCGGGGGCAAAGAAGGTCACCAGCACGACTATCATGTAGCCGGCGATCACGTACCAATGGAGGGAATGGCCGAGAATGACTCGGAAGACGCCAAGGGCCATCACCAGCCCGACCGAGCTGGCCACGATCAGCCGAAGGGTGAGGGCGTCGATGCGTCCCTCGCTGATAGTCGACGCCTGCTCGGCTACGGCAATCAAGGCCGGCTCCGCCACGACAGCGGAAAAACCGATGGCAAAGCCGAACAGCATAAGGAGGGGCATGGAGCCGCGGCGCGTGAATTGGTTGGCGAGCCGCTTGCCCACCGGGAAGATGCTCAGCTCGAGCCCTTGCAGGAACAGTGCGACGCCGATGGCGACGATCATCAGCCCCATGGCCATACCGAACCCGCCTTCAGGCCACTCGCGGAGCAGAAGGGCTTGGAAGCCGACCACGACGACGACGATCGGCAGCAGGTTACGCAGGGCATGAGCCAGCGCGTGCAGAAAATCCTTGAGTTGCGCTACCAAGACCGACTCCAGGCTATGAACGCTTGGGCAAGGGCAGCCGTCAGGCATCATTGCGGACGGCTGGCTCGGGCGGCCGCCACACTATACCATCGGTCCATGATATTGAGCAGGCGCTAATTCAGGCTACCAACGTCGCGCAACGAGCCCGGTAAGTGGGGCGGGACGGGAGAGAACCAGGAGCGTGGCACCGATCGTTGTGCCGGTCCTGCTGGCATACGCGCGATGCCGACGAATGCCGTCTGCTGAACGTGGCCGAGGAAATGGCGAGCGCTGCATGCTGCGTCACCCATCATGGCCGTATCGCGGCGGGAGAGGCGGAAGCGCTGCGGGCGGCGGCCTGGTCGCTCGAGTGTCCGCTGCCGATCGTCATGGACGACGGAGTGGGAGGGATCGTTCTCCTCCCATGCTGTCCAAGAGTCAGGGCTTGCAGGCCCGGCGGCTTGCAGCGACCTCCGGGCTCTGCTGCAATAAGGCCCCTTTGCTGGCCTCGAATGGATGGGAGATAGCCGATGGCGAAGACACCCTATATAACGGCTGCGCTGCTGGCCCTCGCACTGGGTCTGGCCGGTTGCGGAGATGGCGACGAGGAGGCCACGTCCCAGGTTGAGGATACCGAATCCGCTGCCGAGGCCGACGCGATGGGAGAAGAGCCCTCGACACCGCCGCCTGCGGAGGATGCCGAGGAGGCTGCACAGGGTGCGGAGCGGGAAAACGGAGCTGAGGCTGGCTCGTCTTCGCCGCCTGCACAGAATGATGACCGGGCGCTGGAAGAGGGGGCGGGAACGGAAGGAACTCCCCCGGCACCGGAGTCGAACGAAGAGGAGGCGATCGAACCCGAGGCCCTGGGAGAGTCACCCGACGAGACATTGGAAGAGGGTGGCGCGCTGCCCGGCGAACCGACTCGCTCCGACGTCGAGGCCATTATCGAAGAGACCGAGCGACGCTTCGAAGAGGCTCAACGACGCATCGACGAACAGTTCGAGGAGGTGGAGCGCGATGTCCCACCGCTGGAGCCGATGGACGGATCGACGGATTTCGAGCCAAGCCTCGAGCCCATGGGGGACGACGAGCGTGGCACTTCGGCCATCGACGAAGAAGCGCAGCGTCGTGGCGAGACCACCCAGTCGGACATCGATGCGCTGTTGGAAGAGACCGAGCGTCGCTTCGAGGAGGCGCAGCGTCAGCTCGACGAGCAGTTCGAGGAGGCGGAGCGGAGCGAGCCGGGAGGCGACCTACCGAGGATCGAGCCCGAACCGCAAGCCGAATCCGCCACTGAGCCGGAAGGCGAGTCCCGAACCGGAAATCGGGCCGAATCCGATCCCGAGTCTTAGGGGAGTTAGACGTCGTGGTCTGGTAGTGGAGCGGGGCACGAAAAAGGCCCACCTTGGTGGGCCTTTCGTCTGGCTACCCGGCGGAGATCAGAAAGCCGGGCCGGATCGAACGAGGCGATGCCTCAGTTGGCGATCCGGATGTTGGAGGCCTGAAGGCCTTTCTTGCCCTGGGTGACGTCGAAGGTGACCTTCTGACCGTCCTGCAGGGTCTTGAAGCCTTCAGCCTGAATCTCGGAGAAGTGGGCGAACAGGTCGTCACCGCCGTCGTCCGGAGAGATGAAGCCGTAGCCCTTGGTATCGTTGAACCACTTGACAGTGCCAGTTGCCATTGTCGATTTTCCTTACTTACAGATTGATCGTGCTGGGCACACGGCATTGCCGGGCCCGAAGTGCGTGGGCAAGAGAAGAAAAGTGCGCTTCGGGTGTATCGACAAAGCGAAATACAACGGACGACTTTCCACTTGCAGGCCAACGCAGCGGTTTGCGCGATGGCCGAAGGGGCATTGTATGCTACCTGCTCCAGCCAATGCGGTCCGCTCAATCCACTGTAGATAGAAAATATCGGAGCGTCCAGAGAATCCCGTTGCTCTGATTGTGCCATGCCGATCTCGGCACGACAGCGGTCGGGTTGTCGCGGTATGCGGAGCATGCGAGCCCGCCGCACCGACCCCCTAGCGGAGGTAACCCCATGCTGGACGTTCATTTTTGGCCGTTTGTCATCGCCATCACGCTACTGTCGATGACGCCGGGCGTCGATACCCTGCTGGTGATACGCAACACCGCGCGTGGCGGCGTGCGCGATGGCGTGCTCACCAGCGTGGCGATCTGCTGTGGCCTGTTCGTCCACGCCACCGTTTCGGCATTGGGAATCTCGCTGATCCTGTTGCAGTCGGCGTGGGCCTTCAGCGTCCTCAAGCTGGTCGGGGCGGGCTATTTGATCTGGCTCGGCATGTCAGGGTTGACGGCGGCCTGGCGCGGCACCGGACGGCTCATGGCCGCCATGGGAGGCGAGCGCCAGCCCATGCCGATATGGCGCCCGCTGCGCGAAGGGCTGCTGTCCAATGTCCTCAACCCGAAGACCGTGATCTTCTACATGGCTTTCCTGCCCCAATTCATCGCCCCGGGGGATCCGGCACTGATCAAGTCGCTGTTCCTGGCCGGCGTGCACTTCGTGATCGCCAATCTGTGGCAGGTCGCCGTTGCCGTGACGGTAGGCAGCGCGGGCCGTTGGCTCGGCAGCCGGCTGTTCGCCAGGGCCTTGAATGGCGCAACCGGAGCGGTGCTGATCGCGCTTGGTGTCAGACTGGCACTCGAGCGACAACCGAGCTAGGCGCCACGATGGCAGCGGGCCCGACGA
Source organism: Billgrantia pellis (assembly GCF_008297955.1). GTDB lineage: Bacteria > Pseudomonadota > Gammaproteobacteria > Pseudomonadales > Halomonadaceae > Halomonas > Halomonas pellis. The sequence continues at coordinate 68,189 of NZ_VTPY01000003.1, read as the reverse complement.
ATCGGGCCCGCTGCGGAGCAAGCCGCGTTTTTCCCGATTCAGTTTCGGGCCAGTAGCGAAGCGTCATAGCGCATGGTGGTCTCCGCCTCGCTGAGCATGACAACCCCTTCGGTACTGCCGCCGTTGGCCAGGCTCTCGAAGATCACCCGATAGGAGAGCACCGCCTGCACGTAGTCGCGCGTCTCGCGGAAGGGAATGGTCTCGACGAACAGGTCGAACTCCTCCGGTGCGTCGCGCAGCCAGCGGTCCACCCGTCCGGGGCCGGCGTTATAGGCGGCGGCGGCGGCCAGGCGGTTGCCGCGGTAGCGGTCGACCATGTCGCGTATATAGGTGCTCCCCAGACGAATGTTGAGCTCGGGATCGAGGACACCGTAGGGGCCGGGGTCGCTGATGCCGAGCTGTCGGCTCAGCAGGGTCGCGGTACCCGGCATCAGCTGCATCAGGCCGCGCGCACCGGCCGGTGACAGTGCCTCGGGGTTATAGGCACTCTCGCGGCGGGCAATGCCCATCAGCAGGAAGGGGTCGACACCGTTGCGCTGCCCCCAGTGCAAGAAGTGCTCTCGGTAGGCCTCGGGGAATCGCCAGTCAAGTGCGTCCCAGAGCTGGGCGGTAATGGTGGTCTGTACCAGCCGCGCGTGCCAGCCGCGGCGGGCGGCGTAGTCGGCCAACGCACGCACCTCGCGCGGTGAGCCGTTGGCCACCGCATGCAGCCATTCGCTGTTGGCCAGGCCCTCCTCGCCAATGCGCTGTAGTGCCTCAGTGCGCTGCACGGCTGGCCATGTCTCCACTTGGCGCCGGAGGTCCTCATCGAACCGGTTGCGCTCCAGGTTCAGCGAGTAGGGGCGATCGATGCGGTCGGCGGCGGCGAAGCCGAAGAAGTTGCGCTCCTGTGCCGCCTGGGCATAGGCCACCTCGGCCTGCTCCTGATGACCCAGTTGCTCGTGCGCGCGTGCTTCCCAGTATTGCCAACGGCTCTCGTTGCGTATCTCCTCGGGCATATGTTCGAGCCACTGCAGCACGTCGGCCCAGTCGCGGCTGGCAAGTGCCTGACGAATGCGTAACTCCAGCACGCGCGGTGTGGCGATCCGGGGCAGCGCTTCGTCGACCCAGCCTCGATTGTTGCCGATATCGCGCACCAGCGAGTAGAAAGCCAGATCCTCCTCGATGGCGTGCCGGTGCTCTTCTTCGATCGGCAGGTGCGGGGCGATCTTGCGCCATGCCTCGAGCGCCGCCTCGGTGTCGGCGCGGGTAAATCCATGCATGGCGGCGGCGAACAGCGGGCCGCTGCCGAGGCACTCGGGGCCGATGCAGGTCGGCACCTGGGTGATGGCGGCGTAGTCGCGCTGCAGCCGATCCACGGCTTCGCGGCCCTCCTGCCAGCGGTTGTCGAGCAAGCGACCCAGATAGCTGGCGAGGCCGTTCTCCCCCCGCTGCCAGGCGAGCATCTTGCGCTGCCAGATGGCGAATTCGTCGATCTCGCCATTCTCGCGCAATCGATCGAACAGGGTATCGCAGGCCGAGGGCTGGGAACGCCCCACGTTCCATAGCGAACGACCGCCCTCTGCCGCCGCTTGCGGATCGCTGACAAGCAGTGCCGTATAATAGTGGCATTGGCGTTCGGTGCCGCTGGGTTCGCCGTCGGCCACCTCGATCAGGCTGCCGTATCGGCCGGCCTCGCCATAGCGGCCGATGGCCTGGCCGCGCATCCATTCCGCCAGTGGTGAATCCCGGTGTCGCTCGATGAAGTCGAGAACTTCGCCGGGTTCAGCCTGCGGCAGGCGGCTACGCAGGCGGTGGTATTCGACGTAACCCTCCAGTACGTGACCGCCGATGGCGGCCTCGTCGATACGATGCCACTGCTGATTGCGCGCGGCTTCGAGTGCCGTACGCATGACGCTGTCGCTGGGCTGGGCATGCGCGGTAACGGAAACGCTCAGAGCGGCTGCGGCGAGCCAACTCGTCGCGCGGCGAAAAGATAAGAAATGGCGCATGTTGAACGGCCTCCGGAAGGCGGTGACGAATCACCCGTATCCTCGCTGATTGGCGTCGTCTTGAGTAGACCGTCGCGGCGTTTTCTCGCTATGTCAACGGCCTTTTTCTCATGGGCCGGTAGCCGCGACGGCGCTTGTTTCCCCGTTGGGCTCGGACTAGTCTAGAGAGCTGATCAAACGCTTGTTGGAGGGTGGGGTGAGAGAACGTGAGGAGCCGCAGAGCGGGTCTGCCGTGGCAGGTCGAAATCCCGACAGCTGGCGAGTCGGCCTGAGCCGTTTCGTCAGCGTCATCCCGCACACTCGCGATCTCGGGCTCGAGGTCGAGGAGGTCAGCCCGCCTTGGGTGCGCATGTGTCTGCCGTGGCGAGACGAGCTGCTGGGCGATATCGACCGCGGGCTCGTTCATGGCGGCGTATTGACAATGTTGCTCGATACCGCCTGCGGTTCCGCCGTGCTCTGCGGCTTGCCCGCCCCCGAGGTGTGCCCGACGCTGGATCTGCGTGTCGATCATTATCGGCCGGCCGTTGCCGGCCTGGCGATCCGGGCCGAGGCGCGCGTCGTTCGGGTGACCGCCTCGATGGTCTTCACCGAGGGCACGCTGTGGCAGGAGCCCGGGCGGGCGATCGCCCGGGGAGTCGGCAACTTCGTCCGCCTTGGCGCACGCAACACTCCGCCAGGCTTTGGTGAGGCGCTGTTCGGAGAAGCGGACCATGCATGAGGGGTTCCGCGACGTGGCCTGGCTGGCCCGGACCCATGCCGAGGGAAATGTCGCCGCCTGGCTCGAGCGGCTTCCCTATGCTCGCCTTATCGGCGTCAGCGCCACCCCCGACGAAGAAGGCGAGGGGCTGATCTATCAGCTCGAGCCGCGTGAGTTCAACGTCGGCAACATCCTGCTGCCGGCGCTGCATGGCGGCGTGGTGGCGGCCTTCATGGAAACCGCCGGCACTCTCGACCTGATGCTGTCGGCGCGCGAGCCGCGGCTGCCGCGTATCGTCGACTTCTCCATCGACTACCTGCGCACGGCTCGCGTGGTGCCCACCCATGCCCGCTGCCGACTGCTGCGCGAGGGGCGGCGCCTGGCCAACGTCCAGGTCACCGCCTGGCAGGAGTCGGAGGATCAACCGGTGGCCACGGCCCGTCTGCATCTGGTGCTGGGGGCGCTGGAGCCGAACGACGCTTGAAAATCCAAAGTCGGTCCCCATATCGCTGAACAGTTCTGAAACGGCGGCGCATCACGCGCCGCCGCGGGTTCAAGCCATGAGGTAATCGATCCATGTCCACGACCGCTCACGAGGAAACCCTCGGCTTTCAGACCGAGGTGAAGCAACTGCTGCACTTGATGATTCACTCCCTGTACTCCAACCGGGAGATCTTCCTGCGCGAGCTGATTTCCAATGCCGCCGACGCCTGCGACAAGCTGCGCTATGCGGCACTCGACAACGATGCGTTGTACGAAGGCGACAGCGAACTGCGCATCGAGATCGAGCACGACGAGAAGGCCGGCACCGTCACCGTGCGCGACAATGGCATTGGCATGGACCGCGACGAGGTGATCCAGAACCTCGGCACCATCGCGCGCAGCGGTACCGCGGAGTTCCTCAAGCAGCTCTCCGGCGAGCAGCAGAAGGACGCGCGCCTGATCGGCCAATTCGGGGTGGGCTTCTACTCCAGCTTCATCGTCGCCGACGAGGTCACGGTGCGCACGCGCAAGGCGGGCACGGACAAGGCCGAAGGCGTCGAATGGCGTTCGAAGGGCGAGGGCGAGTTCACCGTCGCCGACCTGGAGCGTGACCTGCACGGTACCGAGATCGTCCTGCACCTCAAGAAAGACGCCAAGGAGTTCGCCGACGACTTCCGCCTGAGGAGCCTGGTGCGCAAGTACTCCGACCATATCGAGGTGCCGGTGCGCATGCCCAAGGTCGAGACGGCCAAGGACGACGAGGGCAACGAGATCGAGGGTAGCGAGGTCACAACCTGGGAGACCGTCAACGAGGCCACGGCGCTGTGGGTGCGGCCCAAGAGCGAGATTTCCGATGACGAGTACAAGGCCTTCTACAAGCACGTGGCCCACGACTTCAGCGATCCCCTGACCTGGAGCCACAACAAGGTCGAGGGCAAGCTCGAGTACACCAGTCTGCTCTACGTGCCGGGACGCGCACCGTTCGACCTCTATGAGCGTGACGGATCGCGGGGCGTCAAGCTCTACGTTCAGCGCGTCTTCATCATGGACGACGCCGAGCAGTTCCTGCCGCTCTACCTGCGCTTCATCAAGGGCGTGCTCGATACCCGCGAGTTGTCGCTCAACGTCTCTCGCGAGCTGCTGCAGCAGGACCCGAAGGTCGAGAAGATCAAGGGCGCGCTGACCAAGCGCGCGCTGGACATGCTCAAGAAACTGACCAAGGACAAGGAGGCCTACCAGACCTTCTGGAACACCTTCGGCAGTGTGCTCAAGGAAGGTCCCGCCGAGGACTTCGCCAATCGCGAGAAGATCGCCGGTCTGCTGCGCTTCTCCTCCACCCACACCGACAGCGCCACCCAGGACCAGTCGCTGGCCGACTACGTCTCGCGCATGAAGGAGGGTCAGGAGAAGATCTACTACATCGTTGCCGACGGCTTCAACGCGGCGAAATCGAGCCCGCACCTGGAGATCTTCCGCAAGAAGGGCATCGAGGTGCTGCTGCTGCATGATCGGATCGACGAGTGGCTGATGAGCCACCTCAGCGAATTCGAGGGCAAGCGCTTCGTCGACGTGGCCAAGGGTGAGCTCGACCTCGGCGAGATCGAGGGCGAGGAAGAGAAGAAGGCCCAGGAGGAAACCGCCAAGGCCAAGGAGGACCTGGTCAAGCGGGTCAAGGAGGCACTGGGCGAGGCGGTGCAGGAGGTCAAGGTGACCCATCGCCTGACCGATTCGCCGGCCTGCGTGGTGCTGCCCGAGCACGAGATGGGCTACCAGATGCGCCGTATCATGGAAGCCGCGGGCCAGAAGATGCCCGAGGTCAAGCCGATCCTGGAGCTCAACCCGGCGCATGCGCTGGTGGCACGGCTCGAAGGGGCCGAAGGCGAGCGCTTCGACGATTTGGCCCAGGTGCTGCTCGATCAGGCGATCATTGCCGAGGGCGGCCATCTCGATGATCCGGCGGCGTACGTGCGTCGCCTCAATGCCCTGCTGACGACCTAGACCTTCGCGACGGGCGTCGCAGCAGCGACGCTCATGCTTCGCGGAAGTTGCTTGCCAGCGTTCTCAAGCCGCCTACGGGCGGCTTGCTCTTGTCCATTTGCGCCGCCTCTTTCTGCCTTTGACGTTAACGTCACCTTTGGTTTTTTTCCGAAATTTCAGCTGCATAGTGTTACATTCAAGGGTAGCCGAAAGGCCGCGCTGCGGTTGTGCATTGCGGCATGCTCAGGTATGAATAACTGTTTGCCCGATTCGACTTTCTATAACCATAAGGGAGATCCAACGTGAAGATTGGTGCACCCAAGGAGCTCGCCAAAGGAGAGGCGCGTGTCGCGCTGACCCCCGACAGTGCGCAGTTCATCCAGAAGCTTGGACACGAATGCCTGGTTGAGACCGGCGCCGGCACGGCTGCCGGCTTCGATGACGACGCCTATCGCGCGGCCGGCGCCACGGTGGTGGAGAGCGCCGAGGCGCTCTGGCAAGAGGCCGAGGTCGTGATCAAGGTGCGCGAGCCTAGCGATGAGGAAGCCGCTCGGCTGCGCGATGGCCATACGCTGATCAGTTTCTTCTGGCCGGCCCAGAACGAGGCGCTGCTCGAGAAATGCCGGGCCAAGGGCGCCACCGTGGTGGCCATGGACATGGTGCCGCGCATCTCCCGGGCGCAAAAGATGGATGCGCTCTCCTCGATGGCCAACATTGCCGGCTACCGGGCGGTGATCGAGGCGGGCAACAACTTCGGGCGCTTCTTTACCGGCCAGGTAACCGCTGCCGGCAAGGTGCCGCCGGCCAAGGTGCTCGTGATCGGGGCCGGCGTGGCGGGGCTTGCCGCCATCGGTACCGCGACCAGTCTCGGTGCAGTAGTACGCGCCTTCGACGTGCGCCCTGAAGTCGCCGAGCAGATCGAGTCCATGGGCGCCGAGTTTCTGTTCCTCGACTTCGAGGATAGCCAGGACGGCTCCGAGAGCGGCGGTTATGCAGCACCGTCGAGCCCCGAGTTTCGCGAGAAGCAGCTGGCGCTGTTCCGCGAGCAGGCGCCCGAGATCGACATCGTCATCACCACCGCCCTGATCCCGGGTCGTCCTGCGCCCAAGCTGTGGCTCGAGGACATGGTCAAGGCGATGAAACCCGGCTCGGTGATCATCGACCTGGCCGCCGAGAAGGGCGGCAACTGCGACCTGACACGCCCCGATGAGCGGATCGTCACCGACAACGGCGTGGTGGTCGTGGGCTACACGGATTTCCCGTCGCGCATGGCCACGCAGGCCTCCCTGCTCTACGCCACCAACATCCGTCACATGCTCACCGATCTCACGCCCGAGAAGGACGGCGTGATCGTTCACGACATGGAGGATGACGTCATCCGTGGCGCGACGGTGGCCCACCAGGGCGAGATCACCTTTCCGCCCCCGCCGCCCAAGGTGAAGGCGATCGCCGCGGCGAAGCCGAAGCCCAAGGAGAAGGAGCCCACCCCCGAGGAGAGGCGGGCCGCCGAGCATGCCGCTTTCAAGGCCCAGACCAAGCGTCAGGCGATCCTGCTCGGCGCCGGCGGCCTGTTGATGCTGCTGCTTGGTCAGGTGGCGCCCGCTTCCTTCATGCAACACTTCATCGTCTTCGTCCTGGCCTGCTTCGTCGGTTTCCAGGTGATCTGGAATGTCAGCCACTCGCTGCATACGCCGCTGATGGCGGTGACCAACGCCATCTCGGGAATCATCATTCTGGGGGCGATCCTGCAGATCGGCTCGGGCAACGGCCTGGTGGTGTTCATGGCGGCCATCTCGGTGCTGATCGCCACCATCAATATCGTGGGCGGCTTCCTGGTGACACGCCGGATGCTGGCCATGTTCCAGAAATCGTGAGCGGCGGAGACAACACATGCTGAGTCAAGGATTCGTGTCTGCCGCAGCGATAGCGGCAAGCGTACTGTTCATTCTCTCACTGGGAGGATTGAGCAATCAGGAGAAGGCCAAGCGGGCGGTATGGTACGGCATCATCGGCATGGCCGTGGCAGTGTTCTTCACTGCCTTCGGGCCGGGCATCGGCGCCTATTGGGTGATGATTCCGATGATGCTTGTCGGCGCGGTGATCGGCGCCTACGTGGCCAAAAAGGTCGACATGACCGAAATGCCACAGCTGGTGGCGGCTCTGCACAGTTTCGTTGGCCTGGCGGCGGTGTTCGTAGCCTGGAGCGCCGACCTCGAGCGGCGGCGCGTGCTGGCGGCCCGGGCCCTCGATGCGGGCACCGAACAGTTCTCGGCCTTCGCCGCCCTGGTGGCCACCAAGGCGCCGGACGAGCTGATGTTCCTGCAAATCGAGGTGGTCCTGGGGGTGTTCATCGGGGCGGTGACCTTCACCGGTTCGGTGATCGCCTTCGGCAAGCTGGCCGGCAAGGTGGACGGCAAGCCGAAGCAACTGCCCGGCGGGCACCTGCTCAACGCGGGCGCCGCGGCACTGTCGCTGCTGCTGGCCATTCTCTACCTCAACGGTGCCGGCTTCTGGACGCTGCTGCTGATTGCCGCACTGGCCTTCTTCATCGGCTACCACTTGATCATGGGCATCGGCGGTGCCGACATGCCGGTGGTGGTATCGATGCTCAACAGCTATTCGGGCTGGGCCGCGGCGGCCATTGGCTTCACCCTCTCCAACGACCTGTTGATCGTCACCGGTGCCCTGGTGGGCTCCTCCGGTGCCATCCTGTCGTACATCATGTGCAAGGCGATGAACCGCAACTTCGTCAACGTCATCCTGGGTGGCTTCGGTGGCAGCCAGGGTCCGGCGGCCGAGATCGAGGGCGAGCAGGTGGCGATCGACGCGGGCGGCGTGGCGAGTGCGCTCAACGATGCCGACAGCGTGATCATCGTGCCGGGCTACGGCATGGCCGTGGCGCAGGCCCAGAACGCCGTGAGCGAGCTGGTGCGCAAGCTGCGAGCCGCCGGCAAGCAGGTGCGCTTCGGTATTCACCCGGTGGCGGGGCGCCTGCCCGGGCACATGAACGTGCTGCTGGCCGAAGCCAAGGTACCCTACGATATCGTATTGGAGATGGATGAGATCAACGACGACTTCGCCAGCACCGACGTGGTGATCGTCATCGGCTCCAACGACATCGTCAATCCTGCCGCGCAGGAGGATCCCAACAGCCCCATCGCCGGTATGCCGGTGCTGAGGGTATGGGAGGCCAAACAGGTCTTCGTCTGCAAGCGGGGCCAAGGCACCGGTTACTCGGGCATCGAGAACCCCCTGTTTTTCAAGGACAATACGCGCATGTTCTACGGCGATGCCCGGCAGAGCATCGACTCGCTGCTGTCGCAAATCGATTGAGGTCTCGCGGGCGCGCCATCGGCAGCGTGCCCCTCCTCTCGAACGGGCCCCTTCGGGGGCCTTTTTTGGTTACACTCTTCTCGTTCTCTTGCGTTCCTTCTACCGATTCGCGGGGCAAGACATGTCAGAACCACCCATGCGAGTAGTGGTGCTTGGCGGCGGCAGCTTCGGCACTGCGCTCGCCAGTATCGCCGCCGATAACGGGGCCGAGGTGCGCCAATGGCTGCGCGACCCCGAGCTGGCGGACCAGATCAACCGCGAGCATTGCAACCCCCGCTACCTGCCGGACTTTGCCATCAACCCGGCGGTGCGCGCTTTGAGCGACATGCAGGCGGTGCTCGCCGGGGCCGACCTGGTACTGGTGGCGATTCCCTCCCAGGCCTTTCGTGAGGTGGTGCGCCAGGCGCGCCCCTGGCTCAACCCGGACCAGATTCTGGCAAGCACCACCAAGGGGATCCAGGAGGAAGGCTTCAAGCTGATGAGCCAGATCCTCGAGGAGGAGACCGGCTTCGCGCACATCGGCGTGATCTCGGGGCCCAACCTGGCGACCGAAATCGCCCAGAAGCAGCTCACCGCGACCGTAGTGGCCAGCGACGATCCGTTGACCCGCACCCGGGTCCAGCAGGCGTTGGGCTGCGATTATTTCCGCGTTTATGCCAGCAACGACCGCTATGGCGTCGAGCTGGGCGGGGCACTGAAGAACATCTATGCCATCGCCGCCGGCATGGCCGCCGCCCTCGGCATGGGCGAGAACACCCGCAGTATGCTGATGACCCGTGCGCTGGCCGAGATGGGCCGTTTTGCCGTGAGCCTGGGGGCCAATCCCATGACCTTCCTGGGGCTCGCCGGCGTGGGCGATTTGATCGTGACCTGCTCGTCGCGGCTGTCGAGGAACTATCGGGTGGGGTTCGCCTTGGGGGAAGGCAAGCCCCTCGATGAGGCCGTGGCGGCGTTGGGCCAGGTAGCCGAAGGGGTTAATACGGTACGCCTGGTGCGCGACAAGGCGCATCGGGCGGGAGTCTACATGCCGCTGGCCGAGGGGCTTTACCAGGTGCTGTTCGAGGGCGTGCCGGTACGCGAAATGGCGCACATGCTGATGCGCGGCGAGCAGAGCAGCGACGTCGAGTTTCTGCTGTCGCGCGAGGATGTTCAGCAGGCCCATCGCCGCGTCGAGGCGCGGCGCAAATGAATCGCCTGCTGATCATGCGCCACGGAGACGCCGCGCCCGGTTTCCCCGATCACGAGCGTGAGCTGACCCCGCGCGGGCATGCCGAAACGGGACGCATGGCCGACTGGCTCCGAACGCAGGTGCCGGGGAGGGGGCGCCTGCTGTCGAGCCCTTATCGGCGCGCCAGGCAGACGGCCGAGCACGTGGCTGCGGCTTTCGGTGGCACGGTGGAAACGCTGGCCTGCGTGACGCCCGACGACTCGCCGGCCATTGTGGTCGATTGGCTGTTGGCGGACGAAACCAGCGAGCCCTTGATCCTGGTTAGCCATATGCCGCTGGTCGGCGCGCTGACCGGCCTGCTCGTCGAAGGACGCGCCGACCGTGGCCCGGGTTTTCCCACTGCGGGGATAGCCGAGCTCGAGAGCGACGTCTGGGCGGCGGGCTGCGCTACGCTGCTACGTTTGGTCGCACCACACGACATCCGCTGCTAGGCAAGGCCGTGGCCTAGATCCAACCCACGACACGAAGCAGAAATACGCCCAGGGTAACGGTCAGGCTGGCCAGCAACGTGGTCAAGGCAATGATGTTGGCGGTGAGGGTCGCATTGCCGCCCATCGCCTTGGCCATCACGAAGCTGGCCGCTGCCGTGGGGCTGGCGAAGAACAGGAACAACACCCCCAGCTCACGCCCCTCGAAACCGACCAGCCGGGCAGCCAGCGTGGCCAGTAGCGGTAGGGTGACCATTTTCATCAGACTGGCACCGGTGGCCAGCCTTCCGGACGCCTTGATCGAGCCGAGCGACAGGGTGGCCCCGATGCAGATCAACGCCAGCGGCAATGTCAGCGAGGCGAAATATTCGCCGGAAGTCATCAGCCAGCCGGGCAGGCGCAGCGCTAGGGCAGCGACGGGTACGGCAGCCACAACGGCCAGAATCAGGGGGTTTCGGGCAATGTGGACGATAATGCTGCGCCAGTTGGTACGCTGGCCTTCCCGGTAGGTGGCCAGCGCAATCACCGAAAAGACGTTATAGGTCAGGATCACCACGCCGAGAAGCAGGCCGCCGGCGGAAAGGCCGTAGTCGCCGTACATGCCGGCGGCCAATGCCAGCCCGACGATACCGCAGTTGCCGCGAAAGGCACCCTGCACGTAGACGCCGCGGTCGGCTCTGGGCACGCGCAGGATCGCCCAGCCCCACGCCGTCAGGAAGCTGCCCAGCGTGGCCAGGGCGAAGAACAGGAGCAGGGCGGGGTTCAACGTGGCATCAAGGTCGGCCTGGATGATGCTGAGGAAGATCAGTGTCGGCATGGTCGCCTTGAAGACCAGGCTCGAAGCGGTGGCAATGAACGCCTGGTCGATCCAGCCCAGCCGCTTGAGCGCCAATCCGAGGAAGACCATGGCGAAGACCGGCAGGGTGATTTCCAGGGTGCCGAGAAAGAGGTCGTATAGGCCCATGTCAGCGGGCCAACCATAGGCCGACGATGATCGCGGCTAACACAGTGGTCCAGAAGAGGCGGTTGCGCATGCGCGTGTCGCGGGGGGAATGAGGCATGTCAGGACTCCAGAATGAAGCGACCGGCATGGGCCGGAGGTCGACTTGGCGAAATAGGGTAAACCCGTTAGCCTGCTATCGCCACTGGCGAGCCGCCTCGCCCTCAACCGGAATCCCGTCATGAACGACAGTGCGACTCTTCGACGACCGCGACTCGTTTTCGCCCATGCCAACGGCTTCCCTGGCATGAGCTATCGCAGCCTCCTGGCCCCGCTGCACGAACGCTTCGACATCTACCCGCTCGATCGGTTGGGCCATCACCCCGACTATCCCGTCGGCCCCAACTGGCTGGCGCTTCGCGACGAGCTGCTCGAGTACGTGACGAGTGACGAGGGGCCAGTCATCGGCGTCGGGCACTCCATGGGCGGCGTGCTGATGGCCATGGCGGCGGAACACGCCCCGCATCGGTTCCGCTGTGTGGTGATGCTCGATCCGCCGCTGATGCTGGGTCTCGATGCCTGGAGCATGAAGGTGGCCAAGCGATGTGGCTTCGTGGATCGGGTGACCCCGGCAGGCAAGAGCAAGAGGCGGCGCGCGGCGTGGCCCGACCGCGATGCCATGGCCAACCACCTGCGCCGACGGGGTCTGTTTCGCCGCTTTACTCCCGAGGCTTTACACGACTACGTCGAGGGCGGGACCCGGCTGCGCGACGATGGCACCGCCGAGCTGATCTACGACCCAGCGATCGAAACCGAGATATTCCGCCACCTGCCCGATCACTTGACCCGGCTGCCGCGACGCTTGCGCGTACCGTTCGGCGTGCTGGCCGGCAGCGACTCCGACCTGATCACGGCAAAACGGCGCCGGCGCCTGGCCGCCCACGGCATTCCGCTGGCATTGGTGCCGGGCACCCACATGTTTCCCATGGAGCACCCCGAGGCGACACGCCAGGCCCTGCTGGACATGCTCGATGACCTGCTGGAGGGCAAGCCATGAGCGAAGCGCGTGCGCTGTCACTGGCCGGGGGGCGCCTGGCGGCGCTCGCCTGGGGCGAGGAGAGGGCACCGACCTGGCTGGCGCTTCACGGCTGGCTGGACAATGCGGCGAGCTTCACCCGATTGGCGCCGTTGCTCGTCGATCGCCTCGACATCCGAATCGTGGCCATCGACTTTGCCGGGCATGGCCATTCCGCCCATCGCGAAGGCGACTACGCACTATGGGATTACTGCCATGATTTGCTCGATGCTGCCGATGAGCTGGGCCTCGAAAGGGCGTCGCTGTTGGCTCACTCCATGGGCGCAGGAGTGGCGTGCCTGACCGCGGCGGCCCTGCCGGAGCGGATCGCGAGGCTGGTGCTGATCGACGGCCTGGGGGCCGTCACCACCCCGGCCGAGGAGAGCGCTGAGCAGCTGCGCAAGGGCCTGCGCGCGGCGCGTCGTCGGCGCTCGTCGGCGCCGCGCTATCCCGATGGCAACACCGCCGTGGCCGCTCGCGTGGCGGGCGGGGTGACACCTATCGATGCGGCGACCGCAACGCCGCTGGTAGAGCGCAATCTGCTGTACGAAGCCGACGGGCATGTGAGGCTGCGTACCGATGGCCGCTTGCTGTGGCCGTCGCCGGTACGGCTGACACCGGAGCAGGCCCTGGCGCTATTGGGCGCCATCCGTGCTCCGGCGCTGCTGATCGAGGGGGAGGACGGTATCCTGGGCGAACGCGACAGGGCACGCGCCGCCCGGGCAGCGGTATCGGACCTGTCGCGCCGAGTGCTGCCGGGCGGGCATCATGTGCATCTGGAGCCGAACGGGGCGGCGGCGGTGGCGGAAGCGATCGTCGCCTGGACGAAGTCGGCGCAGCACTGAGGAGACGGCATGAGCGACAAACGGGCGAGGGAACGGGGCAAGCGCGTGGCGCTGACGTTGGGGAGCGGCGGGGCGCGCGGCTATGCCCATATCGGCGTGATCGAAGTGCTGGAGGCGCGGGGCTACGAGATCGTCGCCATCTCCGGTTGTTCGATGGGTTCCGTTATCGGAGGTGTCTACGCCGCGGGTCAGCTCGAGGCTTACCGCGACTGGGTCTGTCGGCTCGCCTATCTCGACGTGCTCAAGCTGGTCGACGTCACCTGGAGCCCGATGGGAGCCATTCGCGCGAGCAAGGTGATGAGCAAGTTGGAGGAACTGATCGGCAATGTCCTCATCGAGGATCTGCCGATTCCCTTGACGGCCGTTGCCACCGACCTGGCCCGCCAGCGCGAGGTATGGTTCCAGTCAGGCCCGCTGCTGCGCGCGATCCGCGCTTCCATCGCCATTCCGGGAGTCATCACCCCGGTGCATATCGGCGAGCAGACCCTGGTGGATGGCGGCTTGCTGAACCCGCTGCCGATCACGCCGACCGTCTCGTCGCACGCCGACCTCGTGCTGGCGGTCAATGTGACGGCCCATAGTGCTCATCCGGTGGCGTTGAACGATTTGCTGCCCGACGACGAGCGGGAGCCGGACAGTGACGAGGCAGAACCGAGGGGGAGCTGGATGGATGTCCGCGGGGCCACCCGCAGATTGTGGGAAGGGTTCGGAAGCGGCGATGCCAGCGACGCCGGCAACCCCGTGAGGCCGGCCGGCAGCCGACGGGCCTGGGGGCGGCTGGACATGATCCTGGCCTCGTTCGATATCACCCAGGCGTCGCTCGCCAAGTACAAGATTGCGGGGTACCCTCCCGATATTCTGGTCGAGGTGCCCAAGACGGTCTGTGGCGCCTTCGAGTTCCACCGTGCCGACGCGTTGATTCGCCTGGGGCGGCATCTCGCCATGGAAGCGCTGGATCGCTACGAAGGACGCAGCCACAGCGGTGGCGGCGGCAGCGGAGCGTCGATAGCCGAGCCTCCACAAATGCCGGCCGAGCGCAATTCGGGCGAGGACTAGGCGTTCAGCCCGCGTCGACGCAGCAGCACGTAGACGGCGCCGGTGCCGCCGTCGAACTCTTGGGCCGAGCAAAAGGCCAGCACCATGGGCCACTCCCGCAGCCAGGCGTTGACATGGCTCTTGATCACCGGATAGTCCGCCGTGCTGCCCCATGCCTTGCCATGCACCACCAGCACGCAGCGCATGCGACTGGCAGCGGCTTCATGCAGGAAACGCTCGAGTTCCAGGCGTGCCTCATCGAGGGTATGGCCATGCAGATCGAGGCCCGCCTCCCAGGCGATCTGGCCGCGCTTTAGCTGGCTGCGGGCACGGTAGGGCAGGTCGGGCAGGGCGAAATCGAGGAATTCGGAAGGCCGTACCGGTTCGACCCGCCCGTCGCTGGTGCGACTGGAGGTATCGGCACCATCGGCGGCGACTGCCGCTGCGCGCCGCTCCGCTGCCGCAGGGTCGCGGCGGCGAGACCGCCCGGGGTCGGCGCGATTGACGGCGATGGGACGCACACCGGCCTCACGCAGCGCCCGGCGAAAGGCGTTGACGTCGTCATCGGTGTCGTCGGGCGGGCGGCGTCGGTTCATGCAGGGCTCATGCGCTAGGGTCGAGCGGCCAGTATAGCGATATGGGCGTGGCTGTGAACCGCCTGCCGCCGCGGGTACAATCTAGGATACCGTTTCGTAACCGACTCCGCAGGACTCCCGTGGCCAACTCCGCTCCCGTTTCCCGCTCGACGCTGATTCTCGATGACGAGGCGTTATGTCGCGATCTCATCACACTGCGCGACCTCCTGCGCTGGGCCGCCAGCGAATTCCACCAGGCGGGCCTGTCTCATGGCCATGGTACCGACTCGCCCTGGGATGAGGCGGTCGCCCTCACACTGGGCGCCTTGCATCTGCCGTGGGATGTCGATCCGGCGGTGCTCGATGCCAGGCTGCTTCCCATGGAACGGGCGCGCATCGTTGCGTTGGTGCGCGAGCGTATCACCACCCGGCGGCCGTTGCCGTATCTGCTGGGCGAGGCGTTCTTCGCCGGTTTTCCGTTCGATGTCGACGAGCGCGTGCTAATTCCGCGCTCGCCCATCGCCGAGCTGGTCGAGACGGGATTCGTCGCCTGGTTCCCCGAGGAACCGCCGGCACGAGTGCTCGACCTGTGCACGGGCTCGGGCTGCATCGGCATCGCCACGGCACTGTACCTGTCCGGTGGCGAGGTGGATCTCGCCGATATCAGCGCCGACGCCCTGGCGGTGGCGAAGCAGAACATCCAGCGACACGACGTCGGCCTCCGGGTGCGGGCGGTGCTCTCCGACCTGTTCGCAGGCCTGGCGGGGCAGCGCTACGACCTGATCGTCTCCAACCCGCCCTACGTGGATGCCCGCGATCTCGCCACCATGCCGGCCGAGTACCGCCACGAGCCCGAGCTGGCGCTGGGAGCCGGAGCGGACGGCCTGGATATCGTGCGTCGCATCCTGCGTGAGGCCCGCGACCATCTCACCGACGACGGCGTGCTGATTGTCGAGGTGGGAAACTCCGACCGCCACTTGGAGGCCGCTTTTCCCGAGGTGCCGTTCCTGTGGCTCGACTTCGAGCGTGGCGGCCAGGGCGTGTTCGCTCTGACCGCCACGGAACTCGACGCCCATGCGGCGTCCTTCGCCTGATTCTCGAACCGATACCCATCAGGAGGCACGCCCATGTCCGGCAATACGTTCGGCAAACTGTTCACCGTTACCACCTTCGGCGAGAGTCACGGTCCGGCGCTTGGTGCCATCGTCGACGGCTGTCCGCCGGGGTTGGCGCTCAGCGAGGCGGAGCTTCAGCGCGATCTGGATCGCCGCCGTCCCGGGACCTCGCGTCATACGACCCAACGGCGCGAACCCGACCAGGTACGCATTCTTTCCGGTGTCTTCGAAGGGGTGACCACCGGCACGGCCATCGGTCTGCTGATCGAGAACACCGACCAGCGCTCCAAGGATTATTCCGAGATCAAGGATCGCTTTCGTCCCGCGCATGCCGATTACACCTATCACCACAAGTATGGGCTTCGCGACTATCGCGGCGGAGGCCGCTCCAGCGCCCGTGAAACCGCCATGCGAGTGGCCGCCGGCGCCATCGCCAAGCAGTACCTGGCCACCCAGGGCATTCGGGTGCGCGGCTACATGAGTCAGCTCGGTCCGCTCGAGATCGACTTCAAGAGCTGGGCGGCGGTGGACGATAACGCCTTCTTCTGCCCCGATCCGGAGCGCGTCCCGGAACTCGAGGCCTTCATGGACCGGCTGCGCCGTGACCAGGATTCGGTGGGCGCGAAGATCACGGTGGTCGCCGAAGGGCTTCCGCCGGGGCTGGGGGAGCCGGTGTTCGATCGTCTCGACGCCGACCTGGCCCACGGCCTGATGAGCATCAATGCGGTCAAGGGCGTGGAGATCGGCGACGGCTTCGCCGCGGTGGCAAGTCGCGGTAGCGAGCATCGCGACGAGATGACGCCGGAGGGTTTCCTTTCCAACCACGCCGGCGGCGTGCTCGGCGGCATCTCTTCCGGCCAACCGCTGATCGCCCATCTGGCGCTCAAGCCCACATCCAGCATCACCATTCCCGGGCGCAGCATCGATGTCCGCGGGAATCCGGTCGAAGTCATCACCAAGGGGCGTCACGATCCCTGCGTGGGCATTCGAGCCACGCCGATCGCCGAAGCGATGATGGCGCTGACACTGATGGACCACCTGTTACGCCATCGGGCGCAGAATCCGGATGTGCATGTGGATACGCCAATGCTGCGTTGAGACTGGTGCCGAATTGCTACACTGAAGGGACACTCAAGCTAGGTATCGCCATGAAGATCAACGTCGAGTTCGACCTGACACCCGAGGAGTTCCGCCGTTCGCTGGGCCTGCCCGATATCGAGGCGTTCCAGCAGGAGTTGCTGAACCGCATTCAGAAGCAGATGGAGTCCGGAGTGGAGGGGTACGACCCCATGAGCCTGATGCAGCCTTTTCTGCAGCAGGGCCTGCCCCAGGGGATGAGCCAGGGGCTTTCACAGGGGCTGGCCAGCTTCGGCACCTATCAGCAGATGATGCTGGATATGCTGCGTCAGGCCGGCAGCCGGATGGGCAAGCCTCGGGAGTCGGACGAAACCGGCGCATCGGAGGAGGTGTCGGGAAGCCGGGCGAAGTCGGAGAACCCGACTCGAGCGGCCAGCGCGCGTTCACGCTCACAGCGAGGCGAATGAACGGTATCGGGCGCCACCTTGCCTGGGTGAAAGAACATTGCAGGGCGAGCCTGTGCAGGCTACGCTTTGTGCGGTGCAGCATACGGGTCGCGCACACGGCCGCGCGGCGCCCTGCGCCCGCATGTTCCCGGTCCAAAGGAGGTCAACCCCATGCAGGACAATATGCTCGACAGCTTCAACCAGCAGACGCGCCAGTTCTTCGAACCGATGCGCAAGCTGAACTCGCTGATGCTAGGCAACATGGAAAAGATGACCGAGTACCAGCTCGAGGCGATGAAGCGCTATAGCCAGATGGGCGCCGAACGCATGCGTCGCGCTGCGGAGATCCAGGACGCTCGTGACTTGCAGGCCTTCGGGGCGAAGCAGGCCGAGATGATGAGCGAACTCTCGCGACAGATGATGGAGGACGCCCAGGCACTGGGCGAGATGAGCCAACAGTTCCGTACCGAGCTGGAACAGCTGTTCGGTGAAGTCAGCCAACAGATCACCGAGCGGACCCAGGAGGCCGGCGAGGCGGCCAAGACAACCGCGGCGACGGCCGAGTCACCGGCAACCAAGACCGAGGCGCCGGCCAAGGCCACTAGCCAGGCGTCGCGCAAGAGCTGAGCAAAGCGCCCGCCAACCGGCGGGCATGACCGTCGCCACGGGCTCGTGTCGAGTCTCGTGGCGGCGGTGGGTTGATTGCCGCGACGAATCGCAGAAGAGGAGAGGGGCCAATGCAGTCAGGGGTCGAGGGTCTGTCCCAGGTCGAACTGGACGAATGGAACGAGCAGCTTCAGGAGATCGGCCAGCATTATCAGGCCCTGCTGCAAGAATTGCTCGAACGCATGGCACCCGATGCGGCTGCCGACTCTATCCAGGCCGACATGCGAGAGGCCTTCCAGGCCGGCGCCGAGGCATTGATGCGCAACCCGCAATTGCTCTGGCAGACCCAGGCGCGGCTGATCCAGGATCAATACCAACTCTGGCAGCAGGGGCTGAGCGCCATGGCGGGCGAGACGATCGAACCCTTGGTGAAAGCCGCCAAGGGTGACCGCCGCTTCAAGGACGAGGCTTGGCAGGAGGAGCCCTATTATCGGGCCATCATGCAGCAGTACCTGCTATTCGCCGGGGCGGTGGAGGAACTGATCGATCGGCTGGAGGGGCTACCCGAGCAGCAGAAGCGCAACCTGGGGTTCTACGCCCGGCAATGGGTCAACGCCATGGCACCGACCAACTTCATCGCCACCAACCCCGAGGTCATGCGTCGAACCCTGGAGACCCGCGGCCAGAACCTGATCGAGGGGCTGGCTCAACTGCGTCGCGACCTGGCGAATTCCGCCGATGGCCTCAACGTGGCCATGACCGATCGCAGCGTCTTCGAAGTAGGACGCAACATCGCCGTCACCCCCGGCTACGTGATCTATGAAAACGAACTCATCCAACTGATCCAGTACACGCCGACCACCGAGAAAGTGTACAAGACGCCCCTGCTCATCGTGCCGCCGTGGATCAACAAGTACTACATACTCGATCTTCGTCAGGACAATTCCTTCGTCAAGTGGCTGGTGGACCAAGGACATACCGTCTTCCTGATCTCCTGGCGCAACCCCGGCCCCGAGCAACGTGACCTGACTTGGGCCGATTACATGCAGATGGGCCCGATCGCCGCCATGGAGGTCGTCGAGCAGGCCTGCGGCGAGAAGTCCGTGAACCTGGTCAGCTATTGCATCGGCGGGACCCTGGCGGCTTCCACCATGGCCTATCTCACCAGCACACGTCGCGGTCGCAAGGTCAGGTCGGTGACCTACATGGCCACGCTGCAGGACTTTCGCGATCCTGGCGAGCTCGGCGTACTGCTCAGCGAACCGATCCTGCAGGGCATCGAGGCCCGGATGGAGCAGGACGGCTACCTGGACGGTCGCTCGATGGCCTATACCTTCAACCTGCTGCGCGAGAACGATCTGTTCTGGTCGTTCTACGTCAATAACTACCTGAAGGGCGAGAACCCGGCCGCCTTCGATCTGCTTTACTGGAACACCGACGGTACCAACCTGCCGGCCGGCACTCATGGCTGGTATCTGCGTCACATGTATCTGGAGAATCGTCTGGTGGAGCCCGGCGGCATCGAGCTCGATGGCGTCAGGATCGATCTGCGCAAGATCTCGACCCCGAGCTACTTCGTCTCCACCCGCGAGGACCATATCGCCAAGTGGAACAGCACCTACTACGGGGCCTTGCTGCCCAAGGGGCCGGTGACCTTCGTGCTCGGTGGATCCGGCCATATCGCCGGCATCGTCAACCCGCCGCACAAGAACAAGTATGGCTACTGGACCAATGATAAGTTGCCGGAAGATCACGAGGCGTGGTTGGAAGGTGCCGAATTCCACGACGGCTCATGGTGGCCGCACTGGCAGCGCTGGATGACCGAAGGAGGGTACGCCGATACCGGCAGGATGGTGCCCGCCCGTCAACCGGGAGAAGGGGAGCTGCCACGGCTGGAAGAGGCACCGGGGCGCTACGTACGCATGACCATCCCCGAAGTGCTGGGCGAGGTGGTGGCAAAGGTGAGTTGAAGCCTCCTTCCGTACGAGTACGTCGAGGCCCGCCGATGCGGGCCTCGTTGCGTCGTGAGTCAGGGCGGGGCGTCGTCGCCGGCCAGAGCCCGGCGCCGCCGAGGCGAGCGCAGGCCGGGCAGCAGCAGCAGACCGGCGAGCAGCCAGACGGGCCAGCTGCCGGTACGAGTAAAAGGAGTCAAGCCTTGCATCGGCACGGCCTCGGCGCGTAGGGCCACGGTCTCGAATTGTGGGGCGCGAGCGACGATGCGGCCTTGGGGATCGATGACCGCGGTGACGCCGTTGTTGGTGGCGCGAATTACGTAGCGACCGTTCTCCAAGGCACGTAGGCGTGCCATCTGCAAGTGCTGCAGCGGTCCGATCGACTCGCCGAACCAAGTGTCGTTGGACACCGTCAGCAGCAGCTCGGCCTTGCGCGCCCGTTCGGCTACCAGGTCGGCATAGATGATCTCGTAGCAGATGGCATTGCCGATAGGGATGCCGGCGGCGTGAATCGGCGGCTGACCCGAGGGCCCTGGCGTCATGGCCGGCATCGGCAGGTCGAAGAAGGCGATGGTGCCGCGCAGCCAGCGCTCAAGAGGGAGGTACTCGCCGAAGGGTACCAAGTGCGCCTTGCGGTATCCGCCTTCGGCGTTGCCCAGTCCGATCACGCTGTTGTAATAGAGACCTCGTCCTTCGCGTTGCAGGATTCCGGTGAGCAGGGCGCCATCCGGCTCGAGGTGGGCCTGAGCCCTGGCCAGCAGCGGCTCGGCCTCATCCTCGAACATCGGCAGGGCGGCCTCCGGCCAGACGATCAGATCGGCGCCTTCGGCGTGTTCACGGGTCATTTCCAGATAGGTATTGGCGGCGGTTCGCTGGCCTTCAGGGGTCCACTTGATCAATTGCGGCAGGTCGCCTTGCAGTAGCGTCACGCGCAGCGGATCGCCCGCTGGCTGGGTCCAGTTCCCAGGTAACGCCAGGGGGGCCAGCCAGAGGGCTGCTACCGGAGCCGCCGTCCACCAACGACGCCGCAGGAACTCCACCCCCAGCGTACCCGAGAGCACGATGATCAACGACAACGCATATACGCCACCGATGGGCGCCCACGCGGCAAGCGGCGAATCGACATGAGCGCTACCCAGCAGCAGCCAGGGGAAACCGGTGAACAGCCAGGTGCGCAGCCATTCGCCCAGCACCCAGGCGCCGGCGAAGGTGAGAAAGGCCAGGCGTGGGCCGCACACCAGGCGATAGAGCCACAGCGTGGCGGCCATGAAGAGCGCCATGGCGCAGACGAACAGGCCGGTCAGGAACACCGCCAAGGGAACGCCGGTATAGCCATAATCGTGAATCGAGACGTAAACCCAAGAGGCGCCGGAACCGAACAGCCCGACGCCATAGCACCAGCCCAGCAGCATCGCCTGACGAGGCGAGAGAGACTGCACGACCCAATAGATCAGCCCCGCCGCCAGCGGCCCCAGCCACCACAGCTCGTAGGGTGACGCGGTCAGCGTAGTGAGCACTCCGGCAACCAGCGCGGTCAGATAGCCGATGGCCGGGGAGATGGGGGGCTGAGTCATGCTTGCCGTTTCCTTGCGCTGACGCTTCGTTCAATCGTCGTGCGGGAGCGATGCGTCGGAGGGGGTGGCTTCGAGCAACCGGATTCGCCGATTGTCGGCGTTTAGTACGGTGAACCGCCAGCCGCCGAGTTCCGTATGTTCGCCGCGACCGGGCAGGTGACCGAAGCGCTGCATCACGAGACCGCCGACGGTATCGAACTCCTCATCGGAGAAGCGCGTGTCGAAGCGCTCATTGAAATCCTCGATCGGCGTCAGGGCGCGGATGGCATAACGACCTTCGCCCAGGTCGCGAATATCGTCGTCTTCTTCGGTGTCATGCTCGTCCTCGATGTCGCCAACGATCTGCTCGAGGATATCCTCGATGGTGACGATGCCCGCCGTGCCGCCGTACTCGTCGACCACCACCGCCATATGGTTGTGGGTGTCGCGAAACTCCTTGAGCAGGCTGTTGAGACGCTTGGATTCGGGAACGAACATCGCCGGGCGAAGGACATCCTCGAGGCGAAAGCGCTCGCGCTCCTCGGCGGGGCGATTGAGCAATTGCAGCAGATCCTTGACCAACAGCAGGCCCTTGACCTCGTCCAGGTTCTCGCCGATCACGGGGTAGCGGGAGTGACCGGTTTCATGGATCAGAGCCAGATACTCTTCGGGGGGCTGGTCGACGGCGATGGCGGCCACCTGGGAGCGTGGGATCAGGACTTCGCGAACTTGCTGGTCGCTGATTTGCAGGGCGCCCTCGATGATCATGATGGCGTCCTGTTCCAGCTTGAGACGCGTTGCCGCTTCACGCAGGAACTCCATGAGTTCTTCCCGCGAGCTGGGGCTATCGGTGTCACCCGAGAGGGCGCCGAGCAGCTTGTCGAGCCAGGACCTGCTGCCCTGGCTGGTCGTTCGGTCGTCACTCATGGATCGCGTCTCTCGTCCTGATGGTTTTCTTGTACGTCGGCGTCACCCGTGAGCGGCGCGTAGGGGTCGGCGATGGCGAAATCCGTCAGGATCTCGCGTTCGAGCTGTTCCATGGTATCCGCTTCGTCCTCCTCCAGATGATCGTAGCCGAGCAGATGCAGGGTGCCATGCACGACGAGATGAGCGTAATGGTCCTGCAGGTGCTTATCCTGTTCCCTTGCCTCACGCACAATCACGGGATGACACAGAACCAGGTCGCCCAGGAGCGGTAGCGCGATACCCGGCGGGCCGTCGAAGGGGAAGGAGAGCACATTGGTGGGACGATCACGGCCACGGTAGTCGCGATTGAGCGCCTGGCCCTCTTCGGTATCGACGAAGCGTACGGTGATCTCGTGGCGTGTCTCCTCGGGGAAGCGTGCCAGTACGGCGACCACCCAAGCCTCGAGATCGGCCCGGCTCGGCAGGTCGGTGGCCTCACAGGCCACCTGTCGGTCTATCTCGGCGGCCGCCTTCATGTCTCGCTGTCGCCCCGATGGCGCTCCCGCTCCTGACGCAGGGCTTCACGCTCGCGTTCACGGGCCTCGCGACGGGCTCGCTCCTGCACTTCCTGCTCGGCCTCGAAGCTCTCGTAGGCCTCGATGATGCGCTGTACCAGTGGGTGGCGCACCACGTCCTTTGCGGCGAAGTGGGTCACGCCGATGCCGGGAGTGCCGCGGAGCACCTCGAGAACCTGAATCAGGCCGGAGCTCTGGCCGCGGGGTAGATCCACCTGGGTGACGTCGCCGGTGATCACCGCCGTGGAACCGAAACCGATGCGGGTCAGGAACATCTTCATCTGCTCGCGCGTGGTGTTCTGGCTCTCGTCGAGGATGATGAAAGCGTTGTTCAGGGTGCGCCCACGCATGTAGGCCAGTGGGGCGATCTCAATGACCTGGCGCTCGATTAGCTTGCCGACCTGCTCGAAGCCGAGCATCTCATAGAGAGCGTCGTAGAGCGGGCGCAGATAGGGGTCGATCTTCTGTGCCAGGTCGCCGGGCAGGAAACCGAGCTTTTCGCCGGCCTCCACGGCGGGGCGTACCAGCAGGATGCGACGTACCTCCTGCTGATTGAGCGCTTCCACTGCGGCGGCCACGGCCAGGTAGGTCTTGCCGGTACCGGCCGGTCCGATGCCGAAGTTGATATCGTGCTGGCGAATGCTGGTGACGTAGTTCTGCTGGTTCTGCCCGCGCGGCTTGATCAACACCTTTGGGGTGCGCAGCAGTACCTCGTCGTCACCTGGGCCCTCCTCCTCGTCAAGCGCCTCGCGGCCCGACTCTTGCAAAAAGAGATGCACGGTATCCGGGGACAGGTCGCTGGCCTCGGCCTCGCGATAGAGATGCTCCAGCACGTTGGCCGCCGCCTTGACCCGGTGACCGGGACCGGCCAACTGAAAGACGTTGCCGCGGTTGCGCAGGGTGACGCCGAGCCGCGACTCGACCAGCTTGAGGTGCTCGTCCCGCTGGCCGCAGAGGTTGGCGAGACGCTGTGGATCATTGGGCTCGAGGCTCAATGTGATGATGCGGTTGGCCTGTGAGGCGTGCTGACTCAAAGTGGCGAAATCCCTGCGTTGCGTGTATGGGCACTCAGCTTAATGCCCCGCCTCCTGGCGGGGCAATCCTTCCAGCGCCGCGCTACGCCCGTTGGCAAAGGGCCCATCGGTCGCCTGGCGTCTCTTGCCCTCAGTGTAGCGCTGGTGCGGCCAGCTCGCCGCGTAGCGAATTGGGCAGTGCCTCGGTGACGGTCACGTCGACGAAGTGGCCGATCAGCTCGGTGGGGTTGGCGGCGCGGAAGTTGACCACGCGGTTGTTCTCGGTACGTCCCGACAGCTGTCCCGGATCCTTGGGAGCGAAGCCGGTGACCAGGATGCGCTGGGTGGTTCCCACCATGCGTCGTGAGATCTGCATCGCCTGTTGGTTGATGCGCTCCTGCAGGATCGCCAGGCGTTGCTTCTTGACGCTCTCCGGGGTGATGTCTTCCAGTGCGGAGGCGGGTGTCCCGGGGCGTGCCGAATAGACGAAGCTGAACGAGTGGTCGAAGCCGATGCGATGAATCAGATCCATGGTCGCTTCGAAGTCCTCCTGCGACTCGCCGGGAAAGCCGACGATGAAATCCGAAGAGAAGCTGATGTCGGGGCGCAGCGCGCGGATGCGTTCCATCTTCGCCACGTATTCTTCGGCGGTGTGGCCACGCTTCATGGCTGCCAGGATCCGGTCGGAGCCGGATTGCACCGGCAGGTGGAGATGGCTGACCAACTCGGGGATCTCGCCGAAGGCTTCGATCAGGCTGTCGGAGAATTCCACGGGGTGCGAAGTGGTGAAGCGAATGCGGTCGATTCCCTCGACCGCTGCCACGCAGGCGATCAGCTCGGCAAGGTCGATTTCGTCGCCCAGCCGGTTCTCGCCGCGATAGGCATTGACGTTCTGCCCCAGCAGATTGATTTCGCGCACGCCCTGCCCGGCCAGATGGATCACTTCGTCCATTACCGCCTCGAAGGGGCGCGAGACCTCCTCGCCGCGAGTGTACGGTACCACGCAGAACGTGCAGTACTTTGAGCAGCCCTCCATCACCGAGACGAAAGCAGTGGCGCCGTCGGAACTCGGCTTGGGGAGGTGATCGAACTTCTCGATCTCGGGAAACGTGACATCGACGACCGAAATCTGATCCTGGCGACGGGCGTCGAGCATCGCCGGCACCCGGTGCAGGGTCTGCGGGCCGAAGACCATATCCACGTAGGGGGCGCGCTTGCGCAGCGCCTCGCCCTCCTGGCTGGCCACACAGCCTCCTACGCCGATCACCAGATCGGGGTTGGCTTCCTTGAGCTTCTTCCAGCGGCCGAGCTGGTGGAAGACTTTCTCTTGCGCCTTTTCACGAATCGAGCAGGTGTTGAGCAGGATGACGTCGGCATCGCCTTCGTCATCGGTCAACTCGAGCTGGTGCGATTCGCCGAGCAGATCCGCCATGCGGGCGGAGTCGTACTCGTTCATCTGGCAGCCATGAGTCTTGATGAAGAGTTTCTTCGCCATAAGGATAGGGTCGGTCGTCCGACGCGTGCGTCACCGGTGAGTGGAGTGTCGCGGGAATGGGCTCTCGTAGCCGTTCTCGAAGATCACGACATTATACGGAAGCGCATGCGATGGGGCCAGTGGGGGCGTCGCGCCCGGTGTGGACTGTGATACGCTTGCTCCCTGGCGTGCGCTCCGGTCGGAGCGGCGAGTAGGCAATCGAACGTTGAGGATGTCAGGCCTTATGGCGGCCAAGCCAATCTATCGGGTGGTATTCCATCAGCAGGGCGAAGTCTGGGAGCTCTACGCCCGTGAGATCTTCCAAAGTGAACTCTGGGGCTTCATCGAGGTCGAGGAATTCGTCTTCGAGGATGGATCGAAGCTGGTCGTCGACCCGTCGGCCGACAGGCTGCGGCATACCTTCGATGGCGTTAAGCGCAGCTATCTGCCTCTCAATGCCATCGTTCGCATCGATGAGGTGGAGCGCGAGGGGCCGGCGCGTGCTGTGAAGAGCGAAGGGCGCGTGGCCGAGTTTCCGCGCGGCCCGATGCCGCCCCCGAAGAGCGAGCGCTGAGCGGGCACCGATCGGCGCTCACGATCTGGTCAGGAAGCGACCACCCGACACGAGCCCGCATCGGGCCTCTCACGGCGGCGCCTTTCCAGCGGTTTTCCCGGGGCTTATCCACAGAAGCTGTGGATAGGCCGCTGAACGTCAACGTCAGCGCAGTGCGGCATGCGAGAGTGTCGCGCGTGGATCAACAGCCAGGACAACGGCATGACGATGCATCGGATCAAATTTATCTTGGCAGGCGTGTCGCTGGGCCTCATGGCCCTGCCGCTTCACGCCCAGCAGAGTGGCGACAACACTCATTGGGTCTCCGAAGAGCTGACCACTTATGTGCGCAGCGGGCCGACCGACGGTTACCGCATCGTGGGCACACTGACCGCCGGTGAGCCGGTGACGGTGCTCGAGGTGAGCGGCGACTACAGCCGGGTCGAGGATGCCGAGGGCGATCGGGTGTGGGTGCTCAGCGACGAACTGCAGGAGACCCCCAGCGCCCGCGAGCAGTTACCGCGCTTGCAGAACCAGGTGGCCGAGCTGGAAGCGGAACTGGACGGCATTAACGAGACCTGGGAAGGGCGGGTCTCGGCCATGACCGAGACGCTCGAAGCGCGTGAACGGCGTATCGCCGAACTGGAAGAGCGTAATCATCAGCTCGACAGCGAGGCCGACCAGTCGCAACGCACCATACGCCAGTTGCAGGCACGCCTGGATACGCAGGAGGAAGACCTGTTGATGCGCTATTTTATGTATGGCGGCGGTGTGGCCGGTGCCGGCCTGCTGGTGGGGTTGATCATTCCTCATTTGCCGCGCCGGAAGCGCAAGCGCGACCGCTGGTTCTGACGGAGGCCTGCATGGTGCATGAATGGCTCGACCGCTGGCGGGAAGGGCGCATTGGCTTTCATCGTCCCGAGGCGCATCCGGCTTTGGTCCGTTACTGGCCGCAGCTCGGCGTGCGGGCCGGAACCAAGGTGCTCGTACCGCTTTGCGGCAAGAGCCTTGACATGCGCTGGCTAGCGAGCCACGACCATCCGGTGCTCGGCATCGAGCTGGCGGAAGAAGCGATCGAGCAGTTCGTTGCCGAAGGGGGGGGCAGCGTCTCGCGTTACCGGCAAGGGCCATTCGAGGTTTGCCGACAAGGCAGCGTGGAGCTTTGGCATGGTGACTTCTTCCACTTCCACATCGATCAAGCCGCCGAGATCGGGGCCTTCTACGATCGGGCGGCGCTAATCGCGCTGCCGCCTGCGACACGCCAGCGCTACGCTTTCCATCTAGCCCAACTGACGCCTCCCGGTGCCAGGGGGCTAGTGGTTGCGCTAACCCGGGCGCCTGGCGATGAGGCGGCGGGGCCACCCTTCCATGTGCCGGCCGAGGAGGTGCGCGAGCTGTTCGAACCCAATTTTCAGCTCACCCACCTGGAGGATGACGAAGCGGAGGGGGAGAGCGGCTTTCGTGAGAGCATCTGGGCCATGGTGCGCCGAGGGCCATCGACCTGAGCCGCGCCTGCGTTCGTCTCGCTCTTGCTTGTGGCGCGTCCCGGCTCGGCGGTCCATCACGCCGTTGGCACGGTTCAGCGGGCCAGCAGTCGTCCCAGCTCCGGATCGCTGAAGGCGCGGTCCAGGGCGTCGCTGATCAGGTCGTTGAGCATGCGCGTGTTCGCGTCGCGATCGGGGCGTACCGCATAGCTCTGGGTGCGGCGCGACGTGTAGGTGCCGGTGTAGGTGGTGCCCTGGTTGACCACCTTGACCTCGAGAATCGCCTTGAGGCGGGCTTCATCGATGACCGGACGGCTCTCTCCACGCTCATAGCCCAGGTGCAGTAGGGATACGGTCAGGCTGGGGCGGCCATTGGCGGGTTCGACGATGGGCGAGAAGCCCATGTCGCGCACGGCGCGCTCGGCTTCGCGCTGCAGTTGCGGTACCAGCTCGTGGGCATTGACGGTAATGACCGCGGTGGACATGGCGCTGCCGCTGCGAGTACCGATGACGTCGTCATCGCGCTCATCGGTGGCCGCCACGGTAACGGCCTCGCCATTGCCGAATTGATCGACCGGTGTGCTGCGCTGAGGGTTGAGCTGCAGGTAGTGAGGGCTGGCGCAGCCGGCCAGCAGGCTGGCGGCGAGCAGGACGGCACCGGCACACAGGACATGGCGTCGATTCATTCTGTTTCCCCAAAGGCGTATACGAGCTGTTGGCGGCATGCGATGCGGCACCCTGGGCGCCTGCTTGCGGCCGAGGCCAGTATATCGGCTGCCGGCGGGTGGCGACAGCGTTGCGCCGAAACCGACGCGAGCGGTTACAATCGAACTCTACGCACGGGAGACGCCACATGATACGAACCGCCAACCCGAACGACATTCCTCAGCTCGTCGATATCTGGCTGCGCGCCTCGATGCTGGCCCACGACTTCATTCCCGCCGATTTCTGGCGGGCGCGGGCCCAGGACATGGCTCAGCGATATCTGCCGAGTGCCGAGATCCATGTGCTCGAGGTCGCCGAGCGGATGATCGGCTTCGCCGCACTCAACGAGGATCATCTGGAGGCGCTGTTCATCGACCCCGAGGTCCAGAGTTTCGGTCATGGCACCCATCTGATGGCGCATGCGATGAAGCTGCGCGAGCGTATCACGCTGTGCGTCTATTCCCGTAATGTGCGTGCCGTCTCCTTCTACCGACGCCTGGGGTTCCAGGTCGTGGAGGAGCGATTGGAACCACTCAGCGGCGAGAACGAAACTCTGATGCTTTGGGCGCAGCGGCAGGAAGGCGCAGCGGGCCAGGCGTAGCCGAGCGCCCGCTCAACTCACGGACTCTGCCGTTCTCGATGGCAGCCTGTCCCGCTCGGCGGGAAAACGGTGCCAGCGGCGGGGCAGGACGTAAAGGCCCGCGCCGCGGGTGAGCGCCAGCCGCTCGTAATCGGCATGGCTCACCGTGGCGAGCCAGGGCTCGCCCAGCCAGTCGGCCTCCAGTTCCACACGCACCTCGGCACCCACCGGCGATATGGCCGTTACGGTGACCGGCAGCTGAGCGCCGTGCCTGGGGCGCTCCGCCAGCTCGATCTCATGGGGCCGCAGTAGCAATTCTTCGGGGCCATCGGTCAGATCCACCGCCAAGTGCGCATTGCCGCAAGTCAGCACGCCATCGCGCACCGTACCTTCAAGATGGTTGACGTCGCCCAGAAACTCGAACACAAAGCGGTTGGCTGGGTGGCGATAGAGCTCATGGGGAGTATCGATCTGCTCGATGCGTCCATTGCTCATCACCACCACGCGATCAGAGAGTTCCAGCGCCTCCTCTTGGTCATGCGTGACGAACAGGCTGGTGAAGTGGAGTTCGTCGTGCAGGTGGCGTAGCCAGCGGCGCAGCTCCTGGCGCACCTTGGCGTCGAGCGCGCCGAAGGGCTCATCGAGCAGCAGCACGTCGGGGCGCAGGGCCAGGGCACGCGCCAGGGAGACGCGCTGCTGCTGACCGCCGGAGAGCTGGGCCGGGTAGCGCTGGGCCATATGCTCGAGCTTGACCATCTCCAGCAGGCGATGCACCCGGCGGCGAATCTCGCCGCTAGAGGGGCGCTGCTTGCGCGGCAGCACGGTGAGGCCGAAGGCCACGTTGTCGAACACCGTCATGTGACGGAACAGCGCGTAGTGCTGGAACACGAAGCCGATACGTCGATCGCGCACGTGCAGGTGGGTCACGTCGCGGTCGCCGAACAGGATGCGCCCGCCGGGCTCGCGATCGGCCGTCTCCAGTCCGGCAATGATACGCAGCAGGGTGGTCTTGCCGGAACCCGAAGGGCCGAGCAGCCCCACCAGCTCGCCTTCGGCGATGTCCAGATCGACCGGCTCCAGCGCTTGGGTCCTGCCGAAGTGCTTGCCGATATGTTGAAGGCGGATGCTCATGCGTGAACCTCCCGGCGCGCGGCGCGCCATTCCAGGCTGGCCTTGGCGGCCAGCGTGAGCAGGGCGATGAGGGCCAGCAGCGATGCGCTGGCGAAGGCGCCCACGGTGTTGTAGTCCTGGTAGAGCTGCTCGAGGTGCAGCGGCAAGGTGTTGGTCTGTCCGCGAATGGCGCCGGAGACCACCGAGACGGCGCCGAATTCGCCCACTGCCCTGGCGTTGGTCAGGATCACACCGTAGAGCAGTGCCCAGCGGATGTTGGGCAGCGTCACCCGACGAAAGATGGTCCAGCCGGGGGCGCCAAGGGTCACGGCCGCCTCCTCCTCGCGGGAACCCTGGGCCTGCATCAGCGGAATCAGCTCGCGGGCGACGAAGGGGCAGGTGACGAAGATGGTGACCAGCAGGATGCCGGGCCAGGCGAACATCAGTTGGATGTCGTAGCTGTCGAGCCAACTCCCGAGCCAGCCGTTGCGTCCGTAGAGCAGCAGGTAAACCAGGCCCGCCACCACCGGAGAGACAGCGAAGGGGATGTCGATCAGTGTCTGCAGGATGCGCCGTCCCGGGAAGCGGAAGCGGGTCACCAGCCAGGCCAGCGCCACGCCGAATACCAGGCACACAGGAATCGTCAGCACGGCAATAAACAGCGTCAGTTGGATCGCTGCCAGCGTGTACTGGTTGGAAATATTGGCCCAGAACACGTCGACGCCACGCGCAAAGGCCTGGAGGAAGATGGCCACCAGCGGCAGCAGCAGGAACAGTGCCGCTAGCAGCACGGCGGCAGCGATCAACAGGCGCCTGACGGTGGGAGCGTCACCGATTCGCTGCATCAGCCGTTTCCTCCATGCAGGCGCTTGATGAAGCGGCCTTGCCAGATATTGATGACGAGCAGCAAGGCAAGCGAAGCGAACAGTACCACCGAGGCGATGGCCGAAGCGCCGACATAGTCATACTCCTGCAGCCGCACGAAGATCATCAGCGCGGTGATTTCGGTCTCGTAGGGCATATTGCCGGCGATGAAAATGATCGCGCCGAACTCGCCAAGCGAGCGCACGAAGGCAAGGCCGGTGCCGGTCATTAGCGCCGGCCACAGGTGCGGCAGAATCACTCGGCGAAAGCCGGTGACATCCGACGCGCCAAGCGTCAGGGCCGCCTCGTCCATCTCGTGAGGCATGTCCTCGAGCACCGGCTGCACCGTGCGTACCACGAAGGGAATGCTGGTGAAGGCCATGGCCAGGGCGATGCCGACCCAGGTGTAGGCCACCTGGAAGCCCAGCGGTTCGAGCAACTGCCCCATCCAGCCGTTGCTGGAGTAGAGCGTGGCCAAGGTAATGCCCGCCACCGCGGTGGGCAGAGCGAAGGGCAGGTCCATCAGCGCATCGAGCAAGCGCTTGCCCGGAAACTCGTAACGTACCAGCACCCACGCTAGCAACAGGCCGAAGGCGGCATTGACGATGGCCGCCACGGCGGCGGCGCCAATGGTCACTCCATAGCTTGCCACTACCCGTTCGTCGGTGACGATGGTCCAGTACTCGGCCAGGCTGAGTCCCGCCAGTTGACCGAACAGGCCGGTCAGCGGCAGCAACAGCATCAGCGAAACGAAGGTCAAGCTGATGCCGAGTGACAAACCGAAACCCGGCAGCACCCGCTTGGGGGTGCTGCCAAGGCCGATGGCGAAGGAACGGGTGCTCATGAAGCCTCGCTCTTGGCGTGTATCTCGGCCGCTGTGGCCATCAGCGGCGCTGCAGCTCATCGAGCAAACCGCCACTGCCGAAGTGCACGTCCATCACTTCGTCCCAGCTACCGCCGATCTCCTCGACGGTCAGCAGCTCGGTCTCGGGAAAGCGGTCGGCAAATTCCTCGACGACCGCCTCGTGGTGCACGCGGTAGTTGAAGCCGGCCAGCATACGCTGCGCCTCCTCGCTATAGAGATATTCCAGGTAGGCTCTGGCTAGGTCCTGGTTGCCGTTGCGTTCGGCATTGGCCTCGACCATGGCGACCGGGAACTCCGCCAGGACGCTGACCGGTGGCACGATCACTTCATAGTCGTCGCTGCCGTACTCCTGGCGAATGTTGTTGACCTCCGACTCGAAGCTGATCAGCACGTCGCCGATGCCGCGCTCGATGAAACTGGTGGTAGCGCCGCGGCCGCCGGTGTCGAATACCGCCACGTTGCGCAAGAAGGTGCGCATGAAATCGTGAACCTGTTCTTCGTCGCCATCGAACTGCTGGTCGGCGAAGCCCCATGCGGCGAGGTAGGTATAGCGTCCGTTGCCGGAGGTCTTGGGGTTGGGGAAGACCATCTTGACGTCTTCACGCACCAGGTCGTCCCAGCTCTCGATGCCCTTCGGGTTGTCCTTGCGTACCAGGAAGGCAGTGGTGGAGTAGTAGGGCGAGGCGTTGTTCGGTAATTGCTGTTGCCAGTCCTCTGCGACCAGGCCGGCATCGGCCAGCACCTGCACGTCGGTGACCTGGTTGTAAGTGACGACGTCAGCGCGCAGCCCCTGCAGGATCGCGCGGGCCTGGGCCGAGGAGCCGCCATGGGATTGCTGGATCTCGATCTCCTCGCCATTCTCTGCCTGCCAGTGGGCGATGAACTCAGGATTGATCGCGGCGAACAGCTCGCGGGCGATGTCATAGGAGGAGTTGAGCAGTTCGCGATCGGCAGCCAGCGCCGGTGTCGCCAGGCCGATGCCCAGAGCAGTGGCAATCAGGGTGCGACGAAGGGTATGGAATCGCATTCGATGTCTCCGACGAAGGGAACTTGATCACAAGAGTAAGGTTGCTATTGTGGAATTACAATCCGTATTTTTATTCTTTTTTAATCTATGTGTCGTTTGGTGGTGAAAGCAGTGTCTGCCCGGGGCAGGCCGGTCTGGTAACATGTCGCTTCTTCTTTCCGTGCCATGGTTGGTACCTCCAATGAGCGACACGCGCCGAGACTTCCTGATTGCCCCTTCGATCCTCTCCGCCGATTTCGCCCGCCTGGGTGAAGAGGTGGACAACGTGCTGGCCTCCGGCGCCGATATCGTCCACTTCGACGTTATGGACAACCACTACGTGCCCAACCTGACCATCGGACCGATGGTCTGCCAGGCGCTACGCAAGCATGGTGTCACCGCACCGATCGATGCCCATCTGATGGTCAAGCCGGTAGATCGGTTGATCGATGATTTCATCGAGGCGGGAGCCACCTACATTACCTTCCACCCGGAGGCCTCCGAGCATATCGATCGCTCGCTGCAACTGATCCGTGCCGGTGGTTGCAAGGCGGGGTTGGTATTCAATCCGGCCACGCCGCTCTCCTACCTCGATTACGTGATGGACAAGGTCGACATGATCCTGCTGATGAGCGTCAACCCCGGGTTCGGTGGGCAAGCCTTCATTCCGGGGACGCTGGACAAGCTGCGTGAAGCCCGTCGCCGCATCGACGCCTCGGGATACGAGATTCGCCTCGAGATCGATGGCGGGGTAAAGGTCGACAACATCGCCGAGATCGCGCGGGCCGGCGCCGATACCTTCGTCGCCGGCTCGGCCGTATTCGGTGCGACGAGCGAAGCCGACCCGCACCGTTACGACAGTGTGCTGCGCGCCTTTCGTGAGCAGCTTGCCACGGTGGAGGTCGGTGAGCCGTGAGTGGTGCGGCCCCGCTGTGGCATCTCTACATGATCGAGACGGCCCGCGGCGCCCTCTATACCGGCATTACCACGAATGTCGAGCGGCGCTTCGCCGAGCACCGCGCCGGCCGCGGTGCCAAGGCATTGCGCGGGCGCGGGCCGCTGACACTGGTGCATCACGAGCTGGTGGGTAGCCATGGACAAGCGCTGCGCCTGGAGGCCGAACTCAAGCGACTATCGGCGCCACGCAAGCGGGCCTGGTTGACGCAACGCGGCGTCCAAGCCCGCCAATAAGCCCTCAATGGAGTTTCATGCGCGGGCGAATGAAGCGATTCAGGCCATCCGCCAGCAGGATCAGACCGGTCTTGACGGTACCGTGAACGGCGCGTTGGTGCATGCGGTAGAGCGAAGCATAGAAGAATTTGGCGAGCTGGCCTTCGACGAACAGGCTGCGCGCCGAGGCGCCGCGCATCAAGCTGCCGATCGCTTCGAAGTGCGCCAGCGAGATGAGCGAGCCACGGTCGCGGTAGCGAAACGGCTTGAGTTCACCACCTTCGAGACGGGCGAGCAGGTTGCGATAGAGTCGCTGGGCCTGCTGGTGGGCGGCCTGGGCGCGCGGCGGCACCGGCGTGCCGTCCGGCTGCGGGCAGCTGGCACAGTCGCCGAAGGCGAAGATATGCGGATCGTCGACGCTTTGGAGGTTGGGCTCGACCCGGATGCGCTGGTTGCGGTCGAGAGTCAGCCCGAGGTCGGCGAGCACATCGGGGGCCTTGATGCCGGCCGCCCAGACGTTGAGGTTGGTGTCGATGCGCCGCTCGTCGGCGGTCATGATGCCATCCTGATCGACGCATACCACTCGTGTGCCGGTATGCACCGACACGCCCAGTCGCTCCAGTTCCTTGCGCACGGCGGTACGGATTCGCTCGGGCAGGGCCGGCAGCACGTCCGGCGCCGCCTCGATCAGGTGAACCTCGAGCTGTCCGCTGTCCATGTCGGTGAAGCCGTAGCTATGCAGCATGCGAGATGCGTCGTAGAGCTCCGCCGCCAGCTCCACGCCGGTGGCTCCGGCTCCCACGATGCCCACGGTGAGTCGGGGATGACTACGCCGTTCGGCGTCGCTGAAGCGCAGAAAGGTGTTGAGCATGTCACGTCGGAAGGCTTCCGCCTGGGCGGGGCTATCGAGAAAATGGCAATGTTCGGCGACCCCTGGAGTGCCGAAATCGTTGCTGACGCTGCCCAGCGACAGCACCAGCAGGTCGTAGTCGATGGAACGGGCCGGCAGCACCTCGTCGCCATGTTCATCGATGACGGGGGCGAGGCGCAGCTGACGCCGTTCCCGGTCCAGCGCTTCGAGCGTGCCACGTTGAAAGCGGTAGCCATTGTCCCGGGCATGGCCCTGGTAGGAAATTTCATCGAGCCCTGAATCCAGCGCTCCGGTGGCTACCTCATGTAGCAGCGGTTTCCAGATGTGCGTCGGGTTGCGATCGATCAGTGTCACCTCGGCTCGGCCGCGACGCCCCAGTCGGCGTCCCAGGCGCGTCACCAGTTCTAGACCGCCGGCGCCGCCGCCGATCACCACGATCCGCTGTTTGTTCATACCCGCTCCTCAAGAAGTTATGCGGCCCCCAGCATAAGCGGTGTGGCGTTTCCTGCCTACGGCGTTTGCGGCACAATGGGAACACGATGAACGCGAGGCTATTCCGATGCACCCGATGCTGGCCGACATTCGCCTGATCTGTTTCGACCTGGACGGCACGCTTGTCGATTCCGTGCCCGACCTCTCGGCGGCAGTGGACGCCGTGCTGGCTGACTTCGAACTGCCACCCGCGGGCGAGGCCAAGGTGAGAGACTGGGTGGGCAATGGCTCGCGCAAGCTGGTCGAGCGCGCGCTAGCTGATGCCATGGGGACGCCGCCATCGTTGGAGCGGCTGGAGCTTGGCCACGCGCGATTCCTGCAGCACTACGGCTGCGATCCTACCGCTCGCACCCGGCTTTATCCCGGCGTGCGCGAAGCCCTCGATGCCTTGCGCGAAGAAGGTCGGATCCTTGCCGTGGTCACCAACAAGCCGTTCGCCCTGATCCAGCCGATCCTGTCGGCGTTCGGCCTCGATGACCATTTCGCGCTGTGCCTGGGCGGCGATAGCTTGCCGCAGAAAAAGCCCGATCCGGCACCGCTATGGCACGTGGCCGAGCGTTTCGGGCAGCCGGTCTCCGCTTGCCTGATGGTTGGCGACTCGCGTCATGACGTCGAAGCGGGACGGGCGGCAGGCTTTCGCACCCTGGCGGTTCCCTACGGTTACAACCATGGCGAGCCGGTGCGCGATAGCCGGCCCGATGGCATGGTTGAATCGCTGGCGGAACTCGTTTAGGGTGATTTTCACTTCCTATCGACGATTCGGAATTCATTCCGATTGCCTATCTCCGCGGGACACGCTTCGATGGACAGCCGCATGATGCTGGATGACTCCGCCCTCTCCCGAGACAGTCGCTTCCCGACTGCCGTCCGCTCGCCGATGCCGTTTGCCGGAGCCGACGGTTGGCGATGGTGACGCTCGCTTTCACTCCGTCATAGCGATTGCACCCATCACGTCACCGTCGACCCTTCGAGGAATCGGGCATGATGTCTCCCGAACGTTTCCATGAGCTGGCCCGCGCCGGCTACAACCGTATCCCGGTCACCCGTGAGGTACTGGCCGATCTCGACACGCCGCTGTCCACTTACCTGAAGCTGGCCGATGAACCTTGGAGCTTCCTGCTCGAGTCGGTACAGGGTGGCGAGAAGTGGGGGCGATATTCGATCATCGGGCTGCCCAGCCATGAGCGGATCGAAGTTCGCGGTCACCGCGTGAGCCACTTCCGCCATGGTGAGTGCGTGGCACGCGACGAGGTCGAGGATCCACTCGCCTGGATCGAGCGCTTCCAAGCGGATTTTCGCGTGCCGCGGTTGGACGATCAGCCGCGCTTCGATGGCGGTCTGGTCGGTTATTTCGGTTACGACACCATCCGCTACATCGAACCGCGCCTGCGCGGCTCGCACGTCGCGGCGAAGCCCGATCCTTTGGACGTGCCCGATATCCTGCTGATGGTCTGCGACGAGCTGGTCGTATTCGACAACCTTTCGGGACGTCTGACGCTGTGGACGCATGCCGACCCGGCTTCAGCGAACGCCTACGAGGCGGCCATCGATCGATTGGCGAGGCTGGAGAAGCGGCTGCGCAGTGCCAGCGTGCTGGCCGGTAGCCCCGGCACCGGCCGCAGCGCGGTGGAGGAGGGGCACTTCACCTCGGGTTTTACCGAAGCGGGGTTCAAGGCAGCGGTGGAAACCATCAAGCAGTACGTACTGGCCGGCGACGTGATGCAGTGCGTGCCTTCGCAGCGCATGTCGATCCCTTACCGGGCCTCGCCACTCGACCTTTATCGCGCGCTACGCAGCCTCAATCCTTCGCCCTATATGTTCTTCTTCAACCTCGACGATCACCATGTGGTGGGCTCGTCGCCAGAGATTCTCGCACGGCTCGAGGAGGGTGAAATCACGGTACGGCCGATTGCCGGCACCCGGGTGCGAGGCAAGACCGAAGCCGAGGACATGGCACTTGAGGCCGATCTGCTGGCCGATCCAAAGGAGGTGGCCGAGCACCTGATGTTGATCGATTTGGGGCGCAACGACGTGGGGCGAATCAGCGAGACCGGCTCGGTGAAGGTCACCGACCAGATGGCTGTGGAGCGCTATTCCCATGTGATGCATATCGTGTCCAACGTTACCGGAAGGCTAAAGCCGGGGCTTTCCGCCATGGACGTGCTGCGGGCTACCTTTCCGGCGGGCACGCTGTCGGGGGCGCCCAAGATCCGAGCGATGGAAATCATCGACGAACTGGAGCCGGTCAAGCGCGGCATATACTCCGGTGCGGTGGGCTATCTTTCCTGGCACGGCAACATGGATACCGCCATTGCCATTCGCACCGCGGTGATCAAAGACGGAGAATTGCATGTTCAGGCCGGGGCGGGAGTGGTCGCCGACTCCGTGCCCGAGCTCGAATGGCAGGAGACGCTCAACAAAGGGCGCGCTATCTTTCGCGCCGTGGCCATGGCCGAGAAAGGGCTCGATAACCTCTAGTCTTGGCAGGTGCCCCTTTTCGCCCCTCGCTACCGATGCCACAAGGGGCGACGCTTTTGGACGCCCCGTGGCTCGGCCTTATTGTTCCTCGTTCTGCTTTTCGCCGGACGTTGATTCGCCGTTCTTTTCTTCGCCAAGCAGGGCGTTGCGAATCAGCAGGGCATTGTGACGCATCAATGCGACGTAGTTGGACGCGTCTCCATCGGGTTCGCTCAGTGAATCGACATAGAGAGGGCCAGCCACAGCGAGGCCGGTGTCGGCGGCAATGCTACTCACGTAGCGATCCGTGAGCGTGCTTTCCCAGAACAGGGCTCGTGGACGGTGCTCTTCGATGAGGTCGACGATGCGCATGATCTGCTGGGGTGAGCCCTCGGTCTCGGCATTGTTGCCCCATACCCCGTCATGGCGAAAGTCATAGGTGTCAGCAAAGTAGCCGAAGGCCGCTTCGGTCGTGATCAGCAGCCGTTGCTCTTCAGGAACGCCGGCCAGCAGCTCGCCGATTTCTTCGTGCAGCGAGGCAAGAGTCTCGCTGGCCGCTTCGGCGCGTGCCCGGTAGTCATCGGCGGCGTCGGGATGGATCTCGGCCAGCGTATCGGCGATCACCTCGAGGAAAGCGGCCGTAGCACGCGGATCCATCCATAGGTGCGGGTCGGGGTCGCCCGTGTACTCTCCGGTGATGATCGGGCGCGTCTGGTATTCGGATTTTTCCGCCACGGCGATCAGAGGTGCTCGGTTGCCCACGGTGGCATACACCTGACGCATCCATTGCTCGAGCTGATAGCCGTTGTAGAAGACCAGGTCGGCATCTTCCAGAGCGATGAAGTTGTTCGGGGTCAGCTCCCACTCGTGCACCTCGGCGCCGGTGGGGGTCAGTACCACCAGTTCGATGTCGCTACCGCCGACCTGATTGACCAAGTCACCCAGTACCGAGAAGGTGGCGACCACCTTGGGTGTGGCTGAGGCAGCCGGGACCCCGCCAACCATGGCAGCGAGGGGGAATGCCAGCCAGCAATGGGCACGGCGGGTCGAGCGCATCGTCAATCTCCTTTTCGCGGTTGCGCATGCCCGATGATAGAGGTTGAGCGTTGGCCTGACCAGCCACCCGCGGCGGCGCACCGTTTCGGTCATGAGAGGGCCGGCATGGGGCTTCCGCGCGAACATGCGTTGACAGCGCAGGGCGCGCGACGGCACTATTAGCGGCATGAATATTTTCGTCTCTTTGTCATGCTCGATCCAGTGGTGGCGCTCCTGAGCGAGGGGCGGCACGCCGACGAGTGAAGAAGATGCCGCCGTCTGGGCGGCTTTTTTGTGCCCGAAGGAGACCCGCACGGCTGGCCGAGACGCATGAAACATTGCCAAGAAAGCTTGTGGAACGGGACCTAACGTCATGTCCGTGCTGATGATCGACAATTACGACAGCTTCACCTTCAACGTGGTGCAGTACCTGGGCGAACTGGGAGCCGACGTGGCGACCTTCCGCAACGATGCCATCACTCTGGAGAAGATCGAAGTCTTGGCGCCGAGTCATCTGGTCATATCCCCGGGCCCTTGTACTCCCAACGAGGCAGGTATCTCGCTGGCGGCGATCCGCCACTTCGCCGGTCGGCTGCCGATCCTGGGGATTTGCCTGGGGCATCAGGCGATCGGTCAGGTCTTCGGCGGACGCGTGATACGAGCCCCTCAAGTGATGCATGGCAAGACCTCGCGCGTCCGCCATCGCGGCCAGGGGGTATTCGCCGGGCTCGAGGATCCGCTCGAGGTGACCCGCTACCATTCGCTGGTGGTCGAAGCCGAGACCCTACCCGCCTGCCTCGAGATCACCGCCTGGACCGATGATGACGATGTGACCCCCGGTCTGGTCATGGGGCTGCGCCACCGCGAGTTGGACATCGAAGGGGTGCAGTTCCACCCGGAGTCGATCCTGACCCGTCAAGGGCATGAGCTACTGGCCAATTTCCTGCAGCGCCGCTGAGCCGCACCGACAGAGGAGTTCTGCCCATGCAGATGCGAGACGCTATTGCCGCGGTGATGCGCCGCGCGAATCTGAGCTTCGACGAGACCCACTCGGTGATGCACCAGATCATGACCGGCGAGGCCAGCGACGCCCAGATCGGCGGCCTGCTGGTCGGTCTGGCCATGAAGGGAGAGAGTGCCGAGGAGATCGGAGCCGCGGCCCAGGTGATGCGCGAACTGATGAGGCGGGTCGAAGTCGTCGCCGACAACGTGGTGGACATCGTCGGCACCGGTGGCGACGGCGCCAACCTGTTCAATGTCTCCACCGCCTCCAGTTTCGTCGCCGCGGCGGCGGGTGCGCACGTGGCCAAGCATGGTAACCGTAGCGTCTCGTCCTCCTCGGGTAGCGCCGATCTGTTCGACATGGCGGGCATCCAGCTCGACCTCAGGCCGGAACAGGTGGCGCGCTGTATCGAGCAGGTAGGGGTCGGCTTCATGTTCGCGCCCAACCATCATCCGGCGATGCGCTACGCCATCGGGCCGCGCCGTGAAATGGGCGTTCGCACCCTGTTCAACATCCTCGGCCCGCTGACCAATCCGGCCGGGGCGCCCAATCAGCTGCTGGGCGTTTATTCGGTGGAGCTGGTGCCGCTGATGGCCGAGGTGCTGCGCCAGCTCGGCAGCCGTCACGTCATGGTGGTGCATGCCGAAGATGGCCTGGATGAGATATCCCTGGCCGCGCCCACCCGGGTCGCCGAGCTCAAGGATGGCGAGATTCGTTGCTACACCATCACGCCGGAGGACTTTGGCATCGAGCGGCACGAGCTGGCACCGCTCAAGGTCGTCAGTGCCGAGGATAGCCTGCGCCTGGTGCGTGAAGCGCTGGTGGGTGAAGGCCTGGCGGCCGATATCGTGGCCCTCAATGCCGGTGGTGCGCTCTACTGCGCAGGGATCGCCGACACGCTGAAGGAAGGCGTGATGATGGCCCAGGACGCCCAGGCCTCCAAGCTGCCGCTGGAAAAAATGAAGGAACTGGCCGATTTTACCCGGGTACTGGTTTCCTGACCCCCATTCGCGGCCGCTGCCGCCCGTATCGAGACATAGACCATGAGCCCGACCCAGGACGCCCCGACCATTCTCACCCGCATCCTGGCCCGCAAGGACGAGGAAGTCGCCGAGCGCAGCCGCGCCGTGTCCGAAGCCGAGCTGCTGGAACTGGCTCAGCGCCAGAGCGCCCCGCGCGGTTTCATCGCGGCCCTTGACCGACGTATCGCCGAGGGCGACCCGGCGGTGATCGCCGAGATCAAGAAGGCCTCGCCCTCCAAGGGGGTGATTCGCGAGGATTTCCGCCCTGCCGAGATTGCCGAGAACTACGCAGCCGGAGGCGCCGCTTGCCTCTCGGTGCTGACCGACGTCGACTTCTTCCAAGGCCACGAGGATTTTCTTATCGCCGCCCGCGAGGCGTGCGACCTGCCGGTGATCCGCAAGGATTTTATTGTGCATGGCTATCAGGTTAGCGAGGCCCATGCCATCGGTGCCGACTGCATCCTGCTGATCGTCGCCGCGCTGGATGATGCACGCATGGCCGACCTGTATCAGCAGGCTACCGCGCTGGGCATGGACGTGCTGGTCGAGGTGCATGACGCCTTGGAACTCGAGCGCGCGCTCAAGCTCGACATCGGCCTGGTGGGTATCAACAACCGCAACCTGCACACCTTCGAGACTCGGCTGGAGACCACGCTGGAACTGCTGCCGCGAATTCCCGCCGACGTCACCGTGGTGACCGAATCCGGCATCCACAGCCAGGCCGATGTGCTGCGCATGCGCGAGCACGACGTGCACGGCTTCCTGGTCGGCGAGGCCTTCATGCGCGAGGCCGAGCCGGGCGAAGCCCTGCGGCGTCTGTTTTACTGAGCGACCCCTGCCGATCTTCCACGCCGCAGGAGCCTAGGTTGCCTGCGGCACCTGCTTGCACGAGACGAATCAGGCTAGCCGCGTTCGAAGTGAGCGAGAAAATGTGCCAGGGCATCGATCTCCTCGTCATCGACGTTACGCAGGATCTCGACCATCGTGGTATCCGGCCCGCCACGAGTGCGCTCCCGGTAATCGCGCATGGCCTGGGCCAGGTAGTCTTCACGCTGATGAGCGAGACGCGGCATCTGCTCCTGGCCCGAGAAGTCGGAGCGGTGACAGCTGGCGCAGCGATGCTCGTGGGCGAGCTCGCGGCCCCGCTCCACCAACGCCTCGTCCGGTTTCCCGTCGGGCGGCGATAACGGGCGTGTGGCGTAATGCTTGGCGAGCGCCTGGATCTCTTCGTCGGAGAGCCCTTGGGCCTGGGGGGTCATGATCTCGCTGCGTCTCAGGCGTTCACGAAAATAGATTAGCTGATTGGTGAAAGCGAGCGCGGGTTGTCCGGCCAGAGAGGGGACGCCTGCCTCGACGGCGTTGCCATTCTCGCCGTGGCAAGCTCCGCAGACCTGGACCTGTTCCTCCAGTGGCAGACCCGCCGCCGGGCCCTCCTGCGATTTGGCCTCTGCGGCCAGCAGGCCGCTACAGAGCCATGACAGAACGAGTGCGCGCCGTCCAGGCGCGCATGCATGGCGACACATGGCCTCACTCCACATAGTCGGGAGTGTCGTAGCTGATACGGTAGATCGCGCCGTTCTGCTCGTCGGAAACCAGCAGAGCGCCGTCCGGCATCGGTAGAACGTCGACCGGCCGCCCCGAGAAGGCATTCTCGCGCGGATCGAGCAGGCCCACCATGAAAGGCGAAAGGTCGGCGCGCATCCCATCCTCGGAGAGCTTGGCCACCAGCACGTCGTAGCCCACGCTCAGGGTGCGATTCCAAGAGCCGCGGCGGGCGATGAAGATGGCGTTGCGGTACTCCTCGGGGAACATGTCCCCAGTATAGAAACGCATGCCCAGCGGTGCGCTGTGAGGATCGGTGACCGCAGCAGGCAGCGTCTTGTCCTCGCAGGCGTCGGTGTCGCCCAGATCGGGATCGACGATGCCGACGCTGTGACAGACCGGGAATCCGAAGTGTTCGCCGGACTCGCCCAGGCGATTGAGTTCGTCGCCGGGGCCGTGTTCACCGATCCAGTCCTGGTTATTGTCGGTGAACCACAGTTCGCCGGTGTCGGGGTGAAAATCGAAGCCGACGCTGTTGCGCACGCCACGCGCCTCGATACGCATGTCGCTCCCGTCCGGCTCGAAGCTATGGATGGTGGCGTGGGTATCCTCATCGACTTCGCAACCATTACAGGGCGCCCCGACGGGGATATAGAGCCGATCGTCCGGTCCGAAGGCGAGGAATTTCCAGCCATGGTGCTCGTCGTCGGGCAGGCCGAAAGCATCGGTCAACTCCTCGGGCTCGGGAATGTCACCGCCATTGGCCAGGTGCGATTCGATATCGTCGTAGCGGAAGACTCGGTTGATGGCGGCCACGTAAAGGCTGCCATCCTTGAAGGCGACGCCGTTGGGCTGGGTCAGGCCCTCGGCGACGATGACGTGTTCGCGCTCATTGCCGTTGTCGCGTACCGCATAGACCCGCCCGATGCTGCGTGTACCGACGAACAGCGTGCCTTCGTCGCCGAGGGTCATCATGCGTGCGCCCGGCATGCCATGCGCCCAGATCTCGGCACTGAAACCGTCCGGCATGCGCAGGTGATCGAGGGGGATATCCTCTTCGGGCGTGACCGTTAGCGGGGCAGCGTGAGGCGAGAGGGGCGAATTGCCCAGTTCGGCGGCGCGGCCCTGTGCCCAGGCGGGTTCCTGTTCGTCGCCCAGCGCAGCGAGAGAGACGGCGCCAAGAAGGCCAGCACTGGCGACGGACAGGACGAAGCGCTGCAGGGGGATGGGAGACATCGTTGGCTCCTTGTTCTTGTTTGCATTTTTCGTTTGTTGTCGGCATGCACCACAGCCAAGCGAGGCGTGCCATCCTCAGCCTAGAGGTTCGTTTGCCGTCTAACCGATATATTTTTTCTATTGCCTGACGCGCAGCCGCCTTGTGCATCGTCACGTCGCGCTGCGCTTCAGCGCTTGTGCACGCGCCTACCGCCAAGCCAAGTCAGGCGGCAGCCCGGCCCTTTGGCCGCCTGTTCGGCGTGTTTCGGGGGAAGGAGTCTCAGCGGTTGAGCAGCCACAACAGCCCGCTAACGAGCAGGCTCAGCAGGATCATGGTAGTGATCGGCAAGTAGAACGAGACGTTCTCGCGGCGAATGGCGATATCCCCCGGCAACTGGCCGAGAGGCAGCTTGGAGAGCCACGGCCAGAACAGCCCCATGGCAACGAGACACAGGCCGATGGCGATCAGGGTGCGTGACATCCAGCCTCTTGTTCTTCTAGCGTGTTCTTCCTGCGAGAGCGACTTGTTTGGACCGCAAGGCCGGCATCCCGCCGGCCTTCTTCGTTCACCAGCTTAGCTGGCGCAGGTGAGATAGCAGACCTTGCAGCGGATGCGACAATGCCCGTTCGGAGAAGCGGCTGACCTGGCTGCGGCAGGAGTAGCCCGTCGCCAGCAGGCGTTCGGTATCCTCGGTACCCTCGATCACCGGCTGCCACGACTGGGCGTAGATGGTCCTTGAGGTCTCGAGATTGCGCGCCTCGTGGCCGTAAGTGCCGGACATGCCGCAACAGCCCGTGGCGACGAGCTCAAGCTCGAAGCCGAAGGCGGCAAATATCTGCTGCCATGCCTTGGGGCTGCCGGGGGCGGTGGTCTTCTCGGTGCAGTGTGACAGCAGGCGAAAGCCGGGATCACGCAGCGACTCGAGTTGGGGGGCGAGGGCCGGCGGGATCAGGCGCTGCCCCTGCGCCACCAGCCACTCCTGTAGCATCAGGACCTCGGGCATGGCGTCGGGACCCAGCGCCTTCACGTATTCCTGACGGTAGGTCAGGGTCATGGCCGGATCGATGCCTACCAGCGGCACATCGAACTCGGCCAGTGTGCGTAGCCGGCGGGCCTGTCTTTCGGCAGTGCGCTCGAAGGCGCCGAGAAAGCCCTGTACATTGAGCGGCTTGCCATTGGGCGAATAG
The DNA here is from genome assembly GCF_008297955.1 of Billgrantia pellis. Lineage (GTDB taxonomy): Bacteria > Pseudomonadota > Gammaproteobacteria > Pseudomonadales > Halomonadaceae > Halomonas > Halomonas pellis. The sequence continues at coordinate 23,703 of NZ_VTPY01000003.1, read as the reverse complement.
GGCGCGACGAATACCCGCACGTCGAGCCGGGTGAGTAGTTCGACGATGTCCATCACCAGCTCGGCCTCGAAGTGGCTGGTGAAGGCATCCTGTACGAGGACTACGCTCCTGGCCTTCTGTGCTTCGGTGAGCAGGCCCAACGAGATCGGCGTGGCCTCGGTCACGCCCCAAGCGCGAAGCTGTCGTTGCAGGCGGGTACGCGAGAGACGCGGGCTGTCGACCAGCCCGATCGGGCCGGCCAGCAGCCGATCGACCAGACGATTGCCCAAGGCAGCATTATAGAGCGGGGCGATGCGGGACAGTGCGGGCAGGAAGAACTCCATGCCGCCCACCAGATAGTCGCGAACGGGGCGCAGGTAGCGACCGTGATAGACCTCGAGAAACTGCGAGCGAGATTCCGGCACGTTGACCTTCACGGGGCACTGCCCGGCGCACGACTTGCAGGCGAGACACCCCGCCATGGCGTCGTAGACCTCGTGGGAAAAATCGGCTTCGTCGCGGCGGCGGTAGGTATTGCGCGCACGACGAGGGAAACTCTTGATAAAGCCCCACATGCCCTCGGTCTTCTTCTTTCGCGACTCCTCTATCAAGTCGATGCCGGCATGGCCCTGAAGCCGCAGCCATTCACGGATCAGGCTGGCGCGGCCCTTGGGCGAGTGGATGCGATCGCGTGTCGCCTTCCACGACGGGCACATGGCGTCGTTCGGATCGTAGTTGTAGCAGGCGCCGTTGCCGTTGCAGTAGACCGTGGCGGCATGGGCCTGCCATACACGCTCGTCGATCTGACGGTCGAGCTGGCCGCGGGTGGGCACGCCGTCGATGGTCAGCAGGCCCGGATCGACCAGCTTGACGGCGTCTTCCTGCGAGGCAGCTCCCGCGGCTTCGCGCGGGATGGGCGTTGCGATCTTGCCCGGATTCAGCTGGTTGTGCGGATCGAAGGCCGCCTTGACTCGCTGCAGGCTGGGGTAGAGTTCGCCGAAAAACTTGGGCGCATACTCGGAGCGCACGCCCTTGCCGTGCTCACCCCACAGCAGGCCGCCGTAACGCTGGGTCAGCTCGGCGACTTCGTCGGAGACCTCGCGAATCAGCCGCTCCTGTTCAGGATCCTTCATGTCGATCGCGGGGCGTACATGGAGCACTCCCGCATCGACGTGGCCGAACATGCCGTAATCGAGGCCGCGGGCATCCAGGGCAGCGCGAAATTCGGCGATGAAATCGGCGAGATGCTCCGGCGGCACCGCAGTGTCCTCGACGAAAGGAATCGGGCGCTTCTCGCCCTTGGCATTTCCGAGCAGGCCCACGGCGCGCTTGCGCATGCCATAGATTCGCTGGATTTGGGCGCGGCCCTTCGCCAGCGTATAGCCGAGGCGCTCGACGCTATCGTCACATTCTAGATGGCGGCAGAAGGCCTCGACCCGCGCAGTGAGCCGCTGCGGGTCGTCGTCATTGAATTCGACGAGGTTGATGCCACGTATGGCCACGGCCTGACACTCGGCCGCCGGTGCGTCGCCCTCGGCTGCGGTCGCTTTGCTGGGAAAGAACTCCGCCACGCTGTCCCAGACGAAATCCTCCATGGCCAGCAGCAGCACCTTGTCGTCCACCGTCTCGATGGAGGTGGGGGAGGCATCAAGCGCCTGCGGCGGGTCTTGCACAGAGCCCATCAGCGCCTTGGCATCGCGCAGGGCGTCCATGAAACCGGCGTAGCGCACGTTGACCAGAAGCGAATGCTGCGGGATCGGCAGCACGTTGAGCACCGCTTCGTTGAGCAGGCCCAGCGAGCCTTCCGAACCGCACAGCAGGCTATTGATGTCGAGGCGGCCTCGGCTATCCCGGAGGTGGGCCAGATCGTAGCCGGTCAGGCAGCGGTTGAGGGGCGGAAACTTGGCCGCGATCAGCTCGCGCTGGGTGTCGGCGATCTTCCGGGCGGTGCGGTAGGCGTTGCCGATGATACCGCTGTGATGGCACAGCGACTCGAGCTCGGCATCGTCGACGGGATGGCTGACCATATGCTCGCCGCCGAGCAGCACGGTATCGAGCTCGAGCACGTGGTCGCGAGTCTTGCCATACTCGCAACTGCCTTGGCCGCTGGCATCGGTGGAGATCATCCCGCCAATCGTGGCACGGTTGGAAGTGGAGAGATCGGGTGCGAAGAACAACCCATGAGGCCTCAGCGCGGCATTGAGCTGATCCTTGACCACGCCGGCCTGTACCCTCACCCGGCGATTCTCCACGTCGATATCCAGAATCCGATTCATGTGCCGCGAAACGTCCACTACCAGGCCGTCGGTAAGTGACTGACCGTTGGTGCCGGTACCGCCACCACGGGGCGTGAGCACTACGTGGCGATGCCCAGGTTCAGCGGCGAGCCGGGCGATGCACTCGAGATCGGCGGCGTGGCGAGGGAACAACGCGGCCTGGGGCAGGCGCTGGTAGATCGAGTTGTCGGTAGCCAGTACCGTGCGGTTGGCGTAATCGGGGGCGATCTCGCCCTCGAAGCCGGCCTCTCGCAAGGCCTCAAGAAACGAACGATAGGGAGCTGAGAGACTGGGGGGAGGCGTCAGGCGCGAAATCATGCCTTTTCCTACGTCAAGGTAGCGAGGTGTGTATGCAAACACGCACCGTATACTGTAGCACGGGCATCGCTTTGGTTGGGCGAGGCTTAAAAGCCATAGAGCTGAGTAGGATTGTGGACAAGTATCTTCTCAAGCGTCGTGTCGTCTTCCACCAGGCGAAGAAGTTCATCCACCAGGTCGCCATCATTTGGCATAGTATTGGGAAGCTTCACATGCGGCCAATCTGTGCCAAAGACACAGCGATCCGCGTTACGGCTTATCAGGGCAGAAGCGAAGGGGTCGACGTCACAATAGGGTGAGCGCACTCGGGCCGTCATGCGATTGGGTCCGGAGAGCTTGACCCACGTATCGCCTCCATCGATACGATTCAGGAGGTGTTGAAAGCCGGGATGATTGACCCCTTTAAAGACAGGAATATGTCCCATATGGTCGATAACCTTGGGCAAGGGTAGGCGATCGAGAGTACCACTCAGATCATGAAAATCGGACACGTCGATAAGGCACTGGACGTGCCATCCCCAAGGCTCGATTCGCTCGCTTAGTGTGGTGATAGCGTTAAAGTCCACACCACCTGGAAACAGCAGGTTGATACGGATACCACGAACCCCCAACGCATGTAGATGGGCTATCTCATCATCAGTGACGCCGGGATCAAGCACTGCTACGCCTCGCCAATCCAGGTGCTGTTCACGGGCTTGAAGTAGTCCATCTATAAGACGCTTGTTATCCGTGCCGTAAACGCTGGGCTGAACCAGCACAGCCCGATCGAATCCCAGCACGGACAGCATATGTTGATAAGCCTCAACGCTTGCGTTTGGTGGGGTATAACCTCGGTCTGGATGATAGGAATAGCGGCTGGCCGGGCCGAATATGTGCGCATGGCAATCGCACGCGTTCTTGGGAAGTGAGCGGATGGGGCGCCGTGGGTTTGGATCGGGAGCGGGAATATCGGGGATGGTCATGTTGCTTCCTTCGATGCAGTTGCCTTCAGGCCAAGGCGTCGTGCGGCATTGGACAGATGCAAGCGCATCGCGGCACGTGCCTCTTCCGGTTCGGCGTTGAGAATGCTCTCGACGATGTTTTGGTGCTCAACCTGCACGATTCGCTCGAGCTGAGCGTCTCGAGATGAGTTGTGTCGGGCAGTACTGATAGCCATGGACATGCGGTTGTAAAAAAACTCGATGAAGTCGCAGAAAAAGTGATTGCCAGTGGCTATGGCAATGGCTTGATGAAGCGCCAGATCGTGCCTAACACTATCCTTCTTTAGCGCAAGATTCGTGGCGAGGTTGTCAAGCGCCACGGCTATGTCCCGGCGCTGGGACTGGCTAGCGTGAATGGCTGCCAATGCTGCAGCGCCAGCTTCGACTTCACGACGCATTTCATATATAAGGCGCAGCTCGTGATGATCAAGCTGGTCTGCGCTGAGTGCGAACACGGGCCTCTCGGGTAGCGTGGCGGTAATGTACGTTCCGCTACCCTGCTGCGTGTAAACCAGATTGGCACGCCGCAGCTCGGCAATGGCCTCACGGATGACCGCTCGACTCATGCCGAAGCGCTCCATCAGCCCTGACTCTGTTGGCAACTTCGAATTGGGTGGATAAATTCCCTCGCGTATTTCCCTTTCCAGCGTCGCTGCGGCTTCAGCCGAGAGGCGGCGACCACGCGCGAGGGTAGGCCTGGGTCGTTGTTTGTGCGATATCATCCGAGCATACCCGGAAGCCATAGCGTGATTGCGGGAACATAGGCAATTAAGCCCACCACTAGCAGCAACACCCCGAGGAACGGCAACAGATGCTTTGCGATACGCTCGATACTCATGCCGCTAATCGATGAGGCCACGAAAATCGAATAACCAAGCGGGGGAGTGACCATGCCGACGGCAAAATTGATAACCACCATGGCGCCCAATTGAATGGGGTCCAGCCCAATCTGCGCGCCGATCCCGATCAGCACGCCACTCATGATCACCATCGCAGAAATGTTATCCATCACAGCTCCGAGCACCAGGAGAAGCAGATTGATGAATAGCAACAACAATAGCGGGTTGGTGGTGACGCCAAGGATCAACTCGGTGATCTTCGTGGGTAATTGTTCGCTTGCGATGACCCAGGCGAACCCGGAAGCGGTCACGATGATGAACATGATGACGGCTGTGGTCCGCATCGCATTGATCAGTATGCCTGGGAGTTGACGCCAATGCAGATCTCGATAAACGAACAGTCCAATCAAAGCGCTGTAGAAGGCGCCTACCATGGCCGCTTCTGTCGGTGTAAAGATCCCCCCATAGATACCGCCAAGGATGACGACGGGGGCGAGAAGCGCCCATAGGCCTTCCCGTAGCGCCGCGATGATATCGGTACCAGAAGCACGGGACTCGCTAACGACTCCTTGCCGTTTGGCATAAATGACACTGACGACGCAGAAGCCTGCTGCAGCAAGAAGGCCCGGTATCACCCCGGCCAAAAAAAGCTTGGAAATTGACTCTTCTGCCAGCACACCCCAAATTACCATGGGAATTGACGGGGGGATCATCTGGCCTAGTGGACCGACGGCCGTTGATAAGGCAGCCGCATATCCACGCTGGTAGCCACGAGTCTCGAGCTCGTTAATCATGATCGAGCCGATCGCCGCAGTGGTGGCCGGTGCAGAGCCCGAGATGGCTCCGAAGAAGGTGCCTGCACCGACGGTCGACATCGACAGGCCGCCGGGTAGATGTCCAATGAAGGTAGAAGCTAGCCTGACCAGGCGACGTGAAAGCCCTCCGGCTCCCATGAGCTCACCGGCAAGAATGAACCCCGGAATGGCGAGTAGGGTAGTTGAGCTACTGCCGGCAATGAAGCGTTGAGCGGCGATTAGCAGGTTGAGGTCGGCCATCCAGATGCCGACCAGCGTCAGTAAGCCAAGGGCGATGGCAATGGGCGTACCGATAATGAGCAGGCCGAAGAGGCCAAGGATGAGTACAAGGCCCGTGTCATCCATTATCTTGTTTCCTTAATTCGTTGAGCGAACTAGGCCTTATCAATAGTGTTATGGCATGAATGCAGATAACCACTCCACCAACGGGAAGTGCAGCATTTTTCATCCATAATGGGTAGCGGATCGCTGGTGAAACTTGATTCCAGGTAAAATCCATGAATCCATAACCTGTCCATACCATAGCCAAGCCAAACAGGAAAATGAGAAAGACGTTTATGCGTTCGAGGAGTCCGGCAAGGGCCTCTGGTAGCAATGACAGGGCAAGCGTGACTCTGACGTGTTCCATGCGTCGTACAAGCGCGCTTGAAAACAAGAAAATCGTCCAGGAAGCAGCGAGTAGCGCCACTTCGTCAGACCACGAAAGGGAGTTTTGTAGGGCATAGCGGTAGAAAACGCCCAGCAGCAAAGTGCCGACCATTACCAAGGCGGACAGAGCGCCTAGGCAATGGCTAAGCATAGCCAGCCGCTGGCTTAAGGCATCCAGATAGCGATACATGATGTTCCCCAACTAAACGATTGCCCGGCGCGAGGCCGGGCAAGGGGTTACTTGGAGATGAGCTGTAAGGTTCTGTCGATCAGGTCACCTCCGATCTTGTCGCGGTATTCGTCATAGACAGTGGCAACGCTTTCCCGAAAGGCAGCGACGTCTTCGATCTCGTTGATCGACATGCCCTGTTCCTCGATCTGGGTCAGGATTTCCATGTCATTAGCCGCAACAGTTTCGCGTTGCCGCTGGATTGCCTTCTCAGCAGCCTCACGCACGGTGGCTTGCATTTCTGGGGACATCTTATCCATGGCTTGCTTAGAAATAAGCAAGCCTAAAGCATTGTAGGTGTGGCGTGTAAGGGAAAGATGTTCTGTCACTTCCGGGTATTTATTGGCATAAATCACAGGAAGAGGAATTTCCAAGCCGTCGACTGTACCCTGTTGAACCGCAGTAAAGGCTTCGCTCCATGCCATGGGAGCTGGATTGGCGCCTAGAGCGCGGAAGCTGGCAAGAAATAGATCGCTAGGTTGAACACGCAACTTAATGCCGCGAAAGTCTTCGGGGGTGCTGATCGGCCTGACGTTGTTGATGGTGTTGCGGAAGCCAGCCTCGGCGAATCCTAGACCCACGATGCCATGCGGCTCGAGACGCTGCATAAGCTCTTGGCCAATTTCGCCATCGAGTATCTCGTGAGCCTGCTCGCTGTCAGCGAAAAGGAACGGGAGGTCATTGAGCTGGAAGCTATTATCGATAGTGCTGATCTGGGTGCCGGTGATGACGCCGGCATCCAGTATCCCCAGCTGCATGCCCTGAAGCATCTCTGTATCGTCGCCTAGCTGATGGTTGGGGAAAAACGTGACGTCGAACTCCCCCGGGGCTGCCTTCTCAAGCTCTTCAACGAAGTAATGTGCAGTGATTGCGTATGGATCCACCTCGCTGTCCGCCGTTGTCCAACCTAGGCGAAGAGAAGTGGTGGCTTGGGATTGCGCAGAAAAGGTGAGAGCTCCGGCTAGCAGGACGCTAGATAAAACAGAGGTCTTGTTGCGGTTCATCATCATCGTGTTCCCTCGGGTAGAGCTTGCGCGGCATGGCGCATGGTCGATCGGTCAATCATGTTGTCTGATGAATCTGTCAGAAACTATGTGATCAGTTTTTTTGTCAGATGTATCTTACGATACTAGGAGAGTTTACCTCAAGAAATTAACCCTAAGTAGACTGTACATTTGCTCAATCTTATGCTGCTTAAGGGGGCATGCTCACCGTTTAGGCTCCCTTTGTGCGGGATGAATCCGCCAATCCGTGCCGACTATGAGGTGAATCGCTTTGCCAAAGCTCGAGGATGCGACCGCGCTGGCAAGCACGACGCCCCAGATACCCTATGAAAGGAAAGCGCACGACCACCTAGCCTGATGCTCAAATCCCCTTCCTAATCGCAGCGTGGGCGGCAAAGTACGCGTGCAGCTTGCCCTGGGGTTACGACACCTGCATGACGAAGCCAAGGGATGCATGCTCTCCGCTGATGGCTTCACACCCTCACGCTCCATTCTCTTGAGGAAACGCAGGTAGTGGGCGCGAGCGTGCTGCTGAGGCTCGGGCCCTTCCGACCGTGGATCGGTTCAGTCGGTGACGCTGCCCCTACCGGGCAGGCAGGGAGAGAGCTACTTTATCGCGACTGGGCAAAATGGCGCGCGCCGCCGGATCAGTGGCATGGCACCGGGGCGGCCTTTTGCCTACAATGTTTCGCCGTTTTACCGTCCTTTTTAACGTTCGTTCTCATTCAGGGGCTTGACGCCATGCTCGATCCCAAACTGCTGCGCAGCGACCTCGCCGGGGTTGCCCAACGACTGGCCACGCGGGGCTATGTCCTCGACACCGAGCGGCTCGAGGCGCTGGAGTCCCGGCGACGCGAGCTGCAGACCGAGACCGAGAACCTGCAGAACGAACGCAACACTCGCTCGAAGGCGATCGGCAAGGCCAAGGCGGCAGGTGAGGATATCCAGCCACTGCTCAATGAGGTGAGCGATCTGGGCGACCGACTGGATGCCGCCAAGGCACGCCTCGCCGAAGTGCAGGTCGAATGGGATGCGCTGGCCAGCGGAATTCCCAACCTGCCGCATCACAGCGTGCCGGAAGGCGAGAGCGAAGAGGACAACGTCGAGTTGCATCGCTGGGGCACGCCCCGTGAGTTCGATTTCGACGTACGCGACCACGTCGACCTGGGTGGACTCACCGGCGAGCTGGACTTCGAGCTGGCAGCCAAGCTGACCGGCGCACGCTTCGCCGTGATGCGTCGTGGCATCGCCAGGCTGCACCGGGCACTGGCTCAGTTCATGCTCGACAAGCAGACCCTCGAACACGGCTACGAGGAATGCTACGTCCCCTATATGGTCAACGAGGCCTCGTTGCACGGTACCGGCCAGCTGCCGAAGTTCGGCGAGGATCTGTTCCGTCTCGACGACGAGCGCAGCTACCATCTGATTCCTACGGCCGAGGTACCGCTGACCAATTTCGCCCGTGATGAGATCCTCGACTATAGGGCCCTGCCGCTCAAGCTCACTGCGCATACGCCGTGCTTTCGCAGCGAGGCGGGCTCTCATGGCCGCGACACTCGCGGCATGATTCGCCAGCACCAGTTCGACAAGGTCGAGATGGTTCAACTGGTCGACCCCGAGACGAGCTATGCGGCGTTGGAAGAGATGCGCGGTCACGCCGAGGCGATCCTGCAGGCGCTGGAATTGCCATATCGGGTGGTGACGCTGTGTACCGGCGACATGGGATTCGGCGCGGCCAAGACCTACGATCTCGAGGTGTGGCTACCGAGTCAGCAAACCTACCGCGAGATCTCGTCGGTCTCCAATTGCGAGGACTTCCAGGCGCGGCGCATGCAGGCGCGGTTCCGCCACCCGGAGCAGAAGAAGCCGCAGCTGTTGCATACTCTCAACGGCTCGGGCCTGGCGGTAGGGCGCTGTCTGATTGCGGTGATGGAGAACCACCAGAATGCCGATGGTTCCATTACCGTGCCGGAGGTGCTCCGCCCCTATCTGGGCGGTGTCGCCATCCTCAATTCTCAATCTCCCAACTGACGCTGACCCCCGCTTCGATGACGATGGTGCCAGGTCGGTACTCGGCCTGTGGGGCGCTCTCCCGGGCATCGGCGCTCATCGCCATCATGCGCGGCTGATAGATCGGTGAGCGCGTCTCGCTGATGCTGGCCACGGCACCGAGAGAAACGCCCATGGTACGCGCCATCAGCTCGGCCTTGTGGCGGGCTTTCTCGAGCGCCTGCACCAGCGCCTCGTCGGTGGCGGCGTCGCGGTCGGCGAGGTCATAGCTGATACCGTCCAGTGCATTGACGCCGGCTTCGGTCAGCGCGTCCAGCAACTGGGGCAGCCGTTCGAGATCATCGACCCGAACCTGGAAGGGACGCTCCAGCCGAGTGCGCATCAGCATGTTGTCGTTATCGTCGCTGCGCCGCGGGGCGGGCACGTATTCCGGTTGCACGCTCAGGGAGCCGGCGCCGAGGTCGTCGCGCTCGATCCCCGCCTCCTCCAGGGCACGAATCAGTTTGCCGGCGCGCTCCTCGAGCCTGTCTCTTGCCTCGCGCAAGGCGTCCGGGTCGGTATCGTTGTCTTGACGTGCTACGGTCGGCGTACGTTCCCACAGGCGGGCGCTGAGCGTGGCGCGGTTCGGTACGAAATCCAACTGGGCTTCGGCCTGGACATCGAGTCGGGCGGGGGGAACTTCCGGCTGAATGGCCAGGGCCGTCGGCGCGGTCATGGCAATCAGTCCGCCTAGTAACAAGCAGCGAGAAAGGAACGAACGGTGCATGGTGGCCTCCTTGCAGGGGCGGGGCAAGCCGCATCATGAGACGGGGGAATCGGGCCTGCCGTGTCGGCTCGCCGATCCACCCAGGCGTTGTGCGGGCGGTTCGGTTTGTGTACCCGCCACGCACGGGTCATGATAAGCAGGACACGCCGAACAGGGATAGAGGGCATGCTTCATCGGGACGATAACGTACGTTACGGTTTTCCGCTTACCTTGACGCTGGCGCTGGCGGCGCTGGTGGTCATCGTGGGTGGCATTCGCGCCGGCGCGGATCTGATCATTCCCCTTCTTCTGGCACTCTTCATTGCCGTGATTTGCACCTCGCCGGTGAACTGGCTACACCGGCTGGGCTTGAGCCTGCGCCTTGCGGTTCTGGTCACGCTGCTGGTGATCGGTGCCTTCCTCTCGCTGGTGGGGTTGCTGGTGGTCAATACCTTCGGCACGTTCATCCAGGCATTGCCGGGCATCGAGGAGCGTCTCTACGAGCAGTACCTCAACCTGCTCGACAGCATGGCCTCCATGGGCCTGGCTATCGACCCCGACCTGTTGGCAGGCCTGGTCGAGGTGGAGGACGAGAGCGGCTGGTTGTCCACGCTACTGGGAGGGCTTGGCAATTTGCTGGTGCAGAGTACGGTCGTGGCGCTCTTGGTGATCTTCATGCTCTTCGAAACCCTGAATTTCCGTGACAAGGTCTCCTTCGCGCTCGACGATCCGGCAGCCAGCCTGCAGCGTTTCCATGAATTCAGCCTGACGCTGAAGCGCTACCTGGCGGTCAAGACGCTGGTGAGCCTGCTGACCGGTGTCATGGCCTGGTTGGCCTGCGTGTTTGTCGGCGTCGACTTTCCGCTGCTGTGGGGGGTGCTGGCCTTCGCTCTCAATTACATCCCCAACATCGGTTCGGCGATCGCCGCGTTGCCGCCGGTACTACTGCTGCTGGTGTCCCGTGACGGCGGCCTGGTTCCGTCCTTCGGGCTGGCCATGGCCTACTTGGTCATCAATTTCGTGCTCGGCAACTTGGTCGAGCCACGCCTGATGGGGCGCGCACTGGGGTTGTCCGCCTTCGTCGCCTTTCTCTCGCTGGTCGTCTGGGGCTGGATGCTGGGCGTGGTTGGCATGCTGCTCTCGGTGGTGCTGACGATGACGCTCAAGATCGCCTTGGACAGTCATCCTCAGACGCGTTGGATCGCCCATATGCTGGGGCCGGGCAAGCGACGCATCGCAGATACCGTCACCCCGCCGAGCGATACGCGCAATGCGCGTGAAAGCAAAGCGTCGAGCCGATCCGAAATGCAAACGCCCCGGCCGAAGCCGGGGCGAGAAGGGCATCGCTGAGGGGCTCAGGCGTTCTGGTCGATGAACTGCACCAGCTGCGACTTGGACTGCGCACCGACCAGCGAGGCGACCTTCGAGCCCGACTTGAACAACATCACGGTAGGAACGCCGCGTACGCCCTGCTCGGCGGCAATTTCCGGCGCGTCATCCACGTTGATGCTAACGACCTTGAGGCTGCCGGAACGCTCCTCGGCAACCTCATCGATTACCGGGGCCATGACCTTGCAGGGGCCGCACCACGGAGCCCAGAACTTGAGCAGCACGGGCTGGTCTGCCTTCAGTACTTCCTGCTCGAAGTTGGCATTGGTGACATCGACGTTGTTGGCCATGTGAATCTCCAGTTACGTTGCGCTTCATCGAGCGGATCGTTGTGACATGCCAAGGCATGTCCGGTCGGCTGATGTTAGCGGTCGACCGGTTCCCTGGCAAATGGGCCAGCATCTCGACATTGGCGTTCGCTGGCGTTTCGATAGCCCGCGCACCCGTTTTGTGTTTATGCTATTTGGTGATTAGATGAGCCTCGTTTAATCACCGTTGCGTATCATTTTGCCGGGTGCCAGGAGAGTCGATCATGAAACTGCAACAGCTCCGCTACGTCTGGGAAGTGACCCGTCATAACCTCAACGTATCCGCCACGGCCCAGAGCCTGTTCACCTCGCAGCCCGGCATCTCCAAGCAGATCCGCCTATTGGAAGATGAGCTGGGGGTCGAAATCTTCGCGCGCAGCGGCAAGCATCTCACACGTGTCACCCCGGCGGGCGAGGCCATCGTCGAGCTGGCCGGCCGGGTCCTGCGGCTTACCGACAACATCAAGCAGGTGGCCCAGGAGCACAGCGACGAGCGCCGCGGTAGTCTGTCGATCGCCACGACTCATACCCAGGCGCGCTATGCGCTGCCTCCGGTGATCAGGGAGTTTACCCGCAAGTATCCCGATGTGGCACTGCACATGCAGCAGGGAACCCCGCGCCAGATCGCTCAGATGGTCAGTGATGGGCAAACCGACTTCGCTATTTGCACCGAATCGTTGGAGTTGTTCAACGACCTCGTGCTGCTGCCCTGCTATCGCTGGAACCGCTGTGTGCTGGTGCCTAGCGACCATCCACTGGCCAATGGCGAGGCATTGACCCTGGAGCGCCTTGCCGAGCAACCGATCGTCACCTACGTGTTCGGTTTTACCGGACGCTCCCAGCTCGATGACGCCTTCCGCGCCAGGGGACTCACGCCCAACGTCGTACTCACCGCCGCCGACGCCGATGTGATCAAGACCTACGTCCGCCTGGGACTGGGCGTCGGTATCGTTGCCCATATGGCCTACGATCCCGTGCTCGACAATGACCTGGTCGCGCTCGAGGCGGGGCACTTGTTCGAAAGTTCCGTGACCAAGATCGGCATTCGCCGTGGCACCTTCATGCGCGGCTACATGTACGATTTCGTCAAGGGCTTCGCCGATCACCTCGAGCGCGACTTGGTCGATGCCGCGCTGTTGGCCGGACCGCGCCATGAGCAGGAGTTGTTCGACGACATCGAGCTGCCGATGCGCTGAAGCGCGTCATCAGCGCTAACCGAGCGGATTCAGTGCTGCAGGTGAAGGCCGCACTCACGTTTCTCCTCCACCTTGGTGGGGTCGAAATAGTCGAATTCGTTGGGCAGGCCATGGGCTTGCAGATACTGGTACATATCGCGGGCGCTCCAGTACAGCAGCGGCGATACCTTCAGCAGGCCGTCGGCGTTGCGGCTCACTGGGGCCATTCGGGCACGCTCGGGTGTGTCTTCGGCACGCAAGGCGGTGAACCATACGTCCGGTGCCATTTCGCGTAGCGCACGCTCGAAGGGTTCGAGCTTCACCTCTCGTGTGAATCTCTCATGCCGTGGGTCGTCGATGCCTGGCATGGCTCCGTCGACGGCCTCACGATGCGCCCGGGAGCGGCGAGGAAGGTAGGTGATCAGGTTGAGCCCGAGACGTTCGGTGACGGCATCGGCGAAGCGATACGTCGCCGGCGTGTTGTAACCGTGATCCATCCAAACGACCGGGATGTCCGGCCGCTGACGCGTCACCATGTGCAGGATGACGGCCTCGAAAGGACGAAAATTGGTCGTGCAGATGGGACGTACGCCTTGCTCCAGAGCCCAGCGGACAAGGGCTTCTGGGTCACTGCCCAAATCACGGTTGACGGCATCGAGTGAGAGTTCCATGGGGGGTCCAAGGTTGTGTTGGCGATGCGCCTACCCTAGCAAAGCCCACCCGGCGCGCCCCAATACCATTTCCTTGGATTGATATATCTATTGGTTAATAAAAAAAGTTTTCTTATTCTCTCCTGCGTGCCTTCGCCTATGCCAGTGCCTGCATCAAATGGCGAATCTTGTCCAGCGTCTCGGTGTATTCCGCCTCGACCTCGGAGTCGGCCACCAGCCCACCGCCACCCCAGAGGTGGAGCTGCCCGGCATCGGCTACGGCGGTGCGAATGGCGATGGAGGTATCCATTCGCCCGCGCAGATCGATATAGCCCAGGCTGCCGCAATAAACGCTTCGACAGCTCAGTTCCAGCTCGTCGATGATCTGCATCGCGCGAATCTTGGGGGCGCCGGTAATCGAACCGCCAGGAAAGGCGGCGGCCAGCAGATCAAGCGGCCGTTTTCCCTTCGCCAGCTCACCGCATACGACGCTGACCAAGTGGTGGACGTTGGCGTAGCTCTCCAGCCCGCACAGTTGCGGTACTCGTACGCTGCCTGGCCGGCAGGTTCGTCCGAGGTCATTGCGCAAGAGGTCGACGATCATCACGTTCTCGGCGCGATCCTTAAGGCTGGCCGAAAGCTCGCTGGCCAGCCGTCGATCCTCTTCAGGCGTGGTGCCGCGGGGCCGTGTGCCCTTGATCGGACGGGTCTCCACGCGACCGTCGGCATGGCATCGCAGGAAACGCTCCGGAGAGAGCGAGAGAATAGCCTGCTCTCGATGGCCTGCGCTCCAGGCCATGTAGCCGGAAAACGGAGTCGGCGTGGCCCGGCGCAGCCGAAGGTAGGCCGACCACAGATCGCCCTCGAAGGGAGCGCTGAAGCGTTGGGCAAGATTGATCTGATAGCAATCGCCGGCACGAATGTAGTGCTGGATGGCAGCGAAGCGTCGAGCATAGCCATCGCGATCCATTTCGCTCGCGAAAGGAGCCAGCAGGTGGAAGGATGTGGCCGTGGGCGGGGCCGATTGCAGCCAGCCCAGCACTTGAAGGCGTCGCTCGGCGCTGGCCACCAGCCAGCTCTCGCGGGCCTCGTGATCCTGTATCAGCGCCCAGTCATACAGTCCGACCCGACTGGCGGGTAGCGAGACGACTTGGCGCGCCGACTCTCCCACGGGCTCCAACGAGCGGCCCAGATCGTAGGCCCAGTAGCCGATCAGGCCGCCGAGAAAAGGCAGTTCGCTGTCCGGAAGCGGCATCGCCACGCTATCGATCAGGCGCTGCTGAGCGGCGAAAGGATCGCCGTCGGCGACCGGTATGCCATCCACCGAGACTCGTCCCCTTGCATCGGTGATGATGACCGACACGGGATCGCAGCTGAGGATATCGTAGCGTCCACCTGGCGCGACAGGGCGGCCACTGTCTAACAGGACGGCACCGGGTCGTCGGCGCAGAACATCGAAGTAGGCGAGCGGGTCGTCTCGATAGGGGAGTGGGTAAGTCTCGAGTCGTGCAGTCATGAAAGGGGCCTTTCGGTACAGGCGACCCATTTTAGAGGGGCAGGCGGGTTTTGTCCTAGCCGCGTCGCTGATGCCGGAAAGTTACCGACATGCAGAGCGGATTGTCGACAGCATGACTCTCGCTCCCTACGTTGTCTACAACCAAAGGCGTAGCGAATGGCGCCAAGCGAGAGGTTGACCATAAGGAGGGCAATGTCTAAAGTCATCGAACCATTTGATTGTCGACAATTCCCATGAACTCAATCGCTCCAGATCACACCCCGCCCGAAGTTCGCACCCTGGCGGAGCGGGTCTTTCACGAGTTGCAGGATGCCATCGTCCGCGGCGAGCTGGCACCGGGAAGCAAGATCACCGAGCCGGGGTTGTCCAAGGCCTACGGCATTTCCCGGGGGCCATTGCGCGAGGCCATGCGTCGCCTGGAAGCCCATCGCCTGATCGAGCGGGTTCCCCACGTCGGGGCCCGGGTAGTCAAGCTGTCGATGAAGGAGCTGCTCGAGCTGTTCGACGTCCGCGAAGCCCTGGAGAGCATGGCCGCAAGGCTTGCCGCCGAGAACATGACCCGCGAGGAGATCGCCGGGCTGCGCGAGGTGCTGGCATTGCACGAGCGCCAGGAGGATCTGCAGAGCGGTGAGGCTTACTACCAGCGCGAAGGCGATCTCGATTTTCACTACCGTATCGTCCAGGGCAGCCACAATCGCATGTTGATGACCATGCTATGCGACGATCTCTATTACCTGGTGAGGCTCTACCGGACTCAGTTCAGTGCCAGCGGCGCCCGGCCCCAGCGTGCCTTCGTCGAACACCATCGCATCGTGGACGCCATCGAAGCGGGCGATGCCGAGCTGGCCGAACTGCTGATGCGCCGCCACGTCAGCGCCTCGCGGGCCAACGTGGCCGACCGCTACGCCGAGATTCTCAAGGAGCAGGCCGAGGCCACTGCCTGAGGCCGGTTCGAACGTTCACACAGGAGTCTATCCATGACGCAATCCACGCCCGGCGCTCGTTTCCGTGCCGCCCTCGAAGCCAATCGGCCGCTGCCCATCGTCGGTACCATCAACGCCTATACCGCCATCATGGCCGAGCGGGTCGGCCACCAGGCCATCTATCTTTCCGGCGGTGGTGTGGCCAATGCCTCGTTCGGCCTGCCCGACCTGGGCATGACCACCATGAACGATGTGGTGCAGGATGCTCATCGCATCTGTGGCGCCACCGACCTGCCGCTACTGGTGGACATCGATACCGGTTGGGGCGGGGCCTTCAACATAGCTCGCACTGTCAAGGAAATGCAGCGCGCCGGGGTGGCCGCCGTGCATCTTGAGGATCAGGTCGCGCAGAAGCGCTGCGGGCATCGTCCCAACAAGGAGATTGTCTCGAAGCAGGAGATGGTCGATCGCATCAAGGCCGCCGCCGACGCACGTATCGATCCCGACTTCACCCTGATCGCGCGCACCGACGCCTTCCAGAAGGAAGGGCTGGATGCCGCCATCGACCGCGCCAGCGCCTGCATCGAGGCCGGGGCCGATGCCATCTTCGCCGAGGCGGTGCATACCCTCGACGATTACCGGGCCTTCTGCCATCGCGTCGACGCGCCGATCCTGGCCAACATCACCGAATTCGGCGCCACGCCGCTGTTCAGCCAGCAGGAGCTCGCCGAAGTGGGCTGCCGCATGGTGCTCTACCCGCTGTCGGCCTTCCGCGCCATGAACGCGGCCGCATTGAAGGTCTATCAGAGCATTCACGACAAGGGGCATCAGCGTGACGTGGTCGAGCTGATGCAGACTCGTGACGAGCTTTACGATTTCCTCAACTACCACGCCTTCGAGCAGAAGCTCGATGCGCTGTTCGCGGAAAACCCGCTGGGCGGGAAAGGCTCGGGCGCCTGAGCCTTCTCGTTACGACGACAAGAAAACGATAGCTCAAGGAGACACGACATGGCAGATAAACCTAACGCTGGCGCCGGCCTGCGGGGTCAAAGCGCAGGTAGCACGGCCCTGTGCACCGTCGGCAAGACCGGCTCCGGTCTGACCTATCGCGGCTTCGATATCAAAGAACTGGCCGAGAAGGCGAAATTCGAAGAAGTCGCCTACCTGTTGCTCAAGGGCAAGCTGCCCAACCAAGTCGAGCTCGACGCCTACATCGGCAAGCTCAAGGGGCTGCGCGGCCTGCCGGCAGCGCTCAAGACCGTGCTCGAGCAGATTCCGGCCAGCGCCCACCCCATGGACGTGATGCGCACCGGGGCCTCCATGCTCGGCAACCTCGAGACCGAGGAGAGCTTCGAGGAGCAGCAGGACGTCTCCGACCGCCTGCTCGCCGTGCTACCTTCGATCATCTGCTATTGGTACCGCTACAGCCATGACGGCGTACGCATCGAGACCGAGACTGACGACGAGTCGGTGGGCGCTCACTTTTTGCACCTGCTGCGCGGCGACGCGCCCTCCGAGCTGCACGCCCGGGTGATGAACGTCTCGCTGATCCTCTACGCCGAGCATGAATTCAACGCCTCGACCTTCACCGCGCGCGTGTGTGCCTCGACCCTTTCCGACATGCATTCCTGCGTCACCGGCGCCATCGGTTCGCTACGCGGCCCGCTGCATGGCGGCGCCAACGAGGCGGCCATGGACATGATCGAGAACTGGACGTCGCCGGAAGAGGCCGAGCGCGAGATCATGGGCATGCTTGAGCGCAAAGAGAAGATCATGGGCTTTGGGCATGCGATCTATCGCGAGTCCGACCCGCGCAACGCCATCATCAAGGGTTGGTCGAAGAAGCTGGCCGAGGACGTGGATGACACGGTCCTGTATCCGGTGTCCGAGCGCGTCGAGGAGGTGATGTGGCGCGAGAAGAAACTGTTCTGCAACGCCGACTTCTTCCACGCCAGCGCCTACCATTTCATGGACATTCCCACCAAGCTGTTCACGCCGATCTTCGTCTGCTCGCGCGTTACCGGCTGGTGTGCCCATGTTTTCGAGCAGCGCGCCAATAACCGTATCATTCGCCCCAGCGCCGACTACATCGGCCCGGAGAAGAGCCAATGGGTGCCGATCGAGGAGCGTGACTGAACCTGTACGTACAGGCGGCCTTCGGGCCGCCTCTCCCTTACCCGCTCCCACACCACGCGAAGACCGTCGACTCATGAATACTCACTATCGTAAACCGCTTCCCGGCACCGAGCTGGACTACTTCGACGTGCGTGAGGCCGTCGAGGCGATCCAGTCCGGTGCCTACGATACCCTGCCTTATACGTCCCGCGTACTGGCCGAGCAGTTGGTGCGCCGCTGCGAGCCGGCGCTGCTCGCCGATGCGCTCAAGCAACTGATCGAGCGTCGCCGCGATCTGGATTTCCCGTGGTACCCGGCGCGGGTAGTCTGCCATGACATCCTCGGCCAGACGGCACTGGTCGACCTGGCCGGCCTGCGCGACGCCATCGCCGAGAAGGGCGGCGACCCGGCCAAGGTCAACCCGGTGGTGCCGACTCAGTTGATCGTCGACCACTCGCTGGCCGTCGAATGCGGCGGCGACGATCCCCAGGCGTTCGACAAGAACCGCGCCATCGAGGATCGCCGCAACGAGGATCGCTTCCACTTCATCGACTGGACGCGCACCGCGTTCGAGAACGTCGACGTGATCCCCGCCGGCAACGGCATCATGCACCAGATCAACCTGGAGAAGATGTCGCCGGTGATCCAGGTCCGCGACGACGTGGCCTACCCGGATACCTGCGTGGGCACCGACAGTCACACCCCGCACATCGACTGCCTGGGCGTCATCGCCATCGGCGTCGGCGGCCTCGAGGCCGAAACCGTGATGCTCGGCCGCCCCTCGATGATGCGCCTGCCCGACATCATCGGTGTGGAGCTGACCGGCAAGCGTCAGCCCGGCATCACCGCTACCGACATCGTGCTGGCCATCACCGAGTTCCTGCGCCAGGAGCGGGTGGTAGGCGCCTATTTGGAGTTCTTCGGCGAAGGGGCCGAGAGCCTGACCATCGGCGACCGCGCCACCATTTCCAACATGACGCCGGAGTACGGCGCTACCGCGGCGATGTTCTACATTGACCAGCAGACCCTCGACTATCTGACCATCACCGGGCGCGAGCCGGAGCAGGTGGCGTTGGTGGAAAACTACGCCAAGACCGTGGGGCTATGGGCTGACAGTCTCAAGCGCGCCGAGTACGAGCGTGTGTTGACGTTCGATCTTTCCACCGTCGAACGCAACCTCGCCGGGCCCTCCAACCCGCACCGTCGCCTGCCCACCTCGGCGCTGGCCGAGCGCGGCATTGCTGCCAACCTGGAGCAGGCGCTGGCCGAGGAGAGGGCCGGCAGGATGCCCGATGGTGCGGTGATCATCGCCGCCATCACCAGCTGTACCAACACTTCCAACCCCCGCAACGTGGTGGCCGCGGGGCTGTTGGCCAAGAAAGCCAACGAACTGGGTCTAGTACGCAAGCCCTGGGTGAAGTCGTCGTTCGCGCCTGGATCGAAAGTCGCTCGCCTGTACCTTGAGGAGGCCGGACTGCTGCCCGAACTCGAGAAGCTCGGCTTCGGTATCGTCGCCTACGCCTGCACCACCTGCAATGGCATGTCCGGTGCGCTGCGGCCGGAGATTCAGCAGGAAATCATCGACCGCGATCTCTACGCCACCGCGGTGCTCTCCGGCAATCGCAACTTTGACGGGCGCATCCATCCCTTTGCCAAGCAGGCCTTCCTGGCCTCGCCACCGCTGGTGGTGGCCTACGCCATCGCCGGCACCGTACGCTTCGACATCGAGAAGGATGCGCTGGGCTACGACAAAGAGGGCAACCCCGTCGCCCTCAAGGAGCTGTGGCCTTCCGACGAGGAGATCGATGCCATCGTCGGCGAGTACGTCAGGCCCGAGCAGTTCAAGCAGGTCTACATCCCGATGTTCAACCTCGACGAGGTGGAACGGGCCAAGAGCCCGCTCTACGACTGGCGTCCGCAGAGCACCTACATTCGTCGGCCGCCCTACTGGGAGGGCAACATGGCGCAGAAGCGTGGCCTCAAGGGCATGCGGCCGCTGGCGATCCTGCCGGACAACATCACCACCGACCACCTGTCGCCCTCCAACGCCATCCTCGCGGACAGCGCGGCGGGCGAGTACCTGGCCAAGATGGGCCTGCCGGAGGAGGACTTCAACTCCTACGCCACCCACCGCGGCGACCACCTCACCGCGCAACGCGCCACGCTGGCCAACCCCAAGCTGTTCAACGAGATGGTGTGCGACGAGAACGGCGAGGTGATCCAGGGCTCGCTGGCGCGTATCGAGCCGGAGGGCAAGGTGACGCGCATGTGGGAGGCCATCGAAACCTACATGGAGCGCGGCCAACCGCTGATCGTCATTGCCGGGGCCGATTATGGCCAGGGCAGCTCGCGCGACTGGGCGGCCAAGGGCGTGGCACTGGCCGGCGTGGAGGCCATTGTTGCCGAGGGCTTCGAGCGCATTCACCGCACCAACTTGGTGGGCATGGGCGTAATGCCACTGCAGTTCCAGGCGGGCACCACGCGCCACACGCTGAAGCTCGACGGCACCGAAACCTACGATGTGGAAGGCAAGCCGGCGCCGGGGGCCACCCTGACATTGGTCATTTATCGTGCCGATGGCGACACCCTGCGCGTGCCGGTCGTCTGCCGCCTGGATACCGCCGAGGAGGTCTCCGTTTACTCCGCCGGTGGCGTACTGCAGCGCTTCGCCCAGGACTTCCTCGAATCGGAGGAGGCGGTCAGCGCATGAGCCAGGTTCCCCAAATCAAGATTCCCGCCACCTACATGCGTGGCGGTACCAGCAAAGGCGTCTTCTTCCGCCTGGATGACCTCCCCGAGGCCGCCCGGCAGCCCGGTCCGGCCCGCGATGCGCTGCTGCTGCGAGTGATCGGAAGCCCCGACCCTTACCAGAAACAGATCGACGGCATGGGCGGGGCTACCTCCAGTACCAGCAAGACGGTAATCCTGTCGAAGAGCGGAAGTCCCGACCATGACGTCGACTACCTGTTCGGCCAAGTCTCCATCGATAAGCCTTTCGTCGACTGGAGCGGCAACTGCGGCAACCTTTCCGCTGCCGTGGGGCCTTTCGCCATCAGCAACGGTCTGGTGGATCCCTCGCGCATTCCCGAGAACGGCGTCGCCACGGTGCGGGTCTGGCAGGCCAACATTGGCAAGACCATCGTCTCCCGTGTGCCGATCACCAACGGAAAGGTGCAGGAGACCGGCGACTTCGCGCTCGACGGTGTGACCTTTCCGGCCGCCGAGGTGGCGGTCGAGTTCATGGACCCGGCCGACGGCGAAGGTGCCATGTTTCCCACCGGCAATGTGGTCGACCCGCTCGAGGTGCCCGGTGTGGGGACCCTTGAGGCCACCATGATCAATGCCGGCATCCCCACGGTGTTCGTCAATGCGGGAGCGATCGGCTATAGCGGCACCGAGCTGCAGGAGGCGATCAACGGTGATACCAAGGCGCTGGCGATGTTCGAGTCGATCCGCGCCCATGCCGCCCTACGCATGGGGCTGATCCGGGAAGTCAGCGAGGCAGCCGAGCGTCAGCACACGCCCAAGGTGGCCTTCGTTGCCCCGCCAGCCGATTATGTCGCTTCCAGCGGCAAGGCCATCAAGGCCTCTGACATCGACCTGGTCGTGCGCGCGCTCTCCATGGGCAAACTGCACCACGCCATGATGGGGACGGCGGCAGTGGCCATCGCGACGGCGGCGGCGGTGCCCGGTACCCTGGTCAATCTGGCCGCCGGTGGCGGTGAGCGCAACTCGGTGCATTTTGGCCATCCCTCCGGCACCCTGCGAGTGGGGGCGGAGGCTTCGCTAGTCGAGAGTCAGTGGACAGCGACCAAAGCGGTAATGAGTCGTAGCGCCCGGGTGCTTATGGAAGGCTGGGTGCGTATTCCCGGTGACGCCTTCTAGGGTCTTTCTGGCCGGAGTTTTGCGCCCTGAGTCGCAAGGCTCGGGGCGTTTTCTATAGTGAAGGGAGACAACAGCGAGCCTGCGACAGGAGGGAGCATGAGCGCCACCGTCGAACGCAACGTCCGACCCGACTACGACCCCGAGCTGCAGAGGATCGCCGACTACGTGCTCGATTACCGTATCGAGAGTGACGAAGCGCTGGATACTGCACGAAATTGCTTGATCGATACCCTGGGCTGCGGCCTTCTCGCGCTGCGCTTCCCCGAATGCACCAAGCACTTGGGGCCGCTGGTCGAGGGGACCGTGGTACCCCATGGCGCCCGGGTGCCGGGCACGTCCTTCCGCCTGGACCCCGTCAAGGCGGCCTGGGATATCGGCTGCGCGATTCGCTGGCTCGATTACAACGACACCTGGCTTGCTGCCGAGTGGGGGCACCCCTCCGACAATCTGGGTGCCATTCTCGCCGTGGCGGATCATCTTTCGCAAAAGCGAGTCGCCCAGGGCGAGGCGCCGCTGACCATGCGTGACGTGCTCGAGGCCATGATCAAGGCTCACGAGATCCAGGGGGTTCTGGCGCTCGAGAACGCCTTCAACCGGGTCGGGCTGGATCATGTGGTACTGGTCAAGGTGGCATCCACGGCGGTAGCCGCCCACTTGATGGGGGCGAGTCGGGAGCAGCTACTGTCGGCGCTGTCGCACGCCTGGGTCGACGGGCAGAGTTTGCGCACCTATCGCCATGCGCCCAATGCCGGCTCGCGCAAGAGCTGGGCCGCGGGAGACGCTACCTCTCGCGGCGTGCGTCTGGCCGATATCGGCCTGCGCGGCGAGATGGGCATCCCCGGCGTACTCAGCGCGCCCCAGTGGGGTTTCTACGACGTGCTCTTCTCCAAGACCAATAAGGACCAAAAGCTCAAGCCCGAAGGGGAGAGGGCATTTCGCTTCCAGCGTGAGTTCGGCACCTTCGTGATGGAGAATATCCTGTTCAAGATCGCCTTTCCCGCTGAATTCCATGCCCAGACCGCCTGCGAGGCAGCGGTACGGCTCCATCCGCAGGTGAAGGATCGCCTGGAAGAGATCGAGCGTATCGTTATCACCACCCATGAGTCGGCGATTCGCATCATTTCGAAAGAGGGAGAGCTGGCCAACCCGGCGGATCGCGATCATTGCCTGCAGTACATGGTGGCCGTACCGCTTATCTTCGGTGATCTCACGGCCGAGCATTACGAAGATGATTTTCATCGTCAGCACCCGCTCATCGATACGCTGCGGGACAAGATGGAGGTGAGGGAGGAGCCCCGCTATACCCAGGACTATCTGGCCGCCGACAAACGCTCCATCGCCAACGCCATCCAGGTGATCTTTCGCGATGGCAGCGCCACGGAGTGTGTCGAAGTGGCGTATCCCATTGGCCACCGCCGTCGACGTGACGAGGGAATCCCGATCCTCGAAGAGAAGTTCAAGCACAACCTGGCGACACGTTTCCCTACCGGGCGTTGCGAGCGCATCTTCGCTCTGTGCGAGGATCAGACGCAGCTTGAAGCCATGCCGGTTCACCGCTTCATGGATCTGTTCGTGATTTGATTCGCTCTGAACGTGGGATGAGAAATTTGAAAGGGCCATGGCTGAGTTGGTCACTATGTTCTATATTTTTTGGATGAAGGGTTGCAGCCTTGGTGGTTTATCCGTAAAGTACGCATCCGCTGCCGGCGACGGGCAACGTCACCGGCGGTAGGAGGAGAGGTAAGTGGTTGTCCTGGTTTGGATTTTTCGACTCGCTTCGCTAAATCCTCGCTTGACGCCCACGGCGGATTCGGTAGAATGCGCGCCACTCGATATCGAAAGCCACGCGGGCTTTCGGCGGTCGCCAGCCACGCTGGCCTTCGATGCCGACAACGCCAC
>NZ_VTPY01000002.1 GCF_008297955.1 Billgrantia pellis | reverse complement strand
CATCAGCGCCGTGCCGCCGCCGCGCGAGCCGGTGAAGCCGACGGCTTGAATGCGCGGGTCACTGACCAAGGCCTGGCCGATCTCGCTGCCCGAACCGAACAGCAGCGAGAAGGTGCCTTCCGGCAGGCCGCGCGTCTCGACCGCGCGCTGCACCGCACGCCCCACCAGCTCGGAGGTGCCGGGGTGGGCGGAGTGGCCCTTGACGATCACCGGGCAGCCGGCGGCCAGCGCCGAGGCGGTGTCGCCGCCGGCCACGCTGAAGGCCAGCGGGAAGTTGCTGGCACCGAACACCGCGACGGGGCCGAGCGGAATATGGCGCTGGCGCAGGTCGGCGCGGGGCATCGGCTGACGCTCCGGCAGGGCCGGGTCGATGCGCACGTCGAGCCACTCGCCGGCGCGCACCACGGCAGCGAACAGGCGCAGCTGGCCGCAGGTGCGGCCGCGCTCGCCCTCCAGGCGCGCCCGGGGCAGGCCGGTCTCGGCGATGGCGCGCTCGATCAGTTCGTCGCCGATCGCCTCGATCTCGCTGGCGATCGTCTCGAGAAAGGCGGCGCGCTCTTCGAGCGACGTTTCGCGGTAGGTGGCGAAGGCCGCCTCGGCGAGTTCGCAGGCACGCTCGACCTCGGCCTTGCCACCGCCCACGTAGGTGGGCTCGAGGGTCTCGCCGGTGGCGGGATTGACGGCGTGGATGGGCTGGGAACTGCCGCTAACGGCGTCGCGGCCGATCAGCATCTGGCCATTGATTGGCATTTCATTTGCTCCTTATGTCCAGGGCTGTAACCGGGTCAGGTATCGCTCAAATTGTCAGTGACACGCTTTCGGACTCGATTGATATGGTGTCGCATGGCGAGGCGGGCACCTTCGGCATCGTTCTGCTCGATCGATTCATAGATCATGCGGTGCTCGCCCAGTACCCGATCTATACGTTCCTGACTCGCGCTTTTGGTAATGCTTAGTGCCATGGTCATGGCTTTCTCGATATCAATATGTATCGACTCGAGAATTTGAGGGAACATGTCATTGCCAGTGGCTTCGGCGATTACCCTATGAAAGTTGAAGTCCGCCTGGCTGGCGATGCGGCCGCGGGTGAAATCTTCCTTCATGCCCTCCAGAGCCTGACGCAGTTGGGCGAGCTGTTCCTCGCTGCGCCGCACTGCGGCCAGGGCGCAAGCCTCGCACTCTATGGCCATGCGCACTTCGTAGCTCTTCAGCAGCATTGCAATATCGGATGCGTCGGCATACTGGGTTAGGCCTGCTGGTGGGATGCGCTGGATATAGCTACCGGACCCTTGGCGAGAAACGACAATGCCATCCGCCTGCAGCCGCATGAGCGCTTCTCGTACTACCGGTCGCGATACTGAGTAGTGCTCGCAGATACGATGCTCTGACGGCAGCTTCTCGCCTTTCTTGAAGTTACCGTTGATGATGGCCTGCATAAGCTTGCCGTAAAGCTGATCGGCAAGCTTTTCCTTTCTGGGAGAAGGTTCCAGGACCTTGTTCTTGTTGCGATTCATTTGGCTATCCGACCCGACTCGCCAATTGCCCCAGGCTGAATGGGCTTTCTGATGGCAAGGAAATAAACGAAGAAGACAGTCAATAGGATGAAGAAGAGACTGTCCAGGCTAGTGATGAATACCAACGGGTTGCCGTTGGAGAGTGCCAGGGCCCGGCGCAGAAATTCTTCCAGGTTCGGTCCAAGAATGAAGCCGAGCAGTAGGGCGACGACGGGATAGCCATAGTGACGCAGGAAATAAGCGAGTATGCCCAGAGCTAGGGTCAGGCCCATTTGGTAAGCCGAATAGGTAGCAACGTAGCTGCCGACGACAGCAAGCAGGGCGATGGCGCCGTAAAGCATGTCCTTGCGGATCGAGACGATACGAATGAAATAGGGGCCGATCAGGAAAAGCGTCAACGGTATCAGCACCAGTGCGCTGAACAGCAGCGAAGCTAGCATGGGAGCTATCAGGCCGGCCTGATCGGTCATAAGTTGCGGTCCCGGCTGGATACCATTGATGATCAATACGCCCAGTACGATAGCCGTGATCGGATCCCCCGGAATGCCGAAGGTAAGCATGGGCACCAGCGCACCGCCGCAGACGGCATTATTGGCGCTCTCCGAAGCGGCAATGCCCTCAGGATTGCCTTTGCCGAAGCGCTCGGGGCACTTGGAGGTACGCACGGCTTCTGCATAAGCCAGAAAACTGCCCATAGAGCCGCCCGCCCCAGGCAGGGTGCCTACCGAGTAGCCGATCAGAGAGGACTTGAGGTAGCACCACAGACCAATCCCTCGTATCGCCGAGAGCGGCGGAAGGAAGTCGCGACGACGTATGGTCTGCGATTGTTGAAGCTCTTGGCGCAGGCGGCGATGCTCAGCGATCGAACTGGCCTGTATCAGCAGCTCACTGATAGCAAAGGTACCGATGATGACTGGCATCAGGTCGATGCCCGCCGTCAACCCCTCCATACCGAAGGTGAAACGTGCTACCGGCAGCATGGTATCAAGTCCGATGGTAGCGAGCATTAGCCCCAGGCAGGCTGCCATGGCGGATTTGACGATTCGATCTCGCTGGGCGATGACGATGACGATCAGAGCAAAGGCGATCAACGAAAACTTGCCCGCCGTTTGCACCAGCAGCGAAGCCTTGGCCACGAACGGGGCCAACACTATCAGTAGGATAGCGCCTATACCGCCGCCGACCATGGAGGCAAAGGAGGCGTGACCCAAGGCCAGGGCACCTTGGCCGCGCTGCTGCATGGGATAGCCCTCCAGCGCAGTCATCATCGACGAGGGGGCGCCGGGAATGTTGATCGTGGTAGCGGTTATACTGCCGCCGCACATGCCGGCCATATAGATGCTGGCGCAGGCCATCAGCGCGGTGGTGACGTCCAAGGTATAAGTAAGGGGAAGTAATAAGGCCAGAGCCAGGGTGGCGGTCAAACCAGGAATCGCAGCGAAAACGGTGCCGATGAGGAAGCCGGCCACCACATATAAGAGGGTGACGGGATCAAGCAATAGCGTGAAGCTGGCGAGAACCAGAGCGGTGAAGTCCATGATCATCCCCAGAGTGTCGGGAGGCGCACACGGAAGATCTGCTCGAATAGCAGGTAGCCGAGCAGTGTGAGGGAGACGGCAATCATTATCTTGCCGAGCAGCCGACTGAAGTCGGAAAACAGCAGAATGATGGCGAGCACATATAATACTGAAGCCAGGAAGTAGCCGAGCGTCGTGAATGCAAGGATATAAGCCAGCGTGGCGACCATGACCAGTATGGGGCGGAACCGAGCGCGCGATAGATTATTCGTTTGGTGGACCTCGCTAGATGCTGACAGGGCACGGACCAGTAGTGTGACCGCTAGCGCCAGTGACACACTGCCCACTACGAGAGGAAAGAATGAGGCGCTCGGGCGGCCATTACTGATAGGTGAGTCAAGTAGCATGGCAGAAATTAAATAGATGATGGATACGCTGCACAGGAGCAAGGGGAACGCCGAGGAAGCGCCTTGTCCTTTCAAGCTGTTATGCGTCGACATGTAAAGTTACCTCGAATGGGCCCTCGGCATACCGAGGGCCGTATCTATGGTCAGAGGTCCAGTTCGTCCATAAGCGCAAAGGTTTCCGCCTGCCTGGCTTCTATCCACTCATCCACCTCCTCGGAGCCGAGCCAGCTCGGAGTGACGCCGACCTGCGCTACCCATTCCTGGAACTCATCGCTAGCGAAGGCTTCGTGATAAGCGGTTTCAAGGGTTTGGATGGCTTCATCGGGCGTGTTCGCCGGGGCGACTAGTATGATGAAACTACCTGATTCGAGATTCATGCCCAGGTCGCTAATGGGAGGCACACCTGGGTAGGAGGGGTTCTGCTCTGACGAGAACTCCACCACGCCAAGAAGATCGCCAGAGTCGATCAGACCGGCAAAATCACCCAAGCTGGCGATAGCCGCATCTATTTCGCCGGATAGCAGGGCTTCTGATTCGGCTGCCGCGGCACCCGGGTAGGTAATGATATTGAAGCTGGCTCCGGTCATTTCCTCGAGGCGACGCGCGGCTAGGTAGGGGCCTGAGCCCTCCGGCATCACGCCGATTCGCACCGAGCCCGGTTTGGCCTTGGCCGTTTTGATTAACTCCTCGAAGCTGGTGACGCCGGAACGCTTCGAGACCACAATAGCATCGGCTTCCTGGGTAATGCGGGCGATCGGTTTCATCTTGTCGAGCGAATAGCCCGGGACCAATTGGGAGCGCGGCACGGTGATGACGCTGTCATAAGTTAGTACACTCAAGGTATGCCCATCGGGACGCGCCCGCATCATCTGAGTCAAGCCGGTAGCGCTAACCGCGCCGCTGATATTCTCGGCATAGATCGAGACCGGAAGTTGTTCTTCGGCAAGGTTGCTGATCTTGCGCGATATACCATCGGTACCTCCACCTGCTGACCATGGCACGATCAGGCGGATGTCACGGGTGGGAAAGTCCTCGGCAGCCACGGAGGAGGCTAGCGTCAGTGCGGCCAGGGTGCTGATGAGACCTTTCTTGATGGTATGAGTTGGCATGGGATTTCTCCACTTTTGTTGTAGTGCAGTGATGACTGCTGAATTCAGTGTTGTTGCTTCCATTCTTCAAGAATGCTTGCCAGGCGCTCCACCTGGGGCGTATTCAGTCGATCGACGCCGGGCGAGCGCACGAATCCGACATCCTGTCCGACCAGTCGCATGGCCTCCTTGACGACAGTGACATTGGTTCCGTTCTGCTCAAGGGTGCGCATGTCTTCGAAATCTGCGATGGCGGCGACCAACTGCCTGGCTTGTTTCCAGTCGCTATTCTCCAACGCCTGATGAAAGCGCATGGAAAGGGCGGCGTTGATATTTACCAGACCTGAAGTGAAGCCGCGGGCACCATAGGCGTAGAAGGGGAGAGCCCAGCTTTCTGCCAAGCCGCATATCCATTTCATAGAGGAGCCCTGTGTGGCCCGCATGCATTCAGCCATGCGAAGCGGGTCGGGAACTGCGTACTTGATGGCCACCACGCTCTCGATCTCGGCCAGACGAGCAAAATCGGATGGCGTCAGCCCGGCATTACGGGCGTAGGCGATAATCGGTAGGCCGGTCACGCTACTGATGTCACGAACGTACTGGACAAGCATGCGTGGAGAGGCAAAGGGATCTGGCGGCTGGTGAATCATGATGGCATCAACGCCTGCCTTCTCGGCTGCTTGGGCCATCTTCATCGCTTCATGAAGACTGCGCCCTACACCGGCGGTGATCAGGCTGCGCCCTGCGGCGGCGTCCACGGCAATTTGATAAGCATGCGTAATTTCGTCAGGCGTGAGGGAGTAGAACTCGCCGGTATTGCCTCCGCTGACGATATTATGAACACCTGCATTTGCAATATTGTTCACGACCT
This sequence comes from Billgrantia pellis, assembly GCF_008297955.1. Taxonomy (GTDB): domain Bacteria; phylum Pseudomonadota; class Gammaproteobacteria; order Pseudomonadales; family Halomonadaceae; genus Halomonas; species Halomonas pellis. The sequence goes on along the minus strand of NZ_VTPY01000002.1, from coordinate 495,207 downwards.
GACGTAGCAGATCGTCATTGATGCGACCGTTGGGCAGATATGGGGTCACATGGACACCCGAAACCCCTTCGAGGGCTTGCTCGACCCGTGAACGGGACGCTGTGGTGATCATCGTTGTTTGCTCCTTCCTGTAGGTGCGGTGAGTCACTCGGGATACAGGAAGACTATTGTTCGATTTGCAATGTTGTCAAACAAATTTTAATTAAGTTATGGGAATTTGAAAATAAAAAGCACTTAAAATCAGCGTATTAAGAAAGTAGATTGGCCTTTAGTCTTATTACATGTTTACAAATTTGGCTGACATGTCAGCAAGGTGGATGATCAGCAGAGAGCCAGGGGCGCTGCTCGGGGCGATACGTTTCCAGCAGCGCCCAGAGGATGGCGGCGGTTTCAGCGTCGGGTAGGCCGCGGTAGTCGGCGGGACGGAAGCGCATCTGGAAGGCGCGCAGCACCGCGCGGGTCTGCCGATCGAGCTCGCCGGTGATGTCGACCGGATAGCCCCAAGCCTCGAGCGCTTCCTGCAGTTCCGCCATCGGCAAAGGGCTTGCTTTGAAATGTGTCTCGAGCGCCGCCACCCGTTCTTCGTCGGGCCACACGCCGATACCCGCTTCATGGAGCTTACGCCAGGGAAACCGAGGCCCGGGATCGATCTTGCGCGTCGGCGCGATGTCGGAATGCGCCACCACATCGGTGGGGTGGATGCCGTGGCGCTCGATGATATCTCGCGACAGTGCGATCAGCGCATCGATCTGCTCCTCTGGGTAAGGCGCCCAGTCCACCGCCACCGCAGCCTCGGGGTGCGCTTCCAGTAGTCGCTCCACCTCGGCGTAGGGCCGGTCGGGCCCGGAATTGACGATTTCGATGCCGATCGAGGTGTCGTTGACGTTGGTTCGGTCTTTCCAGGCGCTGGCGCCGGCATGCCAGGCGCGGCGATTCTCATCGACGAGCTGATAGACCAGCGGTCGTCCGTGCCGCTCTCGCGCCGGTAGCGGCAGCACGTAGTGGGCGCTGACATGGGGCCCGGTGAGCGCGGCCAGCGATTCGGCCTCGTTCACGTCGGTATAGTGCAGTACCAGATGGCGTACGCGGCTGTTATGCGAGGGCGAGGTGAAGCGATGCTCGACGCCATATCCCTGGCGCGCCTCGAACGTGGGTGAGGCGCAACCGGCCAGCCATGCGCCCGTGAACGCTATGCTCGTCACGGCGGTCCAGCAACGGGACATGCTCAGCCCCCCTCCGCCACGAGCCGTATCAGCAAGCCGAGCACCATCGCAGTCGAGACGCTGAGCAAGGTACCCATGAGCACGTACTCGGTCAGTTTGCGGTCCTGCGCGCCACGCAGTTCACCGAAGCGCAACACCGACTTGGCGGCCAGCAGGAAGCCGATGGCCGTCAACTGGTCGAGCAGCACCAGGGTCAACACCAGCACGCGCTCGGCCATGCCGATGCGTGCCCCGGCGGCGATGAGTGTGCCGGGGTTATCGATTTCGGCACTCCAGCGCTGTATGACCAGGGCGATGACGATCGACAGCGGTCGGGTGACGACCAGATACGCGACGATGATGCCGAGCACCGACGGAGTGAACAACCATTGCCAGAACGCGATCAACGGCCGCCAGTCGCCTAGCCAGGCCAGCCAGACCCCCAACAACACCAGCAGATGCAGTGCCTGGTCGAGCATGAACCAGCGCAACCTTCCCGGAGACAAATAGGCCTTTCCTAGGTCGATCAACGTATGGCTCACGGCGACGGCAAGCGCGCCACCCAACACCATGGCCCAGGAACTGCCCGATGAGTGGGTGAGGGTAGCCGCGCCCAGCACCGCAAGAGCCAATCCGCCATGTAGCGCAGCGTGTAGGTAGAGTTGTGGGGACCGGACTTTACGCCTATAGCGGGCTTCGACCCAGCGGCGTGGCTGCAGGGCGAAGTCGCCGAGCAGATGGACCAGCACTAGCCCCAGCAATAGCGAGAGATCGGCGTTCATTACGGGTCGTCCTTGAATCGTTGGCCGAGGTAGCGGAGGTATTCGTCGAGCAGCGACCAACGGGCGGCACGCAACCGTTTGTGCACACTGGGTTGGCTGATGCCGAGCCGCTTGGCGAGTGCTTGCTGGGATTCCTCGTGCCACAGGCTCAGGTAGACGGTCTCGGCCGAATAGCGCGACCAGCCGTCGATCAGGTCATCGACGAAGCGGGTCAGCAGGGCTAGGCATTCGTTCCCGGACGCCTCGGCCAGGCTGAGGCAGAGGTGGGAGGAACCTGCGCTCATGGCATCCAACGCCTGGCCGGAGCGTACGAACACTTCGCCGTTGGCTTCGGTCACCCGCTGTTCGGGTTGCCAGCGATCCTCGCCGATGGCGACAGCGATACGCGCATCCCAGCGCTGATGTTCCTCCGAATGGCGAACCAGTGCCGCACGTAATAGCACCGCAGCGGGTAGGGCAGCCACTGGGTCGGGCAAGGCGATTTGAAAGCCATCGCCACGGTATCGCTCGCCTTGGCCGCCGAAGCGATCGCAGATCGCCTCCAGAGCGGTATCGAGTACCTGGAAGAGTCGCTTCGGGTCGCTGGCCTTGCGCGAATCGACAAGGTCACCCGTGAGTACGGCAATACGCTGCGCCATAGGCTTGTTCTGCATGAAGGTCTTGCCAGGATAATAACCTCTGGGGGTTATTTTTCAATTTAATAGCCATAAAAGGCTATAGCGACCTGTTCGCTATCGTCGTTGCCTCGGATCATGCGGACGACATGACGTGTCGCACGAAAGCTGTATTAATATACAGTATAGAGAGCCGCCTCAGTATGAGCAAGTGATCTCAGGGTGTAGCGAAACCCTATCCCGGCATTTCCCTCAGCGTGCCAGTTCGCGCATGGCGTTCTCCAGCCCCTCCAGGGTCAAGGGATACATGCGGTCGTCGATCAACTGACGAATCAGCTGGGTGGAGTGAGTGTATTCCCAGGTTCGTGGCGGCATGGGGTTGAGCCAGGCCAGGCGGGGGAACGTGTCGGCCAGGCGCTTCAGCCACACCGCGCCGGCCTCGTCGTTGAAGTGTTCCACGCTACCGCCGGGGTGGGTCACCTCATAGGGCGACATGGCGGCATCGCCGACGATCACTACCTGATAGTCACGCCCGTAGGTGTGCAGCACGTCCAAGGTGGGGATGCGTTCGCTGGTGCGGCGATAATTGTCGCGCCAGAGACCTTCGTACAAGCAGTTGTGAAAATAGTAGTGCTCCAGGTGCTTGAACTCAGAGCGGGCGGCGGAGAACAGCTCCTCGCACACTCGGATGTGATCGTCCATGGAGCCGCCCACATCGAGGAATAGCAACACCTTCACCGCATTGTGGCGCTCGGGGCGCATGCGCACGTTGAGCAGGCCGGCATCGCGGGCAGTGTCGCGAATGGTGGCGTCGACGTCGAATTCTTCGGCCGCCCCCTGGCGAGCGAACTTGCGCAGCCGGCGCAGCGCCATCTTGATGTTGCGAGTGCCGAGTTCGAGCGAGTCGTCATAGTCGCGGAAGCGGCGCTCATCCCACACCTTGATGGCTCGGCGATGGCGCGAGCCCTCCTGGCCGATGCGGATGCCTTCGGGGTTGTAGCCGTAGGCGCCGAAGGGGCTGGTGCCGCCGGTGCCGATCCACTTGTTGCCGCCGGCGTGGCGCTCCTTCTGCTCTTCCAGGCGCTTCTTGAATGTCTCGATCAGCTTCTCGAGCCCGCCCAGCGATTCGATCTGGGCCTTCTCTTCCTCAGAGAGCCGCTTCTCGAACTCGCGGCGCAGCCAATCGTCGGGTATCAGCGCCTCGATGGCGGCGTCGAGGTTCTCCAGACCGTCGAACCAGGCAGCGAAGGCGCGATCGAAGCGGTCGAAGTGACGTTCGTCCTTGACCAGCACGGTGCGCGCCACCCGGTAGAACGCCTCCATGTCGGCGAACACCACGCCGCGCTCGACCACCGCGTGCAGATCGAGCAGTTCGCGCAACGATACCGGCACGCCGGCACGCTTGAGGGTTTCGAACAGGCCGATGAACATGGCTCAGCGCCTCTGGTTGCCTTGGCGACGCATCATGAAAGCCAGCCGTTCGAGCAGTTGGGTATCCTGCTCGTTCTTCACCAAGGCGCCTGCCAATGGGGGGATCGCCTTCACCGGGTCTCGGTGGTAGAGCGCCTCGCGGGCCAGCTCGTCGGCCATCAGCAGTTTCAGCCAGTCGACCAGTTCCGAGGTGGAGGGCTTCTTCTTCAGCCCTGGTGCTTGGCGCAGATCGAAGAACACTTCCAGCGCTTCGCTGACCAGCTTCGGCGCGATGTCGGGGAAGTGCACATCGACGATGGCCTGCATGGTTTCGCGGTCGGGGAACTCGATGTAGTGGAAGAAGCAGCGGCGCAGAAAGGCGTCGGGCAGCTCCTTCTCGTTATTCGAGGTGATGACGATGATCGGCCGGTGGCGGGCGGCGATGGTCTCACCGGTCTCGTAGACATGGAATTCCATGCGATCCAGCTCCTGGAGCAGATCGTTGGGGAACTCGATGTCGGCCTTGTCGATCTCGTCGATCAAGAGCACCGCACGCTCGTCGGCGGTGAAGGCCTCCCACAGCTTGCCGGGCTTGATGTAGTTCTCGACGTTCTCCACGCCTTCGACGCCGAGCTGGGAGTCGCGCAAGCGGCTCACCGCGTCGTACTCGTAGAGTCCCTGCGCCGCCTTGGTGGTGGACTTGATGTGCCAGGTGATCAGCCGCGTGTTCAACGAGCTCGCCAGCTCCTCGGCCAGCAGGGTCTTGCCGGTGCCCGGTTCACCCTTGATCAGCAGCGGGCGCTCCAGCGTCACGGCGGCGTTTACCGCCTGCTTCAAGGCATCGGTAGCCACATAGGTAGAGGTCGAATCGAAAGCCATGGTCGTGCCTCGGCGATTAGCGTCTGGGGAAGTCAAACAAGTGTACGGAAGGGTGGGGCAGGGGACAAATCCCGCTCGAAAGCGATACCATCGGAAAAGGCAATCGGCTGATCTGCCGCTGGCATGCCGGCAGGGGAGCCACGAATATGCACGAGACACTTCAAACTCACGAACCGCTGATCCGCCTCGGCATCTTCCTGCTGGTACTGGCGGGGATGGCGCTGTGGGAAATGCTCGCCGCGCGTCGTCAGCAGCGAATCCGGCGCTGGCAGCGCTGGCCGGGAAACCTGTTGATCGTAGCACTGGATACCCTGGCGGTTCGCCTGGCCTTCCCCCTGGCGGCGGTGGGGGCCGCCCTGGTGGCCGCCGAGCGCGGCTGGGGGCTGTTCCATCTGCTTTCGGCACCGCTGTGGCTGGCGCTGCCGCTCTCCGTGCTGCTGCTGGACGCGGCAATCTACTTCCAGCATCGGCTGTTTCATGCCGTGCCCTGGCTATGGCGCCTGCATCGCATGCACCACGCGGACCTGGAATTCGACGTGACCACCGGGCTGCGCTTTCATCCGCTGGAAATCCTGATCTCGATGGGTATCAAGATCGCCGTGGTCATGCTACTGGGGGCGCCGGCCGTGGCGGTGCTGATCTTCGAAGTCCTGCTGAATGCCACCTCCATGTTCAATCACGGCAATGTGCGCCTCTCCGAGCGGGTCGACCGCCGGCTGCGCCTGCTGGTGGTGACGCCGGACATGCACCGTGTTCACCACTCCATCGTGCACCGCGAAACCGACAGTAACTTCGGCTTCAACCTGCCCTGGTGGGACCGGCTGTTCGGCACCTATCGCGATCAGCCCGGTGCCGGCCACCATGGCATGACGCTCGGCATCGAGGCGTTCCGCGAGCCCCGTGAGCTGAGGCTGCACCGCATGCTGATCCAGCCTTTGTTGAATCCCAAGCCCCACGCTGGGCAGATTCGCGAGCAGGAGTCGCAGGGTTAGTCCTCCTTTCGGCGATACGCTTCCACCAGCGTCGCCGGGTCGTGCTCGGCGTGGCCATGGCTGGCGTGAGCGCGCATCAACTGGGCCGCAAGGCCGCTCATGGGCGTGGCGCTGCCGGTGCGTTGGCTCTGGGCCATCGCCATGTCGAGGTCCTTGAGCAGGGTGCGCAAATGCCAGGCCGGGCTGGCGTATTCGCTGGCCGCCATGCGCGGGGTGAGAATCTGGAACGGCTTGGAATCGGCGAAGCCGCCGGCCAGTGCCTCAGTCAGGCGGCTGGCCTCTACGCCGCTGGCCTCTGCCAGGGCTACCATCTCGGCGATCACCGCCGTCTGGCAGCCGACGATCATTTGGTTACACACCTTGGTCACCTGGCCCGCGCCCACCGGCCCCATGTGCGTCACTCGCGCCGAGAGCGGGGCGAGCAAGGGGCGTACTGCCTTGACGTCCGCTTCCGTGCCGCCACACATGATCGCCAGGCTGCCGGTCTCGGCTCCCGCCACGCCACCGGAAACCGGCGCATCCGTCCAGCTCATGCCGCAGGACTGCTGCAGGCGCTCGGCGAATTGCCGCGTGGCGGCCGGGTCGCTGCTGGAGAGATCGACCAAACGCTGACCCGCACGGCCATGCGCCGCCACGCCGCCTTCGCCGAAAACCACGCCCTCCACCGCCGCCGTATTGGCCAGGCACAGCATCACCACGTTCACGGTTTCCACCAGCTCGCCGATGGAATCGGCGACGCTCACGCCGGCTTCACGCAGTGCATCCGCCTTCTCGTGAGTGCGATTCCATACCGTGACCGGAAAACCAGCGGCCCGAAGGCGACGTGTCATGGGGGCGCCCATCAGGCCGATGCCGATGAAGCCGAGACGAGGCTGTGTCATACCGTTGACTCCGGTGAGCGGGTAGGGAGGCGAAAGGCTTCTAGCATGCTCCATGGAAGGGTTTTCCATCAACACCGGTATTCGCGAACCCGCACATAAGCGCGAGCTATCGACATGGCTAGGATGGCGGATCCACGCGACGGTAGACGGCCTCCAAGAGACTGTAGAGGCCGAAAGCGAACAAGCCGAACGCAACGAACGCCAAAAGCCATTGGCCGAACCATTGACGACGCAGTGTGTTGAACACTTCGGCAAGGCCGCCGGCTTGATCGGGGTTCATCCGATAAGCGGCGATGAGGAAGAACGCACCGATGAGCAGGAATACCAGACCACGAATCACCAGGCCGAAGCGGCAGATGGGGTAAGCCCAGCGCTGGGTTCGAGGTGGCATGTCGAAGTGGCGATGGAATTTCGTTTTCCAGCCCTTGATGCCATGCGCGACCCCGGCGCCGATGATGGCCAAGCCCACGGCACCTGTCAGCCAGCGCCCGTAAGGTTGTTGCATCAGCCAGCCGGCCAGGCCCTCCGAACCGCCACCGGAATCGCCGGCACTGCCGCCTGGTGCGAAGAGCAGGCTGGCGGCAAAGAACGCCAGCAGCGTATGCGTGACCGCGCTCACCAGCAGGCCCGCCCGAATGGCCACACCCTTGGCATCGTTGCCGTGGCGGTCGGTGTCCTTGATGGCCTGGACACAGCGCCAGATGGCGTAGCCCACGAGACCCACACAGATGACACCAAGAAGCATGTCGCCCCACGGAGCAGTCATTAGCCGCTCCAGCGCGCCGCGGCTGTCCGTGGTTTCGCCGCCTTGGCCAAGCGCCGCCAGCGCGGCCAGGCCGCCGACCAGGAGATACACGATGCCGCGAGCCGCATAGCCCCAGCGCGCAAGCAGGGCGAGAGCATTCCCACGATCGGGGAGGGTGGTCCTGTCCGTCATGAGCTCCTCCTGGCGGAGCATGGTATCCGTGGCGTTTTCTCAATGACCACTCTAGCAGCTCGGCCATGGCATTTAGCGAGAGGCTTGCGCGGCTTGGCATGAAAGAGCAGGGGAGGAGGAGTTGCCGCAACTGGCTTCGGTGTGGCTACGCTTCAAGGCAGCCGCAGGAAAAGGGAGTCCGCCATGATAGTATCGAGCGATTCGGCCGCGCACGAGATCGTCCTTCCCCTGGCCCGGGATCGAGCCTTCCTATTGTTCGTCGAACACTTCGCCGACTGGTGGCCGGCGGAATACACTTGGTCCCAAGAGGGACTGCAAACGATTGGCATCGAGCCCCGGCAGGGCGGACGCTGTACCGAAGTGGGGCCGCATGGTTTTCAGCTCGACTGGGGGCGCGTTCTGGCGTGGGAACCGCCCGGGCGCTTGATCATCACCTGGCAGATCGGCCCGAGCCGAGTGCCTCAACCCGACCCCAAGCATGCCAGTACGGTAACGTTTCTTTTCCACGAGGACGGGCCGGATACAGCTCGCCTCGAACTCGAACACCGAGACTTTCGGCGTCATGGCGACGGTGCCGAGGAGTATCGCGCTGCCATGTCCTCCGAGTACGGCTGGCCTTACATTCTAGGGTGCTATCGTAGGTTGATCTTGAGCTAGGCGAAGAGAAAGAATGTTCGGCTTAATCATGAACTCGCCTGCGTCTCTTAGCCCTGGCGCTTCAGCCGGACTTGATGGAACGAGTGTCCAGGCGCCATAGCGAACCGGCGCCTGGGCAAAGCCACGGTTCTGTGGAATCAGCCCGTCATCCGTCCACTGAGCTTGTCGCGAAGGCGATCGATCATGCCGACGCCGGGACCGACCGTCTTATGGAAAAGTTCGGAGTGGGGGGCGCTGGGGTGGGGGCGGGTCGGGGCCAACTGCTTGGCGGTCTCGACCTTCCTGCCCATGTCGACGAGCTGCTCGCCGGGAATGTGCGACCGAAGCTTCGGGAACTGTTCGCCTTCCTCGTCACTGGCATGGTGGCGTAGAAGGCCATCCAGCTTGCGAACGTGATCCATGAAGGTCGGGTCGGAAGTATCGGCATCCTCCAACTGCTTCATCACCTGCACGATCTCGTCATGCTCCTGCTTGTCGTGCTGCACATCGTCGGTGCCGTTCGGCACGTACTTCTCGATCACCGGGTAGACGTGCATTTCCTCGGCGACGGCATGACGCATCACTTCGGCTATCAGCGTATCGGCCAGCTCGCGTCGCTGGTCGGGTTCCGGCGTGTGCTGGATTCGGCCGAGCAGTTCCTCCATCTGGCGATGGTCGATGGTGAGAATGTCGACCACATCCGCCACCGTTCCGTTCCGGGGATGTTCGCTCATGAGACTCCCTCCTTTGAGTCGTTGCGCCTTTGGCAACAAGCTCTCTCAACATAGTCGTGAGTGAGGACATCGGCCAAACTTGGCGAAGCCCATATCACCCGCTCCGCTCGGGTGATCGTCAAGGCGGCGCCTGCCAATGCGTCACGAAACGAGGAGATGGCCATGCGACTCAGGGTGCTTTCCGACCTGCACCTGGAACACTTCGATGGGGACCGCGTGCTGCCTGAGGTGGCGGCGGACGCGGTAATCCTCGCCGGCGACATCCACCGCCAGACGGAGGGGCTGGCCTGGGCGGCCGAGCGCTTTGCCGGCCTGCCGATCCTCTACGTGCCGGGCAATCACGAATTCTACGGTACCAGCATGCCGGCGCTGCGCCGTGAGCTGGCCGCTGAAGCCGAGCGATTCGGCATCGACTTGCTCGATAACCGTTCACTGACGTTGGGTGGCGTCCGGTTTCATGGCACCACGCTATGGACCGATTTCGCTCTCTACGCTGACGCTCCCGACCACGACGACGCGCTCACCGAACGCAAGGCGCTCGGGCTGATGCCGGATTTCAGTATCATCGAGCAGCCGTCAGGAGAGATCTTCACCCCCTCGGCGAGCCGGCGGCTGCATGCCGAGGCCTTGGCCTGGCTTGCCGTGGAGCTGGCTGAGCCCTTCGCCGGACCGCGGGTGGTGATCAGCCACCACGCGCCGCTGGCCGACTGCATTCCGCCGCGTTACCGAGGCGATGCGTTGTCGCCGGCTTTTGCCTCGCATCTGCCGGCCATGATGGGGCGCATGGACCTGTGGATTCACGGTCACGTACACGAGCCGGTGGACCTCGAGTTCGCCGGCACACGCGTGTTGGCCAATCCCGGCGGCTATCCGGGGGAATTCGAGCCACCGCTGTTCGCGCCGGACTTCATCATCGACGTTCGATAGGGCCCGACATGATCGAACTGCCTCGAAAGTTGGACCTCTATCCAACCTTCGGGCCGTTCAGCGTTGATGCGACAGCTGGGCGAGAAGTCCTGGTTCGCCCAAGCGGTATCGTGCCTACCGAGGCGCGGAAGGCAACTGCTTGGATAATGCTGCGAGGGAGAGTTTCTTCGGCTCAGTCCGCGTACAGCTTGCGCGCCTCGCGGTGGTTCTCTAGGGTCATGGCACAGGCATCGGCCGCTTCGCGCCCCTTTTCCACGAAGTGCTCGCGGAAGAAGTCGCTGTGCGTGGCATGTTCGTGGAAGTGGTGTGGCGTCAGCACCACGGAGAGCACTGGCACTTCGGTGTCCAGTTGGACCCGCATCATGCCGTCGATCACTGCCTGGGCGACGAAGTCGTGACGATAGATACCGCCGTCGATCACGAAACCGGCACCCACGATGGCAGCATAGCGGCCACTATTGGCCAGTAGTTTGGCCTGTAGCGGGATCTCATAGGCGCCGGCGACGCTGAAGACGTCGACTCGAGAGGCCTCGATGCCATGCTTCTCGGTGAGAGTGGTCATAAAGGCTTCCCTGGCCTGAGCGACGATCTCGCGATGCCAACTGGCCTGGACAAAGGCAATACGGGGGGATTGATTCATCTTGGGCTGATTCATGGTCTTCCTCGAAAAAGTTACCAGAATCAGGGCATGCGGAACCCATGCCGAGACGTCGAGGCGAGCGGCGCTGACTGCGAGCACACGTTTGTCTCGTCTAAGGTGCCGTTCTCTTCCATCCGGACTATCACCGTCGGCTTCGGAATCTCACCGAATCTGCTGACCCCGGTCGTGGCTAAGATGCCATCGAGACCGAGCGCTCGCGGGCTTGGACCGCTCCTTCGAGGAGGGCGCTCACCGCCGGTGGGGACTTTCACCCCGCCCTGAGAACAGTGGCCATGTCATGGCCGAAGCCTATTTTATGTGCCCCCTTGGCAGGCGCCAAGGCGGAGTTCGAAATAAAAGGGCACGACCGTCCCACTATTGTCAGATGCCGGGCCCCCGAGTTAGCCGAACGCGCGAAAGCTGTCGGCATTCAGCCATAGGTGGGCGGCGATGCTGGCGGCATAGCCGAGTGCTATCACCGGTGTCCAGCGCAGATGCCCCACGAAGGTATAGTAGCCGCGGGCCTGGCCCATCAGCGCCACGCCGGCGGCGGAACCGATGGAGAGCAGGCTGCCGCCGACACCGGCAGTGAGCGTGATCAGCAACCAATGTCCATGGGACATTTCCGGCTGCATGGTCAGCACCGCGAACATGACGGGAATGTTATCGACCACCGCAGAAACCAGGCCCAGTGCAATGTTGGCCCAGGTCGCGTCCCAGCCCTGGTAGAGCGTGTCGGATAGCAGACCGAGATAGCCCATGAAGCCCAGTCCACCGACGCACATCACCACACCGTAGAAGAACAACAGGGTATCCCATTCCGACCGCGCAATGCGATTGAACACATCGAAAGGCACCACGCCACCCAACTGGGCCAGTCGGCGCTCGTCGCCGTCTCGAACGTAGCGTTCACGCTTGCGCTCCAACGAACGAGGCAGGGTACGGCGCAGGTAATAACCGAAGAATTGCAGGTAGCCCAGCCCCGTCATCATGCCCAGTACCGGCGGTAGGTGCAGCAGACTGTGGCAAGCCACGGCGGTTGCCACGGTGAGCAGGAAGAGCAAGATGATACGTCGTGCACCGCGCTTAAGGTCGATCTCCTCCTCGATGCCCTCCGGGGTGCGGTTGCCGATGAACAGGCTCATGGCCACCGCCGGCACCAGGAAGTTCACCAGCGAGGGCACCAGCAGGGCGAAGAACTCGTAGAACTTCACCATACCGGCTTGCCACACCATCAGCGTGGTGATATCGCCGAAGGGACTGAAGGCACCGCCGGCGTTGGCCGCCACCACGATGTTGATACAGGCGAGGTTGATGAAGCGCTTGTCGCCTTCGGCCACTTTGATGACCACGGCGCACATCAGCATGGCAGTGGTCAGGTTGTCCGCTACCGGGGAGATCACGAAGGCCAGACCTCCGGTCAACCAGAACAGCTGCCGGTAGCTGAACCCCTTTCGCGTCATCCAGGTGCGCAAGGCGTCGAACACGCGGCGCTCCTCCATGGCGTTGATATAGGTCATCGCGACCAGCAGGAAGAGCATCAGTTCGCTGAATTCGAGAAGCGTCTCGCGAAAGGCGTGCTCGGCCTCATCGGGCATGCCGGCCTGCACGTAGACCCAGCCGATCACGGCCCAGATGATGCCGGCGGCAACCAGCACCGGCTTGGACTTGCGCATGTGCAGCTTTTCTTCGCACATGACCAATGCATAGGCGAGAACGAACAAGAAAAGGGCGAAGAAGCCCGCTGCGGAATTCGTGAGATCGAGACTTCCGGTGGCGGCCTGAGCCGCAGGGCTGGCGAACCCTAACAGAGAAACGAGCAATAAGGTGCCTGGTCGACGGAGATACCGTGACCAGACAGGATCATGATAGCCGATAGGCATGATGGGATTCCTGAAGAAGGAAGAAAACACCGCCTATATATCATGCCGTGTTGCGCTGCGGTATCGCTCCGCGAGCCTTGCCCTATGCCAGTTCGGTATGGAGGCGGAGGGCTTTCGCCGGTGTGCCGCCGTTTCTCTCGCCGACGCGAAGCGGTGACGATGTGATAGCGTTTCCCGGCATTGTCAGACCAGCGGAATGACCGTGGAATCCGATCGAAGAAAGGAGGGGCCATGCATATCGGCATTTTGACTCTGCGTATCTCCCTGCCAGGCTGCACCTCGCTGAAGGAGAAGCGCCAGCGCATGGGCGGCCTGCACGCGCGCTTCGGACGTAACCCGGCGGTGTCGGTCTGCGAGAGCGGTGATCAGGAACGACTGGAATCGAGCGAATGGTCGTTCGTGGTGGTGGGCGCCGTGCGGTCGAAGGTGGAATCTCTGTGTAGCGAAATCGAGGATAAAATGCAGCGTACGGTGGACGGCAGGATAATGGAAACGTCGCGGGAGTTTTTGTGAGGCTTCGCCGGTACTGCAATGCCCCATAAGAAGGCACGGCGGGCTCTCATGCGTTGTGATGGTGCAGATAATGTTGCCAGGCACACGGATCGCAGTGCTGTTTCATGAAGAACTAGAGTTAACTTGCTGTTATTAAAGGAATAAGAAAAAGTTGGTGTAGTAATCGCAATACACAGGTCGAACGAATGCTGTATCGGGAAGCCGAAATTTCGCTTTCCGGTCACATCGCCGAGTGCCGGCGATAACCCGAGTGAGCTGGCGTGCTCCACCTGGTCCCCTTCGGGGGACCTTTTTTATTCGCTCTCCTTGCGGGCTGCCAAGCGGCCCGCAAGGAGAGAAGGCTTGGCGCGCTCCGCCTGAACCTGCGGAGTCGTTGTTGTTGGTACGCTCAGAGATTGTTGTTGTTGCGTTCAGAATGAGCAATCCCGTGCCTGGTCGCAACAAGACCTTCGTGGGGGATAGGTCAGTGGCAAGGCTCATGCACTATCCTTGGAGAACTCTGACCGTGATGACGGCGGCGGGCTTTCACAGGGAGGTGGAATGGAGAGAATTCTACTCGTGCTCAATGGCGGTGGGGCATTGGGCGCTTACCAGTGCGGTGTCTATCGTACGTTGGTTCGTCATTTGGGCGCTGAGGGCTTGCGCCGCACGACCATCGTCGGCGCATCGATCGGAGCGGTGAACGGCTTTCTCATCGCCGCGCACCACCATCGGCCGGACAAGGGATTGAAAGTGCTGGAGCGATTCTGGCGCGAAGTGGCGCAGCCCTCGGTGCCTTTCCTCCCGTTTCCCGAGACCCGTAGCTGGCGCCTGAATGCCACTCTGACCGGACTGTTGTGGGGTAATCCACCCATTTTCCATGGCGTGCCCGGAGGATTTCTCGCCGGACTGGCGTGGTATCCCGCCATGGCGGGATACGACAACCGCAGCCTGGTCGAAACCGTGCGTCGCTATGCGACGCATTACAGCCCAGAAGACGAAACTTCCCCCCGCTTGTTGATCCGTGCCATCGATATCGCGGCGGCGGCCCCGACCTGGTTCGACAGCGACGAGCAACCTATCGTGCCGTCCATGACGGGCGCCAGCAGTGCCATTCCGTTGCTGTTTCAGCCAGGATGGCACGAAGGGCGAGCCTACTGGGACGGTGACGTCTGGCATCAGGGACTGCTGTTGCCCGCTTTGCGGCGGTTGCTGGGAGAGGCACCGGAACAGCGGCTGCATGCCATTACCGTTGAGCTGTTCAGGCGCAGCGCAGGCAAGCCGAGCGGTTTCGGCCAAAGCCTCGACCATTTCCGACGGTTATTTCTGGGGGCGCGTAGTGATGACGAGGCGGAGGAGGCGACCGAACGTTACCCTTCGCTACGGCTGACCCGAATAAGACGGGCCCCCCACCCTGGCGAAGAAGCATCGCTGTGGCTGATGGATTGGGGATCGGATCGTCTCGCTTACTTGCTCGAGCAAGGGGAGAAGGATGCCGAGCGGGCATTGAGAGGGCATTGATCGCAACGAGTCGTCAACAAGAAAAAGGCTGCCATTCCATGGCAGCCTTGTGGCAAAACTTGTCGAAACAACGTGTATCGAGACGGATCCTCGTCTATATGCCGCATCACCTTTCCATGGCGTTGACGTCATCCCTGACGGACTTCCCTGTCCGTATTGCCTTGCCTTCCTGGCGTGTTGTCAGCTGAGTTCTGATAGGCCGTCATTCCGTTGACGGCCCGCGAACCGCTTAGTGGCCCTGATTCTTGCCGCCCTTGCGACCGGCTTCGGAGGCCTTTTGCGGATCGTTGGCGAAGTTGCCGCCGCTCTCGTGGCCACCTTTCCTGCCGGCTTCGGAGGCGCGCTGCGGGTCGTTGGCGAAATTGCCGCCGCTCTCGTGGCCGCCTTTCCTGCCGGCTTCGGAGGCGCGTTGCGGGTCGTTGGCGAAATTGCCGCCGCTCTCGTGACCACCTTTTCTGCCGGCTTCGGAAGCACGCTGCGGATCATTGGCGAAATTGCCGCCGCTCTCGTGGCCGCCTTTCTGGCCGGCTTCGGAAGCACGCTGCGGATCGTTGGCGAAGTTGCCGCCGCTCTCGTGTCCACCCTTCTGGCCGGCTTCGGAGGCCTTCTTCGGATCGTTGGCGAAATTACCTGGATTCTGGTTGCGCTGTGCCATGTCAGATCTCCTTCCCGTTAGCTATTACAGCGAGATCGTATTTCCTTATACCGGCTTTCCGGCACTGCTGGCGTCTGTGCCATCACGATTAAACTTAGGTAGGGGCTAGCGAACCATCAAGGAAAATCAGGTTTCTTAATGAAACGAATAGTTGAGTTTCCTAACGCAGGGTTGCTCACAGCGGGTGGTAATTACGAACAAACGGCACGAGCGAAATACCGAAACCTTGCTGGGCCATTGGATCGATTGCCACATCCGGCTAGGGTGGTAACAGGAACTCATCGAAACGGCTAGGGAACAAGCCATGTCTCTTTTTATTGCCTTGAGCGGCTTCCTGCTGGTGGGGCTGGTGGTCTTTGACGCCGTACAGACCACGCTGACGGGCTCGAAGTCGGGGCCTATCACCCGCCTACTCTGCCAACTGGCCTGGTATCCCGCCTTGCGGCTGCATCGCCGCTATCGGCTGCACGGCTTGCTGGCGAGCATGGGTCCGTGGAGTACGGTGGCGCTGATCACCGTGTGGTTGGGACTGGTCTGGCTCGGCTGGTGGCTGGTCTTCAACAGCCAACCGCAAGCAGTGTTTCACCCCGATTCGGGGACCTTCGCCAACCCCACGGAACGGCTCTACTTCATCGGCTATACCATTACCACGCTGGGGTATGGCGATTTCGTGCCGGGTGGCGCCAAGTGGCAGGTTTTTGCCGTGATGGCGGCGGCAAGCGGTTTCTTTCTACTGACGCTGGCGGTGACTTACTTCCTTTCTATCGTATCCGCCGTGGTGCAGAAGCGACAGCTGGCGATTTCGGTTCATGCGCTTGGTGATACCCCCGAAGCGATCGTGCGGCACCTGGGGGAGGAAGAGGATTTCGCGGAGTTGGCCAGCCAGGTCGATGACCTGAAATCCACCATCATCCGCTTAGGGCAACAGCATCTGGCCTATCCGGTATTGCACTACTATCACGAGGTCCGTCCCGACCGGGCGCTGCCGGTAGCCTTGTGCAAGCTCTACCAGGCGCTGACGATCGTTCTTCATGCCTCGCCATCGCTGGCGCCATCGGTGCGATTCAAGCTGACAACGACACTCTCGGCGCTCGAAAGCTTCCTGGCCGTACTGGACAGGAACTTCGTTTCTCGTTCGGATCAGTTACCGATGATCGAGCCGGCTTGGCTACCCAGGCATCCTACGTTCTCCCGGAACCCGACGGAGATTCGTCGATACCTCGAGGGCTTGGATAGTCAGCGCGTATGGCATGCCTATATCGAGAAGGATGGCTGGCGCTGGGAAACGGTCTGGCAGGGCAGCAGTGACCAGGCCGAAAGATGAAAACGCGTCGGCGATCTTCGCTCAGGCTTCTTCCCTGTGCCGGCCGAACTGCAAGTTCGCCAGGTGGCGGTAGAGCGGGCTGGTTTCGAGCAGGTCCAGGTGTCGCCCCGCGGCCACCAGTTGGCCCTCGTCGAATACCAACAGGCGGTCGGCAGCAGTCACCGTGGCCAAACGGTGGGCGATGACCAGACTGGTGCGGCCGGCCATCAGCCGATCCAGGGCCTGCTGCACCAGGCGCTCGCTTTCGGCGTCGAGCGCGCTGGTCGCTTCGTCGAGTAGCAGAATACGGGGATTCTTGAGCAGCGCCCGAGCAATCGCCAGGCGCTGACGCTGGCCGCCGGAGAGCTGTACGCCGCCAGGGCCGAGCGGGGTGTCGAAACCGTGGGGCAGGGTCTCGACGAATCCTAGGGCATTGGCATCGCGGACCGCAGCGCGCAGCTCGTCGAGCGTGGCGTCGGGTTTGCCGTAGCGCAGGTTATCGGCCACCGTGCCAGTGAACAGTACCGGCTCCTGGGCGACCAGGCCCATGCGGGCGCGGAGCTGTCGCGGATCGAATTCGCACAGGTCGATGTCATCAAGGGTGATTCGCCCACGGTCGGGGTCGTGAAAGCGCAATAGCAATCCCAGCAAGGTGCTCTTGCCGGCACCCGAGGGTCCTACCAGGGCGATACGCTCGCCGGGGCGGATCCACAGATCGAGTGCCTCGAGGGCAGGGGCGTTTCGGCCAGGGTAAGCGAAGCTCACGCTCTCCAGGCGAATTTCGCCGCGCAGTGGCGAGGGCAGGGGAGTCGGCTCGTCCGGGGGGCGTATACCCGGCTCGGCGTCGAGCAGCTCCAGCAGCCGTTCGGCGGCGCCGGCTGCCCGCTGTACGTCGCCAGCGACTTCGGCCAGGGTGGCCACTGCACCGGCGGCAAGCACTGCATAGAAGACGAAGGCCGAAAGCTCTCCCGCGCTCATCTCGCCGGCCAGGACCGCCTGGCCGCCTTGCCACAGCATCAAGCCCACGGCGGCGAACACCGCTAACATGGACGCTCCGGTGAGCCAGGCGCGCTGGCGGGTGCGTACCACAGCGGTAGCGAAAGCTTGCTCGACGCGTTCTTCGTAGTGATGTCGGTCGATGTCCTCGTGAGTGAACGCCTGCACGGTGCGAATGCCGGCGAGGGTCTCGCTGGCGTAGCGGCCGAGTTCGGCCACTCGATCCTGGCTGTGACGCGATAAACGGCGTACCCGACGGCCGAACCACAGGATCGGCAGCACCGTGACGGGAATGCCGATCAGCACCAGAGCCGAGAGCCACGGCTGGGTGACCAGCATCAACGCCACGGCGCCGAGTAGCATCACCAGGTTGCGTAGTGCCAGCGAGATCGACGAGCCGAACAGCGTCTGCAGCACGCTGGTGTCGGTGGTCAGGCGGGAGGCGATCTCGGCGGGCCCACGGTCACGGTGGGCCGCGCTTTCGAAGAAGGCCGGCTCGAGGTCGAGCAGATGGTCGTATACCCGGCAGCGCAGATCAGCCGCCAGCCGCTCGCCGATCCAGCTTACCAGGTAGTAACGCAGCGCCGAGGCGGCGGCCAGCACACTCACGACGAGCAGCATGAGGGCGAGGGTTTGGTTGAGCCGTGTGGCGTTCTCGGCCAGGAAACCTTGGTCGATCACCAGGCGCAGCCCCTGGCCGAGAAGCAATACGCTGGCGGACGCCGCCAGTAGCGCCAGGGCGGCGATTGCCAGCCGGGCACGATAAGGGGCCAGCAGCGCAAGCAGTCGCAGCAAGACCGTGGGGTCGGGACGTGAGGTCATCGGTTCTGTCGCTCGTGGCAGGCATCCCGTCACGATACCAGCGCCGACCTGACGCTGCATGCGGCCAGGCGCCTCCAGGAGGGCGACTGGCCGCGATGTCAGACCAGTAGCCGGCTCCAGCGTCCGTACTCACCGTGAATCGGCCCGCGGCGCAAGCTGAGCGCGATCACTGCGGCACCGCAGGCCAGGCTGTTGAACAGGGCCGGCATGTCGGCGCCATGCAGGAACGGGGTCAAGAACAGCATGGCGCCGAGTGGAATGAACAGCCAACGTGCCGGGCGTGCCGATTCGGCCATGGCGACCACGGCCACGGTGATGATCAGCGCGCCGATCAGGTGATCCCAGTTGGCCAGGGTGCCTTCGGCGCCGAACGTCACGCGCGTGAACATCAACCAGGTGCCTATCAGCAGGCAAAGCGCCAGGTTCCAGGGCAGGTTCACCCCGGTGGATAGCGCATCGCCGATAATGGCCTGCGGCTTGCGCTGAAAGTTTTCCCTGACGCCTTCGTTGGGGCCTTCGTCGGTGTCCCCGGTAAAGAAGATCTTGAGCACCGGCGCGCCGGCCCTGTGGCGACGCCTGAGGAACTCCCCGGTGGCGACGAATTCGTTGAAGGCATAGGCGATCTGCAGCAACATCGCGCCGGCCTGGATCAGGCACAGCGTGCACCAGGTGCCGATCAGGATCGGCTGGATGATGATGAAGGTCACCGACACGACCCCCAGTGGCACGATCAGCACACCGAACGAGGCCACGATCCAGGGCATGGTGCGCCAGCGATTGGCGGCGCCGATGAAGCCGAGCAGGATCTCCAGCATGTAGACGATGCCGCCCAGCCCCGCGTCCGGCACCGGCCATGCCTCGGAGGCCGCGGAGGTAATGATGTCCTCGGTGCCGTTGAGCCCGCCGCGGGTGCCGTCGAAGAACGGATCCCATACGGCGTCGATATGCCCTAGCTGATAGGCGGCCAGGTAGCGCGACACGAAGAAGCCGATGAACGCCAGGGCGATGATCGGCATGCGCTGGAACCAACTCGAGGGGTTGTTGTTCCAGCCGGGCGGGGTGGTCGGGCCGGTCATCGCCGCTGCGGGCGACATACCGGGCATCGGCCGCACCAGGGCCGAGAAGCCGATGGCCAGGGTGCCGACGATAGTGCCGTTGAGGTAGGCGGCCGCGCTTTCGCTCCAGAAGACCAGAGGAGCGAACATCACCCACAGACCGATGACGGCGCATAACCAGCGTGCCCAGGCATGCTGCCGCGACAGCGAGATGGCGCCGAACACGGCCAGCAGCAGCCCGGCACCGATGTCGCTGTAAGCCATGCCACCGCCATAGCCCAGGATCGGTGGCGAGACAACCAGCCATATCCCGAGGGCAATATTGAAGAAGTGCGCCCATAGAAACTGAAAGTGCTGCCGTTGGCTGTGAGCCTGGTACTGTTCCAGCACTCGCTCGGGGTTCTGACCCTTCTCCTCGGCTTCCTCGACCCAATCGGGCGGGGTGATGCCGTTGGCCCGATACCAGCCGTGGGGATCGGCGAGCAGGTTGTCGACCATGGCTTCGAGCGTGTTGAAGACCTCGTGGCGGGGTTCCCAACCCAGCTGCTCCCGGGCGCGGCGGATGTCGAGTTCGTAGTGGTCGTCGGCCATGTCGATCATGAACGGCCGTATGAAAGGTTTCTCGCCCTTGTCGAAATCGTCCGGTACCAGGGGCTCGCTCTTCTCCTCGAGCAGGGCACCGGTCTTGGCCAGCGGCTTGGGCATCACCACGGTCTTCCACGTCTTCTTGCCGTGGATCAGCTCGCCCAGCCGGTTCTGCAATGCTTCATAACTGACGGCGTGCTCCTCGCCGATGAGGATTTCATTCTCCCGCGGCAGTTCACGGCGCCGATCGATGGTGCGACGGAAGGCATCAATCATATCCTCCTTATGCACACAGGCCTGCCCGGCATTGGTGTTGCCGGAATAGAAGTGGCTCTTGAAGGTATGTTCGTAGATACGCGCGATCTGGTGCGATAGCGTAGGCACGCTGGTCTTCTCATCGTACATGCCGGCCAGGCGCAGCAACGTATAAGGCATGGCGGCATGCTCCCGGATCACCGCCTCGGTCCTTGCCTTCGATTTAGGATAAGCCCAGGTAGGCGCGATCGGCGTCTCTTCGGTGATCCTTCGCCCCGGTACCTGGGGTTCGTGGACCAGCATGGTGCTGGAGTAGATGAAGCGCTCCACGTTCAGGTCTTTCAGTGCGTCGAGCAGGTTTCGCGTGCCCTGTTCGTTGACCTTTTCGTACAGGGGCGACTCTTCGCCGGTGAAGTCGAAGTAGGCGGCGAGGTGAACCACGGCGGCAATATCGCGTCCGTGACGTTCGGCTATCCGATCCAGCGCTTGCTTGGTCGAGTCGACATCGGTGAGGTCGAACTCGTAGCTCTCATCGGCCTCCTCCGCCTTGTTCCTGTCGAGGGCGATGATCCGGTAATCACGATTGAGACTACGGGTCAGGGCCGTTCCCACACCGCCCGAGGCCCCCGTGATGATGACCAGCGGTTTCTCCTGGGTAGCCGCATCCTTGTCTGGCATGACTAGGGTTCCCTCCGAGCTCCATAAAGACGCATCACGATGCATGGCACTGATTCAAGCTAGTCGGGTTGGGGCCGGTACGGCAAACTCGACTTGTCGCTTCGTGCCATGCTCTGTACAACATCAAGTGAATCGCGCCGCGGCAATGTAGCGTTCAAGTATCGGCGTGCGCTTTCGTGTCTGGCATCTCACCGTTGCGATAGCGTCGTTTGAGTGTGTCGTTTCGGTGGCGAGCCGCTTCGATGAAAGGGAGTTTCCGCTAGATGAAGAGTGTCGTTGCCATTCGCCATGTCGCTTTCGAGGATTTGGGTATCTTCGAACCGGTCCTCGAGGAGTTCGGCTATCGCATCCGCTACCTCGACCCGGGCCTGCTGGGGTCCGATGCCCTCGAGGCACTGGATGTCGACAGCCCCGAATTGATGGTGATTCTCGGCGCGCCGATAGGTGCCAACGACGAGGCCTTGTACCCGTTTCTCACCGCGGAGCTGGATGCCATCCGGCATCGGCTCGACTCGGGCCGGCCGCTACTGGGCATCTGCATGGGGGCGCAACTGATCGCCCGGGCCCTGGGGGGGCGGGTATTCCCCATGCCGGAAAAGGAAATCGGCTTCGCCGACCTCAGCCTGACCCGTGAAGGACAGGAGGGGCCGCTTCGCCATATCGGTAACCCTGACACGGTGCTTCACTGGCACGGCGATATGTTCGAGACGCCCCCAGGAGCGACCCGGCTGGCCTACAGCCACCCCTGTGCGCACCAGGCCTTTGCCGTGGGTAAGCATGTGCTAGGGTTGCAGTTTCACCTGGAAGTCGATCCGGCGCATATCGAGCCGTGGTTGATCGGTCATGCCGCTGAACTGGCCGCCGCCGAGAGGGACCCGGTGAGGCTGCGAGAGCAGGCGAAGCGCTTCGGCCCAGGGCTCAAGCAGCGTGGCCAGCAGGTTTTTCGCGAATGGCTGGCGGCGGCAGAGGTAGCCCAGGGCATCGAGTAACGCGAGGATCACCCCTGGCGCTGCTTGAGCTGTTCCTTCAATTGCTTGGGCACTTGCTTGATGATCAGCCGGTCCTGGGTTTCGTCGTACTCGATGCTGGAGCCGAGCAGGTGGGAATCGAAGCTGATCGAAACGCCACCGGCGCGTCCGGTGAAACGGCGGAACTGCCGCAGGGTGCGCTTGTCCGGCGGAATCTCGGGAGAGAGTCCGTAATCGGCGTTACGAATATGCTCGTAGAATGCCTTGGGCTGCTGTTCGTCGAGCAGTTCCGAGAGTTCCTCCAAAGTGATCGGTTCGCCGCGCCGGGCCTGGTCGTTGGCGTAGTCGATTAGCGCTTCGGTCTTCTCCCGACTCTCCTCTTCCGGCAAGTCCTCCTGCTCTACGTAATCGCTGAACGCCTTGAGCAGGGTGCGGGTTTCGCCGGTGGCGTCGATGCCCTCCGTGGCTCCCATCAGCTCGGCCATCTCTTCGGCGAGCTTCCTTCCGCCGCGATCGTGCACCCAGGAGAGATAATGCCGGGAGGCGGCGCCGTCGCGCCATTGGGTCAGGTTGAGGCGCGCGGCCAGGCTCATTCGCGCCAGGTTGAGCTGAGGCGCTGCGATCGGTTCGAGCGACGATGCGATGCCGAAGCCTTCGCGATGGTGCAGAAGCGCCAGGCTCAGGTAGTGGGTGTCGCCCTGGCGGTAGTCGACGAACAGCAGGTGGCCCGACAGCGAGAGATGGGCATCGATCAGTGGCAACAGGCGTCCGGCGATGTCTCGTGTGAAGGCGACGAAGTCGCTGCGGGCCTCCAGGTAATCCTCCAATGCCTGTACGAACGCCTGCTGGGTTTCGCCATCCTCTCCCGCTCGGAAATGCCCCCAAGACTTGGTCTTGCCGTGGTAGGCCTCGTGAAAGGCGGCCAGCAACGCCTCCATCCTGTCCGAGCCCGGCAGCTCGGAACTCGCCGCGTGCAAGGTGGCCGGCTGGTCGCTCGAGGCCTTGTCGATGCGATGAATGACGCTGTGCAGAATCGGCATGATGTCTTCGCTATAGAAGGAGCGCGGGAAAGAACCCTGTGCAGGGCGAGGAAGCGATGATACCCGCATGTCCTTCGAGTTCAACCCGTACGACCGGCGTCTCAGACCTGCGCGGTGAGCTGCGATGGCGAAGCGCCGGCCACCATCACGCAGTTTCGGCCGCGGGCCTTGCCCTTGTAGAGCGCTTCATCGGCTCGCTGCAGGGCGGGTTCGAGCCGGGTGTCGCCGGGCTCGACCTGGCTGATGCCCACGGTGACGGAAAGCCGCGCATCGTCATCGAGCATGGGAAGTCGCAGGGAAGTGACCCGTTGGCGTAGACGCTCGGCGACCTGGGTTGCCGTTTCGAGATCGGCCTGGGGCAGGGCGATGACGAATTCTTCACCGCCGTAACGGCCGACAATGTCAGTATCGCGCAGCACCGAGACGCAGCATGCCGCGACGGTGGTCAGCACCAGGTCGCCAACCGCATGGCCATGGTGGTCGTTGAGCGACTTGAACAGATCGATATCGACCATACAGATCGCCAGCGGGCTCTGCTCGCGATGAGCGCGGCTCAGCTCGCGCTCGGCCAGCTCGAAAAAGCGTCGCCGATTGGCGATGCCGGTGAGCGGATCGGTACTGGCCAAGTGCCGCAGTTGGACTTCGAGCAGTCGACGCTCCTCGATCTCGACCTGCAGCTTGCGGTTGGTTTCGTGCTCTTCTCGCCACAAGGCGTACTGCTTGCGCTGCAGGCGATGGATGCGAACGAGGCTCCAACCGCCCACCAAATTGGCGAAGCCCAGCAGCAACAGGCCAGTCGTCATCATTCCGGGGGGGAGCGAGTGCCGCGACATCATCGCCACGAAGCCGGCTGCCAGGTAACCATTCCAGAGCAGGGGCCAGGGCAGCCGATTGGGAACCAGCAGATAGATCGTCATGCTCGCCATCACTGCGGTGGTGATATGCAGGGCGGGAGGCTCGGGCTGGAGCGCTATGGTCGCGAGCAGGCTGCTGATGCCGAAGAAATACAGCATATTGAGCAGGAGGGGAAAGTAAGCTCGCACAAGGCGGCGAGTCATGACGAGCGTCAACGCCACGCAGCTCAGCGCAATGGCGATGCGCAGGGTCCAGAGCGCCGGGTGGGTATCGCCGGGAACCCGCAGGGCGTAATCCGCCAGGCAGAGAGAAAGGAAGATGGCAGCGATCAGCCATAGCGCATGGCGCAACTGCTGTTCGTCCTGTACCCGCATGGCATCGCGATAGCGGGATTCCAGCAGCGAGTCGCGAAACTCGTTGCGCCAGTCGAGCGAAGCTCTCGCCTCAGTCCTGCCAAACGTCATTCGTTTGTCCCTTGCAAGAAGGGCACCGGGGCAACAGGTGGAATCTACGGTGCCATCAGTCGGTCATTGTTATGCGCGCGACTCCGCAGGGTACCGATCGGAAGCGCTTTATCCTTGCGAAACACTGGCTTGCAATAAGTGCTGGACTTCCGGTCCATGAGCATCGATGCGAGCATAGGCTGAAGGATGGTCAATAAAACCGGATTGCGCCAGTATCGGCCCAACATATGCGGCTCACGGTTTGAGCCGATAGCCGGTTCTGAATATCCAGTTGACCACCGCCAGGGCAGCGCCCAGGAACAACGCGATGGTACCGAGGCTGGCCCAGATGCTGACGTCGCCACTGCCGTAGAAGCTCCAACGAAATCCGCTGACCAGATAGACCACCGGGTTGAGTAGCGTCAGCGATTGCCAGAAGGGCGGCAGCATGTCGATGGAATAGAAGGTGCCGCCGAGGAAGGTGAGCGGCGTGACGATCAGCAGCGGCACCAGCTGCAGTTTCTCGAAGCCATCGGCCCAGATGCCGATGATGAAGCCGAGTAGGCTGAAGGTCAGCGCGGTGAGCACCAGGAACAGCAGCATGACCAGCGGATGCGCGATCGAGAAGGGCACGAACAGCCGCGCGGTGGCGAGTACGATCAACCCCAGGATGACCGACTTTGTCGCGGCGGCACCGACAAAGCCGAGCACGATCTCAAGGTAGGAGATCGGCGCCGAAAGAATCTCGTAGATCGAGCCGGAAAAGCGGGGAAAGAAGATCCCGAACGAGGCGGTGGAAACACTCTGGGTCAGCAGCATCAGCATGATCAGCCCGGGCACGATGAAAGCGCCGTAGCTCACGCCGTCGACCTCGCTGATGCGCGAGCCAATGGCGGCGCCGAACACCACGAAGTAGAGCGAGGTGGAGACCACCGGCGAGACGATGCTCTGCAGCACGGTACGTAGGCTGCGGGCCATTTCGGCCAGGTAGAGGGTCTTGATCGACTGTAGATTCATGCATTCCCCCTGACCAGGTTGACGAAGATCTCTTCCAGTGAGCTCTGCCGCGTATGCAGGTCCTTGACGCGGATGCCGGTCGCTTCCAGATCGGCCAGCAGCCCGGCAATGCCGGTGCCTTCATCCAGGCGTGTGACGTCGTAGGTGTACACCAGCGCATGGCCATCTTCCGCCAGCGCCAGATCGTGGCCGGCCAGCGTCGCGGGCACGCCATCCAGCGGAGTCGCCAGGTGAAGGGTGAGCTCCTTGCGCCCGAGCTGTTGCATCAGCGCGTTCTTCTCTTCCACCAGCACCAGTTCGCCCCGGCGGATCACGCCGATGCGATCGGCCATCTCCTCGGCCTCCTCGATGTAGTGGGTGGTGAGGATGATCGTTACGCCCTGGTCGCGCAGGCCACGCACCACCTCCCACATCTCGCGGCGCAGTTCCACGTCGACCCCGGCGGTGGGTTCGTCGAGAAACAGCACCTGCGGCTGATGCGACAGCGCCTTGGCAATCAGGACACGGCGCTTCATGCCGCCCGAGAGCTCCAACAATCGGTTGTCGCGCTTGTCCCATAAGGTCAGGGCGCGCAACACGTTCTCGATATGGGCCGGGTCCTTGGGCTTGCCGAACAGGCCCCGGCTGAAGCTGACCGTATCCCAGACCGTAGTGAAGGCTTCGTTGGTCAGCTCTTGGGGCACCAGCCCGATGCGCTCGCGCGCCTGACGGTACTGAGCCACGTTGTCGTGCCCGTCGACCAGCACTCGGCCGCTGCTGGCGTTGACCAGGCCGCAGATCGCGCTGATCAGCGTGGTCTTGCCGGCGCCATTGGGGCCGAGGAGGGCGAAGATCTCGCCGCGGCGAATCGTCAGGTCGACTTCCTTCAACGCCTGGAAGCCGTCGCCGTAGATCTTGGAGAGCTTCTCGACATGGATGACCGGCGTGCCGGGTTCGCCACCGCCATTGGCGCCGTGCCCCGCCAGGGTGTGCGAAGAAGGAGTCGTTAAGGTCATGAGGTGTCCCGTGTGCTGAGAGAGCGTCAGCCACTATCCTAACGCTTGCCGGAGAGCGGTGCGTATCTCAGCCACCCCTCCCGCCACTGGGAGTACAGAGAGCGCGGTGACACCCACTGTGCCGTTGACGCAGCGCTGACTTTCGTCTCTAGGCAAGCCGGCGCGAAAACGCCGCCGTGACGGGCACGGCGGCGTTTTCGAGCGGAACGGGGCCTGGGCCGGATCAGCTGCGGCTGGTAATTTCCAGCAGATGGTAGCCGAATTGGGTCTTCACCGGGCCGTGTACCTTGTTCAGCTCACCGGAGAAGACCACGTCGTCGAATTCGCGAACCATCTGCCCCGGGCCGAAGCTGCCCAAATCGCCACCCTGACGACCGGAGGGGCAGGAGGAGTGCTCGCGTGCCACGTCGGCGAAATCGCGACCGCCCTCGATCTCGGCCTTGAGAGCCTCACATTGCGCTTCGCTATCCACCAGAATATGCCGTGCGGTTGCCTGGGCCATGATGTGCTCCTGTCGCTGTCGGAATGAGAGGAAGGGAAAGTCGGCATCATAACACGACGACCCGGGGGCTTATTCATTCTCTCCGAAGCGAAGCCGCAACGCCTGCAGCCCTTCCAACTGGATGCGTATTTCGTCCGAGAATAGCGGATGACCTTCGAGGCGCACGGTGACGGTGGCTTCGGCGCCGCGATAGTCGAGCTCGGCGGAAATCGTCGCTTCGTTGCTCAGCGGAGCCATGAAACCGTAATCGATCTGCTCCACCTCCACGGCAGTCAGGCCGCGACGCTCGAGTTGTGCCTCGATCGCATCCTCCACGATCACGCCGTAATAGATATAAAGACCGCCATAGGCGAGGCCGGCAATCAGAACAAGTGAGAGTAGACGCCCCATGATGTCATCTCCTCGAGGTTGGCTGTGTGGCGGCACTCGGTTGGCTAAGGCAGCGGAATCTCGTTGACCTTGTTGGGGCAGTGGTAGCCGCGCTGGACGGCCGGCCGCTCGGCGATGGCGACGTACCAGCGCTTCACGTGAGGGTAGCGATCGAGGTCGATGCGCTGCCACGCGTAGCGCGACACCCACGGCCAGATGGCCATGTCGGCGATGGTGTAGTCGTCGCCCGCCACGTAATCGTGACCGGCCAGTCGAGTGTTCAGCACGTCATACAGGCGTTGTGCCTCCTGATGGAAGCGCTCTTCCGCATAAGGGGCCTTCCCCGGGTTGAACTGGAGGAAATGGTGAGCCTGGCCGAGCATGGGACCCGCGCCGCCCATCTGCCACATTAGCCACTCCAGGGTGCGATAGCGGCCTTCGGGGTCGGTGGGCAGGAAGCGTCCGGTCTTCTCGGCCAGATAGATCATGATCGCCCCCGATTCCATCAATGCCATGTCGGCCTCGTCATCGCGGATGGCGGGAATCTTGTTATTGGGGCTGATTTCAAGAAACGCAGGAGCCCATTGTTCGCCCTGGGTGATATCCACCGGATGGACTCGATAGGGTAGACCGAGCTCCTCCAGCAGGATCGAGACCTTGCGGCCGTTGGGCGTGGTCCAGGTCCAGAGATCGATCATCGCAATGTCCTTTCGTCGAAACCGGTTTGCATGGCCCCAACCCTAGCATTTCGTCGCTTGCGAGCGTAAGGCCGGCCAGGCACTGGCAGGCCAGGCAGTCACGCCGCTTGATGGCTCGCGGCATAAGCGCCATCTTAGGACGATCTTCCTACGTTTCCAGCAATGGGAGCCTCTCCGACATGTCCGATTCCCTGACTCTCGGCTGCCCCCGCTGCGGCGCCGTCAATCGCGTCGTCCAGGCCCGCTTGGACGACGGGCCGCGTTGCGGCAAATGCAAGCAGGCACTGTTCAACGGCGAGCCGGCGGAGCTGACCGGTGGCAATTTCCACGCTCTGGTCGTGCGCAGCGAGATGCCGGTGGTCGTCGACTTCTGGGCCAACTGGTGCGGCCCGTGCAAAGCGATGGCGCCGACCTTCGCCGAGGCCGCACGCGAGCTGGAGCCGCGAATGCGCTTCGCCAAGCTCGATACCGAGGCCGAGCCCGGGTTGGCGGGGCAGTTCGGCATTCGCAGCATCCCCACGTTGATCGTGTTTCGCGAAGGCCGGGAACTCGCTCGCCAGCCGGGCCTGCTGCAGGGTACCCAGCTGCGCCAATGGCTCCAGCCGCACTTGCTCGGCTAATGGGCCGGTCGACGCAGCAGACGCTACGCTGAAGAAACCTGTCAACCTGATCGTGAGGGATGCCATGCTGCTCGAAGGTTCCTGCCACTGTGGTGCGGTGCGCTTTCAAGTGGATTCGCCGCACCCGTACCCCTATCAACGCTGTTACTGTTCCATCTGCCGCAAGACGGCGGGAGGCGGTGGGTATGCCATCAATCTCGGCGGTCGCTACGAGACGCTGAGCGTCGAAGGCGGCGAGCAGATAACGATTTACCATGCGCTGATCGAGGGCGAGGAGAGCCCGGGCGAACGCCACTTCTGTTCGCGCTGCGGCAGTGCCCTGTGGGTCTACGATCCGCGATGGCCGGAACTCGTTCATCCCTTTGCCTCGGCGATCGACACGCCGCTGCCCGTGCCGCCCGAGCGGGTCCACCTGTTGCTCGACAGCAAGGCCAGCTGGATCGAGCCCCATGTCGGACCGCACGACCAGTGCTTCTCGCACTATCCTCAGGAGAGCCTGGCGGAATGGCACGAGCGATTGGGCCTTGTCAGGTAGCCGACCGCCCCCGAGAATGACCGCCAGGTGGCGCAGCTTGCGCACCGTCAACACGCAGGGGGGCGCCATGTTCGATACGGGGAGAAAGCCGCAATGGCTGGGGGCGGCAGCGCTGTTGGCGGCCATGCCGGTCATGGCCGAGACACCCGAGGAATTCGAGCTTGCCGGCCGCATCACGGGCCTGCTCGCCGGCGAAGAGCGAGAGTGGCACATCCTGCGTCAGGGCACCGACTCCCATGCCACCTTTACCGATCAGGGCGAGCACTACACCATCGATCTCACCGGGTTCGTCGAACCGGATAGGATCGAGCACCTGGATTCGCTCTCGCTCAGCATCACACTGGTCGACGGTGAGGTCACGGCCCTCGACGTGCTGCATCCGATCGGCACCTCCCCGATGCCGCCAGTGTTCACCTCGGATGGCGGTGACGTCCGGCTGGAACTGAAAGCGTTCTCTGTCGAAGGCACCGTGGCACGGGTTGCCGGTCGGTTGGAAGGCTCTCTGGCCCTGCAGAAGTCGCTGGAAGACGCACCAACGCTCGATGAGGGCATCGATATTTCGGTGGCGTTCGATGCCGAAGCCTCCAGAATCGAATACTGACTACCGGTTTCGCCGTCTCACCGAGCACCTGGCCGAATGGCAACTGCTCTGGCGACCCTTGCCGTTCATGCATCGGCAGTTGCCCTGGCGCGAGCGCTACCCCGGCCTGGCCGAGTGCCTGCTCGGCCTTGGGGAGAGCGAAGTTGAGCGGCTGCAGGCCGATCCATGGCGGAATTCGCCGCTACGCGACTGGTTGCCGGTCGACGAGCTTGCCGAGCTGGTGGCCCTGCCTTCCCTGGATGCCGCCGGCGCGACGCTGCCCGAAGCCTGGGGGCGGCACGTTGGGGGGCGCAAGTGGCGTCAGATCGATGCCTTTGTTCGACGTTTGCCACTATCGCCCGGAGAGAGCGTAGTGGAGTGGTGCGCGGGCAAGGGACATCTGGCGCGCGCACTGGTGCGCCGGTATGGCATCGAGGCGACTGGCCTGGAGTGGCAGCCTGCGCTATGCGAGAAAGGGCGCCGACTCGCGACCGACCAAGGCGTGGCCCTGCAGATGCAGGAACAGGACGTGCTGGCATCCGATGCCGCTCGCTGGCTGGGGCCGGGCACGCACGTGGCGGCATTGCATGCCTGCGGCGACTTGCATCTGCACCTGCTCGAGCTGGCTGCGGCCACGGGGAGTTCAGTCTCGCTGGCACCATGCTGCTACCAGCGCACCCGGGATGCGACTTACCGGCCGCTCTCGCGGCGAGGGGCATCGCTGTACGCCGAGCATGCGCTGTCCTTTTCACGGGAGGATCTCGCCCTGGCCGTGCAGGAAACCGTGACCGCGCCGCAAGGAGTGCGTCGCAACCGCGAGCGGGCCAGCGCCTGGCGTCTGGGCTTCGATGCGTTGCAGCGGCAGCTGCGTGGCGTTGATGCCTACCTGCCGGTGCCGAGCCTGGCCTATGGCCGAGTGCCCCAAAGCTTCGAAGCGTTCTGCCGTTGGGCGGCTGCGCGCAAGTCGATACCTCTGCGTGGCGACGTGATGTGGGAGCGTTACGAACGGGAGGGGTGGCGACGTCAGGCCGAAGTGGCCCGTCTGGAACTGGTGCGTCACGTGTTTCGTCGTCCGCTCGAGATCTGGCTGCTTCTGGATCGCCAATGCCGCATGGAAGAGGCGGGTTTTCGAACGGAATTGGGAGTCTTCTGTGCGCCGGAACTGACACCGCGAAACCTGCTTTTGCGTGCTTCCAAGGAATAAGCGGGATTCGGTGCGCATGACAGAACGCATGGAAACCGATCGGCTGAAGGGCTCTCAGCGCTTCACTTGCATGTGAATCTCGATAATCCGCAGCAGGCGCTGTCGATCGATCCAACCGCTGACACGACGCCCGTCCATCACAGGCTTTGCCCCAATTCGTGCGCGACGATCGAGGCGAAGAATAGCAGCGAAGTGACCAGCGCCGTGACGATCGAGGTAGTCATCGTCCAGTCGGGTTGCAGACGCTGGAAGCCCGTGCTCATGGTGGAAAGCAGCAGCACGAAGATAATGAGCCAACTGATATGCACTTCCAGACGAATGCCTCGGAAATGGCCGACTACCAGTGCGGATCTGAACATGACACGCCTCTCACGGTTTCGCTCCAGTGTGTGCGCTTGCGGACGATGGCGCCAGCGGGGCGGGACATCCCCGCGAACTGTTCAGCGCGCGTCGCTGCCCCTATGCTGATGAATGCCTCATTGCCCCTGCCTGGGTGGCGTAGGCGGCATGGAGTGGAACGAACCGGACGTTCGGGAGGGAAGTCATGGACGAGCGATGGCGTTTGGGAGCGAATCATGGGCGCAAGTGGCACAGCCGCCCAGGCATCGAAGCCCGGGCGATTCAGGCCCGCGAGGCCGAGACGAGGCGTGGTAGGGCGCGCAGGCTGCTGATGGGAGTGTTGGCCTCATGGCTGTTGTTGCTGCTGATGGCGCTGCTCTGCGCTTACTGGCTCCTCTTGTACCTGCCGGAAACGAACCGTGAGGCACCGCTGCCGTTGGACGAAGCGAGCGTCGTGTTGCACGAACGCGGGGCGGACGGGTTCGCCATCGAATTCTCGATCCCCCTGGGGCGAGATGAGTGACAGGCGATCGGGGAAAAAAGCGTGGTGGCCAGGAGGCTCTCGCATCCGGGTCGCCGGTTTCGCGGCGCAGGATCGGCAGGCCGTCTCCTTCACTCGTGCCGGGCAGTTGCATCGTGGCGTGAGCCAGGAGGTCGGTAACGTGCGAGAGATAGCCCGTTGAGCATGCTTGCGCAGCGGCCGGTGCTGCCGCCCCTGCGAGCTCGGGTAGAGGCCATCGACCTGGCCCGTGGCATCGCTATCGCGCTGATGATCCTCAGTCATGCGGTCAGCGGGCTGCTGGGACTCTCAGAGGTGCCCGACTGGGGAATGGTGCCGATTCATTTGTTGACCAAGTTCTCCTCGTCGCTGTTCATCCTGGTCTTCGGCATTGCCCTGGCGGTCGCCTTCCTGCCCAAGGTGGGAACGTCGGACTGGCCACGGCGCCGGCTCAAGCTCGTGTTGCGCGGCCTTGAGGTGATGTTCTGGTACAAGGCGCTGACCGTTGTCGAGATGCTGCCGATCTTTCCGCGCGAGGACATCGTCGCCGCGTTGCTCTACCAGCGTTTTCCGATCTGGGTCGAAATCCTGGGTTTCTACGCCCTGGCCCTGCTGTGGCTGCCCTGGGTATTGCCGTTGTGGTATCGCATGCCGCTCTGGTCGCGGCTGGTGCTGCCCGTGGCGGTGGGGGCGCTGTCTGTCGCATTGGAGCGCCACTTCCATTTCTGGGGTATCGAGCCGCTCAAGGCGATCCTGGTGGAGGATGCCGATCACTATACCTGGGGCCAGTTGGCGCGCTTGCCGCTGGTCATGCTGGGGCTGTTGATCGGCGAGGGTGTGCTGCGCTGGTATGGCGATGCCGCTACCCGGCGGCGGCTGGTACTCGGGCTGGCCGGCGCGGGGGCGATACTGCTCGCAGGTTTCGTGGCGCTGGTGCTGACGACGACGACGTTCGACGAGGCGCTGACGGCCGTGGCGTGGAATGCCGGCAAGCACCCGCCCGAGGCGCCGTTCATGCTGTTCAGCGTCGGCGGCGCGCTGGCGATATTGGCGCTGTGCCTGTTGGGGGGCGGGCGCGCCGCCGCCTGGCTGCGCCCGATCACGGTGATCGGCAGCGACGCGCTGCGCGCTTTCATTTTTCATATCGTGGTGATCTTCCTGGGCTTGCGCTTGCTGATGGAGGCCTGGCAGGTCTACAGCTATCCGCAGGTGTTGGGTATCGGGATGGCATTGATTCCCCTTACCGCCGGCTGGATCGCTTTCATTCGCTGGTTTCGCGAGCGTTCGTGATGCGTCTTGACTGGAGTCGAGGAGGCAGCATGGAAGGGCGGTGGCGTAATCGCCGGTGGCGTGGCGTCGTGCATTGCCTGCTGAGCGCAAGTTTCCTATGGCTATCCTCGTCTGCGCCGGCAGGGGCCGAGCCGGACTGGACCGAACGCGCGGTGTTGCGTGTCGAGCCGGCCTGGGGAAATCGCCTCCAGGCCAGGCTGGCACTGCTCGAGGCCGGTTTCGGTGGCAAGCTGGGCGTTCATGTTCGCGATCTCGGGAATGGCGCGCGCTTCGGCTGGCATGACGACGAGTTCTGGTACCTGGCTTCGATGACAAAGGTTCCGGTAGCCGTCGAGCTGATGGCCCGGGTAGAGGCGGGGGAGACGACGTTGAACGAGCGCCTCGAAGTGCAACGGAGCGACTACGTGGACGGTGCCGGCGCCACCAACTGGGCGTCGCCAGGGAGTCGGTTGACGCTGCGACAACTGCTCGAATCGATGCTGATCGTCAGTGACAACACCGCCACCGATATGCTGATTCGCTACCTGGGGCTGGAAAGCGTCAACCGCCGGGTCCGGCAATTGACGCCTCCGGGCGGAGTGGGGCCCATCACGACGCTTGTCGACGTACGGCGCCACGTCCATGCCAACCTGCATCCGGATGCTTTTGCGCTGGGCGGCATGGATTTCATCGAGCTGCGCAAGCGCAACGACGAAAACGCCCGGCTGGCCTGGCTGCAACAAAGGCTGGGACTGTCCTCGGCGAACCTGCATCTGTCGAGCCTGGACGAAGCCTACCGCCGTTACTATGCCACCGATCTCAACAGCGGCCGTCTCGATGCCATTGGCGACATGTTCGCCGACATTGCCGAGGGCAGAGCGTTGGGACCGGATACCACCGCCGAGCTACTGGCGACGATGGCGCGCACCACCAGCGGTGAGCGACGTCTGAAAGCGGGGCTGGGGCGCGACGTGCGCCTCACCCACAAGACCGGTACCCAGCATCGGCATGCCTGCGATGCGGGCATCGCCACGCAGGGCCAGGGCAGCGAAGCGCGCCGCGCGGTGATCGTGGCCTGCGTACGTGGCGAACTCGACCTGGCCCGCAACGAGCAGATGCTGGCAGCCATAGGGCGTGCCATACGCGAGGCCGGCGTGCTCGAGCCGGCACGACAAGCTGCATGGTAGCTTGCGACGAACGTCTAACATTTGCGCTGCGGATAGGCGTTGACAGCCCAGAAGGGGCTGTCTAGCCTTTCCTAATCGAATGTTACCGGTAACAACCGGCGTTCGACCCCGGGAGCGTCAGCTGCGCAGCTCGGGATGATGCGACGAAGCGTAAATTCACAACGATAACGTCCAATGGAGTCCGCCATGACCCTATTCTGGCGCAACACCCTCACGCTAGCCGGTGCGGCTACCTTGTCCCTGGGCCTCGCTCATGCCCAGACCCCCGATCTTTCCGATCCGCCCGCCATCGAAGGCGATGTGCTGGAAGACCACGGCAGCCATACTTTGCGCATGGGCATCGGCCTGGCCGAGAGTTCACCGCAATATCTCTCCAGTCAGTATTTTGCCGATATTCTCGAACAGCGCACCGATGGACGTCTCACCGTCAACATCTTCCCCAACAGCCAGCTGGGCGACGACGTGCAGATGATGGAGATGCTTCAGACCGGCTCGCTGGACATGACCTATCCCTCCAGTTCGCCCGCCACCACCTATGTCGAGGAACTGGCGGTCTTCGATCTGCCGTTCCTGCTGCCCAATCGCGAGGCGGCCATTGCCGTCATGCAGAGCGATACCGCCCAGCGCATGCTAGACGGCTTCGAAGGCTCCGGCATCAAGGCCCTGGCCTTCTCCGAAAACGGCTATCGTCAGCTCACCAACAGCGCTCGTCCGGTCGAATCGCCCGAAGACGTGGCCGGCCTGGATGTCAGCGGCCTGACCATCCGCACCATGGAGAACCCGGTGCATCTATCGATCTGGCAGACCCTGGGCGCGAACCCCACGCCGATGGCGTTCGGCGAGCTGTTCTCGGCCATGGAGCAGGGCGTGGTCGATGGACAGGAGAACCCCTGGAGCACCATCCTGACGTCCAATTTCCATGAGGTACAGGATTACGGTTCGGAGACTCGTCACGTCTACACCCCGTTCATCATGATGATTTCCGAGCGCACCTGGGAGCGCCTGGCGCCGGAATACCAGGAGCTGGTACAGGAAGCGGCGCGTCAATCCGCCGAATACGAGATCCAATTGGCCACCGAATACGACGACTGGTCGCGCGAACAGCTCGAAGAGAAGGGCATGCAGATCACACGGCTCAACGACGAGCAGATCGCCGCCTTCCAAGAGGCCGTGCAGCCCGTCTATGACGAGTGGGCGCCGCGCATCGGTGAGGATCTGATCGCCGAGATCCAGGACATCGTCGAGTCCACCTCCAACCCCTAAACCTTCCCTTCGATCGACTTGTCAGGGCAGGGGATTTCCCTTGCCCTGCACGGAGCGCTGCATGACCACGCCCAATCCACCACCGGCCGATCCCGGCGTCTATCTCGACGACCCCAATCGCGAGCCGCTGGAACTCGATATCGAGGGCCGCCGTGGCCCGGCGGCCTTTCGCTGGCTGACCGTGGCCATGGAACACCTGATCGCCACGATTCTGGTCGCTCTGATCGTTTCGGTGTCGGCCAACGTCATTGGCCGTTCCATGTTCAACCGATCACTGCCATGGGCCGACGAACTGGCGCGCATGCTCTTCATCTGGCTGATATTCGTCGGTGCGGCGGCGGCCTTCGCCCGCTACGAACATATTGCCGTGGATTTTCTGGTTCGCCGGCTCAAGCCGCGTGCCGCCTATGCGCTTTTCCTGCTTCAGCATCTGATCATCGCTGCCCTGATGGGTATCATGGTCTGGGGCGGTTACCTGGTGATGTCGCGTTCCACCGGCCGTACCGCCATCCTCGGCGTGCCATGGAATCTGATCAATGTCTCCCTGGTGCTGTGTTCGTTGTTCATCGTCGCGGTGGCGCTCTGGCGCTGCTGGCTGTGCCTGCGCTTCATCCGCGACCCCCAAGCCGCTAACCGGCAAGCGGGAGACTGACCCATGCTGTGGATTTTCCTTGCCATCCTGTTCGCCTCCATCATCCTGGGGCTGCCCATCGCCTTCGGGCTCGGCATCGCCGCCGTGGTGATGGCGGTGCTCTCCGACATCCCGCTATCGATCCTGATCGAGCAGTCGATTCGCGGCGTCAACAATTTCCCGCTGCTGGCGATCCCTTTCTTCATCCTGGTGGGGGAGGTAATGAGCGCCGGCGGCATCGCCCGGCGGCTGATGGAGCTCGCCGGGGCACTGGTCGGCTTCATGCGCGGTGGGCTGGGCCAGGTGGCCATCACCGGTTCGATGTTCTTCGGCGGCATCAGTGGTTCGGCAGTGGCCGATACCGCGGCCACCGGCGCGATGATGATCCCCTCGATGAAGCAGCAAGGGTACTCGGCACCCCACGCCACTGCGATCAATACCGTGTCGTCGGTCATCGGTATCATCATCCCGCCGTCTATCCCGCTGATCCTGTTCGGTATCGTCACCGAAACCTCGATCAGCCGCCTGTTCATCGCCGGCATCGTGCCGGGGCTGCTGATCGGCTTCGCGCTGATGGTCACCACCTTCATCATGGCCAGCATCGAGCACGCCGGTCAGACCCGCAAATTCGAGCTGGGCCGCCTGTGGCAGGCCTTCAAGGCCGCCTGGTTGGCGCTGGTGCTGCCGGTGATCGTGATCGGCGGCATCCTCGGTGGGGTGTTCACCGCTACCGAGGCCGCCGTGGCCGCACTGCTCTATTCACTGTTCATCTCGCTGACGGTCTACCGTGAATTCCGTCCGCGGGAGCTGTGGGGCATGCTGATCCGAACCGCGCGCCTGACCGGCATGGTGCTGCTGCTGCTGGCGTTCGCCACCGTCATTGCCTGGTTCCTGACCATCAACATGGTGCCGCAGACCTTGGTGCGCCAAGTGCAGGCGATTACCCAGGAGCCTTTCCTGCTGCTGCTGATCGTGGCCGGCCTGCTCCTGCTGGTGGGCTTCGTGATGGACCTGACCCCGGCAATGGTGATCATGGCGCCGATGCTGACGCCGATCGTCACTTCGGTAGGCGTCGATCCGGTCTATTTCGGTGTGCTGATGGCCTTCATCCTCGGTATCGGCCTGCTGACGCCGCCGGTGGGGACTTGTCTCTATGTCGGCTGCGGCGTGGGGCGGGTCACGATGGAGCAGCTGGTGCGCGCCATGCTGCCGTATTATGGCGCCCTTCTGGTGGTATTGCTGGTGCTGATCGCGTTTCCCGGTCTCGTGACGTGGTTGCCCGACCTGGCCGCCGTGCGCGGCAACTGACGACCGGAGGAATCGTGAAAGAAGGCACAGTCCGGATCGTGGTGATGGGGGTGTCGGGCTCGGGAAAATCCTG
The DNA here is from genome assembly GCF_008297955.1 of Billgrantia pellis. Classification (GTDB taxonomy): domain Bacteria; phylum Pseudomonadota; class Gammaproteobacteria; order Pseudomonadales; family Halomonadaceae; genus Halomonas; species Halomonas pellis. The sequence continues at coordinate 457,933 of NZ_VTPY01000002.1, read as the reverse complement.
TATTGGCGAATGCTTGGCCGAGCGTCTGGGCGTTGTCTACATCGACGGCGACGATTATCACTCGCCGGCCAATATAGCCAAGATGGCGAGCGGCATCCCGCTCGACGACGACGACCGGCGCGAGTGGCTGGAAACCTTGGCCGAGCACATCGCCGCCTACCGCCGCCGCGACGTCTCGCTGGTGCTGGCCTGCTCGGCGTTGAAGCGGCGCTATCGCGATCTGTTGCGACGCGGTGATCCCGCGCTGCGCTTCCTCTACCTCGAGGGTCGTCGGGAGCAACTGATGCAGCGGCTGACCGAGCGTGAAGCGCACTTCTTCCGCGGCGAGACGATGCTCGACAGCCAACTGCGCGACTTGGAAGTGCCGGGGGAGAATGAGGCGGTCAAGCTGAACATCGCCGATGCGCCGGAAGCCATCGTCGAGGCGTTCGTGGCATCGCTGGAGCGCCGCTGAGGCGTCGATGGCTCCCGTCGGCCCGCCGGGCGACGATTACGGTATGCTAATGCCGCATGTCGCCTGGCGTCGTGGCGCCGCAGGGCGCGTCGGATCACTGGGAAGCGGGGCAGCGTGAAAAAGAAACGGCCGACATTGCAGGACATCGCCGATCGGGTCGGGGCGACCAAGATGACCGTGAGTCGTTGTCTGCGGGACCCGGCGACCGTCTCGGAGGGGCTGCGCGAGCGCATCTTCGCCGTAGCGGAGCAGATCGGCTACATTCCCAATCGCGCTCCCGACTTGCTATCGCGCGCGACCAGTCACTCCATCGGCGTACTGGTACCGTCGCTGACCAATCAGGTCTTCGCCGATGTGCTGGTGGGCATCGAAAAGGTCACCCGTCCGGCGGGTTATCATCTGATGCTCTCGCACTACGGTTACAACAAGGAGCTCGAGGAGCGCAGCCTGGCCTCGTTGCTTTCGTATAACGTCGATGGGCTCATACTCTCCGACAGCCAACATACCCAGCGCACTCGCCGCATGCTGGATACCGCGGGCATTCCCACCATCGAAATCATGGACTCGCTGACCCCGCCGCTGCATCAGGCGGTGGGCTACGACAATGTCCGGGCCGCCTACGACATGGTCAGCGAAATGATCCGCCATGGTCGTCGTCAAATCGCTTATCTGGCCGTGCGCCTGGACGCGCGCACGCTTCAGCGCGAGCACGGCTACCGGCAAGCCATGGAAGAGCACGGCCTGGCGCCGCTGACGCTTCAGCGCAGCCAGCGCTCCTCTTACAGCGTGGGGGCGGGGCTGCTCGATGAGCTCCTGGCGCAGCATCCCGAAACCGAAGGCATCTTCTGCACCAACGACGATGTCGCCATCGGTGCCTATTTCGAATGCCTGCGGCGTGGCATTCGCGTACCCGAACGGATGGCTATCGCCGGTTTCCATGGCCACGACGTGGGTCAGGTAATGATGCCCCGTCTGGCCAGCGTGGTGACGCCGCGGGAATCGATCGGGGAGCGTGCGGCCAGGGAACTGCTGGCGCGCATCCAGGGGGGGAGCGTCAAGGAAAAAACCATCGATTTGGCCTACAGGATCGAGCCTGGCATGACGCTCTGATTCGTTAATCAGGATGAACATGAACCACAACGTAGACAGGCCGACGGCCGGTATCTTGCTCAGGCTGCTGTCGGGGCTTCTCTTCGCTGCCATGATGGTGAGCATCAAGGCGGTGGGCGATGAAGTACCGCTGGGGCAAACGGTCTTCTTCCGCTCGGCCTTCGCGCTGTTGCCCATCGTGATCTTTCTCGTGCTGAGAGGGCAATTTCCCGCCGGCCTGGGCACCCGACGCCCCATGGGGCATCTACTGCGCTCGGGGCTGGGCGCTGCGGCCATGTTCGCCTCCTTTGCATCGCTCGCCCTGTTGCCGGTGGCGGAAGCGACCCTGCTGATGCAACTGACTCCGGTGCTGATGGCCTTCGGCGGTGTCGTTCTGCTGGGAGAGCCATTCACTTGCCAGCGTGCGGGAGCGTTGATGCTGGCGGTGGCGGGCATCGCCGTGTTGATCTTGCCCAGTCTTGGAAGCGATGCGGGTAGCATGCGTTTCGAGGGCTATGTCCTTGGGCTGCTCGCGGCGCTGCTATCGGCGGGGGCGCTGCTCACCGTGAGGCGTATCTCACGCACCGAAACGGCCGCATCGATTGCGTTCTACTTCGTGGTGATCTCGACCCTGGCGGGGCTGGCCACGCTGCCCTGGGGGTGGGCAGCGTTGACCGGGTCGCAGTGGTGGCTGCTGGTGCTTTCGGGGCTGTTCGGTGGCGCTGCGCATATTGCCATGACGCTGGCGCTCCGCTACGCCGAGGCCTCTCGGTTGGCGCCGTTCGAGTATGTTGCCATGGTCTGGCCGGTGCTGGCCGACCTGCTGATTTTCGGCTTGCCGCTGGCCAGTGGCTTTCTGCTGGCATTGCCGCTGATCCTGGGTGGGGCAGGCCTGGCGGCGTTGGAGGGGCGCGGACTGAGACTCAAACGCTCTCTTCGACGATGAGCTGGGGTTGGCCCTTGGAACAGGGCTCGATACGGGCGGCGACCCGATAGACCCGGTGCAACAGCTCGGGCGTGACCACATCGCAGGTCTCGCCGCAGGCGATCAACTGGCCGTTCTCCAGCACCATGGCTTCATCGGTGAAACGCAACGCATGGCCCAGGTCGTGTAGCGCCACCATGATCAGCATCTCGCGCTCCCGAGCGAGCCGCCGCAGTATGGTCAGCAGGCTGATCTGGCGGTTGAGGTCGAGGGCAGAAGTGGGCTCGTCAAGCAGCAGAATCTCGGGCTCCTGGACCAGGGCCTGGGCAGCACTGACGAGCTGGCGTTGGCCGCCGCTGATGTCGCCGATATCGCGCGCTCCGAGCGGTGAGATCCCCAGCTCGTCCAGCGCCTGGTCGACCTTGGCCAGGTCTTCTGGCCTGACCTTCAGAGAGCGCCCCTGCATACGCGCCATCAACACCGATTCGTACACCGTCAGCACCGCATTGACGCCGGTATCCTGGGGCATGTAGGCCACGGGCCTCTCCGAGGCAGCGCCCGTGATCCTGACTTCGCCACCGCCCTTGAGCAACCCGAAAATGCGCCGGAACAGCGTGGACTTGCCGGCGGCGTTGGGGCCGAGCAGCGCCACCACCCGGCCGCCCTCGAAGCGGGGCGTGGAAATTTCCGCCAGGATTTGGCGACGGCCATAGCGAGCCGATAGGCGGTCGAGCTGAAGCGTTACCATGAGGCCTTCTTGTGATTGAGGATCAAAAACAGGAAGAAGGGAATGCCCACCAGTGACGTGATGATGCCGATGGGGATGACGGTGCCGGGCAAGATGATTTTCGACAGCACCGAGCCGATGGACAAAATCAGCGCGCCACAGAGAGCCGAGCCGGGCAGAAAGAAGCGTTGATCCTCACCCACCAGCATGCGTGCGATGTGCGGTCCGACCAGGCCGATGAAGCCGATGGTACCGACAAATGCCACTGCAATGGCGGCCAACAGCGAGACCAGCACCATCACCTCCAGGCGCAGAGCGCGAGGATTCACCCCCATGCTCTCGGCCTTGGTATCGCCCAGGCGCATGGCGGTCAGCGCCCAGCCGTGGCGGGCGAGCAGCGGCAACACGGCGACCAATACCGTCAGCGCGACCCAGAACTTGGGCCAGGTTGCCTTGGTCAGGCTGCCCATGGTCCAGAACACAACCGCCGCCACGGCCTGCTGGCTGGAGAAGAACTGGATCAGCGCCATCAGCGAATTGAAGATGAATACCATGGCGATGCCCAGCAGCACGATGGTCTCGATCGTGACCCCGCGCCGCAGGCTCATCGCATGGATGAGGAAGGCGGTGACCATGGCCATGACGAACGCATTGATCGGTACCACGTATTCCACCGCAGCGGGAACGATCACCACGCCGAAGGCTAGCGCCAACGCTGCACCGAAACTGGCACCCGCCGAGATACCCAGCGTGAAGGGGCTGGCCAGGGGATTACTGAGGATGGTCTGCATCTGGGCGCCGGCTATCGACAGGCTGGCACCGACGACCAACGCCATCAGCGCCACCGGCATGCGAATTTCCCACAGGATGACCCTGGCCTGCTGGCTAACGGCATCCGGCGATGCCAGCGCGGCCATTACCTCACCGAGGCTGAAGCGGGCAGGGCCCAAGGCCAAGTCGAGACAAAAACTCAGCGCCAGGGCAAGCGTGAGCGCCAGCAGGATGAGCTGGCGCCGTAGCACTAGGGCACGATAGAAACCGTGCCCTTTGACTTGCTGGCGGGTCCGGGCGATTTCAACGCTCATTCAGCGTGACCCAATAGCCGGGTTCGTAATCCACGGGTAGGAAGCGCTCGTGCAGCTCCTTCATCGTGGCTTCGGGGTCGAGGTCGGCGAACAGCTCCGGATGGAACCACTTGGCCAGTTGCTGCACGGCGACGAAGTAGTACGGGTTGTTGTAGAACTGGTGCCAGATGGCATGGAAGTTATCGTTCTCCACGGCTTGGGTACCGGTCATGGCGGTGCGCTCGGTCAGCGCTTCGAGCTTGGCCCGGGCACTGGCCATGTCGGCTCCCGGCCCCACGCCGACCCAGGCGCCACCCGGCACGTAGGCGTCCCAGTTGCCCCCCGTCACGACCACATGCTCAGAGTTGGAGGCAATGATCTGTTCGGGATTCAGCGTGCCGAAAGTGGTCGGAATGATGTCCTTGGCGATATTGTCGCCGCCGGCAATCTCGACATATTCGCCAAAGTTGCCGGGACCGAAGCTCATGCAGCAGTCCTCCGAGTAGCCGCCGGCGCGGTCGACGAACACGCTCGGTCGTTCGTCGGCCTCGACCTCGGCTTCGATCACCTGAGTGACCCGCGCCATCTGGGCCTCGGAGAATTCGATGAAGGCCTCGGCATCTTCCTCTTCACCCAACAGTTGGCCCAGCAGGCGCATGGAGGGAATGGTGTGCCGGATCGGATCCTCACGGAAGTCCACGTAGACGATGGCAATGCCGAGTTCCGCCAGCTTTTCGTCGTAGGCGGCATCCTCGGTGGCCGCTCTGGCCTCGAGGTTCATCAAGACGACATCGGGGTTGAGGGAGGCCGCCTGCTCCACGTCGAAGGTACCATCCTTGAAGCCGCCGAAGGTGGGGAGCTCCTCGAGCTCGGGAAACTTGGTGGCGTAGCGCGCATAGCTGTCCGGATCGGCTTGGGAGAAGTCTTCGCGCCAGCCCACCACGCGGTCAAAGGGGTCTTCCGGCTGCAATGCGCCGAGCAGGTAGACCTGACGCCCCTCACCGAGAATGACACGCTCTACCGGCGCCTCGAGGGTAATCTCGCGACCGGCAATGTCAGTAACGGTGATCTGCTCGGCCTGCACGGCGCTGCAGCCAAGCGCCAGGGCCACACCGGAAAGGGCTTTCAAGACAGGATGGGGCATGTTCGTCACTGTTCGCCACTCATGAGGGTATCGTCGCAAAGAGCGTCGGCTGAATGGTACGCACTGCTCCACGACAAGTCGTGTGAAAGCGCTTGCGTATCATTCTTGTCTATAGGAGGAGGCGTAGTATGTGCGAAACGCTGCGGGCTGTCGAGATCGAATCGCTAGCCAGTGGCCGGCGCAGTAGAGCTCAAGTGGCGTGAGATTCGTCGCGGCCGTTCGCTCGGGTCTCATCGCGCTGCGTATCGTGCCGAAAGGCCGGCTCGGCCGGTTGGCGCGCCATCAACGTGATCTCGACATTGGCCCCGCCGCTCAGGCGTGATGACTCGGTGCAGGTGCGAGCGGGGTAGCTGTGGTTCTCGAAGAACTCGGCGTAGGCGGCGTCCATGGTGTGGATGGTGTCCAGGTTGGTCAGGTGAATGTCCACTCGTACCACTTCCGCCATCGAGGCGCCGGCGTATTCCAGCATGCGCGAAAGACGGCGCATCACCCAGCGTGTCTCTTCGGCGATGTCGCCGAGTACGGCCTCACCGCCTTGGATGTCGCTCACCGTCAAGCCGGAAAGAAAGAGGTAATGGCCATCCATCGCGATGTGACTGCCCGGGAAGACCGGAACGGCAAGCGTCGGATCATTGAGGAAGCGATGCATAGCGGCTGGGCCTCGTTGGGTTGTTGTCTCATCCATTGTGGCGTCTCGCGCCGTGGGTGCAAGGCGCTTGCCTTCCTTACCGCTTCCGAGCTGTCCCGTTGAGGCCGGATGCAGTCTGCAACTACCTGCATCCGGCTGGGCTCATCAGGTGCGGCAGACGAAATAATCGTTCTGAATGTCGTGCTCGAGCTGGTATACCTCGATAGCGCCGAAGCCTGCCTCCTCGAGATAAGCCAACGCGCGCTCTCGCCCCCACATGGTGCCTAGCCCTTCGCCGCCCTGGGCCAGCGATACCGTCATGCAGTGGCTGACCGATACCGCGTAGAGCATGACGCCCAGCGGGTGATTCCGGTCAAGATGGTGGTGGCTCGAAGCGTGGATGTCCTGCACCAGGTAAACGCCGCCAGGCGCCAGGGTGCGGTGGATGCCCTTGAGCAGGTTGCGCGGACGCGCCTGGTCGTGAATGCCGTCGAAGGTGGTGACCAGGTCGAAGGCATCGGGCTCGGCGGTGACGTCGAAATCACTCAGGTCGCGTACCTCGAAGGTGAGGTTGGTAAGGCCGGCCCGGTCGGTCTCCCGTCGTGCCCAGTCAATGGCTTCCTGCGATAGGTCGTAGCCGACGAAGCGACTGGCCGGGTAGCGCTCGGCCATGGCCATGAGCGCACGGCCACGTCCGCAGGCGCAATCGAGCACGTGGATGCCGTATTCGAGCCGCTCGGGCAAGCCCTTGGCCAAGGGCAGAATGGCATCGAACAGGGCAGGTAGTACCGTCTGTGCGCTATCGCTTGCCATGACTTCCTGAAAACGGGGGTAGCGTGAGTACGGCACGCCTCCCCCTTCTCGGAAACAGCGCACCACGTCGTCCTCCACGTTGGCCAGAAGGGAGATAAACTGAGCGTAGACGGCGAAATTGACCGGGCCGGAGCCGGTCAGGAGTTCGGCATGCGCTTGCGGAAGCCAGTATCGGCCGGTATCGGGGTCGGCGTCGAGAAATCCGGCCACGAGCATACCGCCAAGCCACTCCCGTACGTAGCGCTCCTGCAACCCGGTACGCTCGGCCACGGCCTGGCTGGTCATGGGAGGTCGCCCGGCCATTGCCTCGAACAGGCCGGTGCGATGACCGATGGCGGTGAGGAGCAGCGCGCCCGCCTCGTTGAGGGCGCGAATCAGACGCCCCTCGAAGGCCTCGGAGTCGGCAGGGGGTATGGGATGAGCATGGCACATGATGGTTCTCCTTGTGGTTGGGTTGTGCAGGGAGAACGTTACTGCCGAGGGATCTACACCACGAAAGGGTCTTGTGCCGCAACAGGGGCTTTCGTGCCATGAGGCGGGATGCGGCGCGCCAGACGCCTTTGACCATCGCCTTGCTGGCGACGCCGGAGGCCACCGCCTCAACGCTCTACGGCATGTTCGATCTGTTCGGTTCGGCGGGGCGTGACTGGGATCTGCTGATCCATGGACGCATGGGCGAACCGCTATTGCGTCCACTAATCGTGTCGCGGAGCGGAAAGGGATTTCGGGCGCCCAATGGCGCCTGGATCGAGCCGGACCGCAGCCTGGCGACTTGTCCTTTGCCCATTGCGGCCTGTATCCCGGATCTGTTCATTGCTCCCGACGAATCATTGACGGGCCGCTACGGGGATGAAATTGCCTGGCTGCGCAATTGCCATGTCCAGGGAGCGCTGCTGGCCGCCGCCTGTACCGGTGCGATGCTGCTGGCCGAAGCGGGATTGCTGGAGGGACAGGCCGCCACCACCCACTGGGCCTACTGCGACGCCTTGGCGCGCCGGTACCCCGGTGTCAGCGTGCACCCCCACCGTACCCTGGTCGCCAGCGGGGAAGGGCAACGGTTGATCATGGCCGGCGGTGGCTCCAGTTGGTTCGATCTCACGCTGTACTTGGTGGCGCGCCTGCTCGGCATCGACGAAGCGATGCGACTGGCTCGAATCCATCTGATCGATTGGCACCATGACGGCCAGCAACCCTTTGCCGTGCTCAGCAGTTCACGCCAGGCCGAAGACGCCTGCATCGCGCGCAGCCAGGTCTGGGTGGCACAGCACTACGATACGCCGTCACCGGTGTCGGAGATGGTCAGAGTCAGCGGCCTGACCGAACGCTCCTTCAAGCGCCGCTTCAAGATGGCTACCGGTGTGACACCACTGGATTACGTTCAGACGCTGCGCTTGGAGGAAGCGAAGCAGTATCTTGAGCAGGGCGACGATCCCATCGAGGCGATTGCCGAGCAGGTTGGTTACGCCGATCCGAGTTTCTTCCGCAAACTCTTCGTCCGCCGGGTGGGGCTCACGCCCCGCCAGTACCGCCGTCGTTTCCGTGGACTTCGGCTGCGACTTTCCTCGTAGGCGTCATTTGCCTGCTCGTGGCGGTCTCGCCGAGCTTACAGCGTGCGCCAGGGCGTCGCAGGGGGCTCGGCGAGCAGCTCGGCGATCGTTTCCAGCGCTCGGGCCAGTGCTTCGCGCGAGGGGGCTGCGCTGAGGCACAGACGCAGCGCCTGGGGGGCCGGCTCACTGCCCACGCAGAAGGGTTCGGCACTGGACACCAGAATATGGCGCTGGGCCAAGGCCTCCATCAGTTCGGCGCTGCGCAGCCCCTCGGGCAACGGTAGCCACAGGTTGTTGCCATGCGGCCGGCCGCTTACGGAATAGTTGGCCAGGCAATCGCGCGCCAAGGACTGGCGTGCGCCCAACTCCTCGATCAGCCAGTCGAGCAGGGCGCGGCTATCGTCGCTGGTCACCCAGCGGCAAACCGCCTCCACCATCAGCGGCGGTACCATCCAGTTCTGGGCGCGCAGCGTCGCCCCCAGGCGTTCGCGCAACATGGGAGGAGCCACCAAGGTGCCGATACGCAGCCCGCCGGCCAGCACCTTCGACGTGCTGAAGATGAACAGGGTTCGCTCCGGAGCCAGACGATAGAGCGGCGTGCCGCGCTCCGACTCGGGCAGGTATTGCACACCATCCTCGACGATCCAGAAATCGTGGCGGCGTGCCAGCGTCACCAGGCGTTCGCGGCGGGCTTCGCTCAGTGGCGTCCCGGTGGGGTTGTTCTGGTCCGGTGTGACATAGACCAGCCTTGGTGGTTGCTGCTGTGCGCAGAGCCGGGCGAGGGCATCCATGTCCATGCCCTGATCGTCCATCGTTACGCCCGCTACTTTCAGGTGTGCCTGACGCGCAGCGCTGATCAGTCCGGGGTAGGTGAGCACGTCGGCGGCGATGCGTTCACCCGGCCGGGCGAGCGCATGCAGTGCCAGGCTGATGCCGTGCTGTCCCCCTTGGGTGACCAGCAGCTCTTCCGCATCGACCGGCATGCCAAGCTCGGTCATCCAGGCGGCGAGCCGCTCGCGATGGGCGGCCACACCCCGGTCCGACTGGTATTCCACCGCGCGGTGCAGGACGAGATCGTTGTCCGCCATCTCTCGCAGCACGCGCCCCAACGTGGCGGCTCGCATGGGATGGGGGGGCGGCAAGCTCAGACTGAGGTCGATGATGCCCGCTTCGACGGGGCGGCTGGCGAGGAAGTCCTGGCTCGAGGACGTCTCGGCTCCCCGTACGTAGGTGCCACTACCGACCCGAGCCACCACCCAACCCTGACGCTCGGCCTCGGCGTAGGCACGTGTCACGGTGCCGACCGTCACTCGGAGGCGGTCGGCCAGGCGACGCTGGGGCGGTAGTTTCGCGCCGGGTGCAAGCTCGCCGCGACGTATCGCATCGGCAATGGCCTCGGCCAGATTGCGGTAGCGAATCCCCCTTGCCGCGAGCTGAGGAACCCAAATTGTCATGGTGACAATAAAACCTTTGACGCTGGATATAGGCTCATTATGCTGGGTGATGAGCGAACAATCCAACCGAAACCGAATGAATTGTATGGGTGCAAATACATGGAAGCTTTGGCGTTCCTCTGGCCGGCGGGCCTCTACATGATTTCCATGACCATCACGCCGGGACCCAATAACGTGATGCTCACGGCCTCGGGCGCCAACTACGGCTTTCTTCGCACCTTACCGCACATCTTCGGCATCATGGGGGGCTGTTTCCTGTTGTTCGCCGGCATCGCTCTGGGGCTGGGGCTGATCTTCGAACGCTATCCCGCGGTGCAAATGACCCTGCGCGTGCTCGGCAGCGCCTACCTGCTGTATCTGGCCTGGAAGATTGCCACGGCGCCGCCGCCCGATCTGCGCCACCGGGGCGAGGGGAGGCCACTCAACTTCTGGCAGGCGGCCGCCTTTCAGTTTGCCAACCCCAAGGCATGGGTGATGGGCCTGGCGCTAATGGCCGGTTTTTTGCCCGAGGGTGGCGACACCATGATCAACGCCCTGCTGTTGGCGGGGTTCGCCGAGCTGGTGGGATTCCCCTGCGTCGCTCTTTGGGCCGGGTTCGGCATGGCCATCAGCCGCTGGTTGCATACGCCACGTGCCTGGCGAATCTTCAATGGCGTCATGGGTGGGCTCACCGCGGCCTGCGTGATATTCATATTGGGCTGATCCGTGCGTCAATCAAAAAAACAGGAGCCCCGATGACGCCCTCTACCGTATTCCAGCCCGCTCACGCCGATTACCGTCAGGAAGTGGAACGTATTCTGCAGGCGGCGCCCTTCATTCGGGCGCTGGGGCTAGAAGCCGAGGAAATTGCACCGGGTTACTGCGCCACTCGACTATCGGTACGCCACGATCACCTGCAGCAGGATGGTTTCGTGCATGCTGGGGTGCAGGCCACCATGGCCGATCACACCGCCGGAGCCGCCGGGGCCACCCTGATTGCCCAAGGTGCGCTGGTGCTGACGGCGGAGTTCAAGATCAACCTGCTCAGGCCCGCTCAGGGCAGCGAACTGCGTTGCCTCGGACGCGTGCTGAAGCCCGGGCGCACGCTGATCGTGACGGAGTCCGAGCTGTATGCAGGCGACGATGCCGCCATTCTCGTCGCCAAGGCGACCGTCACCCTGGCAGTGGTCGCGCCACGCTAGGCCATGTTCGAAGGTATGCGTATCGCGGATGTCGTCGCGATCAAAGACACTCCTGCCACTCTTCCCGGCTCATGTTGCCGCCGGTAATCACCACCACGATATCGCCCTCCGGCGGCAGTACGGCGAGATCCTCCATCAATGCAGCCACACCCACGGCCGCCCCCGGTTCTGCCGCCAGCTTGGCTTGGTAGACCAGATGACGCATGGCGAGTCGGATGGCATCCTCGTCAACCGCTACCAGTTCGCGGGTGTGGGCTCGGCACAATGGGTAAGTCAATTCCCCGACCACGGCCGCTCCCAGGCTCTTGGCGCGGGTATCGATTCGCTCCAGGCGCGCCGGCTCGCCGTGAAGCCAGGCGTGCGCCATACTGGCCGCCCCCGCTGGCTCCACGCCGATCAGCGCCAATTCGGGGCGCAGGGCCGAAGCTGCCACACCGATGCCTGCGATCAACCCACCGCCGCCCACCGGGCACAAGATCGCCGACGCTTCGGGCGCCTGCTCCAGTATCTCCAATCCTACCGTGCCCTGACCGGCGATGATGCGCTCGTCGTCGTAGGGGTGAACCAGCGTCAGGCTGCGTTCCTCGATCCAACGATGCATCAGCTCCCAGGCGGCGTTGATATCGCCATGCAGAATCACGTCGGCGCCCAGGGAGCGGCTGCCTTCCACCTTGAATGCGCTGGCATTTTCGGGCATCACGATGGTTACCGGCACGTCCGCCTGGCGTGCCGCCCAGGCCAAGCCCAGGGCATGGTTGCCGGCCGACACGGCGCCTAGCCCACCGGCAAGCTCTTCCCGGCTCGCGGTACGCACCCAGTGCAGGCCACCGCGTGTCTTGAAGGAACCGGTGCGCTGGAACAATTCCCCCTTGAGCCACACACGGCGCCCTAGTCGATCGGAAAGGGCGTGGTCGAGTACCAACGGGGTAGGCGACAGGGTATCGGCAATGAGGCGCTGCGCTTGTTGGAGCTGTTCGAGCTGGAGCATGACGGGTCTCCTAGAGAAAATGAATCAGCACGACGGACAGCGACAGGCCGGTAATGGCGAATGCCAGCACGGCCAACAACCCGTCGCGGGCCATGAAAGACAGGCCGAACAGGGTCAGGGCGACCCCCGCGATGTTGACGGAAAAGGGAATGAACTCCATGGGTGGCATGGCGATAGAAATGATCACGCAGGTCAGGGCAGAGAGCTGCATGCCGAGGTTGCCGGTCATGAAAGTGATACGCCGGTGCAGCAACCGGTCGATCCAGCAAGCTGGCCGATACATCCACTTCAGTGCCGTGTGTACCTTGTCGCTGGGCAATGTGCGGTTGCGCAGCCAGCGGGGCAGCCAAAAAGTGCGTCGTCCGATCAGCAACTGTATACACACCAGCAGCGTGAACATGGCCATCAGCGAGGGCACGCCGGGAATGCCGCTGATGATCGGCGCCAGCGTGACCAGACCCGCCAGCAGTAGCAGGGGGCCAAAAGCACGCCGACCTATGGCGTCAAGCACCTCGTCAAAGCGAATCCGCCCCGATGGGGTTTCGATCGACTCGATGGCCTGCATCAGCTCGACGAGGTTGTGCGGCTCGTCCTGGTGGGAATCGTCGCGATTTTCGCTTCGTGTCGTCGGCATCCCTTCTCCTTCGTTCTCTTGCCGCTGGGTGGAATCCATTCCATTGGGGTTGGCTTGGCTACAGCATAGTCACGCCTCGCTGCCGGGTGGCTGAACAGGCTCGTGCTCAGCCCTAGGCGTCAGGTCCGGCGCCGCTCGTGAGAGAACCTGGATGACGGAGGCGCCGAAACGGAAACCTCCGATACTCGCCCAGGCCGGCACGGTGAGAACGTGTGAGCATTGTCGAGACTGGCTCGGAGTGTGGTGCGGAGAGCTTGGCGAGAAGACAGGGGCCTCAACTTTTCCCCTTGCCTGCCGATGTATAACTCAAGGAACCCAAGGCCAAAAATCAGAACGCACCATGCAAGGGGCTAATGATGAAGAATGTATCCATCAAGTGGAGCCTGACTGCAGCACTAGCGGCGCTGGTGCTGATGATCGGCTTGATCAGTGGGTTGGGATTCTATTCCAGCTCCCACAGTGAAGCGGCCCTGCACGAACTGGCGGAAACCAACGTGAAGCTGGCCAACATGGCCAACCGCGCTCAGGTGAACGTGTTGCGCGCGCAGAACTTCCTGGATCGCTATGCCAGCCTGAGCACCCAAGGCAACCCGGACAAGGGGCGAGAATACCAGCAACGAGCAGTGGCGGCGGTGGAAGCGGCTCAGCAGCGTTTCGTCGAGTTCCGCGAGGTGCCTCTCGATCCGGCTGACGTACGCACGCCCCACGTGGAGGCCATTACCGAGGCCTACGAGGCGTTTGTCACCGAGGGCCTGGTGCCGATGCTGGAGGCAGCACCGTTCCAGATCATGCGCAGCCAAGAGCAGTTGGGCGAGCTGGGCGCGGAGCTCGACTATGCCATGGAGGCCTTCATCGACTTCACCGAACAGCGCGGCACTAGCGCCATCGAGGAGGTCGAGAACCTGGACCGTCGCGTGGCGATCATTGCCACGACGCTGTTGGTGGTGGCACTGGCGGCCGCCTTCCTTATTCGCTTCGCGTTGATGCGTGCGGTGGTCGCTCCGCTGCGCGAAGCGGTCACGCACTTCGATCGTATCGCTGGCGGCGATCTGACCGCTCGCATCGAGGATCGCGGTCGCAACGAGATCGGTCAGCTCTACGGGGCGCTGGGGCGCATGCAGGAGAAGCTCAAGGCACTGGTGATCTCGCTGCGCGACAGTAGCGATAGCGTATTCACCGGTGCCGGCGAGATCGCCACGGGCAGCCAGGACCTCTCCTCGCGTACCGAGCAGCAGGCTTCGGCCCTGCAGGAAACCGCCTCCAGCATGGAGGAGATGGCGTCTACCGTCAGCAAGAACACCGAAACCGCTGTCGAGGCCGACCGGCTCTCCACCGCAGCATCGAAGACCGCGGAGGCCGGCGGCCAAGAGGTCGAGCGCACCGTACGGCTGATGCGCGAGATCGCCGACAGCGCTCGGCGCATCAACGACATCATCGGTGTGATCGACTCCATTGCCTTCCAGACCAACATCCTGGCGCTGAATGCTTCGGTCGAGGCAGCCAGAGCAGGGGAGCAGGGACGCGGTTTCGCCGTGGTGGCAAGCGAAGTGCGATCCCTGGCCAGCCGCAGCGCGGAATCGGCCAAGGAGATTCGCAAGCTGATCGAGGACACCACGACCCGAGTGGCCAGCGGTGCCGAGCAGGCCGAGCGCAGCGGCGAGACGATCAATGAAACCGTCGAATCGATTCGCCAGGTCAGTGCCCTGATGGGGGAAATCTCCACCGCCACGCGAGAGCAGAACAGCGGCATTGAACAGATCAACACCGCACTGACCGAAATGGACTCGGTGACCCAGCAGAACGCCTCGCTGGTGCAGCAGACCAGCGCCGCTGCCGCCTCGCTGGAAGAACAAGCCCAGCGGCTTGCCGCACTGATCGACACCTTCCGAATCGACAGCAACGCCAAGACGGCGCCGGCGCTGCCCACGCAAGCGAACCATGCCTGTCGCGAAGTACCGACAAAGGCCGGAACCGAAAAGCGTCCCGCATCGCATCAACTGGTCAAGCTTGAATCGCCCAAATCGGAGAAGTCCCGTTCGCAGACCAGCGGCGACGAGGATGGCTGGAGCGAGTTCTGACCACTGCCGAAGCCTGTCTCGGACGGTAGCTTTCCCTCATGCCCCGAACCGTACCCGGCTCGGGGCTTTTTAGGTGTCGTCGCAGCACTTAACGAAGGCTGAACCGAGCGACAGATGAAGCGCAGTGAAGTTCCATCAAGTCACTGGCGGGTTCGCTATGGCTGGCTTCGGCAACGCCGGATCGTCCCCTGGGCTCGGCGCCTGGCACAGTGCCGAGAGTCCCGTCTCTTCGGCAAGCGCCGGCAGTCGTTCCGCCAGGAAATCGATCAGGTAACGTACGGCGGGGCGCAGCCCGCGTCGGTACGGATACACCGCATGCAATTGCCCTTGGGGCAGCCGCCAGTGCGGCAGCAGCCAGGTCAGTTCGCCCGTTTCCAGTGCCTGGCGACACATGAATGTCGGCAGGACCACGATGCCGATACCGGCCATGGCGGCATCCCTCAGCACATTCATGTCGTCGGTGATGAGCCGTGGCGTCAGCGAGACCGGCACGCGGTTGCCATCGGGGTCGGTGAACTCCTGCACGTGGCGCCCGTCGGCAAAGCGCATGGAGAGGCTCGGAAAGCGCTTTAGATCGTGCGGGGCCACCGGCATACCGAGACGCTCCATCAGCCTAGGGCTTGCCACCAGCATGGCGGGGCTGGCGGCGAATCGTCGCGATACCAGCGATGAATCCTCGAGACGGAGGCGAACGCGAATGGCGAGATCCACCCCTTCGGATACGAGATCCACTCGTCGGTTGGTGGCATCCAGTTCCACTTCGACCTTGGGGTAGCGCTCCATGAATTCGGGCAGCGCCCGTGCCAGCAGCGACTGGGAAATCGAGATGGGGCTGGTCAGCACGACTCGCCCTCGCGGCTCCTCGTGCACCTGTTCGACGACGCTCTCGGCCGCTTCGGCGGCTGCCAGTAGATCGCGACAATGACCCAGGTAGGCGCGGCCGGTATCCGTTAGCGTCAGGCGTCGCGTGGTCCGGTGCAGCAACCGAACCTCCAGCCGCTCCTCGAGCCGGGCGATACGACGGCTGAGCGTGGACTTGGGCATGCCCAAGGCATGCGCCGCGGCGGTGAAGCTTCCATGTTCGGCGACAAGCGCAAAGAAATAGAGATCGTTGAGGTCCTGCATGCCGCATCCTCTTTGGGGGCTATCTATTGTTCTAGCAGTGGAACAATGATTTCAACCAGCACCGACTAGTGGCAGTGGTGAGGAAATCCCAAGATGGGCGACATAGGCGCACGGGGCGCCGACTCACCGTCCGAGGAGGTATCATGAAACTGCTGCATCTGGATTCCGGCCTGTTGGAAAACCAATCGATTACGCGGCAGCTTTCCGCTCGCATCGTCGAGCGGTTGCGTGCTGCCACGCCCACGCTCGATGTCGTCTATCGCGATTTGGTCGTTAACGCGCCCAGTCATCTTTCCGGTGAGATACTGACTGGCGCAGGCTTGCCAGAAGAGACGCGCAACGCGCACCAGCGCGAGGAAACGGCGCTGACCGAAACGTTGCTGGAAGAGTTCCTGACGGCTGATGTGATCGTGATCGGCGCCCCCATGTACAACTTCGCCATTCCGAGCCAGCTCAAGGCCTGGCTGGATCGTATTCTCCAGGCCGGCAGGACTTTCCGCTACACCGAGAACGGTGCGGTGGGCCTGGCCGGGGGGCGCAAGGTATACATCGCATCCTCGCGTGGTGGCCTCTACTCGCAGGGGCCGGGCGTCGACAGCGACTTCCAGGAACGTTATCTGCGCGCCGTGTTCGGCTTCATCGGTATCGACGATGTCACCGTCATTCGTGCCGAAGGCGTGGCAATGGGCGACGAGATGAGGCAGAACGCACTGAACGCTGCCCACGATGCCATAACCGAGACTGTCCTGTCCGCAGAAGTGGTCTAGCGTTGCCGGATCCGAGGCCCAGCTTAAGGCAACGCTTGTAAAGATTTGTGTAAAACAAGGGCTTACGATCACTCGCGCGACTAGACTGCCCATAGTCAGGCAATCAAAGGAGCGTGAGATGACAAGGGATTCGGTTCAAGGAACGTTGCCGAAGGCGAGCGTGGCGGAATCGCTTGCCGTATTGAACGATGTCTTCGTTCCCAACGTGGCGAAGGGGGTGCTCATCCGGCGCCCCAAGGTGGTGGGCATGGCGGAGCGTCTTGGGCTGGACCGGCGCGCCGTCCACCGCCTGCAGCAGCTCAACGAGAAATACGGCAGCGGGCCGCTGATGCTGCAGGTGCCGGGTGAAAAAACGATGGCACTGGTGCTTGACCCCGCGCATGTCAATCGGATACTCGAGCAGTCGCCGGAGCCGTTTGCCACCGCGGAGCAGGCCAAGCGCAGCGCGCTGGAGCATTTCGAACCCGACATGGCGCTGGTTTCCCATGGCTCAGAACGTGCCGAGCGACGCCGCTTCAATGAGGCCGTGTTACAGAGCGAATGCCCGGTACACGGGCTGGGGGAGCGTTTCGTCAAGGTGGCCAAGGAGGAGGCCGATGAACTTCTCCATACCACGCGGCAACGGGGCGATTCGCTGGACTGGGATACCTTCTTCGAGACCTGGTCGCGTGTGGTGCGCCGCGTGGTGCTGGGCGACACCGCCCGCGACGATCACGCCCTTACCGAAACATTGGGCAAGCTGCGCGCCGCCGGCAATTGGGGATTCATGCACCCGGGTCGTCATCACCTGCGTGACGCCCTGCATGAACGGCTGTGCATTTACCTGAAACGGGCGGAGCCGGGCAGCCTGGCCGCCGAAGTGGCCCGCGTGCCCACCAACGACATCACCCAGCCCGAGCACCAGGTTCCGCAATGGCTGTTCGCCTTCGATCCGGCGGGCATGGCCACCTTCCGCACCCTGGCGCTGTTGGCCGCACACCCTGAGCACGCAAGGCGCGCACGGGAAGAGGCCGCCAATCTGGAACAGCATCCCACCCCCGAGCTTCCCTACCTGCGCGCTTGCGTGCTGGAGTCGCTGCGCCTGTGGCCCACCACGCCGATGGTGCTGCGTCAGAGCACCGAGACAACCCTATGGGAAAACGGCGCCATGCCGTCGGACACTTCGCTCTTGATCCTGGCGCCCTATTTTCATCGCGACGACCGTCACCTCGCCTCGGCCAACCGCTTCGATCCGGACCTGTGGCTGCAGCCGGAAGGGACGGGGACATGGCCTCTCATCCCCTTCAGCGGCGGCACCGGCATCTGCCCGGGGCGGCGCCTGGTCCTGCTGGTGACCAGTACGGTATTGGCGAGGCTCTTATCCCATCGCGAGTTCCGCCTGGACCCGCCCTCCCGCTTACTCAGCAGCAAACCGATGCCACCGCTGCTCAACAATTACGATCTCAAGTTCACGCTCGGCGGATACTGAGACGGAAACGAGTCCGGCCGGGGCCGGCCGTGTGCCTTATCGACCAGGTCCGATGGGATATTCGCCTTCCCCCGTCGGTGACGACCCCGGATCGGCTAGCCCGGCCATCATGCGGTCGAACAAGGCAGCGACCTGACGTCGTGGCGCTCAGCCGAGGGCGCGTTGCTTGCGGCGTTGGGTCTTGTCGTCGTACATGCGCTCGTCCGCCAGGGTAAGCACCTCCTGGGCGGGCGTTTCGGTGGAGCTGGCGCAGCCCAGACTCATGCGAAGCGTCAATGTCACGCGCTCGCCATGTGCGGTAGTGATGAGACATCGCTGGTCCTCCATGTGCGTCCTGACCAAGCCTGCCAGGCGATTCGCTGCCGACAGGCCGGCGGAAGGAAACAGGACCACGAATTCGTCGCCACCGTAGCGCGCCAGGATATCGCTCGCGCGACAGTGCATTTGCAGACGCTCGGCCACCGAGGTGATGAGCTGGTCGCCCGCTACATGGCCGTGGCGATCGTTCACTTCCTTGAGCCCGTCGACATCTATCATCAGCACGGCAAAATCCAGGCCTGGCGACTGGGTCTTGCCCTGAATGCTCAGCTGCAGCGCCGATTCGAAGAAGCCCCGGTTGTAGAGACCGGTCAGTCCATCGCGTTCCGCCGTTTTTTTCAGCGCCAGGTGGAGTAGCTTGTTCTCGGTGGCCGCCGCCAATTGGTCGACGAACAGAGTCAGCATGCGCTCCAAGGCGGCGTCGAGCTTGGGGGCGCGTACGATCAGCCAACCTTCGTACATGCTGAGACGTCCCGCCATGGGAGTGGCGTAGAGCTGCTCGCCGACGGCTTTTTCGCTGAGCTTGACGGTGCTGGCATGTGGCTCGTGCAATGTCGCGAGCAGTCTGCACAAGCGGTGCTCATCGTCGGGATCGAGGCGAAGGCCGGCAACGGCCGCGTAGCGCGTCACTTCGGGGCGCTGACACTCCTGCAGGAACACGGCGAATCCGTACTCGGGGAAATCGGCGTGCAGATGCTTCAAGGAGTCATCCAGCAGCGTATGGATGTTCGAGGCGCGATTGGCGACGACGCCGAGATCGAGCAGGGCGTGAAAGACGCGGTTCTGGAACTTGATCTCGACGATACTGCGGCCAATCTGGCGGTTCTGCCCGTACATCACCCGGGCAATCGCCAGAAAGTAGACCACCGCCCCGGCGCCCTGGTAGATATCCAGGCCGGCACTGACGTAAGGGCGAAAAGCGAACCCCGTCAAGATACCCCAGCCCAAGGCACCGCCGGCAAACAGGGCCATGGAAGCCAGCATTCGGTGCGGGCCGCCCACCACCATATTGTTCATGAAGCAGGCAAGGCCGATGGACAGAGTGGCCAGAACGTAGAAATCCAGTACGCTGCACCAGATACCAAACAGCAGGCTATCGAGGAGCAGGTTTTTGAACTCGGCATGCTTCGAGTGCTGAGCTCTGGCAGCATGGACGTAGGCGACTCCCGGCCATAGCAGCAGGAGAAGACCCGGCAGTATCAGCGACCAGCCGCTGCCCTCGACCAAGGCAATCCACACGGTAAGCCCGAAGGTATGACAGAAGGCAAAAGCACGGGGAGCCAATGTAGCCAGGGCGAGACGATGGGGGCGCCTATGTGGCTCTTGAGAGAAGGGAAGCCGAGAGGTTTGCAAAGTCTTGGTCTGATCCGCCTGCAATGAATTGTAGGTCGTTGGTTGAGCGGCTGACGCCGTTTCAAACGGATTTACCCTTTAGCCTAGCACTTGTGCAGGTCGCAAGCAGTACCCGCTCACCCGTTCCGCTCTTGGGTAACGCTTGCCATGCGTCTCTTCGACCCCGGTACCGAATCCTGGGCTAGCGCCTCAAGCGTCACATGATCCCCGTGCACGATCCGTTGCGGGCAGCTAAGTTTCACAGGACGGTTTCGCGTTCTCGTGGCGGGGAAGAATGAGATGACCCTTGACTGGCCGGATATTCCCTATGGCGCCTGGCAAAAGACGTGCTCGGCTCTGCATCTCTATACACAGGTCGTCGGCAAGTACCGGCTTGCCCGCACGCCTTGGGTGAACCATTCCTGGCACGCTACGCTGTATGTCAATTCGCGCGGGTTCACGACCTCGCTCGTTCCTGATGGCGGCGGCGGGGTGGAGATCGTATTGGATCTTCTCGATCACGCCGTGGTGGGGGCAACGACCGACGGGCGGACCGCCGGGTTCGATCTAGGCCCGATGTCGGTTGCCGCTTTCCACCATCAGTTCGTGAAACTCATACGTCAGCTCGGTGGCACGCCCGAGTTTCATGGTCGCCCGAACGAAGTCCCGCAACCGATCCCTTTCGAGGAGGATCGTGCCGAGCGTCCCTACGATGCAGCCGCCGTGACCCGCTTTTTCCAAGCCTGCGTTGCCGTCGATCTTGTGATGAAGCGCTTTCGCACCTCTTATCTGGGCAAGGTCAGTCCCGTGCATCTCTTCTGGGGCAGTTTCGACCTGGCCGTCACGCGATTTTCGGGACGGACCGCACCGCGGCATCCCGGCGGTATCCCGGCGCTGCCGGATGATGTCACGCACGAAGCCTACAGCCATCAGGTATCGTCGGCCGGGTTCTGGCCCGGGGGGGCGGGCGTGGATTTTCCGGCGTTCTATGCCTATGCCTATCCTGTACCGTCTGGGTTTGCCGATGCGCCCGTGACCCCTGAGGCCGCCTATTTCGACGCCAACCTGGGTGAGTTCATTCTGCCCTACGATGCGGTGCGACAATCGAACGACCCCGTGGCCAGGCTGATGGCCTTCCTCGAGAGTACCTATCGGGCTGCCGCCGATCTCGGCGGTTGGGAGCGTCATGCCCTCGAATGCAAAACCGGAATTCCCCGCCAACCGCGAGCGATTTGAATGTCGAGCGGGCGGCGTAACGTTACAAGCGGGAGGAAAGGCCATGGCCACACCCACCTCGGAGACGCTGCCGATCGAGCGGGAAGAGGGGGCGAGCAAGGGACGCTACGTCGTTCGCCTCGAGGGCGCCGAAGCCGAAATGACCTATTCACGTGCAGGGGACGCCATGATCATCATCGATCACACCGAGGTTCCCGATGCGATGCGTGGCCGTTCGGTGGGACAAGCCCTCGTGCGCCGCGCCATAGAAGACGCTCGCACCGAAGGACGCACGGTCCTGCCGCTCTGTCCTTTCGCCAAGGCCCAGATCCTGCGTCATCCCGAGTGGCAGGACGTACTGAAGCGCTGAGCGCTGGGAGCGACCATGAGCTGGCTACCTTGCCCTGACCCTATTCCCGGCGATGCACGCGCGGCTGACCTGATCGAGACAGCGATCATACCGCGGGCACGTGATCTCGGTGGGCTGGAGGTCCGCCGTGCCCTGCCTTCGGCGAAGCGGCAAATGGTGGGACCCTTCATTTTCTTCGATCAGATGGGACCGGCCGAGTTCGTGCTGGGGGAGGGGTTCGACGTGCGACCGCATCCCCACATCCATCTTGCGACCGTCACCTATCTTTTCGATGGCGAGATCCTGCATCGGGACAGTCTTGGCACCGAGCTCAAGATCCGGCCGGGTGCGGTCAACTGGATGACGGCCGGCCGCGGTATCGTTCATTCCGAGCGCACCGCGCCCGAGACGAGAGCGCGTGGCACGCGGCTCTTCGGCCTTCAGACGTGGGTCGCGCTGCCCGCTTCCCACGAGGAGACCGATCCGGCGTTCTCGCATACCGGTGAGAGCGAGCTTCCGGTCATCGAGGAGGGCGAGTGTCGTGTGCGGCTCGTGGTGGGAAAGGCGTGGGGACACAGCTCGCCGGTCAACGTCTTCTCCGACACGATCTATGCTGATGTTGCGCTCGAGCCCGGCGCTCGTCTCCCCATCGACGCGGATCACGAGGAGCGTGCACTGTATACCGTTAGAGGCGAGATCGAGATTGCCGGAGAGCGGTTTCCGCCCGGCCAACTTCTGGTTCTGCGCTCCGGCGCGCCATTGACGGTCCGCAACCCAGGGCCAAAGGAGGCGCGCTTCGTGCTGGTCGGAGGCGAGACGATGGACGGACCGCGATACATCTGGTGGAACTTCGTCTCGTCACGTAAGGAGCGCATCGAACAGGCAAAGGCGGAGTGGAAGGCTGGACGCTTCGACACGATTCCCGGTGACGCCGATGAGTTCATCCCGC
This sequence comes from Billgrantia pellis, assembly GCF_008297955.1. Lineage (GTDB taxonomy): Bacteria > Pseudomonadota > Gammaproteobacteria > Pseudomonadales > Halomonadaceae > Halomonas > Halomonas pellis. The sequence continues at coordinate 435,684 of NZ_VTPY01000002.1, read as the reverse complement.
TGCCGGAATCCCGCTGAGAATGCGATCGCCCTCCTGTGCCGCCGAGCGAGACAAGCGTACACGCACCATGACGGGTGATGCTGGACGCTGTCGATCGCTGGGGAACCGACTATGACCACGCTTGCCAAGCCCATCTTCTGGCGTGATCCGCGCCTACCCCATGTGGAGCTGCGCAAGGTCGAGGATGGTCGTCAGGTCTGCTACGCGCCGCATAGCCACACGCAATGGTCGCTGGGCGCCGTCACCGCGGGGGAGAGCACTTTCCAGTATCGCGATGACGACTACCCCATCCAGGCTGGCACCCTGGTGATGATGAACCCCAACTGGGTACACGCCTGCAACCCCATCGACGACCAACCCTGGTCCTACCTGATGCTGTACGTCGACACCGCCTGGCTGACCCGCCTGCGCTTCGACCTGGGGCTGCTGGACGCGCCGCGCTGGCAGGATATTGCCACCGCAGTGATCCGGGAACGTGAATGGTATGCAGGCTACTGCCGCATGGCGGCTTGCCTGCTGGATCCGAGCCACGACCTGTCGACCAAGCAAACGGCGGTGGTCGAGTACCTTGCCGCCCTGATGCACAAGCTGGCCGATCCGCTCGCCCAGCCGCTGCCCAGGGCCCCGATCCTGCTGCAGGAACTGGCTGCCTACCTGGACGAGAACGCGGCAAAAGAACTCTCGCTGGACGACCTGTGCGAGCGCACCGGTTATAGTCCCGGACATCTCATCCGCGCCTTCAAGCAGCATTTCGGCTTCACGCCCCACGCGTACTTGATCAACCGCCGCATTCAACTCGGCCAGCGCGAACTGAAGGGCGGCAAGCCGATTGCCGACGCAGCCCTGAGCGCTGGCTTCTCCGACCAGCCGCATTTCCAGCGCACCTTCAAGCGCCTGGTAGCCGCCACGCCGAACCAATATCGGCAAACGTCTCACGAGCCGTAGGTACTCCCGCCTAGCGATGGGCGCGGCGTTCGCCGAAGGCACGCGCGCCATCAGCGCACCTCGCCCACCGCCTTCTGGATATCCGCCATCGTCTCGTAGCGCCGATCGGGAAATTCGTTCAGCGCCTCGATGACCTCGTCGGCGGCATGGTTGGACGTTGCCTGCTTGATCAGGTCGGCCTTGCCACAGGGGAAGTTCACCCCCTTGAGCGCCTGAGCGATGCCTGCCGCGGAGGCCGTATCGCTGGCCGCCTTCCCGCCACGCTCACCGCCCTTGCTGCGGTCGCCCCTGGGCTCGTGAGTGTCGGGCTTCATCTGTGGCTCCGCCAACCGGCCCCCCTCCAGCGCTTCGGTCGGCCACTCCCGTCGCTTAAGACCCAGCGTCTTGAACAGTGACGCCTTGCCCGAGATCGATATCTCTTCCTCACCGAGGTCGTCATGCGCGCCGATCAGCAGCAACTGAGCGTTCTCGTAATCAAGCAGCCGGCTGTCGTCGATATCGATCCAGCGCTTGTCGGCGAACTTGTCCTGGAGGTGCTTGGGGTAGTCCGGCTTGGCGTGAGGGAAGCCGGGCACGTCGAGGGAGGGGTGACGCACCGAGATGACATAGCTCGCCTCGGCCAGGATCTTGAGTTCCCGCTGTGCCTGGCCGGGCTTGGCGGGGCTGGTAAGACGGTAGGCCAGACGCGAGCCGTCGTCGCGCTCGAAGATGGCATAGCGGCCTTCACCGACGGGAATGGCCTCGCCCTGTTCCTGCTCGCCGCGAGTCTTGGTCTCGTACTCCAGCGGTGCCAGCGACTCGCCGATCTCCTTCGGCTTGCCCGTCATGTCGATCATCATCCACTCGCGCGCGGTGGACGTCGGCTTGCCTTTGACGATTTCCGGCATTCGCTTCTTGCCCACCAGGAACAGCCGGGCGTCATTGCCTTCGTCTGGCACCAGCACCACGTACAAGCGCTGAATGTCATCGAGGCTCGCTACCTTCTGCACGTTGACCTTGGGGCGGTAGAAAAAATAGATATCTCCTTTCTCCACGTAGTCCGCCATCTGGCACCTCCTGCGCCGAATCGGGCGTTAAGACAACTCGTCTTCTTGGGGTAGCAGAGGGGCATCGGCCGTGCAAAGGCGATGGGCGCACTCGAAAGGCGGCTCACTCGACCAGCAGGTACGCGCAGCTAGCGGCGAGCAGCAGCGCCAGGGTGCGATTGACCGACATCAGTACCCCCGGTCGGTGTACGTGGCGGCGCAGAAAAGCCCCGGCGTAGACCCAACTGCCCAGCGACAGCCAGCAGATCGGCAGGTAGAGCCCAGCGAAGAGCAGGATCTGCTCCAGGTCGCCGCCGCTGGTGTAGGCCCCGATACCCGAGGCCGACGCCAGCCACGCCTTGGGGTTGAGCCACTGCATCAGCGCGCCCGTCATGAACCCCGGCGCTCGATGAGCCACACGTTCCGGCAGGCGGCCATCGTCGCGAAACAGCCGAACGCTCAGGTAGAGCAAGAACGCCACGCCGGCCCAGCGCAGGATATCCTGCAGCCCCGGTACCATCGCCAGCACCGAATAGAGCCCAAGCCCCACGGCAACGAACAGCACGACGAAACCCAGCGTAGCCCCGGTGACGAACACCAGGCCCTGTGAGAGGGGGTAGCGCGTCCCGCTGCTCAGGCACACCAGGTTCACCGGTCCGGGCGAAATCGAGGCTGCAAGGGCGAACGCCGACATGGGCAGAAGCAGGGCAAGGCTCATCGTCATCTCCTGGTAGCAATGAGCCGAAGCATGCCGCCGCAGTGTGCAGGCGGTATTGAACAAAATTGAGGTGTCAGGGCCGGGCAGTGGAAGAATCGAGAGTCGATCGGACGGCATGTCCGTTGATGGAGATACGATCGGGCAAGGGAGGCGACGCTACCGGCCTGGAGCAGGCCGGTAGCGCTGTGCGTGCTTTACGGACCAAGCGCTTCCAGCAGCAGCCGGGCCGTCGGCTCGGAGGAAGCCGGGTTCTGGCCGGTGATCAACTGGCCGTCGCGGCGGGTGTAGGGGGCAAAGTCGTCGGCCTTGGAATAGCGGGCGCCGCCGGCGATCAGTGCGTCCTCGACCAGATGCGGCACGACGTCGGTGAGCCCAACGGCGGCTTCCTCGCCGTTAGTGAAGCCGGTGACGTCGCGACCGCGAATGATTGGCTCGCCGTGGGTGTCATGGGCGTGGATCAGCGCGATGGGCGCGTGACAGACAGCGGACACCGGTTTCTGCTGCGCCCAGAAGGCTTCGATCAGGCGGATGGAATCCGCATCATCCACCAGGTCCCATAGCGGGCCGTGGCCCCCCGGATAGAAAACGGCGTCGAAATCGTCGGCGCTGACCTCGCTCAGACGACGGGTATTGGCCAACGCTTGCTGAGCCTCGTCATCCTGCTGGAAACGGCGGGTCGCTTCGGTCCGGCTCTCTTCGGCGTCGCTCTTGGGGTCCAGCGGCGGTTTGCCGCCCTTGGGGGAAGCCAGCACCACCTCGGCACCGGCATCCAGGCAAGCGTAGTAGGGTGCCGCCAGCTCCTCGAGCCAGAAACCGGTGGGCTCGCCGGTATCGCCGAGGCGGTCGTGCGAGGTGAGGACCATTAGAATGCGTGGACTCATGGAACGCTCCTGTGGTGCTGTTCGGTAAACAGATGACGTCAGTCATCAAGATAGCGTGGCCTCGAGGGTTCGCGAATCATGGTTCCCGCTCCCGCCCCAGATTCTCGATTGGCTTCCTGCCCAGTACCTTCAAGAGCCCACGCCGACACGCCCTGAGCAGCGGATAGAGCCGTGCCGTCCGTTCGGGGTTCGCAAACAGACGATACATCAGCCGGTTGAACATGCCGCTGTGGGTACCGAGCAGGGTGAGACGATGCAGGGCTTCGCTACCGTGGTACCAGCGTTCGCCAATCTGCAGGGCGAAGCCTTGGTCCAGGTCGATGCCAATGGCGGTGAGTTCCCGACGCGCTTCACTGTGCTGCCGAGCATCGATCAGCTCGAGTTCGCCGACGTCCGTGCGTATGCGATGCCAGCGCACGTAGCGTCGGCACATCGGGCATTCGCCGTCATAGACCAGGCGAAGCTGGCGCTTCGGCGCAGCATCCTCTTGCATGGCACTCGCTCTTCGATGTACGGCGACCGTTTCTGGAGTTTCCTTTCGCATAGCATGGCTGCAATAAGACGCTGTGCCCAGGCCGTCTCTTCGAGCCGTCATCGCTGCCTGGAGGGTCGTTCCCACCGCAGGGTGAACAGTGCATGATGTCGTTCAGACTCCTGCCGACGGGCTGTGTTGCTCCTCGGCCTCGTCATCAAAACGCAACCACGGAACGGAGGGCCCCCCATGTCCGAGCGAGTGATCCTTACCACTTCATCGCATCTCGAGGGCTACCGCGTCACGGAACACATCGACATCGTCTCGGCGGAGTGCGTGTTCGGCATGAACATTCTCAAGGACATGTTCGCCGGCTTCCGGGACTTCTTCGGCGGGCGCAACAAGGCGTCCCAGAACGCACTGCGCGATGCTCGCGTCACCTGCCTCAACGAGCTGCGCCGGGAGGCGGAGGAAATGGGCGCCAATGCGGTGATCGGTATCGATCTCGACTACAGCGAGATATCCGGCGGCGGCAAGTCGATGCTGTTCCTGGTGGCTACCGGTACCGCGGTGAAGGTGGCCAAGGCCTGACTCGCGCCACTATCCACCACGCATGCCGAGGTCGTTTGCCGACCCGTTCGCAATCGGCTGCTCTTCATCCATGTGATCAGTACCTGCACTCAAATTTCCGTTACCGCTAGCTCAACAGGAGCATTTCATGGACGAATCGACGAAGCGCGATCTGATAGAGCGCTACATCGCTGCCTACAACCACTTCGACATTGACGGAATGCTGGCCGTGCTTGCCCCGGATGTCGTCTTCGAGAATTACTCGGGCGGTGAGCTCACCACCTCGGCTGTCGGCATCGACGAGTTTCGCCAACTCGCCGAGCATACCAAGGGATTCTTCTCCGAACGTGTGCAGCGTATTACCAGCCTGACCTTCAGCCAGGGCGGCGCCACGGCGGAGATCGACTATCACGGCCGCCTGGCGGAGGATATTCCCGGCGGGTTGAAGGCGGGTAGCATCCTCGAATTGAATGGCGAAACGGAGTTCACGTTCGGCAGCGAACGGATCTCCAAGATCGTTGATCGAAGCTGACGTGCCATGGCTGCGCGCGGTTTGGAGAGGACAGGGGAGGAACCTCAGTGAACAAAGTTCTGGTGATTACCGGTGGCAGCCGAGGCATCGGCGCGGCAACGGCGCGTCTGGGCGCCGCTAGCGGTTATGCCGTGTGTATCAACTATCGGCACAACGAAGCCGCTGCGCTCGCCGTGGTCGAGGAGATTGCCCGTGCCGGCGGCGAGGCGATCGCCGTGGCGGGTGACGTCGGCCATGAAGCCGATGTGGTGCGGCTCTTCGAAGCGGTCGACGAGACGCTCGGTCCGGTGACGGCACTGGTCAACAACGCCGGCATCCTGGAAACGCAGATGCGCGTCGAAGACATGGAGGCAGCGCGCTTGAGCCGTATACTCACAGCCAACGTGATCGGCAGCTTCCTCTGTGCGCGGGAGGCCGTGCGGCGCATGTCGATCCGGCACGGTGGCCAGGGGGGGGCGATCGTCAACGTCTCCTCCATCGCCTCGCGGCTCGGCGCACCCAACGAATATGTCGACTACGCGGCGGCCAAGGGCGCCATCGACAGCTTCACCCTCGGACTGTCCAAGGAGGTCGCGGCGGAAGGCATTCGCGTCAACGCCGTGCGCCCGGGCGTGATCTACACCGAGATTCATGCCAGCGGCGGCGAACCCGACCGCGTCGAGCGGGTTAAGGCCTCGGTGCCCATGCAGCGCGGCGGCAAGGCCGAAGAGGTGGCTCGCGCCATCCTCTGGCTGCTCTCCGACGAAGCTTCCTACTCGAGCGGCGCGCTGCTGGACGTGACGGGCGGGCGGTAGTCGCCTGCTTCGATATCGCGCCTCAATGCTAATGCCTGAGTTTCCAGAAACTGCCACAGCCGCTTGGCGACAGGCCCGTGGGGGCGGTCGCGCCGACGCCCCGCGACCAGTTCCTCGGTAACGCAGGGGAGGTGGCGCCCGGCAGTGGAGAGCACCATTCCCGGTGCCCGTTTGCGGATCATACCCGCGGCTCACATGACCCCCATCGAGTTCCCGTCGGAATTCATGGAGGCAGTACTCAATTTTTTGCGCAGCTAGAAGGCACGGGAGCCGTACTCAGGGATACGGCGAGAACCAGCGACGCCGAGGATTCAATGACTTGGTGGCATTGTCTGGCTGCCGGCCGCATGGCATGGCTATCCGTCTTAGCCCTTTGTCTATATTGTGTCTCTCGTTACTTATCGTTAAATTAAGTAACAAAGCCGCCAAGACGGCTCGATAGCAGCAGACAAACGTACGCAGGGAACTACCCGGCAAACAGGAAGGGAGCGCTCGCAACCTTCCTGTTTGCCGGGTAGATTCGTTATTTGTCCATGTCTCGATTTCTCCCCAACTCAGCCTTCTCATCCTTTCAAGACGACCTAGGCCATGAAGCCGAAGTTCCTCATCCGCGATGAAACGGCAGCCGATATCGGCGCGATACGTGACGTGACTGCGGCCGCCTTCCAGACGATGGCATATAGCCGCCACACCGAGCAGTACATCATCGAGGAACTGCGTGCCGCCAATGCCTTGGCGGTATCGCTCGTGGCGGAGCGGGATGGCCGGCTGGTAGGGCACATCGCCTTCTCCCCGGTGACCGTCTCGGACGACAGCCAGGGCTGGTACGGGCTGGGACCCGTGTCGGTGCTTCCGGCATACCAGCACCAGTGTATCGGCAAAGCTCTGGTGGAGGAGGGGTTGGCGCGCCTGAAAACTGCCGGTGCTCAAGGATGCTGCCTCGTCGGCCACCCGGAGTATTACGTCAAGTTCGGGTTTCGCAACATGCCGGAACTCGTTTGTGAAGGCGTGCCACCGGAATATTTCTTCGTGCTGCCTCTGGGCGGTGAGGCTGCCCAGGGTACCGTTACCTTTCATGAGGCATTTTCCGCTGAGGGACCGGGATAATCCCTTTTTGCTCCCGATTTCAGCCATGGCTCGGGCTATGCGTTCTCAACTGCGCCGGCGGTGCCGAAAGGGCCAGAGCGGTGTGCTAGACTGCGTGCCTCGGCCTGCGCCCGCAACACTTCCCCACCGGTAGCCCGTCATGGAAATCAACGTCAATTTTCTCGAGAATCTCAGGCTTGAAGCCAAGTTTGACGATTTCACCGTCATCACCGACCAGCCCATTCGCTACAAGGGCGACGGCTCGGCGCCAAGCCCCTTCGACTACTTCCTGGCGTCTTCCGCGCTGTGTGCGGCCTACTTCGTGCGGGTGTACTGCAAGGCGCGTGACATTCCCACCGAGAACATCCGCCTCTCGCAGAACAACATCGTCGACCCGGAGAACCGCTACAACCAGATCTTCAAGATCCAGGTCGAGCTGCCGGAAGATATCTCCGAGAAGGACCGCGAGGGCATCCTGCGCTCGATCGACCGCTGCACGGTCAAGAAGGTGGTGCAGACCGGGCCGGACTTCCAGATCGAGACGGTGGAGAACCTCGACGAGGACGCCCAGGCGCTCTTGATGGCCAAGCCCGACGAGGCATCATACACCTGGATCGAGGGCAAGGACCTGCCGCTGGAGCAGACCATTGCCAACATGTCGGGCATCCTGGCGGACCTGGGCATGAAGATCGAGATCGCCTCGTGGCGCAACATCGTGCCGCACGTGTGGTCGCTGCATATCCGCGACGCGGCTTCGCCGATGTGCTTTACCAACGGCAAGGGCGCCACCAAGGAGAGCGCACTGTGCTCGGCGCTGGGTGAGTTCATCGAGCGCCTGAGCTGCAATTTCTTCTACAACGACCAGTTCTTCGGTGAGGAGATCGCGAACAGCGCCTTCGTTCACTACCCCAACGAGGAGTGGTTCAAGCCGGGGCCTAACGACGAGCTGCCCGAGGGCATTCTCGATGCCTACACTCGGGAGATCTACGACGCCGACGGCGAGCTGCGCGGCTCGCACCTGATCGATACCAACTCCGGCAAGGTCGATCGCGGCATTGTCGCCTTGCCCTTCGTGCGCCAGTCGGATGGCGAGACGGTCTATTTCCCCTCGAACCTGATCGAGAACCTCTACCTCAGCAACGGCATGAGCGCCGGCAACACGCTGCAGGAAGCGCAGGTGCAGTGTCTTTCGGAGATCTTCGAGCGGGCGGTGAAGCGGGAAATCCTCGAGCAGGAACTGGCGCTGCCCGACGTGCCCACGGCAGTGCTCGAGCGCTATCCGGCCATTCTCGAGGGCATTCGGGCGCTGGAGGCACAGGGCTTCCCGGTGCTGGTCAAGGACGCCTCCCTCGGCGGCCAGTTCCCGGTGATGTGCGTGACCCTGATGAACCCGCGCACCGGCGGCGTGTTCGCTTCCTTCGGTGCGCACCCCAGCTTCGAAGTGGCGCTGGAGCGCAGCCTCACCGAGCTGCTGCAGGGCCGCAGCTTCGAAGGCCTGAACGACTTCCTGCCGCCGACCTTCAACTCCCAGGCCGTCAGTGAGCCGAACAACTTCGTCGAGCACTTCATCGACTCCTCGGGGCTGGTCTCGTGGCGCTTCTTCAGTGCGAAGAGCGATGTCGAATTTGTTGACTGGGACTTCTCCGGTAGCGGTTCCAACAGTACGGAAGAGGAAGCCGCCACCCTGTTCGGTATTCTCGAGGAGATGGGTAGAGAAGCGTACATGGCCGTGCACGAGGACCTGGGCGCGCCGGTGTGCCGCATCCTGGTGCCGGGCTACTCCGAGGTGTATCCGGTGGATGACCTGATCTGGGACAACACCAACATGGCCCTGGATTACCGCGAAGACATCCTCAACCTCCATGCGCTGAACGACGACCGGCTGGCGAACCTGCTGGAGCGCCTGGAAGAGAGCCAGCTCGACGATCACATGGATATCATCACCCTGATCGGTATCGAGTTCGACGAGAACACCGTGTGGGGGCAGCTCACCATCCTCGAATTGAAGCTGCTGATCAACCTCGCCCTGCAGCAGCATGAAGAGGCGCTGGAACGGGTCGAGATGTTCCAGCAGTACAACGACAACACCGTGGAGCGCGGCCTGTTCTACCAGGCAGTGGCCGCGGTGCTGGAGATCGTCCTCGACGATGAGCTGGAGCTCGACGACTATCGGCACAACCTCACGCGCATGTTCGGTGAGAAGACCATGGAAGCGGTGGTCGGCTCGGTGAACGGCGAAGTGCGCTTCCACGGCCTGACGCCCACCAACCTGCAGCTCGAAGGCCTGGAGAAGCACCAGCGTCTTATCGAGAGCTACAAGAAGCTGCATGCGCACCGTGCCAAACGGGCAGGCGTAACGGGGTAGGCCGTACAGGCGTTCCCCCGCTTCTGCCGAGACGCCCCGGGCCAGCACACTGGCTCGGGGCGCTGCGCCAAGATGGGCTGCGCACGCCGGCGTAGCCTTGCAGAGAAAGAGTCCACAACATGGAACGAGTTGCGATATTCGTCGACGTCCAGAATGTCTATTACACCGTACGGGATGCCTATAAGCGTAATTTCGACTACAACAAGTTTTGGGCAGCGGCCACCGCGGGTAGAGACGTCGTGAAAGCGGTGGCCTATGCGATAGATAGGGGGGATCAAAAGCAGCGGGAGTTCCAGAATATCCTTCGCGCTATCGGCTTCGAGGTAAAGCTCAAGCCTTTCATTCAAAGGGCGGACGGTTCTGCCAAAGGCGATTGGGACGTTGGCATCACGCTCGATGCCATCGAGTACGCCGAGCAGGCCGATGTCATCGTGTTGGTATCGGGCGATGGAGATTTTGACCTGCTGGTGACTAAACTTCGTGAAGTACATGGGAGGAAGGTCGAAGTCTATGGCGTTCCCCAACTGACGGCCAATTCACTGATGAGCGCGGCCAGTGAGTTTATCGCTATCGATCAACCACTTTTGTTGGGCTGAACTGGCTTACTGAGGCCATGACGGTACGGCTCGAAGCGCATCTGACGGCCGTTAACGGTTCCCCGAGCCTGAACGAAACAGGCCCCTCGATGGCCGACCTGATTCTCACCACTTTCGATTGGGTTCCGAACAGACGCGGGGCTTCGTGCGTGACCTGCGGGTGCGCTGGGCGTTGGAAGAGGCCGGGCGAGCCTATTGTGTCGAGAGCGTGCCGTTTCGCGGCCGAGGAGCCGAGCGGTCGCCTTGGCTAAGCGCGCCTACGTGTGGGCGTTAAGCCAAAAAACAATTTCGCGATAGTACCATACTCCGAACAAGATAACTGGTTCGGGGTAAGTCGTTTATGACCCGCGAGTCTTTAAGCGTGCCGCTACACCTTGCTCACGATCAGCGCCGCATTCACCCCACCAAAGCCGAAACCGTTGCACAGCACGTGCCGAGTCGCGTGTTCGCGTGTCTCACCCGGGACGATATCCAGGTCATGCAGGTCCTCGTCACGGTTCTCCAGGTTCAGCGTCGGGGGCAGGCGGTCGTGCATGATCGACAGGGCGGAGAAGATGCTTTCCACGCCGCCGGCGGCACCGAGCAGGTGGCCGGTAGCCGACTTGGTGGCAGAGATCGGAATGCCACCGAGGGCATCGCCGAAGGCGTTGCGCAGCGATGCGACCTCGGCGCGGTCGCCGACCGGCGTCGAGGTGGCGTGGGCGTTGATATGGTCGATGTCAGCGGGAGAGAGCCCCGCCATGCGCAGCGCCGCCCGAATGGCCGCCGCGGCACCGGCGCCGTCTTCCGGGCCGGCGGTGATGTGGTGGGCATCCGCGCTGGTGCCGTAACCGCTGAGGATGGCCAGCGGCGTGGCCCCGCGCGCCTCGGCGTGGGCCAAGGTTTCGATCACCAGCAGCCCTGCGCCTTCGCCCATGACGAAGCCGTTGCGGGCCTGGTCGAAGGGGCGCGAGGCCTTGGCGGGGGCGTCCTGCTCGGTGGAGAGCGCCTTCATGGCGTGAAAGCTGGCCAGTGACAGCGGATCGATACAGGCCTCGGCGCCGCCCACCAGGGCAATGTCTGCCTCGCCGCTGCGGATCAGGCGCATGCCGTCGCCGATGGCCTGCACGCCGGCTGCACAGGCCGTCACGGGGCAGCCGATCGGTCCCCGGAAGCCATAGCGAATCGAGACATTGCCCGCCGCCAGGTTGGCCAGGAAGGCCGGCACGGTGAAAGGGGAGAGCCGGCGGTGGCCGCGCGTCGACAGGGTGTTCTGCGCCTGGGTGATGGTAGGGAAGCCGCCGATACCGGAGCCCACGATGGTGGCCGTAGCCAGGCGATCCGCATCGCTCTGGGGGAACCAGTTGGCCTGGATCAGCGCCTCTTCGGCGGCGGCCATGGCGTAGAGGCTGAACAGCTCCAGCTTACGGCGCTCCTTGGCATCCATCACGCGGTCCGGATCGAGGCCGGCTTCCGGGTCGTCTTCAATGCTGGGCACCGAGCCCGCGACCTTGACAGGCAGGTCGCCGGTATCGAAGCGGGTAATCGAGGAGAGGCCGGAGCGGCCGGCAAGCAGGCGCTCCCAGCTTGCCTTGACGCCGCAACCAAGCGGGCTGATCATGCCCATGCCGGTGATGACGAGCGGTGATTGCATGGTAATTTCCTGAACAGCTTGGGGTTGTGCCACGCTAACACCGGACTTGATATGATCAAGGTAATATTCAGCGGAGTGAGAGGTCGCCATGCCCTACTCGACGAACCACAAGGCCAAATCGCGGGAGCGCATCCTCAAGTCCGCTATCGAGCTGTTCAGCCGTAAAGGCTTCGAGAAGGTATCCATCGGCCAGATCATGAAGCTGGCCAAGATGACCCATGGCGCCTTCTACGCGCATTTCGCCTCGAAGGAAGCGCTCTATCACGCCTCGGTGCGGGAAACCCTGGAGAGCAGCCGTGCGGCCAGGCTGGTCAAGGGGCCGCTCTCGGTGAAGCACCTGACGGAACTGGTCGCCAACTGCTGGAACCTGCAGGAGCTGGAACGCAAGCGCAAACCGGGGCCCGAAACGGTGCTGTTCAACGAGATCGGCAACGAAAACGCCGAGATCCGCACGCTGTTCGAAGCCTCCTACCTGCGCATGAAGAAGATGCTGGAAACCCGTCTCATCGCCCTTAGCCGCCTCAAGAAACTGCCCTTCGAACCCGACCGCGAGGTCATCGCCGACAAGTCCCGCGTCATCCTCGCCTCGCTGGTAGGCGCCGTGGCCATCGCCAAGAGCCTGCCCGGCGAACAGGAACGCCAGCACATCCTCAACGCTGCGCAGCGCAACATCCTGCAGATGCTCGGCGTCGACGAGAGCGAGCTGGAAAGCATGCTGGACGACGTGAGGCAGGAGCAGAGTCCGGCGTAGCATGACCCTCCCGGGCTCGACGCAGCTTTCCAACCGATGGTCGAGCCTTGCAGGCGAAGAGATGAAAAACGCAAGCGATGTGAAATAACGGGTCGTCGGTTCTGAGGCGGGGTAACCCTCTTATCGAACGTGCGTGCGTGTTGGATTCGATAGACGAGCAGGCAGCGAAACCTTTGAGGAGCCCCATGCATGCGTCTCTGGTCTTTACATCCCAAGTATCTTGATCCCCAAGGCCTAGTTGCCCTGTGGAGGGAGGCTTTGCTAGCGCAAGCTGTGTTGCGCGGCGACACACGTGGCTATCGCAACCATCCGCAGTTGCACCGATTTAGCGACCATGCGACACCGCTTTCTGCCATTTCACTCTATTTGAAAAACGTTCATTTGGAGGCTGTGGCGCGTGGCTATGCCTTTGACGTAAGCAAAATCGGACCAGCTCAAGAATTGGTTTCCCTTACCGTCACCGCTGGGCAGATGGAATACGAATGGAAGCATCTCTTGGCGAAACTTAAGGTACGTAACCCTGCGTTGTGCCAGAAATGGCAGGTTATCGAACGACCCGAGGCACATCCTATTTTCCGTGTGTGTCCCGGCGAAGTTGCGTCATGGGAGCGTCAGTGAAAAGGCTCAATTTCACGCCAATCCAGTCCGCCCACATTAGCTACGCTTCGCTCTACTAAAGCCCCTTTTTCGGTTAAATATTCTCTAACGCCCGGCGGACGGTACATGGTGGTTCGCGGCCGCCTGTGGCGAATCTCAACCCGAACCTCCCGGCACAGGAGCGCGAGGGTCTTGTACGAGACCTTATGGCCGCCCGTCGGGAGGTCGGAAGTCAAGGCAGCCTGGCCGTTCTGGTGATTCCGTCGTTCCTGCCATCAACGTATCCCGGCTGGGCGCATTGGGTCGCCGGGCAGGGTGCATTCGCGTTGGCCTCATTCGGGGTCGTGCTTTTATTGGCTTGCGTCTCGCCCCCTAGGGTTGGTTGCCGGCGCAGATTGACGATCTGCAACAGAGCCCCCAACGCTGCCACACCGGCAGCGCAGATAGCCAGCGTCCAGACGGGTAACTGTAGCAACAGCACGAAGCCGCCCGCCGCGGCGCCGATGGCGCTGCCCAAATAGAGCGCCGATTCGTTCAGAGCGATGGCGAGGTTGCCATCGCCCTGGGTTTGGCGAGCTCGCAGCAGCTCGTTGTTCTGCGGCACTTGCAAGGCCCAGCCAACGGCCCCCCACAGGGCGATTGGCAGCATCACCAACCAAGTGCTCAGGGCTGCTGAGAGCGGAAGCACGAACAGCGACACAGCAAGAACCACCATTATGGCAAAGGTCAGGTTCGGGCCTTTGAGACGATCGACCAGCGGCCCGATCAGAAAGCTGCCTAGCACGCCGCCGATGCCCCAAACCCAGAGGTAAGGAGTGACGGAGCGCACGGCGCCGTATGCCGGATCGGTCAGAAGGGGAGCGATAAAGGTGTACATGCCGAGGCTGGCAATGGCCGCAAACAAGGACACCGTCAGTATGACCAGCACGTGGCCGTCGCTGAGGATCGCCAGCTTTTGACCTAGTGAGCTGGCTGTCGCTGCGGGCAGAGGTGGGAGCCTCAGCAGCAAACCGATGAAGGCCATCACGCCGAGAATTGCGACCAGCCACAAAGCCGACTGCCAGCCCATCTGCTCGGCGATGAATAACCCCAATGGGACGCCCAGTACGACACCGCTGGCCATACCTCCCATGATGATGGCAATAGCCTTGCCACGGTGCTCTGGCGTGGAGACTGCGGCTGAGGCGCCAATGCCCATGGCCAAATACACACCGGCGCCCATACCGGCAATGGCGCGCCAGGCCATCAGCGCGGTGAAGTTGTCGACTAGGGCGCTGGCAGCGTTAGCGATGACGAACAGGCCTAACGACAACAGCAGGCCGGTGCGCTGGCGATTGGCAGGCGTCAGGGCAACGACGATCGGTGAGCCCAACCCATAGGCCAGGGTAAAAGCGGTAACTAATTGGGCGGCTACCGCGACGGAAACCGTGAACGAGGCTTCGATCATCGGAATCAGACCAGCGGTAACGTAGGACGCCATGCCGAGGGCAAAGGCGCCCAACGCTATCAGGTAGATGGGAGACCGGTTGGGTGTGTGCATGTTCTTACCCCTACAGATTTATGACACATCACGATGTATGCTGCGGGTCAGGCTAGATTCCTGATTAGGCCCGCCAGCCAGGCAAGGTAGTTTTCTTCGGTTCTGCGAAGAGTACAATTTGATCGTTTATGCTATTACTTGAGGTAACGGGATGAGCGCACCTCAGACAGCTTCCCGACACACTCGGGCAGAGTTGGCCGATTTTCTTCGTAGCCGCCGAGAGCGAATTTCACCGCAAGAGGTAGGATTGCCTGCTGGTGGCCGGCGGCGCACACCGGGGCTACGCCGCGAAGAGGTCGCCGCCTTGGCCGGGGTTGGGCTGTCCTGGTACACCTGGCTGGAACAAGGGCGTAACATCAAGGCGTCTTCTGCCTTCCTCGACAATCTCTCGCGAGTGCTCAAGTTGGATGCGACCGAACGCCGGCACCTTTTCCTGCTGGCGCATCAACGGTTGCCGCAGGAATCAGGACATACTTCGTGCGCGGTGCCGCCGTTGATCAATCGGTTGTTGAGGGATATGCCTTCACGTCCCTCTTACGTACTCAACTTGCGCTGGGATGTGTTGACTTGGAACACGGCTGCGGACAAGGTGTTTGAATTTTCCCGTGTTCCCACGGATCGACGCAATCTGCTATGGATGTTATTTACTCGCCCCACCATGCGCGAACTGTTTTCCCCCTGGCATGAGCAGGCGCTACAGATATTGTCGAGCTTCCGTCGCGATTTCGTACGTGCCATTCATGATGCCGATATCACCCACTTGGTGAGAGAACTGGAAAAGGCATCGCCGGAATTCGAAACCTGGTGGCAGCAGCAAGATATCCATGGACCATGCCTGGGCATTCGCCATTTGCATATACCCGAGGTAGGCCACGTGGTGTTCGAGCATACGTCGTTGTCTATCGACGAAGATCGTCATCTGCGTCTTGTCTACTATGCAGCAGAGGAGGAAAGTCCTGAGAGTCGAGCTTTTGAACAGTGGCTTCAACAAGACACGGCGCAGGCATAGACGCATATCGACCGCCCGAGAGGAGGAGACGCTGACGACCGCGAATCAACCGATAACACGGAGAGTACGGAGAGTGAGATGCATCAGGACGAAATCAAGGCGCTGTTCGACCGGCAGGCCGCCAGCTACGACGCGCAGTGGGCGAAGACGGCGCCGATTCGAAACGGCTTGCACTGGCTCCTCGGGTCGCTGTTTGCCGAGCTGCCATCGGACGCGCGGATCCTCTGTGTCGGCGTGGGAACCGGCGATGAGCTGCTCTATCTCGCCTCGAAGTATCCCGGCTGGCGTTTTACCGCGGCAGAGCCATCGGGCGCTATGCTGGCGATCTGTCGACGCAGGGCAGAAGAGGAAGGGGTGGCGTCACGGTGTGTATTCCACGAAGGCTACCTTGCCTCACTGCCGGCGCTGAAGTCGCATGATGCTGCCACTTGTTTCCTGGTCTCCCAGTTCATTCTGGACGAGGTGGAGCGCTCCCGGTTTTTCCGCGAAATTGCAGAAAGGCTCAAGCCGGGCGGACTTCTCGCGAGTTCCGACCTGGCGTCGGATGTCGACTCGCCTGAATACGACGTGCTGCTGCATGCCTGGATGAACATGATGGCCGGAGCGGATATTTCCCCAGAAGCGGTGGAGCGCATGCGTAACGCCTACGCCAACGATGTGGGTGTCCTCTCGCCGGCCAAGGTTGCGTCGATCATCGAGGCAGGTGGCTTTGAGCTTCCTGTGCCGTTCTTCCAGGCCGGCTTGATCCATGCCTGGATATCGAGACGAGGCCAAAACCCAGTTGCCTGACCAGGCTGTGCAGAGGATTCACGCTAGGCCTGCATTCAGACGGATGAGGGGCATGCCATGACACGCGACAAGATCAAGCCACCGTCAGATGCGAAACCGAAGCTTCTCTCGGGAGGCAACCCGCAAATCGCTAAAGCTGACGGCAACGGCCCGGTGCAGGCCTACATCGCCGCCATGCCGGAGTGGAAGCAGGACATCGGGCGCCGGCTCGATGCGCTTATCGTGCGTACGGTCCCCGAGGTGCAAAAGGCCGTGAGATGGAACTCGCCCTTCTATGGGATCGAGGGCCAAGGGTGGTTTCTCACGTTCCATTGCTTCACCAAGTACATCAAGGTGGCGTTCCTCAACGGCGCCTCGCTGGAGCCGCTGCCGCCCATCGCATCCAAGGACCCCAACACGCGCTACCTGCATATCCACCAGGACGAACCGATCGACGACGCCCGGGTGGCGGAGTGGATTCGCCAGGCCTCCAAGTTGCCCGGCGAGCGCATGTTCTAGCGAATGCCCGGGCCCGGCGTACGTGACCCTTTAGCGGCCAGGTGTGTTGTCCCGTCGATGAACCGTTCGTGAGATTGGCACTGATCGCATAGCCTACCTTTATCGAGGCGAAAGCCTCTCCCAGTTTGACGGCTTCGTTGTTGAATCCTTCACTGTAATGTGACGGCTTATAGGATCTCCCCAATGCCTTCCGTATCGGACCTGTGGTGCTTTCGAAACCTGAGGCGATACGGAGTCGTAGGCGCCAATGCCCTGTAGGCCACCATCCAGTGAGGAGAATTCCCGTGTCAGAACAAAAGCCTACACGCCCGGAGTGGGCTGCGCGCACCACGCCCCGCCTGCAGGGCAACGAGCACTGGTGGCCCGACCAGCTCACCCTCAACGTACTGCACCAGAAGCACCCCGACGCCAGCCCGTTCGGGGCCGATTTCAGCTATGCCGAGGCGTTCTCGCAGCTCGACGTCGACGAGCTTTGCGCCGATGTCGATGCACTGATGACCGACTCACAGGAGTGGTGGCCCGCCGACTGGGGCCATTATGGTCCATTCTTCATTCGCATGTCGTGGCACGCGGCCGGTACCTACCGTGCGCTCGACGGCCGCGGCGGCGGCGGTACCGGCGCCCAGCGTTTCGCGCCGCTCAACAGCTGGCCAGACAACGGCAACCTAGACAAGGCGCGTCGCCTGCTGTGGCCGATCAAGCAGAAATACGGCGAGAAGATCTCCTGGGCCGATCTGCTGGTGCTCGCCGGCAACCGGGCGCTGGAAACCATGGGCTTTCGCACCTTCGGCTTCGGCTTCGGCCGCGCCGACATCTGGGCGCCCGAGGATGACATCTACTGGGGTCCCGAAACCGAGTGGCTGTCGACCAACGACGACCGCTACACCGGGAGCTGGGAGGATGGTAGCCGCGTACTCGACAACCCGCTCGCCGCGGTCCAGATGGGGCTGATCTACGTCAACCCGGAAGGGCCCAACGGCATTCCCGATGCGATGAAATCCGCCCAGGACGTGCGGGAAACCTTCGCCCGCATGGGCATGAACGATCGCGAGACCGTTGCGCTGACGGTGGGCGGCCACACCTTCGGCAAGATGCACGGTAACGGTCCCGCTGAGGCCGTGGGCGAGGCGCCCGAGGCCGCGAAGATCCACAAGCTGGGGCTCGGCTGGGCCAACAAGCATGAGACCGGCCTCGGCGAGTATACGGTCACTTCCGGGCTCGAAGGGGCCTGGACCCCGACACCGATCCAATGGGATCACTCCTACCTCAACACCCTCTTCGCCCACCGGTGGGAGGTCAAGAAATCGCCCGCCGGTGCCAACCAGTGGGAGCCGGTCGAGGTCAAGGAAGGCTACTGGGTGCCTGACGCCCATATCCCAGGCAAGATGAATCCGCCGGTGATGAACACCGCCGACATGGCGATGATCACCGACCCCGCCTACCTCGAGATCGCCGACGAATTCCACCGCCACCCGGACGTGCTTGCCGACGAGTTTGCCCGTGCCTGGTACAAGCTGCTGCATCGCGACATGGGCCCGCAAGCCCGCTACCTCGGCCCGCAGGTGCCCGACGAAGTGCTCGTCTGGCAGGACCCGGTACCCGAGCGCGAGGGGCCGCTGGTCAACGAGCAGCAGATCGCCACCCTCAAGCAGCAGATCGCCGACGCCGGCCTCAGTGCCAAGCAACTGGTGAGCACCGCCTGGGCCTCGGCCTGCACCTACCGCCAGACCGACCACCGCGGCGGCGCCAACGGCGCACGCATCTGTCTCGAACCGCAAACCGGCTGGGACATCAACCAGCGCTCCGGCGTGTACGACGTCATCGACAAGCTCGAGCAGATCAGGAGCGCTTATGACGCCAATATCTCGCTGGCGGACATGATCGTGTTAGGCGGCAGCGTCGGTGTCGAGATGGCGGCCAAGGCGGCCGGGAACAACATCACCGTGCCGTTCACCCCGGGCCGTACCGACGCCACCCAGGAGATGACCGAGGTGGATACGTCCGCCTACCTGGAGCCGAGACACGATGCCTTCCGCAACTACATGCAGCCCCAGGTGACCTCCATCCCGGCCGAACACCTGATGGTCGACCGCGCCTTCATGCTCAACCTCAGCGTACCGCAGATGGCCGCGCTGCTCGGCGGCATGCGCGCCATCGGCGTCAACGTGGGTGACAGCAACGACGGCATCCTCACCGACCGCCCCGGCCAGCTGACCAACGACTTCTTCGTCAACCTCATCGACATGGGCACCGTGTGGGAGCCCCTCGACGACAGCGAGGAACGCTTCGAAGGCCGCCACCGCAAGACGGGCGAGAAGAAGTGGACCGCCACCCGCGTCGACCTCGTGTACGGCTCCAACTCCCAGCTACGCGCCATCGCCGAGGAGTATGCCGCCAACGGCGGAGAGGAGCGCATGATCGACCGCTTCGTGAAAGGGTGGGTCAAGGTCATGGAGAACGACCGCTTCGACCTGCACCGCTGAACGACAGGTCCGCGGCAGCAACGCGGACCTGACTTAAATAATTGACCCCGAAGGTGGGATATCTGCCTTCGGGGTTTTTTAGGCACTGTCGGAAAAATGCCTGCGCTCGGCCATACGGCGTTAAAAATCATCTCAAAATACTCATTTACAGCTCGTAAACTCCGCTTTTTCGATAATTTTTGCCTTGTCTGGCCATCGCTCGCCGATTTTTCCGGCAGCGCCTCGGCTCGCATGTCAGGACAGAAACAGATCAGAGAAGTGGCGCTATCGCCGCCTCATGCTTTGGTTGGCGTTGCCCTAAACGTTTCTGTTGGTTACGGTTAGTAAAAAGTCACAGAAGATGACTAAGCAACTAAGACGTACTCAGGGACTGCCGCATTAGGATGATGCGAATCATCATCCATTCTGCCAGCAGGGGCGGTAGCGTGCCCTGACTCCCAACTTCCCCGCCAGACGAAATCAATCCTATTTACATTTTCCAGTAACTTACTGAATTGAAACAGATTCGACAGCACATGGTATTCTCTGACAATTGATTGATTCAGAAGAGATAACCCATGCGCCATGAAGGCAAACTCACCGAGTGGAACGACGCCAAGGGCTTCGGATTCATCACGCCAGCCGCAGGCGGCCCTCGCGTATTCGTGCACATCAGCGCCTTTCCCCGTAGTGGGCGCCGCCCAACAGTCAACGAGCCGATTACCTACCACCTGACACAAGACAGCCAGAACAGACCGAAAGCCCAGAAGGCGGCCTACCTGAAAGCAGCACGCCACGCATCCCCGCGCTCCAAAGGGCTGACACTGGCATGCGCCATAGCCGCTGCGTTCTTCGCGCTCCTGGCAGCCCTGAGCGCTCTAGGGCATATGCCATGGCATCTCATAGCGGCATACGCACTGCTGAGCGTGATCACTCTCGCCATGTACGGTATCGACAAAGCCGCAGCAGGGAAGGGCAGAAGGCGCACACCAGAAGCCACGCTTCTCTTCGCAGGCTTGATCGGCGGCTGGCCCGGTGCGCTGGTGGCACAGCGACTGTTTCGGCACAAAACCAGGAAGCGGCCTTTTCAGGTAATTTTTTGGTGTGGGGTGGTGGTGAATTGTGGGGTGCTTGGGTGGCTTGTTTATTCGGGTGAGGTCGGGCGGCTTTAGGCTGGTTTAGGATTCGGTAACAGTTACTAGGCTGTGGCGCGTCATGATCATTTCTGCATCCAGACATATTAGTTAACACGAATGCATGTGTTGGAGCCAGTAACGTGAGCATGCACGCGAATGCTGTATAGGTGGTCGAGCTATACTTGGCCGCGTTAAAAAATCAATGAAGGTTGTTTGTGAATTTTTTGTATGTTGTTGTTTGTGATAATTAAGTAGGAGGGATGGTTTTGTCTTTTGAAAGAGTTGGGAATACCGCGTTATGGAATAATACTCTAGGCGTAAAGAGTGGCCAGTTTAACGAAAAGAGAGAAGAGTTGCGGGCTTCTTACATGAATTTTAGAGAAAAGACAGCCCACCTGGTCTCTAAAATTTCAGGAACACTTCCTGGGCTGACGCAGCATGATGTTAGCCATTTGGATGCTTTGTGGGAAGTTGCTGATCTAATATGTGGAGATAGTTATCCATTTAATCCGATAGAAGCGTATGTTTTCGGCGGTGCAATACTTTTGCACGATTCAGCATTGTGTTTCGAAGCTTACGATGGTGGTGTAGAAGAGGTCCGCAGTACAGCTATTTGGAAAGATACTTTAGCCAGTGTTTTGGATAGCGTGGCCTATGATGAGGCAGTACAAATTTCAGATTTTGCCGCGTTAAGGTATCTTCATGCTCATCAGGCAGAGTCGTTAACCGAAAAAAGCTGGTTGGATCCTGAAAGTAAAAGTCCTTTGTTTTTGATTGAAAATAGTTTTTTTCGAAAGCATTTGGGGAGGCTGATAGGGCAAATAGCGGCTAGTCATCACTGGTCCATAGAAGAAGTTTCTAACAAATTGCCCTTGCAAGTAAACGCTTTACCTGGTTTTCCAAGGGATTGGCGCATAGATCCTATAAAAATCGCCTGCATGTTACGTTGCGCTGATGCGGCACATATTGATAATGAAAGAGCTCCTGATTTTCTCCATGCGCTAATTAAAAGGAGAGGAGTCTCTTTTACACACTGGAAGGCGCAAAATAAATTAGCATCAGTGGATGTAGATCAATCTGATAGCACTGGATCAACACTGATTTTTACTTCAACTCACAGGTTTCTAGAAAACGAATCAGAAGCATGGTGGGTAGCTTATGATGCGGTTTGTATGGTTGAAAAAGAAATAAGAGCATCAAATGCTCTACTTGAAACAAGGAGCCAGCAGGCACTTTTTCAAGTTAAGCGAGTTAAGGGGGTTGAATCTCCAGAGTTAATGTCTAAGTATATTCAAACCGAGGGCTGGTCTCCCTGCATGGCAGAAGTTTATGTGGGGAATATAGAAAATCTCGTAAGGACACTTGGTGGGGAAAAATTATATGGTGAGAGTTGCGATAAATTCGAGGTCATGGTTAGAGAGTTGATACAAAACGCCCGAGACTCCATACAAGCACGAAAAGAGCTGGAAAAAGATTTTAAAGGTAAGATATTAATAAGTTTGGAAAAAAGCTCGACAGGCTACTGCTTGTGTATTGAAGACGACGGCGTCGGAATGTCAAAAAGGGTTCTGATAGGGCCGCTATTGGATTTTGGTACTAGTTTTTGGACTTCTACGCTAGTGCATAGTGAGTTTCCTGGACTGAGATCCTCTAAGTTTAAGGCTGTTGGACAGTTTGGTATCGGTTTTTACTCTGTTTTCATGGGGGCTGAAAAGGTTGTTGTTGCTAGTAGGCCGTGGAATGGTGGCTCTTCAGATGTTTGGCAGCTAAATTTCAATCGCGGTCTATCTTTGCGTCCACTGCTTAAGAACACAAAGCCCGATGATTTTAAAACAGATATTTCTACACAGGTTAAGCTTGATTTGAAACCAGAGATTTTAGTAAATCATGAGGAAGTAGAGGTTAAACGAAATGTTGCTGGGGCTGAAAATTTAAAAATTAATGCTGCTGATTTTATTTCTTCACTCTGTGCGGCTTTGGATGTTTCTGTTTTTTTCAAAGTTGGAAACTGTGATTATACTGAGATACATAGAAATATTCTTCTGCAAGATGATTACCAGTGTTGGTTGGATAGAATATCTTATGCCAAATACCAATCAACATACGTTTCAAATTATATATCCAATAATGTGGAAAGATTAAGGCCAATAGTTGAGGATGGTCTGTGGCATGGTTTGGCTGCTATTTCCACTTCATCCCACGTGGAGCAAAGTTTCCTAAACGTGCGAACTGTTGGTAATCTTTGTAGCAGTGTTCATGGTCGCAGCGGTGAGGATTTTATTGGATATGTTAATTATCTTCCTAAGTCAGCGCGGCGGGAGGGTTTAAAGTTTTCTGCCTCTCCCCAAGCAATTGAGTCTTGGGCCAAGGAACAAATTGAAATACTACATGAAAAAGGCATCACGCCTTTGGAGAAATGTCAATTGGCTTATAGTTTATGTTATTTTGACATTGATCCTATAGATGTGGCGAATGTTGTTGTATGTCGCAATAATGATTTTGAGATTTTATCTTTTGAGGAGTTGGCGCTTCTTTCTGTTGAGGAAGGTGTTGCTTTTGTGAAGGCTTCATACATGGACCATGTAGATGCTTATAGCAGCATAAAATCAATGGAAGGCAAGGCTCTTTTTAGACCTATAAGAAATTCGAATTTCCTTTCTTTGAAAATGTTAGACGGTAAGCCAGAAAATGATAGAAGTGTCCTAGGATGCTTGTTTCGTAAAATTATTCAATTAGGCTATAAACCTGAGGTGAGAATAGAAAGCGAAATTGGAAAATCCATGTTTGGTATGAACGACGCTTTAATAGTTACTTCAAAAACAAATTGAAGCTTTAAGTTTTGCTTTAATTGTCGTTACTCGCCTATTTTAATTTAAATAATTGCTGATCGGTTCACTTTGCATAGACGTACCATACAGTTATGATTTTCACCTGACACGTGCCCCCACCCAGCAAAGGACCCCAAATTGATCATCCCCCAAGCCGGGCGCCTGCAGCTGGATCGTGAGCGCTTGAAGCAGCACCGCAAGCGGCTGGGCCTGAGTCAGGAGGCGCTGGCCGAGTACTGTTTTGATCGTCGCTTGTGCGTCTCTATCGCTTCCATCAAGCGGGCGGAGAGTGGCAAGGCGGTGTTGTATCGTACCGCTCGCCATCTGGCCGAGATCTACGAGGTGGAGGTCGAGGCGCTGTCGGCAGAGGCCGAAGAGGCTGCCGTTGTCGCTTCCGATATCGAGGAGATGGAGAGTGCGCGCGTACTGATTCAGCTGCATGCCGTGGCGGCCGATCCCTCGGCGCTGGCGAGCTGGGTGCAGCATTTCGGCGGCAGCCTGGAGGAAGGGGGCACGGCGCTGTTCGGGCTGCCCCGGGCTTACCGCAGCGATGCGCAGCGTGGCTTGTTGTGCGCCGCCACCCTGGTGGAGCAGGGGGTGGCCCGCGGCGTATATCTTCACGCTGGTCACTTCGTACGATATAATTAAAAAGCTACCATCACGGTAGCTTTTGTCATTAATCAGGAGGCCAATTTTTTGAGGATTTGCTAGGTTTTAATTCCGGAGTATTTCCCGGAGTGTTTTTATTATCACGTCGGCGTTGATCAAGTTTTCCTGTTGACTTGGCAGTTGGCTTTGGACCTGGTTTAAGAGCCATGGTGGTTTTCCTTATGTGTTTGAGAGAAAGCCTCTCATGTATCAATGTACCTGTATTGATGCAGGTGTCAATAGGCATGAGATGTGTGCAGTAATGAAATCCGTCTGACCCCACACCCCGTGGGCTCCCTAGAGTTAAGCAGTATTTTTTGCCGTTTACCTGACTTCCTTCTTACGTGGAGCAACACTTCTTCCAGCGTTAACGGCAGTGCGAGAGCCGCAGAAGACTCTATACTACCTATCAGCGATTGCAGCGATGAAAGAATGGCAAACCCAAAAACCAGAATTATTTACCAAACGAGTAGTTACTCACCCGGGACCGATACCTTTCGCTTAAGCGATGCCGGAGTTGTCTGCTCCATCTTAAGTGTCAACTTCCAAAGCGACGAAACATTGGCATATCCGACACGGTATGCAATTTCATCTAGCGTGAGACTACCGGTAGCCAGCAAGCGATGGGCATGACGCATACGGACTGTATTGATAAGCACTTGAGGGCTTGAGCCTGTTGCTTTAACGATGCGCCTAGCCAAGGTTCGATGGGTTAGATTTAAAATTTTTGCTGCCTCAGCGATCGTAGGCACATCCGGCAAGCTAGTTTCAATCAGCGTTTCGAAACGGGAAGTCACGTCGTCTTCACCCGACCGTAAGTGGTCCCATACCCTGTAGCGGGCTTGAGTGGGACGGCAGTCAATTAGAAAATATTTCATTGCCATATCGGCAATATTACGCCCCACCTGCTTACGGATTAGGTAAAGCATGAGGTCCATCTGCGCCATAGCAGCACCGGCGCTGATGACGTTCTTGTCATCGATAAGCATCTGTCGGGTGTCGACTTTCACCTTAGGAAAGTGTTTCTGGAAGAATCCGCCGAGTCTCCAGTGGGTTGTTACTGTTCGGCTATCAAGAATGCCAGCCTGAGCCAATAGCAAAACACCAGAGCAAGACGCAGCGACCGCACCTCCAGCATCATGATGGGCACGTGCCAGCTTTGCGAACACATGTGCATCTGCCAAAAGCAGTCTTTGCCAAATATTAGAATCACGGAAGCGATCCACTATATCGGCTTCGGCGTTGAGTGCTGGATGATCCAGCCCAATGCCTGGAATCACCAATATCGCATTCGAGAAGTTCCTCACTTCTTCGAGAGGCAGAGCAGGCAGAGTCATGCCCGCTGAAAGCGCTACCTGTCTCTGAGTAGAAAACACTCCCCACGTGAGTGGTGGCTTCCCTTGAGCGCATGCACAGCGGCTTGCCACCGTCAAAACATCCAGCGTAGCACCAACGCTGGCAGCAAGAGCCCCTTTCGGTACGGCGATTGCGAATTGCATAAGCAGTGTCCTAAATGGAATCTATTTTGTCATTTTAGACAATTGCTGAGACTGCGCAAGCCCACGTAGCTTGGCACTAGGTTGCTGACAAAGGACATCGTGATGGAGCTTAGACACCTGCGCTGTTTCCTGGCTGTGGCTAATGAATTGCACTTCACACGAGCCGCAGAGAAGCTACACATAGACCAATCTCCTCTTTCGAGGACGATCAAGGAGCTTGAGGAAGACGTTGGTGCACAACTTTTCACTCGTACGACGCGTAGCACGCGCTTGACGGCAGCTGGCGCCTCGTTGCTTCAGCAGGCCCCGCGGGTTTTTTTACTTTTGGAGCAGGCACGCGACGGGATACGTGCCGCAGCGGCAGGTTGCGATGGAAGGTTGCGTATTGCGCTGTCGGATGGGATTTCTACCCCTAGGCTCGCTTCGTTGGTCGCTCTGACTTGTCTGGAAGAGCCTGACCTGGGAATCCATTTTGACGAAGTATCGCTTGCTCATCAGGTCAAGGGCTTAAGCGATGATCTTTACGATTGCGGACTTTGCCAAAGTAGCGACCGTAACCATGGATTGCGTACTGAGCTGGCATGGACAGAGCCATTGCATGTCGCTATGCCTGTTGATCATCCGTTACTAGCCTACAAACAGATTCGTGCCGAAGATGTGTTGAGGTACCCGCTTCTGCTAGGGCATGCAGAAAGCTGCGCAGGCTACAACGCTCAAATTGAAAAGCTTTTTCTACAGAACTCTCTGGGACTACCACTACCTGTGCAACGTGTAGCTTCGTTTAGCCTGATGATGTCTTTGGTTTCGGCTGGCTATGCTTTGGCACTGATTGGTGAGTCGCAGATGCAAACCAGCCGGGATACCCTTATTCGCAGCCGACCACTTGCTGACCCACAATATCGACTGTCGACATATTTACTTCTGAGGGACAGGCCGGCCGAGCCAGCTCTAACTCGTCTTATAGATCGGCTTCGTCGATTGGACTCGCATAATGACGGACCCCATACCGATCGCCGCCCTACCTACGGTGAATTACGTGCTTGCTAAGCCGCGCTGGGTTATGGGCACGCTTCGACGTCTGATCCGGAGCGCAACAATGAGCGCAACAATGTTTTGGAGTCTGGCCAGGGAGTTAAACAAGTGTGGCACTGTAGGCACCTGCACGATACTCATTAGTCATCTTCCGCACGGTGCTGCTTCCCTCTGTAGTCGCTGATCTCAGCAGTTGTCCGGATGCGCCCTTTGAAAAGCGGGAAGCTCTAAGCACATCGAGTAAATCCGAGAGACGGTCGGCATGTCGTCAAGCCGCAGACCCAGCGATAATGCCGAATAGACTTGAGGAGCCAGCCCGATGTCAGCAAGTGTGGGCTGGTTACCGTGGCAAAAATCACCGGTGGAGTTAGAAGCGAGCACCTCCTCCATACCCATAAGCCCGTCACGCAGCCAAGCCAACTTCCACATGCTAACATCGTTTTGTGTCGCATTAATATTCTGCTGGAGGTAACTAGCCACTCTCCGAGTCGTGAGAGGATGGGTATCGCATACAATTTGATAAAAAAGGCTTCTGACCCGGGCTCGCCCAGCTGGATCAAGAGGCAGCAAGGCCGGGCTGGAATACTTTTCCTCAAGGTACTCGATGATAGCTCCTGATTGGGCAATACGCACTTCGCCATCTTCTAAAGCAGGTATCAATCCGAAGCCATTCACTCTTAAATAACCCTTTGATCGATTGGACTGTTGATCTAGGTCCTGGACTTTAGTTTCATAACCGATTCCTTTAATATTCAAAGCAATGCGAACCCTGAAAGCGGACGAGGATCGAAAGTAGTCGTGCAGAATCATGTTAGCACTCCGTACGGTGAATCCGTTATCCGGATGACTCGTAACAAATTGCCCAAAAACCTGCCGTATTGGCAGGTTTTTGGGATCTACCTACTAACGCGCCTCTGCCTTTCCGACTACTCGGGCAACCGGTTCGCTTTCCTTGTTGACAAAAACACAAAGTAGTTTCATTGGAATATCACTCAACACCCTGGCGTAGTGAACATCTTGATCAGAGACCATGTAAGACATACCTGGAGTAAAACGGCGGTCCGGCTTGCCTTGTGTAACGAGATCGAACTCGCCTTCAAGCACATAGGTAATTTCCAAACCAGGATGGACATGAGGAGCTGCGCTATTCCCCGCCGGAACTTCAATCAAATTAAAATTGATAGTGTAGCCCTCGGGAAACTGCGCTTTTTGTAGGACGGTACGCTTGATGCCACCTTGTACGTAAGTCGTTCCAACAGCAGCGGTAAGCGCGGACTTTAATTCTTCATCATACTGGGCTTCGTTCATTACAATCTCCTTATTCATTTCAGATTCGTCGCTTATAAACCCGGCGCATAGCCGGCTGGATTATATGCCTAGATCAAAGCGTTGCGTCTTCTCAACAGGCAACAGCCACTCAGAAGCTCGACATGTATATATTTCAGCTTGCGGGGTAAAGTCGTTGGGGTGATCGAGAGTCCCTCCCTTTAGCACGATTTTTCCTGGAGCTGATGAAATTTTTGCAAAGATGTGTGATCCACAGTCTCCGCAAAAATGGCGCTGCACTGGGTGTCCACTATCACCACTGTCTTCAAACAACGCGGTTGCTCCCTGTTGCTTAAAGTCTTGTTCTTGTATAAGGAGATTGATTGTATAACTTCCGCCACTTAGCTTTTGACAATGCGTGCAGTGGCATAATGAGACAAATCGAGGCTCACCGGTAAAAGCGTATCTCACTGCACCGCACAAGCATCCGCCTGTATGTTCTTTCATGGAAGTCTCTCTTATTTTATGCGATATTATTCGAGCCGTTTACTTCAGTGGCTTTTGCCGCCAGGCCAAAAGGGCGCCAACAGCCAATGCACCAGCTGATACAGCGAGTCCTTGCTCTAGTCCACCAGGTCCATCAGCCAACCAACCAACAAGCAGCGGTCCGATAATCTGACCGAATGCAAAAACCACAGTAAAAGCGCTTATAGCGGCCGACCAGTATTGTTCATCCAGGTTGTGCCGCACCAAGGCTGTTGTTGAAGCGACGACGGACATGAAGACGCCACCGAACACCAGTCCTGATAAGAATGCCAATGGCACAGAACCAGCTAGGATTGGTAAAAGTGTCGCGCCTGCCAAAACCGCGTTCAGGATGGCTAGCGCTTGACCACCTTTGTATCGGCTTAACAAACCCGCCCAAAGGCGAGAAGAAGCCATCACAGCAACACCCAATACTGAATAAAAAAGAGTTATGAGCCAGGGTTGCATCTGTTGCTCTTTCAGCAACGCGACCACAAAAGTCATGTACCCAATGCAGCCCACCCCAAATAGGAAGTAGCCCCCTAACGCCCAGCTGAAGCGACGCAGATCGTATTGGTGGCGCTGGGTTGAGCTACCCGGACTGCTGCTGATCGCCTTAGCCAGCGGTGCCATCAGCCCAGCTGCGACAAAGCAAAGCAGGCCTAGCCCGTACCAGGTCCATTGCCACGCATGGGCATGCCCATATACTTGGGCAGCGTTTAAAAGCACAGGGATTAATAATGAAGACAGTACAATTCCCAACCCTGTGCCGCCATAGTAAATACCTAATAGGAGGCCAGAGCGCTTAGAGTGCATCGAACTGATTCTGGAAGCCAATACACCTCCTGCTATAAAAATAAAGGAACTCACCACCCCTGAGCATACCCGCAAGACAAGAAGCACATCAGCTACCAAAGTGGTACCCGATAGGAGCATGAAGATACCAGCTAACACGGTGCTCAATGTCAGCAAGCGTGACACGCCAATCCAGCGCAATACCAAGGGCGCAAGCAACGCACCGGCCAAATATCCTACAGCGTTACTTGTGTTCAGAGACCCCGCTAGAGTGTAGCTCCAGTTAAGGTCCTCTCGCATTGGCGGTAGTAACAGACCATAGGAAAACCGCGTGATGCCCAATGCCACTGCAGATGCCAACGACAACGTGAGGGCAGCCAAGCAGGGGTGCAACTCATGTAGGGCCGGCAACGGTTTATCAATAGTGTGGGACGGCCGGTACGTTTTCATTTCGGAGCCCTCTTATTGCGCTTATCGATAGTAAGCGATGGGTTATCAAGCAATTTTCTTAGTGGCTTCCTCGGTGCGAGCCGGTTGTAACTGGTGCTTTTTCTTATGCTCCTCTTCCATCTGATTCTTTACCGAAGGCGAGGCATGTCTGCGTGAAAGCACTTCCACTATCTGCAGAGCACACTGCTCAGCGTCGAGAGAAAACCGGGACGCTTTAGAGGAGCGCGGCAGGGCATGAGTATAAAAATGCGGGCCTTCAATCGGGATTCCGATCGCCCAGAGGCGGTCGTGAACGCAGCCCTTTGAGTCAATGACTTTGAGATCCTGGCTAATGTCGAGCCCGCCTGGATGATAGTCGCCGTTGAGGTAAGGCCGGGCGATGCCGCTAGCCAGCAAATTATTGGATAGAGGACTGGAGTCCGTAAGCGGTGAGTACACATCTAGACGGGCTGAAATCAGCACATCAGCATAGTCTCGTGCTGGTTCCTTTCCTAACCGGCTAACGATGCAAAACTGCCCGCGCTCGCGATCCAACTCAATTTCATTGCCAGGGCCGCCGGCTACGCTTAGTACTCCAGCTTCCATCAGTGCTAACAGTTCGGCGTTTCGCTGCTTGGGTGGCCCGAAAGAAATTCTGTTCGCTGTTGGAACGAAGGACTCAACGAAAACACGGTGAGATGAAGGGGTAAGGCCGCCAAACTCCACTGCAGCACGCAAGGCTTCGCGTGTATCTCGAAGCACATCAGCTGCCGCTTTGACTGGGCTAGTTAGGTTCCCGAGACAGGCATGCCTGAGATCCTCTTCGACCTGCCGACGGAAGTAGTCGCGAAAGTGCTCTAGCGACGAAAACTTCTCGTATGCGAGCGGATCAAGCAATCTATCTATAGCCTCGCATTCCTCGTCGGATGGCACGAACTCTGCGGGGTCGACCTTTCCATCTTGTAGGGCCAAGCGGTAAGCATAAGCCATCTCTAGCTTAATGAGTGGTAGCACTTCATGTTCGTAGTTCAGACGAGGGCTACCACGAGCAACGATCGCGGTATGGCGTAGAGAGTCAACAGATTTTAGCGTAAAGAATGCCGCCTGGTGGCTTCCAGTCAATCCTTTCTGGTTGATCCCCCTTGCAGCAAATGGCAAGCAGTTGCGAGAGACAAGCAGTATTCTGGGTTCGTTTCCGGACGGTATGTATTCGAGTCGGTCTTTGGTTTCGCGAAACCATCCGCCACGTGCACTGGTAAGGGAGGAAATCACATCGTAGGCAGTCAGTCCAAGTCCTTGGATGGCAACGCACGCCCTCTCATGGATAGTGGCCAGGTTTTCAGTGGGGTATGGCGATCTGTAATAAGCAGCACTCGGATTAATATTTTCAGCTGTGCTGGCAAACGATTGGTACTTGAGATCAGTTTCCGTGGGCGACCGAGTTCCATGACCAGTGGCAAGAACTATGTAATTCGCAAGGAGTTGGGTCCCTTCGTCGAGTTCAAGCAAAAAGGTTTCGTCGTCTATCTTTCGAAGATCAAAAACGCGACGGCGGATGTGCCTAATTTGGATTCGTTCCGGTAGAGAACGTGTCATTTGCTCGAACGCCCACCCCAAATACTGACCCAACAATCTTCTTGGAAGATAGTCCGCGTCGCTAATTGCTTCACCTTCACCGGAGTTAGATATGCGATAGCGGTTACCGATGCGGCGATACCCAGCTTGCCGCGCCCATTCAGTAAGTGACGGGCCGTGGGCCCCGTTAACCAGACTATTAAGCCCGAAAATACTGATCTGTGAAGCCACGGTATTGATCAGTAGATCCTCGTGCTGATCTGAAGAATGAGCGCCTTCACCACAGGGGCCTGGATCAATCATCATGATTTCTACTTCTTGGCCGTCTAGACTGACCTCCTCAATATACTTGATGAGTTTTTCGAGCACGCTTATGCCCCGCGGCCCCATCCCCACGATGGCAATCCGACTGACCGTTGCAGCCTCTTTGTTCCCTCCTTTAGCAATCGGGCTCAACCCATGATTTTCTACAGGCTCCGCATGCAATATGGCAATATCCGCATTATTGGGAAGACGCGGAAATATCTCAAGCACCTTCGGGTCGTGTCCGGGGATGACGTGAAAGGGGCCATCCGCCAAGCACTCCATGACGTCATAAGCAGCGAACATTTGCTGGACGTCCACAACGATTGGAAAAGGGCTTCGTAGGTTAATGTTTTCCCAGAAATGGGCAGCATCGCTGGCGAGAACGATGTTCCCTCGCTGGGTTGGGATGCTGACGATCTGCATGCCCTTCGTGTGCCCCCCAACGTTATGCAAGCGGATACCATCCCCAAGATCAACGTCTCCATCATGGACGATCAATCTGTCTTGGAAGAGGCAATCAATAGCATCTTTGATATTTTTCGACTCGAACGGCCTCCGTAGAAGCGAATAGGTCATTGAGCGACCTGTGCAGTAAGCCATCTCAGCTTCTTGTATGTGATATTTGGCTTTTGGGAACAGTCCAAGATTGCCACAGTGGTCATAGTGCATATGCGTGATGATCACGTCAGTGACATCT
Organism: Billgrantia pellis; assembly: GCF_008297955.1. GTDB lineage: Bacteria > Pseudomonadota > Gammaproteobacteria > Pseudomonadales > Halomonadaceae > Halomonas > Halomonas pellis. The sequence goes on along the minus strand of NZ_VTPY01000002.1, from coordinate 403,685 downwards.
TCGGCCTTGATGCCGATGTCGGAGAGTAGGTCTTTCGGACTATGCAAAAACGTCCTACCTCTTTTGCGGGCCATACTCTCGTCGAATCCCGTGTCGACAACAACAGTGCGACCAAGGCCCTTAATTGCCCACAGGTAAAAGGACAAAGGCATCGGACTGCTATGTTGGTCCTCGTGGAATAAGAAATTCTCACTGGCTTTGCGACCCTCATGCATTGCGTAGCGAAGCGCATATACCTCAAAGATTGACGAATCCATATCAATTCCTCACGAGACAGAAGCGCGTTTATCGACGCCACTATTGCTTGTACTAGAAATAGTTGAGTCATCCCAAGCCGAGGAGGAAATGATACTGCTGACCTCGGCATGAGCTTCCTGCTCAAAAAAGAAACGTGACTCGCCAAATGCTGGCCGTAGTTGGTCTAGCCAAGTTGCATGCGGATCAAAGCGTGCGTAAAAAGGCCGGCGCACCCAATTAGGATTTCTCGCCTGTAAGAACTGCAGCGCGAATACTTTCTCACCGGCCAACTTTACGATTCCGTCTATCACCACCTTTCCAGGATGAGCGCTCATTGATGGTCCGCGAACTGTCCGCGCTAGGCCCGACACCTGCTGATAAGCCTGCTGAAAGACTTCATAAGCCTTGACCAGTGGCACCTCAAAGTAGCTTCGAGGCCCAGTGTCTCGCTCGACGAACATATAATAGGGAGTCGCTCCGAGCTTTACACCGGCAGTCCAGAGCTCTGCCCAACCTGCTGGGTCTTCATTAATATGGCGAATCAACGGTGCTTGCATTCGGACCGTTGCACCGGTAGCGATGATATTGCGAACAGCTTGTTGAGCTATCGCCGGGCGCAATTCGGCGGGATGGTTGTAATGCCCCATCACAGCAAGATTCTTTCCTGATGCAACGACTTTTTCAAACAGCCGCATGACATCATCTGCATCGGGATCGCTAACGAAGCGTTGTGGCCAGTACGCGACGGACTTTGTGCCGATGCGAATATTCTGTATATGAGAAAGATCAGCCGACAACAAAGGCTCAATGTAGCCAGCCAGAGAACGAGCATTCATTATCATCGGGTCGCCACCGGTAATAAGAACATCCGTCACCTCCTTGTGAACCTTCAAATAGTCAACAAGAGCCCGAGCATCTTTTGCGTCGAATTTAAGTTCGTTCATACCAACGAACTGCGGCCAGCGAAAGCAAAACGTGCAATATGCATGACAGGTCTGACCTGCACTTGGAAAGAAAAGCACGGTTTCCCGATATTTATGCTGTAGACCCTTGATAGGCTGTCCATAAAGATAGGGGACGTTGTGTGTAAGCTGCCCAGCAGGATGGGGATTCATATTCATTCGAATACGTTTTATGAGCTCCCCCTCGCTTCCTGCGGAACGCCCACTTTCAATATTGCAAAGTAATTCATACTCTTCAGTTCGCAGCATTTCGCGATGCGGAAACGTTAGGCGGAAAATGGGATCATCTGGAATGTTGCTCCAGTCAATAAGTTCATCTAAAACGTAAGCATTGACTCGAAAAGGTAGAACGCGTGAAACTGCAAGAACCGACTCTTGCTGTGACGGCGTTAATAGTTTCCATTGCGGTGCGCTTTTAATACTGTTGCGGGTGTAAGGCTTGAATCGGTAATCATGATTATCCATGTGAACCAATCTCCTTGCGCTGAACAGTAGGGCGTGCTGTTTGCCGGTCGTGCTGGTCTTAGGACTATCCGTCTATGTAAGTATAAGGGTCATCACGGTTGCTTGATGACTCCAGAAAGTCTGCAAGACGGTATCTACTGGATTAACTATACCGTCTCATCACCCTTAGACCATGGCTGTTTAAGTCTTATTCATTGCCCATTTGGCTATAATTCAAAAAATTGTTACACTACAAATAATTAGTGACTTCGACCCGGCCTTTTGCAGGTGTAATGCCCCTTGGTTTCTGCACACCTACGCAGCTAATGCCGGGTGTGCCCGGTGTGCCACACAGCCCAACAGCTGATGTGACTCTAGTGCTGTATCCAGCGGCTGATGACTGCTCGGGCCTAGCCCAACGACTCGAACCGATATTGCCAAATGCGCTCTTCCTTCAAGGACCGGAGACGTTATCGAGGTCGGTTTCGATGCTGGTGTTCGCTATGTTGAACGGCTTGAGCAGGACATGACTGCGATGCCAATCGGTCCACGACAACAACGTTTTGCAACGGCCGCATCAATCACTTTACTGGATAGGCTGGGCCAATCAGAACATCCGCGCGACCTGTTGGAATACCCTTGCTTGGCTGGGTGCTTTCTTAATTTGGCGGCGACTTCCTGGAGTTTGAGAAAGACGGGGAGTTGCTCGAAATATAACCATCCGGACCTTTGACCGTAAGTATCGGTCGTGGTGTTGAACTTGCTGTCGAGGCAGCGGTTGCTGGCAGCGTTATTCAACTTGTTGTGCAGTGGTTGCAGCCTTATCTAAATAGCGGGCAGCTCGATCCGGTACTGGAGCCATGGTGGCCTTCCTTCAACGGGCCTAATTTATGCTACACCGGCCGAAGATTGGTGCCTACACCTTTGCGAGCTTTCATCGACTTCATCAAAGATAGAGAGTAGAAATTTGTTTGGGGAACGACAAAGCCCCCAAGCCAGTCACCTGGCTCAGGGGCTTTTCGTTTCTATCACCTGATTACTTAGCCGCCAGCGCCACGCCGACCTTGGAGCGGTTCGGTCGGCCGATGGTCTGGGTGATCCAGGTACCGGTGTCGGCGAGCTTGTCGAGGTCGATGCCGGTGTCGATGCCCAGGCCGTTGAGCAGGTAGACGACGTCTTCACTGGCCACGTTGCCGGAGGCGCCCTTGGCGTAGGGGCAGCCGCCGAGGCCGGCGACGGAGCTGTCCACCACGCTGATGCCTTCTTCCAGCACGGCGTAGAGGTTGGCGATTGCTTGGCCGTAGGTGTCGTGGAAGTGGGCGGCGAGCTTGTCCATGGGAATGTCGCGGCTCACGGCTTCGATCATGCGCTTGGCGGCGAGCGGGGTACCGACGCCGATGGTGTCGCCCAGCGAGACTTCGTAGCAGCCCATCTCGTAGAGTGCTTTCGATACATCAGCGACCTTGACCGGGGCGATCTCGCCTTCGTAGGGGCAGCCGAGCACGCAGGAGACGTAGCCGCGCACTCGCACGTTTGCCTCTCTGGCTCGCTCCAGCACCGGGGCGAAGCGCTCCAGGGATTCGGCCACGGAGCAGTTGATGTTCTTCTGCGAGAAGGCCTCTGAAGCTGCGCCGAAGACCGCCACTTCCTCCACGCCGCACGCCAGTGCCGCTTCCAGCCCCTTGAGGTTAGGGGTAAGGGCGGCATAGGTGACGCCTTGGCGACGCGTGAGGCCGGTCATCACGTCGCGATGGTCGGCCATCTGCGGCACCCACTTGGGTGAGACGAAGCTGGCCGCTTCGATGTACTTGAGGCCGGCGGCAACCAGGCGGTCGATCAGTTCCAGCTTGGTGGCCGTGTCGATCGGGTTGGGTTCGTTCTGCAGCCCGTCGCGGGGGCCGACCTCGACCAGGCGCACGTGCTTGGGAAATGCCATTCGAATTTTCTCCTATCCTGTACACGGCACGCGACCGGTGGCCTTGCCCGCGGCTGATCCGGGGGCTGCCTTTCGCGAAGATCGCTGTGAACCCCTCCCTGGGCGCTCCATTTTTCATCCTGAAAAATGAGCTTCGCTCACGGCAGCTCCCGGCGCCGCTACTCTCGGCGCACTTGCCTTGACGCTCTCGTTTCCGCTCCAATCTTACTCGGTGGGAGCAAACTCGAGCAGTACATCGCCTTGTCCCACCGTATCGCCGGCGTTGAAGTGGAAGCTTTCCACGTGGCCGTCGGCGGGGGCGGTCATGGTGTGTTCCATCTTCATGGCTTCCATGACCATCAGCGGCATGCCTTTCTCCACCTTCTGACCGGCTTCCACCAGCAGTGCGACCACGGTGCCGTGCATCGGTGCGGTGAGGGTCGATTCGGTTTCGTGGTGGCCGTGGTCGATGGCGTCGATGCGGCGCCAGAACAGGCGGGTTTCGCCACGCGGATCGACCATGACGACGACGTTACCGTCGCGCCGGGCCTGCAGGCGGCGGCGATGGCCGTTAAGGGTGACGGCCACGGCGTCGCCCTCCAGGTGCTGCAGGCGGGCGGTGAGGGTTTCGCCGCCAATGGTCAGGTCCCACGGGTCCGCGCCGCTGGCCCGGGTGCCTTCCACGACCACCACGCTCGCTTCGTTCTGCACATGGGCCGGGTCGCAAAGCGAGATGCGGATGGTGTGCGGGGCGTTGAGGCGGAAGCCGTCGTGGCGGTCCCAAGGGGAGTCGCTCTCGCACTCGCGGGCAAGCTGGTTGAGGCCGATCAGGGCGGCGCCGGCGTACTCTTCGATGGTGTACTGCTTGGGGGCGAAGAGAGTGGCTTCGTTCTTCTCGATGAAGCGGGTGTCCAGCTCCGCATTGCGGAAGGCGGGGTGCGTGGCCAGCCGCTGCAGGAAGGCGCGGTTGGTGACCACGCCCTGCACGTCCAGCGCGGCCAGCGCCCGGTTGAGGGTGGAGAGCGCCTGGTCGCGGTCGTCGCCGTGGACGATCAGCTTGGCGAGCATGGGGTCGTAATGCATCGAGACCACATCGCCGGTGTCCACACCGCTGTCCAGGCGTACCCGTTCAGGATCGAGACCGGCACCCTTGAGGTCCATGGCGAAGCGCTCGAGCTTGCCGGTGGCGGGCAGGAAGTCCTGCTCCGGGTCTTCGGCGTAGAGGCGTGCCTCGAAGCTGTGGCCGGTAATGGTCAGCTCGTCCTGCTGGAGCGGAAGGGCTTCGCCCATGGCCACGCGCAGCTGCCACTCGACCAGGTCCTGGCCGGTGATCATCTCGGTAACGGGGTGTTCCACCTGCAGGCGGGTGTTCATCTCCATGAAGTAGAACGACCCATCTTTGTCTAATAAGAACTCGACGGTACCGGCGCCCACGTAGCCGATCTCCTTGGCGGCGCGTACGGCGGCTTCGCCCATCTCGCGGCGCAGCTCGGCGGTCATACCGGGGGCGGGGGCTTCTTCGAGCACCTTCTGGTGGCGGCGCTGCACCGAGCAGTCGCGTTCGAACAGGTAGACGCCGTTGCCGTGGCTGTCGCAGAACACCTGAACCTCGACGTGGCGCGGCTGGGTCAGGTACTTCTCGATCAGCATGCGGGTGTCGCCGAAGGCGGCCTGGGATTCGCGGCGACAGCCGTCCAGCGCAGCCTGGAAGTTCTCACCGCTCTCCACCACGCGCATGCCCTTGCCGCCGCCGCCGGCGCTGGCCTTGAGCAGCACCGGGTAGCCGATCTTGTCGGCTTCGCGGCGCAGCAGGGCGTCGTCCTGGTCGTCGCCGTGGTAGCCCGGCACCAGCGGCACGCCGGCGTTGGCCATGCGCGCCTTGGCGGCGGATTTGTCGCCCATGGCGGCGATCGCCGAGGCGGGCGGGCCGACGAAGGTGATGCCGGCGGCGTCCAGCGCCTCGACGAAGGCACCGTTCTCGGAGAGGAAGCCGTAGCCGGGGTGGATAGCGCCGGCGCCGGTGCGCTTGGCGGCTTCCACCACGGCTTCCACGTTGAGGTAGCTCTCGCGGGCGGCGGCCGGGCCCAGGCGCACGGCCTCGTCGGCTTCGCGCACGTGGCGCGCGTTGGCGTCGGCATCCGAGTACACGGCCACGGTGCGCAGGCCCATGGCGCGGGCGGTGCGCATCACGCGGCAGGCGATCTCGCCGCGGTTGGCCACCAGCAGGGTGTCGAAGGGCGTGGTGCGGGAATCGGTCTGGCTCATGAGCGGCGCTCCGAGGAATGCGTGTTGTCGTCGGCCCAGGCGGGGCGGCGCTTCTCGAAGAAGCTGGTCAGGCCTTCTTGACCTTCGGCGCTCACGCGCAGCTCACTGATCACGCGGCAGGTGTGCTCGCGGGTGGCCTTGCTGTCACCGTCGCGGGCCACTTCGGCCAGCAGCGCCTTGGTGGCGCGCTGGGCCTGGGGCGAGCCGACCAGCAGGGTCGCGATCATCGCCTCGACCGCCTCGTCGATGGCGTCGTGACCGACGATCTGATGGGCCAGGCCCAGCTCCAGCGCCTGGTCGGCGTCGATCACTTCGGCGGTCAGCGCGTAGCGGCGCATCTGGCGCGAGCCCAGGGCGCGCTGCACGTAGGGGCTGATTACCGCCGGCGAGAGGCCGATCTTGACCTCGGAGAGGCAGAACTTGGCTTTCTCGCTGGCAATCACGATGTCGCAGCAGGCGGCCAGCCCCACGGCGCCGCCGAAGGCGGCGCCCTGCACGCGGCACACGGTGGGGCAGGGCAGGGTGTCCAGGCCATGCATCAGCTTCGCGAGCTTGCGCGAGTCGGCCAGGTTGCCTTCGAAGTCGTACTCCACCATGCGCTTCATCCAGTTCAGATCGGCGCCGGCGGAGAAACTCTTGCCCTCGGAGCCCAGCACCACCACGCGCACCTCGCCGTGGCGGGCAGCGTCGTGAAGCTTGTCGAGATGCACGTTGAGTTCGGCGATCAGACTGTCGTCGAAGGCGTTGTGTACGTCGGGACGGTTCAGCGTCAGCCGGGCGACGCCGCGATCGTCGATGTTCAGGTTCGAATATGTCTGTGTCATGGCGACCTCACATCCGGAACACGCCGAACTTGGTCTCTTCGACCTCGGCATTCATGGCGGCGGCAAGCGACAGCCCCAGCACGTCGCGGGTCTGGGCCGGGTCGATCACGCCGTCGTCCCATAGCCGCGCACTGGCGTAATAGGGGTGCCCCTGGTGCTCGTACTGCTCGCGGGTGGGCTGCTTGAAGGCTTCTTCCTCTTCCTTGCTCCACTCGCGGCCTTCACGCTCGTACTGCTCGCGCTTGACCTGGGCCAGCACACCGGCGGCCTGTTCACCGCCCATCACCGAGATGCGCGCGTTGGGCCACATGAACAGCAGGTTGGGCTCATAGGCGCGGCCGCACATGCCGTAGTTGCCGGCGCCGAAGCTGCCGCCGATCAGCACGGTGAACTTGGGTACCTTGGCGCAGGCCACGGCGGTGACGAGCTTGGCGCCGTGCTTGGCAATGCCTTCGTGCTCGTACCTGGAGCCGACCATGAAGCCGGTGATGTTCTGCAGGAACACCAGCGGGATCTTGCGCTGGGCGCACAGTTCGATGAAGTGGGCGCCCTTCACTGCGGATTCGGAGAACAGCACGCCGTTGTTGGCGACAATGCCCACCGGGTAGCCGTGGATGTGGGCGAAGCCGGTGACCAGGGTGTCGCCGTAGTAGCGCTTGAACTCGTCGAAGTCGGAGTCGTCGACGATGCGGCCGATCACTTCGCGCACGTCGAACGGTTTCTTGAGGTCGGTGCCGACGATGCCGTAAATCTCGCTGGGATCGAGCTTGGGCGGCTTCGGCTCCTGCCTCTTGAGCTGGCCGCGCTTCTGCCAGTTCAGCCGCGACACGCAGGCGCGGGCGAGTTGCAGGGCGTGGGCGTCGTTCTCGGCGTAGTGATCGGCCACGCCGCTCACCTTGGCATGTACGTCGGCGCCGCCCAGGTCCTCGGCGCTGATGCTCTCGCCGGTAGCCGCCTTCACCAGCGGCGGGCCGCCGAGGAAGATGGTGCCCTGCTGCTTGACGATGATCGACTCGTCGGCCATGGCCGGCACGTAGGCGCCGCCGGCGGTGCACGAACCCATGACCACGGCGATCTGCGGGATGCCTTCGGCGGAGAGGGTGGCCTGATTGTAGAAGATGCGCCCGAAGTGGTCGCGGTCGGGGAACACTTCGTCCTGGCGGGGTAGGAAGGCACCGCCGGAGTCGACCAGGTAGAGGCACGGCAGGCGGTGCTTGCGGGCGATCTCCTGGGCGCGGATGTGCTTCTTCACCGTGAGCGGGTAATAGGTGCCGCCCTTGACGGTGGCGTCGTTGGCGACGATCACGCATTCCACGCCACTCACACGGCCGATGCCGGTGACCACGCCGGCGGCGGGCACGGCGCTCTCGTAGACCTCATGCGCGGCCAACGCCGAGAATTCGAGGAAGGGCGAGCCTTCGTCGATCAGGTGGTCGATGCGGTCGCGCACGAACAGCTTGCCGCGCGATTCGTGCCGGGCACGGGCCTTCTCGCCGCCGCCCTGGCTGATCGCCGCGGTCAGCTCGCGCAGCTTCATCACCTCGTGGCGCATGGCCTTCTCGTTGGCCTGGAAGCCGTTGCTGCGCGGATTGATTTGGGTTGTCAGGATGGACATGTTTCGGTTCCTGAACTGGCTCGCGTGACTCGGCACGCGATTTGCTGGGAATTTGGCAAGAGGGAAGAGATAAGAAGGAAGAGATAAGAAAACCTCTTCGCTCGGCAACGCCTGGTGGCTCCGACTTCTTTTCTTCCCTCTTTCCTCTTCGCTCTTCCGTCTTCGGTTATGCCGATTCAGTAAAAATTTCGCGGCCGATAAGCATCCGGCGGATCTCGCTGGTGCCGGCGCCGATCTCGTACAGCTTGGCGTCGCGCAGCAGGCGCCCGGTGGGGTACTCGTTGATGTAGCCGTTGCCGCCGAGCAGCTGGATGGCGTCCAGGGCCACCTGGGTGGCCTTCTCGGCGCAGTAGAGAATCACACCGGCGGCGTCCTTGCGAGAGGTCTGGCCGCGGTCGCAGGCGGCGGCCACGGTGTAGAGGTAGGCGCGGCAGGCGTTGAGCGTGGTGTACATGTCGGCGATCTTGCCCTGCACCAGCTGGAACTCGCCGATGGACTGGTCGAACTGCTTGCGCTCGTGGATGTAGGGCACTACCACGTCCATGGCGGCCTGCATGATGCCGATGGGGCCGGCGGCGAGCACGGTGCGCTCGTAGTCCAGGCCGCTCATCAGCACGCGTACGCCCTTGCCTTCCTGACCCAACACGTTCTCGGCGGGCACTTCGCAGTCCTGGAACACCAGCTCGCAGGTGTTGGAGCCGCGCATACCCAGCTTGTCGAGCTTTTGGGCGGTGGAGAAGCCGGGCATCCCTTTCTCGATGATGAAGGCCGTGATGCCCTTGGAGCCGGCGTCCGGATCGGTCTTGGCGTAGACCACCAGCACGTCGGCATCGGGGCCGTTGGTGATCCACATCTTGTTGCCGTTGAGAAGGTACGTGTCACCGTCCCGGCGCGCGCGCAGTTTCATCGAGACTACGTCGGAGCCCGCGCCCGGCTCGGACATCGCCAGTGCGCCGACATGTTCGCCGCTGATCAGCTTGGGCAGGTACTTGGCCTTCTGTTCGGCACTGGCGTTGATCTTGAGCTGGTTCACGCACAGGTTGGAGTGGGCACCGTAGGAAAGGCCCACCGAAGCGCTGGCCCGCGAGATCTCTTCCATGGCGATGCAGTGCGCCAGGTAGCCCATGCCGCTGCCGCCGTCCTCGTCCGGCACGGTGATGCCGAGCAGGCCCATGTCGCCGAACTTGCGCCACAGGTCGTTGGGAAATTCGTTCTTCTCATCGATCTCGGCGGCGCGTGGGGCGATCTCGTCGCGGGCGAAGGCGTTCACGTGGTCGCGCAGCATGTTGAGTTCGTCATCGAGGCCGAAGTCGAGGGGCTTGTAGGACGTGAACATGGCGGCGGAACTCCCTAGTGTCAGTGATAGACCAGCTGTCTATGATGCGGACCGCGCAGGCGCAGCTCGCAGCGCAATAGATGAATGGTACTAGACTAGGCGAGGTTGACGTTAACGTAAAGTGCAGCTTTGGAGCGTTCTACGAATGTCGAAGAGGGGCGCGCCTAAAGGTTGGATCGTCCTTATCAACATAGCCGGTGAGACGGTGGGCGAAAGAGCCGCAGAGATAGGCGTTGCCAGTCATAAGCCAAAGGCTGAGATGCAGCGAGCCATGGCGGATGCCGAAGGCTCGCTGCGCCTTGCTCGAGCTAGCCGGCCGCCCACTGAATGGCCTGGTGATAGAGCGGGATGCCGACGATCACGTTCAACGGGAAGGTGAAGCCGAGGGAGGCGAGCATGGCCAACCCGATGTTGGCCTCGGGAATGGCGGTACGCATGGCCGCCGGTGCGGCGATGTAGGAGGCGCTGGCGGTAAGGGCCGTGAGGATCAGTACCGAGCCGGCCGGCAGGCCCAGCGCCAGTCCCACTATCATCCCCACCAGGGACAGCGCTGGCGGCGCCACCAGGGCGAAGGTCAGCAGTCGCCAGAGCCGCCAGGGAACGGGGCGCAGGGTGTCCGCCGCGGTCAGACCCATTTCGAGCAGGAAAAGGGCCAGCACCGCATGGAAGGCGCCGGTCAGCAGATCGGTGACGTTGGCACCTTCCGCCGGGCCGTACATGGCGCCGATCAGTACCCCCCCGGCCAGCAGGATCACGCCGCGGTTGGTCAGCGTCTCGTGCCACAGCCCTTGCATGGCTTCACCGGCTTCGCTGCCACGGTAGCGGCGATACAGAGCAATGGCGACCATGATCGCCGGCAGTTCCATCATCACCAGGTAGAGCGTGACCTCGGCGCCGATGACCAGGCCGCGCCCCTCGGCGAAGGCGAGCGCCACGGCGAAGGTGCCGGCGCTGACCGAGCCGTAGTGGGCAGCGAGGCTGGCGCTGTCTGCCGGCGAGAGATGCACGCATCGCCGCAGGATCGGCATCAGCGCCAAGGGAATCAGCGCACCGAGCGCCGCCACGGCGAGCAACTCCGGCACGATCGACCAGCCGAGGTTGCCGTAAAGCGCCATACCGCCCTTGAGGCCGATAGTCAGCATCAGCAACAAGCTCAGGGTGTCGTAGGCGGCCTTGGGAATGGTCAGGTCGGACTTCACTAATCCGGCGAGCAGACCGAGCAGAAAAAACATCACCACGATATCGGGCATGGATAACTTTCTCGCAATGCGGTGGCAGGGGTGTCGCGGATTGTGCAGAGGGGGTACTATTGATTCCAATAAATTGTTTGTGGGTGTTGTATAGATGATTCACTATAGATTGCCGCACGGGGTACCGAAGTGAACGTTCGGCATCTGACGTTCCGGCTCCTTCAGGTGTTCACCGCGGTAGTGCGCACGGGCTCGGTCAGCGAGGCGGCGCGTCAGCTCCACCTGACTCAGCCGACGGTGTCGCAGCAGCTCAGGCGTTTGACCGAGGCGGTGGGCGAGCCGCTGCTGCATAGTGGCCATGGGCGGCTGACGACCACCGAGGCGGGGCGGGAGCTCTATCGCGCCAGCCGCGAGGTACTAAGCCGCTTCGAGGATTTTGAGGACTATCTCGCCGCCTTGCGCGGTGGCGAGCGGGGACGCTTCAGCATTGCCCTGGTCAATACCGCCCAATACGTGCTGCCGCGGCTGCTGGGCCCTTTTAGCCAGGCCTTCCCGGAAATCGACGTGACCCTGCACATTGGCAACCGCCGCCAGATGCTCACGCGTTTCGAACGCCAGGACGACGACCTCTATGTGTTCAGCCATCCGCCCTCACTGGCGCATGCCCTGGCTGGTCGTTTCCTGCGCAATCCGTTGGTAGTGGTGGCACCGCATACCCATCGCTTCGCCGAACGGAATCAGGTGGCCATGAGCGAACTGCTGGAGGAACGCTTCCTGCTGCGCGAGCCCGGCTCGGCGACGCGCATGTTGTTCGAGAGCTGGTTGCAGGAGCACGGCCTGTCGCTGGGGCCAACCCTGCAGATGGCGAGTAACGAAGCCATTCGCGTGGGCGTGGCGGCCGGCATGGGGCTGGCCGTGCTCTCCGAGCACGTGCTGCCGCCCGAGCATCCCGATCTGGTGATCCTGCCGGTGCGCGACCTTCCCATCGAGAGCCACTGGCAGTTCATCGTGCGTCGCGACCGCCGCCTGCCCCATGCCGCGCTGGGCTTTCTGCGCTTCGCCTCGGGGCATCTCGACGAGTGCGTCGAGCCACACTTCGTGGCCAATGAGCTGGAGGGACTGCTGGCGCGGCTGGCAATTTAGACAATGGTCGAAGGCAGGGAGCATGCAAGGTTGGTGACAGGTTGACCCTCTAGAGTTGGTGCTGCCGGGGCGAGCCCCGAACTAAGGAAACACTGATTTATTGCTGTGCTCGATATCCTGGCCGCCGGCGGTGCTCAAAATCCTCATTGAGCAGTCAGTCAACTCCGGTTTCTGCGCTCCGGCGGCGACCAGCCTCTCATCGCTCGCGACATAAATCAGCGGTTCCCTAAACCAACAATGAAGGATATTTCACGCCATGTTTGAACGAATTGCACAGACCGGTCGGAAGGCGCTTATGACCGGTACCCTCGCGGCCCTGCTGGCTTCGCTGACGATGACGGCCCCCGTCGCGGCCGACGAGTTCCCGGATCGGCCCGTCGATCTGGTGGTGGGCTTCGGAACCGGCGGCAGTGCGGATCGCATGACGCGTGCCATGTCCAACTTCCTGGCCGAGGAGTTCGAGGCTCCCGTACGTGTGACCAACCGCCCGGGAGCGGGTACCCAGGTTTCCTCCAACTACATCCTGTCGCGGCCGGACGATGGCTACACGCTTTATGCCTCTACCTTCGCGCCGTACCTGACCAATACCATCCTGACGGGCGGAGCGTCCTACGGCATCGACGACTTCTCCTTTATCAACTTCCAGTGGTTCGATCTCGACCTGATCGCCGCCAACAAGGACAGCGGCTTCGAGGATCTGCCTTCGCTACTGGAGGAGATCCGCGACAACCCCGGCCAGGTGCGTGCCTCTGTGGTCCAGGGTTCGGCGGGCCATCTCATGGTGCGGCTGCTGCTCGAAGAGGCGGGCATCCCCCAGGAGAACCTCAATCTAGTGACCTACAACAGCGGCGGTGAGGCTCGTTCCGCAGTGGCTGGCGGTCAGGTGCACTTCATCTCCATCAGTGCTCAGGGCAGCGAGGGCATCCGCGAGTTCCTGACGCCATTGGCCATCGTCAATGACGAGCGAATCGACCAGTGGGATGTACCCACCATCAACGAGGCCCTCAAGCCGATGGGTTTCGAGGTGCCGGTGCTGCAGGGCTCGATGCGCGGCTTTGCCGTCAGCAGCGAAATGGAGCGACAGTACCCGGAGCGATTCCAAGTTCTCTCCGAGGCAATCCAGAACACCCTGGCGCGCAAGGATGTCCAGGATCATCTCGCCTCCAACGACATCGGTGGTGTCTGGGTCGGACCCGAGCGCTCCAATGAGATGATGCGCACCAACTTCGAGGTCTTCGAGAAGTACGCCCACCTGCTGAATTGAATCCTGCCGAATGAATGATGCGGCCTCGGGCAGATGCCTCGGGCCGCCTGGAGTCGTCTCATGACCACCAACAAACGCGACTATGGGGACCTGCTGGTTCTCATGGCTCTGGCCGGCTTTACCCTGTGGTACCTGATGGATGCCATTCGGGTGTCGTCGGCCGTGCAGAACCTGCTGTTGATTCTGCCACTCTCCTTCGTGGTTCTGGCCATCGTGCTGCTGGAGGTGGTGCTGCGCCTGAAGGACGGCACCTTGTTCCAGCGCCAGGGGGAGGAGGGGGAGCCACTTTTCCGCACGTTGCCCGTGGTGGGGCTCTTCGCCGCTTACGTGATCTCGCTCGCGACGCTGGGGTTCGATGTGGCCACGGTGGTGTTCGTCGCGCTGTTCCTGCTGCTCAAGGGGGAGCGTAACTGGCTGCTGCTGGGAGGCTATAGCCTGGTCTTCGGTTTCGGCGTGGCGTTCTTCTTCGCCGAGATGCTGCCCTATCCCATGCACATGCTGGTGCTGCCTGACTGAGGAGCGACACCATGATCGATCTTGCCGCCGTCGAGCAGGGGTTGGCCCTGCTGTTCTCGAGTTTCGCGCCGTGGATGGTCGTTGTCCCCGGCATCGTCATCGGCCTGATCTTCGGCGCCACGCCGGGCCTGCAGATCTCCATGGCCATGGCGATCTTCCTGCCCATGACGCTGTACATGGACTTCGTGCAGGCCATGCTCTTCCTCACCGCGATCTTCACCGGGGGGTCCTTCGGTAGCGGCATCCCGGCGATCCTGATGAACATACCCGGCACCTCCTCCGCTATCGCCACCGCCTTCGACGGCTACCCCATGGCACGCCAGGGCAAGCACAACCAGGCGCTGGGCGTGGCACTGGCCTCGTCGGTGATCGGTGTGCTGATGGGCTACCTGATCCTGTTCGTGATGATTCAGCCGCTCTCCTTCATGGTGCTGAAGCTGGGGCCGGCGGAGATGTTCGCCATCATCCTGTGGGGCATGACGCTGATCGCCAGCCTCAGGGGCGAGCAGATGCTCAAGGGGCTGATGGCCGGTTTCGTGGGCATGCTGGTGGGCACCATCGGCTTCAACGAGCTGGGCATGGCCAGAGGCACCATGGGCCAGACCTATCTGCTCGACGGGGTGCCGGTGATACCCGCGATGATGGGCATGTTCGCCGCCTCGGAGCTGTTCAAGCTCGCCAACAAGGGTTACATCGTTGAATCCGAGGCCTCACGCAAGGTTCGGGTCGGGGAGATCTTCCAGGGTTTCAAGATGGCCGTGGCCTACCCCTGGGTACTGATTCGCGGCGGACTGATCGGGGTGTTCGTCGGCGCCGTGCCGGGCGTGGGCTCGTCGGTCTCGAACCTGCTCTCCTACGTGGAAACGCAGCGTCGCGACGAGGACCCTTCCTCGTTCGGCAAGGGCAACCCCAAGGGGGTGGTGGCGTCGGAGTCGGCCAACAGCACCTCCGAGGCGGGCTCCATGGCGACCCTGCTCGCGCTGGGCATTCCGGGCGGCGGCGCCACCGCGGTGATGCTGGCGGCCTTCGCCATGCACAACATCACCGGCGGGCCGCAGTTCATCCGTCAGCAGACCGACGTGGTCTACGCGATCATCTTCGCCAACTTCGCCCAGGTATTCCTGCTGATGGTGATCGGCCTGCTGTTCATTCCGCTGCTGGCCAACATCGTCAAGGTACCGATGCGCTACCTGATCCCCTCGGTGCTGGTGCTGGCGGTAATGGGTTCCTTCGGCCTGACCGGCAACATGACCGGCCCTGCCACGGTGCTGATCTTCGCGGTGGTAGGGTGGCTGCTGCGTCACTACGGCTACTCGGTGCCCGCCGCGGTGATCGGCATGCTGCTGGGAGCGATGGCGGAGAAATCGCTGCTGCACTCCTACCAGATCAGTGGTGGCGACCTGGCCTACGTGCTCGAGCGGCCGGTGACCTTGATCATCCTGGCGTTGCTGATCATCTCGCTGTTCGGCCAGCGCCTAGTGGGCTGGTTCAGGGGCCGCCAGCGCACGGCCGGCGCCTGATCGATGGTGCAGCGTACCGTTTCGACACTTTTGATCGGAGCCCTGGGCGGCGGCATCGCCGCCCTGGTTTCCCTGCCCATGGCCTGGATGCTGGGACCGCTCTTCGCGGTGCTGATCGCTTCGCTGGCCGGCGTACGGGCGAGTATCGACAAGCGGCTGCATCGCGGTTCCATCGCCATGCTGGGGCTGTTCATCGGCAACCGTATCGAGCTGGGCGAGCTGTGGCATCTGCTGGAGTGGTACCCCAGCGTGCTGGCCATGCTCGCCTACATGGCCGTGATGCTGGCGGGAGGCGCCTGGCTGTTCTCCGCCAGCGGCATGAGCCGTCTGAGCGCCGTGTTCTGCTCCTTCCCAGGCAGCATGAACGCCACGGTGATCCTGGCCGAGCGCCTAGGCGTGGACATCCGCTGGATCGCCATCACCCATGCCATGCGCCTGGTCATCGTGGTGGCCTCCGCGGCCTTCATGGCCAGCTACCTGGCCGGTGGCATTGCGCTCGGCGAGGGTAATGGGGTGGGCTGGCAGGATATCTCGCTGCTGGTGCTGGCTCCGGCCTCCTGGTGGCTGGGCAGGCTGCTGCGCTTTCCGCTACCGGAATTCCTCGGACCCATGGCCGTGGGGGCGGTGCTGGCGACGCTGGGCCATGGCGTGGCGCTTCCCGATGTGCTGCTAGTGGCCACCTTTCTAGTGCTGGGCAGCTCAGTGGGGGCGCGCTTCGCCGGTACGCCCTGGCAGCGGATCGTCCAGGTTGGCCGTTACGGCCTGCTGTTCGGGCTCTATGCCGTACTGATGGCGGTGGCCGCCGCCTGGCTGCTGTCGACCTTCACGCCGCACACCTTCATCGCCACACTGCTGGCGCTGCTGCCGGGCGGGGTGGGGGAGATGGCGGTAATCGCCGTGGCGCTGGACGTCGATCCCATCTATGTGGTGACGCACCACGTGCTGCGCCTGTTGCTGCTGATTCTTGCCACGCCGACCATTATCGCGCTGGGTCGGCGGTTGGCCCGTTAGGCCTTGTATGGGGAAAAGTCACCGTCACCGTCAGCCCCTGCCCCGGGGGGCTGTCGAAGGCCAGGCTGGCGCCATGGGCGCGGGCGATCTCGTCGACGATGGCCAGGCCCAGGCCGCTGCCCGGTGTCTCGGGGCTGGCACGGTAGAAGCGTTCAGTAATCCGGTCAAGTTGCTGTGGCCTCACGCCGATGCCGTCGTCGCTGACCCGCAGCTGCATGCCGTCAGGGCAGTGGCAGACGGCCACGTAGATAGTGCCGCGATAGGGTTGGCTGCCACCGGCGTGCTGGCTGGCGTTCTCGATCAGGTTCTGCACCAGCCAGCGCAGCATCACGCTGTCGCCGAGGATTCGGCTGTCCTCATCCGCTGCGCAGAACTCCAGTTCCTGGCCACGCTGGTAGATGCGTGAGATCGCCTCGGTGCAGGCCTCGCGGCAGGTCTCGGCGAGATTGATTTCGGTCATGGCGGAAGCGTCCATCAGCTCATGGCGTGCCTTGGCCAGGGTGAGCAGTTGCTGAACCATGTAGCCGGCGCTCTCGGCGATGCGGCCGATCTCGTGCAGGTTGTGCCTGGCCCTGGGGGCGTCGGGCTGGCGCACGGCCAGCTCCGCCAGGGCGCGAATCTCCGATAGTGGCGTGCGCAGCTGGTGCGAGACGTCGGCATTGAACTGCTGGGTGTTGTAGATGCTCTGGCGCATACGCTGCATCAGGCCGTTGATGCTGGCGACCAGGGTGGAGACTTCCCTGGGCACTTCGGCTTCGATCGGCTCGAGATCGTTCTGCGAACGGCGCCGTAGCGAGCGGCTGATCGAGCGCAGCGGTGCCAGGCCGCGATGAATGGCCAGCAGGGCGATGGTCACGGCGAGCAGGCCACCCAGCGCAATCAGAATCGTGAGCGTCAGCAGGAACTCGTTGATCAGGTTCTCCCGCGCTTCGGTGGACTCGGCCACAATCACCTCTATCTGGTCGCTGTGGGTCGAACGAACCACGGGGAAGGTGGTGGCGACGGCACGTAGTGTATTGCCGGCGTAGCGGGTGTCGTAGAACAGCGGCTCGTCGAGCGACCCGGGAGGGTCATCCAGGCCATCGAAGCCCGCCAGCATGTTGCCCTCGGCATCGCGTATCCGATAGAAGATTTTGCCGTCGCCGCGGCTGCCCAGCGTGCTGATGCTGAAGTAGTGCATGTTGATGCGCAGCTCGCCGTCCACCGAGTAGATTCGTCGCTCCAGGCGCTCGGCGGCGTTGAGCAGCATGCCGTCGAAGGTTTCGGTGATCTGACGGGAGAGCACGTAGTAGCTGGTGACCAGGGTCAGCAGGCCGACCAGGGTGAAGGGCAGGCCGATCCACAGCAGCAGGCGGGAGCGAATGGAGGTCATATCAGTGGGGCTTGGTGTCGAGCAGCTGGGTGTCGAGCAGATAGCCCAGCCCACGCACGGTACGCAGCTGGATGCTATCGCCCAGTTTCTTGCGCAGGCGTGAGATGTAGGTCTCGATGGCGCTGGGAGTGATGGCGTCGTCCAGGTCCGAGAGCCGGTCGATGAGCTGCGCCTTGCTCACCAGTCGCCCCTGGTTGATCAACAGGTATTCGAGCACCTCGCGCTCTCGGCGGTGCAGCGTGACCGGTTCGCCGTTGACCAGCACCGCTGGGCTGTCGGGCGGCAGCTCGACGTCGCCGCAGTGCAGGCTCTTCTCGCCGAACTGCTTGGCCCGCCGTACCAGCGCCTTGGCTCTGGCGACCACTTCCACCAGCGAAAAGGGCTTGCCGAGATAGTCGTCGGCGCCTTCCTCCAGGCCCAGCACGCGCTGATCCAGGTCGTCGCGGGCCGAGATGATCAGTACTGGCGTGTTGTCCTGGCGGGCACGCAGGCGCCGCAGCACGTGAATACCATCCAGGTTGGGCAGCCCCAGGTCGAGCAGGATCAGGTCGAAGGAGAGATGGCGCAGCCACTGCTCGGCGGCCTGGCCATCGTCGCAGGTCTCTACCTGGAAGCCTGCCTCGCCGAGAACGGTGGCGATGGAGGTGGCCAGGTTGGGGTTGTCTTCGATGACCAAGGCTTTCACGTGCGTTCCCGATGCGAATTCAAAAGCATGAATGGTAACGAATCGGCATGCTTACTGCCGCCCCGGGTGCGCTGCCGGGCGTGGCCGCTGGCGCAGCGTTTTCCAGGCCTGGGAGAGCAGTATCACGGCCAGCAGGGCGATGATGCCCAGCGAGATGGGGCGGGTGAACAGCACCGTCCAGTCGTTCTGGGCAATCAGCATGGTCAGGCGGAAGTTCTGCTCCGCCATGGGGCCCAGCAGCACCCCCAGCACCACGGGCGCCAGCGGGAAACCGAGCCGGTTGAGCAGGTAACCGGCCAGCCCGAAGGCCAGCATCACATAAAGATCGGTGACATTGCCGTTCACGGTGTACACGCCCACTGCCATCAGCACCAATGTGGTGGGAACCAGCAGCGCGGAGGGCATGCGCAGCACCTGGGCGAACAGGCGAGTCGCCACCATGCCGCCGAGCAACAGCAGCAGCATGGCCGTCAGCAGCATCTGCCACATGAAGCCGAACACCACGTCGGGGGAGCGGGTGAACAGCTGTGGGCCGGGCTGCAGGCCATGGATCATCAGTGCGCCCAATACCAGCGCCGCGATCAGGTTGCCGGGTATGCCAAGCGTCAGCGAGGGGATCATGGCCGCTGCGTTGTCGGCGCTGTTGCCGGACTCCGCCGCGGCGATACCGACCGGATTGCCGCTGCCGAAGGTCTCGGGATCCGGCGCCTTGCGCTTGGCCTCGTTGTAGCTGAGCAGGGCGGCCAGGTTGCCGCCGGCGCCAGGCAGAATACCCACGGCCACACCGATCAGCGAAGAGCGGCTCCAGGTGCGCCAATGTCGGCGCAGCAGGCCCAGGCTGCCGCCACTCGGCTTGGCTCGAAAACTGTCGCTGTTGAAGTAGGATTCGTTGCGCCTTTCCGCCATCTCGAGCACGGGCGGCACGGCATACAGCCCGATCAATACGATGAGCAGCTCGAAGCCGCCCACCAGATAGAGCGTATTGAAGGTGAAGCGTTCTTCTCCGCTGATGGCATCGACGCCCACCAGGCCGATGATGACGCCGAGGAGAGCGCTGAGCATGCCCTTGCTGACATCCTTGCCGACCAGCACGGCGATGCTGACGAGGCCGAACACGGCCACCCAGAAGTACTCCGCGGGGCCGAAGGCTAGGGTCACCTTGGCCAACATGGGGGCCAGCGTCATCAGGGCCAGGGCGCTGACGATACCGCCGATGGCGGATGACCAGCAGGCCGTCTTCAGGGCCAGCCCGCCCTCGCCCTTGCGCGTCATCGGGTAGCCATCGAAGGTGGTGGCGATGGCGGCGGGCGTGCCGGGGATGTTGAGCAGGATGGCGGGAATGGCGCCGCCGTACATGGAGCCGTTGTAGATCCCGGCCACCAGCCCCAGGGCAATGATGGGGTCGAAGCCGTAGGTCAGCGGCAGCATCAGGGCAATGGCCATGACCGGGTTCAAGCCGGGCAGCGCACCGATCAGGATGCCGATCAGCGTGCCGACGAACAAGCTGATCAGCGAGCCGAACTGCAGGGCCACCGGGAGCGCATTCAGGAGCGATTCGAACATGAGCTGGACCCTATCTAGGAGGCGAGGAAGAACTCGACGGGCAAGGGACGCTTGAGCACCACGGCGAACAGGGCGTACAGCAGCGTGATGAAGCCCAGGGTGATGCCCACTACCACGGCGGGTCGACGCTCTCCCAGCAGCACCGCCAACAGCGTGATGAACAGGGCGCTTGTGGTATAAAAGCCGACGATTGGCAGGGCCGCGTAGTACACCAGACAGCAGCCCAGGGTCGTGGTGAAGCGCGCCGGATGATCGGCCAGGGCGGGAGCAGGGTGAGTCGTCGTGTTGCGACCTGCGGCGGAGTCGGTCGTTGCGTGTGCGGCCAGCACGCTCTTTATGCCTCGCCAGATCAAGGGCAGGGAGAACGCGCCCATCAGGGTGCCGACCCCGATGGGAACGTAGGCGGCATCGGCAAAAAAGTCCTTCCCCATCCAGACGGTGGTGACGCCAATGATGAGGAAGACAATGCCAGAGAAGATATCCCTGTAGTTCATGGTCTTATCGATGCCTTTGTGGGTCACTGTTGCTTGAGGCCGAGGCTTTCCAGGGTCTCGCCGATGGCCAGGGTTTCCTGTTCCAGGCGCTTGCGCAGTGCTTCGCCACGTACCAGGTTGAGGGTTTCGCCCTGGGCGGCGAGGAATTCCTGGAACTCCGGATGCTCCACGGCGCGGGCCACGGCATCGGCGACCGCTTCCGCACGCGCTTCCTCCATGCCTTCGGGGCCCAGCATCATGCGCCAGAGCACAGTTTCCAGATCGGGGTGACCCAGGGCGGCGAGGCCGGATGCCTGCGGCAGGGCCTCGTTGTCATCGGCGGAGGTCACCAGCAGGCACTTGGCCTGGCCATCCTCGACATAGGGCAGCACCGGCGTGATGGAGCCGCCGTAGATGTCGACGTGACCGCCGAGGAAGTTCTGCAGGGTCTCGCCGGCACCGCCGAAGGGAATCGGGCGGGCGGTGATGTCGTAGGCTTCGAAGATCCGCTCCGCCGCCAGGCGCATGGTGCCGCCGACGCCATCGTTGCCATAGGTGTACTTGCCGGGGTTGGCTTGCAGCTCGGCAAGGAACTCCTCGCCGCTCTCGGCCGGGAAATCAGGCGCGACACAGAGGGTATAGGCGCTCTGCGAGGTGCTGGTGATGGGAGTCAACGTCTCGTAGGAGTACTGCACGCGCTGCATGTGCGGCACCGTGGTGATGGGGCTGTTCCAGGTGGAAAGCAGGGTATAACCATCGGGGCGCGCCCGGGAGAACTGGTTGACGCCGATGGCGCCGCCACCACCCGCCACGTTGAGCACGGCAACGGGCTGGCCCAGTTCCGCCTCGAGATACTGGTTGAGCATGCGTGCCACGTTGTCGGTGCCGCCACCCGCCGGTGCCGGCACGATGACCTCGATGGGGCGGCTGGGATAGTCGCTGGCCATGGCCGGGGTGAAGGCAAGGGCTGACACGGTGGCGGTGGTGAGGAGCAGCGTGGTTTTCATTTGTCGTACCTGTCGTTGGAATCGTGAGGCCATGGGGGCGGGTGTCGAGGCCCGCTTCAGGCGTGTTGCTCGCCGAGAGTGACGCGATAGCGGAAGCGTTCGGGACGGCCATGCACGCGGCGGTATTCGATGACGCGGCCCACAGGGTTGCGCGCGATGCGCTCGATGACGGCAACCGGCGAATTGGCTGGCAGTTCCAGGTGCCTGGCGCTTGCCTGGGTGGCGGAGCCGAATGAAAGCTCATCCGTCGCCGACGTGATCAGGATCCCGAACTCCTGAAGGAAAACGGGGTAGAGCAGCGGTCCCATGTCCTTGGGATCGAGCGCCAGCAGCCCTTCGAAATCGGGCAGGCGCAGGTAAACCTCCTCGAACAGCATCGGTTCGCCGGACCACAGGCGAATGCGCTCGAGCTTGAGGCAGCGTGTCGCGTCCGACTCGCCGAAGGCCAGCCGGACCTCGTCGGGCGTCTCGATCTCATGGCGACTGAGGATGCGGCTCTCGGGAATCACGGAGCCGTCGGGGTCGTCGGCGTCGTGAACATGGAAGAAGCGAAACAGGTCAGCGCGGAAAGCCGGCTGCTTGACGAAGGTGCCGGTGCCGCGGCGACGCTCCAGCAGGCCTTCGTCCACGAGCTGCTTCAGCGCCATGCGCATGGTGGCCAGCGCCACGCCATACTCCTCGGCCAGGCGGTTCTCCGAGGGGATCGTGTCGCCCGGCGACCACTCCCCATTGGCGATCCGCGACGCCAACTGGTCGCGCAGCCGGGCATAGAGGGGAAGGCGCCCGTCGGCTTGGGGCATGCGCAATGCACACATGGGTTCGGTCTCCTGGATTCGCTGCCTTGTTGTCGTCACTAAAGACGAGTGTATACTTCTAGTCAACTAGTTCTCTAGAGAACTAGACTTAAGTCTAGTCAGGATGGCCATGCGTGTTAGCGGTCAGGGCCTGACGGATGAGGAAGCCAGGGTGAGGAAACCAGAGTGAAGCAAGGATACGACTGTCACGCCCACGTCTATCCGCAAGTGGATGAGACCAAGGGTTCCAACTATCGTCCGTCACGACCGGCGCCCCGGCATGAGTGGCAGGCGCATCTGGAGGCATGCGAGCTTCGCGGTGGCGTGCTGGTTCAGCCAAGCTTTCTCGGCCACGACAATCGTGAGCTGCTGAGGATCCTCAGCGAGCTGGGTGAGAACTACCGGGGAGTGGTTCAGCTTCCCAAGGAGGCCAGCCTGACCGAGATGCGCCAGCTCGATGCGGCCGGCATCGTCGGCGTGCGATGGAATCTCATCGAACGGCGCCGCGAACTTCCCGACCTCAATGATCCGCAATGGATCGATTTCCTGGACCGGCTGAAGGTGCTGAACTGGCACTTGGAGCTGCATCTCGAGGGGGATCGCCTGCCAGAGCTATTCCCAGCGCTGCACGAGCATGGTGTCAGGCTGGTGATCGATCACATCGGGCTGCCCGTCGAGGCCGATCCCGCCGTTGATACCGGTTTCCGTCTGCTGCTGGAAGCCGGTCGATACGGTCGCACCTGGGTCAAGTTGTCGGCACCTTATCGTTCCCCCGTGCGCGACCTGCTACCTCATGTTCGCGAGCTGCTGGACAAGCTGGGGCGCGAGCGGCTGGTGTGGGGCAGCGACTGGCCCTGGACCCGCCATGAAGACAAGCACAGCTATCGCGACACCTTCGACTGGATGGCCGACTGGGTCTGCGATGATGACGATCGGCACGTGATCCTGGACCGCTCCCCGCGGGAGCTGTTTCGTCTCGATTGAAGGCCTGGTTCGGCGGCACGATGCCCAGCCGCTTCATGCGGCGGTAGATGGTCGGGCGCGACAGTCCCAGCTCCCGGGCCACGGCGCAGACGTTCCATTGGTGTCGGCGCAGGGCGCGGTAGAGCAGGTCCTGCTGGAGCGGTCACGCCGATGAACCGGTGGCGGTGAACAGGGTCAGCCCCTGGCTGGCGCCGGGGTGGGCCAACTGACCATGCACCTGTTTCGGGGCTGCTGGGTACGCTGATCTAGGGCAGTGTACTCAAAAATCTACAGATTGGTACCGGTGCCGCAGCGAACGAGCTGGGTGGCAGGGATAGTGGCTTCGGCATGCACGTCGAGATTCTGGGTCCTCCATTCGTCGTCGAAGGGACCGAAGGGGCCGATGGTGAAGAAGACCATGGCGATACACCGGGGTGACAGCTGTCACGTTACGCCCATGCTGCCGTCACCACCTGCCGCGCCCGCGATCCGGCACCAAGCGGCCGAAATAGAGCAGCCCGAAGGCCAGCCAGGCCACGGTGAGCACCAGGGTCAAACCCAATATCGCGGGTGCACCGAACTGGGCGATCAGCGGGAGCGAGGCGGCGGTGAACAAACCGCCGCCGACCACCGGCTCGAACATCAACTGCTTGTAGCCGAAACTCTCGAAAGCGCCGGAGCGGTTCTTGGGGTCGGCCATGCGCATCAATAGCAGACCGGTGACGGTGACGCCCATCGATTGGCCGAAGTCGCCGATGCCGCGCTCGAACCAGTTCTCGGGAATCACCCGTGGTGCGATCACGATCAGCACGAACAGGCACCAGCCGATGCCCGCCAGCGATAGCAGCAGGAAAGGCAGGAAGTAGGCGCCGAGCGCGGTGAGCGACAGCGTGGCCAGGGCGGCAACGATAGTGAAATCGAGGGCGGTACCGGCGATGCGGGCCATGGTGCGGCTGGAAACGTGTGGCTCGAGGCCGAAGCGGGTGACACAGAGTTGCACGATCACGCCACCGATCATGGCAATGGGAAACAAGGGCACATGAGCGAGAATCTCGATCCCGCCGTCGCTGGCCCAAGTCTGCCGCTCAATCCACTGCAGGGCGTTCAGGATCAGCCAACCGATGCCGATCGCGATCCCCACCAGGCCGATGTGCAGGCTCAAGGGATCGGCCGTCTCCTCCTCCTGGGCCAGGTCCTTCTTGAACTCGGCGTAATCCTGGGTCGAAGGCTTCTCGCTCTCCTGTTCTTCTTCCAATGATTGGGGCTCGCGTACCTGCTCGGGTCCGATCACGCCGCGACGAGCGGCGATATTGATCATCAGGGTGCCGATCAACACGCCCGAGACGATGCCCACCGTGGCCAGGCCCAGGGCCAGGTCGGCGCCTTCCTCGAAGCCGAGATCGGCAAAGGTGCCGGCCATACCCGCCGCCGTGCCATGGCCGCCTTCGAAGCCGATCTCGATCAGGGCGCCGGCCATGGGGTTCATGCCGAACAGCGGCGCGAGCACGAGAAGCGCCAGGGACAAGCCCACGACGTACTGGCCCCAAGCCATGGTTTGGCCAACGACGACCTGCGGGCCGGCGCGAAACCAGATGGTACGCAGGCCGGGAATCGGGCGCCCGATGAACAGGGCGGCGAAGACGACATTGATCAGCAGGCCGGGCAGGGCGGCCCAACTGTCATAGGCGAAGGCGGGGAACAGGCCCGCCGGGTCGTCGTAAGGTAGAGTGGTGAGCTGGCCCAGGGCCTCGGGGCCGAGCAACAGCAGTATCAACCCGCCAATGACCGAACTGGGAAGAAACCATCGCCTGAGCCAGGCCGAGCGGGACAGAATGGCATTGCTGGCCAGCAGTGCGAGTGATAAGAGCATGAGTGCGACAAACAGTTCGCCGACGGTGAGGGTCATGATCGCCTCCTTCCCTGGATTGCGCTCTGATATGGCTCGATTCACCTGTCAGGGTAGTCGAAACCTCGCCGGGCTCGATCCGGCGTGAGAAGAGCCCGATGCCGCATGGCGTGCCCGGCTTCGCGTTGAGATGCTTACATGCCAGTATTAGGCTTGGTCCGGTTGCCAAGGATCTTCACATGACCCGACTGTTCCAGAAGCACTACCACCCGGCTGGCACCGCACCGGGCACCTTGCGCGAAGTCTCTCTCGAGCAAGTGGCTCTGCACGGTCCGGCGACTTACTGCCTGGCCCGTCGCGACGGCGGACGCTGGGGGAAGATGGACGACATCGTTGCCGAGGCGATTCCGCACGATTCGGCCGATGGGCCACTGTACTGGCTGCACGTGCAGGGCATGCCCACGCCTGGGGAGCTGGAGCTGCTCGGCGAGCGGGTCGGCCTGCATCCGCTGGCCCAGGAAGATATCCTCAACGGCGGCCAGCGGCCCAAGGTGGAGCGCTTCGATGCTTCGTTGGTCGTGATCATGGGCATCCCCGACATCGACGAGACGGAAGGGCTCAAGCTCTATCAATTGACGCTGTTCATGGGGCTCAATACCGTGGTCAGCGTCATGGCGGAGGGCATGGACCCCTTTCCCGAAGTGCGGCGGCGGCTCCAGGAGCGCGGCGGCCGCGCCCTGGGCGAACCCGACGACCTGTTGTACGGGTTGCTCGACACCGCCGTCGATCATGCCTTCCCAGTACTCGACAGCGTGGGCGAGCGCCTCGAGGAGGTCGAAACGGAGATTCTCGACTGTCCCACGGGCACCACGCTGGAGCGTCTGCACGGGCTGAAGCGCGAATTGATCATGCTGCGCCGCTACCTATGGCCCACCCGCGAAGTGCTCAATCAGTTGCTGCGCGACCATGCCGACTTGTTCACGCCCGATACGCGCATGTGGATGCGTGACGTCTACGACCATGCCGTGCAAATCATGGACTTGGTGGAAAGTTACCGCGAAATGACGGCGAGCCTGCTGGACGTCTATCTCTCCAGCATGAGCCACCGGCTGAATGCCAGCATGCGCACATTGACCATCATCGCCACCCTCTTCATGCCGCTGACCTTCATCGCCGGTGTGTACGGCATGAATTTCTCCCATCCCACCAGCCCCTTCGCCATGCCGGAGCTCAACTGGTACTGGGGCTACCCCATGGTGTGGGGCGTGATGATCCTGGCGGCCCTGGGCATGATCTGGATGTTCCGCCGCATGAAGTGGTTCTGAGCGTGCCTGTCATGCCCGGTCACGACCCCACCCAGCCCACCGTCGAGACGCGTACCTATCCTGATCGCGTCCTGACCGATCGCCATGGCTTTCACCAGCTATTGTTGGGACTCGGCGGGGCGCTGGAACTCGAGTCGGCGGGAAGGCTCACGCGGGTGACGCGTGGCGTTCTGGTCCCGGTGGCCAGCGGCGAGGAGCATCATTACCTAGCGCCAAACGACAATCGTGTCCTGGTGCTCGACTTGCCCGAGGCATGGTGCGAAGCGCTGACGTTCGAACCGTTGGTGAGGCGCCGAGCGCAGCGCCTGCCCGAAGGAATCGTTGCAAGGGGCGAAGGGCTGGGGGGTGGCAGTGGCAGGGACCTTTCCCGTTGGCTGCAGAGTGCACTGGCGGCCGACGGTCGACAGGTCATGGTACCGCGCCTGAAGCTGCTCGAGTTGCTGCCCGCCGTGCGCGCCGACTTGGCGCACCCTTGGCGCGTGGCCGAGATGGCTCGCCATTGCCATCTGGCCGAGGCCGCTTTCGCCCGCCAGTTCCGCGCGCTGACAGGACTTGCGCCGCACGCCTGGCTGGCGCGGGAGCGTCTGGCTCAAGCCCGTGAATGGCTGAGAACCAGCAACGCCACGCTGACCGAGGTGGCGTTGGCCTGCGGCTTTGCTGACAGTGCGCACTTCTCGCGCAGTTTCCGTCGGCAGCACGGAGTCCCGCCGCGAGAGTGGCGGCAGGCGCAAGCCGCCAGATGTCAGGATTCGACAAGTCTCGCCATGAGGTGAGGGGCATCCTGTGGCCTCGACACACTGACGAGGTCGCTATATGCCTGCTCTCAACCGACACCAAGCCACGGCCATCGGTGCCACCACCATCCTCAACTGGTCGTTGCTTGCTACCTTGACCCAGCTATCGGGAGCGGTGCCGCCGTTTCTGCTGACCGGACTGGCGTTCGGTATCGCTTTCCTATGTTTTCTCGTCTGGAATCTTGTTCGGCGGGAATCCAACATCGCCCCGCTGCGCCAGCCGCCTTCCGTATGGGCGCTGGGCGTCGGCGGGCTGTTCGGCTATCACGCGCTCTACTTCGTCGCCCAGCAGAACGCGCCGCCGGCCAACGCCGGTCTGATCAGCTATCTCTGGCCGCTGTTGATCGTACTGTTCGTCGGCCTGCTGCCGGGGGAGCGCCTGCTGCCCCGGCACGTGATGGGCGGGCTGCTGGGTTTTGCCGGCGCGGCATTGTTGATCGGTGGCGACTTGGGCGGTGGAGGTGGCGCGCTGGGCTATGGGGCGGCCTTCGCCTGCGCCCTGGTATGGAGCGGCTACTCCGTAATGTCGCGGGCCAAGAAAGCAGTGCCGACCAGTGCCGTGGGCGGTTTCTGCCTGGTGACGGCACTGTTGGCCGTCGCCTGCCATGGGCTGTTCGAGGCGCCACGCTGGCCGCAGGGCATCGAGTGGTTGGGCGTGGTCGGGCTGGGGCTGGGCCCCGTGGGCAGTGCCTTCTTTACCTGGGACATCGGCGTCAAGCATGGCGACCTGCACCTGTTGGGCATGCTTGCCTACGCCACGCCGCTGCTTTCCACCGTGGTGCTGGTCATGGCCGGCTATGCCGAGGCCTCGCCACTATTGGCCTTGGCGGCAGGCGTGATTACCCTGGGTATGCTGATCGGCAGCGGTGCGCTGAGGCGACGCAGAGGGATGAAGCAGAAAACGGCACATGCCGATGCCACCTGATGCTCACGCCTCGTCCTCGCGACGCTTCGCCCTCCGGCTGCGGCGGCCCTCCGCGGCAGTGACGGGACGAAAGCCATCGCCGAACACCGCGTTGAGATCGAAAGTGGAGTGGTAACCGATGGCGTCATAGTGCTGTTCGAGCCACAGGTCGGCCCAGTTGCGTCCTTGACGGTACAACCGCGAGATGAAATCCCACTGGGCATTGAGCTTGCTCGAGGCGCTCAACTGCTCCGCCTCCTGCTCGGCGTGGATCAGGTGCAATCGCATGGAACGGTAGCGCTCCACCTCGAGGTCTTCGGCGTCGATCAGTTGTTGAAGCAGTTGGATACTGCGCAGCTCCTTGATCAGGCTGGAGTTGAAGGTGATCTCGTTGATGCGGTTGACGATGTCCCGGGCACTGTCCGGCAGGGCCTGGCGCACGAGCGGGTTGACCTGAACGACGACAAGGTCCTGGCAGCCCATGTCGTCGACCAGGGGGAATAGGGCGGGGTTGCCGCTGTAGCCGCCGTCCCAGTAGGCCTCACCCTCGATCATCACTGCGGGAAACATGAACGGCAGGCAGGCCGATGCCATCACCGTATCCACCGATATCTCCGGCTGGCGAAAGATCTTGGCTCGGCCGGTGCGCACGTTGGTGGCGGTGACATAGATCTTGACTCTGCGGCAAGCGTTGACCCGCTCGAAATCGACCAGTTCCCGTACCAGGTCGCGCAGGGGATTGATACCGAGTGGATTGAGCCTTGCGGGTGCGACCAGTTGGGTCAGGCTCTCGAACATGAGGTAGCTGGGCGAGTAATCGAGGCTGCCGGTGCCTGCCAGCCAGTCCCAGGGCGTCGGCTGGATGGGGGAGAAACGAGCCGCGTGACCGACACCGCGCCAGAATTCATGAAGCCGCTCGCGCGCGCCCTCCCGGCCTCCGCGCTGCAGGCCGTCGGCCAGTACTACCGCATTCATCGCCCCGGCGCTGGTGCCGCTGACGCCGTCGATCTCCAGCTCTTCTTCCTCCAGCAACCGGTCGAGCACACCCCAGGTCAGCGCGCCATGAGAACCGCCGCCCTGTAGCGCGAGGTCGATCTTCCTGCATACGTCCTTCGCCATTCTGCCTCCTCGATGCGGTCGGTGTTGCGTCGCAGTGTAGATGTCTCGTGCCCGCATGTCCCGCGTCTTGGCGATGGTGCGTTCAGTAAGCGCATCTTGTACTAAAGTCTAAGAAGTGGGATAATATGAAAAATGCTTCCATATCGATGCAGGAGGCGGTTCTTCTAGGACCGTAAAGCCATTATGACGACATTGCGCTTTCCCACCATCTGGGATCTGCCTTCGTTCAACCGTCGGGTTGCGAACGAAGCGAATATGGATCCGGCGCCCTTCACCGAGCGTTTCCTGACCATCTGGGACAGCCCGCGTCCACGCCGTGCCAAAGCGAGTGCCGGCAAGCGCGCCTCGCGCAAGCTGCCCAAGTTCTATCTCTAGCGGCCGCGTCACGCTGAGGCCCGGCGGCTGCCGGGCCCTGGGGGCTCAGCGCTTGTGCGCCAGGCTCTGCTGCTCGTAGCTCTGGATCAGGTTGGCGTAGGCGGGCAGGTGGCCGGCCAGCAGGCCGGCCAGCAGGCCGCCGAAGCCCTCGATGTCGTTGCGCCAGTCGCGGTGCAGTTCGCAACCGACTCCGAACCAGGTCATCAACTGGGCGCCGGCCTGCGACATGCGATCCCAGGCCGCCTCACGGGTGGTTGGGTTGAAGGTGCCTGAGGCGTCAGTGACCACGAACACCTCGAAACCTTCCTCCAGTGCCGAGAGCGCCGGGAAGGCAACGCAGACTTCCGTGACCACCCCAGCGATCAGCAGTTGCTTCTTGCCGGTGGCCTTGACGGCCGCCACGAACTCCTCGTTGTCCCAGGCGTTGATCTGACCGGGGCGGGCGAAGTAGGACGCATCGGGGAAGGCTGCCTTGAGTTCGGGCACCATCGGTCCATTGGGGCCGTCTTCGAAGCTGGTGGTGAGGATGGTGGGGATCTCGAAGAACTTGGCGATGTCGGCCAGGGCCAGCACGTTGTTCTTGAAGTCGTCGGGGCTGAAGTCGCGCACCAGCGAGAGCAGGCCGGACTGATGATCGACCATTAGCAGGGCCACATCATCCTTGTTCAGGCGGTTATAGGAATAGGACATCTCGTTTCTCCTTGGCTTTCTCGAGTGAAGCGCCCGGCAGCGAGACCGGGCGCGGTTGGCTGCGGCAGGGCCGCTAGCCCTCCAGGCGGCCGAACTTGCCGGCCTGGAATTCGGCAAAGGCCTGGTGAATCTCCGCCTCGCTGTTCATCACGAAGGGACCGTAGCCCACCACTGGCTCCCCCAGGGGCGCCCCGGCGAGCAGCAGCAGCTTGGCGTCGTTGTTGGCCTCAAGACGTATCTCGTCGCCCTGGCGCTGGAAGGCCACCACGGCTTCGTCACGGACGACAGCCTCGCTGTTGACCTGCACGGTCCCTTCGAGCACCACCAGCAGTGTGGTGTGACCTTCGGGAACTGCCAGGGTGGTTTCGGTGCCCGGTGCCACCCGCAGATCCCAGACCTCGATCGGAGTGAAGGTGTGGGCCGGGCCTCGATGCCCCCGATACTCACCGGCAATCACCCGCAGCTCCCCGGCTCGCTGCGGAAGCGCGACCCGTGGGATATCGGCATCGAGGAGCGTCTGGTAGGCCGCCGGCGTCGATTTGTGCTCGGCCGGCAAATTGACCCACAGTTGCACCATGTCCAGGGTGCCGCCCTGCTGCGTGAAGTTGCCGGAGTGAAACTCCTCGTGGACGATGCCCGCCCCGGCGGTCATCCATTGGACGTCTCCTTCGCCGATACGCCCGCCGCTGCCGGTGGAGTCGCGATGTTCCAGCTCGCCCTTGTAGATCAGGGTCACGGTCTCGAAGCCACGGTGTGGGTGTGCACCGACGCCGCGGGGACGGCTTGCCGGGGCGAAATCGTGGGGACCGGCATGGTCGAGTAGCAGGAAGGGGCTAAGGTGATCGGCACCCAGACGGTCATAGGAGAACAGGGAGCGGACGGGAAAGCCGTCACCGACCCAGTGGCCGCGTGGGGCGCCATAGATGCCGAGAATCTTTTTCATGGTCTGGCTCCTGATGGATTGGGCTTTTGCCCGATACAGCAAGCCTAGAGAAGCAACGCTCTTGCCAGTAGAGGCTATAATTCGCACGCTGCGTTCCATGAGTAGAACGATGGGGGAGCGATAAGCCATGCAGGATCTCAACGACCTCTATTACTTCGTGCAGGTGGTGGACCACGGTGGCTTCGCTCCAGCCGGACGTGCTCTAGGAGTGCCCAAATCGAAACTGAGCCGGCGTATCGCTCAGTTGGAGGAGCGCCTGGGCACACGCCTGATCCAGCGCTCGACACGCCACCTGTCAGTCACCGAGCTGGGCCAGGCCTATTACCGCCACTGTGCGGCGATGCTGGTCGAGGCTGAGTCGGCCGAGGAGCTGATCCAACGCAATCTCGCTCCGCCGAGGGGCACGGTGCGGTTGAGCTGCCCACCGAGCCTGCTGCACTACCTGATTACTCCGCTGCTGGTGCGCTTCATGGCGCAGTGCCCCGACGTGGAGGTGCAGGTAGAAGCCACTAGTCGCAGGGTGGACGTGATCAGGGAAGGCTTCGACATGGCCATCCGCGTGCGCTTCCCGCCGCTCGAGGACAGCGACCTCTCGATGAAGGTGTTGTCTCGCAGCCCCCAGCGTCTGATGGCAGCGCCAGTGCTCTTCGAGAAGCGGCAGAGGCCGCAGGTGCCGGGGGATCTGGCGGGATTGCCTAGCCTCGATTTCGACCAGATCGACAGGCAGCACCTTTGGGTACTCGATGGGCCGGATGGCGCGACCGCCCGGATTCGTCACCAACCACGGCTGGTCACCGATAATGCCGAGACGCTGCATCAGGCTGCGCTGGCGGGCCTGGGCGTGGTCAAGCTGGCGCTGCTGGTGGCCGGACAAGACCTCAAGGCGGGGCGCCTCATCGACGTGCTACCCGGCTGGGAACCGCGGGGAGGGATCCTGCATGCCGTCTTTCCGTCGCGTCGCGGCGTGCTACCCGCGGTGCGGGCGCTGCTCGACTTCCTGGCCGAGAATATCGCCGAGATCGACTTCACAAGCCACACCGCCTGGGCGCTGGCGCCGAGTGGGGAAGAGATAAAGGCAGAGGGCTTGTACGGCTCAGCACAACCGTGTGCCGAGCAGCAATAGTGAGGCGTCGGCATTCTGCCAACCCCACCACACCAGGGCCAATGCGACGCCTAAGGCCAGCAATGCGGCGGTTTTCAGCACATGAAGACGACTCATGCCTGCGCCTCCTGAGCGACGGGCCGCTCGATGGGGGCTTCGCTGATGAACCAATGCAGCAGGGCTGCCGCCACCGAGAGCAGGATGGCGAGCTTCCACACCACATCATAATCGCCATGCAAATCGTAGAGCATTCCGCCCAGCCATACCCCGGTGAACGAGCCGACCTGATGGAACAGGAAGACGATGCCGCCCAGCATGGAGAGATGTCGTACCCCGAATACCGTGGCCACGATGCCGTTGGTCAGCGGTACCGTGGAGAGCCATAGCAGGCCGATGGCGATGCCGAACAGATAGGCGCTGGCGGGGCTCAACGGCAGGAACACGAAGGCTGCAATCACCGCGCCTCGCGCGAGATAGAGCCAACTGAGCAGGCGCGGCTTGGAGTAGAGCCCACCCAGCCAGCCGGCGGCGTAGGTACCGAAGATGTTGAACAGGCCCACCAAGGCCAATGTGGTGCTACCCACATGCACGGCGAGGTCGTTGCCGAACAGGTAGCCGGGTAGGTGTACGCCGATGAATACCACTTGGAAGCCGCATACGAAGAAGCCCAGGCAGAGCAGCCAGAAGCCGCGGTGTCCGGCGGCCTCGTCCAGCGCTCCCCGCAGCGAGAGATCGGTGGCTTGGCGAGCCGAGGGGCGATCCTTGAGCATGGCGCCTAGCGGCACCATCATGGCCGCCAGGGCTCCCATCGCCAGCAGTGCGACGGACCAGCCGAGCCAGCCGAGCAGGCCCAGGGTACCCGGCAGCATGGCGAACTGGCCGAACGAGCCTGCCGCGCTGACGATGCCCATGGCCATACTGCGCTTCTCGGGTGCCACGGCGCGGCCCACGGCGCCGAGGATGACCGAGAAGGTGGTGCCGGAAAGACCCAGCCCGATCAGCAGCCCGGCGGAAAGCGACATGCCCAGCGCCGTCTCGGAAAGCCCCATGAACAGAAGCCCCAATGCATAGAGCACACCGCCGGCCGCCACCACACGGGCCGCGCCGAAGCGATCCGCCAGGGCGCCGGTGAAGGGTTGGGCGAACCCCCAGATCAGGTTCTGCAATGCCAGGGCAAAGGCGAACACTTCACGTCCCCAGCCCAGCTCGCTGCTCATCGGCTCGAGGAACAGGCCGAAGCCATGGCGCAGCCCCATGGCCAGCGAGATCACCAGACTGCCGAGCAGGATCAGCAAAAGCGAGTGGCGGCGAAGGGTGTCCATGGGCTTGTCCTGTTGGCCGACTAATGAGCTCCGCACTATCGCGCTTTCTCCAGGCGCGGGCAATGTCGCTGTTTGGCGACTTTCCTGTTGCCGGTGCGCCACATGTTGCCAGCGCCATATTCCGTTACAATGAACACTGTTCGCCAACTTGGAGATAACCATGTCACGGCAACGTATGTTTGCACTTCTCGTTCTGCTCTCGGTCATGCTGGTGGCCGGTTGCAGTTACCAACCGGCCCGCGTCAAGTCCGAGCCATTGGTCATCTTCGACGACGGCCATGGCGGCCGCCACGGCGGTGATTTCTGCCCGCCGGGGCAGGCCAAGAAGGGGCGCTGCTAGTCCCTTCACATGATGAGGCGAGAGTCCTGCCCGTAGAGGCGACGGCCATGAGACGCGTCATGACGAACGTGGCCACAAGGACTCCGAACGGGAGCCGAAGGGGACGTGATTCGCTTGCCTGCGAGGTGTGCCATGAAAACGTCTCTCCGCTGTTTCATCCTGTCCATTGCCGTGTCTACGCTGGCGCTGAGTGGCTGCAACTACTCGCCGGCGCGTGTCACGCCCGAACCCCTGATCGTGGTCGACGGCGAGCGCCATTACCACGAGGGCAAGCATCGCCATCGGCACCGTCACGACGATGATCATGATCGCCGCCGGTACGATGGCTACCGGCATGATGACCGCCGATATTACGACCGCCATCGCGAACGCTTCTGTCCGCCGGGCCATGCCAAGAAGGGGGGTTGCGGTCCATGGCGCTGAACGTGGGCGTTACCGAATCGGGCCGGCGGTTTCGTCCGGGGGCATGTCGGAGTAGTGTAGGATCTACCCTGACTGAACGGATCCCGAGAAACCGTCATGGCCCTTCTCGAACTGCGTGCCTCCAATCTGGGGCGAGAGCATGTGGCGCATGCCCATTCGCATCATCAGCTGATATTGGCGACCTGCGGTAGCACTGAACTCGAGATCGAGGGTGTCGGCGATCGGGTGACCGGTGGGCGAGGTTGCCTGATACCTTGTGCCAGCCACCATGAGTATGAAGGCGATGGCCGCAATCGCACTCTGGTACTCGACCTATCCCTGGCATCGCTATCGCAGTGGCATGATGGCGATGCCATGCAGCGGCTGTTCGAGCGTCCGCGCTTCTTCGACGTTCCCACCCGCCTCAATCGTCTCGCCGGCACGCTGATGCTCCAGCTCGAGCAGTTTCCGGCATTGCATAGCGAAATCGCCGCCCTCCTGCTGCGTGCGCTCTACCTGCATCTCGAGGATCGCGGCTCCGCCGCCATCGCATCGTTGCCCTTGGCGCGCCTGAACGGACGTATCGACCTCGAGCGGCTCAACGCCTGGATCGATCGTCATCTTGGCGACGAGATTCATGTCGAGCAACTCGCGGCGCTCTGCGCCCTGAGCCCGGGGCATTTCCACGCGTTGTTTCGCGACCTCACCTCCGTCACACCGTTGTCCTACGTGCAGCGGCGTCGTCTCGAGCATGCCCGCTCGTTGATTCGTCACAGCCGCCTGAGTCTCGGGCACATCGCCAGTCTGGTCGGTTTCCGCGACCCAGGCAGTTTCAGCCGCGCCTATCGACGTCACTTCGAGATTTCGCCTTCCACCGAGCGTCGAGATCGCTGAGTCTGGGGCAAGAAGACATGAGCCACGGGCAAGCGGGGCGGCCGATCCGACCCTAGGCTGAAAAGGTACGCCGTTGCGGGTGGCTCTATGGAGCAAACGGTGCGCAGATGTCAGTTCGATACAA
Organism: Billgrantia pellis; assembly: GCF_008297955.1. Classification (GTDB taxonomy): domain Bacteria; phylum Pseudomonadota; class Gammaproteobacteria; order Pseudomonadales; family Halomonadaceae; genus Halomonas; species Halomonas pellis. The sequence continues at coordinate 368,406 of NZ_VTPY01000002.1, read as the reverse complement.
ACAATCAAAATGAGGTGGATCATGACCCCGAAGTCGCTGACCCGTCTGGCAGCGCTCGCCGCACTGCCGTTGGCTGCTGGCAGCGCCAATATCCAGGCGCAGTCCCACGAAATGGCCATCGCCACCCTGTTGCCCGAGGACATGAGCAACAACGAGGTCTACCCGGCGCTGGTGCACTTCAAGAACCTGGTCGAAACCCGCACCAACGGCGAGGTGGAAGTGGTGATCTTCGGCGGCGGACAGCTCGGCTCTGAAGTGGAAACCGCATCGGAAGTGCAGGGCGGGCGTACCCTGCAGTCGACGATCATCACCACGGGCGCCATGTCCTCTTTCTATGACGATTACCAGCTGATGACCGCGCCTTTCCTGTTCGACAACTGGCGCCAGGCGTGGGCCTTCTTCGACGGTGAATGGTTCGCCGATTTCATGTCCGGCACCATTGAAGAAGCCAATATGCGCTACCTGGGCACCTTCGACGACGGTGGCGGCTTTGTGGCGTTTACCAACAATGAGCGGTTGATCGAGACGGTGGAAGACCTGGAAGGTCTCAATATCCGTACCGAGGAGAACCCGGGGCACGTCGCGATCATGAAGGCGCTGGGCGCCTCGGCAACGCCGCTGCCTTGGGGCGAGCTGATTACGGCGTTGGAGACCGGCTTGGCCGATGGCCAATTCAATGCACCGGTGCTCAACACAACCTTCAATTTCGATGAGGTGACGGACTACACCACGCTCACCGGCCACGTCTACAACAGTGCGGCCTGGTTGATCAGCGAGGACTGGTTTCAGGAACTGAGCGAGGAGCAGCAGGCGGCCATCGTCACCTCGGCACGCGAGGCCATCGAGCTTGCCCACGGCATGTCGGGAGCCTTGGCCACGGCCAGCTGGGAGGCGTCCTGCGAGCGCTTCGAGGCGTGCTACATCATGCCTTCCGAGGAGCGCGAGCGGATGGCCGAGGTCGCCCGGCCGGCCTGGAAAGAGTGGATCGTGGAGGATTTCGGCATCGAAGCCGAGCGGGTGGATGCCTTTCTCGAGGAGGTCGCCCGGGTGGGGGAGGAAGTGGCCGAATCGGACGTGTCGGTCTACGGCCAGTAACCCGCCGTTCGCTTGCCTGTTCAACGCCGCCCCGCGGTCGGCTTGCTCGGCCGCGGGACCCTTCGAGGCTTTCCGATGCCATTCCTCCAGTCCCTGCGCCGCTTGAGCGACGCGGTCAATCAGGTCGCTATCGTGCTCTGTGTCGCCTGTGTGCTGATCATGCTGGGCATTTCGTTCACGGCGTTTCTCTACAAGCTGGCTACGGGCAGCTCGCTCAGCTGGACCTACTCGTTGGCGCGGCTCTTCCTGCCCTGGATCGGCTTTCTATCCATGACCATTTCGCTGCGTTACGGCGAACATGTGGCCATGACGCTGCTGGTACGCAGTCTGCCCCGTGCCATGCTGCAGCTCGCCGCCGGCCTGTGCCTGGCGGTGATCGGCCTGTTCGGCGCGCTGCTGCTGTGGTACGGCTGGGATTATTTCCTCGGCGCTTCCCAGGTCTACATGGTCTCGGATCGCATCCAGATTCCCGGCAAGTTCACCGCCATCGTGGTGCCCATCAGCGGTGCCATCATCCTGCTGCACCTGGTTCAGGGGTTCGCGCTGCTCGAGCACTTCATTGACGACGAATCGGCTATCGACGAGCTGATCGAGACCATCGACACCGACACCATCGATACGGAGAAGCGCGCATGACGCCTGCTATCGTGACCTTCGTCGTGCTGCTGCTGATCGGGGCGCCGGTAGCGGTGGTGATGGCGCTTTCCGGCCTGGCCGGCGGCTTTGCCATGGGCGGCGAGCGCATGCTTGGGATCATCGCCGATCGCATGTTCTCCGGCGTCTCCGGTTTCCTGCTGATCGCCGTTCCCTATTTCATTTTCACCGCCGAGCTGATGAACCAGGGCGGACTGACCCACAAGCTGATCGCTTTCAACAATGCCCTGTTCGGGCGCGTGCGCGGGGCGCTCTCCCACGTCAACGTCTCGGTGTCGGTGTTCTTCGCCGGCCTGACCGGAGCGGCGATCACCGATACCGTGGCCATCGGCAAGATCATGATTCCCGAAATGACGCGGCAGGGCTACGACGCCGAGTATGCGGCGGCGATCACTGCCTGCTCGTCCATCATCGGGCCCATCATCCCGCCTAGCGTGGTGATGGTGGTCTATGCCACGCTGCTCCGCGACATTTCGGTGATCGACCTGTTCGCCGGCGGCATCGTACCCGGGCTGTTGATGGCATTGGCCCTGCTCGGCGTCAGCTTCTTCCTGGCCTGGAAACGGGGATATCCCAAGCAGGCGCCGACGCCCTTCAAGGTGGCGGTCTTTTCGTTCCTGGCGGCGCTGCCGGCAATGATCGTGCCGCTGATCATCCTGGGGGGCATTCTTTCGGGCCTGACCACCATTACCGAGGCGTCCGGGTTCGCCGCCGTCTATGCCATTGCGATCGGCCTGTTGCTGTACCGCAACCTCAGTTGGCAGAAGATTTGGCACTCACTGGTGGTGACGGTGCGCTTTTCCGGCGTGGTGTTCTTCCTGCTTGCCACTTCGGCGGTGCTCGGCTGGTTCGTGACGCGCTCGGGGATTGCGCGCGATGCTGCGGGGTTGATCACCACTTTCAGTGACTCGGCCTTTATACAGCTGATGCTGGTTTGCGTGCTATTGATCCTGATCGGTACCGTGATGGACGTGCTGCCGGCACTGGTGGTGGTGGCACCGGTGCTGGTACCGGCGATGATCCAGCTTGGCTTCGATCCGCTACATTTTGCCATCCTGATGATCGTGGTGCTCAATATTTCCAACGTGACGCCGCCGGTAGGCATGACCTTGATGACCGCGGCGCGCATCGCCAACGTGCCTTACGAGCGGGCGATTCTCGCTTCGCTGCCGTTCTACGTTGCATTTCTGGCGGTGATCGTGCTGCTCGCGGCCTTCCCGGCGCTCTCCACTTGGATCCCTTCGCTGCTCGACTGAGAAACGCGGAACGACAAGGACCGACACAATGAAGCTCTTCTACCATCCCGATCAGGAGCGTCACGCTCCGGCGACCTTCCTGGTCCGCGGCCAGCAGACCTCATCGCCCGAAGGCCCGGTGCGGGCCGAGCTGCTGCGCCAGGGCCTGGATGCCGTCGGGCTCAGGTTGAGCGCGCCGGAGGAGGTCGACAGCCCACGCCTGCGCGAGCGGCTGGCCAGAATTCATACGCCGCGTTACCTGGACTTCCTGGAGACCGTTCATTCCCGCTGGCGCGAGCTGCCTGGGGCTTCCGACCTGGTGATGCCCAATATCCACCCGTGCGGCGGCGGCCATCATTATCCGCGGCATCCGGTGGGCCAGGCAGGCTGGCATTTGCACGACATGGCCTGTCCCATCGCCGCCGACAGCTTCAACGGCATCCTGGCCAGCGCGGCTACGGCCCAGGCGGCTGCCGAGGCGCTGCTCGGCGGACACGGCACCACCTACGCACTGTGTCGTCCGCCGGGTCACCATGCCGGGCCGGACCGGGCGGGGGGGTTCTGTTTTCTCAACAACTCGGCCTTGGCGGCCACGGTGCTGCGCGAACACTTCTCGCGAGTGGCGATCCTCGATGTGGACCTGCACCATGGCAACGGTACCCAGGATATCTTTTACTCCCGGAGTGACGTCTGGACCGGTTCGCTGCACGCCGATCCGTCCGAGTTCTACCCCTTCTTCTGGGGCGGGGCGAACGAGGAGGGCATGGGCGATGGCCTCGGCTGCAACGTCAACCTGCCGCTGCCGCTGGGCAGCGACGGAGGCGCCTTTCTCGAGGCGTTGGAGGTTCTGATCGCCCGCATGGAAGCCTTCCGGCCCGAGGCGGTGGTGATCGCCCTGGGGCTGGACGCTCACCGCGACGACCCGCTGGCCGGCATGACGCTCGAGACCGAGGATTTCACTGCGGTCGGCAAGCGCCTGTCGCGGCTTGGCCAACCCACGGTACTGGTTCAGGAGGGGGGCTACCCCACTGAGCATCTAGGCGGCAACCTGGCCGCGTTCATGAAGGGCTTCGCTGGCGGCTGACGACACGTCGCCAATGTGCAAGTATCGATTGTTTCAATCCGTCACCTACATCGAGAGATAACGACATGATCGACATGACCATCCGATACCATGAAAGCAATGCCCGTATGAGTCAGATCGCCGTGCACAACGGCACAGTCTACTTGGCCGGCCAAGTGCCGAGCGATGCCGCGGCCGACATGCGCGGACAGACCGAGCAGGTCCTGGCGCGCATCGATGCGTTGCTGGCCCAGGCGGGCACCTCCAAGGGCAACCTGTTGTCGGCCCAGGTCTGGGTGAGGGATATGGCGGAGTTCGACCAGATGAACGAGGCCTGGGAAGCCTGGGTGGTGCCGGGCCGCCCGCCGGTTCGCGCCGCGCTCGAGGCCAAGCTGGCCAAGCCCGAGTGGAAGGTCGAGATCATGGTGGTCGCGGCCCTGCCGGAGGCATGACATGCGTATCATCACCGCCGACGAAGTCGCGGCAGCGCTCCCCTGGCACGCCCTCGTCGACCGCCTGGCGCTGACGTTCCGTGACGGCGTGGAATCGCCGCCGCGTCACCATCATGCCATGCATCGCCCCGACGGTGAGGCCACCATGCTGCTGATGCCGGCGTGGGAGCGTGCCGGTTACATCGGCGTGAAGATGGTCAATGTCTTTCCGCAAAACGCCGAGCACGGCCTGCCGGCGATCGCCGGCGTCTACCTGCTCAGCGAGGGCGCCCACGGGCGGCCGTTGGCCTGCCTCGACGGCAGCGAGCTGACCCGGCGGCGAACTGCCGCGGCGTCGGCGCTGGCCGCCCGCGAGCTGGCGCGTCAGGATGCCGAGAGCCTGCTGGTGGTGGGCACCGGCAAGCTGGCGCCAATGGTGGTCGAGGCACATGCCGCGGTGCGACCGATCAGGCGCGTACGGATCTGGGGGCGCAACCCCGAGAAAGCGCGACGACTGGCGGCCCATTATGCCGATCGTTTCGACAGCGAGGCGGTCGAGGATCTCGAGTCGGCGGTACGTGAGGCCGATGTGATCAGCTGCGTGACGCTCTCCAACGCGCCGCTGGTCCGCGGCGAATGGCTCGCTCCCGGTGCGCATCTGGACCTGATCGGCGCGTTTCGTCCCAGCATGCGCGAGAGCGATGCCGAGTGCCTGCGCCGCGGCGAGGTCTTCGTCGATACCTACGCCGGTGCCCGGGGCGAGGCGGGCGATCTGCTGCAGGCCCTCGACGAGGGCGCCTTCGCCTTCGACGACATCCGGGCCGAGCTTGCCGAACTCGTGCGGGGCGAGAAGCCCGGTCGCTCGGCTGACGACGCCATTACGGTATTCAAGTCGGTGGGTGCCTCGCTGGAAGACCTGGCGGCAGCCATCGAAGTATGGGAGCAGTTGGAGTCGCGGCGATGAGCTTGGGCAGGACCGGTTTCTACTGGCACGAGCGCTGTTTCTGGCATGACCCCGGCGCCATTGGCGTATTCTCGTCACCCGGCGAGTTTCTTCAGCCCCAGCCGGCCTCGGAGAGCCCCGAGAGCAAGCGGCGCTTGAAGAACCTGCTGGAGGTGTCGGGACTGATCGACGAACTCGACGTGCGCAAGGCGCCGCCTGCCGCCCGCGAGGACTTGGCGCGCTTTCATACCGGGCGTTACCTCGACGAACTCGATGAGGGCGACCGGGCCCAGGGCGGCGACGCCGGCGATTGCGCTCCCTATCGGCCCGGTAGCCTGGCGGCGGCCAGGCAGTCGGCGGGCCTGGCGATTGCCGCGGTGGAGGCGGTGGCCACCGGCGAGTTGACCAATGCCTACGCCCTGTGTCGTCCGCCGGGGCATCATGCCGAGGCCGACCTGGGCCGCGGCTTCTGCCTGCTGGGCAATATCCCGGTGGCGATCATGCGCGCCCGGGCGAAGGGGCAGGTCAGGCGCGTGGCGATCCTCGACTGGGACGTGCATCACGGCAATGGTCAGCAAGCCGCCTTCTATGACGACCCCGACGTGCTGACCGTCTCGATCCATCAGGCTGGCAACTACCCGTTGGATACCGGCTTCTTCGAGGAGCTGGGCGAGGGGGCGGGGCACGGTGCCAACCTCAACCTGCCGATGCCGCCCGGCTGCGGTATCGGCGCCTACCGCTACGCCATGCAGGAGTTGGTGTTACCCGCCATCGGCGGCTTCGCGCCGGACCTGATCGTGGTGGCTTGCGGTTTCGACGCCTGCGCCAAGGATCCGCTGGGTAAGATGATGCTCAACAGCGCGGCGTTCGCCGCCATGACCCAGCAGGTCAAGGCCCTGGCCGAGCGCATCAGTGACAGCCGCCTGGTGATGATTCACGAGGGCGGCTACTCGGAAGGTTACGCGCCGCTATGCGGTCATGCGGTCATCCAGACCCTGGCCGGTAGCCGAATCTCGGTACCCGATCCACAGAACGACGAGATCGCCGCCTGGGCCTATCAATCGCTGCAACCGCACCAGCGAGCGCTGATCGATAACTGGCGCCAGGGTTGGCTGCGTGTCGCACCATTCTGATCGACGAGAATCCCATGACTCCCCTCTACGATAGCGATGGCTGGATATGGTTGGATGGCGAGTGGCTGCCATGGCGTGAAGCCAGGACCCACTTGCTGACTCACACCCTGCACTACGGCATGGGCTGTTTCGAGGGCGTGCGGGCGTACGCGGGGCCACAGGGAACGCACCTGTTTCGTGTGGCGGAGCATACCCGGCGGCTGCTCGACAGTACCCACGCCTTGGACATGGCGTTGCCGTTCGACGAGGCGGCCTTGATCGATGCGCAGCGTCAATGCCTCACCCGCAATGGGTTGCGAAATGCCTACCTCAAACCGACCGTCTTCTTCGGCGCCGAAGGGCTGGGGCTGCGCGCCAGGGGGTTGACGGTGCATGCGATGGTCGCCGCCTGGGATCTTGGCGATTACATTTCGCCGGAGGCCGCCTCCATCGGCCTGCGCGCGCTGACTTCCTCCTGGGCGCGTCATCACGTCAATATCAGCCTGTGTCGGGCCAAGACCAACGGCCACTACGTCAATTCCATGCTGGCGCTCAATACGGCCGTCAAGGCGGGGTTCGACGAGGCGATCATGCTCGATCCGGAGGGCTACGTCGCCGAGGCCTCCGCGGCCAACGTGTTTTTGTTGCGGGATGGCGCGCTGCATACGCCGGAAGTCACCTCCTGCCTGCAGGGCATCACGCGTGACAGCGTCATCCGCCTGGCTCGCGATGTGCTGGGTCTGGAGGTGCGCGAGCGCCGCATCACCCGCGATGAACTCTATATTGCCGATGAAGCCTTCGTCACCGGTACCGCCGCCGAGATTTTGCCGCTGCGTGAACTCGACGGTCGCCATATCGGAGCCCGGGCGAATGCTCCCAAGCCGGATGTTCCGATCGCCGAGGATTCGGTCACTGCGAATCTACAGCGACTCTACCGACGCGTCACCCGTGGCGAGCTGGGAGACGATTTGGGGGCGTTCGAGTCCTGGCTGACCCCGGCCTGATCCGCGTCCGTAGCGAAGCGATACCGTTCCTTTATCGAAAGGCAGTCAGTCATAGAGACTGATAATATGGGCCGTACCTTTTCGCTCGCACCTTTCGACAGCTTGGAACGAGATGGCTCAGCTATTCACGGGGTTCGCGCTCACGCTACAGGCTCTGGCCATGCTCTGGGGCGCGGCGGCGTTATGGTTCCGGTTGCCCTGGTCCACCCGCTGGCGCCGGCTGGTGGTGGGCTTCTGGCTATTGGCGGCCCTGGCGCTGCTGCTGTTGGGGCTGCAGGGCTACCGCATGGCCCTGGCCGGCCAGCTCGGCCTGCTGGCGGGACTCTGGCTCTGGTGGTTTCGGCTGCGCCCCACCCATGACCGGCCTTGGGCCGACGATGTGGTGCATCTCGCTACCGGCGAGGTCGACGGTAATCGGTTGACGCTGCATCACGTGCGCAATTTTGAGTGGCGTACCCGCGATGACGCATCGGTGCGCTGGGAGACGCGGGACTACGAGCTCGACCGGCTCGATTCCGTCGATATGGTCGTGTCGAGCTGGGGGCGTCCGGGGGTGGCCCACGTCATGGTCTCCTTCGGCTTCGAAGGGGAAGACTTCGTGGTCTTTTCGGTGGAGGTCCGGCGCCTTGCGGGCGAACGTTTCTCCGAGATGGGAGGCTTCTTCCGCCAGTACGAACTGGCCATCGTCGCCACCGACGAGCGCGATGCGATACGCCTGCGCAGCAATGTGCGCGGCGAGCGTGTCTCGCTGTTTCGCATCCTCATGTCGCGCAGCACGATGCGTTCGTTGCTGCTGGCCTACGTCGACGAGGCCAATGCGCTCGCCCATAAGCCGCGCTTCTACAATACCATTACGGCCAACTGCACCACGCTGGTCTACGCCATGACGCGCAGCATTGGCGCAGGGCTGCCGCTCGATTACCGACTGCTGGTCACAGGTCAGCTACCCGCCTATGCCTTCAAGGTGGGCGGGCTCTGGCCCGGTCACTCTCTGGCCGAGCTGGAAGCGCGCGGCCGCATCGATGAGCAGGCTCGCCGTGCTCACGATGCGCCTGACTTCTCCTGGCGGATCCGTCAGGAGGTGCCGGGCTGGGAAGGTTTGGGAGGCGACGGTCGGCCGAATCATGAGGCGGCGCAGGAGTCTCCCTGACGGGACTGTCTCGAGGCGCAAACGAAAGAGCGCCACGGACTCGAGTTCCGTGGCGCATGTCTCCCTGGGCATGGTCTCTATGCCAACTCTCCCTGTTCAGGCTTCCCGGCCTGCTCGCGTCCGTGTCGCACCGTAGACAGTATCCCTTGTCGGCCCCTTCATGGGTCCAGTCCCTTTATCACATGGATCGATGACCGCACCGTAACGACTTGATGAACGCTATGTGTCAAGGGGACATAACGCAGCCTAGCCCTCTTCGCGGGGTTCTTCCAATGAGCTGAGCAGGCCGCGCAGCAGTGACAGTTCCTTGCGGCTGGGTTGGGCGCGACTGAAGAGCGCCTGAAGTTGCGCCTCGGTGCGAGCATGGGGCTGGGTGAGGAAGCCGCTGGCCTGCATCACCCGGCTCAGATGCGCATGGAAATGGTCCAGCTGTTCGCGAGTCGGCTGGCGATCAGCGGCGGGACGGACAGGGCGATAATGACTGTCGGGATGCTGGCGCCATGCCTTGAAGGTCTCGTAGGCAAGCACCTGTACCGCTTGGGAGAGGTTGAGAATGCCGTAGTCCGGGTTGGCGGGAATGCTGACCTGATGGCTGCAACAGCGGATTTCGTCGTTGGTCAACCCGAAACGCTCGCGACCGAATACCAGCGCCACCGGGTCGCTTGCGGCGCTGGCCACCAGCTCACGGGCCATCGTCTCGGGTTCGTCGTAATGGGGCAGCGGCAGGCTGCGCAGCCGGGCGCTGGCACCTACCACTTGTACGCAGTCCGACACTGCCTCCCGCAGCGAGGCGACCACTCGAGCGCTGTCGATCACGTCCTCGGCGCCCGCGGCCAGGCGCGATGCCTCGCTATCGGGAAAGCAGCGAGGATTCACCAGCACCAGATCGGCCAATCCCATGGTCTTCATGGCCCGCGCCGAGGCACCGATGTTGCCGGGATGATAGGTCTGGACGAGGACGATGCGGATATTGGATAGCATGGAAACAAGACGGAGACGAGTAGAGAAGAAAGAAAGGCGCTTCGCACCGTGAAGCGCTCATTCTACACGGCCTTGGCTTCATCCTCCTGCCTAAGCCGGCGGGCAAACAAAACCCCCGCCGGTTTCCCGGCGGGGGTTGGATCAGGCGGATGCCTGGGGTTGGCCAGGGGCGATTACATCATGCCGCCCATGCCACCCATGCCACCCATGCCGCCCATGTCCGGACCACCTTCCTTCTCTTCCGGATCGTCAGCGATCATGCACTCGGTGGTGATCATCAGGCCAGCCACGGAACCGGCGGACTGCAGAGCAGTACGGGTCACCTTGGCCGGGTCCAGCACACCCATCTCGAACAGGTCGCCGAACTCGCCGGTCTGGGCGTTGTAGCCGAAGTTGCCTTCGCCTGCCTTCACCTCGTTGAGGATCACGGACGCTTCCTGACCGGCGTTGGTGACGATCTGGCGCAGCGGAGACTCCATGGCGCGCAGCGCGATGGCGATACCGTGGGTTTGATCCTCGTTCTCGCCCTTGAGGTCCTTGATCTTGGTCAGCACGCGCACCAGGGCGGTACCACCGCCAGGCACCACGCCTTCCTCGACCGCAGCGCGAGTGGAGTGCAGGGCGTCCTCGACGCGAGCCTTCTTCTCCTTCATCTCCACTTCGGTGGCGGCACCGACGCGGATCACGGCCACACCGCCAGCCAGCTTGGCGACGCGCTCCTGCAGCTTCTCACGATCGTAGTCGGAAGACGTTTCTTCGATCTGCGCGCGGATCTGGTTGACGCGGGCTTCGATGTCGCCTTCGTTACCGGCGCCGTCGATGATGGTGGTGTTCTCCTTGGACATGGTGATGCGCTTGGCGCTGCCCAGATGATCCAGGTTGGCCTGCTCCAGGGTCAGACCCACTTCCTCGGAGATCACGGTGCCGTTGGTCAGGATGGCGATGTCCTGCAGCATGGCCTTGCGGCGGTCGCCGAAGCCGGGTGCCTTGGCGGCAGCGACCTTGACGATGCCGCGCATGTTATTGACCACCAGGGTGGCCAAGGCCTCGCCTTCGATGTCCTCGGCAATGATCGCCAGCGGCTTGCCGGACTTGGCGACGGCTTCCAGCACCGGCAGCAGTTCGCGGATGTTGGAGATCTTCTTGTCGACCAGCAGCAGGTAGGGGTCTTCCAGCTCGACCGCCATGGTGTCCTGGTTGGTCACGAAGTAGGGCGACAGGTAACCGCGATCGAACTGCATGCCTTCGACGACTTCCAGCTCGTCCTCGAAGCCGCGGCCTTCGTCGACGGTGATGACGCCTTCTTTGCCGACCTTCTGCATGGCTTCGGCGATGATCTCACCGATGCGCTTGTCGCCGTTGGCGGAGATGGTGCCGACCTGGGCGATGGCCTTGGAGTCGGTGCAGGGCACGGCCAGAGCCTCGATCTCCTTGACCGCGGCGATGACGGCTTGGTCGATACCGCGCTTGAGGTCCATCGGGTTCATGCCCGCGGTCACGCCCTTCATGCCCTCGGTGACGATGGACTGGGCCAGTACCGTGGCGGTGGTGGTGCCGTCACCGGCGACGTCGGAAGTCTTGGAAGCGACTTCCTTGACCATCTGGGCGCCCATGTTCTCGAACTTGTCCTTCAGCTCGATCTCCTTGGCGACGGAGACGCCGTCCTTGGTGACGGTGGGGGCGCCGAAGGACTTCTCCAGTACCACGTTGCGTCCCTTCGGACCCAGGGTGGCTTTCACGGCATTGGCCAGAACGTCAACGCCACGGGCCATGCGCTTGCGGGCATCATCGGAGAATTTGACTTGTTTCGCTGCCATTTTTCGCTACTTCCTGTGAGTTCGTGAACGTCTTATGGGAACGGAGTAATTGCGCGGCGTGCTCAGCCTTCAACCACGGCGAGAATGTCGGACTCGCTCATGATCAGGACTTCCTCGCCATCGATCTTTTGCTTCTCGACGCCAAAGCCTTCCTTGAAAATGACGGTGTCACCGACTTTGACGTCCAGCGGACGAACGTCACCGTTGTCGAGAATCCGGCCGTTACCGACGGCGAGCACTTCGCCACGAGTCGGCTTTTCCTGGGCGTTGCCCGGAAGCACGATGCCGCCAGCGGTTTTCTGCTCTTCTTCAACGCGACGGACGACGACGCGATCGTGCAAGGGACGGATGTTCATTGCTCACGTTCTCCTGATGGTCAGTGGTGCCATGGGGTACATGGCGGTTCATCATCGGCCTTCCAGCGGGCTGGAAGGTGGAGGGCGAGGACGCCTTCCTTGTTGAAGATGCCGAGTTCCACTCGGCACCGTAGCCTGTTGCTGTGCGTGAAATGGGGACGGGCAAATCCCTTTCAAGGGCCTGCAGTAAAAAATTTTCACGTGCAGGCATGTCGGGACGTTATCGGCGGCGCGGTTCGTCATGGCTGATGTAGTCGCCCTCGAGCGGCTCGTGCTCCGAGCCGCCGCGATGCGACTCACGATCTGCGTCATGCAGGTCCCGGTCCCGCTTGCCCGCTTCGCTCCAACCGTCGGTGCCATGTTGCCCCGAAGGGCGGCCCGCCATGCCGCTCAGACGCAGGTTGAGCAGCGCCAGCCCCCTGGCAAGCAGGCGCCTGGCCTTGGGAACGACGCACAGCAGGCCCAAGGCATCGGAGAGAAACCCGGGGGCAAGCAGCAGGGCACCGCCGAATATCAGGGCGGCGCCGGTGAGCAGCTCGTCGGACGGCAGCTCACCCTGAGCCAGGCGCAGCCGGGCGCGGGCCAGTGTGGCGGTGCCCTCCTGACGAATCAGATAGAGCCCGACGAAGCCCGTGGCCAATACCAGAAGCAGGGTGACGAGCAGATCGATGCGGCTGCCAACCGCGAACAGCACGACGAAATCGAGCAGCGTGAAAAGAGAGAAGAGAAGCAGAAAAGGCATGGCGACTCCGGACATGGCAATTCGTCATGAGATGGGGGCGGAGATGGCGAGTTCAAGCGTGGCGCGTGACGGTTCGAGGCGATCGGGGTCATGCTGCGACGCAAAATTAACCCATGCGATACTAAAGAAACCTGCGTGCCGTGCCGATGAGAACGTGCACGAGGGCGACTTCGCCCAATGGACCACACCGGGCGGATGTGGTGTCGACGATCCACAGGGGACGGCGAATGAAACTGGACAAGCGCGTGATTGCGATTACAGGGGGAGCCCGTGGCCTGGGCTTCGCCATGGCCCGTCGACTGGGGCGTCAGGGCGCGACGTTGGCGCTGATGGATATGGACGACGAAGCGCTGGACAAGGCCGTATCCATTCTGCACCAGGAGAGCATCGAATCGGGGGCTTTCCGCGTCAACGTGGCGGACGAAACCTCGGTCAAGCGTGCCTTTGGCGACGTTGCCGCTTCGCTCGGGCCGATCGGCGGCCTGGTCAACAATGCCGGTATCCTGCGCGATGCGCTGCTGGTGAAGGCGAAGGGCGGCAAGGTGGAAAAGACCATGTCGCTGGAGCAGTGGCAGTCCGTCATCGACATCAACCTCACCGGCGTGTTCCTGTGCGGTCGCGAGGCGGCCTCCCAGATGATCGAGGCGGGTCAAGACGGAGTGATCGTCAATATTTCCAGTATCTCGCGGGCGGGCAATATGGGACAAAGCAACTATGCGGCGTCCAAGGCCGCGGTCGTGGCGTTGACGACTACCTGGGCGAAGGAGTTGGCCCGCTACGGGATTCGTGTGGGGGCGGTGGCGCCGGGGTTCATCGAGACCGATATGACCGCTTCGATGCGCGAGGAAATGCTCGATAAGTTGACGGCCGGCGTGCCGCTCAAGCGGCTTGGCGATCCCGACCATATCGCCCGGAGCGTGGCGTTCATCTTCGAGAACGACTATTTCACCGGCCGTGTCATCGAATGCGACGGCGGCCTACGCCTATAGGAAAAGCTTCTTGCGAACGGCGGCGGGGGCCGCGTGTTGGCGGCCCCCCCCCCCATTACCCGCCGTTTTTTAAAAACGGCGGCGGGGCCGGCTTGTAGCCGGCCCCGCCGCCATTTCCAGGCCTTTTTAGAAAGCCAGCTGGTCGCGGAAGGCTTCGACGGTCGCCGGGCCGATCCCGCTGACCCGGGTCAGGTCCTCGGCGCTTTCGAAGTCGCCGTTGGCTTCACGCTCCTCGATGATCGCCTGGGCACGGCTGGGGCCGACGCCCGGCAGTTCCGCCAATAGTTCCGCATCGGCGGTGTTCACATTGATCGGTGCCACCTCCTGGGCCATGGCCAGTGAGGTGAAGCTGAGGGCGAGAGACAGCAAGACGGCCGATACGACTCCCTTCATCTCTTTTCTCCTTAGTTCTGGTTTCGTTGACGACGCCGAATGGCGCCGCATTCCAAACTAATCGAGCCGAGGCGGGAGGGTGAGAGTCATATTCCCTTTTGCTTTGTAAGCGATTACCGATGTAACGAAGCTGTCATCGTCTCATCCTCTTGTAAAACGACGCGTCCGGCACCCTTCGGTGCCGGACGCGTCGTATCGGGCCGAACGAGCTTCATCCGCCCTGTTCGGTGGCGATCTTGTCGGTGCGAGCGGCGAGTATGAAGTCGTTCTTGTGCAGCCCCTTCATTTCATGGGACCACCAGGTCACGGTGACCTTGCCCCACTCCGTCAGCAGAGCGGGGTGGTGGCCCACTTCCTCGGCGATCTCGCCGACGCGGTTGGTGAAGGCCAGGGCCTGCTTGAAATTGCGAAACTTGAACGTGCGTTCGAGCTGCTTGACGCCGTCGCGCTCCACCACGCTCCATTCGGGGATATCGCGCTTGAGCGCATCGATCTCGGCGTCGCTGACGTGGGGGGCATCCCAGCTGCAGGCTTCGCACTGCTGTTCGGAAAGTTGGCTCATGTTGGCTCCTCGTCGAAGTGTTGTTGGTTTTGGTCAGGGTAGTCGGACAAGGCTGCCGAGCAAGGGCGCTCAGGCCTTGGCCTTTGCCGCCTTGGGGGCCGGTTCGAAGCGCGGTTCGTGCAGGCCCAGCTCCATGGCCTGGTGCACCATGGCCATGATGTCCTGCTGGGAAAGTTCGTGCAGGGTCGAGAGGTCGTCCAGCACGTAGTAGAGCGGCTGAAGGATGTCGATGCGATAGGGCGTGCGCAGGGCCTCGATGGGGTCGAACGGCTGGTGCACCGGCGTCTCCGACAGCGCATGCAGGGTCTCCTTGGGCGAGGAGATGATACCGCCGCCGTAGATGCGCCGACCGTCCGGCGTGTCCACCAGGCCGAACTCCACGGTCATCCAGTACAGCCGGGCCAGATAGACCCGCTCCTTGGGTTCGGCGGCAAGGCCAAGGCGGCCATAGGTGGCGGTGAACTCGGCAAAGGCCGGGTTGGTGAGCATGGGGCAGTGACCGAAGATCTCGTGGAAAATGTCCGGTTCCTTGAGATAGTCGAGCTCCTCCGGCGTACGGATGAAGGTGGCCACCGGGAAGCGCCGGTTCGCCAGCAGCTCGAAGAAGGTATTGAACGGTATCAGCGCCGGTACCTGGGCGGTCTGCCAGCCGGTGCTGGCTTCAAGCACGCGGTCGATGTCGGCGAGCTGGGGAACACGGTCCTCTGGCAGGGCCAGTCGCTCCAGGCCGTCGAGATACTCCTGGCATACGCGACCCTCGAGCATGCCGAGCTGGCGCTGCATCAGGGTCTGCCAGGTGGCGTTGTCCTGCCCGGGCCAGTCGATGAAGCCGTTTTCGTCGGGCAGACGCGCACGGTAGCCGGTCTTGCTGGCGACATCGCTGAGATGAGGATTGGATGACGTCATGGGGTCACTCCGGTCGGCTGTCTTGTGTTTGTCTTGCGAACCTTTTGACCCGAGTCTAGGGCCCAAGCACCCCGGCTTTTCCCCTCTTTGAGGCACGTCGACGGCAGCCAGCCAGCCCTGGCGTAAAGAAAACCTGACGATTGGATGCAGGCTCGTGCCCGCTTTCGTCAAACCGAGACCCGAGTGTATTTGAGTCGGTCGAGGTGTCACGTTATCTTTACAGCGGAGTCACGTCGCTTTGACGGCATTTTGCCGACGGTCTCGTCTTCGCCGCGTTCCGATCACGCCCTCAGAGGCCAAGCCCCAATGAGATTGAGGTTTCACTGCCAGAACCGTATCGGCATCCTGCGGGATATCGTCTCGCACTTCGTCGACTACGGCCTCAACGTCGCGCGTGGCGAGGTCGGGGGCGAGCATGGCAATGCCATCTACCTCCATATTCCCAATCTGCTCAATGCCCAGTTGGCCACGCTCAAGCCGGAGCTCGAGGCGGTGCCGGGCGTGTTCGGCGTGCGCCGGGTCAGCCTGATGCCGAGCGAACGGCGTCACCTGGAGCTCGATGCGCTGCTGTCGTCGCTCTCCGACCCGGTGATGTCGATCGACATGGAGGGGCACATCGTCGCCGCCAACCGCGCCGCCGGCCAGTTGCTCGGAGTGCGCATCGACGAGGTCCCGGGGCTGTCGCTCAACCGCTACCTGCCCGATGTGGATCTCCCGGCGCTGATTCGGCGCAACAATGCGCGGGTCAACGGGCTGCGCATCAAGCTGCGCGACGCCACCTTCCTGGCCGACATCGCCCCGCTGCACCGTGAGCACCACGACGACGTGGCCTCCCTGGCCGGCGCCGTAGTGACCCTGCACAGCGCCGATCGCATCGGCGAGCGCATTTACCAGGTGCAGCGCCAGGAGCTGCGCGGCTTCGATGCGCTGTTCCAGGCAAGCCCAAGGCTTGCCGCGCTGATTCGCGAGGCGCGGCGCATGGCGCCGCTGGATGCGCCGCTGTTGATTCACGGCGAGACCGGCACCGGCAAGGAGCTGCTGGCGCGGGCCTGTCACCTGGCCAGTGCACGCGGGCAGGCGCCGTTCATGGCACTCAACTGTGCCGGGCTGCCGGAGTCGATGGCCGAGACGGAGCTGTTCGGCTATGCGCCGGGCGCCTTCGAGGGTGCGCGCCCCGAGGGCAAGCTCGGCCTGCTGGAGCTGACCGCGGGCGGTACCATCTTCCTCGATGAGGTGGGAGAGATGAGCCCCCGCCTGCAGGTCAAGCTGCTGCGCTTCCTGCAAGACGGCGGCTTTCGTCGGGTGGGCAGCGACGAGGAGACCTACCTTGACGTGCGGGTGATCTGTGCCACTCAGCAGGACCTGCCCAAGCTTTGCGCCGAGGGGCTGTTTCGCCAGGATCTCTACCACCGGCTCAACGTGCTGTCGCTGGCGGTGCCGCCGCTGCGCGACTGCCTCGACGGCATCGAAGCCATGGCGCTGCACTTCATCGACCGTGCGGCGCGCCAGATCGGTTGCCGCATGCCCGGGCTGTCGCCGGCGGCGTTGGCGCGGCTATCCACCTACCACTGGCCGGGCAACGTGCGCCAGCTGGAGAACGTGCTGTTCCAGGCAGTGTCGTTGTGCGAGGGCGATGCCATCGAGCCGGGCCACTTGCGCCTGCCGGACGTGGGGGCGGCGCCGGGACTCTCCGGCATCGACCTGGACGGCAGCCTGGCCGGCATCATGAGCGACGTGGAGCGGCGTGTGCTGGCCGCGCTCTATCCGCAGTACCCTTCCAGCCGGCAACTGGCCAAGCGCCTCGGAGTGTCGCATACCACCGTGGCCAACAAGCTGCGCCAATATGGCATCGGGCCCGGCACGGGCGAGTTGGGCTGACAAAGCCATACGTGACGGGGCTGCTAGAGTAAAGGCATTCGGTAAGGAGAGCTTCGATGGCTCACGGTGCGCCCTGGCATCTCCATCAGCATCGCCTGCCCCTCTGGCTGAAGCTGGCATTTACCGCCTGGATCCTCGTGTGGGCGCCGACCTACTGGATGTTGCTGGGTCCACAGAACTACTTCTGGCTGTGCAACCTAGCCAATTTCCTGATCCTGATGGGGCTATGGAGCGAGAGCCGGCGGTTGATCTCGATGCAACTGCTATCGGTGCTGTTGGTTGGCAGCCTCTGGGCGGTGGACGTGGGCTCCGCCTGGATCACGGGTGTGCATCCCATCGGCGGCACCGAGTACATGTTCAATCCCGAACAACCGTTGATGACCCGGCTGCTTTCGCTCTACCACCTGGTGTTGCCTGTGATATCGGGCCTGGCCGTCTACCGGCTTGGCTACGATCGCCAGGCGCTGCTGTGGCAGACGGCGCTGACCTGGATCGTGGTGCCGCTGACCTATGCGGCTACCGAACCCGAGCGCAACGTCAATTGGGTTCATGGGCCCTTCGGCCAGCCCCAGGAAATGTTCGACCCGCTGCTCTATCTCACGGGCTTGACGCTGCTCTGGCCGGTGGCGGTCTATCTCCCGGTGCATCTACTGATGGTTGCCCTGCAGCGAAAGGGCTGGCTGCGCTGAGCCTTGCTGCTTCAGCCCCGGTTCCGCCAGGTTGCGTACCTCGGCATAGCGATAGGCCTCCAGTGCCCCGAAGCCATTCAGGCGCCTTGCTTTGAGGCGGGTGAGCAGGGGGCCGCTCAGGCCGCACAGGAAACGCGCGAGCAGGTCGGGCGTGACGGGGTGGGCATCGTCGCTGTTGGTCAGTTGTTGAACCAGTTCGCCCGCCAGCCGTTCGATGGTGTCTGCCGTCAGCGGTTCGAGCGGCGCAGGGTCGGGCAGGCGCGCGACCTGACCGCGGCAAGCCGAGCAGTGGCCGCACTGCTCGGGCGCGCGCTGGTCGCCGAACCACTCGGCGAGCCGGCGGCTGAGGCACGCCTCGCTCTCGAACAGCGCCAGCATGGCGTGCAACCGCTCGACCTCGGCGTGCTCCTTGTCGCGAAAATAGGCGTGCAATTCCTCGGTCAGGGCGGCAGGGTCGAGATCGTCGCGCAGCACATCATAGACCTCGGTCATCTGCTTGCTCTCGAGCACCATCCAGCCTTGGGCGACGAAGTAGTCCAGCGCGGTGATCACCCGGGCTCGCTCGACGTTGAGGCCGCGTTCGCCGCCCAGGCGCTGGAGCGCCTCGAAATCCAGGTTGAACCAGGTGCGCGCGCGCTGCGAGGCGTCGAGGATCGCCTGGACGAAGGCGCCGCGCTCGCCCTCGAAGCGGGCCACCAACGCCTCGGGTTCGTCGTGCAGGCGAAAACGGTACTCGGCGAAGTAGCTGTAGCGCGGCGCGATGATGCCGCGCAGTTCGAGCTGTACCAGCAGCGTCTTGAGCGGTAGGGGGCGGATGTTGCTTTGCTGCGATAGTGAGTTGAGCACCAGCTCCCACTGGCGTGCGGCACCGCCTTGGTTCGCTCTGGTCAGCTCGTCGATCACGCGGCGAATGCCATCGGGCTCCGGCGTGTCGCCGTAGACGAAGTTTTCCAGCACGTTGACGTGATCGCGCCCGGCCAGCATCAGGCAGGCTGAGGGGTTACCGTCGCGGCCGGCGCGGCCGATCTCCTGGCTGTAGTTCTCGACCGACTTGGGCAGGTCGAAGTGGACCACGTTGCGGATGTCGGCCTTGTCGATGCCCATGCCGAAGGCGATGGTGGCGACGATGCAGGGCGTATGGCCGACCATGAAGTCGCGCTGGATACGCTCGCGGATCTCGCCATCGAGTCCGGCGTGGTAGGCAATGGCACTCATGCCCGCCTTGCTCAGGTAGGCCGGCAGGCGCTCGGCGGTCTGCTGCAGGGTGACGTAGACGATGGTGGGCTCGGGCGGCTGGGCGCCAAGCTTGGGCCGCAGCCAGTCGACCAGCCGGCGTGGGCGCATCTCGGCCGGCACCGGCGCCACTTCCAGGTTGAGGTTGGGGCGATAGAAGCCGGTGGCGGTCACGTCACCCTCGGCAATGTCGAAGCGCTCGCGCATGTCGGCGATCACCCGCGGCGTGGCCGTGGCGGTCAGCAGCAGCACCTGGGGAATGCCGAACTCACGACGATATTGGGGCAGCTTGAGGTAGTCCGGGCGAAAGTTGTGGCCCCACTCGGAGATGCAGTGGGCTTCGTCGACCACCAGCAGCGAGATCGGCACGCGGCGGATGAAGGCGCGGAAGCGCTCGTTCTTGAGCCGCTCCACCGAGATCATCAGGATACGGATCTCGCCGCGCTTGACGCCCTCCATGACCGCGGCTGCCTCCTCGCGGCTCTGGCTCGAGTCGATGCTGGCGGCGGCGATGCCGTGGCGCGAGAGAAAGGCAAGCTGATCCTGCATCAGCGCCAGCAGCGGGGAGATGACCAGGGTGAGATGCGGCAGATGCAAGGCGGGCAACTGGTAGCACAGCGACTTGCCCGAGCCGGTGGGAAAGATCGCCGCCGCCGAGCGGCCCGCCGTGATCGCTTCGATGACCGGGCGTTGTCCGAGGCGGAAGTCGTCATAGCCGAAGACTCGCTGTAACGTCTGATCGATCATGTAGGCACTCCCTGCGCTGTTGTTGTAAACACAGAATTCTATCGACTTGAGGCGGAGGCCATGGCGACCACCGGGCGGCAGCGCACATTCTCGCATATCGTCGGCTTCGACGATTGTCCGTTCCCGCGCGGGCACCGTGGCGACGTGGCCATTGTCGGCACGGTGTTCTCGCGCCTGCGTCTGGAAGGCGTGCTCTCCGGCAAGGTGCGCCGCGACGGCGTCAACAGCACCCGCGAGCTGATCCGCCTGGCCGGCAGCTCGCGCTTTGCCGCGCACCTGCAGCTCGTCATGCTGCAGGGGGTGGCACTTGCCGGCTTCAACGTGGTCGACGTGCCGCAACTGCATGCCGAGCTTGGCCTGCCGGTGCTGGTGGTGGCTCGCCGTGCACCACGCCGAGAGGCGATGCGCCGGGCGCTGCTCAAGCGCATTCCCGGTGGTGCCCACAAGTGGGCGCGGGTCGAGCGGCTGGGCGAGATGGAGCCACTCGAAGGTGTCTACGTGCAGCGCGTTGGGCTGAGCGTGGAGGAGGCGGCAGCGACCCTGCGCGCCACCACGCCTCACGGCAGCGTGCCCGAGCCGCTGCGAGTGGCGCACCTGATCGCCGGCGGCGTGACCACGGGCGAAAGCAGCGGCCGCGTGTAATGGAGGCGATCGTGTGCCTACACTTTGAGAGATACCGAACTGTCACCGAGCAGAAGAGCTATCACCAACCAGTAGAAGGGCTATCACGGAGCAAGCAGGAGGTGGCCGTATGTCCACATCCAGGAGTGTCGAGATCGATGCGGACGGTGTCACGCTGGAAGGGGACCTGATCCTGCCCGAGGGGGCGACCGGCATCGTAGTCTTCGCCCATGGCAGCGGCAGCAGCCGCTTCAGTTCGCGCAACCGTCGGGTCGCGCAACACCTGGCCGATCAGGGGCTGGCCACGCTGCTGTTCGACCTGCTGACCGCCGACGAGAACGACATCGACATGCGCACCCGGCAGTTGCGCTTCGATATATCGCTGATCGGCTCACGCATGACCGCGGCGGTGGGCTGAGTGGCCACGGCCGACCCCACCCGGCATCTCTCGATCGGCCTGTTCGGCGCGAGCACCGGGGCGGCCGCGGCGCTGATCGCTGCCGCCGAGCGCCCCGAGCAGGTACGCGCCGTGGTGTCACGCGGCGGGCGTCCGGACCTGGCCGGTCGACATCTGGCGGAGGTCAAGGTACCGACGCTGCTGCTGGTCGGGGGCAATGACGAGCCGGTGATCGATCTTAATGAGCAGGCTCGGGAGCGGATGACCGAGGCCAGAGAATGCGAGCTGATCATCGTGCCCGGCGCGACGCACCTGTTCGAGGAGCCGGGCAAGCTCGAGGAAGTGGAGCGGCTGGCGCCCCGTTTCTTCCTGAAGCACCTCTAGCAAGCGTTCCTGTGGGCGCTGCGGCGGGTGCCCTGCGGGCGTGGCCGGTCATCAGGCCGGGAGCGTAGAAAGACAGGCGCAACCACGTCATGACCCGAGCAGCCGAGCTTGGCATAATGCCCCTCTTTTCTTTGCCCGCAGGGAAGATGTCATGACCGCCTGGAGCAAGCTGCTGATCGCCACGACGCGGCTGATCGACCTGCACGACAGCGCCCATGAACCCGGCTCGCCCTTCGTGCAGGTCAGTCAGGAACAGCGTCGCGGCCTGCGTGACGGCTACTGGCTCGACCTCGGCTGCCTGCTGCTCGACTACCTGCTCGACGAGGATTTCGCCACCAACAGCGCTTTCGTCTCGCAGACCCGCTGCCTCAATCACCTGCGCGAGATGTATCCGCAGCTGCCGCACGATGACTTGAGCTTCGTCATCAACCTGCTGGCCACGCCCAGCGAGATTCACTTTCGACAATCGTCTCCGACCTCGAGCGAGATGGGGGAGGGTCGCGCCCGGCGTAGCACCAAGCGCACGGCGCTGGTCGAGAAGCAGGGCCAGACCGGCCAGGTGCGGCTCACGCCGAGCGGCCGCCAGGCGGTGACGCTGGCCAGCCAGGTCGAAGATCTGCTCTATTCCGAGTACGACGCCGCCAAGGTGCTGGCGGCGCTGGCGCGGGGCGATTTCGCCCGCATTCCCGACATCACCAACCAGATCCTGCTGGCCATTCGTGCGCTGACCCAGGAGCTGCGCCGGGTGCGCGAGAATCCCACCCGCGAGGGCAAGCTGGCCGCGCTGCTCGACAACGAGCGCCACTATCACAACGCCTTGACCAACATCCAGCAGACCCTGCTCGATGCCCGTGCCCAGCTCGCCACGCCGCGGCTGATGGAGCGCTTCGAAAGCTGGCGCGAGGTGCAGGAGGAGGAGTGGGATCTGCGAGTGCTCTCCAGCGCCCTCGGCCGGGTACTCAACGCCATCGAGAACCTCTCGCGCCGTCTCTCGGAACTTCTCGCCGACATCGCCGAGGGGCGCATCCAGGCCATGGGCGTGATCGACTTTCAGGACATGGCGCGCCAACTGCTCGAGGCGCCGCCTGCGGCCGCGCTTCGTGACGCCGTGGTGGCGCGCATGATGCCGCTGCACGTGCAGGCGACGTTTCCGCGCCTGGCG
Organism: Billgrantia pellis; assembly: GCF_008297955.1. Classification (GTDB taxonomy): domain Bacteria; phylum Pseudomonadota; class Gammaproteobacteria; order Pseudomonadales; family Halomonadaceae; genus Halomonas; species Halomonas pellis. The sequence goes on along the minus strand of NZ_VTPY01000002.1, from coordinate 345,862 downwards.
CCGCTGGTACCGCTGCTCGAAAGCCGCCGTGCCGAAGCCAGCGCCTCGGCACTGGTGTTCGACGAGGCCGGCGACGCGGCCCCCGAGGACCCGCTGCTGGCACGCTTCCTCGAGGCGCGCAGCCCGGCGCTGCGGCAGCGCATCCAGCAGGCACCGCTGTCGCTGCCCGAGGCGCTGGCCGAAGGCTGGCACCGCTTCGAGGAGGGCGATTGCCTGGCGCAGTTGCTCAATACCTTCGTCGACACCGAGCTGCTCGACCCGGGATTGACGGTGGGTATCGACGCCACGCCGTTCGAGCTTGCACTCGACGACGGCCGCCGCATCGAGGGGGCCGTGACCCCGTCCCTCGGCTTCTTTCTACAGGCGCCCGGGACCGCGCCGCACTCCTTACAGGCGCCCGGGACCGCGCCGCATTCCTTGCAGGCGCCCGCTGCCGCGCCTAACGACATATCGCGCATCGATCAGGACGAGCCCGTATGAACATGACCGAGATGGGCGAAGTGGTCGCCTACCTGCTGCGCTACCGCAGCGCCGAACGTACCCCGGGCGGCGGGCGCAAGCGCCGTGCCGCTCGCGAAGGCCAGCTCTCCGAGCGTGACGTCTGCGCCCTGATCGATGACGCCAGCGAGGGCGAACGCGAGGCGCTGCGCGACTTCCTGGGCGGCCAGGGCCTGCGGCTCAAGGCCTTCGAGGCGGGCGACTACCCGGGCATCGCGCCGGGGTCACGCTACTACGCGCTGCTGCCCGACCCGGAGCTGGAGCAGCCGCCGCTGTATACCCGCGAGCCGGTGTTCGAGGCGCTCAAGCTACGCCAGGAGAGCCGCGCCGAGCTGGCCCAGTGGTACCTGCAGCTGTGGCTGTTGATGCACACGTTGCTTTATACACGCTACAACCGAGCGCTCTCCGATGTCAGCCGTTACCAGGAAGCCACCTTCGCCGGTGCCGAACTGGTCGAACTGGTGCGCGACCAGCTCGAATCACTGCGTGCCCTGGGCGAGGAGGCGCCGGAAACCAGCCGGGCACTGCTCGAGGAGCGTGGCGAGGACATCAGCCGCCGGGTGCGTGCCTTCATCGACCTGCAGGTACGCGCCGGCCTGCTCGAAGGCCTGCGCGAGACCGATCCCGGCACGGCCACCGAGGAGGGTGGCGGCGAGGTCTGGCAGCAGACCTTGCTCGGGGCGCTGGAGAGCGAGCAGATCGGGATTCACCAGCTCGGTCATTTGCAGGCCCTGGCCCGGGGCCGCGTGTCGAGCCGTCCCGTGGACGAACGAGATCAAGTGTCAGTCGACGAGCACGAGGAGACCCAGGCATGAGCGTGATCAATCGCATCGAGGTCGCCAACCTGCTCAACAAGCACGGCGACGTGGCCTCGCCCTGGGACGCCAAGATGCGCCATGTGCTGCTCGATCTGCGCGGCCAGTCCAGCGCCATCAGCATGGAGAACGGCTTTGGCAAGACCACACTGGCCGAGGCGCTGATCGGCCTGTTGTCGCGCGATCGCACGCTGCTCTCCCGCACGCGGCGCAAGTGCTCGCCTTCTTCGGTGGGCGGTGATGGGAGAAGTTGGAGTCACCTGCGGGTGGAGTTCCGTTCACGCAGCGGGCTCGAGCGTCAGGACGACATGCTGGCGGTGGCCGGCGAGGAAGTGGCCGGCGAGACCTTCGTGTTCGGCTTCTACGGCTACAGCGACGGCAGCGGGCTCTCCTTCTACCATTATGCCGGGCGTCTCGAGGACGTGCCGGTGCATCACCTCACCCTCGACGGCAAACTGGCGCTCTACGCCAACCGCGATGTCAAGGCCGTGATGGCCGAGCGTGGCGTGCGCCTGACTCACAACCGCGAGGAGTGGCTGGAGGCGGTGGGCGCCCACGTGTCGCGCCGCGAGCTGGCCCAGCTCGCGGCCTTCCAGAAGGAGGGCGGCGCCGACAAGAGCCAGATCTTCAACGCCATCAAGCCCCGCGCCGGCGAGAAGGCCGACCAGGCGTTCTTCTTCGAGGTGCTGGCGCCGGAGATCCTTTCCGGCGCCACCCGCGGCGAGACCGACGAGAGCGAGGAACTGATCGAGGAGGTCATCCTCAACTCCGGCACCAACATCACCGAGCTGCGCCATCGCCTCGAGGAGGCCGAAAGCGACCAGCGCCGTGCCAGTGACAAGGTGGTGCGCTTGGCGGAGCTGCGTGAGCAGGGCGAGACCCTGCTCGATGCCCGCGCTCGGTTAAGCGAGCTGGACCAGGGCCTGGCGGCCAGCGAAGCGCTGCTGGGCGGACAGGCCCTGCTCGGCCTGCCCGGGCTGCCGCGCGCCAGCGCAGTGGACGATCCCGAAGAGAGTGGGGCCGCTCCGCTGGAAGGCTTTGCCTGGATTGCCGGGGATACGTCGCGCCCTCGGGTCTCGACCTCATTGCTGGCGACCCTCTCCGGCCTCTCCGAGCGGGCGGTGCGGCAGGCGCTCTCCGAGCGCGGCGCCCGGGTCGACGTGCATCGGCGACTGATTCATCTGCCCCAGGCGGCATGGCCGCTCAACCGCGACGTGGGTCACGTCAGCTTCAAAGCCGCTCGCGAGTGGCTGAGTGAAAGCCACGCCCTCAACGATGATGCGGCTCGCGACCGGGCCCTTTCCGCCCTGGATGAGGGGGCCGACGCCTTCGAGGCCGCCGACGGCAACCGCTTCCGCGAGGAGGTGATCGGCGACGGCGTCTATCTCGAGGAACTGACCCGCGACCTGGCGGCCCTCGACGAGCGCCGCGACGACATGGAGCAGGAGCGCGAGCGGCTCGAATCCCAGCAGCGCGACTTTGTCGATAACCAGAGTTTTTACACCCAGGCGCTGTCCGAGGGTCTCTTCAGCGAAGCCGAGCTGGAAACCCCGGAGGCCAGCGCCGAAGCGGCCAAGACCGAGGCTGCCGACGCACGTCGGGCACTCAACCAGCACTTGGGCCGGGTCGGTGAACTCAAGCAGGTAGCCGCCTGGCATGACGCTTTCCGCCGCGAGTGCCCCGATACCGCACCGGCCGAGCGGCTGGAAGAGAAGCTCGACCGCGAGGCCGAGCTGGCTGAGGCGCTCGACGAACTGACCGGTCGTCGTGATGAGGTGGCCACCGCCTTCGAGACCGCTCGTGCAGAACGCGAGCGACTCAACGGCGAACGCGAACGCTTGACCGGCGAACAGGGGTTGCTGGCCCGCGGCCAGGCGCCCTGGCGCGCCTTCATCGAGGGTTGGCCGGGCGAGGAAATTGGCGGCTTCTGGTCGCGGCGCAAGACGGCACTGGCCGAGCTGGAAACGAACTCCCGCGAGGCCGAGCAGCGCCGCCAGGACGCCGAGCGCACCTTGTCGCGGTTGGCGCCGCTGGCCGAAGCCGCGCGCCGCTATGGTGAGCTGCACGGCGACGATGAACCGGTGCATCTGCGGGCGCGGCTGCGCGAGCGCGAGCGCGAACTGGCCGACGAGCGTCAGCGGCTGACGGAGGAAGAGAGCCGCCTGCGTACGCTGCACCGGGCGCGGCTCGATTTCGCCGAGCGCAGCGAGCTGGCGGCCGAGACGTGGCTCACCGACGCCCGGCGCCGCTACCCGCGGCTGTTGCGAGAGGCGGAGACGCTGGAGGCTGATATCGCCGCCCGCGAACGCTACCTGGAAAGCCTCTCCGGCGACCCGCTGGAGCGTCGTGTGGCGGAGGCCGAGGCCCATCGTCACCTGGACGATAGCGGCATCGCCTGGCAGCCGCTGCATGCGGTGCTCACTGTCGACACACATACCCCCGAGCAGCGCCGCGAATGGCTGGTGCAGGCCGCCGGCGTACTGTTCGCCCCGGTGGTGGCGGGGCGCGAGGCGGCCGAGTCCGCCGCCGCCGCGCTGATCGAGGCGGGCCTGGCGGTGCCGGTGTTCGAGGCCGAAGCGTTGGCCGACTTGCTGGCCCGGGGCGAGCCGCCCTTGGGCGCCGTGGCCGGGGTGGAAACCCTGGCGGTCAAGGCCGCGCTGGACCCGAGCTACCTCGAGGCGCTGCGCGAGGCCACCGAGAAGCGGCTTGCCGCCGACCGCGAGCGGCAGAAGGCACTGGCCATCGAGTGCGAGCGACTCGATCCCCATGGCGACACATTCGCCTTGGCGCTGCGCGCCCGTGAAGCCGACGAGGCGGATGTCGAAGTGGCGCTGGAGGCGCTGGCCGAGCAGCAGGCGGCGCTGGCCGAGCGCGAGGCCGAACTGGCCCCGCGGCTGAGCGATACCGCGTTGGCCTGTATCGACGACTATCAGCGCTACCTGCAGGAGGGCGGCGAGATCGCCCAGCAGGAAGCCGCCGAGGAGCGGCTCGAGGCCGAGACGACGCTGGCCGAGATGACGCCCCAGCGTGAGCGTGCGGCCCGCGAGCTGGAGGCCCACGGGCCGACCTGGCTTGCCGCCGAGCAGTTCAGCGATGCCGGGGGTGTCGAGCGGCTGCAGGCGTTGGAGACGCGCCTCGCCGAACTCGAGCGTCACCTGGCCGAGGCCACGGCCAGGCTGGCCAGCGCCGAGGAGGAGAAGGAGGCGCTGGCACGGAAAGTTGTCGAGACCGAGGCTCAACGTCGCGGCATCTTCAGCGACGGTGAGCGCGACCGTCTGCGTGCCCTGGCGAGTTTCGAGGCCGATGGCGGGGTCGACTTCATGGCCAGCGCCGCCGAGGTGCAAGCCGAATTGGAGGCATCCCAGGCGCGGGCGACCCGGCGTGCCGACTTCGATTTCACCCGCATCCGTGCCTATCTGGAGGTGCGCGACGCCGGTGGCGGCAGCCAGAAGCTCGAGCGCGAGATCGCTCGGGTCAAGCGTGAGCTCGGCGAGCTGCGCGACAAGCGCAAGACGCTTTCGGCGGAGCGGGACGTGCTGGAGGCGCGCCTTGCCGAGCAGCGCCGGGCACTGGCCTGCGTCGACCAACTGGCGGTGGAGTGGCTGCGGGTGTTGCGCGAGCTGCCTGAGGGCTGGCCGCGGCGCCTGGCGGCGCTGGTCGATCTCGAAGAGGCCAGCCGTTGGCCCAGCGACACGGATGAGCTCGAGGCGCGCAATGCCGCCCTCGACGCTTGGCGCGTCATGGCCGGCGATAAGAGCGAGCAGGGCGAATTCGACGCCGAGGCGCTGGAGGCATGCCAGCAGACCCTGATCGACGCCCTGGGCGAGCTCAACCTGGGCGAGCGGGCGCGCAACCGCGAGCGCCAGGCCCGCCAGGTCGAGGGCGGTGAGCGCAAGCTGGCCGGGGCACTCGCCGAGGCGGCGCATAGTCGGCTATTCAGCGACACCGAGCGTGCCCGCCTGGCGGGCCTGACGCATGCCAGCGCCGAGGCGCTGGACGATCTCTCCCGGCTGCACGATCTGCTCGCCGGCCAGCTCGACGAGCATCGCGTGCGGGTCGAGCGATTGCATGCCTCGCGCGAGCAGATCGAAGGCACCCTGGTGGAGCGGCTCAGCTCGATCATCTCGGACGCCGCCGGCAATCTCGACATCCTCAAGCGCGTGGCCAAGAGCAGCGGCGAGGGCGGCGCCTTCTTCGAGGTCAAGGCTTCGCTGATCGGCCCCGACCAGCTGCGCGACCTCATCGCCACGCTGCTCGCCGACATCGACGAGCACCAGGCGGCCATGCGCCGCCGCGCCGAGCGTGACGGCGGCATGGTCGACGGCGAGGCGCGCCGGCGCGACGATGACTTGCTGCGCCAGATCCGCCGGCGTATCTATCGCGGCCTGTTCCACGACGTGGCGATCCGCCTCAAGCACGACGCCATTCGCCCGCACGGGCGGCTGTTCTCGCTCAACGAGGAGATGTCGGAAGGCCAGCGCGAGGCGGTCTCGCTGATGTGGCTGGTCAAGCTCTCCGAGTTCGCCATCGAACGCGAGCTGCGTGAACTGCCGGGGCACCATCGTCGCCGCGCACGCACCAGCCGCGAGAGCGTGATCCTGCTCGACGGCTTGTTCTCCAAGCTCTCGCACCGCCGTCTGATCCAGGACTCGCTGGAGTCGCTGCGCAACACCCGCGGGCGCTTCCAGATGATTGGCCTGATCCACAACCCCAACTACGAGAACGACCCCGACATCTTCCCCACCTACCTGGTGGGCAGCGTGATCGGCGGCGCCCAAGGACAAGGCGGCCACGTGATGGTGCGCGACGGCCGCATCATGCCGCCGGAGTCGGTAGGGCGCAGCGTCGGCGAGGCCAGCCTGTTCGGCATTCACGTCAGCGAGCCGGAGCCGAGCTGAACCGATGCTCAACGGATAGGAGAAAACATATGCACGTCATCATCGATCTCTGCGTCGTCCCGCTGGGCGTAGGGGTGTCGGTCTCGCCGCAGATTGCCGCCTGCCAGCGGGTGATCGAGGCCTCGGGTCTCGAGCATCATATGCATGCCTACGGCACCAACATCGAAGGGCCGTGGGACGAGGTGATGGTGGTGGTCAAGCGCTGCCACGAAGTGGTGCACGAGATGGGCGCGCCGCGCATCACCACCACCATCAAGCTGGGGACACGTACCGACCGCGAGCAGTCCATGGGCGATAAGGTAGCGAGCGTGCGAGCCAAGCTGAACCGCGCGTGAGCTATCTCTGGCGCTTAGGCCCCGGCAGCGGCGCCAGCCAGGCGTCGCCCAGGCGCAGCAGGTGGTCGGTGAGGGCATCGAGGATCCTGCCGCCCTGGCGCCAGTGGTGCCAGTAGAGCGGCACGTCGATCACGTAGCCCGGCGAGAGATCGACCAGGCGGCCGTCGGCCAAGTGGGGGCCGGGGTCGATCTCCTGCAGCCGGCCTTCGCTGAGTTCGCGCTCGGCCTGGCGCTCCGGCACCATGCCGTAACCGAGTCCTGCCAGCGCCAGGCCGACGAAGCCCTCCGACGAGGGACATAGGTGGTGGGGGAAGGGAGGCTCCACGCCGTACCTGGCCAGGAAGCGATGCTGCAGCCGATCATCGGGGCCGAACACGATGGCCGGTGCCTGGCGCAGCGCTTCCGGCGTCACGCCGTCGGCGAAATAGCGTGCCATGAAGGCGGGACTGGCCAGGGCGCGATAACGCATGCTGCCCAGGCCGTGGCTGCGCGCGCCCTGGACCGGCGTGGGTGAATCGCAGATGCAGCCGGCCACGTCGCCGTCGCGCATGCGCTTGAGCGCCACTTCCTGATCCTCGACCACCAGCTCGAACAGGACCCGGTAGTGCTCGCAGAAGCGCCCGATGGCTTCCGGCCACCAGGTCGCCAGGCTGTCGGCATTGATCGCGAGGCGCAGACGCTGCTCGCCGCCACCCAATGCCGGCATCTCACCCAGCAGATCGCTCTCGAGCAGACGTACCTGCTGGGCGTGATTGAGCAGGCGTCGGCCCAGTGGCGTGGGGGCGAGGCGCGGGCTTCGCACCAGTACCGGCTGGCCCAGGCGTGCTTCGAGCAGCTTGATGCGCTGGGACACCGCCGATTGGGTCAGGCCCAGATGACGGGCACCGCGCTCGAAGCCGCCCTGGTCGAGCACGACGACCAGGGCTTCCAGCAGTTTGTAATCGAGCATCGATTTCTCTTATCCCGTAGTACCTTTATTCATTTCTTTAATTGATGCGGCGAGCTTAGCCTTGGTGACTACGACTTGCCAGGGAGAAAACATCCATGTGGTTGTCATGGCTGAATGGGCTGTTGATCTGTGCCGGATTGATCGTCGCCATCGGGGCGCAGAATGCCTTCGTGCTGCAGCAGGGCTTGCGTCGTCAGCATGCCTGGCTGGTGGCCAGTGTGTGCGCACTTTGCGACTGGCTATTGGTGGGGCTCGGAGTCCTCGGATTGGGCGCGCTGATCGCCCAACAAGACACCTTGATGGAAATCGCACGCTGGGCCGGGGCCGGCTTTCTCGCCTGGCAGGCCTGGCTGGCGTTGCGTCGAGCTTTCGCACGGCACTCGCTGACGGTTGGGGGACGCCATCAGGCTTCATGGCGAGGTGCGCTTGCCGCCACGCTTGCCGTGACCCTGCTCAATCCCCAGGTCTATCTGGAAACCGTCGTGCTGCTGGGCGCCATCGGCGCGGTGCAGCCGAGCCCGTTGGGGTTCTTCGTTGGGGCGGCGATGGCCTCGTTCGGCTGGTTCTTTGGCCTGGCGGCGGCTGCCGGCTGGTTGGCGCCGAGGCTGGCGAGCCCGCGGGTATGGCGCGCCATCGACCTGGGTATCGGTCTTATCCTGGCGTGGGTAGCGTGGAGGTTGGCCAGTGGCGCCATGATGCCTTGAGGAAACACTGCCTAAATGGCTGCGCGAGCGAATCGCTGCGTTGCGCGGTGCCGAAGCGTCGGACCGGCGGATCCTCACATATACCCCATATGCTCCGGTTGACTCTAAGCCTTCGGCTTCTCGCCCCTTCGGGGCCAGCCTACGGCTGTTTGTCGCTTCGCTCGGTTCCGTGCTCCGTGCGCCTTGCGCTTCATCTCGCTCGCCAATTTGTGCAGCGCTTCCCTGCTGACACTCGATCGATGGTTGTAAAGATGGCTTTACGCCGTGTCAGGCTGGCGAACCACTCCGAAGGCTGGATTTATGGAGTTCAGAGCGCTGTAAGGTTTTTCTTACGATAGAGGTGAGGCCGAACATTTGCCGCCCGCGCGCCAGGTCGCAAAGGAGCGTTTCGAGGGGGGAGCGTGCGCACTAGGCTGGGGGCACCCGTGCGGTATCCATGACTGCACGACATAACAACGGCAAATCCCCTGGAGGTAAGCATGAACGCACCCGCCAATACCGTGTCACCGATCAGCCAAGAGAACCCCATCGGCACCAATGGCTTCGAATTCGTCGAGTACAGCGCGCCGACCGCCGAAGGCATCGAGGCGCTGCGTGCGCTGTTCAATCGCATGGGTTTCACCGAGACCCGCAAGCACCGCTCCAAGCAGGTGTTCCTGTTCCAGCAGGAGAACATCAACTTCGTACTCAACGCCGAGCCCGACAGCCATGCCGCCGAGTTCGCCCGTGTGCACGGGCCCAGCGCCTGCGCCATGGCCTGGAAAGTGGCCGATGCCAAGCAGGCGTTCGACTACGCCGTGGCCCACGGCGCCGAGGCGGTTGAGAATCCGATCGGTCCGGGCGAGGTGGGCATTCCTGCCGTACGCGGCATCGGCGGTTCGCTGCTCTACTTCGTCGACGAGAAGGTCGATAACGAAGGGCGTGCCATCTACGACATCGACTTCGAGGCGATTCCCGGCCGCTCGCGTGACGACAATAGCGTGGGTCTCAAGGTGCTCGATCACCTGACCCACAACGTCGACCGCGGCCAGATGGACAAATGGGCCGATTTTTATACTGAAATCGCCAACTTCCGCGAGAACCGTTATTTCGACATCAAGGGCAAGAAGACGGGGTTGCACTCCCGGGCCATGACCGCGCCGTGTGGCAAGATGCACATTCCGATCAACGAATCGGCCGACGACACCTCGCAGATCGCCGAATTCCTGCGTGAATACAACGGCGAAGGCATTCAGCACCTGGCGATGTCCACCGACAATATTTACGCCACGGTGCGTGCGCTGCGCGACAACGGGGTGACATTCCTCTCCACGCCGGACACCTACTACGAGAAGGTCGACCAGCGTGTGCCCAACCACGAGGAAAACGTCGAGGATCTGCGCGAGCTTAGCTTGCTGATCGACGGTGGCCCCGATGAGGGCGTGCTGCTGCAGATCTTCACCGAAACCGTGATCGGCCCGATCTTCTTCGAGATCATCCAGCGCAAGGGCAACGACGGTTTCGGCGAGGGCAACTTCAAGGCCCTGTTCGAGTCGATCGAGGAAGATCAGATGCGCCGCGGCGTACTCTAGGAATGCCTGATTTATTGCTGCGCTCGCGCGCTTGATGAAAAGAGCTGGCCGCCGGCGGTGCCGATGCGTCGGACCGTCGCTGTCTTCATGTAGCAGGGGCTACACTCCGACAGCTCCGCTCCGGCGGCGGCCAGCCTATCTTCGCTCGCGACCGCAATCATGGCTTTCTTATTATCTTGTAGGAACTATTAGAATAAAAAGTCGCTCCGCTCCCATTTACCAACAAAATCCTTCACAATGCCCCCCAATTTTCCTGGGCATTGGGTAGGTAGATAACAATTCCACTTTTCTGGTGACGTAATGACGACCGAGCAACAACCTCGCGCCCAGTGGCTAGGCCGCTGGGGGTTCGTGCTGGCGGCAACGGGTTCTGCCGTTGGCTTGGGCAATATCTGGAAATTCCCCTACATGACCGGCGAGCATGGAGGCGGTGCCTTCGTGCTGGTCTATCTGGTGTGCATCCTGGCGGTGGGCGTGCCGGTCATGATGACCGAGATCGCTTTCGGTCGCCGCGGTCGCGGCAGCCCCATCGATGCGGTGCGCCGGGTAGTGTCCGAGTCCGGCAGAAGCTCCGCCTGGTCGCTGCTGGGCTGGGTGGCAATGTTGTGCGGCTTCATGATCCTCTCGTTCTACGTGGTGGTGGCCGGCTGGTCGTTCTCCTATCTGTGGAAGATGCTGAGCGGCGGCCTGAATGGCTCCGGCGTCGACGACATGGTGGCGATCTTCGTTGCCAATAACGAGAACCCATTCAACCTTGGCTTCTGGAGCACCCTGGTGACGCTTGCCACCATGCTGATCGTGGGCAAGGGCGTGCAGGCGGGCATCGAGAAGAGCGTCAGTTGGATGATGCCAGGCATGGTGATCATGCTGATGATCCTGATCGGCTACGGTATGTTCTCGGGCGGCTTCGCCGAGGCGTGGCGCTTTCTGTTTTCGTTCAATACCGGCAGTTTGTCCAGCGAAGGCATGTTGGCCGCGCTGGGGCATGCGTTCTTCACCTTGTCATTGGCGTCCGGTGCGATTCTGACCTACGGCAGCTACCTACCCGCCGGCGCTTCGATCGCGCGCACCACCTTCAGCGTGGCGGTGGCCGATACCCTGGTGGCGCTGATGGCCGGCCTGGCGATCTTCCCGGTGATCTTCGCCAACGGCATGAGTCCCGAAGGAGGCCCTGGACTGCTGTTCATGAGCCTGCCTTTGGCCTTCCAAGCCATGCCGCTGGGTACGCTATTCGGCGTGCTGTTCTTCATCATGCTGTCGATGGCCGCACTGACCTCGTCGATTTCGATGGTCGAGGCGACCGTCTCCTGGCTGGTCGACAATAAAGGCATCACCCGTCGCACCGCGGCGTGGGGCACCGGCATCGTACTGTGGTTGGTCAGTACCCTGGCGATGCTGTCGTTCAACATCGGGGCCGACTGGACCCTGGCGGGGCGTCATTTCTTCGACTGGCTCGATTACCTGACGTCGCGCTGGATGATGCCGCTGGGTGGCCTGGGCATGGTGCTGTTGGCCGGCTTCGTGCTGAAGAGCGAGACTTTCCGCGAGGAGCTGGGGCTGGCGCCGTATTGGCATGCGCTCTGGCTTTTCATGGTCCGCTACGTGAGCCCGCTGGGCATCTTGTTGATCTTCGTCGATGCGCTGGGCATCGCGCGCCTGCAGTTCGGTATTCACTGGCCGTGGCTGCTCGCCGTGCTGGTGCTGGTCACATTGATCGGCGAAATGGCCAGCCCGCGTCTGCGCCGTACGCTAGCCGGCTGAGGCGCCGCGCAAGCCGGCGCTATCGATGACTCGCTTCGCTCCCGCTGCGGCGGAAGCGAGGCGTTTTCGTCGTTCAGTCGATTAGCGTAGCGGCGGCACCTCGCGCTGAAACTCGCGCCGCCAGCGGGCCAGCAGGGCCTCGCGCTTGAGCCGATCCAGGGTGGCCAGCAGGCCGGGGCCGATCGAGATCGGTCGCAGAGCATCGCCGACCTCCTCGCGCAGGGCATCGGCGGTACCAGGCCCTGACAGGGAGGGGTGCATGCCACCGAGATGGGTCTGTTCGGCAATCGTGCGTTGCCCGGCTTCGCTGAGCAGGAACTCCATGAACAGGGCGGCCGCTTCGGGATGCGGCGCCAATCGCGGAATGAAGGCGAGGCGCTGGGTGACCAGCGCATAGTCCTCGGGGACTACCATGTTCAGGTCCGGATGTTCGGCTACCGTATCCCGGGCATAGCTGCCGAGCAGGTTGTAGCCCAGGAGGTAGCGCCCCTCTTCGAGCCCGTCGAGCATCTCGCCGGTGGTGTCGGCGAGTGCCGCGCGGGCGCGCCCCAAGGCCGAGACCAGATCCCAGTAGCGTGGCGAGAGTCGCGATTCCTCGATGGCGTAGGTGTATCCTGCGCCGCTGCGCACCGGGTCGTAGGTAACGATACGGCCTGCCAGTGCGTCGGCGTGCTCGTTCAGCAGTTCGAGCAGGTCCTCGTGACTGCGCACCTCGCCGAAGCGTTCGATCAGGTCGCGATGCACTACCATCACGATGGGTTCGAAGGTGAAGGCGAACAATTCGCCGCGCCACTGGGCCCATGCCGGCCAGCGCCGCACCACGTCACTCTCGAGTGGCTGGGCATGGCCGTCGTTGGCGAGATGATACTGCCAGGGCATGGCGGAGGAGAGCACCACGTCGGCGGCATCCGGCGCATCGAGAAAGCGCTGGTGAAGCTCCAGGGTCGTCAGGTTGCGGTAGGTCAGCTCGATGCGCGGGTGGCTCCGATGGAATGCCTCGAGCACGGGGCGTACCTGGGGCAGATCCAGGGCGGCGTGAACGATCAATTGTTGGGGCGTCCCGGCCTCTGGATCGGCCGGGTAGTGCAGGGTTTCCTCGGCTGTGGCGGCCAGGCTCCACAGGGCGAGAAGCCACCAGAACAGGGCACGGATCATGGGCTCTCCTCGCTGAAGCGAAGACGCACGATGAGTCCGCTGTCGTTCGGGCCTTGGGTCAGCTCGAGCCGTGCGCCGTGGGCGCGGGCAATGCTGTCGACGATGGCCAGGCCTAATCCCGAGCCTTCGCCTCCCTCCACGCCGCGGTGAAAAGGACGCAGCACCAGCAGGCGGCGGGATTCGGGAATGCCGGGACCGTCATCCTCGACTTCCAGCATGGGCGGCTGTGCATGGGTGCGCAGCGTGATGCGCTGGGCACCGTAGCGACAGGCGTTGTCGATCAGGTTGTTCAAGGCTTCCTGCAACTGCCAGTCGATGCCATGGACCCGGACGGGCCGTGGGGCACATTCCACGCCGAGGTCGATACCCTGGCGATGGCAGCCGGCCCAGTGGTCGCGAACCGCCTGGCGGGCGAGATCGTTGAGGTCCAGAGGCGCCAGCTCGGGGCGGTACTCGGGATTGTCGAGCCGCGTCAGCGACAGCAGTTGCATGGCCAAGCGTGCGGTACGCGCGCTGGACGCCTGCATGGCGCTTAGTGCATCGCGCCAGCGGGCGGGATCGTCATGCCGCAGGGCCAGTTCGGCTCGGGCCGAGAGTCCCGCCAGGGGAGTGCGCAACTGATGTGAGGCGTCACCGATGAAGCGCTCTTGGTTGGCGCGGACCCGGCGCATGCGCGCCAGCAGTTCGTTCAGGGTCTCGCGCAACTCGGCCAGTTCGCGCGGCAGCGGCAGGTCCAGGGGCGCCAGGGTACGTGGATCGCGAGCGCGGATGGCACGCCGCAGCCGCGTAAGGGGGGCAAGAGCCGAGCGTATCGCCACCACCAGTGCCGCGACGGCGAGCAATGACATGGCGAGGATGTAGGCGAGGTTGGCGCGCAGCAGTTCGTGCATCAGGGCGTCGCGACCCTCGCGACTATGCGCCACACGAATCTCGAAGCGTTCCCTGAGGCGCCAGTCCTCCAGCCGTGAACGGCGCACGCCCTGGCGCAGCGTCATGCCCTGCCAGACGACATTGCGAAATAGCAGGGTATCCCCCGACGCAGCATCATCCCGCGCATCGCCGGGCAGCTTGGCGTTGCCGGTGATGAAGCGTCCATCACGATCCACCAGACTGTAGAAGACCCGCTCCTCGGCGTCGGTGGCCAGCATATCCAGCGCCGCAGGGGGCAGGTCGAGCCACAACCGGTCGTCCTGCCATTGGACTTGCTCGGCGATCGCCAGACTGGCCGCCTCGAGCAGCCGGTCGAAGGCGCGATCGGCGGTGTGACGCGCATCCACCCAGGCCTGGAATACCATCAGTCCGCCTAGCGCCAGGAGCGGCAACAGCAGCCAGGCCAGCAGCCTGCGGTAGAGACTGTCGCCGCGTTTCACGTCGCCTCCAGCAAATAGCCGAGGCCGCGCACTGTACGCAAGGCGACGTCGCGGCCTCCCAGCCGCTTGCGCAGCCGATGTACGTAGACCTCGATGGCGTTGTCGCCCATGGGCTCGCCCTGGAAGGCTTCATCGGCCAGGCGCGCCTTGTCGACGGGCTCGCCGGCGTGTCGCATCAGGCAACCCAGCAGACGCTGCTCACGGGGCGGCAGGGCCAGAGGCTCGCCCGACAGGGTGAAGCGTTGTGCCAGGCCATCGAAGTGCAGCGAGCCGACGCTCAGCTCCTGGCCGCGCGATCGACGGCGCAGCAGGGCGCGAACGCGGGCTTCGAGCTCCTCGAGCGAGAAGGGCTTGGCCAGGTAGTCGTCGGCTCCGAGGTCGAGCCCGCGCACGCGATCCTCCACCGCGCCTCGGGCGGTGAGGATCAGCACCGGCGTGTCCCGGTCGTGGCGTCGTAGCGCCTCGAGTACTTCGAGCCCGCTGGCCCCGGGAAGATTGAGATCCAGCAGGACCAGCGCATGTCCGTGCTCAAGGCTTTCAAGGTGCCGGCGCGCGGCGTCGCCGTCGGCCAGATGCGTTACGCCATAACCCTCGAGGACAAGCGCATCCTGGAGAGTCTCGGCCAGCAGATGATCGTCTTCGACGAGTAGCAGGTTCATGTCACGGCCTCCGTCTCGTACTTGGTCGTCAATTCCTCCCGCGCCGCTCTCAGCGCGGCCTCGCTGTGCGCATCGAGACGACTCGACGGGCCCGAGAGGGTCAACCAGCGCTTGGGTTCGCCGGGAACGCTGGGCAGGGTTTGCAGCAGCATCTTGCCGCCAGGCAACTCGGGGCGGGGGTCGTCCCCAGCGGCCAGGGGCCACTGACTGCCCGGCCGCAGCTCGTGGCGTAGCGCCGCGTTGGGCAGGGCCACCAACCGGCACTCGACTTGGCGACCATGGTTTTCGAGCAGGGCGGCGGTCTCGCCGGTCTCGATGGCCAGTCGGTCGAGCAGCGGCTGGATGCGCGCGCTCAGGTGGCGGCTGGGAGGATGACGTCGTGCCAGTCGAAGCGGCGCGTGACCCAGGCTCCAACGCCCGTCATGGCTACGCTGCACATAGTCGAAACGGGCCAGTGAACCAAGCAGGCGCAGCAGGGTGCTTTTGTAGTAGCCGGTCGCCTGGGCGAGATCGGCCAAGGTGAATGACTCCCGATCGTCGTCGAACGCTTCCAGTACGGTCAGTGCACGCTCGACGGCTTCGACGCGATCCTGGGCCATGCCATGGGTCTCCTGAGTCGGGAGGCGTTGGACTTTGGTCGCAATTGCGCCCCCATGCGTTGACGCTGCCTGTCGGCACGCCTAGTTTCTATCCTGAAGAACGATATTCTGCCTTACAGAATTGTAAGGTGGTCATCGAATTACCGCAAGCCACGTTTGCACAACACGACAAGACCGGAGGGACATCGACAATGTCCACGAACATGCCGCTCAAATTCATTGCCATCGCCGTCTTCACTCTCGGTGCCGGCAGCGCCATCGCCTTCGAGCCTCGGGGCAAGGTGGAGTGCCTTGCCCCGGCCGACCCCGGCGGCGGTTGGGACTTCACCTGCCGCAGCGTGGGTAACGTGATGGAGGAACTGGACCTGGTGCCGCGCAGCGTGCAGACCGTCAACATGGCGGGCGCCGGCGGCGGTGTTGCCTTCGCGCATACCGTATCCAAGCGCGCCGGCGACGAGCAGTTGCTGGTGGCCGCCTCCACCGCCACGACCACCCGCCTGGCCCAAGGCCAGTTCCCGGGCATGAACGCCGACATGGTCAACTGGATCGGGGCGCTGGGCGCCGATTACGGCGTGATCGCCGTGGCGGCAGATGCCGAATACGACGACCTGCCCGAACTGATGGAGGCGCTGAAGGAAGATCCGCGCAGCGTCAAGTTTGCCGGTGGCAGCGCCAAGGGGGGCTGGGACCACCTCAAGGTGTTGATCGCTGCGGATGCCGCCGGCGTCGAGGACCTGCCGCGCATTGCCTATCTCTCGTACAACAATGGCGGCGAAGCCATGACTCAGGTCGTGGGTGGGCACGTGGACGCCTTCACCGGCGATATCAGCGAGGCTCAGGGCTTCATGGAGTCCGGCGACCTGCGCGTGCTGGCGGTGCTTTCCGACGAGCGCCTACCGGGCGATTTTGCCGAGATACCCACCGCTATCGAGCAGGGCATCGATGCGGTCGGTCCCAACTGGCGCGGCTTCTACATGCCGGCGGATGTCTCCGATGAGGCCAAGCAATACTGGGTCGATGCCATGGACACCATTTACGCAAGCCAGGAGTGGCAGGACATCATGAAAAACAATGGCTTGATGCCGTTTCACATGAGCGCCGGTGAGTTCGAGACGTTCGTCAAGGAGCAGATCGAGGACATCGAGACGCTCTCCAGGGATATCGGGCTGATTCAGTGATGGCATTCAACGACCGTATCTTCGGTGTGCTGCTGATCGTCCTGGCCGTTGCCTACGGCTGGGGCGCCAGCCAGTTTCCCGAACCGTTCGGCGGTGCCGAGGGGATCACCCCCGGCACCTTTCCTACGCTGCTGGCCGTAGTGCTCGGCGTGTCGAGTCTTTACCTGATCGTGCGTCCCGATCCCGATAATGCCTGGCCCTGGGGTCGCACCGGTATCGAGCTGATCGTCGCCGTGATCGTGCTGGTGCTCTACGCCATGCTGCTGCAGCCGCTGGGTTTCATCCTTAGCACCACGCTGGCTGTCGGCACCCTCTGCTGGCGCATGGGCGCGAGGCCGCTTGGTGCCTACCTGGTCGGGGCGGTGTCGGGCGTGGTGGTGTTCCTGCTGTTCAATTTCGCCCTCGACCTCGCGCTGCCGCTGGGGCTGCTCTCGTTTCTGGAGGTGAGCTGATGGAAACCCTCGGCTTTCTGATCGATGGCTTTGGGGTGGCGCTCGCCC
Source organism: Billgrantia pellis (assembly GCF_008297955.1). Taxonomy (GTDB): domain Bacteria; phylum Pseudomonadota; class Gammaproteobacteria; order Pseudomonadales; family Halomonadaceae; genus Halomonas; species Halomonas pellis. The sequence goes on along the minus strand of NZ_VTPY01000002.1, from coordinate 328,870 downwards.
CGCATAACCTTTTGTTCGCCCTGATGGGGGCTTTCCTGGGCACCTTGATCGGCGCGCTGCCGGGCCTCGGGCCGGCCAACGGTGTGGCCATCCTGATCCCGCTGGCCTTCTCCCTGGGGCTCGCTCCGGAGACCGCGCTGATCATGCTCACGGCGGTCTATGCCGGAGCGATGTACGGTGGGCGGATTTCGTCAATCCTGCTCAATATACCCGGCGACGAGCCGGCCATGATGACCTGTCTCGACGGCTATCCCATGGCACAGAAGGGCAAGGCCGCCGAGGCGTTGGCGATCTCCGCCATCGCTTCCTTCATCGGTAGCCTGATCGCCACGGTGGGTCTGATCCTGCTGGCGCCGGTGCTGGCACGCTTTGCCCTGACCTTCGGACCCGCCGAGTATTTCGCCCTGTTCCTGCTGGCCTTTGCCACCCTGGGCGGCATCACCGGCAAGAATCCGATCAAGACGGTGGTGGCGGCCTGCCTCGGACTGATGGTGGCCACCGTGGGCATCGACTCCACCGGTGTGCAGCGCTACACCTTCGGCACCCTGGAACTCTACGAGGGCATCGATTTCATCATCGCCATTGTCGGGCTGTTCGCCATCTCGGAATTGCTCTTCTTCATTGAGGAGCGCGCCGGCAGCGGTAAGAAGAAGATGGCGGTCAACAAGCTCAAGCTGAGCTGGGCCGACATTCGCAACATCCTGCCATCGAGCGTACGCGGCGGCATCCTCGGCTTCATTGCCGGCGTGCTTCCCGGTGCCGGGGCATCGCTGGGCAGCTTCATCGGTTACACCCTCGAGAAGAAGGTGGTGGGCAAGAAGGGCTACTTCGGCGAAGGCGACCCACGCGGCGTGGCCGGCCCCGAGGCGGGCAACAACGGTGCCTCGAGCGGTGCCCTGGTGCCCATGCTGACGCTGGGCGTGCCGGGCAGCGGCACCACGGCGGTGCTGCTGGCGCTGCTGATCTCGCTCAACATCACCCCCGGGCCGCTGATGTTCACCCAGAACGCGGACATCGTGTGGGGCGTGATTGCGGCACTGCTGATCGGCAACTTTCTACTGCTGCTGCTCAACATTCCGCTGGTAGGAATCTTCGTCAAGCTGCTGTCGGTACCGCCGATGTACCTGCTGCCGTGCGTAACGATGATTGCCTTCGTTGGCATCTACTCGATCAGCAATACCACCTTCGACCTCTACTTCATGGTGGCCTTCGGCGTTGCCGGCTATGTGTTGCGCAAGCTCGAGATTCCGCTGGTGCCGATCATCCTCGGCCTACTGCTGGGACCGGAGATGGAGAAGAACCTGCGCCATGCCATGGACATATCCGATGGCGATTGGACCATTCTCTGGAACAGCGGCTTGGCGGTCGGGCTGTGGGTGTTCGCCGGCCTGGGGCTGATCCTGCCTTACCTCGTCGGGCCGATCCTGCGTCGCCGTATGAAGGTGACGACTGCGGCCGCGGCCGGCAATCCGGAGGGTGACTGAGACCACTTGGCTGACCCGGGAGAGAAGACTGGGTCAATAACTACCGCCACCAGGGGCGCCGTGATCGGCGCCCCTGTTTTCGTTTGGAGAGATGCACCGGCCTGGTGCGCCCTGTCGGTGCGGACTTTCCCTGCCGGCGCAATAGGGGCTCATCCATTGCACGATCTCGGTGCGTCGGAAGGTTTTTGGTGATAGTGAGTCAAGCGTAATTAACTGTTCATAAAAGGCTCCTCCGATTTCGGCTCACGATGGCGCAAGCATTGCATAGGCATGAAGCCTAGTGCTGCGCGACCACGACCGGTCGCGTATGAACTTCACAACAAGTCCCTCCTGCAGGAGGGCGCAAGGAGGTTCGAGTGAACGCTTCCCGTCGCATCATGCCTTTCCCGCTTCGCTCCGGGGTTGCCGCTCTGCTCTCTGCGGTTGCTCTCGGTGCGACCAGCCCGGCGCTGGCCCAGGAAGACCCCATCAAGGTGGGTATCCTGCATTCGCTGTCCGGTACCATGGCCATTAGTGAATCGGCTCTCAAGGACGCCGTGGAGATGCTGATCGAGCAGCAGAACGAGCAGGGCGGCCTGTTGGGTCGCCAGCTCGAGGCGGTGGTGGTCGATCCGGCCTCCAACTGGCCGCTGTTCGCCGAGCGTGCCCGCGAGCTGCTCGAGCAGCACGAGGTGGACGTGGTGTTCGGCAACTGGACCTCGGTGTCGCGCAAGGCCGTGCTGCCGGTGTTCGAGGAGCTCAACGGCCTGCTGTTCTATCCGGTGCAGTATGAGGGCGAGGAATCCTCCGAGAACGTCTTCTATACCGGGGCGGCACCCAACCAGCAGGCCATCCCGGCGGTGGAATACCTGCTCAACGAGGTGGGCGTGGAGCGCTTTGCGCTGCTCGGCACCGATTACGTCTACCCGCGCACCACCAATCGTATCCTCGAAGCCTTCCTCAAGGAGGAGCACGGCATCGCCGACGAGGACATCATGATCAACTACACGCCGTTCGGTCACTCTGACTGGCAGAACATCGTCGCCGAGGTGCGCCGCTTCGGCAGCGAGGGCAAGAAGACCGCGGTGGTCTCGACCATCAACGGCGACGCCAACGTACCGTTCTATCGCGAGCTGGCCAACCAGGGCATCGACGCCGCCGACATTCCGGTCATCGCCTTCTCGGTGGGTGAGCAGGAACTCTCCGGCATCGATACCGGCCCGCTGGTGGGTCACCTGGCCGCCTGGAACTACTTCATGAGCGTGGACACCGACGCCAACTACGACTTCATCGACGCCTGGATCGACTACACCGGCGACGAGGAGGCGGTGACCAACGATCCCATGGAGGCGCACTACATCGGCTTCAACATGTGGGCCGAGGCGGTGCGCAAGGCCGGCACCACCGACGTCGATGCGGTCAAGGAGGCCATCATCGGCGTGACCGTTCCCAACCTGACCGGCGGCTATGCGGCGATGATGCCCAACCACCACATCACCAAGCCGGTGCTGATCGGCGAGGTACAGGACAACGGCCAGTTCGACATCGTATGGCAGACGCCCTCCACCGTGGCCGGCGATGCCTGGTCCGACTACCTGCCGGGCTCGCGTGACCTGATCGCTGACTGGCGCAAGCCCATGGAGTGCGGCAACTTCAACGTGGCCAACGGCCGCTGCGGCGGCAGCACCGCTGCCGAAGAGGCCGAAGCGGCGCTCGCCGAGTAAGCCCTGCATGGCCCCCGCTGCTCGGCAGCGGGGGAGCACGCCTTCTTCACGATTCCGAGGAACGCTCCGATGAGATATCCCCCCGTGCCCTGGCCAGTGACGGCCGGGGCGAGGGCCGGCAGCGCCGCCGAAGACAGCGAGCCCATGCACGCAGCAACGAGGGGTTCGTGGCGGATGGTTCTCGTCCTTGCCCTCACGCTCGCACTTGGTCTACGTTGGCCACTCCCGCATCCGCGCAGGACGCCGAAAGGTCCGACGATACAACGGCACAGGCGCTTCTTGCGGCGCTGGACGTGTCGTCGTTTGCCGCCAAGGGCGAAGCCATCGAGGCCATCGTGCGCAGCGACGACCCTCGCGCCCGGGGCTGGCTCCAGGCCCTGCTCGATGGTCGCTTGCAGCGCACCGACGATGGCCGCTTCGTGGTGGTGCTCGACAACGCGGGCCGCCAGTGGCCGGTCGAGGACGCCCTGACCGGCGAGGCTCTGGGCGAGATGTCGCGCCGCGACCTGGACCGCATCGGCATCAATAACGCGCTGCGCAACCAACTGCGCAGCGCCATCGCCGTGGTCGATCTCTATGCCGCCGATGTCGGGTTGCGCCGCGCATCCGCCGAGCGGTTGCTGGGCGAGGTCGACGGCGACCTGGCCGGCCCCCTGGCCGAGGTGATCGAGGCGGAGCCGGATGCGCGAGTGAAAGAGCGGCTGCTCCAGGCGCTCGCCATCTACCGCCTGGAGCAGGGCGAGGTCGAGGCGATAGACGATTTGCGCGGCAGCCTGCACCCCCGCGTGCGGGTGGCGCTTGCTCGCGCGGCGTCGGGCGCGGTAGAGAGCCGCGCGGCGGCGGATGACGGGCCTGTACTGGCCGAGGAGGCCAGGCGCGCCTTGAGCGGCATCGAGCAGAAGCTCAAGGTCAACCGTGCGGTCGAGACGCTCTACTTCGGCCTGTCGCTGGGTTCGGTGCTGGTACTCGCCGCCATCGGCCTGGCCATTACCTTCGGCGTGATGGGCGTGATCAACATGGCCCACGGCGAGCTGATCATGCTCGGCGCCTACACCACCTGGGCCATGCAGCAATGGCTGCCGGGCCAGCCGGGGCTGGCCTTGATCCTGGCGATTCCCGCCGGCTTCCTGGTCGCGGCATTGGCAGGTATTGCCATCGAGCGCGGCGTCATCCAGTTCCTGAAAGGACGGCCGCTGGAAACGCTCTTGGCCACCTTCGGCATCAGCCTGATCCTGCAGCAGCTGGTGCGCACCGTCATTTCGCCGCTCAACCGCACCGTCGTCACGCCGGAGTGGATGAGCGGCTCCATCGCCATCAACGATGCGCTTTCTCTCACGCTCAACCGGATGGTGGTACTCGGCTTCGCCCTGGTGATGTTCGCCGCGTTGATACTAATCATGCGTCGCACCCGGCTCGGCCTGGAGGTGCGGGCGGTGACCCAGAACCGTGCCATGGCACGCTCCATGGGCATCCGCGCCACGCGGGTCGACATCCTGACCTTCGCCCTGGGCTCCGGGGTGGCGGGGCTGGCCGGCGTGGCGCTGTCCCAGCTCACCAACGTGGGTCCCAACCTGGGCCAGAACTACATCATCGACTCCTTCATGGTGGTGGTCTTCGGCGGGGTGGGGAACCTGTGGGGCACGCTGGTGGCGGGGCTGTCGCTCGGCGTGATCAACCAGGTGCTGGAACCCTGGGCCGGTGCCGTGATGGCCAAGATCATCGTGCTGGTGTTCATCATCCTGTTCATTCAAAAGCGCCCCCGCGGACTCTTCCCGCAGAAGGGCCGGGCGGCGGAGGGCTGATCCATGCAATCGAGATCGTGGCTGATGAGGCCGTTTGGCGAACGCTCGACGCTGATTTTTCTCGGCGTGCTGCTGGCGACGATGGCCCTGGTGACGCTGCTGCACGTGGCCGTGCCGGCGGGGCATCCGCTCCATGCCAGTGCTTATACCGTTAACTTATTCGGCAAGTACCTGAGCTACGCCCTGCTGGCGGTGGCGGTGGACCTGGTGTGGGGCTATCTCGGTATCCTCAGCCTGGGCCATGGCGCCTTCTTCGCCCTGGGCGGCTATGCCATGGGCATGTACCTGATGCGCCAGATCGGCGACCGCGGCGTTTATGGCCACCCAGTGCTGCCCGACTTCATGGTGTTCCTCAACTGGGACAGCCTGCCATGGTATTGGCATGGCTTCGACATGGCTGGGTTCGCCTTCCTGATGGTGCTGCTGGTACCGGGAGCGCTGGCGCTGGTGTTCGGCTTCCTGGCGTTTCGCTCACGGGTCACCGGGGTTTACCTGTCGATCATCACCCAGGCGCTGACCTTCGCCCTGATGCTGGCCTTCTTCCGCAACGAGATGGGCTTCGGCGGCAACAATGGGCTGACCGACTTCCGCGAGATCCTCGGCTTCAACCTGCGCAGCAGCGATACCCGGCTGGGATTGTTCCTGGCCACCGGCGTGGCGCTGGCGCTGGGCTATGTGTTGTGCCGTGCCATCGTTACCAGCAAGCTGGGCCGGGTGTGCGTGGCGACCCGCGACGCCGAGGCGCGCACGCGTTTCCTCGGCTACCGGGTCGAGCGCTTTCAGCTGTTCGTGTTCGTGGTCTCGGCCATGCTGGCGGGCCTGGCCGGGGCACTCTATGTGCCTCAGGTAGGCATCATCAACCCCAGCGAGTTCTCGCCGCTGTTCTCCATCGAGATCGTGCTGTGGGTGGCGCTGGGCGGTCGTGCGACCCTATACGGCGCGGTGATCGGGGCGATCCTGGTCAACTACGCCAAGACGGTGTTCACCGGCGTGATGCCCGACGCCTGGCTGTTCGCCCTGGGCGGGCTGTTCGTGCTGGTCACGGTGTTTCTGCCGCGTGGCGTGGCAGGGCTGCTGGCGCTGCGGCTGCGCCGCAGTGGTGACAGTGACGCTTCGTTTTCCGCCAAGGAGGCTGCGGCATGAGCCTTCTGAGTTCCCTGGCTAGCCGCGATCGGGTCTTCGATTTCCTGGTGCCCGTCGAGTCGCCGGTCGACGTGCGCCACGGGCCGATTCTCTACCTCGAAGACGTCACGGTAAGCTTCGACGGCTTCAAGGCGATCAACGACCTGAACCTGACCATCGACGACGGCGAGCTGCGCTGCATCATCGGACCCAACGGGGCCGGCAAGACCACCATGATGGACATCATCACCGGCAAGACCCGGCCCGATAGCGGCAAGGTGTGGTTCGGCAGTCGCCACGACCTGCTGACCATGAACGAGCCGCAGATCGACAGCCTCGGCATCGGCCGCAAGTTCCAGAAGCCCACGGTGTTCGAGGCGCTCACGGTATTCGAGAATCTGGAGCTGGCGATGGCTGCCGATAAACGTATCCTGCCCACGCTCACGGCACGCATGAACGGCGAGATTCGCGATCGCATCGACGAGGTGCTGCTGACCATCGGCCTGGCCGAGCTGCGCGGGCGTCAGGCGGGCATTCTCTCCCACGGCCAGAAGCAGTGGCTGGAGATCGGCATGCTGCTGATGCAACGGCCACGGCTGCTGCTGGTGGACGAGCCGGTGGCGGGGATGACCGAGCAGGAGATGGAGCGTACCGCCGAGCTGCTGACCGGACTTGCCGGCAAGCAGTCGGTCGTCGTGGTAGAGCACGACATGGGTTTCGTGCGTTCCATCGCACGCAAGGTGACGGTGCTGCATCAGGGTAGCGTGCTGGCCGAGGGCAGTATGGACCAGGTGTCGAGCGACCCGCGGGTGGTCGAGGTCTACCTGGGCGCCGAAGCCGAGGAGGAGGCGATCTGATGCTCGAAATCGACAAGCTCAATCAGTTCTATGGCGAGAGCCACACCCTGTGGGACCTCGACCTGAGCGTGCCGGCGGGCCAGTGCACCTGCGTGATGGGACGCAACGGGGTGGGCAAGACCACCCTGATGAAGGCGATCATGGGTGAGGTGGCGGTGGCCTCCGGCAGCATCCGCTATGCCGACGATGTGGAGCTGACCAAGCGGCGGGTGGAGGATCGCTCGCGGCTGGGGATCGGTTATGTGCCCCAGGGGCGGCAGATCTTTCCGCTGTTGACCGTGGAGGAGAACCTGCGCACCGGCCTGGCGGCCCGGGGTGACGGTCGGCGCACCATCCCGGAGCGCATCTTTGAACTCTTCCCGGTGCTCGAGGAGATGAAGCACCGTCGGGGTGGCGATCTCTCGGGTGGCCAGCAGCAGCAGTTGGCCATCGGTCGGGCGCTGGTGATCGAGCCACGCCTGCTGATTCTTGACGAGCCGGGGGAGGGCATCCAGCCCAATATCGTCACCCTGATCGGCGAGGTGATTCGCAAGCTGATCGCCGAGGATGGGCTGACCGTGCTGCTGGTGGAGCAGAAGCTGCCTTTCGCGCGCAAGTATGCCGATCGCTTCGCGATCATGGATCGCGGCCGGCCGGTGGCCAAGGGCGCGATCGGCGAGCTGTCCGATGCGCTGATCAAGGAACACCTGACGGTATAGCCGTTTTGCCAAAGGTCAGGAATTCACTCCTGCACCGTTCTGGGCCGTGGCCAGAGGATCATCAGGCGCTCATGCGCAGAAACTGTGCGCCGCGCTGGCTTTCGTGCGCCAATCTGGTGCGAAGCTGACTCTTGCAGGTGTGGCTGTATGCAAAATAACCCAATGAATTGTATTCGTTTTTTCTGCATTTCACCGTTCTGGTACAGCGGTTGCCATGAATAGGGCAAAGCCTCGGTGAAGAGGCCGAATCCTGTTGCAGAAGGCCGATGCCAATGACGGCTCGTTTCGACGCCAAGACACTGCTGCCGCCCTGTGCTTCCGGTCACCGCTTCGATGCCGGCCGCCGCTGGGTGGCATCGCTGGAGCTCGGCTTCGACCGGCGCCAGGGGGCCACCCGCCTGGTGCGGGCTCGTCATCAGGGCCCGCTGCGGGTGCAGCGGCCTTTCTATCCCGAGGGGCATGAGGGCTCGTGCCATGTCTACCTGCTGCATCCACCCGGAGGGCTGGTAAGCGGCGATGTGTTGCACGTCTCGGTTCAGGTCGAATCGGGTGCTCGTGCGTTGGTGACGACGCCTGCGGCCAACAAGCTCTATCGTGCCGACAGCCATGGTGTGGCCTGGTCCCAGCGTACCGAGTTGCAGGTGGCGTCGGGGGGAGTGCTCGAGTGGCTGCCCCAGGAGACCATTGCCTTCGATGGCTCGTGCGGTGAGCAGCACACGGCCATCGAGCTGGCCGACGATGCGCGTTGCCTGGGCTGGGAGGTGCTGGCGCTGGGCCGGCCGGCGAGCCGGCTGCCCTACGTGTCGGGCTGCATCGAGCAGCGCTTTCGGCTGTATCGCGATGGCAAGCCATTGTGGCTGGAGCGCCAGCCGCTCGACCCGGCACACCCGCGCTTCAAGGGGCACTGGGGGCAGGGTGGCGCCAGCGTGCAGGCCACCCTGTGGGCCGCGGGCCTCGACGATGAAGCCCTGGCCGTCGAGGCATTGCGTGACGCGATAACGCCGAACCCGCGCTGGGCGGTGACCGTGCGCCATGGCGTGCTGTTGCTGCGCTATCTCGGGCATGAGCGTAACGAGGCCTGGGAACTTTGCCAGCAGGCCTGGGCCTGTCTCAGGCCGCTGATGATCGATTCTCCTCCCCATCCCCCCCGTATCTGGTTCACCTGACGATTCCAGGAGACTCGCATGGAACTGACCCCGAGAGACAAGGACAAGCTGCTGCTGTTCTCGGCCGCCCAACTGGCCGAGCGACGCCGGGCTCGCGGCCTCAAGCTCAACTACCCGGAAGCGGTGGCGCTGATCAGCTTCGAGATCATGGAAGGCGCGAGAGATGGCCGCAGCGTGGCCGAGTTGATGAGCTACGGCCGCGAGATCCTCTCGCGAGACGACGTGATGGAGGGGGTGGCCGAGATGGTGCACGAAGTTCAGGTGGAGGCCACCTTCCCCGACGGCACGAAGCTGGTCACCGTCCACACACCCATCGTCTAGCGGAGGTCGAAATGGCTGCGCTCGGCCATACCGCGTTGAACATCGGCTCGCCATGCTCATTGAGCACCCAGTCAACTCCGCTGGCTCGCCTCTGTTCGCCTTGTCTGGCCGTCGCTCGCTCATTTCCGCAACGTTGTTAAGGAGGCGTCATGATTCCTGGTGAATATCGGTTGAAAGTCGGCGAGATCGAGCTCTGCGCCGGGCGCGAGCGGATCACGGTCGAGGTGGCCAATACCGGCGACCGGCCGATCCAGGTCGGCTCCCACTATCACTTCGCCGAGACCAATCCGGCGCTCGTCTTCGATCGCGCCAAGGCACGCGGTTATCGCCTGGACGTGGCGGCGGGCACGGCGATTCGCTTCGAGCCGGGTCAGACGCGGGACGTCACGCTGATTCCTTTTGCCGGCACGCGCCATATCTACGGCTTTCGCGGTGAGGTGATGGGCCTGCTCTCCATCGCGCCCGCTACCGCGCGCAAATCGTCATCCGGAGACGCAGCGAATGGGGATCCGTCATGACCACGGCTAACAAGATCGGCCGGCAGGCCTATGCCGACATGTACGGTCCCACGGTGGGCGACCGGGTGCGCCTGGGCGACACCGAGCTGTGGATCGAAGTCGAGCACGACGCGACCCATTACGGCGACGAGGTGAAGTTCGGCGGCGGCAAGGTGATCCGCGACGGCATGGGCCAGAGCCAGCGCCTCGACGATACGGTGATGGATACCGTGATCACCAACGCCTTGATCCTCGACTGGTGGGGTATCGTCAAGGCGGATGTGGGTCTCCAGGCCGGCCGTATCGCAGCCATCGGCAAGGCGGGCAATCCCGACACCCAGCCCGACGTCGACATCGTCATCGGCCCCGGCACCGAAATCATTGCCGGTGAGGGCAAGATCCTCACCGCCGGCGGTATCGACGCGCACATCCACTTCATTTGCCCCCAGCAGGTGGAAGAGGCGCTGATGAGCGGCATCACCACCATGCTTGGCGGCGGCACGGGGCCGGCCACCGGCTCCAATGCCACCACCTGCACGCCGGGCGCCTGGCACATCGGCAGGATGCTACAGGCGGTGGACGAGCTGCCGATGAATATCGGCCTGCTCGGCAAGGGCAATGCCAGCCTGCCCGACGCCTTGGAGGCGCAGATCGAAGCCGGCGCCATCGGTCTCAAGCTGCACGAGGACTGGGGCACCACGCCGGCTTCCATCGACACCTGCCTGAGCGTGGCCGAAAAGTACGACGTACAGATCGCCATCCATACCGACACGCTTAACGAGTCGGGCTTCGTCGAGGACACCCTGGCCGCCTTCAAGGAACGCGGGATCCATACCTACCACACCGAGGGCGCCGGTGGCGGTCACGCGCCGGATATTCTGATTGCTTGTTCCAAGCCCTACGTGCTGCCGTCCTCGACCAACCCGACCCGGCCCTACACAGTGAACACCATCGACGAGCACCTCGACATGCTGATGGTGTGCCACCACCTCGATCCCAACATTCCCGAGGACGTGGCCTTCGCCGATTCGCGCATTCGCCGCGAGACCATTGCCGCCGAGGACATCCTGCAGGACCTGGGGGTGATCTCGATGATTGCCTCGGACTCCCAGGCCATGGGGAGGGTCGGCGAGGTGGTGTGCCGCACCTGGCAGACCGCGCACAAGATGAAGGTGCAGCGTGGTCTGCTGCCGGAGGATGAAGCGCTTGGCGCCGACAACTTCCGTGCCCGGCGCTACATCGCCAAGTACACCATCAACCCGGCGATCACTCACGGTATCGGTCATGAGGTCGGCTCTATCGAGGTCGGCAAGCTGGCCGACCTGGTGCTGTGGAGCCCGGCCTTCTTCGGCGTCAAACCGGCGCTGATTCTCAAGGCGGGCATGATCGCGGCGGCCCCCATGGGGGATCCCAACGCCTCGATTCCCACGCCGCAGCCGGTGCATTACCGCCCCATGTTCGGTGCCTTCGGCCGGGCGGCGAGCCTGTCGCGGTTGACCTTCGTCAGCCAGGCGGCGCTGGACGCCGGCATCAAGGAGCGGTTGGGCCTGCAAAGCGGGCTGGCGGCATGCAAGAACGTGCGTGGGGTGCGCAAGAGCGACATGAAGCTCAACGATGCCTGCCCTGAGCTCAGTGTCGATCCGCAGACCTACGAGGTGCGCTGCGACGGGGAGCTGCTGACCTGTGAGCCGGCCAACGAGCTGCCATTGGCGCAGCGCTACCACCTTTTCTGAGATTCGGGCTACGACGAGCAAGGCAAGCGGCGCCGGGGGTAGGCAGGAGCGAGGGTCTTTTGCCATGGATGGTAAAAGTAGCGTACAGGGAAGTATTTACAGCGCCCTCGCGAAGGCCTGCCGCCGGATCAGCCGCGGACAACTTCACCGAGGCAATAGCCATGCTGAAACTGATCGAACGCCTGGGACCCATCGAGGGGCGCCAGGCCAGTGACACCCTCACGCTGCCCTATGAGCTGCGCATTCGCGGTCGGCTCAAGGCGGTGAGCGACGCCGGTCGCGAGCTGGGCCTGTTCCTCGACCGCGGCCCGGTACTGCGCGACGGCGAGGGGCTGCGCGCCGAGGGCGGCGAGATCGTGCGGGTCAGGGCCGCCGCCGAGCCGGTGGTCACGGCGCGTGTGACGGCGGGCCTGCCGCTGGCGCGGCTTGCCTACCACCTGGGCAATCGCCACGTACAACTGGCCCTGGGCGAGGACGGGCAGGGTGGTTACGTGCGCTTCCCGCCGGACCACGTGCTGGAAGAGCTGGCCGAGTTGCTGGGCGCGAGCCTGGAACGGCACGAGGCTCCCTTCGATCCCGAGCCGGGCGCCTACAACCCGCTCGGCCATTCACATGCGCATGACCACGATCATGACCATGAGCACGGCCACGATCACCGTCACCACGACCATGATCATCACCATGCCCATTGAAGCGGCCCAGGGGATGGCGCAGGGCGACGATCTGGCCCTGCTGGGGTTGCTGCAACTGGTCAGCCCGGCGCTGCCGATCGGCGCCTTTGCCTTTTCGCAAGGGCTCGAGAGTGCCTTCGAGCTGGGCTGGGTAAAGGACGAGGCGAGCCTCGGCGACTGGCTGACCGGCGTGCTCGATGATGGCCTGACCCGCTGCGAGCTGCCGGTGCTGGCGCGTCTGCAGCAGGCCTGGGCGGATGAGGGTGCCGAGGCGATTGCGCAGTGGGATGGCTGGCTCGCCGCTAACCGCGAGACCGCCGAGCTGGCGGCGGAAGACTCACGCCTGGGCGCGTCGCTGGCCCGGTTGCTTGGCAGCCTGGAGCTGCTGCCCTCCGATTTTTCCGCTGAGGCCCCTGCGCTGCCGGAGGGGGCGAGTTACGTGACTGTTTTTGCCTGGGCCGCCCAGGTGCGCGGTGTCGCACCGCGCCAGGCCATGCTCGGCTTCGCCTGGGCTTGGTTCGAGAACCAGTTGGCGGTGGCCTGCAAGGCGCTGCCGCTGGGACATACCGCCGCCCAGCGCCTGGTCGAGCGGCTGCGCCCGGCGCTGGTGACCGCGGTGGATGAAGCATTAGAACTGAATGACGACGAGCTCGGCCCGGCACTGCCCGGGCTGGCATTGGCCAGCGCACTGCACGAAACGCAGTATTCGCGATTGTTTAGAAGCTAGTAGGAAGTAGGGAAGGGAGAAAAGAGAAGAGGGTAGGCAGGGCGTGAGTTTTCTTCCCTCTTCGAGTCGCGAAGCGACGTCTTCCTTCTCGTGACGTTCCGAACGTCGAATTCATGAAAGGAGCAAGACGATGACACATTGCCTACGCGTCGGCGTCGGCGGCCCGGTGGGCTCCGGCAAGACGGCGCTGCTCAAGCAGCTCTGCCTGGCGCTGCGCGACCACTATGACATTGCCGTGGTCACCAACGATATCTACACCCGTGAAGATGCCGATTTCCTGCTGCGTCACGAGGCGCTGCCGGCCGACCGCATCCTGGGCGTGGAGACCGGTGGCTGCCCGCACACGGCGATCCGCGAGGACGCTTCGATGAACCTCGCCGCCATCGACAAGCTGCACGGGCGACATCCCGACCTGGAGCTGGTGCTGGTGGAGTCGGGCGGCGACAACCTCTCGGCCACCTTCAGCCCCGAGCTCTCCGACCTCACGCTCTACGTGATCGACGTCTCCGCCGGCGACAAGATTCCGCGCAAGGGCGGGCCCGGTATCACCAAGTCGGACCTGCTGATCATCAACAAGATCGACATCGCCGAGCAGGTTCACGCCTCGCTGGAAGTCATGGAGCGCGATTCCCGAAAGATGCGCGGCGAGCGTCCGTTCGTCTTCACCAACCTCTACGACGGCGTGGGTCTCGAAGCGATCATCCGCTTCATTCTCGATCGCGGCATGTTGCCGGAGCGCCGGCCGCCGGAGCGTCGTCCCCAGGCCCAGCCGGTCAACGCCTGAGCCTAAACCCGTTTCCCTTATCGGCAAGGAGATCGCCACACCATGAAGAACCGTCATTCCTCCGCCGCGCGCCTGGCACTGGCCAGCGCCCCCCTCATGCTGCTGGTCGCGGGCATGGCCGTTGGCCACCCGGGCCACGACCATGTCCATGGCAGCGGTTTTGCCGCCGGCCTGGCGCATCCGCTGCTGGGGCTCGATCACCTGCTGGCGATGCTGGCCGTCGGGTTGTGGAGCCTGCGCCAGAGCCGTGCTTTCAGCCTGGCGGCACCGCTGTTCGCTGCCAGTGGCATGCTGCTGGGAGCCGGATTGGCCTGGGGCGGGTTGGCATTGCCGGGCGTGGAGTTCGGTATCGCCCTGTCGGTGCTGCTGGCGGGTGTATTGATCGCCGCACTGGTCAAGGTGCCGACCGCGGTGGGCGCCGGCGTGGTAGTCCTGTTCATGCTGTTCCATGGCCATGCCCACGGCCGCGAGATGCCGCATGGTGCCTCCATGCTGGCGTACCTGGCCGGTTTTACGCTGGCCACGCTGGCGATCACCTATGCGGGCCGCCTTGTCGGTGGGCGCCTCATGCAGCGGGAAAATCGCTTCCTGCGGGCACTGGGCGTAGTGATCGCAGCAGCCGGTGCGTTGTTTGCCTTCGGCTGATCGCGCTGCATGGCTACCCGGGCGGGATTGACAGACGTTCATGCGCCGCCCAGCTTGTAGGGAAGCCGACTGGAGGGAGGCCCATGGACAAGTTGCTGCTGGCCGTAAAGGTGCTCATCACCTTGCTGGTTCTCGTACTCTTCGTGCAGAACATCGAGGTAATAGAGGTTCGGTTCCTGAACTGGAGCGTTCAACTGCCCCTGGCGCTGCTCTTGTTGGCGATCTACCTGCTGGGCATGGTCAGCGGCAGAAGCCTGTTCGGCCTGTTGCGTCGTTTGCACCGTCAGAGTCACCCTCGGAGTCGCTACTGACACATACGCGGTCAGTCGACATGGGTTATCGCCTCCCGCAGTGGATCGACGTACCACGGCAGGCCACGACGAGCGTTGTATTCCAGTTCGGCGATGACCTGAGCGCCCAGCAGCAGGATCATGGCCCCTGCTTCCAAGGTCAGCAGTACCACGATTAATGTGGCGAGCGAACCGTAGACGACGTTGACCACCGAAACGTTGAGGAAATAGAACACCAGCAGCAGGCGCGCACCTTCCCAAAGAAGCGCCGCTACGAAGCCTCCCACCACGGCCCGCTTGAGCGCTATCGTGACGACGGGCAAGACCTTGTAGATGGCACTGAAAAGCAAAAAGACGCCGATGAAGCTGAATAGGTTGAGCAGGGGGGTCGAAAGCCCGCTGAAGGGCATCTCACGATCGAGCAGGAGCCACCATAGCGTATTGATCGCCTCCGCCAGAGTCACCAGCAAGGTCAGGGCCAACAACCCGGCACCCAGCACCAGCACGAAGACATAGGGCATCAAGACGGAAACCCACACACTACGCTTGGGATGCGCTTCGGGGGTATGAAAGATGATGGCCAGTGCGTCTTCGAGCATGCGGAAAGCGAAGGAGCTGAACAGCAGGAGCACCAGGATGCCGAACAGGCCGACCATGTCACCCGAATCGAGCAAGGCCCGGACTGCGTCCATCAACACTTCGGCATGCGCGGGAGCGAGATGCACGGCCTGTACGCTGAGGACGTCGAGTAGCACCTCCTTATCGACGACCTGGGTCAACAGCACGCCCAACAGAGCGAATAGCGGCACGATGGAGAGCAGGATGTTGTAGCCGACCCCGCTGGCCAACAGCACGCCCCGGTTGCGCATGAAGGCCTTGATGACACGCCAGAGGAAGGTTCCCATGCGAGGTAGCCAGACGAACCGGATGCGACGCGAATGAAGGTGTCGTGCCATGTGGCTTGACGATTCCTGTGCCGATTATCGGAAGGGTTTCCCTTTGTTCAAGGTATGCGTCCCGGTAAGGCCTCACAAGTCGGCGCGCTGCGCTGGCTGGATTCGTCAAGTTCGCTACACTGGGGGCTGACGCCGCTTATTTGCGATGTCATTCATGAATCTTGGCGAATCGAACCTGACAGCAAGGAGAGCTGCATGCGCAATATCATCTATATCATCGGCCTGATTGTCGTGGTGCTGTTCATTCTGTCGATGCTAGGTCTGCGCTAGCGGTACGATAGTCGCTCCTCACATCGATACGCATGGTCGTTGCGGCGCTGCCTCTCGGCCATGTGTCAGCATGCTTGCGGTCTGGCTCGCTCGGTCCCTGCGATGCGGATGCTCCCTGACGTGAGCCGGCTGGTGTGGTGGCTGCCCTTCTTTCTGCTGGCGGGCTGCGTCGGTCGGATAATACCTCCTCAGGACATCGAACAGCCGGTCACCTTCTATCTTCTCGATCATGGGAGGCATGCCAGCTTGGTTCTGCCTGGCGGACAGGGCGGCATGGTGCGTTACAGCTTTGGGGAGTGGCGCTGGTACGTCGACGGTCGGCGCAACCTGTTGAGCGGCGCTGTCGCGCTGTTATGGCCAACTCGGGCCGGGCTGGGGCGGGGTGTCTTTCCCGAAATCAGCGATTCCGAACAGTTCGAACGGCTGGCTCCGGAAGGGTTGGAGAGAATTCATACGCTGCGAGCCGATATGCGCAGGGTGCAGGCGCTGAGACTGCGGCTGGATGCCCGCTTCGAGGCTCCGGAGACGGAACCGGTCGAAAGCGAAGAGTTCGGGCTGGCCTTCGTACCGGACTCGAGGCGCTATTCGGCGGTCTATCAATCGAACCTGGTCGTGGCGAATTGGCTGCGTCAACTGGGATTCGAGGTTCGTGGTACTCCCTGGTTGTCTCACTGGCGCATCGTGCCCCAAGCGCCAGCGAACTGATCGTTGCGGCCCGGTCGGTTCCTTTCGCCCTTGGGTAACGCTATGTATGCTGAGGTGGGAAAGGTAAACGAACGTCGCTGGCAAGCGGCAATAACAAGTGACCATCTGGAGGGTCTAGCTCATGGCGGAAGGCAACGACAGCCCACTTTACAAGGACAGACGCGTCATGGCCGTGGTGGCCGTGGCTTTGCTTGCTCTTGTATGGGCGATAATCGCTCACAATAACGCGTCGGATCATCGTGAGCGAAGCCAAGCGTTGGAAGAACAGCTCGCGGCGCTGGAGGGGGAGCACCAGGAACTGGTGGATCAGCTCGACGAGCGCAACCAGGCCGGTGAGGATATCGAGTCGATGCAGGCGCGTCTGGCGGAGCTCGAGGAGGAACGGCAATCGGCCGAAGCGGCCCTACGTGACGAACAGCAAGCGGCTCGCGACGAGATAGAGCGTCTCGACGGTGAAGCTCAGCAGGCCGAGGAGCGCCTCAGCCAGCTACAGGAAGCGCAGTCATCGCTGGAGAGCGATCTCGAGGCGCGTCGCAATGAGCAGGCCGAGATCGAGGAAACCGTCGCGGCGCTGCGTGAAGAGTACCAACAAGTGGACCAGGCCCGCGTTGACGCCGAGGAGTCGAGACAGGCGGCGGAACAGGCGCGTCAGGAAGCCGAATCCGCACGTCAGACCATCGAAGAAGAGCGTCAGCAGGCCGAGGAGGCGCGTCAGCAGGCCGAGGCGGAACGCGAACAGGTCGAGTCCGAGCTGGGCGAGATGCGTGAGAAGGCGGACGCCGCCGAGGAGCGCTTGAACACTCTGAACGAGGCGATCGACGAACGTGAGCAGACTCTCGAAGCGCTTGAGAGTGACATCGAGGCGATGGAGGCCTTGCGCAGCGAGATCGAAAGCGAAGTGGGCACCATTCGCGATCAGCGTGACAGTGCCATGACCGAGCTCGAGTCGATCCGTCAGGAGCGTGACGAGCTGACCAACGCCATCGACTCGGGCCGCGACGAACTGCGCCAGGTCGAGGAGCAGGTCGAGCGTCGTCGACAGCAGTTGCAGCGCCTGGAGTCACAGCTCGCCGAGTGGCGAGACACCCTCTCCGAGCTGGAACTGGATAACGCGGCGACTGGCGATGACGCTGGCCAGCAGCGGAGCCAGACTCGGGGTCAACCAGGCCAATCGCAGGAGCAGCAGGAGCAGCAAGACCAATCGCAGGAGCAGCAAGGCCAATCGCAGGAACAGCAAGGTCAATCCCAGAGGCAGCGGAATCCGTCCGGGAATCAGCCGGATCCGAGCCGGCAGGACCAGAGTCAAGAACCATCCTCAAGCCAGCAGAATCGGCAGGAGCCGAGCCAGCAGCGGGCCGAGGAGCCGCCCCAGGAGAGCGATGCTGAAAACGAAGAGGCCGAGGAGAGCTGATATCGGCAAGGCCAATGACTGCGGCGGGTTTCGGCCCGCCGCAGTCCGTTTCGGTCGTCAGCAATAGGCACGTTATACTGGCGCTCGTTCAGCTACCCTAAGGTAACGCGACAACTCTCAGCACAAGGAGCGGAATGTGATCGAAGGGGTCAAGCATATCGTGGCGGTTGCCTCCGGCAAGGGCGGGGTCGGCAAGTCCACGGTCACCGTCAATCTGGCGCTGGCGATGGTGGCCGAAGGCTATCGGGTCGGCATCCTGGATGCCGACATCCATGGCCCGAGCCAGGCCCAGATGCTGGGGGTGCCGGAAGGCGTGCGGCCACAACAGGCAGGCGAGAATCGCTTCAGACCGCTGGAAACCCATGGCGTGCAGGCCATGTCCATGGCATTCATGGTCGATACCCGTGAACCGATGGTATGGCGCGGCCCGATGGTGGCAGGCGCGTTCCAGCAACTGCTGACCCAGACGGCGTGGAATGACCTCGACGTGCTTTTCATCGACATGCCGCCGGGTACCGGCGACATTCAGCTGACCCTGGCGCAGAAGGTGCCGGTCGACGGTGCGGTAATCGTGACCACGCCACAGGACATTGCACTGCTCGATGCGCGCAAGGGCATCGAGATGTTCCGCAAGGTGAACGTGCCGGTACTGGGCGTGGTGGAGAACATGAGCCTGCATGTCTGTTCCAACTGCGGTCATGCCGAGCCGATCTTCGGCGAGGGCGGCGGTGAGCGAATCGCTGCGGAATACGAGACGCGGGTCCTGGGCCAGCTTCCTCTTTCGCTCTCGATCCGCGAGCAGGCCGATGGGGGGCGGCCCACCGTGGTTGCCGAGCCGGACAGCGAAATAACCATGATGTTTCGTGGCATGGCGCGGCAAGTCGCCGAGCAGATCCAGGGCGATTCGGCCGATGAGGGGCCCAGCATCAGCTTCAGCGATTGAGTCCGTTGGTCGTGGAGCCGTGACGCCTGACACGAGGGCCGCTATGATAGCGGCCCTACTTGTTTTGTTCGGCATCTTTTTCAGGACGTCCCATGAGTATCAGACCCGACAGCTGGATCCGCCGCATGGCCGAGCGGGAAGGCATGATCGAACCCTTTGAGGCCGACCAGGTCCGCTACGTGAATGACCAGCGGGTGATCTCCTTCGGCACGTCCAGCTACGGCTACGACGTGCGCTGTGCCGACGAGTTCAAGGTTTTTACCAACATTCATTCGGCGGTGGTGGATCCCAAGGCCTTCGACGAGAAGAGCTTTGTCGACATCAAGGGCGACGTCTGCATCATTCCACCCAATTCCTTCGCCCTGGCGCGCACCGTCGAGTATTTTCGTATTCCGCGCAGCGTCCTGACCATCTGCTTGGGCAAGTCGACCTACGCCCGTTGCGGCATCATCGTCAATGTGACCCCGTTGGAGCCGGAATGGGAGGGGCACGTGACCTTGGAGTTCTCCAACACCACCAATCTGCCGGCCAAGATCTATGCCAACGAGGGCGTGGCCCAGATGCTGTTCCTGGAGTCGGATGAGGTCTGCGAGACTTCCTACAAGGATCGCGGCGGCAAGTACATGGGGCAGCGGGGAGTGACTCTGCCACGAACTTGAGATCGGCGACACCGCGACACCGCGGCTTATCCGGCGACGGTTCCTGTGGAGGTGCTGTGATCCCTTCGCATCACCCTGGAAGAATGACCTCCACTCCGAGCTGTCCCCGGCGTTGCTAGCGTCGGGAGACAGCGAATGTTGGTCGCCCTTGGCGCTACTCCTCGTCCAGCTCTTCGGCGGCGTCGGCATGTGACATTCGCATGCCTCGAGGGGGAAGCGACATGCCATCGAAGGTGGCGATCTCACCTGCCAGGCGCAGGCGGCCCTCCAGAAACCACTTCACTGCGATGGGGTAGATCAGGTGCTCGCGGGCGTGCACCTTCTCCTTGAGACTGGCTTCGGTTTCGCCTGCGCTCACTTCCACCACGGCTTGGATCGCGACCGGGCCGCCGTCG
Source organism: Billgrantia pellis (assembly GCF_008297955.1). Lineage (GTDB taxonomy): Bacteria > Pseudomonadota > Gammaproteobacteria > Pseudomonadales > Halomonadaceae > Halomonas > Halomonas pellis. Next base: position 309,031 of record NZ_VTPY01000002.1, on the reverse strand, counting down.
AGCTCCTCGGTGACGAAGTGCACGCTGCAACCGTGTTCGGTCACGCCGTCCGCCAGTGCCTTGGCATGTGTGTTCAGGCCGCGGTAGGCGGGCAGCAGGGAAGGGTGAATGTTGAGCATGCGACCGTGAAAGCGCTGCACGAAGCGTCGGGTAAGAATGCGCATGAAGCCGGCCAGCACCACCAAGTCGGGCTCGTGACGTTCGATCACCTTGATCAATGCGCTATCGTAGGCTTCGCGAGAGTCGTACTCGCCGTGGGGTAACACCACGGCATCGATGCCGGCGTCGCGAGCCCGCTGCAGGCCGTAGGCATCGGCCACGTTGGAGATCACCGCGACGATCTCGCCGCCGAGGCGGTCATGGGTTTGTTCGTCGATCAGCGCCTGAAGGTTGCTGCCGTTGCCCGAAATGAGCACCACGACGCGCCGCGTGCTGCTGGGCTCCGGAGTGAAGCCGTTCAAGGTGTCGCTGGGGGATGTCTCGCTCATGCTTCGACGTTCTCCAGTTTCACCGCGTCCCCGTCTTCATCGCGGGCGACGATCTCACCGATGCGATAGACCGTTTCGCCGAGCGCCTGGAGGTGGGCGCGTGCCTGGTCGGCCTGGCTGGCGGGCACGACCACGACCATGCCGATGCCGCAGTTGAGGACGCGATACATCTCGTTCTCGGCCACGTTGCCCTGCTGCTGCAACCAGTCGAACACCGCCGGTCGAGTCCAACTGGCGATGTCGATGCGAGCGGCGAGTGACTCAGGGAGAACGCGCGGTACGTTCTCGAGCAGCCCGCCACCGGTGATATGCGACAGTGCGTGCACGGCCACGCCACTCTCCTTGATCAACGACAGCAGAGGTTTCACGTAGATGCGCGTGGGCGCGAGCAGGGCATCGCCGAGGGGCTGGCCGTCGATGGCGATATCCAGCGACGCGCCGCTAAGCTCAAGGACCTTGCGGATCAGCGAGTAGCCGTTGGAGTGCGGCCCCGAGGAGGCGATACCCAACAGCACGTCACCTTCTGCGACACGACTGCCATCGAGGATCTCGGACTTTTCGACTACGCCGACGCAGAAACCGGCCAGGTCGTAATCGCTGCCCTCGTACATGCCGGGCATTTCGGCGGTTTCGCCACCGACCAGAGCGCAGCCGGCGCGCTCGCAGCCTTCACCGATACCCGCCACGACATCCGCGGCGATATCCACGTCCAGCTTGCCCGTGGCATAGTAATCGAGAAAGAACAGCGGTTCGGCACCGGCGACGACCAGGTCGTTGACGCACATGGCCACCAGATCGATGCCGATGGTGTCGTGACGCTTCAGGTCCATGGCCAGGCGCAGCTTGGTGCCTACGCCGTCGGTGCCGGATACCAGAACGGGTTCCCGATAGCCTGCCGGCAGTGCGCACAGCGCGCCGAAGCCGCCCAGCCCTCCCATCACCTCGGGGCGCAGGGTACGTTTGGCTACGCCCTTGATGCGGTCGACCAGCGCATTACCGGCATCGATGTCGACGCCGGCATCCTTGTAACTGAGGGATGCCTTGGTGGGACGGGAGGAATCGGAGTCGGTCATGGCCTGTCCTGTACGAAAGTGTCGCGGTTGGTGGCCTGCCGGCGGTCGCATCGGCCGCTGAACGCTGCGGCCCGACAGGTCGACGGGCAGTGGGCAAGATCGGGCCGGAATTGTAGCATCACGTGGCACGGCTCGCATCGCCGTGGACATCGAACGCAGGGAGGGGGGATGCGCAGAGAGTGGTGGTTGCTGGCGGGTGCGGTGGCGGTGGTGTGGCTATTGTTCCAGCTGGAAGCGATATTGATGCCGTTCATCGCGGGAATGATCCTGGCGTATCTCGCCGATCCCTTGGCCGATCGACTGGAGCGCCTGGGAATGTCGCGCACGCTGGCGGTATGCGCCGTATTCCTGGTCATGTCGGTCGTGCTGGCGATCGCTCTGTTGATTTTCATTCCGCTGCTGATGCAGCAGATTCGCCAGTTCGATCAGATGATCCCCGGAATCTTCACCTGGGTCCAGACGGTGCTGGCCCCGCAGATACGGAGTTGGACGGGGCTCGACGTAACCGCTGACCTCGACGCCGTACAGACGTCGTTGGCCGAGAACTGGCAGAATGCCGGGGGGTATGCGGCCCAGTTGCTGGGGAAGGTGGGGCGCTCGGGCATGGCTTTCATCACCTGGGTCACCTACGTGGCGCTGATTCCGGTGGTTACCTTCTACCTGCTGCTCGATTGGGACAGGATGATGGCCAACCTGCACGACCTGCTGCCGCGTCGCTGGGAGCCGGATGCGATCCGTCTGAGCCAGCGCTGCGACGAGGTGCTGTCCGCCTTCTTGCGGGGTCAGTTGCTGGTCATGCTGTCGCTGGGGGCGATCTATGCCATCGGTCTTACGCTCATCGACGTGCGCTTCGGGCTGTTGATCGGCATGCTGGCGGGACTGGCCAGCATCGTGCCGTTCCTCGGTTTCATCGTCGGGTTGAGCGTGGCGCTGCTCGTGGCGTTCTTCCAGTTCGAGGGCTGGTTGGTGCTGGTCGGCGTGGTGGCGGTGTTCGCCACCGGTCAGGTACTGGAGAGTGTCCTGCTGCAGCCCAAACTGCTGGGGGATCGCATCGGCCTTCATCCGGTGGCGGTCATCTTCGCCGTGCTGGCGGGAGGCAAGCTGTTCGGCTTTACCGGCGTGCTGCTGGCGCTGCCGGCAGCCGCCGTGATCATGGTACTCTTGAGGGAACTCAACGACCGCTACAAGCGAAGCAGCCTGTACGATGCCGCAACGCGGCGTCGTCGCGACGAGGAATCACCATGAGCCGAGCACCGGCGCAACTGCCTTTGGGCGTGGGGTTGCGCGACGATGCCACCTTCGACAGTTACCTGCCCGCGGCAAATGCCAGCCTGGTCGATCGATTGGTACATCAGCTCGATGCCGAGGGCGAGCCCTTCCTCTATCTCTGGGGAGGACCCGGTACCGGCCGCACCCACTTGCTGCAGGCAGCCTGTCATGCTGCCTCGGATCGCGACATGCGTGCGCTCTACCTGCCGCTACGCGACCTGGGCCACTTTCCGCCGCTGATGCTCGAGGATGTCGAGCGACTCGATCTCGTGGCCATTGACGATATCGATACGGTCATCGGTCGGCGACGCTGGGAGGAGGGCCTCTTTCACGCTTTCAATCGCCTACGCGACGCCGGCAAGCGGCTGCTCGTCTCGGCAAGCGTCGCGCCGCGCCAACTGCCGGTGGCGTTACCGGATCTGGCATCGCGCCTGACCTGGGGGGTCACGTTTCATCTCCACGGCCTCGACGATGGCGAACGCCTGCAAGCGTTGCAGTTACGCGCGCGTCTGCGTGGCATGCAGTTAACGGATGACGTCGCGCGCTACATCCTCCATCGCGGCCCGCGCAGTCTCGGCGAGCTGTTCGAAGCCTTGGCGGAGCTCGATCGCGCCTCGCTCACGGCCCAGCGCAAGCTGACCATTCCCTTCGTCAAGCAGGCCCTGGGCTGGTAGGGCATCAACGACGCAGGTCGAGATCGAGACGCTGGCCATTGCGCAGCGATACCTGGCGGAGTATCACCTGGCGCTGCCCATTGGCAGGATTGACCATGCTTCCCGACACGTAGAACTCCCCGGACGGTAATCCCCGCACGGTGAAACGGCCGCTGTCGTCGGTACGGGTCGTGTGGGTGTATTCCCTGGCCCGCGGGTCGGCCGGTTCGACGGCCTGCCCGGCCAGGGCGTGCTCGGCCGCTTCGGCGGAATAGGTCGTGACCGGTGCCACGGAGATCGTTTCGCCCGCGCCCGGTCTGCCATTGAGGGAGAGCCGACCGTGTATCGTGGCGTTGCCGCTCTTCTCCAGCGAGGCGTACTCCTCGGCGGGGAAGGCGACCTGGCGCGTTACGCGCGGGGGTTCCTCCGTCGGTTCGACATCCGGCCTCGGCTCGCCGATCTCGATCACTTCGACGCGCTCTGGGGGAGGGCCAGGGTCCATCATCTGGCAGCCGGCGAGGCTCAGGCCTAGCAGGGCCATGGGTATCCAAGCTTTCATGTCGCTGTTTCCTCATTGCCATGCCCATGCGCAACGAGCATAAACGATGCTGAGGGGAGCGCGACACCCCGGCGCGACGCAACAAGGCCCGTCGAACCGGATACAACGGGCTTAGCGGTGTTCCCGGCTGGTGCCGCGATCATGCGGGACATTCGATACGGTTTCGCCCGTTGCGTTTGGCCTGAAGTAGCATCGTATCGGCCCGATGAATGGGGTCGTCGATGAAGCGGTCGTCGGGTTCCAGGCTGGCGATGCCGATGCTGACCGTGATCTGGCCCGATTGCTCCAGCGTTCGACGCACCCTCTCGGCAATCTCCCGTGCGCCCTCCGGTGTCGTTTCGGGCATCAGAATGAGAAACTCGTCGCCTCCATAACGCCCCACCAGATCGCATTCACGCACCGTGGCCATTAGCGTGCGGGCCAGGATGCGGATTGCCCGATCGCCCGCCTGGTGGCCGCAGGTATCGTTGATCTCCTTGAAGTGATCGATATCCAGCATCATCAGGCACAGCGACAGGTTGTAGCGGAAGGCGCGCCGCAGTTCGATGTCGGCCAACTCCAACAAGTGGCGACGGTTGTAGGTCTCGGTCAGGTGATCGCGGGTAGCCAGAATGGCAAGCTTCTGGTTGGCCGCTACCAGTTCGGCGGTACGTTCCATGACGCGCCGTTCCAGCTCGGGATTGTCGGGGCGCGATGTCCCGAAAGGGGAGGCCACGGGCAACAATTCGCGAGAGACGCCGAAGAGGTGAGTGACTTGGCCGCCCTGGTCGGTGATCGGCACCAACAGGGTCTGCCAGTGGCCCTCTCGATAATCGCCGTGCCGATCGAGGTAACTGCTACGCTCCTCGTAGCGAATGGGGCTGGCGCTCTCGACGCAGCGGGCGAGATTGGCGATAACGCCTTGACACAGAGGAGAGGGAAACAACTGGTCGATGCGCTTGCCGATGCAAGAGCGCTCGTCGCCGAACATGGTCTGCTGCGTCGGGTTCATGGCTTCGATGACGTAATTGCCTGGCCCTTCGACGCGGACGATGAACATCTGCTCGGGACAATATTCCCATAGGCTGCGAATCAACAATATGCCGGCGTTGGCACTGAGTCGGCTCAGAACGTCCGTCGTCATCCAAGGTAGATTCTGCATAATCACGCTCCCTTCGTTTTTCTTGCCTCCTGTTCCCGGAGGTCATGCCCGCCCTGCGGCATTGCAGCATTAACATTAGGGGCGCGGCTTCTTTCCTGCAGCATGGTTTTCATCACCCGCTGAGCGACATGCCGTACTGCCTTCCGAGGTAACGAGCATGGTGCAACTCAACCTGCGGCCAGCGGGGAGGCTTCGTATACTCAATGTGACGTTGGCTAAGCAGAGTGAGGCCGTTGCATGGGTATTCGCAGCGTGAGCGAGCATGCACCAGGCACGCCGGTAACAGGCTGTTTCTCCTGCTATCTCAGCGCGACCTGCCTGCCACAAGGATTGACGCCTGAGGAATCGGCGCAGCTCGAGGCAATCATTCCGCCTTCTCTCAAGCTAGAGAAAGGTCATGCTCTGATGGTCCAGAACTCTGCCTTCAAGAGCCTCTATGCCGTGCGTTCCGGCAGTCTCAAGCAGGTCACGACCACCGAGAGCGAGGAGAGTCTCGTGACGGCCCTTTATCTCCCGGGGGACATGGTCGGCTTCGATGCCATCGGTACCGACACCTGCCCCGGTGACGTCATCGCGCTCGAGACCACGACTGTCTGCGAATATCCCTACGAACGCCTCGATGGGCTCTGCAATGGCATACCCACACTGCGCCGTCGCCTGCAGCGCAACCTCAGTCAGGCCATGCATGAGGAGCGTCTTCGACTGCACCTGCTCCTGAGCCGCAAGGCGGAGGTACGGCTGGCCTGCTTTCTGCTCGTCATTTCCGAGCGCTTTCGCCGCCGAGGCTATTCCTCCCGGCATTTTCGCCTCGCCTTCTCGCGTGGCGATATCGGCAATTATCTGGGCCTGACTTACGAGACCGTGGGGAGGACCCTGGCGGCCTTCCAGGCCCAGAACTTGCTGACCGTACGCGGACGGGAGTATCGCCTACTCGACCTGGCGCAACTGGCTCGTCTGGCGGATTCCACGGGGAGGCGACAGCGGCGCGCCTGAGCGTGGGACGGTAACGGATTCCGCCATGGAGACTGCGTGCTTGCGTTGTTCGAGGAACTCAAGCAGGACGCGCGCTTCGCCCTCCTTCTGCCGAGCGAAGTCCACGAAGGGGCGGTGCAGCTCGGGTGTGGCGTTGGTCTCGATCAGCCATTGGAAGAGCCCGCATGCTTCCATCGCAGCTTGTAGCGTCTGCTGAAGCACTTGTTCGGCCATGACGTCATCGGAGATAAAGAAGTGGGGCTTGCTTGTGGTATAGCTGCGCAAGTCGTGAGCCGACTCAGCCACGCAGGCATCAAGCTCCATGCGGGCGGCGACTTGGCGAAGACTCGCCAGTCGCGATTCGCACTGCAGGCCAAGCGAGGCCATCAGACGACTCACTTGGGGCATGAGGGGCAGAAAACCGAGGGACAGCCGACGAAAGCGCTGAAGCTCCCCCGTTTCATGTGAGTGTACGAGAGTGAGCTGCTCCTGGGGCAGGAGGGTCAAAGCAATGTTCGGTTGCTTCATTATTGATTGTGTTCCATGTCGTGGCCTGCTGGCCTTGTTGAAGTTTCGCTGTGAGTCATGGCGGCTCGACTGGCGGCCGAAGCCATCTTAGAAACTCGTTCCTTGCGTGGCGACGATAGTTATCACATTACCTCGCAGCTGTTAGCGACAAGGGGGCGAAACTTGATAGTTGTCATGGCCGAGGCATAACCAAGCGATGTGTTGGAGGGGCCGATGATGGGGGCAGCTTGCAAGGGATGGCCTGGGCCGCCATGGTGAGAAGAAACGCAGACGAGGGATCGGCATGAGCGAATATCGAATCGAACGCGACAGCATGGGCGAACTCAAGGTGCCTGCCGCCGCACTCTACGGGGCCCAGACCCAGCGGGCCGTTGAGAACTTTCCTGTTTCGGGCCAGCCGATGCCGGCCGCTTTTCTACATGCCATCGCACGCATCAAGCTGGCGGCGGCCAAGGTCAACCATGAGCTGGGGCTGCTCGACGCCGAGCGGGCCGAGGCCATCGTGGCGGCCGCGCAGGAGATCGTCGACGGCCGTCATGACGACCAGTTTCCGGTGGATGTGTTCCAGACCGGCTCCGGGACGTCGAGTAACATGAACGTCAACGAGGTGATCGCCCACCTTGCCAGCCGTGAGGGGCTGCCGGTAGGACCCAACGACCATGTCAACATGGGGCAATCGAGCAATGACGTGATTCCCACCGCTATCCATCTTTCGGCCGCGCTGGAGGTGACCGCGCAATTGCGCCCCGCGTTGGTGCATTTGCGCATGAACATCGATGAGCGAGCCGCGGAACTCGATGGCGTGGTGAAGACCGGCCGTACTCACTTGATGGATGCGATGCCGCTGCGCCTGAGCCAAGAGCTTGGCGGCTGGTCGAGCCAGGTCGGCCAAGCGATCGAGCGCATCGATAGCGCCATGGTGCGGCTCTCTCGCCTGGCCCAGGGGGGCACGGCGGTAGGGACGGGAATCAACGCGCATCCGGAGTTTGCCGAGCGTATGGCGCGCGAACTCAGCGAACAGACCGGCCTTGCGTTTTCACCCAATGACAGTTTCTTCGCCAGCCTCGGTTCCCAGGATGCCGCCGTGGAGCTGTCGGGGCAGCTCAAGGGCCTGGCTTGCACGGTCATGAAGATAGCCAACGACTTGCGCTGGATGAATTCCGGTCCGCTGGCCGGGCTCGGCGAAATAGAACTCGAAGCACTGCAGCCCGGCAGTTCGATCATGCCGGGCAAGGTCAACCCGGTGATCCCTGAATCGGCGGCTCAGGCGGCCGCTCAGGTGATCGGTCTGGATGCGGCAGTAACGGTGGCCGGGCAGAGCGGTAATTTTCAACTCAACGTGATGCTGCCCTTGATCGCTCACAACCTGCTGACCTCGATCCGCCTGATGAGTCGCACGGCCCGCCTGTTGGCCGATCGTGCCATCGCGACGTTTCGCGTGCGTGACGATAGGCTCGCCGAGCCGCTGGCACGCAATCCGATCCTGGTGACGGCGCTCAATGGGGTGATCGGCTACGATGCGGCTGCGTCCATCGCCAAGCAGGCGTATCAGGCAGGCCGACCGATCATCGACGTGGCCAATGAGCAGACCGAGCTGAGCCGGGAAGAACTCGAACGCCTGCTCGATCCCGCTCGGCTGACGCGTGGCGGTATCCCGGATTGATCGGAAGGTCAGGTTTTCTGTTCGCGCTCGCGGGCTTCACGAATGGTTTCGCGTGCCCACTCCCGTTCGGCCGGTTCGGCTTCGGGAGGGGCGTGCTCGTCGGCTCGCGAGGGGCGGAAGCAGAGCGATGCCAGGATGGGAAAGTGGTCCGAGCCGAAGCCGGGCAGCCGGCGCATTGTCTTTAGCGTGAAATGCTCGCTGGTAAAGATATGATCCAGCGGCCAGCGCAATAGCGGGTAGCGGGCATGGAAAGTGCTGTACATGCCTCGGCCGCGACGGGGGTCGAGCATGCCACTGATGCGGCAAAACAGGCGCGTAGTACGCGACCACGCCACATCGTTCAGGTCGCCGGCTACGATGGTGGGAATCGGGTTGCGATGAATGGCCCTGCCGACGAGCAACAGCTCGGCATCGCGCCATAGCGTTTCCTCGCTCTCGTTGGGGGCGGGGGGGCGCGGATGGAGGGCATGTAGCCGTAGTGTGTCGCCGCTCTCGAGTGTGACATCGGTATGGATCGAGGGGATATCGTCCTGAACCAGCCACTCGACCCGGGTGTCAGCCAGGGGAAGTCGCGAATAGAGGTGCATGCCGTAGAGATTGTCCAGGGGGATCTTGATGCTATGCGGCCAACCTTCATCGAGCGCTGCGTCGAGCCTTTCCTGCCACCACGCATCGGACTCCAGCGTCAGCACGAGATCGGGATCGTTCTGATGGATAATCTCGATGAGTCGGCTGGCCTGTCGGTTGGGCGTCAGCACGTTGGCGATCAGCAGCGTCACGCAGCGGGCCTGCTGCCCGGGCTCGGCATCCTCCACCTGGACTGGCCAGAGGCGGGTCCAGGGCAGAATGAAGCGAGCTTGCAGGATGATGACCAGCAGGCTCGCGCCGAGCAGGAGCCAATGCCATGGCGATTCGAGAGTGAGCGAAAGCAGGGCGGTGACCAGAGCGGCCGACGCCAGCTGCAGCCGGGGAAACTCGCAGGCCCGTATCCACCACCAGCGCAGCGGTAGCTTGGCGATGATAGTGGCGGCGAGTAGCAGCGAAACCGCACCGCCAAGTGCGAGCGGGTAGAGGGCCATGAGATCTCCTGACATTGTGTAGGCCGAATTGGGGCGTACCCACTTTTGAGCCTACGCGATGGGAGCCTCAGGCAGCCAGTCCGTGACGGTGCGTTGCGATATGTCGCTTCAGCGCGTCGACCTGACGCGGCGTCAAACGCAATCCCAGTTTGGTACGGCGCCAGAGAATGTCTTCGCTGCAGAATGCCCATTCGTGATTCATCAGATAGTCGACTTCGGCTGCCGTCAGGCCGGCGCCGAATGCTTCGCCAAGGTCTTCGGTGCAGGTCGCGTCGCCCAGGAACCGCAGGCAGAGGCTGCCGTAGCTGCGCGCAAAGCGGCGAGCACGGGTCTCACCGAGCCAGGGGTAATCATGCTGCAGGCGCGCCATGAAATCCGTTTGATTGTCGATGTCGCCACCCGGCAGTGTCGCGCCGGCGGTCCAACGCGGAGCCATGCCGGGCAGGAAGGGAGCCAGCTGCCCAAGGGCGGCTTCGGCCAACTTGCGGTAGGTGGTGATCTTCCCCCCGAAGACCGAGAGCAGGGGCGCACCCTGAGTCTCCAGTGCCAGCGTATAGTCGCGCGTCATGGCGGAAGGATCCGCCGATTCGTCGTCGCATAGCGGACGCACGCCCGAGAAGCTCGCGATCACGTCGCGGCGGTCGAGTTGGCGCCGGAAATGGTCGTTGACCACGCCGAGCAGGTAAGCGATCTCTTCTTCGCTGATGGTGACCTCCGACGGGTCGCCCCGGTAGTGTCGGTCAGTGGTGCCGACCAGACTGAAATCATCCTCGTAGGGCAGTACGAAGACGATCCGGCGGTCGCTGTTCTGCAGAATATAGGCACGGTCGTCGGCGTTGAGGCGGGGCACGATAACGTGGCTTCCCTGGATCATGCGAATCGAATAGCGCGATGAGCGCTGCGTCTGCTCGCGTACCACTTTCTCCACCCAGGGGCCGGCGGCGTTGACCAGTACCCGGGCGCGCCGCTCGAAGCGTTCTCCGGTGCGAACATCCTCGAGCTCGACACACCAATGACTGTCGTGCGAGCGCGCGCCCGTACAGCGAGTGCGTACCAGTATCTCGGCGCCGCTCTCGCGCGCCTGCATGGCATTGAGCACGACGAGGCGGGCATCGTCGACCCAGCAGTCGGAATATTCGAAACCACGTACGATTCCGTCTATCAGGGGCGAATCGTGTGCAAAACGAACACTGCGCGAGCCGGGAAGCCGCCTGCGCTTGCCCAGGTTGTCATACAGAAACAGCCCGGCACGAATCATCCAGGCGGGGCGTAGGTGCCCACGGTGGGGAAGGATGAAGCGCATCGGCCATATGATGTGGGGGGCCTTCTGCAGCAGCACTTCGCGCTCACGCAGGGCCTCCCCGACAAGGCGGAACTCGCGGTGTTCGAGATAACGCAATCCCCCGTGGATCAGCTTGCTGCTGGCCGATGAAGTGGCTCCTGCGAGATCGCCCTGCTCGCAGAGGGCGACGGAGAGACCACGCCCGGCGGCATCGTTGGCGATGCCGGTGCCGTTGATGCCGCCGCCGATGACGAACATGTCGAGGAGAGGGGGAGAGGTCTGCGCCATGAAACGGGAACTCCAAAAAAGCGGCGAGCTCCAGCTGCGTCTCGCCAGTAGTCATGTTTGAAAACGAACATAGATCAATCGAAATCGAACATCAAGAGTCAAGAACGCGAAAGCCGGCACACAAGGTGCCGGCTTGCGTGGGAGAGGAGCCGTCTCTAGGCGACGTGCAGGGCGACGTCGTTGACCTGCATGAGATGCACGATGCGTTCGGGCGGTTGGCGGTCGGTGAACAGCGCGTCGAGCTGGGAGAGATTTCCCTGTCGTACCACGGGGTTGCGATGGAATTTGGAGTGGTCGGCAATCAGGTAGACCTGGCGCGAATTGTGGATGATTGCCTGGGCGACGCGCGCTTCCTGATAGTCGAATTCGAGTAGGGAGCCGTCCTCGTCGATGCCGCTGATGCCGATGATGCCGAAGTCGACCTTGAACTGGTTGATGAAATCGATGGTCGCCTCACCGATGATGCCGCCATCGCGTGAACGTACCTGGCCGCCGGCGATGATGACGTTGAAGTCCTCCTTGTGCTGGAGTATCGCCGCCACGTTGAGGTTGTTGGTGATGACCTCGAGACCCTGATGATCGAGCAGTGCCTCGGCCACGACCTCATTGCTGGTGCCGATGTTGATGAACAGCGAAGCGTGGTCGGGGACATGGCTTGCCACCCGTGACGCAATGCGCCGCTTGGCTTCCAGGTTGAGATTCTTGCGCGTGCTATAGGCGGTGTTGACGGTACTGGACTCCAGGCCCGCCCCCCCGTGTACACGACGAATCAGACCCTCTTCCGACAGGGCGTTGAGGTCGCGGCGTATGGTCTGAGGCGTGACGGAAAAATGGTCGGTCAACTGCTCGATGCTGGCGTATCCCTGGCGGCGGACCAGGTCGACGATGGCATCCTGACGTTGTTGCTGGTTCATGACGGCTCCCTTTCGCTCACGCGAGTGTAAGCGATTCGGCAAGGTATCGGCAGGCGACAGGGACGAAGTGCGACGAAAGTCGTAAAGCATTGCGAACATAGTCCAGTACTCTTGATGGTCATAAACGAACATACAACGACAGGACCTCTCATGGCCGACTACCTGCTTGCCATCGACCAGGGCACTACCAGCTCGCGCGCCATTCTCTTCGATCGCGGCGGCAACATCGTCAGCATCGCCCAACGGGAATTTCCCCAGCACTTCCCGCGCGACGGCTGGATCGAGCACGACCCCGAGGCGATCTGGGCGTCGGTAGTGGCGACTTGCCGCGAAGCGATCGAAACTGCCGGTGTCTCACTCGAACGGATTGCCGGCATCGGTATCACCAATCAGCGTGAGACCACGCTGCTCTGGGATCGGGCCACGGGAGAGCCGCTCTACAACGCGATCGTGTGGCAGGATCGGAGGACGGCCGACCTGTGCCAGCGCCTGCGCGAGCAGGGGCATGACGAAAGCGTCCAGGCGCGCAGCGGCTTGCTCATCGATCCCTATTTCTCGGCGACCAAGCTGGCCTGGCTGCTGGACAATACCGACGGCGCCCGTGCCCGTGCCGAACGTGGTGAGCTGGCATTCGGTACGGTCGATAGCTTCTTGTTGTGGCGCCTTACCGGCGGTCGAGAGCATGCCACCGATGCCACCAACGCCTCGCGTACGATGCTCTTCAACATTCATACGCAGCAGTGGGACGAAGAGTTGCTGGCACTGTTCCAGATACCGGCGAGTCTGCTGCCGGAGGTGCGCGACTCGAGCGACGATTTCGGCATGTGCGACGCACAATGGTTAGGCGCCGAGCTGCCTATTGCCGGTGTTGTCGGCGATCAGCAGGCGGCCCTGGTAGGGCAAGCCTGCTTCGAACCGGGGATGGGCAAGAGCACGTACGGTACCGGGTGCTTCATGATCGTCAACACCGGCGATACCCCGGCGGTATCGCGCAACCGGCTGCTGACCACCGTGGCTTATCGGCTGAAGGGAAGGACCACTTACGCCATCGAGGGCAGTATCTTCGTTGCCGGTGCCGCCGTGCAGTGGCTACGCGACGGCCTCAAGCTGTTCCATCACGCCGCCGAGACTGAAGCGCTGGCCAAGGAGACACGGGACGGTCACAGTGTCTACCTGGTGCCTGCGTTCACCGGCCTGGGCGCGCCGCACTGGGATCCCAAGGCCCGTGGAGCGATCTTCGGCCTGACTCGCGATACCGGTATTGCCGAAATCGTCGCAGCGGGACTTCAGGCGGTCTGCTACCAGACCCGCGATCTGCAGGCCTGCATGAGCGACGACATGGGGGTGCCGCCGGGAACGCTGCGCGTCGACGGAGGCATGGTGGCCAATGGCTGGTTGGTCCAGTTCCTGGCCGACATGTTGGGCGTTCAGGTGGATCGGCCGACAGTGCTCGAAACCACAGCGCTCGGAGCCGCCTACATGGCTGGCCTGCGACTCGGCTGGTACCGCGACCTGAACGAGATCGCCGAACTGTGGCGCTGTGAACGGGAGTTTTTGCCGAGCATGCCGGAGGCGGAGCGTGATCGGCTCTATCGTGGCTGGCTAGAGGCGGTCGAGCGGGTAAAAAGCGGCGTTTGACGCTTGCAAAAGGCAGCGATTTCGGTAAGATATGCATCCGTTGCCGCCGCGTAAAATGGCGGCAACGCAGCCGAGCAAGAAAGGCTAAGGAAAGGGAAGGCGAGACAGGACCATAGCTCAGTTGGTTAGAGCGCCACGTTGACATCGTGGAGGTCGGCGGTTCAAATCCGCCTGGTCCTACCAACCGTGCCGCCCGTTTCAGGACCATAGCTCAGTTGGTTAGAGCGCCACGTTGACATCGTGGAGGTCAGCGGTTCAAATCCGCTTGGTCCTACCAGATTCCGAACGCCCCGCAGCGTAACATCGCTGCGGGGCGTTCTGCTTGTTCGGCCCGTCCCCGTGCCTGAACGGCTACCGCGAAGCGAGCAGATCCGGCAGGTTCGTGCGTTTGATGAATACCGCGACCAGGCGCTCGATGCCAGCCTGATCCTCGACGCTAAAGCGGGCGTGGCGCGGGCTGTCCAGATCCAGTACTCCCCACAACACCTTTTCTCGCATTATCGGAACGACCAGCTCGGCGTTCGAGGCGGTGTCGCAGGCAATATGGTCGGCGATGGCATGCACGTCATCGATGCGTTGCGTTTCACGCGTTCGGGCGGTGGCGCCACAAACCCCCTTTCCGAACGGTATCGGGTTGCATGCCGGCTTGCCCTGGAAGGGGCCCAGCGTGAGCCGCTCGGGATGACGATGCAGGTAGAAACCGACCCAGTTGAGTTCGGAAACGTGCTGCATGATGAAGGCGCAGGTCTGGGCGCTGTTGACTAGCCAGTCGTCCTCGTCGAGCAGCGCTTCCAACTGGCGTGAGAGCAACGGGTAATCGGGAAGGGCAGGGGGCATGCGGTCTCCTCGTGGGGGTTTGAACAATGGCCTTGGCGCGACTAGGTTTCGGATACGGACATGGACCCAATGGTCGACATGGAGGATGAAGAATGCGCGTCGTTGCCGATATCAATGTGACCCCGATCGGGGCGGGGGCCTCGTTGTCGTCCCACATTGCCGCTTGTGAAGAAGTCATCGAGGAAGCGGGCCTGAAATACCGACTGCATGCTCATGGTACCAATCTCGAAGGTTCTTGGGAGGAGGTGATGCAGGTCGTCAGGCGCTGTCACGACGTGCTGCATGAGCGCGGTGCGCCGCGTGTGGACAGCACGATCCGCATCGCCACGGCCACCGACAAGGATCAGAGCCTGGAAGGGAGAATCGACAAGGTCGAACGGAAGATCGGCTGAGCCCGGCTGACTGAAACGCAAACGGGCCGACGCTTGGCGTCGGCCCGTTGACTTGCGCGCCGTTCATGCTGGCATGCTGGCGATCTATTCCCATCCGGGCACGGCGGCACCGTCGAACAGCTCCTTCGCCTTGGCCGCCACCTCATCGCTCTGATACGCGGAAACCAACTGCTGGATTTCCTCGCGATCCTGGTCACCCTCACGCACCGCAATGATGTTGACGTACGGGGACTCGGGGCCTTCCCGGAGCAGAGCGTCGTCCAGGCTCAAGCCGGCAGGCTGAGCGAAGGTGTTGTTGATGAAGGCCAGGTCGACGTCCTGCAGCACGCGGGGGAGCTGGGCCGCCTCGATCTCGCGGAACTGGAAGTCATGCGGGTTCTCCACCACGTTGACCGGGGTGGCCTCGAGGTTCTCGTGGTCGTCCAGCTCGATCAGGCCGGCGTTATGCATCAGGATCATCGCGCGGCCGCCGTTGGTGGGGTCGTTGGGCAGGGCGACGATGGCGCCGTTGGGCAACGCTTCAATGCTGTCGTGCTTTTCGGAGTAGGCGCCGATAGGATAAACGAAGGTATGCCCGGCCACCGCCAGATCGTAGTCGCGGTCGTCGATCATGCTCTGCAGGTAGGGCTCGTGCTGGAAGGCGTTGGCATCGAGACTGCCGTCGGCCAGCGCGGCGTTGGGTGAGACGTAGTCGGTGAACTCAACGATCTCGACCTCGAGATCGTAACGATCCTTGGCGATCTGCACCGCCACTTCCATGACCTCTGATTCCGGGCCGGACATGGTGCCGACCTTGATCGAGCGGGTCTCGCTGGCGCCGTCGTCCTCGCCGCAGCCGGCGATCAAGATGGCGCCGACGAGAGCGGCGGCGCCGAACAGGCGGGTCAGGCTGGCTTGCATGGGTTTTTCTCCTTTGGGGTTGCCTTCACTTGCGGTCCGATTTGCGTACCAGGTAGTCGCCGAGGCTCTGGAAGCCCTGCACCATGACCACCAGGATGGCCACGGTGATCAGCATCACAGTGGGATTGAAGCGGTTGTAGCCGTAGCGGATACCCAGGTCGCCGAGCCCGCCGCCGCCCACAGCGCCGGCCATGGCCGAATAGCTGACCAGGGTCACTACGGTGATGGTCAAGCCGGTGATGATGCCGCCACGAGCTTCCGGCAGCAGTACCTTGGCGATGATCTGGTGCGGCGTGGCGCCCATCGCCTGGGCGGCTTCTACCAGGCCCGGCGGGATCTCGTTGAGTGCGCCTTCCACCAGGCGCGCCACGAACGGGATGGCAGCGAGGGTCAGCGGTACGATGGCGGCGTTGGTGCCGATCGAAGTGCCCACGACCAGGCGGGTAAACGGAATGATCGCCACCATCAGGATGATGAAGGGTATCGAGCGGCCAATGTTGGTCACGATGCCCAGTACCTGATTAAGCAGCGGGCGCGCCAGGATCTGGCGCGGACGAGTGACGTAGAGCATCACGCCCAGCGGCACGCCGAGCGCTGCCGACACTACGGCCGAGACGGCGACCATGTAGAGCGTATCCAGGGTTGCCTGCAGGATCAGATCAATCATTGCGCTGGACATGGCCGAGTACCTCCACGTGCAGGTCATGGGATTCGAGATAGTCGATGGCCCGGCGGGTCTGCTCGGGCGAGCCCAGCAGTTCGGCAATCATCAACCCCAGGGTGCGCTCCTGGATCGACTCCACCTTGGCCTGCAGGATGCTCACGTCCACGCCGCACTCCCGGGCCAGGCGGGAGATCAGCGGGGTCGAGACGGCATCGCCGGAAAAGGCCAGACGCACCACCGGGTGCGTGCGCTCGCCCGGGATTTCCTCGAGGCGTTCCACCAAGGCCTTGGGCGGCTCGAGCTGAAGGAAATCGTTGAGGAATTCGCGGCCGAGTCGGGTGCGCGGGGCGGTGAAGAAATCGCCCACATCGGCTTCCTCGACCAGCTCGCCATCTGAGATCAGGCTCACACGGTGGCAGATCGACTTCACCACTTCCATTTCGTGAGTGATCAACAGAATGGTCAGGCCGAGCGTCTGGTTGATGTCGCGCAGCAGCGTGAGGATCGAGCCGGTGGTCTGGGGGTCCAGCGCCGACGTCGCCTCGTCGCAAAGCAGCACTCGGGGCTCGCTGGCCAGCGCTCGGGCGATGGCCACACGCTGCTTCTGGCCACCGGAGAGCTGGGCCGGATACTGGCGCGCCTTGTCGGAAAGCCCGGTGAGTTCGAGCAGGGGCAGCACGCGCTTGCGAATGGCGGCGCGCTTCAGGCCCATCAGCTCCAGCGGCAGGGCAACGTTGTCGAACACGTTGCGTGTGGTCAGCAGGTTGAAGTGCTGAAAGATCATGCCGATGCGATGACGCGCCTGGTTCAACTGAGCGGCGGTGAGATCGGTCATCTCCTGACCGTCGACCACCACGCTGCCGCAGGAGGGACGCTCGAGCAGGTTGACGCAGCGGATCAGTGTCGACTTGCCGGCGCCGGAGAGGCCAATGACGCCATGGATGCTGCCCTGGGGCACGTGCAGGTCGACGTTCCTGAGCGCCTCGATGGTGCGGGGTGGCGTATCGCGGCGCGAAGCGAAGGGGAGCCGGGTTCGACTGCCCCTGAGATGATAGGTCTTGGAGACGTTGCGTAGCGTGATCATCTGGCTTCCAGTGACGGGCCGTCACCGGGCGGGCGGCAGCGGGGAGCCGGAACGAAAAAAGGCCACCCTGGCGGGTGGCCATCAACGCTGGACACACCCTTTTAGCTGCACTTCACATCATCGGCCCGTGAAGCGGGTTCACCGCGGCCTTCGACGTGGGCGCCCGCAATCCGGGTACAAATCGGCGCCTGAAATGTGATGGCGAATGCTAGAACGAAAGGCGCATGTTGTCAATCCGGTGGTGTATGTTGGTGCCCGGTGCCTGGATTTTCAGGAAAAAATGCTAATCCCGTCGCCTTTGGCATGTCTTCGTTCTGCTGAACGCCCCGTTGCGGGCAACCGTGCCGATGGACGTTGCGCCCGTGAATTCTTACACTGGCGAGCCTTGTCATTTGTCCGCCGTCGCCGGGAGCCGCGCGAGGAGAGTTCATGTTCACAGGCATCGTTCAGGGGACGGCGGAAGTCGTCGCCATTCAGGAGTCCGAGGCGTTCCGCACGCACGTGGTGCAGCTGCCGGAAGCGCTTTGCGAAAGGCTCGAGCTCGGGGCTTCCGTTGCTCATAACGGCGTCTGCCTGACCGTGACGGCGATCGACGGCGACCGCATCAGCTTCGATCTGATGCGCGAGACCCTGCGCGTGACCAATCTCGGTGCACTGCGTGTGGGCGACCGCGTCAATATCGAGCGGGCGGCGCGCGTCGGCGACGAGATCGGTGGGCACGCCATGTCGGGCCATGTCATGGCACTGGCCGAACTGGTCGAGCTCGACCAGACACCCAACAACCGCCGGCTGTGGTTCGAGGTGCCCCCGGCACTGGGGCGCTTCTTGTTCGACAAGGGGTATATCGGCGTCGACGGCATCAGCCTGACCATCGGAGCGGTGCGGCCTGCCGGCGCCGGGCACGGGCCCCGCTTCTGCGTCGACCTCATACCCGAGACGCTGGCGCGAACCATTCTGGTCGATCGTGTGCCTGGCGATCGTGTCAATATCGAGGTCGATCCCCAGACCCAAGCCATCGTCGAGACCGTCGAGCGCGTGTTGGCGGCCCGTGGGGTCTGATCGCGGCTGATAGGAGCGTTTCGTCAAGCCTGCGTTGGTCAGTGCGCTGGCGTATGGCGCAGAGTTTGCTTATACAGAGCGAACCGTGCCGCACATGCCCCGGGTCGGCCTCGCATCGTCAGTCGCCTTTGGGTACCATGTGCGGCTTTTCTCGCCCTCTGGTCGAACACCAGTCCTTGTGCGCAGGAACGCCAATATGAAGAACTTGCTCGACAACCACTTCAAGCTGAAAGAACACAATACCAGCGTGAAGACCGAGGTCATTGCCGGGGTCACCACCTTCCTGACCATGGCCTACATCATCTTCGTCAACCCCAGTATTCTTTCCGAGGCGGGCATGGACTACGGCGCGGTCTTCGTCGCCACCTGTCTGGCCGCAGCGGTGGGTTGTCTGATCATGGGCTTGTGGGCCAACTATCCGATCGCCCAGGCACCCGGCATGGGGCTCAACGCCTTCTTTACCTACGGTGTCGTGCTCGGCATGGGCTATACCTGGGAAGCGGCGCTGGGGGCAGTGTTCCTCTCCGGTTTCACTTTCTTTTTGCTCAGCATCTTCAAGGTTCGCGAGTGGATCATCCACTCCATTCCGCTCTCCCTGCGACTCGGCATTGCCGCCGGCATTGGCCTGTTCCTGGCCATGATCGCGCTGAAGAATGCCGGCATCGTGGTCGCCAACCCGGCGACCTACGTGGCGCTGGGCGATCTTTCCGAGCCAGCCGCGATTTATGCTCTGCTGGGTTTCTTTGCGATTACCGCCATGGCCTACCTGAACGTTACCGGTGCGGTGATGATCGGGATCATTGGCGTCACCGTGGTGGCGATGCTGCTCGGCCATAATGAATACGGTGGGCTGATGTCCATGCCGCCCTCCATCGCGCCGACGTTCATGGCCATGGATCTGGCGGGAGCGATCGATGTGGCCATGATAAGCGTGATCTTCGCTTTCCTGTTCGTCGATCTGTTCGACACTTCCGGCACTCTGGTTGGCGTGGCGCACAAGGGAGGACTGCTCGACAAGGATGGCAAGCTGCCGCGCCTGGGGCGTGCCATGATGGCCGACAGCGGCGCCTCCATGGCCGGCGCGGTGCTGGGTACCTCGACCACCACCAGTTACATCGAGTCCACTGCGGGCATCGCGTCGGGTGGGCGCACCGGTCTCACCGCCGTGGTGGTCGCCCTCTTGTTCCTGGTCAGCCTTTTCTTCGCCCCACTGGCGGGTTCGATCCCGGCCTACGCCACCGCCGGCGCGCTGCTTTACGTGGCGGTGCTGATGGCCGGCAGCCTGGCCCATGCCAACTGGGACGACCCTACCGACGCCGCCCCGGTGCTGATCGCCGCGCTGGCCATGCCGCTGACCTTCTCGATCGCCGAGGGCATAGCGCTGGGCTTCATCAGCTACGCTGCGATTAAGGCACTGTCGGGGCGTTTTCGGGACCTCAACCCGGCCGTGGTCGTGCTGGCGATCCTGTTCGTGCTGAAGTTCCTGTTCCTCGATTGACATACACTCACCGAGACCTGCGATGAGCATCTACGGCGACTACATCAAGTCCGTGATCCGAACCGTCCCCGATTGGCCCCAGCCAGGGGTCAATTTTCGCGACATCACGCCGCTGCTACAGAACAGCTCGGCCTTTCGCAAGCTGATCGACAGCTTCGTGCATCGCTATCAGGAGATGGAGCTCGACGCCATCGCCGCAATCGATGCCCGGGGGTTCATTATCGGCGCGCCGGTGGCCTACGAACTGGGCTGCAGCTTCGTGCCGGTGCGCAAGAAGGGCAAGCTGCCGTTTCGTACCGTCAGCGAGACCTACACGCTGGAGTACGGTCAGGCCGAGGTGGAGTTGCATTCCGATGCATTCCGCCGGGGGGACCGCATCCTGATCATGGACGACCTGATCGCTACCGGTGGCACCATGCTGGCGGCCGCCAAGCTCATCACCCGCACCGGCGGTCAGGTGGTGGAAACCGCCACCATTATCGACCTGCCGGAAATCGGCGGGTCCAGCCGGATTCGCGAGGCCGGTTTCGGTGTCTTTGCGGTCTGTTCCTTCAATGAGGACGAGTGAGACGACCATGACCGATAGCCGTTACCATCAGCATTTCACCGTCTCCTGGGATCAGTTGCATCGCGATGTTCGTGAGCTGTGCCATCGTCTGGTCGAACGCGATTTCCAGGGTATCGTGGCGATTACCCGGGGAGGGTTGATCCCCGCCGCGCTGATCGCACGCGAACTCAACGTAAGGCTGATCGATACGATCTGCATCAGCAGCTACGAGCGCATGGACCAGGGTGGCCTCAACGTGCTCAAGAGCGTCGAGCATGATGGCGAGGGCTGGCTGCTGGTGGACGATCTGGTCGATACCGGCAAGACGGCGCGCAAGGTTCGCGAGATGCTGCCCAAGGCACATTTCGTCACCGTCTACGCCAAGCCGGAAGGCCGCCCGCTGGTGGATCAGTACCTGACCGAAGTGGCTCAGGATTGCTGGATCCAATTTCCCTGGGACATGGGCATCGCCTACGTCGAGCCCCTGGTGGATCAAGTGAAGCGTTGAGACATGGGCTATCCGTTACCCGAAAGCTGGTGGCGTTGGTTGGGGGGCGAATTCGATGCTCCCTATATGCAGTCGCTGCGTGACTTCCTGGCTTCCGAGAAGGCGGCCAGGAAGGTGATCTATCCGCATTCGACGAATTGGTTCCGGGCCTTCGAGCTGACGCCGCTGGAGCGGGTCAAAGTAGTGATTCTCGGTCAGGATCCCTACCACGGGCCCAACCAGGCCCATGGCCTCTGCTTCTCGGTACGTCCGGGCATAAGGGTGCCGCCTTCGCTGGTCAACATCTACAAGGAACTGGCCGACGACGTCGGTTTTCGTCCGGTAGCGCACGGTAATCTGGAGCATTGGGCACGTCAGGGCGTGCTGTTGCTCAACGCCTCGTTGACGGTGGAGCAGGGCAATGCCGGCTCGCATCGTGGCAAGGGTTGGGAGCGCTTCACCGACCGTGCCATCGAAACCGTCAGCGCCCATGGTGCGCCATCGGTATTCCTGCTCTGGGGCAGCCCTGCCCGCCAGAAGAAGGCGCTGATCGATACCTCGCGCCACTTGGTGCTGGAGTCACCGCATCCGTCACCGCTGTCGGCGCATCGTGGATTCTTTGGCAATCATCACTTCTCGCGTGCCAATGTGTTTCTCGAGCGGAACGGCCGCGAGCCGATCGACTGGCAGCTGCCTGAATCGGCCGGAGAGTAAGGGAGGGCGCAGGGTGCGCGCCTTAACCTGTCTGCGCGATGCAGGTAGAATAGCGCGCGATTCGCCCACGCGACGACAGTCGTCGCTTCCCACCCCACGCCGGAGAGGTCCGTCATGAGCGTCCATGCCATTCAACATCCGCTGGTCCAGCACAAGCTGGGTCTGATGCGCGAAGCCGGCATCAGCACCAAAAGCTTTCGTGAGCTGGCCGGTGAGCTGGCCAAGCTGCTCACCTACGAGGCAACCAAGGACCTCGAGCTCGAGGCGCAGGCTATCGATGGCTGGAGCGGCCAGCCGATTCCGGTGCAATTGCTAAAGGGCAAGAAGGTTACCATCGTGCCGATTCTGCGCGCCGGGCTCGGCATGCTTGACGGTGTCACCGATCTGATTCCCAGCGCTCGGATCAGTGTCGTGGGGCTTTATCGCGACGAGGAGACCCTCGAGCCGGTGCCGTACTTCGCCAAGTTCGCCGGTGACCTGGACGAACGCATGGCGATCGTCATCGATCCGATGCTGGCGACCGGAGGCACGATGGTGGCAACCCTGGACATGTTGCGCGAGCGTGGCTGCCAGCAGATGAAAGTGATCGTGCTGGTCGCGGCACCCGAGGGCATCAAGCGGGTGCAGGAGGCCTACCCCGATATCGAGATCTATACCGCGGCCGTGGACGATCATCTCGATGAGAACGGTTATATCGTGCCGGGACTTGGTGACGCGGGAGACAAGATTTTCGGCACTCGCTGATATCCATTAAGCTGGCGGCGCTCGGCCATGGCGTGTCATCAAGCGGGTTGCCTGACCGTCGCTCACCGAGTTTATTGCCCGATACACATATAGCAAGAATGCTGCCTCTGTGATTGCGATCCAGAGGCGTTTTTCTGGGCAGGATGCCTTCGATTCGACAAACGATACCACAAGAAGGAAACCGACCCATGAACGAACAAGCGGCGGCTGCACAGACGCCCACCCATTCCTTGCCCAGAACCCTGCTGACCGGGGCGCAGATGCTCTTCGTCGCTTTCGGTGCGTTGGTGCTGGTGCCGTTGCTGACTGGGCTCGACCCCAGCGTGGCGCTGTTTACCGCGGGTGTCGGTACGTTGGTGTTCCATGGTGTGACCAAGGTGACCGTGCCGGTCTTTCTGGCTTCGTCGTTCGCTTTCATTGCGCCGATTCAGGGGTCGATAGCCAATTTCGGCGTGCCGGCCACGCTGGGCGGGCTGTTGGTGGCGGGCCTGGTCTACGTGGCAATCTCGCAGGCGGTACGTCTCAAGGGCACCGTCTGGCTGCATCGCCTGCTGCCGCCGGTGGTGGTGGGGCCGGTGATCATGGTGATAGGCCTGGCCCTGGCGCCGGTGGCGGTCAGCATGGCCACCGGAGAGACCAGCGATCACATCGGCTATGGCCAGGCCATCCTGCTCTCCATGGCCAGCCTGCTGGTCACGCTGGTGCTGGCGGTGTTCGGTCGCGGTTTGCTGCGGCTGGTGCCGATCATGGGAGGCATTTTCTTCGGCTATGCCATGGCCTTGCTGATGGGGCTGGTGGACTTCACGCCGGTGCGCGAGGCAGCCTGGCTGTCGATCCCGGGCTTCACTGCGCCGAGCTTCCACTGGGCGGCGATCCTGTTCATGATCCCCGTCGCCATCGCCCCGGCGGTGGAGCACATCGGCGACATGGTGGCGATCGGTTCCGTCACGCGGAAGAACTATCTGGAGAAGCCCGGCCTTCATCGCACCCTACTGGGCGATGGGTTGGCGACTTCCGCCGCGGCGCTGTTCGGCGGACCGCCCAATACCACGTATTCGGAAGTCACCGGGGCGGTGACCCTGACTCGTGCCTTCGATCCGCGCATCATGGTGGTGGCGGCCTGCTTCGCCATCGCGCTGGCTTTCGTCGCCAAGCTGGGTGCGTTGCTGCAAACCATTCCCGGTCCCGTGATGGGCGGCATCATGACGCTGCTGTTCGGTTCCATCGCCGTGGTGGGCATGAATACCTTGGTGCGAGCCGGTCAGCCCCTGACGGCACCGCGCAATCTGGTGGTGGTGTCGCTGATCCTGGTGTTCGGTATCGGCGGGATGCAGTTCGGCGGCGGCCAGTTCACTCTGCAGGGAGTGAGTCTCGCCGCACTGGTCGGCATCGTTCTCAATTGGGTGCTGCCCGGTGCCGAAGAGGAGAGCTGAGCTTCGTTGGAAAAGTCGGCGAGCGAAGGCCAGCGCTAGGAAGCTCCGCTGCTCGAAGAACGAGCGACAGGGATGTCGCGAGTCCAAAAAACGGCGTTTACGCGGTATAAATGAGTCGTTGAACTGGTTTTAACGCAGTATGGCCAAGTGCAGCCAGTTTGCGGACGAAGCTAGGCATGGTGCAGCTCCCTGCCGCCCTCAGCGAAGGTCGGCGGAGAGTTGGCGCTGACGATGACGCACTCCGCGTCTCCCACGTTGCGAAAACGATGAGGCAGGCGTGAATCGAAGTAGTAAGCATCGCCGGCGCGTAGAATCTTCGCTTCGCCGGCAACGGTGATCTCGATTTCGCCAGAGATCACGACGCCTCCTTCCTCGCCTTCGTGCTCGAGCATCTCTTCGCCGGTATCGGCGCCGGGCGGATAGCGTTCGTGAATGATCGACATGCTGCGATCGGGTCGCCGTGCCGCCACCAGCCGCCAGGAGAGGTGACCGTCGCCGATCTCGGTGAGCTCGTCGGCAGGATAGAAGGCGCGCGGTGGCGCGGGCTCATCGCCGGCGAAGAAAGCGCTGATCGAGACGGGCAGCGCATCGAGGATTTTCTTCAGCGAGCTCACCGAAGGGCTGACACTATTCTGTTCGATCAGCGAGATGGTGCTGTTGGTCACGCCGGCGCGCTTGGCCAGCTCGCGCTGGGATAGCTTCCGACCCTTGCGCAGCTCGCGCAGGCGGGCGCCTACGTCAAATCCTTCCATTATCCAAATCCCGAGGGGCCGTTCAATTTGTTTGACGCATCATACCTGCTGTCGTCGCCCGGTATAAGCGTAAGGTGACCCGGGTCATGGCGCGGCGCGGCTTGCGTAGCCCGCCGTGGCATGCGGCCGTCGCCTCAGGCATCATGGGAAGCATGAGAGACATCGATGTCACCGGCCTGATCCTCGCCGGCGGGCAGGGTCGCCGCATGGGTGGCCGCGACAAGGGACTCGAGTGCTTCGCCGGGCGCCCCCTGGTGGACCACGTATACGCGCGCCTGGTTGGCCAGGTGGCCGAGGTACTAATCAGTGCCAATCGCAACCTCGAAACCTACCGCACTTATGCCGATCGGATCGTCAGTGATCCCGAGTCGGGTTTTCAGGGACCCTTGATGGGCATCTACACTGGCTTGCGTGCGGCGACCACGCCCTGGCTGCTGGTAGTGCCCTGCGATATGCCGGCGCTGCCGGACAATCTGCTGGTCCGGTTAGCGGCAGGCGTCGGCGAACACGACATCGCCGTGGTACATGATGGCGAGCGTCTGCACCCCGTGGTGGCCTTGTTGCGCACGAATCTGGCCAACGCTCTGCGGGCCGCGCTGTCATCGGGAGAGCGCAAGGTTGGCCGTTGGTATGCCGGACATGCCTGGGTGCCGGTGGACTTCAGCGAGTCTCGCGAGGCCTTCGCCAACCTGAACACCGAGGATGACAAGCGGCGCCTGGAAGCGCATCTGCATGAGGAGAAGCGACCCTGATGGCCTATCCGCCAACCGCCCCATTGCCAACCGCTCCGCTGCGTTTCGACGACGCCCTGCCGCTGCTAGGCCTCGCGGCGTGGAGCGGCACCGGGAAGACGACGCTGCTCGAGCGGCTGCTGCCGCAGCTGGCGGCGCGCGGGTTGCGTACCGCGGTGATCAAGCATGCGCATCATGGGTTCGACGTCGATCAGCCCGGCAAGGACAGTCATCGTCTGCGCCAGGCCGGGGCCGCGCCGATGCTGGTGGCTTCGCGCGTTCGCTGGGCGATGATGATGGAGACACCCGACCAACAGGAAGCGGACCTGACACAATTGATCGAGACGATACGCGGACAGCGTCCCGACCTGGTACTGGTCGAGGGGTTCAAGGCCTGGCCGCTGCCGAAGCTTGAACTCTACCGCGATGCGGTCGGCAAGCCGCTGCGCGTGGCCGAGGACCCCTGGGTCAAGGCGGTGGCCAGCGCCGGCCCGGTATGCCTGCCAGCCGGTGTTGACTCGCTCGACCTCGATGACGTGGAGGGCATCGCCGATTGGATCGCGGCCTGGCCGGCACGCTGGCCACGCGAGCAGGCACCGCGCGAGGTTCGTCGCTCATGAGCTCGTTCTGCGGCGGTCATGTCGGAGGGGCATCCTCGGTGAGTGTCGCCAATCGTCTTGTCGGGATCGTCGCCGCGGGCGCCGATACGCGCCAGTTCAATCGCTTGTAGGAAGTATCCGAGGCTTTCTTTCATGACCCTGACCCATCTCAATCAGCGCGGCGAGGCCCATATGGTGGACGTCGCCGACAAGCCCGAGAGCCGACGCGAAGCCAGCGCCTCCGGCTACATTCGGATGAAACCCGACACCCTTGCGCTGCTCAGCGAAGGGGGATTGCCCAAGGGCGATGTGCTGGCGACGGCACGCATCGCCGGCATACAAGCCGCCAAGCGTACCCATGAATTGATTCCCCTGTGCCACGCGCTGGCCCTGTCGAAAGTGGCGGTCGATTTTCGCTTGGACGAGGAGAATTCACGCGTCGAGGTGTTTGCCAGTTGTCGCCTCAACGGACGTACCGGTGTGGAAATGGAGGCATTGACGGCGGTGTCCGTGGCCTGCCTGACGCTTTATGACATGTGCAAGGCAGTCGACAAGGACATGGAAATCGGCGCCATCCATCTCGATACCAAGCACGGTGGCAAATCCGGCAATTACCAGCGACAGGCGCCTACCTCATCGACGCCCATCGTGACGGGTGAAGGGATGGCGGGCCAAGTGTCAGTGGGCGCGCGCTGCGATATCGACTCGGCTTGCGTGCGGGTGAAATTTCTCGCCGAATTGCGCGAACGGCTGGGCATCAGCGAGCTTTCCTTGCCGCTCGATAGCCTGCCGAGTGCCGATGTCGGTGGCCTCAAGGCAGCGCTGGTCAAGCGTGACGCGCGCTTCGCGAGGCTTACCGAGGGGCGGGTACTGTGCGCTGTCAACCAGGTGATGGCACTCGATCCGACCCCGATCACCCACGATGACGAGGTCGCCTTCTTCCCTCCGGTGACGGGAGGCTGAACGGAATGATTCGTGTACAGCAGGCCCCCTTCGATGCAGGCGAAGAGCAGCGTTACCTGTTGGCGGGGCGCACGGATATCGGCGCCGTGGTCAGCTTCACCGGCCTGGTGCGTGATTTCAACGAGCGCCCCGATGTGACTGCACTGAGTCTCGAGCATTACCCCGGCATGACGGAGGCCGCGCTGGGCGAGATCGTGAGCGAGGCCGAGGCACGCTGGCCGCTGCAGGGCGTATGCGTGATCCATCGGGTTGGACGCCTGGCACCGGGAGACCCTATCGTATTGGTAGTGGTGGCCAGTGCACACCGTCGGCCGGCCTTCGAGGCCTGCGACTTCATCATGGACTATCTCAAGACTCGCGCGCCTTTCTGGAAAAAAGAGCACAGCATTACCGGCGATTACTGGGTTGCCGAGCGCGAGTCGGATCATCGGGATGCCGGCCGCTGGGAGAGTGACAATGACAATGCCTCATGAATTGATCGACGACTTCGGCAGGCGGGTTCGCTATGTGCGCATCTCCGTGACCGACCGCTGCGACTTTCGCTGTGTCTATTGCATGAGCGAAGAGATGACTTTTCTGCCCCGGGCTCAGGTACTGACGCTGGAAGAACTCAGCATGATAGCTCGCGCATTCGTCGAGATGGGAGTGGAGAAGATACGCCTGACGGGAGGCGAGCCCCTGGTACGGCGCGACATCGATCAGTTGATCGAGCAGATTGCCGAGTTGCCGGGCCTGCAGGATCTTGCCATGACCACCAACGGTGCGGGGCTGGTCAAGCACGCGCGCCGTCTTCGCGAAGCCGGCTTGAAGCGGCTCAACGTCAGCCTCGATACGCTCGATCCGCAGCGTTTTCGGCAGTTGACCAGGACCGGCGATCTTGGTCGGGTGCTGGAGGGATTACGCGCCGCACGTGAGGCAGGCTTCGAGCGCATCAAGCTCAACGCGGTGATCCTCAAGGGGCACAACGACGATGAAGTGCTCGATCTCGTCGAATTCGCGCGCGCTGAAAAATTCGACCTGAGTTTCATCGAAGAAATGCCATTGGGCGACGTGTCGGATCATAGCCGGGATGAAACCTTCTGTTCGAGCGACGATGTCCAGGGCATCATCGAACAGCGCCATACGCTGCTTCCCACCACCGAGACCACACTGGGCCCTTCGCGCTATTTCCGCATGGTGGATAGTGAATCCCGCATCGGTTTCATTTCCCCGCACAGCCACAATTTCTGCGCCAGCTGCAATCGCGTACGGGTCACGGCGGAAGGACGTTTGCTGCTCTGTCTGGGCAACGAGCATTCAGTTGATCTGCGCGCCGTTGTGCGTCGACATCCGGGGGATCTCGAGGCGCTCAAGCGTGCCATTGTCGAGGCTTTGCCGCTCAAGCCCGAAAGACATCACTTCACTACTGACGGCGATGTTCAGATAGTACGCTTCATGAACATGACCGGAGGATGAGGGTCAGTCGCCAGTCTTTCCCACGACTGCGGCACGTTCACTTCGCGAGGCGCAATGGGTCATTCTCTTGCCAACCCCCCATTTCGACATATACTTTCGACGAGTGAGCCTTTTGGCTTGCTCGTCGTTTTCTTGCATGGAGGAGGCCAATGTCCAGCGAAACCTTGGAGCGTATCGCCCGAAACAAGAACGTGGCTCGTGCAGCAGCTCGACAGTTGAGTATGGAGCAGCTGAATAAACTCTCCGATGTCATCGGTGAGGTGATCGAGCAGAAAAAAGAGGAAGAGAAGCTCCGCAAACAGGAGGAAGCGGACAAGGAAAGAAAACTGGCTGAGATCCGCGAGGCCATGAATGATGCTGGTCTCTCCGTGGAAGATCTCGTGGGGGAACAGCCGCGTCGACGGCGCGGGCGTCCGCCCAAGAATGCCAGCGGTTCTTGACGATCAGGTCGAGAATCGTCTGCTTGACCCGAGGTAAGCGGGGGCGACGCGGGAGTGTCGTCCCCCGTCTCATCAACGCTCGAATGTCGAGCTCGTTCGCGATCGATCAGCGAAACGCCGGCGCCTCCACGGCAAGAAGCTGAAGATGTACGTCGGGAAGTTGTCGCAGACGCTGGCCCAACCAAGAGGTCAACAGTGGCTGCAGCGCCGTGCGAAGTTCAGCCAACGTCGTGGCGTCGAGTTCCTCCAATCGCTCATCCAGCCAATCGGCGAGGGCGTCTTCATCCAGCGCGCTGACACGGTGAGCATCCAGCATGAGACGGCCGATGCGAGCCCAGCCGCCGCCGGTCGAGGCAACGGGCAGGGCGAGGTGGAGAATGCCGTGTCGCGGTGAGCCTCGCTCGGCTGCCAGGCCCGGCAGAGGGGTAACGGCATTTTGGCTGACGATGCAGGGACGCTGCGGATGTCGTGTTTCCAGACGGATCCCCTCGGCATCCAGACGTACGAGATCGCCATTGACCGGTGCCAGCGGGGCCAGGATGCCCATCGCTTCCGCGAGCTGTTGATGCGCTCGTTGATGCTGGCGCTCGCCATGCACCGGCAGCAAGTGTCGTGGCTTGATCCAGCCATAGAAGGTGCGCAGTTCGTCCTGGGCAGGATGGCCGGAAGCGTGCAGCTCCGGATGATTGAATTCATCCCAGAGCGTGACGCCGAGCCGTCCCAGGGCGTGCTTGAGTCGCTCGATCTGCGGTTCATTGCCGGGTATGGCCTTGGCCGAGAAAATCACCGTGTCGCCCCGTTCCAGCTCGAAGCTATGGTGGCGACCCGCGGCCAACCGGCTCAGGGCGGCACGCGGTTCGCCTTGGCTACCCGTGGCGATCACCAGCACCTCGTCGGGGGGCAGGTAGCCGAGATCGCTTACCGGGACCAGGGGCGGCATGGCATCGAGATAGCCGAGGCCGCGCGCGACGGTCACCATGCGCTCCATGGCCCGGCCCATCAGGCTGACGCGCCGTCCACAACGCTCCGCTGCCTGCGCCACCGCCAGTACCCGGGCAAGGTTGCTGGCGAAGCAAGTGACGACGACACGACCCGAGCACTGCGCGAGGCGATGGCGCAATGCCTCCGCCACTTCACCTTCGCTGCGTGAATGGCCGGGCAATGGTGCATTCGTGGAATCGCCCACCACGAGATCGACCGGCGCGAGGGCGCGAAACAGCGACCCTTTGATGGGGGCGCCGATCAGCGGCTGCGGATCCAGCTTCCAGTCACCGGTATGCAGCACGCGATAATCGCCGACGGCAATCAGCAAGGCGCAGCTCTCCGGAATCGAGTGAGTTACCGGCAGGTAGCGGAGGGTAAAATTGCCGCTCTCCACGGCTTCGCCCGGTTCGATCACCTGGATCGCTTCGATCGACAGGCCGCGTTCATGAAACTTGGTGCGCAGCAGTCCGGCGGCCAGTGGCGTGGCGTGGATGGGACACTGCCACTTGGGCCAGAGCCATGCCGCTGCGCCGATATGATCTTCGTGACCATGCGTGATGAAGAGAGCCGAGGGGCGAATGCCGAGGGCCTCGGGAGTCTCGAGGCTGGGGACTTGCAGTGGACTGTCCGGTAGGTCCTGACGAATCATCATGCCGCAGTCGACGGCGATCCATTCGTCCTCGTGGCCGTAGAGCCCGAGATTCATGCCGATTTCGCCGCAGCCTCCCAACGGTAGAAAATGCAGCGGCATGCGGCGACGGGGACGGATGGTAGCGCGGGTCGAAGGCATCGGCAGAACGGTTCCGAAGAGTGTGATTTCACTATACGGGATCGCCGCGATCCTCCACAAATGCAACGCGGTGGCTACGCGTTGGGACGTGTCCCGTGCGGCGCGAGTTCGCTACAATGCGCGCTTCGCCCTTTCCGGTTAAGCAGCGTATCGCCACCATGTCCCATTACTATCGTCTCGTCGTTTCCTGTCCCGACCGTCGCGGAATCGTGGCGCGCGTCTCCGGCTTCATCGCCGGCCACGGCGGCTCGATCACCGAAGCCAGCCAGCACTCCGACCTGGAGGCGGGCCGCTTCTTCATGCGCTACGAAATTCTCGCCGATTCGATCGGCATGACCGTCACCGAGTTGCACCAAGCGTTCGCACCGGTGGCGCGCGAGTTCGACATGGACTGGGCGTTGCGCGATACCCGGAGACGCCCTCGGGTAGTGGTCATGGTTTCGCGGGAATCGCACTGTCTGGTGGATCTGTTGTATCGCTGGACGGCGGGCGAACTGGACGGCGATATCGTGGGTGTGGTGTCCAATCACGACGACATGCGCGGCCTCGTCGAGTGGCACGGACTGCCTTATCGGCATGTGCCGGTGCCGACCGAGGACAAGAGCGCAGCTTTCGAAGAGGTCGAGCGGCATGTCGAGGCATTTCAGGCCGATTGCGTGGTGCTGGCCCGCTACATGCAGATCTTGCCGCCACGCTTGTGTCAGCGCTACGCCGGGCGG
This sequence comes from Billgrantia pellis, assembly GCF_008297955.1. Classification (GTDB taxonomy): domain Bacteria; phylum Pseudomonadota; class Gammaproteobacteria; order Pseudomonadales; family Halomonadaceae; genus Halomonas; species Halomonas pellis. Next base: position 277,692 of record NZ_VTPY01000002.1, on the reverse strand, counting down.
GTCATCAATATCCATCACAGTTTCCTGCCCTCGTTTGCCGGGGCACGCCCCTACCATCAGGCACACGCCCGTGGAGTGAAACTGATCGGAGCCACATGTCACTACGTGACCGAGGAACTCGATGCCGGGCCGATCATCGAACAGGATATCCATCGCGTCAGCCATTGCCATACGCCCGAGGATCTGGTGCGTTTCGGTCGCGACGTGGAGAAGGCCGTGCTTGCGCGCGGGCTACGCTGGCATCTGGAGGACCGGGTGCTGATTCACGGCAACAAGACGGTGGTATTCGCCTGACGCGCGTGTGGGGTAACACTGGCCATGTCGTTTTCCGAACTGATCCTGGCGCCCTGGCTGCTGTTTGTCTGCGGGCTGATTTCGCTGGCCGTGCTGGTGCTGGCACTCTTCCAGCGCCCTTGGCGCGAATTGCTGGTCGACCGTGGCCTGCAGCATCGCTGGCTGGCGGCCACCGTCATGGCCATGCTGCTGTGGCAGCTCAGAGCGCAATCGGTGGAATGGCTGACACTGCATCTGATGTTTACCGCGCTGCTGACGCTGCTCTTCAGGGCGCCGCTGGCGCTGGTGTCCAATTGGGTGATCAACGTCTCACTGGTGCTGTTCGGACGTGTCGATTGGCCGTTGCTGGGTGTCAATGCGCTCATTACCGGAGTGATCCCGGTTACCGTCATGGTAGTCAGCTGGCGTTTGGTGGATCGCTATCTGCCAGATAACCTCATGATCTTTCTCTTTCTATGCGGTTTCTTCGGTTCGGCCCTGGCCACGCTGGGCACCGGGTTGGCGGGGATGGGGCTGGTACTGCTGGGGGCCACCGATCCCGAAGCGGTTCGACTCGCTCGCGAGTATCTGATGTTCCTTCCCCTGCTGATGCCCTCCGAGGCCTTCCTCACCGGCATGCTGCTCAGTTGCCTGATGATCTATCACCCCAATTGGGTGGCGACGTTCGATCGGCATCGCTACATCGATACCAAGTAGCGGCACTGTTCCCGGCGGTGGCATCGAGTGGCAGGCTGAGCTGGCGCCGCGCATCCTCCGACACCAGGCGGACGCCCACACCGAGCAGTCGTACCGGCCGTTTACGTCGCGCCCAGGCCTGCTCCAGCAGCGAGAAGTAGGTGTCGAGAGAGGGGGAGGCGCCGCGGCTGTCGAGCGTCGTGAGAGTGAAGTCATCGAAGCGTACCTTGACGAAAGCGCCGGCCAGTGGCGGCTCGCCGTGACGGGCGATGCGCGCTTCCAGACGTTGGCACAATGGCCCCAACTCGGCGCGACATTGGATCAGCGATTGAAGGTCGCTGGCGAAAGTGACTTCCGCACTGATCGACTTGCGCTCGCGCTCCACCCGCACCGGTCGGTCGTCGATGCCGCGAGCGAGCTCGAACAAACGTCGCCCGAATTTGCCGAATTCCTGCAACAACCTCTCGATGGGAATGCGCTGCAGGTCGCTGCAGGTGGCTATTTCCAGCGCTTCAAGACGTTTCGCCGTTGCCGGCCCGACGCCGTGGAGCTTGGTGACCGGCAGCTCGCGCAGGAAGTCGTCGACCTGCGTCGGGGCGATGACGGTGAGCCCGTCGGGTTTCTCCCAGTCGCTGGCGATCTTGGCCAGGAATTTCGTCGGGGCCGCTCCCACCGAGACGGTAATGCCTACACGTCTGAGGCACTCCGCCTTGAGCCATCTCGCCATCCAGGTCGCGCTGCCGGAAAAGCGCGTCACGTCGGAAACGTCGAGAAAGGCTTCGTCCAGTGACAGCGGCTCGACGATCGTCGTAAGTTCCTGAAAAATCGCCAGTAGTTGTCGCGAGGCCTCGCGGTAGCGGTCGAAATCGCCAGGCAGCAACGTGAGATGGGGACACAGCCGCAGTGCGCGCGCGGTCGGCATGGCAGAGTGGATACCGTAGGCGCGGGCCGGGTAGTTGCAAGTGGAGATGACCCCGCGCCCCTCGGCCCGGCCGCCGATCGCCAGCGGAACCTCGCGCAACGCAGGGTTGTCGCGCATTTCTACCGCGGCGTAGAAGCAGTCGCAATCGGCATGCAGAATCTTGCGGCTCGTAGCCATGACGAGAAGTACCTAAGCTTGCGGAGTTGCGCGAGCAAAGGCCAATTCTTACCCCAGAGCTTGGCCGTTGCCGCCGCGTATGACTCCCACCCCGATGCCTTCGATCTCCAGCGGTTGGTGGCGCAAGTCCACTTCAATCGGGGCGAAATCGGAATTCTCGGCCTCCAGGGTTACCCGATGCCCATCGCGGCGGAAGCGCTTGACCGTAACGTCGTCTTCGAGCCGGGCGACGACGATCTGACCGTCGCGAACGCGTTCGGTGCGATGCACGGCCAGCAGGTCGCCCTCGAGAATGCCCGCGTCCTTCATCGACAGGCCGCGGACCTTGAGCAGATAGTCGGCGCGCGGGGTGAAGAATTCCGGAGGGAGAGGGCAGTAGCGGTCGATGTGCTCCGCAGCCAGTATCGGGCTGCCGGCGGCGACTTCGCCAATGATCGGCAGGCCTTCAGCGCCGGCTTCGCTATCGCCGGGTTCGCTTTCCTGGGCCGGCAGACGAATCCCGCGCGAGGTACCGCGAATCACTCGGATCACGCCCTTGCGTTCCAGCGCGCGCAGATGCTCCTCGGCGGCATTGGGGGAGCGAAAGCCCAGGGCCCGGGCGATTTCAGCGCGGGTCGGAGGATAGCCGAAATCGTTCATCGTCTTGACGATGAAATCGTATACGTTCTGCTGGCGCGAGGTGAGGGGGCGTGTCATGTCGTCCTCCGGTTGGCGTGCCTTGTTGTGCAAGTATACAGCATGGAAGTCTATCCAGTAAAAAGGCGACTTGCTTCTCAACCATCATTCGATCCACGTTTTAAACGTCTCTCCCGAGCGTCGGTTTGTTTGAAGAAGATGAATGGCGTAGACTTTCCTTATGTTTAAAACAACTGTTTCCAGCGGAACGACCATGGCTCAGACCGATACCGTCACGCGCATCCTTGATACCGCCGAAGTCCTTTTCGCCGAACGCGGCTTCGCCGAGACGTCGTTGCGCACCATCACCAGCAAGGCGCGTGTCAATCTCGCCGCGGTGAACTACCACTTCGGCTCGAAGAAAGCGCTGATCCAGGCGGTCTTCGCCCGCTATCTCGATCCCTTCACGGTACGCTTTCATCACGCTCTCGACGAACTCGAGGCGCGCCATGACGACGGCGTCATTCCTCTCGAGGAGTTGCTGGAGACAATGGCCAGGACCGTGCTCGAGGTACCCGCCGAGAAACATAGCCTGAAGGTGTTCATGAAACTGCTGGGACTCGCCTACAGCCAGGCCCAGGGGCATCTGCGTCGGTACATTCAGGAGGAGTACGGCAGCGTGTTCACCCGCTTCGTCGAGCTGGTACGGCGCGCCACACCGGAGTTGCCCGACGCCGAGCGTTTCTGGCGCCTGCACTTCGTTCTCGGGACGGTGATCTTCACTCTCTCGGGGCTCGATGCCTTGCGTGACATCGCCGAAAAGGATTATCAGGAGCATGTCTCGGTACGCGACCTGATTCGTCGCTTGCGTCCGGTCGTGGTGGCCGCCCTGAACGCTCCGCTGCCTCCCCCCGCCCTGCCGCGAGCCAAGGCGAGCTGAGATGCGTACGCCCCGGTTAACCGAGCTGCCGCCCCGCGAGGGGACCTGGTTCGAAGTCGACATTGCCCGCCAGCGCCTGGTGCACTGGCAGGGTGGCCGAATGCTGGCGGAGTGGCCGGCCTCGACGGCGCTGGCCGGTCCGGGACAAGGTGAGGGGAGTGGCGGTACACCGCTCGGCTGGCATTACGTCAGGGCGGCAATCGGCGCCAACCAGCCCTTCGGCGCGGTATTTCGCGGCCGGCGCCCCACCGGTGAGGTATACAGTCCGGCTCTGGCCGCCGCTCATCCGGAACGCGATTGGATCCTGACTCGCATCCTGTGGCTGTGCGGCCTCGAGCGTGGCTTCAACCGGGGAGGCGACGTCGACTCACAGCGGCGCTATATCTATTTTCACGGTACGCCGCCGGACCAACCGATGGGGGAGCCGCGTTCGCATGGCTGCATTCGGCTGCGTGACGAGGCGCTGCTCGAGCTCTTCGCCCTGGCCCCGCCCGGCACTCCCGTCTGGCTGCATGACGACTGATCGACGAACGTATGCCTTGTCGTCGCCCGGGCAGGCGGATGCTTGCTTGTCATGGCTGTCGTCGGCGACCTCTTTGGTCTAGAATCAGCTCCCTTCCAAGCCCCAAGGACTCCGATCATGACGCAGACCCTCGGACCGGTGATGCTGGATCTGGAAGGCCCCCGGCTCCTCGCGGACGAACGACAGCTACTGCAGCGTCCCGAGGTGGGTGGCGTGATCTTGTTCGCCCGCAACATCGAGAGTGCGCGACAGGTACGCGAGCTGTGCGACGCCATTCGCCGGCTGCGTCCCGAGCTGCTGCTGGCCATCGACCAGGAGGGCGGTCGGGTCCAGCGCCTGCGCGAAGGCGTGACCCGATTACCCGCCATGGGGCGTATCGGACGCGATTTTGCGACGTCACCGGAAGTGACCCTACGCCTATGCCTCGACGCCGGCTGGCTGCTGGGCATGGAGATGGCCGCGAGTGGGCTGGACCTTACCTTCGCGCCGGTACTGGACGTGGATAGCGGTATCTCCAGCGTGATCGGCGATCGCAGCTTCTCATCCGACCCTGACGCGGTCGCCGCCATGGCCGGAGCCTTCATCAGCGGGTTGCACGAAGCGGGCATGGCAGCGGTGGGGAAGCATTTTCCCGGCCATGGCGGCGTGGCGGCGGACTCCCACCTGGAGCAGCCCGTCGACGAGCGTCCCTTGGAAGCGCTGCGCCGACATGACCTGATTCCGTTCAGCGAACTTTCGTCGCGCCTCGATGGCGTGATGCCGGCTCATGTGACCTATCCCGCTTTTGATGCGCGACCGGCGGGGTTCTCGGCGAGCTGGCTTGGCCTGCTGCGCGAGTCGTTGGGCTTCAGGGGGACTATCTTTTCGGACGATCTCGGCATGGCAGGCGCCGCATTTGCCGGTTCGCCGGGGGAGCGGGCGCTAGCGGCTCTCGAGGCCGGGTGCGACATGGTGCTTGTCTGCAATGATCGTGCCGCCGCGCTGGAAGCTCTCGAGGCCTGTACGGGGCGCACCACGCGCCTGGCGGCACGGCTGCGCTATGGCCGTGCTCGCCCCGACCTCGATGCGCTCGAGGCGCTGGGTCGCTGGCGCCGTGTGCATGCCCGGCTGGAAGCCATGGCCAGCCTTTGAGCGGACCGGCCGTCTTCTGTTTTCACTCATACGTTTACCTGGCTGAGACGAACGTTCCATGCCCAAACTCGATCCCGCTTTTCACGAATCCCTGGCTACGATGCGCGACGTCATGGAGAACGCCGATTGCCTGATCACCCATGAAGAGGTCGAGCGTGCCCTCGATCGCATGGCCGAGCAGATCACGACCGATCTCGGCGACAAGTTGCCGGTCTTTTACTGCGTGATGAATGGCGGCCTGATCACTACCGGTCACCTCCTGACCCGACTGGGTTTTCCTCTGGAAGTCGACTATCTCCATGCCACGCGCTATCGCGGTGGCCTTCGCGGTGGTGAGCTGTTCTGGCGTGTCTCGCCGGAAATTCCCATGGCCGATCGCCACGTGGTCATCGTCGACGATATCCTCGACGAGGGGGCGACCCTGGCCGCCATTCTCGACTATTGCCGCGAGGCGGGTGCGGCCAGCATTTCGACCGCCGTGCTGGTCGACAAGCGCCACGATCGCAAGGCGGTGCCGGGGCTCAAGGCCGATTATTGCAGTCTCGAGGTGGCGGATCGTTACGTGTTCGGCTTCGGCATGGACTACAAGGGCTACTGGCGCAATGCACCTGGGATCTTCGCCCCCAAGGGGCTCTGACCCGGCTGTGCCGGAGTGCAGTTCGTCTGTCTCGCGGACCTAGTCGGATACTGCAAACCCATTACCCCCCCCCGCAGCGCAGCTGCGGGGGGTAACTGCGTAGAATGGCGCCGGCTTTGGCGGCTTCCGGCTCAGGCCAGACCCAGCTCGTGAGTCGCTTCCTCGCGCATCTTGAACTTCTGGATCTTGCCGGTAACGGTCATGGGGAACTCGTCGACGAACTTCACGTAGCGTGGGATCTTGTAATGGGCAATCTTACCCTTGCAGAATGCCTTGAGCTCGTCGTCGCTCAGCGTCTGACCCTCGCCGAGCTTGACCCAGGCCATGACCTCTTCACCGTACTTCTCGTCGGGCACGCCGATTACCTGCACGTCGGAAATGGCCGGATGAGTATAGAGGAAGTCCTCGATCTCGCGCGGATAGATGTTCTCCCCGCCGCGGATGATCATGTCCTTGATGCGTCCGACAATGGCGATGTAGCCATCCTCATCCATGGTCGCCAGGTCCCCGGTATGCATCCAGCCGGCACTGTCGATCGACTTGGCGGTGGCCTCGTCGTTGTTCCAGTAGCCGAGCATCACGCTGTAACCTCGGGTACACAGCTCGCCCGTTTCCCCGCGCGGCACGACGGCGCCGGTCTCGGGGCTGATCAGCTTCACTTCAAGATGGGGATGAATGGTCCCCACGGTAGTCACGCGCTTCTCCAGCGGGGCGTTGGTCTGGGTCTGGGTGCTGACCGGGCTGGTTTCGGTCATTCCATAACAGATGGTGACGTCTTCCATGTTCATCTTGTCGATGACCTTGCGCATCACCTCGATGGGGCAGATCGAACCCGCCATCACGCCGGTGCGCAGGGAGGAGAGATCGTACTGGGGGAAGTCGGGGTGTTCCAGTTCGGCGATGAACATGGTCGGCACGCCATACAGGGCGGTGGCCTTTTCCTCGGCGACCGCCTTGAGCGTCGCCTCCGGATCGAAACCGTCTCCGGGATAGATCATGGTGGCGCCGTGGGTCACGCAGCCCAGATTGCCCATCACCATGCCGAAGCAATGATAGAGAGGCACCGGGATCACCAGTCGGTCCTGCTCCGAAAAGCCCATGGTGCGGGCGACGAAGAAGCCATTGTTGAGAATGTTGTGATGGGAGAGGGTGGCACCCTTCGGTGCGCCGGTGGTGCCCGAGGTGTACTGAATGTTGATCGGCTCGTCGAACTGCAGCGTGGCCTGAATCTCGGCCAGGTGCTCGGCGGATACCTCGTCGGCGTGCGCCAACATGCTTTGCCAGCTGAACATGCCGGTCAGGGCGCGGTCGGCGTCGAGGCACACGACGCGCCTGAGCTCCGGTAGGCGAGCGCAGGAGAAGGTAGCGGGAGCGCCGTCACGCAGCTCCGGCGCCAGCTCCGCCAGGGTGGCCACGTAATCGGACGTCTTGAACTTGCCTTGCAGGATCAACGTCGAGGTACCGGACTGCTTGAGCGCGTACTCCAGCTCGTGGGTGCGGTAGCTGGGGTTGATGTTGACCAGAATGGCACCGATCTTGGCGGTGGCGAACTGCGTGATGGTCCATTCGGCGCAGTTGGGCGACCAAATGCCCACCCGATCGCCTTTCTTCACACCCAATGCGAGCATGGCGCGGGCCGCCCGATCGACGGCCTGCTGAAGCTCCTTCCAGGTGTAGCGCAGCCCTTGGTGCAGGCTCAGCAGCGCATCTCTGTCGGCAAAGCGTGCGACAGTATCGTCGAAGCAGTCGCCGATGGTTTCCCCCTTCAGTGGGGTATCGCTGATGCCGCTGACGTAGCTGTTCGGGACGCGTTTATTAGGATCTTGGCGTGTCATCGTGTTACCCGTCTTGTTGTGGCAGTTTGCTAGGAAGGCCGATCACCGTATGCGAGCGGCCGGACTACCGGCCATCGCGAATGGCGGGAAGGAGCCGTGTCATCGGTCAGTGATGGCCGAGCCGCTCGAGCACCTCGCGTGCCCGTGTTTCCACGTCGTCGAGCTCACGCTGCATCAGGCGGATATCCTCGAGCTGGCGCTCCATGTTGTTGCGCTTGTCGGCGAGGATTTCCAGTAGACGCCTGAGCTGACGCGCGTTGCCGTCGGGCATGGCGTCGTACATCTCGATGACTTCGCGGATCTCGGCCAGGGAAAAGCCCAGCCGCTTGCCGCGCAAGGTCAGCTTGAGTCGTACACGATCCTTCTCATGATAGATGCGGGTCTGACCCCGCCGCTCCGGCGCCAGAAGCCCTTCCTGTTCGTAGAAGCGGATGGTGCGTGGCGTCACCTCGAACATCCGGGCCAGTTCGCCGATGGAGTAAGTGCGACGGTGCCGAGGCAGGCTACCGTTGAGCGCGAGGGTGGCTTCCGGTTTGGGTGTGCTCATTGCTACCTTCCTATGAGTAGGGCGGGCTGTCGTGCGGTTCCCGCCGCGTATTCGCAACACTAGACGACGTTGACGTTAACGTAAAGTGGTTGTCGACCAAGGGATGCATGCGGTAAAACCTAGCAAGTGCTAGGTTGGCTGACGTTCAAGCGCCTCTCCGTAACACCTGCCAACCGACGGGCCGAACCGCGCTTCGATCCCGGCCTGACAGACCCATACACACGAGGATACCGCGATGGACTTCTCTCTCACCGATGACCAGAAGGCGCTCGTCCAGGCAGCCGCCGACTTCTCTCGGGCCGAACTGGCCGACCACGCCGCCGAATGGGATGCCACCTCTCATTTTCCGGTCGAGGTCATTCGTCGCGCTGGCGAAGCGGGCTTCCTCGGCATTTACCTCCCCGAGGAGCGTGGTGGCCTGGGACTGTCGCGGCTTGACGCCTCGCTGATTTTCGAGCAGCTCTCGCAGGGCTGCATCTCGACGACTGCCTATCTTACCATCCACAACATGGTGGCCTGGATGGTGGCGAGTTGGGGCAGCGAGTCGCTGCGCGCCTCCTGGGTGGATCGTCTGACCAGCGGAGAATGCCTGGGCTGCTACTGCCTGACGGAGCCCGGTTCCGGCTCGGATGCGGCCAGCCTGCGAACCAAAGCCGTACGGCAGGGGGACGAGTACGTCATCAGCGGCTCCAAGATGTTCATTTCCGGTGCCGGTGCCAATGACGTGCTGGTGGTGATGGCGCGCACCGGTGCGCCCAATAGCGGCGCGGGCGGCGTTTCGGCCATCCTGGTGCCGGCCGATGCCGAGGGCATCGAGTATGGCAAGAACGAGGAGAAGATGGGTTGGAAGAGTCAGCCCACGCGCCTGATCAGCTTTGATGGGGTGCGCGTTCCGGTCGGCAACCGCCTGGGTGAGGAGGGCGAAGGCTTCAAGTTGGCCATGAAGGGGCTCGATGGCGGACGCCTCAATATCGCCAGTTGCTCGCTGGGTGCCGCCCAGCACGCCCTGACACTGGCGCGAAACTACATGGGCGAGCGCAAGCAGTTCGGCCGCGAACTGTCCCACTTCCAGGCACTGCAGTTCAAGCTGGCCGACATGGCCACCGAACTGAGCGCGGCCAGGTTGATGGTTCGCCATGCCGCATGGCGGCTCGATCAGGGCGATCCCGAGGCTACCGCCTATTGCGCCATGGCCAAACGCTTCGCTACCGACATGGGCTTCAGCGTGTGCAACGAAGCGCTGCAACTCCATGGCGGATATGGTTACCTGAGGGAGTTCCCGCTGGAACGCATGGTGCGCGACACACGCGTGCATCAGATTCTCGAGGGCACCAACGAGATCATGCGCGTGATCGTGGCCCGCCGGCTGCTGGCGGACGGTGTGGTCGAGGCGCTGCAATAAAATACCAGGAGAACCAGGCATGACGGATCTTGCGGTCATCTTCGATGAACGGCCTACCCACGACGGGGCGCTCATCGGCGTTGCGACCCTCAACTCGCCCAAATCGCTCAATGCGCTGACGCTGGACATGGCCAGACAGCTGGACGCCAAGCTCGAGGCCTGGGCGGCGGATCGCAGCATCGTCGCGGTGTGGCTGGAAGGCGCGGGCGACAAAGCGTTTTGCGCCGGCGGTGACGTCGTGGCACTTTACCGCTCCATGACCGAGGAGGGCGACAATCGCGGCTACGGACGCGACAGCCTCTTCGCCGAAACCTACTTCACCACCGAGTATCGGCTCGATTATCGCATCCATGCCTATCCCAAGCCGATTGTGGTATGGGGCGATGGGATCGTCATGGGCGGCGGTCTGGGGCTGATGGCAGGAGCCTCCCGTCGCCTGGTCACCGAGACCAGCCGGATCGCGATGCCCGAGATCACCATCGGCCTGTATCCCGACATCGGGGCCAGCTGGTTTCTCAATCGCATGCCGCCCGGGGTCGGTGCCTATCTGGGCCTGACCGGCGCTCAGCTCAACGCCCGCGATGCGCTCGACCTGGGCATGGCCGACCATTTCGTGCCTCGCGAGCGACGCGATGCGTTGCTCGACGCACTGGCCGCGGCTGACTATGGCGCGCGCAGCCCACGCGAACTGCAAGCCGCCGTGCAGCAGGCTATCGATACAATGGAGCGGCGCGACCAGGCCCCCGAGCCGCAGGTCCGGCCTCATCTCGATCACCTGCAGGCATTGGTCGGCCAGGTCGATGCGCCGACCGCCGTCAAGCGGATCCTGGCCGATGAGCATGGCGATGCCTGGCTAGCCGCCAACCGTGCTCGCCTCGAGGCCGGCAGTCCGCTGAGCGCCCACTTGGTGTGGCGCATGCTGGAGCGTCACCGGCACACCAGCCTGGCCGATGCCTTCCGCGACGAACTTAATCTCTCGGTGCAGTGCTGCCGACACGGCGATATCGCGGAAGGCGTGCGAGCCCTGCTGATCGACAAGGACAAGTCCCCCCGCTGGCAGCATGCCGATGTCGACAGCGTCGACGAGGGGAGGCTGCGAGACATGTTGGCATCGCTATGGAGCGAGGAAGCGCACCCACTGCGCGACCTCGGCGTCAGCCAACGGTGACGCTGAACGGGAACGCAACAGCCTATCTCGATAACGACAATCAGGAGCAGCTTGCATGAAAATCGCCTTCATTGGCCTGGGCAATATGGGCGCCCCGATGGCCATCAATCTGGTCAAGGCCGGTCACGAGGTCAGCGTCTTCGATCTGGTCGACTCCGCCATGAAGCGTCTCGAGGAATCGGGAGCCCTCGCCTGTGCCAGTGCGCAGAGCGCCGTCAACGGAGCGGAGGTCGTCATCTCCATGCTGCCGGCGGGCCAGCACGTACGTCGCCTCTATCTCGGCCGCGAGGGTTCTCCCGGTCTGTTCGAGGCGCTGGACGGAAAACCCTTGATTATCGATGCCTCGACCATCTCGCCTGAGGATGCTCGCACCGTGGGAGGCGCGGCCGAGGCATGCGGCCTGACCTATCTCGATGCCCCGGTTTCCGGCGGGGTGGGCGGTGCGCAAGCCGGTACCCTGACCTTCATCGTCGGCGGCAGCGAGACCGGCTTCGAACAGGCCCGGCCGGTACTCGAGGCAATGGGCAAGAACATCTTCCACGCCGGCGGCATCGGTGCCGGTCAGGTTGCCAAGATCTGCAACAACATGCTGCTGGGCATCCTCATGAGCGGTACCGCCGAGGCCCTGGCGCTAGGTGTCAAGAACGGGCTCGACCCGGCGGTGCTCTCGGAGATCATGAAGCAGAGCAGCGGTGGCAACTGGGCGCTCAACGTCTACAACCCGTGGCCCGGGGTGATGGAGGGGGCCGCCGCCTCGCGCGATTATCAGGGGGGGTTCCTGACCGACCTGATGGCCAAGGACCTGGGGCTGGCTTGGGAGCTGGCCTTGGGCTGCAAGGCCACGGTGCCCATGGGGTCACAGGCGCGCAACCTCTTTGCCCTGCACTCGGCCCAGGGCAACGGCGGGCTGGACTTCTCCAGCATCCAGAAGCTGTATCGTGCCGGTGAGGAGTCCTGACCCCGCTTTTGGCAGGTCGTCGCGAAACGGGCACAATCGGGTGCCCGTTTCGCGTTTCGAGGTCCCATGTCCACGCCTCCTTCCACCGCTGAAGCCGGTTCGCGACGGCCCATCCGCCGCGAACTGCTCGACGGTCCCATCGCCCTGACCCTGTTGCGCAAGAGTCTGCCCGTGGTCGGCGGCATGGTCGCCATGATGAGTTTCAACCTGGTCGACACCTGGTTCATCGCTCAGTTGGGGGCCGAGCCGCTGGCGGCGGTATCGTTCACCTTCCCGGTGGTGTTCGCAGTGATCAGTATGGCGATCGGTATGGGCATCGGCACCTCGGCGGTGGTGGCAAAGCGGCTGGGGCAGGGCAGTATCGATACCGTGCGACGGCGCGCCACTGACGCTGCGCTGCTGGCGCTGCTCTTGGGGATGGTGCTGAGCGCAGTGGGACTGGCGACTCTGGACCCGCTGTTCCGGCTGCTGGGTGCGGATGCCGCGCTAATGCCGCATGTAGACGATTATATGGACATCTGGTACCTGGGAGCGGCGTCGGTCATCGTGCCGCGCGTGCTCAACAGCGTGTTGCGTGCGCAGGGCAATACGCTCATTCCCGGGCTGATGATGGCGCTGGCGGCTCTGCTCAACGGCTTGCTCGATTGGCTGTTGATCTTTGGTGCCGGACCTCTCCCCGCGCTCGGTGTGCGTGGAGCGGCGCTCGCTACCGTGCTGAGCTGGAGCGCGATGGGCGCGGCGCTGTTCTGGCAGCGTGAGTTGCGCGAATGCCTCGATGTCCGAGGACTGACGCCGGCCGGTCTGTTCGCCTCCTGGCGCGAGCTGGCGCGTATCGCCGTGCCTGCGGCGATCACCAGCGTCTTCACACCGCTGGCGCTGGCGCTGGTGACACGCATCGTCGCTGGCCACGGCCATCAGGCGGTGGCCGGTTACGGAGTGGGCACGCGCATCGAGGCCATCGCCCAGATCGGCGTGCTGGCGTTGTCGATGACGCTACCGCCGCTGGTCAGCCAGAACGTAGGTGCCGGTCAGCATGAGCGGGTGCGACGGGCCATCTTCGGCTGTTTTCTGTTCGTCCTGGTGTGGCAGCTCGCGATCTGGTTGCTATTGCAAGGGCTCGCTCCCTGGCTGGTGGCAGGCTATACGGAGGGAGAGGCCATGAGCGGCGTACTGCGCGCTTTCCTGTGGTGGGTGCCGCTTGGCCTTGGGGCCCAGGGAGTGGTGATCCTTGCCGTGTCGTCGTTGAACGCATTGCACGAACCCGCCCGAGCCATGCGGTTGTCCATGATTCGACTGTTCGCACTCAGCGTCCCCCTGGCCTGGCTGGGCAGTCGCACTGGCGGAGCCGAGGGCATCTTCGTCGGCTTGTTCATGGCCAACCTGATGGTCGGGTTAGTGGCCTGGCACACCTTGCGCCAACGCCTGAACGCAAGGCGCCGCAGGCAGGATGGGCCGGCCCCGGGCCGATAATGCGTGTAGAGAAAACGTTCATGAGGGGTTGGCATCGGGGCAAGGTTGGTCTACATTCGCTAAAAATGTAGAAATTATCAGGAGAGCCACCATGAGCCAGATCACCCCCATCACTTGGGAAGACCCGTTTCGCCTGATCGACCAGCTCGATGAAGACGAGCGCATGGTCCACCAGACCGCCCACGACTACTGTCAGGACAAGCTGATGCCGCGAGTGCTCGAGGCCAACCGCCACGAGCGTTTCGACCGCGAGATCATGAACGAAATGGGGGAACTGGGCCTGCTCGGTGCCACCCTCGACGGTTATGGTTGCGCCGGCATGAACTACGTCAGCTACGGGCTGATCGCCCGTGAGGTGGAGCGGGTCGATTCCGGCTATCGCAGCGCCATGAGCGTGCAATCGAGCCTGGTGATGTATCCGATTCATGCCTTCGGCAACGACGCCCAGCGCGAGAAATACCTGCCCAAGCTCGCCACCGGGGAGTGGGTGGGTTGCTTCGGTCTCACCGAGCCCGACCATGGCTCCGACCCGGGCAACATGTCCACTCGTGCCGTACGTACCGAGAATGGCTGGCGTCTCAACGGCACCAAAACCTGGATCACCAATTCGCCGATCGCCGACGTCTTCGTGATCTGGGCCCGGGACGAGGAGGGCGTGGTCAACGGTTTCATCCTCGAGAAGGGTATGCCGGGGCTTACGGCGCCCAAGATCGAGGGCAAGTTCAGCCTGCGCGCCTCGATCACCGGTCAGATCGCCATGCAAGACGTGGAGGTCTCCGACGAGCAGCGCCTGCCGGGTGTCACCGGTCTCAAGGGGCCGTTCTCGTGCCTCAACCGTGCCCGCTACGGCATCGCCTGGGGCAGCATGGGCGCCGCCGAGGCGTGCTGGCACGCCGCTCGGCAGTACACCCTGGATCGCAAACAATTCGGCCGTCCGTTGGCCGCCAACCAACTGATCCAGAAGAAGCTTGCCGACATGCAGACTGAAATCGCTCTGGGGTTGCAGGCCGCGCTGCGGGTTGGCCGCATGATCGACGCCGGCCAACTGGTGCCGGAGGCCATCTCGTTGATCAAGCGCAACAACTGCGGCAAGGCGCTGGATATCGCTCGCGTCGCGCGTGACATGCACGGTGGTAACGGCATTGCTGACGAGTACCACGTGATTCGCCACGTGATGAACCTCGAGGCGGTGAACACCTACGAAGGCACCCACGATGTGCATGCGCTGATTCTGGGCCGTGCGCAGACCGGGCTCCAGGCTTTCGCCAACTGATTCACTAAGGTCCAAACGCTACCTCTAACGAGAAGCGGCGGGGGCAAGCCGAAGAGGAGACCCAACGCCAGGGATGGCGTCGGTAGCGTACCGGGAAGCCTTCACGGCGTCCCTCGAGGGTCCGACACTTCGGGGCTTGTCCGCCGCAGCGACCAGTGTGGAAGGAATCAAGATGAGCCGACCGTTGGAAGGCATCACGGTGCTCGACATGTCGCGAGTGCTGGCCGGACCTTGGGCCGGTCAGCTGCTCGCCGATCTCGGGGCGCGAGTGATCAAGATCGAGCACCCTGAACGCGGTGACGACACCCGCGGCTGGGGGCCGCCGTGGCTGGCCGCTGACGACGATATCGAACGCGTGGCGGCCTACTACCTGTGCGCCAATCGCGGCAAGCAGTCGCTGGCCGTCGATATCGCAAGCGAACGCGGGCAGGCGCTGGTTCGCCAGCTCGCCGAAGGTGCCGATATCTTGCTGGAGAACTTCAAGGTCGGCGGTCTGGCCAAGTATGGCCTCGATTACGCCGGTCTGAAGACGCTCAATCCGCGGCTGATCGGCTGCTCCATCACCGGCTTCGGCCAGGATGGCCCCTATGCGCATCGCGCCGGCTACGACTTCATGATCCAAGCCATGGGCGGGCTGATGAGCATCGGCGGCGAGCCCGATGGCATGCCGATGAAGACCGGCGTGGCGATAACCGACGTGATGACCGGGCTCTACGCCACCATCGGCGTGCTTGCGGCACTGCACGAGCGCGCGCGCACCGGGGAAGGGCGGTACGTAGACGTGGCGCTGCTCGACGTGCAGGTGGCAGCGCTGGCCAACCAGGCGCTCAACGCCCTGGTCAGTGGCGTATCGCCCGAACGCCACGGCAATGCCCACCCCAACATCGTGCCTTACCAGGCCTTTGCCTGCGCCGACGGCCATCTGGTGCTGACTGTGGGCAATGATGGTCAGTTCGCTCGCCTGGCGGAGCTGCTGGGCCATGCCGAGTGGGCCGACGATCCGGCCTATGCCACCAACGCCGCCCGGGTGGGCAATCGGGACGACCTGGTGCCGCGTATCCAGGCGCTGCTGCTCGGTCGTAGTCGTGATGAATGGTTGGCGGAGCTGGAGGCGCGTGGCATCCCGGCGGGGCCGATCAACACCATTCCCGAAGTGTTCGACGACCCTCAAGTGAGATACCGCGGCATGCGGCGTTCGCTCAAGCGCGGCGACCTCGAGGTGCCCCAGGTCGCCTGTCCGCTGCGCTTCGATGGCGAGCCCGCCGTCAGCGAGGTGGCGCCGCCCCGGCTGGGCCAGGACAGCGATACGATCCTGGCCGAGATGGGGCTGACCGAGGAAGATATCGAGCGGCTGCGACGCGAGGGCATCGTACGCTAGGCCCCTTTTCGTATCGAGCCCGGCATAAGTCTGGAATTCCGATGCTCGCTTCAGCGCGGCGAGAAGCGTCGTGTCAGTCCCGTCTCGGCAATCATGCGGGTGGAGATCTCCTCGATCGAGAAGCGCGTGGTGTCGATGTAGGGAATATGCATCTGGCGGTACAGCCCTTCGGCCTGCTCGACTTCCTGAGTACACTGATCCAGTGAGCTGTAGCGGCTGTTGGGGCGACGTTCGTGACGAATCGCGGCGAGCCGGCGCGGGTCGATGGTCAGGCCGAACAGCTTGTGGCGATGCTGAGCCAATGCCCTTGGCAGCTTGAGCATGCCATTTTCGTCGAGGTCGTCCTCGGTGAGTGGGTAATTGGCGGCGCGAATGCCGAACTGCAGGGCGAGGTAGAGCGACGTCGGCGTTTTACCGCAGCGCGATACCCCGATCAGGATCACGTCGGCCTGATCGTATTGGTGGGTGCGCGCACCGTCGTCATTGTCGAGGGCGAAGTGAACCGAATGGATGCGATCCATGTAGACCTCGTCCCTGCCGATGGAGTGGGTGCGGCCCACGCTGTAGCTGGAGTGTGTGCCGAGTTCCTGTTCCAGCGGCTTGAGGAAGGTCGAGAAAATGTCGATCTTGAATCCCAGCGCGCCGCGTATGACCTCGCGGATACCTTCGTCGACGATGGTATCGATGATGATCGGTTGCTCGCCGTCGCGCACGGCGGTGGATTCGATGATATCAACCAGCGTGCGGGCCTTGTCCAGGGTATCGATATAGGGCTTGGTGAGCATGCGCAGCTCGACGTTCTCGAACTGGGCAAGTAGGCTGCGGCCAAGGCTCTCAGCGGTGATGCCGGTACCATCGGAGATGAAGAAAGCGGTGCGGGGCATGGCGGCGCGGTTTCCGTTCAAAGGGTCAGGGGACATTGTCGAGCGTGGCGTCCTGTGGGGCAAGACGTGCCTTTTTTGCCACGAAACCAGGCTTGCAACTACAGAAACTCGGTAAAAAGAGGCAATGTTGTAAAAAACCTTCAGTGACTTCGATGTTAGACCAATGGCGAATATCGCCGCTTACGGTTAAGGTGGGCAGCATCGTGTGATTGTCCCGAAACCTGACCTTTTGCGTCGCGACGCCACGTCAGCGGCCGGAAAACAGGCATCGAAGATCAAGGGGGTTACGTGGAAGACTACATCCTGTGGTTCGATCAGCTCGGTATGAGCGACGTTGACCGAGTGGGCGGCAAGAACGCTTCGCTCGGCGAGATGATCTCCAACCTCTCGGGAGCCGGGGTCACCGTGCCCGGCGGCTTTGCTACCACGGCCCACGCCTACCGGGAATTCCTCGCCCATGAAGGGCTCAACGAGCGCATCAATCAGGCGCTGACTCGGCTCGACGTGGACGATGTCGCAGAGCTTGCGCGCGTCGGCGCGGAGATTCGTCAATGGGTGATCGACACGCCGCTGCCGCCCACCTTCGAGGAGCACCTGCGCACCGCCTATGACAGGCTCGCCAGCCGTCATCCCAACCTCAAGGTGGCGGTGCGCAGCTCGGCCACGGCAGAAGATTTGCCTGACGCCTCCTTCGCCGGGCAACAGGAGACCTTCCTCAACATCGAAGGCTTCGATAACGTCAAGCGCGCCGTGCACGAAGTCTTTGCCTCGCTGTTCAATGACCGCGCGATCTCCTACCGCGTACATCGGGGCTATGCCCACGAGAACGTGGCGCTGTCGGCCGGCATCCAAAAGATGGTTCGTTCCGAAACCGGCGCTTCGGGGGTGTTGTTCACCCTCGATACCGAATCCGGGTATCGCGATGCGGTATTCGTCACGGCTTCCTGGGGATTGGGCGAGACGGTGGTGCAGGGGTCGGTCAATCCCGATGAGTTCTATGTACACAAGCCCACCCTGGCGGCCGGACGGCCTGCCGTGCTGCGTCGCAATCTCGGTTCCAAGCTGATCAAGATGGTCTACAGCGGTGATGCCAGTGCCGGCAAGTCGGTGGATACCGTCGACGTACCGCTCAAGGACCGCGCCCGCTTCTGCATCAACGACGAACAGGTCATGGCGCTGGCGCGTCAGGCGGTCACCATCGAGACGCACTATGGTCGTCCGATGGACATCGAGTGGGCGCTGGATGGCGACGATGGCGAACTCTACATCGTCCAGGCACGCCCCGAGACGGTGGTATCCCAGCTCGAGGGCGGCAAGCTCGAACGCTTCCATCTCAAGGAGAAGGGGCGCACCCTGGTGTCGGGGCGTGCCATCGGCCAGCGCATCGGCCGCGGTGCGGTGAGGATCGTCTTCACGCCGGAGGAGATGGACAAGGTCAAGCCCGGCGATGTCCTCGTTACCGACATGACCGATCCTGACTGGGAACCGATCATGAAACGTGCCTCGGCGATCGTCACCAACCGCGGTGGGCGGACCTGTCATGCGGCGATCATCGCCCGTGAGCTGGGCATTCCCGCCGTGGTGGGCTGTGGCGATGCCACCGAGATACTCGAGGAAGGTCGCGACGTGACCGTCTCGTGTGCCGAAGGCGATACCGGCCACGTCTACGAAGGGCTGCTGGATTACGATCGTCGCGTCACCAGCGTCGACTCGATGCCCGACATCCCCTTCAAGATCATGATGAACGTCGGCAACCCGGATCGCGCCTTCAGCTTCGCCGGGCTGCCCCATGCCGGCGTAGGCCTGGCACGCCTGGAATTCATTATCAACCGTATGATCGGAGTGCACCCCAAGGCACTGCTCGAGTACGACACGCTGCCGCTGGAACTACAGCAGACCATCAATCTGCGCACCGCCGGCTACGCCGATCCGGTCAGCTTCTATGTCGACAAGCTGGTCGAGGGAATCTCGACCCTGGCGGCCGCCTTCTATCCGCAGAGGGTGATCGTGCGTCTTTCCGACTTCAAGTCGAACGAGTACGAGAACCTGATCGGCGGCAAGCAGTACGAGCCGGGTGAGGAGAACCCCATGCTCGGTTTCCGCGGTGCCTCGCGCTATATCTCCGATGCCTTCCGCCCGTGCTTCGAGCTGGAATGCCGCGCGCTGAAGCGGGTACGCGACGAGATGGGACTCGATAACGTGGAGATCATGGTGCCTTTCGTGCGCACGACCGATGAGGCCCGCGAGGTGGTCGACCTGCTGGCCGCCAATGGGCTCAAGCGGGGCGACAACGGGCTCAGGGTGATCATGATGTGCGAGCTGCCGGCCAATGCCTTGTTGGCCAAAGAATTCCTGGAGCATTTCGATGGCTTCTCGATCGGCTCCAACGATCTGACCCAGCTGACCTTGGGGCTCGACCGTGATTCCGGTATCGTGGCGCATCTGTTCGATGAGCGGAACCCGGCGGTCAAGCGGCTGCTGGCCATGGCGATACAGGCTTGCAGAGAGCAGGGCAAGTACGTCGGCATCTGCGGGCAGGGGCCTTCGGATCATCCCGACCTGGCCAAGTGGCTCATGGAACAGGGCATCGATTCGGTATCGCTCAATCCCGATGCGGTACTGGAAACATGGTTCATGCTGGCGGGGGAGACGCTGGCCTAGCGCCCCGTCGATCCCGCCCTGCCATCGCGCCCGGTTGAGGTCGTCAACCGGGCGTTTTTTCGCCTATGCTGTACACCTCTTACACGGAGTTACCGAGGGGCTCTTTTACATGGACATGACAACCTCCTTACCCTGCAGGCGCTGGCTGGCCGGTGCCGGCTTCGCCCTGGTTGTGGGCGTGTCGCCAACGGTATTCGCCGATACGACCTTCGATTACGAGGCCCCGGCGATTACCCCGGAATCGTCGTCCGGCTTCACTGAAAAGCCCGGCTGGTCTACGGAGCGTTTTGCCGTGGCCGCCGCCAACCCGCTGGCCACCGATGCCGGCTATCAGGTGCTCAAGGCGGGGGGATCGGCCGTCGATGCTGCGATTGCGGTACAAATGGTATTGACGCTGGTGGAGCCCCAATCGAGCGGGATCGGCGGTGGTGCCTTCCTGATGCACTATGACGGTAGTGAGGTCAAGGCGTACGACGGACGTGAGGTGGCTCCGCGGGCCGCCAGCGAATCACTGTTCCTCAACGGCGGTGGCGAGCCGCTGGAATTCATGGAGGCGGTGGCCAGCGGCTTGTCGGTGGGCGTTCCCGGTACGGTGCGCATGCTCGAACTCGCTCATGAGAAGCATGGCAAGCTGCCCTGGGCCGAGCTGTTCGAGCCCGCCATCACGCTGGCTGAGGAGGGGTTTCCTGTCAGCCGACGCCTGCATACCAGCCTCGTCGAGGAGGAGCGGCTGCGCGAGGATCCGCTCGCAGGTACCTTCTATTACGACGAGCAGGGCGAGCCGCTCGGCGAAGGACACGAACTCAAGAACCCGGCGCTCGGCGCCATTCTGCGCGATATCGCCGAGCACGGCAGCAAGGCGCTGCATACCGGTTCGATCGCCGAGGATCTCGTGTTTCGCGTCCAGGACCACCCCGAGCGTCCGGGGGCAATCAGCATGGAAGACATGGCCACTTACGTGGCCAAGGAGCGGCCCCCGATCTGCACCGATTGGCAGGATTACCGCGTTTGCGGCTTCCCGCCCCCATCATCGGGTCACCTCACCATCATGCAGATCCTGGGGATCATAGAGCATCTGCCCGAACTCGACGAGCCGCTGGACGGGGATCGACCGAGCACCGAATGGCTGCACCGTTTTCTCGAAGCGTCGCGCCTGGCGTTTGCCGATCGCAACAAGTTCATCGGCGATCCCGACTTCGTCGACGCCCCCGGAGGGGATTGGAACAGTCTGGTCGATTCGGATTATCTCGGCGAGCGCGCAGAGCTGATCGGTGAGGAGAGCATGGGGCCCGATGCCGCCGAGCCGGGCGATCCGGGCGAGCTGGAGACGGCCTGGGCCGTGCAGCCGCCACAGCCGGAGTATGGCACCAGTCACATGAGCATCATCGACGAGCAGGGCAATGCGGTGGCCATGACCACTACCATCGAGCAGGCTTTCGGCTCGCGCATCATGGCCAATGGCGGCACCGGCCTGCCGGGCGGCTACCTGCTCAACAACGAACTCACCGACTTCTCGTTTCGACCGCTGGATGATGACGGTACGCCGATCGCCAACCGCGTCGAACCCGGCAAGCGGCCCCGCTCGAGCATGAGTCCGACGTTGGTCTTCGATCGCCAGAGTGGCGAGCTTATCGCCAGCCTCGGTTCTCCCGGCGGTGCCGCGATCATCCACTATACAGCCAAGGCGCTGGTGGCGATGCTGGATTGGGGGCTCGATGCGCAGGAGGCGCTCGATCTGCCTCACGCCATTACGCTGGGCGGTCCCGCTTTCCTGGAAGAGGGACGCTTTCCCGCGGCGGTGATCGAATCGCTCAATGCCTTGGGGCACGAGGCCAGCGAGCGTGAATTGACCAGCGGACTGCAGGCGATCCAGCGCACGGAGGACGGTTTCTTCGGTGGCGCCGATCCGCGCCGGGAAGGCGTGGTGATGGGGGACTGAGGTCAGCGGCGCAACCAGTTGCGCAGTTTCACCAGCAGCAGGGCGCCGTCGCTGAGCTCGCGGCGGTCCGCGATGAGTTCGGCGAGACGATCGGGATGGTCGGTGATGACCGCATCCACACCCAGATCGACCAATTGCGACATGCGCGCCGGATCGTTGACCGTCCAGGCGTGCACTTCGTAACCCAGCGCCCGCGCCAGCCGGATCTCATTCTCCGTGATACGGTTGTGGCGTAACCCCAGGGCGTCGAAACTGCGTCTATCCAACGTGCCTGGCATGACCAGTTGGGCCAGTAGGGTCACGCGCAGGGCCGGTTCGCGCTCCTTGATCGCCTCGATGACGGCAGGCGACATCACCGCCAGGCGCGTCTCTTCGATCACGTTGGGATTGCCGCAGCGGGCGGCATTCGCAGGGCTGACGCGGGCGATGCAGTCGCGGCGGCCCACGGTCTCCCTTTCCAATGCGGCAAGCACCGCATCCACCAAGGCCTCCTCCGCCCCGGAATCGGGCTTCATGTCGATCATCAATTGGCTACGTCCACGCACGGCCTGCAGCGCTTCGTCCAGGCTGGGAATGCGCTCGCCCACGTAGGCATCTCCGAACCATTGGCCGACATCGAATTGCTGGAGCTCATCCAGTGTGAGGTCGCTCAGGTTGCGCCGATCGCCCGTCAGGCGCTGAAGGCTTCGGTCGTGGTAGAGCACCGCTTCGCCGTCGGCGGTCAGGCGCACGTCGATCTCCACGTAGTGAGCGCCATCCTCGATCGCCCTCTCTACGGCTGCCAACGTATTTTCCGGTGCCGTCATCGAACTTCCACGATGCGCGATGATGGTAACGTCGTCGCGCAATTCGAAGCTGTTGACGATCCACCAGGCTTGCAGCAGGGCGAACAACAGCACGGTGAGCTCGACTCCCCAGGCGAGCCGGCCGGGGTGGGCGCCGGGTGGCGGTGGGGTGGGGCGTGGTTCCTGGTGGGCCAGGCGTAGGTAAAGACAGGCCGAGAGCAGCGCATTGGCGGCGATACCGACGAAAGTGATGGCCAACGTCGCCAGCACGTAACCGGCAACGTAGGCCAGCATGGCGGGAATCAGCACCACGTTGCGCTCCGGCAACCACCACAGCAGTGGCGTGAAGACGCGATCGAACAGCGTGCTGGCGGCGAGAGGCAAGGCGACAATGGCCAGCAGCATGGCGATCACGACTAGCGCGAC
The DNA here is from genome assembly GCF_008297955.1 of Billgrantia pellis. Lineage (GTDB taxonomy): Bacteria > Pseudomonadota > Gammaproteobacteria > Pseudomonadales > Halomonadaceae > Halomonas > Halomonas pellis. The sequence continues at coordinate 255,052 of NZ_VTPY01000002.1, read as the reverse complement.
CGCGGCGCGGTGCCCCTGAGTCAGGACTCGACTGCGACGCAGCGCGGCGAGAGGTCCGAGGCTCTCCAGCGTGGCCACCGGCAGGGCCAGTATCCAGCGGACGTAGAGCATGGCGGCGAGCATGACCCAGCCCAGACAGAGCGGGGCGGCCAAGGCCACGTACTGCCAGAAGACTGCCGGCCGGATGCGTAGCACATAGTAGGGATCGAGGTCGCCGATGATGACGCCATAGAGCCAGACCAACAGCAGTGCAGCCAAGACGAGCAGGAGCAGGTGGGCGCCCACTTGCAGTAGCACCAAGCCGATCAGCGCCGGCAGGCGATGCACGGTTTGCCACAGGGCAACGAAGGCAAGACGCAGGTGGTTGTCGTGACGCCGGATGGCGACGAGGATCATGCCGGCCTGCTGCAGATAGAGAATGAGAAAGGTCAGCCCGACCGCAGCCAGCAACCACAGTACCCCCCCGGGGCTGAGCAGCAGGTCGAGCAGTTCGGCATTGGTAATGACGGGACGATCGAAGCGGCCGAGCAGTTCGGTCAGGGTCCAGGCCACGGCCGGCAGCAGCAGGCTCGAGGCCAGGAGGGTGAAGAACAGATGATACGCCACCAAGGGACGCAGGTGTTCGCGCAGGCTGCGTAGCACGTCCACGCCCAAGGATGACAATATCAAGGCGTTGGCTCCTGGCTGGAAATCATACGCTTAGAGTGGCATCGCACTCGTGCGAAGGGCAAGAAAGCCATGGCCTACAGGCGGTTTATGCTTCGAGCGGCAGGCGTTCGTCGGCCACCACGATGCCGTTGTTGTCGGCATAGAGCCATTGCCCCGGCTTCAGTGTGACACCGGCGAAGGTGACCGGTATGTCGCGCACGCCTTCGCCGCGCTTCTCGCTCTTGCGCGGATGCGAGCCGAGCGCCTGTACGCCGAGATCTGTCTCGGCCAGCACGTCGACGTCGCGAACGCAGCCGTACATGACCACGCCGGCCCAGCCGTTGTCGACGGCCTGTTCGGCGAGCATATCGCCGAGCATGGCGCAGCGCTGAGACCCCCCGGCGTCCACGACCAGCACGGCACCCTCACCGGGTTCGGCGACAGCCTCCTTCACGCGGGAGTTGTCCTCGAAGCACTTGACGGTGCGAATCGGGCCGCAGAAAGCATCGCGTCCCCCGAAGTTGATGAATATGGGGTCGAGAACCTCTACGTCGGGATGGGCGTCGCAGATGTCGGGGGTGATGATGGCGCTCATTGAAGGCTCCTTGTCATGGATGCGTAGCCGGATGATGCCATGGATCGTCTGGTCCGGCCGTCGTCGTTTGGTCGAGGCCGCACGCGAAGACGCCGGTCAAGCCCGGCGTCTTCGGTCGAGGGGAGAGTCAGAAACGCAGGCCTACCGAGGCGGTAAAGGAATCGATGGTGTAATCGTTGTCGAAGTCGTAGCGTTCGTACTCGGCGCGGATCAGCACCGGGCTGAAGGTGAATTGGGCGCCCAGACCGTAAACCGGATCGACGCCGTCGTTATCTTCCAGGTCGAGGCTGGCATCGCCGAGATTGCCGTCCACGTCTGTCTCCCATTTGGCCGCCCCTATCTTGGCGAACGGAGCGAACCAGCTGGTCAGCGGCAACTGCCCGACCAGGCTGGCGCCATAGGCGGTGGATTCCAGGTCGGTGTTGGCAACGTCGTTGCCGCGCAGTTGAACGCGGCCCAGATCGGTGTAGAACGCCTCTACTGCCATGTAGCGGTTGAATTGATAGCCGACGAAGCCTTTCCAGACATTGTCGTCGTCGTCAAGGTCGAAATCGCTGGCACCGGCATCGATGAAATTGTCCACTTCCTCCCGATCGTTCTCCAGCGAGCTGAAGCCGGTGCCCACACCTAGATAGGCATAGCGCTCATGGGGCGCGTTGCTCTGGGCATGAGCCGAGGCGATGAGTAGTGAAGTGGAGGCGAACGTTATGGTGAGGAGCGTATGACGTGTCATGTTCTGACTCCTTGAAAGTCCCTAGCCTTGAAAATCCCCTTTCCTGTGCATGCGGAAGTCAGGCCAATGGTTTCGTCAGCCTCGCATACAGGCATTTATAACGTAGTCTTGCGGTGGGGGGCGCTCAAGGCAGTATGCGTAACGAAACGTACCACCAGCGACGGTCCTGGACGACATGTCATGCGGACGAGGAGTCAGCGGGACAAGAGGTCAATAAAAAAGCGCCCCGAAGGGCGCTTCGTTCATCGGCTCTGGCTCTCGGCTGCCGAGGGCCTTCGATGGTGCGAGCATCGGAGTCGAAAGGTGGGGATCAGGCTTCCTGAGCGACCGGAATCACGTTGGAAGCGGCAGACTGATACTCCTCGATTTCATGGAAGTTCATGTAACGATAGATCTCGCCGGCCATGGCGTCGAATTCGCCCATGTAGCGCTGGTACTCCGCGACGGTAGGCAGGCGGCCCTCCACCGCAGCGACCGCCGCCAGCTCGGCCGACGCCAGATAGACATTGGCGCCGTCGCCCAGACGATTGGGGAAGTTGCGGGTGGAGGTCGAGACCACGGTGCTCTTGGCGGCAACACGGGCCTGGTTGCCCATGCATAGCGAGCAGCCCGGCATTTCCATGCGTGCTCCGGCGCGGCCGTAGATACCGTAGTATCCCTCTTCGGTCAGCTGGTGCTGGTCCATCTTGGTCGGCGGCGCCAGCCACAGGCGGGTCTTCAGGCTGCCGGCCGGCTGCTTCTCGAGCAGCTTGCCCGCGGCGCGGAAGTGGCCGATGTTGGTCATGCACGAACCGATGAAGACTTCGTCGATCTTCTCGCCGGCGACATCGGAGAGCAGGCGGGCGTCGTCCGGGTCGTTCGGAGCACAGAGTACCGGTTCCTTGAGTTCCGCCAGGTCGATCTCGATGATCTCGGCGTACTCGGCGTCCTTGTCGGCGCGCATCAGGCTCGGGTTGGCCAGCCACTCCTCCATGGCCAGGATGCGGCGCTCGATGGTGCGCTTGTCGCCGTAGCCATTGGCAATCATCCACTTGAGCAGGGTGATGTTCGACTGCAGGTACTCGGAGACACTCTCCTCGGACAGGGTGATGGTACAGCCCGCGGCGGAGCGCTCGGCGGAGGCGTCGGAGAGTTCGAAGGCCTGCTCGACGGTGAGATCCTCAAGGCCTTCGATCTCCAGCACGCGGCCGGAGAAGGCGTTCTTCTTGCCGGACTTCTCGACGGTCAGCAGCCCCTGCTTGATGGCGTAGTAGGGAATCGCGTGGACCAGGTCGCGCAGGGTGACGCCCGGCTGGCGTTTGCCCTTGAAGCGCACCAGCACCGATTCCGGCATGTCCAGCGGCATCACGCCGGTGGCGGCGGCGAAGGCGACGAGGCCAGAGCCGGCCGGGAACGAGATGCCCAGCGGGAAGCGAGTGTGCGAGTCGCCGCCGGTGCCCACGGTGTCGGGCAGCAGCATGCGGTTGAGCCAGCTGTGGATGATGCCGTCGCCCGGGCGTAGCGAGACGCCGCCGCGGTTCATGATGAAGTCGGGCAGGGTATGGTGGGTCTCCACATCGACCGGCTTTGGGTAGGCTGCGGTGTGGCAGAAGGACTGCATCACCAGGTCGGCCTGGAAGCCGAGACAGGCGAGGTCCTTGAGTTCGTCGCGTGTCATCGGGCCGGTGGTGTCCTGGGACCCCACGGTGGTCATTTTCGGCTCGCAATACATGCCCGGGCGCACACCTTCCATACCGCAGGCCTTGCCCACCATCTTCTGGGCCAGGGTAAAGCCCTTGCCGGTGTCCTTGGGTTGTTCGGGCAGGCGGAACACATCGGACTGGGACAGGCCCAGCGCCTCGCGTGCCTTGCCGGTCAGACCGCGACCGATGATCAGCGGGATACGGCCGCCGGCGCGCACCTCGTCGAGGATCACCTGGGTCTTGAGTTCAAAAGTGGACACCACTTCATCGGTGCCGTGCTTGCATACCTTGCCTTCGTAGGGGTAGACGTCGATCACGTCGCCCATTGCGAGCTTGGAGGCGTCCATTTCCACGGGCAGGGCGCCGGCGTCTTCCATGGTATTGAAGAAGATCGGGGCGATCTTGCCGCCGAAGCAGAAGCCGCCGGCGCGCTTGTTCGGAACGTTGGGAATGTCGTCGCCGAAGAACCACAGCACGGAGTTGGTGGCGGACTTGCGCGAGGAGCCGGTACCGACCACGTCGCCGACGTAGGCGACCGGAAAGCCCTTGGCTTTCACTGCCTCGATCTGCTTGAGCGGGCCGGTGGTGCCCGGCACTTCGGGCTCGATGCCTTCTCGCTCGTTCTTGAGCATGGCATTGGCGTGCAACGGAATGTCGGGGCGCGACCAGGCATCGGGGGCGGGCGACAGGTCGTCGGTGTTGGTCTCGCCCGGTACCTTGAAGACGGTGAGGGTGATCTTGTCGGCCAGCGCCGGCTTGGAGAGGAACCATTCGGCATCGGCCCAGGACTGTAGCACCTCCTGGGCCACGGCGTTGCCGGCCTTGGCGCGCTCTTCCACGTCATGGAAGGCGTCGAACATCAGCAGGGTGTGCTTGAGCTGCTCGCCGGCCTCCTTGGCCAACTCGTCGTCGTCCAGCAGTTCGACCAGGGTGGCGATGTTGTAGCCGCCCTGCATGGTGCCCAACAGCTTGACGGCGTGCACCTTGTCGACCAGCGGCGACTGCGCCTCGCCCTTGGCGACGGCGGTCAGGAAGCCGGCCTTGACGTAGGCGGCCTCATCGACGCCCGGCGGAACGCGGTTGGTCAACAGGTCGAGAATGAATTCCTCCTCGCCGGCCGGCGGGGTCTTCAGCAGTTCGACCAGTGCGGCGACCTGTTCGGCATTCAGGGGCTTCGGCGGGATGCCCTCGGCGGCGCGTTCTTCGACATGTTGGCGATAGGCTTCAAGCACGTTGGGGCCCTCATCTGGTGTATTGCCCAAAGCAGGTCGATACGTCGATGAACATCGGCGAAAAGACTGCCTTGGCGGGTGAAACAACCGTAGTCACTGGGTGGCGCGATTCTACGGGAAACTGTCGACAATGTTAAGTTGGCCCTCCCGGCCGGGGCCTAGACTTTGGTCGCCGCGATGTCGCCCAACGGGACGTTCGTCCAACTTCAGGGTGCCACCCGGGCCGGGGCGCGTTACCATGAGCACAGAAGTATTGGGGGAGCGCCTATGAATTCGCATATCGCCTCGCCCTGTGTGGGGCTCTGTTCTACCACCCTGGGCGACAGCGTATGCCGCGGCTGCCAGCGGGCGGACAGCGAGATCGGCGAGTGGTTCGAACTGACCGCCGAGCAGCGTGCCGAGCGCATGGCGGCGTTGGACGCCCTGCGTGAGCGGGTTGCCGCCCATTTTCTGCGCGTCGACGACGCGGCCAGCCTTGAGCGCCAAATGCGTCGTCATCGCATCCGTTTCCGTCCCGACCAGCCACCGCTGTCACGCGCGATCGAACTGCTGCGCGTCGGTCGCGATCGCATTCGCGACCTGCGTTGCTATGGACTGGAGCCGCTCGGGGCGGCAGCCGGGCTCACTGCTGGCGAGCTGCACGCGCATCTTAACGCGCGACTTTTGGAGGAGGCGGACCGTCGCCGACTCGACCTGCCGGTGTCCCGCTCCCCCTCCGACGATTGCCGACCTGGTTTTGGTACCTGACCGCCTACCCAAAGATCCCGAGCCGAGAACCATGCCCGATATCCTCGAAGCGACCCGTCATGACGTCGAGCTGCCGCCGGACCTGCTTGCCTTCCTTGCGTGCCCCACGCCCGATGCCTGGGTCGATTGGGCGCTGGCAAACCCCGAACTGCTATTGATCGATCACGCCCAGTGCGAGAAGAAAGCGGCGTCGACCGCCATGAGCCTGCTTTACCGTTACGTCGACCAGCCGTTGCTGCTGACCAAGATGTCGCAGCTCGCTCGCGAGGAGCTGTTGCATTTCGAGCAGGTGGTAAAGCTGATGGAGAGCCGGGGAATCGTCTACCGGCACCTCAGCGCATCGCGCTACGCCGAAGGTCTGAGGTGCCATGTCCGGCCTCAAGATCCCGACCGCTTGGTCGATATCCTGATTATCGGCGCCTTCATCGAGGCCCGTAGTTGCGAACGGTTCGCCAGGCTGATTCCACACCTGGACGACGACCTTGCCAAGTTCTACCGCACTCTGGTTAAGTCGGAGGGCCGTCACTACGAAGACTACCTCATGCTGGCGCGGCACCTGTCCGTGGTGCCGATCGACGAGCGTGTGGCCTTCTTCGCAGGCTGCGAATCACAACTAATAGTCACGCCGGACACGGCGTTTCGTTTCCATAGTGGGGTGCCGGACTGACACTGCCACTTTGCCACGCAGGGTTCCGTCATGCAGGACGCTTCAGAGATCGTGCATAACAGTGATTGGGATCATCTGGCGCTGTTCGGCCAGTTTTCACTGACGCTGGGGGACGACGTCCTCACCCAGTTCAGCTACGACAAGGTCAAGGCGCTGCTGGTCTACCTGTTGCTGCATCAGCAACCCGTCAACCGGGCCAGCCTGGCCGAGCTGCTATGGCCCGATCAAGGGCTCTCCTCCGGCCGTACCAATCTGCGCCATGCTCTCCATTGCCTGCGTCAGTCGCTGGGCGAGGAGGCCGAACGGGTGCTGGTGGTTTCGCGGCAGACCATTGCCTTCCGCCGTCCCGACAGCTGGCGTTTCGACCTGCACGAGCTGCAGCAACTGCTGGAGGGGCCACGGGATGTCGTGACACTCGAGCAGTTGCTCGGACGCTACCGCGGTGATCTCGTCGAGGAGTTGCAGTTACCCGCATGCACTGAATTCCAGCGCTGGCTGGTCCAGCTGCGCAATGAATGGCGCCAGCGGGTGATCCGTTTCGCCGAGGGCGTGCTGGAGCACCACAGCGAGGTGCCCGATGCGTTGCTGCATGCGCTGGTGAGCCGCTTCTCCGGCTATGGACCGTTTCACGAGCGCCTGGTACGCCAGCTCGCCGAGCAGGGGCAGTTGGCCGCCGCCCACGAGCAGTACAATGCCTATCTGCAGTTGCTGGCGCTATCCGGGCAGCAGCCCGAGCCCAGTTTTCTGCAGTTGGCGCGCTACTGGTCCGACGGCAGTCCCGACCTGCAGGGCCTCTCTCCGCAAGGTGCTTTCTCACGCACCCTGGCCGCCGGCAGCTCGCCCCTGCGTGAAGATGAGATCGAGCAGCGGCAGCTATCCGTCATGGCCATTCGCCTGCGCGTGAAAGGGGAGTTCTCTGCCCGCGACGAGACGCGTGCCTGTCTGGCGCTGCAGATCGAATTGATGCGCTGGCTGGAGCAGCAGTGCCATCACCTCGGCGGCTTCTGGCTTCCTGGAGCCACCGGCGGCCTGGGGTTGGCCTGCTTCGGTACTCATGGTCCGGCGCACCAGCTGGCCGAACTGGTAGCGCTCTACGAGCATTGCCGACGCGTGCTGCCCGACGAGATCGCACGACACTGGAGCGGCGAAGAGGAGCCACCGCGCATCGAACTGGCGGCCGGACTCAACAGCGGCCGTGTCGTCTATCTGCCCGAGCGCCAGTTGGTCGATCCGCTGGGCCAGGTGACCCAAGGCTCGTTGGAGCTGATGAGTGCCGCCGAAGGCAGTGAACTGGTCATTTCCCAGGAAGCGAGCCAGCACATGCCGCCGGCGCTGGACCTGCAGCCGCGATTGTCGTCGCGGCTGGTGGCGAGCGACGGCCGCGTGAGACTGCGTGCGCTGGTGCTGGGACAAAACGAAGGCGGACGCGATGCGATGCCGCCGAGCCTGATCGGCCGCGAAGCGCCGCTCAGGGTGCTGCGCGATGCCCTGGCGCGGGCAGGTATCGGGCTGCGCCAGAGCGTGCTGGTGCGCGGCGCCTCGGGCATGGGCAAGTCGGCGCTGATGGTCGGCTTTCGCCAGCTCGAACTGAGTCGTGACGCCGCCATCTGCTGGCAGCCCACCACACGTCTGTCGGTTCTGGAGCCATACGGAGTCGCCCGGGCATTGCTGCGCTGGCGGTTGGACGACAAGCTCGATGCCGCCCGCCTGACCGAGCTGCTCGACGAGGCCGATCTCGACTTCAGTTCCGATCAGCGCAGCCTGCTGGAAGAGGCGCTGGGAGTCAGGGAGACGCACGAGGTGGCGCGACTGGCCAAGAGCGGCGAAGCGGTGGACCAGGTCGTTGCGCTGCTGTGCCGGGTCATCGAGCGTCAGTCGATCGAACGCACCCAAGTGTTGATGATCGATGACCTGCAGTGGCTCGACGAGCCCTCGTTTCGTGTGCTGGCCGGGCTACAGGCGCGCCTGCCGATCAATTGCGCCTTCCTGCTGGTCGCCAGTCATCATGGCCGCGAGGCGCTGCCGACGCGGTTGCATTGGGATCAGCAGGTTACCTTGAGCCATCTCGATGCGATGCAGTCGTCGCGGCTGCTGTCGCAGTTGGCACGGCGCTACCGACTGCATCTCAGTCCGCGGCTCCGGGGGCAGATCATCGAGCGCTGCGACGGCGTGCCGCTCTACATGCAGGAGATCTGCAGGCGTCTGGAGATGGATCGTCGCGAAGGGCGCAGCGTGCATCTCGACGAACTTCCGCGTGGCCTGTTGGGCCTGCTGGCCGGGCGTATCGATCAATTGGATGGCCATCGCGAAGTGGCTCATATCGCCGCGGTACTGGGCCGCCGCTTTCGGCTCGACTTTCTCGCCGAGTGCAGCGGCTGGGAAATGTCACAGCTCAATCGTGCCCTCGAGCAGATGCGCCGGCTGGAGATCATCGAGTCGGTTGGCGGCGAGGGCGGTTGCCGCGAATTCCAGTTCAGTCATCAATTACTGCAGGAAGCCGCCTATCTCTCCTGTCCACGTGACGTGCGGGTGCGCATTCACCGGCAGGTGGTCAGCCTGATCGAAGAACGCTTTCCCATGTGGATCGGTCGTCATCCGGGCGACTTCGCCACTCATCTGCGACGCAGCGGCCATTACGCCCGCGGGGCGCGCTATTTCGAGCTGGCGGCACGCGAGGCGCTCAAGGTCAGTGCCAATCGCACAGCAATGAAGATGGCCGACTTCGGTCTGGCCAGCCTGCGTCACGTGGAGGACCAGGCTGAGCGTGAAATCAGTCTGCTCACCGTGCGCGGCCAGGCCGCCTTCGCCCTGGAGGGGCACGGTTCGCCCACCGCGCACGAGAGCTTCGTGCGGGCGCGCGAGTTGCTGTTGCAGCAAGAGGGCTGCCATGCCGAGGACGCCGAGGACCTGGAGCAGGCCTTCTTGGTCAAGTGGGGGTTGTGGGTCGGCTGCAGCCAGCGCCATGCACATGCCGATGCCTTCTCGCTGGCTGCCAGCCTTGCCACCATTGCAGGCAAGCTCGAGGATTCTCGCTATCAGCGTCTGGCCGATTACGCCCGGGCCAACTGCGAGTACTGGGCAGGACGTATCGGGCAGGCCTTCGATCATCTCGAGGAGATCGCGCCGCTCGAACAGCCGATGATGATCGAGTGGCTGCCGTTCTCCGAGCATCCTCAGGTGGCGGCAGCCTGCTTCCAAGGCTGGACGATCTGCCTGCGTGGCGACTATCGCCGCGCCGAGCAGCAGGTGGAAGCCGCCATTCGCCTTGCCGAGCGGATCGGCCACCCGGGCTCGCTGGCCATGGCGCTGCTGTTCGCCGCTGCGCTCTATCGCCAGCTCGGGCATGTGCATCTGGCTGCTCGTCGCGCCGAGCAGGCCGTGGCGCTGACCGAAACCCCCGATCTGCATCTATGGCAGGTTTCGGCGCAAGGCGTGCTCGGATGGCGTCGCGCGCTCTCGGGCGACCGCGACGGCCTGACGACGATGGAGCTGTCTCAGGAGGAACTCGGTGAGATCACCGGTCGCGACCGCTACCATCGGCCGACGCTGTGGTATAGCGACGCCTGCATTGCCGTGGACGAATTCAGCCGCGCCGAGGACTACCTGGACCAGTGCCTGCTGATCGCCCGTGAGCGCAGCACGCTGTTCGTACCCGAACTGGCGGTGCAATTGGCGCGGGTGCGACACTGCCTGGGTCGCCCCGCGAGCGAGGTGCGGCGGTTGGTGGAGCAGGCGTTGGAATGTGCCCGCCTGCACGAAAATCGGCATCAGGAGCTTTGCGCCATGGAAGCCTGGCTGACCCTGATCGACAGTCATGACGAATCGGCGCGGGAGCTTTTCCGCGAGCTGTTGAGTCGGGTCAGCCACAGCGATGCTCCGGTGCTGATCCGCTGGCGCACGCTGCTCGATCGCAGGCAGCTACAGGCGAGCGATGTGGAAGGTCGCGTGACCATCGATAACGAATGAAGCAGGGCGCCCGGACCCTAGGCGGTGCCGTGTTCCAACAGGGCGATCCGCTCGAGCGCCTGGTCGCGGTCGTTACCGCACAGTTCGGGATCGTAGTCGAAGCGGTGGCACACCGCAGGCCGGCGCGGGTCGCCGAACAGGCGGCAGAGATGGTTCTCGTCGAGCTGCACGCAGCGTATCCCGGCTGGCTTCCCTTGCGGCATGCCGGGGATCGGTGAACTGATCGATGGCGCTATGCAGCAGGCGCCGCAGCCCGGACGACAGCCTGCCCGGGCGAGCCTCCGGCTCGTGCCGCTGTTCCGGTCGCTCATGTCCGCGCCTCGGCGATGGCGCCCTTGTCGATGCCTTCGAAGGCTTGCACGCGGGTCGCTGTCCCCGTCTCCTCCCTGATGCGCTGGGCCAGCCAGGCTGCGATGTGTTCGACCGTGGTCGGGCCGGGCAGGGCGATGCAGCGGTCCAGCGGCAGCCGCAGATGGAAGCGGCCCTGGTCGGTGCGATAACGGCTGGTCAGGGTGTGGCGCCATTCGGGCTCGTTGCGGCAGAGAATATCCTCCGCATCCACCAGGTATCGATCATTCAACCGGGAGGCCCACTCCTGCTCCAGCGCCGGGCAGCGTTCGCCACGCTGCCAGATATGCAGGCGCGAGCGATGACCATGAGCAATGCGCTGGCAATTTCCGACATGACGCTTTAGCCCGTGGCTGTAGGTGTAAGCGGCGCCGTCGATGACCTCGTCACGCAAGCGCAGGCGGATGTCGCTCACCCGCGAAGGAGGTCGCTTCATCAGCTCGCGAGCGAGATGGTCGCCGAGGCGCTGCGGGGCGATTTCCTGCCAGGGCAACAAGGTGAAGGCTTGTCGTGGAGCACGGATCTCCATGGGGTAAGGCAGGGCTGTGCACACGCTGAGCCCTTCGCCGCACTCGGCGATCTCGATGGCCGGAGCGCGAGTCGGGACCAGCAGGGTGTGGTCGATGCCGGCATCCAGCCGTGACTTGATCCAGGGCTTTACCGCGCCGAAATCGAACAACATGCCATCCTCGCCGAGTTCACCGTCGAGTTCGGCGTCGACCTGCCAGCTGGCACCGATCAGGCCGCGCTGCGGGCACCAGAGCGAGACGTCGAGTTGGGTCAAGCGGTTGACGAAAAGCGTCATCAGTCGATTCCCGCGATCTTGTGGGTCTGCAGAGACAGCCGCCACTGTGGATGTGCCAGGCAATACGCCACGGTGCTGGCCAGGTGGTCGACGCGCTCACCCGCGGGAGCGCCATCCATGGGCTGCAGGAAAAAGTGGCGAAAGGCGAGTCCGATGAAGCGGTCGGGTGGCGCGTCGGCCTGAGGGTGAACCAGCTTGAGTTCGTCGCCGGCAGTCAGCGCCAGCGGCGAGTGGCCCTTGGGGCTGACACAGAGCCAGTCGATCCCGGCAGGCGCCGGCAGCGTGCCGTTGGTTTCCACCGCCACCTCGAAGCCGCGCGCATGGAGGGCGTCGATCAGCGCCGCGTCGAGTTGCAGCAACGGTTCGCCGCCGGTGAAAACCACGTAGGGTGCAGCGGCACCCGGCGTTTCGGGCCATAGCGCCTGAAGGTGTGTCGCCAGGGCCTCGGATGTGGCGAAGCGCCCGCCATGCTGACCGTCGGTACCGACGAAATCGGTATCACAGAAGCGGCAGGCGGCATGCGCCCGGTCCGCTTCGCGCCCCGACCACAGGTTGCAACCGCTGAAACGACAGAAGACGCTGGCGCGGCCGGTACGCGCCCCTTCGCCCTGTAGCGAATAGAAGGCTTCCTTGACATGATACATCAGTGCTCTCCCGCCCGTGTGTCGTGCGGCGGTACATAGCCAAGAGGATCGGTGGCGCCGTTGGCGGCGAACGCCGCCAGGCGCTCGCGGCAACTGCCGCAGCGCCCACAGGCCAGATGTTCGCCGCGATAACAGGTCCAGGTGTCGGCATAGTCGAGCCCCATGGCTAGCCCGGCGGCGAGAATGTCCGCTTTGCTGGCGTGCAGGAAGGGCGCGTGGATCTCGACCGGCGAGAAGTTGGCGATACCGGCCACGGCATTCATGCGCTCGACGAATTCGGGACGGCAGTCGGGGTAGAGGACATGATCGCCGCCGTGAGCGCCGTAGTCGACGCGGCCGGCGCCGATGTTGACCGCTTTGGCAATGGCCAGCGAGAGCAGCACCATGTTGCGATTGGGCACGACGGTGGCGGCGAGGTTCTCTTCGCCGTAGTCACCTTCGGGAAGGGCCTGGTGGGTGTCGGTCAGCGCCGAGGCGTCGATCAGTCCGTGGATCGCACGAATATCGACCACTTGGTGAGCCACGCCGAGCTGCCGGCAGACGCGTGCTGCCACCTCGAGTTCACGGGCGTGGCGCTGTCCGTAGTTGAAGGAGAGAGCGGAAACGTCGAGCCCCTCGCGCAACGCGCGGTGGAGAACGGTGAAGGAATCCATGCCGCCGGAGTAGATCACCACGGTGGCTTTGGCGGATAGGTTGGGCATGTCGAGACTCGGTATCGGAGAATTTATCGCTCCTCGCGGTGCGCGAGGCGCCGGGATCCGGTCCGGCGGGCGTCAGTTTACTCGACCGGAAAAACAAGTGCACGTGGCCTGATGATGCTGGCAGGGTGCTCGTGCTGCTATAATTTCCGCCCCTTGTCGACTTTCGAGCCTGCCTGGCCGAGCATAGCCAGTTCTCAGGTAATCTCGCATCGTCCTGCAAACGGTGACCCTTTATGAAAGCTCCCGAACTGCTCTCCCCCGCGGGGACGTTCAAGAACATGCGTTATGCGTTCGCCTACGGTGCCGATGCCGTCTACGCCGGTCAGCCGCGCTACTCACTGCGCGTGCGCAACAACGATTTCAAGATCGACAATCTGCACAAGGGCATCGCCTATGCTCACGAGCGCGGCAAACAGTTCTACGTCGCCTCGAACATCGCGCCGCACAACAGTAAGTTGAAGACCTACCTGCGTGACATGGAGCCGGTGATCGAGGCGGGTCCCGACGCGCTGATCATGTCAGACCCGGGGCTGATCATGATGATTCGTGACCGTTGGCCCGATCAGGTGATCCACCTTTCGGTGCAATCCAACGTGGTCAACTGGGCCGCGGCGAAGTTCTGGCAGCGTCAGGGCATCAGCCGCATTATTCTGTCGCGGGAGCTGTCCCTCGAGGAAATCGCCGAGATCCGTGCCGAGTGTCCCGACCTGGAGATCGAGACCTTCATTCACGGTGCGCTGTGCATCGCCTATTCCGGACGCTGCCTGCTTTCCGGCTACTTCAACCACCGTGATCCCAACCAGGGAACCTGTACCAATGCTTGCCGTTGGAAGTACAACACCGTAGCCGCGGCCCAGGACGAGACCGGTGACCTGGTGCCGGCCAACTCGGCGGCCGCCCATGCCGCGAGCGGTGTCTGGACGCCAGGGCAGGCTGGGCGGATGGGTGGACTGATCGCTTCCGGTGGCGGTAGCCCACGCTTCGAGAGCACGGCGACCGCCGGTGGCGTCGAAGGCCAGGACGAACTCTCGGCGTTGATCGAGGACGCCACTCGTCCCGGCGAACTGATGCCGATCTACGAGGACGAGCACGGCACCTACATCATGAACTCCAAGGATCTGCGCGCGGTGCAGCACGTGCCCCGGTTGACCGAGATGGGCGTCACCTCGCTCAAGATCGAAGGACGCACCAAGTCGCACTACTACGTGGCGCGCACCGCCCAGGTTTATCGTCGCGCGATCGACGACGCCGTGGCGGGGCGTCCCTTCGATATGCGCCTGATGGACGAGCTCGACAACCTGGCCAATCGCGGCTACACAGAGGGGTTTTATCGTCGTCACGTGCACGATGAATACCAGAACTACGAGCGAGGCAACTCGGTCGGCGTGCATCAGCAGTTCGTCGGCGAGGTGATCGGCTACGACCCCGACCGCGGCGTGCTCGAGGTGGACGTCAAGAACCGCTTCGAGGTCGGCGATGGCATGGAGCTGATGCTGCCCGGTGGCAATCGACGCTTCAGCCTTGCGTGTATCGAGAACAAGCGTGGCGAATCGGTGCAGGCGGCACCGGGTTCCGGTCACGTGGTGCGTATTCCCGTGCCGGGCGAGGCCATTGCACCGGAGCGCATCGAGTTCGCGCTGTTGATGCGCGATCTGCATGGCTAGGGCTCTCTTGCCGCTCTGTACCCATCGAGCGTCACGAGGAGGGCGGCCAAATGGCCGCCCTCTGACATGGTTCTCCTGTCATCACGTTCGTGTCGTGAATCGTGCCGTCACGGAGTGAGATGCCCGCGACGCGAATTCATGAAGCGGGGTTGGTGGGTTCTTCGTAATGCCCCACGCCATCTCGGCCGCCGCGCTTGACGCCATACATGGCCTGATCGGCCGCATCGACCAGCGACGCGGCACAATCGAAGTCGCCATCTTCCAGGTCGGCGATACCGATCGATGCCGTCACGTGAAGCGCCTCGCCATCAGCCCGGGCCAGGGGTTGGGTGGCCAGGTACTCTCGGATTCGGTCGGCCAGGAGACTGGCGTACTGTCGGCGGGTATTGGGCATGATGACCAGGAACTCCTCGCCTCCGTAGCGACCGGCGATATCACTCTCCCGAACCATATTATTGAGTGCGGCGGCGAAGTGAATCAGCACTTCGTCGCCGAAGCGATGGCCGTAGCGATCGTTGATGCGTTTGAAATGGTCGAGGTCGATGAATATCACCGAGAGCGGCTGATCGGCGGCACGAGCGCATTCAAAATGTTGATCGAGCCGTTTTTCCAGCCAGGTACGATTGGCGAGCTGGGTCAGATGATCGGTGCGGTGCTGCTCATCGAGAGCGACGTGGCTGGCATGTAGCGCCTCCAGCTCGCGCTGCTGCTCGGCGAGTCTCATGGTCATGCGCAGGTTCTGCTCGAAGAGGAGTTCCTTGGCTTCGGCCAGCAAGTGCAGGCTGTCGATGGCCGGCGGGCAAGTGATCTCGAACAGCTTGGCCAACGAGGGCAGTCGATGCTGGAGGTCCTGCATGACCGTCATCAGCATGACGATATCCAGCGAGGCCAGGGAGGCCAACTGGCGCAGGAGGATGCTGAAGGCGGAGGCCGAGTCGGCGGCCAGCCAGCAATCGGCGATACGACACGACAGGCGCAGGCAGAGACAGTGCGGGTCGCCATCGATCAGGGGGCCGTGGCTGGCGATGATGCCCGCTGCCATGGGGCCGGGCACCCCCCAACTGAGCGCCAACCAGGCGCCGACCAGCGCATGGTCGCAGCCGTAGAGCGCCAGCTCCGCATCGACCAGGCTTTGATGCTGGCGAATTCCGGGGATGTGGTCGGTGTAACGTTCGCCATCCACGGCCTCGAGCGCCAGAATGCCGATGTCCTGCAGCAGGGCGGTGGTGAAAAGCTGCCCGGCCTCATGAGGGCAGAGGTGCTGGGCTAGCTCCTGGGCAGCCGACGCGGCAATGACGGCGCGCTGGCACAGGTACTCGTACTCGAGCGCTTCGCTTGAGCCGGGGCGAGGCAGGCCGAAGCTCAAGGCGGCCGTCAGGGTGGCGTCGAGTCCGATGCGGGAAACGGCGTCGAGACCGTTGGTCACGGGATTGCCGCCACGCGAATAGAAGGCGCTGTTGGCCATGGAGAGCAGGCGCAGGGTCAGCGCCGGGTCCTGCTCGATGGCGCGGGCATAGTCCGCCAGGCGCGGCTCCGGTGAGCGGGCGATGTTGATGACCCGTGCCGCGGCAGCTGGCAGACTGGGCAGGCTGCGGCAGTCGGCCAGACGCTGACGTAAGGCGTCGGGAAGCGGGGGCAGATCGGAGGTCGCGGGGCCAGTCGCGCCGTCATGTGCGGCGGTCGATATCCTATCGAGCGGCATGATGTTCCCTGCCTGTCGGTTGTTATTGATTGACCCAAAGTTATCCTAACAAACTCGTCGTGACGTAAACGTTGGGCCGCTCGGCGTTTCCTCAACGATGCATCGAGAGGATCACCGCCTCCTGTGCGTACCTGCAACTCGCGCATTGCCGTCATCGCTGGCCCGTGCGTGGCGTCGAATCAACGCTCCCCCACCAAGGGAGTGAGGAAGCGCTGTCGGCGCTCGTCGTTCCCCAGTGGCTGGGCCAGCAGATGGACCAGCTTGGTCAACGCGGCTTCGGCGGTCATCGCATCGCTGGAGAGCACGCCGGCCTGGACCAGCCCCTGGCCGGCGGCGTAGTGACCCGGAGCGAGGCCGCCGGCGGTGCACTGGCTGACGGCCGCCAGCAGCTTACCCTCGCCGCCAGCTCGGGCCAGCGCGCCCAACAGGGCCGGATCCGACGGCACGTTGCCGGCTCCCCACACTTCCAGCAATCCGCCCCGGACCCGATCATCGGCCAGCCAGGCCTCGACCTGCCAGGATTGAATGCCAGGCCACAGGGCGATACGCACGACGCCGCCCTCGGCCAGCGGGCCATAATCGGGGAGCTCGAACCGTGGAGCGCCACGCTGCTGAGCCTCGAGACCACGACCGGGGAAGAGCACGGCATCGGCGTCGACTCGCTCACCCAGCGGCGGATAGTCGGGGCTGTCGAAGGCAGACAGCGCTTCGCTATGCCGCTTGCGCGTGCGAACGCCGCGCAGCAGCCGACCGGCAAAGGCGATCGCGACCTCCTGCAGGCGGGGCTCGGCGGCGAAGCGCAGGGCCAGCTCGACATTGTCCAGCGCGTCGCTGCCCTCTGCCTCGAGTGGAAGCATGGCGCCGGTGACCACCACGGGACGATCGAGCCCTTGCAGTTGGTAGGCCAGGCTGGCTGCCGTCCATGTCAGGGTATCGGTGCCATGCAGGACCACGACGCCGGCGTGGTCGCCGACGGCGGCGGCGACGCTGCGTCCCAGCTGTTGCCAGTCGCGGGGAGTGGCTGCGCTGGAGTCGATGGCCGGTTCGAGCGCGCGGAACACGAAGTGCGGCAGGCCGGCCTGTCGTGTAGGCGGCAGCGTATCGAGAGCGCGACGCAAACGCCCCTCCATATCGTCTCCGGGAGCCAGGCCCTGCGGCGTGGCGACCATGCCCAAGGTGCCGCCGGCGTAGAGAACCAACACAGGGCGCTCGTCGAGGGGGATCACGTTCATGCAAGCTCCTGACGACATAAGATCAATCGGGCTAGGCGGCCCCATCATAGCGACTGGCGCCGCGGTTCTCATCCACCGGGGGGTGACGGTGCCCCCAAGAGAGAAGCCCGCCTCATTGGGCGGCGACGAGATCCGGCTCAGCGAGTGGCCAGGCGTCCTTCGGGGTCCACGTCGAGACGCCGGTTGCGCCCTGCCAGCATGGCGAACCCGACCGCCACCGCGACGATCAGCAGCAAGGTTGCCGTGATGGCGACCATGCCCACCTTCAATTGCAGCAGCACGCCCACCGCCAGCGGTCCCGCGGCAGCCAACGTATAGCCGCCCCCCTGGGCGAGGCCCGAGAGTTTGCCGGCCAAGCGCGAGTTGGCCGTGCGCAATACGATCAGTGTCAGGGCCAGGCTGAAGCTACCGCCCTGGCCCAGACCGAGCAGCACGACGCCCAGCCAGCGCCAGGCGAGAGGGCCCAGCAACAGCAGCCACAGGCCGGCGGCAACGCAACCCAGGACGAGCAGCAGAGCAGGACGTTGGTCGCGTCCCAGGCGCGCCAGCCAGGGCGCTCCCAGCGCTGAAATCAGCTGCACCATGACCGAAGCGGCCATCAGCCAGCCGGCCTCCGACTCGCTGTAGCCGCGCTGTAGCAGCAGGGTGGGGAGCCAGCCGAATACGATATAGGCCAGCGAGGACTGAGTGCCCATATAGATCGTCACCTGCCAAGCCAGCGGCTGGCCGAGCAGGTCCCGCATGGAGCCACCGGGCGTGGCAACGGTCGTACCGCGCGGGGTGCGAGGCATCAGGGTGACCCAAGCCACCAACGCCACGCCGCCGAGAAGTGCCCAACTGGCCAGGCTGGGGCGCCAACCCGACCAGAACTCCGCCAGGGGAATGCTCAACCCGGCACCGAGGGCGCCGCCGAGACAGAGGGCCATGGTATAGACGCCGGTCATCAAGTCAGCCCCGGCGGGCAGCTCCCGCTTGACCAGCGCCGGCAGCAACGTGCCGGCAACGCCGATCGCCGCCCCGACCATCAGGGTGCCCAGGAACAGCAGCGGGACGAAGGGTGCGCTGCGTGCCAGCAATCCGAGGATCAGCGTGACGAGGGCGAGCGAGAGGGTGACCTCCGGCCCCATTCGCTTGGACAGCCAGGGGGCCAGCGGTGCAAAGATACCCAGGCACAGGACCGGAAGGGTGGTCAAAGCACCGATGGCCAATGCGGAGAGGCCGGTATCGGCCTGGATGCGGGCGAGCAGCGGTGCGAGCGATGAGAGGGCGGGGCGCAGGTTGAGCCCGACCAGCACCATCAGCAGCAAAAAAAGCGCAATGTGACGCATCGGGGGACGAATTTCAGTCATTGCGTTCCCGCCAACGTTTGGAACGACGCTCGTGGCGAGCGGATACGCCACGCCCACCGTCACGCGGTGCGATCAACGGATGCTCATCGACGCCGGGCGGTCCGAAATCGACTGAGCCGGGGAGCGTCGCCTCTTGAATGTGGCGGCTGATGCCCGATACGTCCTCGACGCTGACCCGCGTTTCCTGGCTGCCTTGCACCTGGCGCTGACATACCAGGCGGCCGTCGTAGGTCCAGCAGCGTTGAGGCACCTGGGAGACGTGCCAGGCGCGGCCACGCCAATGGGCGTGGCCGCGGTCGTCCAGCTGCAGGGCCTCGAGCGGTACCAGGGCTGCGAACAATCGCGCATTGAGCACCACGCCATTGGCCATGCAAACGGCGCCTTCGTAGCGGGTGGCATGCAGCACTTCGACCACATCGCTGCGCTTCGCGCGAGGCTCGACGCTGCCCTGTCCGCATAGGTGCAGCAGTTTCTCGTCGATCTGCTTGATGACCCAGACCGGAATCGGTTGCCTTCCGGTCAGCCACTTGAGCATGGTCGAGTCTCCTTGCTTGTCGATGCGCGTGTCGTCGGGCCCCGGGGGCCTCTCGTCGCTGCCATGGCGTCGTATAACTTCTCACATTTCAACGATTTCTACCAAGCGAGTCACAGGGCAACGCGCGCTCAGGCCCGCCTTGCCCGACTGCGACGCCGGCGCGGGGCGCGGGTTTCGGTGTCGCTACGGCTCTCGCCGGGCTGCCCACGCGTGGCGCCGCCCTGTCGGCGTTGCCCCCCATTGCGCTGGCCCCCTCGGCCGCGGCCATTCTCGATCGGTTCGGGCCTGGCGTTGGGATCGGGCTCGAAACCCGGTTCGATTCGCTTCTCCAGGTCACGTTTGATCAAGCGTTCGATGCCCTTCAACAGGCCATGCTCGTCGACGCATACCAATGATACCGCCTGGCCTTCGCTGCCGGCGCGGCCGGTACGGCCGATACGGTGAACGTAGTCTTCGGCGACGTTGGGGAGCTCGAAGTTGACCACATGAGGGAGTTCGCTGATGTCCAGGCCACGGGCGGCGATATCGGTCGCCACCAATACCTGCAATTCGCCGCTCTTGAATGCGGAAAGCGCCCGAGTGCGCGCCGACTGGCTCTTGTTGCCGTGGATGGCCATGGCAGGGATGTCCTGCTTTGACAGCTGCTCGGCCAGGCGGTTGGCACCATGCTTGGTGCGAGTGAAGACCAGAACCTGATCCCAGCCGTGGCGGGTGATCAAGTGAGCCAGCAAGTCGCGCTTCTTGTCACGATCGACACGATAGATCGCCTGGTCGACGGTCTCGGCCGTGGTATTGCGCCGTGCCACCTCGATCTTCTCGGGATTGTCCAGCAGTTTGCCCGCAAGCGCCTGGATCTCGTCGGAGAAAGTCGCGGAGAACAACAGGTTCTGGCGCTTCTCGGGCAGCAGGCGAAGCACCTTGCGAATATCGTGGATAAAGCCCATGTCGAGCATGCGGTCGGCTTCGTCGAGCACCAGGATCTCCACACAGGAAAGGTCCACGTGCTTCTGCTGGTGCAGGTCGAGCAGGCGACCCGGAGTGGCGACGAGCACGTCCAGCCCCGAACGAATGGCATCCACTTGCGGTTGTTGCCCGACGCCGCCGAAGATGACGTGGCTCTTCAGCGTCAGGTGGCGGCCGTAATCGGCCACGCTCTCACCCACCTGGGCGGCCAGCTCGCGTGTCGGGGTCAGGACCAGCGCGCGCACCTGGCGTTTGCCGGGGCGCGGGCCGTCGGCCAGGCGCTGCAGCATCGGCAGGGTGAAGCCGGCGGTCTTGCCGGTACCGGTCTGGGCGCTGGCCAGGAGGTCGCCGCCTTCGAGTACCGCCGGGATGGCCTGGCGCTGTATCGGGGTCGGCGTGGTGTAGCCTTGTGCCTCGACGGCACGCAGCAGTTCGGCTCGTAAGCCGAGTTCGGAAAAAGTCATGCGGTCTCCGCAGATGCGCCCTGGCCACGCCATGTGCATTGAACACATGGCCAGTCCCGGGCCGGGGCGTGAGAAATTCGGTTCAGGGCGCGGCAGGAGGGACTGCGGGTCGCCGCGAGCGGCAGTATGCCATAACCTGGCCGATGGCGCAGCTACGTCGTGCATTATCGGCCACGGCGTATCCCGCTGGCGATATCGTCGGCGACCCGATCCCAACTGCGGCCGAGCGCGCGGACCAGTGCCGGGTAGCCGTCGTCGTCGAGCTCCGTCTCGGCATGGAAGCGCTCCATGGCCACCAGGCGACCGTCGGGAGCCAGCAATTGCCACTGGCCACTGGCGATGGCCACGCCGTCGTGGCGACCCTGGAAGCGATCGACCTCCAGGCGCAGGCGCATGGCGTTGCCGCGCCCCGTAGCGCTTTCGTCGCGTACCACGCGGGTGTTCGGCAGGCGCTCGGCCAGTCGTGTGCGCAAGCCGCGTTCCAGCTGTCGCCCCAAGGGTTCTGCCCAGAGATGCTGGCGCGCGGCATTGAGGGTGATGTCGTCGAGTTGCAGTACGATGCCGTCGACGTCCAGGTAATGCGCCAGGCGAGGCGACTGGACCAGCAGCACGTATTCGGCCTGGCCGGTCGGCGTCGGCGCAGCCTCGCTGCCCGGCAACATGAAACGATTGGCCGGTGGCGTGGACGAAGCGCAGCCGCTCACCCCGAGCGCGCCGACCAGGAGAAACGACCAGAGCATCGACTTCATACGGGGCTCCAGCAAGAGAACTCTGTCATCAGCATAACGAATCGCTCCTTGTCGCTATTGATCGCGGCGTGGCGCCCTGGGCTGTGGGTCCTCTGCCTCGAGGCTGTCGAACAGCAGGGCGCGCGGGTTCTCGTTGAGCGTACGGGTGACCGGTTGCAGGTCGCGCATCAGGCGCTCCAGGCGTTCGGCAGCGCCGGTCAGCTCGCGATAGGCGTTGGAATCGGGCGATAGGCCCTCCAGCGTCTCGCGCAGCGCCTCCAGGGAGTCGTTGAGGTTGGAGGGCAGATTGCGGGTGCCGGGATCGTCGAGGACGTCCTGCAATGATGCGCTCAGTTCGCGTACCTCGTTGAGCATGGCCTCGGAGGTGGCGAGGTTGCGGTCGAGTCCCGCCAGCAGCGGCTCGATTTCGAGTGCGTTGAGCTTCTCCAGCAAGTTCGTCACCTGGGCCTCGATCTGGGCGAAACCGGTGGAAGTGGTGGGGAAGACATCGCGGTCGCTGAATGTCGCCGCCGTATAGTCTTCCGCCTCCTCGCGGTAGAAATTGATGTCGACGAACATCGCACCAGTGAGCAGGTTGCCCGACTTGAGCGATGCGCGCAGCCCTCGTTCGAACAGGCGGTGGAAGCGTTCGTCCCACTCTTGCAGATCGATCTGCTCGTTCTCGATGCCCAGGCGCTGCGGTTCGATGCGGATCAGCACGGGAATGGAAAACCCTTCGCGGGTATTGGGCTGGCTGGCGGTGAACCGCCATGGAACGGCAGCCACGGACCCGATGCGCACACCGCGAAACTCAACCGGGGCTCCGCGCGACAGGCCGCGCACGCTGTCCTCGACCAGCAGCACGTATTCCAGGTAGCGGTCGAAAGTGCCCTGGCGTGCGCTCTCTTCGTCGGTGTGGAGGCTGAACTCGGTGTCATTCTCGACGGGGCGTCCGCGCGGCAGGTCGTCGGGGACGCCGAAGGTGACGCCACCGCCGAGCAGCGCCTCGATCGACTCCACATTGACGCGAAAACCATCCGCATCGAGGCGCAGGTCGACGCCGCTGGCCGACCAGAAGCGGGTGTTTTCGGTGACCAGGCGATCATAGGGGCTTTCGATGAAGATCCGCTGGTTCATGCGCCGGCTGTCGGGATCGAAGTCGACCTCCTCCACGCGTCCCACGGTATAGCCCTGATAGGTCACAGGGTCGCCGGGGCGCAGCGAGTTGCCGAGCTGACTGACCAGGTTGACGCGCAGGCCGGCGGCGTCGGCCGGGGCCACGGGGGGCTGATCGCTGACCTGGAACTCGCGAGCACCGGGCTCTCCGCTGCCGGGCTCGAGCTGTATGTAGGCGCCGGAGAGCACGGTGCCCAAACCGCTGATCCCTTCGCGACCGATGCGTGGCTTCACGACCCAGAAGCGGCTGCCCTCGGTGAGCATGGGCTCGGCTTGGGGCGACATGCGCGCGGTGATCACGGCATGGCTGAGGTCATCCGAGAGCTGCACGCGCTCGACGCGTCCCACCTCGACATTGCGGGTCTTGATCAAGGTGCTGCCGGCCTCGATGCCTTCGGCGCTGCTCATGGTCAGGGTGATCAGCGGTCCGCGGCTGCGATAGTTGTCGTAGACCAACCAGAGGCCGATGAGGACCGCCACGATCGGGACGATCCAGATCGGTGACAGACGTCGCTGTGGCGTGGCTTTGGCGCGGTGCATCTCTTTGGGTGGCTCGTGCTCGCGCGATGTCTCGCTCATCCGGACATTCCTTGCGTGTGATGGGAGTCACGCGGCGGAGGCGTGTCCCAGATAAGACGGGGATCGAAAGTCATGGCCGCCAGCATGGTCAGCACTACCACCGCGGCGAACGCCAGCGCGGCGGGGCCGGGGGTGATCGCCATCAGCGAACCCGCACGGATCAGCGCCACCAGTATGGCGACGACGAAGACATCGACCATCGACCAGCGGCCGATGAATTCGGTCAGACGGTAGAGGCGGGTGCGGTTGACGGGATTGAGTTCGGCGCTGCGCTCGGCCACCAGGCACAACCATGCCAGCGCCACCAGCTTGCCTACCGGGACGATGACACTGGCGACGAAGATTACCGCGGCGACAGGCCATGAGCCCATCTGAATCAGTTCCACTACCCCGCCGATGATGGTGGAGGGCGATGACTGCCCCAGGCTGGTGGTGGTCATGATGGGGTAGAGGTTGGCTGGCAGGTACATCAGGGCGGCGGTGGCCAGCAGAGCCCAGGTACGCTGGAGACTGTGTGGGGCGCGCGCGTGCAGGCGTTCGCCACAGCGCTGGCAGTGGCCGCGGCCCATGGCGTCCAGGCGATTGACCAGGCCGCAGGTGGGGCAGCCGGAAAGGCCCTGGCTAGCCGCGGTGCGTCCTGTGCGAACGCCTTCGGGGGCCAGCGGCTCGCCGGCCAGCGAGAACCACATCCAGTCCGAATCGATCGATTGGGTGGTCAGCAGGAGAAGCACGGCGAAGACGCAGAAGGCCCAGAACGACAGGCCCAGGTCGACCTCGGCCATGCCCGCCACCTTGAACAGGCTGACCAGCGCCCCGATGATGAACACGTCGGTCATCATCCAGGGGTGAAGATGGGACAGCGTGCGCGCGATGGTACGGCTGGCGGGTAGCGGCTCGTCCTGCAACAAACCCAATTGCAGCCAGATCACGCCCAGTAAATAGATGGCCGGCAACACCACAATGGTTAGAATCACGGCAATGCCCACGAGGGGCTGATGAAAGCCGATCAGGGTAGTGGCGGTCTCGGTCAGTTCGATGCGGTTGCCCAGACCGCTGACGCTGAAGCTGGCGAAGGGGAAGGAGATTGCCAGCAGCAGCGCCACCATGGCGGCCATGGCCAGCGCCATACTGCGCTGGGCCGGCTGATGGTGGCGGGTGGCCAGGGTATGGCCGCAGCGCGGGCAGTCGGCCTTCTGGCCGGGGCGCAGCGGAGGCAGCGCCACCAGCCAGTCGCATTCGTGACAGGCACGCAGCCGGCGGCGCGAGGTGCGCGCCTCGGGAGGCGTCTGGTCGACCCGGGGTTCGCCCGGGGCGGCGGGTAGCCGCAGGATATGCTTGAGCACGAAACGATTGCCCCGGAAACTGTGTGACGCATGAGCGGCCGACCTGATGCTTCCAGGCCAGACGATTGCAGGAAAAGTGTGACACGTTGACGCTATACGTACCATATACAAACATTCGTTCCTGAATGTTCCCAAGGAGATGAAATGCTTTTTCCCCTACTGGCCGTGGCGGCGGGGCTCGTACTGCTTGTCTGGAGCGCCGAGCGCTTTGTGGATGGGGCGGCGGCGACGTCACGGCGTCTGGGCGTATCCCCGCTACTGGTCGGCATGCTGGTCATCGGCTTCGGCACCTCGGCCCCCGAGCTGATGGTTTCGTCATTGGCGGCGGCGCAGGGCAACCCCGGGCTGGCGCTGGGCAATGGCTACGGATCGAACATCGCCAACATCGGCCTGATCCTGGGGACGATGGCGCTGATCTCGCCGCTCGCCGTGCATTCCGGCGTGATCCGCCGTGAAGTCCCGGTGCTGGTGGTGGTGACATTGCTGTCGGCCGGGCTGATGTGGGGCGGGTTTGTGGGGCGCTTCGAAGGCATCGTGCTGCTCGTGCTGTTGGCGGGCATGATCACCTTCAGCATCTGGCAGGCCCGGCGCACCGGTTCCGACCCGCTGGCCGACGAGACCGAAGAGAGCCTCCAGGCGCATCCCATGTCGCTGCGCGCCGGCGTGATCTGGACATTCGTGGGGCTGGCGTTGCTGGTGCTCAGCTCGCGAGTGCTGGTGTGGGGGGCGGTCGAGATCGCGCAGGCCTTCGGCGTCAGCGATCTGATCATCGGCCTGACCGTTGTCGCCATCGGTACCTCGTTGCCTGAACTGGCCTCCTCCTTCAGTGCGCTGCGTCGAGGCGAGCACGATCTGGTGGTGGGCAATGTCGTCGGTTCCAATTTGTTCAACACGCTCGGTGTGGTGGGGTTGGCCGCGGTGATCGCCCCCATCGAGGTCGGCAGCGAAGTGCTGCTGCGCGACTGGAGCCTGATGACCGTCATGACGGTGCTGATGGCCGTCTTCGCCATTGGCTGGAAGGGGCGTCCGGGCCGCATCAACCGCCTTGAGGGTGCCATGTTGCTGGCGCTGTTCGTCGGTTATACCGCCTTCATGGTCCGCCTGGTGGTCACGGCCTCGGCAGGGGGATAGACGTGGCTGCGTCAACACGACACAGCCTTTTCCGCGGCGCGGACATGGCATGGTATGACCGTTCGCGCCACAATTTTTGTGCCTGGACTGAAACGGAATGTATGGGTTGCTCTGATCGGCTGCCCTTTCAGAGTGTCCTGATCTAGGCTCATCAGTGTGTCGAGGTGAAATGCGCCAAGGCAGGCCAGGATGGCATTGCCCAAGGCATAACAACGCACCGCGGTGCAATTCGCATCCCTTGAGACGTGAACTCTTACGCAGCCAAGAGGCAAACGTCATGGAGCTTGACCCGCTATTGCTGTCGCGACTGCAGTTCGCTTTCGTCGTCTCCTTTCACGCCATCTTTCCGGTCTTCACCATCGGCCTGGCGTCCTACATCGCCGTGCTGCAGGGACTTTTCTACAAAACGCAGAATCCGGCGTGGGATCGCCTGGCGCTGCTATGGACGAGAGTCTTTGCTGTCGCCTTTGGCATGGGGGTGGTCTCGGGGATCGTCATGTCCTTCCAGTTCGGTACCAACTGGAGCAACTTCTCCCAGGCGGCCGCCAACTTCATCGGACCGCTGCTGAGCTACGAGGTGGTGACCGCCTTCTTCCTCGAGGCGGCTTTCCTCGGCGTGCTGCTGTTCGGTCGAGGCAGGGTGCCCCAGGGGGTGCATCTGTTCGCCGCGATCATGGTGGCGCTGGGAACTTTCATTTCCACCTTCTGGATTCTGGCGGCCAATAGCTGGATGCACACCCCCGCAGGGGTCGAGCTGGTGGATGGCACGTTTCGGGTCACCTCATGGATCGACGCGATCTTCAACCCGTCCTTCCCGTTCCGCTTCGCCCACATGGCCATGGCGTCGTTCATCACCGGCGGCTTCGTGGTGGCGGGCGTCAGCGCCTGGTACCTGCTGATCGGGCGCGATGTCGAGGCCAACCGCAAGGCGCTCTCCATGTGCCTGTGGATGCTGCTGGTGCTGACGCCGACCCAGGCGCTGGTGGGCGACTTCCACGGGCTCAATACCTTCGAGCATCAGCCGGTCAAGCTCTCCGCCATGGAGGGGAACTGGGAAACCCGGCGCGGTGCGCCGTTCCTGATCTTCGCGCTGCCGGATCAGGAAGCGCAGCAGAATCGCTTCGAGATCGGCATTCCCTATGCCGCGAGCCTGATCCTGACCCATGAGCTGGATGGCGAGATCCCGGGCATCATCGAGGCGCCCCCCGAGGAGCAGCCGCCGGTGGCGATCATTTTCTGGTCGTTCCGTGTCATGGTCGGCCTCGGCCTGCTGATGATCGCGGTCTCGTTGGTGGGGCTCACCCTGCGCCGCGGCGGTCGCATCTATCATTCGCGCCCCTTCCTGCAGACGCTGCGGTTGATGTCCATCACCCCTTTCATCGCCGTGCTCGCCGGCTGGATCACCACCGAGTCCGGCCGGGCGCCGTGGCTGGTCTACGGCATGATGTCGCACGAGGAGGGCGTCACGCCATCGCTGACCGGTGGCATGGCGCTGTTCACCCTGCTCGGCTACATGGCGGTCTATGCGGTGATCTTCTATGCGGGGACTTACTACCTGACGCGGGTCATTCGCTACGGTATGCAGGAGAAGGAGGAGGACAAGGTGATCGACGACTTCGAGACCCCCAAGCGGCCGTGGTCGGCGACCCATACCCCGTTCGACGATGACCCATCCAAGGAGGGAGCCTGATCATGGAGATGTTCGATCTATCGCTCATCTGGGCGCTGATCATCGGCTTCGGCATCATGATGTACGTGCTGATGGATGGCTTCGACCTGGGGCTCGGTATCCTCTTCCCCTTCGCGCCCGACGAGGATGCCCGTGACGTGATGATGAACTCCGTCGCACCGGTATGGGATGGCAACGAAACCTGGCTAGTGCTGGGAGGCGCCGGGCTGCTGGCGGCGTTTCCATTGGTCTATTCGGTGTTCCTGCCGGCGCTCTACATCGGCGTGTTTCTGATGTTGGCGGGCCTGGTGTTTCGCGGCGTGGCCTTCGAGTTGCGCTTCAAGTCGCGTCGCGATCGGCGCGGTCGGCGATTATGGAATCTCGCCTTCAGCGGTGGCTCTGCCGTGGCGGCCTTCGCCCAGGGCGCCGTGGTGGGCACTTACATCCAGGGCTTCGAAACCGAGAACGGTGTCTACGTCGGCGGTCCGTTCGACTGGCTGACCCCGTTCACGCTGCTGACCGGCATCGGCATCATGATCGGCTACGCGCTGCTGGGGACCACCTGGCTGATTCTCAAGTCGGAAGGCTATATCCAGCAGTGGGCCTACCGGCTGACCACGCCACTGCTGCTGGCCGTGCTGGTCATCTTTGCCATCATCAGCATCTGGACGCCGCTGGTGAACGACGTGGTGTGGGAGCGGTGGTTCGGCAATCTCCATGTAATCTGGGTGCTGCCGGCACTGACCCTGCTGTGCATGTTCACGGTGTTTTGGGCGTCGCGCCGCGGCTACGAGGTGCTTCCGTTCATCGCGACACTGGGCACTTTCCTGTTCACCTACCTGGGGTTGGTGGTCAGCAAGTGGCCCTGGATCGTGCCGCCGAACTACACCATCTGGGATGCGGCCTCCGCACCGGAATCTCAGCTCTTCCTGCTGATCGGCGTGCTCTTCGTGCTGCCTTTCGTACTGGTCTATACCTTCTGGTCCTACTGGGTGTTTCGCGGCAAGGTGCGCGCCGGCGAAGGCTACCACTGACGCATGAACGACGACGCCCACCGACCGATACCCCGACGCTGGCTGGCAGCCCATGCCGCCGGCCAGCGGGGATGGTTGACGTTGGCTGCGCTGGCCGGCGTCAGCGTCGGCGTCGCCACCGTGGCGCAGATGGCGCTACTGGCCTGGATCGTCAGCCGCCTGATCATCGATGACGCCGCACCGGGCGAACTGGGGGGAGCCTTCGCGCTGCTGGCGGGCGTATTGGTCCTGCGCGCCCTGGCCCAGTGGGGACAGGAAGTGGCCGGCCAGGAGGCAAGCCTGCGCATCCGGCAACGGGTTCGTGCCGAGCTGCTCGACCATCTCGCCGCCCTGGGGCCGGTGCGTGCCGGCGACAGGCATAGCGGTGGGCTCGCCAATCAACTGGTGGAACAGGTCGAGGCGCTCGATGGCTATTTCGCTCGCTTCCTGCCGCAGCTGCGCTTGGCCGTGGCAGTGCCGCTGCTGATCCTTGGGGTGGTGCTGTGGCTCGACTGGCTGGCGGCACTCTTCCTGCTGCTCGCCGCGCCCCTCATCCCGCTTTTCATGGCACTGGTCGGCATGGGAGCGGCGCGGCTCAACAGTGAACAGTTCGCTGCGGTCAGCCGCCTTTCGGGACATTTTCTCGACCGCGTGCGCGGCATTGCCACCCTGCAGTTGTTCCATCGCACCGCCGAGGCTACCGCCGAGGTGCACCGGGCGGCGGATCGCTATCGGCAATTGAGCCTACGTACCCTGCGCGTGGCGTTCCTCTCTTCGGCGGTGCTCGAATTCTTCGCCTCGGTAGCCATCGCCGTGGTGGCGATCTACGTCGGTTTCGGCCTGCTGGGTTACATCGATTACGGTCCGGCCGGCGAGCTGACGCTTTTCAGCGGGCTGTTGATCCTGCTGCTGGCGCCGGAGTTCTTCCAGCCGCTACGCAGCCTGGCACAGCATTATCATGACCGTGCTGCCGCGCTGGGCGCGGCCGACGCCATGCTGGTACTGCTGGCCGAGCCGGTTCGAGGCGCCACCTCTCGACCCCTCGACAGCGAGAAGGATCTGGCCGTCCTGAAGATGGCGACGCTGTCACACCCGGGACGCGGCCGGGTAGTGGGACCGTTGAGCGTCTCCGTGCAGGCGGGGGAGGTCGTGGCCGTTATCGGCCCCTCGGGTGCCGGCAAATCGGCCCTGCTGCAACTACTGGCGGGTTTCGTCACCCCTGATACAGGCCAGCGGCTTGTCCGACCGGGGCTGGGCATTGCCTGGCTGGACCAGCGCCCGCTGTTGATCCATGGAAGTCTGGCCGACAACCTGCGCCTGGCCGCACCGGAAGCGAGCGACAGCGAATTGTGCCAGGCGCTCGAGCGCGCGCGATTGGGGGAGCTTCTCGTCGCCCTGCCCGAGGGGCTCGACACCCGTCTCGGCGAGGGCGGGGTGGGGCTGTCCGGAGGCCAGGCCCAGCGCCTGGCATTGGCGCGGGTTTTTCTTTCCCGCGCGTCACTGGTGCTGCTCGACGAGCCCACCGCAAGCCTGGACGAAGACACCGAGGCGCGGGTGGTCGAATCGCTACGCGCACTGGCCGCCGAGGGCAGGGCGCTGGTCATCGCCACCCATCATCCCGCGCTGATGGCCATGGCCGGACGACGCCTGAGCCTGACGGCGGCGGGACTTCCCAACGACGTGGAGGAGGGGGCCGATGCCTGAGCCTTCGCTACGGTCCTGTCTGGCGCCGTGGCTGCATCTGTTCGCGCGGCGACGGCGGCGGCTGGTGCTGGGCACGCTGCTACTGGCGATAACGCATGCCTCGGCGGTGGGGCTGTTGGCCCTGTCGGGCTGGTTCATCACCGCCAGCGCCCTGACCGGACTGGCCCTGGCGGCGGGGCTCGCCGCCAGTCTCGACGTGTACGTACCCGGTGGCGGCATTCGGTTCTTCGCCCTTAGCCGCACCGTGTCGCGCTACGGTGAGCGTCTCTACAATCACGACACGGTGCTGCGGTTCCTGGCGGACCTGCGTGGCCGCCTGTTCGCCGTAATGACACGGCTGGACGAGCGAAGCCTTGCGCGGCAGCGCGCCAGTGATTGGCTCAACCGGCTCACCGCCGACATCGATACCCTCGACAGCCTCTTCCTGCGCCTGTTGGCGCCACCGCTCGTGGCGCTATTGACGGTGCTGCTGGTTGCGGCTCTCTTGGCCGTGTGGTTGCCGTGGCTGGGCATCGTCGTGGCGGCGATGCTGCTGTTCGCCTGGGGCTGGTTGACGACAGGGCAGGCATGGCTCGGCATGGGCGCCAGCCGCCGTCTGGTGGCGCATCTCCAGCGCTTGCGGGGGCAGCTCATCGAGCACCTCCAGGGCCAGGCAGAGCTCGAGGCTTATGCCAGCCAGGGCTGGCATCGGCAGCGCATCGAGGCGCAGGAGGCGCGGCTGCAGTTCGACCAGAGGTTCCTGGCACGACTGGCGGGATTCGGCGTGGCGCTGGTCAACCTGACGGTAGGCCTTGCCATGCTGGCGGCACTGTGGCTGGCGGCGCTGGCTTGGCAGCAGGACGCCATCAGCGGTGCGGTGATGGTATTGATGCCGCTGGCGGTGCTGGCCTGTGGGGAGGCGCTGGCGCTGCTGCCCGTTGCCTTCACCCATCTCGGGGCGACTCGGGGCGCTGCCGAACGGCTTAATGCCTTGGTGCGTGCCGGCAAGACGAGGGGCATGGCCGGCAGCGAGCCGCTACCGGCGGGGCCGCTGTCGCTGAGCCTGTGCAATGTGAGTTTATCCTATCCCGGCGCGCTGCAGCCGGCGCTGCATGGGATCGACCTGACGCTTGCGCCGGGTCGGCGTCTCGCACTCATCGGTGCCTCGGGAGCGGGCAAGTCCAGCGTGGCGGCTCTCATAGCGCGCCGATTGCCGCCTAGCGAAGGCGAGATCGTGCTGGGTGGTGTGCCGCTGGCCCAGATAGAGGAGCGGGCGTTGCGGGAACGGCTAGCGCTGCTGGGCCAGCGGGTCGATCTGTTTCAGGGTAGTCTGGCGGCCAATCTACGCTTGGCCGCCCCGCAGGCCAGCGAGACGTCGTTGTGGCAGGCGCTGGCGTGGGTCGCGTTGGATGAGTGGGCAAGGCAACTGCCGCATGGGCTGGAGACGCCGGTTGGCGAAGGCGGACGGGCGCTCTCTGGCGGGCAGGCGCGTCGGGTGGCCCTGGCTCGGCTGTGGCTGCGCGATCCCGGGTTGGTCATTCTCGACGAGCCCTTCGCCGGGTTGGATGTCGACACGGTGACCAGGCTCAGGCCTCGGTTGGACGCCTGGCTGGAGGGGCGTAGCGCCATCTACCTGGTACACCAGCTCGACGGAGGCGACTTCGATCCGCCCGGTGTCAGCCACGTGGCGCATCTCGTTCAGGGTAAGCTGACCGTTTGCGCAAATCGTGGGCATCCATCAGGATAAGGAGATGAAACGGCGACCGAGGTGAACCATGCGTGACTTTCTCAAGCGCCTGCCCAAGGCCGAACTCCACCTTCACATCGAAGGATCGCTAGAGCCCGAACTCATGTTCGCCCTGGCCCGGCGAAACGGAGTCACGTTGCCGTACGACTCGGTCGAGGCGGTGCGGTCGGCCTATGAATTCGACGATCTTACGTCCTTTCTCGAACTGTACTATCAAGGCATGAGCGTGTTGCGCACGGCCGAGGACTTCCATGACCTGGCCATGGATTATTTTCGGCGAGCGCACGGCGAAGGCGTGGTGCACGTGGAGATGCACTTCGATCCGCAGGCCCACCTGGCGCGCGGCATTGAGCTTGATGCCGTCATGGAGGGGTTGAGCTTGGCCCGACGCGAGGCCGAGCGAGAGCTGGGCATGTCCACCGCACTGATCATGGCGTTTCTGCGCGACCGGCCTGCCGAGGAGGCGATGAAGGTACTGGAAAGTGCCGCGCCCTACTGGGAAATGCTCGATGCCGTGGGGCTCGACAGTGCCGAACGGGGTCATCCGCCCTCGAAGTTCATCGAGGTGTTCCAGCGCGCCAGGATGCTGGGCATACCGCGTGTCGCCCATGCCGGCGAGGAAGGACCGCCCGAGTACATTCGCGAGGCGCTGGATCTACTCGACGTCTGTCGCATCGACCATGGCGTACGCTGCCTGGAGAATCCTGAGTTGGTGGCAAGGCTGCGCGACGAGGGCGTGGTGCTTACCGTCTGCCCGCTCTCCAATGTAAGGCTGAAAGTGGTCGAGCGGATGACGGATCATCCGCTGCCGCAATTGCTTGGTGCCGGGCTGCGTCTGACCCTGAACTCTGACGATCCGGCTTATTTCGGTGGCGGCATGCTGGATAACTTCCTGGCCTGCCACGAAGCCTTCGGCTGGTCGCGGGAAACCTTCATCCAATTGGCCGGTACCGCTATCGAGTCCGCCTTCCTGAGCGATAAGCGGCGTCTCGAACTGCATCGGCAACTGGCCGACTGCGCCTGACCAAACGAGCCCCCCGGCGAGCCGGGGGAACTACGCCATTTACGGCAGGGCAGGTACTTCGAAGTCCGGCATTTCGCCGGTCAGGGTGTGCAGGAAGGCGGTGATGTCAGCAATGGTGGCGTCGTCGAACTCCCGGTTCAGCATCTCTCGGCCCATGATCGCCACGGCTTCCTCGAGGGTTTCGGTGGCTCCGTTATTCATGTACGGGTAGGTCACGCCGACGTTGCGCAGGGTGGGCGTGCGGAACTTGTACATGTCGGCTTCGTCGCCAGTGACGTCAAAGCGTCCGACGTCCTTGGAACCGGGCACCTGGATGGCGTAGAAGTGGCTGTCGGTGAATGCCGGGCCACGGTGGCAAGCGATGCAGCCGTTATCGACGAAAGCTACCATGCCATCCTTCTCCTGCTGATTCAGTGCATCCAGGTCGCCGCGAAGATAGCGATCGAAAGGTGAGTTCGGGGTGTTGAGGGTGCGCTCGAAGCTGGCGATGGCCATGGCCAGGTTCTGCTCGTTGATGGGGTTTTCGTCGTTGGGGAAGGCCTCGGCGAACTTTTCCTGATAGATGGCAAAACGGTCGAGACGCTCCAGTGCCACTTCGAGATCCATGGCCATCTCGATATCGGCCTGAATCGGCCCGAGCGCTTGACCTTCCAGATCGGGCTCGCGGCCGTCCCAGAACTGTGCCCCGAGGAAGCCCGAGTTGAGAACCGTCGGTGTATTGCGTTCGCCGATCTGGCCATCATGGCCAGTGGCACGAGGAATTCGGTCGCTCCAGCCCAGCGCCGGGTTGTGACAGGTAGCGCAGCTGATCACGCCGCTCGAAGAGATGCGCGGCTCGAAGAACAGCATGTTGCCGAGTTCGACCTTCTCCTTGGTGAGCGAGTTTTCCGCCGGGATCGGCGGCAGGTGGGGCAACGGCTCGAAGCGGTCGCGATAATTGCCGAGGCCGTCGTCGGCGGTGGCACCGGTAGCCGCCAGAGCGGCGCTCAGCGACACTGCGACGGCGAGACGGGCCGGCCGGACGAGAGCGTGATGTGTCATTGACGAATCCCCTTGGTTGCAAGCTAGAGACGGTTTTAGCCTGTTATGCGACATCAGGTTACGGTTGCGTCTTGAACGGTATCAACCAAGTGAAATGGTCGGAATGAGTGCCCCCTTGAGGTGGGTCAAGTTTTCTTCATCCCCGCGTTCCGGTAGGTGACAAACGCTTGTTTCGAAGGCGACGCTATGGTCTCTTCGGTCGCCTTCGGGAGGAGCCGAGATGACCCGTTACCGCTACCCATCGATACCGGAAGCTCAAGTAACACCCCGCGAGCTGTTCGAGTCGCGGCGACGCTTTCTCAACACCGGCCTCGCGCTGGGCGCCGCTGCCATTGCTCCTGGCCTGCTCTGGCCGCGCTCATCTTATGCCTGGCAGGGTGCGCTGGAGGCACGAATCGACTCGGAACTGCCCAGCCACGACCTGGCCGGGGGCGAGGCGCCGACCTCGCTGCGCGACATCACCACCTACAACAACTTCTACGAGCTGGGCACCGGCAAGCGCGACCCCGAGATCTACGGCCACCAGCTCGTCACCGATCCCTGGTCGCTGACCATCGATGGGGAAGTGGACAAGGCGGGCACCTTCGCCCTCGAGGACGTGCTCAGGCATCAGGAGCTGGAGGAACGCATCTACCGCCTGCGCTGTGTCGAGGCGTGGTCGAAGGTGGTGCCCTGGATCGGCTTTCCGTTGGCGAAACTGCTCGAGCGCCACGAGCCGACATCACGTGCCCGCTACGTGGTGTTCGAATCGATACACGACCCCGACAGCCTGCGCGGCCAACGCCGCAGTGTGCTCGACTGGCCCTACCGCGAGGTGCTGCGCATCGATGAGGCCATGCATCCGCTGACCTTGCTGGCAGTGGGGCTGTATGGCGAGATTCTGCCCAATCAAAGCGGCGCGCCCATTCGCCTGGTGGTGCCGTGGAAATACGGCTTCAAGAGCATCAAGTCGATCATACGCATTTCGCTGGTCGAGGAGCGCCTGCCGAGCTCCTGGGAGGAGCGCAACCCCGAGGAGTACGGCTTCTACGCCAACGTCAATCCCCAGGTGGATCACCCGCGCTGGTCCCAGGCGCGGGAGCGCAGGATCGGCGAGAGCGGCCGGCGCGAAACGCTGATGTTCAACGGCTATGCCGAGGAGGTGGCGCACCTCTACGCCGGCATGGATCTGCAGCGTCACTACTGAGTGGCAGGCTTTCGATTCGAACTGAGGGACGAAGGACGCAGTGAATCAATGTGCCGCCATCGATGCCTTTCGCCTGCTGGTACTGGTGGCTTGCAGTGCGCCGGCCGCCTGGCTTGGCTGGCAGTGGTTCTTCGGCGACCTGGGCGCCGTGCCCGGCGAGGCCGTGGTGCACGTCACCGGCAAGACGGGGCAGGTCCTGCTGCTGACGACCATTGCCTTCAGCCCGGCGTTTCGCTTCACCGGCTGGGTCGGGCTCATGGCGACCCGGCGTCAGATCGGTCTCTGGACGTTCTTCTGGCTGGTGGCCCACATGCTGGCCTGGATGGGGCTGGATCAATACTGGGACTGGCCGTGGATTCGCCGCGAGATGGTCGAGCTACCCTACATTCGCTACGGCGTGGCCGCGCTGCTGTTGCTGGTACCGTTGGCTATCACTTCCTTCGCACGCGTGCGTCAGGCCATGGGTTGGACGGCCTGGCACTGGCTGCACCGCCTGGTCTACGTCTCCGCGGCGCTGGGCGTGGCCCACTACTGGATCCTGACCCGTGCCGACTACCTGCTACCGAGCCTGTTCGCCGCCGTGCTGGCGGCACTGGTGCTGTTCCGCCTCATCGATGCTGCCATCCATCGCCAATGAGCGAGTGCGGGCAGTGCCCGCACTCTTCGTCTCTTAGGCTCTGTTCCTTTAGTGAGTCGTGACCAGCATTACGACGCTCAGCGCGGCCGAGACCCACATCGCCGGCTTGATGTCGTAGAGCTTGCCGGTGGCGAACTTGATCAGCACGAAGCTGAGGAAGCCGAAGGCGATGCCCAGGGTGATCGAGTAGGTCAGCGGCATCAGGATGATGGCGAGGAAGGCGGGGAAGGCCTGCTCGAACCGCGACCAGTCGATCTTGCTAATCGGCGCCAGCATGAACAGCCCGACCAACACCAGCGCCGGTGCGGTGGCGATGCCGGGCACCAGCGACAGCAGCGGCGAGAGGAACAGGAACGGCAGGAACAGCAGGGCGATGGTCACCGCCACCAGCCCGGTACGGCCGCCCTGGGCCACACCGGCGCCGGACTCGATGAAGGTCTGCGCGGCGCTGGTGCCCAGCGGCGCGGCGATCATCGAGGCGAAGGCATCCACGGTCATGGAGCGCTTGAGGTTACGCGGGTTGCCGTTCTTGTCCTTGAGGTCGGCCGACTCCGAGAGCGCCATGAAGCAGGAGAGCGCGTCGAAGAAGTTGGTGAACAGCATGACGAAGATGAACGGCAGGTAGGCGACCTTGAGCGCGCCCCAGATATCCACCTTCATTACCGCGCTGAAGTCCGGCCAGGCGGCCAGGCCGTTCCACTCCACCACCACATCGCCGCCCCACAGGCGCCCCATGGGCGTCGCCAGCAGGGTGGTCAGGGCGATGCCCAGGATCAGCGCGCCGTTGAAGCGCATGATCACCAGGATGGCGGTGGCCATCATGCCGATGAAGAAGGTGATCAGCGAGGCGTCCATGTTGCCCAGCGTGACCAGAGTGGCATCGCTGCCGACGATGAAACCGGCATTCTTGAAGCCGATGAAGGTGATGAACAGGCCGATGCCGCAGGTGATGGCGTAGCGCAGCGAGGGCGGAATCGCATCGATGATCGCCTCGCGCACGTTGAACATGGCCAGCGTGGCGAACAGCACGCCGGACCAGAACACGCAGCCCAGCGCCACTTCCCACGACAGCCCGGCGCCCAGCACCAGGGTATAGGTGAACAGCGCGTTCATGCCCATGCCCGGCGCCACCAGGATCGGGTTGCGGGCATAGAGCCCCATCGCCAGGCTGCTCATGAAGCTGATCAGCACGGTCGCCGAGAGCGCGGCGGAGAAGGGGATGCCGGCATCGGAGAGAATCGCCGGGTTGACCACGATGATGTACATCGAAGCCAGGAAGGTGGCGATACCCGCTAGAATCTCGGTCTTGACGGTCGAGCCACGTCGGCTCGCGCCGAAGTAGGTGTCCAGCCAGTTGCTTCCTTGACCCGTGGCTCGCGCGGTGGGGCGTCCATCTGCCTTGTCGGCTAGGGAGGAGGTCGGTTCCATATCTGTGTCCGTTGTTGTTGGATTGGCGTTGTCGAATAAGCGTTGTTGGTTGAGGCGGCGACAAGCCTGACCGTTTGGTCAAGCATGTCCGGCTACAGCCTAGACGTTATTTGACCGATTGGACAGGTGGGTTGCGACCAAGGTCGTAGTGAGGGATCGAAGAGAGGCGGAGACGTCAAGACTCAAGAGAGGGGAAAGACTTAGGTTCAGCTCACCGCGGTCGGGGCCAGCACGCTGCGGCAGGCCGATCCCTCACGTTACGGCTTCGCCCCATTACAAAACTGCCCGTGCTGGCAGCGTTATATTTTCAGGGAGTCAATTTGGTCGCTGGTCTCTACGGCAGGCTGACGGCGCACAAGAAAATTCTCCTCATTCAAGCCGCTCCCGCCGCGCTTGGTCTTGTTTTGCTGTTCATGGCTTCGTAGAAAACCTCGCTTAACCCTGTGCTCGAGCTATCGAGCGCTTTCCCATGGCGAGTGGTTCCTCATGAATTCTGTGCTTGAACAGTGGATTCATGGGAACCACTCGCCATTTCCGTTTCAGGCTTGACCTAGGCCTGGTCGCGCCGATGCTGGCAGTGCCCGCTGGCCCAGGTCTCGAGTATGCTGCGGTCGTCGCCCAGCATCATCAGGGAGAACAGTCGCTCGCCGAGGGTTTTGCACCGTGCGTGGCGGCGTGCCAGCAGGGGTGAGCCGTCGGGGTCGATCACGACGAAATCGGCCTCCATGCCGGGGGCGAAGCGGCCGATCTTGTCGTCCAGCGAGAGCGCCTTGGCGTTGCCCAGGGTGAGGCCGTAGAGGCCTTGCCAGGCGGTCAGCGGTTGGCCGCGCAATTGGCCTACCTGGTAGGCGGCCTTGAGCGTGGCGAGGCCGGAAAGGTCGGTGCCGCCGCCGATGTCGCTGGCGTAGGTGATGTTGAGGCCGACCTCGCGTGCCGCCAGGCGGTCGAACAGGCCGCTGCCGAGGAACATGTTGGAGCTGGGGCAGAAGGCCAGGTTGGCGCCGCGCTCGGCGAGCCGTGTGCGCATCTCCTGGTCGAGGTGAATGCCGTGGGCAAAGGTGCTGCGCGGCCCGACCAGGCCGGACTGTTCGTAGACCTCGAGGTAGTCGCGGCTCTCGGGGAACAGCTCGGCGACCCAGTCGAGCTCGCCGGGGTTCTCGGAGAGGTGGGTCTGCAGCCACAGGCTCGGGTCGTTGCGCAGTAGGCTGCCGGTGGCGTCGAGCTGTTCGCGGGTGGAGGTCGGCGCGAAGCGCGGGGTCAGGCTGTAGCCCAGGCGTGCGGTGCCGTGCCATTCGCCGATCAAGCGCTCGGTGTCGCGAATGCCGCCATAGGTGTCGTCGCACAGCGCCTCGGGAGCGTTGCGGTCCATCAGTACTTTGCCCGCCAGCATGCGCAGGTCGCGCTCGCGGCAGGCCGAGAAGAACGCCTCCACCGAGGTGGGGTGGCTGGAGCAGAACACCTGGGCGGTGGTGGTGCCGACCCGCAGCATCTCGTCGAGGAAGGCGTTGGAAATCACATCGGCGCGTTCGCGCTGGGCAAAGCTGCACTCTTCAGGGAAGGTGTACTCATTCAGCCAGTCGAGCAGTTGGCGCCCGTAGGAGGCCATGATCTCGAGCTGCACGTAGTGCACGTGGCTGTCGATGAAGCCGGGCATCACCAGCTTGCCGCGATGATCCACCGTCTCGATGCCTTCGGGCAGCCGTGGCGCCAGCGTCGCGTAGTCATCAATGGCCTTGATGCGGCCGTTCTCCAGCCACAGGGCGCCGTTTTCGATGTGGCGTACGCTGCCTTCGGCCGGGGTATCGCCTTCACCGGGGTCGGCGTCGAAGCTCAGCAGTTCGGCGCGTATCACGCGGGAGTCGTTGTTCGTCATGATTGGGGCTCGTTATCCATTGAAGCTTGAGCTTGTGTGAGCATGGCACATGAGCGGTCGGTGGCAGGTCGTAGCGAAGGTCATTTGCCATGGATGGCAAATGTAGCGCCCATGGATGGGTTCACAGCGCCTTCGCGAAGGCCTGACAGTGACATAGGTCCGGCCGGATAAAGTTACTAGTTAAATAATTGGCGTAGCTCTGCCGGTTCCAGGCCGCGCGGATCGGCGCGCTCGGCGTTACCCACCATCGGCAGCAGCTCGGCCATGGCGGCAATGGCAATGGCGTAGGGCGTCTTGTCGCCACCGGTGCCACCATTCGCCATACCGATGGGGCAGCGCACCCGGGCCAGGGCCATCTCGTCGTGTCCGGCATCCTTGAGCCGCGAGCGGAAGCTGGCCCACTTGCTCTTCGAGCCGATCAGGCCGATCGAGGCCATGTCGCTGCGTTTGAGCAGGGCGTCGACGAGTACCCGATCCTCGGCATGATCGTGCGTCAGTACCAGCGCATGGCTGCCGGCCGGGAGTGCCGTTACTGCGGCCTGCGGGTCGGCGGCGTGGCGGCAGGCCAGCCGTGGCTGATCCGTGGCCCAGGCCGGGAAGACGCCGTCGCGGCTGTCGTGCCACAGCACGCGCCAGGGCAGCGGGGCGGCCAGGCGCACCAGTTCGTTGCCGACATGGCCGGCACCGAAGATGGCCAGCGTCGCCGCGTTGCCGGGGAATACTTCCAGCAGCACGTTGACGAAGCCGCCGCAGCACTGGCCGCTGCGCCCACCCAGGGCAAAGGCCTCGAGGCTCATGCCGCTCTCGCCGCGGGCCAGCTTTTCCCGGGCCGCATCGATCACCTGGAACTCGAAGGTGCCGCCGCCGAGGGTGTCGCACACGGCATCTTCGGTGATTACCATGCGCGCGCCGGGCTCACGGGGCGTGGAGCCGGCGCTGGTCACCACGGTGGCCAGCGCATGGGGCAGCCCCTCGCGCTGCAGCCGATGCAGCGCCTCGTGCCAGGCCTGCGGGCGCGGCGCGTTCATCACACCGCTCCCTGCGCGGTGTCATAGCGGCTGCGCAGGGCCTCGGCGGCCATCAGCACCCGCTCCGGCGTGGCCGGGGTGTCGAGCCGCGGCGCTTCGGCGTAGTCGGTCAGGCTCGCCAGGGCGTCGCGCAGCGCCGACCACACCGCCATGCCGAGCATGAAGGGCGGCTCGCCGACGGCCTTGGAGCGGTAGATGCTGGCCATGGAGTTGGGGTGGCCCTCCATCAGCTTGACGTTGAACACCGGCGGCAGGTCGCCGTAGGTGGGGATCTTGTAGGTCGCCGGGCCGTCGGAGATCAGCCGGCCGGCGTCGTTCCACTTGAGCTCTTCACTGGTCATCCAGCCCATGCCCTGAATGAAGCCGCCTTCCACCTGGCCGAGGTCGATGGCCGGGTTCAGCGAGTCGCCCACGTCGTGCAGGATATCGACCCGGTCGACCTGGTACTCGCCGGTCAGGGTGTCGACGCTGACCTCCGCCACGGCGGCGCCGAAGGCGTAGTAGTAGAACGGGCGGCCCTGGCCGACGTTGCGGTCGTAGTGGATCAGCGGCGTGGCGTAGAAGCCCTTCTCGGAGAGCGAGATGCGGTTCAGGTAGGCGGACTGGACCAGCTCGCCCCAGGGGATGCGACGCTCGCTCTCGCCGTAACCGGCGACGAGGTGGCCGGCCTCCAGGCGCATGTCCTCGCGGTCGAGCCCCTGATCTTTGTAGAGATGCTCATGGGCGAAGTCGAACAGGCGCTGCTTGAGCTTCAGGCAGGCGTCACGCGCGGCCTGGCCGTTGAGGTCGGCACCGCTGGAGGCTGCCGTGGGTGAGGTGTTGGGTACCTTGTCGGTACGCGTGGCGGTAATGCGCACCTCGTCGGTATCCAGCCCCAGCTCGCGGGCCACCACCTGGCAGATCTTGGTGTGCAGCCCCTGGCCCATCTCGGTGCCGCCGTGGTTGATCATCACGCTGCCGTCGGTATAGACGTGCAACAGCGCGCCGGCCTGATTGAGGTGCTTGGCGGTGAAGGAGATGCCGAATTTCACCGGCGTCAGCGCCAGGCCGCGCTTGACGATCGGACTCTCGGCATTGAACTCGGTGATGGCGCGGCGCCGCACCCAGTAGTCGCTGCTGGTCTCGAGCTGCTCGACCAGTTCCTTGAGCAGGGCGATCTGATCCACCTGCTGGCCGTAATGGGTGGTCTGCCGGCCGGGGCGGTAGAAATTGCGCTTGCGCACCGTCAGCGGGTCTTCGCCGATGCGACGGGCGATGTCGTCCATCGCCGCCTCGATCACCATCATGCCCTGGGGGCCGCCGAAGCCGCGGAAGGCGGTGTTGGAGGCGGTATGGGTACGCGAACGATGGCCGGTCACGCGGGCTTCGCCCAGCGAGTAGGCGTTGTCGCTGTGGAACATGGCGCGGTCGACGATGGCGTCGGAGAGATCGGGGGAGTAGCCGCAGTCGCCGATCACGGTGATCTCGCCGCCCTGGATTACGCCCTGGTCGTCCACACCCAGCCGGTAGCGATTGTGGAACGGATGGCGCTTGCCGGTGACGCGCATGTCGTCGGCCCGCGGCAGGCGCAAGCGGGTAGTGCGGCCGGTGCGACGGGCGATCAGCGCGGCGATGCAGGCCCAGGGCGAGGCCTGGGTCTCCTTGCCGCCGAAGCCGCCGCCCATGCGGCGAACCTCCACGGTGACGGCGTGGAACGGAATGCCCAGCACCTCGGCGACCAGCTTCTGGGTCTCGCTGGGGTGCTGGTTGGAGGTGTGAACGATCACGCCCTCGTCCTCGGTGGGCTGCACCAGGCAGGCCTGGCCCTCCAGATAGAAGTGCTCCTGGCCGCCGACGAACTGCTCGGCTTCGACCACGTGGGCGGCATTGGCCAGTGCCTGCTCCCAGTCGCCGCTCTGCTGAACGTGGGTGGGGCGCACGAATTCGCCGCGCTCGGCGGCGGCGACCGGGTCGAGGCAGGCCGGCTGCTCGTCGATCTCCACGACTGCCGCCTGCACCGCCTCGCGCGCGGCGCGATGGCTCTCGGCGGCCACGGCGAACATCACCTGGCCGACGTAGCTGATCTCCTCCTCGACGAAGATGGGGTCGCCGGGGAACACGGGGCCGATATCGGTATGGCCCGGTACGTCATGGAAGCCGATGACGTCAACGACGCCCGGCATCGCGCGTACCTTGTCCAGGTCGAGCCGCGTCAGGCGGCCGTGGGCGACGGGGGACAGCCCCAGCGCCACGTGCAGGGTGTCGGCAGGCGCCTTGAGGTCGTCGATGTAGGCGGCACGGCC
This sequence comes from Billgrantia pellis, assembly GCF_008297955.1. GTDB lineage: Bacteria > Pseudomonadota > Gammaproteobacteria > Pseudomonadales > Halomonadaceae > Halomonas > Halomonas pellis. The sequence goes on along the minus strand of NZ_VTPY01000002.1, from coordinate 212,807 downwards.
GGTCACATGCTTGATCGCGCTCTCGTGTGCCCGGGCGTGCGGATGCGGTGCCGCATGGACGGTATCCCGCGCCAGCGGGCTGGCGCCCTGGATACGGCCTTCGAGTTCGTGGCGGGCAGTTTCCGACTCCGGGCTCACATCGGCGGTGGTGTCTATATTCTCTGGCGCGGCTTCGTGCGCCTTAGACTCGGGCGCGGCTTCGGGCGCCTTAGAAGGCGAAAGCTTAGTGAGCGTACGCATGGAGCATCACCTCCCGGGGGCTGTCGGTCTCGGCCTGAGCGATCACGAGGCGCAGGCGCTCGAGCAGGTTGGCGGCGGAAAGCCGGCGGTATTCGGCGCTGCCGCGCACGTCGGACATAGGCTGGAAGTCCTCGGCCAAGGCTTCGCGAGCGGCAAGGAAGGCTGCCGCATCGGGGGCCTGGCCCTCCAGCGCCGCCTCGGCATGGGCGGCACGCTTGGGGATGGCTGCCATGCCGCCGAAGGCGAGTCGCACGTCACGCATCACACCGTTCTCCAAACGCCAGGCGAAGGCGCCCAGCACCGCGGAAATGTCATCCTCACGTCGTTTCGACAGTTTCCACACCTTGAGCGTTTGGCCCTCGGTGGGGCGGGGCAGGAAGATCGCGCGAATGGCCTCGCCCTCGCGCAGGGCGGTGCGCTTGTAGTCAAGAAAGAAGTCATCCAACGCCAGCTCACGCTCGCGCACTCCATGACCATCATTGGGGCCGACCAGACGCAGGCGCGAGCCCAGCGCCAGCAGCACCGGCGGAGTGTCGCCGATAGGCGAAGCGTTGGCGATGTTGCCGCCCAGGGTGCCGCGGTTGCGCACCTGCTGGGAGCCCAGGCGATGCAACAGGTGGGCGAAGGCGTCGTAGTATTCCTCGAGCAGCGGCTCCAGGCGCGAATAGCTGACGGCGGCGCCGATCCACCAGCCATCGCGACCGTCGTCCAGCGTGGCTTCCTCGATGAGGTTGAGCTCGGCCACTCGGGTCACGTCGATGACGCGCTCGAAGCGCGCCAGGCGCTGGGTGGTTTCGAGCCACAGGTCGGTAGCGCCGGCCACCAGGCGCGCCTGGGGATGCTGCGCGAGGCAGTCGCATAGCTCATCAAGGCTGGCTGGCTGGAGGAAGGTGGCGTCGGGGGCGAGGCGTTGCTCGCTCACTTCGCCGCCGCGGGGCGCCGCAGCATCGAGCCACAGGGGGCGATTGTCCGGGTGGACGTTCATGCTCAAGGCGGCATCGCGGATCGGCCGATAGCCGGTACAGCGGCACAGGTTGCCGCCCAGCACCGCTTCCAGCCGCTGAGGAGTCAGCGGGGCCGGCGCCTGGCGCTGTTGTTCGTGCAGGGTGAACAGGGACATGACGATACCCGGGGTGCAGAAGCCGCACTGGCTGCCGTGGCACTCGACCATGGCCGCCTGGGCCGGATGCAGCGCGTCGCTCTGGGCGAGGCCATCCACGGTGACCAGATGGCGTCCATTGAGCTGGTGGGCAGGGGTGATACAGGCATTGGCGCTGTGGTAGCGCAGTTCGCCGTCGGGCCCGGGCTCGCCGATAGCTACCGTGCACGCACCGCAGTCGCCGGAGGCACAGCCCTCCTTGGTGCCGGTGACGCCGAGCGTCTCGCGCAACAGCTCTAGCACGCTGGTTTCGGGGGACGCCTCGCATCGGCGCGGCTGCCCGTTGAGCATGAAGTCGATCATCGCCTTGTCTCTTGTGGACTCTCTTGTTGACAGACTCACGTCGATGTCTCGCGTTGGCCTTGTGTTCGCAGACCTGACGTAGTCGTTCGCACGGATCGGTGGGTTCGCCACCTGTTGACCAAGTGGTCAGGATGTATTGAGCATGGGCCAGAATGTCGCACTTTGCAAGCCTGGGAATCGCTCACGGCGAAGCCCGCCGCAGCGCTCCGGTAAGATCTTCCTCCTGCCGCGGCACGTCTGCCATGGCCGTATTTGCAGGAAACGTCCGCCTCGGGCACTCTCTTTGCTTCACAGAACCACCAGGCAGGGGCCGTCGATGACAGACGCGACCGAAACCGAGACCTTGCAACGCCCATCCCAGAGCAGTGAAAGCAACGGCGCCACCCGCGAGCGCAACGAGCGCTCCATTCTGTCGGCCGCTGAACGGGTCTTTGCCCAATACGGCTACCGCGGTGCCAGCGTCCAGGCCATCGCCGAGGCAGCGGGGTTGCCCAAGTCCAACGTGCTCTACTACATGGGCAACAAGCGCGGTCTCTACGTTCGCCTGCTCGAGCGAATGATGGCGCGCTGGAACGCGCTGCTTGACGACATCAGCGTGGAGGACGACCCGGCCGATGTGCTCGAGGCGTTCATCCGCAGCAAGATGCAGCTTTCCCGTCAGCACCCGGAGGGGTCGCGCCTGTTCGCCGCGGAGATACTTGGCGGTGCGCCTTTCCTGCAGGGCTATCTGCGTGGCGAGTTGCGCCAGTGGGTGCAGACCCGGGCACGAATCTTCGAGCAGTGGGCCGAGCGGGGTCTGATGGATCCGGTCGATCCGGTATGGCTGATCTTCCTGATCTGGTCGGCCACCCAGCACTACGCCGACTTCGAGGCCCAGGTGCTGGGGATCACCGGCAAGGACGAGATCTCGGACGACGACGTGGAGCGGATCACCCGGTTCCTGACCCAGGTGATACTCAAGGGTTGCGGTGTAAAGTCCCGCTAGCGTTGGAAGGTGGCTTGTCGTAGTTTCCACTGGCCTGAGAGCCAGTCATGCCTTCGGCAACGCCAGGCTGATCGCCACCGTGGCCACCAGCATGGCGCTCGACACCCATAGCGTGGCGGTGAGGCCGCCGGTCATGTAGAGCCAGCCGGAAAGCAGGGTGCCGACCAGCCGGCCCATGGCATTGGCCATGTAGTAGAAGCCTACGTCCAGCGAGACCCCATCCGAGCGCGCCATGCGCACGATCAGGAAGCTGTGCAGGCTGGAGTTCACCGCGAACACCGCGCCGAACAGCAGGAGCCCGCCCAGCAGCACCACATACGGTTGCCATTCCAACGTGAGGCCAAGCGCGATCAGCGCCGGCAGGGCTGCCAGCGCTGCGGCCCAGGCGATGGCGGCGCCGCGTCCCGCCGTGCGCCCGGTGATCCGTGGCGCCACCGCCTGCACCGCCCCATAGCCGATCACCCACAGCGCCAGGAACCCCCCCACCCGCCAGTGATCCCAGCCGAACTGGGTGGCGAGGAACACCGGCAGCGCCACCACGAACCAGACGTCGCGGGCGCCGAACAGGAACATCCGCGCCGCCGAGAGAATATTGATCGCCCGGCTCTTGGAGAGAATGTCGCGGAACTTGGGCTTGGCCTTGGCCCGGCCCAGGTCAGCGTCGAGGCGCAGCAGCGAAAGGCCGAGCACGCCGACGAGCATCAACGCCATGGCGAGTATCGCGCCCTGGAAGCCGATCAGGGTGAGCAGTAGCCCGCCGAGAAAGAAGCCCACCCCCTTGAGCGCGTTCTTCGAGCCCGTGAGCAGCGCCACCCAGCGGTAGAGCGAGGTGTGTCCCTCTTCGCCTGCCGGCACCAGGCCCTTGATCGCGCTCTTGGCGCTCATCTTGTTGAGGTCCTTGGCGATGCCCGAGAGCGCCTGGGCTGCCATCACCCAGGGCACCGTGAGCCAGACCGTGGGTACCAGCAGCATGGCCAGGGCGACGATCTGCAAGCCCAGGCCCAGATTCATGGTGCGATTGAGCCCCAGCCGCGCACCCAACCAGCCGCCCACCAGGTTGGTCACCACGCCGAAGAATTCGTAGAACAAGAACAGCAGCGCCACTTCCAGCGCGGAATAGCCGAGCTCATGGAAGTAAAGCACCACCAGCATGCGCAGGGCGCCGTCAGTGAGCGTGAAACCCCAGTAGTTGCCGGTCACCAACAGATACTGGCGAACCTCGTGGGGCAGGGCGGCAACGCGGGCGATCATGCGTCGACTATCCCTGCCTTGGCGGCCAGCTCCGAAACGCGACAGGCGTCGCCGTCCTCATTGTCGTGCCAGGCGTAGAGTTTCACCTGGGCGTCGGCCACCACGATGGCGTCCTCGGTCGACGTGATATCATCGCTGCCGCCGCTCCACTGGCCGTATACCGGGTCGAACTGGAGCAGGTGGGTGAAGGTGGCAGCACCGCCGCCCGGGTCGTTGATGCGTACAAAATCGAGGTCCGGGTTGGGCCGGCCGGTGCGCAGTACCAGGCGCTCGATGCGGCCGAAACCGTTGATGCCGATGCGGAGGGTCATGTCGGGGCTCTCGTGTTATAGGAAAGAACGTCGTGTGGCGAAATATATGGCAAATCGTATATGAGGCGAGATGACAGTTCGATGACGCCAGGCGACGAACTGCCCATCGACGCCCAATTGTCGGCGATCCGCCAGGCGCTGACCGCCCATTCCCGAGCGCTGCTCGTCGCCGAACCTGGGGCGGGCAAGACCACTCGGGTGCCGCTGGCGCTGCTCGACGAGGCCTGGTGCCTGGGTGAGCGCGGCGAAGGCCGCCTGCTGCTGCTGGAGCCACGACGGGTAGCCGCTCGCCTCGCCGCCGGCTTCATGGCGGAAAGCCTGGGCGAGCCAGTGGGACAGACCGTCGGCTACCGCATGCGTGGCGAGAGCCGGGTAGGGCCTGCCACGCGGCTCGAGGTGGTCACTCAGGGGGTACTGACGCGCATGTTGCAGGACGACCCGCTGCTTGAGGGGGTGAGCGGTATCGTCTTCGACGAGTTCCACGAGCGTAGCCTGGAGGCCGACCTGGGGCTGGCCTTGGCACTGGACGCCCAGTCGGTGCGCGATGATCTGCGTCTGTTGGTGATGTCGGCCACCCTCGATGTCGAGGCGCTGCTCGGCGTGCTCGGCGAGTCGACGCCGCGGGTCGAGAGTCAAGGGCGCAGCTTCCCGGTGGAGACCCGCTATCGTCCACTCAGCACTCATATCAATTCCAGGGACGACGCCGCAGGCCAACAAGCCAAGGCGGTAGGGGAAGCCCTTGCCCTGAGCGAAGGCGACATCCTGGTGTTCCTGCCCGGCGTGGCCGAGATCCGCCGCCTGGCGCGGGAGCTGGCGAGTCGTCAGCCCGAACTGGCGGTGCGCGAGCTGCACGGGGGCCTACCGCTGGAGGAACAGCGCCGCGCCTTGAGGCCCGAACCCGACGGTCGGCGACGCGTGGTGCTCTCCACCGCCATTGCCGAATCCAGCGTCACCGTGGACGGCGTACGCATCGTCGTCGATGCCGGCCAGGAGCGAGTGCCGGTGTTCCAGCCGCGCAGTGGGCTCAGCCGGCTGGAGACCCGCCGCGTCAATCGCGCCAGCGCCGATCAGCGCCGCGGCCGGGCCGGGCGTCAGGGGCCTGGGGTGTGCCTGCGGCTGTGGGCCGAAGAGCAGCCGCTGCCGGCCCACGGCGAGCCGGAAATGCTGCAGGCCGATCTCGCCCCGCTGGCCTTCGAACTGGCTCGCTGGGGCATCGTCGAGCCGGCCGGGCTGGCCTGGATCACGCCGCCGCCCGCCGGGGCGCTGGCCGCGGGGCGTCGCCTGTTGCAGCGGCTGGGTCTGATGGACGAGAGCTTCCTGCTCACCGAGCTGGGCCGTGCTTGCGTGCGCTGGCCCACGCACCCGCGCCTGGCGGCGATGCTGGCGCGTGCCGGCGAGCTCGGCGCCGTGCCGCTGGCCTGTGCCCTGGTGGCGACGCTGGAGGAACGGGATCTCGATGACGAACAGGATCTGGAGCGCACGCTCCAGGCCCGCCTGGCACAGCCCGCCGCCCACCGACGGTGGCAGCGCGAGGCCCAGCGCCTGGCCCGCATCGGCGGTGTGCGCCTGGAGGTCTCGAGTTTGGCCCCGCTGGGGGAGCTGCTGGCGCTGGCCTATCCGGACCGGGTGGCGCAGCGTATCCATCACGACGTCGGGCCGGGGCGCTTCCGTCTGGCATCCGGTGGGCTGGCGACGCTGCCTGAGCGCCATCCGCTGGCCCATGCCGAGCTGCTGGTGGCCGCCGATCTCGACGGTCAGGCCAGCGGGGCGAGAATCTTTCGTGGCGTGGCCATCGAGCGACCGCGGCTCGAGGCGCTGTTTCCCGAGTCCCGCGAGTGGCGGACGAGCCTAGCGTGGTCGGAGGAGCTGGGGCGTCTGGTCGGCGAGCAGGTGCGCGGCCTGGGGACGGTGGTGCTGGAGCGCAAGCCGCTGCAGTCGCTGCCACCCGACGCCGTGCGACAGGCGCTGCTCGAGGCCCTGCGCCGTCGCGGCGAGCTGCCCTTCGATGAAAGCGCCGAACAGCTGCGTGGCAGGGTGGCACTGCTGCGTCGCGAGCTGGGCACTCGCTGTGATCAGGAGGCCTGGCCCGACTGGTCGCCGCCGGCGCTGCTCGATGATCTCGAAGCCTGGCTGGGGCCGCACCTCGACGACATCAGAAGCCTCGACGCGCTGGCACGGCTGCCGCTGGGCCGTTTTCTGCTCGATAGCCTCGACTGGTCGCTGCGCAGCCGGCTCGATGCGCTGGCGCCGGAGCGCCTCGAGGTACCCAGCGGCTCGCAGATACGCCTCGACTACACGCCGTGCCTGGAGGGCCGGGCGCCGGTGCTGGCGGTGAAGCTGCAGGAGACCTTCGGCTGGCGGGAGTCGCCGCGAATCGCCGAGGGACGGATGGCGGTGCTGCTGCACCTGCTCTCGCCGGCCCGACGTCCGCTGCAGGTCACGGCGGATCTCGCCAGCTTCTGGACCAACGGCTACCCCGAGGTGCGTCGCGAGATGCGCGGCCGCTACCCCAAGCACCCCTGGCCGGAGGACCCGCTCACCGCCATGGCCACGGCGCGGACCAAACGACGCTCCTGATCAATGAGCGGTGGGAGCGGTCGCGACACGATCGGCATCGCTTTCCGTGTGTGCCTGACGTCGACGCAGCACCCATTTCTCGGCCTCCACGATCAGGTAGACGGCGACACTGGCGCCGACGATCGCCCCCCAATGGCTCAGCGTGAGGCCCTCGATGCCGAACACCGTCTGCATGAAGGGCAGGTAGGTCCAGCCCAGCTGTACCACGACGACCAGCGCGATCGCCAGCAACACCGGACGGCTGCCGAACAGCCCCGACAGCGAGAGCGTATTGTTGAGCAGGTAGCGGCTGTTGATGAGGTAGGCGATCTCGCCCGCCACCAGCATGTTCACCGCTCCACTGCGGGCCTGTTCGGCACTGCCGCCCTGGCCGTACAGGATCCAACTGAAGACGGCGAACACACACACGACCAGCAGTATCGAGACGAAGATGACCCGCCATAGCATGAACAAATCGAGCAGCGGGGCATGCGGATCGCGGGGCTTGCGCTGCATCACGTTGTCCTCGGCATGCTCGAAGACCAGGGCGATACCCAGGGTGACGGCCGTGATCATGTTGACCCACAGCACCTGAAGGCCGGTGATCGGTAGGGTGATGCCGGCGAGAATGGCAAGAAGAATGGCCAGGCTCTCGGCACCATTGGTCGGCAAAATGAAGGTGGTCGTCTTGCGGATATTGTCGTAGACCTTGCGGCCTTCGCCCACGGCGGCCACGATCGTGGCGAAATTGTCGTCGGTGAGCACCATCACGGCGGCCTCCTTGGCCGCCTCGGTGCCCTGGACGCCCATGGCCACGCCGACGTCGGCACGCTTGAGCGCCGGCCCGTCGTTGACCCCGTCGCCGGTCATGGCGCAGATACCGCCGCGCGCTTGCATGGCCTGCACCAGCCGCAGCTTGTGTTCGGGGGCGGCGCGGGCATAAACGTCGACCTCGGTGATCTCCCGCTCCAGCTCCTCGTCGCTCATGGCTTCGATCTCGTGGCCGCTCAGGGCGCGCTCCGTCCGTGCAAAACCCAGTTGATCGGCGATGGCGGTGGCCGTGACGGCGTGATCCCCGGTTACCATCACGGGGCGGATTCCGGCCTTCTGGCAGTTGGCGACCGCTTCGATGGCGGCTTCTCGCGGGGGATCGAGCAGACCCACCAGGCCGAGCAGGGTCAGGCCGTGCTCGACATCGTCGTCCTTGAGTTCACCCGAGACGTCTCCGGCATCCTTCTCGGCCAGGGCCAGCACGCGCAGGCCGCGTGATGAGAGTTCGTGTATCCGCGCTTCCCAGGTATCGTGGTCGAGTTCGACATCGCCCTCCGTGCCGCGCTCCTTTTCGCACATGTCGAGCAAGCGATCCGGTGCGCCCTTGAGCAGCAGGCGCTTGCCCTCCAGGTCGTTGAGGGTGGCCATGTACTTGCGCTCGGAGTCGAAGGGAATCCCGTCCTCGCGAGGGTGCTCGCCGTTGAGGTCGTGAGTATCGAACCCCGCCTTGGCGGCAGCGACGACCAGCGCGCCTTCGGTAGGGTCGCCTGCTATCGACCACGCCTCGTCCTCGTGGCATAGCTCGGCGTCGTTGCACAGCGCGCCCACTTGAAGGAAATGGGTGAGGGCGGAGTAGTCCTCCGAGGCGATTTCCTCGCCGTAGTCCTCCTCTTCGCCATGCCGTTCCTCTTTACCGTGCCGCTCCTGTTCGTCGTGCTCGCCCGGCGCGCCGTTTCGCGGGGCAAGATGGAACTTGCCCTCCGGGGCGAAGCCGATGCCGGAGAGGCGAAATTCACCCTCGGGCAGCCAGATGGCCTGGGCCGTCATCTCGTTGCGGGTGAGGGTGCCGGTCTTGTCGGAGAAGATGGTCGAGATCGAGCCCAGCGTCTCCACCGCGGGCAGACGGCGCACGATGGCGTTCTTGTGGGCCATCGACTGCACGCCCAAGGCCAACGAGATGGTGACGATGGCGGGCAGCCCTTCGGGAATGGCCGCCACGGCAAGCCCGACGCCGGCCATGAACATGTCGGCCCAGGGCTGGTCATGAATCAGTACGCCGAAGGCGCCGGTCAGAAACGCAGCGCCAACGATACAGAAGGCGAGGATGCGTCCCGCCCGGTCGAGCTGCTGTACCAGCGGTGTCTGGAGCTGTTCGACACCGCGTAGCATTTCCGAGATTCGTCCGATCTCGGTCTGCGAACCGGTCTGCACCACGACCCCCGTGGCGGTGCCCTTGGCCACGATGGTGCCGGCGAACAGCATCGAACTCCGCTCGGCGAGATCGGCCTCTTCGTCGACGGCCTCATCGGACTTGTCTACCGGGGTGGATTCGCCGGTCAGGGCGGCTTCCTCGGCCTCGAGGCGATTGCTCTCGAGCAGGCGGATGTCGGCGGGGACGCGGTCGCCGCCTTCGACCCTGACGATATCGCCGGGAACCAGCTCTTCGGCTTCGATCTCGCTCTGGTGACCGTCGCGCAGCGCCTTGGCCTTGGGCGAGAGCATGTCGCGAATGCTATCCAGCGCCTTCTCGGCTTTGCCCTCCTGGATGAAGCCGATCAGGGCGATGATGATCACCACGCCGAGAATCGCCGAGGCGTCGAGAAACTTGCCGAGAAAGAGGCTGGCCACCGCCGCCACGATCAGGATCAGCATCAGCACGTTGTTGAATTGACCCAGCAGCCGGCGCCACCATGGCGTTCCCTCGTCCTGCTGGAGCCGATTGGGGCCGTACCGCTCTAGCCGCTCTCGCGCATCTTCGGCTCCGAGGCCGTTCTGGCTGGCATCGAGGCGCTCAAGCACCTCGTCACCGCTCATGGCGTGCCAGAGCGTACGTTCTTCCTGATCGTCGCGGTCGGGCATGCGGCTCCTCCTGAGCTTGATCTCCCTAGTCCTTAGACGTAGCACAAGGGCGGCCTGGCTGCAGGTCGCCCAAGTAGCGAAATGTCAGTGAGGGCGAAGGTGAGGGAGATCGCCGCGCTGCCGCTGGGCACGACGTGCGTCAAAGCGCGCGCGCAGGATGCGCTTCTCCAGTTCCACAACGAGAAACACGGCGGTACTGCAGGCGAACATCATCAGCCAGTGACGCCACCCCAGGTTGGCGCTGCCGAACACGACTTGCATGAAGGGAAGGTAGGTCCAGGCGAGCTGCAACAGCAGCACGAGGCCGATGGCTAACCACACGGGACGACTGCCGAACAGACCCTGGAGGGACAGGTTGCTGCGCAGCAAGTACCGGCTGTTGATCAGGTAGGCGGCACTACCCATGACCAGCACGTTGACAGCGCCGGTGCGGGCCACGGCCTGATCTCCTTCCGCTTCCAGCAACCAGCTGAACGTTCCGAATACGGCGATGAGCAGCAGGATCGAGACGAAAACCACTCGCCACAGCAGGAACAGATCGAGTAGGCCGGCCGCGGGGTCTCGGGGACGGCGCCGCATCAAGTTCTCCTCGCCATTTTCGAAAGCGAGTGCCAATCCGAGGGTCACGGCAACGACCATGTTGATCCAAAGCGCCTGCAGCGGGCTGATGGGAAGCTGCGTACCCGCCAGCACTGCCAGCATGATCGAGAGGCCCTGTGCGCCGTTGGTAGGAAGGAGAAAGGTGATCGTCTTGCGGATGTTGTCGTAGACCTTCCGGCCTTCCTCGACAGCAGCCACGATGGTGGCGAAGTTATCGTCGGCCAACACCATCTCGGCAGCTTCCTTGGCCGCCTCCGTCCCTTGGATCCCCATCGCCACGCCGATGTCGGCCCGCTTGAGGGCCGGGCCGTCGTTGACCCCGTCACCGGTCATGGCGCAGATGCCGCCGCGTGCCTGCATGGCACTGACCAGGCGCAGCTTGTGCTCGGGTGCCACGCGTGCAAAGACGTCCACGTCGACAATGCACGTCTGAAGCTCGGCATCCGACATCGCCTCGATTTCACGGCCGGTGAGGGCGCGCTCGGTGTGGGTGAAGCCGAGCTGACGGGCAATGGCGAGCGCCGTCATGGCATGATCGCCGGTGATCATCACCGGACGAATGCCCGCCGAGAGGCACTGCTCGACGGCATGGATCGCTTCCTCCCGCGGCGGGTCGAGGAGCCCCACCAGCCCGAGCAGGAGCAGGCCACCCTCGGCATGTGCTTCAGCGAGTTCGTTCACGGCGTGGATCGGTTTCTCGGCCAATGCCAGTACGCGCAATCCCCGGCTGGAGAGGGAATGGATACGCTCTTCCCACAGCTGCCGGTCAAGCTCGAGCTCGCCTTCGGGATCGCGGACCCGATGACACATCTCCAGTAGACGATCCGGCGCTCCCTTCACCATCAAGGTGGGCTGCCCATCCACTTCATTAAGGGTGGCCATGTAGCGCCGTTCGGATTCGAAGGGAATGGCATCGTGACGGTCATGTGCTTCACGCAGCGCAACGGGATCCAGTCCCGCCTTGGCGGCGGCCACCACCAGTGCCGCTTCGGTGGGGTCGCCGTGAATCTTCCAGCGACCGATCTCCTGCGACAGTTCGGCGTCGTTGCACAGCAGTCCGACCCTGAGGAAGTGGCCAAGTCCGGGGTGGGTGTCGGGATCCACCGGCTCGGCCTCGGAATCGTCATCTTGCAGGCGGGAGAAATGTCCCTCGGGCGCGTAGCCGACGCCGGACACGACGATCTCGCCGTCGGGCAGCCATATGGCCTGGGCCGTCATCTCGTTGCGGGTCAACGTGCCGGTCTTGTCGGTGAAAATGGTGGATATCGAGCCTAGCGTCTCCACGGCGGGCAGGCGGCGAATGATGGCGTTGCGCCGGGCCATGGCCTGCACGCCGAGGGCCAAGCCGATGGTGACGATGGCCGGCAGACCTTCGGGGATCGCAGCCACGGCGAGACCGACGGCGGCCAGGAACATTTCATTGAGGGGCTGATCGTGGATCAGGGCACCGATCAGCGCCGTCACTATAGCGGCGACGAGAATGAAGATGGCCAATGCGCGGCCGGCGCGGTCGAGCTGACGCATCAGCGGCGTCTTGAGTTTCTCCACGCCACGCAGCATCTCGGAGATGCGTCCGATTTCGGTCCCGGCACCGGTTGCCACGACGAGGCCTAGTGCGGTGCCTTGGGCGACGATAGTGCTGGCATAGGCCATGCTGCTGCGTTCGGCCAGGTCGGTCAGTTCATCAACCGGTGCGGTCTGCTTGTCGACGGCAACCGATTCGCCTGTCAATGCGGCTTCCTCGGTGCGCAGACGGTTGGCCTGGAGCAGACGCAGGTCGGCGGGCACCCGATCGCCACTCTCGAGCAATACGATGTCACCCGGCACCAGTGCCTCGGCAGGGATGGTCTGGCGTCGCCCTTCACGCAGCACTTCGGCCTGTGGCGACAGCATCCCGCGAATACTCTCGAGTGCCTGCTCGGCCTTGCCCTCCTGGATGAATCCGATCAGCGCGATGATCGTGACCACGCCCACGATAGCCAGCGCATCGAGGCCATGGCCGAGTGCCAGGCTGGCGATACCGGCGGTGATAAGTATCAAGATCAGTAGATTGTTCAACTGCGCCAGCAAGCGCTTCCACCAAGGGCGCTGCGCCTGCTGTTGTAGACGGTTTGGGCCGTATTCGTGGTATCGAGCCGTGGCGGTTTCGTCACTCAAGCCATCGGCGCGGCTATCGAGCTGGGCCAAGGCTTCGTCGGCGGTCACGGCGTGCCAGCGGAGTTCTGGGGTGAGGGGGCGGGGCATGTCCATGTCTCCGCTAGAGAGGAGAGTCATGTTGTAGCATGGTAGATGCCGCGTTACCGTGATGCGGGACAAGTTTCGAGGCGCAAGCCGGCGGCAAGGGGAAAGATGCTTGACAGCCGCGTGCCGGGTATCCTGTCGCCAGACGCACTGACCGGAGATTTTCATGCCTTCCGCCGACGTCCTTTCGCCAAGCGCGAGGGAGCGCTGCCCATGCGGCAGTGGCATGCGCCTTGCGTCCTGTTGCGGTCCTTTTCACGGCGGCGAGCCGGCGCCCACTCCGGAAACGCTGATGCGCTCCCGCTACAGCGCCTTCGCCCTGGGCCTGCATGATTACCTGCGTGACACCTGGCACCCGAGCACACGCCCGACCGCGCTGGACCTCGACGCGTCGTCACGCTGGGTGCGATTGGAGGTGCTGGATCATGGGCAGGACGGAAACAAGGGCCGCGTGCACTTTCGTGCGACCTTTCGCGAGGGCAAGCGCTGGGGCGTGCTGGAGGAAAGCTCCCGCTTCGTGTACGAGGCGGGGCGCTGGGTTTATCTGGACGGCACGCCCAGCGTCACCCGCCTCAAGCCCGGCCGCAACGATGCCTGCCCCTGCGGCAGCGGGCGCAAGTTCAAGAGTTGCTGTGCATGCTAGGCCGCAGGTGCGAGCTCAGAGGATCATCGCCGCCAGCCAGCCGAAACCGATCAGCGGCACGTTGTAGTGCAGGAAGGTCGGCACCACGGTATCCCAGATGTGGTCGTGCTGGCCGTCGGCGTTGAGCCCGGCGGTGGGGCCGAGGGTCGAATCCGAGGCGGGGGAGCCGGCGTCGCCCAGCGCGGCGGCGGTGCCCACCAGGGCGATGGTGGCCATGGGCGAGAAGCCGAAGCCGAGCGCCAGCGGCACGTAGAGCGAGGCGATGATCGGCACGGTGGAGAATGACGAGCCGATGCCCATGGTGATGAACAGCCCCACCAGCAGCATGATCAATGCCGCCAGCCCCTTGTTGTCACCGATCAGCTCCGCCGAACCCTCCACCAGTGCGGACACCTCCCCGGTGGCCTGCATCACCCCGGCGAAACCCGCCGCGCTGATCATGATAAAGCCTACCTGCGCCATCATGCGCATGCCTTCGGTGAAGATACCGTCCTGTTCGTGCCAGCGGAACACGCCGCTCACCGAGAGCAGGGCGAAGCCGAACAGCCCGCCGAGCACCATGGAGCCGGAGAGCAGTTGGGTCGCTACCGTGCCCACCAACGCCGCGGCGAGGACGGCCATCTGCCAGGGTGCGAGATGCCGGGCGGCCTGGGCCGGCGTCTCGTCGCCGTGGGCCAGGTCGCGGTCTTCGTAGCGGCGCGGGCGGCGATAGCTCAGCAGAGCCGCCACGACGAGACCCAATGCCATGCCGCCGATGGGAATCAGCATGGCCATGGGCACCATGCCGCGCGTCACCTCGAGGCCCAGTTCGGCGCCGCTCGCGTTGAGGTTGGTGAGTAAGATGTCGTTGAGGAAGATGGCACCGAAACCTACCGGCAGCAACATGTAGGGCGCCGTAATACCGAAGGTGATCACACAGGCGGCGAGACGGCGATCCAGCCGCAGATGATTCATCAGCTTGAGCAGCGGCGGCACCAGTACGGGTATGAACGCGATGTGCACGGGAATCAGGTTCTGCGAGCTGACGGCTGCGGCCAGCAGGGCGCCCAGCAGAGTGAAGGCGACCCAGCGCCGGCTTGTTGGCTGGTCGTCGAGGTGCAGCCCGCGAATGGCGCGCTCGGCCAACAGCTCGGTGACCCCGGAGCGCGACAGGGCTACGGCAAAGGCGCCTAGCACGGCGTAGGCCAGGGCGACGGTAGCGCCGCTGCCCAGGCCCTCGTTGAACGCACTCATGATGTCGCCGATCGGTAGGCCTGCCATCAGACCCCCTACCAGGCTGGCGGCGATCAGGGCAAAGACGACGGAAACGCGGGCAAGACTGAGGGTGACCATGACCAGGATGGCCAGAACGATGGCATTCATGTGTGGCTCTTGGCTGAATGAACGGGGTCGAGATAAGGGGTGAGTTAGAAGAAAACCCCGGGCCGAAGCGCCGGGGCAGCGTATCTTACCTTAAACGGCCCGCCGGGTCAGTGGCTTGGCAGCAGTGCCCACGGCATCAGCCCGTTGAGCGCCCGCGAGGCGAGCAGCCGGTTGGCCCGTTCGATGTCGGGGGCGAAGAAGCGGTCGCGGTCGTAGTAGGCGACCTCGTTCCGCAGCGCCTGTCTGGCCTGTTCCAGACGCGGCGTGCTTTCCAGCCGATGCCCGTTCGCATCGAGTCGAAAGTCGAGGCCCTGGCAAGCGGCCAGCCATTCGATGGCGAGAATGTTCCTGACATTGTCGGCCATCTCCCATAATCGCCTGCCGGCGGCCGGGGCCATGGAGACGTGATCCTCCTGGTTGGCCGAGGTGGGCAGGCTGTCGACGCTGTGGGGGTGGGCCAGTGCCTTGTTCTCGCTGGCCAGCGCCGCGGCGGTGACCTGGGCGATCATGAAGCCGGAGTTGACGCCGCCGTTCTCCACCAGGAACGGGGGCAATTGCGACATGTGGGTATCCATCATCAGCGAGACGCGGCGCTCGGTGAGTGAGCCGATCTCGGCCAGGGCCAAGGCCAGGTTGTCGGCGGCCATGGCCACCGGCTCGGCATGGAAGTTGCCGCCGGAGAGGATGTCGCCTTCGCCGCTGAACACCAGCGGGTTGTCCGATACCGCATTCACCTCGATGGCCAGCACGTCGGCGGCCTGGCGGATCTGGGTCAGCACTGTGCCCATCACCTGGGGTTGGCAGCGTAGCGAGTAGGGGTCCTGCACCTTGTCGCAGTGGGCGTGGGAGTCGCTGATCTCGCTGCGTTCACCCAGCAGGTGGCGATAGGCCGCGGCGGCGTCGATCTGGCCGCGCTGACCGCGGGCGTCGTGGATGCGGGCATCGAAGGGCGCGCGGGAGCTGAGCGTGGCCTCCACCGTCAGCGCGCCGCAAACCGTGGCGGCCGCGTACAGGTCTTCAGCCTCGAACAGCCCTTTCAGGGCGTAGGCGGTGGAAACCTGGGTGCCGTTGAGCAGCGCCAGGCCCTCCTTGGGGGCGAGCCTGAGCGGCTCGAGCCCGGCGATCTCGAGGGCCTGACGAGCGGGGATCCATTCGCCGCGATGGCGTGCCTTGCCTTCGCCGAGCAGCACCACGCTCATATGAGCGAGCGGTGCCAAGTCGCCGGAAGCGCCAACGGAGCCCTTGAGCGGAATGTGCGGGTAGACCTCGGCGTTGACCAGGGCGAGCAGGGCGTCGAGCACCTCGCGGCGGATGCCGGAGAAGCCGCGGGCCAGGCTGTTGACCTTGAGTACCATGATCAGCCGTACCAGGGCATCTTCCATGGGCTCGCCGACCCCGGTGGCGTGAGACAGCACCAGCGAGCGCTGGAGGTCCTCCAGGTGGTCATGGTCGATGCGGGTCTGGGCCAGCAGGCCGAAGCCGGTGTTGATGCCGTAGACGGTGCGATCCTCGGCGACGACGCGATTGACGCAGTCGACGCCGCGCCGGATGGCGGCGTCGGCGCTGTCGGGCAGCATCACGCGCAGCGGCGCCTCGAAGACCTGGCGCGCCTGGGCCAGGGTCATGCTGCCGGGATTGATACTGAAATTAGACATGTCTGCCTCTTTCCAGGGTACAGGTGGGGGGCAATTTTAATGAAGGCGGCCTGTCGAGACGTATCCTGAAACAAGTGTCGAGCGGTCTGCAGATCCCGATGTAGGGGATGCTCTTCATCATAAAAGGGGATCGCCTCTCGCAAAGTTTTCCAGGCCAACACAGTGCCTGGGGCGAAGGCCTGGTCATCGATCAGGTCGAAGGCCTGGGCAGCCAGCAGGTATTCGATGGCCAGTACCTGGAAAGCATTGTCGAGGGCCTGGTCCAGCTTCAGGGCAGCGCTTTCCCCAAGGCTCAGGTGATCTTCTTGCAATCCTGAGGTCAGGAAATTATCGATGACTGCGGGCTGGGCCAGGCGCTTGTTGTCGGCAACCAACGAGGCTGCCGTGTACTGGGCAATCATCATGCCCGACTTGACTCCGACGTCGTGGGTGAGGAACGGCGGCAGCCGACTGGCCTGCGGCGTAACGAGACGATAGGTACGGCGTTCGGAAATCGAACTCCACTCGCACACGGCGATTGCCAGCAGATCGCATGCCATGGCCACCGAGGCACCATGCGGGTTGGCGTTCGAGACGACGCGATAGCCATCCCCCATCGCAATTACCAGAGGATTGTCAGTCGCCGAATTCAACTCATTGTCGACATGCTTTTCGGCATGCGCGAATTGATCGCGGCAGGCGCCATGCACCTGGGGTATCGAGCGCAAGCTGAGCGCGTCCTGGAGGTGTTGGCCCTGACAGCGTGCAAGGCGCCTGCTGCCCTGCAGCAATCGGTGCAGGTTGTCCCCGGCGTGCTGGACGCCTTCATGCCGCTTGAGGCCCGTCACTTGAGGTAGCAGCGCATCCAACTGGCCACCCAAGGCCTCGAAGCTCATGGCACCGACAATATCGGCCCAAGCAGCCAGTCGGGCGGTATCCTCTAGGGCGAGGCAAGCCAGGCCGGTCATGGCCGGAGTGCCATTGACCAGGCTTAGACCATCCTTGGGACCGAGGGTCAATGGGGCCATCCCGATGGCATCCAGCGCCTGTCTGGCCGATATTCGCTGGCCGCGGAACTCGACCTCCCCGTGGCCAATCAGCGCCAGGCCGATGTGTGCCATATGGGTAAGGTAGCCGACCGAGCCACGTGAGGGCACGATCGGTGTGATCTGCTCGTTCAGCAGCTGTAGCAGCCCTTTTACGATTACAGGGCTGATACCGGAATAGCCGTGGCTGTAATTGATGACGGCGCAGCAGATGATCGCCCGGACCTGCTCCGTCCGAAGTGGCGTACCCACACCACAAGCATGGCTCATCAGCGTATGGTAGGAGAGCCGCTGCAGCTCGTCTCGCCCGAGTACGACATCGCAGAGGGCGCCCAGGCCGGTATTGATGCCATAGTACGGTACCGGGGAAGATGCTATTTCCTCTACGGCCTGGCGCGCCTTGGCGATCCTCTCCCATGCGCCCTGCGATAGCGACAGGAGCGCGCCGTGGCGAGCCACCCGGACCACTTGCTGCCATTCAACCGGCGTTGCGCCGAGCTCAACGCATTCGGCATGCTCATTCATGGGCAGTTTCCACCAATTGGCCCAGTGCGTCTGGCTGAGACTGTTCATGAGCCCCCCGCACAATGAAAGTTTTTACTGCCGCGGCCACGATCAGCGCAAACAGGAACAGCACGGTGAATCCTCCTGCTGCGGCCAGGAACTTAATGCCATCCACGCCCTGGGCGCCGCCGCCGAAGGCCACCATGATGTAGGCGATGACACCGATAGAGAGGCCCCACAGGATCTTCTGCTTGCGGGGGGCCTCTTCCTCCGCCGTCATGTTCTTGGTGCAGATGGTGGCGATGGTCGATGACATCGAGTCCGCGGCGGTGGAGAAGGAGATGATCAGGGTCAGGATGGCCAGCGGAATCAGTAGGATGGACAGCGGCAGGTGCTGCAGGAAGCCCCATAGCCCCGATACCGCGCCGCTCTCGGTTACGACCGCGATCAGGTCCAGGGTGCCGTCCATTTGCCACTTGATCGCCGACCCTCCCCAGATGGCGAACCAGGCGATGCCGAACGCCGAGGGCAAGATCCAGTTGATGACGAGGAATTCGCGTAGTGTTCTACCGTAGGAGATGCGTGCGAGGAACAGCCCCATCAGCGGTGCATAGGCGATCCAAATCGACCAGTCATACATGGTCCACCAGGTGACTAGAGCCTCGCCTCCCGACTCCTTTGTATCGAACGACCATAGGAAGACGTTGTCGAGCCAATAACCCAGGCTGGTCACCGATAGGCTGAGAATGTAGTTTAGCGGGCCGATTATCAGCAGGATGACAACGAAGGCATAGAAGATGTAGGCATTGACCGATGACAAGAAGCGGATGCCGCGCTTGAGTCCGGAGACTGCCGAAGTGATGAAGATGGCCGAGATGATCAGCGTCAGGATCAACCAGGTGGTGGGGTTCGAGGCAATGCCGTATTCGACCTCGAGGCCGGAACTGATCAGGGCCAGGCCGGCGCCCAGCGACGAGGCGAGCCCCAGGGCGATCGCCAGGATGGAAATGATATCAACCACCGCACGAACCAAGGGCTTGCGTTCGGTATTGCCAAGAATGGGTAACAGCGTCGACGAGATCGAAAAGCGCTGTTGGCGGTTGAAGTGCATGTAGCCGATCATCAAACCGACGATGGAATACATGGCATAAGGAATGAAGCTCCAATTGTGGAAGCTCCTGGCCAATGCAAATATGGCGGCTTCGGCACTGCCGGGCTCAAAGGTTTGATTCCCGATTTCGCCATAAACATTGCCTAGATAGATGATCGGCTCGTTGACCGAGTAAGTCACTACACCCGTGGCGATGCCGCCGGTTAGCGCCATGGCGAATGTTGTTGCCATTGAAAATGTCGGCTTGGCGTTCTCTCCGCCTAGCCGAATGTTGCCGACCTTGGAAAAGAATATGTAGACGGTGACGCCAAGCGCTGCCACAGCCAACAGTTGGTAGAGCCAGCCGAAATCGGAGAGAGATAGGTAGAACAGCTGTCTGGCGACGCTGACTAGTAGCTCGTTATTGGCAAGACCAATGGTGACGGCCAGCAAGATAATGGCAAAGGACGGAATGAATACGCTTCGATTCAGACTTTTCTTGATTGGAGCTGACATTGGAAGAGGCCTTATGGAATTGTTGTCCGGGTGCAGCAAGCGTTACCGACATGTCGATGACATGACGGTAACGTCAGGTCTCGTGTCAACGAGCAGACATGCGTGTGAGGTTTACTCGAGCATCGGCAGGTCCAACCCATTTTCCCGGGCACACTGCTTGGCGATATCGTACCCGGCATCGGCGTGACGCATCACCCCGGTGGCCGGGTCGTTGCGTAGCACCCGGCCCAGGCGGGCGTGGGCGTCGTCCGTGCCGTCGGCGACGATCACCACCCCGGCGTGCTGGGAATAGCCCATGCCCACGCCGCCGCCGTGGTGCAGCGAGACCCAGGTGGCGCCGCCAGCGGTGTTGAGCAGGGCGTTGAGCAGCGGCCAGTCGGAGACGGCGTCGGAGCCGTCCAGCATGGCTTCGGTCTCGCGGTTGGGGCTCGCCACCGAGCCGGAGTCGAGGTGGTCGCGGCCGATGACCACGGGGGCCTTGAGTTCGCCGTTCTTCACCATCTCGTTGAAGGCCTGGCCGAGGCGGGCGCGATCCTTGAGGCCCACCCAGCAGATGCGCGCCGGCAGCCCCTGGAAGCTGATGCGCTCCTGGGCCATGTCGAGCCAGCGGTGCAGGTGCGGGTCGTCGGGGATCAGCTCCTTGACCTTGGCATCGGTCTTGACGATATCCTCCGGGTCGCCGGAAAGCGCCGCCCAGCGGAAGGGGCCGATGCCCTGGCAGAACAGCGGGCGGATGTAGGCCGGTACGAAGCCGGGGAAGTCGAAGGCGTTGGCGACGCCTTCTTCCTTGGCCATCTGACGAATATTGTTGCCGTAGTCGAAGGTGGGCACGCCCATCTTCTGGAAGTCGAGCATGGCCTGCACGTGCACCGCCATGGACTGCTTGGCGGCCTTGACCACGGCGTCGGGCTCGGCCTTGCCGCGCTCGACGTACTCGTCCCAGTTCCAGCCGGCAGGCAGGTAGCCGTGCAGCGGGTCGTGGGCGCTGGTCTGGTCGGTGACCATGTCCGGCTTGACGCCACGCTTGACCAGTGCCGGCAGCACCTCGGCAGCGTTGCCGCACAGGCCGATGGAGACCGCCTTGCCCTCGGCGGTGTAGCGCTCGAGTCGTGCCAGGGCATCGTCCAGATCCTTGGCCTGCTCGTCCAGGTAGCGGGTGCGCAGGCGGAAGTCGATGCGCGACTGCTGGCACTCGACGTTGAGCGAGCAGGCGCCGGCCAGGCTCGCCGCCAGCGGCTGGGCGCCGCCCATGCCGCCGAGCCCGGCGGTAAGAATCCAGCGGCCGGTGAGATCGCCGTCGTAGTGCTGGCGCCCGGCCTCGACGAAGGTTTCATAGGTGCCCTGGACGATGCCCTGGGAGCCGATGTAGATCCACGACCCCGCCGTCATCTGGCCGTACATCATCAGGCCCTTGCGATCCAGCTCGTTGAAATGCTCCCAGTTGGCCCAGGCCGGGACCAGGTTGGAGTTGGCCAGCAGCACCCGAGGGGCGTCCTTGTGGGTCTCGAACACGCCCACTGGCTTGCCGGACTGGATCAGCAGAGTCTGGTTGTCCTCCAGGCGCTTGAGTGTCGCGACGATGGTGTCGAAGCACTGCCAGTCGCGAGCCGCGCGGCCAATGCCGCCGTAGACCACCAGGTCTTCTGGACGCTCGGCCACGTCCGGGTGGAGGTTGTTCATCAGCATGCGCAGCGGCGCTTCGGTCAGCCAGCTCTTGCAGCTGAGCGTGCTGCCGGTGGGGGCGGCGATGCGCCGATTGGGGTCGTGGCGCGGGTCGGTGGCGATCGGGGAGTGGCGGTTCATGGGCGTGTCGTCTCTCGTTACGTGTCGTTTTCAGCTATCCAGCGTGAGCTGGTGGATCAGGCGCGCCGCCGCGCGGGCGGTGCGGGTGTCGATGTCGAAACCGGGGTTGAGTTCGGCGATGTCGGCCAGGCGCAGCTTGCCGCTGTCGCGCACCGCTTCGAGCAGCGGTTCGAGCAGGGCCAGCGATACGCCACGGGCGGCGGGCGCGCTGACGCCAGGCGCCTCGGCGGCCGGTAGGACGTCGAGGTCGGCCGTCAGGTAGAGGTGGTCGCAGTGCGCCATGAAGCGCTGCAGGTCGCGAACGATAGCGTCCAGGTGCTGCGCCGTGAACTCGCGGTCTTCACGTACCAGCACGCCGAATTCGCGAGCGCGGGCGAACAGGGCCCGGGTATTGCTGGCTCGGCTGACTCCCAGGCAGGCGTAGCGGAACGGCCAGCCGCGGGCGTGGCACTCGGCGGCGATCTGGGCGAAGGGCGTGCCGGAGGAGCGCGTCTGACTCGGGTCGCGCAGGTCGAAATGGGCGTCGAGGTTGATGATGCCGACCCGTGGCCGCGCCTCGCCCTGAGCTTCGAGATGGCGGGCCAGGCCCGACCAACTGCCGAAGGCGACTTCATGACCGCCGCCGAAAATCAGCGGCAGGTGCGACGCCGACAGCAGGGCGGCGACCCGTTCGGCCAGGCGCTGCTGCGCCGCTTCGAGATCGTCGTTGCCATGGCAGTTCACGTCGCCGGCGTCGAAGACGGGGGCGGTCCGATGCCAGGCCAGCGGAGCCAGCGCGCGGCGAATGGCGCGGGGCCCTTCGGCGGCGCCGATACGACCCTGATTGCGCGCCACTCCGGCGTCGCAGGCGAAGCCGAGCAGGGCAAGGCCCGGGCTGGCCCCCCGCTTCAGCGGGGTGATGACCTGGTGCCAGCGCAGGCTGTCGGGTTCCGGGTCCTCGCGCCCCGCCCAGGGCGACATGTCGATGGCCGGATCGGCCAGATGCGAATCAGTGCTGGCGTTGGTCATGGGTCAGCTCTCCAAGAATGATGCGTTGTCCCTGGTCCATTGGCCCTGGAAGATACGTTGGCGAAGCCGGCCAGGCTGCACGGCATAGGCCAGCTCGGCAGGCGTCTCGACGTCCCACAGGCACAGGTCTGCCGGGGCACCCTCGACAATGCGCCCGAGCGATTGCCGATGCAGGCCGAGGGCGCGCGCGCCGTGAGCCGTCATGCCGGTCAGGGCCTCACGCGGTGTCAGGCGGAACAGGGTGCAAGCGAAGTTGAGCATCAGCGTCGGCATGAACAGCGGCGAGCTGCCGGGGTTGGCATCGGTGGCGACGGCCATGGGCACGCCGGCCTCGCGTAGCGCGGCAATGGGTGGCAGCTGTGTCTCGCGCAAGGTATGGAAAGCGCCGGGCAGCAGCACCGCGACGCTACCGGCCTCACGCAGGGCGGCAACGCCGGTCTCGTCGAGGTACTCGATATGGTCGGCGGAAAGTGCACCGTGGCGAGCCGCCATGGCGCTGCCGCCCAGGTTCGAGAGTTGCTCGGCATGGGCCTTGATCGGCAGGCCATGGGCTTCGGCGGCCTCGAAGACGCGTTCGCACTGCGCGACGGAAAAGGCAATCTTCTCGCAGAACACGTCCACGGCATCGGCCAGGCCTTGATCGGCGGCGGCCGGAATCATGTCGCGGCATACCAGGTCGATGTAGCCGTCGCTGTCATCCTTGAACTCCGGCGGCAGGGCATGGGCGCCCAGCAGCGTGGTCACCACCCGCACCGGCAATGCCTCGCCGAGTCGACGTGCCACGCGCAGCATCTTCAACTCGTCCGTCACGCTCAGCCCGTAGCCGGACTTGATCTCTACGGTCGTCACACCTTCGCGCATCAAGGCTTCGAGCCTGGATTTCGCCGCGTGGAAGAGGGCTTCCTCGCTGGCGGCCCGTGTGGCATGCACGGTGCTGAGGATGCCCCCTCCGCGTCGGGCAATTTCCTCGTAGCTGACACCCTCCAGGCGGCTCTCGAACTCATCGGCCCGCGAGCCGCCGAACACCAGGTGGGTATGGCAGTCGACGAGGCCGGGGGTCAGCACTCCGCCAGTCCCTTGTAGCGTGCAGTTGACGGCTTCATCGTCGGCGAGCCGAGCGGAAGGCACGACACGCAAGATGCGCTCACCCTCGACGATGATCGCCATCGGCTCGGGTAGGGTATCCAAGCCATCGAACAGCGTGACGTCGCGCCAGAGTCGGCGAATCGGTGAAGGCGTGGTCATGGAGGCTCCTGTCATTCGTATTGTATATACATTTAAGTCGTCACAGCCGCGAGGTCAAGTCGCTTCCGGCACGATAGTGCTGGCGAGCCGTGGTCAGCTCACCAATAGGCTCATTAAGCTCAATAAAAACATAGCATTGCTAATGAGATATAGCGCCGGTAGAACGATCTTTAGACCAAAGCATGAGGGGGGGCGGCGAATCGTGTTTGGTGCCTGGGCGAGCTTTATTGTATATACAAATAGGCGTACCCCTGCCAACCCGCAGGACGAGCCGCACGACCACAATCACAACGTGAGGAAGCGACCATGGCGATACCGGAACCGGCCACTCGCAATTTGCTCGGCGGCGCCTGGATCACGGCAGCCAAGTTGTTCGTACCCAGTTCGCTGGGCATCCTGATCTTCTTCGTTCCCGTCACTCTCGGCGGGCGCCAGACCATTCTGCTCGACCACATGGTCACCGCGGCCCGGGGCTTGCTGGGCGAAGCCGCCGGCCTGTATGCGCTGGCGCTGATCCTGGCCGGCGCGGCTTACCCATTGTGGAAAGGCACCTGGAAGCACAACCTGACCGAGTGCATCTTCACCGTGCTGAAACTCGCCGGCGTGGCGGTAGCCGTGATGGCACTGACGGGCTGGGGGCCGGCACTGCTGCATGAGCCGGACATGCTGCCGTTCCTGTTCGACAAACTGGTGATACCGGTCGGGTTGATCGTGCCGATCGGTGCGGTATTCCTGGCGCTGCTGATCGGCTACGGGCTGCTGGAGCTGGTCGGTGTATTGCTGCAGCCGGTCATGCGGCCGATCTGGCGCACGCCGGGTCGCAGCGCCATCGATGCGGTGGCTTCATTCGTGG
Organism: Billgrantia pellis; assembly: GCF_008297955.1. GTDB lineage: Bacteria > Pseudomonadota > Gammaproteobacteria > Pseudomonadales > Halomonadaceae > Halomonas > Halomonas pellis. The sequence goes on along the minus strand of NZ_VTPY01000002.1, from coordinate 188,607 downwards.
GCAGTTACTCGATCGGCCTGCTGATCACTAACCGGGTCTACCAGGCGGGGCAGTACTCGGCACGGGAAGCGGCGATTATCGCCACCGGTTTCTCCACGGTCTCGGCGACATTCATGATCATCGTGGCACGTACCTTGGAGCTGATGAGCGTATGGAATCTCTACTTCTGGTTGACGCTGGCGATCACCTTCGTGGTGACCGCCATCACCGTTCGCCTGCCGCCGCTCGCTCGAATGGACGATGCCAGGAGCGATGGCGAGCCCGAGGCGATACCCGGCAAGCGGCTGGCCACCGCGTGGAAGACCGGCCTGGCTGTGGCGGACAGGGCGCCGGGATTGCATCGAAGCGTGGCGTTGAACGTGCGGGAAGGAGTGCTGATGGCGATCAGCATCCTGCCCTCGATCATGTCGGTGGGATTGTTCGGGCTGCTCGTGGCCAAGTACACCCCGCTGTTCGAGTGGCTGGGGTTGCTGTTCTACCCCTTCGTGGCGATCTGGGGGCTCGAGGACGGCATGGCCCTGGCCCAGGCATCCGCGGCGGGGCTTGCCGAGATGTTCCTGCCCGCACTGCTGATGACCGAGGCCGAGTTCGTCGCCCGCTTCGCCGCCGGCGTGGTATCGGTCTCGGCGGTGCTGTTCTTCTCCGCGTCGATTCCCTGCATCCTGGCGACCCGCATTCCGCTCACGGTAGGGCGCATCGTGGCGGTGTGGTTCCTGCGCGTGGCGTTGAGCCTGATGTTATCGGTGCCGGCGGGTTACCTGGTGCAGACGGTCGCTGGCGGCTAGTCCGGATATAAGCGAGGCCGGGCATATGGCCGGTCTCGCTGCACCAATGCCCGTTTATGAGCCGTTACGATGCATAGACGAGCGCAGCTTGTAGCGCTCGCCGGGATGTATCAACCGGGCGTAGCTAATCAAGTGTTCCCCCGACCAGGTGCGTCGGGTCATGCTCAGGCACGGCAGTTCGGGTGCCATTTCGAGCCGTTCGGCGATGGTCATGTCGACCAGAATCGCCTCGACCACGTGTTCGATGTCGGTGATGGGGCAGGTGGCCACCAGCACTTCATTGGGAGTACGGCGGCTGAAATCGGTATCGAGGTAATCGGGTACCCAGCGAGGATTGACGAAGCGATCCTCGAGCTGGATCGGCACGCCATTCTCGCGATGGACGATCCGGGTATGGAATACCCGCGTGCCGAGCCGTACGCCGAGGCGCAGCGCGATCTCATCGTCGGCGGCGATGGCTTCCGCGACCAGTAAGTCGCTGCTGTAGGCATGACCGCGTCCGCGTACTTCCTCAGCGATGTTATGCACCTCGACCAGCGAGGACTCCGCCTTGCGATCGGTAACGAAAGTGCCGAGTCCCGGCTGGCGGCTCAGGTAGCCTTGGTGAACCAGATCGCGTATCGCCTTGTTGGCCGTCATGCGACTGACGCCGAAATCTCGGGCCAACTGCTCTTCGGGAGGGATCTGGTGATGTGCCGGCCACTCGCCACCCTGGATCTTCTCGAGCAGGTGCTGTTGGATCTGCAGGTAGCGCGGGGGGGAGCTGCCCATGAGCGATGCGTTCCTTCTGGCCTGAGGCGAATGACTTGGCACAAGTCTACTCACCTCGTTTGCTCATGGCACCTTCCAACGTACCGGTTCGTTACCGTGCCGTTGCGTCAAACCGCCGAGATCCGATCGCGCCCGTCGTGCTTGGAGCGATACATGCAGCGATCGGCGGCTCTGATCAGCGATTCCACGTTCTGGTAGGGTGTGCTGCGTTCTATCGTGGCCAGGCCGAAGGAGGCAGTGATCTGCAATCGATCGCTCGCCGATGTGACCCAGGGAAGGGTTCCGATCTTGGCGCGCAGCACTTCAGCAAAGGTTCTGGCTTGCTCCATGTCGTAACCCGGCAGGATCAGGATGAACTCGTCACCACCGTAGCGGCCGGCATGAATCTCCTGGTCGTTGATGGCCTGACGCATGAGCGAGGAGAGTTTGATGAGAACCTCGTCGCCGACATCGTGGCCGAAGCGATCGTTGACCTCCTTGAAATGATCCAAGTCGACGAAGACGATCGATAGCGGATCACCGGTACGACGTGTCTCGTCGAACTGCTGTCGCAGCGTCTTCTCCAGATGCTCGCGATTGTAGAGCTCGGTCAGGGAATCCAGCCGCGCCCTCAGGGCGAGCTCCTCCTGCTCGAGGCGCAGCAATTCCAGCTCCTGCTGCTTCTGTTGTAGATCCTGCTGCAGGCGTGCCGTACGCTCGAGCAGCAGCATCTTGGCTTCATGCATGATCTGGTTGGGATCGAGACGCTCGGGCGGGGACACGTTGTAGAGCATCGCGACCGAGGGAAGCTGTTCCTGCAGCGAGATCAGGTGAGCGATCATCTCGCTGGACTCCAGCCCGAAGAAACCTGCAAGCTGTGTCGCATGCCTGCTGGTGGCGGCCTCGCCTTGCAGCCAGGCATCGGCGATCAAGCCGGAGGCGACGATACAGTTCTTTGCCCGCTGCTCGGGTGTCTCGGCGATGATCATGGTCTGATGGCTGTCGCGAATCCATTCCGCGGTGCGCTCCGAGAGCTTCCACTTGCGTGCCAGCCACGCGCCCACTTCGGCATGGTCGGTGCCATAGGTGTCCTGCTCGAGAGCTACCAGAGAGCGATGCTTCGATGCCTGCGCCAGCAGGGTGAGATAACGTTGGGTATCCACGGCATGCAGGCCGAGCATGCCGACGTCCTGAAGCAGTGCGGCGGTGAAGAGGGCGCTGCTGTCGGCGGACAGGCCAATGTTGTTCGCCAGCAGGCGCGCACTCATGGCGCTGACCAGTGAGCGCTGCCAGTAACGCTCCAGGTTCAGGTTTGCCGCCTTTCGGGTATCGGTGGTGGCGACCAGGCTGCAGCTCAGTGCCAGCGAAAGCGTGCGTTCGATGCCCAGTCGGCTGACGGCCTGCTGCAGGTCTTCCACAGGACGCTGATTGGCATAAAAAACGGTATTGGCCAGGGAGAGCAGTTGAACCGAGAGGGCCGGGTCGTTGCCAATGGCCGCGACCATGTCTCGCATGTTTACGTTGGGATCGCGTGCCAGCTCGATGACGTTAAGAAGCACTTGGGGGAGAGAAGGAAGCTGGGTGCACCCTTCGAGCGAATGGCTTAGCGAATCAGGAAGCACAACCCATCTCCTTTACCATGACAATATCCTTATCGGGCAGTGAGCATTAGAAAAGTGTGGGTGCTTGTAGCGATAGGTCTTGAGTCTTGTTAACTATTCTTTAATGTCTTTTAACTCAGCGTTACATGAGAGTCAATTACATGACGTGAGGGGGCCGTTTCGGCACATTGCGGCTGAATTAATCGTGTGTGTTCAAAACTGACAAGAGAAGGCGAGGCGGCGTGTGGCGATACCCGGGGAGGTAAGCGAGAAGTGCATCATCAGGACACCGGAGTCGCAGCGATACGAGGCTCATGACGAGTTATGCGACGTGGCGCTGCGCCGACGCGTCGCGAACTCGTGACGCGTCAGCACCCGGCTCAGGGAAGCTCTTTGCCGCCTTGCGGGTCGGAGGCGTCGTAGTCCTGGGTATCGTCGGGGGCGGACCCGGGTTGCAGCGAAGTTTCGTGCTCGAAATCGCGGGCGGCGCGAATGGCGTCGGGCTCCGTCTCGTGGCGCGAGATCTCCTGCGGCAGGTTGGGGTCGGTGACGTCGACCACTCGCCAGCCTGAGACGACGGTCGCTTCCTGGCGCTCTTCCCTGATCGGTTCGACACGTGCCGTGCGCGTCATGGCTTCCTCCTTGGTTGTCGATTCTCCTTAACCATGGCAGAGGTTGATGGGCTTTTCGACCCGTCCTTGTCGGTGGGAACCGCTCCCGCTTATGCTTGACCCGGTGACGTGCGACGTCCATAAGAAAGAAGGACACGCCCGACAGCAAGGAGTCAGGATGAAACGCTTGGTAGGACTCGCCGCCGCCTGGTGGCTTCGCAAGCCCGAAAACCGGGCAAGGCTGAAGCGTAAGGGCAAGCAGATGCTCGACGGATTTCGCGGCAGACCGTCGCGCTCGACCCCATCCCACCATCGTTGATGAGTGGCCCCGGTCAAGCGCGGGGGCCGAATACCGACGGAAACGCCATGCAAGACGCCTCGTGTCGACGAATGCAGAGTCCAGCCGCTGCGCGCAATCGCCAGCCGATCCTCGACGTGCTTTCACGGGTCCTGCCGGAGCAGGCCCGGGTGCTCGAAGTGGCCAGTGGCAGTGGAGAGCACGGTGTGCATTTCGCCCGGGCCAAGCCGGGATGGATTTGGCAGCCCAGCGACCCCAACCCGGAGGCGCGCGGCTCCATCGCCGCCTGGCGCGAGCATGCCGAACTCGGCAACCTGCTCGAGCCGATGCCGCTGGACGTCGGCGGCGTTTGGCCCGCTGGGCCATTCGAAGGCATCGTGGCGATCAACCTGATACATATTTCGCCGTGGGAAGTCACCGAGGCGCTGGTCGCCCAGGCCGCCGAGAGACTGGTAGAGGGCGGCGTGCTGTTTCTGTACGGCCCCTATCGCCGAGACGGACGACATACCGCGAAGAGCAATGCCGCGTTCGATGTCGACCTCAGGGCGCGCGACCCGCGTTGGGGAGTACGTGATCTCGAAAGCGTCGTGGCCGAGGCTCAGCCGCACGGATTTATGCTTGAGCAAACTATCGAAATGCCGGCCAACAATCTTAGCGTGGTGTTTCGGCGGCATGGCTGAACGGAGCTTACTCTGTACCTTCCGCGCTTCTCTCTTCGATTGTTCCCGGTACCCGGTAGCGTACGCCTTCGGCCTGGCGGTCGTCCTCGTAGCGCCGGGTTTCCTCTTCGGCCGGTACGCCCCACAGTGTCCTGCGACTGCCATCCTCGTAGGTATAGGTCGTACAGCCAGCGATCAGGGCGAGGCTCAGGGGGACGGCGATGCGCAGCAAGAGAGTCACGTAAAACCCCTTCGACAGATAACGGAGACAGATAACGGACATGCGGCCAGCCTGACGTCAGGCCGCATGGTGGTCAAGCGGAACCTGCTCAGCCGGAGAGACCGAGCAGGATGGGTCCGTAAACCACTAGCAGCAGCACGGTGATCAGCCCAAGCAGGTAAGGCAGGATGGCATGGGTGATGCGCTCCAGTGGCAGTTGTGTCACCGATGAAGCGACATAGAGGTTGATCGCCACCGGAGGCGTGATCATGCCGATTGCCAAGCCCATCACAATGATGATGCCGAAGTGGATCGGATCGATACCGAGCTGGGACACTAGCGGCAGCAGCACCGGCGTGAGAATGATCAGGGCGCTGGCGGTCTCGATGAACACGCCGGTCAGCAGGATCACCGCCACGACCAGCAGCATGATCACGTAGGGATCGGTGGAGAGCGACAGCACGGCCTGGGCGATGGCGCCCGGTACTTGCCAGCTCGAGAGCGTCCAGCTCAGTACCGCCGAGGTGGCGATGACCAGCATGATCACGGAAGTGGTGATTGCCGAGCGAATCAGGATGCGGTAGACATCGGCGAGCGAGAGGTCGCGATAGACGAACAGCGAGACGAGCAATGCGTAGTTGACCGCCACCACGGCTGCTTCGCTCGGCGTGAAGACGCCGGAAAAAATACCGCCAAGAATGATCACTGGGGTCATCAGGCCCCAACTGGCGCTCTTGAGGGTGCGCCAAATCGTGGCCGTGGAAAGCGCGGTCCCCCGCGGGTAGTCACGGCGGTAGGCCTGGACGATGGCGATGGCCGCCAGGCCGATGCCCATCAGCACCCCCGGAACGATGCCGTTCAGGAACAGTTTCGAGACCGACTGCTGGGCGATGACGGCGTAGATGATCATCGGCACCGAAGGCGGTATCACCACGCCGATGGTGCCGCTGGCGGCGATCAGGCTGGCCGCCGACGCCGGATCGTAGCCCTTGCGCTTGAGCTCCGGCACGAGGCTCGAGCCCACCGCGGCGGTGGTGGCGGCGCCGGAGCCGGAAATGGCGGCGAAGAACATGCCGGCACCGACCGAGACGATGGAAAGACCGCCCTTAAGGAAGCCGAACAGTGAATCGGCGAAGTCGACCAGCTTTTCGCTCACCTTGCCCTGAGCCATCAGGTCACCGGCGAGAATGAACATGGGCACAGCCACCAGAGCGAAGGAATTGATGCCCTGAAACATCTGCTGGGTCACCACCATCAGCGGCACGCCCTGGGCATTGAGGGCGAGCAGGGTGCTGGCGCCGATGGCGAGCGCAATCGGCACCCCCAGCAGCATGAAGGCGAAGAACAGGAGAAAAAGCAAGCTCGTCATGCCGGTGGCTCCTCGGCATTGTCGCTTCCTGTATCAGCCGACCGGGGGGGCTTGATGACGAGTTCGATCGCATCGATCAGCGCGTACCAGGCCATGATCGCGGCGGAGAGCGGGATCACGGCGTAGACGTAGGTCATCGACAGCCGCAGCGAGGCAGAGCGCTGGAAGCTCTGCACTTGCATGTAGCGGTAACCGATCACGATCAGGGCGACCAGGAAGCCCAGTGCCACCAGTACCGCGGTGATGCGTGCCAGCTGAGCCAGGCGCGGGGGCAGGGCATCGACGACGAAGGTCACGGCAATATGCCTGCCGCGCTGGAAAGCCAGAGTAGCGCCGAGGAAGGTGATCCAGATCAGCAGGAAGCGGGCGACCTCCTCGGTCCAGCCCACCGCGGTAAAAAGGACGCGAGAGACGATCTGCAGCGTGATCACACCGATCAACGCCGCCATGCCCAGGAATACGATGGGCTGAATGACGGCGTCGAGGGCGCGTTCGCTACGCTGCAGCAAGCTCGTGAGAGGGTGCAGCGGGACGCTCACTTACTGCAGTGCCTCGCGGATGCGGGTGAGATAATCGCCGAACTGGTCGCCGTACTTCTCGTAAACCGGCTCGACGGCAGCCTGGAAGGCCGCAAGGTCGGGCTCTTCGACGATCTCCATGCCGGCGGCGCGCAGCTCGTCGAGCTGCTCGGCCTCCATCTCGGCGTTCATGCGGCGCTCGTGCTCGGCGGCCTCCCGAGCGGCTTCCACCAGCACCTCCTGGGCGGCCTCGGGGAGCTGGTTCCATGCCGGCATGCCCATGACAAAGATCGCCGGCGCGTAGGTGTGGCGCGACAGCGTCATGTGATCCTGGGTCTCGTAGAGCTTGAACGAGTGGATGACGTTGACCGGGTTCTCCTGGCCGTCGATGGTGCCCTGCTGCATGGCGGTGAGGGCTTCGGTCCAGGCCATGGGAATGGCGTTGGCACCGAGTTCACGGAAGGTGTCGGTGTAGACCGGGTTCTCCATCACGCGGATTCGCAGACCGTCGATGTCTTCCGGACTGCGCACGGGGCGTTCGCTGTTGGTCAGGTTGCGAAAGCCGCGCTCGGCATAAGCCAGCCCCTTGAGATTGACGTCGGCGAGCTTGTCGAGAAGCTCCTGGCCGATGTCGCCATCGAGCACCTCATAGGCGGCTTCCGGCGAGGGGAACAGGAACGGCAGTTCGAAAACCGCCATCTCCTCGACGAAGTTGGCCACCGGCCCGTTGGTGATCACGCCCATGTCGACGGTGCCGATCTGCATGCCCTCGAGCAGGGTGCGTTCATCTCCCAGCGAGGCATTGGGGTAGAGATCGATGGAAACGGCACCTTCGGTACGCTCGGCGACCAGCTCCTGGAACTTGACCGCGGCGATGTGAAAGCCATCCTGTTCGTTGACCACGTGGGCCAGGCGCAAGGTGACGGGATCCATGCCTTCGAAATCGGAGGCCTGAACAGCCGAAACCAGGGCGAGGGAGATGCCAAGTGCCAGCGTGCTGCGTGCAAACGTTTTCATTTTAATTTTCCTTTGTCGGGTCAAACCGTTGAGAGAATGCCCCAGCGGCCCCGACAGGGTCAATCGTCGTGCTGACATTGAGTGACACATCGCCGGAGGGTTCGCCGAGCGACTGGAAGCGCAACACTGCAGCTTCTCGCTTAGTCATCTTCCTATAACAGGCGGTACATGACGTAGGCGTCGACCAATCCCTGCTGTGGATGACGAAAGGCGCAGGGCAGGGTGCCGACGATCTCGAAGCCGTGCTTCTGCCACTGGCGGATCGCCACTTCGTTGGTCGAGACGACCATGTTGAACTGCATGGCGGTGAAACCCAGCTCGCGCGCGACGCGCAGTGAATCCTCGCACAGCTTGTTGGCGATGCCTTGCCCCCTGGCATGCGCGGCCACCAGGTAACCGCAATTGCACACGTGGTCGCCGGGACCCGGCTGGTTGGGCTTGAGGAAGTAAGTGCCCAGGACATTTCCGCGGGCGTCCTCGGCCACGCGCACGGCGCGAGGCAGCTCCACCCACATGCGGTAGGCATCCGATTCGCCGATGTCGCACGGCATGGCATAAGTGTCGCCGGCATGCAGTACCGGGGCGATGAAATCCCACATGGCGGGCCAGTCGTCCGGCTGATAGGGACGAACGCGAATCATCGGTGTCCTCCTTGAGACCTGATATTGGCCCACGATTCTAAGGCATGTCAGCGTGGAAAGGTGAGCCAATCCTCAAGCCGGGCCAACGAGATGCTTCACCGCCAGGTAGGCGGAAATCCCCCAGGGGCCAAGCTCGCGTCCGATGCCGCTGCGCTTGAAGCCGCCCCAACCGGTCTCGGGCAGCACCAACTGCTCGCTGTTGAGCCAGACGCTGCCGGCCTGCAGCTGGCGTCCGACGCGTCGGGCTCGCTCGCCATCGCCGCTCACGACGGTCGCTGCCAGGCCGAAGTCGCTGTCGTTGGCCAGCTCGATCGCCTCCTCTTCGCTCGCGACGCTGCGCGCGCACAGCACCGGGCCGAAGATCTCCTCGCGCCACAGTCGGCTGTGTGTCGGCACGTCGCGGTAGAGTGTCGGGGCGACGAAGTAACCCCGCTGTGGGAGTGTACGGTGGCTGGCATCACGCACGGCCCTGAGCCGCTCTCCTTCAGCGATGGCGAGATAGGCCTGGACGTTCTCGCGCTGGCGGGCGCTGGTCAACGGCCCCATGTCAGTCATGTCTTCCAGGGGGTTGCCCAGTACCAGGGCGTCGATGCGAACCGCCAAGGCGTCGTACAGTCTGTCGGCAATGGCTTCATGGGCGATCAGTCGCGAGGTGGCCGAGCAGATCTGGCCGGCATTGAAATAAATACCGGCCATGACCCAGTCGGCCGCTTGCTCGGGATCGGCATCCTCCATCACCAGGATCGGCGACTTGCCGCCCAGCTCCAGCGAGACATCGGCGGTGCGCTCGGCGGCGGCGCGCATCACCGCCTCGCCGACCCGGTTGCTGCCGGTGAAGGAAACCTTGTCAACGCCAGGGTGGGCCGCCAGTGGAGCGCCGATACCCTCACCGTCGCCAAACAACAGGTTGAGTACCCCGGCGGGCAGGTCGACCTCGAGGGCGATTTCCGCCAAGGCGCGCTCCGGCAGGGGCGTGACTTCGGAGGGCTTGAGCACAACGGTGCAACCGGCGGCAAGCGCCGGGGCGAGCTTCCAGGCGCTGGTCACCAGAGGAAAGTTCCACGGTGTGATCAGCCCGACCACGCCCACCGGATCGTGATAGCAGCGCGCCTCGACGCCATCCCTCTCGAGTTCGACGAGGCGCCCCTGGCGCTGGTCGAGCTCGCGGGCCTGACGCGCATAATAGCGATAGCAGGCGATGGCATCGTCGAGGTCGATGCCGGCCTCGGCCAGCACCTTGCCGTTGTTGGTGGAAGAGAGCCGGATCAATTCGTCGCGCCGACGCGTCAACGCCTCGGCGAAACCCTCCAGGTATACTGCCCGCTCGGCGCCGGAGCTCGCCCGCCAGGCGGGTAGGGCGCGCCGTGCCGCTGCCACCGCACTGTCGACATCGGCCGGGTCGCCGACGGTGACCTCGGCAATCACCTCCTCGCGATAAGGGTTCGTCACCGGCAGCCGACGCTGCCCGGCCGATGGGACCCAACGGTTGCCGATGAACTGCTTGTCGAGACGTTGCATGGTGTCTTTTCCCGTGAGAAGGCAGGTGGGCTATGTCTGGGGCATTGCGATGGCTTTCTGCCAGGCCGCTGCATCGATCTCGATCAGATAGGGTGCCGAGGCCGGCCGCGAGGCAAGCGCCCGGGCCAATTCTTCAGGCGTTTCGATACGTCGCGAGGCGCAACCGAATCCGGCGACGACCTGCTGGAAATCGGGCGCGCGGAGATCGACGCCGACGCGCTCGACGCCATTGGCGTCCATGAAGCGGCGGATCTCCTCGTAGCCCAGGTTGTGCCACAAGAGAATTACCACCGGCAGGTTCTCCTCGACCGCCGTGGCCAGCTCCGAAAGGGTGAACATTACGCCGCCGTCGCCGACCAGCGCCACCACCGGGAGATCGGGCTGGCCCAGTTGGGCGCCCAGCGCCGCGGGCAGGCCATAGCCCAGGGTGCCGTAGCCGGTGGAGGCGTTGAAATAGCGGCGTGGCTCGGGCTGTGAGACCAAGTGGTTGCCGGCATAGACCGGTACGGTGGAGTCGCCGACCAGGATCGCCTCGGGCAGCGCTTCGCGCAGGGCGGCATAAAGCGGCACGAAGGGCGCGAAGGCCGGGTCGTCTTCGAGCCCCAGTGCCGCCAGCGTGGTGGCGGTGCGTTCGGCGCCGTCGCGCGCAAGCGGCACGGGAAAGCGCTCGGCCAGCAGCGCCAGGCTGCGTCCGGCGTCGCCCACCAGGCCGAGGGACACTGGCTGGTTGCGCACCAACTGCTGGGCGTCGATATCGATGCGGATCAGGCGTCCGCGCAGCTCGAAGCCATCGTCGAAGACCACGTCGTAGTCGGTCTCACCGAGCTCGGTACCCACGGCCAGGATGACGTCGGCCTCGCGGGCGAGCTTGCGCACGGCAGGCAACGCCGCGTTGGCGCCCAGGTCGAGGCGATGGTCTCGCCCCAGCACGCCCTTGGCGTTGATGGTGGTGACGGTGGGCGCATCGAGGCGCTCCACCAATGTGCATGCCGCTTGCGGTGCCTCGACGCACCCACCGCCGAGCAGCACCAGCGGACGCTCGGCTGCGTGCAGCCACTCGGCGGCCAGGGCCAGCCCCTCGGGATCGGGCGCGGGGCGGAACAGGCGGACGGGCGGCGGCAGCTCGGTCAACACGACGGGAGCATCGAACAGGTCGATGGGAATCTCGATGTGCACGGGGCCGGGGCGTTCGCCCTGGAAGATGGCGAAGGCGCGTGCCAAGGTCTCGGCAAGCGCGGCGGGGTCGAGCAGAGTGTGGCTGAAGCGCGCCAACCCAGCCAGCAGTTGCTGCTGGCTGGGCAGCTCGTGCAGGCGGCCCTGGCCGCGGCCCAGGGTATCACGGCGATTGACGCTCGAGATCACCAGCATCGGCACCGAGTCGGCCAGCGCCTGGCCCATGGCGGTGGCGATGTTGGTCATGCCCGGCCCGGTGATGATAAAGCATACCCCGGGGCGTCCGGTAGCCCGAGCATAGCCGTCGGCCATGAAGCCGGCGCCCTGCTCGTGGCGCGGGGTGACGTGACGCAGGCCGCCTTCCTCGAGGCCGCGGTACAGCGCCACGGTATGCACCCCGGGAATACCGAACACGGTATCCACGCCATGGGTGTCGCGTAGCAGGCGAATCAGCAGTTCGGCACAGGTCATGGCGTTCCCACCTCAGAAGAAGAATACATGGGCCATGAAGGCGATGACCGGCAGCGTGATGGCGGTGCGCAGCAAGAAGATGGCCAGCAACTCCCACAGTTTGAGCGGGATCTTCGACTTCATCAGCAGCGCGCCGATCTCCGACATGTAGATCAACTGCGTCAGCGACAGACAGGCGATCACGAAACGGGTCAGTTCGCTCTCGATACCGTTGGCCAGCACCGCCGGCAGGAACATGTCGGCGAACCCGACCAGGGTGGCCGGAGCGGCGGCTTCGGCCTCGGGAATACGCAACAACTCGAGTACCGGCACCATGGGATAGGAGAGCCAGGTGAACAACGGCGTGAACTCGGCGAGAATCAGCGCCACGGTACCGATCGCCATGACCAGCGGCAACAGGGCCAGGAAGATGTCCGCCACGTTGAATAACGCGTTGCGTGCCAGCTCGCGCGGGCCGGGCGCCTTGTCGGCACGGTTCACCGCCTGCATCAGGCTGAAGCGGAAGATACCGAGTTCGCCGGTGCTCTCCTCGACCAGGCGGCAGCCGACCGGTTCGTAGTAGGTATCGGGTTTGCGCGACAACGGGGGCAGGCGCGGCACGATGACGGCTGCGATCAAGCCGGCGACGACCACGGTCAGATAGAACGGCACGAACAGATGGTTGATGCCGATGAAGCTGGTTACCAGCAGGGCAAAGGCGATCGACACGATGGAGAAGTTGGTGGCGATCACCGACGCTTCGCGACGGTTGTAGTAACCGCGCTCGTACTGCTGAGTGGTGATCAGCACACCCACCGTGCCCGAGCCCATCCACGAGGCGGTGGCATCGATGGCGCTGCGACCGGGCAGACCGAAGATCAGGCGAAACGGCTTGCGTACCAGGCTGCCGATGAATTCCATGAAGCCGAAGTCGACCAGAAAGGGCAGCAGCAGCGCGGCGAAGAAGAAAAAGGTCAGCAGCACCGGGGCGAGGTCGTTGAGCATCACGCCGCCGGTGAAGTCGGCGGTGACCACGGTCGGGCCAAATTGGAAATAGGTCATCAGGGCGAAGGCGGCCCCAAGCACGCGCATGGCGAACCAGAGCGGGCCGACATCGAACATTTCGTTCAGCGCGCCCTTGCTGGCCCATTGCGGCTTGGCCAGCTTGGCCCAGGCAGTCAGCAACACCGATAGACACAGCACCGCGACCGCGATGGCCGGCAGGGCGTCGCCGAGCAGCGCCTTGAGCCCGTCGGCCATCAGCCCCATGCCGATATTGATGGTGTCGCCGACCTGAAACGGGATCAGGAACAGGCTGACCCCGATCAGGGAGGGAATCAGGAACTTGAGAAGATTGCGTGTACTCATCGAGCCATTGCTCGCCGGGCTCTCCGGTGTCGTGTCGATGGCGGACATGCAGGTGACCTCACAGGTTATTGTCGTTGGGTAACGTAGACAAAGAGCGGAGTTCAGCTACGCCGTTTCACGCCAGGCAGGACGCAGAGCATCTCGTGGAGCAGCGTGGCGCCCATCAGTGCCGTGTTGCCGCTGGGGTCGTAGGGGGGGGAAACCTCGACCAGATCGCCGCCGACGACGTTGAGGCCGGCGGCACCGCGAACGATCTCGAGCCCCTGGGCCGAGGTCAGGCCGCCCATTTCGACGGTGCCGGTGCCGGGGGCCACCGAAGGGTCCAGCCCGTCGATGTCGAACGTGATATAGACCGGCGTGTCGCCCATCATCTCGCGCACCTCGGCCATCAGGGGCTCGAGCGACCGATACCAGCACTCCTCGGCCGTGACCACGCGGAAGCCCTGCTGGCGGCACCAGTCGAAGTCCTCGGCGGCATAGCCGGTCCCGCGCAGGCCGATCTGCACGACCTTGCCCTGTGCCAGGAGCCCTTCTTCCTGGGCGCGACGAAACGGTGTGCCATGGGCGATGGGCTCGCCGAACATGTGCTCGTTGACATCGGCGTGCGCGTCGATGTGGATCAGGCCCACCGGCCCGTGCCTGGTGGCCATGGCACGCAGGATCGGCAACGTGATCAGGTGGTCCCCCCCGAGGGTGAGCGGGATGCAGTCGTGAGCGAGCACCTCGTCATAGAAGCCGTTGATGATGTCGACCGTCTTGGGCAGATGAAAGGTGTTGATCGGTACGTCGCCGATGTCGGCCACTTGGAGGCTGTCGAACGGTGCGGCACGGGTGGCCATGTTGTAAGGGCGCAGCATGCGCGATTCGTCGCGGATCTGGCGCGGCCCCAGGCGCGTGCCGGGGCGGTTGGAGGTGGCGATGTCCAGCGGTACGCCGACAAAGGCCACGTCCAGCCCTTCCGCCGTGGGCTGGGTCGGCAGGCGCATCATCGTGACGGGGCCGGCGAAACGGGGCATTTCATTGCCACCGAGCGGCTGGTTGAAATCGGCCATGGGTTTTTCCTCTCCTGTCGCATTCGTCGAAGGCCTCGCCAGCTTGCCGGCAGGGCTATATCCCCTATCTAGCAGGTTCCATGCCAACTTTTTTCGCGCCGGATGGCGGTAGGCGCAGGGAAGGACTGATTCATCAATGAATCAATCGAGGGCAAACTTCGATACCATGGTGCATCACGATTCATTATTGAATCTTTGCAGTTCCATGGCGGGTAAGAGCGATGAGCGATATCGAGCGCAAGGTTCTGGAAGTTATCGTCGAGACGGCCAACGACCATTTCTTCATTGTCGACGGGAAAGGGCGCGTGCTGGATGTCAGTCCCGGGGCGGCGGCCGTCTACGGCATGTCGCGGGAACGCCTGACGGCGACCACCGTGCAGCAGCTCCAGGCGGATGGCGTGCTCAAGCCTTCCATCACGCTGGAGGTGATCCGCACCGGCAGGCCGGCCCAACTGATGCAGATCACGGGCACGGGAAGGCGAGTGATTGCCGAGGCGCATCCCGTCTACGTCGGTGGGCGGCTCGAACGTATCGTCAGCCGTTCGCGCGATCTCACCGACCTGCAGCTGCTGCAGGACGAATACACGCTACTGCAGAAGCGCTTCAGCGAGCATCTGCGTCGCAGCCAGGGCGGGGTATCCGACGAGGACGGCCAGCTCGACGATGCGCTCGACGAACTCAGGGTGCGCAGCGGTGTGATGCGTGAGTTGACGCTGTTGCTAAAGCGCGTGGCACCGTCCGACGCCACGGTGCTGATGCTGGGCGAGTCCGGCGTCGGCAAGACCGCCTTCGCCCGGCAACTGCATCGCTGGAGTCGACGCCGACAAGGGCCCTTCGTCGAGGTCAACTGCGCAGCGATTCCCGAGAACCTGTTCGAATCGGAAATGTTCGGCTACCAGCCCGGTGCATTCAGCGGTGCGGCCCGGCAAGGCAAGGCCGGGCTGCTCGAGCAAGCGCAGGGCGGAACGCTGTTCCTCGACGAGATCGGCGAGTTGCCGCTGCCGATGCAAACCAAGCTGCTCAAGGTGATACAGGACGGCAGCGTCACGCGCCTGGGCGATACCCGCTCTCGCCGGGTCGATTTCCGCTTGGTGGTGGCGACCAATCAGGATCTGGCCCGGCGCGTGGAGACGGGTGCCTTCCGCCTCGACCTCTACTACCGGCTCAACGTCATTCCGGTGACGCTGCCGCCGCTACGCGAGCGTCGCGAGGACATCCCGGTGCTGGCGGAAGCCTGTCTCGAACAGCTCAACCAGCGCTATGGCCAGCGCAAGTTGCTGCATGGCAGCGTGTGGTCGGAACTAATGGGCGGCGACTGGCCGGGCAACGTGCGCGAACTGGAGAACTGGCTGGAACGCGCCTGGCTATCGAGTCAAGGGGACCTGATTCATTCGCCGACCCTGGGCGGGAACGGCGAGACGGCGCCCAGCCTGACGCCTCCCGGCGAAGCCGCCACTGGGCCCAGGCTGGGTGACGACGAGGGCCTGAGCGCCTACCTGGCGCGTGCCGAGCACGGCGTGCTGGAAGCGCTCTGCCGTACGCTGCCCAGCACCTATGCCATCGCCGAGCGACTCGGTATCAGCCAACCCAGCGTGGTGCGCAAGTTGCGCCGTCACGGATTGCAGATCCAGCGCTAAACCGGATTTTCCACGATGGCGCGCTCGAGAATCTCGAAGCGCCCGGGGACGAGGGCATCCTCGACAGCCGTGATGCGCAGGACGTGACCGAGGTCGGGATGCGCGGGCCGGGCGATCAGGCGTCCGGCCTCCAGCAGTTCCTGATTGAGCCGTCCTGCCAGCTCGGCGCTGGGCAGGCGTAGGGCGATGAAGTTGGTCGCGCTCGGCAGTACCTCGGCTCCCAGTGCCGAGAAGTGCTCGGCCAGTCGCGCCCGGCGCGCCTTGACCTCCCGTACGTGCCGCTCCACTTCACTGTGATGATCGAGTACCGTCTCGGCGGCGGCCTGGGTCAGGGTCGAGACCGCATAGTGGATGCGTACCTTCATCATCATGGCGAGAGTGTCCGGCTCGGCAATGGCGTAGCCGATACGCAGCCCGGCCAGTCCATGAGCCTTCGATAGGGTTCGCAGCCGGATCACTCCCGGCAGCACCTCGCGACTGAAGGCGGAATCCGCGTCATCGCGAAAGTCGTGATAGGCCTCGTCGAGCAGCAACCAGCAATCCGCCGGCAATTCGGTGCGCAGCCGTCGAATTTCCTCGTCACTGTGCAGGTGGCCGCTGGGGTTGTCGGGATTGGCCACATAGACCAGGCGTGCCTGGTGTTCATGGGCGGAGGCGAGCAGCACGTCAAGATCGGGTGCCAGCAGCCCCGGCGCTTCGCGATAGGGTCGCTCGATCAGGCGACAGCCCTGCCCCAGGGCGAAGTAGCCGAAGGTGGGGTAGGTGCCGCTGGCGCTGACGACGGCACAGCCCGGAGTGGCCACCGTGCGCAGGGCCAGGGCGATCAAGCTGTCCGCGCCGGCATCCACCAGTGTTGCCTCCAGCGGCAGGGCGTAGAGCGAGGCGAGGCGTCGGCGTATGCCCAGCGCCTCGGCGTCGCCATAGCAGTAGACATGCTCGACCATGGCGTCGCCGAAGCGCTCGCGCAGCGCCCGATGCGGCATGTCGAGCCCTTCGTTGGAACCCAGGCGATGGGGAATTTCGCGACCGATTCGTCGCTCCAGCACCTTGATGCCGGGAAAGGGGTTGTTGGGGCCGGGGCCGGTCAAATGATGGGGAAAGCGAGGCATGGGGAACTCCAGTGACACGTTATGACGATCGTTCCAGAGCGGGGCGGATGTCTCAAGCCGTGGGGCGACGCCGGGCCATGACACTGACCACCGCCGCCAGAATCAGACACAGCGCCAACATGACTTGTAGGGTCCAGGGCTCGCCGAGTAGGACGATGGCACTGGTGACGCCGACCACGGGGATGATCAGGGTACTGATGGTGGCCTGGCCGACGGTAAGCCGGTTGACGTTGCGAAACCACAGCATTTGCGCCAGGCAGATGGCGAAAACCAGGTGATAGCCGAGTCCCAGCCAGGTGGTCGTGCGCCAGGTGCTGATCGCGGCGGGCGACTCATGGGCGGCGGCCAGCATCGCCACCGGCAGGGAGCACAGGGCGAACTGCCAGCCGGTGATCACAACCGGGTGCGCCTGCCACTCGCCGCGGCGCTTGATCAGCACGGTGCCCAGCGCCCAGGAGAGCGCCGCACCCAGCATCAGGAATGGGCCGACAAGGCCGTCGAAGCCGGCTTGCCAGGCCGCCGGGCCAAGCAGCATCAGCAAGCCGGTCTGACCCAGAGCGAGACCTAGCCACTGACGTGTCGTAACCCGCTCGTCGAGCAAGCCCTTTGCCATGAGTAGCGCCCAACAAGGCATGGTGAAGGCGACGATGGCGGCCTGGGAGGTGGGCATGTGCAACTGACCGAAGGCGGTGCCTACATTGAAGCCGAGGATGGTGAAGAGACCGGTGACGATCAGCCAACAGCGCTCGCCACGCCCGATGCCGAGCGGCAGTCCGCGCAGCCATGCCCAGCCGAGCAGCATTAGCGCGCCGGTACCGAAGCCGATGGCTCGCAGGGTGAAAGGGGGGATGTCCATCAGGCTGAAGCGTACCGCCGGCCAGTTGCCGCCCCAGAACAGACCGATGGCACCGATCAGCAGCAGCGTGCCGGCGGTGCCTCCGGTCCGAAGGGGAGTGGGCGTGGCCTGGGCCGGCATGCGCTTCAGCGCTCCAGGGACAGGATCTTGTGCCGGTTGAGTAGCCCCTGGGGATCCAGCGCTCGCTTGAGGGTGCGCATCAGCGCAATCTCCTCGGGCGTGCGCGAGATCGCCAGGTAATCCCGCTTCTCCAGCCCGATCCCATGCTCGGCGGATACCGACCCGCCCAGCTTGGCCAGCGGGGCGTAGACGAGGCGCTCCACGGCGCGCCGAGTGTCGGGATCATCGCTGCCGACGCTGACCGAGACATGCAGGTTGCCGTCACCCAGATGGCCGAACACCACCAGGCGTCCCGAGGGCCAGCGCTCGTGCAGAGCCGTCTCCAGGCTTTCGGCGTAGTCGGGCATGTCGGGGATGGGCAGGCTGACATCGAAGGTGAACAGTGGCGCCAGATGCTGGATGAGCCCTTCGATGTCTTCGCGAATCGCCCAGATGCCGCGGCGCTGGGTATCGGACTGGGCCAGCACCGCGTCCTCGATCAAGCCGGCATCGAGCGCCGACTCGAGGGTCGCCTCGAAGCGAGCGGCGTTCTCGTCGTCGTCGCCGCCCAGGGATTCGATGATGGCGTAGTAGGGCCAGCGGGTCGGCAAGGGCGGAGTGTGACGGCCGCTCTCCTCGGTGAGCAGGGCGTAGTGATTGCGCCACATCACCTCGAAGGTTCCCAGGCTGCCGCCCAGCTCGCGACCCATGTGCCCGAGCAGACCGGCGACGCCATCGAAACTGGGACAGGCCACCAGCGCGGTGCGCTCGCTGCCCGGCTTGGGCTGCAGCCGCAGCACGGCGCGGGTGACGATACCCAGGGTACCTTCGCTACCGATGAAGAGCTGCTTGAGGTCGTAACCGGCATTGTTCTTGAGCATCCGGTTCATCGAGGTGACCACGGTGCCGTCGGCCAGCACGGCCTCGAGACCCAGCACCTGCTGGCGCATCATGCCGTAGCGGATCACTCGAACGCCGCCGGCGTTAGTGGCGATGTTGCCGCCGATGGTGCATGAGCCGCGTGCGCCCAGGTCGAGCGGGAAGACGAGGTCTTCGGCATCGGCGGCCTCCTGGACCGTCTGGAGCGGCGTACCGGCCTGTACCGTCACGGTGCCACCGATGGTATCGATCGCCTCGATGGCGTCCATGCGCTCCAGCGAGATGGCGAGCTCGTCCGGGCCGGCCTCGCCGCCATGCACCAGCCCGGTGAGGCCGCCGTGGGTCACGACCGGTTGGCCGGCGAGATGACACAAGCGCATCACCGCAGCCAGTTCGTCGGTGCTGCCGGGACGCACGATGGCGCCGGCCCGGCAGCTCGCCCCGGTCATCCAGTCCACGCGGCGCTGGGCGACGTCGGCGCCGGTGAGTACATTGCCGGCGCCGACGATGGCGGCGATCTCCTCGAGTCTTGCGTGCATGGTATGTCCTTAGCGTAGGCGGTCGTCAGGCAATGGCCGGTTCGTGCGCACGACCGGGTATGGCGTCCAGCAATTGTCGGGTATAGGCCTCGTGGGGGGTCAGGAACACTTCCGGGGCCGTGCCCTGCTCGACGATACGGCCCTGCTGCATGACGATAATGGTGTCGCAAATCTGGGCCGCGACGCGCAGGTCGTGCGTGATGAACAGGAGCGATAGCGACAGCTTGTGCTTGAGCTCATCGAGCAGTTCGAGTACCTGAGCTTGGATCGACACGTCGAGTGCCGACACCGCCTCGTCGGCCACGATCAGCTCCGGATTCAGCGCCAGTGCGCGGGCAATGCCGATTCGCTGGCGCTGTCCTCCGGAGAACTCATGGGGGAAGCGGTCCACGGCCACGGCGCCGAGTCCGACCAGCTCCAGCAACTCTTCCGCCCGACGCATGGCCTGGGCGCGCGGCATGCCGTTGGCCATGGGCCCTTGGGCGATGGCGTAGCCGACCCGGTGCCTGGGGTTGAGCGAGGCGTAGGGATCCTGGAAGATCATCTGCACGCGATGGCGCTCGCGGCGCAGCGCGTTCCCCTTCAGCGACGAGTAGTCGGTGCCGGAGAGCAGGATTGAGCCGCTATCGGGATGTTCGAGCCGGACCACGCAGCGACCCAGGGTCGACTTTCCGGAACCCGACTCGCCGACGATGCCCACGGTCTCGCCGGGGGCCAGGGTGAAACTGATGTCATCCAACGCGCGCACTTCGCGAGCGGGCTTGAATAGCCCGCCACGTGAGCGGAACACCTTGCGCAGGTGCTTCACCTCGAGCAGTGGGGCCTGTCGTTCGGCGTCTCGCGCCTGCGGCACCACATTGCTCGGAATGGCATCGAGCAGGGCGCGGGTATACGCGTGCTGCGGATTGTCGAGTACCTCGCCGACCGTGCCCAGTTCGACGATCCGGCCATGGCGCATCACGCACACACGCGTGGCGATCTCCGCCACCACGCCGAAGTCATGGGTAATGAACATCACCGCCATGCCGTGTCGCCGCTGCAGGTTGCGGATCAGCTCGAGGATCTGCGCCTGGGTGGTCACGTCGAGTGCCGTGGTGGGCTCGTCGGCGATAAGCAGTTCGGGTTCCAGCGCCAGCGCCATGGCGATCATCACACGTTGACGCTGCCCGCCGGAGAGTTGGAAGGGGTAGGCGCGAATGGCTCGCTCGGGCTGGGGAATGCCGACCTCCTCGAGCAGCGCCAGGGCGCGACCCTGGCGCTCGCGGGCGTGGTATCTACCATGAGCCTCGAACACTTCGGCGATCTGGGCGCCGACCCGCATCAGCGGGTTGAGCGCCGTCATCGGCTCCTGGAAGATCATGCCGATGCGAAGACCACGCAACTGACGATGTTGCTTCTCGTCCAGCGTCAGGAGATCCTGCCCGTTGAAGATCACTTCGCCGGCGGTGGGTCGTACCCCCTTGGGCAGCAGGCCCATGACCGCGTTGGCGGCCATCGATTTGCCGGAGCCGGACTCGCCGACCACGCACATGATCTCGCCTCGGGCCACGTTGTAGCTGACGTCCTCCACCGCGTTGTCGCGATCCGCCCCCTCGGGCAGCGCCAGCGTCAGGCCGCGAATGCTCAGTACCGGAGTGGTGTCGTTCATGCGGTGTCTCCTTACGAGCGCTCGCGGGCGAGCTTGGGGTTCAGGGCGTCGTCGAGCCCTTCGCCGACCAGGTTGAGCGCCAACACGGTGAGCAGGATCGCCACGCCGGGGAAGAAGCTCAGCCACCAGGCCTGGCGGATCACCGTGCGCGCCGCACCGATCATGTAGCCCCAGGACATCACGTTGGGATCGCCCAGGCCCAGGAAGGAGAGCGCCGATTCGAGCAGGATGGCGGTGGCCACCATCAGCGAAGCCAGCACGATGATCGGCGACAGGGTGTTGGGCAGGATCTGGCGCAGGATGATGGTGCCGTGGGTCTGGCCCACGAGCCGCGCGGCTTCCACGTACTCGCGATGCCGCAGCGACATGAATTCGGCGCGTACCAGGCGCGCCACCGGCGGCCAACTGACGATGGCGATGGCCAGCACGATCGAAACCACGCTGGGTTGCATGATGGCGACCAGGACGATGGCCAGGGCAAAGTTGGGAATGGTCTGGAAGAATTCGGTGAAACGCATCAGGCCGTCGTCGACCAGGCCGCCGTAGTAACCCGCGACGGCACCCAGCGGTACGCCGATGAGCAGCGCTACGGTGGTCGAAACCAATCCGATGAGCAGGGATACCCAGGCGCCGTGCATCAAGCCGGCGGCGACGTCGCGGCCCATGGTATCGGTGCCCAGCCAGAAGCCCTCGACTTCCATTGGCGCCAGAAACGGCCGCTGCACCATGCGCCATGGCGATTCGGGATAGAGGAGCGGGGCCAGGAGGGCCATGCCGATGATGGCGATCAGAATGAACAGGCCGACCAGGGCCCCCCGGTTCTGGGCGAAGCGGGCGAAGAAGCTCATGACGCCCCCTTGATGCGCGGATCCGCCAAGCGGTAGACCAGGTCGGTGATGATGTTGAAGACGATCACCAGGGCGGCGGAAAAGAAGAAGATGCCGAGCAACAGATTGTAGTCGCGCTGCTGTAGCGCCTCGAACATCAACCGGCCGATGCCGGGCCAGGCGAAGACGGTTTCCGTGAGGATCGCGCCGCCCACCATCTGACCCGCCTGAAGGCCGGCCAGGGTGATGATTGGCAGCAGGGCGTTACGCAGGATATGACGGCGCTGGATGACCCGGGGGGCGAGTCCCTTGGCACGGGCGGTCTTGACGTAGTCTTGCTGGCTCGCTTCCAGCATCGAGGCGCGCGTCATGCGGGTGTAGATGGCCATGAAGAACAGTGCCAGGGTGGTTGCCGGCAGCACGAGATGCTTGGCGATATCGAGTACGAGAGCCAGCCCGGTATGGCCCGCACCCACCGTGTACATGCCGTAGGCAGGCAACCAGTCGAGATAGACGGAAAACAATACCACGGCCATCAGCGCCACCCAGAACAGTGGGGTGGCATAGAAGATCAGCGCCAGCGCCATGATCAGCGAGCCGGAGGGTTTCTTGACCCGTGCCGCCGCCATGGAGCCGGCGAGAATGCCCAGTGCCAGCGATAGCACGAAAGCGGTGCCGGTGAGCAGCAGTGTCGCCGGCAGGCGCGCCAGAATGAGGTCGAGCACCGGCATGCCCTGGCGATAGGACCAGCCGAAGTCGAGCATGGCGATGCCAGAGACGTAGCGCCACAGCTGGACGTAGAGGGGCTGGTCGAGGCCGAAGCGTTCACGTAGCTGGCGCAGGAATTCTTCGTCGGTGGCACCGGCTTCGCCGGCCATGATGGCGGCCGGATCTCCTGGTGCGAGCTGGATCAGCACGAAGTTGAGAATGACGATCAGAAACAGCACGACGACGGCCTTGAGCAGCCGCATCACGATCAAGCGGGCGTAGAGCATGCAGCAAGCCTCTGAGGTCGGAGGGACGGGGTGGAGCGGCCGATGTGGCCGCTCCCGTCATGCGTGCGCGATCAGCGGTCGAGCCAGGCATCCCGGAAAGCATCGTTGATGCCGACGCTCGACGTGATCAGGTCCTTCACGTCGCAGCGATAGATCGTCGGGAAGCCGAGTTCCAGCAACCAACCCACCGGCACGTCCTCGTGGAGGATCTCCTGTGCCTCGTGGTAAAGCGCCTCGCGTTCTTCCTCGGGGTAGGCGGTGGCGGCCTCGTCGAAAAGTTCGTCGATACGCGCATTCTCGTAGCCTTCGACATTGTTCCAGGGCGAGCCCTTCTCGATATTGTCCGATCGGTAGGAGCGGGTGATCCCCAACGCCGGGTCGCCATATTGGTAGAGGTAGGTGAAGGCCAGATCGAAATCCCAATCGCCCAGTCGCTGGTTCCAGCCGCCCACATCGGTGGCCACGGTGCGCACGTTCACCCCTACCTCGCGCAGGTTCTGCTGGACGGCCTCGGCCCAGCGGTTCCATGTCTCGCCATAGGGCAGCGGCAGCAGGCGCACTTCCTCACCGTCGTAGCCCATCTCGTCGAGCAACTGGCGTGCGCGGTCCGGATCGTAATCGTAGGGTTCGAGGCCGTCGTGGCGGAACTTGGCGTTCGAGCCGAACGCGGAGAGCGGTACCTGGCCCATGCCGTTCCACAGCACATCCCGGGCGAACTCACGATTCATGGCGTACATCACCGCCTGGCGGAAGCGCTTGTCCGCGGTGGGACCTTCGCGGTTGTTCATCCACAGCATGGCGAAGGGGCTGAAGTACTCGTTGCCCTCATCGGTGATGCAGGCGTTCTCCATGGCGGAGAGGCGGGGGATGTCGAAGTTCTCCACCGTGCCGTTGGGTAGCACGTCGACGGTGCCGTTCTCGAAGGCCACCGCGCGGGAGGCGCCATCGGGAATGATGTGCCAGTTGACCCCGTCCAGGTAGGGCAGGCCTTCCTCGTAGTAATCTTCATTGCGTACCAGCTGGATCACGGTGCCGCGATCCCAACTGCCGAATTTGAAGGGGCCGGTTCCGATGGGATGGTTGTTGGCCTCATTGTCGCGGAAGTCGGTGCCCTCGTAGATGTGCTTCGGCACCATGGTGAAGGTACCGGCTTCGAACGAGATCAGGAACGGCCCGAAGGGCTCGGCAAGGGTGAAGACCACGGTGTGGTCGTCAGTGGCTTCGATGCTTTCGACATGCTGCAGCACGGCGCGAGCGCTGGGGTTGAGTTCGCGGTGGAAGACGTCGGCCGAGAACACCACATCGTCGGCAGTGAAGGGTTCGCCATCGTGCCACAGCACGCCTTCGCGAAGATGGAAGGTGTAGGTCAGGCCGTCGTCGCTGACTTCCCAGGATTCGGCCAGTTGCGGGATTGGCTCCAGGTCGGTGCTGTAGCGCAGCAGTCCCTCGTAGATATTGCCGGCGACCTTGCGGGTCGGGTCGTTCTGCACCATGCCCAGCACGAGGCCAGGCGGTTCCGGTTGGATGATGGTGTCGATAGTGCCGCCGCGCTTGGGTTCGTCGGCAAGTGCGAAGGTGGTGGTGAAGGCCAGGGCAGCGATAGTAGCGGCCAAGGGCGTTTTTCTCATTGTCGCGTTCCTTCTTGTTGTCTCGGCATTTGTCTGTTTTGTGGTGCGCCGTGTCAGCAGCCTTTTTGACCATAGCAGTGGGGTTTCAAGCTGTCGACAGTCGGCAATCGACGGTCGACAGAATGTCGGAAGCACCTTACTGTACCTTTCAAACCCTATCCCTGAGTGAAGCCGTGAGCACGACGCCTTCAAAATTCCTCGGTGGGGCTACCGTCATCCAGCAGCGCAATCTGGTCGAACAGGTTGCCGACTACCTGACGCAGGCCATCATCAGCCAGCGATTTGCACCGGGCGAGCGCCTGTCCGAGATGCAGCTGGCGCGCGATCTGGGCGTGAGCCGTGCTCCGGTCCGCGAAGCGGCGCGTCTGCTCGAAAGCCGTGGACTCCTGGTGTCGCAGCCGCGACGTGGATTCTTCGTGCGGGCACTGGACGCCGGTGAACTCAACGACGTCTTCGATTTGCGGCTATGCCTCGAACGTCATGCGCTGGCGCGCCTGGTCACGGTTTTCGATGCCGAAAAGGAGCGAGCGCTGCGCCGGCAGATCGACATCATCTGCAATGCGGCGACCGGCGACAGCGACAGTCGCAAGATCGAGGAAGATCTCGCGTTCCACCGCATGGTCATCGCGTATGCCGATAATCGCCGGCTGCTCAAGGCTTTCGATGATATCTCCCATGAGCTGCGGCTGTGTATCGCACTGATCGGCAAGACCCATGCCGATCCGGACTCCATCGCCACCTCCCATTGGGCACTGCTCGATGCCTTGGCCAGTGGCGATCCGGCACGCTGTCGCGAAGCGATCGACTACCACATCGGCGTCGCCCGGGACTACGTGGTGAAGGGAATCGGAGAGGCTTGAACCGTTTCCGTAACACCCTGCGTATGACGGCGGACCGTGAGACGGCGCGGAACGCCGGCATGCGTCACGGGGTCAGAAGCGATAGACGGCCAGGGGACGATCATGCTTGACACTATCCAGCGCTTCTTCCAACAGGCCCTGTCCGAGCCCGAGGGATCGGACCGGAGCGAACCGACGCTTGAACGTGCCACCGCTGCCCTGCTGTGCGAGGTGGTGCGTGCCGATTATCACACCGATGAAGCGGAGCTCGATGCCCTGCGCCAAATGCTCCAGCGTCACTTCAGCCTATCCGACGCCGAAGTCGAGGAGTTGATGGCAATGGCCCGCGAGGAGGTCGAAACCTCCGTCGATCATTACCAGTTCGTCAGCCTCATCAAGCAGCACTACGATTATGCGCAGCGCTGCGAGCTGGTGCGCATGATGTGGGCCCTGGCGCACGCCGACGGTGAGTCGCATCACCTGGAGGAACATCGCATTCGCCGATTGGCCGATCTGTTGCATGTCAGCCACTCCGATTTCATTCGCGCCAAACTCCAAGTCCAGGGCGAGGCCGACTAGCCGGCGCCGGGTTCACCGATTCCAGCCGACGCATGAGCCGCGTCGCCTCGGCGCTTATCGCTCCACGCTGATAGACTAGAGGCTCGTTCCGGCAGGGGCCGGATGCCGTCTGCGCAAGCTGGAGGAGTCACATGTCTCGTGAAACCATCGTTCTGGGGGCCGGTATGGTCGGTGTCTCCATCGCCTGGCACCTGGCCCGTCGCGGCCGCGCGGTGTTGCTGATGGATCGGCGTCCGCCGGGGCGGGAAACCTCCTACGGCAACGGCGGTTTGATCCAGCGCGAGGCGGTGCGGCCATACCCCTTCCCACGTGAACTGAGCAAGCTGCTGAGTGCGGTACCCAATCGCCGAGTCGATATTCGTTACCGCCTTCAGGACATGCTGCGCTCCGCTGGGCCGTTGTACGGTTACTGGCGCAATTCGGCGCCGCAGCGCCATGCCGACATCATTCCCGAGTACGCTTCTCTCATTGCTCTGTCGACCCAGGAGCATGCGCCCATGATCGAGGCGGCGGAGGCGAATCATCTGGTGCGCAAGGAAGGCTGGCTGGAAGTCTATCGGCGTCCCGCCGGACTCGAGAAGCGGGCAGGGGAGGCGCGCGATGCGGCCGAACGCTTCGGGGTCACGCACGACCTTCTGGATGCGGCCCAACTGAAGCAGCGCGAACCGCAGCTCAGCGATGGGCTGGCGGGCGCCATTCACTGGACCAACTCCTGGGGCGTGGCCGATCCGGGAGCGCTGGTTGCCGCCTACGCGTCCCAGTTCGAACGCGAGGGTGGGCGTTTCCTCCAGGCCGAGGTACGCGATGTATCACGTCATGGGTGGAGCTGGCGAGTGGCGACCGAGAAGGGGATCCAGGAGGCGCAAGAGGTCGTCGTGGCGCTAGGGCCATGGGCCGGCGATTGGCTTAGATCGCTGGGCTATCGTCTGCCGACTTTCGTCAAGCGCGGCTACCATATGCACTACGCCGCTCCCGAAGAGCGTCGCCTGCGTCACTGGCTGCTGGATGCCGACGTCGGCTATATCCTGGCGCCCATGCGCCCCGGCATTCGCCTGACCACCGGGGCGGAGCTGGCTGCGTTAGGCGCGCCACCGCAGTACGGCCAGTTGGAGGCGGCGGAGCGCAAGGCCCGGGAACTCTATGCGGGGCTGGGAGAACGGCTGGAGGAGACCCCTTGGCGGGGAGCCCGTCCGTGTCTCCCCGACATGAAGCCAGTGATCGGTCCGGCACCGCGCCATCCGGGACTGTGGCTGGCCTTTGGCCACGGCCATCAGGGATTCACGATGGGGCCGGTCACGGGGCGAGTGGTGGCGGAGATGATGGAGGGAGAGCCGACGGCAGTGGACATGCGCCCCTTCCGCGCCGACCGATTCTGAACTCGCGGCAGTCGCTGCGCCGAGCCCAACGTGGCACAGGGCGCGCCGGATCAGCGTTCGCCACGCGAGCGGCGCCGGCGCCACTGGTGATGAATGAACTTGATCACCAAGGTCATGACGTAGACCACCCAGCCGGCGGTGGCCAGGATATTGAACAGCAACATCTTCTGCTGACCGCTGAGCGGCGCGATCAGCTGCTCGATGATCACGCCGAGCAGCAGCGCCAGGGCCATGGGCAGGGCGAGAATATGCATCCACATCTCGGTACGCCGCTTGCGCACATGGAAACGGCTGAGATGGATGCGAAACGGGCGATGCACGAAACTGACCACAATCATCGCGCCGAGGCCGAGCATGGCGGCCAAGGTGGGCTCGACACTGTCCAGACGCGCCGAAATGCTGATCGACCAGAAGAAGATCACCCACATCAGTCCCGCCAGGATGGCGACGATATCGGCGTAATGGCGGACCCTGGGCATCGGTGACGTCTCTCTTGCTGAAAACGGCGTCGATGATACGGCAAAAACGCCGCTCTTGCCGCCTTCATCCCTGCGCTGTCTGATGCCGCAACCCGAGCGCTATCGGATCCGCGCCGACACGGTCTTCGGAGCGGCAAGGCCGGGGCCGCATCCGGTATACTGTGGCCCCTCACTTCAAGCCGAACGACAGGATACGCCGTGAATGCTATCACCCTGACCCGCCCCGACGACTGGCACCTGCACGTACGTGACGGCGCGGCCTTGGCGGCCGTCGTACCCGCCACCGCTCGCCAGATGGGGCGGGCGATCATCATGCCCAACCTCAAGCCTCCGGTGACGACCACGGAGCAGGCGCTGGCCTACCGCGAGCGTATCCTGGCCGCGCGACCCCAGGGCTCGGTCTTCGAACCGCTGATGACGCTTTATCTCACGGATGACACCCCGGCCGAGGAGATCGAGCGCGCCGTGGCTTGCGGACAGGTGCATGCGGTGAAACTCTATCCCGCGGGGGCGACGACCAACTCCGCCTCCGGCGTCACCGACCTGGCTCACTGCGAAGCAGCCATTGCCGCTATGGCACGCCTAGGGCTTCCGCTGCTGGTTCATGGCGAAGTCACCGACGCCGAGATCGACATCTACGATCGCGAGGCGGTCTTCATCGAGCGCGTGATGAAGCCGCTGCTGGAGCGGCACCCCGATCTCAAGGTAGTCTTCGAGCACATCACCACCGCCGATGCGGCGGATTTCGTCACCCAGGCGCCCGGCAACGTCGCCGCCACCATCACCGCGCATCACCTGTTGTTCAACCGCAACCACATGCTGGTGGGCGGTATTCGACCGCACTACTACTGTCTGCCGATCCTCAAGCGGGAGCGACATCGCCAGGCGCTGCTGGCGGCGGCAGTGTCGGGTAACGGCAAGTTCTTTCTCGGCACCGACAGCGCCCCCCATGCCCAGGGCGACAAGGAGTCGGCCTGCGGCTGTGCGGGGGCTTACACGGCACCCGCCGCGATCGAACTCTATGCCACTGCCTTCGACGAGGCAGGAGCGCTGGATCGTCTCGAAGGCTTTGCCAGTCACTACGGTCCCGATTTCTACGGTCTCCCGCGCAACACCGACACTATCACCCTGGTGCGCGAGACATGGGAGTTACCGGCGTCGCTGCCGTACGCCGGTGACCAGCGCATCGTGCCCTTGAAGGCGGGGGAGGTGCTTTCCTGGAGACTACGGGACGAAACCCGTTAATCCAGAGTCGTATGGCCACAACCGCACCGACAACGCCGCCCAAGGGCGGTCGTTGTCGCCAGCCGTCGACCTGACGGGATCAGCCGGCGACCGGTTCGGCGTCGGTCCGCGGTGAGGCGTGGGCCAGCCGAGCGACCATGCGCTCGACCATGCGTGCCGAGTGGGCGGCGGCACGCTCCAGGAACTGCTCGAAGGAGAGGTGGTTGTCGCCGCCGCCGGCAATGTCGGAAAGCGAGCGGATGACAACGAACGGGCAGCCATAGAGATGGCAGGTCTGGGCGATGGCGGCGGCCTCCATTTCGGCGGCCAACATGGTGGGGAAGCGGCTGCGCGTCTTCGCCACGAGCTCGGGGCAGGCCATGAACACATCGCCAGTGGCGATCAAACCCTCCACCACGCGCACCTCGCCGAGCGCTTCGACGCTCTCGCGAGCCAGCGCCACCAGGCGCGGGTCGGGCAGATAGGCGGCCGGCATGGCCGGCACTTGACCATGCTCGTAGCCGAAGACCACAGCATCGACGTCATGATGTCGAACCTCGCTCGAAACCACGACATCGCCGATCTCAAGACCTTCGCCGAAGCCTCCCGCCGAGCCGGTGTTGATGATGGCCTCGGGATGATAGACGTCGAGTAGCAGGGTGGTACCGATGGCGGCGTTGACCTTGCCGATGCCGGACTGCAGGATCACCGCATCGACGCCGTTCAGAGTCCCGTGATGGAAGGTGCAACCGACGTGGGTGCGAGTGCGACGACCCTCGAGCTGTGAAGCGAGGTATTCCACCTCTTGCGCCATGGCGCCGATGATGCCGATGCGTTTCATCTTGCGATGCGTTCTCCGTGGGGGCGTGGGAGTGCCGACGGTGTCGTCATGCCTCGCTGGCGAAAACCTGGGTCCACTCGTCACGCTTGGCCAGGAAGCCGCGTGCGATCCGCTTGGCCCCCTCGAGGCTGTGACTGGCGGCCCAGCCGCACTGCATCTCGTTGCAGGCGGGCACTTCGTTCGCCTCGAGCACATCTTCCAGCGTCTTCTGCAGCAGGTTGAGCACGTCGTCGTAGTCGTCGTGGTTGATCAGCGCCACGTAGAAGCCGGTCTGGCAGCCCATCGGGCTGATGTCGACGATGCGGTCGGAGTGGTTGCGCGACAGCTCGGCCATGAGGTGCTCGAGCGAATGCAAGGCCGGCATCTCCATATGCTCGCGATTGGGTTGGCAGATGCGCATGTCGTACTTGTGAATGCGGTCGCCGTTGAGGCCGGTCTTGATGTCGGCCAGGCGCACGTAAGGGGACTGCACCTTGGTGTGGTCGAGATTGAAGCTTTCGACGTTCATCTTGTCGCTCATGGACGGCCTCCCGCTGGCGGTGAGAAAACGAAAGCGCGCATTCTATCCGAGACGCGCGGTCGTGTCAGGGATGGCGTTAGCGGGAGGCGGCCGTCGCCATGGCGTCGTGCTGTTCGGCCGCGCTGAGCGTATTCTCCAGCAGCGAGGCGACCGTCATCGGACCTACGCCGCCGGGCACCGGAGTGATCCATCCCGCCCGCTCGGCAGCGGGGGCGAACTCGACGTCACCCACCAGGCGACCGTCCTGCTCGCGATTGATGCCTACATCGATGACAATGGCTCCGTCGCGCACCCATTCGCCCTTGACGAGGCCCGGCTTGCCCACCGCCACGACCAGCAACTCGGCACGGCGTACATGCTCCTCAAGGTTGCGGGTGAAGCGGTGACAGACAGTGGCGGTGCAGCCGGCCAGCATCAGCTCGAGCGCCATGGGGCGGCCGACGATATTGGATGCCCCGACGACCGTGGCGTCGAGGCCGCGCACCTTGAGCCCGCTGGCCTGGAGTAGCGTCATGATTCCCTTGGGCGTGCATGGGCGCAGCATCGGGAGACGCTGGGCCAGGCGGCCGAGATTGTAGGGATGGAAACCGTCAACGTCCTTGTGCGGCAGGATGCGCTCGAGGATCGGGCGAGCGTCAAGATGCTCGGGCAGCGGTAGCTGCAGCAGGATGCCGTCGATCCTTGGATCGGCATTGAGGTCGTCGACCAGCCGTTCCAGCGCCTCCTGGGAAGTGTCGGCGGGCAGGGTATGTCGGAACGACAGGATGCCGGCTTGTTCGCAGGCTCGATGCTTGTTGCTGACATAGACATGGGAGGCCGGATCTTCGCCCACCAGGATGACGGCCAGGCCAGGAATGCGTTTGCCCTCGGTGCGGCGTGCCTCGACCTGGCGGGCAACCTGTTCGCGGACCTGAGTGGCAATGGCCTTGCCATCGATGAGTTGGGCGGTCATCGTGTTCCCCCGTGGATGGATGGTCTGGGTTGGGCGCTGTGGCGGCCTGGGGCCGGCGGAAGCGATGCGAAGGGTGCCGATTTTCGCATGACGCGCCCTTCAGGCAAAGCGCAAAGCCCCGTCGTGTCAGGCTGCTATTGACGATGTTCGATTCTCGCGTAGAATACGCAGCGCTCGACGAGGCCCTGCGGCGTGTCGAGGGCCGTGCATAGGCCGGCGGGGTGTAGCGCAGTCTGGTAGCGCGCCTGCTTTGGGAGCAGGATGTCGGGGGTTCGAATCCCTCCACCCCGACCACAACTTGCTGTTTACGCTGAGAAAAAAGCGGAGCGGGGTTGCGGTCAGACGCCATGGAACGTAGAATGCGCCCATAGCTCAACCGGATAGAGCAACGGCCTTCTAAGCCGTAGGTTGCAGGTTCGAATCCTGCTGGGCGTGCCAGTTCGGCGTGCAAGGCGGCTCGATCGATTGTCGATATGGTGGATGTAGCTCAGTGGTAGAGCCCCGGATTGTGGCTCCGGTGGTCGTGGGTTCGATCCCCATCATCCACCCCATTTCGACGCCTCATGCGGTGCCAGTGGTGCTAGCAGTTCTTGCGGTGAATCTTTTGCAATGGTGGATGTAGCTCAGTGGTAGAGCCCCGGATTGTGGCTCCGGTGGTCGTGGGTTCGATCCCCATCATCCACCCCATTGCAACCCTTCCTTTTCTACGTTTGTCATCCCATGCCATCAGTTGCCCGATTTTCTTGGGACACAATGCCTCGTGCCGCATGTGTGGCTGGCTTGACGTGGTGAAGCGACACGTTCCTGTGTCAGGCGCCTTCGGTTTCGCTCGCCACGGCGGCCCTTGCAATCCGCCTTGTCGCCCCCATCCTGTAGGCATAACGCTTGCCAGCGTAGGGCGGGATTCTTAGAATCTCTCTTTTACATTCCACGCTTTCCATAGAACGCCCCAGTCGGTAGAGGACCATTCATGCAAGTTTCCGTCGAAACGACCTCCCAGATCGAGCGCCGCGTCACGTTTCAGGTGCCGGCCGCCGAGGTCGACGAAGCCGTCGAGGCTCGCCTCAAGGACACGGCGAAGAACATTCGCCTCAACGGCTTCCGCAAGGGCCGGGTGCCCATGTCCGTGGTGCGCCAGCGGTACGGTCGAGGTGTGCGCGACGAGGTGGTCGGCGAGCTGATGCGTGAGCGCTATGTGAAGGCTATCACCGAAGAGAATCTCAATCCGGCAGGCTTCCCCAGCATCGAGCCGAAAGTCAATGAGTCCGGTCGCGACCTGGAATTCGTGGCGTCTCTCGAGGTCTACCCGGAAATCGAGCTGGCGCCGATCGACGGTGCCGAGGTCGAGCGCCCCGTGGTCGAGGTGAACGACGCCGACCTGGAGGAAATGGTCGAGACCCTGCGCAAGCAGAATGCTTCCTGGGAAGAGGTGGAGCGCCCTGCGGAGGAAGGCGATCAGGTCAAGATCGACTTCCAGGGCTTCCTGGGCGACGAGCCGTTCGAGGGCGGTAGTGCCGAAGGGCATGAGCTTGTGCTGGGGTCCGGAAATTTCATTCCCGGCTTCGAAGAGCAGTTGATTGGCGCCCAGGCCGGCGAGGAGAAGGAGATCAAGGTCACCTTCCCCGAGGATTATCAGGCCGAGCATCTGGCCGGGCAGGAGGCGACGTTCCAGGTCAAGGTCCATGCCGTCAAGGCCCAGGCGCTGCCCGAAGTCGACGAGACGTTTATCAAACGCTTTGGCGTCGAGGACGGTGACGTCGAGAAGTTCCACGCCGAAGTGAAGAAGAACATGACGCGCGAGGCCAAACAGGCGGTCGACAACCGCATCAAGCAGCAGGTGCTCGAGGTGCTGAAGGAGGCCAACGACGTGCCGGTGCCCCAGGCGCTGGTCCAGCAGGAAACCGATGCACTCAAGCGTCAGGCGGCGCAACAATTCGGTCTGGGCGAGGACTTCGACGTCTCGCAGTTGCCCAACGAGCTGTTCTCCGAACAGGCCAAGAGCCGCGTTCAGATCGGTCTGTTGCTGGCCGAGGTGATCAAGGCGAACGAGCTCGACGCCAGTGACGACGAGATTCGCGCTAAGGTCGAGGAGCTCGCCGAGCAGTATCAGGAGCCTCAGCAGGTCATCGACTACTACATGAGCAATGAGCAGCTCAAGACCCAGGTCAAGTCGGCTATCCTTGAGGAAAAGGCGGTCGACAAGCTGCTCGAGCAGGCCACCGTCAAGGACGTGGCGATGAGCTATCAGCAGGCCCTGGCCGCCGTCCAGCAGGGTGAGCAATCGTCCGAGCAGGATGAGGCCGAGGAAAATCAGGAAGAAGCCAAGGGCTGATCCTGCGCCTGTACCTTCTCGCTGGCGGTCTGGCCGCCAGCGGGCGGCATCATTTTCTTCATTCATCGGATGCAAGGACTTCACACTGATGAGCAACGAGTTCGAGACCCGAAACGCCGGCGGCCTAGTGCCGATGGTGGTAGAGCAGAGCGCACGCGGCGAGCGGGCCTACGATATCTACTCCCGGCTGCTGAAGGAACGTGTGATCTTCCTGGTGGGTCCGGTGGAGGATCATATGGCCAACCTGGTGGTTGCCCAGCTACTGTTTCTCGAATCCGAGAACCCGGACAAGGACATCCACCTCTATATCAATTCGCCGGGTGGCGCCGTCACGGCAGGCATGGCGATCTATGACACCATGCAATTCGTCAAGCCCGACGTTTCCACCGTGTGCATCGGTCAGGCCGCCAGCATGGGGGCCCTGCTGCTGGCCGGCGGTGCGGCGGGCAAGCGTTACAGCCTGCCGCATTCGCGAATGATGATTCACCAGCCCCTGGGCGGCTACCAGGGGCAGGCGGCGGACATCGAGATCCACACCCGAGAGATTCTCGGTATTCGCGACAAGCTGAACCGCATCCTGGCTCACCATACCGGCCAGGACATCGAAACCATCGCCCGCGATACCGACCGCGACAACTTCATGAGCGGCAACCAGGCGGTGGAGTACGGGCTGATCGACGCCGTACTGGATAAGCGACCCACATCCTGATAGCGTGAAATCAGACCACGCTTCTTATACGTGATTAGCGGCGGCCGGCGTGGCCGCCGAAGTGACAGAGGTACGCGAATGGCCGACGGCAAAGGCAAGGACGAGGGCGGCAAGCTGCTCTACTGCTCGTTCTGCGGCAAGAACCAGAACGAAGTGCGCAAGCTGATTGCAGGCCCGTCCGTGTATATCTGCGACGAGTGTGTCGATCTGTGCAACGACATCATTCGCGAGGAAGTTCTCGATGCCGATGCCGAGAGCGATGAGGAGCGCCTGCCCGTTCCCCGCGAGATTCGTCGCACCCTGGATGAATACGTGATTGGTCAGGATCGCGCCAAGACGGTGCTGTCCGTGGCCGTCTACAATCACTACAAGCGTCTTCGCGCCGGCATCAAGGGCGACGACGTGGAACTCGGCAAGTCCAACATCCTGCTCATTGGTCCCACCGGCAGCGGCAAGACCCTGCTGGCCGAGACCATGGCGAGGCTGCTCAACGTTCCGTTCACCATCGCCGACGCCACCACGCTCACCGAGGCCGGCTACGTGGGCGAGGATGTCGAGAACATCATCCAGAAGTTGCTGCAGAAGTGCGACTACGATGTCGAGAAGGCCCAGCGCGGCATCGTCTACATCGACGAGATCGACAAGATTTCACGCAAATCGGACAACCCTTCGATCACCCGTGACGTGTCGGGCGAGGGCGTGCAGCAGGCCCTGCTCAAGCTGATCGAGGGCACCACAGCCTCCGTGCCGCCGCAAGGTGGGCGCAAGCATCCGCAGCAAGAGTTCTTGCAGGTTGACACCGGCAATATCCTGTTCATCGTGGGTGGCGCCTTCGCCGGTCTCGACAAGGTCATCCGTGATCGTGCCGAGAAGGGTGGTATCGGCTTTAGCGCCGTGGTGAAGAGCAAGGACGAGACCAAGGGGGTGGGCGACCTGCTCGCCGACGTCGAGCCGGAAGACCTGGTCAAATTCGGCCTGATTCCCGAGTTTGTCGGTCGCCTGCCGGTCATCGCCACGCTGACGGAGCTCAACGAGGATGCGCTGATTCAGATCCTCACCGAGCCGAAGAATTCGCTGGTCAAGCAGTACGCGCGCCTGTTCGACATGGAAGGCGTGGAGCTCGAGTTCCGCGAAGACGCCTTGCGGGCCGTAGCGGCCAAGGCCATGGCGCGCAAGACCGGTGCCCGCGGGTTGCGCTCGATTCTTGAGTCGGTACTGCTGGACACCATGTACGAGATTCCTTCCATGGAGGGGGTGACCAAGGTGGTCATCGACGCATCGGTGATTGCCGGCGAGAGCGAGCCGCTGCTCATCTACTCGCAGCAGGAGCAGCGGGTCGACGGCACCGATGGCTGAAGCGGGGCGGCCGACGCTGCCACGCCCATGACGGTGAAAGGGGTCGCTTGGGCGGCCCCTTTTCGCGTTCGACCTCGTACCCCTTGCAATGGGGGCGGCGCGCCCCCATCCCTCCCCGTATTCACCGATTCGACTTTGAGGAACGTCTGCGATGCAGCAGAACGCCGTTCAGACCTTGAGTCTGCCTCTCTTGCCACTGCGCGACGTGGTCGTCTATCCGCAGATGGTCATTCCCCTTTTCGTCGGCCGCGAGAAATCGATCCAGGCGCTGGACGCCGCGATGGCCGCCGACAAGCGCGTACTGTTGGTAGCGCAGCGCGAAGCCGGGCA
Organism: Billgrantia pellis; assembly: GCF_008297955.1. Taxonomy (GTDB): domain Bacteria; phylum Pseudomonadota; class Gammaproteobacteria; order Pseudomonadales; family Halomonadaceae; genus Halomonas; species Halomonas pellis. The sequence goes on along the minus strand of NZ_VTPY01000002.1, from coordinate 152,823 downwards.
GGACGACCCGGGCACCGACGACCTGTTCACGATCGGTACCGTCGCGGAGATCATGCAGCTGCTGAAGTTGCCCGATGGTACCGTCAAGGTGCTGATCGAGGGCGTATCCCGTGCCGACCTGCGCGAGGTGCATCATGCCGATCGAGGCCACAGCATGGCCGACGCCGTTCTGCGAGACAGCGAGCCGCTGACAGAACGTGAGCAGGAGGCGCTGGTGCGCGTGTTGCTCAATCAGTTCGAACAGTACGTCAAGCTATCGAAGAAGGTACCCAACGAGGTGCTCAACTCGCTCTCGGGTATCGAGGATCCGAGCCGTCTGGTGGATACCATCTGCGCGCACCTCTCGCTCAAGATCCAGGACAAGCAGCGGCTGCTGGAGATGGATCGGGTTCGGGATCGCATCGAACACCTGATGGCGCTGATCGAGTCGGAAATCGATCTGTTGCAGGTGGAGAAGCGCATCCGCTCACGGGTCAAGGATCAGATGGAAAAGTCTCAGCGCGAGTACTATCTGAACGAGCAGATGAAGGCCATCCAGAAGGAAATGGGTGAGCTCGAGAACGTGCCCAACGAGGCCGAGAAGTACGAGACGGCGATCGAGGAGTCGGGCATGCCCAAGGAGGCGCGCGACAAGGCGCTGCAGGAACTGGGCAAGCTCAAGATGATGTCGCCGAGTTCGGCGGAGGCCACGGTGGTGCGCTCCTACCTGGATTGGCTGGTCGCTGTGCCCTGGAAGAAGCGCACTCGGGTCAAGCATGATCTGGTGCACGCCCACAGGGTGCTGGACGAGGACCACTATGGCCTGGAGGAGGTCAAGGAGCGGATCCTCGAGTACCTGGCCGTACAGAAGCGGGTCAAGAAACTCAAGGGGCCGGTACTGTGCCTGGTGGGCCCGCCCGGGGTGGGCAAGACTTCCCTCGGCCAATCGATCGCACGCGCCACCAACCGCAAGTACGTGCGCCTGGCGCTCGGCGGTGTGCGCGATGAGTCCGAAATCCGAGGTCATCGCCGCACCTACATCGGCTCGCTGCCAGGCAAGCTGATCCAGCGCATGAGCAAGGCTGAGGTCAAGAATCCACTGTTCCTGCTCGACGAGGTCGATAAGATCGGCATGGACCACCGTGGCGATCCCGCCTCGGCATTGCTCGAGGTGCTCGATCCGGAGCAAAACGACAAGTTCAACGACCATTATCTCGAGCTCGATTATGACCTCTCCGAGGTGATGTTCATCTGTACCGCCAACTCGATGAACATTCCCGGCCCCTTGCTGGATCGCATGGAAGTGATTCGTCTGCCCGGCTATACGGAGGACGAAAAACTCGCCATCGCCCGCCGCTACCTGGTACCCAAGCAATTGAACTCGAACGGGTTCAAGGACGAGGAGTTGAGCTTCTCCGACGAGTCGCTACTGGAACTGATCCGCTATTACACCCGGGAAGCCGGCGTGCGAGAACTCGAACGGCAGATTGCCAAGGTATGCCGCAAGGTCCTGCGCGAGCGTCTCGAGCACGAGGACAAGGGCGCCCAGGCGCCGGTGATGCTGGCCGGGGCCGACATCGAGGCCTATGCCGGCGTGCGCCGCTACAGCTACGGCTTGGCCGACAAGGAGGATCAGGTGGGGCGGGTGACCGGCCTGGCCTGGACGTCGGTGGGCGGCGAGTTGCTCAATATTGAGTCGGTGGTGACACCAGGCAAGGGCAGGATCAACAAAACCGGTTCGCTTGGCGATGTCATGAAGGAGTCGGTCAGTGCCGCCCATACCGTGGTGCGTGCAAGGGCCACTGCCCTGGGTATCGATCCGGAGCGTTTCGAAAAAGAAGACCTGCATATCCACGTGCCGGAAGGAGCGACGCCCAAGGATGGCCCCAGCGCTGGCATTGCCATGGTCACCGCCATGGTATCGGCCTATACCGGTCGACCGATACGTTGTGATCTGGCCATGACCGGCGAGGTCAACCTGCGCGGCGAAGTCATGCCGATCGGTGGGCTGAAGGAGAAATTGCTGGCGGCCCGGCGCGGTGGTATAAAGACCGTGCTCATTCCAGAAGAGAACCGCCGTGACCTCAAGGAGGTACCGGATAATATCAAGGGCGCGCTGGATATCCGGCCTGTCCGCTGGATCGATGAGGTACTGGAGGCTGCGCTCGCTGAAAGAGCAGGCTCCGGTGGGGAGGAGTCAAGAGCCGAGGAAACCGCTTCTTCGACCTCCATGATCAATACACATTAACGATAATTTAAGTGTTATGCCGGGGTTGAAATCCCGGCATGACGCGGTTTGGCGCCACAGTTGCTTGACACCTCTTTTGCAGCATTGCTATAAACTGCCAGCCATGCTGTGATCGTGTTGCCGGGCGAAAGGCACGCCGATTAGAGCCATTTTCTGAAACAGTCAAGGGGTGAAGTGTGAACAAATCCGAGCTGATCGAAGCCATCGCCGCGTCTGCCGATATTCCCAAGGCCGCTGCGTCTCGTGCACTGGATGCCATGGTCGACACCGTCACCGAAAGCCTCAAGAAGGGCGATACGGTCTCTCTTGTCGGTTTTGGCACTTTTACGGTGAAGGAGCGCGCCGCGCGTACCGGGCGCAACCCGCAGACCGGCGAGCCGATCCAGATCAGCGCAGCCAAGGTGCCGACTTTCAAAGCCGGAAAGGCACTCAAGGACTCCGTGAACTGAGCCACGGACCATTTGCGCCGCTGTCCCCGGTTGGGACGATTCTCGTAACGGCAGCAAACAATCAGGCGCATCGCTACGGCGATGCGCCTTCTTTTTTCGCTGCAAATGTCGCCGCAGGGCGGGGTGACGGAGCGGCGATGGCCGGGGGCGGCGAGCCACCGTATAATACGGCTCCACAGCCAGCCAATAATCAGCAACCGAGGCCTGCATGCTGCAAAGTATTCGTGACCGCTCCAGGAGCTGGGGCGCCAAGATCATCGTGGGTGCCGTGGTGGTGACCATGGCGCTGTTCGGGATCGAGTCCCTGGTGGGGCTGTTCGGTGGCAGTGGCGATGAAGTCGCCAAGGTCAACGGCGAGACGATCACGCGTCAGGAACTGGAGATGGAGGTGCAGCGCGCCATTCGTTCCGGACAGGTGCCGCCCGAGCAGGAGCGTGCGCTGCGTGGCCAGGTGCTCGAGGAGATGATCGGTGAGCGCCTGCTGACAGATTTCGCCGACGACGGTGATCTCTACCTGTCGGACGAGCAGCTCGATCAGGTCATCGTGACATTGCCGGAGTTTCATGATCCCGATGGGCGCTTCGATGCCGATCTGTTTCGCAACCGTTTGGCCAGCGCCGGTTTCACGCCACTCTCGTTTCGCAACGCCCTGCGCGTCGACCTCAAGCGTCAGCAACTGCAGCAAGGGTTGACACTCAGCGAGTTCACGCTCCCCAGTGAACGCGAGCGCCTGGCCGCGCTACAGCGTCAGACGCGCAGCTTCCGCTACCACGTGCTTGACGAGGCAGATCTCGCCGAGCCCGTGGAGGTCAGCGACGAGGAGCTGAGCGCCTTCTACGAGCAGAACAGGGACCGGTACCGGCGTCCTGAGCAAGTGCGGCTCGAGTATGTTGTCGTCGATAAGCAGGAAATGGCCGAGCAGGTCGATATCGATGAAGCGTCGATTCGCCAGGCATGGGAGGAACGCGGCCAAGACGCGGACCGTCGCGTATCGCATATCATGGCGACCTTCGGCAACGACCGCAGCCGGGAAGAGGCCATGGCACGCCTCGAGGAGGTGCGTGAGCGCCTCGATGACGGGGAGGATTTCGCCGATCTCGCCCTCGCGTATTCCGACGATCCTTCGACGGCCGAGCAAGGCGGGGACCTGGGTGTCATCAGCCGCGGTTTCTTCGGCGATGACTTCGACGAAGCCGCCTTTTCCCTGTCGCCGGGCCAAGTGTCGGATATCGTCGAGACCAGTAACGGCCTGCATTTGATACAAGTGACCGAGCTGGACCAGCCATCTCTAGAGGAGATGCGTGATGAGCTGGCCCGTGAGCTGGCGCTCGAGCGGATTACCGATGACTTCAACCAGCGGGTGCAGGCCCTGATCGATGAAAGCTTTGCCGCCGACGACCTGGCCAGTGTGGCCGAAAGCCTCGGTCTGGAACTGCAGGAAAGTGATTGGCTGTCCCGGGAAGGCAGTGAGCAGGGCGTGCTATCCGAGCCGGGCGTCATGAGTGAGGCCTTCAGCGAGGAGGTGCTGATCGAAGGGTTCAACAGCGAAGTCATCGAACTCGATGCGGATCGTCGCATGGTGCTGCGAGTCGCCGATCACCGTGAGGCAACCGTGCTGCCGCTGGAAGACGTTCGAGACCAGGTGGCGCAGGCGGTGGAGCGTCAAAAGCGGCGTGACGTGCTCGTGGATGTGGCGCGCGAACGGGTTGAGGCCCTGCGTGCCGGTGCCGAGCTCGATCTCGAATGGCAGCGGGTCGAGGCGGCGACACGGCAACAGGACGGAGTGCCTCGCCAAGCGCTGCAGATGGCCTTTCGGTTGCCGAATCCCGACGGGGATGAAGCCGTCTTCGGGCATGTCATCGACGGCGACCGTGTCATCCTGATCGCGTTGGACGATGTGGGGCAGGGCGATGTCGACGAGCAAGTAGAGGAATTCGTCGCGCGTATGACCGAGCAGCTGCGCAGCCAGAGCGTGGTACAAGGACTGCGCGTGCATCTGCGCGAGACTGCCGAGATCACTCGACGCTGAGCGTGTCCGATCGCTTGCAGGGGCGGCATGGCGCCGCCCTTTTCTCATTGGTAGATTTATACCGTTATCTATTGAATGATACTGAAGCTATTCCAAGCCAAGATCGCCGCCGAACTTGTTTTGTTATATAATAACTTTTTTCCTCGGTAACTCTTCGAGCATGCCATGAAGAACGCCTCAGCCGCGCCGATCCCCGTCCATGTCGTCACCGGTTTTCTGGGTAGCGGCAAGAGCACGTTGATTCGCTCCTTGATCGAGCAGAAACCCGAGCAGGAGCGTTGGGCGATTCTGATCAATGAGTTCGGTCGGATCGGCATCGACCAGACCATGTTCGGGACTCGCAACGATGTCATGGTGAAAGGGCTGCCCGGCGGTTGCCTTTGCTGTCAGCTGGCTTTCGTCATGCAGGCGACGTTGGTGAATCTGTTGCATCGCCATCGGCCCGAGCGGCTCATCATCGAGCCATCGGGGCTGGGCCATCCGGCGGGGTTGCTCGATGTGCTGCGTGGGGAAGCCTTCTCCGATGTGCTCGAGATCCGGGACATTCTGGTGCTGCTCGACCCTGCGCGGCTCGACGATCCACGTTCCCGGGAGCACGACACCTTCCGCGATCAGTTGACCATGGCCGATGCAGTGGTGCTGACGATGACCGACCGGGTCAGTACGGCGCAGCTCGACGTGGCATGGCGTCACGTGGAGTCGCTATGGCCAGCGAAGAAATGGATAGCCGAGGCGCCGCATGGGGCATTGTCCATCGAGCGGCTGCTTGGCAGCGGGACATATCGCGGCGAGGCGGGTGAGCCGGCCAGTGTGGATCACGACAGGCTGCGCCATACAGGCGGGGTAAGCGTCGTGCTCGATGACGTTGGCTTGGCGCAGCCTCTACCGGGTCGCCCGTTACAAGAGAGCGACGAGGCGCTCGGTTACGCCACCTTGGGCTGGCGCTGGCATCCCGCCGATGTCTTCTGCCTCGATCGGCTGACCCGAGCGCTGGATCGGTTGCCCGTCGGGTTGCGTGTCAAAGGCGTACTGCATACCGATGACGGCTGGAAACTCTTCAATCGGACTGAAGGAAGCGCCAGCCTCACCGATAGCGCCTGGCGTCAGGATTCGAGGCTGGAGCTCATCGGCGAGCGCGAGTGGCTCCCCGCAGCGGAGGGCATTCTGAACTCTCTGCAGGACTGTCGCCTGGAGAAGGGCGCGGGAACCACCGGTTGAGCGTGCCGCTTCGGCCGTCGCTACAGGCTGAAGTCACGCAACTGTGGATCGCCGTCGGCGCCGATCGCGACTTCCCAGCCTCGGTCAGATCGCCAGTCGCCCAGCACGATGCGCCTGGCCGGTTGGTCGTCGATTTCCAATTCATGCACCGCAGGACGGTGGGTGTGTCCATGAATCAGCGTGGTGACCCCGTGATCGCGCATGGTGCGGACCACCTCATCGGGAGTGACGTCCATGATGTCCTCGGCCTTGTTGGTGGTTGCCTCGCCCGACTGCTGGCGAAGCGAATCGGCCAGTTGGAGGCGCTCGGCGATCGGCATCGAAAGGACCTGTTGTTGCCATGCGGTGTTGCGGGCCTGGCCGCGAAACGCCATGTACGCCTCATCACGAGTGCATAGGCTGTCGCCATGCATCAGCAGCATCGGCTCGTCGGCGATGCGCAGCACGGCGGGGTCGGACAGCAGCTTGGCTCCGGCGGCAGTGGCAAAGCGTTGGCCGAGCAAGAAGTCGCGGTTGCCATGCATCAGATAGATCGCCGTGCCCTCATCGGCCAGATGTCGCAGGGCAGTGGCAATGCGCACGGCGAGTTCGGCGTTGCCGGTAGGATCCTGTTCGACGTGATCGAGCAGATCGTCGCCGATCCAGGCTTCGAAGAAATCACCGAGGATGTATAACGCTCCGGCGCCGCGGGCTCGCTCACCGAGCCAGGAGAGAAAGCCTTCCGTGACCTCGGGGGCGCCGGGGTGCAGGTGCAGGTCGGAGATCAGCAGGGTAGTGGTCATGGCCATGTCTCGCGGCGCGTCGAAAGACGGAGCGGGTTGCGCCCCATGGGAACGGGCGCAACGAGGAAAGTGTCACGCGTTTTCAGGCGCTTCCTTGACGTAGGCACGCTGAATTACCACGTCTTCTACCGGGACGTCGGCGTGCATGCCGCGGCGAGTGGTTTCCACCTCGGTGATGCGTTTGACCACATCCAGGCCCTCGACCACTTCGCCGAACACGCAGTAGCCCCAGCCCTGGATCGATTTGCCGCTGTGATTCAGGAAGTCGTTGTCAGCGACGTTGATGAAGAATTGGGCCGTAGCGGAGTGCGGATCCTGGGTCCTGGCCATAGCCAGTGTGCCGGTCTGGTTCTTTAGCCCATTGTCGGCCTCGTTCTCGATCGGCTCACGGGTGGGCTTCTGGTTGAAATCCTGGTCGAAGCCGCCGCCCTGAATCATGAAGCCGGGGATGACGCGGTGGAAGAGGGTGCCGTCATAATGGCCGTCGCGAACGTATTGTTCGAAGTTGGCTGCGGTTTTCGGAGCTTGTTCGTAGTTCAGTGCAATGGCAACGTCACCGAAATTGGTTTCGAGAATGATCATCAAACTGTTCCTGTCCAAAAAGTGCACGCCTTGGCGCCGTGCATGGGCGTGGCGTTATAATAACGGTTTTGTATCGACGCGCGAAGCGCGTCGGGCTCATCGACACCCACAGACTGACGGCGGCGCTGCCGTTTACCGGTTCGCCAGCGTTCCCGATTTGCATCCAATTCAGAGGGTTGCCGCATCAACATGACCACCGAGACCGCCAGTGCGCCGAACTTCATCCGTAACCAGATCTATGACGAGATCGAGACCGGTCGCGTCGACAAGGTCGTGACCCGCTTTCCACCGGAGCCCAACGGCTTCCTGCACATCGGGCATGCCAAGTCGATCTGCCTTAACTTCGGTCTGGCCGACATGTTTGGCGGGGATTGTCATCTGCGCTTCGATGACACCAACCCGACGAAGGAAGAGCAGGCCTACATCGATGCGATCAAGGAGGACGTCAGCTGGCTCGGCTTCGAGTGGGCCGGCGAGGTGCGCTATGCCTCCGATTACTTCGACCAGCTCTACGCCTGGGCGCAGCATTTGATTCGCGAGGGCAAGGCCTACGTCGACGATCTGTCACCCGACGAGATCCGCGAGTACCGAGGCACCCTGACCGAGCCCGGCAGGCCGAGCCCTTATCGCGACCGTAGCGTTGAGGAGAACCTGGATCTGCTGGCGCGCATGCGCGCCGGGGAATTCGGCGAAGGCGAGAAAGTCTTGCGAGCCAGGATCGACATGGCATCGCCGAATATCAACCTTCGCGATCCGATTCTCTACCGGATTCGTCATGCCTCTCATCATCAGACCGGGGAGGCGTGGAAGATCTATCCTTCCTACGATTTCGCCCACGGCCAGTCGGATGCTGTAGAGGGCGTGACGCATTCCCTCTGCACGCTGGAATTCGAAGACCATCGGCCGCTCTACGAATGGTTTCTCGACAACCTGCCGGTGCCCTGCAGGCCGCGCCAGATCGAATTTGCGCGGCTGAACATGAACTATACGCTCACTTCCAAGCGCAAGCTGAAGCTGCTGGTCGACGAGGGTATCGTCGATGGTTGGGACGATCCGCGCATGCCGACCATCTCCGGCATGCGGCGCCGCGGCTATACCCCGGCATCGATCCGCAAGTTCTGCGAGATGATCGGCGTGACCCGGGCCGATGGCGGGCTGGTCGATATCGCCATGCTCTATCATGCCATCCGTTCGGACCTCGAGGACAATGCGCCGCGCGCCATGTGCGTGCTCAACCCGCTCAAGGTGGTGTTGACCAACGTAGCCGAGGGCCACGAAGAAGTGTACGAGGTGCCTGGTCATCCCGCTCGGGAGGACAAGGGGCTGCGCCGGGTGCCGTTCACCCGCGAGCTATACATCGATCAGGAAGACTTCATGGAGGAGCCGCCGAAGAAGTTCTTCCGTCTGGCGCCCGGTCAAGAGGTGCGCTTGCGCAACTCCTACGTGATCCGCTGCGACGAGGCGATCAAGGACGACACCGGCGAGGTCGTGGAGCTGCGCTGCTCGGTGGATTTCGACACCTTGGGCAAGAACCCCGAGGGGCGCAAGGTAAAGGGCGTGATCCATTGGGTCAGTGCCACCCATGCGGTACCCATGGAGGTGCGCCTGTACGACAACTTGTTCCTGGTCGAGCAACCCGACAAGGACAAGGACGCCGATTTCCTCGAGCATCTCAATCCCGAGTCGCTGAAGGTCTGTCAGGCCATGGGTGAGCCTAGCCTGGCCGAAGCCGCGCCCGAGTCTCGCTTCCAGTTCGAGCGCGTGGGCTACTTCTGTGCCGATCGTCATTCGTGTCGCGACGACAAGCTGGTATTCAACCGCACCGTCGGGCTCAAGGATAGTTGGGCGCGTATCCAGAAGAAAGATGGCCAGAAGAAGGGCTGACATGCAGATCTACAACACGCTGACGCGGCGCAAGGAGACGTTCACCCCCATCGAGCCGGGCAAGGTGCGCATGTACGTCTGCGGCATGACCGTCTACGACTACTGCCACCTGGGCCATGCCCGGGTGATGGTGACCTTCGACGTGGTGACCCGCTACTTGCGCTGGCGCGGCTTCGACGTTACCTACGTGCGCAACATCACCGATATCGACGACAAGATCCTCAAGCGTGCCGAGGAGAACGGCGAGAGCATCACGGCGCTGACCGAGCGCATGATCGAGGCCATGCACGAAGACGAGGCGCGTCTTGGCGTGCTGCGTCCCGATTCCGAGCCGCGTGCCACGGGCCACGTGGCCGAGATCATCGCCATGGTCGAGACCCTGATCGACAAGGGCTACGCCTATCCGGCCGACAACGGCGACGTCTACTACCGGGTGCGTAAGTTCGAAGGCTACGGCAAGCTCAACAACCGCAACCTGGACGAGATGCGTGCCGGCGCCCGGGTCGAGGTCGACGAGTACAAGGAGGATCCGCTCGATTTCGTGCTGTGGAAGGCGGCCAAGCCGGGCGAGGCGAGCTGGCCCTCTCCCTGGGGCGAAGGACGCCCCGGCTGGCATATCGAGTGCTCGGCAATGTCGACCTGCTGCCTGGGCGATACCTTCGACATCCACGGCGGTGGCCCCGATTTGACATTCCCGCATCACGAGAACGAGATCGCTCAGTCCGAGGCCGCCACGGGCAAGCCCTACGTCCATACCTGGATGCATGCCGGTGCGGTACGGGTGCACCAGGAGAAGATGTCCAAGTCGTTGGGCAATTTCTTCACCATCCGCGAGGTGCTCGAAGCTCACGACCCCGAAGTGGTCCGCTACCTGCTGGTGGCCAGCCACTATCGCAGCCCGATCAACTATGCCCCCGAGGCGCTGGCCGAGGCACGCCGGTCGCTGGAGCGTTTCTACACGGCTCTCGACGGGCTATCCCTCGGCAATGATGACGGAGTCACCGACGGTAAAGTCGATACTCGCTTCGGTGAGCGTTTCGTCGCCGCCATGAACGATGATTTCAACACGCCCGAGGCACTCTCGGTATTGTTCGATCTGGTTCGAGAACTGAATCGGGCCGGAAAGGATGCGCCGGAAAGGGTGCCTGCGTTGGCCCAGGAGCTGCGCCGCCTGGGCGGTGTGCTCGGACTGTTCGGCCAGGATCCGCAGCGCTTCCTCAAGGGCGGGCAGGCAGCGTTGCCGCTCCCAGAAGACGAGATCGAAGCGCGTATTCGCCGCCGCACCGAGGCCAAACAGGCCAGGGACTTCGCCACGGCCGATGCCATCCGCGATGAGCTCGCGGTGCTCGGCATCGTGCTCAAGGACTCGCGAGAAGGGACGCGCTGGGTCTACGAGACGCCGCAGGCGTAGTACCCGAGCGCAACGCAGCACGCCCGGCTCTGGCCGGGCGTGCTGCGTCGAGCCGGTGCCCTAGCGGGGATGAGGCGGCAGGGGAACCAGGCGCGGCCAATCGTCGCCGACCACGAACAGGCGGCGGTGGATGCTTGAGTTTCGCGAGGGTGTCAGCAAGGCGATTTGCACAGGTGGCGCGGGACGACTGAAATGCTGCGCCAGGCGCGCCTCGAATTGACGCAGCGGTACGAACGCCTCATCCCGTGGCAGCGCCAGCCAGTGTGGCTTGGCCAGCCAGGCGGCTCGGGTATTGCATGGTAGACCATCGCGCAGGTACCGCCAGTCGCGCCAGGACAGCCAATGCCCTCGAAGATGGTTCGCCGTCGCCTCGCGCGGTTCGGGTAGCGATGTCTGCCATGGATAGAAGAATACGCCCGGCATCGCCAGTTGGCGCTGAATGCGAGTTGCCGAGGCCGGACCGACATCGCGCGGTTGCGTATGCAGCTGAATGGTCAGGCGCGTTTCGGCCCGTTCCGTGAGGCGCAGTTGATGGCGATCGAGATGCTCCCGCTTCATAGCCAGGCTATCGGCACCCCCCGGCCCGATCCAGCGCGCCTGGTCGTGAATGTCGCCGGGGCCAGAAACAAGACCGAGGTAGAACTTGATGGCGACTTCGAGGTGAATCGGCGTCGGATCGTCACGCCGCCGATAGAGCAGGTCGAGCTCGCCCAGTGTGCGCTTGCCCTGATGGATGCGAAGATTGCTGGCCAGCAGGCACGTGGTCGGCGCCGCATCGAGCAGATATTGCCAGAGGCGTTCATGATAATGACCCATGCGGCCCTCGACGGTGCGACTGACGCGGCGTTCCAGGGCCTGGGGGTGGGCTTCCAGTTCGTCGAGGAGCGCGGCCAGTTGCCGATCGTCGTCCAGACCCAGCGCTGTGCGCCCGGGACGCCCGCCCCAGGGGGTGTCAATCAAGTCCGGGGCCAGCATGATCCACGCCAGATCTCTCACCAACGGGTGATGACAACGGGAAAGCAGGCGGTGGTCGTCCTCGTGCATGATCGGCCAGGTCTCCGCGTTGAGGTGGGGTCTGACAGGCAAACTGTACACGCCTTATACTCTGGGGACATTCACAATGATGGGTGTTTGTCCCTATGAATCGCTCCCTGAGAAATCTTGCGGCGCTCGCTACCGGCTCCTTGCTGCTGTTCGCCGCCAGTACCCACGCCAAAGAACCGGTCGTCGTGGCGTCCAAGATCGATACCGAAGGGTCAGTATTGGGTCAGTTGATCATTCAGCGCCTGGAGCAGGGGGGAATCGAGACCGAGGACCGGCTGCAGCTCGGCGCGACCAGCATCGTGCGTGAAGCGTTGCTGGCCGGCGAGATCGATCTCTACCCGGAGTACACCGGTAATGGCGCGTTCTTCTTCGACATGGGCGACACCGATGTCTGGAACGATGCTGAGCGAGCCTTCGAAACGGTACGTCAACGGGATGCCGACAATGGCCTGCGCTGGTTGACGCCGGCCCCGGCCAACAACACCTGGGCGATGAGCGTACGCGGCGACTTGGCTCGAGAGCACGATCTGAAGACGCTTGAAGACCTGGCGGACTACCTGGCAGAGGGGGGGGAGTTCAAGTTTGCGGCGAGCGCCGAGTTCGTCGAATCCGACCAGGCGCTCCCGGCATTCCAGGAAGCCTATGGCTTCGAGCTGACGTCAGACCAATTGCTCGTTCTCTCGGGGGGCAATACCGCCGCCACCATGCGGGCCGCCGCCCAGCAGACCAGCGGGGTCAACGGCGCCATGACGTACGGAACCGACGGCGGTCTCGCTGCGTTGGATCTGGTGATTCTGGAAGATACGAAGAACGTGCAGCCGATCTATCAACCGGCACCGGTGGTGCGTCAGGAAGTGCTTGATGAGCACCCCGAGATCGAGGAACTGCTGGCTCCGGTCTTCCGCGCGCTCGATCTGGAGACGCTTCAGGCGCTCAACGGCAAGGTCGCGGTCGAGGGTATCGATCCTCGCCAAGTGGCCGAGGACTTTCTAGAAGAGCTGCCGGAATAAGCCATGGAGAGCGGTAGATGCGAACCCAATAGGGTCCTGCTGGTTCTGATGCTGGCCGGATTGTTCGCGTGGCTGTCGCTGGATGCCGTCAGCCTGGCTCCCAATCGAATCGTGTCCGGCACTCCGTATCGTGCCTTCCAGATACTGGGCGGTTGGCCGGCATTGGCCTTGGCATTGCCGATGCTGATCGTGGCGGGACTGGCCTGGCGCTCCTCACGGCAAGCGCTACGGGCGGCGCTCTGGGGGGTTCTGGCACTGTTGACGCTGCTTCCCTGGTGGCTTGTCGCGGCGAGCGTCGACCTGGTGGAGCCCGGCATGGCACAGGCGCGAGTCGGCATAGGTGCTTCGATCTGGCTGTTGCTCTTCGTCTGGCTGCTCGCCTTGATCGAGCTGCGTACCCGACTCGAGCTGTCGCGTCCGCTCGGCTGGTTGCTGCTGCTGCCGGTGTTGACCAGTTGGTGGCTGGCGCTGACATGGGGGCAGGCACCGCTTTCGCTATATCGTGAGTACCAGGCGCGTAGCGACCAGTTTCTTACCGCCGTCTCGACCCATCTGGCGCTGGTTGGTGCCGCGGTGGGCACAAGTCTGGTTCTGGGCGCCTTGCTGGCGCTTGCGATGCGGCGTCACCCCGGAGTGCGCCGTGCGAGCTTCGGGCTGCTCAGCTTCCTGCAGACGGTCCCCAGCCTGGCGCTGTTCGGCCTGTTGCTCGCGCCGCTTGCCTGGCTCGGGGCTCGGGTCGACATGTTGGCGGCCATCGGCGTCAGTGGTATCGGTTGGGCGCCGGCATTTCTTGCGCTGCTCGGCTACAGCCTGTTGCCGATGGTGCGCAACATCTACGTGGCGCTGGAGGAGGTCGACCCGGCGGTAATCGAGTCGGCGCGTGGCATGGGAATGAGTCGGCGCCAGGTACTGCTGCAGGTGCGTCTGCCGCTGGCATTGCCGATCGTGCTCGAAGGTATACGCATCACTACCGTGCAGGCGATCGGGCTCACGGCGGTGGCGGCGCTGATCGGGGCCGGTGGGCTCGGCACCTTCGTCTTCCAGGGGCTGGGGCAGGCCGCCATGGATATGGTACTGCTCGGTGCCTTGCCAATATTGGGCCTTGCGCTGATTGCCGACGCCACGATCAGCGCTCTGAGTGAACGTCTTCGCCCGGGAGGGGCCCCATGATTGAGCTGTTCGGCGTCACCAAGCGCTTCGGAGCCGAGACCGCCGTCGACGCTCTTTCTCTTCGCGTCGAGAAGGGGCAGGTGTGCGTGCTGGTGGGCACCTCGGGCTGTGGCAAGTCGACGACACTGCGCATGATCAATCGCCTGATCGAGCATGACGCGGGCGAGATCCATCTCGAGGGGGCTCCGGTGCGCAGCTTCGACGAGGTGACGCTGCGCCGACGCATCGGTTACGTGATTCAGAGCACCGGGCTGTTTCCGCACTGGACGGTAGCACGCAACATCGGTCTGGTGCCGCGCTTGCTCAAGTGGCCGCGTGGGCGCATTCATGAGCGGGTCGAAGAGTTGATGGCGCTGTTGGGCCTGCCGGTACAGGAGTTCGCCGACAAGTACCCTCGCCAGCTCTCGGGCGGACAGGCACAACGCGTCGGGGTGGCGCGGGCGCTGGCCGCCGATCCCGACATCCTGCTGATGGACGAGCCGTTCGGCGCCCTCGACCCCCTCACTCGCCAAGCATTGCAAAAACAGTTGCAGGAACTCCAAGCCCGCCTGCACAAGACCGTGGTCTTCGTGACACACGACATGGACGAGGCGCTGGCACTGGCCGACCGCCTGGTGGTGATGCGCAAAGGACGGATCGTCCAGCAGGGGCGTCCCATCGATCTGTTGCACGAGCCGGCCGACGAATTCGTCGAATCGCTGCTAGGGGGGATGGATCGTGGGCTCAAGGAGGCGGCGTTGACACGGGTCAGCGAGCGGATGCTGCCGCTGGGGCCACGTCTGCTCGCCAGCGAACGGATTCCCTATGACGCGTCGCTGAGCCAAGCGCTGTCATTGATGCTGTGGCATCGCGTGGAACGCTTGACGGTGGTCGACGGAGAGGACATTCCCGTCGGTGAGCTGTCGCTTCGTCGGCTGCTGGGGGGCAAATCCTCATGAGTCGTCAGTGGCTCACGGTCGGTTCCGCGGCGTTGACGCCGGGGTTACGCCATTGGCTGGCCCCCCTGGTTTGGCTGTCGCTGTTGGTGCTGTTCGCCACGGGCATGGCTCACCTCGAAGGCGCGTTTCGCTGGCTCGAGCCCGATAGCCGGGAGGTCATTTATCGGCGTGCCGGATTCATCGCACTGCTGGGCCAGCATGCGATGGTGGTGGGCATCGCTTCTCTAGTGGCCGTGGTGCTGGGCGTGGGGTCGGCGATCGCCGTCACGCGGCCGGTCGGACGCGATTTCCTGCCTCTGGTATCCCAGCTCGCATCGATCGGCCAGACCTTTCCGCCCGTCGCCGTACTTGCGCTGGCGGTGCCGGCGCTGGGCTTCGGTACGCTCCCCATTATCGTCGCCCTGTTGCTCTACGGCCTATTGCCCATCGTGCGCAATACGCTGACGGGACTCGATGGCATCGACCCCGACGTGCGCGAGGCGGCGCGGGGCATGGGCATGACCCGTGGCCAGCTTCTTCGCCAAGTCGAGCTGCCCTTGGCGGCGCCGGTGATCCTGGCCGGCATTCGTACCTCCGTCACCGTCAATATCGCGACCGCGGCGCTGGGAGCGACGGTCGGGGCCAGCAATCTCGGCGATCCGATCATCGCGGGCATCATCAATGGAAACACCGCCTACATTGTACAGGGCGCGCTGCTGATCGGGCTGCTCGCCCTCGCCGTCGATAGCGTCTTCGAGCGCCTGCTGCGCCGCGGTTAACATCGCGGCAGACCCCGGCAACGGTTGGCCGACTCTCTGCATGCTCCGTGCTGCTCTACGAAGGCTCCCCAAGGCAGTCGACTCCTTATACGAAAGACCAATAGGCCAGCCAAATAGGTGCGCTAGGATCCATCTTACGTTAACGTCAACTGCTCCAACGTTGGCGGGTCGCTGGAGTGACCCTCTGGCGGCCGGCTACATTAGAGACAACACTGCCCTCACAAGGGGCGGTTTCCTCCTGCCACTACCCAAGGACCAGGAAGATGACAACAACATACGACGTCCATGCGCCGGCGTTCATGACCGGCGATGAGTTCCAGATTCCCACGTTCCGGCTACTGCAGCAGGACGGCACCCTGTTCGAGGGCGCCGAGGCACCGGCACTCGAAAGGGAGAAGGCGCTCAGGATCTATCGCGCCATGCTCGTCACGCGCGTGCTCGACGAGCGCATGATGGCGGCACAGCGCCAGGGGCGGCTCTCCTTCTACATGCAGTGCACCGGCGAAGAGGCCGCCGTGATCGGCGCGACCGCGGCTCTCGACGATGCCGATATGATCATGGCGCAGTATCGGGAGCAGGGGGCGCTGGTCTATCGCGGCTTCAGTTACGACGAGTTCATGAACCAGCTGTTCGGTAATGAGCTCGATTACGGCAAGGGGCGTCAGATGCCGATCCACTACGGGTCGCGCAAGCTGCACTACATGACCATCTCCTCGCCGCTGGCGACTCAGATCCCCCAAGCCACCGGCTATGCCTACGGCCAGAAGCTGGCCGGCGAAGGACATTGCACCATCACCTTCTTTGGCGAGGGCGCGGCCTCTGAGGGCGATTTCCATGCCGCTTTGAACATGGCCTCGGTGCATAAGGTGCCGGTGATCTTCTTCTGTCGCAACAACGGTTATGCGATCTCCACGCCAGCCAGTGAGCAGTTCGCCGCCGACGGCATTGCACCGCGCGCCTTCGGGTATCGCATGCATGTCATTCGCGTCGACGGCAACGACGTGCTCGCCGTTTATCGGGCCACCCAGGAAGCACGCAAGATCGCGGTGGAGATGAACCAGCCTGTCCTGATCGAGGCGATGACCTATCGACTCGCGGCCCACTCATCTTCGGACGATCCCTCGGGCTATCGCTCGCGCAAGGAGGAGGAAGCCTGGCGCGAAAAAGATCCCATCCTGCGGATGCAGCGCTGGATGACCGATCGAGACTGGTGGAGCGAGGAGCAGGAAAAGAGCCTGCAGGAGAGCTTGCGTCGCGAGGTGCTCGAAACCATGAAGCGCGCCGAGAAGCGCCCGCCGCCTCCCCTGGACAGCCTGGTGACCGACGTCTACGCCGACGTCACACCGGCATTGCAGCGTCAGCTCGATGCGCTCAAGACGCATATCCGCAAGCACCCGGATGCCTACCCCAGGGGGGCGAGGTCGCTCGACCCCGACGTCAGCATCGCCACCACCGATACCAAGGCCGGCGAAGTGCGGGGGGGAGCCTGAGATGCCCAAGATGAATATGCTTCAGGCGATCAACAACGCCCTCGACATCGCCATGGCAGAGGACGAGAAGGTGCTCTGCTTCGGTGAGGATGTCGGTGTGTTCGGCGGTGTGTTCCGCGCCACCAGTCATCTGCAGGAAAAGTACGGCCGTGATCGCTGCTTCAATACGCCGCTGGTGGAGCAGGGCATCATCGGTTTCGCCAACGGCCTGGCGGCCCAAGGCTCGGTGCCGGTGGCCGAGATCCAGTTCGCCGACTACATTTTTCCGGCCTTCGACCAGATCGTCAACGAAACGGCCAAGTTCCGCTATCGCTCCGGCGATCTGTTCAATGTCGGTGGGCTGACGATACGAGCGCCGTACGGTGGCGGTATCTCCGGCGGTCACTACCACTCCCAGTCGCCCGAGGCCTACTTCGCGCACACGCCTGGACTCAAGGTCGTGATGCCGCGCAACCCCTATCAGGCGAAGGGGCTTCTGCTCTCGGCCATCCGCGACCCGGATCCGGTGGTCTTCTTCGAACCCAAGCGGCTCTATCGTGCCTCGGTCGGCGAGGTGCCCGAGGAGGATTTTCAGTTGCCCATCGGCGAGGCCGAGGTAACCAAGGAGGGCAGCGATATCACCGTGTTGGGCTGGGGCGCGCAGATGGAGGTGATCGACCGCGCCGTGGAGCTGGCCGAGAAGGAGGGCATCTCCTGCGAGGTGATCGACCTGCGCACCATCCTGCCCTGGGACGAGGACACTGTGGCCGAGTCGGTGCTCAAGACCGGCCGCCTGGTAATTACCCACGAGGCGCCGCGCACCGGTGGCTTCGCCGGCGAAATTGCCGCTGTCATCCAGGAGCGCTGCTTCCTGTACCTGGAGTCGCCGATCGAAAGGGTGACGGGCCTGGATACGCCTTTCCCGCTGACATTGGAGAAGGAGTATCTGCCCGATCACCTCAAGATCTTCGAAGCGATCAAGGCATCCGTGGCGTTCTGACGCCCGATATCAGGACAGGAGACAACGATGAGCGACTTTATGCTGCCCGATATCGGCGAAGGTATCGTGGAATGCGAAATTGTGGAGTGGCGCGTCGGCGAGGGCGACGTCATCGAAGAAGACCAGCCGGTGGTCGAGGTAATGACCGACAAGGCGCTGGTCGAGATTACCGCTCCCGAGGCGGGGCGCGTCACCAGGCTCTACGTGCCCAAGGGCGAGATCGCCAAGGTGCATGCGCCGTTGTTTGCCTACGAGGCGGAGGCTAGTGGCCAGAGCGGGGTGCCAGAACCGCCGCGCCCCGTAGCGCGGCCGGAAGACGAGGTGGCGAGCCCGGTCGAGGAGGCGCCCACCCCCGGGCTTGAGTCCGGCGGTTTGGTGTTTTCCGCCGGCGGCGCCCCCCGTGACTTCATCCTGCCCGATATCGGCGAAGGCATCGTCGAATGCGAGGTGGTGGAGTGGCGCGTGGCCGAGGGCGAACATGTCGAGGAGGATCAACCGCTGGTCGATGTCATGACTGACAAGGCGATGGTCGAGATCACGGCCCCCGAGGCGGGCACGGTGAGTCATCTCTACGTGCCCAAGGGAGAGATCGCCAAGGTGCATGCGCCGCTGTTCGCCTATGTGCCGGACCATGTCGACGCGACCGATGCCGCCCCCGCGAGCAGTGCGACCTCGCGCAGGGAGACACGCAGCGACGCACCGGCCATGTCGCCGGTTGCCTCCGGCGGCCGTGGCCCCTACGGGCGCATCCCGGCGAGTCCGGCGGTGCGTCGCCTGGTACGCGAGCACGGGCTTTCGCTCGAGGCGATACCCGGTTCCGGAAAGGAGGGGCGCGTGCTCAAGGAAGACGTGCTGCGCTACCTAGAAGACGATCGGCTCGAGCAGAACGAAGCGCAGCCAGCCCGGGAAGCTTTGCAATCGACAACCATGATCCCGGCTCAAGCCGAGGGCGAGGTGCGTGTCGAACCGATTCGCGGTGTGCGCGCGGTAATGGCGCGACGCATGGTCGAGTCGGCCAGCACCGTTCCGCACTTCCAATATGGCGAGGAAATCGATGTCACCGAGCTGTTGGCACTGCGTGAGCGGTTGAAGCCCGTAGCGGAGGCGCAGCAGACCCGCCTGACCCTGATGCCGTTCTTCATGAAAGCGCTGGCATTGGCGATCCGGGACTACCCGATCCTCAACGCCCGGCTCAATCCCGAGGTGACCGAGATTCACTACCTGCCCTCGGTCAACATCGGCATGGCGGTGGACAGCCAGTCGGGCCTGATCGTGCCCAACGTTAAACGTGTGGAACGACGCTCGCTGCTCGACGTGGCTCGTGAGATACAACGTCTCACCGCTGACGCCCGCGACGGAAGGGTGGCGCAGGAGGACCTCAAGGGAGGCACCATCAGCATCTCCAATATCGGCGCGTTTGGCGGAACCTATGCGGCGCCTATCATCAATGCCCCGGAGCTGGCCATCGTCGCCATTGGCAAGAGCCAATGGCTGCCGCGCTTCGACGAACGCGGTGAGGTGACGCGGCGCGCGATCATGACCGCCACTTGGGCGGGCGACCATCGGGTGATCGACGGCGGCACCATTGCCCGCTTCTGCAATGCCTGGAAGGGATATCTCGAAGCGCCGGAGACCATGCTTCTTCACCTAGGCTGAGGCCGGTCATGTCCCAGGTGACGCTACAGCAGTTTTACATCCCGGAAGAGCAGTCGATCTACCTGCTTAGCCACGACGACGCGCGCAAGCTCAAGGAGTGGGTGGCGCTGTGTCAGGCCCAGCTCGAGCAACTGGGCTACCGGAACATCGAACTGATCGGCAAGGGCGCTTACGGCTTCGTCTTTGCCGGCATCGCCGGCCACGACGAGGAGTACGTCTTCAAGTTCACCCGGGTCAACCTGCCCCAGCAACTGCAGGATCGCCTCGAGGAGGAGGCGTTCATGCTGGAGCAGGTCGAGCACTCCCGTGTCCCCCGATTGATCGCCTTCCAGCGCGTGCGCAACCAGTCGATCCTGGTGATGCAACGCGCGCCGGGCATCAACCTGGAAGAGGTCTCGCTGCGCGAGGGTCGCTTGTCGCCGCGCCTGGTGGTACGCATCGCCGATCAGCTCGCCGATATTCTGCGCAGCCTGCGGCGTGAGTCGGGGCCGGCGGGGCGCCCCATCGTGCATGGCGACATCAAGCCGTCGAACCTGGTCTTTGATGCCGGTCGCGAAGCGGTGGCGCTGATCGACTGGGGCTCCTCGGTGTTCGCCCAGCTCGATGCCAACCGGCAATTCGTGTCAGCCAACGTGATGGAACTGATGTCGGACAACCTGCAGCAGACCAACGCTCGACTTGGCGACGTCTATTTTATCGGTGAAGAGCAACTCAACGGCGCGTTGTCGTCGCCTCGCTTCGACGAGCAGGGGGCGGCCGGGACCCTGTATGCGCTGGCCTCGGCGCAGTCGTGCCGCTTCGGCCATCGCGCGATTCCGGCGACGTCGTTGGGCCTGCCCATGGAGTTCGCCCGCATGCTCGACGGCATGCTCGATCCCGACCCGGGGGTGCGGATGCGCGCCGGCGATCACTTCATCCGCG
This sequence comes from Billgrantia pellis, assembly GCF_008297955.1. GTDB lineage: Bacteria > Pseudomonadota > Gammaproteobacteria > Pseudomonadales > Halomonadaceae > Halomonas > Halomonas pellis. The sequence goes on along the minus strand of NZ_VTPY01000002.1, from coordinate 132,275 downwards.
AAATGCCGCGGCTGGCCCGGGTAGTGATGCTCGACCTGCCGGAAACGCCGGAAACCGCGCTGGTGCCTACCTGGGTGAGGCCTTCGCCGCGCGAGATCGATACGGTGGTCTACAGCTCGCGCAAGGCCTTTTTGCGCGAAGAGGGCGGACGCGAGACGCTCAACGACGTCAACGACGTGCAGCTCGACCGCTATTACAAGAACTTCATGCAGGGCATGGGCGAGACCGAGAAGGCCTTCTTGGCCGCGGTGAGCCGCCTGGGCAGATACCCAGTGGTGGGGGGGCTTGCGGTGCGTTGGGAAGCCGACGGTGTCTATATCGACACGTCGCTGAACCTGCACGTTTCGCGCTTGCGCCCGGCCTTCGTCGCCGCCGTCAACAACATGGTCAACCTGGCGCGGGCCATCTATCGCCAGGGCATCTTCAAGAGCTGTCTGTTCAACGCCCGCGATACGCTGCACCTGGATCGCGAGAGTCCGACGCACCCCTTCGTCATCGAACCCGGCATGCGGCTGCGCTACGAGGTCAGCGCGGTACCCGAACTGGAGGATCGCAGCCGTCTGCACAGCTACTTCGAGGACGGACCCGACCCCGAGGAGTTCCTGGTCCTGCCGGAACCGATCATCACCTCGCTGGAGGCGCTCAACGAAATCCACCACACCGGCATGATCATCTTCGAGGCGTTGCCGCAGCACCTCAAGATCCACAGCTACTACCGCCTGCTCGATCCGTCACGGGAAGCGGAATTCCGCCGTCGTCTCGAGGACATTCTCGATGCCGTCGGGTTGATCGAAGGGCTCGGCGTGTCGGGCTTCATGAAGATGCCCTACAAGGACACGCGTTTCTTCGCCCATGTCGAACGCCAGCCCGAGCGCTACTACCCGCGCAATCCGAGGGAAGAACGCCGGCATGACGACGCCCGAGGCTAGCCTCGGGCGTCGTCGTTTCAACGGGTCATGGTCTGCGGTAGGTAGAGGGCGATTTCCGGGAACAGGTGCATTAGCGCGATCGCAACCAGCATCAACAGGAAGAAGGGCAGCGTGGCCTTGGTGATGGTGACAATATCCTTACCCGTCAGGCCCTGGATCACGAACAGATTGAAACCTACCGGCGGCGTGATCTGCGACATCTCCACCACGATGACCAAGTAGATGCCGAACCAGATGAGATCGAAGCCGGCGGCGCTCACCAGTGGCATGATGATGGCCGTCACCAGCAGGATCAGCGAGATCCCGTCGAGGAAGCAGCCCATGATCAGCAGCATCAAGGTAAGGGCGACCAGCAGCATGGTGGGCGACAAGCCCATTTCACCGATGGCACGGGCCAATTGCATCGGTACCTGGGTGAAGCCCATGGCCGAGGTCAGAAACGAGGCCGCGGCGATGATGAAGGCGATCATGCAGGCGGTGCGCACGGCGGCGAACAGCGAATCCCGGAAGATGGCGGCATTGAAGCTGCCGTTCCAGCGGGCGATCAGCATCGACAGCACCACGCCGACCGCGGCCGCCTCGGTGGGAGAAGCCAGCCCGCCGTAGATCGACGCAATGATACCGCCGATCAGCAGCAGAATCGGAATGAGTTCCAGCGTCTGGCGCAACTTCTGCGCCAGCGGCAGGTCGGACTCGTCTCGCCCGGTGAGGCCGCGACGGTCGCCGCTGACCAGCGACCAGACGATCAGGTAGCCCATAAACAGCGCCAGGATCATCAGGCCCGGACCGATTCCCGCCATGAACAGGCGCGAGATCGACTGTTCGGTCACCACGCCATACACGATCAGTACGATCGAAGGGGGAATCAGCAGCCCCAGGGTGGCGGCGCTGGCCAGGGTGCCGATGGCCATGTTGGCGTCGTACCCGCGTCGTTCGAGCTCCGGCAGGGTCATCTTGCCCACCGTGGCGCAGGTGGCGGCCGAAGAACCGCATACCGCGGCGAACATGCCGCTGCCGACGATGTTGGTGTGCAGCAGTCGGCCGGGCACGCGATTGAGCCACGGCGAGAGGCCGCGGAACATATTATCCGCAAGGCCGGAGCGAAACAGAATTTCGCCCATCCAGATGAACATGGGCAGGGCGGTCAGATCCCAGCCATAGCTGGCGCCCCAGAAATCGGAAGCCAGAATCGGGCCCGGGTCGAAGGAGCTGAAAAAGGCCAGGGCAATCCAGGCGGTACCCATCAATGCGAAGGCGATCCATACCCCGCTGCCGAGCAGGATCGCCAGCGTGGCGATGGTGGCCAGACTCAATATCAACACGTGGGTCTACTCCGTATGAGCAAGAAGCGCCTCATGGCATCTCGTTGTCATCGGTTGCCGTCGCTTCGCGAAAGCGGCCGGGCTCTCGAATGGCGATGCGCAGCGTCGCCGCCAGCGTTTCCAGCAGCGCCAGGCACAGCAGGCCGACACCGGTGGCCAATACGGTCTGGGGGATCCATAGGGGAAACGACAGGAAGCCCGAGGAGACGTCGTTGAAGTCGCGACTTTCGCGGGCGAGTTCGACCAGTCCATAGCCGAGTAGCAAGCTGATGATGAGCGCCACCAGCAGGCAGAAGACCTCGAACCAGGCGCGCGCCGCCGACGGCAGACGGGAGATCAGCAGCGTGACGCGAATGTGCGCATGATGCACAAAGGTGTAGGCAAGACCCAGGAAGGCCGCCCCGACCAGCAGGTAGGCGGCGATCTCGGACAATCCGGTGACGCTCAGCCCAAGGCGAGCGAAGCCCATCAGCGATAGCAGGGCATCGACCAGACGGAAGGTAACCTGCAATGCCACCAGCGCGCAAATCAATACCATGCAGGTCGCGGCGCCCCAAGCGCCCAGGCGGTAGAGAAAGTGAAACTTGTAGATCATGGGTGCCCTCGCGACGAGCGGTAGAGGCGATGCGCGGCAGATGCCCGCCGCGCATCGCGGACATGGCTCAGTTGCCGCGCGCTTCGCGGTACTCCTCGAGCACCTGCTTGGCATCCTCGTCGGCGCGTTCCTGCCAGTCGGCAAACAACTGATCACCGGCTTCCTGCAGCGCTGCCGCCACCGCGTCGTTGGGCTTCGACACGGTAATGCCGTTTTCCTGCAGTGCTTCGAGGCTGGCCTCGTTGTCCTCGCGGCTCCTCTGCCAGCCGCGCTCTTCGGCGCGTGCCGCCGCCTCCACCAGCGCCTCCTGAGTGGTCTCGTCGAGGCGGTCGAAGGCGCGCTGGTTGACGAACACGATATTCTTCGGCAACCACAGGTTGGCGTCGGTATAGTGCGAGACGTAGTCCCACGCGGTCATTGAATTGCCGGTCGAGCTCGAGGTGATCATGGCATCGACCCGACCGGTGCTGAAGGCGGTGGGAATGTCGGATTCCTCGGTTTCGGTCGGATTGCCGCCGAGGTAGTCGACGAAGCGCTGGGTGTTGATGTTCGGCGCACGGACGCGCAGGCCCTCGAACTGCTCCGGATCGGTCAGCTCGAAATCGGTATAGATGCCCTGAGCCGGCCAGGCCACCGCGTACAAGGGCTTGAGCCCTTGGTTGGCGAACAGCTCCTCGATAACCGGACGCGTGGTCTCCCACAGCGTATACGCTTCGTCATAACTGCCGGCAACGCCCGGCAGGGTATCGACCTCGAAGATCGGATCGTCGTTTGAGAGCACCGACAGGAAGACTTCACCCGCCTCGATGGTGCCACGGCGTACCGAAGATTTGATCTCGCCGTGAGCGACCAGCGAGCCGCCGCTGTGTACGTTGATGGTCAGTTCGCCGTCGGTGGCCTCGGCCACGTCCTCGGCGAACTGCTTGACGTTCTGGGTGTGGAAACTGGCATCGCCATAGGGGGTGGCCATGGTCCACTCGGCGGCCTGGGCGGTGGCGGTGAGGCCGCAGGCGGCGGCCAGCAGCAGGGGGCAGGAAAGCGCCTTTTGCATGATCTCGTCTCTCTTGTTGGTCTTGTTGTATGGTAGCTTTAGCCGTTTACGCCTTTTTGAACAGCTGTTCTTCGCGATTCCTGAATGCCTTGAACTCCAGGGCGTTACCGGATGGATCGTAGAAGAACATGGTTGCCTGTTCGCCCGGTTCGCCCTTGAAGCGGATGTAAGGCTCGATTTCGAATTCGACACCATGGTCGCGCAATTTCTGGGCCAGTGCTTCCCACGCGGCCATGTCCAGCACGACGCCGAAGTGGGGCACCGGCACGCCATGGCCATCGACCGGGTTCTTGTGGCTGGAAACGGCATTGTCTTTGAGGGCGGGATTCAAGTGACAGACGAATTGATGCCCATACAAGTTGAAATCGACCCAGCTGTCCGACGAGCGGCCCTCGGGGCAGCCCAGGAAATCGCCGTAGAAGCGGCGCGCCTCGTCGATGTCACGAACCTGTACGGCCAGATGGAAGGGATCTTTCACGGTCATGGAGGACTCCGTCAATTGGCGTTATGTGCTTGCGCTGTTCTGTTAGTGATAATCGCCGCACCAGCCGGCGTCAACCGTTTTTCCACTCATAACAATATGATAGCTGGCGATGGCGCCGGTTATCGCGAAAAGTGATTGGCACGCGCAGAGCTGCTTCATATAGTGAAAAGCCGTAAAAACAAACGTCAACAAGCTGGTAAAGGAGGCGCCATGGCCGTTCCCCTGCTCAACTGCGACATGGGCGAGAGCTTCGGCAACTGGTCGCTGGGCATGGATGACGACGTCATGCCTTACGTCGATTGTGCCAACATCGCGTGTGGTTACCACGCCTCCGATCCCCATGTGATGCGCCGCACGGTGGCGCTGGCGAGCCGGCATGGCGTGCGGATCGGAGCCCACCCCGCCTATCCCGACCTGATGGGGTTCGGCCGCCGCTCCATGGCCTGCTCTCCTGCTGAGGTCGAGGACATGGTGCTGTATCAGGTCGGTGCTCTTTCCGGCATCTGCCAGGCGGAGGGCACCGCCATTCGCTACGTGAAGCCTCATGGCGCCCTGTACAACGACATGGCCCGAGACCCCGAGTTGCTGCGCGCGGTGATGCGCGCGGTCCAGGCTTTCGATGCGAACCTGCCGTTGATGCTGATGGCAACGGCCGATCCCGAGCCGAGTCGTCGTCTGGCTGCCGAGATGGGCGTCACGGTCTGGTTCGAAACCTTCGCCGACCGGGCCTACGACGCCAAGGGTCATCTCGTTTCCCGCCGTTTGCCGGGAGCCGTGCACCACGACCAGGCGGTCATCGTCGAGCAGGCGGTACGCCTGGCCAGGGGGGAGCCGCTGCGATCGGCGGAAGGGACCGAACTGGAGCTGCCCTGCGACACTCTCTGCGTGCATGGCGACAACCCCGAGTCGATTGCCGCCGTCCGCGCCATACGCGAGGCCTTCCAGGCGCTGGAGACGACGTGAAGGGACGGTTCCGTATCGAACTCACGGCCATGGATGTGTTCATGGTCCGACTGTTCGATACCATCGACGAAGGCAACATGCCATGGCTGCTGGCCGCCGAGCGGGGACTGCGCGAGGCTTTTGGCGGGGATCTGATCGACCTGGTGCCGTCCTACACCACGTTGATGCTGCATTACGACTGCCTGAGGCTGGAACACGGGCAGGCCCGGGAGCGTATCGAGCGAGCGCTGGATCGGCTGGAACCAGCCGGTACGGAACTTGGCGAGCGGCATGAGATCCCCGTCTGGTACGATCCGAGCGTCGGCCCGGAACTGAGCCGCATCGCCGAGCGTGCCGGAACCACCGTTGGGGAGGTCGTGCGGCAGCACTGCGCTCGCGACTACCATGTCTTTGCGCTTGGCTTCGCGCCTGGCTACGGCTTCATGGGGCTGGTTGAGGAAGCGTTGGCCACGCCGCGCCTGACCACGCCCCGCCGACGCGTGCCTGCTGGCAGCGTCGGCATCGCCGATCGGCAGACCGCCATCTACCCGCTGCTCTCACCGGGTGGCTGGAACATACTCGGACGTACCGCAGTGCCATTGTTCGAGCATGCCCGCCGGGGCGAGCCGCTGTTGCGTCCCGGTGATCGCGTTCGCTTCGTGTCGATCCCTCGCGACGAGTTCGTGCGGCAGGGCGGCGATACCACGTCGCTGGAGGAAGCCCGATGAAGGAAGCGACAGCGCAAGTTGCCAGCCTGCGTGTCGTTCAGGCCGGCCCCCTGGCGCTGGTCGAGGATGGCGGCCGCTTCGGCGTCCGTCACCTGGGAGTGACCCAGAGCGGCGCTGCCGACTGGGTGTCGCTCCGCTGGGCCAATTGGCTATTGGGCAACACGCTGAACAGCGCGGCGCTGGAGATCGTGATCGGGGGAGGGCTCACCCTGGAGGCCGAGAGCGACACCACACTGGCCCTGGCCGGCGCGGATCTTTGCGCCGAACTCGACGGCGAACCGCTCGAACCGGGGGGCGGTTTTCGCGTCAAGGCCGGCCAGCGTCTCGTTTTTCGTCAACCGCGCAACGGGTTGCGTGCCTACTTGGCGGTTCCCGGCGGCATCGACATTCCCGAGGTGTTGGGGAGCCGCAGCGCCACGCCGCGTGAGCGGCTCGGTGGCCATGCCGGCGACGGCAGGCCCTTGCAGGCGGGCGATCGCCTTAGCTGGCGAGGCAGTGCCGATACCGTACGGCGACTACCGCCCAGCGCGGGCGCGAGCGATACCTTGTGGGGCGATCGGCTCGCGCTGGTGCCAGGTGCGCAGATCGGCCATTTCTCCGGCCCGAGTCTTTACCGGGCCTTCAACGCACCCTGGCGTGTCGACGACCGCGCCGACCGCATGGGCGTTCGACTGGTGGGGCCCACGTTGCAGTGTCAATTGGGAAGCATGGTGTCTGAGGGTATACCGTTGGGGGCGGTCCAGGTGCCGCCCGATGGTCAGCCGATCGTGCTGATGAGCGATCGCCAGACCATTGGCGGCTATCCGCGCCTCGGGGCGTTGACGCCCTTCGCCGCTGCGCGGCTTGCCCAGTGCCTGCCGGGACAGGTGGTGCGACTGGAGGCGACATCCCGCGCGCATGCCCTCGAGACACATCGGCGTTGTCTGGCGTCGTTTTGCTGAAAAGAGGCAGGGCTCGGTGTCAGGCACCCAGACCACTCTCCCTTAGCACTTGATCGAGTGCCGGCGGCTCTACCACGAAAGAGGCGCTGGAGGCGTCCTCGAGCAGCAGTTGGGTTTCCAGATCGCTCATGCCCACGGCAAGGCAGCGCTCGATGAGCTCGCCCTTGGGAAGGCCGGTCCGCTGGGCGAGGCGCTGAAGGCGGGTTTCGATGTCACGGGAAAAACGCAGCAGGTGTGGCATGACGCCCTCTCTCGGCCCCTGACGGCAGCCTGCCGTACGCGGCCATGGTCGTGTTGTGGTGCCTTCCAACATAAGGCGACGGTTGGCTTCTGTCACCTGCGATTGTGCCTCGCACAGATGACGAGCCCATGACGGTGCATCAGGCCAATCCGCGACGGGTCATCACTTCGGTGATGATCGGTACCGGCGTCATCAGGTGCTCGCGCATCATATCGGCGGCATGCTCGGCCTGACGGGCAAGGATCACCTCGACCAGGGCGGCATGTTCCTGGCGCTTGCGTTCAAGCGCCTCCTCGGAGAAGACCGTCTCGCGCAACCATAGGTGGCGATAGCGCTCCACTTGGTCGAACAAGCCTTGTCGCACCTGGAGCAGGTGGGGCGAACGGCAGCCACTGGCGATGGCGGTATGGAAGGCCTTATGGCGGGTGTCCCAGATATCGAGCAGCTCATCGGGGCTATTGACCTCCATGACCTTGGATAACGTATGGGCCTTGGCCAGGATATCGGCCTCCCAGCCATCGTCGCCACGCTCGATGGCCAGCTTGAGCATCAGGGCCTCCAACTGGGCGCGGGCATCATAGAGGTCGGCGAGCTCGGCCAGCGACATGGGCGCGACGCGATAGCCGCGCTGGCTGATGGCCACCACCAGCCGTTCCGCGACGAGCTGGGACAGGGCTTCGCGCAGCGGGCCGATGCCCAGTTCATAGCGTTCCTTCAACCGGCTCATCAGCAGCTTTTCACCCGGCTGGAAAACGCCGCGAATGATGTCGCGCTTGAGCCAACTGTAGGCGCTGATGCCCAGGTTCTGGCGAGGCGGGCTATCCATCGTCATTGTCGCATTTTCCTTGCTTTTGCCGAGCATGATACCCAAACGTTACCGTTATCGATAATCAAGCGACATGAATATCGAATGTCGGCGTTCATCGTGGGGCTGCGTACGGTGCCTTCAGCGCTTGTCCAGAGCCGTCGCCGTCCAGTCGACCAATTCGCGGGAGAGCCTGTCCATTGCCAGGCCAAACGCGCCGACGACGTCGTCGATCGCCTCGCTCGAGGCCCGTTGACGCTGGACGAAGCGATGGCTGGCCAGCAGCCGCTGCGAGCGGACCTCGATCAGCCTGACGTCGAGGCGAACGATCGCTTCGGGGACATCGTCACGGTACTCGCTGCGAAATGTCCTGAGATCGCTGTGCAGTGCCACGTCCGCCGATAAGGCGCCATCGTCGTGAATGAGCCGAGGAATGCGGCCGTCGTCGTGGAAGGCATCGAGCAGGCGGTCGCGAATCAGTCGCGGCAGGGCATCGGCCCAGCGGGCCCCGCGATAGGTCTGGGGTTGGTGAGGCCTGGGCATGACCACGATGCGCGCGCCGTCGAGCAGGCCGCTGGCCTCGGGCGTCGCCAGACGCAGAAGGGTATCGATGGGCGCTACCGTCTGCGGTGCGGATGGCGCCAGTGAACCGGCCGGGAGTTCGTAGAGCGTTACCGGGGTGCGTTCCGGCGGCATTATTCCGCAGCCCCCGACCAAGAGAGCGATCGCGAGCGCGCATGAGCGCCCGCCTCGACGGTTCGCTTTCATGGGCTGAATTCCTCGACACGATCGCGGCCCAGCAGGAAGTCGGTGGGGTTCTCCTCGATACGGCGAACCAGCCTGTCGAGAGCGGACAGGGTATTGCGCAACTCCAGCGTGACGGGGCCGAGCCCCTGCACCCCGCGCAAGCCGCTTTCGAGTGCCCCCTGGTTATCTTCGAGCAGGCGCTCGATCTGCCGCGCCGTACGCGCCAGGCTGGCGGTGGTCTCGCGGGCGTCGAGCAGCGCCTCTTCGGCATGTCCTTCCAGCATGCCGCCGGTGCGGTCGGCCAGGGTGCGCAACTCGGCGAAGGCGCGCATGGCTTCCCGTGAGATATCGCCCATGCGATCCGTCAGCCGTCCAGGAGCGTCAGCCAGAGTGGCAAGATTGGCGGTGGTGCGCTCCACGTTGGCCAGGATCCGCTCGACGCTCTCTACGTTTTCCTCCGATAGCAAGCTTTCGAGGCGAGACAGCACGCGATTGACGCTAGCGAGCAGTTCCTCGCTGTCGTTGAGCATGGCGCTGAGAGGCGACGGGTCGGCAACGATGCGCGGAGGCGTCTCGTCCTGCGCTACCAGCAGGGGGCTGTCGGGAGAGCCGCCATGCAACTGGATCGTCATGCTGCCGGTAATATTGGCGAGGGCCAGGCGGGCGCGCGTGTCGTGGCGGATGGGAACATGGCTCTGCACCTGGATCCGGGCGATCACGTCGCGCGGATCGTTGGGGTCGAGATTCACGTCGATCACTTCGCCTACGCGTACGCCGCTGTATTCCACGGCGTTGCCCTCCGACAGGCCGCTGACACTGCGGTGAAACAACACTTCGTAGTGCGTGTAGGCCTCTTCCCGCGTGCTCTGGTTCAGCCACAGGGCGAACAGCGCCCCGCCAATGACGGCCAGTACGACGAACAGCCCTATCACGACATGATGCGCACGTGTCTCCATCACCGCTCCTCCCTGGATGGGCCCATGCGAGGGCGTGCCGCGTCGGCGGCAGCCCGGCCTCGGGGGCCGTGAAAATAGTCGCGCACCCAAGGGTCATCGATGGATGCCACGACCTCGAGCGTATCGGCGGCCAGCACACGTCGATCGGCGATCACGGCGACCCGGTCACAGCATGAATAGAGCGTATCGAGATCATGCGTCACCAGGAAGACACTGAAGCCCAAGGCGTCCCGCAGCGTCGTCAGCAGCCGATCGAAGGCCGCCGCGCCAATCGGGTCGAGGCCGGCGGTAGGCTCATCGAGAAACAGCACCTCGGGATCAAGCGCCAGGGCCCGGGCGAGCGCGGCACGCTTGACCATGCCGCCGGAGAGCGCGTCGGGGCGCAATCCGGCGGACGACGGCGGCAGCCCCGTCAGGGCCAGTTTGACCCGGGCGATGCGCTCGGCGTCGGGGCGGGACAAGCCGACATGCTCTATCAACGGCAAGGCGACATTTTCCTGCAGGTTTAAAGAGGTAAACAGCGCACCGCGCTGGAACAGTACGCCGAAGCGGCGCTCCAGACGCGTTCGATGAGCCGGCGTTAGACGCTGTAGATCTTCACCGAAGACGCGAACGGTGCCGCCATCCGGGCGCTTGAGTCCGACGATGCTGCGCAATAGAACCGACTTGCCGGTGCCCGATCCGCCCACCACACCGAGGATCTCGCCACGCCGAATGTCCAGGTCAAGCTCCTCGTGCACCACGAAATCGCCAAAGCGATTGGTCAGTGCGCGGACCTCGATGATGGCATTGCTTGCGTCGGTCACCAGCCCATCTCCAGGAAGAACAAGGCGGCCAAGGCGTCGAACAGGATCACCATGAAGATCGATTGCACGACGCTCGAGGTGGTGTGTTCGCCCACGGATTGTGCGCTGGCGCCCGCCTTCATGCCTTCGAGACAGCCGATCACGGCAATGACGAAGGCGAACAGCGGCGCCTTGCCCAGGCCCACCAGAAAATGGCGTAGGGGAATGTCGCGCTGGAGAATGGTGAGAAACTGCGTGATGGGGATATCCAGGGCCAGTGAACAGACCAGGGCACCGCCGAACATGCCGCTGAGCATGCCGATCAGGGCCAGGATCGGCAAGCTGATCATCATCGCGAGGACTCTGGGTAGCACCAGCATTTCCATGGGGTCGAGCCCTTGAGCGCGCAGGGCATCGAGTTCCTCGTTCGCCTTCATCGAGCCGATCTGGGCGGTGAAGGCGCTGGCCGTACGGCCGGCCAGCAGGATGGCGGCGAGCAACACACCGAACTCGCGAAGAAACGAATAGGCCACGAGGTTGACGGTATAGACGGTGGCACCAAAGTCGCGCAGTACCGTGGCTCCCAGAAAGGCGACCACCGCGCCTACGAGGAACGTGAGCAGGGCGACGATGGGGATGGCGTTGAGCCCCGTTTGCTGCATGTGCGCCACCAGTGAGGTGAAGCGCCAGCGCCAAGGACGCAGCAGGTTGCCCAGCAAGCGGCTCAAGGTGAGCCCGATGAATCCCAGCAGTGTGAGCTGTTGGCGGCCAAGCCGCTCGACAGCCAGCCCCAACCCGGCCAGAGCGGTCAGCGGTGTCGTGCGCGGCGTGGGAGGGGGGAGAAGGGAGACGCGCATGGCATCGGCCACCGCGATCAGCATGGCTCGGCGCTCTCGCGTCAGGCGGTGCGAGGCTTCGGCGATTTCGCGAGTGGTGTCCGGCCCCAGCAGGTCGACCAACAATGCCGCGCCGGCCGTGTCCAGGTCACCGAGTCGTTCGAGGTCGATCGTTCGCGCCTCGTGTACGCGAATCACGTCGCTTCTCAGGCGCGCATAGTGGGGCAGCGTCCAGTCACCGACGGCACGCAGACGATGAGCCTCCTGCTCCAGCATGCCGGGACGCGAGGCGGTGTCAGGCATCGCGTATCGTCCCTCTCTCCTGAAATGACCACCGTGGCGTTCAGGACATCACTATATCGGCATATGCCGTGAGACGACAGCGAACCGTGAGGATATGCCCTGCTACGGGTCAGCGTTCGCCGTGCTGCAGTTCGCCGAGAATACGCTTGGCCACGTCCTTGAGCCGCGGCCCCAGGTTCTCGACCATGATCTCATGGCTCAGGCGATGCGAGGCACCGCCGCAATTGATCGCCATCACCTCGGCGCCATCCTCAAGGATCAGCGGCGTGGCGACGGCGCTGATCTGTGATTGCCAGTCGCCTTCCGAGAGGCAGAAACCGTAGCGTGCGTAGTCCTCCTGGCTGCGGCGTATGCCCGCTTCCAGCGGCGGCCATTCGTCGCCATGCGCTTCTGCCAATGCCTCTAGCATCGCTTCCCGGCGTGCTTCGCCAAGTCCACAGAGCCAGGCGCGACCAATGGCCGTCGTCGCCATGGGCAGTCGGGAGCCGACATCGAGACGGAGAATGAGCGGGCCGCTGCCATGGCAGCTCTCGAGGTAGACCATCGAGGTCTTGTCCGCCGCGCCCAGGCTGACGTTGCAGTCGGTAGCCTCGGCAAATTGCTGCATGAAAGGCCGGGCGATCTCGCGGATGCCCTGGTTGGCGAGGAAGCGGTAGCCCAGTGCCAGAATGCCGGGACCCAGGCGGTACTTCTCCAGCCGGGTATTATGGCGCAGATAACCGAGCTGCGTCAGTGTATAGGTCAGCCGCGATACCGTGGGCCGTGGAATTCCGGTGCGACTGGAGAGTTCGGCGTTGCCCAGGTACTCCTCGCCGGTGCCGAAGGCGCGCAGCAGCTCCAACCCGCGCGCCAGGGCGGTGACGAAGTTGCGATCCTTGGCGGGCGATGCCGGGTTGTCTTCCAGGGGAGCAGGCTTGTTCATCGTTGATTCCCTGTGGCGAGAGCGTTGCGGGAGAAGTATTGCATATCGCCCCCGCCGGGTCCGTCAGGCGTGGCTAGGGGCGATGGCGATGATGTCGCGCTAGGCATCGAAGCGCTCGAGAATGCAGGCGATGCCCTGGCCGACGCCGATGCACATGGTCACCAGGGCGTAGCGGCCACCGCTGGCCTCCAACTGGCGCAGCGCCGTCAACGCCAGGCGAGCGCCGGAGGCACCGAGAGGGTGACCGATGGCAATGGCGCCGCCATTGGCATTGAGTCGGCTGTCATCGGCATCGAGCCCGAGCTGCTGGAGGCAGCCCAGCACCTGGACGGCGAAGGCCTCGTTGACCTCGATCACGTCCATCTGTTCCAGACTGAGCCCGGCACGTTCCAGTGCCTTGCGACTGGCAGGCACCGGGCCCAGCCCCATCACGCGGGGCGGTACGCCGGCCACGGCACTGGCCACGATGCGCGCCCGAGGGGAGATGCCGGCACGTTCGCCTGCGGCACGGCTGCCGACGATCAGGGCGGCAGCACCGTCGTTGAGCCCGGAGGCGTTGCCCGCGGTGACCACGCCGCCCTCGAACAGCGGGCCGAGTTGCGCCAGCTTGTCGACGTCGGTGCCCGGTCGCGGATGCTCGTCGCGCGTTACCGTCAACGGCGGCTGCTTGCGTCCCTGAGGTACCTCGACGGCGAGCAGTTCGTCGTCATAGAACCCGCGAGCCTGGGCCTCGGCGTAGCGTGCCTGTGAGCGGGCGGCGAAGACGTCGCTGGCATCGCGGCCGATACCGAGGTCGTGGGCCACGTTGTCGGCGGTCTCGGGCATACTATGGCTGCCGTACTCACGGGCGATCCAGGGATTGGGAAAGCGCGAGCCGATGACCGTATCGAACAGCGGCTGGTTGCGGGCAAAGGGCGTTTCGGCCTTGCCCAGCACGTAGGGCGCACGAGACATCGACTCCACGCCGCCGGCCAGGAACAACGCGCCCTCGCCAAGCCGCGTGGCGCGTGCGGCGTCGATCACCGCCGCCAGGCCACTACCACACAAGCGGTTGACGGTCTGGCCGGCCACTTGCACCGGCAGGCCTGCGACCAGTCCGGCATGGCGAGCGACGTTGCGTGAATCCTCGCCAGCCTGGTTGGTACAGCCGGCCAGCACCTCCTCATAGGCGTCGATGACAAAAGCGTTACGCGCGACCAGAGCCCTGAGCACATGGCCGAGCAGGTCATCGGGGCGCACCGCGGCGAGACTGCCACCGTGGCGGCCGAAAGGGGTGCGTAGGCCGTCATAGAGGTAAGCGTCTTGCATGGGTATCTCCTGGAGAAGGCTCAAGCGGCATTCAGCGGCAGACCGAGGGTGGCGCGACGGCGCAGCCATGGGCTCGCGCGGTAGCGCGGATCGCCAGTGGCGGCCAGCATGTTGTCGAGGACGGCGAGGATCCTGCGACTGCCGTAATGGTCGCCCATGGCCAGCGGGCCACGGGGATAGCCCAGGCCCAACTCCACAGCACGATCGATGACCTGCGGCTCGGCCACGCCCTGCTGGGCGATCTCACTGCCCACGTTGACGATGCATGCCACGACCCGCTGGAGCACGAAGCCGTTGCTGTCTCGAAAGGCGCTGACAGGCGTACCGCCGTGGCCGAACAAGGCCATTGCAGCGTCACGAATCTCGTCGCGAGTCGCCGGGGTGGTCATCACGCTGCGGCGCTTGTCGAGACCGGCCAGCATGTCAACGGCCACGCAACGCTCGGCCGGAAGGCCCAGGCGAAGGGCGCAGGCGGTAGCGTCCTCTCCCAGCGGCGCCAGCAGGCATAGTGCTTCCGAGGAGGGCGCGTCGCCATTCTCCAGCGGCCAGCCCGCCCTGCGCACCAGCTCGGCGAGCCGCTGCCGGTCGTCCGCCGCCTCGGCTCCGATCCATACCGGGCGCGGCTCGGCCTCGGGCAGCGGTGGTTCCTCGGGCAGCTGCGGTTTGCCTTCGACATAACGATAGAACCCCTCGCCGCTCTTGCGGCCGAGCAAGCCGGCCGTCAGCCGCTGGCGGGTCAATGGGGAGGGACGGAAGCGCGGCTCCTCGTAGAACTGGTGATAGATCGACTCCATCACCGCATGAGATACGTCGAGACCCGTGAGATCAAGGAGCGCGAACGGCCCCATACGGAAGCCTCCCTGATCGACCAGGATACGATCGACGGTGGCGTGGTCGGTGACGCTCTCGCCGAGAATGCGCAGTGCCTCGGTGCCGAAGGCGCGCCCCGCATGATTGACCAGGAAGCCGGGGGTGTCGGTCGTCCTGGCAGTGAAGTGGCCCATTGCCTGGCCCAGTGCCTCGACCCGATCGACGGTGTCGCCATCGGTACGGAGCCCCGGGATCACCTCGACGATCTTCATCAATGGCACGGGATTGAAGAAATGGAAGCCGATGATGCGCTCTGGGCGACGGCAGGCCGAGGCGATGGCAGTGACCGAGAGCGAGGAGGTATTGGTGGCCAACACCGTCTGGTCGTCGACGATCTTCTCGAGTTCGGTGAACAAAGCCTGCTTTGCGTCGAGCTTTTCGATGATAGCTTCGACGATGATATCGCACTCGGACAGGTCGGCGAGGGTCGCGGCCTCCTTGAGTCTAGTGCGATAGCGCTCACCGTCGGCTTCGCTGAGTCGCTGTTTCTGTATGCCGCGCGACCACATGCCGGTGATGAATGCCGTTGCTTCGGCCACGGCTCCTTCGCGAAGGTCGTGCAGGTAGACGGTTAAACCGGCCTGGGCGGCGATCTGGGCAATGCCACGTCCCATGGCGCCGGTGCCGACGATGCCCAGCGTTCGAAAGGGGGGCGGAGCGTGGTGGGAAGAGGGAGCGGTCGACATGGGCGCGAAATCCTCCTGGGGGCGAATAACGGTTTATCTTGCTCTTGTTTCGCAAAGCGAAATAGCGTTTCGTTTATTGACTGCCATCCTAGGCTATGCAACAGTGCCTGACAACCAAATGCGGGCCTTCATTCTGCCAAGCGAAATAAGGGCAGATGGCGCCCGTCATTTCAAGGCCCGTCTTTGCATTAGGGTCAGACGCCACCATCCGTGAGGAACCGCCATGATTCGAGATCCCGAACTGCTCGATCAACTTATCGATACCATTTCCCGCTTCGTGCGCGAGCGCCTGATTCCCAATGAGGCGCGGCTGGCGGAAGAGGATGCCGTACCGGTCGAGCTGCTTCAGGAGATGAAGGAGATGGGGCTTTTCGGCCTGTCGATTCCCGAAGAGTACGGTGGCCTGGGGCTGACCATGGAAGAGGAGGCGCTGGTGGCGATGGAGATCGGCAAGACATCGCCGGCGTTTCGTTCGGTGTTCGGCACCAATAACGGCATCGGTGCCCAGGGCATTCTGATCGACGGCACGCCCGAGCAGAAGGCCAGGTACGTGCCGCGTCTGGCCACCGGCGAGCTGCTCAGCTCCTTCTGCCTGACCGAACCGGACTCCGGCTCCGACGCCGCCAGCCTGCGTACCACCGCGGTGCGCGACGGGGACCATTATGTGCTTAACGGCACCAAGCGTTTCATTACCAACGGCCCGGAGGCCGACGTCTTCACGGTGATGGCGCGCACCGACCCTAACCATAAGGGCGCTGGAGGCATCACCGCTTTCATCGTCGAAGGCGATACCCCCGGGCTCAAGCGCGGGCCGTCGGACAACAAGATGGGACAGAAGGGGGCACATACCTGCGACATCATCTTCGAGGATTGTCGGGTGCCGGCCGAGAACATCATTGGCGGCCAGGAAGGGCAGGGCTTCAAAACCGCGATGAAGGTGCTGGATCGCGGCCGCCTGCACATTTCGGCGGTGTGCGTGGGCGTGGCCGAGCGGCTGGTCGAGGAGTCGCTCAACTACGCCATCGAACGCAAGCAATTCGGCGTGCCGTTGGCCGATCACCAGTTGGTGCAGGCGATGCTCGCCGACAGCAAGACGGAGGCCTACGCCGGCCGCAGCATGGTACTCGATGCCGCACGGCGCAAGGATGCGGGGGAGAACGTGTCGACGCTGGCTTCCTGCTGCAAACTATTCTGTGCCGAGATGGTGGGGCGTGTGGCCGACCGCGCGGTCCAGGTCCACGGCGGTGCCGGCTACATGGCCGAGTATGCGGTGGAGCGTTTCTATCGCGACGTGCGCCTGTTCCGCATCTACGAAGGCACGACCCAAATCCAACAACTGGTGATCGCGCGCAACATGGTGCGGGAGGTTTCCTGATGCCCCTCTCGGTGACGCACCGAGCGCCCGACGAAGAGATATTCGGCCGCCTGGCGAGCGACTTGGTGGCCGAGTTGCCCGAGCGCCTCAGCACTCGCGTGCTCGAGAACGCCGATCGCTTGAGCAACCGTCCGGCGCTGGTCGACGGCGAGGTCCGCTGGAGTTACGCCGAATTGGGGCGGGAGATTCACGCCGCGGCGGCATGGCTCGATACCCTGGAGCTTCGCCCCGGTGACCGTATCATGACCGTCAGCGAGAATTGCCGGGCGTTGGTCGTGTTGCTGTTGGCAGCCAGCGAACGCGATGTCTGGGTGGCCATCGTCAATTCCCGACTCTCCGCCCAAGAGATCGATGCCATCCGCGACAACTGCCAGCCGCGACGGGTTTTCTATACCAGCGAGGCCTCGCCCGATGCCGAAGCCCATGGGGAGCGTCATGGTGCCATGCGATACGAGCATCCCTCGCTCGGCGCGATGAGGCTTTCGCCACCGGTCGAGGTCGAACCGGAGCCCATCGCTTCCCGTGGCGCCGAGCAGGTCGCGGCAATGATCTATACCTCCGGCACCACCGGCACCCCCAAGGGGGTGATGCTGACTCACCGCGGCATTCTCTACATCGCCACCCTCTCGGGCGGCATGCGCCATCTCTGCGAGGGCGAGCGGGTTTACGGCGTGCTGCCGATATCCCACGTATTCGGGCTGTCATCGGTGTGCATGGGGTCGCTCTACAACGGTGCCTGCCTCTATACCGTGCCGCGTTTCGATGCTGCGGCCATGCTGGAGGCACTGGAACGTGAGCGCATCACCGTTCTTCAGGGCGTGCCGGCCATGTTCGCGCGCACACTGGAGTTCCTGCGCCGCGAGGAGCGTTCCCTCGTTGCCCCGGAACTGCGATATATCTCTGCCGGCGGCTCGCCCTTGGATGGCGATCTCAAGCGCCGCGTGCAGGGACTTTTCGGCCTGACGCTGCATAACGGCTATGGCCTTACCGAGGCGAGTCCGACCATCAGCCAGACCCGTATCGACGATCGTTTCGATCACAATACCGTAGGGAGAGTACTGCCGCTTCTGGAGTACCGTCTCGAGCCGCTGGGCGAGGCCGGTGAGGACGAGCCGGACCACAAGGGCGTCGGTGAGCTCTGGGTGCGTGGCCCCAACGTGATGAAGGGGTACTTCCGCCAGCCGGTTGCCACGCGAGCCTGTCTCACCGAGGACGGCTGGCTCAACACCGGGGACATTGCCCGCTTCGATGAGAACGACCAGCTCTATATCGTAGGGCGCAGCAAGGAGCTGATCATCCGCTCCGGTTTCAACATCTATCCGCCCGACGTCGAGGCGGTGATCAACGAACACCCGGACGTCACCCTGTCGGCGGTGGTGGGGCGTCAAGTGGACGGGAACGAAGAAGTGGTCGCCTTCATCCAGTGCGAGCCTGATGCTAGGGTCGAAGAGAGCGAACTCAAGGCCTTCATCGCCGAACGTCTGGCTCCGTACAAGCGACCCTCTCAGCTGGTGCTGATGGATGCCCTGCCGGCCACGGCCAGCGGCAAGATACTCAAGGGCCGCCTGCGCGACTTGGCCAGCCGGGGGGGCGCGGCATGAGCGACGTGACACAGCCGCCGCTGATGGGATATTTCGAACTGCTCGGCATGCGCATCGTGGAATGGTCGGAGGGGAGCGCCGTGGTCGAACTGGTGGCGGACGAACGCCATCTCAACCGCAGCGGTATCGTGCATGGCGGCGTGCTGACCTCGATGCTCGATAGCGCCCTGAGCCTCGCCGGGCTCTACTGCGAGGTTCCCGGGCGGGTGCGCCGCGGCATGACCCTGTCCCTGACGACGACTTTCGTCAGTCCTGCCGGTGCCGGCGTGCTGCGAGCCACCGGCAGGGTACGCGGCGGCGGACGCAAGGTCTACATGGCCAGCGGCGAGGTCACCGACGCCCAGGATAGGCTGCTGGCCATCGCCGAAGGGGCGTTCCGCCGGCGCAGCGGCAGCGAATCGCCGGAGGGCATGGCCGAGTGATGACGGCGCGGCAACGCGCCGGCCTGCTGGCGTTGGTCATGTTGACCACGCTGGGTCACCTCGTCTTCGGCAGCACCGTCCTGCAGGGTGTCGGTGTGGTGGCTCTGGCGGGCTATCTGTTATCGCTGCGTGGCAGGCTGATGCCAATGGCACGCGGCCTTCTCGTCGCGGCCGCCGTGTTCACGCTGGCCGCGCTATGGCGCGTCGAGGCTCCCGGCCGGTTGCTGTTCGAGGCGGCCGGTCGCTTCGCGTTCTTCGCCACGTTCGTGGTGGCATTGAGCCTGCTGCGCCTACCGGCCTACGGCTCACGACTCGTGCGTCGTTGCGGCCAGGCCATGCTGCTGCAGCCCCCGGGGCGGCGCTATCCCATACTTTCCATCGGCTCCGCATTGTTCGGCATCATCCTCAACATCGGTGTCCTCAACCTGTTCGCTGCGATGATCGAGAAGAGCAATACGCTGACGGCCGCCCAGGGGCGTGCCTGGGTCCGGCAGGCGCGGCAGCGGCGGATGATGCTCGCGCTGCTGCGCGGCTTCGCCCTGGCGCCGCTGATTTCGCCGATGGGCATCGGCGTGGCAGTGGTGCTCTCTAACCTGCCGCAGTTGCGCTGGCTCGATCTGGCCCCTTACGTGATCGGGGCGGCACTGGTCATTTTCCTGGTGGGGTGGGGCGTCGACCATCTCACCGGCCCGCATCCCGTGGATCGCAAGGCAACGCTGCCAACGCCTTCCTTGGCACCGCTCGGACGGTTTTGCCTGCTGCTGTTGGCAATCGTTTCGCTGGTCTTCCTGCTCGCCTGGACGCTAGAGGTTCGCCTCCCCATTGCGGCTTTGCTCGGTGCGCCGCTTGGCGCACTGGCCTGGTTGGCCTGGCAGCGCCGCCGCCTGGGCGCGCTGGGCATTCCCGCGGCATTTGCCAGCCTGCAGCGCCAACTGCCCTGGCTGTTGACGCCCAGTGCCAACGAGGTGGTGGTGCTGGGGGCGGCGGGGTATCTGGGCCACCTGTGCGTGGCCCTGATCGATGGGGAGAGTCTGGGGCCGCTCATGACGATATTGGAACCTCTGGGAGCGGCGAACGCCGTGTTGGCTATGCTGAGCGTGGTCGCGCTCGCCCAGGTGGGGATCAATCCTATCGTTATCGTCACGCTGTTGGTCGGGTTGCTTCCCACGTTACCCATTGATGAATTGACGCCCGCCATGACCGGAGCCTCCTTGATGGTGGGCTGGGCACTGGCGCTGATGTCGTCCCCGATGACGGCTTCGATGTTGATCCTGTCGCGCTTCACCGGCGTGACCTCGGCCCGCATCGGTTATCGCTGGAATGCTCGCTTTCTGCTGGCCTGTATCCCGCTGTTGTCCGCTTGGTTCCTGTTCTCACCGTGGTGAAGAGCATGCCAAGGCTTGACCCCGGCGCTGCGGTTTTTCTATCGTAGTGAAATAAAATGAAATGATATTTCGCCATACGAAATGAATGTTGCGAAACATCAAGACACGTATCGACCTGCCGACAGGTCGTTGGGTGAACCGGGAGAGAACTCATGAAAATCCTCGTCGCGGTTAAACGCGTCATCGACTACAACGTCAAGATCCGGGTCAAGGCGGATCACTCCGACGTCGACCTCACCAACGTCAAGATGGCCATGAACCCCTTCTGCGAGATCGCCGTGGAAGAGGCCGTGCGGCTGAAGGAGCGCGGGGTGGCCACCGAGGTCGTCGCCGTGACCATCGGCCCCAAGGCCGCCCAGGAGCAGCTGCGCACCGCGCTGGCGCTGGGTGCCGATCGTGCCGTGCATGTCGAGACCGAAGAGCGCGTCGAGTCGCTGGCCGCAGCCAAGCTGCTGGCCAAGGTGGTGGAAGCCGAGCAGCCGGGTCTGGTCATCCTCGGCAAGCAGGCCATCGACACCGACAACAACCAGACCGGCCAGATGCTCGCCGCGCTCGCCGGCCTGCCCCAGGGCACCTTCGCCTCTGAAGTGCAGGTGGACGGGGACAAGGTCCAGGTCACGCGCGAGATCGACGGCGGCCTGCAGACCGTCGAACTGACCCTGCCGGCCATCGTCACCACCGACCTGCGCCTCAACGAGCCGCGCTATGCCAAGCTGCCCGACATCATGAAGGCCAAGAAGAAGCCGCTCGAGGTCAAGAGCCCGGCGGACCTCGGCGTCGAGGTGGCCAGCCGGCTCACGCTGCTCAAGGTCGAATCACCGGCCGAGCGCAAGGGCGGCATCAAGGTGGGCTCCGTCGACGAGCTCGTGGACAAACTCAAGAACGAAGCCAAAGTACTTTAACAGGAGCTGATCTGATGAGCGTACTGGTTCTAGCCGAACATCACGACGGCGTCCTGGTTGGCGCCACCGCCCACGTGGTTGCCGCCGCCAAGGCCATCGGCGGCGACATCGACGTGCTGGTCGCCGGTGAGAACGTCGGTGCCGTCGCGGAAGCCGCCGCCAAGCTCGACGGCGTGAGCAAGGTTCGTGTGGCCGATAATGGCGTCTATGCCCACCAGCTGGCCGAACCCCTGGGCGCGCTGCTGGTCGAGCTCGCCGGCGACTACAGCCATGTACTCGCCGCCGCCTCCACCACCGGCAAGAACGTGCTGCCGCGGGTCGCCGCGCTGAAGGACGTCAGCCAGATTTCCGAGATCGTCGAAGTGGTCGACGCCGACACCTTCAAGCGCCCGATCTACGCCGGCAACGCCATCGCCACGGTCAAGAGCGCCGACAGCCTCAAGGTCATCACCGTGCGCAGCACCGGCTTCGATGCGGTAGGTGAGAGCGGTAACGCCGCCATCGAGAGCGTCGACACGATCGTCGAGAACAGCCAGTCCACCTTCCTCAAGCAGGAACTGGCCCAGAGCGACCGCCCCGAGCTGGCCGCGGCCAAGGTGGTGATCTCCGGCGGTCGCGGCATGGGCAGCGGCGAGAACTTCACGCTGCTCGAGGGCATCGCCGACAAGCTGGGTGCCGCCATCGGCGCCTCGCGCGCCGCGGTGGACGCCGGTTTCGTGCCCAACGACATGCAGGTGGGACAGACCGGCAAGATCGTCGCACCGGAGCTCTACATTGCGGTGGGCATTTCCGGCGCCATCCAGCACCTGGCCGGCATGAAGGACGCCAAGGTGATCGTGGCCATCAACAAGGACGAGGAGGCGCCGATCTTCCAGGTGGCCGACTACGGCCTCGTCGGCGACCTGTTCGAGCTCCTGCCGGAGCTGGAAAGCAAGCTGTAAGAAGATCGCGATCCTCCGGGGGGCAAGCCCGAGCTCGATCAATAGAAAGGCCCCCTCGGGGGCCTTTCTCGTGGCGGCGGAAATGCGACGAACGGTCAGGCGGCGGCCGAGGCGTACGCGTTCGCGAGTGTGATCGGGACCTGCCGGCGTAGCGCCGACGCCTCGGGAGTGAAGCCGAGACTCATGTGGCGTGCCCTCCGGCTGCGGCCTGGTTGGCTTGGCGGTGGGGGCCACCCAGGTGGCGCGGGTAGCCGAGCACCTCGATGGCGAGCAGATCGATATCGCTCTCGCGGTAGGCCCAGCCGCGCTCGGCCAGCATCAGACTCGCTGCTTCCATCGCCGCGTGTGGGTTGACACCGTCGTCGCGGGCCGCGCTGCTCAGAGTGCACAACAGGCTGCCTTGGCGGCTCACCACGACCGCCTGGCGCAGCGCCTTGAGCGCGTTGGCCGCGGCCTGCTGCTGCTCGGCATCGGCGCGTAGCGCCACCAGTTCGGCCAGGCTGCCCGCGGTCGGCACGACCAGCGCCAGGTCGGCGTCGATGGTGTCGAGATCGGCCACCTCCTCGGCCGTAAGCAGGTTGATGCGAAGACAGTGCGCGGGGCACGCCGTATCGGCACCCGAAGCGACGAGGCAGGCCTGGGTATCTTCGCTGGGGCGATGGGTGAGCTCGATACCGGCGCGATCGGCCGCGCCCCGAAGCCGGTCAAACAACGAATGCTCGCCGAGCAGGGCAAGGCGGGCCATGATAGGCGCCTCGCCGGCGTCGGGTACCTTGTGCGGGGCACGGGCCGCGAAGAAGGCATGGATCAGCCCGGCGCGCTGGGGCGAGTCCATGCAGGCAAGGAACAGCTCGCGTTCGCGACGCAGGCCGTCGGTGAGGCTTCCCTCACTGCTGGCGGCGATGGCCTCGATGCAGCGGAAGGGAGAGAAGAGCTCAGGCGCTTCGGCCTCGAGACGGGCACGGTAGCGGGCGATGGCCTCGGGGTCGGCCGCGGGCGGTGGCAGCTCCCCCGTGACGCGCGGCGTTCGCCTGCCATCGAGCACGTCACGTGCCGCTGCCAGTCCCGCCTCGAGCGGGTCGTCGCATGCGAGTACGGCATCGACGATGCCGAGCTCAAGCGCCTCGTCGGCAGGGGCAAAGCGTCCACTGGTAATCAGGTCCAGCGCCGCCTTGATGCCGGCGAGCCGCGGCAGGCGCTGGGTGCCGCCGGCACCGGGCAACAGCCCCAGCTTGACTTCCGGCAGGCCGACTTTGGTTCCTGGCAACGCCACGCGTAGCTGGCAGCCCAGCGCCACTTCGAGCCCACCGCCGAGCGCCGTGCCATGAAGGACGGCGATGATGGGCTTGGCGCTGGCTTCGAGGTGACCGATTACCTCGGGCAGGATCGGCGCCTGGGGGGGCTTGCCGAACTCGCGGATGTCGGCGCCGGCAATGAAGGTGCGTCCGCAGGCGACGAGCACCAGGGCGCGGACCTCGGTGTCCTCGTTGCCCTGCGCGACGGCCTCCATCAGGCCTTGGCGTACGGCTTGGCCGAGGGCGTTGACCGGTGGGTTGTCGATGGTGATCACGCCGATATCGTCGTGGCGATGGTAGTTGATCGGAGACGTCATGCGAAACCTCATGAATCGAGTGGGGGCGTCATGCTTGCCGTGCGCGGCCTGGCTTGATGCTGGCTCCACCGCGCAAGCACGACGGCGGGGACCAGGGCGGCAAGGGCGATGGCAAACAGCTCGAGCTGGGAGAGCGGCACCATGTCGCCGCCCGGCAAGGCGAGCATCAGGCCGGCCAACAGCACCAATGCGCGCGCCATGCACTCCGACACGATGCCAATGCCGAGGCGACCCACACCGATCAGGTAACCCTGCATGGCGGAGGCGAACAGCACGATGCCGACCACCGCCTGCAAGAAGACCAGACCGATCTGCCACGGCTCGCCCTGCATGATCAACGCTGGATTGAGCACGAACAGGAAGGGAATGAAGTAGATCACGCTGCCCAGGCGCATGGCCTGCAGACCGGTGGCCATGGGGCGCGCGCCGGCCACGGTGGCGGCGGCGAAGGCGCCCAGGGCCACCGGCGGAGTGATGAAACTCAGCATGCCCCAGTAGAGGATGAACATGTGTACCGCCATGGGATCGAGTCCGCCGCCCTGGATCAGGGCGGGCGCCAGCGCTACGGCGAGGAAGATATAGGCGGCGGTGACCGTCATGCCGATGCCGAGCACGAAGCTGGTCAGGGCGCCCATGATCAGCAGCAGCGGCACGCTGCCTCCGGCGATGTGGATGAAGTCGTTGGCGATGGTGCCGGAAAGCCCGGTCATCGATAGCGCGCCGACCAGCATGCCGACGCCGGCCAGGATGGCGATCAGTTCGGCGAACAGCTTGGCCGCCGATGAGAGCGACTCGCCCAGCTCGCGCAGGCCCCAGCGGTTGCGCGGTGAGAACTGGTTGAGCACCAGCAGCAGGGCGGTGGCGTAGAACGGTGCCACCGCTTCACGCTGCATGATCAGCAGCATCCACACCAGCAGGGCGAAGACGAAGATGAAATACCAACCCTGCTTCAGTGTCTGCCACAGGGAAGGCAGCTCCTCGGCGGGCAGGCCCTTGATGGCGTGGCGTGCGGCATAGGCATCGATCTGGATGAACAGACCGAGGAAGTAGAGAATCGAGGGGATGACCGCGGCAAGCGCCACGGCGGCGTAGGGCACGTCGAGGAACATTGCCATGACGAAGGCGGTGGCCCCCATCACCGGTGGCATCAATACCCCGCCGGTGGAGGCGCAGGCCTCGACGCCGCCGGAGAAGGCGCGGCCCATGCCGATGCGGCGCATGGCGGGTATCGACAGCACGCCGGTGGTCAGCACGTTGCTGATCACGCTGCCGCTCATCGACCCCATTAATCCGCTGGAGAAGATCGAGACCTTGGCGGGCCCGCCGCGCACGTGGCCCAGCAGGGCGAAGGCCAGGTCGATGAAGAACTTGCCGCCGCCGCTCTTCTGCAACACCACGCCGAAGACCAGAAAGCCGATGACCAGGCCGGCAAAGGCCTGTAGCGGTACGCCCATGATGCTCTCGGTGCTCATGGTGTGGTACATGGCCGTCTCCTCCAGGGTGGAGGGGAACGCCTGTATCGGCCCGGGGACGATGTCAGCGACCAGCGGGTAAAGCGAGAACGTCGCGGCGATCACGGCGATGGTCCAGCCACCGGCGCGACGAGCCGCCTCGATGATCAGCAGCCACCAGGCATAGCTGGCGATGATCGCGGTGTCGGGAGCGGCAAAGGCCCAGCCGCGCTCGAGGATAGACTCGGCGTGATAGACGAAATAGCCGCCGACGATCAGTGTCACGAGACTCAGCGCATAGTCGTACCACGGTACCGGACGATACTGCAGCGACGCCTTGATCGGCCACAACAGGTAGACCAGTGGCAGCAACAGGGCTACCACGGCGTAATAGAACTGGGTTTCGAGCCCGGTGACGAAGCGCAGCCAGCCCAGGTTGAACAGGTAATCCAAGGTCATCAGCATCAGCAGTACCGTCGCGGCGCCGGGAATCCAGCGAAGGGCGGCGGGCAGCGGGCGGACGTGGGTGACCTTTTCCTTGAGCTGATGTGGCGATTCGGTCGAAGTGGCGGTGGTCATGGCGGCGTCCGTGAATCGGGAAAGGGGCGGCGCGGCCGCCCCGGGATCAGGCTGGCTAACGGCGTATCATTCGAAGACCGGATCGAAGCCGGCATCGGTAAGCGCCTTCGCCCGAGCCACCATCCAGGCGTCGCGGAACTCATCCTCGTCGGAAGGGGCGTCCTCGAGGAAGGCGTCCCAGGTTTCGAGCAGCAACTCCTGCCGCTCGACCAGGGAATCCTGGTGCGCCTGCATCTCGTCGGTCCACTCCCCGATCTCCTTGTAGTACTCGACCACGGCATCGTGGAAGGGCAGCACCCAGGTCAGGTCCTGGTACTCGAAGGCATAGCCCACGGCGCCCGGCGCGGCATCCTTGTACTCGTCGTAGTTTTCCTGCAGCGCATTGATCAGGCCGTAGGCCACCTTGTCGTCCAGATCCCGGTTGGCGACCACGATGGGATAGGGGTAGCTGGCGCTGGGTACGGGGCTATCGGCGCTGACGTTACCCGCTCCGGCAGTCACTTCGTGGGGCTGGAAATACGGCGCCACTGCCAGCATGCGCTCCCAGCCCTCGGTGTCGTCGGGGTCCAGCACCGGCCAGCTAATGCCGCGGGGGCTGCTGGCGAGCTGCTGCGCTGGCGGCGTGACGGTGGTAGTGAAAGAGGCGTCAACGTCCCCGGCGATGATGCCGTCGAACGAGCGTGCATAGCCGGGGTAGTCGACGCGCTCGACATCGTCCCAGGTCAGCCCGCCGAAGGCGAGGTAGGCCTCGGTGCCTTTGTTCAAAGCGTCATCGCCGCGAATGTAGGCGATGCGCTTGCCGGCGAGGTCCGCCGGCCTCTCCACACCAAGATCACCGGCCACGGCCAATGACAGGCCGAAGGAGGCGGTGGAGGTGGTAAGCACGCGGATGGGTTGAGGCCCCCATTCACGGTCGGCGAACATCATCACGCCCTCGGCGCCGTAGTAACTGGCGATACCGCAGGCGCAGAGATCGACTCGCCCCTGCTTGAGCGGGGTCATGCGCGACACATCGTTATCGCCGGGCAGGATGCGCACCGAGGTACCGTACTGATTCTGCAGCATGTTGCCGATAGCCACCGCCTGGGCATAGCCGCTGGAATTGGTGCCGTAAGCGGTCCAGGCCATGGTGCGTGGCAGTTCTACCTCGGCCGCTTGGCTGCCGGCGGCCAGCAGTGCAAGCGGCAGGGCGGCGTAGACGAAAGGGCGGGCGAGCTGTCGCATAGGATGACTCCTGTGGTGGGATAAGGTTATTGTTTTGCTATGCGGTATTTGATTCCGAAACTGTGATCGATACTAGGAAGGCGTCGACTCAGTGTCAACGCATGCTCGCGGGACTTGTCGCAACGAGCCGTCCGCCTGGCGGAACATGGAAAACAATGTCTTGATAAAACGGAAAAAGAGGGGCTGAAGAGGCGATCATGGCGAGGGTGTAAACGCACGGAATGCGACCAAGGTATAGGCATGCATCGCGATCGAGGGTCACGATCATCCATTCGGAGGGCGGGCGAGCTCGCGCCAGGCGGCGTAGGAGCTGAGAAAGACGCGTCCGGTCATGTCATCGAGAAAGTCGCTGCGCTTGAGCTGGTCCATCACCGGGCCCTTCACTTCGGCCAGGTGCAGGGTGACAAGCGAATCCTTGAGGCGAGCGTTGATCGCATCGAGACTCTCCAGCGCCGAAGCGTCGATCAGATTGACGGCCGAGCAGATCAGCACGACATGCTCAAGCTCGGGCCGCGTTGCCACCAGGTCGTAGACGGTATCCTCCAGGTAGCGTGCGTTGGCAAAGTAGAGGCTCTCGTCGATACGCAGCAGTGCCAGGTGACTGGCGGTCTCGGTATCGTGCCGTTCAACGTTGCGGAAGTGTTCGGTGCCGGGGATGCGTCCGACCAGCGCGCTATGGGGGCGGCTGGTACGGTAGAGAAACAGGCCGATGGAGAGCGCCACGCCGCTGATGATGCCGGCTTCGACGCCTTCGACCAGAGTCAGGAAGATGGTGACGGCCATGGCCGAGAAATCGCTGCGCGAGTAACGCCAGGTCTGGCGAATCATCGGCAGGTCGATCAGGGTGATGATCGACACGGTGATGGTGGCCGCCAGGGTGGCGATGGGCAGGTGATAAAGCGCAGGCGTGAGGAACAGGGTCACCGCGCCGATGCCCAGCGCGGCGAAGAAGCCTGCGAGCGGGGTCTGCGCTCCCGCGTCGAAATTGATGACCGTGCGCGTCAGCCCGCCGGTGACCGGCATGCCGGCGGTAAAGGCCGCGGCCAGGTTGGCGCCGCCCAGCCCGATCAGCTCCTGGTTGGGCGAGATGCGCTCCCGTCGACGGGCGGCAAGCATTTGCCCCATGGACACGGATTCGACGAAGCCGACCACACTGATCAACAGGGCCGGAACCAGCAGAGTCTGCCACAGCGAGGCGTCGAATCCGGGCAGGGTCAGCGGTGGCAGGCCCCGGGGAACGTCTCCGATCACGGCCACGCCCCGTTCGGCGAGATCCAGGTGCCAAGTGATCAGCGTAGTCGCCAGTACGGCGAAGACGGGGCCGGCCCGCGTCAGCAGGTCGGCCAATGGCCGTGACAGTCCGAGCCGGCGCAGCGTTTCTCTGCCGTACTGACGCATCAGCAGCAGGAAGAAGAGGCTTCCCAGGCCGATGGCCAGAGTGGGGGGGTGGAATCGGGGAAGGTGCCGTACCAGCTCCGCCGCGCGCGGCAGCAGGTCTCGGGCGGACAGTTCGATGCCGAGCAGGTAACCGATCTGACTGGCCGCGATGAGAATGCCCGATGCCGACAGGAAGCCGGCGATCACCGGGTGACTGAGAAAATTCGCCACGAAGCCCATGCGCAGCAATCCCATGAGAACCAGGATCGCACCCGACAGCAGCGAAAGCACCAGCGCGGCCTGCAGGTAGTCGCTCGTGCCTGGAGTGGCAACGCCGGAGAGTGCCGCACCGGTCATCAGCGCCACGATGGCCACCGGCCCCACGGCCAGGGTGCGGCTGGTGCCAAGCAAAGCGTAGGCCAGCGCCGGAAGCAGGCTGGCATACAGCCCGACCACGGCCGGCAGTCCTGCCAGCACGGCGTAGGCCAGGGACTGGGGAATCACCATGACGGTGACGATGAGTCCTGCCAGCAGATCGGCGCCGCACAGGCGACGATGATAGTGCGGTAGCCAGGTGAGTATCGGCAGGTAGCGTCTGAGCATCCCGTCTCTGCGCATCAAGGGTCTGGGTCCCCCAGACTAAACGATATTGGTGGTGGGGTTGAGTGTTGGTTAGCATCAGGTGAAATAACCCCCTTATTCTCCTTCACCAAGGACACGCCATGAAACCCGAAACCATTGCCCTGCATCACGGCTACGCTCCCAACGACCAGCACGCCGTGGCGGTGCCGATCCATCAGACCACCTCGTTCGCCTTCGACAACGCCCGGCATGCTGCGGATCTCTTCGACCTCAAGGTTGAGGGCAACATCTATTCGCGCATCATGAATCCCACCTGTGCGGTGCTGGAACAGCGTATTGCCGCGCTGGAGGGGGGCATCGCCGGGCTGGCGGTGGCTTCCGGCATGGCCGCGATCACCTATGCGATCCAGACCATCGCCGAAGCCGGCGACAACATCGTTTCGATCAGCGAGTTATACGGCGGTACGTACAACCTCTTCGCTCATACTCTGCCGCGCCAGGGCATCGAGGTTCGTTTCGCCGATAAGGACGATATCGACGGCATCGAATCGCTGATCGACGCGCGGACCAAGGCGGTATTCTGCGAGAGTGTCGGCAATCCCTCAGGCAGCGTGGTCGACATGGCAAGGCTGACCGAGGCCGCTCATCGCCACGGCGTACCGGTCATCGTCGACAATACGGTACCCACACCGTTCCTGTGGCGGCCAATCGAGCACGGGGCCGATATCGTCATACACTCCGCCACCAAGTACATTGGCGGCCACGGCACCACCGTGGGCGGGGTCATCGTCGATTCGGGCAAGTTTCCCTGGGCCGATCATCCGCAGCGCTTCCCGCTGCTGAACGAACCGGACGTTTCTTATCACGGAGTCAGCTATACCCGCGACGTGGGTGAGGCGGCCTTTATCGCCCGGGCGCGGGTGGTGCCGCTGCGCAACATGGGCGCGGCACTCTCCGCCCAGGCGGCGTGGAACCTGCTGCAGGGACTTGAGACGCTGTCGCTGCGCATCGAACGGATCTGTGCCAATACGCAGCGGGTGGCCGACTACCTGGAGGGGCATCCGGCCGTGACCTGGGTGCAATACGCCGGGCTGTCGAGCCACAAGGACCATACGCTGGCCCAGCGCTACATGAACGGGCACGCCTCGGGGATTCTCAGCTTCGGCATCCAGGGCGGCAGGGACGCGGGGGCCCGCTTCTACGATGCACTGGGCATGATCCTGCGCCTGGTCAATATCGGCGACGCCAAGACATGTTCCTCGATTCCCGCCGCCACCACGCACCGGCAACTCAGCGACGAGGAACTCGCTGCTGCGGGAGTGACACCGGACATGGTGCGCCTGTCGATCGGCATCGAGCATATCGACGACATCGTGGCCGACCTGGAGCAGGCGCTGGCCGCCAGCCAGGGCTGAGCATGGTGCCGGGCGTCTCGCGTCGCGAGCCTTCCGGCATCGGCTGGTAACGACGGCAAGCCGGAGCGTTGCCGCAGAAGAAGGTGTCGTTCAATCGAAAAGAGCGGCTATCGACCTTGGGCGGTAAGTCTTGAATAGCGCTTTCGTCTGTCAGGCGAAAGTGGTGATGCCTAAGTCGCTGGCATAGCGTTAATCTCCAATAACACCGATAACAAAGAGACGACACGCATGCGGATATTGATGCTCCTGCTGGCCGTGGTGGCCCTTGCCGCCGGCCTTGCGGTTGGCTACCGCAACGGCGCCGAATGGCAGGCGCTTCTCTCCGTGGGACTGGCCACGCTCTCTGGCGCCATGCTCGCTCTGAGTGGTCTGGCCGCGATCTATCGCGCGGGCGCTGATTCGCTGGCCAACGACCGTTTCCATGTCTGGCTGTTCGTTTCCCGCGACTTTCTCTCGCTGCGGCGCATGGCGCATGGCCTGATCCAGCAGGCCAGCACCACGGCGATCGCTTCTGCCGAAGTGTCGCATCACGCCGATCGAATGGATCAGCGCCTGGACCGTCAACAGCAGACCGTGCGAGAGGCGTCGTCGAGCATGGCTGCGATCACATCGGCCATCGAGCAGGTCGCTGCCAGCGCTGCCAACGTAGCCACGCTTGCCAGCCGCTCCCGCGACGCCAGCCATGTCAGTCGTGAGTCGCTGGGGCAGGTGATCGAGGAGATGCAGGCGCTCGCCGAACGCTCGGAAGACGCGTTGGAGCTGCTCAACCTGTTGAGCGAGAAGACCGATAGCGTGCGTCACGTGACCTCCTTGATCGAGGAGATCGCCGAGCAGACCAACCTGCTATCGCTCAACGCCTCGATCGAGGCGGCGCGTGCCGGGGAACATGGACGGGGCTTCGCGGTGGTGGCTGGCGAAGTGAGGCAGTTGGCCGGGCGAACCGCTGACGCCACGCGAAACGTCGAGGCGCTGGTCGGCGATATCGGCGACAGCAGCCACCGGGTGGTCGACACCATCGGTCACCTGATGCAGCGTGTCGGCGATCGTGCCAAGGAGATGGGCAAGGTGGGCGAGCAGCTCACCGAGATGACCGGTCATTTCGACCAGGTGGAAGGCGAGATTCGCTCTATCGCCAATGCCATGGACGATACCAACCGACATTCGCAGCGGGTGGCGAAGACGCTCTCAACGCTGGAGGAAGACGCCGATCAGGGCAACCGCGACATGCACGGACTGGCGAGTCAGGCGCGTGCATTGATGGCGGGGGCCGAAGCCGTCGACGCGGCGCTTGCCCAGCAACGCCTCGAGGGGCGCCATCGACAGGTCTTCGAAGCTGCGCGCGAGGCCGCGGCTAGGATCGGTACACTGCTCGAATCGGCGCTCAAGCATGGCGAACTGGACGAGCAAACCCTGTTCCATGCTCAGTACACGCCGATCCCCGGCACCCATCCGCAGCAGTACGAAACCGGTTTCGTTCACTACACCGATGAGCATTTCCCTGAGATTCAGGAACCGCTGCTGGAGCGACTGGGCGTTGCCTACGCCATCGGTATTGATCGTCGTGGCTACATTCCCACGCATAATGCACAGAGCAGCCGTCCGCCCACCGGTGATTACGCGCATGATCTCAAATTCTGTCGTAACCGAAGGATCTACGAGGACACCACCGGCCAACGCTGCGGTACTCACGAGGAAGCACTGCTGCTACAGACCTACAAGCGCGATACCGGAGAGGTGATGCACGACCTGTCGGTGCCGATCTACGTGGATGGAAAACATTGGGGTGGTTTCCGCGTTGGCTACAAGCCGGAAGGCGCCTAAGTTCCATCGGCGTGGTTAGCCGTTCGGCAACGATTGCGGCGCCGGTTCCCTGCTCAGGATCAGTTCCGCTGTTGTTGCGGCGCTGCGCCGGCGGGCGCCAGCGGCGAGCGCTTTCGCTCGTTCCAGGCCGACCAGGAGTACAGTGCCAGGCCGAGCCAGATCAGGAGAAATGTGGCCAATTGGATCGAAGATAGCGGCTCGCGAAAGACCAGCAGCGCGATGAAGAACTGAATGCTGGGGTTGAGATACATCAGAAAGCCCAGCGTTGCCAGGCGCAGGCGGCGCGCTGCACCGGCAAAGGCCAGCAGCGGCAATGCCGTGATGATACCGCTGGCGACCAGCAGCAGAGTGGCGCGGAGCTCGGCGAGGAAATGGGAAAGCTCCGCGAGGCTCAGCCAACTGAGAGCGAGCAGCCCGAGTGGCAACAATAACAGTGTTTCCACGAACAGTCCCGACAACCCATCGAGGGGAACTTGCTTGCGCAGTAGGCCGTAGGTGCCGAATGAGAGCGCCAGGCTCAGGCTGATCCAGGGCAGTTCCCCGAGTAACAGCAGCTGAATGGCGATGGCGCTCCCCGCCAACAGTACCGCCACGCGCTGCAGGGCGGCCATGCGTTCCCGCAGCACCAGCATGCCCAGGGCGACGTTGACCAGCGGGGTGAGGAAGTAGCCGAGGCTGGCCTGAAAGACCTGGCGCGTCTCGACGGCATAGATGTAGAGCCCCCAATTGACAGCGATCAGCAGGGCGCAGCCCAGCACCCGACCTAGCCGTCGGGGCTCGGCCAGCGCCGAGCGTATGGGTCCCCAGCGCTTGAGGATCGTCACCAACGCGACCAGAAACAGGCACGACCAGATGATGCGATGAATCAGCACCTCATAGGCGGGAATGCCCTGGAAAAGCGCGAAGAACAGCGGGAAGCAGCCCCACATGCCATAAGCGGCCAGGCCAAAAGCCACGCCACGTGTGGCCTCACGATCGGTCAAGGACTGCGCGGTCATGCCAGGTTCTCGTGTGTGTTGGTTCGGATGTTTCTATTAGCAGCCTATCCGAGTCGTGGGGCTCACCGCCAGCGCCGTCTCGGGCTTATTCGTTGGCAGGCTGACGTCCGTGCCGAGCTGGGTTAGGCTGATGCGAGAGGGAGCCCATTGCAAGGAAAACCGAGATGAGTGAGCTGCGTACGACCCTGGTGCAGTGCGACCTGCGCTGGGAAGACCCCGAAGCCAACTGCCGAATGCTCGAGGAACAGTTGGGCGGGCTCGATGTTAGCCAGACCGATTTGATCGTGTTGCCCGAAATGTTCTCCACCGGCTTTACGATGAACTCTCGCGAGATGGCCGAACCGATGGAAGCGAGTTCGGCCGTGGCTTGGCTGCGTGAACAGGCCATCCAGCGCCAGTGCGTCGTCACCGGCAGCGTGGCGGTGGTCGAAGACGGCAACTACTACAACCGGTTGGTGTGGGCCCGCCCGGATGGTAGCCGAGTCTGTTACGACAAGCGACACCTGTTCCGCATGGCCGGTGAGCATGAGCGCTATGCCATGGGTCACGATCGTGTCATCGTCACGCTCAAGGGCTTTCGCATACTGCTCAGCGTCTGCTACGACCTGCGCTTTCCGGTCTGGCTGCGGCAGAGTCCGGGACCCGGCGAGCACTTCGAGTATGACGCTCTGCTCTGCGTCGCCAACTGGCCGGCGCCGCGGCGACACCCCTGGCGTATCCTGCTGCAGGCGCGTGCCATTGAGAATCTATGCCCGGTGATCGGCGTCAACCGAGTCGGTGAGGATGCCAATGGCATGCGCTACGCCGGCGATTCCATGCTGGTCGACTTCAAGGGCGAGGCGGTTATCGACCCGCCGCGCGATACCGCCTTCATCGAGACCGCTACGCTGTCACGGGACGATCTCGACGCCTTCCGCGAGAAGTTCCCCGCCTGGCGCGACGCCGACCACTTTACGCTTTCCGACGGAGTCGGTTTCTGATGCGTCTCGATCGCTTCCTGGCGGAGACCACGGACCTGACGCGCAGTCTGGCGAAGAAGGCGCTGCATCGTGGCGAGGTGAGCGTCAACGGGGAGGTGACCAAGCAGGCAGCGCTCCACGTCGCCCCGGCCGATCGCGTGGTGTGGAACGGTCGACCGCTGTCGCTGGTGGGGCTGCGTTATGTGATGCTCCATAAGCCGACCGAAGTCGAATGCAGCGCGCGTCGCGGCCTCTATCCGCGCGCAGTGGACCTGATCGACCTGCCGAAGGCGGAACGTCTCCAGACGGTGGGGCGCCTCGATGTCGATACCACGGGGCTGGTGCTGCTCACCGATGATGGTCAGTGGTCCCATCGTGTCACCTCGCCGCGCCGTCGTTGCGGCAAGGTCTATCGTGCGACCCTGGCGGAACCGCTCGAGGGGGAGGCGATGGAAGCGGCCAGGGCTCGTGTTGCGGAGGGTATCCTGCTCGAGGGCGAGGACAAGCCAACGCTACCGGCCGAATTGATCATGCATGGCTCACGCGACGCCGAACTGACTCTGTACGAGGGACGCTATCATCAAGTCAGACGCATGTTCGCGGCCCTCGGCAATCGCGTCATCGCCCTGCACCGAGAATCGATCGGACCGTTGTCGTTGGGTTCGCTTGGCGAAGGTGAGTGGCGAGAGCTGTCACAGGCCGAGATCGAGGCTTTTCGCTGATTTCAGTTCACTGGTGCCGAGATCTCGCTCCGGTCGCGTCCACGGCGCTTGGCACGGTAGAGCGCCATGTCAGCCAAGTGGATCAGTTCCAACGGGTCGGCGGCGTGCTCCGGGTAGGTGGCGATGCCACAGGAGAGGCTGACGGCCCCCAGCTCACGTTCACCGTGAGCGAAGCGCTGCCGGCGCATCGCTTGCAGGAAGCTTTCGATCCTCTCGGCAGCCTGGCTCGCCGAGGCCCCGGGCAGTATCACCACGAACTCCTCTCCGCCGAGGCGACAAACGACGTCGGCATCGCGAAAGTGCTGACTGAGCAGTTGGCTCGTCGCCACCAGCACCGCATCGCCTGCCTCGTGTCCATGCAGATCGTTCAATTTCTTGAAGTGATCGATATCGAGCATGACCAGCGTGAGCGGTTTCCCACGCCTGGCTTTCGCTGCCTCGTGGGCGTAGATCTCGTCGAAATGGCGGCGATTCTTCAGCCCGGTCAGCGGGTCCTGGTAGGAGAAGGCGTGCAGTCGCTCGACCATGCACTGCAATGCGTGGGTGCGCTCCTCCACCTGCTTTTCCAGATGTTGGTTGAGCTGGAGCAGCGCGCGTTGCGTACGCGTGTAATGGCGTAGAGAGATTGCCACGATGGCAAGACTGAAGATCAGTGCGCCTGCGCTGACGGGTACCCGTCTCCAAGGGAGCAGGCTGTGCGCCACGGCCATGTCGCCCAGCAACAAGAGCGCGAACAATCCATAGGCGGCAATGATCAGCTTCTGCTCGCCGTTCAGGCGCCTTAGTCGAGCGACCACCAAGGTGAACAGCACAGGCAGGGTGACGGCCAGCAGCACGTCGTATACCGGGAAAGTGCTCGACAGGTTGATGGCGCCGCTAGCCGCCAACCCCAGTGCACCGAGCAGGTAAGCCAGATGGCCCTGCCACAGAAGGCGAATACAGCGCGAATGGCGCGACTCGAACCAAGGCTCCAGCAACAGGCCAATGCCGACCGGAAGGGCGTAATAGCCTGCTGCAGCCAGGTAATCCCACACAAGAGGCGCCGCAATGAGTAGTTGGCTGGCCTGGCTCTCGGCGAGGATCATGATGCCGGAAGCCAGCGAGAAGAGCGTGATGCCGACGAAGCTTCGGCGCTCGGTCTGTATCAACGAGAAGATGCCTGCCAGCAAGGCAAGCAGCAGACAGAAGGCGCTGACGATCAGATCATTGGCCGAACGCTTGAGAATCCCGCTGAGCAGCTCAGGGCGATCCGCCAGCTTGACCTCTCCCCATAGGCCGATATCGGTATAGTCGGAGAAGACGCGAAAGAAGAGCTCACGGCCGGCAAAGTCCTCAGGCAGGCTGATCATGTGCCAGGGCCAACCGGCGAAACGTCCCTTGCCATTGGCATCGAAGCGTCCGTGCTGGTAGATCAGTTCGGTATCTAGATAGACCTGGGCAATGAGATCGATGCTATAGACATACAGCACCGGATCACGCCATTCGCCGTCGGGTAGGGCGATGCGGAACCAGACATGGCGGTTCCCGTTGCGCCCCGACGGGTTGGAAGGAAAATCAATGTCGCGCCATTCACCGGCGGAGGGTTCCAGAAGCCAGGCGAGCCGACCGTCCGGCAGCCGAGGGGAATCGCCCCAGCGATACTTCCAGCCCGCGTCGAGATCCAGAGCGGTCGCTGAGCCCTGTACGACGGGAGAGTACAAGAAAATCAGCAGCCATAACCACCACAGGCTGGCAAGAAGACGCATAGGCAGGGTTACCAGGCGAAACACAAGGTCACCAGTATAAGGCAAGGTTAGGAACGGATATGCCTCCTTCGTCATGTACGGATCATGCTGTATAAACGTTACAGGTTTATACCGTTATCTTTATTTATGGATTACATGAATGCCTTGCCTCTGAGACGATCCGTTTACCGTCAAAAACGGTGGGGCAGGCCAGCCGCCTTGACCAAAGCTCGTGTGTAAGCACTCGATGGCTCCGCTAGCAGAGCCTGACAGTCACCCTGTTCCACCAGGGCGCCTTCCTTGAGCACCATCACACGATGCGCCATGGCACGCACCACGGCCAGATCATGGCTGATGAACAAGTAGCTCAGGCCACGTCGTGCTTGCAACTCGCGCAGAAGCTCGACCAACTGCTTCTGTACGGTGCGGTCGAGGGCCGAGGTGGGCTCGTCGAGCACCACCAGTTCGGGCTCCAGAATCAGGGCTCGCGCGACGGCGATGCGCTGACGCTGACCGCCGGAAAATTCGTGGGGATAACGGGCTGCACAGTCAACCGGCAGGCCGACCTCCTCGAGCGCCGTTCTCACTCGCTGCGTCACTTCGCAATTCGATAGGTCGGGATAATGGAAGCGCAGCCCCTCGCTGACGATATCGGAAACCGGTAGGCGAGGAGACAATGAGCCGTAGGGATCCTGGAACACGACTTGGAAGCGTCGCCGTCTTCGGCGCAGGGCATTACCCGAGAGGCGATCGAGCCGTTCGCCGTCGAAGTCGATCTCGCCGCGACTCTCCACCAGCCGTAGCAGTGCCATGGCCAGCGTTGTCTTGCCCGACCCCGACTCCCCGACAATACCGAGGGTTTCACCGGGAGCCAGGTGAAGATCGATCGGCTTGACCGCTTCGAAGGCGGGCGGGCGCGACGCAAAGAGTCGCCGGGGTCGTTGAAAACTGACCGACACGCCGCGTGCCTCGAGTAGCGGCTGGCGTGAAGCCGGTGGCGATGGCCGGCCTGTGGGCTCGGCATCGAGCAGGGTTTGCGTGTATGCGCTGCGCGGTGATTGAAACACTTCGCCCACCGGCCCCGTCTCCTGCTCGACACCATCGTAGAGAACGCAGACGCGATCGGCGTGACGCTTCACCAGATTGAGGTCATGAGTGATGAACAGCATACCCATGCCATGGCGGTCACGAAGTTCGGCGAGCAGGCCGAGAATCTCCTGCTGCACGGTGACATCGAGTGCCGTCGTCGGCTCGTCGGCGATCAACAGCTCGGGATCGTTGGCAATGGCCATGGCAATCATGACTCGCTGGCGCTGCCCGCCCGATAGCTGGTGAGGCCAGGCATCGAGCAGTTCGTCGGGGCGTGGCAACCGTACCTGTTCGAACAGCATTCGAGTGCGCTCGCGAGCGGCGCGCCCCGATAACCCTTGGTGCAGGCGCAGCGTCTCGCCAATTTGCTTGCCCACCGTATGCAGAGGATTGAGCGAGGTCATCGGTTCTTGAAAGACGAACCCCACGCGCCCACCGCGAAGCGCCTGCCAATCGCGCTGGCGCAGCCTGGTCAGGTCCGTATCGCCCAGCCAACGTTCGCCGCTGATCGCGGCATTGTCCGGGAGCAGTTCCATGGCACCCAACGCTGAGACCGACTTGCCGGAGCCGGATTCACCGACCAGTGCCAGCGTCTCGCCACGGTGAACCTCGAGCGAGAGTTCCTTGAGCACCGGCTTGCCGTCGAAGGCAATCGACAACCTCTCGAGACGCAGCAGGGAAGAGGCATGAGAATCAGGCATTGGGTTGGGTCCTGGTCAGCGGGGTGGCACTCAGTGCGTGCTGGATGTGACGCGGGTCGAAGGCGTCGCGCAGGCCTTCGCCAATGAAGACCAGCAGCGAGAGCATCAGCGACAGGCTGACGAAGGCAGTGATGCCGAGCCAGGGCGCATGCAGGTTGTTCTTTCCCTGGGCCACCAGTTCCCCAAGCGAGGGGGAGCCCGGTGGCAGCCCAAAGCCGAGGAAATCGAGCGCCGTCAGCGTAGTGATGGCACCGGTGAACAGGAAGGGAATGAAGGTCAGCGTGGCGACCATGGCGTTGGGTAGAACGTGGCGCCACATGATCAGGCGCGAAGGCAACCCCATCGCTCTGGCCGCGCGCACGTACTCGAGATTGCGCGCACGCAGAAATTCGGCACGCACCACATCCACCAGGCCGAGCCACGAGAACAGCAACATGATGCCGAGCAACCACCAGAAGCCGGGTTGCACCAGGCTGGCCAAGATGATCAGGAGAAACAGTACCGGCAGCCCCGACCAGATCTCGGTGAGGCGTTGTCCGATCAGGTCGGTCTTGCCACCAAAGTAGCCTTGGATACCGCCGATGAGCACGCCCATGACCAACGAGCCGGCCGTCAGCACCAGGGCGAAGGCCACCGACAAGCGGAAACCGTAGATGACCCGGGCCAGAACGTCGCGCCCCTGGTCGTCGGTGCCCAGCCAATGTCGGCCATCCGGTGGCGAGGGCGAAGGACGCATCATCTGCATGTCCAGGGTCTGGTAGGAGTAGGGGATCGGTGGCCATAGCGCCCAGCCGTGTTCCGCGATCTGCCCGCGTATGAAGGGGTCGTGATAGTCAGTGCGGGTAGGCAGGAAACCGCCGAACGTGGTCTCGGGATAATCCACGAGCAGTGGCACATACCACTGGCCGTCGTAGCGCATGATCAGTGGCTTGTCGTTGGCGATCAACTCGGCCCCCAGGCTCACGACAAACAGGATGAGAAAGATCCACAGCGAGACGCGAGCGCGTCGATTCCGCCGGAAGACACCGATGCGGCGCCGGGCGATGGGGGAGAGCGCAAGAGGCATCGTGTCAGGACTCCCGTGTCTCGAAGTCGATACGTGGATCCACCCAGACATACGTCAGGTCGGATATCAGCTTCAGGATCAACCCGATCAAGGTATACAGGAACAGCGTGCCGAAGATCACCGGGTAGTCACGCTGCATCACCGCCTCGAAGCCGAGCAGCCCCAGCCCTTCCAGCGAGAAGATCACCTCGATCAAGAGCGAGCCGGTGAAGAAGATGGTTACCAGCGCGCCGGGCAGGCCGGCGATGATGATCAGCATGGCATTTCGGAACACATGCCCGTAGAGGGTGCGTCGGTCGCTCGCGCCCTTCGCCCGGGCGGTGAGCACGTACTGCTTGTGTATCTCATCGAGGAAACTGTTCTTGGTCAGCATGGTCAAGGTGGCGAAACTGCCGATGGTCATGGCCGTGACCGGTAGGGCGATATGCCAGAAATAATCCTTGATCTTGCCCCACGTGGATAGCTCCTCGAAGTCCGGCGAAGTGAGACCGCGAAGTGGAAATAGATCCCAATAACTGCCGCCCGCGAATAGAACGATCAGCAGGATGGCAAACAGGAAACCGGGAATGGCATAGCCGACGATAACGAAGCCCGAGGTCCAGACGTCAAAGCGTGAGCCATGCCTTAATGCCTTGCGGATACCGAGCGGAATCGAAATCAAATAGACTAGCAGGGTGGTCCATAGCCCCAATGAGATCGATACCGGCAGGCGCTCGACCATCAGTTCGACCACCGGTCGGTCACGAAAGAAGCTGTTGCCGAAATCAAAGGTGAGGTAGTCACGCATCATGCCCAGAAAGCGCTCGTGAGCCGGCTTGTCGAAGCCGAACTGCTGTTCCAGCTGTTCGATGAAGCGCGGATCGACACCGCGGGCTCCCCGTGACTCGTCACGCACCACCACGTCGCCACCGCCGGCGTCGAGACGTGTGCTCGACATGCTGTCGAGTCCTTCGAAGCGCGCCATCATTTGATCGATCGGCCCGCCTGGCGCGGCTTGAACAATAATAAAATTGAGCAGCATGATGCCAATAAGGGTCGGAATCATCAGCAGCAAGCGGCGAAGAATGTAGCGGCTCACGTCAAAGGCACCCTCGTGTCAGCGGTAACGGCCTGGCAGCCTATCGGCCCCGCAGGCGCCGGTTGATCTCGCTCTCGCGCTCGGCGTCGATCCACCAGGTAGTCAGATCGAAGCCATACTTGGGAAAAGTCTCGGGATAGCCGAACTTGTCCCAGATCGCAATGCGCGTCTCGCCGGAATGGTAGTGAGGGATCACAATGAAGCTCCACAACAGCACTCGGTCCAGGGCGCGTGCTGCCGTGTTGAGCTCCTCTCGGCTGTCGGCGCGTATCAGCCGCTCGACCAGCGCATCAACGGCGGGGTGCTCCAGCCCCATTAGGTTGCGGCTCTGCGGGCTATTGGCGAACTCGCTGGTCCAATATTCGCGCTGCTCATTGCCGGGATTGTTGGATTGAGGGAACTGGCCGGTCACGATATCGAAGTCGAAACTGCGCAGGCGATTAAGATATTGGTTGATATCAACGATGCGCAACCTACCCTGAATGCCAAGACGCGACATGTTGCGCAACATGGGTTGCACCACCCGCTCCATGCCGCTGTCGAAGAGCATCACCTCCACGCTGAGCGGCTGCCCGCTCTCCCTGTCCACCAACTTGTCGCCACGCACCTCGTAACCCGCCTCGAGCAGCAGGTCGTAGGCGAGTCGCAGGCGCTCGCGAAGGTCTTCGGGATGCTCGATGGGAAGCGGGGTGTCGAAGACGCGCTCCGGCAACATGTCGCGATACGGCTCCAGCAACTTGAGCTCCGCTTCGCTGGGCAACCCCTTGGCCGCCATCTCAGAATTCTGAAAGAAACTCTCGGTACGCTTGTAGGTATCGTAGAACAGGTTGGCATTGAGCCAGGGGAAATCGAACGTGAGGTTGAGCGCCTCGCGCACGCGCGAATCCTGGAACTTGTCACGCCGAAGATTGAAGACGAAGGCCTGCATGCGCGAAGGCTGCCCGTCGGGCACGGTCAGACGCTTGACCAGGCCATCACGATAGGCGGGAAAGTCGTAACCGATAGCCCAGGTCGCCGCGCGTGCATCGGTGCGATAATCCAGCACGCCGGCCTTGAAAGCCTCCCAGGCAATATCGCGGTCTCGATAATAGTCGTAGATCAACTGGTCGATATTGTGCCGCCCCACATTGACCGGCAGGTCGCGCCCCCAATAGTCCTCGACTCGCTCATAGACGATCCGGCGTCCGGGCTCCACTTCAGCGATGCGATAGGGGCCGGAGCCGGGATGTCGGTCGAGCGTCGGCGAGCTGAAGTCGCGCTCCTCCCAATAATGTTGGGGCAGAATGGGCAGCTGACCGACGATCAATGGCAGCTCGCGCGAGTGGTTGGACGCGAACTCGAAACGCACGGTGTGCGCATCGAGCGCTTCGACCCGCTCCACGTCGGCATAGTAGCCGCGGTAGAACGGATTGCCTTCTTCCATCAGCAGGTTGAAGCTGAATACCACGTCGTCGGCCGTGACGGGCTCGCCGTCGTGAAAGCGAGCTTCGGGGCGCAGATCGAACTCGATCCAGAGGCGCTCCGGATCCAGGCGTATGCCTTCGGCCAGCAGCCCATAAACGCTGAACGGCTCGTCGAGGTTGTTCGTCAGCAACGTGTCGTAGATCTCGCCGATGCCGATTGCCGGTGTGCCCCGGATGATGAAAGGATTGGTCGAGTCGAAGCTGCTGCCGACCGCGGCCTGGGTCATGCTGCCGCCTTTGGGCGCTGCGGGGTCGACATAGGGGAAATGGGGGAAATCGGCGGATAATGCCGGCTCGTCGTAGAGCGCCAGGCCGTGAACGGTGGGAACCGTATCGTGGTCGTCAGTCAATGCCGAAGACGACCAGGCGAGCACCAGGCAACAGGCGAGAACGCAACGCAAGACGAACCGCATCAATGACATCCTTGGTAGTTCGGGTCCGATTGGGCCGGGCATTACCGCCATAAGGTGTCAGGCTGTCCGTCGCTTGTAAACCTTCGCCTGGCCTCAAGCATCGCTGTCCATCAACGCGATGCCAGGCTGCGCCGCGGAATGTCCAATACCTGACCTGCATGGATGATGTCGCCACGCAGCCCGTTGTGCTGCCTCAGTTCGGCCACCGTGATGCCGTGCCGGGAGGCGATGGCGGACAGGCTGTCGCCGCGCTGAACGAGGTGGCGGGAATCATCGGTGCCTGTGGCAGCCGGGGCACTGAGCTCGGCCAGCACGGTTTCTTCGTGATCGATGGGTACCAGTACCACTTCAACCGCAGCGGGGGAGGCGCTCTTGTTGGTCAGGCCCGGATTGAGCGCAGCCAGCTCATCCGGCGCAAGCCCGGTGACATTGGCGAGCTGCGAGAGGTGAAAGTGCGTTTCCACCGGAACCGTAGCGAAAGCTGGAGCATCGTCAATGGCGGGCAGGGCGACGCCGTATTGCTCAGGGTCATCGATGATGGCGGCAATGGCATTGAGCTTGGGCAGGTACTGCATGGTCTCGCTCGGCAACTGGAGGTTCCAGTAATCGCTTGGTGCGCTGCGTGCCGCTGCCGCATGTCGGGCCCGGTTGACGGTGCCCGCCCCTGCGTTGTAAGCCGCCAAGGACAGCTCGATGTCACCGTCATACCACTGCTCGGCCTGCAGTTCGATATAGTCGAGAGCGGCCTGGGTGGAGGCGACGACGTCAAGACGTCCGTCATAGCCTTGCTGTCGTCTCAGGCCTAGAGCATCCGCCGTGCCGGGCATGAACTGCCAGAGGCCGGCAGCGCCGCGATGACTGCGCGCGCGAGGGTCGTAGGCGCTTTCGACGAAAGGGATTAGGGCGATCTCGCCCGGCAAGCCGCGCCGTTCCACCTGCTCGGTAATCCAGGCGATCCAAGGGCGGGCGCGCTCCATGATGTCGACCACGTTGCCGGGGTTGGCGCGGTAATACTCGATCCATTGCTGTACGCGCGGATCATGACGCCGTTCATGCCAGGCCAGGCTGTCGCGCAAGCGCTCCCAGGCGCTACCGGGCATGGCTTCGAGCTGGAGATCGTCCCAGAAATGGTGGAGCGGAAGGGCGGGCGCGGAGGCGGGATGGGGCGATGCGCGAAGCTCGGGCCCGGCCGTTGCCAGGGCGCTGACCAGGGCGACTCCGCCAGCCAGACGCAAGGTCCACTGCCTCGTCGTTCGGTAGGTCATTCTTCCTCCTTCTGGGCGCGCATCGTCGCAGCGGCGCCCTTGGGATGTGTCGATGCTCAAAAACGGTCTTTCCAGGCGCGCAGGGTGGCAAAGGTCGCCTGGTCGCTTTCGGTATTGCCGTGTTGCGAGGCGGAAGCACGCACGTCCGGCGCAGCGCAGCGCAAGAACGGATTGATGGCTTTCTCACGCCCCAGGCGACTGGGCAGGGTAGGGCGGTCGAGGTCGCGCGCCCGACGGGTCTCGTCCAGCGCTGCAGTCACGTCGGAATTATGCGGATCGACAGCCTGAGCGAAGGTCAAGTTGGCCAGGGTGTACTCATGGGCGGCGAAAATCAGCGTGTCGTCCGGCAGGGCAGCGAGCCGTTGCAGCGAACGGAACATCTGTTCGGGAGACCCCTCGAACAGGCGTCCGCAGCCGCCCGAGAAGAGCGTATCGCCACAGAACAGCAGAGGGGGGATGCCGG
This sequence comes from Billgrantia pellis, assembly GCF_008297955.1. Taxonomy (GTDB): domain Bacteria; phylum Pseudomonadota; class Gammaproteobacteria; order Pseudomonadales; family Halomonadaceae; genus Halomonas; species Halomonas pellis. The sequence continues at coordinate 88,196 of NZ_VTPY01000002.1, read as the reverse complement.
GAGTGAAGAAGGCGATATGATCGAGGGTATGGCCCGGCACGTCGAAGACATCGAAACGTCGCCCCATGACTCGACACGTGTCGCCATCGCCGACGCGCTCGTCGATCCCTTCGATCTTGGGATTGTGCGGTCCGATCACCTTCGGCGAGTAGCGTCGGATGAGTTCCGCAAGCCCGCCCACATGGTCCGGATGATGATGCGTAACGAGGATGCTGCCGAGGGTCAGACCCTCTCGCTCGAGAACGTGAATGACGGGGGCTGCTTCACCAGGGTCTACCACACAGGCTTCAGGGCTCGTATCCTGACGAAGTAGCCAGATATAGTTGTCGCTCAAAGCGGGAATCGGTGTCACGCTCAGCATGGGCAGTCCGTCCTTGTTGCGTCGTCAACCGGATGCGCTGCAGGTCGCGGCCCTTTCCATTGTCTTCGCTGGAAGAGTGCCGCGAGCCATCGACTTGACGGTCATGCGCCGCCAAGTTCGTGAAAGTTGCCTGCAAAACCGGTGATCATGGAGGTATTGGCAAGCCATGTCAAATTCGCAGGAGACGGTAGCATTGGCCCAGCTATATCGCGAAGGGCAGCGCTACTGGTCGAGCGAGAACGGGCAGGCCCATTGGCGCGCTGAACGAGCCTGCCTGGGGCCGGTATGCGAGCGGCTGCATGGCGGCCACAGTCTGGAGTTAGGCATGGCTCCGGCGCTGAGCGACATGTCGCCGATCCAGCACGGCATGCGCTGGGCTCCCACGAGGGAGTTGACGAACACCTCCTCCACACTGGTCTGTCCGCTGGATGCGATCCCCCTGCCCGATGAATGCCTGCATCTGGTCATCGTGCATCATCTGCTGGAGGTGATCGCCGATCCGCACAGGCTTCTGCGAGAGGCGGCCAGAATCACCGCCGACGATGGCTGTCTCATCGTGCTGGGCTGGATGCCCCTCGGCTTGTCGGGGCTGTCCAGGCTGACGCCGGGTCGCCGGCAGCGCCTGCCATGGCGGGGTCAGTGGCGCACACCGGCCAAACTGAGCGACTGGCTGGCCATTGTCGATTTTCGCGTCGAGCAGGTAGACTACTGCGGCTTTCATCTTCCCGGCAGCTTGCCGGGGAATGCAACGCTGGAAACGCTCGGCCGTCGCCACAACATGCCTTTCGGTGACAGTTACGTCATTCAGGCACGGCGGCGCACCCGGCTGGCCCAGATTCAGCGCCCTCGGCTGCGACTGCAGGGCTCACTGGGCGGCGGTGCGCTGGGACACGCCATCCGTATCGGCAGCTCTGCGCCAGAGCCAACCAGAAGGACCACTGAAGTTGAGCGATAGCGATAACGACAAGCCGGCTCCCGGCGTCACCATCTATACCGACGGCGCTTGTCGCGGCAATCCGGGGCCGGGAGGCTGGGGCGCGGTGCTGGTGAGCGGCCGCCATGAAAAGACGCTCAACGGCTTCGAGGCGAATACCACCAACAATCGCATGGAGTTGATGGCAGCCATCATGGCGCTGCGCGCGCTCAAGCGCCCCTGCGAGATCGAGCTGTGGACCGACTCCGAATACCTGCGGCGCGGTATCACCGAGTGGATCCATAACTGGATGAAGCGTGGCTGGAAAACCGCCGGTCGCCAACCGGTAAAGAACGCCGAGCTGTGGCGCGAGTTGCATGAGGAGACCCAGCGACATCGCATCCATTGGCACTGGGTAAAGGGTCATAACGGCCACCCGGGCAACGAGCGGGCCGACGCACTGGCCAACGCTGCCATCGACGCTCACTGGACCCGTAGCAAGTCTCTCGCCATCCAACCTGAGTCCTAGACCCAATGCGTCAAATCGTTCTGGATACCGAAACCACAGGCATCGACCCCCGCGAAGGCCACCGGCTGATCGAAATCGGGGCCATCGAACTCGTCAATCGACGCTTCACGGGACGTACCTACCACCAATATATCAATCCCGAGCGCGAGGTCGAAGCCGAGGCCATCGGCGTGCATGGCATCACCAACGAATTTCTCGTCGACAAGCCGGTTTTCGCCGCGGTCGCCGACGCCTTCTGGGAGTTCGTGCGTGGGGCCGAGCTAGTGATTCACAATGCGGCGTTCGACGTAGGCTTCATCGACCATGAGTTCAAGCTTCTGCTCGCGGCACGCGGCGAGCCTCGCCTGGGTCCGGTAGCCGGACATTGCCGGATCCTCGATACGCTGCAGCTTGCGCGTGAACGTCACCCGGGACAGCGCAACAACCTCGATGCCTTGTGCAAACGCTACGAGATCGACAATGGGCACCGGGTTCTGCACGGTGCGTTGCTCGACGCCGAGATCCTGGCGGAAGTCTATCTGGCCATGACCGGCGGCCAGACGGCCCTCACGCTCGATGCCGATGAGAGCAGCAGCAGCGAAGCCATGGCCAGCGGTCTTTCGATCAGGCGCCTCTCGCTGAAGGCCGGCAGCCTGCGCGTGCTTCGACCCAACGCCACGGAACAGGCAGCACATCAAGCCAAGCTGGAGCAGATTCGCCAGGCAGCAGGCAGCTGTCAGTGGGATGCTCTGGGTGTGGTCGAAGGCGCGCGGGAAGCGGCTCACTGATGCTGCGGCGTGAACTGCCTCATGACGTCGCTGCGGGACGCCTGATTCGCCTGGCGGCAGGGCGGATCGCACCGGGCCCTGACGGAACGCCCTTGCAGGCGCCACAGCCCTGGCCCGAGGCTGCCCAACCCATAGGGTATTGGCACGACGAGCCGGTCGCCTTGTCGATTGAGGAGTCGGCCGACGGGGATTGGCCGGACGGGCGTGACTGGCTGGCACAGTTGCCGGAATCCTGGTTCCCGCTGATTTCCACCGCGCTGCAGGTCGCCGCGTGGCTACGCGACCACCGCTACTGCGGCCGCTGCGGTGCGCCAGCGGCCAAGCTCGATAGTGAATTCGCCATGCACTGCGAGCGCTGCGGCCATCGCAACTATCCGCGTATCTCGCCTTGTATCATCACCCTGGTCACGCATGGGAATGCCATGTTGCTGGCACGCAGCCCACGCTTTCCGCCGGGGCGTTATTCGACGTTGGCAGGCTTCATCGAGCCGGGCGAGTCGGCAGAGGATGCCGTGCGTCGCGAAATCCACGAGGAGGTCGGGGTAGCGGTAGGGCGAGTGCGCTACTTCCGTAGCCAAGCCTGGCCCTTTCCGCATGCCCTGATGCTGGGCTTCTTTGCCGAAGCCGCCAGCCGGCATATCCGCATCGATGGCGTCGAGATCGCCGATGCTGCCTGGTTCCTGCCCGGCAAGTTGCCCCAGCTACCGCCGCTCTACTCGATCTCGCGAGCGCTGATCGAGACGCATCTCGCCGAGGTGGCAAGCGGCGCACGTTAAGCCAAGGCATGCGAATGGGCTGCGTTTGGAAGGGCGGGCCCGTTCGCTCTTGCCGATGCAACGCGGTCAGCGGTTGGGGAATAGGCTCGTCAGCTTGGTCGCCAGCATCACGTTGCCCGTCGCCTTGAGCTTGCCCGTCATGAAAGCCGTCATGCCGTTGATCTCCCCGTTCATGATGCCCTTGAGCGTATCGCTGCTCATGGACAACGAAACCGACGGATCGTCGTGCTCGCCCTCCTCGATCGACAGGGTGCCGTCCTTCACAATCAGATAGTGGCTGCCGTTGTCGCTGAAGTGAAACTGAAAGACGTCGTCCATGCCTTGGGCGGCCTGGGGGTCGAAGCGGTCTTGCAGCTTGTTGAAAGTCGAGGTGGACATTGCGGGGCGTTCCTTTCTCGGTGGTTCCGGGCTGGAGAAGCGATGACGAAGAGTCATCGTCAGAGAGTATTTCAAACGATTGTTTCAATCAAGCCCATTGTCTCTGCCGCCGTGCAGGGTCAGGATTGAGACATCGATCCGAGCAAGCGGAGTGACAACGTGAACGAATGGCTGATGGACTTGGGGCGCTTCGCGGTGCAAGTCACGATTCTCACCCTTCTGGTCCTGGCGGCCGTCGCCCTGATAGCGCGTGCCAGGAGTGAATCGGGAGAGCGGCTGCGCCTAAGAGTCGACGAGCTGAACCGTCAGCGCGAATACCGGCGCCGGCGCTTGGCACTTGCCGCCACCGAGCCCAGCGCGCGCAAGCGATTGGTCAAGGCGTTCCGCCGCGACGACAAGCGCCTCATCCGTACCGCTCGCAAGTCACCGGATGAAAGTCGCAGCACGGTCTGGGTGCTGGATTTTCGAGGCGATATCAAGGCCACCGGCGTGGGACGCCTGGCCGAAGAGATCTCAGCCGTCATTGCGGCAGCGGGGGAGGACGATGAAGTGATGATTCGCCTCGAATCCGCCGGTGGTCTCGTGCATGCCTACGGCCTGGGTGCCGCCCAGATCGATCGCCTGCGCGAGGCCGGCTTGCCTATCACTGTCTGCGTCGACAAGGTCGCCGCCAGCGGCGGTTACTTGATGGCCTGTGCCGCCGATCGCCTGCGGGCCGCACCGTTCGCCGTGCTGGGATCGATCGGGGTGGTGGCCCAACTGCCCAACGTGCACCGCTTGCTCAAGCGCCACGATATCGATATCGAGCTACTCACCGCCGGCGAGTACAAGCGCACCCTGACCGTCTTCGGCGAGAACACCGAGGAGGGTCGTGAGAAGTTCCAGTCCGACCTGGAACATATTCACGCGTTGTTCAAGCGACACGTGACGGCGCGCCGCCCGGATCTGGATATCGAGGCGGTGGCCACCGGAGAGGTCTGGTACGGTCAGGATGCCATGGAAAAGGGGTTGATTGACGAGTTGGGAACCAGCGAGGCTTACCTGATGGCGCGTATGGAGGAGGCCCGAGTGGTGAGGGTGCGCCTCGAAGCCCGTCCATCGCTCGGGGAGCGCTTCGGCAAGACCATTGGCCACGGGGTGGAAAACGGCATAACGCGCCTGCTCGAGAGACTCGACGCAAGCCGTTGGGAGAAGCGGTGAACAGGCGGCCCGCCGCCATCCCTCATGCCTCCTGCACTCGCACCAACGCCTCAATCATCTGACGGGCCTGTTCTCCCTGCAGCGAATAATAGATGGTCTGCGACGCCCGCCGAGTCGAGACCAGGCCTTCGCGCCTCAGGATCGCCAAATGTTGCGATAGTGCCGACTGGCTTAGCGAAAGCCGCTGGTTGAGTTCGGTGACCGATAGCTCGGTGTCGTCCAGCAGACAGAGAATGCGCAGTCGATTGTCGTTGGCCAAGGCCTTCAACAAGGCGGTGGACTGATCGATAGCCGGTGTGCCGGCCTTCAGGAGGCGGGTTGCAGCGCGTTGCGAGGTGCTCATGATGATCTCCCCGTGTGGCTCACCGGCCGCTGTCACGGCGCGGAGCTGGCGGCTTCGACGGCTACCTCGCTCCATGGCCGCGCGAGACGACGAGGCGCCGCGGGCAATGCGATTCGCCAGAGCCAGTTTGTGTTATAGCTTTACTGATTTAGTCATCATTGATAGTGACCTGGCGGCTGTCAAACGAAGAATCAACCGAAGCGGTGGTAGGTCGCGGCGTGATGGAAGAGTTGTCAACAATAATTCTCTTTTCTCTTGACGCTTGTCGCTTGCCTCGCGTTCTTTAGTCGATGGTATGAGAGAAAAACCTACCGTTTTCTCTAAAGTGTCAACAATGTGCTTCTCTCTGCTGCCGGACAAGACACCATGACAACTTACAAGGCCGAGTTCCAACGCTCCATTAACCAACCGGAAGCCTTCTGGGCCGAGCAGGCCCATCGAATCCCCTGGTTCATGCCTCCAAGACAGATTCTCGAGTACGATGAACAGGGCCACGCGCGCTGGTATGTCGACGGTGAGCTGAACATCTGCCACGCGGCGCTGGATCACCACGTCGAGCAGGGCCGGGGCGATCAACCGGCCATTTACTGGGATTCTCCCGTGACCGGCCGCCGGCGCACGCTGACCTTCGGGGAGTTGCGCGATCACGTGGCGCGGTTCGCCGGAGCGCTCGCGGGGCTGGGCGTGGCAAAGGGCGACCGGGTGGTCATCTACATGCCGATGGTGCCGGAGGCGCTCGTCGCCATGTATGCCTGCGCACGCCTGGGTGCCGTGCACTCCGTGGTGTTTGGCGGTTTCGCCCCGCATGAGCTGGCGGTTCGCATCGACGATGCGCGGCCCAAGGTGGTAGTGGCGGCCTCATGCGGGGTGGAGATCGATCGCGTCATTCCCTACAAGCCCAATATCGATGCGGCAATCGAGCTGAGCGAACACAAGCCTGACGCTTGCGTTTATCTACAGCGCGAGGAGCAGGCCATCGAATTCGGCGAGCGCGACCACGACTGGCGGGCACTGTTGTCCCGTGCCGAGCCGGCCGATTGCGTGCCGGTGAAGGGTAGCGATCCGCTCTACGTGCTCTATACGTCGGGTACGACCGGCAAGCCCAAGGGCGTCGTTCGCGACACCGGCGGCTACGCGGTGGCCCTGCACTACTCAATGGAAGCGATCTACGACGTGGCGCCGGGCGATGTCTTCTTTTCCGCTTCCGATGTCGGGTGGGTGGTAGGGCACTCCTACATCGTCTATGCCCCGTTGCTGCGTGGCTGTACCACCGTCGTCTACGAAGGCAAGCCGGTCAAGACGCCGGATGCCGGCGTCTTCTGGCGATTGGTCAGCCAGTACCGGGTCAAGAGCTTCTTTACCGCACCGACGGCCTTCCGTGCGATAAAGAAAGAGGACCCGGACGGCAAGTGGCTGCAGCAGTACGATATCTCATGCTTGAAGGCGCTGTTCCTGGCCGGCGAGCGGCTCGACCCGCCGACCTTCCATTGGCTCGACGATTTGCTCGAGGTGCCGGTGATCGATCACTGGTGGCAGACCGAGACCGGCTGGCCGATCGCCGCCAACTTGCAGGGACTGGAGCCGCTGCCGACCAAGGCCGGCAGCGCCACAGTGCCGGTCCCGGGCTTCAACGTGCAGGTGCTCGACCGGGAAGGCCAGGTCGCCAAGCCGATGGAGCAGGGCAGCGTGGTGATCCGGCAGCCGATGCCACCCGGCTGCCTGGTGGGCGTCTGGGGCGACCCGCAGCGCTTCCATAGCGCCTACATGGCGGCGTTTCCGGGTTACTACCTGACCGGGGACGGCGGTTACTTCGATGAGGAGGGATACCTCTTCGTCATGGGCCGCACCGATGACGTCATCAATATCGCCGGCCATCGCCTCTCCACGGGAGAAATGGAGGAGGTGGTCGGCGCCCATCCGGCCGTTGCCGAGTGCGCGGTGATCGGTATTCACGATGCGCTCAAGGGACAGGTTCCGGTCGGGTTGGTAATCCCCAAGGATGGCTTCGATGGCGATGAGGTGGCACTCGAGGAGGCGTTGATCGCGCTGGTACGCGACAGGATCGGCCCGATCGCCTGCTTCAAGCAGGTGTTGGTGGTGAGCCGCCTGCCCAAGACCCGATCCGGCAAGATTCTGCGCAAGCTGCTGCGCAACATTGCGGATGGCAAGGAGTATGGCATCCCCTCGACCATCGATGACCCGGCCAGCCTGCAGGACGTCCATGACGCCATGATCCAGCGTGACGTGGGCGCAGCACACGAGGCGCGTCAGGTCTGAAGGCTGCCTGCCGCCCAGACGACGAACGCCGCCCCGGAGAGCGGCGTTCGTCGTTTCGGCCCCGCCCCACTGGCTATGGCTGGCCCACGCACGGTACAGCACGTATAATGCCCGCCGCATTTCGGGTGCCCCGCACCCGGGGCTCATCGAGGGTTCCCTCACCCCTCTTTTCACCGGCCGAGCACCGGATCAGGCCGAGCAAAAAGGATTCAACATGTTCGTACTCACCGAGACGCAGCAGCGACGCTGCCTTGTCCTTCTGGTCGCCTTCCACATCTTCGTGATCGCCGCCAGCAATTACCTGGTTCAATTGCCGTTCACCCTGTTCGGCTTCCATACCACCTGGGGTGCGTTCAGCTTTCCCTTCATTTTCCTGGCCACCGACCTCACCGTCAGGCTCTTCGGCAAAGAGCCGGCACGCGCCATTATCATGCGTGTCATGTGGCCGGCGCTGCTGATCTCCTATGTCGTCTCGGTCGCCTTCCCTCGCGGCAGCTTTGCCGGCCTGGAGGCGTTGGGCGAAGGAAACTTATTCGTCGCCCGCATCGCGCTGGCGAGCTTCATGGCCTACGTGCTCGGCCAGTTGCTCGACGTCCAGGTCTTCGATCGTCTGCGTCGGCTGAAGGCGTGGTGGATCGCGCCCGCCGTTTCGACCGTGCTGGGCAACCTGGCCGATACGGCGGCTTTCTTTGCCATGGCCTTTCATCGCAGTCCCGATCCCTTCATGGCGGCCCATTGGGTGGAAATTGCCGCAGTGGATTACATCATCAAGCTCGGCATCAGCCTGCTATTCTTCTTGCCGCTGTACGGCGTGCTGCTGGCGTGGCTGAGCCGCCGCATGGTGGCGCTGACCGGCCAGCAGGACCTGTCACCGCAGCGCCCCTGACCGACCCCATGAGAGCGGAGATGAAATGAGCGTCGAACTCAACTACCAGGATACGGGTGGCGAAGGCACGCCATTGTTCGTGATTCACGGCCTGATGGGCAGCGCGGATAATTGGCGTTCCCATGTCAAGCAATGGCAGGCGCATCATCGCGTAGTGGCCGTGGATCTTCGCAATCATGGCCGTTCGCCGCATGCCGAAGGCATGAGCTACGGCGAAATGGCGCAGGACCTGCTGGCGTTGATGGATCGACTGGCAGTGGAGCGTGCCCACCTTCTGGGCCACTCGATGGGCGGCAAGGTCGTGATCAGCGCCGCACGATTTACGCCCGAGCGTGTCGCCTCCTTGATCGTGGCCGATATCGCCCCGCAGGCCTACGGACACGGGCACGATGCCGTCTTCGCCGGTCTGCGCCGAGTCGAGGCAGGGAGCCCTACCAATCGCCGCGAAGCGGATGAGATGCTGGCGGAGCACGTCGACGAACGCGCTACGCGGCTGTTTCTCGCGACCAATCTCGTGCGAGGCGACGATGGCGTCTTGAGGTGGCGCATCGGGTTGGACCAGATCGAGCGCGACTACGATTCGATCATGCAGGCACCGGCCGGAGAGGGCGCTTACGAGGGTCCCACGCTGGTGCTGCGCGGCGGGCGTTCTCACTACGTACCGGATGAAGCGCTGCCGACACTGCGCAACGTGTTGCCGAATGCGCAAGTCGTCACCCTCGAGCAAGCGGGGCATTGGCTACACGCCGAACAGCCCGACGCGTTTCAGACCGCCGTCAACGACTTCCTGGCATCGCTCGCATCCTGAAGGCCGACCCTGAGGGCTATGGAGCGACACCCAGGTCAACGGCGATCCGCTCCAGCGGGGTGCCGTTGTCAATCACGCCCTGCTCAAGCAAGTACCGGTCGAAGCGCAGGTAACGACCTTGGTCGAGTGCAGCGGGCCGCAGCGACAGGCGGGGCAGGATATCGGTCCAGGCATCCCGAATCGTCAGATCGTTGAGGGCAGGTTCAGCGGCTACGAGTAACTCCCAGGCTTCCTGGGGGTGATCGAGACTCCATAGCGCCGCCTCTTCCAGCGCCGCCACCAACTGGCGCACCGCATCGCGCTTGCCATTGAGCCGGTCGCGATTCGCCATCAGGATGAGCCCATCGTGTGGCGGCAATCCGTGGTTCTCGATCGGCAGGACACGCATGGCAATGCCCTCGTCGGCGAGCTGTCGCGGCAGCAGGTGGCGTTGATGCACCAGAACGCCGTCGACCCTCTCCTCGCGCAGCGCATCGAGCACAGCGTAATTGACATCGACCGGCTCTATCAGGGCCAGCCCATCGCGCATCGACATCAGCTCCGCCAGCAGCCGCGCAAGCAGGATGTCGCGACCGTCCTGGTCGGTGTAGCCGATGCGCAATCCCTCGAGCTCATATGCCAGTGCCTCTTCTTCCGCTTGCGTATTCACGTCCGCACGCAGCATGAGTCCCGCGAGCGGCGTATCGATGAGCGTGGCGACACGCATCAACGGCAACCCCTTGTCGGCCAACAGGTGCAGCTGCGTTTGGCGTCCCACCGCCAGGTCCGTTCTACCGGCCGCCAGTAGTTTCGCCGGTACATTGGGATCGGCCGGAACCGATAGCCGGACCTCCAGCCCACGGCGCCGGAACATGCCTTTTTCACGGGCCACCAATAGAGCGGTGTGCTGCGGGTTGAGGTACCAGTCGAGCGTCACTTCCAACTGGACCATGGGGGGCGGGACGAGCGGGGCGGCCGGCTCGGTGACGACGGACGGCACCTCGTCCGGCGACTCGAGAAAGGGAGAAGGCACGGCGAACGGATCGATCGATAACAATCTCTTGAAAACACCCGGCCCCTTGACCGCTGGCGGGACCTCGACGATCGGGGACGCTTCCCGCTCGGCCAAGGTTTCGGTCTCCGGGAGGCGAGGGGGTACCACGATTCGTGTTTCCCGCTCCATCGGGGGAGCCACGAGCGCTTCGGCCTTGGCCCCGTCAGCACCGGCGAAGGCAACCGCCAGCCACAGCAAGGCCAGGGCAGCGAATGCCCATGACAGTGGGCGGTCCAGCAACCTGCGATAGGGTATGAGCATCCAGGGAAGCGTCTCCATCGGACTATGTAAGCTTCGGTAAGCGCGCAGTTTATCGCTGTCGCGATGGCGATGGCCAGGCGAACCGTACTCTGCCAGTCGCTGATGTCCATGTCATAATGGCGACTTCCCACCAAGAGGTCATGCATGGATACCATCAACACCCTGTTTCTTCTGACCGGTTTCCTGATTGCTCTGAGCGTCGTCGCCAGCCGCCTCTCTTCGATGGTCGGGCTGCCATTGCTATTGATCTTCCTGGGGCTCGGGATGCTGGCAGGGGAAGAGGGCGTTCTCGGCATTGAATTCGACGATTACTCTCTCGCCTTCCTTATCGGCCACCTGGCGCTGGCGATGATTCTGCTGGACGGTGGCCTGCGCACACGGCTCAAGACCTTCCGCGTCGGCTTCAAGCCGGCGTTGTCGCTTGCCACCCTGGGCGTTTTCATGACCAGTGGGCTCGTCGGCGTCTTCGCCATGTGGGTCTTCGACCTTACGCTAGTCCAGGGGCTGTTGGTGGGAGCCATCGTCGGGTCCACCGATGCCGCCGCGGTCTTTTCGATGCTCAGCGGTCGCGGCGTTCATCTCAACGAGCGGGTCAGCGCCACCCTCGAGATCGAATCCGGTACCAACGACCCGATGGCGATCTTTCTCACCGTCCTGCTGGTCGAGTTTCTGGTAGGGGACATACGCGATCCGTTATCGACGCTGCTGTTTCTGGTCTTCCAGTTCGGCCTGGCCCTGCTCATCGGCCTCGGTGGCGGTTGGCTCAGTGCCAAGTTGCTGCGCTGGCTCGACTTGGCTCCCGGCCTCTATTCGCTGCTGGCACTGGCGCTTGGCTTCTGCGTTTTCGGCGCCACCAGCTTTCTCGGCGGAAGCGGTTTCCTGGCGATCTATCTTACCGGTCTGATGATTGGCAATCAGCCCGGCCGGCACCTCAACTTCATTCTTCCCGTCCACGATGGCTTGGCGTGGCTGAGTCAGATCGGCCTGTTTCTCATTCTCGGATTGCTGGTCAATCCATCGGGATTGCTCGAGTATGCTCTCCCGGCCTCGCTGGTGGCGCTGGTACTGATCTTCGTGGCTCGCCCATTGGCGGTGTTGATCACCGTCAAGCCGTTCTTTCGCTTCCGCTGGCGAGAAATCACCTTCATTTCCTGGGTCGGGCTGCGGGGAGCGGTTCCCATCGTGCTCGCCATCTTTCCGGTCATCGGCGGCGTGGAGAATGCCGCGCTTTACTTCAATGTGGCCTTTGCCGTGGTCTTGCTGTCATTGCTGGTCCAGGGCGGCACATTACCCTTAATGGCCCGCTGGACTCGGGTGGAGATTCCTTCGAGCGTGGCGCCCAACCATCGGGGGCCGCTGGGGATCCTGCCGGAAAACGATTATGAAATGTTCGTCTACCAAGTCGACAATCAAGACCTCGACGATGTGCCGATTCGCCTTTTACGATTCCCCTCCGGCGCCATCATCTCGGCCCTTTTCCGGCAGCATGCCATGCTTCATCCCAAAGGCAGTACCCGGCTCAAGTTCGGTGACGTCATCTGCGTTATCGGTCGCAGCGGCGACCTGCCGGCGCTCAATCGACTATTCAGCGGAGAGGCCAAGCTCAAGCGCGAACGGGCATTCTTCGGCACCTTTACCTTTGACGGTGATGCTCAAATGAAGGATATCGCCAGTGTCTACGGCCTGACGCTGAGTCCCGGGGAGAGCGACATGACTCTGGGCGAGTTCGTCTCGCTGCGGGTCGGGGGGCACCCCGTGGTCGGGGACGATGTCGATTGGCATGGTATCCACTGGGTCGTCAGTGAAATGGATGGCAACCGGGTCACACGGGTCGGCCTACGTCTTTATTGAGATCAGCGGTTTGCGTTCAACCTTCATGAAGAGTACGCAAGAGCGGATGGACCTTGCGCCTCTTGTCGACTTGCCATCGAGGGTAACATTGTGTGTCGAGTTGTAGGCCGCGATTTGCATGGCTTGAACCCGCCTCGTGCAGTGCCTATCTTCCTACTTACCCTGACAGCTTCACAGCCAAGGAGGTGTTGCTCATGACACGCGGACTAGGAGGTCATTCACCGGCCAACATCGCTTATCATCTCAAGGGAGTGGATTTTCCGGCTCGACGTGATGATCTCGAGAAGCAGGCGAAAGCCAACGGAGCCGAGGATGAAGTGCTGGAGGTCATACGTCGCTTGCCGGACCAAGAATATGACAGCATGGCTGACGTCACCAAAGGCATTGGTGACGTGGAATAACGGCTCTTGAGAAATACCGATCAGGCTCAAGCGCACTCAAGGACGAGAACCAGAGAGGTGTGGTAATGCTCAAATTCCTGGCAAGCACGGTAGGGGTCATATTTCTAATAGGCTTGGTCGTGGTTATCGGCCTGCTGATGCTCATATTCTGATAGGTGATCAGACGCCGGTACCGGTAAAAGGAGCAGAAGTTCGCTCGATGGACTTGTTCCCTGAATAGCGCACCTTCCGAGAAGTCAGCAAAGGGCCAGGTAAATCGCTTGGCCCTTTTTTCTGCCGTTGAAATCAGCAGCTATCGCCGACACAGTGCAGACTTGGTTAGACTCAATGGCATAAGGATAACCGGAGCCTGCGATGTTGCTTTCTCGTTATCATTGGATGGTGCTGCTTTCCGGCCAACTAATGGGAACTTTCCTTTTCCAGATTCTGGAGTGGCCACCGGATGACAACCATGATCTGTTCCTCTCATTCGGTGCCATGCTGGTGCCTACGACCCTGGCACTTGCCTGCGCTCTGTTGGGACGCATCCGCGGCCGGCAGGGGGCCACGACCGGCCTGATAGTCGGTTACGTCATTTTTTTCGCGCCTGCCAGCGTTGTCATATTCGCTAACTGACACAACGACATGCGCCCGGCCAAAGCCGGGCGCCAAGTGGAGGCTACGATCGGGTTAACCGGAAATGGCGAAACTTCCGGCATTGAGCCAGAGATGGGTGGCAACGCTGGCAGCGTAGCCAAGCGCAATGGCAGGCGCCCAACGCAAGTGCCCCAGGAAGGTATAGTTGCCACGTGCCTGACCCATCAGGGCGACACCCGCTGCGGAGCCGATCGATAGCAGGCTGCCGCCGACACCGGCAGTCAGCGTGATCAGCAGCCAATGCCCATGCGACATGTCGGGCGCCATGGTCAGCACGGCAAACATCACGGGGATGTTGTCGACCACGGCGGATACCACCCCCAGCACGATATTGGCCCAAGTGGCATCCCAACCGGCATAAAGCGTTTCGGAAAGCATGCCGAGATACCCCAGGAAACCCAGGCCGCCAACCGCCACCACCACGCCATAGAAGAAGAGCAGGGTATCCCACTCGGAGCGGGCCACGCGATTGAAGACATCGAAGGGAACCACGCTACCTAACTGGCGTAGCTTGCGCTCGTCGCCGCGTCGGGTATAGCGGATCCGCTTCTTCTCCAGCGAGCGCGGCAGGGTCATACGCAAGAAGTAGCCGAAGAACTGCAGATAGCCAAGGCCGGTCATCATCCCCAGTACCGGTGGCAGGTGCAGCAGGGTATGGCAGGCCACGGCAGTGGCGATCGTCAGCAGAAACAGAAGGACGATACGCCGAGCACCGCGCTTGAGCCAGACGTCTTCGTAGACCCCCTCCGGTTTGCGGTTGTTGATGAAGAAGGTCATCAGAATGGCAGGGATCAGGAAGTTGACGAGCGCGGGGACCAGCAGGGTGAAGAATTCGTAGAACTGCACGATGCCGGCCTGCCAGACCATTAGGGTGGTGATGTCGCCGAAAGGGCTGAAGGCGCCGCCGGCGTTGGCCGCCACGACGATATTGATACAGGCCAGGTTGATGAAGCGCTTGTCGCCTTCGGCCACCTTGGTGACCACGGCGCACATCAGCATGGCCGTCGTGAGGTTATCGGCGATCGGCGAGATCACGAAGGAGAGGCCGCCGGTCAACCAGAATAGCTGCTTGTAACTGAATCCCTTGCGAATCATCCAGGAGCGAAGCGCATCGAAGACACGCCGCTCGTCCATGGCGTTTATATACGTCATCGCCACCAGCAGAAAGAGCATCAGCTCGGCGAATTCGAGCAACGTCTCGCGAAACGCGTGCTCGGCTTCGTCGGGCATGCCTGACTGCACGTAGACCCAACCGATCATGAACCAGATCAAACCGGCCGCCACCAGTACCGGCTTCGATTTACGCATGTGCAATTTTTCCTCACCCATGACAAGCGCATAGGCGAGAACGAAGATGGCAACGGCAATGTAGCCGACGGTCGAATCAGTCAAATCCAAACTGCCCGTCGCCGCCAGCACGACAGGGCTGAACGGCAGAAGGCAGAAAACCAGCAATAGGGCATTCGGCCATCGGGGAATTCCCCGTAGCCTGGGTTTTGAACTACAGCCGATTGGCATGGAGGCAAGTCCTGTGTGTTAAGGTTCTCAGGAAGAGGTGAAGAAAGCGCCTGAATTTTACCATGCCCTATTGCGGTGCAACAGTTAGCCGGAAGAGGTAGAGCGGTTTTGCTGCTAGACTTTGGTCAATAAAAAACCCCTGCTTTTGCAGGGGTTTTCTACGAAAGAGGAAGTGGCGGAGGGACAGGGATTCGAACCCTGGGAGGGCGTTAACCCTCGCCGGTTTTCAAGACCGGTGCATTCAACCGCTCTGCCATCCCTCCGGCTCACGGAGGCGAATATTACCAGCTATCCTCATGAGGTCAAGGGCTTCCAGACATCATCGATCGGAGAGTCTGCATGTCCGGTAACCAACATTCTGAAGTGAGTCCTGTTCCAGCCGTATCGGTGGCATTGAGGCGTCGCGGCAGGATTCTGACGATCCGGCGCCGCAACCCACCCAATGCCGGCATGCTGGCACTGCCTGGAGGTCGTATCGAAGCCGGTGAACCTTTGCTGGAAGCCGCCATTCGCGAGCTGCGTGAGGAGACCGGCATCGAGGCATCAGCCGTAGGCATCCTTACCGCCTTCGATCAGCTCGACCATGACGACACGGGGCGACTGTCGAGCCATTTCGTCATCGTGGTGGTATTGTGTCGTTGGCAGCGGGGCGAGGGAGTGGCCAGCGACGACGCCAGCGAGATCAAATGGCTGGAGGCGGGCCAGGTGCGCACCGAACCGAGCCTGTGCGCCAGCGCACGGCGGATCGCTGGCGAATTTCTCGATACGGTGCGCTGAAGAGCCGTTGAGACTTGAAGAACTAAGGACTTGCGTCGGGAACCAACCGACGGCATTCTTGGTCCACTGCCAAGATCAATTACGATCAACCACAGGGAGCTTTGGATCAATGGCCTATCACGACACTCACGTGGCCCAGCGCTCGTCGGCATCCGTCACTTCCAGCAGCAAGGTGCTGCGCAACACCTACGCGCTGCTGGCCATGACACTGCTGTTCTCCGCTGTGACAGCGGGTGCCGCCGTGGCAATGGGCGTCGAACGAATGAATATCTTCGTCTTCTTCGTTGGCGCTTACGGGCTGATGTTCCTGGTGCACAAGACGGCCAACTCGGCCGCCGGCCTGCTGGCCACTTTCGCTTTTACCGGTTTCATGGGCTTTACCCTTGGCCCGATCCTCAACGCCTATCTGGCATTGCCCAATGGCGCTGCGCTGATCATGAACGCGCTGGCAATGACAGGCCTGACCTTCATCGGCTTGTCCGCCGTGGCGCTAGTGACCAAGAAGGACTTCAGCTTCCTAGGCAATTTCCTGATGGCGGGCGCTATCGTGCTGATCCTGGCCATGGTGGCGGGGCTGATCTTTCAGATTCCGACCCTGATGCTGATGGTGTCGGCCGGCTTCGTGCTGTTCGCCTCGGCGGCCATCCTCTACCAGACCAGCGAGATCGTACATCGCGCCGGCGAGACCAACTATATCCTCGCCACCATTACGCTCTACGTTTCAATCTACAACCTCTTCGTCAGCCTGCTCTCGCTGCTCGGCATCATGAGCAACGACTGAGACACCGTTACCGGTGAGCGAGGGCCTCGCGCGAGCGAGGCCTTTGCGTTTGAGAACGGAAGCAGCCAATGCGCTACGGCCTACTCGTCCAGGGGGCGCCCTACAGCAGCCAGGCGTCCCATTCCGCACTTCGCTTCGCCAGGGCGCTGATCGCGCGCGGTCATCGCCTGGAGAGCGTCTTCTTCTATCATGATGGGGTATACAATGCGGCGAGGCTGGCAGCCCCGCCTCAGGACGAACCGCACCTCATCGACGCCTGGAACGGACTCAATGCTGAGCATGGCACTCAGTTGCAGGTCTGCATTGCCGCCGCCCTGCGACGTGGCTTGCTCGACGAACTAGAGTCCGCCCGGCATGGAAAGAGGGGGCACGCCGTCGAATCGCCTTTTGAGCTTACCGGACTTGGCCAGTTGATCGATCTGGGGCATGAGGTCGATCGTCTCGTCACGTTTGCGCCTTGAAGCAATGCCCGAGGAGAGCGCTGATGTCCTCCCCCTCCGATGCCAATGGCGATCTGTTGATCATCCTGCGTCACGCTCCCCATGGGAGCAGTTGGCTGCGTGAAGGCCTAGACGCCGCCTTGGTCGCCGCCGCCTTCGGCAAGAGCGTCAGCCTGCTGTTTCAGGGAGACGGCATCATGGCCCTGATCCCGGGGCAGGGCGCCGGTGCCCTGGGACAGAAGGGAACCGCAGCGACGCTGGATATGCTGGCCATGTACGATATCGAATCGCTCTATGTGGATGCCTCGGCGTTGGATCGATTCGGCATGACACCCGACGATCTACAGCTTCCGGCACTGCCCGTCGATGATGCGACAATCTCGCGGCTGATTGCCGTTCATCGGCTCATACTGACTTTTTGACGGTAGTGTCAACGCGACGAGGCCGCTCATGATCCTGCATATTCTCAATCGCTCTCCCGGCACCAGTCTGGTATATCGGGACACCCTGTCCGCCATGGGACCAGAGGATCGACTGCTCTTGACCGAGGATGGCGTGCTGGGTGCGCTGACATCGCAAGTGCGCCACTTCCAGGCGGTTCAAGGCCGCCTTTTTGCCCTGCGCGAGGATCTGGTAGCCCGCGGGCTCATAGGGCGCTGTGACGAAACCGTCCAGGTCGTCGATGTGGATGGCTTCGTCACCCTGACCGAAGAGGCGGACAAGACAGTGAGCTGGTTCTGATGGCTTCCACCGAGATCGATCGCTATCTGACGGTGGTGGAACGCGACGTGGCTCTCGACCCAGAGGGCTACCTGGTGAACCTCGCCGACTGGTCGCCGGAGGTGGCCCAAGCCATGGCGAGGGAAGAGGGGCGTGAGCTAACCGACGAGCATTGGGAAGTCATCACGGTGATCCGCGATTTCTACGCCCGCTACGAGACGTCTCCTGCAATGCGGCCATTGGTCAAGGCGGTCGCTCAAGCGCTGGGGGCGGAAAAGGGACGTTCGCTACATCTGATGAAGCTTTTTCCCGACAGCCCGGCCAAGGAGGCCGCGCGACTCGCCGGCCTGCCCAAGCCCGCCAACTGCCTCTGACGGTGGCGACATGAACTTCCTGGCCCATGCTTGGCTGGCCCGCGGTGGCAGCGACGATTTCCTTTACGGCAACCTGATCGCCGACGGGGTCAAGGGAAGCGATCTCTCGGCCTGGCCCGGCGCAGTGGCCGGCGGGATTCGCCATCATCGTCGGGTCGATGCCTATGTCGATACGCATCCGATCGTGCGCGAGGCACGCAGCCGGGCTCCTCGTCCGCAGCGTCGCTATGCGGGCATCGCCCTTGATCTGGTCTGGGATCATTTCGTTGCCCGCGAGCTGGGCCTGCATCGTCGTCGCTCGGCGCTGGTGCTGCGAAGCTACGACGTGCTTAGGCACCGTCCCGCCCCGACGCGCCTGGAGCACATGGTTCCCGCTTTGGTGGCGCAGGATTGGCTGCACCGCTACGCCGACTTCGACTTCACCTGCGGCGCGGTACGCGGCATTGGGCAGCGTCTGTCGGGGCCGAATCGCCTGGCCGAGCTGGTGCCGTGGCTCCAGGAGGACTATGTCTGGCTGGAGCGGGACTTTCGGCGTCTCTGGCCGATGCTCCTCGATGAACTCGAAATCATACCGTACGACTGATGCCTAGGAGGCGTCTCAGTCGACTCGCAGCCACAGGCAGTCGATCCTGTCGCCCTCATCGATAGTCGCGTCGGCGGGTATCACTGCTAGCGCATCGGCACCGACACAGGAAGAAAGCACGCCGGAGCCTTGATCCGGGAAAGCGTGCGCGGTGATGTCTCTGCCATCCATCGTCAGGGTGACGCGCATATAATGTCGGCGCGCTCCGGTGCGGGCCGCGAAGGCGGCGCGAGCAGGCAAGACAGGCAGGCTGCCCATCGCTGGGCAATCGAGCAGGGCGCCCATCAGCGGACGCAGAAAGAGCCAGGCAGCAACGAAGCTGGAGACGGGATTGCCGGGCAGTCCGATGAAGCGAACCGTACGCGTATCGCTGCCGGCGAGCCGCCCCAACGCGAGAGGTTTGCCTGGCTTGAGCGCCAGGCGCCAGAGGTCGAGTTGGCCGACTGCCTCGATGGCTGCCTTGACATGGTCCTCCTCGCCCACACTGACCCCACCCGTCGACACCACCACATCGGCCTGCTCGGCAGCGAGCGCCAATATGGCCCGAGTTCCCTCGGCATCATCGGGCATCGAGGCGATGAAAGTCACCTCGGCCCCGAAACTTTCCAGCAGGTTCCGCAGCATGGCGCGGTTGGAATTGTAGATTTGGCCGGGTCCGAGCGCCTGGCCGGGTTCGACGATCTCGTCGCCACTGTTGAGCAGGGCGCAGCGTGGGCGGCGGCGCACCGACACCTCGACGATCCCTTGGCTCGCCAGATACCCCAGCGCCGCGGCATCCAGACGCTCGCCGCGCTCGAGCAACACGGCGCCGGCCGTCACGTCGCTTCCGCGATGGCGCACGTTGTTGTTCACTGTCACCGGGGCCGGGATTATCGCTTCGCCGCCGTCGAGTTCGACCTTTTCTTGCATTACCACGCAGTCGGCACCGGGCGGCAGCGCTGCGCCGGTGAAGATCCGGGCGCAGGTGCCACGGGCCAAAGGTTGCGGGGCCATGCCGGCCGCGATGCGCTGGGAAATGGGCAACCGTGCACCGGCGTCGGCATGGTGCAGGGCGTAGCCATCCATCGCGCTGTTGTCGAATGGCGGCACATCGAGACGAGCGATGACCTCTTCGGCCAGGACGCGGCGCTTTGCCACCTCACAGGCCACGATTTCCGAATCGACGGGTGTCACGCCTCTGAGCAGCGCAGCTAACGCCGCTTCGACGCTCTGCAGTTCAGCCATGCTGGCCTCGTTCCGGAATGACCAGGTTGGCGAAATTGCAGGGTTGGTGGCGACTATCGAGCTGTTCGACGAGCAGGCCGTCCCACGCCGTGCGACATGCGCCGCTCGAGCCCGGCAGGCAGAATACCGCGGTGGCGTTGGCCAATCCGCCTAGGCAGCGGCTCTGAATGGTTGAACTGCCGATTTCCCCATAAGAGAGCTGGCGGAACTGCTCGCCAAACCCCTCGATTCGCTTGTCGAGAAGCACCGAGACCGCCTCTGGCGTTGAGTCGCGCCCGGTGAAGCCGGTTCCGCCGGTGGTCAGAACGACCTGAATCCCCGGCTCGGCGATCCATTCGGAGACCACCGCCCGGATACGGTAGACGTCATCGGCGACGATGCGTCGCTCGGCGAGACGATGCCCGGCCTCGGCGAGGCGCTCGGCGAGCAGGGCGCCGCTGCGGTCGTTGCTGAAATCGCGCGTATCGGAGATGGTAAGCACCGCAATATTGAGCGGAATCATCGCCTCGCTCATGTATCCCGTTCCCGCTTTTGGGCCTGGCGTACCTCGAGCGCAGCTAGCTGCTCCGGGGTCGCCGGCAGCTGATGATTCGCCTTCCACACCTCGTAAGGCATGCCGTAGACGTATTCGCGTGCAGCCTCGTAATCGAGTTCGGCGCCCTCGTCCTCGGCGGCTGCGACCAGCCATTTCGAGAGACAGTTGCGGCAGAAGTCGGCAAGGATCATCAGATCGATGTTCTGCACATCCCTGTTGGCGTCCAGGTGGCGCATCAGGCGGCGAAAGGCGGCCGCCTCCAGCCGGGTACGTGTCGCGTCGTCGAGATGCTTCATGAGAAGGCTCCTTGTTGAGATTGCCTCAGGATAACAAATCACGGCGGAGTCACGTGACAGGCTCGACGGACTCGATTAGGCGGCGTCACCTCTCGTACACACCGAGAGCACCACGGCATCCTCTTCGCTCACCGAAACCAGCGCATGGCCCATGTCGCTATCGAAGTAGATACTGTCGCCTTGGGCGAGCTGCAGCGGTTCGTAGAATTCGGTATATAGCTGTATCTCGCCCGTCAGCACCATCAAGAACTCCTCGCCATCATGGCGGACCCATTCGCTGAACTCGTCGAAGCTACGCGCACGCACGATAGTCTTGAACGGTATCATGCGTTTCTGGGCCAGTTCGCAACTGAGCAGTTCATGCTCGTAGGTCGGGGTGGGGTGGTGCTGACCTTCGCCCTGCCGGGTCAGGTCACGCCGGCCCATGGTTCGCGCCTGCACCCGGGGCGGTGTCAGCAGTTGGGGCAGATCGATGCCAAGGCCGTTGATCAGTTTCTGGACCGCGGTAAACGTGGGCGAAATCTGGTTGTTCTCGATCTTGGACAAGGTGGAGCGCGCCAGGCCGGTACGCTGGCTTACGTCCTCTAGTGTCCAGTGATTAGCGAGACGGATTTCCTTGAGTCTCTCGCCCAGGCGCAGTGGCTCGACGAAGGGCTTGCGCCCGGAAGCGATGCGCAGGGCGGCCTGCTGGTCGGTATTGGCGGGCATCGATGAATTCACTATTGGAAACAGAATTTCCCGAAGCGTACCACAGAAGATGCCTTGTGCATCGGCCAGGCGTCGCCATCGCGATGTCTGCCACCGACACTCGCGGTGCCCGGTTCAATCCTTGAAGGGTAGGCCGAGCAGCGCCTTGACATGGGCTTCGGCGCTGCGTCCAAGCGCATCCAGGTCGTAACCGCCTTCAAGTACCGACACCAGACGGTTGTCGGCGTATAACGCGGCGATATCCAGCGCCAGCCGGGTGACCCAGTAGTAGTCCTCGTCTTCCAGGCAGAGCTCCGCCATGGGATCCGCGCGATGGGCGTCGAAGCCGGCCGACACCAGCACCAGCTCGGGCTTGAAGGCGTGCAAGGCGGGTAGCCAGTCGTCCTCTATCGCACGGCGGAAAACGGGGCCATCGGTACCGGCCTCCAGCGGGGTATTGATCACGTTCTGCCACTCGCTGCGCAGGTAACGCCAAGGGTAGAAGGGGAACTGATAACTCGTGCAAATCAAGGTATCGGGGTCATCCTTGAAGATATCGATAGTGCCGTTGCACTGGTGAACATCGAAATCGAGAATGGCGATGCGCTTCACCCCGTAACGGGCTCTGGCGTGGGCGGCCCCCACGGCAATGTTGTTGTAGAAGCAGAAGCCCATGGCATCGGTGGTTTCGGCATGATGCCCCGGCGGGCGCACGGCACAGAAGACATTGTCCGCCTGGCTGCGATAGACCTGATCGATGCCACGAATCACCGCGCCGGCCGCGATTCGAGCGGCTTCCAGGCTATCGGGGTTCATCAGCGTATCGCTATCGAGGGCGACGATGCCCGATTCGGGAACGCACTTGTCCAGCGCGCGCAGGTGGCGAAGAGGGTGGACGCGACTCAGCTCTTCCTCGGTGGCGGGGCGGGCTTCCGATTGCATGGTCTGCTGCAGCAATCCGGAAAGCGCCAGACGAGCACGAATGGCTTCCAGACGCAGGGGGCTTTCGGGATGCTCCGGGCCCATATGGTGGAGATCGCAGTTAGGGTGCGAGATGAACGCCGTGATCATATGAACTCCAGAGTAACTGACGTCACCTTAATGCGCGCGAACCCTTGCACAACAGTGTCAATAAGTCGTACACAGGGAAGAAATCTTGTGGCGGAGGTGACCTCTTGAGCACCCGATTCCTGCGGCATTTTTTCGAACCCCGCACCATTGCAGTGATCGGCGCCTCGGAAAAAACCCACTCCATCGGCGGCATTGTGATTCGCAACCTGCAGGAAGCCGGCTTTGCGGGTACCGTCTGGGCGGTCAACCTGAAGGGGTACGAGACGGTGTTCGGCCAGCCCTGCGTGGCGCGGATCGGCGAGTTGCCCGAGGCACCGGATCTCGCCGTCGTCTGCACTCCCGCCGCTACTTTGCCGAAGGTGATCTCGCGACTGGGCCGTATCGGCGTCAGGGCCGCCCTGGTGCTCTCCGGCGGGGCACACCTCGACGAGCCCGAAGGGGGCAAGGGGTCGATTCGCGAACGCATGCTGGCCTCCGCACGTGAATCGGGCATCCGGGTGCTGGGTCCGGAGTGCATGGGTCTGATCGTTCCGGGGCGCAACATCAACGCCTCATATGCCAGCCAGCCGGTCAAGGCGGGCAAGGTCGCTTACTTGGGCCAATCGGGCATGCTCGGCAACGCCATGATCGATTGGGCCGCGGGGCGCGGCATCGGCTTCTCCCATCTGATCACGGTGGGCGATAGCGTTGACGTGATGCTTCCCGACCTCATCGACTACATCAATCAGTATGCACCTACCCAGGCCATCCTGCTTCATCTGGAGCGTATCCAGGACGCCCTGCATTTCATGACCGCCCTGCGCGACGCCTCGCGCAACCGGCTGGTACTGGCGATCAAAAGCGGCCGCACACCGCAGTCGGACCTCTCCAACATGCCTCCGACGCCGGGCATCGCCAATCGCGACGTGGTGTTCGATGCCGCCTTCTCACGCGCCGGCGTGGTACGGGTCAACGACTCCGACGAGCTGTTCGATGCGTTGATGACCCTGTCACAGATGAAACCGCTCAAGGGCGACCGCCTGGCCATCGTCTCCAACGGGCTCGGCCCGGCCATGCTGGCCATCGACAAGCTGGTCAGCGCTGGCGGCCGGCTAGCCGGTTTCAACGAAGAGACTCGGAGGGCGCTGCGTAAAGGTGAGTTCGACATGAGCAAGCCCGGCGAGAACCCGGTCGATCTGGGGGGCAACGCCACGCCGGTAAAGCTGGTCGAGGCGCTGGAAATCGTGGCATCCGATCCCGGTGTCGACGCTGTGCTCGTGGTCCACGCTCCGACCCGCCTGGCGCCGTCGAAAACCACCGCGCAAGCGATCATCGCCAATCGCAAGCGCTTCCGACGCAATCTGCTGACCAGTTGGATGGGGCTGGAAGGTGCGCTCTATGCCCGTCACGAATGCAGCATGGCCGGCATTCCCACCTACGTATCGCCGGAAAAAGCGGTCAAGGCGTTCATGCACATGGTCGACTATCAGCGGGTCCAGGCACTGCTGCAGGAGACCCCGCCGAGCCTGCCGTTTGCCACGACTCCCGATATCCGTGCGCAGTGCCGCACCCTGATCGAAAAGGCCAAGGAAGAGGGGCGCGAAACCCTTTCGCATTCGGAGACGGCCCAGGTCCTCCAGGCCTATGGCATCCCTGTGGCGCCCAGTCGATACGTTCGTACGGCGGATGAGGCGGCAAGCGCCGCCGCCGAGCTGGAGGGTCCCTGGGCGCTGAAGGTCGTGCATGACGGAAACTGCCGTCCGTTCCGTTATCGCAAGCACCCGCACAAGCTATCGGCGGGATTGCTCCAGGACCTGCGGGATCCGCAGCAGGTCGCCGAGGGCATCACCCGGCTCGGAGAGAAGGTCCACGAGAAATTCCCGCCGGTAAGAATCCACGAGTACTGTTTACAACCGATGCAGCGCGGCAAGCAATCGATGCAGATCTGTGCCGGTATCACCCGCGATCCGGTATTCGGACCGCTGATCGTATTCGGCATCGGCGGCTACAAGGTCAATATCCTGGCCGATCGTCAGGTCGCGCTGCCACCGCTGAACATGACGTTGGCTGCCGATGTGGTAGGGCGGACCCACGCCGCACGCTTGATACGTGAACATTCCACGCATGCCGAGCGGGACCTGGAGCGGCTCTGCCAGCTACTGGTCAAGCTGTCGCAGATGGCCTCCGACCTGCTCGAACTGCGTGGCCTGGAGCTCAATCCGCTGCTGCTCAACCGGGATGGCATGCTGGCCGTGGATTTCGCCCTCGACCTCGGAGCGCCTGCTCGCTTCGCGATCATTCCCTATCCTGAAGAGCTGCGCGAGTGGGTCACTCTCAACAACGGCATGCGAGTCGAGGTGCGCCCCATCCGCGCCGAGGACGCTCCGCTGATCACCCGCTTTCACAGCCAGCTGTCGGAGGAGAGCATTCGTTTTCGCTACTTCCACAACAAGTCCGACCTGAGTCAGCGCGATCTATCGATTCTGTCGCACATCAATTACGACCGCCAGATGGCTTTCATCGCCGAGCATCAGCACGAACAGGGCGACAAGGAAATGCTTGGCGTGGTGCGGGTATGGAACGATCCGGACAACATACGTACCGAGTTCTCGATCATCGTGCGCGACGACATGGCGGGGCAGGGGCTCGGCAGTCTGTTAATGAAGAAGATGATCAGCTACTGCAAGAGCGTGGGCACGCTGGAAATGGTCGGCAAGGTCATGGTCGACAACCATCCCATGCGGGCGCTGATGAAATACCTGGGCTTCCGCTGCCGATACAACATGGAGGAGCAGGTGATCGATGCGGTAATGCGTCTCAACGAGCCGGAAAGCGAATGGCAGCGTCATCGCCTGGAGAGCCTGCCGGAGTGAAGACGGCGAACGCCCCGCCGTGTGGCGGGACGCATCGGCATGGCGTCAGGGCGCCATACGGAACGAGTGCCAGGTGCCGTCTCGCAGCTCGTAGCGGATACGGTCGTGCAGGCGGCTCGGTTGTCCCTGCCAGAATTCGATCATCTGGGGCACGACACGATAGCCGCCCCAGTGCCCTGGCCGGGGGATAGTCTGGCCCTCGTACGCCTGTTCGAAGCGATGCTGGCGTTCCTCAATCCAGTTGCGGTCGGGAATTACCACGCTCTGGGTCGCCACCCATGCGCCCAGTTGGCTGGCCCGCGGACGACTATCGAAATAGGCGTTCGATTCCTCTTCGCTGACCTGCTCGACGCCCCCCTCGACACGGACTTGCCGACCCAGCGAGGGCCACCAGAACACCAGCGCTGCATGGGGCACGTTGGTCAGCTCGCTGCCCTTGTGGCTGTGGTAATTGGTATAAAAGACCAGCCCCCGGTCATCATAGCCCTTGAGCAGCACGATACGTGCATGCGGCAGGCCCTGGCTGTCAGCCGTGGCGAGCGTCATCGTATTGCCGTCGTCACCTTCGGCATCCAGCGCGAGAATCAGCCACTCGTCGAACAGCATCATGGGGTCCTCGGGGACCATGCCCTCATCCAGCCTGCCGCCTTCGTAGTCGCGTCGAATCTCGGCAATGTTGCGTGTCATGGCGTTCTCCTCATCGTTTTTCTACATGGTCGCCGCTGGTGTCGGACTGCATAACACTCGCGCGAACCATGGCGTCGTTCATCCCTGCGCACGTTACCCGTGATAGGTCTTGAGCTGGCGGCTGCGAAAGCGGGCGTAGAACATGCACCCTGTGAACAGCGCCAGCGAGGCCAGGGCTTCCAGCCCTCCCAGCAGGGCCTGGCCCGGCAGGGTGGCCACCATGACTCCCTGGATGAAATAGAGCAGGCTGACGAAGGCCAGCCAGGCATGCCCGCGCGGTCGCCGGCCGAGAATCGACGGCAGGAACAGTGCCAGGGGCAGGATGCGTACGATGATAGGGGTCAAGGGATGGGTACCGGCCTCCATCGCCAGCCCGCTCCATACCAGCAGAAGAAAGAGGATGCCGTAGCTCCCCAGAACCAGGCGACGGCTGCGCTCGGTCAACAGGGCCAGTCCATGGCGCGCCTCGAGCTCCTCGACCCAGCGCCTCATGGTGCTTCCCGCATGCCATCTAGCGCCAGGGCCAGACGGGCCAACCGCCGACCCTGCGCACGCACCAGGCGGCGCTCGGCGTCGGCGAGCGGTTGATCGCTGCGCTGGCCGGCCACGTGACTCGATCCGTAGGGCGTGCCGCCGGCAGTGGTAGTCATCAGGTCGGTCTCGCTATAGGGCAGCCCCGCATATACCATGCCGTGGTGCAGCAACGGCAACAGCATGGAAACCAGGGTGGTTTCCTGTCCGCCATGCAGGCTCGATGTCGAGGTAAAGGCGGTCGCCGGTTTGTCCACGAGCGCACCGTTCACCCATAGCGCGCTGGTCGAATCGATGAAGTACTTGAGCGGTGCAGCCATGTTGCCGAAACGGGTCGGACTGCCCAGTGCCAGCGCGGCGCAGTGGCGCAGATCGTCGAGATCGGCATAGATGGCGCCTTCGGCGGGGATCTCGGGATCGACGGCTTCGCAGGTGGGAGACACCGGCGGCACGGTACGCAGGCGCGCCTCGATGCCGGGGCAGGATTCGACACCGACGGCAAACTGTTCAGCCATGGTTCGTGTGGCACCGTGGCGGGAGTAATACAGGATCAGCACGTAGGGCAGGGGTTCGCGCATCGTGTTTCCCGATAGAAGTGGACGAGGGGAGCGTATCAGTCGGCGGCATGAACCAGGGCGAGCACATCCTCTGGCGGACGCCCGATCACGGCTCGCTTGCCATCGTCGGCGATGGGCCGCTCCATCAGCTTGGGATGGGTGACGATGGCACGGATCACCTGCTCCTGGTCCTCCAGGTTGATTTCGACTTCTTGCCACTCGGGCTCCTGGGTACGCACCAGTCGCTCGCCGTCGGCATCCAGGCGCGACATCAGGTCACGCAACTCCTCCTCGCTCAGCGGATCGTCGAGGTAGCGGCGCACCGTGACCTCGGCGCCGTGCTCCTCGAGCAGTGCCAGCGCCTGACGGGACTTGGAACAGCGAGGATTGTGATAGAGCGTGATGGCCATGGCGAGACTCCTCGATCCTTGAAAGAGACCCGTATTGTAGAAGGGCCGCCATGCCGGCCACAACCGCAGTCTGCCCCGACGCTTCGCCCATCAGGTTCCATCGATGGCCGGATGCGGCTGCGCGGCTTCGTCGCGGCGACGATAGACCCAGGCCAGCTGACCGTCCGCCAGGCGCATGGGAACTCTTTCATAGCGAATGCCGAGGCGCTCATAGCGATCCAGGCGTCTCAACTCCTCGGCATTGACGATAATCACCTCGCCCCGGACCCGGTCTTCGGGAGACGCCTCCAAGTCGAGTGCCTCACGGCGATAGCCCTCGATAACCGCTGGCTGCGTCTCTCCCGCCCGCCCCATCACCACCCAACGCACCGGGGCGAGACGCAGGGTGCCGTAGACGAAGACGCGATGCCGCCCTGGCTCGATATCGGGCAGGTGCGCAGGCCGCTCATAGGTGAAGGGGCTGAGCAGGGTGAGCCACAGCCAGCCTAGTGGAGCGAAGATCAGCATCAGCAGACCAACGGCGACATGGGGAGGACGCATGCGTTTACCTCGTAGCAGAAGCGGCGACAGGTAGCGGGAGCAGCGCTATGCTGCCATGGCAGATAGGGGGCTGTCCGGTTCTAACCCTACTTGGCACTCTGCTAGCATGAGGGCAAGGCTCGAACACAGCGGAGGATGCCATGACCCAGTCGGCACACGAGGATCACGATTTCAGGGCGCTGATGGGAGATGTGAAGCCGCTGCGCAGAAGCGACAATCGAGCCAACCCCGGGCCGCGTCGCCGCCATCCCACCGAGGCACAATTGGCCCGGCGCGAGAGCGCCCAGGCAGAGATCGCCCAGGATAGCTTCCTCTCGGATGATTTCGTCGAGCTGCTGCCGCCGTTCGATCCCATTGAAGTCAGGCGCGACGGCATCCAGCAAGGGGTGGTCGACCGGCTACGGCATGGGGGGTATCCGGCCCAGACGCGCCTGCACCTGCTGCGTCGTCCCTTGGGGGAATGTCGTCGCATGCTGCCATCCTTCATTCGCGACGCCTACGCCCATGATCTTCGCTCCGTGCTCATCGTGCACGGCCGTGGCCAAGAGATCGACAGCCCCGCCAATGTCCTTCGCTCTTACCTGGCCAAGTGGCTGATTCAATTCGAGGAGGTGCAGGCCTATGTATCGGCGCAGCAAGCCGATGGCGGCCTTGGGGCCACCTGGGTAATGCTGCGCAAGAGTGAACGGGCAAGAGCGGACAACCGCGAACGTCAGCAGAAGCGTCGCGGCTAATGTCGCGCACAACGCGTCAAGCCGGCCCGGGGGCCGGCTTGACGGTAAAGCGGTTTCGCTGAAACAGCGAAGATCAGCCTGGTGAGCGCCTCAGACCAGCGCCGGTTCTGCCCGCTTCACGGCTTCACGCAGACGGTGACGGAACAGCGGCTCCGGTTCGTCGACGGCGGGCTGATAGGCGCGGCTGAATGCGTTGAGCGCACGCAGCGCGTCTTCGAGCCACTGGTCCTCGCGTAGTGATAACGCGTCGAAGCCGCAGCGAGAGAGGAAGAAGACCTGGTCGACCAGTACGTCGCCGATGGCACGCACCTCGCCATCGTAGCCGTAGCGCTCGCGCAGCAGGCGTGCCAGGCTGTAGCCGCGCCCATCGGTGAACTTGGGAAAGTCGATGGCGATCAGCGGCGCGACGACCAACGCGTCAGCCAGCTCCGGCGTCAGTTCGGTATCGCTCGACAGCCATGGCGCCAGTTCGCTGCCTGCTTCCCGCTCCAGCCAGCGCGCCAGCGGCACGATCGCGGGGGAGTCGGGCAGGGCCGCATCCTCTTCACGAACCAGCACCCAGCGGTCTTCGGCCGGCTGACCGGCGCGAATGAAGGGGCGCACGGAAGTCTCTTGATCAGGCATATACCCGCTCCTTGAAAGGCTTGAGGCCGATGCGGCGATAGGTCTCGATGAAGGTTTCACCTTCGATGCGCTGGCCGACATAGACCTGCAGCACCTTGTCGATGACGTCCGGAACGCTCTCGCGGTCGAACGAGGGGCCGAGAATCTTGCCCAGCGATGATTCGTTGCCCTGGGCGCCGCCGAGCGAGATCTGGTACCACTCCTCGCCCTTCTTGTCGACGCCGAGGATGCCGATATGACCGACGTGGTGGTGTCCGCAAGCGTTCATGCAACCGGAGATATTGAGATCCAGCGGCCCCAGGTCATAGAGGAAATCGAAATCCTCGAAGCGCTCCTGAATCGCCTGGGCGACCGGAATCGACTTGGCGTTGGCCAGGGCGCAATAGTCACCGCCGGGGCAGCAGATCAGGTCGGCCAGGGTACCCACGGTGGGATTTGCCAGACCGAGCTCCTCGAGTCGATGCCAAAGCTCCTCGAGCCGATCGAGCGGCACGTCGGCCAGCACTAGATTCTGCTCGTGGGTGACGCGAATCTCACCGTAGCTGTATTCGTCTGCCAGGTCCGCGACCTGATGCATCTGCTCCCAGGTGAGATCGCCGGGCGAGTGGCCGCGGCGCTTGAGCGCCAGGGTCACGGCCTTGTAGCCGGGCACCTTGTGCCCCTGCACGTTGTTGGTGACGAAGCGGGCAAAGGCGCGGTTCTCGCCGCGCAAGCGCTCGAAGTCGGCAACCGCCTCGTCGCTGACGGGGCGCCGTTCGGGGTCGACGAAGTGCGACTGCATCGCCTCGACGGCCTCGCGCGTCAGCGTCTGTGGCCCGTCCTTGAGGTGCGCCCATTCGGCGTCGACGCGCCGGCGGAACTCCTCGACGCCCAGCGCCTTGACCAGAATCTTGATGCGGGCCTTGAACTTGTTGTCGCGGCGGCCGAACTGGTTGTAGACCCGGACCAGGGCCTCGAGATACGTCAGCAGGTGCTGCCAGGGGAGGTCGTCGCGTACGATCTCGCCGATCATCGGCGTACGCCCCAGTCCACCGCCGGCGAGCACCCGCACGCGCACCTCGCCCTCCTCGTCGCGCCACAGGCGCAGACCGACGTCATGCACCTGTATCGCTGCACGGTCCTCGGCGGCACCGGTCACGGCGATCTTGAACTTGCGCGGTAGGTAGGTGAACTCGGGGTGAAAGGTGGACCATTGACGAATCAGCTCGCACCAGGGCCGCGGATCGACCTCTTCGTCCTCGGCAACGCCGGCAAACTGGTCGGTGGAGGTGTTGCGGATGTCGTTGCCGCTGGTCTGGATCGCGTGCATCTGCACGCTGGCCAGCTCGGCCAGCATGTCCGGTACCGTTTCCAGCTTCGGCCAGTTGAGCTGAAGATTGGTGCGCGTGGTGAAATGGCCATAGCCGCGGTCGTAGTCGCGCGCCAGATCGCCCAGCTTGCGCAACTGATAGGACGCCAGCATGCCGTAGGGAATGGCGATGCGCAGCATCGGCGCATGCCGCTGGACATAGAGCCCGTTCTGCACGCGCAGCGGCAGAAACTCCTCGTCGCTGATGCGCCCGGCCAGATAGCGGCTCATCTGGTCGCGAAACTGGGCGACGCGTTCATTGACCAGGGTCTGATCATGGGTGTCGTAGCGATACATTCAGCCGGTCCTGCTGCTAGGGGAATGGCGAAGCGTCAAGGAGGCACCTTAACGCCTCGGGCATTATTCTATGAAAGAATAAATATTCATATTTTTTATACGAAAAGTCATATAAGACGTCAAGCCACTCATCTCGCTATACCTGTAGCTGCAGCCATTGTCGCCGCTGCCAGATCAAGGCGAACCAAGCCGAGTTGAGAGCCCGGTAGCCCAGTTGCACCCACCAGATGCCCACCAGCCCATGCCCGAGTTCCACCCCGACCCACCAGGCGAGCGGCAGGAACACCAGCCACTGCAGCGTCAGCGTCGTGGTCATCACGGTGCGATTGGCGCCGGCACCGAGCAGGGCTTGGCCCAGCACCAAAGCGGCGGCATCGAGCACGATCATGACGGCGGTCAGCTGTAGCGGCACCCGGGCGAAGGCTATCAGGTTCGGGTCATGCAGGAACAGCCCCAGCACCTGATCGGGAAGCAGCATCATGGGCAGCGCCAGCGCCGCCAGGCAGAGCCAGGCCAGGCGCACCACGTCCCAGCCCCAGCGGTGGGCTTCCCCGGGTGCCTGTCGGCCAAGCGACTGTCCCACCAGGCTCATGGCGGCCATGCCGAGACCGACGCCGGGCAGAATCAGCAACAGCGAAAGGTTCACCAGCACATGGCCCACCGCGACGCTGGCTGTGTCGATCCGTCCCAGAATCCAGAATAACGCCGCGTAGCCGGCGGCGAACCAGAGCTGCTGGAAAGAGTGCGGGGTAGCCAGGCGCAGCGTCGCGGCCAGAGTCGTTCGGCACGGCAGGGCGGCCAGGAAGCCGCTGGGCACGGCATGGCGCACGCTGATCCGGGCCCAGAGCAATAGCCCGGCGAAAAGAGAAAGGCTGGTACCGGCGCCCGCACCGGCGGCCGCCATCCTAGGCAACCCCAGGTAGCCGAATATCAGGCAGACGCTCGTCGCCACGTTGACGACGTGCATCACCAGCATGATGCGCAGGTAGTGGCCGCTCTGCTGGATACCGTTCCAGTAGCCGCGAAAGCAGAAGATCATCGCCACGGCAACGAGCGACAGCACCCGCCAGCGGAAGTAATCCACTGCCACGGCATTCACCTCCCTATCGGGATTGAGTAGCTCCATCAGCCGTGGCGCCTGCCACAGGCAGAGCAGGGTGACGGGCAGCGATATCAACAGCGCAATGACCAACCCCGCATTGAGCGGCAGGGCACGCAACTGCCAAGCTTGCTCGCCGTGGCGCCGTGCGGTTTGCGCCTGCACGCCCGAAGAGAGCCCGAACACCAGCGCGGTAATCAGGAACATGGCATAGCCGCCGATACCCACGCCGGCCAGGGGGACTTCGCCGAGCGAGCCGACCAGTGCGGCGTCGACCAGGTTGATCAAGCTCTGGGTCACCATGGCCGCGATGATCGGCACGGCGAGGCGCAGGATTCTCTGGCGGCGGATCGAGTCGGGCAGCATCCGTCAGGTTTCATGAAGGAAAGGAAGCCCGCACCAGCGGCACGAGCGTTTGCACATGGCCAAGCGAGTCAGCTTGGATCGTAGGAGAGCACCGGCGACAGCCAGCGTTCCATCTCTCCGAGGCTCATGCCTTTGCGCTCGGCCAGTGCCTCGACCTGATCGCGCGTGATCTTGCCGGTCGAGAAGTACTTCGACTGGGGATGGGAGAAATACCAACCCGACACCGCCGCGGCCGGCCACATGGCGAAGCTCTCAGTCAGCTCGATACCGGCATTCTCAGTGGCCGCCAGCAGCCGGAACAGCGTGCGCTTCTCGGTATGGTCGGGGCACGCGGGGTAGCCCGGTGCCGGTCGGATACCCTGGTACTTCTCCGCGATCAACGCATCGTTGTCGAGCGTTTCGTCGGGAACGTAGCCCCAGAACTCCTTGCGCACGCGCTCGTGCATGCGCTCGGCGAATGCTTCCGCCAACCGGTCAGTCAAGGCCTGGACCATGATGGCGCTGTAGTCGTCGCCGGCAGCCTTGTAGCGCTCGGCCAAGGCCTCGACACCGTGCCCGGTGGTTACGGCAAAACCACCGATCCAGTCGGGCTTGCCGCTCTCCTTGGGCGCAATGAAATCCGCCAGGCTATAGCACACGCCGTCGCGGTTCTTGGTGGTCTGCTGACGAATGTGGTGCAGCCGCTCAATGACCTGGGCGCGCGCTTCGTCGGCATACACCTCGATGACATCGTCGTCGACGCTGTTGGCCGGCCACAGGCCGATCACACCGCGCGCCTCGACGTGCTTCTCGTCGATCAGCTTGCGCAGCATCTGCTGGGCATCGTCGAACAGGTTGCGCGCCGCCTCGCCGACCACCGCATCGTCGAGGATCTTGGGATATTTACCCGCCAGTTCCCAGCTCATGAAGAAGGGCGTCCAGTCGATGCGCTCGACCAGCTCCTCGATATCGTAGCCGTCGAATATCTTGAGTCCGGCGAGGGTGGGCCTGGGTGGGGTATAGCCGTCCCAATCGATGGGCAGCTTGCGCTGGCGGGCTTCGGCGTAGCTCAGGTCGGCGGCCTTGGGTCGACGCTTGGCATTACGGTCCCGCACCTGCTCGTATTCGGTCTTGATCTCGGCCACATAAGCGGACTTGAGCGTGGGCGATAGAAGCTTTCCCGCCACGCCCACCGCGCGCGAGGCATCGGCGACATAGATTACCGGCTCATTGTACTGCGGTTCGACTTTCACCGCCGTGTGCGCTTTGGATGTGGTCGCGCCGCCGATCAGCAGCGGCAGGGAGAAGCCCTGGCGTTGCATCTCCTTGGCCACGTGGACCATCTCATCCAGCGAGGGTGTGATCAGACCCGAAAGGCCGATGATATCGGCCTTCTCCGCGCGCGCGGTCTGCAGGATCTTCTCGGCAGGCACCATCACGCCGAGGTCGACCACGTCATAGTTATTGCACTGCAGGACCACGCCGACGATGTTCTTGCCGATGTCATGCACGTCGCCCTTGACCGTGGCCATGACGATCTTGCCCTTGGCTTGACTCTCGCCCTGGGAAAGCTCGCGCTTTTCCGCCTCGATGTAGGGGATGAGGTAAGCCACCGCCTGCTTCATGACACGGGCCGACTTCACCACCTGGGGGAGAAACATCTTGCCGGCACCAAACAGATCGCCGACGACGTTCATGCCGTCCATCAGCGGGCCCTCAATCACTTCGATGGGGCGCGTGG
Source organism: Billgrantia pellis (assembly GCF_008297955.1). Classification (GTDB taxonomy): domain Bacteria; phylum Pseudomonadota; class Gammaproteobacteria; order Pseudomonadales; family Halomonadaceae; genus Halomonas; species Halomonas pellis. The sequence continues at coordinate 54,005 of NZ_VTPY01000002.1, read as the reverse complement.
CGCGTTGGCGGGCAAGTTCGGTATCTTCCTCGATGAAGGCGGTGATGCCCTTGACCAGGGCATGCTCGATGCGCTTTTCCACCTCCCAGCTGCGCCATTCCAGATCTTCCTTGCGCGCCGTGCCGCTGCCATCGCCCTTGTACTTCTCGGCCAGATCGACCAGGCGTTCGGTGGCGTCACGGCGACGGTTGAGCACCACATCCTCGACCGCTTCGCGCAGCTCCGCCGGCAAATCATCGTAGACCGCCAGCTGGCCGGCGTTGACGATGCCCATGGTCAGACCGGCTCGGATCGCGTGGTATAGGAAAACCGAGTGAATCGCCTCGCGCACAGGGTTGTTGCCGCGGAAGGAGAACGAGACGTTGGAGACGCCGCCCGACACCATGGCGTGGGGCAGGTGCTCGCGAATCCAGCGGGTGGCTTCGATGAAGTCCACCGCGTAGTTGTCGTGCTCCTCGATGCCGGTGGCGATGGCGAAGATATTGGGGTCGAAGATGATGTCTTCCGGTGGGAAGCCGATCTCCTCCACCAACAGGGTATAGGCGCGCTGACAAATCTCGGTCTTGCGTGCGAAGGTATCGGCCTGACCGGCTTCATCGAAGGCCATGACCACCACGGCGGCGCCGTAGCGTCGGCACAATGTCGCCTGCTCGCGGAAGGCCGCTTCGCCCTCCTTGAGCGAGATGGAGTTGACCACCGCCTTGCCCTGCACGCATTTGAGCCCGGCCTCGATGATTTCCCATTTGGAGGAATCGATCATGATCGGCACGCGGGCGATGTCGGGTTCGCCGGCGATCAGGTTGAGGAAGCGCACCATCGCCTCCTCGGACTCGAGCATGCCTTCATCCATGTTGATGTCGATGACTTGAGCGCCGTTCTCCACTTGCTCGAGCGCCACTTCGAGCGCCGTGGTGTAGTCTTCCTCCACGATCAGCCTCTTGAAACGCGCGGATCCGGTGACGTTGGTGCGCTCGCCGACGTTGACGAACAGCGAATCCTTCTCGATGTTGAACGGCTCGAGCCCGGAAAGACGGCAGGCGCGCGGCCGCTCGGGAACCTGTCGCGGCGGCAGGCCCTGGATGGCGGCATGGATCGCGGCGATGTGTTCGGGCGTCGAGCCGCAGCAGCCGCCGATGATATTGACCAGGCCGCTCGAGGCAAACTCCGCGACGATGGCGGCCATCTCTTCCGGGGTCTGGTCGTACTCGCCGAATTCGTTGGGAAGCCCGGCGTTGGGATGGGCGGAGACGAAGGTATCGGCCTTGGTGGCAAGCTCTTCGAGATAGGGGCGCAGCTCCTCAGCACCCAACGCACAGTTGAGGCCGATGGAGAGCGGCTTGGCGTGTCGCACCGAGTTCCAGAACGCCTCCGAGGTCTGGCCGGAAAGGGTGCGTCCGGAGGCGTCGGTGATGGTACCCGAGATCATTACCGGCAACCGCTCCCCGCGCGCTTCGAACAAGGTCTCGAGGGCGAAGATCGCTGCCTTGGCATTGAGCGTGTCGAAGATCGTCTCGATCAGGATCAGGTCGGCGCCACCCTCGATCAGCGCCTCGGCCGCCTCGTAGTAGTTATCACGCAGCTGATCGAAGGTAACGTTGCGTCTGGCCGGATCGTTGACGTCGGGGGATAGCGAAGCGGTGCGTGAGGTGGGCCCCAGCACGCCGGCCACATAGCGCGGCATGCCGGTCTCGGCCGCCACCGCATCGCACACTTCGCGCGCCAGACGCGCCGATTCGCGATTGAGCTCGGGAACCAGCGCCTCCATGCCATAATCGGCCTGGGAGAGCCGGGTGCTGTTGAAGGTGTTGGTCTCGACGATATCCGCGCCGGCCTCGAGATATTGGCGATGAATGCGCGAGACGAGGGCGGGGCAGGTCAGGGCCAGCAGGTCGTTGTTGCCCTTGAGCTCGGAGGGCCAGTCCCGAAAGCGTTCGCCGCGAAAGTCGGCCTCGTCGAGCCGGGCATTCTGCAACATGGTGCCCATGCCGCCATCCAGCATCAGGATGCGCTCGCCAAGACGCTCGGAGAGAGTGGCGGTCAGTGCAGAGGGTAGGGCGGCCATGGGTCGGGTCGGTCTCCAGCGAAGTCACGTCCAAGGTATAACCGCAGCGGTGCCTTGTGGCACCTTGTCGGGCGGTCGTTTGGGCCGACCATGGTAGCAAAAGCAAGCGCTTGAGGGCAGGGGCGATCAAAAGCCGACCAAAACAGTCGGGATTGTCTCGCGCCTTGGATTTGCTTACCATAACGGCATGTCACTTATGGCCAGCCCGGCGGGGCGACGGCCCGACCAGCGAGAACACCATGAGCGAGATCATCCGGATTACCGACAGCGCCCAGGAATACCTTGCCGAGCTGCTCGAGAAGCAGAACGTCGAGGGTATCGCGGTGCGTATCTTCATTACCCAGCCCGGCACGCCGTATGCCGAGACCTGCCTGGCCTACTGCCGGCCCGGCGAGGAAGAGCCGAGCGACGAAAAGCTGGAGCTGCAGAAGATCGCCGTCTTCGTCGACAAGCACAGCATTCCCTTCCTCGAGGAGGCGATCGTCGACTTCAACGCCGACCGCATGGGGGGGCAGCTCACCATCAAAGCGCCCAACGCCAAGATGCCCAAGGTCAATGCCGACAGCCCGATCGAGGACCGGGTCAACTATATCCTCTACAGTGAAATCAACCCAGGGTTGGCGGCTCATGGCGGCGAGATCAAACTGGTCGAGCTGACCGCGGAGCAGGTGGCGGTGTTGGCCTTCGGCGGCGGCTGCCAGGGCTGTGCCGCGGTCGATCTCACGCTCAAGGAAGGGGTCGAGAAGACACTGATGGAACGCATCCCCGAGTTGGCCGGCATCCGCGACGTGACCGATCACACCGACACCACCAACGCCTATTATCGCTGAGTCCTGCCGACCATGAGCCCGCTCGCTACGACAGGCAGCGAGCGGGCCCGCTCAGCCATGATCCTCGGAGGGCTCCAGTTGGGAGCCCTCCTTCGTTCCGCCCCCCTCTTCGCTACGACGCACCGCCCGAGCTTCGTCTTCGGTCATCCAGGTGCGGCGCAACAGCTCCGACTCAAGCGTGCGCAGGCGGGCGGCCTGCTCGTCGAGATGGCGCTTCTGATCCTCGATGCGCGCCTGCAAGAGCGACTGCTCGTGACGCAGGGTATCGATGCGCTCCTCGGCGCGGCTCCGTGCCCATTGGGTCTCGCGATGCTGCTTTTCTTCCCGAGACAGCGCATTCTGGGTCTCGCGCAACTGGAGCTGCAGGTTTTCCTGACGCTTCTCCTGCTGCTGCAGGGTCGCGGCATGGCGCTTCTCCGCCGTTAGCCGCTCTTGCCGTGCCTCATCGAGCAGGCCCATGAGACGCGCTTCGGCGGCTTCGTGGCGCTGCTCCTCCTGGTTGAGTCGCGCCAAGTGCTGGGCATCACGATCAGCCAGCGCTTGATGATGCGCCTGGGCCTGCCGCTCGTTCTCCTTCTGCAATTTGTCGAGCTGCTGCAGGCTGCGCGCCAGGCGCTCCTCGAACTGACGCGCTCGCTCGAGCGCCTGGTCGCGCTCACTTTCGACCTTGGCCAATGCCGCACTGCGAGACTCCAGGCGCTGCTCAGTGCCTGCCAGGTGGGCGGAAAGGGCGGCTTCACGCTGCTCGGCATCCTCGACCTGACGCTGGGCCTCCTGCATGGCGGCTTGAGCCTCGGCGATGCGACGATCGGCTTCTTCCCGGTAGCCGGTCAATGTCTCGGCGGCCGACTCCTGGGCCCGCTGCCATAGGCTCTCCGCCAGCTGCAGCACCGGCTCGGGCATGGCCTGGGACGCAGGAAGGTCGCGATTGCGCTCGCGCTGGCAGCGCCACTCTCTCAGGTGGTCGCCGATGGTGGTGAAGCTGCCGGTACCCAATATTTCACGAATTTTTTGGACGCTAGGCGCTTCTCCCTTGGCCAGCAGGGCGTCGATTGCCTGCTGAACATCCTCGTACTGCACACCGCTGCGTGCCATGACGGTCTCCTTGTGTGATGTGGCGATTTGCTCCTTGCCTCACGCGACAGGCCTTGCTGGTTGTACCTGTTTCCATGCGCCCCGCTGACTTGCCAAGGATAGCGGCTTTCCCGGATGGGCGAAAGAAATTACGTAATCTGTAATTACGTAATATACATAACGAAAAAGACAATTAATTCAAGATTACCCGTCTTATCTTGAATTTTAATGGCCAAGCGACGACACTGCCACGAGCAGAGCAGAGGGTGACGGTGCCAAACTTCATGATGAACGCCAGCGACACGGACACAGGCAGGGCGGCGCCGCACGCCTTAGCGTCAGAAGGGGCGCCCGTCGCGGCGCAACCGCTCAACCCGTTGCCGACGTCATCCCATGCAATGTCACGCCTTCGGGCAACGAGCGACGCCGAGGCCGTCGCACGCTGGCTCGGTGAATACCGGGCCAGCCCCAGGACCCTGCGTAGCTATCGGCGAGAGGCCGAGCGCCTCTTGCTATGGCTGGAAGTGCAGGGCAAGGGACTCGCAACACTTCGCCGAGAGGATCTGGATGCCTTCGAGGCGTTTCTGGCCGCACCGACACCACGCCATGCCTGGATAGGGCCGGCGCGACCACGAAGCTCACCGGATTGGCGTCCGTTCCGCGGACCGTTGTCGCCGGCCAGTCGCCGGCAGAGCCTGGTGATCCTGCAAGGCATGTTCGCCTGGCTGGTGGAGGCGGGTTGGGTAGAGCACAACCCCTTCCGCCTGATGCGCGACAAGCGCCGGCGCCTCGACAATCGCCAGCCCGGCATCGATCGCTATCTGGAGCGGCCGCTCTGGGAATGGCTATGGCAGTGGCTCGAGCGGCCTCCCGCTGCGGGAGCCAGCCGCCGCGAACGGTATCTGTGGCAACGTCGCCGCCTGCTCTTCGCTTTCGCCTATCTAGTGGCGCCACGTCTCGGGGAAATGGCCAACGCACGAATGGGCGACTTTCATCAGCGGGAAAACCGCTGGTGGTGGCAAGTGATAGGGAAGGGCGGCAAAGCGGCTCGCGTGCCGGCTCCCGCGGACTTGATGCACCTGCTGCGAGAATGGCGCCTGGCACTGGACCTGCCGCCCGAGCCACGGCACGGTGAAACGGGCGCTCTGCTGCGTCGCCTCGATGGCCAGAGCGCCCTGGGGGATAACCAGCTTTACCGGTTGATTCGCGAGACCTTCCGCCAGGCGGCGGCAGCCCTGGAAGCCGAGGCAGGAGAGGCGGCAGCCGCCCAGGTCGCGCGACTGCGTGCCGCCACGCCTCATTGGCTGCGCCATACCGCCCTCACGCACCAGGCCCAGGCCGGCATCGAACTACGCTATCTCGCCAGCACGGCGCGGCATGCGCGACTGGACACGACGGCGCGCTACCTGCATACCGAAGATGAGGAGTGGCATCGCCAGTTGTCGCTACATGGCTTGCCGCTTCGGGGCGGACGCCGCCCCGGATGAGTCGGTATAATGAACAATCTGCCCAATAACGGAGGCCTCATGACGACCGAAGCCACGGCCGAGCAAGCGCAGCAGGCGCTGCAGGAAGAGTTCGAGATGTTCGATAACTGGATGGATCGCTACCAGTACATCATCGACATGGGCAAGCAACTGCCACCGTTTCCCGATGCGTGGAAGACGCCCGAGCACAAGATCCAGGGCTGCCAGTCGAATGTCTGGATGCACCATCGGCGCGATGGCGAGACGCTGCACTTCGATGCGGTGTCGGATGCCGCCATCGTTTCGGGGCTGATCGCCGTGCTGATGCGCATCTACAATGACCGTCCGGCCCAGGAGATTCGCGACACCAGCCCGCACTTCCTGAAAAACCTCGGCCTCGACAAGCACCTCTCGCCGACACGCAGCAACGGGCTGCACGCCATGCTCGGCAGGATCTATGAAGTCGCCGAGCAGGAAGCGGCCTCGGCCTGACCGGAGGCGCGGTTGCGGGCACGACGGCGGCGCTCGCGCAGCAGGATGCCTTCGGCATCCAACCCGGCGATGGGGGCGTCCCGAGCGGCCGGGATCTCGCCCACCCGTTGCAGTGCCAGATAGCGCCCACAGCAGACACGCAGGAAGGAGGCGAAGTTTTCCCCGTCATGGCCCGCCTCGGCACATTCGCGTGATAGCTTGGCCACCAATCGGCTGAGGCAGAGACCATCTCGCCGACCGATTTCTTCGAGTACCTCCCAGAAGAATCGCTCCAGACGAACGCTGGTCGAGACACCATCCAGGCGCATGGAGCGCGTCTGGGGCTCCCAGAGATCCGGATCGGCACCGATGAAGAGCCTGCACATCTCGTTCCCTCCTTGCTGGCCTGCCGGCGCCTTAATCATGGCGCCGGACAGGCGGCGGGGCAAGGCGGCTCAAAGCTCGATGCGAGTGCCCAGTACGGCCAGGAATTGCGCGAGCCAGGTTGGATGAGCCGGCCAGGCAGGTGCCGTGACCAGGTTGCCGTCGGTCACGGCGTCGTCCACGGCGATATCGGCATAGCGACCGCCGGCCAGCTCCACTTCGGGGCGACAGGCGGGATAGGCCGAACAACGGCGCCCTTCCAGCACGCGAGCGGCGGCCAGCAGCTGTGCGCCGTGACAGATCGCCGCCACCGGCTTATCGGCGGAGAAGAAGTGGCGCACCAATTCGATGACGCGCTCGTTGAGTCGCAGGTATTCCGGGGCGCGCCCACCGACCACCACCAATCCATCGTATTCGACCGGATCCACATCGGCGAAATCGGCATTGAGCGTGAAACGGTGACCAGGCTTTTCGCTGTAGGTCTGGTCGCCCTCGAAATCATGGATGGCGGTCGCGATGGTATCGCCAGCCCGCTTGTCGGGACAGACGGCGTCGACGCGATGGCCCACGGCCTGAAGGGCTTGAAAGGGCACCATGGTTTCGTAATCTTCGGCGAAATCGCCACACAGCAAGAGCAGTCGCTTGGCGGGCATGGCATGTCTCCTCATCGGCTTGTTGTGATTGGCTGCCAGCGTCAGTCTGGCATGGCACGAGCCGAGGAGGGTGGTAGCGGGCTACTACAGAAGAGGACGCTTGTCCCCGCATTCGGTACGCTGGCAGCCAAAATGCTCGTCGAGCTCGGGGTCCTCGCGGCAAAGCGCCTCGCTAGGCCCACCCGGCACGGGATCGATGCCGCCATGATTGCCCGGATGACAACGCACGATCCGCCTGGCACCCAACCAGCCGCCACGTAGCGGGCCGTGTACACGGATCGCCTCGGCGGTATAGTGGGAACAGCTGGGCCAGAAACGACAGCGCGGGCCCAGCAGCGGGCTCAGCGTGAACTGATAGAGCTTGACCAGGCCGATCAATACCAGCCCCAGGCCGCAGCCGGCCCAACGACCGATGGCGGCAAGCCAGGAGGGCTGTCGGCGGGCCATGGCTCAGGCCCCGCCCGAGGGCCGGTGGTAGAGAATGTCGGGGTCGATCAGCGGTTCGCTGACGATACGCGCCGCATTGCCTTCCAGTGCGATGTAGAAACAGCTTCGCCGGCCGGTATGACATGCCGGCCCGGTCTGCTCCACCTGCAGCAGAAGAGTATCGCCATCGCAATCGAGGCTTGCCGTGCGCAGGTGCTGCTGCTGGCCGGATGACTCGCCCTTGCGCCACAGTTTACCCCGCGAACGCGACCAGTAGCAGACGCGCCCGGTCGTCAAGGTCTCTTCCAGTGCCTCGCGGTTCATCCAGGCCATCATCAAAACCTCGCCACTGTCATGCTGCTGGGCGATGGCGGGAATCAGGCCGTCGCCATTGAAGCGCACGGCAGCGAGAATTTCGCCAAGAGGCACGCGAGTATCCTGCTGCGCCCCTTCGAGGTCCTTCAGGGTATCGGCCATTGTCGGCTCCATCGGTCCGTTGCGGTATCAGGTCTGAGCGGCGGCGCCCAGACAAACATCGCAGCTCCCCAGCAGTTCGATGGTCTGGCGCTCGACGCGAAAACCCAGCTCGCGCGCCCGCGTGATGAGCTGTGCATCGACGTCATCGAGGTGGAGCTCCTCGACACGGCCGCAGTGACGGCAGATCAGCAGTTGAAAGCCATGGGCGTGCTCGGGGCAGGGGCAGGCGACATAGGCGTTGAGCGACTCGATGCGATGCACCAGCCCCTGCTCGATCAAAAAATCCAGCGCACGATAGACGGTTGGCGGTCGCGCCGCTGCGTGCTCGACGGCAAGACGATCAAGCAGGTCGTAGGCCTTCAGACCGCCACTTGCCGTAGCGATCATTTCGAGAACGCGACGTCGGATCGGGGTGAAGCGCACCCCGCGTCGCTGGCATTGTCTTTCGGCCTGCGCAAGCAGGACGCTTGAATCGGTCATGATCGACCCGGCGTGGCTGAAATAGCGCTCATTCTACGCACTGGGTCAGGTAGCGGCCAGTGCCGGCTGTTCGTCGAGTGTCCGGAGCTCTCCGCGCCGCGCGAAGTGGTGCTGGGAGAAGGCGACTCGCTTCTCCACGTCGAGGCCATGCGGCTGCTTTTCCACGAGATCAAGCCGACGGCGCAGCCCTTCGCCGTTCGCCATCTGGATCGCCAAGCCGGGCCGAGCGTTGAGCTCCAATAGCATGGGACCGCGGTGGCGATCAATCACCATGTCGGTCCCCAGATAGCCGAGCCCGGTCATCTCGTAGCAACCGGCGGCCAGCATGAGTAGGTTGGTCCAGTCAGGAATGCGCAGGCTGGCGAGCTCATGTCCCGTATCGGGGTGGTCATGCCGTGAGCGATCGAACTGAACGCCACGCACCGCCGTGCCGGTGGCGATATCGAGCCCCACGCCAACGGCCCCCTGGTGCAGGTTGGCCTTGCCGTCGGAAGCTGCCGTGGAGAGGCGCATCATGGCCATGACCGGGTAGCCGCGAAAGATGATCACGCGAATGTCCGGCACACCTTCGTAGGTATACTCGGAGAGCTTCTCGTCGAAGTTGATGAGCGCCTCGACCATGGCCACATCCGCCGCCCCTCCCAGCGAGTAGAGCCCCGACAGGATATTCGAGACATGACGATGCAGATCCTCCAGGCTTAGGCGGGCGCCGCTGGGCTTGTGGTAGCCATCCTGATCGACGCGCTCGATCACCAGGATGCCCTTGCCGCCGCTGCCCTTGGCCGGCTTAATGGCGAAGCCGTCATGCCCCGCGATCATGTCACCGAGCCCCTTGACCTCGAATTGGGTGGACACCGTGCCGATCAGCGCCGGCGACGTAATGCCGTGCTTCTCGGCAAGCAGCTTGGTCTTCAGCTTGTCATCGACCAGCGGATAGAGCTTGCGGCTGTTGTAGCGACCGATGTAGCGAATGTTGCGCCGGTTCATGCCGATGATGCCGCGCTGCTTGAGCTGGCTTGGCCGTACCCACATGTGTTCAGTCCTCGGTGACCGGTTTGAAGCGCCTCAGTTCGAGCAGGCGATACCCCGTGTAGTTGCCCAGCAACATGATCAGCGCCATGATGATGAGCTGCACGCCCAGGAAGTTGAAGGTGATGTGACGAATCCAGGGATTGTTCATGGCAAGGTACGCCAGTACCGCCGTTATGAGGCTGCCGCCACCTTGAATCACGACCTGCTTGGGACCTTCCTCTTCCCATAGGATCGACATGCGCTCGATGGTCCAGGCCAGTATGATCATCGGAAAGAAGGTGATCGTCAGCCCGGCATTGAGTCCGACCCGATACGATAGCACCGAGAAGATCGAGATGATGGCAATCACCGTGATGATGACCGCCGAGACTCGCGCCACCAGCAGAAGATTGAGATAGGAAAGGTAGTTGCGGATCACCAGGCCAACGGAGACGACCAGAAGGAAGCCGATCAACCCCGTCGGCAGGCTGGTCTGGATAAAGGCCAGGGCGATCAGTACCGGCATGAAGGTACCGGACGTCTTGAGACCCACCATGATGCGCAGGAATACCACGACCAGGGCGCCGATGGGTATCAGCAGGATGGTCTGGAACAGCGCCTGTTCCTCGAGCGGCAGGCTGTGGATCGAGAAGTTGAGCAGGGTGTCGTCGGCCAGTTGGCTGCGCACCGCGGCGGCGGCAGGCTGGCTGCGTGATAGCATCGAGAAGGTGACCCGCGAGTTGGTCCCGCCCTGAACCTCGAGCACGGCACGTCCACCGGATTCCCAAAGCAGCAGATTCTCGGGCTGCCCCTGCGTGCCTGTCCGCGGATCGAACAGCGCCCAGTTCTCCTCATCCTCGAAGACCTGGATCCACGGCGCCAGGGTCTGGCGACGACGGCCATCTTCCAATAGCAGGCCGCTTACCTCGCGCGCATGCACGCCGGCCTGATTGAGCAGCCGGACGAGCAGGGGAGTGCGCTCGAATTGGGTAAGCAAAAGGCGCGTGTTCTCGCTTTGACGCTCCTCGTTGAAGTCGCGGATCAGCTCACGGGCGAAGGTATAGGGATCGGCGCTGCGCGCCCAGGCTCGCTCGATGACCTGGGCGGCAGCGGTATCATAGGGACGTTCCCAAGAGACTTCTCGCAGTTCCGGACGGTTGGCCTGCTGCCGACGCGTATCCTCGGTGACCTGCAGCCGAACGGAGTAGTAGAGCTGCTGACTGCCCGTCGCCCGTCGGATCGACCATTGTGCGCGACGACCGGACTCATCCTGCAGGAACGAGAGACCATAGCCGGGCGAGGCCGTGTTTTCGGTCAGAATGCGATAGCCGAGCTGATGCGACGGCAGTGCGAAGTCGACCCGTACGGGCTCACCCAGCGCGGCGAAGTCGATGATCGCTTCGACTTCCCAGACCTGCCGCTGCTCGCCTGGTGTCCAGGGAACCTCGAGCTGGATGTGCCGGTAGAGGCTCGTACCGATACCCAGCACCAACAACAAACCCACGATGATATAGAAGGGCAGACGCGACATGAATCATCCTTGCAAAGGAATAGCGGGGGACGCCAAGCGTTAGCCTTCCTCTTCGTCCCGGTCGTTGATTTCGTCCTGCGCCGCTTCCGCGGCGGGCCGGCCGCCAGGAAACTCCGGGCGAGGATGAAGATAGTCCTCGGCGACATCGATCAAGGCGATATCCATCAAAAAGCGACGTCCCAGTAACACGGGATAGTTGAGATGCGTGCGATCGTTGAGAGTGAATTCGACCGGTTCGCGAATCGGCCCCAAGGTCATCAGCAGGCTGACCACCGGGCGCGATTCGCTGCCCGCCGCCTGGAGGATGCGGACCCGGCGTTCGATGGGGCGTTCGATCCACTCGTCGCGCACGTCTTCGACGACCACGTCATCTTCGTTCAGGCCCAGCTTGAAGCGCACCCAATCCTCACCGTCACGCTCGAAGCGGGTGATGTCGGTGGCCGACAACGAGGAGGTATTGGCGCCGGAATCGACCCGAGCCCGAAGATACGTGCCGACATTCGGCAAGCCGATCCACTCGGCGCGACCGACCATCGCCTTGTTCGACAGGTTCTCGGCGAGCTGCTCGTTGCACTCGGCCGCTATCACTTCCGGCCCTTCGCTGCGCTGCTCGAGCCGCTCGATATCGGCGCGCAGATGACGCAGCGTAGCCCCGGCGTCGCGGAATTCCGCCAGCAGGGTTTCCTGGCGCTGCGACTGCTCATCGAGGCGAGCATTCGTACGATCACAGCGCATGACAAGCTGCTGCTCGAGCTGGTCGATGCGCGTCTCGAAAGCATCGGGGTCGAGCGTGGGCTCCGCTTCACGGTCGACCCCAGGACTAAGGGCGCATCCGCTGAGGAGCAGGGAGGTCAGCAACCAGGGGAAGGGAGCGGATAACGTTCTCGATCGCATGATGGGTCGACGGTCTCCGGTCGGACATTGGACAGCAGGAGCTGGACAGGATGCAGCGCAGTCGGAAGTGCCGCGCAAAATATGACGTGAGATGATAAGGAGTCGAAGCCACGCTTGTCCAACGCCGTGACGAAGTATCGATTTAACATAATATACATTATGCGAACTCATGACGGTTCCATGGATCACACGATCCGGCCCTCGAATCTACCGTGCACCTGTCAGGATACCTCCGTGCACTGCGTGACCACACCTACGCCACTGAGCCAGTACGACCGGTTGGCTTGGCGCGTTCCTGCATACGTAAACGAACCCCGGCTTTTGCCGGGGTTCGTTGCATGAAATACCGATTGCCGGATCCTCTCCGGATCAGGCCTCATCGGGCGGCGCATACGAGCCATCTTCCCGGTGGACTTCATTACCGGTGATCGGCGGCGTGAACACACACGCCAGATGCATGGTCTTGTGGGCGCGCAGCAGATGCTCGTCATGCTGGTCGAGCACATAGATGTCACCCGGCTTGATGGGCCAGATCTTACCGTCGGCCAGCGTCTCCACTTCGCCTTCACCCTCGATGCAGTACACCGACTCGTAGTGATGCTTGTAGTGGATATGTGTCTCGGTGCCTTCGTAGATCCGCGTGATGTGGAAGGAGAAGCCGCCACCGTCGTTGGCCAGCACCAAACGGGTGCTGTCCCAGGTGCCGCTCTCCGACTTGACCAGGCGATCCGTCTTGCGTGCTTCCTCGAGATTGCGAACGATCATGTCTTACGTCACTCCACTTGATCCATAGTCTAGCCGGCTGCCATGGCAACCGGCCGTTGCCTTCGTCACCGTTCCGTCAGGCGACGACTTCCTTGACGCTGTCCTCAAGGATGTCCAAGCCCTGGAGCAGATCCTCATCGGGAATGGTCAGCGGGCACAGGCACTTGACGACCTCGCTCGCCTGTCCGCTGGTCTCGATCACCAACCCCTTCTCGAAGGCCTTGGCGGTGATCTTGTCGGCCAGCTCGCCGCTGCCCACGTCGATGCCCCGCATCAGGCCGCGGCCCCGCTCGGACGCAGGCGTGCCCCGCTCGTTGATCCAGGCAGCGATCTTCTTGAAGCGATCTTCCACCACCCTGCCCTTGCGCTGGACATCGCGCTCGAAGGTATCGTCCCGCCAGTACTGTCGCATGGCGGCAGCGGCAGTGGCAAAGGCCAGGTTGAACCCGCGGAAGGTGCCGTTGTACTGACCCGGCTTCCATTTGTCGAGTTCGGGGCGCATCAGCACGTGCGCGAACGGCAGGCCGAAGCCCGACAGCGACTTGGAATTGGTGACGATGTCCGGCGTGATACCGGCGTGTTCGAAGCTGAAGAACTTGCCGGTACGGCCGCAACCCGCCTGGATGTCATCGACGATCAGCAACATGTCGTTGTCGCGGCAGATCCCTTCCAGGCGTTTCAGCCATTCGAGACCGGCCACGTTGATGCCGCCCTCGCCCTGAACGGTCTCGACGATGACGGCGGCCGGCAGGTCGAGACCGCTGGAATTGTCGCCCAGCAGCTTCTCGAAATAATCGAGGCTGTCGACATCTTTACCGAGATAACCGTCATAGGGCATGAAGGCCGAGCCTTGCAGCGGGATCCCCCCAGTGGCTTCGCGGAATTTGCGGTTGCCGGTGGCCGCCAGGGCCCCCATGGTGACGCCATGAAAGCCGTTGGTGAAGCTCACGATGGTATGCCGGCCCGTGGCCACACGCGCCAGGCGAATGGCGGCCTCGACGGCATTGGTTCCGGTCGGCCCCGGCAGATGTACCTTGTACTCGAGCCCACGCGGCTTGAGGATCAGCGCTTCGAGGGTTTCCAGATAGTCCCGCTTGGCGGCGGTCCAGAAATCCAGCCCGTGGACGATACCGTCACTTTCGAGGTAATCGAGCAGCGCCTGCTTCAGGTGCGGATTGTTATGGCCATAATTGAGGGTGCCGGCGCCGGCCAGGAAGTCAATGTATTCGCGACCGTCTTCGTCGGTCAGGCGCGCATTTTTGGCCTGGGTGAAGACCACCGGGAAGGAGCGTGAATAGGTACGGACATTGGATTCCAAGCGTTCAAGCGTCTGGGTCTGCATCGCGACCTCCTGTCGTGCTGTCGGAAATATGAAGCGTAGGGCGGGTGAGGATGGCCGACGCTGTCGTCCACCCCATCATTCGGATGGGTTCTGGGCGCATGGCCCCGCAAATGCTCATCGAGACGGCTTCGGCGCGAAACCCTAGAGACGGCGGGTGTCGAAGGGACCGATGCGCACGAGGTTCTCGGGATCGTGCTCGCCACCGAGCTGATCCGTCGAGAAGTATTCGCGACTGTTGAGAGGAGCCTGCCAGCGATCTGCCAGCCGGCGGAAAAGCCCCCAGGACGCCTGATTGTCAGGCGTGATGGTGGTTTCGAGATGATGGACCTCGTCGAGCTCGGGGCGGGTCATGACGGCTTCCACCAGGCGACGGGCCAGACCGGTGCCGCGGGCTTTCTCCCCGACCGCCACCTGCCAGAGGAAATAGGTGTCCTGCGCATTGCTTTTAACGTATCCGGAAACGAAACCAACGATTTCGCCCTCCTCGTTGGTCGCCACGGCGCAGGTGTCGCGAAACTGCGTGGCCAGCAGTAGGTAGGCATAGGCGGAGTTGACATCCAGCGGCGGACAGGACTTTACCAATTCGTAGATGCCCCAGCCGTCATCCGGGTTGGGCTTGCGGATGAAAAGCGGCGAGGCATCACTGCCGACCACGGCATCGGCTACGCTGGGTCGGGCCAGATCGGCGGAAGGGGTAAAAGGCTGCGGTGTCACGTTCATGGTAAGGCTTCGCTGTAGCGATGTTGCTCAGAATGATAACAGGGCTTGCGAGTAAATCAAAATGGGCATTATGACTACGCCACAATTGCATAACAAAAAATTATGCTTCGTAGCTTCCCTGCCACTCGATACGCGCATACCAGACAGCGGGCCATGCCCGCCAGCGCCTTTCACAAGTCTAGACCAGGCAAACGGTAACGTGGGGCGAAACATTAGCGGGCCGCCTATCAGGCGGCCCGCTGAGCGATGGTGAACGCGATCCGGCTCAAGTGCGAGATGGGGTGCGCATGGTGACGAACTCTTCCGCACCGGTCGGGTGAATCCCGATGGTGGCATCGAAGTCCGCCTTGGTCAGGCCGGCCTTCACGGCAATGGCAATCCCCTGGATCAGTTCCCCCGCCTCTTCGCCGACCATGTGAGCGCCCACCACGACGTCGCTCGCGTCATCGACGACCAGCTTCATCAGGCAGCGCTCGGCGCTGCCCGACAGCGTGTGCTTCATGGGCCGGAAGTCGGTGCGATAGACGCGGATCGCTTCGCATTGCTCGCGCGCCTGCTCCTCGGAAAGTCCTACAGTGCCGATATTGGGGTGGCAGAACACCGCCGTGGCGATGTTGCGGTAATCCATTGCGGTCGAGGGAGCGTCGTCGAAGTGCTGCCGAACCAGATGCATGGCCTCGGCCAACGCCACAGGCGTCAGCTCCGGCCCGCCCGTGACGTCGCCAATGGCGAGGATGGAGGGTACGGATGTCTCGAAGCGCTCGTTCACCTTTAGGGTGCCGTCGGGATTGAGCGCCACGTCCAGCACGTCGAGCCCCAACCCCGTCAGGTTGGGCCGGCGCCCAGTCGCCGCCAGGACAGCGTCCACTTCCAGCGTTTCACCGTTGGTCAGCGACACCTGCAGGCCGCCGGCCACCTTGTCGATGCGCTCGACATTGGTCTCGAAGTGCAGGTTGACGCCTTTTGCCGCCATCTGCTCACGTGTGAACTCGCGTACTTCGCGATCGAACCCCCGCAGGAACAGCTCACCCCGATAGACCAGATGAGTCTCGCAGCCGAGCCCATTGAAAATGCTGGCGAACTCCACCGCGATATAGCCGCCACCGAGGACCAGAAAGCGTTCCGGAAACCGTTCGAGATCGAACACTTCGTTGGACGTCACCGTATGCTCGCGCCCCGGAAACTCCGGCACCCAGGGCCAGCCGCCCACCGCGACCAGAATCTTCGCGGCACGATAGCGCTCGCCATCCACTTCGATGCAGTGCGCATCGACCACCCTCGCCCGCCCGTGAATCAGCCGTACGCCGGCGTTTTCCAGCAACCGACCATAGATATCGTTGAGCCGCTTGATCTCGCGAATCTTGTTGTCGCGCAGGGTCGGCCAATCGAAACGCGGCGGTTGCGGCAGCTGCCAGCCGAAACCGCTTGCGTCCTCGAAGGCATCATGGAAATGGGCGGCGTAGGAGTAGAGCTTCTTGGGTACGCAGCCAACGTTGACGCAAGTTCCCCCCAGGTAGCGATCTTCGGCAACGGCCACCCGGGCCCCGGTTGCCGCCGCGGTGCGCGCTGCACGCACCCCGCCGGAGCCGGCGCCGATGACGAAAAGGTCATAATCGAAATCTGACACGCAGTTCTCCTTGTCTCGCCGAGCTATGCGAGTCGGCCTGATCGGAATGGCACGATACTACCAGTGCCGGGGGCGAGCGTGCAGGTCCGCCAGTCCGCTACGGTTGACCACAACGCCTGGGCTAGGTACAAGGAGCTGGCCCTGACTGACTAAGCGAATTATCCCATGGACAAGGAAATCAACGCCCTGCTCGACAACAACCGCGCCTGGGCCGAGCGTATGCAGCAGGAAGACCCCGACTTCTTCGCCCGGCTATCCAGCCAGCAGAACCCCGATTATCTCTGGATTGGCTGCTCCGACAGCCGTGTACCGGCCAACCAGATCATCTCGCTGCCCCCCGGCGAAGTCTTCGTACATCGCAACGTCGCCAATCTTGTCCACCACAACGACCTCAACGCGCTGTCGGTACTGCAGTACGCCGTCGATGTGCTCGAGGTTCGGCACATCATGGTCGTCGGCCACTACGGCTGCGGTGGCGTGCGGGCCGCGGTTGCCGGCGGCGACAACGGCATGGTCGACCTCTGGCTGCATTCGGTGCGCGAACTCTACCACCAGCACCGCCAAGGACTGGCCGAGCTGTCGCTTGACGAGCAGGTGGACCGCATGTGCGAGCTGAACGTCAGAGCCCAGATCAAGAACTTGTGTCATAACAAGACCATCCAGCACGCTTGGCAGCGCGGCCAGCCCTTGGCCATTCATGGCTGGATCTACGGTCTAGACAATGGTCGTATTCGCGACCTCGATTGCAGCGTCCTGGGACTCGATCAGGTGGCCACGCTGTATCGCATAGACCGCCTGGCGGCACCGCCCGGCGACTGATCTTTCCTTCCTAGCGTCACGGCACTATTCGCCTTGCGCATGGCGCCTGTCGGAATTTCGATTGTCCTCTTCTCGGGCAGATCACTACATTGGCTTGCGTACCACGCAGGCGCGGCCGATAGGGCGCGCACAACAAAAACCCGAGAAGGGAACGACACATGACGTTTAAAAAGACCTTGCTGGCCGGAATGATCGGTGCCGTCATGACCGGTACGGCGCTGCTGCCGGCCATCGCCAATGCCGAGAACACCCTGCGCATGGCCTACGACGCCGACCCGGTCTCGCTCGACATCCATGAGCAGCTCTCCGGTGGTATACTGCAGCTCTCCCACATGACCTTCGACCCGCTGGTGCGTTGGTCACAAGATTTCGACTTCGAGCCGCGCCTGGCCACCGATTGGGAACAGGTCGACGACACCACTATGCGCATGACCCTGCGCGAGGGTGTCAAGTTTCACAGCGGCAACGACTTCACCGCAGATGATGTGGTGTGGACCGTGGAGCGCCTCAAGCGCAGCCCGGACTTCAAGGCGATCTTCGAACCCGTCGCAAGCGTGACCGCTCTCGACGATTACACCGTCGAGTTCAAGACAGAGAAGCCCTATCCGCTGCTGCTCAACCTGGCTACCTATGTCTTCCCGATGGATAGCCAATATTACAGCGGCACCGCCGAGGACGGCGATCCCAAGGACGAAATCGTCAAGAACGGCAACTCCTTCGCCTCGTCCCATCTCTCCGGCACCGGCCCGTTCACCGTGATCGAACACCAGAAAGGCAACCGGATGGAGTTTCAGCGGTTCGCCGACTACTGGGATGAGGAGTCTCCCGGCAACGTCGACAGAATCGTGCTCACCCCGATCAGCGAGAACGCCACGCGCGTGGCCGCCCTGCTCTCCGGCGACGTCGACTTCATCGCCCCGGTGCCGCCTAACGACCTGGACCGCGTTCGCGAGAGCCACAATGCCGAACTGGTCACCATGTCAGGTACTCGCATCATTCTCTTGCACATGAATCAGGAGCGCGTCGAGGCCTTCCAGGACGAGCGGGTACGCCAAGCCTTCGCCTACGCCATCAACCAGGACGCCATCGCCGAACGCCTGATGAAGGGCTTCGCCACCCCGGCAGCGCAATTCTCTCCCGAGGGCTACGCGGGGCATATTGAGTCGCTCGAGCGGCGCCATGACCTGGAAAGAGCCCAGGAACTGATGGAGGAAGCCGGCTACGCCGATGGTTTCCAGATCACCATGATGGCGCCCAATAACCGCTACGTGAACGATGCCAGGATCGCCCAGGCGGTGGCCACCATGCTGGCACGCATCAACGTCGAAGTGGATCTCAAGACTTTGCCCAAGGCGCAGTACTGGGGTGAATACGACGATCGCGCCGCGGACGTGATGTTGATCGGTTGGCACGCCGACACCGAGGACAGCGCCAACTTCCACGAGTACCTCACCGCCTGTCCGGACCCGGATACCGGTGCCGGCCAGTATAACGCTGGCAATTATTGCAACCCGGAACTCGACAAGCTGGTCGCCGAGGCGAACCTCGAGGTCGACCTGGAGAAGCGCGCCGAAATGCTCCAGCAGGTCGAGCAGACGCTCTACGACGAGGCCGCTTTCGTGCCGCTGCATTGGCAAGATCTCGCCTGGGCCGCCGCGCCGAACGTCGACATCGAGCCGATCCTCAACGTGATGAACTTCCCCTATCTCGGGGATTTGGTCATCGAGGCCGAGTGACCCACCCTGCCGGCCCGCGGGCCGGCATTCCGTGAACCCGACACGGTGGCACGTCCCAGGCGGGCGTGCCGCCCCGCGTTGCCCACAGGACGCCATCCATGATCGCCTTTCTGGTAAAGCGCCTCTTCCATGCGCTGCTGGTGATGTTCGTCATCAGCGTGATCGCCTTCGCCATCCAGGAGAGTCTCGGCGACCCCATCCAGCAGATGGTCGGTCAGTCGGTGCCCGAGAGCGAGCGCGAGGAGCTGCGCGAGCGGCTCGGGCTCAACGATCCCTTCCTGGTCCAGTACCTGCGCTTCGCCGTCAATGCCGCCCAGCTCGATTTCGGCTACTCCTATATCTTCAACCAGCCGACCACCGAGGTGATCCTTCGTCACTTGCCGGCCACCCTGGAGTTGGTAGCGGCCTCCACCTTCCTGATCATCGTGCTGTCGGTGCCCATCGGCGTGTACAGCGCCATCAAGCCGCGAGCCTGGCTGTCGCGCTTCTTCATGGGTGTCTCCATCGTCGGCATTTCGATTCCGGTATTCCTCACGGCTATCGTACTGATTCAGCTGTTTGCCATCGGCATGACCTGGGCGCCCTTCCCCGCCGATACCACCTGGGGTAGCTGGCTCAATGATCTGATCACCACCGAAGGCGGCATGCCGGCCTACGGCCGTGGCGACCCGTTGCATGTCTTCGGCACCTGGTACACCAACTTTGCCTCGCTGAAGGGGCTGACCTACCTGGTTCTGCCAGCTATCTCGCTGGCCTCGATCATGCTGCCGCTGTTCATCCGGCTGATTCGCGCCGAGATGCTCGAGGTGCTGCAGTCGGAATACGTCAAGTTCGCTCGCGCCAAGGGCATCCGCCTGCGCCGCATCTATTTTCTGCATGCGCTCAAGAACACCATGCTGCCGGTAATCACTGTGGGCGGGGTACAGATCGGCACCCTGGTGGCCTATACCATCCTCACCGAGACGGTCTTTCAGTGGCCGGGGATGGGGCTGATGTTCCTCAATGCCATCAACCGCTCCGACATTCCTTTGATCATCACTTACCTGATGATCGTGGGGCTGATCTTCGTGATCACCAACACTCTGGTCGATCTGATCTATGGCCTTGTCAACCCCACCGTCAAGCTGACAGGTAATCCCGCATGAACACCACGACCTCTTCCATCGAGGGCCCTCCCACAGCGAGCCGCTGGGAGCGCTTTCGCGATTCATACCTCCTCTACAGCTTCAAGCGCGACCTGATCGCCCAGATCAGCCTGCTGGTCTTCGTACTGATGGTGGTGGCCGCCGTGCTGGCGCCGTGGCTGGCGCCGATGAACCCTTATGATCTGGCGCAGATCGATATTCTCGCCTCGGAACTGCCGCCGTTCTGGATCTCCGGCAGCGAGGATGCCTACGTTCTCGGCACGGATGCCCAAGGCCGCGACATGCTCTCCACCATCCTCTACGGTGCGCGGGTATCGCTGATCATCGGCTTCGGGGCCGTGGCCCTGCAGGCGATTCTGGGGGTCAGCTTCGGACTGCTGGCCGGCTACCTGGGTGGGCGTATCGACGCCTTCCTGATGCGTCTGGCCGACATCCAGCTCTCCTTTTCCACCCTGATGGTGGCCATCGTGGTGGGAGCCCTGGTCAAGGCAATCTTCGGCGGCGCCACCTTCAGCGCCTACGCCGTGCCGCTGCTGGTGCTGATCATCGGCCTCGCCGAATGGCCGCAGTACGCCCGTACCGTTCGCGCTTCGGTGCTTGCCGAGAAGAACAAGGAATACGTCGATGCGGCACGCACCATGGGCCTCTCCAGCCGGCGCATCATGTTCCGCCATATCTTGCCCAACACCCTGTCGCCGATCTTCGTCATCTCCACGGTGCAGGTGGCCAACGCCATCATCTCCGAGGCGGCACTCTCCTTCCTGGGGCTGGGCATGCCGGAGACCCACCCATCGCTGGGCTCGCTGATCAAGTCGGGCTTCGACTACCTACAGTCGGGCTCCTGGTGGATCACTCTGATGCCCGGGGCGGTGCTGGTGCTGCTGGTATTGGTGATCAACCTGCTCGGCGACTGGCTGCGCGACGTGCTCAACCCGCGCCTATACAAGGGCTGACGACGGATTCTGGAGACTCCCATGTCACTTCTCGAAGTCAACTACCTCGACGTGCGCTTCGCCCTGCGCCGCGGCGAAGTCCAGGCGCTGCGCGACGTCTGCTTCAGCCTGGATCGCGGCGAGCGGCTGGGCATCGTTGGCGAATCCGGCGCCGGGAAGTCGGTGGCGGCGTTCAGTCTGCTCAACCTAATTTCCAAACCCGGCTACATCGCCGGCGGCAGCATTCGCTTCGACGGTCAGGAACTCACCGGACTCAGCGATCGTGCGCTACGCCGGATTCGTGGGCACCGCATCTCGATGATCTTTCAGGATCCGATGATGACGCTCAACCCGGTGCTTACCATCGGCGAGCAAATGATCGAATGTCTCAAGGCGCATCGCCGCATCGCCCGGCGCGAGGCGCGAGCCATCGCCCTGCGCAAGCTCGAGCAGGTGCAGATCCCCTCGCCCGAGGCACGCCTCGACCAGTACCCCCACGAACTCTCCGGCGGCATGCGGCAGCGGGTGATCATCGCTATCGCCTTGCTCCTCGATCCGGACATCATCGTCGCCGACGAGCCCACCACGGCGCTCGACGTCACCATCCAGGCCGAGATTATGGCGCTTCTGCTGGAGCTATGCGAGAAGCACAACGTCGGCCTGATCCTGATCACACATGACTTGGGAGTCGTCAGCCAGGTGACCCAGCGTATGCTGGTGATGTACGCCGGCCGGGTGATCGAGCAGGGCCCGACCCGCGAGATCATCAACGACCCACAGCATCCCTACACGCAGGGGCTGATGAATGCGCTGCCGCAGATGGCCACGCCGGGCGAGCGACTCAACCAGATTCCCGGCAGCATGCCATCGCTCGACAACTTGCCGAGCGGCTGCGCCTTCCATCCACGCTGCGCCTTCACTCGACACCCCGACGGCAGCGAGCGTCCCAGCTGTCGCTGCCAAGTGCCCGAGTTCGTCGCCTCCGGTAACTGCCAAGTGGCCTGCCACATGGTCGCCGAGATGATCGAACGCGAACGCATACCGGCCGAGGAGACAACCCGATGACAGCGACGGCAATCGCGCCTTCTCACAAGGCGCCGGCCACCGACGCCGATCGAACATTGCTGGAGATCCGTGGCCTGGAAAAGCGCTTCTCGCTCTCCGGCGATTTCCTCGAACAGCTCAAGTTCAAGGGCGGCAGGCTGGTGCGCGAGCAGAAATTCGTGCACGCCATCAACGGCATCGACCTGGACATCCGCCGCGGCGAGGCACTTTGCGTGGTCGGCGAATCCGGGTGTGGCAAGTCCACCGTGGCACGCATCGTGATGGGCCTGATTCACCCTTCCGGTGGCGAGATCCATTACGACGGCACGCGCATCGACGACCTGTCGACCAAGTCGTTGATGCCTTACCGCCGACGTATGCAGATGATCTTTCAGAACCCCTATGCATCACTCAACCCGCGCATGACCATTCAACAGACACTGGAGGAGCCGATCCGCCTGCACCATCCCGACTGGAATCGCCAGCAGGTGGCTGACAAGGTCGCCGAGGTGATGCATTCGGTAGGCGTCGCGCCCGACTGGGGCAAACGCTACGGTCACGAGTTCTCCGGCGGCCAGCGGCAGCGCATCGCCATCGCCCGGGCGCTGGCCGTGGACCCGGAATTCATCGTCGCCGACGAGCCGATCTCGGCGCTCGATGTCTCCATCCAGGCCCAGGTGCTCAACCTGCTGATGGATGCGCAGCAGCAACGCAACCTGACCTACCTGTTCATTACCCACGACCTCGCCGTGGTGGAGCACTTCGGTACCCGCGTAGCCGTGATGTACCTGGGCCGGGTGTGCGAGGTGGCGCCCACGGCGACGCTGTTCGCCACGCCGCGCCATCCCTACACCCGTGCGCTGCTCTCGGCGATTCCGCGGCTCGAGGATGACCGCCCCCAGCACATCCGTCTCAAGGGGG
Source organism: Billgrantia pellis (assembly GCF_008297955.1). Lineage (GTDB taxonomy): Bacteria > Pseudomonadota > Gammaproteobacteria > Pseudomonadales > Halomonadaceae > Halomonas > Halomonas pellis. Next base: position 31,195 of record NZ_VTPY01000002.1, on the reverse strand, counting down.
AAGTGCCCACGCCGGTCAACCTGCCCTCGGGGTGCGTCTTTCACGCCCGCTGCCCGCATGCCAACGCTCGCTGCCGCGAAGAGGTGCCGACGCTGATCGCCCACGATGGCGGCGGCCGCGTGGCCTGCCACGCCATCGAAGAGGGACGTCTCGTCTGAGACGATGCGATGATGCCTCTGGCTACAATGTGAGTGCGGTACTCGTCCTGTCTCGGGAGACAACATGGAACTACGTTGGCTGGAAGACTTCATCGCCCTGGCCCGCACACGTCATTTTTCACGTGCCGCCGAGCAACAGAACGTCACCCAGCCGACCTTCTCGCGACGCATCAAACTGCTGGAGGAGGAGATGGGCACGACGCTGATCAACCGTCAGACGCTGCCGCTGTCGCTGACACCCGCCGGTGAGGAGTTCCTAGGGCTTTGCCACGATATCACCCAGCGGATCGCCGAGAGCCGTCGGCGCCTGATCCAGCTCGCTGAACAGCAGGCGGGGCGTATTCGCCTGGCGGCACCACAGAGCCTGCTCGCCCACTTCGTGCCAGAGTGGCTCGGCCAGTGGCCGGTACCGCCATCGGTGACGCCCTACCTGCGCGCCACCAGTTGGCTGGTCGACGACTACTTTCGGGCGTTATCCCGCGAGGAGTGCGACCTGGTGCTGTGCTACTGGCCGCGCACGCCTTGCGGCATCGAGCCCGACACGGAAGGGTTCGTCTCCTGTCGGCTCGGGGAGGAGCGCCTGATTCCCGTCTCGCTGCCGGAAGCGGATGGGCAGCCGCGCTTTTCACTGGACGATGGCGCCCGGCTGCCACTGATCGCCTATCACCCGCGCGGCTTGTTCGACGCCATGATTCGCAGCCACCTGGCCCATCTCGGCGAAACGCCAGACTTCAGCATCCTCAACGAAAGCATCCAGAGCAATAATATTCGCGAACTGGTTAGCCTGGGTTATGGCCTGGGCTGGCTACCCGGGCGCAGCGTGCGCGAGGCGCTCACCGCAGGCACCCTGGTCGCGGCCGGTGGCGAACGCTGGCAGGTCCCGTTGGAGATCCGCCTCTACCGCCGCGCCGAAAGCAGGCACTCAGCGGTGGCCACCTTCTGGGAGAGCCTCTCGCCGGGCGTGTCCGCCTGATCTTCCGAACCGGAGTTAAATCATGACCCTCGACCTCGATGCCCTGCAGACGCGTCACTTCGACGCGCTCGAGAATCGCTACGCCGAAGTGCTCGCTGCCCAGGGCTACGACCGGCTATTGATCTACAGCGGTCGACCCGCCCGCCACTTCGGTGACGACCAGGACGCCAGCTTTCAGGGCTACGGCCACTTCCAGCACTGGACGGGACAGGCCGAACTGACGCACAGCTGGCTGCTGGTACACCCCGGCCGGCGGCCCGTCTGCTACCTGCATGCTCCCGACGACTTCTGGCATTTGCCGGCGCAGCTTCCCGACGAGGCCTGGACCGAAAGGCTCGAGGTGACTCCCGGACACTACGACGAGGCGCCACCCAGTGTCGCAGGCGGTCGCCTTGCCGTGATCGGCGATGTCTCCGCCGCGACGTCTGCCGCGCTCGGTGCGGAACTCAACCCGCCCGCCCTGCTCACCGCGCTGGACGAAGGCCGCGTACGCAAGTCCGAGTATGAGATCGCCTGTCTGAGCGAGGCCAATCGCATGGCCATTTTCGGCCATCGTGCCGCCCGGGAAGCCTTTCTGGCCGGAGGAAGCGAACTCGACATTCACCTGGCCTATCTCCAGGCCTCGCGTCAGCGTGAAAGCGTACTACCTTACGGCAACATCGTCGGCATCGGTTCGCATGCCGCGGTACTGCATTATCAGCATTACGACACGCAAGCGCCCCGCGAGCGATACAGCCTGCTGGTGGATGCGGGCCACCGCTATCGCGGCTATTGTGCCGACATTACCCGAACCTGGGCGGGAGCCGAAGCCGACCCGCTCTTCGCAGACCTGATCGCACGCATGCACGACATCAAGCAGCGCCTGATCGCAGCGGTCGCTCCCGGCGTTGGCTTTGTCGAGCTGCACGAGCGAATGCATCGCCTGCTCGGCGAGCTGCTGGTGGTGAGCGAACTGGTCAGCGGCTCCGCGGAGGCCGCCGTCGAAAGCGGCATTACGCGCGCCTTCTGCCCCCATGGTCTCGGTCATCTTCTCGGCGTTCAGGTTCACGACGTGGCCGGCCGCACCGCGTGCAATGGCATTCCCCTACCACCGCCTGTCGAGCATCCCGCGCTGCGCCTGACGCGTGAACTGGAAGCGGGGATGGTGGTCACCATAGAACCGGGCTTCTACTTTATCCCCCTGCTCCTCGCACCGCTGCGGCAAGGAACGGCGGGCCATGAGGTGAACTGGCCGCTGGTGGAGCGCTTGGCTCCGCACGGCGGTATCCGGATCGAAGACAATGTCAGGATTACGGCGCAGGGAGCCGAGAACCTGACGCCCCGCATCGAGTGACGGCGACATGAGCGCAGCACGACATTGGGCCGACTTCGTTCCCCCCCGTGGGCTTGCCAACGCCCACATCCAGACGCTGTTGCCACGCATGCTGCCTCGTCCGCGCCTGTCGCGGAGCGTTGAAATACTCGAGCTCCCCGACGGCGACTTTGTCGAACTGAACTGGGCACAGCCCGCCCCGAACGATCCACAAGCCCCTCTCTTCGTACTGTTCCACGGACTCGAGGGTTCCTTCGCTTCCCCCTATGCCCGTTGGCTGCTGGCTACCGCCAGCCTATCGGGATGGCGCGCCGTACTGATGCATTTCCGCGGCTGCGGCAGCCAGCCCAACCGTTTGCCCCGGGCCTACCACAGCGGTGACACCGCCGACGCCTACTGGTTGTTCGCTGAACTTTCGCGCCGCTACCCCAAGGCACTCAAGGTCGCGGCGGGCGTTTCGCTGGGAGGCAACATGCTGCTCAAGCTGGTCGCCGAGCAGGGAGGCGATGGGCTCGATCTGGCCGGCGCCATCGTCGTCAGTGCCCCGCTTGATCTAGCCGCAAGTGCCGACAGCCTGAGCCGGGGGTTCGCCCGTCTCTACGAACGTCATCTGCTCAAAGCGCTCAGGTGCAAGGTGCGTGACAGGTTGATGCGCGACGAGCTCCCGCTGGCGCTCGACGTCGCCGCTCTGATGCGGCTCGACAGCCTGCGCGCCTATGACGACTTCGTCACCGCCCCCCTGCATGGGTTTCGCAACGCCGCCGACTATTATCGACGCGCCTCGGCCGGTCATCTGTTGGGCAGCATCGAACTCCCTACCCTGATCGTGCACGCCAACGACGATCCCTTCATGCCGGCGAATCTCTTCGACAACCTGCCGCCACCTTCCGACGCGGTGCGCCTCGAGATTGCCCGGCATGGCGGTCACGTCGGTTTCATGGAATGGCGAGACGGGCGTCTTCGGCCGTGGCTGGCACGGCGCCTGGCGCACGAGCTGAGCGCTTGGTCCGTCTCGAACGCCTCCTGGCGCTTGCCGGCGGGACGTCGCCTCAGCCGATCGGGCAGCTGACCCCGGTCCCCTGCAGCCCGCAGTAGCCACCGGGATTCTTGTGCAGATACTGCTGGTGGTACTCCTCGGCAAGGTAGAACGCCGCGAGGGGCGCGATCTCCGTGGTAATCCTGCCGCGCCCGGCCTGGGCCAGCGAATACTGGTAGGCATCGCGGCTGCGTTTCGCGGTCACCAACTGGTCGTTGTGCGTCGCGAAGATCGCCGAGCGGTACTGGCTTCCGACATCGTTGCCCTGGCGCATACCCTGGGTCGGATCGTGGGCTTCCCAGAAGACCCTCAGTAGCCATTCGACATCGACCTCACGCGGATCGAATACGACCTTGACGACCTCGGCATGTCCCGTACGACCGGTACAGGTCTCCTCGTAGGTCGGATTGGGCGTCACGCCTCCCGCATAGCCCACCGCAGTCACATGGACCCCAGGCAACTGCCAGAAGAGTCGCTCGGCGCCCCAGAAGCAGCCCAGCCCCAAGACGAGTTCCTCGTACTCCGCCGGGTACGGCGGCAACATCGAGCGACCGTTGACGGCATGAATCCCGGACACGCGCATCGGTTCATCGCGCCCAGGCAGAGCATCGGCGGGATCGAGGATCATGGCACTCTCCTGTTCAAGGCCCACTGTTTCATGGCTCACTCTCGAGCCGCGGCGGATTGCCCGGCCGAGTGAAGATATAGACCAGATCCACGGCCTGAGCGGCGCCGGAAACGGCCTGTACGTAGAAGTCGCGCCACAGGGTGTAGCGCAACGTCAGCTCAGCGATCGGGGAGAAGATACCGACACCATAGCTGATGCGCAGATCCTCTGTCAGGTAGCCACTGACCACGACCTGGCTCTCGTCGCCGGACCCGGCTGTCTCAAGTGCCAGGTCGTCGATGCCGAACGCTTGGCCGATCGCTCCCACGGCGCCACCGGTGCGCCCCAGCGTAAGGCCTACCAGCGCCGAAGTCAGGGCGCCATCGGCGTCGCCGTCCCTCGGTGCTCGGCCCCGCAGCAGGTAAGAGAGCGCTCTCGCCTCGTCCATCGCCGGCTCCGAGAAAATCGTAAGAGTCGGTTCGGCGGCAAAGCCGGTGACACGCAGTCCCGCGATCACCCCGTCCTCGGTGACGTCGGGATTACGAATGGCCTCGAAGTCGAGCAGCGGCTGGTCGGGCGCGCCGCTGAACAGCAGTTGTCCTTGACGAATCAGCAGGTCCTGGCCGAAGGCGCGGAAACGGCCATCCGTCAGGTTGACGTCACCGAACAGCTGCACCGGCCCATCCTGCTGACGCACCTCCAGCGTTCCGGTGAGCCCGGTCTCCAGCCCTCGGGTGTCGAGCAGCATGTCGGGACCCAGGTTGAGATTGATGAGCACATCCAGTCGCATCCCCGCTTCACGCAGGGCCACCGCGGCGGCTTCGTCGTTGCCTGCTGCGTCGTCAAGCGCCGCATTGCGCCTGGCGCGCTCCTCGTCGCGCCGCGTAATGACGACTTCGTCGGGACTAGGGCTTACCGCCGCCGGCGGCGCCTCGCCGAGTTCGAGCCTCGCCCAGGGCACCTGCACGTCACCACGCACGCTCAGCAGTTGCGGATCGATGCGCACCTCGATATCGGGGGCGACGCGCAGGCGGCCGAATTGCGGCAGTGTGACCAGCAGGGGGCGGCGCGTGCCGTCCAGGTCGACCTCGATGCGCCATTCATCGAGCGAAGGCCACTCGGCATTGCCATCGATCACCAGCCGCCCTTCATCACTGGCGACATAACCCATGATCCGCGCGGAGTCGCCGTTGAGTTCGATGCGAATGCGGCCGTCCTCGACGATCAGCGGAACGTCCAGACCGCTGGCACGCAGCCCGTTCAGCTCGAGCGCCCCATCCAACTGCGGATTGTCACGCGTACCGTCGATCCTGACGCGCCCAGCGACGATTCCCTCGAGCATATCCAGGCCGGAAGCCAGCGTGCGATAGCGCGACAGATCGAGGCCGTCGAGGGTCAAGGCACCGTCCAGCTCACCGCGGCCGGTGGGGTCATTCAAGCCGATATCGAGTTCGAGACGGCCGGCATCGGCAAGCGCCACATCGAGGTTCATCGCCGTGCGATCCTGGCTGGCGTCAATCGTCACGTTCAGTCGGGTATCCGGCATCGACCAGGGCTGGCCGTAGATATCCAGCCCTTCCAGATCCAGTTCGCTGCTCAGGTCACCCGCCACGCTCCACTGGCTTCCTCCTTGCCGCCACTGCAACTGCAGCTCGGCTTCGGTGGTGCCACTGGCCTGCCAGTCCTGAGGTAGCCATGGATCGAGAATATCCAGCGGCAGGCCCTGCACCGACAATGCTCCCCGCCCCTGTTGTGCGCCCGCTTCGAGGGTATCGTCGAGGCAGATGCGCCCGCCCTGCTCGCGGTGCAGACAGAACGGCTGTACCCGGGCATTGCCGGCGGCAACATCGGCGCGGAAAACGATCGGTTCGTCGAGACGCAGCTCGCCAAACTCCGTGTCCACCTCGAGCGGTGTGATGCGCCCCTCATAGCGCTGTCGATCGTCCGACAACCCACCTTCGAGCACCAGTAAGGCACGTGACAACGGCATGTCATGACCGGCCGTGGCTTCCAGTGTGGCCCGATGCGAGGATAATCGGCCCTCGAGATCGAGCGTCATCTCGTGGAAGCGCTGACCGCCGGCGCCGAGCCCGGTAACCTCGAGCGATACATCCAGCACGGGGTCATCGATCCCCTGGACGTTGCCTCTCAACCGCAGCGCTTCGGCACGATTGTCGGCGAAGGCCAGCCCGCGACCCTCGAGATCGAGTTCCAGGCGCGGACGCTCGGGGCTACCCCCCGTACCGAAGCGCCCGGTCAGCCTGCCGCTCAGCGCGTCGTGTAAGCTGTCCAGCTCGAGCAGGCGGACCTCGCCGCTCAGGTCCATGCGCTGTTCGGAGATCGCCCCGCTGGCGGTGACACGGTTATCGCCCTGGCGGAAATCGAATCGCTCCACCTGCCATTGCATCTCGCTGTCGCCCGCCAGGCTCGCTTCGAGCGATAGCGGCAGATCCTGTAGCTCGCCGTCGATATCCAGCCGCGGCAAACGTAACTGCCAGCCTTCGTCATTCTGGATAAAGGACACGTCCACATTACCGCTCAGCCGACCCGCCACGGCATCGGTGAACTGGCCCGGATCGACGTTGTCGAGTCGTGCCGTAGCCTCGACATCCAGTCCATCCCGCCACTCGATCCGGCCACGGCTGACGATCGAGGCGTCGCCCAGGCTCAGCGATAGCGGTGTCCAGGCGAAGTGCCCGACGTCACCGCTGCCCGACAGGGCGACGCGCACCAGAGGAATCTCGGGGCCTTCCAGACGCATCGACAGCGCCGCCCGATAATCCACTAGGCTTCCCGCCAGTCGCAGCTCGAGGTCTTCGATGACGTAGGGGTCGGTAGGGGTGTCGTCGTCGGATTCGGCCCCCTCGGTCATGGAGCGCATCGGCAATGGCCACTGAACCAGCTCACTGCTCGCCGAGGCGGTAAACGGCACGGTCGGATCCAGCACGTCCGCCTGGGCGCTCAGCGTGGCATCGACCGGGCCTCGCGCACTCAGCTCGGCGTGCAGCTCGCCCAGGCTGCCATTGAGTCTGAGATCGAGTCGCTGCCCCGCGAGCTCAGGCATGATCTCCGGCAACCAGAGCGCAGCCGTTAGCCGTGCCTCGAGCGGGTAATCGTCACGCAGCTCGACTCGGGCTGTCAGGTTCGCATCGGCATCCAGACTGGCGATGTCGAGCGAGGCGATCTCCACTACCTGGTCGCTCGCCTCGAGAGCCAGCGTCACTGTACGCAGCGAATAATCGAAGGGACCGCTTACCTCGATGCTCTCGAGGCGTATCTCCGGCGCCGAGACGGCCAGCGGAAGAGACACCTCGGGTAGCGCCAAACGCTCGCGTTCCTGTCGCGCCACCTCCGGCTCGCCGGGATCGCTTCCCCGCGTCACGGTGGCAACGGCGGCTAGGGCCTCCTCGCTCAGCACAGCACCATCCGTACTCTGCTCCAGAGCCAACCCGGCGGAGCCGGCTGGCAGCTCCACCGTCAGTTCGACGAAGCGCGTCGGCAGCAGGGTCAGCTCGTCCTCCTCGGCTTCGAGCCCGCTATCGAGCCGCTCCCAGGCGATCCTTGTCCCATCCGCCAAGCGCACGTCGACATCACTCAATTCGATCTGCGGCGCCTCGATTGCCATGGGAAAGCGGAAAGAAGGCGTCGAAGCCGGCGGCGGTGCGCTCTCTTCAGCTGCTTCCGTGCTTGGATCGGGGGTGGGCGTCGGTTTCTCGTCGTTGGTCGCGGCGGGTAGGACCACCCGCAGCCCTTCGGCGCGCGTCGCTCCCAGGCGAAGCTGGGAATGTTCGGCCTCTGCAGCCGAACGAAGCGTGTCGAGCGCGATATGCGTGCCGTCGGCCAAGCGCATCTCGATGTCGTCGAGAGCGAGCTCTCGTACCGCAACCGGCAATGGCAGCTGAATCGAGCGAGTGCCGCCGGTGCCTTCCTCGGTGGGCTCGTCAACGGCAGCTTCACCGGCAGCCAAGTGCACCTGCCCTCCTTCCAGCGCCAGGCGATCGAGACATAGCCGGCCGCGCAGTAGGCAGTCCTCCGCCCAGGCGAGCTCGATACGGTCGGCGGCCACCGCAGTAGCGCCGGCCTCGAGACGAAAGCCATGCAGCACGAGGCGATCCAGCGGCGCGCCTTCGACGCGTTCCAACTCATAGAAGCCGCGCTTGGCCCCTTCCTCGAGCAGAAGCCCAGCTCCCCAAGGCGACAGCGCCAGGCCGAGCATCAGCGCAACGACGCCGAGAGCCAGCAGGAAAAGTACGATGACCAACCGCAGCAGTGACCAGAACAGCCGGCGAGCTCTCAAAACTCCGGACCGATGGCGAAGTGAAGACGCCACGAATTCTCCTCGTCGTCGAAGGGATGAGCGATATCGAAGCGTACCGGACCGACGGGAGATACCCAGCGGACGCCCAGGCCGGCGCCGGTGTTCAACGTTTCCGGCCACCAGTCGTCGAATGCGTCGCCGCTATCGACGAAGGCGGCTCCCCACCAGTCGCCGACCATGCGACGCTGCAGCTCGACGCTGCCGGCCAGCAACTGCTGGCCGCCACGCAACCGGCCCTCCTCATTGCGGGGAGCCAGGGTCTCGTAACCATAGCCGCGCACAGAGCGATCCCCACCGGCGAAGAACCGCAGCGAAGGGGGAATCTTGGAGAAATCGCTGGTTTCGATGGCGCCAAGGTCCAGGCGCGTCACGAAGCGGAGGTCGTCTCCGAACATGCGAATCCACTGGGTATCGCCGGTCATGCGCAAAAACTCGGCGTCAGATCCCCAGGCGTCATTGGAATATTCGAAAGCGATGCGCTGGCGATCGCCCCATGTGGGAAATCGCGGGTTGCGTGTGCGCGTGCGCGACCAGCTGACACCGGGATAATAGATGAAGACCTTCTCGGCTTCGCCCCCCTGAGTGAAGTCCTCATAGGTGGCTCGCACGAACAGCGTCTGTACCCAGAGGTTATCGAATTCCCAGCGTCGCGCGAACTCCACCGTCGCCTCGTTGGTACGCGTATCCTCGTTGTCCTGGTGGCGAAGCCCATACTGAAGCCGGTACTGGTCACGCAGCGGGTCGTCGAGCGGCATCAGATAGGTGCCGGTCAAACGCTGATCCGGCTGCGAGATGAAGAAGTCGTGCTCCAGGCTGTGCCCGTAGCGGTTGACCCAAGGCTGGTTCCAGCCAAAATGCAGTCGCGGTCCCACATCGGTGGCATAGCCGATGCCGGTCTCGAATTGATGGCGATCGGCGGGCGTCACCGAGACATCCACCGGCATCACGGGACGCTCGGCGGCGTGCAAGCCGGTGACGGCGGACAAGGCTTCTGCGGAAAGGCGTGGTCGTTCGGCCTGTCGTGCTCGCTCGGCCATGTCGCGGGGCAGCATGGCCTCGCCCTGGGTACCGACTTCGTTCCACCAGCCCAAGGTGGGTGGCGCGAGTGCAAGCTCGCGACGGGCATCCAGACGGGGGCGCACGCTGACCGAGCTGAACCAGTTCGTCTGACCCAGTCGTTGGGCGTAGAGCGCCACCTGACCGGCGAGATACGGCTCGCCCGGCTCGAACGGCGCCAACCGGCGCAAGCGATCCTCGACAATGTGGCTACCACGGATCGTTACGTCTCCGAAGTCGTAGCGACGACCGCTATCCAGCGCCAGGTAGAGACGCGCGCTCTCATCGAATGGCCGGACTTCCATACGCCGATCGGTGAAGGACCAATCGAAATAACCGCGCTCCAGCGCAAGACTGGCCAGGCGTCCACGCAGCCGATCCCAGGGGGCATGCACCAGAGGGTCCCCTTCGTCCAACGGAAAGGCGTCTATCGCTTCCTCGAAGGGAGTGTCACGGGCGGCATCGCCCGCGAGACGAATGTCCACCAATTCGACGATCACCTGCGGCCCCGAGTCGATCGCCAGCTCGACATGACGAGGCGGGTCCCGCTCATCCAGCCGTGGCCGCACTCGCGGCTCATAGTAGCCGTAGACGCGCATGGCCTCTCGGGCACGACGCACCACCTCGCCCTCCAGGCGTCGACGATCGTACTGTGCGGCGTCCAGATCACTCAGGTAGTAGCGAACGTTATCCGCCACATCCCCTTCCAGCCCCTCGATGCGCGCCTCCAGGGCCATGGCGGCGTGTGCCATGCCGAAGCACAGACAGAGAACCGCTATTCGTGAAATCATGCGCCTTCCCTTGCGTCGACTTCTTTACTCGACTCCATGTCTGACGTATCTCATGCTCGGTCCGCTACTGCAAGGCCTCAAGGCCGGCACTCAACGTCAGCTGCTCCTGGCGCAGTTCACGCAGCTCGGTCTCCATGGACGACAGTCTCGCTTGGATCTGGCCGACGGTCTGCTCGCCTGCCTCTCGTCCGGCCAGTGCTTCCATCTCGCTGGACATGCCCTCGAGGCCCTCCGACAGACCCTGTATACGCGTTCCCAGCTCGTCATGTCGCGTCTGCATGCGCTCACCCAACGTTGCCAGGCGTGCCTCGAACCCGGCCTCCGCTTCCTGTAGCGCCTCGGCCAGTTCCTCCTGGCGCTGCTGCAACGCCTCGAGCCGGGCAGTCTGGCGCTGATTGGCGGCATCCAGGGCAGCGACCCGCTCCGCCAGCGCCTCGCGCCCCTCCACGCCCGCCCGCTCAAGCGAGTCCAAGGAGGTTCGCACGGCGCTGATCAACGCGTCGCGGGTGTCGGCCTCCTCGATCAGAGTATCGAGTCGCGCGACGGTATCGTCGAGGCGTTCGTCGATCGCCTCGAAGCGTGAGGTGTCACGTTCCACAACCTGGCGCACTTCGACCTCCTGGCTCGCCAGCCGGGCGACCATGGATTCGGCGTGATCCTCAACGGAAGCGAGTCGCGATTCGATGTTCTCCAGGCGGTCGCCGCGCCCCTCCTCGGCATCGAAGCGGGCATGCACGTTCGACATTGCCGACGAAATCTGCTGCACCTGGGCCTCGAGCCGCATCCGCTCGTGCCAACCGAGCCATACCACGACGATCAGCGACGCCAGCAACAGCAGGACCGCGAACTTCAACGGCCACAGACGGGGGCTCGGTGAAGCGTGACGGCGCGACCGGGTCAGGCTGGAATCGGGGTCGGGCACGATGGGACGTCGCTCGGAGGAACGCGCTTCAGGCATGGCAAACTCCTTGTCGGCAGGTGCGGCGGGCGCCCACGCATTGTAAGCGTATCAGGCACCTGCCGCACTCCACGACCTCAACGCGTCGAGCGTGGATCAGCGCGGCGACCGATGCCGCGGTAGACGAGGCCCCAGCCAGCCACATGGAAAGGATCGTAGATGTTACGCCCGTCAAGCAGCAGGCGCTCACGTAGCAGTTCGGCCAGGCGTGGCCAGTCGGGGTTCCAGTAGTGCTTCCACTCGGTCACGAGCATCAGCGCATCGGCCCCATCGCAGGCAGCGTAAGGATCGCCATCGAACAACGTGAGCAAGGGATGCTCGCCAACCTCTTCCCGCACTGCCGGGGTGGCGGCCGGGTCGTGCAGCCGTACGTGCACGCCTTGCGCCCACAACGCTCTGAGCAGGGTCAGCACCGGCGCATGATCGATGCGCGCGGAGCCTGGCTTGAACGCCGCCCCCCAGATGGCCAGGGTACGACCCTCGAGCTGACCGTGGAAGTGAGTCCACAGTTTGCGGAACAATGTTTCCTTCTTCTGCTCGTTGATGTCGAGCACCTGCTCGAGGAGCGCCGAGTGGCGCCCGCTGGCTTCTTGCACATCCGCCAGGCGCATCAGGTCGCGAGAGAAGTGGGGGCCGCCGAAGCCGCAGCCGGGGTAGAGATATTCGTAGCCGATGCGCGAGTCGGCCCCCATCCCCTGGCGCACGTACTCGACATCGACGCCGAGGCTGTCGGCGAGCCCGGCAATCTCGTTCATGTAGCTGATGCGGGTGGCGAGCATACCAATGGTGGCCAGCTTGGTCAGTTCGGCTGCTCGCCGGGGCATCAGTTGTATGACATCGCGACGTCGATTAAAGGCACGCAGAAGTTCACGTACCTGCGCCTCGGCACCCTCGTCGTCGCAGCCGAGAAGCCAGCGTCCCGGTCGGGTGAAGCTGGCCCATGCCCGCCCCTCCTCGATCATGTCGACGAGGGCCACCGCTCGGCGATCGCCGTCCTTCAGTCGCGCCTCCAGGCGCTCGGTCTCGCCGACGGGAAACGTCGAGTTGTTGATCAGCGTCAGCGGCCCCTCCTGCCGCTCGGCAACGCGTGCCGCCAACTCGCCCGCCTCTTCGCGCTGTTCCGGTGACAGGGCCAGCCAGAGGATGTCCACTCGCTGCGGTGCGATATCCTTACCGTTGGCCACGGTCAGGGTGCCCTGCTCCAGCCCATCCTCCAGGCGGGCCAGCAGATCCGGCTCGCGGCGCAGCCAGTCGGCGGCTCGCAGAGCCGGCCAGCGCATCGTCTCGTGGGGCACCCAATGCACTTGGTGTCCCACCCAGGAGAGCGCTGCAGCGGCCGTGGCCGCTGCGAGCTCGCTTCCGTGTAGCTCGATTCGCATAGTGCTCACTCCGCTTTGCTGTAGCGAGCGAGAAGCTCACGGAAACCCTCGCCGAAGCGCGGATGGCGACGGGCATAAGCGAGCGTGGCCTCGAGATAGCCGAGCTGATGACCACAGTCGTAGGTCTTGCCGCGCATGCGCCAGGCATCGACGCCGGCATCGCGGCGCAGCGTCTCGATGGCATCGGTCAACTGGATCTCGTTACCGGCACCGGGCGGTGTTTCGGCCAACAGGGCGAAGATGCTGCCCGGCAGTACGTAGCGCCCTATCACGGCCAGATTGGACGGTGCCTCTTCGCGCGCCGGCTTCTCCACCACACCGGCCAGGGGGCACGACTCCCCGGCGGACGGCGGGTCGCTCTCCGGTTTGACGATACCGTACTTATGCACTTGCTCCCACGGTACCTCCTCGACCATCAACTGCGAGCGACCGCTGGCTTCATAGGCATCGAGCATCCCCGCCAGATCGTTGCGCGGCAGGCCTTCATCGTCGACCAGCACATCGGGCAACAGCACGGCGAAGGGCGCGTCGTCGCCGATCACGGGACGCGCGCAGAGCACGGCGTGTCCGAGACCCAGCGGTTCATGCTGGCGCACGCTGATGATATTGACGTCGTCGGGTACGATTGCGTGCAACTCGTCCAGCAGTTCCTGCTTGTTCTTCGCCGCGAGCGTCGCTTCGAGCTCATAATGCGTGTCGAAGTGGTTCTCGATGGCGCTCTTGCTGGCATGGGTCACCAGCACGATATCGCGAATGCCGGCCGCCACCGCTTCGTTGACCACGTACTGGATCACGGGGCGGTCGACGATGGTGATCATCTCCTTGGGAATCGCCTTGGAAGCCGGCAGGCAGCGGGTTCCGAAACCGGCTACAGGCAATACGGCCTTGCGAATCATGGTGCCTTCCTTGTCAATGGATGAATGACTCCGCCCGGACCCGTCACCCTTTCCGTCATGGGAAAGCCCGGGCAGCTACGGGTAGAATAGAGCATGATACCGAAGGTAAATAATGTTGCCAGGGCGACAGACCAATTCACACGGAGAGACCACATGAGCGCAAGCCTCCATCCCAATGTCGATCAGGGCGAGATCGCCAAGTTCGAGGCGCTGGCCAGTCGCTGGTGGGATCCGCACAGCGAATTCAAGCCGCTGCACGACATCAATCCGCTACGCCTGGATTTCATCGATGCGCGCTGTGGATTGGCGGGGCGCAAGGTACTCGACGTTGGCTGCGGGGGCGGTATCCTGGCCGAGGCCATGGCCCATCGCGGTGCGCACGTAACGGGCATCGACATGGGCGAGGCACCGCTCGGCGTGGCCCGCTTGCATGCGCTGGAAAGCGGCGTGGATGTCGAATATCGCCAGGTCAGCGCCGAAGCGTTGGCCATGGAGCAGCCCGGCCACTACGATGTGGTGACCTGCATGGAAATGCTGGAGCACGTGCCCGATCCCGGCTCGGTCATTCACGCCTGCGCCGCCTTGGTCAAGCCCGGCGGTCACCTGTTCTTTTCGACGATCAATCGCAACCCCAAGGCCTATGCCCTAGCCATCGTCGGCGCCGAGTACCTGCTCCAGATGCTGCCTCGCGGCACGCATGAATATCGCAAATTCATCCGCCCCTCGGAGCTGGCAGGATGGTGTCGCGAGCAGGGGCTCGACGTGCGCGAGCAGAGCGGCCTCACCTACAATCCGCTTACGCGCCGCTACCGGCTCGCACCTCGCGACGTCTCGGTCAACTACCTGATGCATTGCCGCCGGGAGACGGCATGACGAAGTCACCGCGCGCCCTGCTGTTCGATCTCGACGGCACCTTGGTCGATACCGCCCCCGACTTGGCACGGGCCACCAATGCTCTGCGAGCCCACCATGGCCTTGCGCCGCTGCCCTATGCGGCGATCCGTCCCCAGGTATCGAATGGTGGCAGTGCCCTGGTGACACTGGCGCTCGGCCTGGATAAGCGCCACCCGGAACATGACACAGCACGACAGTTTCTGTTGGACGCCTACGGCGAAGCCGTGGCCGTGGAGAGCTGCCTTTTCCCCCACCTGGACCGCCTGCTGGCGGACTGCGAGGCGCGCCGTCGTCCTTGGGGAATCGTCACCAACAAGCCGCGCGCCTACGCCGAGCCGCTGGTCGATGCGCTGGGATTACGGCCCGGCGCCCTGCTCTGTGCCGATGATCTTCCGGTCAGGAAACCTTCGCCCGAGCCGCTGCTGGCGGCGGCATGCCAACTGGATGTGCCTCCCGGCAGTTGCTGGTACATCGGCGACCACGTGCGCGACATGCAGGCGGCGCGCGCCGCCTGCATGACCGCCGTGGCCGTCGGTTACGGCTATATCGAAGAAGGCGACGACTATCGCAGCTGGCCGGCCGATCTCTGGTTCGAAACCTGCGACTCATTGGTGGAAGCGCTGCTCAAGTCAGCCTGAACCCGTGCAGCCATGGGTCACCGGGGCGGCTGCGCGTCGAACCGCTCGCCATTGTGACCCCGGCTATCCGGCCCCATCAGCCACAGGTAGGTGGGCATGATCTCCTCGGGAGTGCGGAGGGTATCGGCATCCTCGCCAGGGTAGGCGGTAGCGCGCATCTTCGTACGGGTAGCACCGGGGTTTAGCGTGTTAACGCGAATCGTCCCCAGGTGCTCGAGCTCCTCGGCCAGAACTTCCATGAAGCCTTCGGTAGCGAACTTCGAGACGGCATAGGCTCCCCAGTAGGCACGTCCGCGGCGCCCCACGCTGGACGACGTGAAAATCAGCGAGGCATCGTCGGAGGCTTTCAGCAGCGGCAGCAGCGCCTGGGTCATCCAGATCGGACCGTTGATATTGACCTGCATGACCTGTGACCAGAGTTCGGGGTTGTACTGCTCGAAGGGAGTGATACGCCCCAACATTCCGGCGTTGTGCAGGATACCGTCGAGCCGGCCGAACTCCTTGTCGAGCGTCTCGGTCATGTCGTGGTAATCCTTGAGCGTCGCCCCCTCGAAATTGAGCGGGAAGATGGCCGGCTGAGGGCCACCCGTAGCCTCGATCTCGTCGTAGACGCGCTCCAGCTTATCGATGGTACGACCCAGCAGGATCACCGTGGCGCCATGGGCGGCGAAGGCCAGAGCGGCGGCGCGACCGATGCCGTCACCTGCCCCCGTCACCAGAATGACGCGGTCGCGTAGCAGATCGGCAGGCGCCGCGTAATCGATCTTGCAGCTCATCTTGGCTCCTTTTCACGAGGCCGGCCTAGAGGGACTGGCGCAGGAAGTCATTGGCAAGCCCGGCGGCGCTACTATCAGGATAGTCGTCACGGACCCGCTCCAGCAGCTCCCGGCTCTCGTCGATACGACCCTGGCGCGCCTTGATCAGACCGAGCTTGTAGAGTGCATCGGGAAGCTTGCTGCTCTGGGCGTGATTGTCGATGACCTGGCGGAAGGCTGTTTCCGCCTCTTCCAGGTTACCTTCTGCCGAATGCAGCTCGCCCAGCCAGTAATAGCCATTGGCGGTCAAACTGGTGTCGGGATATTGGGCGACGAAGCCTTCGAAGGCGGCGATCGCCTCGTCGAATTCACGGGCCTGGACCTTGGCGAATGCTGCCTGATAGGCCTCCTGCGCTTCCGCGCTGTTACCGCTGGGGGACGGAGTTTGCGCTACCTGGCGGGCCGACTCCTCATCCACTTCCGGACGCGACTCGATGCCGGCGCTGCCGGCCATCAACCGCTCGTCCAGGTCGAGGTATTGTTGCCGAGTCTGGCTACGTAGTTGCTCGAGCTGATGTCGCAGCTCTTCGATCTGGCCACGTAGGCGCTGGATTTCCTGCTGGTTTTCCTGCACTTGATTGAACAGCACCAGACTGCCACCCGCCTCCTCGCGCACCTCGGCCTGATCGAGGAAACCGCGCGGCTGAGCCGTACGGTCTTCCACGATGGGGCGCTGCTGGGCTTCGGCTAGGCTTATCACGGACAGCGGGAGCACCAGGGCTCCCGCGCCGCACAGCCTTTTCAGACTGTGTCTCATGCATCACTCCATCGGCGCATGCGCGCCGTTCGATTCAGTAGGCAAAGACGACGCGACGGTTCTGGGCATGCGCGTCATCGCTGCTGCCCCGCGCCGCCGGACGCTCCTCGCCGTAGCTGACGATTTCGAGCTGCGACGGAGAAACCCCCTGCACCTCGAGGAACCGCTGCACCGACTTGGCGCGACGCTCGCCAAGCGCCAGGTTGTATTCGCGAGTGCCTCGCTCGTCGGTATGGCCCTGCAGCACGACTCGAACGCTCGGGTTGGAGCGCAGATAGCGTGAATGCGCCACCAGCACCGATTCGAATTCCGGCCGAATATTGTCGCGGTCGTAATCGAAATAAATCGTACGAACTTCGGGGATACGCCCGTCGGCCTGCTGACCGGCGCGGTCACCACTGACGCCGGAGCCGCTGACTTGTCCGCTGCCAGCGGCGCCGCTACCGGCGGCCCCGCCGGTACCCGTGCCATCCATGGATCCATCACGGCTGCCACCGGTGCTGGAGCAGCCGGCCACGAGGGCCAGAGACAGGGCGATCGCCAGGGTCCTGGCATGCGACTTGAATTGCATCGTCAACTCCTCAAAGGATTCGAATGACACATTACGTTCAGTTCAGAAACGGTGACCACGCGGGTTCGCGTACGTCACCCTGCGCCGATGGCAGCCGGTAGGACGCTCGTCCATCGGCCGATACGGCCCCCAACACCCCGCTGTTTCCTTGCTGGGTGGCGAAGATTACCATGGTCCCGTTGGGCGCAACACTAGGCGACTCATCCAGGCGTGAGTCACTCAGCACGACCAGCCGGTCGGAATCCAGATCCTGACGTGCGACTTGGAAGCCGTTGTTGCCGCGATGGATCATGAAGATCGCTTCGCCGTCCGGAGAGAAGCGCCCCCGGGCGTTGTAATTGCCGGTGAACGTCAAGCGCTCCGCCTCCCCACTGCCGAAGCGATAGCGATAAAGCTGCGGGCCGCCGCTACGATCGGAGGTAAAGAGCAGGCTACGCCCATCCGGTGCCCAGGAAGGCTCGGTATCGATGCTCGAGCTGTTGGTGATGCGCTCGAGATTGCGCGATGCGATATCCATCACATAAATATCAGGCTGGCCGTCCTTGGACAGCGTCATGGCCAGGCGACGTCCGTCGGGCGACCAGGACGGTGCGCCGTTGAGCCCCTCGAAGTTGGTCAACTGCACACGCTGTCCGCTGACCACCTCCTGCACGTAGATGGCCGGCCGGCCGGATTCGAACGAGACATAGGCCAGCTTGCGCCCATCCGGCGACCAGGCCGGCGACAGAATCGGCTCGCGCGAGTTCAGAATCTGCTGGCTATTATGACCGTCCGCATCGGCCACATAGAGCGTGAATTGACGGTCATTCTCGGCACCTTGGGCGGTGACGTAGGCAATGCGCGTGGAGAAGGCTCCGCGAATGCCCGTGACCGCCTCGAAAATCTGGTCGCTGATGTAGTGCGCCGCGCCGCGTAGCTCGCTGTCACCGGCGGTAACGTTCTCGCCCAACATGCGACGCTGGCCACTGACGTCCAGCAGCTCATAGCGGATACGGTAACCATTCCCTTCGCGGCTGACCCGACCGACAACCATGTAGCGAACGTCCAGTGCGCTCCACTGACCATAGCGCACCTCGTCGCCGCTGCTGGGGCGATCGTACATCGCTTCCCGGTCGAGAGGATCGAAAAATCCGCTACGCTCCAGGTCGTCGCTGACGATCTGCGCCACATCCTCGGACAGGCTTTCGCCATCGGCGGCGAAGGGCACGATGGCGATAGGCGTGGCGCGATCGCTGCCTCGCGTGATCTCGATGGTGAGGTCGGCCTGGGCCAGCGTGCTGAGCATCAGCAACATGGCACTCAGCCAGGCGGTCATCAGAGCTTTCATCAGCGTACATCTCCTGGTGTGAATCGCAGATTGAACCGGCGGAAGTCACGTTGCGCCATTGCGGGTAGCTGGCGCAGCTCGCTGAACGGTGCGGCGGCTTCCACTGCCTGTACCGCGGAGCGATCGAAACTGCCATCTCCGCTACTCTGGGTAATGGTAGCGCCAAACAACTCACCCGAGGGACCCAGCTGCACCTGGACAGTGGCGGCCATGTCATTGCCCGCTCCCGGCGGAATGACCCACGCCTGCTCCACCGCTCGGCGCACCAGGTTGATGAAGCTGTTAGCCGCCTCCTGCGCCTGGCGTGCGTTGGCCACGGCATCCGACTCACCTTCGATGGCGCGCTCGAGGCCTTGGCTGGCGGCTTCCGCAGCACGCCTGGCTTCCTCCTCGCGGCGGCGTTGCTCCTCGGCCTCCTGCTGGCGGCGGGCCTCTTCCTCCTCGCGGCGGCGCTGCTCCTCGGCCTCCTGCTGGCGGCGGGCCTCTTCCTCCTCGCGGCGGCGCTGCTCTTCGGCCTCCTGCTGGCGGCGGGCCTCTTCCTCCTCGCGGCGGCGCTGCTCCTCGGCCTCCTGCTGGCGGCGGGCCTCTTCCTCCTCGCGGCGGCGCTGCTCCTCCAGTTGGCGCTGGCGCTCGGCCTCTGCCGCCGCCTCCTGTTGTCGCTGTCTCTCGGCTTCCTGCTCCTGACGCAGTTGGGCCTGCCGCTCGGCCTCCTCGGCGCGTCGCCGGGCTTCCTCCTCGGCGGCTTCACGGGCCTCTCGAAGCCGGCGAGCCTCCTCCTCGCGTGCCGCACGCTCCTGCTCTTCCGCCGCTTCGCGCTCGGCACGAGACGCTTCCTCGGCCTGACGGGCCCGTTCCTCTTCCTGCTGCCGGGCCTCTTCTTCCCGCTCCTGCTGAGCCTCTTCCTCAGCCTGGCGTTCGGCGGCGCGTGAACGCGCCTCCTCGGCACGCTGTGCCTGGTCGGTTGCCGTTTCGGTACTGACGAGCGTGGCCTGAACGATGGACGAAGTTTCCGGTTCGTCCGGCTGCCGCTGAGGTAACGTCACCACGCTGAGCACCAGAATCAGCACATGCAGGCCGATGGCGAGCAGCGTCGGCAGGCCGTAGCCGACGGGTCTTTGCCGTCGCCTGCCCACGCCCCGTTGCTTTCGAGCCATCACGTCTCCTCGTCTCTCAGTCACGCGGCGGCGGCTCGGAAATCAGCCCGACGTTACCCACTCCTGCCACTTGCAGGGTGCTCATCAGGGATACGATCTCGCCATAGGGCACGAAACGATCCCCTCGCACCATGACCGGGGTTCCCGGCTGGCGCTCCAGCAAGATGATCACTCGATCGGCGAGCTCATCGAGGTCCACCGTCATCTCCTCGCCGCCAATCGACAGGAAGTACTCGCCTTCGCGATCCACCGAGACGATGATCGGTTCGCGATCCTCCTGTGCGTCGATCGGCTCGGAGGTGACCTGGGGGAGCTCGACCTGTACGCCCTGAGTCAGCATGGGCGCGGTGATCATGAAGATCACCAGCAGTACCAGCATGACATCGATGAAGGGGACGACATTGATCTCCCCCATCGGCTTGCGGCGTCCGCCGCGATTGAACGGTCCATGCATCGTGCGATCCCCTCAGGCGCCGACGGCTTCGCCACGACCCTGCAGATTGCGATGCAGGATGGAGTGGAACTCTTCGGCGAAGTCCTCGTACTTGCCCAGCAGCCTTCCCGATTCAGACGACAGCCGATTGTAGAAAATGACGGCGGGAATGGCGGCGAACAGGCCCATGGCCGTGGCGATCAGCGCCTCGGCGATCCACGGCGCCACGGTGGCGAGGGTGGCCTGCTGTGCCATGGAGAGCGACTGGAAGGAGCCCATAATGCCCCATACGGTGCCGAACAGACCAATGTAGGGGCTCGCCGAGGCCACGGTGGCGAGGAACACCAGGTGTAGCGTCAGGCGTTCCTCCTCGCGCGACCACGCCACCCGCATGCTGCGCTGGACGCCGTCGAGAATGGCATCGGGGCTCTTGGTCTTGGGCACCAGGCGGTTGAACTCACGAAAACCGGCGCGGAAGACGTGCTCGGCGCCCTGAGTTTCCTGCTCGGAGGGCGTTTCGCGATACAGCTCGTTGAGGTCGACACCCGACCAGAAGCGCTCCTCGAAGTTCTGGTGTGCCTGACGTGCGCGGCGTAGCACGAAGGTGCGCTGGAAGATCACGATCCAGGAGAGGATCGAGCCGATCACCAGGATCAACATGACCAACTGCACCATGGTGCTGGCACTCATGATCAAATGGGGTATGGACATGGAGTCGTTCACGGGCATCCTCGTTGATCTTGGGTTAACCGTTGAGGACCGAGGCGATCGCCTGCGGCCATGATGTGGGTCTGAGGCGAGCGGCATCCAGACAGGCGATGTCGACTCGGGCCTCGCACAAGGGTTCCCCGCCACGCCACACTGCTTGAGCGAAACGCATTCGGCAGCGTCCGTGCGATGCGACGACGGCGCTGACACTCAGCTCGTCGTCAAGTCGGGCGGGCTTGGCATAGCGGCACTCCAGGCGATGCACCACCAGCTGAATGCCGGCGTCGAGCAGCTCACGCTGAGTCATGCCGTGGTGGCGCAGCCATTCACTGCGCGCCCGCTCCATATACTTGAAATAATTGACGTAGTAGACGATGCCGCCGGCATCGGTATCCTCGATGTAGACACGTATCGGCAATCGGAACTCGCTCACGGACGCACCTCGCCGCCAGCCTCAACGGACTGTTCGTGCGGCACCAGACCGAAGTGCTGCCAGGCCTGGCGAGTCACCACCCGCCCACGTGCCGTACGCATCATCAGACCTTGCTGGATCAGGTAGGGCTCGATGACGTCCTCGATGGTGTCGCGCTCCTCGCCGATCGCTGCCGCCAGTGAATCGATTCCGACCGGACCACCGTCGAACTTCTCGATCATGGCCAGCAGCAGGCGCCGGTCCATGTGATCCAAACCGTGGTGATCGACGTGCAACATGTTCAGCGCCTGGTCGGCGATGCCTGCATCGACTCGCCCATCGGCACGCACCTGAGCGAAATCGCGAACTCGACGCAGGAGCCGGTTGGCGATACGCGGCGTGCCCCGCGAACGGCGTGCCACCTCGTGAGCGCCTTCACGATCGGCCTCGACGCCGAGCAGGCGCGCCGAGCGCGCGACGATCTCGGTAAGTTCGTCGATGGCATAGAATTCGAGACGTTGCACGATACCGAAGCGATCGCGCAGCGGCGAGGTCAGCAAGCCCGCGCGCGTGGTCGCTCCCACCAGCGTGAAGCGGGGCAGGTCAAGCTTGATCGAGCGCGCCGCCGGCCCTTCGCCGATGACGATATCGAGCTGGAAGTCCTCCATGGCGGGATAGAGGATCTCCTCCACCACCGGTGACAACCGATGAATCTCGTCGATGAACAGTACGTCGCCCGGCTGTAGATTGGTGAGCATGGCCGCCAAGTCCCCGGCACGTTCCAACACCGGCCCGGAGGTGGACTTGAGCCCTACCCCCATCTCGGTGGCGATGATATTGGCCAGGGTCGTCTTGCCAAGCCCCGGCGGGCCGAACACCAGCGTATGATCGAGACTCTCGTCGCGACCCCGCGCGGCGGTGATGAATATTTCGAGCTGCTCGCGCACGCGCGGCTGACCGATATATTCGGCCAGGCGCTTGGGCCGGATCGCATGGTCGACGCGATTCTCGCCCTCACGCTCGTCGGCGGCGATCAAACGGTCATTGTGCATCATGTCGTACACTCGCGATCACGCTGGTGATCCTTGGGACGCCGCCCGGCTGCGTGGCGCATTCCGGCGGCAGCGCTAGATACGTTGCTCCGTTCATCCGGCCAGGCGCTTGGTCAGCGCCGCCTTGATCATGGCCTCGGTGGACAGTCCCTCGTCGAGCCCCGAGAGCATTCTAGTGGCCTCGGCGGGCTTGTACCCCAGGCTGACCAGAGCCGCTTCCGCATCGGCCAGCGGGTCCTGGCGCAACGTTTCGCCCTGCCCCGTGGCAATGCCGGGAAGCCCGCCCCCTTCCGTTGCGTGCTCCCAGTGAGGGAAGCGGTCGCGCATCTCGACGATCAACCGTTCGGCGGTCTTCTTGCCCACACCGGGTAGGCGCGTCAGCGACTTGACGTCGTCCTCCATCACGCAGCGTATGAAGGCTGTCTCATCCATGCCCGAGAGAATCGCCAGTGCCAGCTTGGGTCCGATCCCGTTGACGCGTATCAGCGCGCGAAACAGCGACCGCTCCTGCTCGCGGGCGAAGCCGTACAACAGATGGGCGTCCTCACGTACGGTGAGATGCGTATAGAGAGAGACGGGCTCGCCCACGCCGGGCAGGGCCACCAGCGTGGTCATCGAGGCTTCGAGTTCATAGCCGACACCGGCCACGTCCACCACCAGCCAAGGCGGTTGCTTGTCGAGAAGAGTGCCACGCAGGCGTCCGATCATGGGGCTTCGCTATCCCGATCCGAAGGTCGTTCAAGGCCGTAAGGCCTTCCTGGCGCCACTATACTGGTCGCTCAAGCGGCTGACCAGCCTGGCATCAAACGCTGTTCGGAAATAATTCCAGCACCTCGACGGTAAGGCTCAAGGCTGATAATCGCGCCAGGAGACGCCACGCCGGCGCGTTCGATGACCGCCGAAGCTACCGCGCTGTACCAGCCCGAGACGGGCATGGGCATGGGTCAGGGCGATGGCCAAGGCATCGGCGGCATCCGCTTGGGGCACGCCGTCGAGACCCAGGACGGAGACGATCATGTGCTGGACCTGGGTCTTGGTCGCCCCGCCGCTGCCGGTGACCGCCTGCTTGATCTGGCGCGGTCCGTATTCATGAACCGGCAGTCCGTGATTGGCGGCACAGACGATCGCCGCGCCGCGCGCCTGGCCGAGCTTGAGCGCCGAATCGGGATTCTTCGCCATGAAGACCTGCTCGATGGCCAGCTCCCCCGGCCCATGCAGAGAGACCAGCTCGGCGATACCGGCATAGATCCGCGCCAGGCGCTGGGGTAGCGCAACGTCCTGAAGCCGAATGCAGCCGCTGGCCACATAGCGCGGCGAAGGGGTACTGACGTCGAGCACTCCGTACCCCGTGGTGCGTGACCCCGGGTCGATGCCGAGGATCAGCATGCGACCCGGTCAGTCCAGCAGTTCGAGCACAGCGTCGCTGAACTCCGCATTGGTGTAGACGTTCTGTACATCGTCCAGATCCTCCAGCCTATCGATCAAGCGAATTACCCTGCGCGCGAGCTCAGCATCCTGGATAGGCGTGGTGGTGTCGGGAAACAGCCCCACTTCACTGTGCTCGGGTTCGATGCCGGCCTCGATCAATGCATCCTTCACCTCACCGAAAACCTTGGGCGAAGTGATCACCTCCAGAGAGCCGTCATCCGCGGTGATCACATCCTCGGGCTCGGCTTCGAGCGTTGCCTCGATCACTGCCTCCTCCGGGATTCCCGGCGGCAGCGTCAACCGACCCTGCTGATGGAACATGAACGCCACCGAGCCGGAGGTGCCGAGGTTACCGCCCGACTTGCTGAAGGCATGTCGCACGTCGGAAACAGTGCGATTGCGGTTGTCCGTCATGCACTCCACCAGCACCGCAACCCCCTCGGGGCCGTACCCCTCGTAGGTCACCTCCTCCATCGTCTCGGCATCCTGGTGACCGGCACCACGGTCGATGGCCCGCTGGATGGTGTCCTTGGTCATGTTATTGCCCAGCGCCTTGTCGATAGCGGCACGCAGGCGCGGGTTGTCGCCGGGCTCGGGGCCGCCCTGGCGCGCGGCAACGGTGAGCTCGCGGATCAGCTTGGTGAAGATCTTGCCTCGCCTGGCGTCCTGCGCCGCCTTGCGGTGCTTGATGTTGGCCCATTTACTGTGGCCGGCCATGGCGCGTCTCCTGGTTTGCTGCAACGTATCGACCATGCGATACCGGCGCCAGAAGGCGCCGGTACCGGAATTGAAGGTCGGCGCCCGAGTTACTCGCCGCTTTCCGGTTTCGGCTTCTGGCGCAGCCGGATATGGAGGTCCTTGAGCTGCTCGGCGCCCACTTCGCCGGGTGCATCGGTCATCAGGCAGGCGGCACTCTGGGTCTTGGGGAAGGCGATCACTTCGCGGATGGTGCGCGCGTCTGCCATCAGCATCACCAGACGATCGAGGCCGAAGGCCAGACCGCCATGAGGCGGTGCACCGAACTGCAGGGCGTCGAGCAGGAAGCCGAACTTCTCGCGGGCCTCCTCTTCACCGATGCCGAGGATATCAAACACGGTGCTCTGCATCTGGGGGTCATGGATACGGATCGAACCGCCGCCCAGCTCGGTGCCGTTGAGCACCATGTCATAGGCGCGCGACAACGCCTCGGCCGGGTTGGCCTTGAGCGCCTCGGGGCTGCATGAGGGCGAGGTGAATGGGTGATGCAGCGGACTCAGGCGGCCGCTGTCGTCGGCTTCGAACATCGGGAAGTCGACGACCCACAAGGGCGCCCAGTCGCGGGTATAGAGGTTGAGGTCCTCACCCAGCTTGACGCGCAGCGCACCGAGCGCCTCGTTGACGATGCGCGCCTTGTCGGCACCGAAGAAGACGATGTCGCCATCCTCGGCGCCGATGCGGTCGAGCAGCTCCTCGATCACGTTCTCCATGAACTTGACGATCGGCGACTGCAGGCCCTCGAGACCCTTGGCGCGCTCGTTGACCTTGATCCAGGCCAGCCCTTTGGCGCCGTAGATACCGACGAACTTGGTGTAGTCGTCGATCACCTTGCGCGACATGCTGGCCCCGCCCGGCACCTTGAGTGCCGCCACGCGGCCGTCGGCGGCATTGGCCGGGCCGGAGAAGACCTGGAAATCGACCTGCTTCATCAGGTCGTCGACATCGACCAGCATCAGCGGAATGCGCAGGTCGGGCTTGTCGGAGCCGTAACGATCCATGGCCTCGGCCCAGGTCATGCGCGGGAATGGCGCCAGCTCGACGTCCAGCACGTCCTGGAACAGCTCACGAATCATGGTTTCGGTCACACCCATGATGTCTTCCTCCTCGACGAAGGAGGCCTCGATGTCGATCTGGGTGAATTCCGGCTGGCGATCGGCACGCAGGTCCTCGTCGCGGAAGCACTTGGCGATTTGGTAGTAGCGGTCGAAGCCGGCCACCATCAGCAGTTGCTTGAATAGCTGGGGCGACTGCGGCAGGGCGAAGAAACTGCCCGGATGGGTACGGCTCGGCACCAGATAATCGCGAGCGCCTTCAGGTGTGGCGCGGGTCAGCACCGGCGTCTCGATATCGAGGAAGCCCTGACCTTCCAGGAAAGCGCGGACATGGTGCGAGATGCGCGAACGCAGACGCAGCTTCTCGATCATCTCGGGACGACGCAGATCGATGTAGCGGTGCTTGAGACGCACCTCCTCGCCGACCTTGCCATGCTCATCGAGCTGGAACGGCGGTGTGACCGCCGTGTTGAGCACTTCGACGTCCTTGGCCAGCACCTCGATCATGCCGGTGGGCATCTTGGGGTTCTGGGTGCCTTCAGGGCGCAGCCGTACACGGCCGGAAATACGCAGCACGAACTCGCTGCGAGCACGGTCGGCATTGGCGAAGGCCTCGGCAGTGTCGGGGTCAACCACGACCTGGGCGATGCCATCGCGATCGCGCAGGTCGAGGAAGATTACCCCCCCGTGGTCACGACGGCGGTGCACCCAGCCGCACAGGGTGACCGTCTGGTCCACCAGGGTTTCGTTGAGCTGGCCGCAATAATGGCTGCGCATGTCGTATCCTGTTCCGTTAAGCGTTATCGATAAGGTTGTTGAATCGGCTTGCTGGGGGTCAGGCCGCGGCGCCGTCCTTCGCCGGCGCCTTGCTCTCCTGGCCTTCTCCGCCACCACTCGCCGAGTCGCCGGCCAGGTTCTTCTTGCTGCCGGACTTGAAATCGGTCTCGTACCAGCCGCCGCCCGCCAGCCGGAAACCCGCGGCGGAGACCAGGCGGCCGAGTTCCGCGGCATGGCAGGCAGGACAATCGGTCAACGGAGCGGCGCTCAGCTTCTGAAGCTTCTCCAGACGGTGGCCGCAGGCCTTGCACTGATATTCATAGATGGGCATGGTTCAATTCACTCCTGATTCGACAGCGCGCAACCAACGGCGATATAAGGCCGAGCGACGCACTTTCCAAGCCTGCCGCGAGAGCCGGACATTATAACGTGCCCGGCAAGGCCTGTCCCGGCCTTGCGTGGCGGATCCACAAAAGGAAACCCCGCATGAAAGCCGTGATACTCGATGCCGCAAGCCTCGGCCCCGATGTCGACCTGGCCCCCATACGCGAGCAGGTCGACACGCTAGAGGTCCACGAACAGAGCTCCACCGAGCAGAGCCGCGAGCGCCTGGCCGGCGCCGACGTCGCGATCGTCAACAAGGTGGTGCTGGACGGCGCCACCCTCGAGGCGCTGCCCTCGCTGCAGCTGATATGCGTGCTGGCCACCGGCACCAACAACATCGACATGGCCACTGCCGAGCGCCTGGGCATCGCCGTGCGCAACGTCACGGCTTACGGTACCGCCAGCGTGGCTCAGCATACGCTGATGCTGATCCTGGCCCTGGCCAATCGTCTGCCGCTCTACCAGCGCGACGTGAACGCGGGCCGCTGGAGCGAGAGCCCTTTTTTCTGCCTGATGGGTCACGGCACGCTGCAACTCGAGGACAAGCGCCTGATGATCGTCGGCCAGGGCGAGCTGGGCAGCCGGGTGGCCGCCCTGGCAGAAGCGTTCGGCATGCGCGTCAGCTTCGCCGCTCGCCCGGGCAACGAGGTGAACGATAGCCGTCCGGGCATCGCCGAGCTCGCTCCCGAGGCCGACGTCATCAGCCTGCACTGCCCGCTTACGGACGCGACGCGCCATCTGATCGACGCCGACCTGCTCGCCACCGTCAAACCGGGCGCCTTGCTGGTGAACTGTGCCCGCGGCGGAATCATCGATGAAGAGGCCGCGCTGGACGCGCTACGCGAGGGCCGGCTCGGCGGTCTCGGCGTAGACGTACTGCCGAAGGAACCCCCTCACCAGGGGCACCCATTGCTCGATGCCCTGGCCGAGCCGCTCAACCTGATCGTCACCCCGCACAACGCCTGGATCACGCCCGAGGCACGACAGCGTATCGTCGCACTGACGGGAAACAACCTGAGCGACTGGCAGGCTCAGCGGGACGGAGCCTGAGCATGTTGCATAATCTGGGTTCCATCAATCTCGACCACTTCTACCGTGTATCGCATTTGGTCCATCCCGGCGAAACGCTGGCCAGCCACGGCTACCACGTCGGTCTGGGCGGCAAAGGGGCCAACCAGTCGCTGGCCATGGCCCTGGCGGGCGGTCAGGTCAGCCACTGGGGACGGTTGGGCCGGCAGGACGCCTGGGCTCGCGACCGCTTGGCGCGCGCCGGCGTCGACGTCAGCCACGTCGAACTCGTCGACGAGCCCAGCGGACACGCCATCATTCAGGTCGACGAGCGCGGCGAGAACGCCATCATTCTGCACCCCGGCGCTAACCATGGCTTCAGCCGACGCCACCGCGACACCTTGTGCAAGGCAGCCAAGCCCGGCGACTGGCTGCTGGTGCAGAACGAATGCAATGCCCTGCCCGAGCTGCTCGAATGCGCACGGCGGCATGACCTGGCGATTGCCTTCAATCCGGCGCCGATGAGCGACGCCGTGCTGTCGCTGCCACTGGAGGCCTGCCGCCTGCTGTTCGTCAACCGCGGCGAAGCCGCCTGGCTCACCGGGCTACCCGAAGCCAGCGATGCTCGAGTGCTGCTGGAAGCGCTGCACGAACGGCTGCCGCACACGGCGACGGTCGTTACCCTGGGGAGCGAAGGCGCCTGGTACCAGTCGGGCGACGAGCGGCACTTCCAGCCTGCCCTGCCGGTCGAGCCGGCGGACACCACCGGTGCCGGCGACACCTTCATCGGTTACTTCCTGGCCGCCCTCCAGGAAGGCCAACCGATAACCGGCTGCCTGGCGTTCGCCGCCCAGGCCGCCGCCCTGGGTGTCCAGCGCCCCGGCGCGGCCGATAGCATTCCCTCGCGGGACGAGGTCGAGCGGCTCGTTTCTCATCCCCCCTACCCCAGCCCCTGACACCACCAAGGAGGTCACGTGTCCCATTCGATCATTTTCGATACCGACCCCGGCGTCGACGACGCTCAGGCCATCGCCATCGCCCTGCGCCATCCCGAGATCGAACTACTCGGTATGACGACCACCTACGGCAACGTGGATGTGGAAACCGCGACCCACAATGCGCTGCTGCTCAGCGAATTGGCGGAACGCGATATCCCTGTCGCTCAAGGGGCCGCCGGCCCGATGGTCAAGCCGCGTCATCCCGCACCGGCCCACATCCACGGCGCCAACGGGCTGGGTAACATCGAACTGCCTGGGGTGAAAGGGGCAAAGGATCCGCGCTGCGCGGCCCAGTTCATCGTCGACACGGTCAACGCGCATCCGGGCGAGGTCACCCTAGTGGCGGTGGGCCCGGTGGGCAATCTCGCCGCCGCCCTGCAGCTCGACCCCACCCTGACCGAGAAGGTCCGGCAGGTAGTGATCATGGGCGGGTCGATCCGCGAAGGCGGCAACGTCACGCCGGTCGCCGAGGCCAATATGTTCAACGACCCGCATGCCGCCCGGCGGGTGCTGACCGCCGGCTGGCCGCTGACGCTGGTAGGGCTCGACGTCACCCATCGCTGCGTACTGAGCCAGGCACACATGGCGCGCATCGAAGCCGGCCAGGGCGCGCTGGGCAAGGTGTTGGCCGGCAGTTACGCCTTCTATCGTGACTTCTATCGCGAATTCCTCGGCATCGACGGCTGCTGCCCCCACGACAGCTGCGCACTGGCCTGGCTGCTGCGCCCGGAGCTGTTCACCACCGCCCCGGGGCATCTATCGGTCGTCACCGACGGCATCGCCGAAGGTCAGACCCTGTTCGCTCCCGAGGGACGCGGCTTCATCCAGGAGCGCTGGTCGCAAACACCTCTGGCGGAAGTGTGCCTCGAAGTGGATGGAGAGGCCGTGGTGGAGTGGATTACCGAGACCCTGAGCTAAGGGGACGCTGCGCCCCCATCAGAGGCAAACGAAACAGTCCGGGTCACGACACTCGATCGACTCCAGCTCGACGTGCGTGACCCGGGCATTCGGCGGTCCCTGCCACAACCAGTTCGCCACCTGGTTGACCGCCTCGCCATTGCCACAGAGCAGCACTTCCACTTGCCCGTCCGGCAGATTCTTGGCGTAGCCGGTCAGGCCGTGTTGCAGGGCCTGCTCCTGCACACCCCGGCGATACCATACGCCCTGCACTTTCCCGCCGACGCGCGCCTTCACACAGCGTTTGCTCATAATGCCTCCACGTCTCGCCAAACCCACAAGGCGCACCGAAATCAACGCTCGTTCGGCTCGTCCACAATCCGGCCACCTGCAGAATGCTCTAATCTTACAGTAGGACCAAGCCGTCGCCACAAGCAACGGCCATCCCGACGAAGGACGCTCGTCTCGGCGAGCCTCTAGGCCTCACCCGGCACTACAACAAGCCATCCTCACAAGGGAGACAGCACCATGCAGGTCTTTGACCACCCCGAGTTCGATCACCATGAGCAGATCGTCTTCGGCTGTGACGAGGCGAGCGGCCTGCGCGCCATCATCGCCATCCACGATACCCGCCGCGGCCCCGCCCTGGGTGGCTTGCGAATCTATCCCTATGCCAGCGAAGACGATGCCCTGACCGACGTGCTGCGGCTGTCGCGAGGCATGACCTACAAGTCGGCCCTGGCCGACTTGCCGTTAGGCGGCGGCAAGGCAGTCATCATCGCCGACCCTCGCCTCGACAAGACACCCGAATTGCTGCGTGCCATGGGGCGCTTGGTCGATTCACTGGGAGGACGCTACATCACCGCCGAGGATTCCGGCACCAGCGAGGCGGACATGCGCCTCATTCGCCAGGAGACTCGTCACGTCAGCGGCCTGGGACGCGCCGGAGAATCGGGCGATCCATCTCCTTACACCGCGCATGGCGTGTTCTGCGCCCTGCGCAGCGCCGTACGCCATCGCCTGGGACGCAACGACCTGCTCGGGCTGCGTGTGGCCATCCAGGGTGTCGGCCATGTGGGGGCACACCTCGCGCGCGAACTGCATGCGAACGGGGCGCAGCTGGTCCTGACCGATCTCGACCGCGACGCGCTGGGCATTCTGGTCGACGAAGTCGGCGCCGTCACGGTATCGCCTCAGGCGATCTTCGATGCCGAAGTGGACGTCTTCGCCCCCTGCGCCCTGGGTGCGGTACTGACCGCGGACGTGGCCGACCGGCTCAAGGCCAGGGTGGTGTGCGGCGCGGCGAACAATCAACTGGCCACGCCGGAGATCGCCGAGCGCCTGCATGCTCGCGGCATCCTCTATGCGCCGGATTACGTGGCCAATGCCGGCGGGGTGATCGACGTCGAATGGCAGCGACGCAGTGACTATTCTCACGCGGCCGTGATGGCCCATGTCGAGCGTATCTCCGCCACGATCGACGAGATATTCACCCGCGCCCACCGCGAGGACACCCATCCGGCCCAGGTTGCCGATCGGCTGGCACGTGAACGCCTCGACGGCTGACGTAGCGCCGTGGCGGGGGCGCGCCCGGCCCCACGGCACACACACCCCAAAAACAGCACGCCCCACGCTGACCGCGCGGTGCCG
>NZ_VTPY01000001.1 GCF_008297955.1 Billgrantia pellis | reverse complement strand
CCCGGGTGGCGGTTGGGCGGCCCCGTCCCCGCCGCGCCGCCGCCGGTCGCGCGGGGCCGGGCGCCCCCCCGCCACGACGGCACTCACTCCGAAATCAGCTCTCGCCGCACGATGACCGCGCTGTTCCGCGGCACTATCGCACCTCCCTTGGCGATCAGGTAGCTACGAGTGAAGGCGGCGCCGAACAGCAGGATCAGCGAGCTGTAGTAGACCCACAGCAGGATCATCACCACCGAACCCGCCGCACCATAGGTAGAGGCCGTGGCCGTATAGGCCAGGTAAGAGGCGATGGCATTGCGGCCCACGGCAAACAGCAGTGCCGTGACCACGGCCCCGAGCAGTACGTCGCGCCAGTTCAGCACCACATCGGGCAGAATCTTGAAGATGGTGGCGAACAAGGCGGTAATCACCAGCAACGAAATCAGGAGCTCCGCGCCTGCGGTCAGGGTCCCCATCAGCGGCATGGCATCGCCGATGGCCTGGAGCATGGCGCGCAGCACGACACCGACGATCAGCGACACCAGTAGAATGAAGCCGATGGCGAGCACCACGGCGAGCGACAGCAGGCGCTGCTTGAGGAATATCATCACGCCGCTGCGGCTGGGTTTGGCCGTCACTCCCCAGATCATGTTGAGCGAGTACTGCATCTGGGCGAAGACCGTGGTAGCGCCGATCAGCAGCCCACCGATACCCAGCAGGGTGGGTACCACGCCGGACTCCTGGGGCCGCGACTCCGCCACCGCTTGTTCCACCGCCTTGGCAGCCTCCTCGCCCACTGTTCCCTGCAGCTGCGTGACGATCTGCCCCTGGGCGGCATCCTCACCGAACACCACGCCGATCACGGCCACGGCGATGATGACCGTGGGCGCCAGCGAAAAGAGCGTATAGAACGCCAGCGACCCGGCATAGCTGAAGGCATTGCGATCCAGCCATAGCTGTACGGCATCCTTGATGGTGAGCCACCAGAACTTGATCGAGAGTTCACGCACCCCGCACCTCCTTGTCCGTACTATCGATATCAGCATACGCAATCCATGCACGCCTGTCGGCCAATCCGCCCCTGCATTGCAGCACTGAAGTGGCGCGACCATAATGGGCCCCCCGAGCCGACAGCGAAGGATATGCCGATGGGTACTTCCGATCACGATTTCGACTGCCTCGTATTCATCGGCCGCTTCCAGCCACCACACTTGGGTCATCTGGCCGTGATCAACGAAGCGCTGCGGCACGCGCGACGGGTCATCGTGCTGGTCGGCTCGGCATGGCAGGCGCGTTCGCTGCGCAACCCATGGCGCTTCGACGAACGCCAGTCACTGCTGCGAAGCTGCTTCGATGACGAGGAGAATGACCGGCTGGAAATCGTTCCGCTGCTCGACGCGCTGTACAACGACGACGTCTGGGTGCGAGACGTACAGCGCAAGGTGCGTGATATCGCCGGCCATCATCATGCCCGCCTGCCGCGTATCGGCCTGATCGGCGCCAGTCGTGGCCAGTCCAGCTATTACCTGTCACTGTTCCCCCAGTGGGAATCGGTGAGCGTACCGCTGGTCGACGGCATCTCCGCCAGCCAGATCCGCGAACGCCTGTTCCGCTCGCCCTCCTCCACTGAGGACTATCTCAGCACCGGAGCGACCCACGACCTTCCCCCCGGTGTGTGCGAGGCGTTGCGCAGCTTTGCCGGCAGCGATGCCCACCGTCAACTGATGGAAGAGCAGCAATTGCTCGAGCAGTATCGCCAGGCCTGGGCCAATGCGCCCTACCCGCCGATCTTCGTCACGGTCAACGCCGTGGTGGTGCAATCCGGGCACGTATTGCTGGTGCGCCGCACCGCGGCCCCCGGCAAGGGACTGCTGGCACTGCCCGGCGGCTTCATCAATCCCCACGAACGCCTGCTCGACGCCTGTCTGCGCGAGCTGCGCGAACGCGTTCGCCTCAAGGTGCCGGAGCCGGTGCTCAAGGGCTCGCTGCGCGGCCAGCGCCTATTCGACGAGCCCCACCGCAGCTGGCGCGGCCGCACTCTGGCGGAAGCCTTCTATTTCGCCCTGCGCCCCGATCAACAGCTACCCCAGCTCAAGCCGGTCAAGGGCGGTGACCACGCGCGCTGGGTGCCGTTGGCCGAGCTCGAACCCGACAGTCTGTTCGAGGACCACTTCTTCATCATCCAGAATTTTCTCGGCCTGCCGGCCGATTTCAGCGGGATCTGATATCCAAGCCAGGGATCGATAAAACTGTTGCTTGGAAAAGTAAGGGATTTCCGTCGCGAGCGAAGGCAGGCCGGTCACCGCCGGAGCGGAGCTACCGGAGTGTAGTGCCTACATGAGGATAGCGACGATCCGCCGGGGGCCTGCCTGACGAGCGCAGCAGGAAAGCCATTCTTTTCAGGCTCGGAGGAAATCGCGTGGCAGCTTCATCATCTGCCGCCACAACTTCTCGACCCCGGGCTTGTGAACCAGCGAACAGCGATAGAGGCGAATCTCCAGCGGCACGTCCCATTTCTCATTGCCGGCACGCACCAACCGCCCCGTCCTGAGCTCCTCACGCACGCAGAAATCGGGGATCCAGGCGAGCCCTACGCCCTGCAACACCATCCCCTTGAGCCCTTCGGCCATGGCGGTTTCGTAGACGGTACGCAGCCGCAGCCTCAAGGGATCGTTCTTGAGCAGCATGCGCACGCTGCGCCCCAGAAACGCGCCCTGAGTATAGGCAAGATAGGGAATGGTGTCCTTGCTTTCGAGGCTGTAACGCGGCTTGCCGTTGGCGTCGGGCAGGCTGACCGGCAACATCTTCACCTGGCCGATCGAGAAGGAGGGAAAGACTTCCGCATCCAGTTGCATGGTGGCATAGGGATCGTGATAGGCCAGCATGAGGTCGCAGTTGCCCTCGCGCAGGACGTGGATCGCCTCGCCCACGTTCATGGCGACGAGCCGCGTAGGCAGTTCACCCAGCCCCTCCTGAAGGCGTGAGATCCACTCGGGATAGAAGCTGAGCGCCAGGGAGTGGGCAGCGACGATATCGAGCGCCTCGCGGGCCATGGAAACACCGCGCAAATGGCCCAGGCATTCATTGAGTTGCTCCACCAAGTTGCGCGCGGTGACCAGGAAGAGCTGCCCTTCCGGCGTCAGGTTGATGGGCGTCGTGGAGCGATCCACCAAGGTCACGCCCACCGCCTGCTCCAGTGCGCGAATTCGGCGGCTGAAAGCCGGCTGGGTGACGTGTCGCTGCCTGGCCGAGGCAGAAAAGCTGCGGGTATTGGCCAAGGCAACGAAATCTTCCAGCCACTTGGTTTCGAGATTCACCGCGACTCCCGCTGACTGCCAACACAGTTTGAGGTAAGGCGCACCACGGTGCGCGGCCATTCGTCAGGCAACGCCTAATGTACCCCAGCCGCCGCCCGAACCCAAGCGCAGTCATGACTTACTGGATCGGCGCCGTCAGATAGGCGGCGCGCGAGACCAGCTTGAGCCACAGCGGCCGGTGATGCAGCTCCTCGTAATCGATACGTCGACAAACCGCAAAGTCGTGTTCGAGCATACGATGTACCTCGGCGGCGAACCCTCGGTCAGGAAGGAAGGCCGTGATCTCGAAGTTGAGGCGAAACGAGCGATTGTCGAGATTCACCGTACCCACGGCCGCCGCCGCGTCATCGATCAGGATGACCTTCTGATGCATGAAGCCAGGCTGATAGCGATACACCTTGACCCCCGCACGCACCATGTCGGGCAGAAAGGAGAAGGCCGATAGGTAGATCAGTAGATGGTCGGGATGCTCGGGCATCATGATGCGCACATCCACCCCGCGCATGGCGGCCAAGCGCAGGGCATCCTGTACGCCCTGATCGGGAACGAAGTAGGGGCTGGTTACCCACAACCGCTCATGAGCGCTATGGATGGCGAGCTGCACCAGCAAGCTGGCAGTCTCCTGGTGATCGGCCGGCCCCGACGGGACGATGATGACATTCTGGCACTCCTCGCAGACGACCTGCGGCTCCCAGCACAAGTTGATGACCTCGCCGGTGGCCCAATGCCAATCTTCCCAGAAGGCCTCCTGGAGCCCCAGCACGCTAGGCCCGGCCAGCTTCAGGTGCGTGTCGCGCCAGGGTCCGTGCCGCGGATGTTGCCCGAGATACTCGACACCGACGTTGAATCCGCCGAGCCAGCCTTCGCGACCGTCCACTACGAGAACCTTGCGATGGTTGCGAAAATTGAGCTGGAAGCGGTGCTTGAAGCCGCGCGACGAGCGGAATGGGCTGACCTCGACGCCGGCATCGGCCAGTTCGCTGAGATAGCCTTCGGCCAGCTTGCGGCTGCCGATCTCGTCATAGAGAAAATAGACCCGCACGCCGCGCTTCACGGCACGCAGCATGCGCTCCTTGAGCTGTTGGCCCAGCGCATCATGGCGCACGATGAAGAACTGCACCAGTACATAGCGTTCGGCCGAGTCGATGCCGGCGAAGATACTGTCGAAGGTGCTCTTTCCGTCGACCAGCAGCTCGGCCTGATTGCCACTGGTCAATGGCATCTTGGAGAGCCGCTCCACCGCCTTCACGTCAGGGCTGCGCACGTCCACCAGGAAGGGGTCGAGACGCCAGTGTTGATCGGCAAGAATGCGTCGCAACACGCTATCCCGCTCGCCACGGGCAGAGATGTAGCCGTAGAAGCGCGGCCGCCCGAAGATCCAGTAGGCGGGTACGGCCACATAGGGAAACGTCACCAGGGAGATGATCCACGCCACGGCCCCCTGAGAGGTGCGGCTGGAGAGCAACGCCAGTACCGCCGAGAGGAAGCCCAGCAGGTGCACCACGAAGATCGCCAGGCCCAATAGCCAGGATGCCATGATCTCTCCCTGAAAAAACAGCAATCTGCAGCATACCCCAGACGACGGCGGCCCTGCCAGAAGGCGGGGCCGCCGGTACCGAGATCGGGCGCGGGCGTGGGCTCAGGCGCGCTCGGCGATGATCTCCTTCCACTTGGCGGGCCCGGTCTGATGCACGGAGGTGCCCTGGCTGTCCACCGCTACGGTGACCGGCATGTCCTCGACCTCGAACTCATAGATCGCCTCCATGCCCAGGTCGGCGAACCCTACTACGCGGGATTTCTTGATCGCCTGCGCCACCAGGTAGGCGGAACCGCCCACCGCCATCAGATAGACCGCCTTGTTGTCGCGAATCGCCTCGATGGCGGCCGGACCGCGCTCGGCCTTGCCGACCATGCCCAGCAGACCGGTTTCCTCGAGCATCGTACGGGTGAACTTGTCCATGCGGGTGGCCGTGGTGGGACCGGCAGGACCCACCACCTCGTCGCGCACCGGATCCACCGGGCCGACGTAGTAGATGAAGCGCCCTTTCAAATCGACCGGCAGCGCCTCGCCCTTGGCGATCATGTCGACCATGCGCTTATGGGCGGCATCACGTCCGGTGAGCAGCTTACCGTTGAGCAGCAGCGTATCGCCCGGCTGCCAAGTCTGTACCTCTTCCGGCGTCACCGTATCGAGATTGACACGCTTGACGTTGTCTCCCGTCTCGCGGCTAATCTCGGGCCAGTCCTCGAGCTTGGGGGCGGGCAGCGCGGCCGGCCCCGTGCCGTCGAGGGTGAAATGGGCATGGCGCGTGGCGGCGCAGTTGGGAATGATCGCCACCGGCTTGTTGGCGGCGTGGGTCGGATAATCCCGGACCTTGATATCCAGCACCGTGGTCAGACCGCCGAGGCCCTGGGCACCGATCCCGCTTCTGTTGACCTTGTCAAACAGTTCCAGACGCAGCGCCTCGGCGCGACTTGAAGCACCGCGCGCCTGCAGCTCCTGAATGTCGATGGGATCGAGCAGCGCTTCCTTGGCCAGTTCCATCGCCTTCTCGGCGGTACCGCCGATGCCGATGCCGAGCATGCCCGGCGGACACCAGCCGGCGCCCATCTTGGGCAGTTGCTCCATGACCCAGTCGACCACGTTGTCGGAGGGATTGAGCATGGCGAACTTGCTCTTGGCCTCGCTGCCGCCCCCCTTGGCGGCCACGTGCACTTCCACGGTATCGCCCGGCACCAGCTTGTGATGGATCACCGCCGGCGTGTTGTCGCCGGTATTTTTCCGCGCGCCATCCGGATCGGCCAGCACCGAGGCGCGCAATACGTTATCCGGCAATTGGTAAGCGCGACGCACGCCCTCGTTGATCATGTCGTCGAGGCTCATGTCGGCCTCGAAGCGCACGTTCATGCCGACATGAACGAAAACGGTGACGATGCCGGTGTCCTGGCAAATCGGACGATGCCCCAGGGCACACATGCGCGAGTTGATCAGGATCTGGGCAATGGCATCCTTGGCCGCCGGATTCTCTTCCCGCTCGTATGCCGCCGCCATGGCGTCGATGAAATCCTTGGGATGGTAGTAGGAGATGTACTGCAGGGCGTCGGCGACGCTCTGGATCAGGTCGTCCTGGCGGATCACGGTCATGTGCAAGGAACTCCTCGGCTTTATCGGCTTGCCCGCTTCTGACATCGAACGATGTGGCGGGCTCGAACGGTGGCGAATTATACCGTATCGGGCCCTGTTCGACAGGGTCGTGCCGCCAAGAGTGAAGAGAAGTTGAAATGGCTCTTAAGATAACGGTATAAATTTTTGTCGGCTTCAGCCCGGCTGGCATCGTGGGCAGCGGTACAGCCGCCGCGAGGCGACGGTTTCCCGCGTTATCGAATTCCCGCAGTCGTGACACGGCAAGCCATCGCGCTCGTACACGGCGAAGCGACACAGTCGCCGGCTTTCGCCCCGCCGGCGCGCGGCGGCGGCCCATTCGCCACGGCTGGTCACACCCACCTGTTCACAGCGCCCCCTCGTAGTCCTGTCGACGGAAAGCCACGAGCGGGCAGACGACTCGAAAGCCACTCAATCAATAAGCCTTTACCCCAGCGCCAGCTGACGCTCCTTCAACTCATGCAGCCGGTCGCGCAGTCGCGCCGCTTCCTCGAACTCCAGGTTCTGGGCCGCCTCGAACATGGCGTCCTCAACCCGCGAGACCTCCTTGACCAGGTCCATCGGCGACAATTCGGAGAGATCGTAGATCGCTGCCCCTTCGGCCACCTTTCGCTCGCCGCGCCGACCCTTGCCCTTGCGCCCGGGGGCTTGGGCCGCTTCCATGATGTCGGCCACCGAGCGGATGACGGTAGTCGGTGTGATGCCGTGCTGCTCGTTGTGGGCGACCTGCTTGGCCCGGCGCCGCTCGGTCTCGTCGATGGCGCGGCGCATGGAGTCGGTGACCCGGTCGGCGTAGAGGATCGCCTTGCCGTGGGCGTTGCGTGCCGCCCGGCCGATGGTCTGGATCAGCGAGCGCTCGTTGCGCAGGAAGCCCTCCTTGTCGGCATCGAGAATCGCCACCAGCGAGACCTCGGGGATGTCGAGACCCTCGCGCAGCAGGTTGATGCCCACCAGTACGTCGAATTTGCCCAGCCGCAGGTCGCGGATGATCTCCACCCGCTCCACGGTATCGATGTCGGAATGCAGGTAGCGCACCCGCACGTCGTGCTCGTCGAGGTATTCGGTCAGGTCCTCTGCCATGCGCTTGGTCAGGGTAGTAACGAGCACCCGCTCGCCCACCTCGGCACGGGCGCGAATCTCGGAGAGCAGGTCGTCGACCTGGGTGGTCGCCGGCCGTACTTCGATTTCCGGGTCGACCAGCCCGGTCGGGCGCACCACCTGCTCCACCACTTGGCCGGCGTGCTCGGCCTCGTAGGGCCCCGGGGTGGCCGAGACGAAGATGGTCTGCGGGCAGATACGCTCCCACTCTTCGAAGGTCATGGGTCGGTTATCGAGCGCCGAGGGCAGGCGGAAGCCGTATTCGACCAGCGTCTCCTTGCGCGAGCGGTCGCCCTTGTACATACCGCCGACCTGGGGAACGCTGACGTGGGATTCGTCGATGAACAGCAACGCATCGGCCGGCAAATAGTCGAAGAAGGTCGGCGGCGGCTCCCCGGGTGCGCGGCCCGAGAGGTAGCGCGAATAGTTTTCGATCCCGTTGCAGTAGCCCAGCTCGTTCATCATCTCGAGATCGTAGAGCGTACGCTGCTCGAGGCGCTGCGCCTCCACCAGCCGGTCGTTCTTGCGCAGCCACTCCAGGCGCTCGACCAGCTCGGCCTTGATCCTCTCGGCGGCGGAGAGGATCGTCTCGCGCGGGGTCACGTAGTGGCTCTTGGGATAGATGGTCATGCGCGGAACGTGACCGCGTACCTCGCCGGTGAGCGGATCGAACAGGCGGATCGAGTCGATCTCGTCGTCGAACAGCTCGACCCGTACCGCCTCCTCGTCGGAGTCGGCCGGGTAGATGTCGATCACATCGCCGCGTACGCGGTAGGTACCGCGCTTGAAGTCCATGTCGTTGCGCGTGTATTGCAACTCCGCCAGGCGACGTAGAAAGCTACGCTGATCGATCAGCTCGCCGCGAGTGAAGTGCAGGCGCATCTTCAGGTACTGGTCGGGGTCGCCGAGACCGTAGATCGCCGAGACCGAGACCACGATCAGGGCATCGCGACGCTCGAGCAGCGCCTTGGTCGCCGAGAGCCGCATCTGTTCGATGTGGTCGTTGATCGAGGCGTCCTTCTCGATGAAGGTATCCGACGAAGGCACATAGGCCTCCGGCTGATAGTAGTCGTAATAGGAGACGAAGTACTCGATCGCGTTATCGGGAAAGAACGACTTGAACTCGCCGTAGAGCTGGGCGGCGAGCGTCTTGTTGGGGGCCATGACGATGGTCGGGCGCTGCAGCCGCTCGACCACGTTGGCCATGGTGAAGGTCTTGCCGGAGCCGGTCACACCAAGCAGCGTCTGGTGGGCGAGCCCGGCCTCCAGCCCCTTGATCAGGCCTTCGATGGCACTCGGCTGGTCGCCGGCGGGCTTGAAGTTGGCATTGAGGCGAAACGGCTTGCTCATGGCGACTCCGAACAGGGACCAGCGCGCATTCAGCTCTTTCCCGAGCGCCCGGGTAACGTACCGATGCCGATGTAACAGTATAAGACCGCTTCGTGGTCTACGTGTCGGCAGCGGTGGCCCGGGTGATGACCTCTACGGTGGCGCTGGTCATAAGACGATGGATGGGGCATTTGTGGCTGATCTCTTCCAGCCTGGCGCGCTGCTCACTGTCAACGATGCCATGAAAGGTCATGATCACTTCGAGTCGATAAGTGCCCTTGCGTTCCTCGCTGTCGTCGCGATTGACCTTGACGCTGATGCCCTCCAGCGGCCACTGCTTGCGATGGGCGTACATCTGCGCGGTAATCGCCTTGCAAGCCCCCAACGACAGGTCGAAATAGTCATGCGGATCCGGAGCACTGCCCTCGCCGCCGAAGGCTTTGGGCACGTCGACGTGAAGGTCCTCGAATCCTTCGATCTCCACGCGCTGACGAAAGACGCTGTTTCGCTCGCTGACGATCTCGATGGCCCGTTTCATGGCGAGGGGTTCCGGTGGCTCATTTGACTTCGATCGGCAGGTCGAGGGCCTTGACGGCCCGGACCAGCGCTTCGCGGCTCACTCTTCCCTCGACATCGGCACCATGGCGACCGACCTCGGCGCTCTCGACGCCATCCACCATCATCAGCGCCGTGGTGATGCGATTGATCTGGTCGGCGTTCTCCACACCGTTAAAGCTCAGCGACTGCTGTGCCATGCAAGACTCCTGGTGACGGGCTGAAGGCATCTCGAGTCTACCACGGCGCCCGCAAGGCGGCAGCCGCTTGCATTCCCTCCCTGCTGCCCGCATACCATGGAACATACTTCCCCAACATGACGACCTGGAGCCACAGGCATGAACGATTGGATCACCGCCCTGGAGGGGCGGCATGCGAGCGATACGCGGGTCGAATTCGACACGCCCGAGCCGGCCCGCCAGGCCATGGAAAGAACCGTCATCGTCCCTCTGGTCCACATGGCAGTGCTGGACGTGAGCGGTACCGGCGCCGACAAGCTGCTGCAGGGTCAGACCAGCGCCCAGGTCGAGCTTGCCGATGGCGACTTCGCCCCGTTGACCAGCTTCTGCACACCCAAGGGACGCATGCTGGCCAATGCCCAGCTGCTGCGCGTCAGTGAGGATCGTTACCGCCTGATCCTGCATCGCGAGCTGATCGGGTCGCTGCGCGACCATCTCAGGAAGTTCGCCCCCTTCTACAAGACCGAACTCACCATCCGCGACGACCTGGCGTTGCTGGGGCTGATCGGAAAAGAGGCCGAGGCACTGGGAGAGGTGGGCTTCGACCTCGTACCACCACGCGTCTGGCATCAGGCCGGCGATGGCGAACGCCAGATTCTCGCTCACCCCGGCTCGCAGCCGCGACTCATGGTCTGCCTGCCGCAGGCCCAGGCCAGCGAAGCCTTCCGGCAACTGAGCGCCCAGGCCGTGCCGGTCGGCAACAGTGTATGGCGCTTGCATGACATCCAGGCCGGGCTCGCCTGGCTGACCGGTGCCCACTACGATGCCCTGCTGCCGCAGATGATCAATTGGGAGGCACTCGGTGGCGTCAGCTTCAAGAAAGGTTGTTACACCGGCCAGGAAGTGGTGGCGCGGGCGCATTTCCGCGGCCAGGTGAAGAAACGCCTGGTGCGGGCGCAATTGGAGGGGGAGCACCTTCCCGAGCTGGGCGCCAGCGTAAACGATGCGGGAGGCAAGAGTCACGGCGAGGTGGTGGCAGCGGAGATCGACGCCTACGGCCAGGCCGAGATCCTGGCGGTGCTGAGCACTCGCGACGACCTCGGCCCGCTCCATGTCGATGGCCAGGCCGTCAAGCGGCTGAAGCTGCCCTACCCGATCGAGCGACTCGATCCCGAAAGCTTGGCCAAGGCCGTCTAGTCCCCTTCGAGGTCGAACAGCCGAGACGCGGTCGCCGTACTCTGGGCGGCGATCGCCCCGGGCGTTTCCCCTCTCAGCTTCGCCACCATCTCGCATACCTGGGCAAGGCGCGCCGGCTCGTTGCGCTGTCCCTGATGGCCGCACAGCGGCATGTCGGGGCTGTCGGTTTCCAATACGAAGCCATCCACGGGCAGGCTTTTCACCGCCCGCCAAAGACGCTGGGCACGCTCGTAGGTGACCGCGCCGCCCAGGCCCACCACGAAGCCCAGGTCGAGGAATTTCCACGCCTGATCCGGCGAACCGGCAAAGGCATGGATCAGGCCGCCCGCCGGCAGGTCGAGCTGACGAAGGCGCTTGGAGACCTTGTCGTTGGCGTGGACGCAATGGATCACCACCGGCATCTGGCGTGTCTTGGCCAGACGCAGTTGGGCATTGAATAGCTCCCACTGGTCGTCGAGGGTATCCTCGAAGCGGGCGTCGATGCCGCACTCCCCCAGCGCCCGCACGTTGGGATGAGCATCGAGCGCCTGGGCCAGTGCCTCGACGTCGCCGACGGCATGCTCGTGCATGAAATAGGGGTGCAGCCCCAGACTGATACTGACGTCGTCGCGTTCGCCCAGCGCCAGCACGGCTGGCCAGCGCTCGCGGGTCGTGCCGGGCACCATGAAGTGCTCGACGCCCGATGCCCGGGCGCGCTCGAACATCGCATCGCGATCGTCGTCGAAGGCCTCGAAATCAAGATGACAGTGTGCATCGATCAACATCCGTGTCGTGCCCTCTTGCGTGGTTTGTGGCGTGCCCGCGTCACTCCGCTTCGGGCTGCGCGGCTGGCAACTGCGAGGTACAGGCCGGGCAGCGCGTGGCCGGCAGGGGAATCTTGCTCAGGCAGTACGGGCAATCCTTGACCGTGGGAGCCGCCGCCGTCTCGGGCGGATAGGCGAGATTCTTGAGCCGGTTGATGTTCCGAATCAGCAGGAAGGTGGCGAAGGCGACAATCAGAAACGACAGCACCGCATTGAGAAACAGGCCGTAGTTGAGGGTCACCGCGCCGGCCGCCTGAGCTTGTTCCAGGGTGTGGTAAATCTCGTCGCCGGGAGCGTCACGCAGCACCAGGAACTGGTTGGTGAAGTTCATCCCTCCCGTGAGCAGGCTGATCAGCGGCGTGAAGACGTCTCGAACCAGGCTGTTGACGATGGCGGTGAAGGCGGCGCCGATGATGATGCCCACCGCCATGTCGACGACGTTGCCCTTCACCGCGAATTCGCGAAACTCCTTCAACATCTTCGACGCCATGCTCCCGTTCTCCTTTCAGCAGGCTGGCATCGCCATGCCCGACGATCGCAACCTCAATGTTCGCGAGTCGCGGCGAAGCGAATCTCCGGCCAGCGTTCCTGGGTCATCTGCAGGTTGACCCTCGTGGGAGCAATGTAGGTCAGGTAACCTCCGCCATCCAGCGCCAGGTTGGCACTCCCCTTGCGCTTGAACTCCTCCAGCTTTCGCGCATCGTCGCAATAGACCCAGCGCGCGGTCTGCACGTTGACCGGCTCGTAGACGCAGTCGACCTTGTACTCCTCCTTGAGCCGGTGGGCGACCACGTCGAACTGCAGGGTACCCACGGCGCCGAGAATCAGATCGTTATTGTCCAGCGGCTGGAACAGTTGCGTGGCCCCCTCCTCCGAGAGCTGTTGGAGCCCTTTCTGCAGTGCCTTGAGCTTGAGCGGATCCTTGAGCTGAACGCGCTTGAAAAGCTCCGGGGCGAAGTGGGGTATCCCGGTGAAGCGCATGTCCTCACCCATGGTGAAGGTGTCGCCGATCTGGATCGTGCCGTGGTTGTGCAGGCCGATGATGTCGCCGGGCCAGGCTTCCTCGACGTGAGCGCGGTCGGAGGCCATGAAGGTCAGCGCATCGGCGATCTTGACATCCTTGCCGATGCGCACGTGTCGCATCTTCATGTTCTTCTCGTACTTGCCCGAGCAGACCCGCAGGAAGGCGATGCGGTCGCGGTGCTTGGGGTCCATATTGGCCTGGATCTTGAACACGAAGCCGGTGAAGCGAGGATCCTCGGCCTCGACGCTGCGTGCATCGGTCTCCCGCGGCTGCGGAGGCGGCGCGTATTCGACAAAACCGTCAAGCATCTCGCGCACGCCGAAGTTGCCCATGGCGGTACCGAAGTAGACCGGGGTCAGCTCGCCGCGCAGGTAGGCCGCGTGATCGAACGCATGGGAGGCGCCACGCACCAGCTCCACCTCCATGCGCAGCTCCTCGGCCTGTTCCGCCCCGAGCACCGTGTCGACCTCGGGGTTGTCGAGCCCCTCGATGCGTCGATCGTCGGGAATGCGACTGCCCTGACCTTGGGTATAGAGGTGAATGACATCGTTATACAAGTGATAGACGCCCTTGAAATGGCGCCCCATGCCGATCGGCCAGGTCATTGGCGCGCACTGGATGTTCAGTACCGTCTCCACCTCG
The DNA here is from genome assembly GCF_008297955.1 of Billgrantia pellis. Classification (GTDB taxonomy): domain Bacteria; phylum Pseudomonadota; class Gammaproteobacteria; order Pseudomonadales; family Halomonadaceae; genus Halomonas; species Halomonas pellis. Next base: position 754,870 of record NZ_VTPY01000001.1, on the reverse strand, counting down.
TCCATCACCTCGATGGGGTCGCGAATGTCGCGATCCATCTTGTTGATGAACGTGAGGATCGGCGTGGTGCGAAGACGACAGACTTCCATCAGCTTGATGGTACGCGCCTCGACGCCCTTGGCGCCGTCGATCACCATCAGCGCCGAATCCACCGCCGTCAGCGTGCGGTAGGTATCCTCGGAGAAATCCTCGTGCCCGGGCGTATCGAGCAGGTTGACGATGCGCCCGCCATAGGGGAACTGCATGACCGAGGTCGTCACCGAAATGCCCCGCTCCTGCTCCATCTTCATCCAGTCGGAGGTGGCGTGACGGTCGTTGCGCTTGCTCTTCACCGAGCCGGCGAGCTGGATGGCGTTTCCGAACAGCAACATCTTTTCGGTGATGGTGGTCTTGCCCGCATCGGGGTGCGAGATAATGGCAAAGGTTCTGCGCAGCCCGACTTCCCGGGCCAGATCGGCATCAGACATCAGTCTCGAATTCGTCGTGTGGCACCCATGAGGTGCGTGAGTGTGGAATGGCATGCATTCTAAGGCTTTGCCTCGCACAGTTGTAGGGCGGCGGCGAGAAAGGGCACGAGACGGTATCATGGCGAGACGCATACCCCAGGAGACGCCATGCCTACCGCTCCCCCTTTGCCGCTCTCGACGCCCAGCCGCAACCTGGTCCGCCTGACCATCGTCCGCGGGATTACCTGGACGGGTTTCCTGGCAGCGGTCATCGTCGGCGTCGAACTCCTGCACTTCGAGCTAGAGATCGCCGCGGTCATCGGCGTCATCATCTGCATGGGTCTGGTCAACCTGTTCACCTGGTGGCGGCTCGGGCGTCAGTGGGCGGTCAGCCACATCGAATACGTGATCCACCTTCTCGTCGACGTGTTCGGCCTGACGCTCCTGTTCTATCTCACGGGTGGCGCCACCAACCCGTTCATCAATTACTACCTGGTGCCGGTCACCATCGCCGCCGCCACCCTGCCCTGGCGCTATGCCTGGATGGTCGCCACCTCGGCCATGGCGTCCTACACCCTGTTGATGTGGGATTACCACCCGGTCCCGCAGTTGACCCACGACCAAGGCAACGAGGTACTCAATCTTCACGTGCTGGGCATGTGGATCAATTTCGGCCTGTCGGCCGGACTGGTGACTTTCTTCATCTTCAAGATGGCGCACGCTCTGCGCAGCCGGGAGCAGGCCCTGTCTCAGACCCGCGAATCGGCGCTGCGCAACGAACAGATCGTCGCCGTGGCCACCCAGGCCGCCGGTACCGCCCACGAACTGGGTACGCCCCTGTCGACCATGGCGGTGTTGCTGAGCGAAATGCGCGAAGACGCTCACGGCAACCCCACGCTGGAACAGGACGTCGACCTGCTGCGCCAGCAGGTCGATGTGTGCAAGTCGCGCCTGCGCCATCTGGTCGAGAGCGCCGATCGCCGTCGCATGGCCGAGCCGGAAGTGCGAGACGCCCGCGATTGGCTCAACGGCGTGGTGCAACGCTGGCTGGTGCTGCGCCCCGACGTGAGTCATCGCCTGGAGGTGTCCGGGCAGCGCGGCACGCCCTGGCTCAAGGTCGATACCACCCTCGATCAGGCCATCACCAACCTGCTCAATAATGCCGCCGATGCCAACCCCGACGACATTCGCATTCGCTTGGACTGGAACGAGACCGAAGTGATCGTCGACATCCGCGACCACGGCCCCGGTATCGCGCTGGATATCGCCGACCGCCTCGGCGATACCTTTGTCTCGACCAAGAGCAAGGGCCTCGGCATCGGGCTGTTTCTCACCCATGCCACCATCAATCGCTTCGGCGGTGGCGTGAGCCTGTATAATCATCCGGACGGGGGGACGCTGACCGAAGTGATCCTGCCACACAGCAAGCCCTGAGCGACGCGACGAGGTTGCCATGCAAGACGCCGATACCCGCCTGTTGATCATCGACGACGACGAAATGTTCTGCCACGTGCTTTCTCGCGCCATGGTCAGGCGCGGCTACGAGGTGATAGTGGCGCATGATGCGGCGCAGGCCCTGTCACTGGCCCGTCGTCACCGGCCGGAGCTGGCCACGCTCGATCTCAAGCTGGAGCACAGCTCGGGATTGAAACTCTTGCCGGAATTGCTCGAGGTGGTGCCGAACTGCCGTATCGTGGTGCTGACCGGCTACTCGAGCATTGCCACCGCCGTCGAAGCGATCAAGCTGGGCGCGGTGAATTACCTCTGCAAGCCCGCCGACGCCGAGGAGATCCTGGTGGCGCTGGGCCGGGAGGAAGGCAACCCGGAAGCCGAGGTGGCCGACAACCCTCCGTCGATCAACCGCATCGCCTGGGAGCACATCCAGAAAGTGCTGCAGGAGCACGACGGCAACATCTCCGCCACCGCACGTGCCCTGGGCATGCACCGGCGCACCTTGCAGCGCAAGCTGCAGAAGAGACCGGTGCGGCGGTAATCGTTCCAGTAGGTTTCCGGTATCGCGAGCCTGATGCGAAAACGCAGCGAGCGAAGGCCAGGGCTAGGCCCGTTCCCGACGGGCCAACGCACTTCCCACTTCCCTGTAGGTCGCAAGGTAAAAATTGGCGACAAATCGGCAGGAAAGCCGGTTTGGGCAGCTCCGCTGCTCGAAGAGCGAGCGACAGGGATGTCGCGAGTCCAAAAGCGGAGTTTGCGAGTCGTAAATGAGCATTTTAAGCCAATTTTTAACGCCGTATGGCCGAGCGCAGCCAGTTTTCGCACAGGCTCACTGAGCTGTCCAGCCCAAGTCTATATTCCAGCTCGAGCCAGTGACCGCTCCGGCCGCCTCCGACACCAGGTAGGCAACCAGACCCGACACCTCCTCGGGCTCGATCAGGCGCTTCACCGCGGCGTTCTTGAGCATGACCTGCTCGACCACTTCCTGCTCGTTCATGCCGTGCAACCGTGCCTGGTCGGCAATTTGATTCTCTACCAGCGGCGTCTTCACGTAGGCCGGACAGATGGCATTGGCGGTGATGCCCTGCGGTCCGCCCTCCAGCGCTGCCGTCTTGGTCAGGCCGATCATGCCATGTTTGGCGCTGATGTAGGCCGACTTGCCCGGCGAGGCGACCTGGGCGTGGACCGAGGCGATATTGACGATACGCCCCCAGCCATTCTCGCGCATTGACGGCCACGCGGCCTGGGTGAGCAGGAATGGCGCCGTGAGCATCAGATCGATGATCTGGCGCCACTTGGCCTCGGGGAAGTCTTCGATGGGGCAGACGTGCTGGATGCCGGCATTGTTGACCAGGATGTCGACCCGGCCAAAGCGCTTGATGGCGTCCGCCACGGTCGCCTTGCACGCCTCCCCGTCGGTAAGGTCGGCCTGGAAGAAGGCGGCACCGACAGCCTCGGCCTTGTCCTTGGCTTGTTCGTTGAAATCCACGGCCAATACCTGGTGACCGAGCTCACGGAATTGGCGTACCACGGCTTCGCCGATCCCACTGGCGGTTCCGGTCACCAGCGCAACGCGCGGCACGGAGGTCGTTGCATGGGTCATGGGAAATTCCTTCTCTGACGGTTACGTCGCTATTGGTTTCATGTGCTCGCCCAGCATACGCCCGGTCCCTGCGGCGAGACCAGTTTCAATCCGCTTCGACCGGTGTCATGACCTTGTCCATGAGACGCTGCGCCAATCGACTCCCCTCCTCCCGCGTCGCAAGATCGGACAAGTCGTCGAGCAGCTCGCAGCGCCATAGCCACAGGTCGGGTTCCAGCACCTCGGCGATGAACGGATAGCGGCCCGACGGCAGGGCGAAGGCGCGCCGTTCGCCGGCGGGAGGCGCCGGGACACCGGATTCGGCCGGCAACACAACCAGCGATAGCGACACCGGGCTGATCAGCGCTCCGACCAGCAGGGCACGGCCCGCCGGTTCCTCGGCGGGAATATGGGTCTGAAAGCACAGTGCATCCACACCGAGACGCGGATTGGCGCGCGAGGACGCCTCGAGACCGGGTGTCTGCCGGCGCTCCCAGGCCTGCGCCATTTCCTGAAGGCGTTGGTACTGTTCCGGCCGCAGAGCCTGCATATCGGCTCCCTCCTCGTTTCGCAGGTCAATGTGTCCCACCGCAGGTTCGGCAGGATCCTGTGCGGCTGCTATTCTGGCAGGTCCATGTGCAACGAGGAACGCCCATGCTCCCTCAACAGCGTCTCGAACTCGCCGTGGCGATCGCCAGGGAAGCCGGTGAACGGATCGTCGAGGCCAGGCAGAGCCGGACCTTCAACCAACAGCTCAAGAAAGGCCACGAGCTGGTAACAGACGTGGACGTGGCGGTTGATACCCTGATCAGCGATCGCCTAGAAGCCAGTCTTCCCGGCGAGCCTCGCTTGAGCGAAGAGCTGGCGCCGGACCGGGAGGTCACCCACACGGCAGAAGCCCTATGGGTCATCGACCCCATCGATGGCACCGTCAATTTCGCCCATGGCTTGCATCATGTCGCCGTTTCCATTGCCTGGGTCAGCGAAGGCAAGACCCGACTCGGAGTGGTTCACGCTCCCTTCCTAGGCGAGACTTACACCGCGCTCTACGGCCAAGGCGCCTGGTGCAACGACAAGCCGATCCACGCCAGTCGGACCACCCGCCTGGAACGCTGCCTGGTCGGCACCGGCTTCCCCTATCGGCGTGACAGCCGGCCTCCGCTGATGCGGCGTCTCATGGCGGTGCTGGAACACTGTCAGGACGTACGTCGCAACGGCTCCGCGGCCCTGGACCTGTGCGACGTGGCGTGCGGACGCCTGGACGCCTACTACGAAAGCGTCTCCCCTTGGGACTTCGCCGCCGGCTTGCTGATCGCGCGCGAAGCGGGCGCTCGTGCAGGCCATCTCTATCCCTGCCCCAGCGGCATCCCGGAGGACCTGTACGGCGAGAACCTGTTGGTCAGCGCCCCCGAGATTCATGCCGAACTGGGCGAGCTGCTGCGAGCGGCCGACGCCAATGAACTTCGGCTGTCCTGACCGGATAGCTTCCACCCATTGCCCGGCTAGCGGCAGGCTATTGGCCCCGCCGTCTCACATCCGTCACAATAGCGAGCAGAGATTCGAGGAGGTTCCTTACATGCACGTCACCATCTTTGGTCGTCCCGGCTGTTCCTTTTGTGTCCGCGCCCAGGCTCTCGCCGAACGGCTGGAGAGCGTCAATGCGATAGAGGGGCATCGCTACGTGGACATCTGGGCCGAAGGCATCAGCAAGGCCGACCTGGAGAAGACCATCGGCAAGCCGGTTGCAACCGTTCCGCAGATTTTCATCGACCAGACCCATGTGGGCGGCTTCACCGAATTCGATCAGTACGTGCGCGAGCACGCTCTTCTCGCCTAGACGACTTTCCTGCACACTTCCCACAGCCACTGCGGCTTGCCGAAGCCGGGTGGCTGTTCCGTTCATGCTGCGTTGAACGTCCTGCCCCCGTTGAAAGCCCATCGTCGCCAATCCTTATACTGAGGTCTAACGTAAAAGGCGCATCAGGACAAAAGGACCGGCACGATGCAACGGGAAGAATTCCTTCAGCAGCTCTGGCTCGACTACATCCATCATCACCCGGATGTGGGTGCCCTGCGTCTTTGGCCGATGAACGCCCCTGCCGAATACCTGACCCTGCTGACGCTCAACCTGGCGCCTTTCGCCGCCAACGATCTGCTGCCCACCTTCGGGCATCTTGGCTACCGCCCCATGCATCGTTACGCCATGGCCGACCGGGGTCTGCTGGTATCGCTGCTCGCTCCCCCCGACGACGGCCCTTGGCTGGTGGTGGCGGAGCTTCAATTGCGCACGTTATCGAAGCAACCCCGGGAGCGGCTCGCCGATCTCGTCGGCAATACGCACCCGCGAGATACGCGCGGCAAGAACCTGCTGTGCCGAGGACGGCCCTGGGCGATGCCCGACTGGGAGAGCTATCGCCTGCTGGATGACGCCCATCCCTTGGCTGGCTGGCTCGCCGTGATGGGGCCGAGCGTCCATCATGCCGGCTTCGACTGCGAGCGCCTCGGCAAAGAACTCGGCGCTCTCGATGCCGAGCTGTCGACAGCCGGCCTCGCCGGCAGCGAGGATCGCCATCACGGCATTTTTCCCGTGTCTCCGCTACTGCAGTACCGCTTCTACCCGACCTGTTCACGTCGTCTGGCCTTCGCCGAAGGGGATGAGCATCGCATCGGCCTGGGCGGCCTGGCACTGGTGCAGAAGCGCTTGAGTGGGGACCATGAGCGCACCGTGGAACTGCTCCTGCCCCACCATACCCGCTGCGAGATCACCTGAGGCAAACCGTTATCCACAATTTCTGTGGATAACACTGTGCAAGGCACTGGGGTAAGCGGCCTGTCACCGAGAAATCACGGGATCGACACAAGGTGGTTATGAATTCGCCAACCGGAAACGCCAGGGCCCGGGTGTCGAAGCCCGGGCCCTGGCGATACGTGCGAGAGGTACGAGACGTGCGTCAGTCGAAGGTCATCTCGGGAACGTGATCGGGCACGATCAACTTGCCAGCGGTCTTCTCGACGATTTCCTCGACGCTGACCCCAGGGGCACGCTCCTTGAGGATGAAGGCACCGTTCTCGATCTCCAGGTAAGCGAGGTCGGTGAGCACCCGATTGATACAGCCCGCGCCGGTCAGCGGCAACGTGCACTTCTCGAGCAGCTTGGATTCGCCGTGCTTGGAAGCGTGGGTCATGGTGCAAATGATATTCTCTGCACCGGCCACCAGGTCCATGGCGCCGCCCATGCCCTTGATCAGTTTGCCGGGCACCATCCAGGAGGCGATGTTGCCTTCCTGGTCGACCTCGAAGGCGCCGAGCACGGTCAGGTCCACATGGCCGCCACGGATCATGGCGAAGGATTCGGCCGAATCGAAGATGGCCGCACCGGGTCGGGCCGTCACGGTCTGCTTACCGGCGTTGATCATGTCCGGGTCGACCTCTTCCTCGGTGGGAAAGCGCCCCATGCCGAGCAGGCCGTTCTCGGACTGGAGCATGACGTCGATACCCTCGGGGACGTAGTTGGCCACCAGTGTGGGGATCCCGATGCCCAGGTTGACGTAGAAGCCGTCCTTGAGTTCCTGCGCCACACGCTGTGCCATCTGTTCGCGAGTCAGTGCCATCTTGTTTGCCTCTTGTGTTCGGTGGAGAAGCGGTCGGCCGAGCGCCGCCGGCCGCCTGAATGCGTCACTCGTGTCGTTCAGCCCTCGCGCACGGTGCGCTTCTCGATACGCTTCTCGAAGGAGCCCTGAATGATGCGGTCGACGTAGATGCCCGGCGTATGGATCTGATCGGGACGCAATTCGCCCGGCTCGACGATCTCTTCGACCTCCACCACGGTGACCTTGCCGCAGGTGGCGGCCAGCGGATTGAAGTTCTGGGCGGTATCCCGATAGATGACATTACCGTAGCGGTCGGCCTTCCAACCCTTGACGATGGCGAAGTCGGCGTGGAACGCCTCCTCGAGGATGTAGTGAAGGCCGTTGAATTCGCGCACCTCCTTGCCTTCGCCGATCGGGGTGCCATACCCGGTAGCCGTATAGAACGCCGGGATGCCCGCCCCTCCGGCGCGCATCTTCTCGGCCAGCGTACCCTGCGGGGTGAGGATCACTTCGATTTCCTCGTTGAGCATCTGTTGCTCGAACAGGGCGTTCTCGCCGACATAGGAGGCGTAGAAGCGCTTGATCTGCTTGTCTTCCAACAACAGCCCCAGGCCGAAGCCATCGACACCACAGTTATTCGAAATAACGGTCAGGTCTTTCACACCACGGCGCTTGATTTCGGCGATGAGATTCTCGGGGATGCCGCATAGGCCAAACCCCCCGGCAGCGACGGTCATGCCGCTCTCGATGCCATCCATTGCCTCTTCATAGGAGTACACGCGCTTGTCGAATCCGGCCATCGCGAAGCCTCATCTTGTTGTGAAATGAATTGAACGCAGAAAAAACCGTACCCGATCAGTGTTGACCCCGCCAATATATTTGTTAAGTTTGTTTTTTTTATCAATTAATCCGAAACATAAATAAACAAGTGGCGATGAGCATGACCGTCAAACAGCTTCGCGCTTTCCTCGCGGTCGCCCAGACCTTGAGCTTTACCCAGGCATGCGAACGGCTGCATCTTTCTCAGCCCGCGCTGAGCCTGGCCATCAAGGGGCTGGAGGAGACACTCGGCGGCGCGCTACTGATTCGCAGCACGCGCAGCGTACGGTTGACGCCCGAAGGCGAGACCCTGCTGCCACTGGCCAAGCGCCTGCTCGCCGACTGGGACAACGCCGAGGAGCTGTTGCGCCAGCGCTTCACTCTCCAGCTCGGCCGCGTGGCGCTGGCGGCCATGCCGTCGATCGCCTGCAACCGCCTACCCCACGCCCTGCGCGTTTTCCGCGAACGCTTTCCCCGGGTCAACGTCACGGTACACGACGTGATCAACGAGCAGGTCATCGACATGGTGCGTCATCGACAGGTGGAACTGGGCATCGCCTTCGAGCCCGAAACTTGCGAGGGGATCGATTTCCTGCCTCTGTTCGACGATACCTTCGTCGCCGTGCTCCCTCCCGATTCGCCGCTGGCCAAGGCCGCGGCGGTCGACTGGAACGCTCTGCTCGATCACGATTTCATCACTCTGCAGCGCCCTTCCATGGTGCGCATCCTGATGGAACAGGCCCTCACGCGCCGCGGCACCGAACTACCGGTCGCCTTCGAGAGCCATCAGCTCGCCACGGTGGGGCGCATGGTCGCGAGCGGCCTCGGTGTCAGCGCCGTTCCCGCGCTGTGCCACGAGCAGATGCGCGAACTCGGTGCCCGCTGCGTCCCCCTGCACGAGCCCAGCATTCGCCGTACCGTCGGCGTGGTGCTGAGTGCCGGCCAGGAACTCTCGACCGCCGCCCGCGCCCTGCACGAGGTGCTGCAAACGACCCTGTGCGAGGCGGCACCGTGAGCGGCCAGCGCTGGGCAGCTCCGGCCCGATCCATTAGCATGTGCGGCTGGCATGAAGGTACCCGTGACAAAACGGTTAAGGAGTCAGGCATGTCGACCCTGAGGGGGCTCGTCAGCGTACTGCTATTGGTAGTGAATACCCTGTTCTGGTCGATACCCCTGATCTTGCTGACAGTGCTCAAGCTGATCACCCCGGGCCGTCCGCTGCGCCTGTGGGTATTACGTGGCCTCAACGGTGTAGCGCTCAACTGGATCGGCTGCAATCTCTGGTGGATGCGCCACTGGTTGCGGCCCGACATCCGCATCTCGCTGCCCCCCGGGCTGACGCGCGAACAGTGGTGGCTGGTGATCTCCAACCATCGCAGCTGGACCGACATCTTCCTGCTGCTGATGGCGCTGCACCGACGCATCCCCATGCCGCGCTTCTTCCTCAAGCGCCAGCTCATCTGGGTACCGATCGTGGGCCTGGCCTGGTGGGCGCTCGAATTTCCCTTCATGCGACGCTACTCCCGTGAGCAGCTGGAACACGATCCGCAGCTGGCACGGATCGATCGTCATGCCACCGAGCGAATGTGCGCGCGCGCCCGGGATATGCCCATCGCCATCTTCAACTTCGTTGAAGGAACACGTTTTACCCCGGCCAAGCGCGATGTCCAGAATAGCCCTTTCCGCCATCTGCTCCGCCCCAAGGCCGGCGGCATCGCGCAAGTCCTGAACCTGCTCGGCGATCGGCTCAGCGGCATACTCGACGTGACGCTGCGCTACACGAACCCCACCCCGACGTTCTGGGGCTTCTTGTGCGGGCGCGAAGGCTCGGTCTCTCTCGAAGCCCGCCGGCTCGACGTCCCCGATTGGATGCGCGAAGGCAGTTACCACGACGACCCGCACTACAAGGAACGCTTCCACTCATGGCTCAATGCCCTGTGGCAGGAAAAAGACCGGGCGCTCGACTCGCGCTGATCCTGGTCGTGCTGTTGCTGATCACCGGTTGCGCGTCGCGCGGTGGCAGCGGAGACATTCGACGCAGCGGTGACCCCGGCATTGCCGGCAACTGGGTCGTGGTTCAGCGCGGCGATACCTTGGGCCAAATCGCCGCTCGCGCCGATGTGCCGCTGGCGCGCCTGCAGCGTTTCAACCCCGGCGTGGACGCGAATCGCCTCCGGGTCGGGCAGCGCCTGTTGGTCCCCACGCAGCAGGAGCGTGCCCCTTCGGGCGGGCCCTACCGCTACCAGATACGCCCGGGGGATACGTATTCCGCCATCGCCCGACGCTTCGGCACCACACCGGCGCGCATCCAATCCGCCAATCCCGGCGTCGCACCGACGCGGCTACGGGTCGGCCAGATCGTGCAGGTCCCCCTGCGCAGCGCCTCGGCCCGGGTTGCCGCCGCGCCGCCCGCCAGCTCAACCCGCGCGAGCGGTGGCGGAAGCAGCGCACCGGCACGCTCGCCTGCCGCATCCGCCGGCACCGGTTCGCTGCCCGGGTCGGCGCGCAACTGGCCGTGGCCGCTGGAAGACTATCGTATCGTGCGCGCCTATGGCACTGATAACCGTGGCACCCTGCAACCGATGCTGCTGGCCACCAGCCGCGGCGCACGGGCCAGGGCGGTCGCCGATGGCGACGTGCGTTTCGCCGGCAGCATGCGCCAGCTCGGCCGCGTGGTGATCGTGCATCATGCCGACAACCTGCAGAGCGTCTACGCCCTGTGCGACCGCCTGCTTGTGGATGATGGCGCCCGCGTCAGTCGTGGCGCCCCGTTGTGCGAAGTCGGCTTCAGCAACGCCACGGAACGCTTCGATCTTCTGTTCGACATGCGTCAGGGCGGCAAGCCGATCGACCCACGACGCGTGCTACGCTGACCGCATGCACACGACGTGTTGGGAACGTCTTCTCGATTCGCCCGCACTGCGACTGGCCCCGGGCTTCCTCGACCGGCTCCAGGCCGACGAGGTCCTGGCCCGGCTCGATGGCGAACTGGAGTGGCAGCGCCCCAGGCTGCGCCTCTACGGGCGCGAGCACACCCTCCCTCGCCGACAGGTCTGGATGGGCGATGCCGAGGCCCGCTATCGCTACTCGGGACAAGACTTCACGCCCGAGCCCTGGCATCCCGCGGCTGCCTGGGTTCGCGATCGAGTTCAGGCCTGCCTGGCACAGATCGACGTTCCGGCACGCTTCAATAGCGTACTGCTCAACCGCTACGCGGACGGCGAGGAGCGCATGGGCTGGCACAGCGACGATGAGCCCGAACTCGGCGAGGCGCCAATCATCGCCGCGGTCAGCCTGGGTGCCGAACGCCCCCTGCGCATGCGCTGGAAACACGGCGTCGGTAAGCCCTTCAACGTCTGGCTGCCTCACGGCAGCCTGTTGCTGATGGGAGCGGGCTGCCAGGCGGCACTACAGCATGCCCTGCTGCCCCGCCGCCTTCCCGGCCTGCGCATCAGCCTTACCTTTCGCCACGTCGTACCGCGCTGAACCTCGCTTCAGCGCGCCTGGCGGTACAACCCCCATAGCACGGCTATCAGCAGTGCATAGATCAGGCCGCCGGCGGGATAAGCCAGGAAGCTGTAGGTCAAGCCAAAGTCGATGAAGGTCACCGGTACCAGGGTACCTGCCACCGCCAGTGCGCGACGCTCGCCGGAGCCGACGCCGACGCCGCGAGCAAACAACCACAATGGCGTAGCGTAGAGCGCCAGCAACGCGACGAGCCCGGGCAAACCGCGCTTGACCCAGGCATCGAGCACATCGTTATGGGCATGCCAGAAGCGTCCCAATTTCGGATCCTGCTCCCCTTCGGCACCGCGCTCGCGCATCGCCGACTGATAGCCGCGCTCTCCCCATCCGCTCAGGGGACGCTCGACGATCAGTTCCGACGACCCTTTCCACATGTCCAGCCGCGCACTGACCGACGTCATCTCGTCGTCGCCGGCCATGTAGAGGCGGAGGCTGTTGACGGCATTGTCGACGCGCTGGGCCACGTGGGTCTGCGGCGTCGCGTAGAGACCACCCAGCAAGGCCAGCAGCGTAATGACCAGGACCACCCGCCAGCCCCGTGACACACGCCGACCATGGCCGCGATACAATACCCAGACAGCCAGCGGCAGACCGATCCAGCCGCCACGCGAGCCGGATAGCGCGGACGCCATCAACCCCGCCAGGCCACCGGCCAGCAGCAGCAACGACCAGGGCCAACGCTCCCGACGCGCGAACGACCAGCTCAACCCGGCCAGGCAGAGCAGACCGGTTAGCAGGCCCAGGTTGCCAAAGAGAATCGCATGCAAAGGCTCGTGGCCATGGGCTCTGGCCAGGCCTTCATAAACACGCTGCCACAGCGCCCAACTACCGGCGCCGAGACCACCCAGCGCCAGCCCGGCCCATAGCCAGGCGGGCGTCATCCTGACCTTGGCAAAGGCTGCCAGCGTGGCCACGGCCAGCCATAGCGGCCAGGCGTTGTAAAGACCGACCAGCCCCTCGCCATGCGCCATAGGGAGGGCCAGCCATACCATTCCCTGGCACATCAGGACCATCATCAAGATCCGGTCTTCGCGGCGAGGAAACCCATCGAGCTGCCCCTCCTCACCGAGACACGCCGCCGCCAGCATCAGCACGGGGACGGCCACCAACGTGTTCCACGGCAATACCAGCATGGCGGCACCCAATACGAGCGTGGCCGTCGACGCCAGCCATGCCTGGCATTGCATTCTCAGGTCGCGGGGCATGCCCCCGGCAATGGGTCGGTAGGAGTTGTCTTCCATCATGGCGGTCGCTTGTCCGTCGATACGCTGCCGTCACCGGGCGCCGCGACGTGCTGCCTTCCTGGCAAGCCACGGCGTCCTGTCACTCATCACCTCTCGGCGCAATGGGGTCGATGCCTGCCCCGCCGGCTCGGCAGGCGAGTCCGAGTGTCACAAACGGAGGTTCGTGTCGCTTGGCCCCGGCTCATTCGACAGTCACCGACTTCGCCAGGTTGCGTGGCTGGTCCACATCCGTGCTCCGCGCGACCGCCACATGATAGGCCAGCAGTTGCAGCGGCAGGGTATAAACCAGCGGTGCCAGGAAGCGACAGCAGGCCGGCACGTTCACCACCGTCATGCCATCCGCCGCCTCCAGACCGCTCTCGGGGTCGGCGAAGACCAGCAGCCGCCCACCACGCGCCCGTACCTCCTGCAGGTTGGATTTCAACTTGTCGAGCAACCCATCCATGGGGGCCAATGCCACGACTGGCATGCTGGCGTCGATCAGGGCCAGAGGACCGTGCTTCAGTTCGCCGGCGGCATAAGCCTCGGCATGTATGTAGGAGATCTCCTTGAGTTTGAGCGCCCCCTCCTGGGCGATGGGCATCTGTGCGCCACGCCCCAGGAACAGGGTATGGCGATAGCCGCTGAAGCGCTGTGCGAGCCTGGCGATGTCAGCATCGAGCTTGAGCGCATCGCCCAGCAGTGTCGGCAGGTACCGAAGGCGATGCACCAGCCTCGCCGTCAACTCGCCGTCGCCGCCATGAAGTTGGCGCAGCGCCAGGGCCAACAGCATCAGAGCGGTCAATTGGGTGGTGAAGGCCTTGGTCGACGCCACGCCGATCTCGGGGCCGGCATGGGTCATCAGGCTGAGATCCGACTCGCGCACGAGGGAACTGCCCGGCACGTTGCAGATCGACAATGCCCCTACGTAAGTTTGCCCCTGACGCGCACGGGCATGGCGCAGTGCCGCGAGCGTATCGGCCGTCTCGCCCGACTGGGAGAGGGTCAGCAACAGCGTGCCCGGAGGCGCCACCACATCGCGGTACCGATATTCCGAGGCGACCTCGACTTGGCACGGGATGCCCGCCAGCTCTTCGATCCAGTAGCGCGCCACCAGCCCGGCATGGTAGCTCGTGCCACAGGCGACGAGATGAATCTGACGGGTGTCGCCCAGCAATTGCCCGGCCCGCGGACCGAAGGCCTCGATCAGTACCTGGTCACTGCCCAGGCGCCCTTCCAGGGCGTTGGCGACGGCAACCGGTTGCTCGTAGATTTCCTTGAGCATGTAATGCGCGAACTCATCCTTGCCGACCGACGGGTCGTCGTGCTCGTAGCGCATCGGTTCCCGCACCGCAGGACTCCGTTTGCCGCCGCGCTCGTCCCACTCATGTACCACACAGCCGGTGCGGGTCGCTTCTACCAGATCGCCGTCCTCCAGGTACAGGAAACGATCAGTGACCGACAATAGCGCCAGAGGATCGGAACCGAGGTAGTAACCCTCCTCGCCGATGCCGACCACCAGCGGACTGCCATGCCGTGCCCCGATCACGCGACCCGGTCTATCGGCATCGATCACACCCAAGGCATAGGCCCCTTCGAGTCGCGCCACCGCGGCATCGACCGCACCGAGCAGGTCGCCATGACGGTGCAGTTCACGCTCGATCAGATGGGCCACGACCTCGGTGTCGGTATCGGAGGTGAAGGTGTAGCCCTCGGCGATGAGCTCGCGCTTGAGCGCATGATGATTCTCGATGATGCCGTTGTGCACGACGGCGATGCGCCCCGACACATGGGGATGCGCGTTGTCCTGACTGGGCTGGCCATGGGTGGCCCAGCGGGTGTGGGCCACGCCCGTCAGGCCCTTCAGCGGCGCGGTTGACAGCCGCCGCTCGAGGGCCGCCACCTTGCCGACCTCGCGGGCGCGCCTCAAGCGGCCAGGCGCTTCCACCAGGGCAACGCCGGCCGAATCATAGCCTCGATACTCGAGACGCTTGAGGCCATCCAACAGAATGGGCAGGACATCGTCCGAACCCACGGCAGCTACGATGCCACACATGTTCGACTCTCCATGAACGGTCCTCCGGCCCGCAGTCGGACCGTGAGGCGATGATTCGCAAGGGTGGGTGCGATGCGTTGTCGTTGCGACGAGAACGCTGCCGGCCATCCCGGACCGACAGGCGATGCAGGGCGGCCCGGCTAACGATAGCGCTCGAGAATCGGCCGCAACGGCGTCACCGCGGCATTCGTGACAGGCGCCTCGGCCTCCCGGCGCCGCTTTTCGAGCCACACCAGGTCGACGATGTCGCCCTGGGGGCGATAAGCGGTGGGAGCTTCCAGCAACAAGCGGCGAATGCCGTTGTGATGAAAGAGGCGACAGGCCTCGAACAAACGATCCAGGTAGGCCTCCAAACGAGGCCATTCCCAGAACACTTCCTGGGCCGTCATGATGCGCGGGTGCGACGTCGCGGACACGTTATCCCCCACCAGCAGCTCCTCGTAGAGCTTCTCGCCAGGTCGCAGCCCGGTGTAAGCAATGGCTACGTCACCCTCCGGGTTGCGTTCGTCGCGCACCTTGAGTCCCGATAGCCGCACCATTTGGCGCGCCAGGTCGGCGATGCGCACCGGTTCCCCCATGTCGAGCACGAAGACGTCGCCTCCCTGTGCCATGGCGCCGGCCTGGATCACCAACTGTGCCGCTTCGGGAATGGTCATGAAGAAACGAGTGATGTCGGGGTGCGTCACGGTAATCGGGCCACCCGCCTGGATCTGCTCACGGAACAGCGGTACCACCGAACCGCTCGAACCCAGGACGTTACCGAAGCGCACCATGCAGAAGCGAGTGGCGTTCTGGTGGCCGGCAAGGGCTTGGCAGATCAGCTCGGCCAGTCGCTTGGTGGTGCCCATCACGTTGGTCGGCCGCACTGCCTTGTCGGTAGACACCAGCACGAAGGTTTCGACGCCGGCATCGATGGCCGCGCGGGCCGTCGATAGCGTGCCGAAGACATTGTTCTGCACGCCTTCGACGACGTTGTGCTCGACCATCGGTACATGCTTGTAGGCCGCTGCATGGTAGACGGTCTCGACCGCATAGGCCTTCATCACCGCGGTCAGGCGCTGGCGGTGCTGGACGGACCCGAGCAGGGCCTCGATACGCACCTCGTGCCCCTCCTCCTTCACGATGCGGTGCAGATCCTGCTCGATGCGATAAAGGCCGAATTCGGAGATCTCGAGCAGCAGAAGGCGGCTCGGTCCGTGGCGCAGAATCTGGCGGCACAGCTCCGAGCCGATGGAGCCACCGGCACCGGTGACCAGCACTACCTTGCCGCGAATGTTGGCTTCCATCAGGGCGGGATTGGGGGGTACCGGATCGCGCCCGAGCAGATCCTCGACCGCTACGTCACGCACCTCGCTGATCCTGGCGCGTCCGGTCACCATGTCGGCCACCCCGGGGATCGTCTGGACCGGGAAACCCTGAGGCTCGAGTTCGGCGAGGATCTCGCGACGGCGCTCGCGACTCACGCTGGGCATGGCCATCAGTACCCGCTCGGCACCGTAGGTATCGGAGAGATACCCGAGCTGGCGCGGCGGATAAACCTTGAGGCCCTCGATATAGGTGTTCTGCAGGCTCACGGCGTCGTCAACGAAGGCGATCGGCAGATACTCCTGGCCATGACTGAGCGATACGGCCAGTTGACGCCCTGCCGAACCGGCGCCGTAGATCACCACGCGCGGCTTGTGGCGGATCTGGCTGCGCAGGTAGATCGCACGCAGGCCGAAGCGCACCCCACCGATGGTCAATAATGCCAGCATGGCATAGATAAAGGGCACGCTGCGCGGGATGCCGAGCGCGAAGAGGTAGCTCGCCAGCGGCAGCGATAGCGCCGATACCACGACGCCGATCACCACGGCGCGTATCGCCTTGGGCCCCAGGTAGCGGATCACCGCACGATAGAAGCCAAGGCGGATGTAAATGGCCAGGCTCAGCGGGATCATGACGACCAACGCCAGCCAGGTGCGTACCTCCACCAGCGGCGCCCAGTCCTCCAGGCGCAACAGCATGGCCAACAGGAAGCTTGCCGCGATCAGCACGCAGTCGACCACCAACTGGATGGTACGCTTCTGCCGTCTGGGCAGTCGGAACAGGGATTGCAGCAGATTTCGCATGTCGTCTCTCCATGACCGCGGGCGCCGACGCGCCCGCCTCACTCCGGCGTCAGGCGCAGGCCTGCGCCATGACCTCTTCGAGCGTCGTACAGGTACGCGCTATCTCGTCTTCGGTCAGTGTCGGGTGGCACAGGAACATCAGGCTGGTCTCGCCCAGCTCCCGGGCGATGGGCAGCGGCGTCTCGGGGCGCCAACCGGTTTCGTCGAAGGCCCTTTCGCGATAGACCTCCGAACAGGAACCCGAAAAGCACGGCACGCCGGCGGCATTGATCGCGGTCATGATCCGATCGCGATGCCAACCCGCCCGCAGGCGGTCGGGCTCGGTGAAGACGTAGCATTTATAGGCGGCATGCTCGCAGTGCTCGGGCACCCGGGGTGCGCGCAAGCCTGGGCATCGCTCCGCCGTCTGCCAGATGCGCGCCGCATTGGCCTGGCGAGCCGCCTTCCACCGCGGCAGCCTGGCTAGCTGGATCCGACCGATGGCGGCCTGTAACTCGGTCAGCCGCCAGTTGGTGCCGAAGCTCTCATGCAACCAGCGGAAGCCGGGCGGATGCTCGCGTTCATGGACCGCCTCCCAGCTCTTTCCATGGTCCTTGAAGGCCCACATGCGTCGCCATAGCTCGGCGTCGCTGGTGGTGACCATCCCACCCTCGCCGCCGGTGGTCATGATCTTGTCCTGACAGAACGACCAACAACCCACATGGCCGAGACTGCCGACGCTGCGTCCGCGGTAGCGCGCCCCATGGGCCTGGGCACAGTCTTCGATCACATAGAGGCCGTGCCGCTCGGCGAGCGCCACCAGCCCCTCCATCTCGCAGGGCCAGCCGGCCAGATGCACAGCGATGATCGCCCGGGTACGCGGCGTGATCCTCTCGGCCACGCTCCGGGCAGTGATGTTCTGCGAGTCGCGATCGACATCGGCGAACACCGGCACCGCCCCGGCCATGACGATGCTGGATGCCGAAGCGAGAAACGTGCGCGACGTGACGATCACTTCGTCGTCGGGCCGCTCACCGATGCCGAGGCCACGCAGGGCCAGCTCCAGCGCGACGGTCCCGTTGGCCACCGCGATGGCGTATTCGCTATCGGCGAAACGGGCGAACTCATGCTCGAAGTCGCGCGCCTCGCTGCCCGTCCAATAGTTCACGCGGTTGGAGAGCAATACGCGCGTCACGGCATCGGCTTCCTCACGGGTATAGTCGGGCCAAGGGGAAAAGGGTCCGTTGAGCATCACGATCTTCCTTTCGGTGACTTCAGATCCAGGTGGAGCACGTTCGAGGCACCGGGCGGGGGATCGTCCTTCCCCTCGCCGATGTCGCTTGCGCCCGGTGAAGACGGCAGCGGGCGGGCCGGTACTCCCCCCATTACCTGATCGTTCGCGATATCCGCTACCACCGCCGCCCCGGCACCGATCATCACGTTGGCTCCGATGGCAACCCCTTGGCGCACCACGGCGCCTGCGCCGATCCAGCTGAGGCGGCCCACTTCGACGTCACCGGCGATGTTGGCGCCGGGCGCCACGTGAACGCAGTCGCCCAACCGACAGTCGTGATCGACGGTCGCCGCCGAGTTGACGATGCCCCCCCGGCCCAGCTCGGCAAAGGCATTGATCACCGCCCCGGGCATGACCACGCTGCCGGCCCCGAGCCGCGCCATGGGACTGACGATGGCACGCGGATGCACCAACGAAACGATAGTGGCGCCGTGGCGCATCAGCTCCTCGAGCTTGACGTCGCGAATGGTGTTGTGCCCGATGGCGACGAACACCCCATCGTAGTCGGCCAGGTCGTGCAGCAGCATGGGCAACGTGCCCCGTATCTCCCAGCGCTCGAGGTGACGCTTTTCCGGCCAGGCATCGTCATAGAAGACCAGTTCCTGCCAGCCGGTCTGGATGGCGATATCCGCCACGACCTTGCCGTGTCCGCTGGCGCCGAGGATGGCGAGACGGTGACGATCATTCATGTTGGCCTCCGCGAAATCGGGGCATGGCGACATCTCCATCGTGAGCAATCCCCTCTCGTACCAGCACCTTGCGCACCGTCAGCAGCAGGATGCGCAGATCCAGCCACATCGAGCGGTTGTCCACGTACCACACGTCCAACTCGAACTTCTGCTCCCAGGTGAGCGCATTGCGCCCGTTGACCTGTGCCCAACCGGTGACGCCGGGACGCACCTCGTGGCGCCGCGCCTGACGTGGCGTATAGAGCGGCAGGTACTCCATCAACAGCGGGCGCGGCCCGACCAGGCTCATGTCGCCCTTGAGCACATTCCACAGCTCGGGTAGCTCATCGAGGCTGGTCGCGCGCAGCCACTTACCCAAGGGTGTCAGGCGAGCCGCATCGGGCAGCGGGTGGCCGTCGCGATCGGAGGCGTCGCGCATGGTGCGAAACTTGATCATTTCGAAAGGACGACCATGGCGCCCCGGCCGAGTCTGGCGAAACAGCACCGGAGCGCCGAGTCGCCATCTCACCAACAGCGCCACGGTCGCCATGATCGGCGCGAGCAGCATCAGCGCCGGCAGGGCGACCCCTATGTCAAACAGTCGCTTCATCGCTTCTCTTCCATGACGTCGTTCATGATGCCGGCCAGGCGACCGGCCAGGATGCGGTAATCGTAGAAAGCTTCCATATGAGCCCGCCCCGCCTGTCCCATGCGGATCCGTTCCGCCATCGGCAGGGCCACCAGCCGTTCGATCGCTTCGGCCAGGGCCTGCGGGTCTTCCGGGGGGACCGTGATGCCGGCTCCGGCGTCGGCCACGGGGTCGTTGACCGCCGCCGAGGCGATGATCACGGGCCGTGCCGCCGCCATGTAATCGAACAGCTTGTTCATGCTGATACCGAATCGATACAGCCGCGGCAGGTCGCGCACGGTGATCACGAAGGCATCGGCCTCGCGCGCCAGCGCCGGTATCTCGCGCTTGGGCACCGGTGGCTCGAAGCTCAACCAGCGCCCATCGAGTCCAAGGCGGCTGGCCTGGCGCTGAAGGTCGTACTTGGCGGGCCCGTCGCCGATCAGGCGCAGACGCAGCGGGACCGTTCCCTCCCCCCGCCGCTGCTTGACGATGGCCATCGCCTTTAACATCGTCTCGAGTCCGTTGGCCTCGCCGTGGCTGCCGAAGTACATCAGCGTCAGCGGCATCTCCGGCGGCCGCGCCGGCGGCGGTGCAGGGTCGGGGTAGTCATCGAGGTCGACACCGTTGGAGAGCCATACCACACGCTCTTCGGGGACACCGAGCGGTGCGATGTAGTCCACTGCCTGCGGCAGCAGGGTCAATACGCGGCGGGCACGGCGGTAGAGAAATTTCTCCAGGATATGGAGCATACGAGCCGTCGCGCTCCCTTCGCGCAGCCGCCCCATGTCGATCAGTGTCTGCGGCCATAGATCGCGCACCTCGAACAGGAACGGCACCCCATGGCGCCGCGCCAGCCGCCAGCCAGCCAGCGCGGCGAAGGGATGCACGCTCGAGCCGATGATGAGGTCGGGGCGCTCCAGGTCGGCCAGACGCGACGGCCGCACGGCCTGCCAGGCATACTCCAGCATGTTCTTCATGCGTCCGCCCCCGTTGCCCTGGTAGCTCGACGTGCGTAGCCACAGGAAGCGCACGTCTCCGTGGGTCTCGAGCCGGGTCTGCACTCCCGGCGCCAACCGCTGCAAGCCGCTGGGGTGATCGACGCTGGACGCGATCAGCGTGGCGCGCCAGCCATGTTCGGGCAGATGGCGGGCAAGTTGGTAGTGGCGTGCCGCCCCCGCCGCCTCGGGACTCTTGGCGTAATGGTTCAAAATCCAGACGTGTCTCATCCCGGCCTCAGTCAGCGGATAGTGCTCGATAAGTGCTCAGCAGTTTGCGTTCCTCCTGTTGCCAGTTGTAACGCTCGGTCACGGCCCGCCGACCGTTGTCGCCCATCTCGCGCGCTCGCGCTGGATTGGCCACCACGAAATCGATGGCCCGGGCGATCGCGCCGGGATCGAGCGGATCGACGCACAGACCGCAATCGCTTCCCTCGACGATGTCACGCCACAACGGGAAGTCCGAGGCGATGACCGGCAGCCCGGCACTCATGTACTCGAACATCTTCACCGGCAAGGCATCGAGGTAGTTGATGATCGGATGCAGCGTCACCAGGCCGGCTATCGAGCTGGCCATGACCCGGCGCACGCCGTCGCGGTCGAGATAGCCATGCGCCTCGACCCGCTCCCAGCCGGCATAGGTCATCACTTCCTGCTCCAGGGCGAGTGTCTTGAAATCTCCGGCGAGCTGGAGCCGGCAGCCGTGCTCGACCTTCTCCATGGCCCGCACGAGTTCGCGGATGCCGCGAACCTCGGCGATCCCACCCACGTAGCAGACGGCAGGCGGTTCACCCACAGCGGCAGTCAGGCGGGCATCCGGCGCACCATCCAGTTCGCCGAGCATCGGAAAGTTGTTGACGTCCACGACATTCGAGTGGAATTCGGCAAAGCGGTCGCGGATATAGGGCGTCGCGGCCACCACCGCGTCGAAGTGCCGGCTGATTCGACGCTGGTAGAAGTCGACGCCTCGCGACAGCACCTGCCGGGCGGCACTGCCGAGATAATGCTTGGCCAGCATCTGCCGCGGCAGGTCCTCATGAGCGTCGTAGATCACTCGCTTGCCCAGTCGCTTGAGGCGGCGCCCCGCCGGCATCAGCTCGGGATCGTGCAAGTGGTAAAGGTCGGCGTCGATCCGCCGGGCGCGCTCGAAGACTCGCCGCGTGGTCTTCATCACTCGATTCACGCGTCCGGGCAACCGTCCGACGTCGACGATGCTCACTCCGTCCCGCTCCTCGTTGCCCTCGCCGTCGGCGACGATCAGTGTCACTGAATGGCCATCGGCGGCCAATGAGCGGCACTGCTTGTGATAGATACGCGTGTCATAGCGTGGATGGGCGGAAGTCAGATGTGCCACTCTCATTATCGTTGCGTCCTTGTAAGTCTCTTGCAGCGCCATGCTGCTCCTGGTCGTCATGCCAAGTCGCGGCGGAATCGTCTTGAAGCGCTGTCTCCTCGTTCCGTTCACGACGCGTCGCGACCAGGGCATTGGCGAATGCGCCCCAACCGAGCGCCGGCAACGGCCAGAACACGGGCTTGGCCAGCACGATCAGGAGCAGGGAGACGAAATTGGTGGCGAAGGCAAACACCCACCAGGCGCCGTGATCGCCGACCACGACCATACGGTAGGCGGAGCCGAGAAAGGCGCTCGCGGTCAGACCGACATAGAGCAGGAAGCCCAGCAGCCCGTAATTGACCCACGCCGACAGCATGCTGTGGGCATAGCCGCCGGTGACACCCGATGAGCTGATATGACCGCCGAACCGGCCAAGCAACGGACTGCTGACGATCTGTTCCACGGCACGCTGACCGAGGTTCTGGCGCGCCAGCCAGGAGCTGGTCCCCGATAGGTCCAGAATCTGCAATTGGCGGCTTCCGGCCAGCGACTCGAATTGACTGACGACGAGGACGATCAGTGCCGCCGCAACCGCCAGCAACGTCAGCATGTACTTCACGCGCATCCCCGCCCACAGCATGAGCAGCACCGCCGACAGGGCGAGAAAGGCGTAGAGTTCCGAGCGTGCGCCGAGCACGAACATGACGAAGGCACCGGTCACGATCAGACCGGCCCTCACGTTGGCTCGCTGACTGATCGCGATCAGGTAGACCAACAGCACCAGGGCACTGCGGGCATAGCCTTGATAGGTGGAGACGTTCTCACCCTCCTCGGCCTCGATCATATGACGGGCGAAGAACATCCATTGACCGGTGGTTGCCACATGGAAAACCAGATAAGCGGCGATCAGCACGAAAGCGATCCAAAAGGCCCGTGCCAACCGCGGCGAATCAAGCGGTAGGCGATAGCCCATCATGAACAGCACCAGCCATAGCACCAGCGTCTCGATGGTCTGGATCAGCGCCGCCTGCATGACCCGCCCCCCCTGCAGACCGTAGTTGACCAGTCCCCAGGCCAGCACGTAGGCGAAGAAGGCCAAGGCCATCAACGCAAACCCCCGGGTCGACACCAGCATGCCGTGAAGCTGCGATGGCAGCAGAGCGGAGTAGACGATGAACAGCATCACCGACACCACACCGAATAGACCGCCCAGCAGCGCCGGCATCACCCCCATCGCCACCAGGGTGTGATAGACGATGAAGCCGGGGAACAACACGAAGAACCCGATGGCGGAAGCGCGTGCCGTCAAGGCGTCGCCGGACAGGACCATGCGGTTTCCTCCCCCCGCTCAATCGGCCAGCACACGTTCATATAGGTCGCGCTGGGCCGATGTGGTCAGCTCCGAGTTATGCCAGAGCAGGGTGAAAGTACCGCCCATGGCGCGACAGCGGGATTTCAGCAGGCTGAACCGCTCGAAGGCCGACTCCCCCGTGCCGAGCCCCAGGTAGAGCGGCGAAATGACCGAGGCTTCCATGGCGATCAGCGGCCGGATACGCAACGCAAGCGGCTCGCCCTTGACCGGGTCGAACGCCGGATAATCGAAGCAGGTTCCGCAACGGAAGCCCGGCGATTCGGCGTAGCCCAGGGTGGTGTCGTAATCGAGACCGGCCTGGGCGTAGCCCTGCAGCGTCAGCGGCATCTGCCAGCGCAGGTAGTGCATGCGCGCGCCCCACTGCGGCTGCTCGATTCCCTCCTCGGCACAGACCCGACGCAGGCGATTCGCCTCGTTGGCCAGCTCCTTGGGGTTGCGGAAGGTGTGATAACTGGGGTGCAAGCCGATTTCGTGTCCGCGCTCATGGATACAACGCATGAGGTGCCGTATCGCCGGGTGCTCGGGCTCGTAGTCGGCATCCTTGCGCGGGTCGGTGCGGCCGCAAATGAAGTAGAAGGCACTGGTCAGGCCATGGCGTTCGGAGACATCCAGCAACCAGTCGAAGGTATTGAGCGGATCGAGCGGATGCAGACGGCGACGCGTGCGCAGCCGGATCCAGGGACCCATTACCAGGGCCTGTGGCCGGCTATTGCGCAGGATGTCCCCGAACATCGCTCGCGCCAGGCGCACGTCTCGAGCAAAGCCGTAGCGGCTGGGACGGTCGACATCATGCGACGGACGCAGGCGAAAACGATGCTGGAGCAGGTTCGCCTGTGGCCATTGGCAACGGATGATCTGGCCGAGTACCGCGAGCCATTCGTCGACGACGGGACGATCCAAGTAACCGTGCCGCCCGGCATGGGAGGCGCTGGCAGGAAAGCGACAGTGCCGGTCGAGCGTCTGGGCATCGACCTCCTCGAGGCGTGACAGCATCCAGTAGGTAAGACCGAGGATGTCGTAGTGAACCGCCAGGCCGCCCGGCACCGGTTCCACCAGCGGTTGCGGCAGGCTGGCGGCACCCGGCGCCGGCAGCGGCATGTCCAGCGGAGCACTGAAGCCCTCCGCGGCCACATCCCACTGACTGCAAGGCAGTTCCACCCCGGTCAGGTAGAAGCCCGGCTGAAGCCGGTCGAACAACAGGTGTCCCGGCGCTCCCGCATGACGCAGAAGAATCCGCTCGGAGCCGTCACGCTCCAGCCACAGCGGCAGACCGAAGCGTTCCTGCAGGACCCTCTCCAGCCAGGTCAGCGCCGGCTCCCCGGTCTCGGTGGGTGCCGCCGCGGCCGACAGGTTTCCCGGTAGCGGGGTTGCGTCTAGCGAAGCGTCCCGCCCCGCCTGGGAATGCCGATCGTGCAGTGCAGTCATGTCATTCACTTGGATTCCCTCTTCATCAATGTGCGGGCCGTGACGTAAGCCTCACGCGCCAGCTGACGAATACCGCGCTGGCTGATCGAGTAATGGCAAACCAGCCGCCCGCCCCATGCCTCCTTCATTTCCGCCACCGGCGCGATGTTGGCGCCGATGAAATCGAAAACGCTGCACCCCTGCTTCTCGAAGAAATTCAGCGCCTCTTCGGCGACCAGGTTGTTGACGCCATCCTTCATGGCTTCCGTCTTCATGCCCGCGGACCAGGCCAGGGCATGACCGCCCGGCGCGAAGAGACAGACCCTTGACCCCGTTGCCTCGCCCTGCGCGTTACGCGCCAGGAAACAGACGAAGTGCCGAGGTCCCATCAGATCGGCCAGTCTCGCGAGTTCCGCGGCATCGAGGCGATAGTCGAAGCCCTTGCGCGTCTCGGGACCCGCCAGGCAATCGGCCACGGCGTCGTAGTCCTCGGTCACCTCGCAGCGATAGCCGAGCCGGCGACACTTGCGCGCCTTCTTGCGCGCATTGGGGTCGATGCAGTCGTCACGATTGGCGATATCCAGGTGGTAGGTGAAGCGAGGCCGAGCCGTCATGTTGGCCCACTCAAACGGACGGATATCATCCGCCACCGACGAGAGGCTGAGACTGCCGCCGAACTCGCACTCCTGCAGGTACTCGGCCAGTCGGGTCAATGCCAGGCGCTTGCGACGATTGCGCGCGGCGGGTCGCTCGCTGGTGCAGCCGAAATCGAGGGGTAGATGCGGATTGCGCGGTGGCGTCACCAGTCGCCCCTGACGGTTGCGATAGAGCACCGTCTCCAGTCGCCAGCCGTCGCCCTTCTCCGGGGAGAAGGTCAGCGGCTCGGCCTCGAGCCCCCAACGCTGTTCGTTGAAGCGAATCCACCCGGGATGGAACAGCGGGTCGGTTCTCTTGAGCATGTCTTCCATTCAACGTCCTTCCTGGAACCAGCGAATGAGATACAAGCGTTCGGCCCGCATGGCGGCGTCGTGATAACGGTCGACCGGCACGAACCCCAGCTTTTTCGCCGACACGAGCGAGGGAGCGTTGTCCGCCGAAATGCGTGATGAGACGCCCTTGAGCCCATGACGAGCGAAGTGCTCGATCGCCACCTTCCTGAGCTCCGTTGCCACGCCCTTGCCGGTCATATCCCGTCTCACCCCGATATACCCTTCATGTACGGTATGCTCGGCGCGATCCCGGGCATTCACGTAGAACATGTCGATTCCGATTATTTGCGTGGCACCGGACTCTTCGATTACCGCCACCAACACCAGCTTGTCGCCCGCAAGTCGGTAGAGAAACCTCTGTGGCCAAGCCAGGCGCCTGCCGTCATGAAGCGCGGTATAAAATGCCATGGCTTGATCGTATTCATGTTTCTGCAAGCCGCGGTACACGACCGCTCCCGCCTGGACGGGTTCACGCCTCGCCAAGTGGTGAGCCAGTATCAGGCTATGGCGTATCACATGAAGCCCAGCGACGAGTGCTCTCGCTTGCTTGATAAATCGTTTCATGTCTCAAGACCTCAAGCCGCTTGGCTGCCGAGGAAGGACCGCCTCATGACGAATGCGCCACCACACCCAGCCTGCCGATAAAGGCACCATGCCGGTGATAAACCAGACCAGGGATAGGCTTTCGCGGAGGTACAGCATGATCAACGGCAGGGAAAGAAGCGTGAACATGGCCAAGTTCACCAACTCGAAACGCACGCTGCGAACGAACGAAACGTCGACCTTGGCGAAAAACCAAGCCTGCTGAAGCATATAAACGACAGCACTGACCGCGGCGAACGCGAGAATCGCCGTATCCGCCTCGGCGCCTGCAGCAAAGAGTCCAAACAACACACCGAAACGCGCCACGAGCATCAGCAGTTGGGCCACCATGGCATCGCGCTGAAGCTCGAGAACGCTCGCCAGCATGGACAATGGCGACCATTGAAACTGGATATAGAGCCAAGGCAGCATCCACTGGGCATAGGAGCCCGCCTTTCGCCATTCTTCGCCAAAAATCGTCGCGAAGAATTCGGGGCCGATGACCATGAGGCAAACCAGGGAAGGAATACCCAGGATAGCGAGCTTTCTGTGCAACGACTCAACGAGCGCAGGTAGCTCGTTCCTGCGTCTGGCTTCCGGCGCGTGCGACAGGAAGACATTGCCCACAGCCTGCCCTATCAGGCTGACCGGCATCGTCAGGATCCGCAGCGTCAAGCCGTACAGCCCAGCGACCGTGGCTCCGTAGAGGGCAACGAAGACGATCGGCGCCAGCTGGAGGCTGCCGGTATTGAACAGACCGGTCCAGGTCGAGTAGATCGGAAAGTTCTTGAAGCGTCGCGCCTGACGAACCATGCCCACCACGGAACAGCGTCGAAACTCGGGACGAGACAGTGCGGAGACCGCTAACCCGGTGGCGCCGACGCCCTGGCCGGCCGCCTGCCCGCCCAACAAACCGACCGGCCCCAGCGGTGAGGCGCCAATCTGCAAGCCTAGTGTACCCAACGCCTGCCAGATCCTCGTGCGGGCCACCTGGTCAAAACGCTTGACTCTTACCGCCCACTTGTTGAAGACCTGATAGATGCCGATGAACAGAATGCCGAAGGGCACCAGCCAAAGGTGTGGCACCAGTTCCGGGATCCCGAGCACCACCGCGATCGTCTCGGACCAGAGCAGGACGCCGAGCGCCGCGAGGCTCGCCATTACAACGACACAGAACAGCCCAAGCAGCACCAGGTTGGCCGCATCCTGGTCATCCTCGGGTAACGGAATCGCCAGCTCGTAGCGCCCGGCAGCCAACACAGTGAAAAGCGCCAGGAAGGCGGTGAAGACGGCCAGCATGCCGAAGTTCTCGGGGGTATAGAGGCGAGTCAGTAGCGGTGCCGCAAGGACCGTCAGCAACTGAGCACTCGCCGTCCCCCCCACCAGAACGCTCACCCCTCGGGCGAAACCCTGGGTGGGCAGCAGACGCCGGGCCGGAACCACAAGGCGATTCAACACGTAACGTCTCTCCCCGACCGTCCGTTTCAGACCGCGGCTTCCCGGAGCGCCGAGACGATCCGGTCCTGATCCTCGGCCGACAGGTAGGGATGCATCGGCAGGCTGATCACTCGGCGCGATGCGGCATTGCCCACCGGCAAGTCGACGCACGGGTCGGCAACCGCCGGCTGCTTGTTGAGCGGAATCGGGTAGTGCACCGCGGTCGGAATGCCGGCTTCGGCCAGCTTCGCGATCACCACCTCACGATCGTCGACCTCCACCGTGTATTGCGCATAGGCACTGGTATTGTGCGGCTCCACATGAGGCGTCTCGAAGCCATGCGCTCGCAGCAGTCGTCCATAGCGCTCGGCCACCTTCTCGCGCAGTACCAATTCCTTGTCGAGGATGTCGAGTTTGGGCAGCAGAATGGCCGCCTGCAGCGTATCCAGCCGGCTGTTGACACCGACCCGGACGTGGTAGTAGCGCCGCCCCTGGCCGTGGCGTGCGATCTGGCGAAGCACGTTGGCCAGCTCGTCGTCGTCGGTGAACAGCGCTCCGCCGTCGCCGTAGCCTCCCAGCGGCTTGCTGGGAAAGAACGAGGTGGTCGCGATGGTCGTCAGGCCGCAGGAGCGGCGGCCGCGATAAGTGGCACCGAAACTCTGGGCGGCATCCTCGATGACCGGAATGCCGTGGCGCGTGGCAATCTCATTGATGGCGTCCATGTCGGCGCACTGACCGTAGAGCGACACGGGGATGATGGCTCGGGTGCGCGGCGTGATCGCGGACTCCAGTTTCTGCGGGTCGAGCAGGTAGGTGCGCGGATCGATGTCGACGTAGACCGGCCGCGCGCCGAGCAGCGCCACGGTCTCGGCGGTAGCGATGTAGGTGAATCCCGGTGTGATCACTTCGTCGCCGGGCGCGATACCCAGCGCCATCTGGGCGATCTGCAAGGCATCGGTGCCGTTGGCGCAGGTGATGCAGTGACGTACCCCGACGTAGTCGGCCAGACGCGCCTCGAGCTCGTCCACTTCGGGCCCCAGTATGTACTTGCCGTGCTCGAGTACGTTGCGGATGCCGACGTTGATTCGCTCACGGATCCGCTCCTGCTGAGCCTTGAGGTCGATGAAATCCATGCGCTGGGTGTCCTTGGCAGCGAGATTGGGTGCCTCTTGCGCGGGGTGACAGACGAGCCGGTTACCCTCGAGCCGGTAGCGATCGCCGGTTTGCGCGCAGATCGCCTCCCCCTTACCCTCCACCGGCAGGTCGAGGCGCTCACCGTGCCGACTCATCCAGCCGTGCTGACGGGCCGGCACGCCAAGCATCAGCGCATGATCGGGTACATCGCGGTTGATCACGGCGCCGGCCCCGACGAAGGCATAGCGACCGATGGTCACGCCGCAGACGATGGTGCAGTTGGCGCCGAGAGTGGCGCCCTCACGCACCAGGGTGTCGCGGTACTCGTCCTTGCGCTCGACCAGCGAACGTGGGTTGTAGACGTTGGTGAAGACCATGCTCGGGCCGCAGAACACCCCCGCCTCGAGGGTGACGTTGTCGTACACCGACACGTTGTTCTGCACCTTGCAGTGGTCGCCGATCACGACCCGGTTGCCAACGAAGACATTCTGCCCGAGCGAGACGCCGCGACCGATGCGTGCCCCACCGCAGACGTGGACGAAGTGCCACACGCGCGACGACTCGCCGATCTCGGCCCCCTCGTCGACGATGGCGCTGGGATGGATCCGTACCCCGGGGTAGCGGGTATCAGCGGGTTGATTGTCCATGCCGTTTCCTCACATCGCATGCTTCTTGAGGCAGGGATGCGCTTCGTTGCGGGCCGGCATCTCCGGAGAGGCATTGCGAATCGTATCGACCGTCTCGATGCAGTGGCGAGCACTCTCGATGCCGTAGCCACGGCCGGCAAGGATCTCCTGGTAGGAGACGGTGTGCAGATCGGTGAAGCCGCCCGAGAACTCGATCTCGCGGCCCTCGCAGAGAATCGAGCGATAGGTGGTCTGCTGCCCCTGGACGCTGCTGGGCAGATCGTCGCTGTCGATCGACAGGAACCAGCGTACCCGGGCCTTGCGATACTCGAGGTAGCCCGCCGCCCGGTAGTCGTCAGCGTAGTGGACGACGTTGCGCTCGAGGTTGCCGAACACGAAGTGCAGCATGTCGAAGAAGTGCACACCGATGTTGGTCGCCACGCCGAACGACTTGCGCGGATCACCCTTCCAGCTTTCCTGGTACCACTTGCCGCGCGAAGTGATGTAGGTGAGCTCGACGTCGTACTTGTCGTCGCGCGGCAGGGTGGCCACACGCTCCTTGAGCTCGACGATCGCTGGATGATGACGCAACTGGAGAATGTTGTAGACGCGGCGACCGGTTTCCCGCTCGACCCGTTCCAGCTCATCGAGCAGTGCCGGGGTGGGCACCAGCGGCTTCTCGCAGATCACGTTGCAGCCCAAGCGCAGCCCCGCTGCGATATGCGCATGGTGAAGGTGGTTGGGCGAACATACCGAGACGTAGTCGAGCGCGGTATAAGGGTCGCGCTTACGCTGCCAGGCGCTTTCCAGGAAGCGTTCGAAATCGGTGTAGAACTCACTCTCCGGCGAGATCGAGTCGATGATGCCCACCGAGTCGTTGATATCGTAGGCCATCGCCAGATGATTGCCGGTCTCCTTGATGGCCTTCATGTGACGGGGAGCGATGTAGCCGGCAGCACCGATCAGGGCGAAGTATTTCATGGCGTCATTCCGTCCGGTTGGCTGTTGGGTCATGCCTTGATCACTCGCTCATCGCTCTCGCCGCGGTAGATGCCACGGGTATCGACGATCAAGCGGGCGTGGGCACGGATCATGTCGTAATCGAAGCGGTCGTGATCGGTCGCCAGGATCACGGCGTCGTACTCGGCCAGCGTGGCAGGCGTCAGCGGTACGCTCTCGAGATCGAAGTGATGCTCCCGCATGGTCGGGAAGACCGGCACATACGGGTCGCTGTAGGCCACCTCGCCCCCGCGATCGCGCACCCGCTCCATGATGTGGACCGAGGGCGACTCTCGCATGTCGTCGACGTTCTTCTTGTAGGCGATGCCGAGCACCAGTATCCGGCTACCTTTCAGGGGGCGCCCCTGCTGGTTGAGGCCTTCGATCAGCTTGCCAACGACATACTCGGGCATTGCCTGGTTGATCTCACCGGAAAGTTCGATGAAGCGGGTGTGCAGTCCGTATTCGCGCGCCTTCCAGGTGAGATAGAACGGATCGATCGGAATGCAATGTCCGCCCAGTCCCGGCCCGGGATAATACGGCGTGAACCCGAAAGGCTTGGTGGCGGCGGCATCGACCACCTCGAAGATATCGATCCCCATGCGGTCGGCGACGATCTTCATCTCGTTGACCAGACCGATGTTCACCGCACGATGGATGTTTTCGAGCAGTTTGGTCATCTCCGCGGCACGGGTCGAGCTCAGCGGCACCACCTGGTCGATGGCCGGGCGATAGAGCGCCACGCCAACCTCGCGGCAGGCCGGGGTATGCCCTCCCACCACCTTGGGAATGGAGTGAGTCTCGAAGTTCGGATTGCCCGGGTCCTCGCGCTCCGGCGAGTAAATCAGGAATAGCTGCTCGCCAACCTTGAGCCCACCCTCTTCGACCCGCGGCAGCAACTCTTCTTCGGTGGTGCCCGGATAGGTCGTGCTCTCCAGCGAGATCACCTGGCCTTCGCGCAGATGCGCCTTGAGCGCGTCCACGGTCCCGATGACGAAGCTGATGTCGGGCTCACGATACTTGTTGAGCGGGGTCGGCACGCACAAGATCACGGCATCGACTTCTGCCACGCGCGAAAAGTCGCTGGTGGCCTCGAAGCCGGTATCGAGAGCGCGAGCAATTCTCTCGGCGGAGATGTGGTCGATATAGCTGCGGCCAGCGTTGAGCTTGTCGACTTTCGCATCATCGATGTCGATACCCAGCACGCGGTAGCCAACCTCGCTATAACGCAGCATCAGGGGCAGCCCCACATAGCCGAGCCCAACGATCCCGATCACGGCATCCTTGCGCTCGAGCCGGCCAATCAGACGATCTTTGATAGTGGTCATAACGCTTCCATGGTTTACGTTTGGTTGTGATCGACGTGTCGCCATGCCGAGCGCAGCGATGCGGACAGCCGGCTCCACGTCAGGGAACGGCCTGCCGAGGCAGGCACGGACAAGGCCCGCGCGCTTGGGTAGCGCTCAGGTCTGGGTCGTCTTGTAGGCATAGTGGTAATAGCCGTAGCCGTAGCTGGTGGCGGCCTTGCGCTCGATGGCGTTGAGAATCCCGCCCTTGACCTGGAGGCCGCTGCCCTCGAGGCGGCGGATGGCGACATCGACCTCGCGTGGCGGATTGAGGCCGAAGCGGGCCACCATCAGCGTGGTGCCGCAGTGATGGCCGATGATGGCGGCGTCGGTCACGGCGAGGACCGGCGGCGTATCGACGACGACCAGGTCGAAGCGTTCGCTCAACGCCTCGAGCAGACGGGCAAAACGCTCGCCCATCAGCAGCTCGGCGGGGTTGGGCGGCGCCTTGCCGCGCGCCACGTAGCTCAACCCACTGATGGGCGACTGACGGATGACCTCGTCGAGCTCGGCCTTGTCGGCCAGCACTTCCGACAATCCGCCCTTGCTGTCGGCATTGAATGCGGTATGCACATGGCCCTTGCGCATGTCGGCATCGAGGATCACCACGCGTTGTCCGCCTTGGGCAATGACCGCCCCAAGATTGACGCTGATAAAACTCTTGCCGATGTTCGGACTCGGGCCGGTGATCATCAGCCGGTTGTCGCTGGCTTCGAGCATGGCGAAGTGCAGCGAGGTCCGCAGGCCGCGCAGCGCCTCGATCGCAGTGTCATCAGGCGCATTCTGCGCCAGGACCCCACAGGCCACTTCGCGTCCATGGCGACGGTTGCGTCGCTTCACCCGGCGTACCAGCTTCTGCTGATCGTCGGAAAGCGGCACGGTGGCGTATACCGGTAGCCCGAGATCCTCAATCTGCTCGGCGCTCTCCACCCCGCGGTTGAGAATGCTACGCACGATCACGAAGGCCACGGCGAGGAAGGCACCCACCAGGGTCAACATGGCCACCGTGACGGGCTTGCGCGGCTCCACCGGCCCCGGCTGGGCCACCGCATCGTCGAGGATGCGCACGTTACCGACGGTACTGGCCTTGGTGATGCTCATCTCCTGGATTTTGTTGAGCAGCTGCACGTAGACCTGCTGGGTCACTTCCACATCGCGCGACATGCGCAGGACCTGCTGCTGGGTCTCGGGCAAGGACTGAATGCGTTCATTGAGCCGTTCGCGGTCCCGCTCGAGACTGTGGCGCTTTTCCATCAGGGCGGCATAGAGCGGATGCGAGGGGTTGTAGCGACGCGTCAGTTCGGCCTGCTCCATTTCCAGTTCGCTGAGGCGAGCGTCGATCTCCACCACACTCTCGAGCACCGAGCGCGTCTCGAGCGATAGATCGACGCTCTCGTGCTGCATGCGAAAGGTGTTCAATGCATTCTCGGCGTCAGCCAGATCGCTGCGTACCTGGGGCACCTGCGACTCGAGGAATTCGAGGCTCTGTTCCGCCTCGGCACTTTGACGTTCGACGTTCTGGGTCAGGTATATCTGGGTGATAGCGTTCAAAGTGCGCGCTGCGCGCCGAGGGTCCTCATCCAACAGGGTCATGATGAACACGCCGCTGTCGCGCCCGCGCTGGCCGACACTGAAGCGTGAGCGCAGGTGATTGATCGCCGCCAGGCGGGTTTGCCGTACCACGGTGAACTCGGCCCCTTCGCCCGCCTCGAGCTCGACCACACGCAGATCGATCCGCCCTTCATCGAACTGCTCCGTCACGCCTACCTGGCCTTCTCCCAACAGCGTGTCGTCGTGGTAGAGCCGATAACTTCCCGCTGCCCCGGTCACCAGTCGCAGCGCACGCCCCAGCCATACCGGGTCGACGTGCAGCTCGCCGATGTTGAGGTATTCCCCGGCCCACACGCTGCGTTGAGCGAAACCGGGTCGCTCCATGCCGCGTCGCACCAGAAAGTCGCCAATGAGCGCAAGACGGGTCGGTGTTACGACGATGTCCAGACGCTCCTGATCGACGGCTTGGCCGAGCACCATGCGGGAACGCAGAATCTCCAGCTCGGCGTCGGTCTTTGGCTCTTCACTGAGAAGAGAGCGCACCTCGGCCAGCGGATTGTTCAGCCCAGTCTTGCCTTCCACCTGGACCAGCGCATCGGCACGGTAGATTGGCGTGGCCAGCTGCACGTGTATCACCGCGGCCAGGGCGAATACGGCCGTGACAAGGAGAATCAACCACTTGTTATCCAGCAGGACGCCGAACAGCCTTCCCAGATCGATATCGTCATGGCTTGGGCTTGGGCGTGAGCTCGGCTTGATCTCTTTCACCATCGGTAAGCATCCTGGCGCAAAGGGTGGGGTCGCTCGCGTCAGCGTCTTGCGCTTCCGAGGCGGGCCTGCCAGAGGCGAGCCGCCTCGCTCAACTGACGATGCACGCGCACGAAAACCTCTTCGTTCCTGCGATAGGGATCGGGTATGTCCGCCCCCTGCTCCTGGCCATTCATCAACCAACGCCCGAAACGCATGGCCTTGCCCGTGGCGAAGGGGAAGCGCTCGGCGATGGCGAGGCGTTGACCTTCACTCATGACGAGCAGCAGATCAGCCTCCCTGACCATGTCCGCGTCGATCTGACGAGCACGATGGCCGGACAGATCTAGCCCCTCTGCTTCGGCCAGGCGCGCGGCCGTTGGCTCCACGGTGTGCCCGATCAGGGCGCCCAGCCCGGCCGATGCGATGCGATGCCCGGGAAGCGCCTGCCGCAGCAGCGCCTCGCCGATGGGACTACGACAGATGTTGCCGGTGCACACCACCAGGATTCGGTGGAACATCATTCCCCCCTGAGATCTTCCAGCTCACGCCCGGTGCGTGTGGTTTGGTAGACGCTGCTGACAGTTGGCAGCAGCTGACGCACGACGCGGTTCCAGCGCCCCAGAGGCGTCGTGGTGACGTAAACCACATCGGTCGGCTGCAGTGGGAACTCCGCACCGAGCATCAGCGCCGCGGCATTGCGGGCATCGAGCTGATAGACCGTGGCCAGCTTGTCGCTGCCCTCCGGTGCCCGCCGCAGGACGAAGATGCCCGAGGCATCGGCGTTGCTCTCGTTGATTCCGCCGGCCTCCGAGAGCGCATCGGTGAGCGTCAGGCGACTCGACCCCATCGGCAGGCTTCGAGGTTCGCGCACCTCCCCCATCACGTAGACCTTCTGATTGCTGT
Organism: Billgrantia pellis; assembly: GCF_008297955.1. GTDB lineage: Bacteria > Pseudomonadota > Gammaproteobacteria > Pseudomonadales > Halomonadaceae > Halomonas > Halomonas pellis. Next base: position 720,076 of record NZ_VTPY01000001.1, on the reverse strand, counting down.
TGTCGGGAACATGCAGCACATCGCCATCGCGCAGCAGGCGGTTCTGATCGAGCCTCCCCCGGTTGAGCATGTCGTGCAGTGACAACCGGGTCTCCTCACCGTCACGAGTCAGGATGATGTCGTGCCAGTTGGCGTTGTCGGCCAAGCCGCCCGAGAGGTTGATCGCATCGAGGACGGTCAAGGGCACGTTCCGAATGGGCAACGGACCGGGTTCCGCGACCGCGCCGGTAATGTTGACCTTCTGCGAGTTGTACTGCGCGACATGAACCTCGACTTGGGGCATGGCGACATAGGGCTCGAGGCCGCGAGCGATGATGTCCCGCACCTGTCGCACCGTGCGCCCCGCCACATCGATGCGTCCGACGAACGGGTAGAAAATGGTCCCATCGCTATGGACGGTGTTGCCCGACTCCGCGGCACTGCGCTCGCCTCCGGCGGGAATCGTCAACTCGGGATGGCCATAGACGATGATACCGAGCACGTCCCCCCTGCCGATGCGGTACTCGTAGTGGCCGATGTCATCGCGCAGCGTCTCGTCAACCGTGGCGATAGCTTCGGGGCCCAGGGCCTCCTGGCGCTGGGCACGCACCAACCCAAACGTGATGGGCTCGATGTCGACCAAGTCATCGATCGGCGCCGAGTCCGTCTGATACTCGATATGCCCGCCAGGGGCGAAAGCGCACCCACCCATGGTGGTGAGGCCCAGCATTAATAGGGCGCGTGCCCATCGAGGCCGCATGAAATACTCGTTCATCGTTTCTTCAACTCATGTTCATTATCCACATGGAATGCCCTGCCTCTTTATTAATCTTTAAATGTCGTTGTATTACGCCAGTATTACGCCCTACTGTCGCCAATAACCAGCCTCTATGTCGCCAACTAGTGACACAGCGTGAAACCTGTTTTTAACAAACTCACGTACCCGGTTTCGAAGACTGACTCCATTAACAGACTCCCTAGTAGGCAAACGGCGACATAACCCCCCTTCCACTGTCGCTACTTTTCTACACGCGCCCACCACTACCACCAATCCAAATTATTCTTTATTTCGAAACGCCTGGCGGACAAAGAACTCTTAATCGCCGGACACGCTACCGCCCCGGGGTTCACCGACCATCCCCGAAGCCAAGAAAAATATTTTTTTACAAAGACATACGCACACCCGACCGGAATCGTGCGGCGATGTTGGACTTAGAGGAAGAGACGAGGCGGGCTTTTTCTCTCCGTGAAAAGCGCCGATGACTGCCTGCTAGAATAATGACTTTCGTATGATTGTCACCCCCCTGGATTTAACTAAACACATTTTTTTACATTTCAGTACATCCAGACAAACTCACATAACTTCAGTTTCTTTTATATACTCACCAAATGATGTATCAAGCTCAACGTCTGAAGAGAAAAATATCCATGACATCATATGTCACGGATAATTCCCATTGGCCTGATAATTTGGCCTGCCACGGCAGGTTGGCCGGGAGTCTATCCGTCGCAGTTTACGGAATGCACTACCGGCCACTCGCACCGCCGGGATAACCGGCGCAACACAGGAGAAAGTGAAAATGATCGACGACAGAAAGTTTCGACGACGCGTGGCCGCCCTGACGGGCGTGGCGTTGCTGGGTCTGTCGGGATTGACGCTGGCCCAGCAGGCCGCCCCCACTCAGGGCAGCCAAGGAACCCCTGGCAACTCCGCCAACACGCCGGCACCTGGTGCCGTCGAGGGCGGCGGGCTGACCGCCGGCCGCGGCGCAGCCGGTGAGGCACCGAGCCATTCCGGCCAGGCCCTGGCCGGAGCGGTGAATCGCGGAGCCGCCGGCATCGGCGTGGCGGTCGGAGCAACCGGTACCGGAACGGGTACAGGAACCGGTACCGGCACCGGGACACGCTGATGAATCACCACAGACGGTGCAGCGAGCCGCGTGTGCCGATCCAGGGCCGCCGCAAGGCGGCCCTGCTTCGCCGCCTTCTGCTGGCGGCCGGCATGACGACCGCTCTGACCGCCTGCGCTCAGGGAGGAAGGTTGACGCCGCTAGGCGCCACGCTTCTGGGAGGTGGGCCCGGCGTCGATTTCGCCCAGCAGGCCGAGGCACTGCCCTACGCCTCTCTCGTCGTGGAGAGCGAGGGCAATCAGGCGTTGATGATCATGGCACACCGCACGGGAGAGCGAGGCCGCGACACCTATTGGCAGGCCGGGGACTACACCACGCTGCATCTGCGCGACGGTCTTCCTTCCAGCACCGCCGGCTTCGAAGAGGTGCTGTTGGGCCGTTGGACCCGCCGCCATGAGAGGGAGTCTCGATACCGGGTGCACGCACACTGGCGAGACGCCGACGGACAGGAACGACAGGACATCGCGACCGCGACGCTCTCCTGCGAAGAGGCTCGCCCCGTCGCCCTGCCATTGATCGAACGCACCCTGCAGCGATGTATCGAGCGGCTCGATTGGCAGGAGAGCGATACGCACAGCCGCGGGACGTTCTGGCGGGAGCCGGGCAACTGGCGGATCTGGGGGGGTGACATGGCGCTCTGGCCAGGTGGCCACCGCCTGCGGTGGCAGGTGGCAAGACCCTGGTGGAGCGATGCCGAGGAACCAGGACACGTCGAGGAACGATAGTGCTTCGATGCGCCAGCCCCCTGACATAGAGAACGAGAATGACTCACCGTCACCATCCTTTCGCCTGCGCCCGCCGGTGGCATGGCTTGGGCGCTCTTCTGCTGATCGTAGGTCTGCCCGTGCCGACGTTCGCCGACGACGTCAGGCTATCCGATTTCTGGCTCGAGCAACCGGCGCTGGCCGAAGCCCCCGCTTACAGCTACTACCTGCTGGAGCGCGAGCGCCTACCACAGCAACGACAAGGCATCCGTCTGCAAGAGGAGCTCGCCACTCTCATCAATTGGAATACCCTCGTCGGGCACACCGCCATGGCCAATGGCCTGACGCAATGGCAACACACCGTCGCCCAGCAACGCGAGCAAACCGGCAGAACACAAGCCAGGGCCGATCTAGCCGCCCTGCTCGCCGCGCCACGCCACGACCCGCCGCTGACCTCGCTGGCCGCCATCGGTCACTGTGCCGTACCCGATTGGGTGGAGCTGTGGCACTTCGGCGGCGTGACCCGGCATCGCTGGTCGCCGAACCTCACCCTGCAGAAGCTGCTCCGACAGCGGCCGCGCTCGGAATGGACCGAAGCCGAGTACGCCTGGCTGATCACGCCACAAGGCGCCCCCCGACGCGTCGGCATCGCGGCCTGGAACGCCGGCGACTCGCCCTTGGTGGCCGGTAGCCGCATCGTCCTGGCCCTGCCCGGTGCGGTACAGGAAGTGGACTGGATCAACCGTTCGCTGCCCAACTTCCTCGCCACCCGACTCCCCGGCGACGCCTGCAGCGCTTTGGCTGTTCCGGAGCGGGTAGCGCCCTCGGCGAACGAGCAGGAACCCTCAGCGCCGTCGAAAGAGCCCGCTGCGAACGGGGAGATGGGGTCATGACCCGCCCAAGACCGCCTCACCTGGTCCCACTGGCACTGGCCATCACGCTGGCCTTGCCATATGCCGTCCTTGGCGATTCGAATCACACCCGGCTCGGCCAAGGCCAGGGAGACTTCGGTGGCGTGGGCCTGATGCAGACACCCTCCGCCCGCATGACACCACTCGGCAGCTTTGCCTTTTCCATGTCGCGCACCGAACCCTATCGCCGCTACAGCGTGTTCTTCCAGCCCACCGAATGGCTGGAAACCGGCTTCCGCTACGTCGAAGTGGAGAATCGTCGTTATCTGGCCGCCACCGGCGATCGCAACAACCTCGACAAGGGCATCGACATCAAACTACGCCTGCGCGAGGAGAGTCGCCATTGGCCGCAAATTGCCGTGGGCGCTCGCGACATCGGCGGCACCGGACTGTTCGCCGGTGAATACCTGGTCGCCAACAAGCGTTGGCATGACGTCGACGTCACGCTGGGTATCGGCTGGGGCTACCTTGGCAATCAGGAGGACTTCACCAACCCGCTGGCCCGCCTGAACGAGCGCTTCCAGGATCGCTCCGGCTTCAGCTCGGGAGGCGACGGCGGCAGCGTCAATCTGGGCAGCCTGTTCAGCGGGCGCAGCGCCCTCTTCGGCGGCATCGAGTACCAGACACCCTGGGAGCCCCTTGTCCTGCAGGTGGAACTGGAGGGCAACGACTACCAGCACGAGCCGCAACGCAACCATCAGGAGCAATCGTCGCGCCTCAACTACGGCGCCCGCCTGCGCCTGACCGACAATATCGAGTTGAGAGCCGGCTGGCAGCGTGGCAATACCGCCATGCTGGGTATCAGTCTGTCGACCAATCTGGCCACGCTCTCCCAGGCCAAGCGCGACCCGTCACCCGTCGCGCTGGAACCCGCTCCGGCCAACCATAGCGCCGATTGGCCGGCACTCCAGCGAGCGCTGGACGAGAATGCCGGCATTGCCGTCTACCGGCTCCGCCAGAACGGTACGAACGTGACCGTCGAGGGCGAGCCCAACCGCTATCGCGCCCTGGCGGAGAGCGAACAACGCGCCGGACGCCTGCTGCACAACCATCTGGGCAGCGAGGTGAAGACCTTCCGCTTCCGCTGGCACGAACGCGGCATGGCGCTCCGCGAGAGTGTTCACGATCGCGCCGCCATGGTCGCCGCGGCGACGTCCAGCGCCGACTTCACGCAGCACCATCACGGCATCTACGCTCATGGTGCGCTGCGCCCGGCGGAGGGCAAAGTCCTCCACGAGACCACGCCCCGCGGCCTGACCTACAGCCTGCAACCACAGCTGGAGCAAAACTTCGGCGGTCCGGACGGCTACCTCTACCGGCTCTCCGCCAGCCTCGACGGCGAATACCGACTCGGCGCCAACGATTGGTTGACGGCGACCCTGAGCTATACCCTCGACGACAATCTCGACAAATATCGCTATATCGGCCCGTCGGACCTGCCGCGAGTGCGCACGCACATCGGCGATTACCTGGCCGAGACGGATATCGGGATCAGCACGCTGCAATACACGCATACGTCACGTCTGGGCAACGATTGGTATGCCATGGGTTATGGCGGGTTGCTCGAGACGATGTTCGCCGGCGCCGGCGGTGAATTGCTCTACCGTCCTTTCAACAGCGACGTTGCGCTGGGACTCGACATCAATTGGGTCAGGCAGCGCGAATTCGATCAGCGCTTCGACCTGCGCGACTATAGCACCTGGACCGGGCACGTGACCGGTTACTGGCAAACCGACTACGAGGACGTCCTGGCCAAGGTCAGCGTGGGTCGCTACCTGGCCGGCGACCTGGGCCTGACCTTCGATGTGTCGCGCGAGTTCGACTCCGGCATCCGCCTTGGCGGCTGGGCCACCTTCACCGATGCCGGCGACGCCTTCGGCGAAGGCAGCTTCGACAAGGGCATCTATCTCTCGCTGCCCCTGGATGCCTTCTTCGTGCACTCCACTCGCCAGCGTGCGCAGGTCGCCTGGAGTCCGCTCACCCGGGACGGCGGCGCGCGTCTGGCGCGCCGTGCGACCCTTTACGACCTGACCGAAGAGCGCAGCATGGGCCGTTATTGGGAAGACCACGCCAATACGATGCGCTGAATGAGGCAGGCGGATGAGACAATGTTCGCCTCATCCGCTTGCCTGCCGGCCCGTAGCCCCGAAGATGGCGAAAGGAAAAGACCGCCGCATGAGGTGTGCCGACGATAGATAACGGTATAAAATCCGAAACGGCGAATTAGCCGCGGTAGTAACCCGGCTCGACGAACGGCATCTTGCTCACCGTCATCGGCAGCTGCTTGCCGCGCACCTCAGCGTATAGGGGGGTGCCGATCGCCGCATGTTCGATGTCGACATAGCCCATCGCCACCGGCTTGCCGACACTGGGACCAAAACCGCCCGACGTGACCGTCCCGATGTGCTTGCCCTGCGAATCGAAGAGCTCGGCGCCTTCACGCACCGGGGCCCGGCCTTCACCCAGCAGCCCGACGCGCTTGCGCCGGTGATCCTTGGCATCGACCTGATGCAGGATAACGTCGGCGCCGGGAAACCCTGCGGGACGCTCGCCACCGTGACGCCGTGCCTTGCCGATGGCCCAGATCAGGCCCGCCTCGACGGGCGTGGTCCCGGTATCGATATCGTGGCCGTAGAGGCAAAGCCCCGCCTCCAGGCGCAGCGAATCGCGCGCCCCCAGGCCGATCGCCTCGACCTCCTGCTCGGCCAGCAGCCGGCGGGCCAGCGTCTCCGCGGCTTCGGCCGGCACCGAAATCTCGAAACCATCCTCGCCGGTATACCCACTACGGCTGATCCATACCGGCGTACCGTCCATTTCGAAATGGTCATGCTGCATGAAGACCATGTCGCAAGCTTCGGGGCACAGCCGACGCATCACGTCCGCCGCCTTGGGTCCCTGCAGCGCCAGCAATCCGCGATCCAGCACCTCGATGCGATGCTCACCGTCCAGCCCCATTTCCAGCAGGGCCTGATCCTGGTCCTTGCAGGCCGCGTTGACCACCAGATAGAGATACTCACCGGTGTTGGCCACCATCAGATCGTCAAGGATGCCTCCCTCATGCTCGGTGAACAGCGCATAGCGCTGCATGCCCCGGGGCAGGTCGACGATGTCGGCGCATACCAGGGTCTCCAGCGCCTCGGCAGGGCGCGGCCCCTGCAGCAGGATCTGCCCCATGTGCGACACGTCGAACAGGCCACAGGCGGCACGGGTGTGTTCGTGCTCCTTTTTCACGCCGAGCGGATACTGCACCGGCATCTCGTAGCCGGCAAAGGGCACCATCTTTCCACCCAGCTCCAGGTGCAAGGCATGAAGGGGGGTATGCTTGAGCTTACTCATGTCGTCATCACTCTCGTAGCGGGGCCATCAACGACGAGAGGTGCCCTCATGGGGCACCTCTCGGATGGCAGATAGCCTCAGGACTTATCGTGGTCCAACTCTTCGCCCGGCAGGATGTCCTTGCCGTCAAAGTAGTCGCGGGCCAGCTTGAATACCACCGGCGACAGCAGCGCCAGGGCAATCAGGTTGGGAATCGCCATCATGGCGTTGAAGGTATCGGCCATCAGCCAGATGAAGCCCAGTTGCGCCATGGCACCCAACGGGATGGCCAGCACGAACAGCACGCGATACAGCATGATCGAACGGGTGCCGAACAGGAACTGGAAGCACTTCTCACCGTAGAACGACCAGCCCAGGATGGTGGTGAAGGCGAACACGGCCAGCGCCAGTGAGACGATCTGGTTGCCCATGCCCGGCAGGGCTTCATCGAAGGAGAGCGCCGTCAACGATGCCCCCGCCTCCCCCGTCTCCCAGACTCCGGCGGTCAGGATGACCAGGGCGGTGATGGAACAGACGATAATGGTGTCGATGAAGGTCCCGAGCATAGCGATCAGCCCCTGACGCACCGGATTCTTGGTTTGCGCCGCGGCGTGAGCGATGGGCGCGCTGCCCAACCCCGCCTCGTTGGAGAAGATGCCGCGCGCCACGCCAAACCGAATCGCCGCCATCACCGCCGCGCCGGCGAAGCCGCCCATGGCCGCGTGCGGGTTGAAGGCGTAGTAGAAGATCATGCTGAACGCCTCGCCGAGCTGGCCGGCGTTGATGGCAAGCACGACGACCCCGGCGAGGACATAGGCGATCCCCATGATCGGTACCAGCTTGCCGGCCACCTTGGCGATGCGCTTGATACCGCCCAGAATCACCGCACCGGCAAGCACCATGATCACCACGCCGGTCATCCAGTGCGGCAGACCGAAGGTGGAAGCGAGGGCATCGGCCACCGAGTTGGACTGTACCGTGTTACCGATGCCGAAGGCTGCGACCGCGCCGAAGAAAGCGAAGGCACCCCCCAGCCACAGCCATTTCCGACCCAGACCGTTCTTGATGTAGAACATCGGCCCACCGACGTGGTAGCCGGTACTGTCGGTTTCACGGAAACGTACCGCCAATACCGCCTCGGCGAACTTGGTCGCCATGCCCACCAACGCCGTGATCCACATCCAGAACACCGCACCCGGCCCACCGAGTGCAATGGCAGTGGCGACCCCTGCGATATTGCCGGTACCGATGGTCGCGGAAAGCGCCGTCATCAATGCGTTGAACGGCGAGATTTCCCCTTCGTCGACGGCCGCCTTGGCCGTGTCGGGCGAAGGCTTCCTGTCACGCCCCGCCCACATCAGCCTGAAGCCGGTACCCAACTTGCGAATGGGCATCAGCTTCAGTCCGAGCTGCAGATACAGGCCCACCCCCAGCAGCAGGATGAGCATCAACGGCCCCCAGACGACCCCGTTGATCGCTGTGAATATCGCATTCAAGGTTTCCACGAACGTTTCCCTCTATTGTTGGCGATTTGTATGGCTTCTTATCTCGGCCCCGCAGTGATGGCCATGCATTCCCTCACGCACCGCTCGGCCGCCATGGTCGCTGCACACGGTCAACCGAACCGCAGCGGAACGGCTTTGACAAGCAGAATTTTCTCCGTGCCATTCGAGGCATGCGCGAACGATGGGCAATGCAATCCGGCGTACCATAGCGGAAAAAGCCAGGAATGCACTACCCCGACGAAATGCTTTCCGGAAAGGAATGGCCAACGCTCGTCCCCGCGCCGGCGAAGCGTGCGTTTCGTATCGGAAACAATGGCGCATCGTCCGCCTCCGACGATCATGGCCCCTACAGATTAGTGAGCCGCGCCAGGCCTGTCGAATCCTGCCTAGCGCCGACGCCACGCTTATGCACTCCTCTTGACGCGAGAACTGGACGATCTTTTCAACACGCGCCACGCTGTTCAGGCGGAGGCCGGCAACGCGACCGAAACCGCGTTCACGGACTCGCCAAATGACGCCAATGGCGTTAGCATTCGCCCCGTCAGAAAACCTTTTTCGTATAGGAAAACACCATGAGCTCGATCCCCGCCAACCTGCGCTACAACGAAAGCCACGAATGGGTGCTGGACAACGGTGACGGCACCGTCACCATCGGTATTACCGACCACGCCCAAGAGGCCCTCGGCGACGTGGTGTTCGTCGAGCTCCCCGAGGTGGGACGCACCCTGGCCAAGGGCGAGGAGTTCGGCGTCATCGAGTCGGTCAAGGCAGCTTCCGATCTGTATGCCCCCCTGGCCGGCGAGATCGTCGAGGTCAATGAAACGCTCGAGGATGCCCCCGAGACCGTCAATGAAGCCCCCTATGAGGGCGGTTGGATCATGAAGGTGCGTGTCGACGATGCCACCGCCGTCGAGGCACTGCTGGACGCCGACGCCTATCAGGCCATCGTCGACAGCGAATCCTGATCCGGCCTGACCTTATCCCGGCCGCCGGCCGGGTTCTTCCGACACACCGCACAAGGTTCTCCATGGCTATCGACAACCGCCGCCTGGCCGAACTGGCCGATCACGACGCCTTCATCCGCCGCCATAACGGCCCCGGAACCGACGACGTTGCCGCCATGCTGGCGGCGCTGGGCATGGACAGCCTCGACACGCTGGTCGAGCGCACGGTGCCGGCCGACATTCGCCTCAGCCGTGAGCTCGACCTGGACCCACCTCGCAGCGAGGCCGAGGCGCTCGACTACCTGAAGCGTCTGGCGCGCCAGAACAAGGTCTTCAAGACCTATATCGGTCAGGGTTACTACAACACCCACGTACCGGCCGTGATCCAGCGCAACGTGCTGGAGAACCCGGGCTGGTATACCGCCTATACCCCGTATCAGCCGGAAATATCACAGGGCCGCCTAGAAGGGCTGCTCAATTTCCAGCAGATGGTCATGGACCTTACCGGCATGGAACTGGCCAACGCCTCGCTGCTCGACGAGGCGACCGCCGCCGCCGAAGCCATGGCGCTCTGCCAGCGTGCCAACAAGACGTCGAAGAGCCTGGCCTTCTTCGTCGCCGACGACGTGCTGCCGCAGACGCTCGACGTCGTGCGTACGAGAGCCCACTACTTCGGCTTCGAACTGATCGTGGCGCCGGCCGACAGCCTGGCCGATCACGACGTCTTCGGCGCTCTGCTGCAATATCCCGGCGAAAGCGGCCTCGTGCGCGACCTGGCCCCGCTGCTCGCCGCGGCGCGCGACAAGGGCATCATGACCTGTGTGGCTGCCGACATCATGAGCCTGGTGCTGCTCAAGGAGCCGGGCGCCCTGGGTGCCGATATCGTCGTCGGCAACACCCAACGCTTCGGCGTTCCCATGGGGTATGGGGGACCCCACGCCGCCTACTTCGCCACCACCGACAAGCTCAAGCGCTCCATCCCCGGGCGTATCATCGGTGTATCGAAGGACAGCCGCGGCAGTACCGCCCTGCGCATGGCGATGCAGACCCGTGAGCAGCACATCCGTCGCGAGAAAGCTACCTCGAACATCTGTACCGCTCAGGCGCTGCTGGCCAACATGGCCGCTTTCTATGCCGTCTACCACGGTGCCGAAGGCCTCACGACCATCGCCAACCGCATTCATCGCCTGACCACGATTCTCGCCGAAGGCCTCAAGGCCAAGGGCGTGTCCCTGGTACACGATAGCTGGTTCGATACCCTGCGCCTGACCGGCATCGATGCGGGCAAGGTCCTGGGCCGCGCCATGACCCACGAGATCAACCTGCGCTACTTCGCCGACGGCGACATCGGCGTCAGCCTCGACGAGACCACCACCGCCCACGATGTCGACGCGCTGTTCGATGTGCTACTCGGCGAGGAGCACGGGCTGTCGGTCAGCGCCCTGGACGAGCGGGTCACGGCCGAGGGGATCGGCGGCATTCCTTCCGCCTGCCGACGCGACACCGCGTTCCTGACGCACCCGACCTTCAAGCGTTTCCGCAGCGAAACCGAGATGCTGCGCTACCTCAAGCGCCTGGAGAACAAGGATCTGTCGCTCACCCATGCGATGATCCCGCTGGGTTCGTGCACCATGAAGCTCAACGCCACCAGCGAGATGATCCCCATCACCTGGCCCGAGTTCGGCCAAGTGCATCCGTTCGCACCGCAGGAACAGGCGGTCGGCTACAAGCAGATGATCGACGAGCTGGCGGCCTTCCTGGTCGAGATTACCGGCTACGACCATATTTCGATGCAGCCCAACTCCGGCGCCCAGGGCGAGTATGCCGGCCTGGTGGCGATCCGCCGTTACCAGGCCGCCCAGGGCGAAGGGCACCGCGACGTTTGCCTGATTCCCAGCTCCGCCCACGGCACCAATCCCGCTTCCGCCGCCATGGCGCAGATGAAGGTGGTGGTGGTCGAATGCGACAACAACGGCAACATCGATCTCGACGATCTGCGCGCCAAGGCCGAACAGCATAGCGGGGTGCTCTCGGCGATCATGCTCACCTACCCCTCCACCCACGGCGTCTTCGAGGAAGGCATTCGCGAGGCGTGCACCGTCGTGCATCGTCACGGCGGCCAGGTGTACATCGACGGCGCCAACATGAACGCCCAGGTCGGCCTGAGCCGCCCCGGCGATTTCGGAGGCGATGTCAGCCACCTCAACCTGCACAAGACATTCTGCATCCCTCACGGCGGCGGTGGACCGGGCATGGGCCCGATCGGCGTCAAGGAGCACTTGGCGCCCTACGTCTCCAACCACGTGGTCACGCCGATCCCCGGCGTGAAGGAAGCGTGTGGTGCCGTCTCGGCCGCCGCCTACGGTAGCGCCTCGATCCTGCCGATCTCCTGGGCCTACATCAAGATGATGGGCGCCCGTGGGCTGCGCCAGGCAACCGAGCTTGCCATTCTCAACGCCAACTACATCGCCAAGCGTCTCGAGGATCACTACCCGGTCCTCTACCGCGGCGTGAACGGCACCGTGGCCCACGAGTGCATCATCGACATTCGCCCCCTGAAGGCTGCTTCGGGTATCAGCGAGGAGGACATCGCCAAGCGCCTGATGGATTACGGCTTTCATGCCCCGACCATGTCCTTTCCGGTGCCCGGCACCCTAATGGTGGAGCCCACCGAATCGGAATCGCGCTATGAGATCGATCGCTTCTGCGATGCCATGGTCGCCATCCGCGGGGAGATTGCCCGAGTCGAGCGCGGCGAGTGGCCGGCCGACGACAACCCGCTGGTGAACGCACCGCACACCATGGCCGACCTGATGGACCCGGTCTGGGAGCGCCCCTACTCCCGTGAGACCGGCGCCTTCCCCTCGGACGCGGTCAAGGCGGCAAAGTATTGGCCGGCGGTGAATCGCGTCGATAACGTCTTCGGTGACCGCCAGCTGATCTGCTCCTGCCCGAGCATCGATGCCTACCGCGACTGATCCGTCATCGCTGATGCGAAGTCGCTACCCCAAACGGCCTGCCCTTCGGCGGGCCGTTTGGCCTTTTGCAGTATCGGGCGGCAGCTACAGCGGCGAGGCGACCTCACCGTAGCCAAAGCGCTCACGCAGTCGTTGCTCGCGGAAACCTTCGAGCAACCGCTCGTAGCGTCGCGGCACGCGACTTCCCGAGCGGCTCACCAGATGAAGCGTCTCGTACTCGGCCGCCGGCAGGTCGAGTTCCTTGACCTGGCGCTGCCAGGGCGAGGTTTCGAGTACCAGCCTCGATACCACGGTAAAGCCCAGACCGCGGGCCACCGCATCCAATACCATTGCCACCTCGTTGGTGAAGCCCTGGCGGCGGAACTGGTTCATGGAGCGGAACTCCTCGGTAAAATTGCTGCGAAGCAACGCCCCGGCATGACTCACGCCGTCCGAGTAATTGATGAAGCCGATCCCCATCAACTCGGTTAGCGAAGTGCCGGTGAAATCGGCCGGCACCACCAGGCACAGCGGCTCCTGGTGCCAAAGCCGGCAGTCCAGCTCCGGATGGCGAATCGGCTCGGTGACGATACCCAGGTCGTGGCGACCGGCCAGTACATCGGTGACGATCTCGTGGCTGAAGGCGAAACTGTAATTCACCGTCAGCCCAGGCGACATCTGCTGCTGGCCGAGAAGGTAGGGATACAGCATCAGCCCCACGCTGCCCGGCGACGCGATGCGGCATTCACCGGTGTCCAGCGCATCGTCGTCCAGCGAATGGCGGAATTGCTCATGCTCGGCGAACAGGCGTAGGCCGTAATCGTAGGCGCGGCGCCCGGCTTCGGTGAGCGTGAAACGCCTGCCCTGCCGTTCCAGCAGCGGCTTGTCGAGGTACTGCTCGAGCTTGCGCACGTGCTGGCTGACCCCGGGCTGGGTCATGTCCAGGCGTCGCGCGGTCCGGGTGAAGCTGCCGGTCTCGACCAGAGTAATGAAAGTACGGAAATATTGGGCGTTGAACATGTCACATCGCCTGTGGCGTTCGGCCGAAACCAGTTGCCACCATGGTAACAAATCGGCCCCTCCGGCGCAGCGCTGCACCCTGCACGCCCGGCGTGTTAGCATCATGACAAGTTCATTGCGCCCGGCCCCGTCCTTGACGGCACTCGACGCACCGATCACACAAGGACCGTTTTCATGCCTGATACCATTTCCAGCGTCGTCTCTCCGCTTCGCAGCCTGGAAGTGCTTTCGCAACACGAAGTCAACCGTCTGCGCGATACTTCCAAAGCGGGTCTGCACGACCTGCTGCGCCGCTGTTCGCTGGCCGTACTCAGCTCGGGAAGCGTCACCGACGACAGCCTGGTACTGATGGAGACCTACCATGATTTCGACATCGAGGTCATCCAGCAGGATCGCGGCATACGCCTCAAGGTGACCAATGCCCCCGCGGAGGCTTTCGTCGACGGCAAGATGATCCGCGGGATTCGTGAACACCTCTCTTCCGTGCTGCGCGATATCGTCTACGTCTACAACGAGATCCAGCATCACGCGCGCTTCGACCTGAGCACCGGCGAGGGAACCACCAACGCCGTGTTCCATATCCTGCGCAAGGCCGGCACGCTCAAGCCCGGCCGGGATCCGGGGCTGGTGGTCTGCTGGGGCGGGCATTCGATCACGCGGGAGGAGTACGACTACACCAAGGACGTGGGCTACCACCTCGGCCTGCGCGAACTCGACATCTGTACCGGCTGCGGCCCGGGCGCCATGAAAGGGCCCATGAAGGGCGCCAATCTGGCCCATGCCAAGCAGCGCATTCCCGACGGCCGCTACCTGGGCATTTCCGAGCCCGGCATCATTGCCGCCGAGGCTCCCAACCCTCTGGTCAACGAATTAGTGGTGATGCCCGATATCGAGAAGCGCCTCGAGGCCTTCATCCGTATCGGCCATGGCATCGTCGTGTTTCCCGGCGGGGTTGGCACGGCGGAAGAGATTCTTTATCTCATGGGCATTCTGCTCCATCCCGAGAATGCCGACATGGAGATGCCGGTGATCTTCACCGGCCCGGCCAGCGCCGCCGACTACTTCAAGCGTATCGACGAATTCCTGGTTTATACGCTGGGCGAATCGGTACGCGAGAAATACCGCATCATCGTCGACGACCCGGTCGAGGTCGCCCGCGCCATGCGCCAGGGCATCGATGCCGTGACTGAGTTTCGCCGCGCCCATCAGGACGCCTTTCACTTCAACTGGCGCTTGACCATCGCCCGGAATTTTCAGGAAACCTTCGAACCGACCCACGCTGCCATGGCCGGCCTGGCGTTGCACCCCGACCAGCCGGTACATGAGTTGGCGGCCAACCTGAGACGCGCCTTCTCGGGTATCGTCGCGGGCAACGTCAAGGAACGCGGGCTGCGCGCCATCGAGGCCCACGGGCCCTTCTCGCTACACGCCGAGCCCGAGCTGATGCACCGCCTGGACGAACTGCTCGGCTCGTTCGTCGCGCAGGGGCGGATGAAGCTCCCCGGGCAGGAATACGTGCCCTGCTACCGGCTGGTGTAATTCGGCAGGACGATCTTTTCGGCGGCGTCCGGTCGGAGGCCGCCGATTATTGGCCTACGCCGAGAGGCCGCCACCACAGCCACAGGGCATGCAGCAGCAGACCCAGGGTGGCACCGTGCGCGATCAACAGCTGCCAACTGATCCAGGCCGTGAAGAGCGCATGCCACCCTCCCATCAGCGCCGTACCCACCACCAGCGACACGAGCAGGCGCTTGAGCAGCAGCGGCAGGCGGGCACGCTCGCTTCCCTCCAGCATGCGCCAGTGGGTCAGTGCGACAACGGCGACCACCGCCAGGGCAATCAGGATCAGGGTCAGGCGGTTGTCATGACCGCCAGCCACATAGCGGGGAAGCGTGGCGAGCATCAGTACCATCAGGCCCAACAACAGGCTGAGCCGTTCGGCGGCAGGCTTGGCTCTCATGGTCAGGCGACCGTCAGTTGCTGTTCTTCGATCCATGTCTCCACCCACGGTAGCGCGGCATCGTCGGCCATGAACGTCTCCATGGCATCGACTTCGAGTCGCGCCCCCAGGCGGGTGGCGCCCAGTCCTTGAAGCATCTCATCGAGCCGTCGCCCGGCACCGCAAAAGGTTTCGCCGTAGGAACTGTCGCCCAGCGCAATCAGACCATAGCGTAGTGCCGTGAGCGTCGGGCTCTTCTCGTCGAGCTCACGCGCAAAGGGGACGAAATTGCCGGGAAAATCGCCGCTGCCCGTGGTGGAAAGGCAGAACAGGGCCAGATCGGGTGGCGTTTCGGTGAGATCGTCGAGGCTCGGCTGCTCCAGGATACTCACCTCGTAGCCTGCCGCCTCGAACAGCGGGGCGACCTGCTCGGCAACGTCAAGCGCACCACCATACATGGTGCCTACGAATATCTTCAGCTGTGGCATGTCGGGGATAAGCCTGGAAAATTTCTTTAGGATGGTAACACGATGCGGCGCCATGACACAGGCGGCGCCCCGCGCCTCGACATGCAGCTCGGACCAAGCCTGAGTATAATCATCGGACTTTGTTCAAGGAGGCAACATGCTGCAGACCTTCGAGGCCTGGATCACTCCCATCATGATCGGGGGTTTGATGCTCTTCATGGCCTTCATCATCTGGGATCTGGCCAAGAAATCTCGTGCGGGGCGCTTCGGCACCATCATGCTCTTCGTGGTGCTCGGTGCCGGTATGATGGGATACGTCTTCAAGGTGGTCATTACGTGGATGCTGGAACGCGGCGGTGTATAGCCATGGCCGCAAAGCACCAAGCACCTGCGCTCAGACACTTCCCCCCCCCCATGCCTGAGCCCTTCGACCCGATGCAAGAATGCCACCCAATCGGGGTGGCATTCAGGCTAACGCTGACTCAGTTGGAAGGCGGTGGCCCTTCGTAACGCTCCACCTGGCTCTTGAGCTTTTGTCCTGGCCGGAACGTCACGACACGGCGCGCGGAGATAGGTATTTCCTCGCCGGTCTTGGGATTGCGCCCGGGACGTTCCCGCTTGTCGCGCAGGTCGAAATTGCCGAACCCCGACAACTTCACTTGCTCGTTCTCACGCAGACAGGCTCGAATTTCCTCGAAAAAAGCTTCCACCATCGTCTTGGCTTCGCGCTTGGTCAGCCCCAGTTCGGCATGCAGGTGTTCGGCCAGTTCCGCCTTGGTCAACGCTCCCATGTCATCTCCTCAGAGTGGCGGTCCAGCCCGCCGCCGTCACATCTTTCACGAAGCCTGCAGGACTCGCGAAGGGAGTGACGCGCGGAACGTTCCGCGCGCCGCTCCGATTCACCCGCGCAGCTCGGCGCCCAAGTGCTGATGCGATTCGGCGACAATGGCATCGACCAACTGATTGATTTCCTCGTCATTCAGCGTGCGCGAAGGATGCTGCCAGGTCAAGCCCAGCGCGACACTCTTGGCCCCTTCCGGCACGCCCTTACCCTGATAGACGTCGAATAGGCTCAACTCTTGCAGCCATTGACCGGCCTGGCGGCGCACGCAATCCAGCAGCGACTGGACCGGCCGGCACTCGTCGAGCAGGAAAGCGAGATCCCGACGCACCTCCGGGAATCGCGACAGCGGTTCGAAGGAAGGCAAGCGGCCACGCACCAGCGCATCCTGACGCACCTCGAACAGGAAGGCTTCGACCTTTAGCCCCAGCCCTGCCCTGACGCCGGGATGCAGCGCGCCGATCCAACCGACCTGCTCCCCCCGATACAGGATGCGCGCGCTCTGACCGGGATGCAGCGCCGGATGACCGCCAGGTTCGAAGCGCCAGGCCTCCGGCTCGCCGCCCATGGCGATCAGGCTCTCCAGATCACCCTTCAGGTCGAAGAAATCCACCTTGTCGCGGGCGCCGGCCCAACCCTCGGGGTCTCGCGAACCGCACGCAAGCGCCCCGAGCATGGGGGTCTGTTGCAAATCGTCCAGGTCGCCGTGGAATACCAGGCCGGTCTCGAACAGCCGAATGCGCGTCTGCTGCCGGTTCAGGTTGTACTCCATCGCCCTTACCAGGCCTGGGAACAGGCTGGCCCGCATCACCGACAGATCACTGGAAATGGGGTTGGCCAACCTCGGCGACACGGCATCAGGCAACAAAGCCTGCTGCAGCTCGGGCGCGACGAAGCTGTAAGTCACCGCCTCCTGATAACCACGCGCAACCATCTGCCGCCGCAGGCGAGACAGCGGTGTGCGGGCCTCGTGGTCGGGGCGCAACGCCAACCGCGCCGCGGGGCGACGCGCCGGCAAGCGATTATAGCCATGGATACGCGCCACTTCCTCGATCAGGTCCTCTTCGATGGCAATATCGAAGCGCCAGCTGGGTACCTGGACCTGCCACCCCTCGTCGGTCGAGCCAACCTTCATGCCCAACCGATCGAGAATGTCGACGACCTCATCGCCCGGCAGCGCCTTGCACAGCGCCTGCTCGAGCCGCGCCGCGCGCAGCGTGACCTGGCGCTCGCCGGGCAGGTGCGCGGCGCTCGCCACTTCGACCAGCGGGCCGGGTTCCCCGCCGGTCACCTCGAGCAGTAATGCCGTGGCCCGCTCAACCGCATCACGGGTAAGCTGCGGGTCGACACCGCGCTCGAAGCGATGGGAAGCATCGGTATGCAGCCCGTAGGAGCGTGCCTGCCCCGCCACGGCCAGCGGCGAGAAGAACGCCGACTCCAGAAAGATGTCGCGTGTCGCCGGGCCGACTCCCGAATGCTCACCGCCCATCACCCCGGCGATCGCCAGCGGGCCGCGCTCGTCGGCGATCACCAGCGTCGAAGCATTCAAGGTGATTTCCTGACCGTCGAGCAATACCAGGCGCTCCCCCTCGCGGGCCAGCCGCACCACGACCGCCCCCTGCAGATTGGCGCGGTCGAAGGCATGCAGAGGCTGTCCCAGCTCGAGCATGACGTAGTTGGTGATGTCCACCACCGGATCGATGGAACGCACGCCGCTGCGCCGTAGTCGCTCGACCATCCAAAGCGGCGTATCGGCGTTGACGTCGACGCCCTTGATCAGACGTCCGATATAGCGCGGGCAACGCTCGGCGTCCTCCACCCGCACCGGGAAGGTCTCGTCGTGGACAGGTGCGACGGGCTCGATGGCGGGAGCGGTCACGGCCAGCCGGTTGAGCACGCCGACCTCTCGCGCCAGCCCCTTGAGGCTAAGACAATCGCCGCGGTTGGGCGTCAGATCGACTTCGATGGTGTTATCGTCGAGCCCCATCCAGGCGCGAAACGCCTTTCCCGCCGGCGCATCGCCCGGCAGCACCAGAATACCCTCCGAGATTTCCTCGGCCAGCCCCAGCTCGGAGGCGGAGCAGATCATGCCGCGGGACTCGACGCCACGCAGTTTGGCCTTCTTGATCTTGAAATCCTCAGGCAGCACCGCCCCGACGCGCGCGAAAGGCACCTTCTGCCCTACCGCCACGTTGGGTGCACCACACACCACCTGCACCGGATCACCGCTGCCATCGTCCACCAGACAAACATTGAGCTTGTCGGCATCCGGATGCTGTCGCTTGTCGATCACTTCGGCCACCACCACGCCATCGAAGGCGGCGGCTACGGGCTCCACCGCATCGACTTCCAGGCCGGCCATGGTGATCTGGTCGGCCAGGCCCTGAGCGCCCAGCTGCGGCGATACCCATTCGCGCAGCCACTGTTCTGAAAATTTCATGACGAATCCTGTGTGTTCTGCTGCGGTCGGTCAGGCGAACTGGCGCAGGAAGCGCAGATCGTTGTCGAAGAACATGCGCAGGTCATTGACCCCATAGCGCAACATGGCCAGGCGCTCGGCCCCCATACCGAAGGCGAACCCCTTGTACCGCTCGGCATCGATACCCGAATGGCGGAATACCTCGGGGTGCACCATGCCGCAACCCATCACCTCCAGCCAGCCGCTGTGGGAGCAGACCCGACACCCTTCGCCGCCGCACATCACGCATTGGATATCGACTTCCGCGGATGGCTCGGTGAAGGGGAAATACGAAGGACGGAAGCGCACCGAAAGATCGTCGCGCTCGAAGAAGGCATGCAGGAAATCCTCGATCGTCCCCTTGAGATCGGCGAAGCTCACGTCCTCGTCGACCAGCAGTCCCTCCACCTGGTGAAACATCGGCGTGTGGGTCAGGTCGGAGTCGCTGCGATAGACACGCCCCGGGCAGACGATCCGAATCGGCGGCGCCTGCTCCTTCATCGTCCGCACCTGCACCGGCGAGGTGTGGGTGCGCAGCAGGCGGGTGGCATCGAAATAGAAGGTGTCGGCCATGCCGCGCGCAGGGTGGTGGGCGGGAATGTTGAGCGCCTCGAAATTGTGGTAGTCGTCTTCGACTTCCGGCCCCACGGCGACATCGTAACCGATGCGATGGAACAAGCCCTCGATGCGCTCCAAGGTGAGCGTTACCGGATGCAGGCCACCGTTGGCCTGCCCGCGGCCCGGCAACGTCACGTCGATGCGCTCGGCAGCCAGCTGCGCCTCCAGGGCGGCCCTGGACAGTGCCTGCCGGCGCTCGTCGAGCTCCTGCGCGAGCGCCTGCTTGGCCTGGTTGATGCGCTCGCCCGCCGCGGGCCGTTCTTCGGCCGGCAGTTTGCCCAGCCCCTTGAGCTGGGCGGTGATTTCGCCCTTCTTGCCGAGATAGCGCACCCGCAGTTCATCGAGCGCGGCAATGCTCTCGGCCGCTTGTATGGCCTGACGGGCCTCGGTGACCAGTGTCGGTAAATGGTCCATCCGTTGAGCTCCGAAGTCGTTTATCCTGCTGAAATCGCGTCAGCCACGCATTGGCAAAAAAACAGGGGAAGAGCGGCTGCTCTTCCCCTGCGACGGTCTGGCATCGTGCGAGCCGGCCTTACCGGCTCGACGCCAACGGTCGGTGCACTTACTGGGCAGCCTTGGCCTTCTCGACGATGGCAGCAAAGGCGGCCTTCTCGTGCACGGCCAGATCGGCCAGCACCTTGCGGTCGATCTCGATACCGGCCTTCTTCAGGCCGCCGACAAAGCGGCTATAGGACAGGCCGTGCTGGCGAGCCCCGGCGTTGATACGCTGGATCCACAGGGCACGGAACTGACGCTTGCGCTGACGGCGGTCACGGTAGGCATACTGACCGGCCTTGATGACAGCCTGCTTGGCCACGCGGAAAACGCGCGAACGGGCACCGTAGTAGCCCTTGGCCAGCTTGAGAACCTTCTTGTGACGACGACGAGCGACGACACCACGCTTGACACGAGTCATGGCTTTCTCCTGACGTTGAAGTGGTTAACCAAAGGCTTAGAGATTCGGCAGCATGCGCTGGATCAAGGCCTTGTCGGCGTCGTGGATCTGCTTCATACCACGCAGTTGACGCTTACGCTTGGTCGACTTCTTGGTCAGGATGTGGCTACGGAACGACTGCTTGTGCTTGAAGCCGTTGGCCGTCTTCTTGAAGCGCTTGGCAGCGCCGCTGTTACTCTTGATTTTCGGCATGAGATTCACTCCGCTCGAGATTTTTCAGAAAACCCGGGGCCGATGGCCGGCGGTACCGGCCACCCGTTGGACTGGCCTACGGATCACTTCTTCTTGGGGGCAACGATCATGGTCATCTGGCGCCCTTCCATCTTGGGGAAGGACTCCACGGTCCCGATCTCCTCGAGATCCGCGGCGATCCGCTCCATCAGCTTGCGGCCGATGTCCTGGTGCGCCATTTCACGGCCGCGAAAACGCAGCGTGACCTTGCCCTTGTCGCCACCTTCGAGGAAGCGGATCAGGTTACGAAGCTTGACCTGATAATCGCCCTCGTCGGTGCCAGGCCGGAATTTGACTTCCTTGACCTGAATCTGCTTCGTCTTCTTCTTCTGAGCTGACTTCTGCTTCTTCTGCTCGAAGACGAACTTGCCGTAATCCATGATCTTGCAGACGATCGGATCGGCATTGGAAATCTGTACGAGGTCAAGACCGGCCGCTTCGGCACGCTCGAGCGCTTCGCTGGTAGGCACGACACCCAGCTGCTCGCCGTCGCTATCGATCAGGCGAACCTGATCCTCGGTAATCCGCTCGTTCATTGGGGGGCGCTTGTCCTGAGGACGTCCGCGCGGGCTGCTTCGCTTGATCGTTCCGTCTCCGTTCCGGTAATTGACGATGTCGTTACCAACCTGTCTTTACCAACCTATGCTACCACCCTTCCGACCGAATCCGCTCAATGAAGGCATCAACGGTCATGGTACCCAGGTTTTCGCCAGTGCGCGTACGCACGGCAACCGAGTCGGCTTCGACTTCCTTATCCCCCACTACCAGGAGATAGGGAACTTTCTGCAACGTATGTTCGCGGATTTTAAAGCCGATCTTCTCGTTCCTCAAGTCCGCCTTGACGCGAAGCCCCATTTTCTGCAAGCGACGCTCGAGTTCCACGGCATAATCGCGCTGCGCATCGGTGATCGTCATGATCACCGACTGCTCCGGCGCCAGCCATAACGGCATCGCACCGGCATAGTGCTCGATCAGGATACCGATGAAGCGCTCCATCGATCCCACGATGGCGCGGTGCAGCATGACCGGAGGCCTGCGATCCCCCTCTTCGGTCACGTACTGGGCACCGAGACGCGTCGGCATCATGAAGTCGACCTGCATGGTGCCGACCTGCCATTCGCGTCCGAGACAATCCTTCATGTGGTATTCGATCTTGGGACCGTAGAAGGCGCCCTCTCCGGGTAACTCCTCCCACACGACGTCACAGGCCGACAAGGCTCCCCGCAGCGCGGCTTCGGCGCGATCCCAGACATCGTCGCTGCCCAACCGCTTCTCGGGCCGCAGGGCGATCTTGACCGCGATGTCCTCGAAGCCGAAGTCGCGATACACCTTGAGTGCCTGTCGATGGAAGGCCGTCACTTCCGGCTCGACCTGCGCTTCGGTGCAGAAGACGTGGCCGTCGTCCTGGGTGAAGGCACGCACGCGCATGATGCCGTGCAAGGCGCCCGACGGCTCGTTGCGATGGCAGCCACCGAACTCGCCGTAGCGCACCGGCAGTTCACGATAGCTGCGTAGCCCCGAGTTGAAGACCTGGACATGCCCCGGACAGTTCATCGGCTTGAGCGCGTACTCGCGCTTCTCCGATTCAGTGAAGAACATATTCTCGGCGTAGTTGTCCCAGTGGCCGGATTTCTTCCACAGCGAGACATCCATGATCTGGGGACAGCGAATCTCCTGATAGCCGCCCTCGCGATAGACGTTGCGCATGTACTGCTCGACGACCTGCCATAGGGTCCACCCCTTGGGGTGCCAGAACACCATCCCCGGGGCCTCTTCCTGCATATGGAAATAATCGAGCTTGCGGGCCAGCTTGCGATGGTCGCGCTTCTCGGCCTCCTCGAGGCGCTGCAGGTAGGCCTTGAGCTGCTTCTTGTCGCCCCAGGCGGTGCCGTAGATGCGGGTCAGCATCGGCTTGCTGGCGTCCCCGCGCCAGTAGGCGCCGGCCAGCTTGGTCAGCTTGAACGCCTTCAGGTGCCGGGTATTGGGCACGTGAGGTCCCCGGCACATGTCGGTGTATTCCTTGTGATAGTAGAGACGGATCGTCTCACCCGGCGGGATCGCCCCGACGATTTCCTGCTTGTAGGGCTCGTCGCGCTGCTCGAAGGTGCGCATCGCACAGTCGCGGTCAACGTATTCGCGAACCACATCGTATTCGCTATCGATCAGCGCCTTCATGCGCGCCTCGATCGCGGCCAAGTCATCAGGCGTGATGGAACGGCCGAAATCGATATCGTAATAGAAACCGTCCTCGATCACCGGTCCGATCGCCATCTTGGCATCCGGGTAGAGCTGCTTGACGGCATGCCCGATCAGGTGCGCACAGGAGTGGCGAATGACCTCGAGCCCCTCGGGGTCGCGCGCGGTGATAATGGCCACCTTGGCGTCATGATCGATGAGGTCGGCGGCATCCACCAGCTCGCCGTCGATCTTGCCGGCCACGCACGCCTTGGCAAGCCCGGGGCCGATGGATTCGGCGAGCTGCATGATGGAAAGGGATTTTTCGAAAGTTCTCTGACTGCCGTCGGGCAGGGTCACGATGGGCATTGAGGCGTCCTTTGCGCAGTGGTGATCCATACCAGGGATCACGTGTCGCGGCTATGGCAAACGGAAACGAAACATCGCGCGAGTTGCGCAGCCCGCCCACTACTCTGGGCGACGGGTACCTCCTTCGGCCCCGCTGCGCGTCGCGGCAGCGCACAAGACTAACAGAAGGGCCATGACATGCGCCATGCTCCAATGTCGCCAAGCACGATTCCCCTACCGAGAAAGTGGCAACGACCGCAGGAAGAAAGCGAAGCGGCAGAATCGAAAGGGTTAACGCAACAGGGGCACCCGAAGGTGCCCCTGCCGATGCCTCTCTCCGACGCGTCGGAGAGAAAACGCGGATCAATCCCAGTTGACGATTTCCACGCGGCGGTTCTGCTGACGGCCGGCATCGGTCTCGTTGGTCGCGACCGGATTCTCTTCACCGAAGCCGCGCGTGGTCATGCGACGCTCCTCGATGCCGCGCGAGACCAGGAAATCCCTGACCGAGTCGGCACGACGCTGAGACAGGTCCTGGTTGTACTGGGCGGAACCGATCGAATCGGTGTGCCCTTCGATACGTACGCGCAGATCCGGGTTTTCGCGCAGCGTGGTGGCGACCTCGTCGAGGGTCCGGTGCGCCTCGGGGCGAATCTCGGCCGAATCGAAGGCGAAGGTGACCTCGCTGTCGAGCGTCACGGTCTCGAACTCCGTCACCGGGGCGGGCTCGGGTGCCGGCGTCGGCGCGGGCTCGGCTACCGGCTCGGGCTCCGGTGTACGGTCGGCACACAGCAGAGCGCCAATCGCGGAACCGGCCACGGCGCCAGTCGCAGTGCCAGCGTCCTCGTCAGAGCTACCGCTGGTCGCATAGCCAATGCCGCCACCGATCAAACCGCCGGCAATACCGCAAACCAGCGGCTGCTGATACCAGGCGCGATCGCTGGAAGCGGTTGTCGCACCGCCGCCCGATCTCTCGCCGCCTCGCTGGAAATCCGTGGCACAGCCCGAAAGACCGATCACCAGTGCAGAACCCAACAGTAAGCCAGTCGTAGATTTTTTCATTGCAAGACTCCTTCTCGATTCATCTCGGGGCTACACATTCATGAGCTCCCGCTGTCAGGACACTCATTGACCCAACGGCTCAAAGTGTAGGCCGCTTTCGGCCGTGCTCAAAGCGCGACCTCATTCCTTTGCGTGACCACAGGCCCTTCCCGGTCAGGAAAAAGCTCGCTAACGCCACTGCTTAGCTTGCCGTAGTATGCAAAGCGCTGCAAACATACTCGACCGTACAAACGCTGTATAGACCTCAATGAAGGCTGTTCGGCCAGCCACGATGGAAGTCGAGCACGTCTCGCGCCGCTTTCAGCACCGGCTGCCGCCATTCCGCCTCGATCTCGAGGCGCTCGCGATCCTCGCGCATCCTGTCACGTGGCGCCAGCGCCTTGCGCGCCGAGTGGGTATGCAGATGCTGCGTACGGGCATAAACCTCGCCAAACGCCTGGAATTCGGGCCTTTCGATCAGATGCGGGTCGAGGATGTCCAGCAGCATCTTGCAGCGCCAGGCCCCCTCGGTAATATCGACTTGCTCCTGAAGCAGCGAGGCCGCCACGATCTCGAGATTGGCCAGGCAGTTCTCGTGAGCGCGGCGCAGTTCCTGCTCGCGAAAGGCTTCACGGCGCTTCACTTCCCGCCACAGCGTAAAGGCATAGGCCGCCAGTCCGGCGACGATGGCCAGCCCAAGGGCCAACAGGATCAGTGCGGTGGTGGTCGTCATCGAGTCTCCCGGGTCGTCTCTGTGGGCGAGCAGTGTAACCTAGGCCCCCGGCCGGGACATGCCATGTCAGCCGGTGCCTTCCGTGGTGAATGCCAGCGGCCGAACGACGAGCGCCCGGCACTTTGCGGTACCGGGCGCTTGCAGAAGCCCGACGCTGCCGAGCATCAGCGGCACTAGCGCCAGAACGCGGCGTAGTGATCCAGCAGCAGCACACCGAACACGCCCAGGATATAGCGAATCGAGAACCAGAACGCTGCCAGCGGCGCCTTGGCGTCAACACCGCGCCAAACCTTCCAGTTCCAGTACATGAAGCGAAGGTTCAGGGCCATCACGCCGAGCAGATACACCGCCCCGCTCATGCCGATGGCAAAGGGCAGCAGCGTCACCGCCACCGTGAGCCAGCCGTAGAGCCATACCTGCAGGCGGGTGAAGGCCTCGCCATGGGTGACCGGTAGCATCGGTACGCCGGCGCGGGCATACTCGTCGCGCTTGTGGATGGCCAGCGCCCAGAAATGCGGTGGCGTCCAGGCGAAGACGATCAGTACCAGCAGCAGCGGCTCCGGCCCCAGCTGGCCGGTCACGGCGGTCCAGCCGAGTAGCGGCGGTGCGGCGCCGGCAACGCCACCGATCACGATGTTCTGCGGCGTTGCCCGCTTGAGAAAGGCGGTATACACCAGCGCATAGCCGATCAACGACCCCAGCGTCAGCCACGCCGTCAGCGCATTGACCTGCCAGAACAGCAGCGAGATACCCGCAACCGACAGCAGCGTCGCCCAGCCCAGCGCAAGCGGTGTCGGCATGCGCTGGCTGGCGAGGGGCCGCTGCGAGGTCCGCAGCATCATGGCATCGAGCCTGCGGTCGACCACGTGATTGAAGGCCGCCGCACCGCCGGCAGCCAGGCCGATACCCGCCAGTCCGGCCACCACGGCGGTCAGCGAAGGCAGGCTCGGCGTCGCCAGCGCCATTCCCACCAGGGCACAGGCCAGCATCACGACCACCACCCGTGGCTTGCATAGCGTAAGCAGATCCCGCCAGGTCCAGGCCGCCGACTCGTGCAAGCCCAACTGCATCAGCAGCATGCCCTTGATCCCCTCGCGCTTGGTCAGTGCGTTAGACATGCCCCCACTCCTTCTCCCTTCGTGTCGAACCCTCGACTTCCGCGGCCGGCTCACGCCAATGCCACACGGCCAACGCCAGCAACAACACAAGCGACAGGGCCCCGGCCGTATGCAGTAGCGCCAACCACAAGGGAAGCCACATCAGGACATTGGCAATCCCCAAGCCCAGTTGAACACCATAGGCGATCACCAGCCCACCGAGCCAGGGTCGCATGCGCGCCCGCTGCCAGTGACGGGCCGCCAGGCTGACCAGAACCAACCCCAGCAGCACAGCGCCAAGACGATGTCCCTGATGGATGGCCACTCTGGCATCGGCATGCAGCTGACCGTGCAGGTAATTGGGCCCCACCGTCTGCGTCAGATGAAACCCTTCGCTCCAGTCCATCTCGGGCCACCACTGACCGTTACAGGTGGGAAATCCCTGACAGGCGATACCGGCGTAGTTGCTCGATACCCAACCCCCCAATGCCAGCTGCAGGACCAGCAGCGCCACGGCCGCCATCCAAAGCGGCGTCAACCGACGCTTCACCGCGGCCGGCTCGTCTCCCTTGGCGAAACGGCGTAGCCCAAGATGCAACCATAGAAAAAGCACCAGTACCGAAAGCCCTCCCAGCAGGTGCAGCGTCACGACCTGCGGCCATAGCTTGAGCGTCACCGTGAAGGCACCGAAGGCACCCTGCAGCAGTATCACGCCCAGCAACGCCACGTTCGTCTTCCACGGATAGCCGGGCTGGCGACGCAGCCCGGCGCCCAGCAGCAGCAGGCCGATCACCAGCAAGCCGAGCGTGGAGGCCAAATAGCGATGCACCATCTCGACCCAGGCCTTGAAGACCTCCAGGGGCGCGTGGGGCGAATGGAGCGAGGCGCGCTCTGCATCCGGCACCACCAGCGCACCGTAGCAGCCGGGCCAGTCGGGACAGCCGAGGCCGGCATCGACCAGGCGCGTCCAGGCGCCGATCAGTATCACGACGCTGGTAAAGACGACGCCCACCAGGCTGAGGTTCAACAACAGGCGCAGCCGGCGAGCATGCGCCGTATCGGAATGAGTTGGCATCGAAGCACCCTGCATGGATGGCGTCCTTGATCCTGTCATGTCTCGAAACGACCTTGCCACAACGTTCATCGAGCCGCGAGGCAACCGAGCGAAGCCGGCTTCAACGCGACTCGCCGTCCCGTTCCTCTACCGCCCGCGGATCGGGGATCCGTTTCAGCAGATGCGAGAGGTCGTCCATTACGTCGCGCTCCGATACATTGCCCGCGTAACGCAACACCACTCGTCCCTGCGGATCGATCAGCCAGACAGCACCCGCCTCCTGCCAAGCGGGCGCTTCCCGCCACTGTGTGACCGATTCACCGGGCTGGGAAGCGGGACTTCCGCCTATTCTCAAACGGGTAACGCGCGGCGCCTCACGGCCCAGCGCCCGGTGCAGCCGCCACCAGCGATCGGCCTGGGCCTCGCAATCCCGTGTGCAGTCGAAGGCCAACACCCAATCACCACCATCGAACGAGGCCTGTTGGTCAACCAGCGGCCACTCCTCCAGTGCCGGCACGGAGGGGGCCAGTTCGCCATGGGCAGTGTGCTGGTCGGGGATACCGATGCGCCAATGCAGCATGACCCAAGCCGAGACCATCGGCAGGGCAAAGACGGCGATCAAGGCCAGCAGCTTCAAGCGCTGATGACGAACGTTCATGGCTTCCTGCACTGCAATCCCCCCAAATCTTACCGATCACGCGTCACCTGCCGGAGGAGGGCCGTCTCGCACGTGCCGTCTATCACTGGCCAGCCGGCGCCCTCCGATGATCATCACCGCCAGGGCCGCCAAAGCCAACCCCCACCATTGGACGGCATAGCCGACATGGCGGCTGGGCGGCACCACGTTGGGTGTCCACCAGGGCGCCAGTTGTCCCGGCCCCCGCTCGAGGTGCAGCCAGCCATCGTGAGCGAAATCGCCGTCGAGATCCCAGGCAGAAAGCTCGATGCGCTGCAGGCGCATGCCCTCCCGGTTGGGTCCAAAAAGCGGTGGTTCATCGCCAGCGGCCTGCCAGCGCCCACGCAGCCTGACCTCACCCGCCGGCGTATCGACCTCGGGCGTTGCCCGACTCGGCCCGGTCGGCAGGAAGCCGCGCTGCACCAACCACAGGCGCCCGTCCTCGCTGCGCAGTGGCGTCAGTACCGCCACCCCCAGTTGCCCATCGTGCGTGCGGTTGTCGAGAAACAGGGTCGCATCGGTCAGGTACTCGCCTTGCAGGATCAAGTGGGAACCGGGCGGCGGCGGCGCTTCCGGGGCTTCCAACGTTGGCGCCGCATCGAGCCGGGCAAGATAACGACGCTTGTCGTCGGCCCGTTCCCACTGCCATAGTCCAAGGCATAACCCCAACGTCACCAGCAGCGACCAGAGCAGATACCACACGCTCGATCGCCAGCCGGGCAAGCGCTTTCCAGGCTTTGCCCCCTGACCTCCAACGGAGTGCCCCATGTTTCTCAAGACCTTGATAGCCGTCGTGTTCCTGGCCATGTTGGCCAGCCTGGCAGCCGGCGTCGGTTTCCTGTTGCGCGACGACAGCACGTCGCGCCGGCTCCTCGTGTCGCTGAAGATCCGCGTCACACTCGCCGCCCTGCTCCTCGCCCTGCTGTTCTACGGCTTCTTCTTCGGCAGTCTGGGCGAAGCCTGACCCAGGCCAGGCCCCCCACCCTCGCCCATCTGCCGCAAGGGCTCACTGCGTCAGAACACGTAGACGGTGAGGAACAGGCCGACCCAGACCACATCGACGAAGTGCCAGTACCAACTGGCCGCCTCGAAGCCGAAATGCTCTTCAGGCGTGAAATGGCGGCGCATGATCCGCGCCAGCATGACAATCAGGATAATCGTGCCAACGATCACGTGAAGCCCGTGAAAGCCGGTCAAGATGAAGAAGGTCGCGCCATAGATGCCGGCTTCCAGCGTGATGCCATAATGGGTATAGGCTTCGTAATATTCGACTCCCTGAATCGCGATGAAGCACAGTCCCAGTAGCACGGTGCCGGCGAGCCAGTTGCGACAAATCTTGCGCTGACCCTCCTTGAGCGCCTCGTGGGCCACGGTCAGGGTAATGCTGGACGAGATCAGGATCAGTGTATTGACCAGCGGCAGCTGCCAGGGGCTGAACACCTCGGTCGGGCCGGCGATGGAAGCGTCCGGCGGGCTGATCAGCGGCCAGTGCGCGGTGAACTCGGGCCAGAGCAGTGCCGTGGCGCCCTTGGTCCCCTCGCCGGCCAGCCAGGGCACGGCAAAGAAGCGAATGTAGAACAAGGCACCGAAGAAGGCGGCGAAAAACATCACTTCGGAGAAGATGAACCAGCCCATCCCCCAGCGGAAGGAACGGTCCATCTGGGCGTCATACAACCCCTTGCGCGACTCGACGACGACATCGCGAAACCATAGCGCCATCACCGCCAGGACACCCGCCAGGCCAATCATCATGACGATGCCGCCACGATCGTGAACCAGCACCATGCCGGCGCCGATCATCATCACCCCAAGGGCCAAAGAGCCCAGCGCGGGCCACTTGCTGGTTGCCGGGACATAGTAACTGCCACTCATGCCTCTTCTCCTTGTATGGTCTGGACATCCGCCTGAAGCGGCTCATTCCTGCCCTCGATCGGATAGAGGGTATAGACCAGGGTGACGGTACCGACCTCGGGGGGCAGGTCGCGATCCAACTGGAACACCAGCGGCAGCTCCAGCCGCTCCCCCGCCTGCAGTTGCTGCTCCTCGAAGCAGAAACAGCTTGCCTTGCGCACATGGCGCGTGGCCGTGGAGGGCGAGACGCTGGGAACCGCACGCCCCCAACTCACCGCATCGCTCTGGTTGACGAAAGTGAAGTTCACTTCCGAGGTCTGTCCCGGGTGCAGGCGAACCTGGCGGGTCTCCGTCTCCATCCGCCACGGCAACCCCGATCCGCTGCGGGTGATGAACTGCACGGTGACCGTACGGGACTCATCGACATTCTCGTGCACGAGAGCCTGCGCGGTCGTATCGACCTTGCCGTTGATTCCCGTCACCTTGCAGAACACGTCATACAACGGCACCAAGGCAAAGGCGAAGGCGAACATGCCGGCCAACGCCGCCACGCTACGCCAGACCGTGCGTTTCACACCTAACCGACGCTCATCCGTCTCGTCACGAGCCATGCGTCACTCCTGTTCGCGTTTCCGATCATGGCACCTCGACCGGAAGCCCCGCTCAATGCGCCGGGCGATGAAAGGTCGGCGGCGTCTCGAAAGTATGCAGCGGTGCCGGGCTCGGCACGCTCCACTCGAGATCCGCCGTGTGATCGCCCCAGGCCTGTGCCGGCGCCTTCTTGCCGCCCCGCACGCAGAGCACGATCACCGCCACGAACAGCAGCTGCGAAAAGCCGAAGATGAACGACCCGACCGAGGACGCCAGGTTGAAGTCGGCGAATTGCAACGCATAGTCGGGTATCCGCCGCGGCATGCCGGCCAGCCCCGAGAAGTGCATGGGGAAGAAGGTCAGGTTGACGCCGATCACCGAGAGCCAGAAGTGCCACTGGGACAGACGCAAGTTGGGGTAGTGTCCGGTCCACTTGGGCAGCCAGTAATAGGCCCCCGCCAGGATGGCGAAGAGCGCCCCGGGCACCAGCACGTAGTGGAAGTGAGCCACCACGAAATAGGTGTCGTGATACTGGAAGTCGGCCGGCGCGATGGCCAGCATCAGGCCCGAGAAGCCGCCGATGGTGAACTGCACCACGAAGGCCAGGGCGAACAGCATTGGCGGTTCGAAGCTGATCGACCCCCGGAACATGGTCGCCACCCAGTTGAAGACCTTCACCCCGGTGGGCACCGCGATCAGCATGGTGGCATACATGAAGAACAGCTGGCCGACCAGCGGCATCCCCACGGCGAACATGTGGTGCCCCCACACCAGGAACGAGAGAATGGCGATGGCGGCGGTGGCGTACACCATGGAGGCATAGCCGAACAGGCGCTTGCGGGCGAAGGTCGGGATGATTGCCGAGACGATGCCGAACGCCGGCAGGATCATGATGTAGACCTCGGGATGCCCGAAGAACCAGAACAAGTGCTGGAACAGCACCGGATCGCCGCCCCCCGCAGCATTGAAGAAATTGGTGCCGAAATTGATGTCCATCAGCATCATCGTGACCACCCCGGCGAGCACCGGCATCACGGCGATCAGCAGGAAGGAAGTGATGAGCCAGGTCCAGACGAACAGCGGCATGTCCATCAAGCGCATGCCCGGCGCGCGCATGTTGAGAATGGTGGCGATGATATTGATCGCCCCCAGGATCGAGCTGATACCGGCGATATGCAGCGACAGAATGAAGAAGGTCGTCGACGGCGGCGCATATACGGTCGACAACGGCGCATAGAAGGTCCAGCCGAAGTTGGGGCCGCCACCGGGCATCAGCAGCGTGGAGAGCAACAGGCCGAAGGCTACCGGCAACAGCCAGAAGCTGAAGTTGTTGAGACGCGGCAACGCCATGTCGGGAGCACCGATCTGCAGCGGTATCATCCAGTTGGCCAAGCCGGTGAACGCCGGCATGATCGCCCCGAACACCATGATCAGGCCATGCATGGTGGTCATCTGGTTGAAGAACTCGGGCCTGACGAACTGCAATCCGGGCTGGAACAGTTCAAGCCGGACCACCAGCGCGAAGATGCCGCCAATGAAGAACATGGTGAGAGAGAAGATCAGGTAAAGGCTCCCGATCTCCTTGTGATTGGTGGTTAGCAGCCACCGCAAGATGCCCTTCGGAGGGGCGTGATGCGCCTGTCCATGCCCAGCTTCCGCGGCGGTGCTGTTCTGTTCGAGAATCGGTTGAGGAGGTACCTTGGGGGCCATCGGAATACTCCATAAACAAGGTCTTGTTATCGCGTCACGTCAGGGGGCACGGCGCTCGCGCCGCGCCCGCGATCACTCTTCCAGCCGCTCGGCAATCTCGGAGGGTTGAATCGCGTCCCCGGTCTCGTTGCCCCAGGCGTTACGCGTATAGGTGATGACCGACGCCAGCTCGACAGGGTTGAGCGTGTTGCGGAACGCCGGCATGGCGGTGCCGGATACGCCGTTCATGACGGTATCGATATGCCAGTCGGCATCCTCGATCAACTGCTCGTTGCCGGCCAGGGCCGGGAAGGCCGGCGGAGCCCCTTGGCCCTCGGGCTGGTGGCAAGAGGCACAGATACTGCCGAAGACGCCTTCGCCGCGCTCCATCAGCTCATCCATGCCCCATTCACGGTCGACACCCATGGCCTCTTCGGCTGCCGCCTCCTTGCGCTCGGCTAGCCAGGAATCGAACTCCTCCTCTTCCACAGCCTGCACCACGATCGGCATGAAGCCATGATCGACACCGCAGAGTTCGGCACACTGACCCCGATAGATACCGGGTTCCTCGATGCGGACCCAGTTCTCGTTGACGAAGCCGGGAATGCTGTCCTGCTTGACGGCCAGTTCAGGCACCCACCAGGCGTGAATGACATCGTCGGAAGTGAAGAGGAAGCGCACCTTGCGATTGATGGGCAGTACGAGCGGCTCGTCCACTTCGAGCAGGTAGTGCTCGCCCCGCTCTTCTTCGCCGTTGATCTGCGCCCTGGGCGTGGCCAGGTTCGAGTTGAAGGCAACGTCCTCACCGAGATACTCGTAGCGCCAGCGCCACTGCTGCCCCGTAACCATGACATCCAGTTCGGCATCGGAGGGATCGTAGATCTTCTGGAGCGTTGCCGTGGCGGGCACCGCCATGCCGACCAGGATCAACAGGGGAATCGTCGTCCAGATGATCTCGACGGTGGTGTTCTCGTGGAAGTTGGCTGATTTGGCGCCCTTGGAGTGGCGATAGCGAAACAGGGAGTAAAACATCGCTCCGAACACGACCACACCGATGACCACGCAGATCCAGAAGATGGTCATGTGCAAGCCGTAGATTTCGCCACTGAGGCTCGAAACCCCAACGGGCATGTTCCAGCCATTAGCCAGAGCCACCTGGCTCGAGCCGGCAAGAGTCAAGCCCCCTGCCAACCAGACGAGCAGAGTCCGCATCGACGCCTCCCGAAGTTTGTAGTTGTCTAGATGACGGCATCCCCGAGTGTCAGGGGTCGGGGGCTCTCATCCTTGGAGAACATTAGCCGCTTCTTTATCGAGTATAGAGATCAAATTTTGAAAGTCACTGCCTTCGCCTACGCCTTCTGGCTAACGCGCCAATCAACGCAACGTCGGCTGCCCTCAGCCTGCCGCCAGGACTGCCACCAGTGCAATCAGCCCCACCAGTACCGCCGCCAGCACGATCCCCGTGACGATGAAAGCGACCGGATTCCCCCTTTCGAAATCCTTGAGTCGCTGCTGCTCACGCTGAACGCCAAGGAAGGCGGCCAGAACGGATTTGATGACTTCCCACATGCCAAGCTCCTATCCAGCTCGTACCCGCGGCTCCGACCGTATCAACAAAGCATGCCATGAACGGGGCGTAAAGCGTCATACCACAGAAAGGCAGAAATTTTCATGACGCAGCGCGTCAGAAACCATGGAGGCACACAAGCGTGGGCTACACTCAGTCCGTATCCTCGCCCGGCCAGCCGCCACTGGAGACGCTCCTACCCCTACCTTGCCCTCCAGCGCTCATCCCCGCCTGGGAAGCTTCACAGCCCATGAACGTGGTGGTCGTGACAATACGTACAAAGTTTCGCACCCCTAACCCGATTCCAGCTCGCCTGGATGGAGTGCGCCTGCGAAGCGCTGCAGCAGGAGGCTCGCTGACCCATGACCTACGCAGCAGAATCTGGGTAGCACTCTGACCGATGCAATGCGCCGGCATGCGGCCACACCGTCGGACCATGAAGCATCGGGCGCTGGCGATGGAAAGGCAAGCGTCTGAAAGGAAAGTACAAAAGAGGCTTTTCATTTGCCTGAGAACGCGCTAGTATACGCCTCGTTCTGAGGGCGCCGGGTACGACCCGGAAGCCTTAAGCATCGGAAATACAGCGCTTCTGGTTCCGAGCGAGTCGGAGTGAGAAGCCAGGCTTTCCCTGCTGAACGTCGGAGCGTGGCGCAGCTTGGTAGCGCGCTGCAATGGGGTTGCAGAGGTCGCAGGTTCGAATCCTGTCGCTCCGACCACGAACATTAAGAGAAACCGCCACTTACGGATCATGCCGGGTGGCGGTTATTCTTTGCATACCATTCAGGTGGCAGATGGGGACACCTGCGCCCATACTTCTCGCCGCCTATACAGCTAGGAGCGCTAGCGAGTGAAAAAACGGCCGCCGCTTCCGCTTCGTCAAATATCGAATCAGCACAAGCCAAAGATAGGATAGCTTGTACCAACCAAGTAAGCGCTACCCCCCGGGGACTTATCGAGTAGGGGGCCGGATAGCCGAGCCCCACCTCCCCCTCGCCTCATTAAGGAAACGCTGGAAACCCCGCCGCAGCTGCGTGATCGTCACCAACGAGGTAAGATCTGGCCAGATCGCCATCATGTGACAGAACTATCGCTGAAGGAGATTTCGTTCGCTCAGGCAAAGCACCCGAACAAGAAGAAGGTTTCAGCCGGTCAGAACCGAATTGTACAGTGGTTCCTTAGGTCAGCGCTTACTTGCCCGCCCTTCCACCAGCTCAGCTCATCATAATGATATCGTTGGATTCCAGCGAGTTGACCCCAAGCACGCCGATCTGCATATCGACGACACCGTCGCCGTTCACGTCTGCCTGAAGGTTATTGCCCGAAGTACGCAGCTCTCCTCCGTTGCCAGTGAAGCCGTTGTCATCGAGCCAGGTGAACCCCTGCAGACCTTCCCCTTCGGTATTGGCGTCAATGGCGGAGAGATCGATTCGGTCGCCTTCGAGGCGGTCGAAGTCGAGCAGGATGTCTTGGCTCAGCGGCGTCGAATCCAAGGTGGAGAGGAAGGCGAAGGTATCTGCGCCCGTGCCGCCGGTAAGCATATCGGCGCCGCGCCCGCCCACCAGGCGGTCGTTGCCCACGCCGCCCGTGAGATAGTCGTCGCCACGCAAGCCGTTGAGGATATCGTCGCTATCGGTTCCAGTCAGGGTGCTGCCGGGCACGCCTGTGACGGGGTTGTCTTCAGGAACCACCAATTGCTCGGTTTCTGACGGATCGATCTGGGCGGGCTCCGCCTTCCCCTCGACCACGATGTCATCCGGCAGGAACTGTTGATCGTCGTACACGCGATAGCTGAAGCGCCAGGCGTCGCCGGGTTGCAGCACGGTGTCGCTGTCGTCAGAGACGCGATGGCGATCGCCGTCCTGCTCCAGCGTACCGTTCCATAGCGTATCGATCTTGGCGGGCAGTGCGAAGTCGACGATGGGGACGGCGATGGCATTGGGGGAAGTATTCTCAACTAACACTTCTGTGGTGTAGCCACCCGACCATTCGCTGATGATATAGGCTTTCACCGAGGTTGAATCGCTGGTTGGCGCTTGGGGCTCGCCTATCACGACGCTGTTTGCCGGCAGTGCCTGGCTGGTGTCGTAGGCCTTGTAGGAGAAGCGCCAGCTCTCGCCAGGCTGTAGCGTGGTCGGGTTGTCGTCGGTGATGGTATAGCGGTTTCCATCCCGCTCGACCGTGCCGTTCCACAGCGTGTCGATCTCGCCCGGCAGGTCGAAGCTGATCGAGGGACTATCAATGGTCAGATGGGAAGTGTTCTCGACGATTACCTCAGCGGTGTAGCCTGTCGACCAGGCGCTAGTGACGTTACTGTTCACCTGTGTCTGGGCCCAGAGTTCGGTCTCGCTATCGCTGCCGGCGATGAGTTGCGCCATGTCCACGTCTAGCGACTGCCCGTCGAGGCGTAGCCCCTGAGGCAGATGACTCTCGGGCGCGTAGGCTTTGAAGGAGAAGCGCTGGGTCTCCTCCGGCGTAAGCGTATCGTCACCGGCCAGGGCCAGGGTGTAGGTGTCGCCTTCCCGTGAGATCAGGTTCGCCCCGTAGAACTGGGTGATCTTGGCAGGCAGCTCGAAACTTATGCTGGGATCGTCGATGCTCGTCTCGGAGTCGTTGGTGATCTCGACGCCCATCACATAGCCGCTCGTCCAACGGCTGACGCTCTCGAAGCGAACCGACGCGACGACATCTGCGTCCGGCGGCTCCTCCAGCGACACCTCATCCTCTTTGACCGGAAAGATAAGGGTATCGTCGGCGAGAATCTCTTCGGCGGAGGGAATTGCCGGCGCCGATCCGGACGTGACCGTGCGCGATTCCACGTCGAGAACTGTGCCGTCGGCGAAGACCGCCCGCTCGATGTCGACCAGTACATCGTCGTCGCCCCAGCCATCAAGGAACAGGCTATTGTCCGGCATGGGCCGGATGTCATAGGTCGCGTAGGTTCCCTGCATCAGCGCCGTGTCGTGACCCGTGCCGCCTTCAAGCCTATCGTTGCCTGGGCCGCCATGCAGAAGGTCGTCGTCAACGCCGCCTAGCAGTGTGTCGTGACCCTTGGCCCCATCCAGAAAGACGCCATCATCGGATCCCGGCACCACGTCGTTGCGCCGCGTCCCCACGACATAGTCAAGCATCACCTGGTTGGCGGTCGGGTCGGTTGGTGCCCCGAAGCTTTCCCCACCCTGGTTGATCCATAGGGTGGGCGACATGTTATCAAGCGCCGGATCGCGAACGGATTGCGAGACCCTCACTACGTTGTCATGATCCTGTCCGCCATGGAAGTTAATGTCGCGGTCCGTGAATTCGACGTGAATATCATTGCCAACGGACGAGCGCCAGGAGGCGAACAATACGCTGTGGCGCATTCCGCTGTCGTTCAGGTTAGTAAAAGTGCCGTCGTAGCTCTCGTACAGCTCATAGGCATAGCCGTTACCTCCGCTGCCCTTGTTGAAGGCGCCCTGGGCATGGAGATTGTTGGCGCTAATATCGACAGAGCGATTGGCGACGAAGGCGACTGAGGGCCCGTTGATGACCTCGACGTCCGAGATGCTAGCCCCGACAGTACCGATGAACTCGACGGCGTGATAATTAGTGAAAGTGGGCAGTTCGTTGCTGAACGCTCCCGGATCGGGAGTACCGAGGCGATAACCGATGGAAAGCCCCTCCAGGGCAACATTCTCCAACGCATCGACGCGCTGAATCTTGGCTTCGCCGCCGTCAAAATCAAAGTGCACGCCCCGGTCGAGCGTGGCTGTACTGCCGTCGATCTCGACGATGTTCGCCATGCTGGTGCGCAGCGGCGTATTCGTGCCGCCCTGCCAGGTGGTGTTGCCAATCTCGGCAAAATACTCCTCGTCGTTATCCTGCCAGATGCGCACCGTGTCGCCGGAGGCCAGGCCGTGGTTATTTTCGAGTGTGATCGTGTCGTTGCCTTCCTCGGCATCCGCCCGCAGCCGGCCGGCGCTGGCTATGCCTTTTCCCTCGAAAAGTAGTCCATGCGAGGCGTCGCGCTCGAGCGCCGTGTCGGTGAAGGTGATCGTCGTCCTGCCCGTGCCGGCCCCGATCAGCGAGACATCCGAGCGCGTGACGGTCACGGAATCGTCGAGAATGAACTCTCCTTCGGCCAAGCGCACGGTGGCACCCATCGGTGCGCTATTGAGCAGAGTTTCCAGCTCCCCGGCGGTGATGCCGGGCTCAACCTTGGCCACGCCGTCAACGAATGCCGCCTCGACGTTATCAGTCTCGTCGCTTGCCTGGTCGTCTACGATCACCGGCTGGTCGCTGACGCTGAAGCGGGTCGGCATCTGTGAGTTACCGTCAACGCTCTTGACCTTGAAGCTAACCGTCTCCCCCGGCGCGATGTTGTTGTCCTCATCGTCGTCCATGATCTCGTAGCGTTGACCTTCTTGGGCGACGATCCGGCCACCCCAGACATCCGTCACCAAGCCCGGCAGGTCGAACCCCACCTGGTAATCTTCGATGGGCAGTGAACCGTCGTTAGTAACCGCAACATCAAAGACGAAGCCTGAGTTCCACTGGCTCGTGACCTGGTAATCAACACGCACTGACATGGCACTCTCTCTGTACGGCAGAATAAGGTTTCTAATTTAGACGTTTCAGCGATTGCTAGTACTCTAAGCTAGGCACGGACCGAAGCCCCGACAAGCGAGACGAAGCGGAATCGAAGAACATTCCCTCCTCCTCCAGGCGAGCCAGGTAGTAGTGTGATGCACTGGGTTTTCAGCTGTTCCACAAAGTCGCAGACACTGACCTCGTCGGAGTGGATGCTGGCTCGCGTCTGCCAGTGTTGCTCAGCCGCTGTCCAACCTATTGCTGTATACGCGAACGTGCCGCTCCAGCATGGAACCATGTACAGCCGATACGCACCACATGACAATTGGCATCATTATCATCCGGCCACCGGCTTCAGATGCACCACGTCCTCGCAAGGAGGATGCGCTACCCTAATGGTTGCCACGGAGGTCAATAGGAGCGGCAAGTATGAACTAAACTAATCATAGTCATCGACAATACGCAGGTACAGCGGTACGGCTTCATGCGGTCCCGTAACTAAGCGAGAAAAACGGCACAGGAGATAGACATGCAAGATATTAGGCAACTTGAGGTTGGCATGACCACGGAGATTGGCACGAATCAGGTGGAAAAACCTGAGGTGGGCAAAGAATATGTCCGGGGCTTCGATTCCAATAGCTGGCTCCTGTTTACCGAAGACCCGGCTGAGGATCGCCCAGTTGTTGTTCGCATTGACAGTATCGAGGACGATGTATGCTACTGCACGGTCACAAGAAAGCTAAGCTGATGAGAAGGCCACGCACCTCGCCGTCTAGAAAATCGGCAGTTGACTAACGACCGCGAGCCGTTGGCATCGGCTGCCATTCCCGCTGGCCCTGGTTCACGTCGGGTTCTGCAGTTATCTTCACCTTTCAGGACCGATCTGTTAAGTTCAAAACACTAGAGAATCAATGGAGTGTCTCTCTGTCATTGGTTTTAATTGATGCCTCTAACGTATACATTAATTTACTCAGATTTGATCAGCCTCTCATCTCATCATAGCCGGGCCGGCTCACGGCCCGGCTGATTACCAAACTCATGTTTCACCGCCCTCCAAGTGAAGGTAGACCGGATCGAAGTCGCCCGCTTTCTTCAACTTCTCCCAGTCAGGCACGGTTACCTGTGTTCCCTGTGTCTGAATCAAGCCATCTGCGCGCAGCGCTTGCAGAATCCGATTCATATGGACCGCACTGGTGCCAATCGCATCCGCCATTTCAACTTGGGTAATCGGCAAGCCGAAGGTATCGCCTTCGACAAGCCCCACCGCTTTCAGTCGCAGCAGGAACTCACAAAGAAGATGGGCAAGCCGGGTATACGCCTCTCGCTGCCCGATATTGAGCAGCCATTCCCGCGAGATCGAAGCATCCACCAACGTCTCGCGCCAGAAGGCTGCGGTGAGGCGAGGATGCCGCTCGCATGCCTGGCGCACGTCCTCATGCTGGATGAACCCGACGGTACTGGATCTAATCGGGGCTATGCTGTTGTCCATCACCTTCAGGTGAAGGCTTTGCAGATCGGGGATATCACCGGGAACATGGAGTGCCATGATCTGG
This sequence comes from Billgrantia pellis, assembly GCF_008297955.1. Lineage (GTDB taxonomy): Bacteria > Pseudomonadota > Gammaproteobacteria > Pseudomonadales > Halomonadaceae > Halomonas > Halomonas pellis. Next base: position 680,381 of record NZ_VTPY01000001.1, on the reverse strand, counting down.
CGCTTACCTTCAGCAGTCAGCTTGTAGACACAGGTGAAGCCCTCAAGGATCAGACAGCATTGGGTAGGGCGATCGCCGATGCGCACGATGTCCTGGCCTGACTTGATGGTCTTGATTCGCACCGGCAAGTCCTGGAGCGCCTGCCTCTCCTCGTCGGAAAGGGCGAAGATGCTCTCCAACTTGCGGGTCATGAGAATATGGGGGGAGAGAGAGCCAGTGGTCATGCTTGCGCTCCGTACCTGAACAGGAATGAAGCGGCCGGCCACAGTGTCCCTGTTCGAATGATTCTAGCCTTTTAGAGCCCCATGTCCCCAGTATGGTTCACCTCGAGAGCAACGGCACCCCGTGCCTCACCAGGCCGCACCTGCCCTCGCCTCGCTTGACCCACGGGCAGGGGCCGGCCATACCTAACAAAGCCCAAGCCTGCGGATGCGGACATCGGTGGTTGCTCTCTTTCGGGCGAGCCCCACCGTCAGCCGGCGACGATGAGCATGAGCGGTTGCGGCAATTCAAATCGAAGCGATTCAGGCATGGAGGTCTGTATGAAGAGATGGATAGGATTAGCCATTATGAACTGGCTGAGAAAGCCAGCAAACCGTGACAAGGTGAAGAACGCCTGGCGCGGGTTCCGTGGTAAGAAGCCCGATAGCCGTACGCCAGGGAAACACCCAAATCGTCAATCCGGTGACCGTCGTCCCGACTAGTTCCCCGGCTTATCTTCACTGCGTCCTGCCGGTTAGGCTGGCAGGGCGTAGCGCTCCCTGGGCTCGCCGCCAGCCCTCGCCAATCGTGAAAACCTTTTCATTCGCCTGTACGCTCAGGTCTCGGCTTCGTTCTTTTCGCTCAGCACTTTTTCTACAAGGCCTCTTCGACGGGTCCTGACGAGCCGTCGGTTTATCCGACTGTCCCGCTCAGGTCCATACTGTCGTTTGTGTTCGCCATCAAAGGAGACATGCATGACACGGTTTTCGCTTGAAGGTCGGATCGCCATGGTCACCGGCTGCAACAAGGGGCTCGGCCAAGGCATCGCCGTGGCGCTTGCCGAAGCGGGTGCCGACATCGTCGGGGTCAACCGTAGCGGCGCCGACGCTACCCGTGTAGAAGTCGAGGCGCTGGGCCGGCGCTACGATAATGTCGAGGCGGAACTGGACCGCGACCGGGCGGAAGATATCGTTGCGCGCGCCTTGGAGCGCACCGGCCGCCTCGACATACTCATCAACAATGCCGGCATGATTCGCCGCGCGCCGGCGCTCGAGTTCACTGTAGCCGACTGGGATTCGGTGATCGACGTCAACCTCAAGGCCGTTTTCTTCCTGAGCCAACAAGTGGCGCGCCATTGGCTTGAACGCAAGTCACCGGGGCGCATCGTCAATATCGCCTCGATGCTGTCGTTCCAGGGCGGCATACGCGTGCCCTCCTATACCGCCAGCAAGAGCGGCGTGCTCGGGCTGACCCGCCTGCTGGCCAACGAATGGGCTGCCCACGGCATCACCGTCAATGCCATCGCCCCGGGCTATATGGCCACGGACAACACCCAGCCTCTGCGTGACGACCCGCAGCGCAGCGCCGAGATCCTCGGTCGCATACCCGCCGGTCGCTGGGGTACGCCGGAGGATCTGGCCGGTGCGGCCATTTTCCTTTGCTCGGATGCGTCGAGCTACGTCAATGGCCACACCCTGGCCGTGGACGGCGGTTGGCTGGCCCGTTGAACCGCCCTCACCGATCGCTCTCGTGGCGGGTTCCGGCTCGCCGCGGCCTCTGCGTCTTCGACGCCCAAATGCCCCTTTCACCCTCTGTTGCATTTCCAACGAACTGAACCATAATCGAATGAACGTCATGCTAGTAGCCTGTCATACCAACGAATAACCACAACATTCCGGATCCCCGCCATGCGACTGCACGACAAGACGGCCCTGGTCACTGCCGCCGGCCAGGGCATCGGCCAGGCCACCGCGCGACGCTTCGCCCGGGAGGGCGCGCGGGTCATCGCCACGGATATCGATCCCGACAAGCTGGAAGCGCTGCGCGAGATCGAAGGCATCGAGACGCGCCGCCTCGACGTTCTCGACCCCCAGGGCATCGCCGCTCTGGCCGCGGATATCGACGCCCCCGACGTGCTGTTCAATTGCGCCGGTTACGTGGCCAGCGGTAGCCTGCTGGAATGCAGCGAGGAGGACTGGGAACTCTCCCTGTCGCTTAACGTCACCGCCATGTACCGCCTCATCCGTGCCCTGCTTCCCGGCATGCTCGCCCGAGGAGGCGGAAGCATCATCAACATGGCCTCGGTAGCCTCGAGCCTGAAGGGCGTGCCCCGTCGCTTCGCGTACGGCACGACCAAGGCCGCGGTCATCGGCCTGACCAAATCGGTGGCCGCCGACTACGTGGCCCAGGGTATCCGTTGCAATGCCATTTGCCCGGGCACGGTCGACTCCCCTTCCCTGCGCCAGCGCATCCGCGACCAAGCCGCCCGTGAAGGCCGCCCGGAAACGGACGTGCTCGGGGCCTTCCTCGCCCGGCAGCCCCTCGGCCGGCTGGGCACGGCCGACGAAATCGCGGCACTAGCCACCTATCTGGCGGCTGACGAATCCGCCTATACCACCGGCACGGCACACATCATCGACGGCGGTTGGCTAACCTGAACCAGGCAGCGGCATAACACTCGACGCGGCGGTCTTCATTGAGAACCGTTTCAGCAAACGAACCCATCCTCGACGACAAGGAAAATCCACCATGAAATTGCTGCGCTTCGGCCCGAAGGGAAAGGAAAAACCCGGTCTGCTCGATGCCGACGGCATGATCCGCGACCTGTCGGCTCACCTGCCCGACCTCGGTGGCGCCTATCTCGGCCGGGCACGGCTGGAAGTGCTGGCCGCGCTCAATCCCGCCGACCTGCCGATCGTTCCCGCCAATACCCGACTGGGCCCATGTGTGGGCGGGGTGGGGAAATTCATCGCCATCGGCCTCAACTACTCCGACCATGCCGCGGAAACCGGCGCCGAGGTACCGCCGGAGCCGGTGGTGTTCAACAAGTGGACCAGCTCCATTTGCGGACCCAACGACGACGTTCTTCTTCCGCGCGGCTCGAAGAAGACCGATTGGGAAGTCGAGCTTGGCGTGGTCATCGGCAAGGCCGGGCGCTACATCGAAGAGGCCGACGCCCGATCACACGTGGCCGGGTATTGCGTGGTCAACGATATCTCCGAACGCGAATACCAGCTCGAGCGCAGCGGCACCTGGGACAAGGGCAAGGGCTGCGATACCTTCGGCCCGCTGGGCCCCTGGCTGGTCACGCCGGACGAGGTGCCCGACCCGCATGATCTGGCGATGTGGCTCGAGGTAGACGGCCATCGTTTTCAGGACGGCAGTACCCGCACCATGGTCTACCGCATCCCCTACCTGATCAGCTACCTGAGCCGCTTCATGAGCCTGCAGCCAGGCGATGTCATCTCCACCGGCACTCCCCCGGGGGTCGGCATGGGCCAGAAGCCCCCCGTCTACCTCAAGCCGGGACAAAGCATGCGCCTTGGCATCGAGGGTCTTGGCGAACAACGACAGACGGTGGTTGGCGACGAAGCGCTTTGAGCCCTCATACCGCCCTCTGCAGGAGCCTACCATGACCCACGCTATCGCCAGCGACGCCGGCCGACTCGCCACCCTGCGCGTTCACGCCGCCGACAACGTGCGCGTCGCCCTGAAGGACTTGCCGGAAGGGGCCGAGGTCGAGGACGACGGTCGTCGCATTCGTCTGGTCGAGCCGATCCGCCACAAGCACAAGTTCGCCCTGGCCGACCTGGCCGAGGGCGACAGCGTGATCATGTATGGCGTCACGGTGGGCCGAGCGACCCGGCCCATCGCCGCGGGGGCCTCCATCACCACGGTCAATACCGAGCACAGCACGGCCAGCGATATCACGACGTCCCGAAGGGACGCCTGGCAGGCACCTGACGTTTCCGCCTTCGCGGGCACGACGTTCGACGGCTATCGTCGGCCCGACGGCCAGGTCGGCACCGCCAACGTCTGGCTGGTGGTCCCCCTGGTCTTCTGCGAGAACCGCAACATCGAGGTGCTGCGCCAGAGCGTCACCGATGCGCTGGGCGAAGATCCGTACCGCGACTACAAGCGCCTGGCCAGGGAGCTGCTGCATGGGCGGGCGGAGGAAGACACCGCGCTGCCTCCCCGCGAGCGGCTGTTTCCCAATGTCGACGGGGTGCGCTTCCTGACGCATACACTGGGCTGCGGTGGCACCGACGACGACACGCGGGCGCTCTGCCAATTGCTGGCCGGCTACATCTGCCACCCCAACGTGGCCGGCGCCACCGTATTGAGCCTGGGTTGCCAGAAGGCACAGATCGACCTGCTGCAGGAAGCCGTTGCCGAGCGAACCCCCGACGGCTGGCGGCCGGTCCATTACCTGGAGCAACAGGCAAGTCGCAGCGAAGAGGCCTTGATTCGCGAGGCGCTGACCACGATCTTCGACGGGCTGCGCCTGGCCAACCGGTTCGAGCGCTCCCCTGCCCCGCTGTCGGCGCTCAGTCTCGGCGTCGAGTGCGGCGGCTCCGACGGTTTCTCTGGGCTCTCGGCCAACCCTCTGGTCGGTGCCGTGGTGGATCGCCTGGTCGCCCTGGGCGGCAGCGGCATATTGAGCGAATTTCCCGAGCTATGCGGGGTCGAGCACGAGCTGATCGCCCGCTGTCGCGACGAATGCGTGGCCGAGCGGTTCCGTATTCTGATGGAGGCCTACCAGCGCCATGCCGCCCGCGTCGGAGCGGATTTCTCGATGAACCCCTCGCCCGGCAACATCCGCGACGGCCTGATCACCGACGCCATGAAGTCCGCCGGCGCAGCCAAGAAAGGCGGCGATAGCCCGGTGGTGGACGTGCTCGATTATACCGAGCCGCTACGTCGCAAGGGCCTCAATCTGCTTTGCACTCCCGGCAACGATGTCGAATCGACCACCGCTCTGGCCGGTTCGGGCGCCAACCTGATTCTTTTCACCACCGGGCTCGGCACGCCTACCGGCAACCCGGTCGCGCCGGTGCTGAAGATTGCCAGCAATAGCGAGCTGGCCAGCCGCATGGACGACGTGATCGATTTCGACGCCGGGCCGATCCTTCGCGGAGAAGCGCAGATCGAGGAACTGGCCGACGAGCTCCTCCGGCTGTGCATCGATGCCGCCTCCGGACGCTACACGCCCAAGGCGGTGGGGCTGGCGCAGTATGATTTCATACCCTGGAAGCGCGGCGTCTCTTTATAGTGGTCTAACGTGGCTGCGCTCGTCTTTCCTTCTCATTGCGTAGTAATACCCCTCTATCGCGATCTTGCGAGCTCGAGCCAGACCAGGCGAAAGTGGGCGAGAAAGCGGGCGCGCAGCAGATCGTCACTCAGATAGGCGCTTCTTGAGCTTCATATAGGTCCCATAATGCCGGTCGAGGTGACGGCGCATGGCGGCCTCGGCGGCATCGGGGTCGCGCGATTCGATCGCCTCGACGATCTCGACATGCGCGGAGAGCGCCGCCTTGTCCTCGTCTTTCTGCTGCAGCACCTGAGCACGACGGTCGTCGAGCCACTCGGAAAGGGCCACGTGCATGGCATCGAAGATGGGGTTGCGGCCGATGCTTGCCAGCACACCGTGAAAATCGTTGTCGGAGCGCTTGAAGCGTGCCTCGTCGCCCACGGCATCGCGATTGTCGGCCAGGGCGTCGCGCAGACGTTGAAGATCCTCCTCGCTGGCGTTCCGGGCCGCGTAGCGCGCCAGCGAGATCTCGAACATGGCCCGCGCCTCCTGGAAATACTGCTGCCCTTCCGGCCGGGACAGCAACTGGCGGGTGACACCGGAAAGACGCGCCATCACCGCCTCGGCGGTCGGCCGTATCACCCGGGCACGGGTGCCGCTGTTGATGGCGATCAGACCCAGCTGCTGGAGATGGAAGAGCGCTTCACGCACCGCGGGCCGGCCGACGCCGAACTGCTCCATCAGCTCCCGCTCCGAAGGCAGCTGGTCGTTCTCTTTCAGCCGCCCCTCGAGGATCTCCGCCTCGAGCTGCTCAGCCACCTGCTCGGACAGCGTCTTGCGCTCCACCTTGTATCGACTCATGCAATGCAACTCCTGGCCAGCCAACCCAGTCCCCGTACGGGCCGGGCCATATGGTACTGCATTCTCGCCGCTCTCGCGGGTTCCCCGGCCCTGAAGCGCCCCCTTCCGTCGTCTCTATGCCGGAGCGGGAATCGAAAGTCGCTCGGCCAGTTCGGCGTAAGCCGCCACATTTGCTGAATCGAGCGGAATGCCCTCGGCATCGCGATGCGCCTGGCAGCGCCACTCGCGATCGCCGGGCGCCAGCACCTCTCCGCCCTCCAGGGCGGGCTGGTCCCGCAGGTCTTTCAGGTAATCCCGCATGCCGCGGTCGAAAACGTCGCGCTCGACGAAGGCGTCGGGGCGCATGACCAGGAAGCAATGGCCGACACCGCGGGGCGTACTCATGTCGTCGCCGCTCATCGGCAGCAGGCGAAACCCATGGAGCATGCCGGTCATCGTCGCGCTGAGCACTTCCACCATGCCGGCGAGTCCCGCCCCCTTGAAGCCGAAGTCGGCGCCGCCCAGCGGTAGCAGCGAAACGGCCTGCGAGGCGTCGGTGGTCAGGTTCCCTTGGCGATCGACGACCACACCGGGGGGAAGCTCGCGATCGATGGCGGCGTACTGCTGCACCCGATTCCAGGGAATCGAACTGGTCGCCATGTCGAGCAGGTAGGGAAGTTGATCGGGCACTGGCGCGGCGAAGGCGATGGGGTTGGTGCCGTGGAACGGCCCCTGTCCGTGATGCAGGCTGACCAGGGCATCGGCAGTGCACACGGACAGCCCGACGTAGCCTCGCCGGGCCGCCTCCAGGGCATAGCAACCCGCCGCGCCGAAATGCGAGGAGCGTCCGACGGCTACCGCGCCGATGCCGACCTCATCGGCCATGGCAATGGCATGCTCGATGGCGGTATAACCGGCCAGATGACCGAAGCCGTCGTCGGCATAGAGATAGCCGGTCCCCGGCAGGCGCCGGGTGAAGCGCATGGCCGGACGCGGGTTGATGCGCCCGCCCTGCACCGCGCGAACGTAGTGCGGCAGCAGGCGCAGCCCATGGCTGTCGGTGCCCATGCGCGACGCGGTGATCAACGCTCGGGCAACTGCGTTACGCGAGGGTTCGTCGACCTCGCAGCGTGCCAGGGCACGCTCCATGAAGACCTGCAGTACAGCACCCGCCACGCGTGTGGCGGGTTCGTCGGTTCGAGGCATTGGCGCTCCTCAGCGGTATACGAGCGTGGGCAGCCACATGGAAATGGCCGGAACGAAGGTCACCAGCAGCAGCGCGATCACCAGTGGCACCAGGAACGGCAGCGTACCGCGCATGCACTTCTCGAAGGAGATGTTCGAGACCCGGGACAACACGTAGAGCACCATGCCCACCGGCGGGGTCAACAGGCCGATCATCAGGTTGAGCACCATGATCACGCCGAAGTGTACCGGATCGACCCCGGCATTCACGGCCATCGGCAGCAGCACGGGCACCAGGATGGTAATGGCGGCGATGGTTTCCATGAAGCAGCCGACCACGATCAGCACCAGGTTGATCAGCAGCAGAATGGCGATGGGGTTGTCCGAGAACGGCCCCAGCAACTCCATCACATGCCGGGTAACCTGGTTGCTGGTGAGTATCCAGGCGAAGATCGACGCGGCGGCAACGATCAGCAGGATCACGGCGGTGGTTTCGATGGTTTCCATGCTGACCTTGAGCAGCCGTCGCCAAGTCAGAATGCGGTAGACCAAAACGCCAAGAAACAGTGCATAGGCCACCGCGGCAATCGCCGACTCGGTTGGAGTGAAGACCCCCGAGATGATGCCGCCGACGATGATCACCGGGGTCAGCAACGACAGGAAGGCGCGCTTGAATGTCTGCCACACCAGCACCGGGGAAAACGACGCATCGCGGGGATAACCTCGGCGCCGCGCGAGAATGGCGATCATGATCATCAGGCTCGCGCCCATCAGCAGCCCCGGGATGAGGCCGGCGGCGAACAGCTGGCCCACCGAGGCACCGGCCATCACGCCATAGATCACCATCGGTAGGCTGGGCGGAATGATCGGCCCGATGGTCGACGAGGCGGCGGTGATCCCGACCGCAAACTCCTGGTCGTAGCCGGCATCGCGCATGGCCTTGATCTCGATGGTGCCGAGCCCGCCGGCATCGGCCACCGCCGCCCCGGACATGCCGGAAAACACGATGCTGGCCCCGACGTTGACGTGCCCCAACCCACCGCGCATCCAGCCCATCAGCGCCCGTGCGAAATCGAAGATTCTCGTGGTGATACCGCCATGGTTCATCAGGTTGCCCGCCAGGATGAAGAACGGAATCGCCAGCAGCGGAAAGCTGTCGATGCCGTTGATCATGCGGTGCGCGACGACGATATCGGGCACCCGGCCGGTCAGATAGACATAGAGCAGACACGAACCCGCGAGGCTGACGGCAATGGGGAACCCCATTACCAGCAGGGTAAACATCGTGGCGAACAGGAACGTCAAGCCGTAGCCCATGACGGCCATGAGCACGCAGAAGGCGACCGCCAGGGCGACGATCAACGGCGGTACGACCGCCCCCTTGCGCTGCGCGATCGATACCTCAGGCATGGCGAAGCCTCCGGTGGATTGTTGTTGTCATCGTTGATCCTTCATCGATCCTTCGCCGTGGTCAGCTCGCTCTCGCCCTCGCGCCAATGACGGATCGTCACCTGGACCGAACGCACCAGCATCAGCAGGAACCCCACCATCACGATGTAGTAAATGACATTTTTCGGTACATCGATCGATACCATCATCGCGTTGGTCTTGGCCGCCAGGCCGTAGCTGATCCACACGCCCGCGGCGTAGAAGACGGTGCGGCCGATATCCACCAGCATCGACATCGCCCGGCCGACGCCGCCCGGCATGTAGCGATAGAAGAACTCCACGGCAATGTGGGAGTTCTTGCGCGCCGCCATGGCGCTTCCCAGGAAACCCACCACGATCAGCAGGTAGCGGGCAATCTCCTCGGTCCAGCCCACCGAGCTGCCGATCACGTAGCGGCTGAAGAACTGCAGGAACACCACGAAGGCCAGGGCCCAGAAGACGACCAGCGTCGGCCAGTCTTCCCAGCCGTACGCCTTGACATCAAAGTCATCCTCTCCAACGGGATCGATGCCGGAAGCCTCGGGTGGCAGGGTATCGTGAGACATGCAGGCCCTCCCGGTGCCGCCCACTCGGGGCGGCACGTCTCGAACGATTATTGGCCGATTTCCTGCAGCCGGTCGTAGGTTTCCTGATCCCAGGTGGCATCGTCACCGTTGTGCTCGGGGACGACCGCCTCGCGGAACGGCTCGCGATCGACCTCGTTGACCGTCACGCCCTGCTCCTCGAACCAGGCGACAAGCTCCTGCTCCTGCTGCTGAATGTCGGCGGTGATCTTCTCGGCCGCCTCCTGGTAGACCTCGCGGAATATCTTGCGGTCCTCTTCCGAGAGACGATCCCACAGCGGTCCGCCGATGATCGTCAGCAGCGAATCGGTGATATGGCCGGTCAGGTTGATATGGTCCTGCACCTCGTAGAACGCCTTGGCGCGGATGGTCGGCAGCGGGTTCTCCTGGGCGTCGACCACGCCCTGCTGCAGCGCCAGGTACACTTCATCGAACGCAATGGGCGACGGATTGGCCCCTACCGCTTCGGGGAACATCATGTACATCGGCGCGTTGGGCGTGCGGATCTTGAGATTCCGCATGTCCTCGGGCGTCTCGATGGGCTGGTTGGAGGTCACGTGGCGCTCGCCGTAGTAATTGAGCGCCACCGGCACGTTGCCGGTCGCATCCTGGTATCCCTGGGCGATCTCCTGAAACAGATCGCTGTCGGCATAAGCCTGCCAATGATCGAAGTCGCGGAACATGTAGGGAGCCCCGGCAATACCGATCGGCCCATAGGCGCGGCCGGCGAACTGGGTACCGGTATAAATGATGTCCACGGTGCCCAGGGTCAGCCCCTCGTTGATATCCTCCTCCTTGCCCAGCGACGAGGCGGGGTGGACCTCGATCGAATAGCGCCCATCGGTGCGCTGCTCGATTTCGTCCGCCGCCCACAAGGCCCACTCGTGATAGGGCTCGGAGGTTTCGTAGACGTGAGCGAAGTTAAGCGACTCGGCGCCCGCAACGCCTGCGGTGCCCATCCCCGCTGCCAGTAGCGCGGTCGAAAGCCAACGATTCCACTGGCGGTTGCTCTGCTTGACCATCTTGTTGTTCTCCTTACGCGTTGAGCGGTGCTTTTGACGGTGGCGACCGTCCTGACCGATGGCTTCTTGTATACGTGTCATACCATCATAGGAAAGCTAGTCCCTCGCCTGACACGCTGCAACCGAGCGATCAGCCTCTAGACGAATGTCTAATCCGCTCGACCAGCCGGACCAGCAGGTCCTCCTGCCCGAAGCCGCCTGCCTTGGTCATTACCGGTCGTTCGACGTCGCCGTTGAGATAGCCCAGCGGCACGCCCGGGCACCATTCGCCGCTCAGCTCGATGAACTCGCCGCGTAGTCGCGCCAGCACGGCCAGGGCAATGTCGCCACCGGACAGGAAAAGCAGCCCTCCACGTTCGCCCCCACCCGCGGCAACGACCGCTTCGGCCATGATATCGGCCACTGCTTCGGCACGCATTGTCGCTTCAGAGGACACGCCAGGCACAAGGACGCGCACGCCAGGCTCGGCATCGACGCGCCCTACGTCGAAAACACTCAACCAAGCGATATTCGAAAACGTCTCCCCCAGCCGCTCGAGCTGACGGCGAGCGCGGGGCGACCGCGAGCCCACCGCAAGCAGTGCACGGATCGGCTCGGACAATGTCGGGGGGCTTACCGTCCCTGCCAGGGACGGGCCCGGCGCCAGGCCTTGTGCCAGCGCATGGGTGAGGCCGGCCGCGCAAACCGGCAGCCATTCCCTCGGGGCTTCGAGAAGCCGCTTGGCGATGCTCGACAGGGTCGCCTCGTCAGCGGCATCGACGACACAATCGGTCGAAGGCAGGGGCAGGCTCGATTCGGGCACGTGGCGAACCAGCGGGACGCCCTCCTCCGCGAAGGCACGTTCCAGCGACCCCGACAAGGAGGGGGACAGGGCATCCCGGGCGTAGGCGGAGGCCGAAAGCGGCTCGCCCTCCACCCACACTTCGCCCCCAAGCACGAAGCGGCCCTGGCTCGGCACCGCGGGGCACACCAGCAGGCGCCGCCCGTCGATGCGCTGCACGGCCACGGACTCGGCCACGACCTGGCCACGCAGGGTCGAATCGACTTTCTTCAGTAACAGATGCGGCCGAACCATGAGCAACCGCTCGGTGGCCTCCGCCGCGCGCCGGGCCGCCGCGTCTCGCGCGACGTGTCGCGTGTCGGTATTGACCGCCACCACTCGCGGTATTGCGTCGCCCGCCGCGAGCGCGGCATCGAGCCCTTCCAGCGTAATCGCCACGCGTGTCGCCATGCCGCGCTCGGCGAAGGGAGCGGCGGCATCCAGCGCCCCGGTCAGGTCGTCGGCGACGATGGCGATCTCGCAGCCCCGTTTCATGCCGCCGTCCGCGGCGATGCCAAGCGTCGGGCATAGGCGATGGCCGCTCCCAAGTTGGTGGCATCGGCGCGCCCCTGCCAGGCGATGTCGAACGCCGTGCCGTGATCCACCGAAGTGCGGCGTATCGGCAGGCCCAGGCTGACGTTGACCGTGGTATCGAAGGCGATCAGCTTCACCGGGATATGCCCCTGGTCGTGATACTGCGCCACCACCAGATCGAACTCGCCGCGACTGGCGCGGTAGAACACGGTATCGGCCGGAATCGGCCCGCTGACATCGATCCCCTCGTCGCGCAGCACACGCACCGTCGGCGCGATGATGCGGTCATCCTGATCGCCGAAGATGCCGCCCTCACCGCAGTGGGGATTGAGCCCCGCCACCGCGATACGCGGCCGCGGATTGCCGAGCTCGACCCAATGCGCATGCCCCACCTTCACCGTGGCGGCAATGCGTTCCGGCGTGACCCGCTCGATCGCCTCGCGCAACGAGACATGCGTAGAGACGTGAAGCGTCGAAAGCCGCTCCGAAGCCAGCAGCATGAAAGAGGACGGCGCCCCGGTCAGGGCGGCGAGCATGCCGGTATGGCCGTCGTAGTGGTGCCCCGCGGCATGCAGCGCCGCCTTGTTCAGTGGCGCGGTAACGATCACTCGCGCCCGCCCGGCCTGCACCAGCGCCACCGCGCGCTCGATGCAGCGAAACGCCAAGTCGCCGGCGTCGGCGCTGACCTGGCCATCGGGAATGGCGCGCCCGGGCCGGGTTTCCACCGCGGCCACGGCCACACCGCCCGGTGTCGTGCCCAACGTACCTGAAGCCGGCTCCTCGAGCGGCACGAACTCGAGCGACGCTCCCAACAGCCGAGCGGCACGCCGGAAGATGGCCGGGTCGCCCACCACCAGGGTGGACGCCCGCTCGTCATCTCGCATGGCGGCCAGCGCGCGGCAAACGATTTCGGGCCCCACGCCGGCCGGATCGCCCATGGTGATGGCGATGTCGTACGCGCCCGTGCTGCGCTCGCTCATGGCATCAACTGGCCTCCATTGACCTCGATGATCTGACCGGTCATGTAGCCGCTCATGCTGTCGGTGCCCAGGAAGATGTAGGCTCCCACGCACTCTTCCGCGGCACCGGTGCGTCCCATGGGAATGGAAGCGGACACCGCGGCCAGCTGTTCCTCAGTGGAGTGACGCACATGGAAATCGGTGGCGATGACCCCCGGCGCCACGGCATTGACGCGGATACGGTCTTCCATCAGCTCCTTGGCCATGTTGCGCGTCATGGTGCTGACGAACCCCTTGGCCGAGGCGTACAGGCCCGCGCCCGGTCCGCCGCCGTTACGCGCCGCAATCGACGAGGTATGGATGATGTTGCCGCTACCGGTACGCCTGAAATGGGGTAGCGCCGCCTGGGAAACCATCACCACCGAGCGAGCGTTGAGATCCATCACCCGGTCGTAGTGATCGTCATCGATCTCGCCAAGCGCGACGCGACCCAGCATGTCGCCAGCATTGTTGATCAGCAGGTCAAGCCCACCCAGGCGCTCTGCTGCCTCGTCGACGATGCGCGTCGCCTCGGCGCTGCGGCTGACGTCACCGCACACGGTGAAACCCTCGCCTCCAGCGTCGCGGATCGCACGTACCACCGCCTCGGCGGGCTCTTGGCTGGTGTAATAATGCACCGCCACGCGGGCACCCAGCGCCCCCGCCTGGCGTGCCACAGCGGCACCGATACCGCGGCTCGCCCCCGTGATCAATACGCGCTTGCCTTTCCACTCCTCGAACATGCCATCCTCCCTTGTGTTGGGCGTGTGATGGGAACGTACCCATCGGCCTCGACGCGACGGTGTCAATGGCGATAGTTGCGTTTGCGTCGTGTCGTTGGCATACCTGTCATACAAGACAACCACTACCATGATAGGCCACCAGCGGCCAACCGACACCCTTGCAAGGAGGCACCATGCCCACCATCACTCACATCGACGTCCACGACATCCGCTTTCCCACCTCGCGCCACCTGGACGGCTCCGACGCCATGAACGCGGCACCGGACTACTCCGCCACCTATGTGATCCTGCACACCGACGATCCCAACGGCACCCAGGGGCACGGCCTGACCTTCACCATCGGGCGCGGCAACGAGATCTGCGTGGCCGCGGTGAATTCGCTCAAACACCTGATCGAAGGCCGCCGTCTCGAAGCGCTCACCCGAAACATGGGGGCCTTCTGGCGCGACATCACCGGCGACAGCCAGCTGCGCTGGATCGGCCCCGACAAGGGCGCGATCCACCTGGCCACTGCGGCGCTGGTCAATGCGGTGTGGGACCTGTGGGCCAAGCGCGAGGGCAAGCCGGTGTGGAAACTGCTGGTCGACATGACGCCCGAACAACTGGTGCGCTGCCTGGACTTTCGCTTCGTCACCGATGCCCTGACACCGGAGGAAGCCATCGCCCTGCTACGCCGGCGCGAAGCGGGCAAGGCCGAGCGTGAAGCCGAGATGCGGCGCATCGGCTTTCCCGCCTACACCACCTCGGCGGGCTGGCTGGGCTACCCCGACGACAAGGTTCGCCAGTTGGCCAGGGAAGCGCTCGCCGAAGGCTGGACCCACTTCAAGCAGAAGATCGGTGCCGATACCGAGGAGGACGCTCGCCGTGCGGCACTGCTGCGTGAGGAGATCGGTTGGGACAACGTGCTGATGATGGACGCCAACCAAGTCTGGGACGTCGACGAAACGATCGTCAAGATGCGCCGGCTGGCCGAGTTCCATCCGCTGTGGATCGAGGAACCCACCAGCCCCGACGATATCCTCGGGCATGCCGAAATACGCCATCGCGTCGCTCCCATCGGCGTAGCCACCGGCGAGCACTGTCATAACAAGGTCATGTTCAAGCAGTTCTTCCAGGCCGAAGCGCTCGATTACTGCCAGCTCGATGCCGCCCGCCTCGGCGGCCTCAACGAGGTGATCCTGGTGGCACTGATGGCGGCGAAGTACGGCGTGCCGGTGTGTCCGCATGCCGGCGGCGTGGGACTCTGCGAGTACGTGCAGCACATCTCGCTGTTCGACTACATTGCCGTCTCGGGCAGCCTGGAGGGGCGTGTGCTGGAATACGTCGACCACCTGCACGAGCACTTCGTCGACCCGGTGGTCGTCAAGGGCGGCCGCTATCGGGTGCCCACCGCGCCGGGCTACAGCATTACCATGCTTCCCGAGTCGTTGGAGCGCCATCGCTTCCCTGAGGGCGAAGCCTGGCGCGAGGAGGCTTGATGTCCGAATTGCTCGACACCCTGACCAAGCGCCTCGGCGAGCGCGGCGTATTGCGCGACCCCGCCGACATGGCGCGCTATGTCAGCGACTGGGCCGGGGATCGCCTGGGCATGCCGCTGGCCGTGGCACGCCCGGCATCGACCCACGAGGTGGCGGAAGTGGTTGCGCTGTGCCGGCGTCACGGCACGCACATGGTACCGCAAGGCGGCCACACCGGGCTGGTCGCCGGTGCCCTGCCCGCCGCCGACGGCGGCGAACTGGTCATCAGCCTGGAGCGCATGAACCGTATCCGCGCGATCGATCCGATCAGCTTCACCATGACCGTGGATGCCGGCTGTATCCTGGAAGAGGTCAAGCGGGCCGCCGCCGAGCACGACTGCGATTTCCCGCTGTCGCTAGGCGCTCAGGGTAGCTGCCAGATCGGCGGCAACATTGCCACCAATGCCGGCGGCCTCAACGTACTGCGCCACGGCATGATGCGCCAGCTGGTGCTGGGCCTGGAGGTGGTGCTGCCCGATGGGCGTATCTGGAACGCCCTGAACGTGCTGCACAAGGACAATCGCGGCTACGCCCTGCCCCAGCTGATGCTGGGCAGCGAAGGCACCCTGGGCATCGTCACCGGCGCCGTGCTCAAGCTCTGCCCGCGCCCCGACCAGTCTCGTACCGCCCTGCTCGGCCTGCCGTCGGTCGCGGCGGTGATCGAGCTCTACGCCCGCGCGCGACGCGACTGCAGCGATCTGCTGACCGCCTTCGAGCTGATTCCGCGGCGCTGCCTCGAGCTCGCCATGGAAGCCAGCCCCGAACTGCGCGACCCGCTGGATGCCCCCTACCCGTGGTACGTGCTCATGGAAGTGGCGGCCACCGGACCGGTGGATCTCGGCACGATGCTCGAGTCGCTGCTGGAACACGGCATGGAAAAGGGCCTGGTACTCGACGGCGCGCTAGCCGCCAGCGACGCCCAGTCGCAGACGCTGTGGCAGTTCCGCGAAAGCATGCTGGAAGGACAGCGACGCCGCGGCGAACACCTGCGCACCGACATCGCGGTGCCCATCTCGCGCTTACCCGAGTTCGTCGAACGCGCCAGCCAAGCGATCATGGAAGCCTCGCCCGAATGCGAGATCATCGCCTACGGCCACGTGGGCGACGGCAACCTGCACTTCAACATTCTGCCACCGACCACCCTGCCCGACGGCGCCAAGCGCGAGCACCTGCACGCGCTGGAAAAGCGACTGTTCGCCCTGCTCGATACCTTCGGCGGCAGCTCAGCGCCGAGCACGGCATCGGTCGCACCAAGCGTCACGCCTATCTCGCCGGGCTCTCGTCGGTGGAGCGCGAACTCGCCGAAGGCATCAAGGCACTGTTCGACCCCGAGGGCCTGATGAGCCCGGGACGGATTCTGCCATCTCCCGGGGAGGAATGAGGATGCGCCCAAGCCGCATACGGTTTCCCGTCGCGACCTGCCTGACATTGGCGGTACACAGCATGTCGGCCCTCGCCCAAGAGGCACGGGAATCCTGCGAGCCCGACGAGCAGCAGCGTGAGCTGCTCGAACTCGTCAACGAAGCGCGCCGCGAGGCACGCCAGTGCGGCGACGAGGCCTTCGAGGCGACGGAGCCATTGCGCTGGAACTGCCAACTGGCGGAAGCCGCCGAGACGCATTCCCGCGATATGGCAGAGAATGCCTACTTCAGCCATACCGACGAAGAACAGCAAGGCGCCGCCGCGCGGGTTGACGCCACCGGCTACCCCTGGCGACGGGTGGGTGAGAACATTGCCGCCGGCCAGCCCGATGCCGCCAGTGTCGTCGAGGGATGGCTCGACAGCCCCGGTCACTGCGCCAACCTGATGAATGATGCGTTTACCGAGATGGGCGCGGCTTCGGTCGAGGCATCGGAATCGAAGTACTCGCCTTTCTGGACCCAGGTACTGGCTCGACCGCGCTAGCATGAACCCCGTGTCTTCGGCCATGCCCAAAGGGCCTATGCCATGGCCAACGTCTCGTTTTGATCGGATTCAAGCGTCGCGTGGTTGCCGTCGTCGGCGCGGCGCCGGGCCATGCGCATGATGATCGGCCGGCATTCGGAGGAAAAAGCAGGAAGGAAAGAGGACCCTCCGTGGTCCGCTCCCGCGGTGCTCAGCGCGCGGTCAGTCGACGTAGGCCGCAATCGCGTCGTGAGCCGCTCGCTGCGCAGCGGCGTGGGAGGCCCAGTGGTTCAGCACTTCACAGCCGGAAATCACTTCGGAACGCTGGCGTGTCATGAGATGTCTCCTATGGGTTTACCAGAAACATCATGCCGCAGCTTTATCTACATTTCATCACTCAAGCGACACTTTGCCGTCACCGTTCACGTTTCTGGCCCGACGCGCCTCGTATGGCGGCTACCCAACCAACGACTGCATGGAAAAGGCTTCCATAAAAGCGACGTTGCGCTTTACCACCCTTTTGTTGACATGCTGGCTCAACGATGCCCGCCGCCGCCTCCGTTCCCTGGGCAAAATTTTGCTCATTTATTCAACTTAGCCATGTTTATGAGCACTATAATTCGCAATTTCTTCTGCATGCGCTATTCTTGCGCACTATAATGCTCGAAAAGAAGGCACATCATGCGGCTAACCTTACAAATCTACTGGGATGACACTTGGCACGATGCCGCCCTGCTCGACATACCCAAGCCGGCACTCGGCACAAACGGCCCCGCTCGACTCGGCTATATACAGGCGTACGCCCTGGAGTGGCTGGGGCGCGACGATGAACACGCCTGCAGCTTGACGCTTCCCGTCGAACTCATGCTGAAGCACGATGCGTCACGCTGGTTTGGCTTTCTCGAAGACATCATGCCGGCGGGAGCAAGCCGCAGGTACTGGGTCAATCATCTCGGACTGCAGGCGCTATCGCCAGGCGAGCAAGATAGCGAACTCCTGCGCCACGGCACTATCGCTCCCGTGGGTAACCTGCGCATCAAGGAAGCCGTACCCGAACGTCCCACCCGCTCGCGCCTGGAACAGCACCGTTTCAGCCTCGAGGATGTGGTCGAACGCCATACGGATTTTCTTGAGTATGCCCAGCAGATGGGCGCGGCCAGCGGCGGTGCCACGGGAGCGGGTGGCGAAGCGCCCAAGCTGCTGGTTCGCTGCGACCAGCAGGACCGGATCTGGATCGACACCTGGCAGGACGATTCCACCAACACGGATCTTCACTATCTGGTCAAGTTTCCCCGCGGCAGGCGCAGTCCGGATGACTGCGACATCCTGCGAGCCGAGTACCACTTCTACCAGGAACTGCACTCGCTTGGCGTCGATACCATCGATACCCACCGAATGCGGCTGATTGAGGGAGAGCGCTATCCTTCTCTCTGGCTACCCCGTTTCGACGTGGAAATGCGTTCCGATGGTCTCGCCCGTTTTGGCCTCGAATCCATCTACGCGTTGTTTGGTGCGGCACCCGGCACGCATCTCAACCATTTCACCGTCGTGGAAGGGCTCATTGAACGATTGACGCACCAACATCGTGTCGCGGAACTCGGCGAACCCTTCGATCGCGCCGGCTTCGTCATCGAATGGATCAAGCGCGACCTGCTCAACGTAGCGTTCGGCAACTCGGATAACCATGGCCGCAATGCGGCGCTCCTCAAGCGCCCCGAGGGTATCTGGCTTGCTCCCGTCTACGATTTCGCCCCGATGAAAGCCGATCCCGAGGGTGTCACGCGAACCATCCGCTGGGGATCCCCCTTCGAGGAAGGAGGAGAGTTCGATTGGCGCGCCATCGCCCAAGCGTTCGAACACCACGCTCCCGCGGAACGCACCATGGAAACACTGCGAACCACCTCAGACAAACTCAGCGGGCTGCATGAGCGACTGAAAAAACGCGGAGTGCCGCAACGCATACTCGACATGCCTACCGTCGGGCTGGGCACGCTTGACAAGCGCCTGAAGCGCTGGGGGTTGCAATGAAGCGCCGTCAACTCACACCCGATGAGCGCGAACGAGCCCTGCTCGACGTGATCCGGGCACTGCTGAGGGGAACGATCAACGAGGGAGAGGCGCTAAGGCGACTGCGGCGAGACACGCTAGGTCTGTCGCAGCAGGCCTATGCCGAGCTGGTCGGTATTAGCCGGCGCACGCTATCGGACATGGAACAGGGCAAGGGCAACGTGTCGGTTGCCGTGATGAATCGCGTCTACCGCCCGTTGGGGCTGAAGGTTGGCCTGCTGCCGCGCCATCCGGCGCTGCTGGAGAAGGCCATGGAACGCCCTACAGCGTGATGAAGGCATGAACTCGCAACGACACGCTTGCTAAGTACCGCCCCGGGCAAGCCCATCCATGTCGGCTCCAGTGTCCTTCTGCGGGAGTGCCTCGGCGATCGGGAAAGCCGTGTCATGCGCGCCCTCCGCGAAGCCGGATGTATCATACTCGGCACGACACGAATGGAGGAGTTCGCCTTGGGTATCACCGGCACTCCCCCTTCACGCTTCGCTTCGTCGAGTGCGATACTCCTTCATCGCCTGCGATCTGACGCAACGGAGCGCCATGTTCACCGACCTTCTCATCGTTTTCGCCCTGATCGTGCTCAACGGGCTACTCGCCATGTCCGAACTGGCCATCATTTCCTCCCGGACGATACGACTCAAGGCACGTGCCGAGCAGGGCTCGCGCGGTGCGAAAACCGCACTCGCCCTGGCCAACGATCCCGGCCGCTTTCTCTCGACGGTGCAGATTGGCATCACCCTGGTCGGCATCCTCTCCGGTGCCTTCTCGGGGGCTACGCTTGGCGTACGGCTGGCCGAGGCGCTGCCGGAAATGGGTGTCCCGGCAACACTTGCCGAACCGCTGGGCGTTGGCCTCGTCGTGGTCGCCATCACCTACCTATCGCTGATCATCGGCGAGCTGGTGCCCAAGCAGATCGCACTTGCCGATCCCGAAGCGGTGGCTTTGCGCGTCGCGCCGACCATGTCGCTGCTGTCTCGGGCCGCCCTGCCGCTGGTGTGGTTACTGGATCGATCCGGGAAGCTCCTTCTTCTGCTGCTCGGCCAGCCGGGCAAGCGGGACGACGCCGTCAGCGATGAGGAAATTCGGCTGCTGATCGCCGAAGCGGAAAGCGCTGGGGCCATCAAGAAGGGTGAGACCGAGATGATCGCCGGTGTCATGCGTATCGCCGACCGTTCCGCGCGAGGGTTGATGACACCACGCCCCGAGGTCATGCTCGCCGAGACGGGGGAATCCCTCGCGGAGACCCTGGCGCGGTTCAAGGCCTCTGGCCGCTCACGCCTGCCGCTGCGCGGTCACGGCCAGGATGACATCATCGGGGTTCTGCATAGCCTCGACCTTCTGGAAGCCACGGGGACGAATTTCGACGCGCCGAGGCTGGCACGCCATGCCCCGGTCATCAACGACGCCCTTCCCGCCATGCAAGTCATCGAGCAGCTCAAGTCAGCCCCCGGCCACATGCTTCTGGTTTACGACGAGTACGGCAACTTCGAAGGCATTATCACGCCCAATGACATCCTCGAGGCCATCATCGGCACGTTCGACGAGCCGGAAACGGAGGAACCCAAGCTCGTCGAGCGAGTCGACGGCTCGCTGCTGGTGGCAGGCTGGATGCCGGTCGATGAGTTCGCCGACCGTATCGGCATCGCCTCGTTGAACGACGCCGACTACGAGACGGTGGCAGGGCTCGTGCTGCACCGCACGGCAGAACTCCCCCAGGTGGGGCAAGCCATCACGGTCGAGGGGTGGCGCATCGAGGTCGTCGATATGGACGGGCGGCGCATCGACAAACTGCTCGTACAGCGGGCGGGCACGGCGAACTAACCGAGCGAGGCTGGCACAGGCTTCAGTTACCCAGCCTGATGGGCAAGGCCCGTGGACCAGCCAGCACTCGCCGGCCCTTCGCAGGATGCCCGCCTGCTGGCCATTGACCAGGCCATCGAAGCCAAGTTGAGCACAGGGCTCGATATCTTGGGTGAACCATTGGTCCTCTAAACAGGCTTGGCACAACTGCCGATGCGGCAACAGGCTTTATCTCGCCCGGCTTTGTGCCATGAGTCGCGTTCACGCTGCACAAGGCCATCGCTCAATCGAGTGACCCGAGCCGACAATTGATGCCTGCCGGCACGCTTCCCTCCGCGTTATCCAGCATCAGACCGATGGCAAACGTGCCACTCGAAGCGTCTATCACGCTATCTACCCACCGTACGCGGGCCATGACCGATTCCTCAACCGGCGCTAGCAGCTCTACCGTGAGCTGATCACCCACGGCTATCGCGCCGTAGGCGTTCAAAGGCATGACCGCCTCGATGCGCAGCGGATCGAGCTGAACCAGCTCGAGCACCGGCGTGGCGTCGATGTATTCCCCTTCCTCAGCCAAGCGCTGAGTGATCAGGCCTTCGAACGGGGCACGATGTGTCATCTGCTCCAAGCGGGCGTTGGCAAGGTTGACCTGCATGCGAGCAAGGCGCATTTCCGTATCAATCTCGTCACGCTCGCTTTCGCTTAACATACCTCGCTCGATCATGCGCTGGTTGCGCTGCACACGTCGTTCGGCATAGTCGGCGCGAGCGCGCTCCAGTGCCACGCTTGCCAGCTCAACGTTACGCCTGAGCGTGAACAACATATCGCCGGCGTCGACCCGATCGCCCGGCTCGACCTGGATGGTATCGATCACGCCCGGCACCTGGCTCGACAGCGTCGCCTGCCTGCCCGGCTCGACCAGGCAGCTGAACTCGCCGAACCCGGAACCGCCGTATTCCGGCGCCTGAGCTTGTGCGTGCACATGAAGCGCGACGCCCCCTATACACGTCATCAGATACAGCGGTAACACAATGCGGCGATGAAAGCGCTGACTCATGGATTCCCCACTGTACCGCCCTCAGGCGGCTATTCGGTTGTTGAATGCCATCACTCGGATTTACCACTGAAGCCAAGCTGTTCATCTTCTCGCCAGTCGGCCTCCAGTAGCCGTGCACGTTCTCTGGCATGACGTGCCTCACGCCGCCGCTGGGCTCGCTTCAAACGTGCCGGAAGCTGCCCGATGCGACGCTGCCAACCTGTCAGTTCCTCGAGCAAGGCATCCTCTTCGCAAACCACGAGTTCCACGCTGCCCGGGTCCCCCTGACGCGCGCAACGGCCGGCAATTTGTCGATCGACCCGCGAAGCATCGTGATGACCGGCAACGATGACATGCAGTCCACCCGCCCCCTTGACTTCGTCATCCAACGAAACGTCGGTGCCCCGTCCCGCCATGCTTGTCGCCACCGTCACGGCCCCTCGACGGCCGGCACGGGCCACCGTATCGGCTTCTTCGGCATCCTGTCGCGCGTTGAGCATGGCGTGCTCGATGCCGGCCTCGGCGAGCCGCTTCGACAGCGCTTCGGAATCGGCCAGGTTGACCGTGGTCACCAGCACGGCTCTCCCCTGGCCGGCAATCTCCTGGACGCGGGTGGCAATCCACTGCCACTTGTCCGCCTGCCGCGCGAGAGCTACCGTCGGCCAGTGCTGGCGCCTGCTGGGCCGGTGCGGGGGTATCGCCACCACCCGCAGGCGATAGGTACGCCAGAACTCTCCGCGCACCTCCCGTGCCGTGCCGGTCATACCGGAAAGATGGTGATAGCGGCGAAAGAAGCGCTGGTAGGTAAGTCGCGCCAGCGTCACGTTGGGCTCACTCGGCTCGCAGCCTTCGAGTCGCTCGATCATCTGCTGCAAGCCCTTCTCCCAGCTGCGGTCCGCCATCACCCGGCCGGTGTGCTCATCGATGATCTGCACCTTGCCGTCACGCACCAGATAATGGTGATCACGCTGGAAATGGTGGCGCGCCACCAGCGCCTGTTGAACCAGCCACTCTCGCCGTGAGCGCCCGACCCAGCCACCACCTCCCAAGACCTGGGCCCGCTCGGTCAGCCGCTCCCGGCCACGCTCGGTAAGATGGATCTGCCCGCTCTCACGCACGAAGTGCGTATCCTCCTCGAACTCACCGGCAAGCGACAGCGTCTGATCGAGCAGCTCGATATCGAGCGCATCCTTGCCTGCCGGCCCCGAGAGAATCAGCGGCGTCCGCGCCTCGTCGAGCATCACGCTGTCGGCCTCGTCGACGATGGCGAAATGCAGGCCCCGCAGCAGCAGGCGTTCGTCTTGCAGCTCACCGGCCAGCCGCGCCGCATGGGCCTGCAGCGGATGGCGATGACGGCCCAACAGCTGAGTGTCACGCAGGTAGTCGAAGACCAGCTCCTTGTTGGTGCAATAGACCACATCGGCAGCGTAGGCGGCGCGCCTCTCGTGAGGCGGCATCTCATGCACCACCGCCGCCACACTCAGGCCCAGCGCGCGGTAGACCGGGATCATCAGCTCCGCGTCGCGAGCGGCCAGGTAGTCGTTGACGGTGATTACATGCACAGGAATACCGGCCAAGGCAGCCGTTGCCGCCGGCAGCGTCGCCGTCAGGGTCTTGCCCTCGCCGGTATGCATTTCGGCAATTCTTCCCCCCAACATGGCCAGCCCGCCCAACAGCTGTACGTCATGATGCGCCATACCCAGCTCCCGCCGGGAGACCTCCCGCACCAGAGCGAAGGCATGCCGAGCCAGCCGTGGCGTCACGCCCTGGCGTGACAGTGCAAGCCGCAAGCCATCGCGCTCATCGGCCAGCGCCTTCGCATCGAGTGATGCCAAGCGGACGGCATGCCGGCGTATGCCCGGCAGCTGCAAGCGCAGCTCAAGCCTGCGTATCGACGCCGGTCGATGCAACTGCGACCTCAGCCAATGCCAGGGGCGCTCGAGACTCCCCGGCGGCAGCAGGGTTCGCTCCGGACGCGTCAGTACGTCGCCGGGCAGCTTCAGCAGAGGCATATCGGACGACTCACAGCTCGAAAAGCCTCAAGAACGAGCGGCGCAGGTCACGCCACAGCCGGTAACCCAGCGGCTCCGGAGCATGCTCGATGCGAACGTGTACCCCTCCGCCCAGATGCAATGACGAGCCGTTACCCAGGAGCTCGCCTGCATCGAAATCCGCCAGGTAATGACGGCGAAACGCCTTCGGCGAACCGTCGTCGGCTCTCGCAGTGGGGTCGACCGCCACCTGTCCACCGCCCTCGACGCTCAGCGCTGGACTGGGAATTGCATGATCGGAGCTGGGCGATACCCACAGCAGGCTACCGGCCGCGTCCCGCTCATGACCGGGCAGGCGCAGGCGCACCTGGCGGGTATCGTTGCGTACCCGTTCGACCTGATGAGCTGGTAACAGGGTACGGATGCGCAGGTCCTCGGGTCGCACCACGACGCCTACGGCAGCGCCACGTTGCAGGTAGCTGCCCAGTGGCGGTGTGCCATCCGGCATCAGTAGCAGGCCGGAATGCGGGCTGGTCAATACCGTGGCATCAGCCCGTTCCCGGGCGTCGTCGAGCTGTCGCACTACCGGCACCAGCGTCTCACGCAGGATGGAAGCCGCCTGCGTATCGCGGACGCTTGCCACCAACTCCTGCTCAATCTCGCGCCGACGCGCCTCGAGCATCTGCACCTCGGCGCCCAACTCAGGGGCAGAAATCTGCATCAGTGGGTCTCCCGCCTCCACCGGCTGGCCGTCTTCCACCCACAGCTCGACGAGTTCGCCACTGACGCCAACGCGCACCTGCGCCGGTTCACGGCTGTCTATGACCCCGTGCACCTGGGTAGCGTATGGCATCGGCACCATGAACAACAGCAGCGCCACCGCTGTCAGACCGGCAACCAACCAGCCCCACGCGCGCCCCCGCGAGCCTTGTAGAGCGTCATCCACCGTCATCGCCTTCAGCAGCTTGAAGAGAGGTAACAGCAGCGTCATGGTCACCGACCATAGGGCCAGGATGACGCCGACAAAGAGATATTTCGTGGCCACGAACGTGGCAATCGCCACCATGATCACCAGGCGATAGCCGAACGACGCCAGCGCATAGCCGGTCATCCAGCAAGCCTCGCGCCTGGAGCGCGCCTGACTGGTCACGTCGCGCCGGCCCAGCAGGTAACGCTTGACCGCGTAGGTCAACTGCTGATTGGCGCGATTGAAGAGATTGGGAATTTCCAGGTAATCCGCCAGCACGTAATAGGCATCGAAGCGCAGCAATGGATTGCCGTTGAACAGCAGCGTCGACACCCCCGCAATCAGCATCACGTTGAACGCCACTGCCCGCAGCAGGCCCGGTTCGGCCACCGCCCATACCAGCATCGCCAGCGATGCCAGAAACAGCTCGACCATGATGCCGGCCGCCCCCACCAGCATGCGGCTCGACTTGTCGGGGCAGGCGGCCGCAGCGCTGGCATCCACATAAGGCACCGGAAAGAACACCAGCAGCATCACGCCGACCTCATGCACCTCGCCCCCGGCATCCTTGGTCGCCCAGGCGTGGCCCAGCTCGTGCAGCGCCTTGATCAGCGGATAGATGAGGGCCAGCATCAACAGGTTGCCGATGCCGAATACCCGATCGGCCAGGTTGTCGGTAAGCGGCTGCCAGTGCACCCCCGCCGCCACCAGCGCCAACAGCAGCGTCGCCAACCACAGCGCCCCTCCCAGCGGGCTGATGAAAGGCCTGACCAGCGGGTAGCTGGTGGCAATGAAACGCTCAGGGTCGAGCAGCGGGATGCGAATGCCCAGAGGCGAGCGCACCAGTTGCAGCCACTTGCCCCGCTTCTGCTTCGTCTGGCGACGGGAGAGCTCGTCGATATCGATGTCACCGTAGCCCGATAGCACGTTGGCCCCGTGCAGCCTTCCGATCAGAGCGATCAGCTCCTGCTGGGTCGGCATGGCATCGCCCAGCGAGGCGCTCACCTGGTCCCATATCTCGCTCAGACTGCGCTTGCCGTCCAGCCGACCGACGATCTGATACGCCTCCGGCGTGAAGCGGTGAACCTGACCGGTGAGGGTATCGTACAGCACGTACCACGGCTCGCCGCGATATTCGTGACGATGCAGGCTGGCATGGTGGCGCAGCCGCAGGCGCAGGTCGGCCACCCGATGCCAATGCTGGCTGAAGAGCGGGCCGGCCACGCCTCAGCCCCACCAACGCCATAGCGTCAGGCGCAGCCAGTCCACCAGCTCCCGCGTCCAGATGACGATCAGCTTGTTCTCGCCGGTCTCTATCCTGGCCACGCCCTGCAGCCCCGGACGCAACTCTCGTCGCGCGGCGCCATCGATGCCCTCGGCGTCGCGCACCAGGCTTGCCTCGACGACGAAGCGAGTGCTGCCGTCACTGCTGCGGGTCTGCGGTGTGAGCCGTTCGATGACGAAGGGCAACCGTTCGCCGGTCATCGCCGCCAGCACCAGTTCGCCCCGCTGTCCTACCCTGACGTCATCGATGCGACGCTCCGGCACTTCCAGTTCGAGACGGAAGTCGTCCAGCGGCGAAACCCGGAACAGCTCCTCGCCCTGCTCCACGACACCTCCCAGTCGCTGGATGAGATCGCCGCTGACCACCACGCCGGCAAATGGCGCCAATAGCCTAGCCCGTTCCAGCCGGGAATCCACCAGCGCCAGCCTGGCCTGGGCCTGATCGCGCTGCGCCGCCAATACATTCACGCCGGCACGGTCGCCCCGCGCCCGCATCTCCTGTTCCTGGCGCTCGAACTTGGCCAGCTCGCTCTGCCACTGCAGGCGCTCGAGCAACAGATCGCGGGTCTCCATGTCGGCCAGGGGTTGGCCGGCCTCGACCCTATCGCCGGGTCGCACCAGAGCCGCGTCGATATAGCCGCGAAACGGAGCCGTCATTACCCGTTGCTCGCGGCTCTCGAGTATCGCATCGGCGGCGATACGCTCGACCCCCGTGGCCACCCAGGAGAAAGCCAGTCCCCCTGACAGTAACAACCCGGTCAGCTTGTAGCCCAGGAACCCCGGGCCGAACAGCCGCCCCAACTGCTCCGACGTGGCCACCGCCACCTTGAGCGGCAGCGCCCTGTCGTTGCGCCGCTTCTCTTCGAGGGCCCGGGCGCACAGTGCCAGCAAGCTCTCCAGTGCCGCCACCTCTTCGGCATCGAAGGGCATGTCGCGCTCCAGGGTGACGGCGCCGAGGGGCTCCGCTCCATCCAGCAGCGGCAAGCTGATAACCGAAGTCAGCCCCGTCATGCCGCCCAGCGCCGCCTGGGCGCGCACCACACGGTGCTCCCACCCCGGCCCGGCGGGAGCCGGCCACACGGCGCTGATGCGCTGGTCCAACGCCTCGTCCATGGCAGTTTCCGTGGCGCGGATGCGATTCATCTTGCGATTGAACTGAGCGCTGTGAGAGATCTGCTCGACTCGCGTACGAGAACCGCGCCGCCAACCCAGGCTGACCCGCTCCGCTTCGAAGTGGCTGGCCAAGCGCGAGACGAGCTGCATGGCAGCGGAGGCAAAACGCGGCTCGGCGAGCACTGCCGCAAGCAGAGAGAGGTGCTGGGAAAGCCGATCCTGGAGCTGCCGTCCGCTACGATACGAACGCTGCAGTACGTCGCGTTCGAGGGTCGCGACGCCATCCTCGAGACGCTGCATCAGCGGCAACAGGGCTGTCTGCACGGCGCTATCGCGGCCCCGCAGGGCCTCAGGCAACATGACACGCAACGCCACCGCTCCCAGCAAGGCGCCATCGGCTTCGTCGGTGGTCAGGTCTCGCACCGGATAACCGATGCCCAGGCTGTCCTCGCCAAGCTGGCTCACCAGTCCCCGCCCCGCGTCCCGCACCTCCTCGCTGAGCGAAAGCAGTGCAGCGCCATCCGGCTGGCCGGGCCACAGCGCAACGGGCTGCCACCGCTCGCTCTGACGCCAAAGCACCACACCCTGGGTCACGCGGGCCCCTTCCGGGCGCGGCGCCTGCTCACAGTGCCGCGCGAGCCAGCCCTGAACGCCCTGCACCTGCTGCTGCCAGGCCGCAATGGCCTGGGTCCCGCTATCGCCTAGCTGCATTGCCTACACTCTGTTCCGGCTTGCACAACCGGGCCCCGTGATAGCAGGTCAGAAACGGCCGGCCATCGTCACCGATGCCGAACGACAGATTGCCCAGCATGTCGCTGCCGTGCGCGGCGATCCACTCCACTACCGTACTGCGCGGCGCGCTCTGCCATTCTCTTACGAGCCCCATGCACAGGCCGGCAATCCCACCCAGCGGCAGCCGGGCTTGGTGCAGATGCAGATTCAAGGAGTGACGCTGCGTCTCTCGTCCGCCAACATGCTCCTCGATGCGCACCGTCAATGGCGGCCAGGGCGTCTGCTTCAGCGCAAAGCTCACTTCCAGCTGTTCCAGCAGATCGGCCAGCGCCATCGGCATCTCGGCCAGCAGCGCCTTGATCGCGCGCACGGCCCGACCGGCACTGGGCTCCAGCACGTAGTCGGATAGCGCGGCGGCCTCGCCCGGTTGCCACTTCCAGGCACGATAGAGCACGAAGCGCGCTTCCTGTGCCAACCGCTCGGGTTGGCTGGCCTCCCAGTACACCTTGCAGCGGCCATCCTCGACCCCGAGATGCAGATAGTGGGGCACCTCTCCGGCAGTCGGACGCAGCTCGGCGAGGAACGCCTGCATGTCCATGTGCTGCATGCCCAGCCGCTCCAGCAGCGCGGGCAGCTGCCGAGCGAGCGCATCCGCACCGCATGCCGCCACCGGGGCGCTGCACAGTAGGCGATCCGTGGACCAGCGCTGCGGCCGCCACTTGACGGAACGCTCGAGGCCATAGGGCTTATTCAGCTCCGCCAGGAAGGCCTGCATCCTCTCGGCATGCACGCCTCCCGGCTGTGAACGGGCCTCACTCATCCTCGCTGTGATCCTCCTGACGTTCTGCGCTACGGTCGTTGCTCATCAGGCGCTGCCACTCACAGGCGGCCTGTTCGCGACGCAGCGCCGCCATGCGGACGCCTTCCGTGCCGTTCGTCTTCGAACGCGCCACGCCCCAGCCGCTGGCCCCGGCCAAGGCGCCGATCAAGCCGGCGACTTCGAGCGCTGCATCTTCGTCGACCTCCTGGGTGACCTCGGCAGGCTCCCCCTCCTCCGCTGCCTCTTGCGGCAACTCGGTTTCTTCCAGCGGCAGCTCCTGCGGCTCGACTTCCAGCATCGACTCGTCCGTCACCTTCTCCGGCGCGGCATCCTGTGGCGGCGCCGAGGGCGACACCTCGCCGACACTGGCCGCCACCGAGGAAGCCACGCTGGTACGCAACCCGCTGCTGCCTGCCCCCTGCTGCCGCTCGACCCACTCGTCGATCAATGAACGCAGCCCTTCCATGCCGCGCGCCTGGTACCCGGGCTGGTCGTGGCGAGCGAAGAGATTGCCGTTACCCAGCAGACCCTGCGGCGTCATGTCGAGCCAGCCCAGCGCTTCCTGCCCTCCATCGTTGCGCTCCTCTTCATAGAGGTTCTGCTGCGCCTGACGAATCAGGTCGAGGCGCCCCTGAGCGAGCGTGACGATCGAGGTGATCTGCTCGGCTTCGTTACTGCCGCTGAGCATGATGCGAATCCGCGCATACTCGCCGATCATGGTGTCGAGGTCGAAGTTGCCGTCGAACCTGTCGTTGCCGGCACCGCCAATGGCGATGTTGCGCCCAGGGCCGGTGATCAAGGTATCGTTGCCGCCCTCGAAGTGGTTGATGGTTTCCACCGTGATCATCTGCGACGTGCGGGTCACGCGGCCGAAGTCGCCGATCAGGATGTCGTTACCCGGCCCACCGTTGAGGTAGTCGTTGCCTTTCCCGCCGAACATGATGTCGCGGTCGCTGCCACCGAACAGCCGGTTGTCGCTACCCAGATCGGTGCGGCCCGTCTCGGCCATGGTGTAACGCCCGCGGGCTTCGCTCAGGATCACGCCCACATCACCGATGATCACGGTCTCGCCTGCCACGTTGGTGACATGGTCGTTGCCTACCCCGGCGATCACCTGATCGTTGCCGGTACCGACGTGGATTACGTCGTTGCCACCAGTAGAGGCGCGGGTATCCAGGCTCTCCATGCGCTGGCGAATGCCGTCGCGAGCCAGGATCCGGCCATTGTCGCCCAGCACCACATTGTCACCCGATGTGACGGTGATCTCGTCATTGCCGTGACCGCCGATGATCCAGTCGTTGCCGGCCCCGCTGGTAATGGTGTCATTACCGCCATAATTGAAATGCAGCGAAGTGAAGGAGAGGATCACGCCATTTTGATCGAACAGCGCCTCGGCGTGATCGCCGGCCAACAGGTCGTTGCCGTCGCCACTGTGAATGGTGTTGTTGCCGTCGCCGCCGACCACTAAATTGCCGCCATGGCCAACCGTCACCGTATCGTTGCCGCCCCTGCCCGGGTCGGTGGACGTTGCCTTTACCAGATGCCCTGCAGCGTTCCATGTCAACTCGCCCAGGTCGGCCAGCACGATGTTACGACCGTTACCTCCGGTAATGGTGTCGTTGCCTTCACCACCCACGAGCACGTTGTTACCTGCCCCACCGTGTAATTCATCATGCCCGGCTCTCGCGCTGGGCAGGGTCACGAGTTGGCGTAACTGCCCATTGGCGAAGGTTAGAACGGCAAAATCTCCTACCAGTATGTCATCCCCTGTGTGGTTGCCGCTCAACGCCGTGCCGCCGTAGAGAATGTCATTCCCCCCGCCTCCCAGCAGAACGTCGTTGCCACGACCACCCTCGATGATGTCGTCGCCATCGAAACCTTCATCCCGAACCACGATCCGCACAATGTCGCCGAAGTCGTTGACACGTCCGAACGTCACATCGGCATGATCGCCGATCAGAATGTCATCGCCGTTGCCACCACGAAGCCGGTCGTTACCGCTACCCCCGATCAGGATATTGCTACCGCCGCTCACCTCGAGGTGATTGTGGCCATAGGAAGCGGGATCGGTACTGTGCACCGAAATCACGCGCTGGCTGTCTAGCAGGCGCAGGTTGGCCGCGCCCTCGCGCGCGTCCAGCTCGATCACCCCGTGATCGCCGATCAGGATGTCGTTGCCGTCGCCGCCATACAGGCGGTTGTCGCCGGCCTCGAGGCGGTCGCCGGTGGCATGCGGCACGTCTCCCGTGACCGCGTGCAGCGTCATTACCTCGTCCGCCCGGGACAGACGAACGCCGAGGTCGACATCGATGCTGCCGTCGCCGTAGAGATGGTTGTTGCCGCCCTTGCGGGCGTCCAGCACGTCATTGCCGCCACCGCCGAACAATTGATCGTTGCCGCTGCCTCCGATCAGGGTGTCGTCGCCGGCGCCACCGACCAGCACCACGCCGCCGATGGCGCCACTGGCATCGAGGATATTGTTGCCCGGGTTGGTGAAGGGCTGCGCCAGACGCGAAGGCTGTCCGCCCACGGCACTGTAGCGTTCGCCGCTGCGCGAGGTGTCGCCGAACACGATCAACGGCATTTGCCCTTCATAGCCGCCGACGATGCGGATATGGTCGTCGCCGCCACCGCCATGCACCACGGTCAGCGGCATCTCGCGAATCACCGTCGCCACGCCGGGGCGCGGCACCGCCGTCATCGGCCGATCGAGCAGCAGGCCGCCGTCGCGGGTGATGTCGAGCACGGTGAAGCGTTCGCCGTCGATCAGCACGCTGTCGCCGCGCCGGAAACCGTCCTCGTACCAGCTCCCCGTGGCGCGGCTCAACATCGCCTGTCCATTCACCTCCGCCACGCTCCAGGCACCCTCATGGGCCACCGGACCGGCATCAATGGTCAGCTCGTCGTTGCCGCTGCCCAGCAGCAGCTCGACCACTTCCAGGCCGTGGTAGTGGATGCCACGCTCGGTCTTGAGACTCTCACCACTGTCCCGCTCCTGCACAAGCACCCCTTCGCCCATGCCCAGCCCGCCGACATGGCGGGAAGTGAGCCGGCCGACCAGGTCGACCACACTGGCATCGGCATGGATGATGAGGCGGTCGGTGTCCTCGGCCTCCTGCTCGGCCTCGCCGAGCCTGCCGTCGTCCTCCTTGTCGATGTAGGCGGCCCGCTCGCCAGGCAGCATGACCGCCTCGTTCAGGGAGCGGTCCACATCGCCCACGCCACCGTCGATGATCAGCGGTCCCTGGATACGGTCCAGCACATTGGGCTGCGGAGCAAAAGTCATGTCATAGGCAGTATTCTCGGCGGGCACGAAGTGGCGGTCGGCCGCCACCACGATCTCCACCGGCCGGTACCAGTTGCTCGCATCGAACACCACTGCTGGTGTGGTCACCTGCGTCAATGACAAGGTATCTCCCAGCAGATGGTCGAGATCGGCCGCCCCAGTGAGATGGAGATCGCCGTTGGCATCGACGTGGTTGACCCGGAACTCGCCCGCCAGCGCATTGCCGTCGGCGCCGGTCAACGTCAGGTACATGCCCACGCTGACGCCGAGCTCGTTCCAGCCGCCCTCGCCCAGGCGCAGGATCGGCCCTGCCGTGGTGGCCGCCAACACGCTCACGCTCAGGTTGCCGGCGAACACCTCATCCAGCACCACGCTCCCACCGAGCACGAACTCGGTCAAGCCGTCGCTGAACAGACGAATCGTGACGGGATCGGTCGGTGCCTTGGTAAGGCGCAGCGTGTAGCCGGTGCCGCCGTCGGTGCTGACCACGGTGCGGCCGTCGTTCTGCTCCACCACCAGCGAGGCGCTGTCGTTGTCGTAGACGGTGACCCGCACCATGCCCGGCTCGGCCTCGGCGTAGATGGAACCTTCGCTTGCGGAACTCTCGATATGGAAAGCCACCAGGCCGTCCAGGCGGTGTTCCACGAGATCGTTGTCGACCGCCCTGAGCGTCACCGTCTGCGGCTGATCCCAGTTGCTCTCATCGAAGGTCAGCGTGATGCCGCCCACGGCCTCGACGCGATCGCCGAAGGCCGACAGATCCAGCGTTACGGTGATCGTCTCGCCCGGCCGCGGCGGCGTGCTGAGGCGCACCTCGAAGCTGCCGTCCTGGCCGGTGACGGCGTCGCCCTCGATCAGTTGCAGGCGCCCGTTGGGCACGTCGAAAACCAAGTCACCCTGGTTGGCGTCGTAAACCGTCACCATGGTGTTGTTGACCGGACGCGCCAGCAACTCGAGCAGCGCCTCGGGCGGCGCCTCCCCGCCGGGCGCGCTCACCTGGGCGGCGTAACTCACCGCCACCTGGCGCGTGCCCTCCACCACGTCATCCTCGGGGGCCTTGACGAAGATCTCCTGGCGCGGCGTCCACTCGCCGTCGGCAAAGACGAAGTCGACGGTGATCGCCTGGGCATACTCGCCGTGCTCGTCGAGCGAGAGCAGCACCGTCTCGGCGCGCCCGCCACCCGCCCGGCCGCGATCGCCGGACGAGACCAGGGTCGCGGAGACGGTCAGCGTCACCAGGGTGCCCTCGGCGATGCCGTCGCTGGGTAGCGCCAGCGACAGCCACCAGGCGCTCGCCGCGCCCCCCTCGACCACGCTGGTGCTGCCACCCGGCTGCTCCACCACCACCGCCCGATGGTCGGGATCGGCCACCGTGACCGGCAAGCCGTTGGCCGGCAGGTTGTCGTACTCGGGGTCGAGGGAGTCGGTGCCATGTCCCACCACGCTGCCGCGCCCTTCCGGGTCGGCCACGATCACGCGGCCGGTGACGCTGCCGCCGATGATGAAGGTGTCGCTGCCCACACCGCCGATCAGTTCGGTGACCACGTCGAAGCGGGTGCCGAGCACGAAGAAGGTGTCGTCGCCCTCCAGGCCGTCGACGCGCACG
Source organism: Billgrantia pellis (assembly GCF_008297955.1). GTDB lineage: Bacteria > Pseudomonadota > Gammaproteobacteria > Pseudomonadales > Halomonadaceae > Halomonas > Halomonas pellis. Next base: position 646,894 of record NZ_VTPY01000001.1, on the reverse strand, counting down.
TGTTGGATGTTGTCGAAGATGACATGCAAGCCGGCGCCGAACACGCCATCCTCGGTAATCACGAAGTTGTCGTCGGCCTCCGTGCCCAGCACCGTGACGCTGTTGTAACCACTGCCACCGTCGATGCTCACCGGCGCGTTGATGTTGTACTCGATGTTGTCGTCGCCATCCCCGCCATGCACGTCGATGGTGTCGTCCGCCACGAAGGCGCGGATCACGAAGTCGTTGTCGCCATTCTCCCCCTCCATGCGCAGCGCCGCCTTGCTGCTGTAGACGACGAACTCATCGTTGCCGTCGCCGCCATGGATCACCATGGCCTCGCCGTTGCCATAGCTGAGGTAGCCAAGCGTGGTCTCGGTCACGCGGATCTCGTCGCCGACGCGCACGCCGGAGGCGTAGTAGCCACCCACCGCCGTACCTTCGGGGTTGGGGTGATCCTCGAAGATCTGGCCGACCTGGAAGCGGTCGTTGCCGTTGCCACCGTCCAGGGTCATCAGGGCGGAGGTATCGTCCACCACGAAGATATCGTCGCCGTCGTGGCCGTTGACCGTGACCCGGCCGTTCATGTCGGCACCGTAGTTGATGCGCTCCACGTTACCGCCGGTAACGCCCTGGGTCGAATCGCCCTCCAGCCGCGCGATGAAGTTACGACGGATGAGGAACAGGTCGCTCATGTCGCCGTCCACGAAGGCCCCCAGGTCACGGTCGAGCATACCGGGGTAGTCGTCAAAGCCGCGGCCTTCGATGAACAAGAAGTCCACGCCGTCGTTGATCGCTCCACCGTCGGCTACGGTGATCTCGTAGTTGGCGTTGGCCCCCTGGTGCATCACGATGCGATAGGTATCGCTGCCGCTGCCGCCATCCATCAGCAGGCCATCGGTACGGCTGTTGAGCTCCACCACGGTTAGCGTATCGTTGCCCTCGCCGCCAAGCAGTTCGATCTCACCGATCAGCTCATCGGCATGCAACATGAGGTCGTCGTCACCAGCACCGCCGTAGAAACGCATGCCGTGTTCGGCATGGAGGATGCCATGCACGCGTAGCGTATCGTTGCCGGCACCCAGATCCACTTCCAGGCGATCCAGGGCGTGCTCGCCATCGAAGGTCACGCGGTCGTCGCCCATGCCGCCCTGGATCAGTACCTGATCGGCCTCGATGCTGCCCGCCAGCCACAGCACGTCGCCATCATTACCGCCATTCAGCAGTACGCTGGTGGCTTCGATCCGGCCCTGCAGCTCGAAGCGGTTAGCGCCATTGCCCGTATGCAGCTCTACGGAATTGGCGATGAGAAGGGCATCCTCTTCGATCAGCCAATGCTGTCCTTTCTCGTTGCCGCCACGCAACACGATAGCGTCGCCCGCCTCAAGAGTGCCGCGCAGAACGCTTTCAGCCTGCGTATTGTCGAGACGCGCGCCCAGCAGGGTGGTCTCCCAGGTTTCCACTCGCAGGAGGATATCGTGGGCGGCCTTGAGCACGACTTGATCGTCCTCGACGACGATACCGTCGCCCGCGGATACGATAATGCTCCCCTGCTCGGCCTCCACCAGAACACCGTTGGTGAACGTCACGATGTCGCCGTTGTCGTCGGGATCGCTGCTCTCCATGGCGTAGAGATAGATGTTGCCGGAGTGCGAGATCAGTTTCTCGCTGACCGTCATGGGGCTATTGGTCGTGATCTCGATGTCACCCGCCGCAGTCAGGCCCTTGCCATCGATCACCAGGTGGCCGCTGTTGTTCAGGTACACCTGCCCCTCACGCGACTCGCCCTGCAGCACGCCGGTCGCCGTGGTGATCACCTTGTCCTGACGGCCAATGTTGTGCTGAGCGACCAGGTAGACGCCGTAGGAGAGAATGTTGATTTCGCCCTCGTCCAGAGCATTGAAGATGTTTCCCACCTCCGAGAAGATCAGCGCCAGGGTATTGTCGCTACCGGCCCTGACCTGACCCAGCCGCAAGTCGCCGCTGCGGCCCAGGCTGGCGCTTCCCAGGACCTCACGCACGAAGGCGGTGTCGGCACTGTCGAGATCCAAGCGCCCGATCTCGTCGTCGGTCATGATCGCCAGCAAACGGTCGGCCTGGCCAACGCCACCGATGCGGGTCTCCAGGCGCAGGGTCGTAGCCTTGATGTCTCCGGCAAGTTCATTGCCATTAGTGCCCAGAATCGATTGCAGTGCACGCAGGTACACATGCTCACCGGCCTCGATGTAGCCGATGGTCATGCTGCCATCCACCGTATCCAGATAAATATCGTTGCCGGCTTGAGCATTGATCACGCCACCAGGACGCGTGGCGAATTCCAGGAAGTTGTTTTCCCTGCCGATGTTCTCACCGGCCGACAGATGGATGTTGTTGGCCAGCATGTTGATCAGCCCGTGGTTCAGGCCGTCGAGGATGCTGCCATCGGCACTCAGCCACAGGTCTCCGCTCTGGGAGAACATAGTGCCGATACGCATGTCGCTGTCGAGCGCATGCAGGTAGATACCCTGCTGGGCCCGGGCCGTCACGGTCGCGCCTTCCTTGAGTTCCAGTTGCAGACGCGAATCCGGGTTCGAGCCGATCTGCCCGTTGGCCGCCTCCAGCACGAGATCACCGCTGCGGATCACCAGATCCCCCGAAAGGGTCTGGGCGGCGAGAATGCTGCCCGACACCTTGATGCGGGCATCCGCACCTGCGTGCAGCTTGGCCAGTCGCAGGCTCGCCTCGCCCTCTTCGGCATCGGCACCGAGGTAGACCGAACCTTCGGCCTCGACGTAGATATCGCCGCCGTTATAGACGTTGAAATCTTCAACCAAGCTGATGGAAATGAAGCGAATGACCGGTAAGCCGTCGGAGCCGTAAGCCTCGGCACTGCGCGGATCGAGCAGCACCGTGGCCAGCTCGACATCTACACCTGACTCGGCCACCACGTCCAGTGCCGTGGTCAGCACCAGAGTACCGCCGTCCACCGAAACGATCTCGTAGTAGAGCCCGTTTTCGGTGATGTTGAGCGACCTGCCATGGATGTCCAGGGTCTCGCCAGGCTTGAACCAGGTGGTGTCCCAAGCCTCGCCATCGGTCCGCTCGAGGGTCACGGTGGTGATGCCGTCGACGCTATCGCCCACCACGAAATTGACGTTGGCGTCGACCGGTGCGTGCTTGAGGTAGCTGACGTCCTGACGCTCCGCGGCGGAGAGCATCAGGCGCTGCTCCTCGCTCAGCCCCGCCAGCCCGTTGGTCATGTCGAGCAGCTCACGGCCGCTGGCCACACCGATGTTACCGCCGGCAATCAGAGTGATGTTGCCCGCCGCCTCGACGTTGGCCGCCTGAATCTCGGTGCGGGTGCTGGTAGTTTCCTGCAATAGCCCGGCGCCGATCAGCGACAGCAGCTCCTGCTCGGTCCACTCCTTCACCGAAGACTCGATGTTGGCCGTCTCGGCAGCCGTCAGTCTCGCCTCGTAGTTCAGCTCACGCAGCAGCGTCGCCGAGCCGTCCCCATCCACGCCATGGATGGCGTGCAGCTGGCGGTAGACGGTAGTGCGGTCCTGAGCGATGCCGTCGATACGCGCCTCGAGAGCGGCCTCGTCGTCGGCCAACGAGGGATCCAATTCCAGCAAGGCCTCACGATAAGCACTGCGTTCGCGCTCGGTCAGAATCACGCCTTGATCGGGGTCATACTCCACCACGCGGCGATAGGTGAGAGTCTGCCCAACGGCCAATGCGCCGCCGGCAGCCAACAGGCCGTCGGCGGTGACGTCGGCAAGACTGTCGATGGTGAAGAAGTCGCTGCCGGACGTATAGAAGCGATGGTCCGCACGCGGATCGACCGCGGCAATGTCGGGCGCCACCAGTCGCACTTCCGTACGCTCATCGCCGCTGCCCACTTCCAGCAGCAGATTGCCGTGCTCGTCGATGCTCTTGATGCGGTAGGTCTCGCCGTCCACCAACCCAGTGATCACATCCTGGCTGGTGGCAAAACGGTAGTTCCAGTAGGTCTGGTACTCATTGGCCTTGCGGTCCTTGAGTTCCTGCTTGGCGGCCTCGATGCGTCCCCCCTCTTCGCCGGGGATAAGCCCCATGCGGTCCCACACCCCGCGAAGTTGCTCGATGGTACGCTCGTCGCGGCGGCTGTCGTCGTTGCGGTCGAGCAGGTCGCCCGCGGCCCGCAGCCAGACATCGCCCTGGGCACTGACGATGCGCTCCACGCCGAGATCACCGCTGACCTGATGCAAAGCAATATCGCCACGTGCAGTGGCGTTGAGGCGCCCTTCGCCCGACTGCTGAATCAGCAGCGGGTTATTGGCAGCGATGCTCCCGATGTTGCCGCCCTCGGCAATCAGCGTCAGATTGCCACCCTGCACATGAGCCGTGGCGCCGCCCTGCAGCGTGCCGGCAAGCAAACTGCCGGCGGCCATCAGGCTGACGTTGCCGCCGGCATGGGCACGGTTCACGGTCAGGTCACCGTTGAGCTGGTGAACGTTGATGTCGCCGCGCACGGTCACGGCATCCAGGCGCATCGGGGGTGCCGCGGCCGCATCCGGGCCCAGGCGGCTGTGGAGGTCGATGGCGCGGCCATTACCGATACCGTCCTCGGCACGCAACACGATTTCCGCACCGCTGATGCGAATGTCGCGGCGCTGATCGTCGTTCTGACGAATGGCCCCTTCCGTCTTCACGGTGCTGGTGCCGTTGTGGTTGGCGAGATCGCCGATCAGCACCACGTCACCGCGAGAATCGATGTTGATGGTGCCGGTAGCGTTACCGATGAATCGAATCTGTACGTCGCGGTTGGCCTCCACCGAGTGGGTATGCAGAATCACGCTCTCGCGCTCCTGCACGAACTTGCCGTAGTGGGTCTTCTTGCCATACCAGGTACTGGTGGACCACTTGTCCACCAGTTTAGCCTCGATGTCGTTCCAATCCGGCAGCTCTTCTCCGTCGCCCGCCCCCACCTGTGTTTCGCCGTATTGGTAGCCGCTCTCATTGCCGACGTAAAAATAGGAAAGCGCTTCCTGCAGCTTGCCAGGGGTGTATTCGATGTCCCCCCAGTTCAGCGTGCGTGGGTCGGCGGCCAATGCATCGATGCCCAGCCAGCTGCTGGAACCTTTGACGGCATAGCGACGCTCGGTGCTGTCCTGGGCCACGCTGAAACCGTAGCGAGCGTCCTCCCTGGGCTTGAAGGTATAGGTGTTGTTGCCATCCGGGTCGTAGGTGTATTCGTGCTGCCCGGTAAACTTATCGTTGATGCGCAGGATCCCCTGGCCCGGACGGCTCACGTCCAGCCCGCCCACGGCAAGGGTATACTGGGTATTGTTGATGACTTCGATGGTGCCATAGCCACCCAGCACTTCGAGCAGTCCGTTACCGGTGTTGACCACATGGCCGGTGATATCGAGACGACCGCCCTCGATGGCGATGTTCTGCACCTCGATCTGGCCGGTGCGCGGGTTGAAGATGGCCAGCGCCGTGCCGCTGGAGGCCGGCAGCACGATGCTGCTGGTGCTGCCGCTGCGGATATGATCGGCGATACGCTGGGCATCGGCGTCACCCAGCACCAGGCGATAACTGTCCTCGCCGGCACGAATGTAGCCGTTGAGGTTGACGAACTCGGCATCGATCACGATCACGCCGGCGGAAAGATCCGGCGAATCGCCGCGGCTGTTGCGAATCGCCTCCAGCGCCTCCTCGCTGAGCCGACCGACTCCGTCGCCGCTGTGAGCGTCCACGGCTTGAGCGTCGGGGTTGCCGCCAGGGTTGAACTGCGACAGGCCGCGCACGGATATTTCTCCTGCTGATGAAAGCAGCAGGCTCTCGGCACGCATCTCTCCTTCGATCTCCAGCGAGCCCGCCGCATAGGCGACGATCTCGCCGGAGACGTTGCGGGTAATACCGGTGACCGCAAATAGCACGCTGGCCGCCGGCGCATTGCCATAGTCGTTGTTGTCGTAGAGGAAGGCATCACGTGCCGAGCCGCTGAGCCCTTCCAGTTGCAGGCCCCGCACCAGGGCGTTGAGTACCTGCTCCTGGGTGGCATCATTGGTATTGAAGACCACACCACGGCTGTTGACGATGGTGATACGCGGCGTCGCCTCCTCGCTACCCGCCGGGTTGAGACCCGAAAGCGTCGTGGTCAGGCTCGCATTGAGCAGGTTGATGGCTTCGTAGCTGTCCACTTCGGTGAGGTTGAAGTAGAGGCCGCCGACCACCTGAGGAATCTCGGTACGGCCCAACACCATGCGCGACGGCGCGGTGTTGAGGATGGTAATGCTGGCATCGCCCGGGGCATCCACTTCGCCGCTGCCGGTGAGGTCGTCGGCGAATACGTAGACGGTGCCCGCCTGGGCCCACACATCGTCGATGTAGACCGTGAGCTGGTCCACCTCGTTGATCAGGATGTCGTTGCCGATCTTCTCGGCAAAGCCTTCGTCAAGCAGACGCTGCTCGATACGAGCGATCTCGTTCGTATAGAAATCGACCAACTGCTGATTGCCGGAATTGCGGTACAGCGCGAAGCGCTCCCTGAGGTCGCGCAGCTCGTCGACCAGTTCGGACTGACCCCGCGTGTAGCCCACGCTGAAGCCGATATCGTCGTAGCCCTCCCGCGCGACGAGGAAATTGCCGGCATTGCCGGCGAACAGCGCATCGAGTTCGGCTTCCTTGACATCGATCTCGGCCTGCTTGGCATCGATCACGCTCTGCTTCTGAGCGATCTGGTCCTGCCTGGCGGTGATGTCGCCCTGTTTACCGGCGATCGACTGCTCGGTGGTGGCAATGGCAGCGTTCTTGGCCGTGATGGCCAATTGCTTGGCACCGATTTCGTCCTGTTTGGCCGTGATCTCGCCCTGCTTGGCCGCGATGGCGGCCTGGAGCCGGGCGATTTCATCGTCGTCCTCCGCCGCTTCAGCGGCCGCGAGGTCATCGTTCAGCCCCACCCGCTCATCTTGCAAATCGCCCAGCTCGTCCTCGAGCTCGACTTTCTCCGCCTCCAGCGCCACCAGCTCATCGTTCAACTCGACCAGTTGCTCCTCGAGCAACGCCAGCTCGGCTTCGAGCGCGTCGATCTGACCCAGCAGCGACAGAATCTCGGGCTCATTGACACTGCGAATGGTCCACAGCTCACTGCGCAAAGACTCCAACATCTCATTGATTTCGCGGGCCTGCGAATCGATGTCGGCCATTTCCAGCACCAGACGCTGGTGCCGATCGATACCGGTGCGAACCGTGCCGTCGATGTTGACCCGACCGTTGGAGCGGGTCACCACATCGCCATCGAGTATCTCGGAGCCGCCGCCACCCCCCAGAGCGGCATCGATGGCCCCCGTGACCGCCGAAATCCAGCTCACGCCCTTGGCCTGGGCATTCATGTCGCTGAAGCCGAAGCGCTCGGTGAATAGGGTGATGTCCCGTGCGCCCACCAGCTCGGCACCGCTGCGGATATCGATCAGGTGCGACTGATCCATCTCGGCCCGGGCATTGAGGTCCTCGATGGGAATCAGGCTGCCGGCGAAGCTATCCAGCATCGCACTCAACGCATAGACATCGCGGTTGCCACGGATATCGCCTCCTGCCGCGAAGTTGATGTCGCCAAAGGCCGTGGCACTCGCCCCCTCGGCCATTACGATGCGATTGGAGGGACTCAGGATCACCCGCACATCGCCCACACCTACGGTGGCGGCACCGTAGGTATCCATCAGCAGGACGGAGCTCAGGTCACCCGTTCCGCGTGCCGTCGCCACCAGCTCGCCGGCACTGTGCAGCACGGCGTTCTGGTGGATCAACACGCTGGCCGCCATGTCGTCGTCGCGAATGTGCGAGGTGATGCCGGCACCGGAGCCGAGGCCGGCTGCGGTGAGGTTGATCTGGTCGTGGAAGGTGATGGCGTTGAACGCCTCCAGGCGCAGGTCGCCCACCGTAGTGGTCAATTTAGCCCCAGCACCCACTTCCACCCGGGTATCGAGATCGAACAGCGCATCGGTGCTGGCACCGGCACCGGCCACGGCACCTCCGGCGACACCACGAATGGTGTCGTTGCCGTTCCCGGCCAGACGTTCACGAATCACTTCGCTCTCGGCAAACATGTCCAGGCTGTCGGCGGTGACATTGGCGTTGGCCGAAACACCAGCCAGGGTATCGGCGGTGATGCGGAAGCGCGCCTCTGCCCCGGTGCCGCCAAACACGCCACCCGCCGCAGCCAGTATCTGGCTCTCCATCTCGAAGGTCTGGTTGGCGCGAATCAGAAGCTTGCCGGCATCGGAGTCGGTAGACGCCAGCGGCGCCGTCACGGCGAGGGTCGAGGCTCCTACCGTGGCGTGGGTGGAAGCCGTCTGGCGCAGGTGGTTACCGGCACCGGCGCCGGCGACCACACCGCCGCTACCGGCCAAGGAGTAGAGCTCGGCCTGCTGGTGACCGCCGGCCTCGACGCTGACGCGCCCGGCCCCGATCAGATGGCCATCGCCGATCCTCGCCCGGCTCTGGGTGTTCTGGCGCACGTCCACCACGGCGGCGCCGGCTGCCACCAAACCGCCCACCACGCTGATGGCCCGGCCTTCCAGCGACGTACGCAGGTCGGTGACGACCCGCAGGTGGCCGGCCACCTCGATATTGTTGCCACTCTGCGGCTCGCCCGGCACGGCGCGGCTGGACTGCGTATCGCCGATCAAGGCGTCGGCACGGCTGTTGTCACGCAGGGTGATCACGGTGGCATTGAGACCCAGCAGCGCCCCACCGGCGGAACCGACGGCCGAGGCATACATCGACGGATCCCCATTCAGCAGCGTGCTACCCGCCTGAACGGTGAGATTGGCAGCGCGCAGGCTGATGTCACTATTGGCGCTACCAGGCGTACCCACTTGGGCCAGCACCCGGGTGCCCAGATTGCCCTCCACCACCGAGGCGCCGATACCGATGCCGGCGCTCACCGCCACCCCGAGGGACTCCACGCTGACCCGCGGGGTATGCAGTGCGCTGACGACCACATCGCCCAGGGCGCTGAGCGTGACACCGCTGCCCAGCCAAGCCTGGACGTCGTTGGAAAGACTCACGGTGGAGACGTTGGCGGTGCCGGCGCCGCCCAAGCCGGCTGCCACGGCGACAACGGTCAGACTGACCCTGTCGAGGCTGGTGGCCGATACCGTCACGTCATTCAACAGGGTATCGCCACCCAGTACCGCGCGCTCACCGAGCCACGCCTGAGTGGCACCACTGATTTCGACCACGCCCACGGAAATACCCGCAGCCACTTGGCCGATGCTGCCGCCGGCCGCCAACGCCTGATGCTGGCGATCGACACTGGCACTGAGCGTCAGGTTGCCGGGCGTGTTGATGACGACGGCCTGAGCCGGCGTGCCGGCATCTTCGATATAGGCCTGCTGGATACTGCGATCAAGGATGATAGTACTCTGGCCGCCTATGGCGATACCCAGGGCCGCAGCGCCCCCCACGGCATGCAGACTGCTGTTCAGCTGTGCGTGGCTGGTCACGCGAACGTCGCCATCGGCGGTGAGCGAGCTACCGTAGCCCACGGCAGCGCTCACCGCGCCGTTGAGCTCCAGCACGGCAATGGAGATGCCTACGCTGGCAATGCCCGAAATGGCGGCGCCACCCGTCACGATGCCGATGTCGAGCACTTCCCGTGCCTCGACCACGATATCGCCGCCGGCAACAAGCTCGGTGAAACGACCCACCTTGGCGGTAGTGTCGCCGATCACCTGGCCATTCTTCTCGACATCGAAGCTCACCTGGAAGGTCAGCTCATCGAGGGCCTGGTTGGTGGTCTTGCGGTTGGCCTGGTTCTGATTGCCGGCGTTGGCCGGCGCATCGAAGTCGCGCTCGAAGTCTGCCGGGTCGTACGGGTCCTCATCGTCGTCTTCGATGCCGGAGTCGCCTGAACTTGCGCTTTCCTGCATGGCATAGTCGCCGTTGGCGAAGCCGGCGAAGGAATCCGACACCAGCTTGCCAAGCTCCTCGACGTCGGCAACGGCATCCTCGCTGAGCCCCGCCCCCAGACTGATGACTGAGATGGCACCGTTGAGGCTGAGCGAACCGCTGGCGGTAAAGGCCAGCACCGCCGAGTTGATGTCGCGCTCGAGCAGGGCTTCCACGCGAATGTCGCCGGCGGCATGTACCAGGCTGTGGTCATCGATGGTGGCCAGGGTACGCTCGCGCAGCACCATGACCTCCACCGAGGCACCGGCCCCCACGCCCCCTGCACTGACGGCACCCACCCCCTGCAGATAGTCGCCGGCGTTTTCACGCACGTTCATCCTGGTCAACGTCTCGGCCAGCACCTCCACCGAGCCCCCGGTGGAGCGCAGCTCGCTGCGCTGGCCGCCGTAGCTGGCAACGCGAGTCTCGGTATGGGCATCGGCCATCATCACCGAGAAGGCACCGGACAGCGCGCCGCCGCCCACGGCACCGGCCACCACGCTGATGCCCATGTCCAGGGTCTGCCTGGCGGCAATGCGGATGTCGTTGCTTGCCGTCAGGGTCGCCCCTTGAATCGACGTCACCGCCCTGGGATTGAGCAGGCCCACGGCCAACGAAGCGCCGGCGCCGAAACCGCCGCTGCCGGCTAGGGCACCGACGATGTAGCGCCCATCGACATGGTTCTCGGCACGCACGTCGATGGTGCGACCCTCGATGCCGGCCTGGCGCACCGTGGCATGGGTTTCCATGGAGACGTTCACCGCACTGGCGGAGCCGGCCAGCGCCGCGCCCGGTGCGATATCCACCGCGATACCCATGACCACGGAGAGGAACACCACGTCGGCCTTGGCCTCGACCAAGAGCGCCTCATCGGCCTTCACCATGGCTTCTGGGGAGGTGTAACCCGAACCATCGATCCAGGCCTCGGTGCGATGGCCAAGCAGGGTCGTGTCGACACCCGCTGCCGCGGCCAGACCGGCACCGATGGCAGCCGCACCGCCACCGCTATCGGCGTCGGTATGATGCAGAGCGCGTACCACCACGTCGCCGGCGCTACGAACCCTGGCATTCTCGATATAGGCCTGAGTCGAGCCGTTGACTCCGTCCACCGTAACGTTGGCGGCCAGCGAACCGGCGCCTCCGGCGACCGTGGCCGCCACGGTCAGGAAGGTCATGTGGCTGGTGGCCAATACCACCACCCCCTTGCGACTCTCGGTTTTCCAACCATCGTCCCAACGCTGCGTCACGGCACGACCATCGCCGTTACCCCGCGCCAGCACGTCGGCATGGCCGCCAATCCAGGCGCGGCTGTCGCTGCCCATCAGATCGACCGACACCCCGCCGCCGATGGCCACGGCCCCGGCTGCCACGGTACCCAGCACGAGACGACTGGTATCGACCACGTCGGCATGCACCAGCAGAGTGCCGTCGGCACGCACCGCCCCCCCGTCCACCCGCGCTTCTGCCAGGTTGCGGATCACCGAACTGCCGGCGTTGGCTGCCCCGGCTCCGAAGGTGCCGTAGGTGACCCCGGCACTGGTGATCAGGTTGCTGGAGAGAGAGTCGGCGCGAATGACTACGTCGCCGCCACCATTCTGGCGGGTTTCCAGTTCGGCACCCTGGCTACCCGCCACGATACGGTTCTGAATGTCGTGGTAAACCACCGAGATACCGGCCGCTCCGCCCTTCACCGCCACGTTGAGCTGAACACTGGCGGAGGTCATGCGGCTGCTGTCCTCGGCCTCGACCAGGATGTGCTCGCCAGCTTCCACACGGGTAGCGCCGCCCAGCACCTCGGCGCGAATCTCCTTGCGGGTGAAGTTGAGGGTGGTGGTACCGCTCAGCGCGGCGAAGCCCGCCACCGCACCGCCGATGGTGTAGGCGTTGATGCGCGAATCGGAGGTGGCCTCGAGCAGCACGCTGCCACCGGCCGTGACGTTGGCGCCGTTCTGGATCAATGCGGCGATGCGGTTGCTGGCATCGTCAGCGGGATTGTCGGGGTTGCCGCCAACGTAGTTGTAGGCGAAATAGCCGGCGGCCGCGAAAGCGCCGGCGCCAGAAGCCGCCACGGTGAAGGCGTTCAGGCCCAGATCGTCGGAGGCGGCCACGCGCACGTCGCCCTCGGCATTCACTTCGGCGGCATCGATCACTGCCTCGACGTTGCTGCGCAGCCAGTTCAACGACAGCGCACCGGAGACGGCCACCTTGCCCGCACCCGCGCCGCTGAGCGCAAAACTCCAGATCTGGTCGCCCTGCTCCGGCGTGGCTGGCCGGTCGCCGGTCTCCTCTTCATCCGGGATCAGACTGCTGTCCACGGTCATCTGCGGCACGCCGTCGGTCACTCTGAGCAAGCGTGCCTGAACATCGACGTTACCGTCCGCCACCACCCGGGTCGCAGCCCCGTCGATACGGGCGCTGACGATGGAAGCCATGTCATTGGTGGCAGAAGCTCCCGCCAGGCCAACGGCACCGGCGCCGGCCGCGGCACCGGCAATGTTGATCATGATCGGCGCCACGGAGGCGCTGACGAATACGTGGCCCGTCTGCGCCGCGTCTCCGGCAGCATTAGCGGTCACCTGTGCACCGCCGCCTATCCGCGCCAGCAGGTCGTGCTGCATGAAGTTGATGCCGATGGAACCGGCCAGGGCCACCTTGCCCGCTCCGGCACCGCCGGCGGTGATGTTGAGCAGTTGGGCTTCGGCATGGGATTCGACCGTGACGTTGCCCGCCTCGGCAGTCACCTCGGCATTGTCGATCACCGCCGCCACTTGGCCGGCCTTATAGCCGAAGGTATTGCCGCTGCCCTCCAGGATCAGCATGTCCTGAGAGGCATTGACGTCGTCGTCGCTGGTGTTATCGATGGTTCGCGACGGATCCGAAGGATCGCCGCCGATGTAGTTGAAGGAGATGGCAGCGCCACCGGCCACCTTGCCGGCCCCGGCCACGCCGAAGGCGAAGCTGGCCAGCCCTTTCTTATCGTAGGCTTTCACCTCGACATCATTACGCGACACCACCACGGCATCGCCGCTCACCTCGGCACGAACCGAGCTGCGCATCCAGTTGAGGCTCACCGCTGCGGAACCGGCCGCGGCCCCTGCACCGGATCCGGCGATGCTCACACTCACGACACCGGAAGACCAATTGAGGTTGCCCATGTCACGCGCGGCAATGTCCGGCTCGTCCTCACCCTCGGCGAGCTCGGTACCTTCGGTTTCCGGATTGACCCCAGTCAGTGCTTCGAGGTCGAAGGCACCACGCTCGGTATCTTCGGCCAGCCCTGCCCATATCCTGACGTTATTGGCTTCCAGCCGGCCGCCCTCCACCAGCGCCAGGATGGCATTGTCGGTCTGTACCGTGGTACTGCTGACACCGCCCGCCACCTTGCCGGCGCCGGCGGCACCGATGGCCACCACCACCAGTTGGGCGCTGTCGGTGGCCTGGACCTGGATATCGCCACCGGCCGTCAGCTCAGAGTCCTTGACCTGAGCGACCGTCTGGCCGGACACCAGATTGACCGTCACCGCGCCCGCCAGCCCCACCTTGCCGGCCCCCGCGCCGCCAATGGCCACCGAAACCACCAGCGAGCTGGAGGTGGCACTGAGCCGCACCCCCTCATCGGTGGTGAGATGACTGTCGAGAATCGTGGCCCGGGTATCGTTGTCGATGATGTTGACCGACACGCTGCCGGCCAGCGCCGCCTTTCCGGCACCGGCAGCAGCGCCGCTGATGGCGATCAACTGGGTGCGGTCCTGTGCCAGCACCGAGATCGCCTGGGATGCCTCGATACGCTGGCTATCGATGCCCGCCCGCAACGAGTTGGCAATGATATTGGCCGACACGCTGCCCGAGCCGGCCACCTTCTTGCTGGCACCCACACCAATGGTGAGTGTGCGCATCAGGCCGGTATTGGCGGCCAGCACTGCCACGCCGGCTGCCTGCTCGATGACACCACCCTGAATCAGCGCACTGGTGGTGTTGGAAAGATAATTGACCGAGATGGCGGCGCCGAAACCGGCCGTCCCACCCACGCCCACCGCGCCGGAAAGCGACCAGATGCTGCTGCAATCCTCGGCGCTCACCCGCACGGCGAACGGTACGGCATCTTGCTCGCCTTCTGCCTCGGGCGCCGTCAGATAAGCATCCTTGAGCAGCGCCTGGGTGGTGTTCTCGATGCGATTGATCGCCACGGTACCGGCCAGGCCCACGCCCTGGGCGCTGGCGCCGATACCGGCGGAGCCCGCAATGCTGACGATCAGCGCCTCGCTTTCGGCATCCACCGACATACCGGTCACGGCCATGGCAGCGCCATCGCCACCCAGACCATCGACCCGCGCCTGCGCATCGTGGGAAATCTCGGCATAAGCGGCTGCCCCGCCCACGCCGGCCTTGCCGCCACCGGCCACCGCGCCGGCAACGAGAATGGTATTGGCCGCATCGCGGGCGATGACGCTCACATCGCCCAGGCTGCCGGCCTGGATATTGAGCAGACCGGCGTCCACGGTGCGCAGCGAGCGCAGCACGCTGGCCGAACCGGCAAAACCGAAGCCCTTCTGGCCCTTGGCCATGGCCAGCCCGGCCGAGGCAACGACCACCCAGCCATCGCGCAGCGCCTCGACCGCCACCCCTTGGCTATCGAATCGGGCGACATGGTCGATACGCGCCCGGGTAATGCCATCCTGAAAGGCCAGTGCCGCGGCACCAGCTACCGCCACCTGAGCTCCGCTGCCACCGAGGCTCAGCGAAGCCCCGCCCGCCAGTAGGCCCAGATGGGTGCTGTCATTGGCCGCCACGCGGGTCGAACCCGACACATCGAACAGCTCGAGCCCCTGCACCAGCGCCTGGGTGTCGTCGTTGCCGACGTGTACCACCACGGAACCGGAGACGCCGACACCGAAACCGCCCTTCTGATCACCGCCGCCAGTGCCGCCGCCGCTACCGCCGCCCTGGCCCAGTTTGCCCGTCAGCTCGGCCAACACATTGTCATAGTTGCTCTGGTTGTTGGGCCACTTGTTGGGGTCGTCCTCACCGCTACCGCCGCTGCCGGGATCGGCGCCGCCCGACGAGGTCACGCCGCTGGCGGACTTGCCGCCGGCTTTGGCGCCGGCCAGCGCCATGTCGACCACCACCCCGAAGGTATTGGCCTCGACCAGAGCGTCACCGCCCACGGTGATGCGACCTGCGAAGGCCAGATCCTCGGCCAGGCTGCCGAGCACCGCCGTGGTATCCCTCTCAATCACCGAGACCACCACCGACGCGCCGATGCCTACGCTCCCGCCCTGCGCCACACCGCCGGCAATGCCGAAGGCGTAGGTATCGTCGTTGGCACTGATACGCAGCGACGGACCTGCAGTTTCGCCTTCCACGCTGCCGTTGCCGATCTTCAGCTGTACGCCGTCCTGTACCTGGGCCAGGGTGGAATTGCTCACGATGTTGGCCACCGCCGTGGCATTGAACGCCACCTTATCGGCCTGGCCGCTGGAAACCCCCATCCCGAGCAGCAGGGTCTCGTTGGCGGCCCGCACATCGAGGCTGTCGGCCACCAATTCCACACCGCGCTCGATCATCGCCGTGGCGTTACCGCCCAGCAGATGCACACCCACAGCGGCGCCGATGGCGCTACCCTCCGACTTCACGCCGGCAAGGCCCGACTTGATGGTATCGATATCGTTCTTGAAGGCCTTCTTCCAGGCGTCGCCGTCGGCCTCGTTGGCCCCGGAGAACGAAGGCAGGCTGACGTTGCCGATCAGAGAAAAGAGGTGATTGTCGTTGCGCGCCACGACACTGACGCTCTGACCTGCCTGGGGCTCCACGGCACCGATGTCGGCCTCATCGCCCAGGTTGATACGCGCGCCTTCGCGAATCCGCGCATCACTATTCTGGTTAACCAAAAAGACATTGGCCGAGCCCGCCACAGCCAGCTTGCTGCCCTCGGCGGTAGCCATGGTCCAGCTGTCGAAGCTGCCGGGCAGGCCGAGACCACCGGCGGTGTAGCCGTTCAGGGTATCGACGAACTCGCCGATGCGAATATCGAGCGGCGTCCCCAAGTACTCCCAGCGCTCGTCGTCGGAGAAGTCCTCGCTGGCAAGATCGATGTTCTCGGCGTTCTCGCCAAGGAATCGATAGACGGCCCCAGCCTCGCCACCGGCCTGGTGACCGTCCGCCACCAGAACCTTGTCGCTCGGCGCAGTGGCCATGCTGCCTTCGCTGCTGGTGTGGTCGTAGGTGCCTTCGAGATCGTCGAAAGCCTTTCCGGCGGTATAGAGGTTCATGCCCCACAGGCTGCCGATATCCACCGTATTGAGGCTCGCGGCCTCGACGGAGATCGCCTTGCCGGCATTGAGGTCGACGTTGCCCTCGAGGGTGGCGCTGGCACTGTTGTCGAGCAGGCCGAAGCTCACCGCACCGGCCACTCCCACCTTGGCCGCCTCGCTGGCTTCGCTCTTGTCGTCCTGGGCCTGCTTCTTCTGTGCCTCGGCGGAGTCGTTGCCCTTCACCGCAGTCTCTTTCTTGCCGGCCAGGGCCTTGGCGAAAATGGTGTTACCCAGCACCTTGTCGGTGAAGCTCTTCTCCTCTTCCTTCTTGTTCGGGTCGACTCCTTCGGCGCTACCGCTGGCACTCACGGCGGGCCGATGCTGGCTCAGCGCCTGCACCGTAACGTCGCCCACGACATCGATGCGGCTGCGTTCGTTATCGCCCAGCGCATTGCCGGCCCGATCGACGCTGGTACCCAGGCGCGCCTCGGCAATGTTGATGTCGACGGAAACCGCCAGGGCAGCGGCTACGTCGAGGGAGTTCTTCTTCTCTCCCTCGGACTCACGGAAGTGCTTGCCGATGAAATTGGGCGCCTTCTCGCCGACCGTCGCCTTGATCTTGTCTGTGATCTTGTCGGTGATGGCGCTCTGGGTATTGCCGATCATCGCCGTGGGCGAAGCATCCTTGAACGACGACTCGATGCCGTCGCGCAGATCGCTCGGCCCGCCGGAAGGCTTGGCCGTGCCGGCACTGGCGGTGACGGCACCGTTGCTCTCACCCTGCTTGGTCGTCGCTTCCACCAGCAGGTCATTGCCGACCGTGACGCTGCCGGCCAGCTGCGCCTCGGTGCGACTGCTTTCCACGTTCACCGCTATGGCGATGCCCACTACGCCCTTGTCGGGGGCTGAAGCGGCTTTCGTGGCGTTGTTCTCCACCGTGGTGGCGGAAACGGTCAGATCATTGCCCGCCTTGATGATGGCATCGTTCCATACCATCACCCGCGACTCGCTCACCAGCACGCTCACCGCCACCGCGCCCGCCACACCGCCGAGCCCGCCCGGCGCGGCTTCCACGTTCTGGGTCGTGGCCACGCGGCTGCTGAGGTGAATGTCGTTGGATGCCGTCAGCTGCCCATGCACATGCACGTTGGAGCGGGTGATCAACGTACTCACCGATACGCCGAGTCCCCACGCCTTGGTGGGCGACACATCGGCGGTGATGTCGATCTCCGAGGCCACCACGATGTCACCGTCGGTGGCGGTGATCTTGGCATCTCCGCCGATATCGATGGTGGCGTTGGCAATCAGGGTGGAAATGCTGCCGAACAGCGATAGCCCCTGCAGGAAATTCAGGGTGGCATCGATGCCCTTGTCGATGAGCCCAACCCCGGTGCGCTGGTTGAACCAGTCGCGCTCGGGGTCGATCAGCAGGGCGTCGATACGCACGCTGCCACCGGTCAGGGTAGCATCGCCGATATTCAGAGAGAGATCGAACAGCCCCACGTCGACGAAGCTGTTGACCGGCGCCAGTACTGTGGATGGCAGTTGGGCACTGACGTGCAGATTGCCACCATGTGTGTTCAGCACACTGGCGCCATGGATGGTTACATGTCGTGCGATCAGCGTCAGATCGCTGCCGTCGGTGGTCAGATTCGAGCCGGTAATCGTCAATCGGCCGTCGGCGCGCAGCTCGATATGGTCGGTAAATGCTCGGGTGATGCCATCCAGCGTGCTGTCGCCCTTCCAGTAGCCGACCAGAGTCGCGCCCCCTTCTACGGTGACGCCATCCAGACCCGTCAAACTGTTGGCGGCGAGATCCACAGTTACGCTGTCATCGCTCTTGGCCTTGACGGTAGCGGTTGCCCCTTCTGCCACCCGGAACTGCGTCATGCCGGTGAAAGCGGTGGCCTCCAGCATCACACCGCTGCCGCCGGTCAATAGCAGCTCGGCCAGTTGGATGCTGGTGAGAGCAGTTTCGAGTTCACCCAGCGTCAGGGTGTCGTCTTCGAGGGTCATGTCGGCGTCGTGCTCGACCACCAGGGTATTGGTGCCAGCGCGCCCGTCTATCTCGTGCTCGCCCCCCACCACGATGAAGCGGTCGTCGCCACGGCTGCCGGTGAGGGTATTGTCGCCCCCCGGCCTGGCATCGATCACCACCCCCGTACCGGCCAGGGCCTGGCTCAGCCACTCGCCGCCCGTCATGCCCAAGCCCAGCGCATCGGTCAGAATCGCGGCGGTGTCGTTGGCAGCGATGGCGAAGCTGCCGGCGCCGCTTGTGTTATCCACCACGCGCAGACGGCCCTCGGCGGCGTCGAACTCCGCCGCCAGACCCTCCACGGTACCCAGCAGCAGCAGCAGGTCGCCCAGGGTGCGGGCATCGGAAACGTTGAGGCTGTGTGTCTGCCCGTTGGCCAGGGTGATGTCCAGTACGGCCGCGGTGGCTCCCATGTCCGCCAGGGCCTGCGGATCGAAGCGTCCGCCCAGTGCGGCAAGGAACGCCTCGATGTCCGTTTGCGACGCACCGCCACGCTGCATCAGCTCGATCAATGAGCTGTGCTCGCCCAGGCCATGCCAGCCGCCGGCATCCAGCGCATTGTCGCCGTCGTTGCCCACCAGGGTCAGCAGATCGACATTGACATAGTGCGAAACCGTGCCGTCGACCTGGAAGCTGTCGCCCCCTACCGTGACAATCTGCTGGCCGGAGGCCAGGGCCACGATGAGGTGGTCGCGACCCGCCCCACCGGTGATGTCGTTCTCGCCGCTGCCGGCATGAATGGTATTGTCGCCAGCCACGGTGACGAACTGCGTGAAACCCTCGCCGCCATAGAAGGTGTCGTTGCCGCTGCCACCCTGCAGCAGCACGCTGCCACTGAAACCGCGAGCATCGAGTACGGTATTGCCGAACTCCGCCTCGAGCACCGCATTGTGAATGTTGACCAGCGTATCGCTGCCGGCCTGGCGGGCGCGGGTCTGGGTCGACATTACCGAAGCCGCGCCGGCTCCCATCAGCGCCACGCCGAAGGCCTCACCATCCAGGTCCCTGGCAAAGGTGCCATCGTCGAGCAGCCGCATGAAGTCGCCGACGAAGCGCACCGTCCAGCGCACCTCGTCGTCCGTTATCTCACGGGCGACCTGCAGGTTGCCCGCACCGATACCCATTAGCTGCTCCAGGGCGTGCTGCACTTCCAAGGCCTCGGCATCGATGCTCAAGGCAATGGTCTGTTCATCGCCGAAATGAAACTCGACCTTGTCGCCGGCGGTGCGCTGCCACACCAGCTCATGCTGCTCGGCAAAATCGCCGCGCCGCAGCATGGCGTCCCCCCCCCTGTCGAACAGGCGCAACGAGTGAGACGTGGTGGCAATGGCCGTATTGTCACCGCCGCCGCCGTCCAGCAGGTTGTTGCCCCGATTGCCGAACAGCACGTCGTCACCGGCGCCGCCATAAAGCTCATCGTCGCCACTGCCACCGATCAGAATGGCGCCGCCGCTACCGGCATAAAGGATGTTGTTGCCCGCTACGCCCTCCAGACGCACCTGTCCCGTGAAGCTGCGGGCATCGAGCACGTTGCCGCTCTCGCCGCCTACCAGGTAGGCCAGTTGCACGTTCTCGAGCTGCCACAGCGACCAGCCGGAAACGGCCAACTGTGCATCGCTCAGCGTCATGTTCGCGTCGGCCTGGGCCTCGATCAGGTTCTCGTCACCGCCGCCCGCTTTCACCGTGCCGCCGCCCGCGCCGAGAATGAAGCGGTCGCTCTGCTGGCTGCCCAGCATGGTGGTATTCGATGCAGTGTCCCGCGCCTGAAAGGTCACCCCGCCGAGCGCATAGCCGGCGGCACTCAGGGTCTGACCATCGCCCGCAGCAGCCAGCACGATCTCCACCGGCTGATGAGTGAACGCCACGCTGCCCAGTTGGGTCGAGATCTGCGCCTGAGAGCCCTCGTTGAGCAGGATGATGTTCCCGGCTGATCGCTCCACCACGTAGGTCAGTTCAGCTTCTTCGGGGCTGACGTCGTCGCCCAGGCTGCCGCTCAGGGCGAAGGTGTCGTTGCCGCCGACGGAAACCAAAGTACTCTGGCCCGCGCCCGCCTTGAGCAGATCGTTACCGCCGCCGCCAACGATCAGGTTGTCGCCGTTGCGACCGTCCAGCGTCACGCCCTGGGTCGCTGACGCATCGCCGATCAGAATGTCGTCGCCGTTGGTGCCAATCACATGGCCAAACCCGCCCACCTGCTTGAAGCCGCTGGCGTCACCGGTGCCCAGGTCGACGGCCACCGAGGTGGCATAGTCGGAGTAGTCCAGGATCTGGCTGTGCCGGCCAACGAGAACGTCGACGCCCTCGAAGGCGATACCGCCCAAGGCCAGACTGCGCTCGTCGTAGAGCGCCCAGCTCATGCCGTCCACGGTGGCGGAGAGACGATGCACGAAGCCGTCGTCCTCGGGGGCGATATCGCCCGCCTCGAGATACCAGGCCACATCGATGTCGGTGATCCCGCTGAAGCTGAGCCAGTTGGCGCTCAGCGTCTCGTTGGCCAGATATTCGGCCCGGCCCTCGCCGGTACCGGTCACGGTCCACTCGGTGCCGGCTTCGAGACCCTGGATACGGTCATCGCCCTCGCCCCCCACGAAGTTGATGACCAGCCCCTGGCTGTTGGCCAGGTTCAGGGTATCGTCGCCGTCGCCGCCGTGGAAATTGATCAGCAGCCCGCTCAGATCGACATCCAACAGGTTGGCATCGAAGCTCAGCGAGTCGTCGTCTTCGCTGCCCTGAATCGTGATGCTCCCCGCATCGCGCGCCGCCGCCAGGTCGAAGCTGTGGAGCAACTGCTCCTGCTCCTCCAGGCGCTCCACCAGCTCCAGGCGCTGCTCGTCCTCGGACATGCGCAGCACCATGTCGCTGCCGGCGGCCACCGCTGCCGTCATCGGGTCGGCGGAGAGCAGCATGCGTGGCTCGAGCCCCTCGAAGATGAAACGCGAGGGCTCGGCCTGGGCACGCTTGGCACGACGCGACTTGCGCGCCAGCGAAGAGATCAGGTCCGACAGGGGCTTACGCAGGGGGCGATTCATCTCGATGCTCCTGGTTCTTCTTTTTTCCGCTACGTCGTTAAACCGCTATGCGAAAACGGGCCTGGCCACTCATGCCGGCGCGCGGCACACCCTTTTTCGCATAGCGCCTCACATGTCGCCTGGTAGAGGCGGCACGCGCATCGCACGAGCCGCCTCCGGCATCAATGCACGGGCTTCTCGTCGGCGTCGCCCTGGCTAACCATCTCATCGGCCGGATCGCCCTTGCTCAGTGCTCCCACCCGGGAACCGCCGCGCGCCAAGCGACTCAAGCGATTGAAGTTGCGCATCGATTGCAGATGCACATAGAGCAGTTCCAGCTCATCGGTGGCCAGCATGCTCTTCAGAGCGCCCTCGGGGAGCTCCTTGAGCTTCTGGCGGTTCACCGCCTTGAAGCCGGTCAGCGTGCGCTTGCCGCCTTCAGGCAGGCTGATCTGCGCTTCCACCGCCTCCAGCAGGTCGAGCTCGACCAGCCGGTTGCAGAAAGCTCGAGTGCGCTGGAAGTGCGCCTGATAGTCCTGCAGGAAGTCGAGCACCTTGGCCATGTACTGGGTCTGCTCGCCGTCGCTGTCGAAGAAGCGCTCGCCCCGGCCTTCGGCATTCAGGCCTTCGTAGTCTTCATCGATACACAGGGTGAAGGTCTTGCCATCCTCGCTGGAGGCAAACACGAAGGGATAGCGGCGCAGGAAGGCCGGCACGTACTCACCGCGCCATTGGCCTTCGCCGTCTACCATCAGGTTCGAGTCCTGGTCGATGCCCAACACCGCCACCGGCAGCACGCTGCCCTCGGCATCGGTGAAAACGATGGGCAGGTCGCTTGCCGCCGCGGGAAACTCAGCGGCCATCAGCGGCACCGAATTGACCTGGCCGGCAAAACCGAAATCCTTGCCGACCTTGAGAGACAGCTCACCGTGCTTGTCACGGGTGATAGGCTGCACGTTGCGATAGATCAGGAGTTGAGTAGCCAAGTAGGCCTCCTTGCATTGCATCTTGTCGTCGCTCCCTACCGCAGGGTCCGGGAGCCGTTGTCGCGCAGGCAGCGCTTACAGGCGGCTGAAAGCCGCCAGATTCACCTCTTCACTCATCAGGTTGTCGATCTCGGCGAGATCCTCCACGTTGATCACGCCCGCCGCATGCTTCAGGCGCAGCACGCTGATCAGGTAGTCGTAGCGGGCACTGGCCAGCTCGCTGCGGGCGAAGAACAGGTCACGCTCGGCATCGAGCAGATCGAGTAGCGGAATCACGCCCGATTCGTACCCCACCTGGCGGCTTTCGGCGATACGCTCACTGGCACGCAGCGACTCACGCAGCGCGCGCTCGCGCGCCATGGCAGTGACGATGCCTTGGTAGCCGGCCCGCACGTTGCGCTGCAGTTCACGGCGCACCTGCTCCTGACGCGCCCGACCGGCCTCGATGAGCTGCTCACCCTCTCGCACCTGGGACGACGCCATGCCGCCACTGTAAACAGGCACGTTCAGCCCAAGGCGAATGGTCTGGGTCTCGACCTGGCTGCCCCCGCCGAACAGCGATCCTTCGGTATCGTCGTTCTCGTAGTTCAAACTCAGGTCCACGGTGGGAAAATGTCCGCCGCGTCTGACTTTCACGCTCTGCATGGCCACCTCGACCGCCAGGCTTGCCGCCTGCAGGCGCGGATTGCGCTGCAACGCCAGCTCGGTCCAGGCGTCAGGCGAATCCGGCTGGGGGCGCTCCAGTTGGAGGTTGCCGTTGACCAGGCGTAAGCGGTTGGGCAGCACGCCGGTAACCTCCTCCAGCGCGTTCAGCGCATCGCGCAGACGGTTTTCCACGTCGAGCTCGCGGGCCTCTACCTGCAGGTAACGCGCCTCGGCATCCAGCAGATCGATCTCTCGGGCCAGACCGTCCTCATGGCGCGCCCGCACTTGGTCGAGATTGGTGCCCACCTGCTGTTTCTCGGCACGCAGGAAACTCAGGTTCTCGCGCAGCGCCAGTGCCGTGAAGTAACGCTCGGCCACGCGCAGGTACAGGTCCTGACGCGCCGCCTCGAGCTCGGAAGCCGCCTGCTGGATCTCCTGCTTGGCCTGGCCGAAAGCCGCCCAACGCGAGTAGTCGTATACCGACTGCTCGATGGAAACGCCATACAACGTCGTGGGAAAGGAAGTGCTGCCGCTGTCGAAGACCTCGTTGTCGGAACTGACGATGTCCTGAGTGATCTCGCTGCGGCTGGCATTGACGCTCACCTGCGGCAACAGCGCCGAACGAGCCTGGTAATAGCGCTCATCGGTGGCCTGCTTGCCATGGAAATCGGCCTGGAACTGAGGATCGTTGCTGGTCGCCAATTCGTGCAGCTGCAAAAGGCTGCTGCCCATCGCCAGGGGCGACAGCAAGCCGAAGCCAAGCGCTACGGCAACGCGCCGAAGGGGAAGGGTACCGCGTACCTTCATCGTGATTTTGCTCCTGCTGCGCACTCGACGCGGCCACACCCACGTCGCGTTATCGTTTTATTAGGGTCTGCTGCTTTGGCATGAGCCTATCAGCACACTTTTTTCTCATCTTCCACTCAGCGTCACATCGTGACGCCC
This sequence comes from Billgrantia pellis, assembly GCF_008297955.1. Lineage (GTDB taxonomy): Bacteria > Pseudomonadota > Gammaproteobacteria > Pseudomonadales > Halomonadaceae > Halomonas > Halomonas pellis. Next base: position 623,124 of record NZ_VTPY01000001.1, on the reverse strand, counting down.
GCCGTCCCGAAGCGGTGCCCCAGCGGCGAACGCGCCAGCCTCGAGACGAGCCTCGGTGGGGGTCATGCCGAACTGCTGGCGAAAAGCGCGATAGAACCAGGAAAGGTTGTTGAAACCGGAAGCAAAAGCGATCTCGCTGACGGCAAGCTGCGCAAAGCGCGGGGCCACCAGCCGCCGCCACGCCAGTTGCAGGCGCAGCGACAGAAGGTAATCGGTAAACGTGGTCCGCTCGTGGCGGAAAAGCGCCCGCAGGTAACCGGGTGAAACACCGTGTCGCCTGGCGACTTCGGGAAGTGTGAGGTCGCCATGACCGGCATGGGCGAACATGTCGGCCTTGATGGCACGCAGCCGAGCCTCACGCAGGCCTCGCCCTCGGGCACGATACGCCGCATCCGGCGAGGCCCCCAGGCACAGCGCGGCCAGGTCGGTCATCTGTTCGGCCAGCGCGACCGGATCCCGATCGGCCCGATCCATTCCGCTCGCAGTGAGCGCCAGCGCCAGCCTGCTAAGATGACGCAACGGTTCCGTGCGCAAGAGTTTGTCGACTGCGGGACGTATGTCCTGGTTGAGTCGTGGCGACAACAGCCGGCGCGAAAAACCAATGCTGAGGAAGCGTACCCGCGAACCGTGGAAAGCAACGCGACCTGGAAGTTCATTGAAACCCAGGCACCCTTCACCGGCATGACAGGTCGCCTCGCCCAACCTGGGCTGTGATGTGGTCCAACCGCCCTGCCCCGACGGGTTCAGCAGAAATGAGATATCGTCGTTGCCGTCGGCAAGGCTCGTCAGTTCGCGCTGGGCAATCAGCGGTGAGCACTCGACACTGGCGATGGAAACGCCCGGCAGCAGCTGAATACGCGCCTCGATCTCGGGACATTCACCTCGCGGGACCTCCAGCTCCACATTGGCAACGGCAGCATAGAACTCGCGCGCGGCATCGAGACGCTCACGCTCGGAGTGCTCTCTACTGGAAAAAGAGATAAGGGCCATTGGCAGTTTCTTCGTCGAGAGGCAAGCCAGCCTAAAGCACCAGGCGAATGTCACACTTCTGCGTCGCACGCCATGCATCCGAGCCAGCCATTGTCATAGTTGTTATGAGCTAAACGACATAGATTGTTTAGGCATTAACGATTATAGACATGATCATCGTCAAGTAAACATTTTGTTACAATATCGTTACCCAAGCGCACCGACACGACACTAGTCTCCTGACCCGCGTCTATCGCCCGCTGGGCTTGAGGGTAGGTTCGATGACGGTGGAGGTTGCCAGCCATACCGGCAAGGTGGATATGGCCGTCGCCTTCGACGGCCACCTCTCCCCTGGTCGAGCCATTGGGTCGAGCAGGTGCCTGCGGCCTTATACGGCCGTCGAACCTGGAAAGGGCGGGAACCTGGCAAGGTTCGCCGCCCAGCTGCTACACCTTAAGGAAAGCCCGCCCGCCCCTCAGAGCAGCGAGAATGCAATGCAACGCTTGTACTTTCTGATACCCGACAAGGAAACCACCACCGCCATCGTCGACGAACTCGGTGGGATGGGCTTGACCAAGGATCACCTGCACGTCATGGGCAAGGACTGGAAGCCCCTGGAAACGGAGGGGGTACCGAGCGCCACCCTGATTCAGACGACCGATGTCGTCAATGCCTCGATGCGCGGTGCCATCGTCGGGGCCGTGCTCGGCCTGGTGCTGGGCCTGATCGCTCACTTCGTTCTCGTCGACACGAACATTGTCTGGATGGCCCTTGGCATGGTGGTCTTTGGCGCGCTGTTCGGCGTATGGGCCAGCTCGATGGTGGGTGTTTCCGTGCGCGACATCAAGGTCAGCCAGTACGATAAGGCGATCAAACGAGGCGCCATGCTGCTGATCGTCGACGTTCCCGGTGAGCGGGAAGAAGCGTTCAGGGCGGCGATCCAGCGTCACCACCCCGATGTCGTCATCGACAAGGTGAGCGCCCAAAACCGGAAGCAACATGCGGGCGAAGGCCATTGACCCACCGGCTCCGTATACGCCTGTTCCGAACTACCCCCAGTGAAATCCCACCCCATCCCACCGGTTTTCGCCTGCGCACAGCACACGCCAGACATCGGCCTGAGCGTATGCGAGAGGTGGCGCAGCGTGAGTAGATCGCCCCTTCTGAGCACGCTCGAATGAAGGGCTGATGTCACTTTTATTAAAGTTACCTGCTCTGCGGCCGATACCTCCCTGATACTGCCATCTCCCGGCCCAGGCTACCTGACATCACGCCCCATGAACGTACCCATGCCCGTCAAGACGACAACCCAAACGACCGTTCCCTCGCTCTTTCGCACCTGGCTACTCTTTTCCACCCTGCTCGCTCTTGTCACTTGGGGAATCAGGTTGCTCTCCGCAGACATGATGGTGCCCGAAGGCCTCTGGCAACGTGCCTGGTGGTGGGGCCTGCGCTTCGACCTGGCGGTCGCTGCGCTACTGGCCGGACTCACCGTTCTCGTCATGTGGCCTTTCGCCCGCCTGCTGCCGACGTTGCCACGCAAGGGGTGGCTGATGCCTGCCTTGGCCATACTGCTCAGTGCGCACCTCGGCGACTGGCTCTATTGGCAGGAAACCGGACGGCACCTGGGTTACGAAGCGGGAGAACTCCTGAACTCGGCCGGTAGCCTGCTGAACATGCTCGTGCTGCACTGGCCTTGGGTGCTGGGCATTGTCTTCCTCCTTTGCCTCGCCTATCAGTTCCCCTGGTGGCCCAGCAGAAGCGAACGCCGCGGCTGGCGGCTGGAGCTGAACGTGATCGCCGTCGTCGCCGCCACGGTGCTGCTCGTACGCGGCAGTATCAACGGCCTGCCCCAAGGTCCGGATGATGCCCTGCGTCTTGGCAACAGCAGCGAAGCCACTGCGGCACTCAACGGCGCCTATGCCGCCCTGTACGGCCTGCAAAGCAGCAGCAAGAACACCATCGAGCCCATCGCCCTCGAGTGGATGGACGACAGTGAAGCCCAGCAGCGCGTCAGGGCGCTCTATCGCCAACGCCTTTCGAATCAACCTTCCCGGGTCCAAGACACGGTCAGTCCCGTCAACGTTGTCTTCGTGATGTTAGAAAGCTGGTCGAGCTATCACAGCCAAGCGGAAGCGAATGGCCAGCCGATAACTCCCCATTTCGATGCCCTTGCCGAGCGATCGCTCAGCACCTACCGTATGGTCTCCAGCGGACTGCGCACCAGCGAAGGCATGTTCGGCCTATTCTGCAGTTACCAGAACCCACTGGGGCGAAGCGTGGCGGAAACCAGGCTGGCCATGAACGACTACCGCTGCCTTCCGGAAATCCTTCGCGATCATGGCTGGCAGACAGCCTTCTTCCAGGGTTCGCACGAGAACACCAGCGGTGTCGGCTCATTTGCCCAGTCGCTCGGCTTCTCGGCAAGCTACGGCAAGGCCGATATCGTGACGCGGGACTATGCGGAAAATGCCTGGGGCGTCTACGACCACGACCTCTACCGCTTCGTGCTCGAGACAATCGATCAGCTTCAAGAGCCCTTCTTCGCCGGCATCAACACCAACTCCACCCATGCCACTGAGCTTCGGCCGGATTTTCCTCCTTTGCTTGCGGGAAGCGACCGTCACAGTGCCATGCGCAACGTCATGCGCTTGGCGGACCACGAACTCGGTGAGTTCGTCACGGCCCTGGAGCAGCGTGAATGGGAGCATCCCTGGATGCTGGTGCTGGTTTCCGACCATACCACCCGGGTCGCCAGCACTCCCCTGGATCGCTTCCTGCTGCCCTTCCTTATCCATGCCCCCGTCAGGGTCTCCCCCGCCAAGCCGGAACGGATCGCCCATCATCGCGATGTGGCCCCCACCGTGGCGGATATCCTCGGCCTGACCATGCCCAACGCAATGGGCCATTCACTGCTGGATCCCACCGCCCCGCAACTGGCCGAGTTCTATCATGCGGGCAATCTCACCTGGTTCTCAGGCAACGATCGGCTGGTCGAGATCCCACTCAGTGCCCCCGACCGGATGCGCTGCGCGACGTGGCCTGATCAGGCCTTGGCGTTAGACTTGCTTTATTCGCCATGCCAACCGTCAGATAGCGATAAGGCAAGGGATGCTTATGCATTGACCAAAACGGCTCAGCGGCACCTGTTCGAAGGCCGAGGCCTAAGTATCGTACAATAATTCTTTCCAACGTCACGGGCTTGTCATGGAAAGGAAATTGTCCGCCAGAGCCGAAAATGAGCGGCTGGAAGCTCTTATAGAAGGTAGCAGTGCCGAGGAAGTTGCTTACGAACGGCTGATAAGTGGCTGGTTGCCCCGCCTGCTTGGTGTTACGGCCCGCTTTCTCGAACAGCCACAGCATCGTGATGCGGTCTGTCGAGACACTTTGTTACTTGCCTGGCGCAACCTGCCCGGGCGAGACAGACACCTTTCCGCTAGCGTGTGGCTGCTAGGCATCCTCGGCAGTCGGCTATACAGTCAATTATTGGCGTTGCACGGCTCCCCTCAGGCCGTGAGGTACCGCCTGGCAAGCATGCCAGCCGGCGATACCGCGACAGTGGAAACGCCCACCGGACCGCGGCCTGTCCAATTGAGCGGCGCATGGTTGGCAACGCTGGTCGAGCAGGTACCGCCCATCGCGCCGTCTCGCACGCTTGACGTTGAACTGCAGGAACTCATCAAGGCGGAAATCGAGCAGCGCCACGCCCCCAAGACGCCCAGCGGTGAGCGCGTCTACCCTCCGTTATATGACCCTGCACTGCGCTTTCGGATGCTGCGGTCTCGTACGGGTTATCGGTTGAAGGAGAGTTTCAAGCGCCGTTTGGGTCGCCCGGTGGAAGACAAGCTCTTCGAGCGCTGGCTGAACGGCAAGCCCGGCGGCGGCCTGCTGGAAACCCACGGATTACCCCGCCGCAGCGTGGAAGCGTATTTCAACGGTCGGCTGGATCTCGATATCGACCCCAATCAACTGAGCCAAGGGCTGAGCTTTCCCGACTCCTTTCCAAACCGCACCCAACGGCGCAAAGTCTCCAATATTTTCATTTGGCCCGGAGACTGGGACCTAGTAACAGCAGACCTTTCCCGTAGCCAGCGGCAGCGATTCGTACAGGATATCTGGGACCACCGCCTCGACCTGACGACAAGCAATAGCTATGCCGAATTAACGGAAAAACTGGAGCAAGGTCGCCCACTTCGTTCACACCACCACGGTATCGTGCTCGACTCGGAAGCGCGCATACTGATCTACCTGAGCCGCTATCGGCTCTACATGGAAGATATGAGCTGCTTCGGTTTCAAGGCCGACCTGGGCAAGGACAAACTCGGCATCGCCATTGACCGGAATGGCCATCTGGTCAAGATCAATAAAGGGCTGCACAGGCTCGCCATGGCGCAAACGCTTGGCATTCGACGCGCTACGGTAAGGATAAGAAGCATTCATCAACTCTGGTGGGAACAGCACAAAGGGAATGCCAAGGGAAGGGGCGCACTGGAAAGGGCCATCGATGTGGTTACGCGAACCTGACCCTGTAGGGAAGCAAGCTGCACGAGGCTCTGTCACCGATCATGGCTTCTGCTTGACAGGCTCGCGCTTCCGAACGACATCGATCTTGTGTTGCTGTTTCGTCCACTTGCCTTCGGGCTTGTCGATGTACTGGAAGTACTCGTTGGTGAAGTTGCCCTGGTTGCAGGTATAGCGGTACGACGCCGTGGGAACCTCGCGATCCGACAACACCTGGTTGAACACCCCTGGCCCCGTCAGGTCGAAGACCTTCCTGCCGGAGTCGCTCACGATGTTCGTGTAGATGGCGTCGGCGAGGCGACCGATAGTCGGGTTGCCCGGCTTGCTGGCAATAAAGTAATTGGTGAGCTTCCCGCGCCGGGTGGTGAGGTACAACTCTTCCATGCCCGGCTTGACGATACGCTCCAGCGGCCACACCACGTGGGCATCAATATCCAGGTAGACACCGCCATGCTGCTCCAATACCAGTACGCGCCAGAAGTCCGCCTGGGCCGCCCCCACCTGCAATCGTGAGTAGGCGTCGAAGATCGCCGGCGAGTAGTTCGCGCGGACGAAGTCCGCCCGCGCCTCGGTAATCATGAAGCGATACTCGAAGCCCGGCGCCATCAGCCGATTGAACAGATAGTTGAGGTAAACCGGTAGCGTCACCTTGTCGGTGAAATTGGTCTGCCAGATGATACGGGGCACTTCGGTCGACCGACGAGACCGCCACCAGGGGCCCGCCCGCTCGGGAATGAGGAAACGCTTACCGGGGAAGAGCGCATGGAAGGCATAGGCGCCTACCTTGGTCACGTTGGCCAGCAGTTTGACGATCCTGGCAAAGGCCAGCACAACCCACTTCCTCATCGGTATTCCCCTTTACGTCTCGTGTGGTACGTTGCACCGCGCGTCATGCACGATGAACCGCGTGGCAGTCGTCCTGAGACAAGAGCCTTCGCCTGCGGTTCCACCAGGCACTGACCTAGCGGCCCTTCCCGCCACGCGAAAAAAGGCGAACACTACCATGCTTCCGGTTAAGCCTTGGGGTCGATTGCGTAGGGTTTCTTCAACGTTGGCTCACGGAAAGTAACGTGGCCTGTCCACTCGGTAACGCCATTATCTATGCATCGTCATTCTCTTTCTTTGTGGTAGCCTCTTGCCTATTTGTCAGCCGTCAACAAAAGGAGTGCCAGTGGCCCGCAAACGCTTCGCCTTTGTTATCGAAGACCTTTACGGTGGCGGCGCACAGAAGTCGCTGCTCTATACTGCCGATCAACTACGCCAACGGGGCCACGAGGTTATCGTCTTCACCTTGCGGAAGCTGATCGAGCACCGTCTTCCCGAAGGGTTACCCATCGAAAACCTGGGCGTGGTCACCTCAGTCACCAAGGCCACCTCCACGGTGCTCACCGAGAAGTGGCAGGCAAAGCAGATCGGCGAGGCACTCGATGCATGGCAGCCCGACGTGGTCATTTCCTGTTCCTGCGACAAGATCACTCGACATCTGCGTCTTCCCCACCTCTATTTCTGGGTGAAGTCCGATGTATCGGCCAAGTTCAGCGATCCGAAGAAGCGCAGGCGCGCCTTCGAGAAGGTGCGGCGTTTCTATCACGGCCGCCAGGTCATTGCCGTCTCCCAAGGCGTCAAGGAGAACCTGGAGAACGTGATCGGCCTGAATGCCGAGCGCATCCTTCCCATCTACAACCCCTACGAGCGCGAACCCTTCGTGGCCATGGCCGCCGAGCCTGCCGAACTGCCGCCGACCAACTATTTCCTTTGCGTGGCGGCCCTGGAGCCGCGCAAGCGTCATGACCGGTTGCTGCGCGCCTACGCCAAGAGTGGCGTCGAGACGCCATTGGTCATCATGGGCAAGGGCAGACCGGAGCACGAAGGCGTCATCCGGGAACAGATCGAGGAGCTCGGCCTCGAAAGCCGCGTCATCCTGGCTGGTTATCATCATAACCCCTACCCTTGGATTGCCCAGGCCAAGGCGGTCATCCTGACGTCCGACGCCGAGGGATTGCCACGAGTCCTCATCGAGGCGCTGTTACTTCATACTCCCGTCATCAGTACCGATTGCCCCAGTGGCCCGCGAGAGATCCTCACCCAGGAATTGGCTGGCTTTTTGGTGGCCCCCGAAAACGAAAAGGGCCTGGCCGATGCGATCGCACGCATGGACCAGGCCCCCATCGAGATCCAGGAACGCCACTATCGGCAATTCCTCAAGGAAACGGTGCTGCCTCAGTTCGAGGCGCTATAAGCTCGACGCATGATGATCAAGACATAACGTGACGCCGGAACTCAAGAAGTCGTTGACCGCCAACAAGCTTCGGGGCGAGTACGATAGACATCACGAGGGTAATACCTGAGGGAGTGATTTCACTCTTTCGCCATGGGGGGCTCGCCGTCGCGATTAACCAGATAAAGGTACTGATCGGCGATGTGTTCGGGCGTGTAAGCTGCATAGTGAGCGGGCCTTATGACGGGCGGCTTCTCAATCAACTCCGCCATGCGTCGCCCTAGCAACTCGCCATTGTCCAGTGGCACCAGGCATTCCGCGAGCTCACCCAAGAGAATCTCCCTTGGGCCTGATGGGCAATCGGTACTGACGACAGGCGTACCGCACACCAGGGATTCGGCAATCACCCGGCCGAAGCCTTCATAATCCGAAGCCAGAACGAGCAATCGTGCATGGTGCATGTACGGATAAGGATTGGCCTGCTTGCCCAGGAAGATGACTCGGTCGGAAATACCGAGCGAAACGGCTAACGCTCTTGCCTCATCGATCTCCCCATCGCCCACGACCAGAAGGCGTTGGGATACGCCACTGGTTTTATAGGCGTAGAACAGCCTGTCGTAGCGCTTCTGCCGCCTTTCCAAGCGACCAACATAGACGATGTAGTCCTCGTAGGGGACGGGCACGCGCATGGTTGCCTGTATGGCATGTGCATCGATGACATTCGGGATCATCCGCCACTGGGCCGGAACGATTTCCAGTTGCCTTAGTGAATCGAGCATGCCGCTGGAAATACCCAGCACCTTGCGCCCATGGTAAAGATGGCGCAGACGGGCGAGCCTACGTGGGCGATGCGACCCCATGAGATCGGCGGCAGGGTCGGTCCGAATGCAGAGCCAGGCCCTGTCGGCAAGGCAGGAGCGATTGATCACCTGATGGCTGTAGTGCGAGTTCGCCACTACCAGATCGAAAGAGCGGGACTGGCTGGCAAGCCAGACATTCAAACGTCGAGCGTGGAGACGATAGCGCCGAAGTTTCTGCCATAGGCCACGGTAGGCAAAGCTCAGTACGTGAATGTCGGCCCCCTCCGGCGGCTCATGCCAAACCTTATCCTGTAAGGAGAGTATCGTCACCGAACAGCCGCGTGCCATCAGTACATTGGCCAAGGCAAGGATGGAAATCGGCGCTCCGCCGCCACCGAGATGGTCCGTCAGGAAAAGAATATGCGTCATGCTCTACGTAACGCTCCCACTCGATCCCCCTCGAACACAGCCCTGATAACACAAGCGGCCCCCGCCAGCGCCCGACGACAACCCTCACGGAAGACTTACGTTCTTTCTCAAGCCCTGGTAAGGCCAAGAACGATCATTTCGTCAAGGCCGAAGGCGCATCCCGATGTCTCGGTAAAACGAAACGCTCCGCCACCTCCTCAGGTCGGAAGTCGCCCAACCACTTTGCTTCGATTCTCGGTTTCTCACCCTGAACGGCATCGTGGATACCGGTCGCCAGACTATTCTCATCGTGAGGGACGATACTTGTCTCAAGCTCCCCCTTCAGCACCGAGCGAATGCCCCCCGGGCAATCCACGCTAAGCACCGGCGTTCCGCAAGCCAAGGCTTCGAACAGCACGATACCCATGCCTTCAAAGCGCGAACTCAGCACGAACAGGCGGGCATGGCGCATCCAGGGGTACGGATTGTCTCGCTGCCCTGCGAACACGACGCGCTCGGCGATACCCAGCTCTTTCGCCAACGCTTCGAGTCGGTCGCGCTCCTGGCCGTCCCCTACCAGCACCAGGGGCAGCGAGACGCCCGACTGGGAATAGGCTCGCAGCAGAAGCGCCTGGTCCTTGGCCGGCACCAGCCGCCCCACATTCACGATATAAGGCTCGCTGGGAAGGTCCGGGTCGGGTTGTCGCATCTGCCGGCGGATACTTTCCACCGGGCAGGGGTTGTAGATCACCCGCAGGGAAGCCGGCCTGAAGCGCAACGTGTCCATGGCCTGGCGAACGCTGTCCGCCACCCCATCGGAGACGGCCACGAGATGCCGCCCCTGGTATAAACAGCGCGCGAAGACCCGCTGGCGCCGAAGTTTCTTGCCAAGCTGCAAGATGTTCTCGAGGACATAGCAGGCCCTATCGTCACGGAATGTCCAAACCATCTCGAAGGTACCCACCCCACGAAAGACGATACGATCCACTTTCCCATACTGCCGCTCGAAGGTCCTGAGCCATACCCGAAACACCACACCTCCCATGATTCCGCTGCCCAAGAACAGCGAGCGTCTGACCAGAGGATTCAGGAATAACCTAGCCCACAACTCGAGCAATAGGCCCACCCCGGTAGCCCGTGACCACCACCGCAGGGCTAGATGATGCTGCCGTACCTGCTCGCGTTCCGGGGCCAGCGGCTTCTTCACACGCCGGAAACTGAGCAAGTGGCTCTCGTGCCCGGCCTGGGCAAAGGCATCCGCTAAGTTCACCGCCACGCGTTCCATACCGCCCATCTTGAGCGAGCGAACCACCACCAGGGTACGCATCAGGAATCTGCCTTGCGTTTGCAAGTGTTAAAGACACGCTGACCGCTTTCCCACTGCCAGCGCCAGATGTGGGTTACCAGCCCGCCTGCGATCAAGTTCTGGACATAGGCACCGGTCCAAAAATTACTATAAGCTTCGAATTGGTTGACAATGACATAGAATAGAAAGAAAGCCGCTCCGAACAACGCCATGTCCCTTGGCATCGTGCCCGCCCGCCACGCACGCCAAGTGCCGAGGCCAATCCAAGCGATTAGCGTAAGCACCACTGCCAAGCCCAACAGGCCGTAACTGACGAGAACTTCGAGCACCGTATTATGCAGATGCCCGTAATGATTCCGGGTTCTTTCAGGCAACCAATCGGTATAGTCGATGACAAGGCTGCGCCCTTTTTCGCCCCAACCGACCAACGGCCGCTCGGCAATCCAGTCTATCGAAGCTCGCCACGTCACCAATCTATTGCCGATACTGCTGTAGGGAATCGACTTCCAATCACCTTCCATGGCTTGGATGAGGATATGTTCTTCACCCGCAAGCCGTTTGGTTACCGGCTCATGCAGGGCCATCGCCCCTGCCAACATTACCAATGCCACGATGACCAGGGCCCACTTTGAATTGCGCGATGTGGCCCGACCATGCCACCACACCAAGCCAGCCATCAGCGGTATTACCACCAGTACCGCCAGCCACACGGCCCGGGTTTGCGTCACCACGATACCCATTACGCAAACCGTCAAAGCCAGTGCCCAAAGCAGGCGGCGTGCCCACATCAGGGTACCGTTCCCTCGCCAGCAACGACCGGCAAAGCAGACAAGCCCGAGCAAGCCTGTTCCGAAGAGCATGGCATCATGCTGAGCATTGCGAATCGCGAACTCGGCCCGCGCCCCTCTTAGCCCCAACTGCCATTGCTCAAGGCTACCCTCGGGCAAGAACACGGCCAGCACGAGCCCAAACAGGCCCAGGCTCCAGGCCAGCAGGGTGGCGCGCGTGCTTCCTCGCAGCCACCATGCCAAGCCGATAAAAAGGAACCACTTGGCAAGCCGATCGAGCCGGGGATTGTCGGTCACCCATTCGGGATGGCTAAGATATCCGGCGCCCCAAGACATCAACTGCACCCCCACGACGGCCAGCAGCAACCATAGCGGACCACTGCCGCGAATGCCCCGCCCCCAGCGCAGGACGGCAAAAAGCCCCGTCAAGGCCATCAGGGTGCCGGCCAACTCACCGATATCATGCGCGACCAAGCGCAGCCCTGCGTAGAGCAAAACACTTAACAGGCCAAGCCAACAGAGCCACAGGGGGGAATGCCAAGTGGGGCACGATACGCCCGGTTCAAGGTAGGATAGGGGGTGCCTCACTGCTACGCCACTCTTCACGTCATAAAAGGAGCGCGCATGGTAGCAGATTCCAGGCGGCCAGAACGACGTTGCCGCGCAAGGCGCGGCAACGAGGCAGGGAGAAATAATGTGCCGTAACCAGCAACGGCAGTAAAGGAATGAATGCTGCAGCCCCTAAACGAAACGGACACGCTCCATCCTCGGGCATTACCTCGCCCCAAAACCCGTTACTATTGTCTTGAGTGTCTTGAAAGCAATAAGAATGTCCAGCCATAGCGAGAAATGCTTGATATAGTAAAAATCGTACTGAAGTTTAGTTGTCATTCCATCCACTTCGGCGGCGTACCCTTGCTCAACCTGGGCCCACCCGGAAATCCCTGGCCGTACCACGTGACGGTAGCTGAAGAACGCCACATCACGTTCGTACCATTCGGAAAGCTCCATGGACTCCGGACGTGGGCCAATGAAGCTCATTTCGCCTTTCAGCACATTAAAGATCTGCGGGAGCTCGTCCAAGCGACACTTCCGAATGAGCCTACCTACCCTCGTGATACGCGGATCATTTTCTCCTTCTGTAAAACCCTTGCCTTTTTTTTCAACATGCATACTACGAAACTTATAAACTTTAAAAGGCACACCACGGAAGCCCATTCGCTGCTGTATGAACAGCGCACGGCCGGGACTATCCAGGCGAATAAAAATAGCAGTCACCAGCATTATAGGCGCTAGAAGTGGTAGAAGAAGCAAAGCCGCTATAAAATCAATGCAACGTTTTACTCCTTGATAGCTCAGTGATGGCAATAGACTGCCATACTCATTTTCTGTCAAATGTTCAATTCTTACACGTCCGGTCAAAGATTCTTGAATCTGCCTCACATGGTAAACGGGTATATGATGTAGCGTACAGCGAGCCAGGAACCTTTCCCATTCAGGAGATAGTTCATCGTCATGCAAGTCGGCCACAACACCATCATATCGAACGCCAGCCAAATCCGGTTGAGGCAAGCTTCGTAGCTCTATATCGGGAGTAGGACGTAATTCATCCACACGTCCAATGGGGACAATGGCTAATTTCATTCGACGATAACGACGCCCCATAAAAAATGCCAAATAAAACCAGCCCAAGCTCATCAGAAAACTTCCGAACAGTACTTGTCGCGTATATTCCTCTCGAGTAAAAAAAAGAACTGCCACCACTAACAAATAAGCCGATGAAACCGTAGGGGCAATAAATGCGGATACTCGCGCACCGGGAAAACGGTGCATTCGACGAAGCGTCCAGAGTACTCCTATAAAGGCCAGCATGCATGCCAATAAAGTATTGCTGCGAACAGGGGGCAAATAGTCCCAAAACCCCCAGCCCCAGCGCTCCAAAGAAGGCATCCCGACAGTAATCAGCACCCCTACTAACAACTGGAATGGCCAACCAAGAAGGAGAGCTTCGTACCACCGCGAATGGCGTCGTTCATATCCTGTTTTACTCATTTTCTCCATCGCCCTATTAGCCTTTCCTTAATCTTTGTTAGCAAGCACCAACCTATAACCGAATGGCAACCCTTCCATTAATAAAACTAACTAAGCATATGTTAATACACCTAGAGATTAAAATAACGGAACAAAAAATCCTCACCAAGAAACTGGCCAACTAAAGAAGTTAGTTGTAGAAAAAACAACAAGCATTCTTGCGGAATTAACCATAAGGATCGGAGAGAACTCTAAGACGAAGCAAGCACTTTAGTTACTACTAACCGGGAAGACGAACTATTTAGCTTAGCTAGCGTCATAACCATTTGGGTTATTTTTCTGCCATCGCCAAGTATCCTTTACCATTTCCTCAATACCCCTCCCGGAGCACCAACCCAGTTTGCGTTGAGCCTGACTGGGGTCAGCCCAAAAAGCGGCAAGATCTCCTTCACGCCTAGGGCCAAAACGGTATGGCACGGATTGGCCTGTTATATTCTCGAAAGTTTTTACGAGTTGCAATACTGATATACCTTCTCCAGTCCCTAAATTATAAGTATTCACTCCATTTCTTAAAGCCTTTAGGGACAACACATGGCCTGACGCCAAGTCCATAACATGAATATAGTCCCGAATGCAAGTACCATCTTTGGTAGGGTAATTATTACCATAGATCGTAAGCTCAGGGATACGCCCTATCGCAACTTGAGAAATAAACGGCATTAAGTTGTTAGGTACGCCACGAGGATCTTCTCCTATCAATCCTGTCGGGTGAGCCCCGACAGGATTGAAGTAACGCAAGAGGACAATCCTCCATCTCGGGTCAGATTGACTAAGCTCTTCTAGCATCTGTTCTACTATCGACTTACTATTTCCATATGGACTTGTAGTCCATGCCCTAGGCATGTCTTCGACATACGGCACAGGTGCATGCGGGCCATACACAGTCGCTGAAGAACTAAACACAAGGCTATACACACCTGCATCAGCCATAGCTTGACATAGCACAAGGCTGCCAACGACGTTTGCATCGTAATATGCTAATGGCGTAACAACGCTTTCGCCCACAGCCTTTAGTCCTGCAAAATGAATTACAGCTTCGATTTGATAATTTAGAAAAATTTTACTCAACAAATCACGATCACGGACATCACCCTCAACGAAAGGCACTGATTTTCCAGAAATCTTTTCAATTCTGCGTATAGACTCGTATGAACCATTTACCAAATTGTCCAGCACCACTACTTTGTGACCGGTTTCCAGCAACTCCAGAACTGTGTGAGATCCTATATATCCAGCCCCGCCCGTAACAAGAATAAACATATCAAACATTCCAACCAAAAACAATTCGTTTAGTGGCACTTTATTAAGAGATTTATGCCAACCCTAAAATTAGTTTTCATACCAAGTAACGTGCAACAACCACCTCTCAGACTTTCCGAAATGTTTTATATAGTAACCTTCTAACTAAGGAGGGAGACAATCTTAGCATAGACCTTGAAGTCGCGAGCGAGACGTATTTGAGCTTAGATATCATTCCATATTCTAACTGAAGGCGAAGAACATAAAGTTCACCTGAAAGAAATTTACGTCCACGCCTAGCATAAAAACTAACACCAGTGCGCATTCTCAAGATCACTTCTGGTATATTCGAAAATATGCATCCTTTATGTAGCATTTCTATCCAGAGGGCGTAATCTTCAGGATAAATTTCAGGATAGCCTCCCGCTTTGATAACAGCGCTTTTTTTAAAAACAACTGCCGGATGGTTAATTGGCGACCTTAAACTAGAGTACTTAACTATCTCTTCATGTTTTATAGGGAGGCGCTTGGTGAATATTTTTTCTTCAAAATTCTCATCCCACTCTTCTATTGCGCCGCTTAAAACATCAACGCAAGGATGTTCATGCATAAAGGCAATCTGCCTTTCAAAACGATGAGGTAAAGAAATATCATCTGTGTCCATCCGAGCAATCAATTCATTACGGCAAATATTGATTCCTTGATTTAGCGCGGCTCCAAGCCCGACATTTTCACTTAAACTAACTAGATCAAAGGTATCTTTTCCAATTTTTTTTTCCCATTCTTCTATTAGCAATTCCAAATCGGCTGGAAGGGGGCCGTCTTTAACCAATACTATTTGGTTTGGCTTCAAGCTTTGATAGTCCCAAATACTCTCCATGGCGCTATTAAAATTTATTTTTTTTTCTTTCTCGTATATTGAAAGAAGAACTGTGAAAGGGATCAATTTATACTCCAGCTGCATTAAGTTTACGTTCTACTGATAAACTTCTTCTCATGCAATGAAGATAAGAAGTAATAAAAACATACACAAGTGCGTAGAAAAGTATATACTGAAAATTAAAAAAAGCAACCATAGTTAGACTAGGCAAAACAAGAACTAAAAACAAAATGAAAGACCTTCGATCAGATATTTTATAAAGCAGGCTTAAAACTACAAGAGAAGACACCAGCACTCCCGACTGAGTAATCAATAGAGCTGGTAACGAATCAAAGGCAGTCATAGAAAGTCTATTAAATACTTCCACATCTCCCCATAAAATTAGGTTCGACCAATCCGCCTCTAATAGGATACTTTTATAAACGTTTACCCTATGGTTGATTGTGTGTACTTGAAAACTACTTTCTGCCCATCTATCAAATGTTTTAAATAAAATAAAGTAAAGCGCCACCCCGCCCAATAAAATAGCCAGAAAAAGCGCTGATAAGTTTAATGGATTTTTCCGCAAATCCTTGATGAAAACCGGCAACAACAATAACGAGAAGGTGATGATAGAAACTTTATTTTGCATAAAAATCAATAAAGAACAAGCAAGATAAAACCAGACAAATCTTTCCTTCAACATAAGAAAAATAGCACAAAGAATTAATGCCAAATAGCCTGAATGAGTTGGGTTTCCAAGCAAACCAAAAGGTCGAATACTATTTTGCATCGCCAATAAGTGGTAGTGATGCTCTGCCATGTAATTCCAAATAGGATATTGAGGAAATAGTAACTGGAAAAAGGTAATTAAGAAAAAAACAATTGTGGTAAATTTGGATAATTTTAATATCAAGGCTCTTGCACCGTCCATTCCCTCTATAAAGAGCACGCTTCGTAACGATAGGATCAAAAAAATAAAGAAAAAGGGTTTTATTAAGTATAAGTTATAGCTTTCTGTAATTAAATAACCACCAAAAAAGTGAAAAATAAAAATGCTTAGCAGGGATAAAAAGACCACAGGCACCCATGCTCTAAACTTTATAACAGCCTGAAAAATTAGAACAGAGGCGCAGGTCGCCATAGCGGCCATAGAAAAGTAATATGGAACGAATATAGTTGAAAACGCCAGATATATATACGTTTTGCTAAACGAAATATTCACAAAAACGCTCTTATCAAATCAAGTAATTCTTTTTTATTAGTAGCGATCTTTAATAAGCTTGAGTCAACCTTGTATTTTCGGTATAAAGTTTCTTTAATTTCCTCAACAGAAATATTCTCAAGATGTAAATAAATAAATTCTTTTTTAACCTCAACCATGTTTATGATCAAAGAAGTGTCTGGCAATATCGCTATTTTAGCATCTAAGGGGGATGCCTTAAGAAGAATTTTCTCTTTTTTTAAAAACTGATATGCGTAATTGTCACGCGGGTGTTTTTTTACATACAATCTACTAATTAGATCATGTGAATTAAGAGATTTAAAAAGCTCATCGACTAGTGAGCAATACTTTAAGTTAATTGTGGTGAAAATAATGCAATCAAAAAAAATATCATTCTTATATACTGACTTCCTAACAACGACAGCCTTACCAGAGAACTTTATTTTCTCTAGCACATTCAAATAATGTTCACTATATACTATTACGCTATTTTTAACGTATGGTACATATGAATAGTCCAAATGCTCACTGTGTATAACTCCATGTTGCAACTCACAAGAATCAAGGCTGTTTTCAAATCGCTCTACTTGAGGTACCACACAGTTTGTATAATACACTTTTTTCCCTTTAAGGAAAAAAACGATAAGCTTTAAAAAATAATAATCGCCTAGGAAATTGCGCAATGGTATGCTTGGATCGAAGCTCAACTCGCTCCAAACTTCACTTCTCAACCTTTTATATTCGCTATAGCAAAACAAAAAAGAAATTTTTCTAAAAATGAATCTAAGCAGTTCTATAAAAAAAACATTCCCCGTTTCACCTCCTTCCGCGCGTATAAAAGTAATTGGATTACTAATTTTAAAAGCACATACAACATCCTTTTGATAGGATATAACATCTTCCCTTGCAGGCAAAAAGAAAACAACTTTAACGTTTCTAAATCGCATAGTCAAGAAGGTAAAAAAAGCAAAAATGTCAGCAGTAGAAAACTTCACTTTTGCTTTGTAGGGCAAGTATTGCGAAAAATAAACTCCTCTAATGTAGCTCCACACAGGAATTCCTCGATATTTGACTTCCCACAAGTGGCAGTTATCTTCTAATTTAATAACTTTTTCAATCATGTAGGCCCCAATAATTTCCTATACCTATATATCAAAATTAAACGACCTATCAGTTGTGCCAGGCTCGTTAGGATTGTATGAAAAATCTTACTTTTTAACTCAACTATAAATCAAAGCCCGGCCATTTCAGCTTAGTTCATTTAATTTTGCAAGATTTCCTTGCAGACTGGACTGTTGGCCTTCACGTCCTTATTTACTTTTTTTCCCAAAACTTTTTGTAAAAATTTAGGTGGCAGCCCATATCCCGGCCTCACACTCCTTACGCTATCATTAGTAATAACATCCCCAGCAACTAAGTCTTTTACAAAATATAAAGATCTTCTAAATTTAACATTACCTTGTTCGCTCGACTTACGCCCGTAATCTATCTTGCCGAGAGCTTGCCATGCAGTCTTGCTATCGCGACATAGAGCAGCGAGCTCAGACGGCTCTAGCGAAAAACTGTCATCTGGACCACCTCCGTTTCGGTCCAAAGTGAAATGCTTTTCTATTACGCTGGCTCCCAAGGCTACACTTGCGATGGCTGTGGTGTTGTCGATGGTGTGATCCGAAAGGCCAGTGACCAGGCCGAAGCGTTCAAGCATATTGGGGATAGTACGCAAATTGTAATCTTGCGGCGGTGCTGGGTAGCCGCTGACACAGTGTAGAATCGCCAACTGTTCACAGCCGGCACCGCGTGCGGCGTCTATGGCTTCCTGGATCTCTTCGGCATCGGCCATACCTGTCGAGATGATCATCGGTTTGCCCGTCTTGGCAACATACTCTATCAGCGGCAGGTCCACAGCCTCGAAGGAAGCTATTTTGTAGGCGGGCGCCCCCAAGCTTTCAAGCAGATCAACAGCCGTATTATCGAAAGGTGAGCTGAAAATCGTAATATCGAGCTTGCGGGCATGTTCGAAAAGTGACTTATGCCATTCCCAAGGGGTATGTGCCCATTGATAGAGCTCATACAGTGTACAACCTTTCCATAAACCTTCTTTGATTTGAAAGTCCGGCAGGTCACTGTCAAGGGTAATAGTCTCCGGCCGATACGTCTGCAGCTTAATGGCATCAGCGCCTGCACGCTTAGCCTCCTCAATTATCTTAAGCGCTGTCTCGATTCTGCCATTGTGGTTAGCCGAAAGCTCAGCAATGATATAGGGAGGCTGTTCGGGACCGATCACGCGTCCGTCGATATTAATTGTCTTCATGGTTGGTCACCTTCTTGAACTCGATGGTGTAGATGTGTCCGTGTAAGCGAAAGAAAGCCGGATATCGCTGCGGATCCATTACCCGAATAGTCGAGAACAGCTCACTCAGGGGTCGTCTAGGGTCGATCTCACTATCCAATGGCGTACGCTTTCGATAATAGGTCGGGTGGAAATGTAGGGGTTGGGGCACGGGCTCGCACCCTGCCGAGATAAGCTGTAACGCCTCGTCCATCAGCGCCAGTTCCGTGTCGAACAGCAAACAGTGAATTTCATCATATAGCGCGTGTGCCGGTATTGGTATAGTCCGCTTGGCCCAGATAGCCCCAGTATCCACGCCATCCTCGGCATTAAGGAGGCTCACCGTAATAGCTTCAGCGCCCTCGAGCAGAGCCCAGACATGAGGGCTCCAGCCACGGCCGCGCGGGAGGTCGCTGGCGTGCAGTACCAAGGTATATCGATAGCTCGCCCGAGTGGCTGCATCGATGATCTGACTACAGGAAATGAGAAATAATATATCTCCGCCGGGCAGGTCACCTTTGTCTCGG
Source organism: Billgrantia pellis (assembly GCF_008297955.1). Taxonomy (GTDB): domain Bacteria; phylum Pseudomonadota; class Gammaproteobacteria; order Pseudomonadales; family Halomonadaceae; genus Halomonas; species Halomonas pellis. The sequence continues at coordinate 603,844 of NZ_VTPY01000001.1, read as the reverse complement.
CACAAAGTGATATCATGGTTTACCTGATGCAACGCCTGCCAACGTGCCAACCAGTCGTTGACGGGATGCTCAGGGCTTGTGCAAAGAAGCGTGATCTGCATATCTCACCCATCATTCAATAAATATTCGACGAGAGTCTTCACCCCCAGCCCTTCTGTGAGGTAGGCAGCGTGTTCCGTCATTGCCTCGAGGCGGGTCGGCTCTGTGATAATCATTTCCATTGCCTGACCCAACTGACGTGCCCAGGTCGGCATGGCAGTGGAGCCAACATAGATCGCGGCCCGGGCCTTGTCCAGATGATGAGCAATCGATATCTGGTTCTCGGCCAGAGCCACCATTACAGTCGGTAGACCAAGACAACAGCGCTCCCAAGATGTGCTGCCAGCCGCGCCAATGGCCAAGTCGGCCTCGGCCATACGTCTCGCCATGTCATCGATATTGACCGCGACTTCGGTGGGCCATGGCATTCTTAGGGCCTTGACTCGGACATCATTGAGCCAGGGAGCTGTCGCGCCCATCACAACAGTGATCTGCATTTCATCGGTAAAGCAGCACTGGCTCAACACTTCGAGCACTCGGCCAGTGACGTTATCCTGATCAACCCCTCCCAAAGTGATCAGCAAGTGCTGGAGCCGCGGAGTGTTTCGACGCTTCAGGCTAGTCTCACGCCAAGCGGAGAATTCAGAGCGTAGCAGAGCATAGCGCGGCCCAATCAAGAGTTGGCAGTTATCGGGAACCAAATTTAGATAGTCGGCTTCACGGCGCCCCAGGTTCTGATTGAGAAGTATGTCCGCTATATGCGATCTATCCGCCAGATCATCGATAACTACCAAACGAGCACCCTTAGAGAGCACCGTCTTTTCCCAACAGGCATCCAGCGCATAATGGTCCACTATTAGCCAGTCGGGGGCCAGGCCCTCGAGAATCGACTTGCATAGGCCTGCATCGGCTTGCCAGTGAGCGCCCAGCCAATGGGAATGCTCCGTCATGCCATTCGACCTATGCGGCTGGGCTTCTTTTACAGCCTCGGATATGGGCCGCTCATTTAAAGGGGAAAGCTGGCCCGCATTGTCATATCCAACCAGCGGTAGACGATGCACGACGAAGCCATCGGCCTGAATCAGGTCGATCAAATTGCCGGGGTGCTCACGGCAAAGGAAGTGACACTCGGCTCCCGCCTCCCGTAGTGCACGGGCCAAGGTGAGGCAGCGCATGATGTGTCCAGTGCCAATCTCGAGCGATGCATCGGCGCGAATGGCAACGACCTTTCCCCCGTTTGCATCAGCCCGGTAACTCACTATTCTCCGCCCCTTGTTCCGTCTGCCAAGCTTTGAATAACCATTCGGCCCTCTGCCAATCCTCGTGGGTGTCGATATCCTGCACACGATGGCGCGGGAGAGTTACCGGCATGGCACGCTCCGAGAATATCGGTAAGCCGTTTATCCACGCCTCGGCTCGCCCCCAGTAAAACTGTCCCGCGTCATGCCAGGCTTCTTCAAGATCCTGGGAGCGGGTGTTGAAGTGTTCCGGCTGGAACATGGCCACGCGCCCTTGCGGAGTCAAGCGTAGCGCTCGCTGAATGGGGAAGGCATAACTGGTCACTGAAAAGGCATAGTCCACGTCTTCATGACACTGCAGTCTCTGATAGCCTTTTTTCAGGTCTTCCGGCTGCACGAAGGGCGCCGTGGCGTAAAGGCAGCATACGGCAGTTGGGGCTTCACCTTGTTCGCGGAGCCACTCGATGGCATGGCCTATGACGGGAATGGTGGCAGTATGGTCATCGGATAGTTCGGGCGGGCGACGAAATGGCACCTCGGCGCCCCACTCCCTCGTTACCGTGGCGATCTCATCGTCATCTGTCGAAACGATGACGCGATCGAAGCAGCCGCTGGCAATGGCAGCCTCGATCGACCAGGCGATCATTGGTTTACCGGCAAACGGCTTGATGTTCTTGCGGGGAATCCGTTTGCTGCCACCCCGGGCGGGAATCACCGCCACGCTACCCGAACGAGCGTTATCGCTCATGCGACCTCCATTGCCTGCTGCAAGGCATTTACGACTTCGTCTTGCTGGGCGGTCGTCATGGTGGGGTAAAGCGGCAGGCTGATAGCCTCGGCGTAGTAGCGCTGGGCCTCAGGGAAATCATTCCGCTGGAATCCCATCGCCAGGTAGTAGGGCTGAGTATGCACCGGTATATAGTGTAGATTTACGCCTATACCCTGCTCACGCAGGGACTTGAATACCTGGCGATGGCTGACGTCGATTTCATCCAGTTTGAGACGGATCACATAGAGGTGGCGCCCTGAGTAGCTGTCGGGGTGTTGCCAAGGCGTGACCACGGGTAGACGGGTCAACTGGCTATCGTAGCGCTCGGCCAAAGCGTTGCGTCGGGCGACATAATCATCAAGTCTCTCCAACTGGGTAACGCCCAACGCAGCTTGCAGCTCGGTCATTCGATAATTGAAACCAAGGTCAACTTGTTGGTAATACCAGGGGCCATCCGATTCGTGGGTCATCAGCTCCGGATCCTTGGTCACGCCATGGCTTCGCAGCAGGTCCATGCGGCTAGCCAAGGCATCATCGTTCGTCAGCGCCATACCCCCTTCAGCGGTGGTGATGATCTTGACTGGATGAAAGCTGAACACGGTTATATCACTGTAACGTCCGCTGCCGATGTATTCTCCCTGGTACTTGCCACCGATAGCATGGGAGGCATCTTCGATAATATGGAAGCCATAGCGCCGGCTAAGAGTGTGGATCGCTTGCATGTCGCAGGGCTGCCCGCACAGATGTACCGCCACCACCACTTTGGGCAGGCGACCTTGAGCCTCAGCCCGCTCTAGCTTGGCCTCAAGCGCTGTGGGGCAAAGGTTATAGGTGCGAGAGTCGATGTCAACGAAATCCACCTGAGCACCGCAGTATCGACCGCAATTGGCGGAAGCTACGAAAGTGATCGGTGTGGTCCACAGCCAATCTCCTTCCCCCAAACCCAGCGCCAGGCAGGCAATATGTAGCGCAGAGGTGGCGCTGTTAACCGCATGCGCATGACGTGCGCCCACCTTTGCCGCTACCGCCTGCTCGAAGCGAGGCACTATTGGCCCTTGAGTCAGGAAGTCCGACTGCAACACCTGCAGCACGGCGTCGATGTCGGCTTGCTGGATATCCTGGCGTCCGTAGGGAATCATTAGATGGCCCCGATCTTTTCCCAGTTGGCATCAATCCACGCCTTAAGCTCGGTCTCACTCATCCATTCCTTATTGTTGTCACTGGCATAGACGAAGCCTTCCGGCACTTTTTTGCCATCCTTGATACGGTTGGCATCCTGATCCCAGCTGTTGATAGCTGGCAGAATCTTGAAATGCTCCGGATACTCGTAGGTGTAGTACGCATCTTCGGCCCCGATCATCTGCTCATGCAGCTTCTCGCCTGGGCGAATGCCCACCACTTCCTGATTGGCCTCGGGGGCGACGACCCGCCCAAGGTCGGTAACTTTCATGGAAGGGATCTTCTTGACGTATATTTCTCCGCCTTCCATATCCTCGAAGGCATGCCATACCAGCTCCACGCCCTGCTCCAAGCTGATCATGAAGCGGGTCATGCGCTCATCGGTAATCGGCAGTACACCCTTGTCACGGATCGACATGAAGAAAGGGATCACCGAGCCCCGCGACCCCATGACATTACCATAGCGCACTACCGCAAAGCGGGTGTTGTGCCCACCGGCATACGAGTTGCCTGCAACGAACAATTTGTCGGAAGTGAGCTTGGTCGCACCATATAAATTGATCGGGCTGCTGGCCTTGTCGGTTGAGAGCGCCACTACCTTCTTGACGCCCTTGTCAATACAGGCGTCGATCAGGTTCATCGCGCCAATCACGTTGGTTTTGACGCACTCAAAGGGGTTGTACTCGGCAGTAGGTACGATTTTAGTCGCTGCAGCATGAACGACGTAATCCACTCCATCCAAAGCTCGATAGACCCGATCTCGATCGCGCACGTCCCCGATGAAAAAGCGAACGCGTGCATCGCCTTCGAATTTTTTTGCCATCTCCCACTGCTTCATCTCATCACGCGAGAAGATGATGACACGCTTTGGGTTGTAGCGCTCAAGCAGCATAGGAATGAATGTATGACCGAAGGAGCCGGTCCCGCCGGTTACCAGAATTGATTCGTTATTAAACATTAACATTTCCCATTGTTAGTCGACAACTTACCATTCGATCGAAGCTTGCACGCCTGTCTATAAGCTTGTAGCTTCATTACCGCTGAGCTTGCCCCAAATCAATCTTGACTTCAAATGCAAATACGCCACCAGCTTGCAAGTAGCCATAAAAGCAAAAGAAATACACAGTGCCACCGGCACGGCATAAATTGGCGAAACGCTCGCCAAACTTGCTGCAGCTAATAAGAAAACGAATAGTGTCAATATATGACTTCCCACTATATACCTATCTTTCGACATGGCATAAACGCCATAATGAGGCACCATGCTCATAGAAAAAATAAACATCGCCAGTAACATTATATACAAGATCCCGACATGCTGAGAGTAGGCCTCTCTTCCCAACCAGTGGAGCACTGGATGAATGAGCAATCCTGCGGCTAGGCAAAGCAGGAGCGTGATACAAAAAGCTTGCTTCAACAGCGCCAACATGCCCTTATCATACGCTTGCGCATTAGATTCTTTGAAAGCGCTCACAATCCTAGGGTAGAGAAATACAAAGACTCCCGCATCAAGAAAGGCCACCACCGCATTTGCGACGCCCGCAAACAATACATATGCTGCCAGCACCTCGGTTCCGGCTATATCTTCTACCCAATAGCGATCGACGGTAAAAACAGCACGAATCGCCAATGTTGCCAACAAAAGTGGTATCGCCACCTTAATACCGGAAAAAATCCAGCGCCAATCAACTTCTTGTACGAGGCAACTTCTGTCCAGTGACCTTAAAGACAGGACACCAAGCAAGCATGCTAGAAACGCCCCGATGGCCCAAGCTAAAAAAACAAACTCAAGATTCCTAAAAGCTTCTGAGTACCAGAACATAAGAGCCACGACGAAGGCCCAAATGCCAGAGCGCAAGAAGAGCACCACACCAGCGAGCAACTGCCTAGACATTGCGACCAGCATGCGATTTAATTCTTGACCAAGGTGCTCCAACACAGCCAAAACAAAAAACCAAGGTGCTACTGACCAAGGCAGAAGGCCAGAAGCGAATACCATAAGCAAAAGAGGGAGAACAAGACAATATATGCTAACAAAAAAAACTGTCTGATCTCTCAGTAATTTTGCCCATTGCGCACGAGGACTTCCCAAAAGCTCACGAGTACTGTAAGAATAAAAATCAAAACCCAGCGCATAAAGCGAATATGAAATAGTAGCAGCAATCAAGCCATACAAGGCAACATCAACAGGTTCAAGAAAGTACGCCAGAACAAACAAGAGCGCAAACTTAGCAGCAAGCGTACTTCCACGCAACCCCAAATTAACAAAACGAACTATCGGATAGTTAACAATACTTTTTGGGTTAGTATCCAAGAAAACTCCGTTTATACAGCTAGCCATCAGCAAAAAGAAGCATGACAATTACCCTGCGATAACTAGATTCTTTGCCCTTTGATTTCCATTCGCTTCGGTTCGAACATATTTCGCCCATCGAAGCTAACTGAGCTGGTGCCATCATGCAGTTCATGGCGTACCGGGTCAGCTCGGCGCTGCGCACGTCATCACGATTATCTTATTGAATTGGCGACTGAAGGGCGCGTAGAGCTCGCGCATCACGCCTTCAGTCTGCTTTCTCAAGTCGCCGAGGATAATGCGGTCAGAATGCTGGCAGTGTTGTTTTTCCTTACGACTCTTCCTGCAAGCTGGTTCGAACCAAACTAGCGAAATGCAGCATGAACGCCGCCATCAGCGCCAGCACGCCGCCCAGCACGATGCCTAGTGCTAGAATCAGCGTACGGCTAGTGCCTGTTGGCTCTAGACTTTGTACAGCTACCTGCGCTATCTGCCCTTCATTGAGCTGCGCTAAACGTGCTTCCAGCTCGGCAATACGGCTTACGTAAGTCGCTAGCAGCTCGCCGCTTGCTTCTCCTTGCTCCGCTGCATCCAATGCTTGTTCGGCGCTAGCCAGTTGCTGCTCCAGTCGCTCGCGGTTGCGTTCCAGCAGCATCTGTTGATCTTCCATGGTTTTTTCCAGCAAGCGCTCATGCAGCTGGCTGACCAAATCGCTATTCTCCTCGCTGGTCTCGGATTCCAGCCGAACTAACAGTGTGTCGGTGGGGTTATTGACGCTAACGTCGAAAGGTAGTCGCTCCAGTTTGGCAGTCTCTCTGAGCTCACGCACTGTTGGGCCCATGTAGAGATTCTGGATTTTGGCGATAACGGCATTGGGCGATTCGAGCCCGCTCGCCCCCCCACTCGTTGCCTGCTCGGCAACATGATAAAGGGAGGTGTACTGATAAGTACGATCCGTCAGGAAAGCATATGCCAACGCCGCCAGCACTACCAAGCCGAACGTCACGACCAGCGTCTTCCAGCGCTTGATCAGTATCTTGGTGAGGTCAATCAGTGAGATTTCGTCGTCGTTGGCATACGGCTGAGGGTCATGTGGGGATGTGCTGGGTGTCGTCATAGAAGGTACGTTCTCTCTCACTCGATTATTGGCGCTTCCTTGAACCGGGTGCGCAGTCGTTTCGTTGCCAAGAATTACCGTTAGATAGGACTCGCGCGAAGCGCGTTTCTCCAACGCTCATCGCGCTGTCCGCAAACGATGAAGAACGGGTTGAGCAGGCTGTCTTGCTGGTTGCAGCGCAGCGGCGTCAGGGTATGGGCATTCAGCACTTCGCCACCTGCCGCGGTGACCACCGCGTGCGCGGCAGCCGTGTCCCATTCACAGGTGGGCGTTAGGCGCGGGTAAAGGTCGGCCTTGCCTTCGGCCACGAGGCAGAGCTTGAGCGAGCTGCCCAGGGTCATGCGCTCATGGTGGGGCAATGCGGCGCAGAAGGCTTCGAATGCTGCCGAGCCGTGTGAGCGGCTACCCACCACATGCCAGGGCTGCCGCGCAGGATCGGGCAGCTTTCGCACGGTAATGGGATGGCTAGGGCCGTTACCTTCCTGTTTCCAGGCCCCCTGCCCCTGCTGCCCGGTCCAGGTCGTCTCCAGCACGGGGGCATGCACGATGCCGAACACGGGCACGCCCTCTTCGATCAATGCCACGTTGAGCGTGAACTCGCCGTTCTTCTTGATGAATTCCTTGGTGCCGTCCAGCGGGTCGATCAACCAGTAGCGCTGCCAGCCACGGCGCGTCTCGTAAGGGATGTCTCCCGACTCCTCCGATAGGATCGGCACGCCCGGTGCTTCCGCCTCGAGCAAGGCGACCAGCGCATGGTGAGACGCCATGTCGGCTTCGGTCAGCGGGCTCTTGTCATCCTTGGTTGCCACCGCAAAGTCTCGGGCATAGATAGCCAGCACTTGCTGCCCCACGGCGTGCACGCCTTCGATAAGGCGAGCACGCAGGGTATCGGTAACGAAAGCGGTCAAAAAGACTCCTGTAGCTTCAGCGTGTTACCGCCCAACGGAAAGATAGGTGAAGCCTTTGATGGCCATGCGCTTGGGTTCGAACATGTTGCGCCCGTCGAAAACCAGCGGTTCCGAGAGCTGCTGCTTGATCAACTCGAAGTCCGGGGCGCGGAAGCTCTGCCACTCGGTCACGATCACCAGGGCATCGGCACCGCGCAGGGCGGCCTCCTTGGTGCCGCACAGGCTCAGGTCGTCGCGGCTGCCATAGAGGCGCTGGGCCTCTTCCATGGCCTCGGGGTCGTAGGCTTGTACCTTGGCACCGGCTTCCCACAGGGCCTCCATGAGGACCCGGCTGGGGGCTTCGCGCATATCGTCGGTGTTGGGCTTGAAGGCCAGCCCCCACAGGGCGAAGGTCTTGCCGGCCAGGTGGCCCTGATAATGCCTGTCGATCTTCTGGAACAGGGTGGTCTTCTGGTCGTTGTTGCGCGCCTCTACGGCCTTGAGCACCTTGGCATCGAAGTCGATAGCGTCGGCGGCGCGAATCAGCGCCTGGACGTCCTTGGGAAAGCACGAGCCGCCGTACCCGACGCCGGGGTAGATGAAGTGATAGCCGATCCGCGGGTCGGAGCCGATGCCCTGGCGCACCATCTCGATGTCGGCGCCCAGGCGTTCGGCCAGGTTGGCCATTTCGTTCATGAAGCTGATCTTGGTGGCCAGCATGCAGTTGGCGGCGTACTTGGTCAGCTCGGCGCTGCGCACGTCCATCACGATCATCTTGTCGAACTGGCGGCTGAAGGGCGCGTAGAGCTCGCGCATCACGTCCTCGGTCTGCTTGCTCGAGGTGCCGATGATGATGCGATCGGGGCGCTGGCAGTCGCTGACGGCGCTGCCTTCCTTCAGGAATTCGGGATTGGAGACCACGTCGAAACGCAGGTCCTTGCGACCGCGGGCTTCCAGGATGGCATCGACCTTGTCGCGCACCTTGTCGGCGGTACCCACCGGTACGGTGGACTTGTCGATGATGATCTGGTCCCGTTCCATGTGCTCGGCAATGGTTTCGGCCACGGCCAGTACGTACTGCAGATCGGCACTGCCGTCTTCGTCCGGCGGGGTGCCCACGGCAATGAACTGCACCTGACCATGCTTCACGCCGGCGGCGGCATCGGAGGTGAACTCCAGCCGACCGGCAGCGTAGTTGTCCTTCACCAACGGCTCGAGCCCGGGCTCGTAGATGGGAACCTCGCCTTTCTTCAGGCGCTCGACCTTGGCGTCGTCCACGTCGACGCAAATGACGTGATGGCCCACATCCGCCAGCACGGCCCCTTGCACCAATCCCACATAGCCGGTTCCAAATACCGTAACGTTCATTGCCGTCCCTTTATTGAATGTGCGTTGGTAAACGCATCACCGATAGTAGACCGAAGCCGCTGCCAGGCGAAATGAACGACTCACGCCATCGCCTCGGCGGTGGCGTTGGCAGACTGAGGCTCCGTCATCGACCCCTCCGCCCCCAGCGTGACCGTCAGTTCATGCCCTGCCTCTTTTGCCCATTCCAGCAGCTTCCTCCTGAGCGCGGCCTGGGCCCCGGGATCGCCGTGCACCAGGCGCACTTCACGTGGCGGTTGTCGCATGCGACGCACGAAATGGAGCAGATCGTGCTGGTCGGCGTGAGCGGAGTAGCCGTTCACGGTTTCCACCTGAGCGCGTATCTCGATGCGCTGGCCATCCAGCATGACCCAGCCGCCGCGTGGCCCGTAGCGCTGGATGTCGTGGCCGGGGGTGCCGACGGCCTGGTAGCCGGTGAACAGCACGCAGTGGCGCGGGTCGCCCAACAGGCGCTTGAGATAGTTGACCACCCTGCCCCCGCTGACCATGCCGCTGGCGGCGATCACCACCGCGGGACGGCCGCTCTCGGCCAGGTAGGTCACGGTGCGCTCGTGGGCGGCGTGGTCGTCCACGGTATAGAGGTTCTCGAAGCTGAGGGGGTGGCGACCGCTGCGCAGCCGGCGATGGGCTTCGGCGTCCCACCAGGGCTTGAGATCGCGATACACCTCGGTGAAACGCGCCGCCAGGGGCGAGTCGACGATGATCTCAAGGTCGCGCCAGCGCGCATCGCTGGCGCGGTGTATGAGTCCTTCCAGCTCGTAGAGCAGTTCCTGGGTGCGGCCGATACTGAACGCCGGCACGACCACGGTGCCGCCATTCGCGAGCGCTCGGTCTATCGCGTCCTTCAGCCGGCCGCGGCGGTGTCGGCGGTCTTCATGCAGCCGGTCGCCGTAGGTGGCTTCCAACACCAGCACATCGGCACGGTACGGTGGTGTCGGCGCGGGCAGCAGCGGCGCATGGGGCGCCCCCAAATCGCCGGAGAATACCGTACGCTGACGGTGACCGGTGGTTCTGTCGTACGTGTCCACCTCGACATAGGCGGAACCGAGAATATGCCCGGCGCGCTGTAACCTGATGCGGATGCGGTGGCGCTCGTCGTCGATCAGGGGATGCCAGGCACGATAATCCAGCGCGACCAGGCGCGATTCGACTTCGGCCAGAAAGCGCTCGATCAGCGCTCGGTCGCGAGTGAACCCGACCTTGAGCGCATCCTCGATCACGAGAGGCAACAGGCGCCGTGAGGGTATCGAACAGAGAATCGGGCCGCGATAGCCGGCCGCCAGGAGATGCGGCAAGCGCCCGATATGATCGATATGGACATGGGTGACCACCAGCGCCAGCACGTCGTCGATCGGGAAACGAACCCGATGCTGCTCGAGACTGTCCGGGTGATCGGCATCCTGCCCCTGGAACAGTCCGCAATCGACAAGCAGCGCGCGGTCCGCGGCGACCTGCAAGCGATGGCAACTGCCAGTGACACCGACGGCGGCGCCGTGGTGGAAAATCCGCGGAGTGTCGTCCATGTCGTGCCGCCCGAGTCTCGTCGTTAAACCTTGTAGAAACCGCGATACCACTCGACGAAGCGATGCACACCTTCTTCCACGTGCACCTTGGGCCGGTAGCCGGTGGCCTGCAGCAACGCTTCGGTATCGGCCCAGGTGCGCGGCACGTCGCCGGGCTGCATGGGCAGGTAGTCGCATATGGCTTCCCGCCCGGTAGCGGCCTCCAGCGCGCGGATGAACGCCATCAGCGACACCGGCGCCCCATAACCGATGTTGTACAGCGAGTAAGGCGCGGTACTTTGATCCGGCCTGGCGGTAGCGGCGTGCCGGTCGGGGTTGGGCTGGGGAATGACATCGAGTATGCGCACGACGCCTTCGACGATGTCATCGATGTACGTGAAATCACGCGACATGTCGCCGTGGTTGTAGACCTGTATCGGCTTGCCTTCGAACATCGCCTTGACGAACTTGAAGATCGCCATGTCCGGCCGACCCCATGGGCCGTACACCGTAAAGAAACGCAGCCCCGTCATGGGAATCCCGTAAAGGTGCGCATAGGTATGGCTCATCAGCTCGTTGGCCTTCTTGGTGGCGGCATACAGGCTGACGGGATGATCGACACTGTCGGCGGTGTCGAATGGCGTCTTGGCGTTCATACCGTAGACCGAGCTCGACGACGCGTAGACGAGATGCCCCACCTTGTGCAGGCGGCAACCTTCCAGCACGTTGAGGTGACCGATCAGGTTCGAGTCGGCATAAAGGTGAGGGTTCTCGAGCGAATAGCGCACGCCGGCCTGGGCGGCCAGGTGAATCACTCGGTCAAAGCCGTTTTCCCGAAACAGCGCCGCCACGGCTTCGCGATCCGCCAGTTCCATATGAATGAACTGAATGTCGCGGCATTCGGCCAGGTCGTTGAGCCGCGCCTGCTTCAAGCTCACATCGTAATAGGTATTGAGGTTGTCGATGCCGACGATCTCATGGCCCCGCCCGCTGAGGCGCCGCGCGACGGCGTGGCCAATGAATCCGGCAATGCCGGTAACGAGTATCTTCACGCTAGCCCCTGCCCCGTCTCCATATCCCTATGCCTCCCGCTCCATGACCTGTGCATCCAGACAGCGTCGTCAGTTACACAAAGATTCATTAGGTTTCCAGTTTTCACAAAATTCGGAGTCACTGCGAGATGATTCGTCTCATGCCGAGGGTATGGCCCCGTCTCACCCAGCTTTCCAGGCACGCTACCGCCCAGGGATTGTTCCGGGCAGTTCCCTTGCCCTGAGATGTTGGCGATACCGGAAACGGTCAGGAGCCCTACAAACGAACAGGGACGGATCCGGGCCGACAGAATGCCTTGGCGGTTCGGATCTCGGTCTGCCGGTGGACAGGGGCTCGACGGTTTCCTCTTCAGGGTATCGTTATCGGAATGGGGCAATTCTACGGGACTCTCGCAACTCGCTCTACCGCCTTGTGACCCCAAATGGGCCTGATGGCTCAGTCAGTTGACCTGCCTTTTACGAATTCATGACGAAAAGCATCCGAAAGGATGAGCGGCAGGACGACTACGCTGGCTCAACGACAGCGCCAGGCAGCGAGACGATGAAGCAGCGCAACGACGATGAGGCCGGCCGAGAGCCAGCCGAGGCCAACCAGCAGATCATGAAACCCGTCCGGGGCGGCATAGGGCGGGCGAAAGCTCATGCCGTGGGCGGCGAGCCGTGCCACCAGATAGGTCAGCGCCGCGACGATCGCCAAGGGCATGCTGGCGCGCCACTCCGCCAGGCGACGAGTGAGGCGCCAGGGGTGACGAGGCGGCTCGGTAGCCTTGCTGGCGGCAGCCCTGCCGCTGGCCGCCTTGCCGGCTGCCCTGTTGTTGTCCGCCTTGCGCGGAGCCGGCTTGCGGGTCGTTCGCTTCGCGGTTTTTTTGGTCGCTCTGCCTGGCGCTCCGCCACGCCTCATCGGCAGGCCCACAGCCAGCCAGCGCAGCATGGCGGACAACGCCCATGCAACGGTGAACAGCACGGACAGCACCAGGCTGCCCATCACCAGGAAATAGGTCATGTGCAGGTCAGCCATGAACGCATCAACGATGTGCCTGGGTCAGGCAATGTGTCCGAGCGACCGCATGGTCCGAAGCAGGTGCGCCACGCTCTCCGTGGGTTGCGCGTATTCCTTCATCAGCGATTCGAGCCGCTGCCGGAAGGCTTGCTCGCGCTGTTGCTGCTCTTCGGCTTCCCGCTCGGCCAGGCTACGGACGGGCGGGCCGGTGGGAATGTTCAGCCGGGAATTGGGCTTTTCCAGCTCACGAAGCGCCTGAGCGAAGGCGTCGTCGAGTTCACGAAACTTACGCAGCTTTTCGCGCTCGTCCATGGATCGGTTGGGCTTCTGGTTTCTCATTGGTATCCGTATTGGCTCAAGTACCGGTTGGCACTCGATTCGGGTCGATCGAGTATACCGTCAAAAAAATGCGCAGCGAAGAGGTCACAGCGAACCGAAATCGCTTCGATGATAACCGGGGTTATCGACAGACCGGTTCATCGCTCAAAAATATGCACAAACGGTCAATGGGTGTTACCGAACTTGCCTTCGGCTCTCACCACAGCGCATAAAGGTGCGCATAACCAAAAATCATAATGGGCTTTATGCTTTATACGCATCGCCCGCGAGGCTCCTTCGAGGCGTCCGAAAAAAGGGAAGCAACGGTTGCCCCGGCAATGGTTGCCCAACAATGCAAGGGACAGGGACTATACGAATGTTCAACGAGATGATGCGGGCCGAGATCTGGCTGCAAGATCATGTGGAAAGCCAGCAGGGAATCGAGGACCTCGCCAGCCGACTCGGATATTCGACCTCTCAGGTTCGGCGCAGGTTCAAGCAGTGCTTCGGGCTCTCGCCCAGCGCTTACCGCGATATCCTGCGACTGGAAAAGGCAGCACGACTCCTTATTTTCACCCCATACCCCATTCAAACCATCGCGGCTCGCTGTGGTTATCAGAATCATTCCGCTTTCAGCCGGGCCTTTCTAAGGTACCACAACCTGACGCCACGCCAATATCGTCAGGAACAGCGGATCCGGCTTTATCGCCACCCCTACCGACAGGAACATAGTGGCGATCCGCCATCGTTCGAGATTTGCAAGCTGCCTTCACGTCAAGCGCTGGTGACTCGCCTTTACCAGCATGAACGCGAGAGCCACCTGGACAATCTGCGTAAGCTTTCGCAAAACATCCGCGGGGCCAATGCATTGCCGGAGCGTTTGCGGCAAGGTCCGGGCATCGCCCTGATACATCATCTGCCCCTCGATAGCAAGGTGGAACGCATTGACCTGGGGCCGTTGATCGATGAAGCCTCGACCGCCGGCGTTGCCATACCGGTGTCGTTTCGGCTGCTGGAACTACCGGCGCAGCGCCATGCCTGCGTGCCGATCGAAAGCTTGGATGACATTCCTGCCGTGGTTCAGTACCTGGTCAGCGAAGGGCTCCCCAAGAAACGTTGCTTTGCCAGCGGCGAGGCCATTCGCGTCGAATGGAACGACAGCGATATGACGATGCAGCTTCCCATTCACCGGGAGTGATCGCAGGAAGGATCGTTTAAGACGAGCGTATGACCCCGATAGCGGAACCATGCGTTCACCGTAGCCGGGCCCGATCGGCCCGGCACTCATTTGGCATTACGACTCAACGCGGACCAGCCATCCTTCCACGGTGTCGGCGCCATGTTCGTCCTTCCAGGCTTTCAGCGTTTTCTGGTTGCCACCGCGAGTCTCGACGACTTCACCGGTCTTCGGGTTCTTGTAGATTTTCAACTTACGCTTGCGACGGCCACCGCCACTACTGGCCGGTGCCTTGGTGCTAGCGCTCTTGCCGCCCTGCGGCTCCAGCAGATTGATGACATCGGCTGAGCTCTTGTTAAACTCGCGCATCAGCGATTCGAGCTTGCTTTTGAACTCGAGCTCGGCTTTCAGGCGCTCGTCGTTCTGGAGACGCTCCATTTCGGCCTGAAGCTGCTTGAGCTGCTGCTCTTTCTGCATGAATTCACTGAGTAGAGACATTGCGTATTCCTTGCTTTGGGGATTTCACGGGATGCGGCACAATAAATACATCAAGACAGAGTGAATGACAATACTCTCTTTATTTTTTTAGCCGCTGGAAGTGTCATCGTCAAACAAACAAAGCGGTTCTTGCCCGATACGGAAAGCGCCGCTCCCTACACGGAAAGCACCGGTTGAAATAGCACCGAAGCCAAGCGCGTCATGAGAGCGGCAAAATGTCGCCGGGGCAGGTTCATGAACCCACCGCCGGCGTGTGCGGAAACTCTTTTAAGAGGCCGTGAGAGAGGCCGTGAACGCCTCGCCTGTTTCGCCTCTCGGGTACTTTCGCATCGCGGGGTAGATGAGCCTACGCCCTGCTCGCCGTTGATTCATTAACATGGGTTCGTGAAGCGCGACGGGCGAATCGTCAATGGCTAAGCGAGTCAGTCGAATTTGAAACTTTATGTTACAGCCGTTAGGGTTATCGGCTTTGTCAGTCAAGGAAAGCGGCATAGTTGGCTGGCGGCAAGCAGAGCGTAAGCCGATACGGCCGAGGCTTATTGACCATGCGCCTGACAGAAGGCAATACGATGAACGAAAACCGAAACGTCAAGATACGTGTGCGACAGTTGAGCAAGGTTTTCGGCAATCAGCCGAAGAAGGCGCTCGAACTACGCGACCAAGGGCTGAAACGCCCCGAGATACTCGAAGCGTCGGGACAAACGTTGGGGCTTTCCCATATCAACTTCGACGTCTTTGAAGGTGAGCTTCTGGTTATCATGGGACTGTCCGGTTCGGGCAAGTCCACGCTTATTCGCTGCTTGAACCGTCTCATCGAGCCTACCGAGGGCGACATCGTCATCGATGGCGAAAACATCTCCGAGCTCGGCGACAAGGCGTTGCTGGAGTGCCGCCGTCGCCATTTTTCGATGGTGTTCCAGAACTTCGCCCTCTTCCCCCATCGCACCGTGCTGCAGAATGCCGAGTTCGGCCTGGAGATTCGTGGCGTGGACAAGGCCGAGCGCACCGACACCGCACGCAACGCGCTCAAGCAGGTGGGGCTCGACGGCTGGGAAGACGCCTACCCCAACCAGCTTTCCGGCGGCATGCAGCAGCGCGTTGGGCTGGCCCGGGCACTTGCCAACGATGCCACCGTGCTGCTGATGGACGAGGCCTTCTCTGCCCTCGATCCATTGATTCGCGGCGATATGCAGCAGGAACTGTTGGAACTGCAGCACCGCATGCAGAAGACCACGGTGTTCATTACCCACGACCTCGACGAGGCACTGACCATCGGCGACCGTATCGTCCTGCTCAAGGATGGCGAGATCGTGCAGATCGGCACGCCGGAGGAAATTCTCACCCGACCTGCCGACGACTATGTGCGACGCTTCATCGAGGGAGTCGACCGGTCGCGCATCCTTACCGCCGAGAGCGCCATGCGCAAGGTACGTGCCACCGTACGTGACACCGACGGCCCGCGTACCGCCCTTCGCAAGATGCGCGAGCATGGCATCGATTCGATCTACGTGACCCGCCGCGATCGCAGCCTGATGGGCCTGCTCGAGGCCGACGCTGCCGAAAGCCTGGTCAAGGAAGGTAAGGAGAGCATTGCCGAGGCCCTGACCCAGGACTTCCGTACCGTAGGGCCGGACGAGCCGATGCATCATCTCTTCGCCATGTTCACCGCGAAGCGTTTCCCCATCGCCGTGGTGGATGAACGGAAACGGCTACTGGGCGTGGTGGTAAAGGGCGCGGTGCTCGACGAGTTGGCCCAGGCGGCTAAGGAAGGAGGCAACTAATGGCATTCGACATTCCCCGTATACCGCTGGGCCGGTGGATCGAAGGCGGCCTGGACTGGCTGACCAGCGAATACTCGATGGTGACCCGAGCCATCTCCCGGGTGACCCAGAGCGGCATCGCCTGGCTCAACGATATGTTGATGTGGCTGCCGGAGTGGGCGCTGCTGGCCGTCATCGCCGGGCTGTGCTGGAAACTGGCTAACCTGCGGTTGGCCATCGGCGCCGTGGCCGGGCTGGCGCTGATCTGGAACATGGGCCTGTGGGAACCGATGATCGAGACCCTGACCCTGGTGGTCATCGCCACCTTGGTGGCAGTGGTCATCGCTCTGCCCGTGGGTATCGCCGCGGCGCTCTCCGAGCGGCTCTACCGCGCCATGATGCCGGTATTGGACTTCATGCAGACCATGCCGGCCTTCGTCTACCTGATTCCGGCGATTCCCTTCTTCGGTATCGGCTCGGTGTCGGCGATCTTCGCCACCGTGATCTTCTCGATGCCTCCTGCGATTCGCTTCACCACCCTGGGCATTCGCCAAGTACCGGTGGAGCTGATCGAAGCGGCCGACGCCTATGGCGCCACCCGCGGCCAGAAGCTGTTCAAGGTACAGCTGCCGCTGTCGCTGCCTACGGTCATGGCGGGCATCAACCAAACCATCATGCTCGCGCTGTCGATGGTGGTGATCGCCGCCATGATCGGCGCCGACGGACTGGGCAGCGAAGTGTGGCGAGCCATTCAGCGCCTGCGCCCGGGTGACGGCTTCGAGGCGGGTATCGCCGTGGTGATCCTGGCCATGCTGCTGGATCGCCTGACGCAGTCGCTGCGCAAGTCGCGCAAGCGCTGAGCGGGGCCTTCCTTGCATCCCAGGCGATGAAAGGTCAGGCTAGTCAATGTAAAGCAAAGTAAACTGAAGCAAACGGAGGGAAACACATGACTAAGAGTCTTCTATCGCGTCATATGCGGATTGCGGGGCTGGCCTTGGCGGCCGGCGCCGGCTTGACCGCAGGTGTTGCCCAGGCCCAGGACAAGGGCACTGTTCACTTGGCCTACGTGGAATGGTCATCCGAGGTGGCTTCCACCAACGTGGTGCGTGCCGTGCTCGAGCAGGCGGGCTTCGACGTCGACATGACGTCGCTCTCCGCCGCCGCCATGTGGCAGGCCGTGGCCTCCGGCGATGCCGACGCCATCGTGGCGGCCTGGCTGCCGACCACGCACGAAGAGTACCTGGAGCGGGTCGGCGATGACGTCGAGGATCTCGGCCCCAACCTGGACGGCACCAAGCTGGGCCTGGTGGTACCGACCTACACCGAGGTCGACAGCATCGCCGAACTCAACGACCACGCCGATACCTTCAACGGCGAAATCATCGGTATCGACCCCGGCGCCGGCCTGATGGGCCTGACCGAAGAAGTGGTCGATACGTATGATCTCGATCTGAATCTTCGCAGCGGCAGCGACGCGACCATGGTCGCCGCCCTGTCCAACGCCATCTCCAACGAAGAGGACATCGTGGTGACCAGTTGGACACCGCACTGGATGTTCGCCCGCTGGGACCTCAAGTACCTCGAGGACCCCGAGAACGTCTACGGCGGTGCCGAGCAGATCCACACAGTGGTGCGCCAAGGCTTCGCAGAGGATATGCCCGAAGCCCATGCCATTCTGGATGCGTTCGAGTGGACGCCCGAGCAGATGGGCGAAGTCATGCTGATGAACCAGGAAGAAGGCGCCGACCCGTACGAGAACGCCAAGCAGTGGGTCGAAGAGAACCAGGATGTCGTGGAAAACTGGCTCAACGGCTGAGGCATGTTTCCAACGTAATGACTAAGCCCGGCCCTTATGAATGGCGCCGGGCTTTTTAGGATGTCGGATCGCGAAATATCTCAACCGTTTGGCTGAGTCATCTGAAAGGAAGCTCTTTGCGAGAACGCTTCATACCAACGCGTCAGCTGCGGGCGAGAAGTACGCCATGGGTAATCAGGGAAGCGAAAGTCAAGGTAAGCTACCGCACAGCCGATAGCGATACTTCCAGCATTCACGTCTTTGAGCGATTCGGCTTCTGTTT
The DNA here is from genome assembly GCF_008297955.1 of Billgrantia pellis. Lineage (GTDB taxonomy): Bacteria > Pseudomonadota > Gammaproteobacteria > Pseudomonadales > Halomonadaceae > Halomonas > Halomonas pellis. The sequence continues at coordinate 585,551 of NZ_VTPY01000001.1, read as the reverse complement.
CCATGGTATCCAGCGAACTGGCGATCTTGTCCATTTGCCCTTGGAGCCACTCTGGCCAGCGCATTTCTTCGGGTCGCATGACGGTTTCATAGCGAGCAAGCAGCGCTGCATCCAGCAAGCCATCGGCCAAGGCCTCTTGCCGCACAATATCCCAGTTTCCTTCGGGATACATTTTAGGCCCGGCGTGCTGGGCATCCAGCCAGCGGCAGATGACGCGACTGTCATACAGAGCGGAGCCATCCGGCAGGATGGCGGTTGGCACCTTGCCAGTTGGGTTATGATCCACGATCTTTTGATCGCGATTGATCGGGCTGGCAGCGCTATCTAGCTTATCGACCTCCTGGCCGGTCTCGTGTGCCATCACCATGACTTTCCTGACATAGGGTGAGGCAGGCGAGTAAAACAGCTTCATGCGATATTCCTTCTATGCTTGGAAAAACCGGTCGTGATACGACCATCCTCGATGCATTTCGCTACGTAATCCCCTGCAAAATTGATATGTTCGCGAAGCAGATAATCGGCACGCGCCACATCCCGTCTTGAAATCGCATCCACCAAGCGGTGGTGGTCATCGTGGGATCGAACCATGATGGAATAGTCTTGCCAGACGATCATGCGATTGGAAGCGAAGGGAATCAGCTGAGTGTGGCGTACGAGTTCCTCTACCCAACTGTTCCGGGCCTCTTCGATGATTCGTTGGTGGAAGTTGACGTTCATGGTGCGATAGTCGTCCAGGTCATCGGGATCCAAGCGCCCCTTGGCAAGGGCGGTATCTCCGATGGTCAGCAGTGAGGCCAAATCCTGCAAAGCATCGTCGGACATTCCCTGGCGAGCCACAGTGGCCGCAGCCAATCCCTCCAACACTGCACGCGCTGCGAAACCATCGATGATGTCCTTGCGCTTGAAGGCACGCACGGTGTAGCCACGGTTCGGTTCGTACTGCAGGAGCCCTTCTTGCGCCAGATTGGCCAAGGCCGTTCTCAGTGGAGTCCGAGAGACACCCAAAGCCTGCGCCAGCCGCTGCTGTTGCAGCTTCTCTCCCGGATGGATCTGCCCGGACATGATGTGTTCACGCAGCACCGTCGTGACTTCCACTGTGCTTGTTGTAGACACCTCTACTTCCTCCTAGAAACGGCTGTCTCCATCCTTGCACACTTCTTGGCCTATCTCAAGATTGCATCCAATCCTTTGGTATAACCTGCCAAAACCTTGACAATTATGACCAACAACACTCAGATTGGATGCAAAACTACTACAGCATCCCCAAGGAGACGAGTGTGAGTAAACGGGTATTGGTCACCGGCGGTGCCCGCGGGATCGGACGCATCATCGCGACTCGACTGGCACGAGAGGGCTGGAGTGTCGTCGTAGCGGACCTGGATGCCGAGGGAGCATCCGAATCGGCATCAGAGCTGCCTGGCAGCCAGCACGAAGGACTTCAAGTCGACATCTCGGATGAGCAGCAGGTAAGCGAGCTGTTTGATGAGGCAGAACGTCAAGCACCGCTCAATGCCCTCGTCTGTAATGCCGGGTTGCTGATTCTGAGGAAAGATGGCAATCGCTCACCGATCACCGAGATGCCCCTCGCAGAGTTTCAGAAAACCAGCGAAGTCAACCTGACCGGCACCTTCCTGACCATTAGGGAATTTTTGCGACGCAGGCAACGAGCCGGCGCCGAAAGTGGCCGCATTGTGACCTTTTCTTCCTCAGCGGCACAGTTAGGCGGCTATCGTAGTTCTGCCGCTTATATTGCAGCCAAATCCGGCATTCTTGGCTTGACCAAGGCCGCCGCTCGCGAAGCTGCATCGATGGGTATCACGGTTAACGCCGTAGCGCCAGGCTCCATTGATGCCCCCATGCTGCGACTTTCTCTCAAGGAGGGTGACGAGAGGCAAGCGGCGAGCGGCATTCCCCTCGGACGTTTGGGCACTCCCGAGGACGTAGCGGGTGCCGTGGCTTTCCTGGTCTCGGAAGATGCCGCTTATATCACCGGCGCCGTCATCGATATCAACGGCGGGGTCAGGATGCAATGAGCCGGCAAGCCATCAATTTCCACGAAAAGCTGGAACTTCCGTTTCGCTGGGGGGCGCGGTGCCTGATCGCCATCGCCGTACTCAACCTCGCCGCCATGATGTTACACGTCTGTGCTGACGTCATCATGAAATATGTATTCAACAGCCCAATACCGGGCACTGCGGAAATCGTCGCCTACTACTATATCGTGGCCGCCGTCTTCCTTCCCCTGCCACTGGTGGAGCTGGGTAACAAGTCGATATCTGTCGACCTGTTCTGGAACAATTTTCATGCATGGATACAGCGTAGCTCGGCATTCCTCGCCTACGGTGCCCAAGTCGCCTTCTTCACGATTCTTGCCCTGCGGACCGGCGAAGATGCTCTCAGGTCGTTAGCTCGCAACGAGCTAGTCGAGGGAATCATCCCGGTCTTGATCTGGCCGGGGCGCTTTTTTTTACCCGCTGCCTTCTGGCTCGCCACCTTCGTTTCCGTACTGCGCATGGCCCAGGTGGCCTGCTCTCCTCATTGGCGGGAACTGACCTCTCATCGCGGCAATGAGGAGGCGAAATAGATGGATCGTCTTGATATCGGCATCGTCGGCATAATTTCCGCTCTCTTTTTGATAGGCATCCGGGTACCTGTAGGTGTGGTGCTGGGGCTGGTCTCGTTTGCGGGGATCGCAGCCATCCTCAATACTGGCGCCGCCTGGGGCATTCTTACTGCCATCCCGTACAGCTTCATCACTAACTGGAGCCTGTCGGCCATCCCAATGTTCATGCTGATGGGCTATATTGCCAGCCAAGCGGGACTGACCCGCGGCTTGTTCTCTTCCATGCGCATGTTCATGGGCCACGTGCCGGGCGGGCTGGCCTCGGCTACCGTTATCTCCTCAGCGCTGTTCGCCTCTGCTTCGGGCTCATCCACCGCCACCTCAGCCGCCTTCAGCCGCATTGCGGTACCCGAAATGCTGCGCGTCAACTACCAGGGCTCCCTGGCCACCGGCACCGTGGCCGCCTCGGGTACCCTGGGTTCGTTGATCCCCCCTTCCATTCTGTTGATCCTGTTCGGTGTCTTCACCGAGACGTCGATAAGTGCATTGTTCGTGGCCGGACTGATTCCAGGCGTGCTCTCAGCGGCGATCTATATCGGCATGATCACCTTGCGCTGTCGCCTCAATCCCTCTCTGGCTCCCACCAGTGACACGCAACACAGCCGCGCGGAAAAATTGGCGGCGCTGAAGAACACTTGGCCGCTTCCCGTACTGATCCTAGGCGTACTGGGCGGCATTTTCCTGGGTATCTTCTCACCCACCGAGGCGGGGGCCGTTGGCGCGGTCCTGGCCCTGGTGTTAGCCATGGTTCGCGGCACCTTCAACACTAGCGCGCTGGTCCGTGCCTTGGTGGAAACCGTCGAAGGCACCTGCACGATATTCATCATCGCCATCGGCGCCTCCATGTTCTCTTCGTTCATGGGGCTTTCCACCCTACCCAATACCATGAGCTCAGGTCTCATCTTATGGGTTGACAATATCTATGTGCTTATTCTGCTCATTGCACTGCTGTTCATTGCCTTAGGTATGTTCGTCGATAGCATTTCCTTGCTGCTGCTGACGATGCCGATCCTCGACCCCATCCTGCGCTCGCTGGGGGTCGATTTCGTGTGGTTCGGCATCATCGCTATCAAGATGTTGGAGATAGGCATGATTACCCCACCTGTGGGGCTCAATGTCTACGTCATGAAAAGCTCGCTTGGCGATCGTGTACCGCTGGGCGAGATGTTCAAAGGGGCTGCGTGGTTCATCCTGATGGACCTGCTGACCCTCGCCATATTGGTGGCCTTCCCGGTCATCACCCTGCTCCTCCCCCGGCTCATGCTGTGAGCCATCCCCCCACCCTGGTGACACGCCACAGGAGTTGAAAGTGAAGACAACAAGCAAAGCCCTCGCTGTCAGCGCCATGCTCGCTATTCCCACGCTGGCCAGCGCCCAGTACATCGCAAACGTCGGCTGGGCGCCGACGCATATCATTACCAAGAATGCCTACCTGGACATGGCCGAAAGCCTGAAAGAAGCCTCCGGCGGCGATCTGATGCTGGAGGTCTATACCGGCGGTAGCCTGATCGACGTGCGCAGTACCCTGCAAGGCGTTAGCAATGGGATCGCCCAAGTCGGCTTCGTCACAGGCGCCTACTTGCCCTCGGACCTGCCGCTGAACAATGTCATCGCCGATATGGCCTTCGTGGCCGACGACCCTACTGCCGCCGCTCTCGCTTTTACCGAGGTCAACTTCACTGAGCCGAAGCTGCGCGATGAATGGCAGGACAATGGCGTCCTCTTCGGCGGTGGCTACTCCACTCCGGTGTACAAGTTTATCTGCAACACGCCGGTGGAGACGCCCGATGACCTGAAAGGCTTGAAGATTCGCACGGCAGGGGCCTCGCATATCCGCTGGGTCGAGCACATGGGCGCTGTGCCTGTCTCGGTCCCCTTCTCCGAGGTCTATACCGGCCTGCAGCTTGGTTCGATCGACTGCGCCATGGCCGATACGACCTCACTGGTTTCGGGCTTCCGTATCGCCGAAGTGGCCAAGCATGTCACAGAGCTGCCCATGGGAACGCACACCTCCGGTGCGACTTGGGTCATGAACCCCGGTTTCTGGCAGGGCCTCTCGGCAGAGCAGAAGTCGGTGTTATTCGACGAGTTCGCCCAGGCTATCGCGCGCATGCAGGTTGATTACGAGCAACAGGCCGATAGGAATCTGGAGCTGGGCATCAATGAGCACGGTGTCGAACTGGTCGAACCTTCCGACGAGCTCCAGCAAGCCTTGGCGGCATTCAACGAGGCGTACATTAACACCTTGGCTGATGTTTCCATGGAGAACCGTGGCGTTAACGATCCCACCGATATCATCGATGCCTACCTAGCCGCCGAGGCGCGCTGGAAAGAGCGCCTGGCCGAGGTGGATCGCCACGATACCGAAGCGATTGCCAGCCTGCTAAAAGAGGCTGTCTACGATCAGTTGGATCTTGCCTCCTACGGTCTGTAATCGGGAAGCGCCGGGGCATGCCCCCGGCCTATCAGGGAGTACTTCATGACAAGCCAGAAACAAAAGGCTCTCGTTACCGGGGCAGCGGGCGGTATGGGACAAGCGATCGCTAGGCGCCTGGTCGAAGATGGTTTCGATGTTTTCATTACGGACATCAATGCCGACGCACTGGAGGCCGCTGCCGCCGATATTGGGCACGGCGTCGAGACGATGGCCTGCGATCTAGGCGACCCGGTGCAACGCGAGCACCTGCTAGAACGCACCGGATCGCTGTTTGCGCTGGTTAATAATGCCGGAATCTTTTCCACCCGTGACGCAGACGAGCTAAACGGCGCTGACTTCTTGCGTATGTATGAAATCAATACGGTCGCCGCTTTTGAATTGGCAAAGCTGGCTGCAGTAAGCATGCGCCCCCTTGGTGGCGGACGTATCGTTAACATCAGTTCCCGTTCCTTCCTCGGCGCCGTCAAAGTGGCCCACTACGCCGCCTCCAAGGGCGCCTTGAGCACCTTGACGAAGTGCCTGGCCCTGGAATGGGCTGCCGACAATATTCTGGTCAACGCCGTGGCCCCCGGGGTGATCGAGACGCCCATCCTACAGGGGTGGAATGACGAAGAGCGGGCACGCCTCGCCTCCTACCAACCGCTGGGCCGCATCGGTCGTCCTGAGGACATCGCAAACGTGGTCTCGATGTTGGCCTCGCCCGCAACGGATTACCTCACCGGCCAGGTCATCGTTGTCGACGGCGGGCGTTCGGTAGGAGGTGGCAATGTCTGATCGATTGGAAGGCGTGGCGGTCGTCACCGGGGCAGCCTCGGGGATTGGTCTCGCCACGGCATTGCTGCTGGCCGAACGAGGCGCACAAGTGATAGCCGTGGATATCGATCGCCAAGCGCTCGATGCCTTGGCAAGCGAGACGGGAGGGTGCCTGGCCGCCACGTTGGCTTGCGACATTTCGGACCCACAGGCACCGGCACAGATCGCAGACGCGGTGCGCTCGTTGGGTGCCCCCTGGCGAATACTGGTCAACAATGCGGGTATTGCGGGTGCGCCTCCGCTAGTCGACACCAGCGATGCCGATTTTGAACGCTTTATCGGCATCAACGTAGCTTCGATCTTTAGGCTCTGTCGCACTGCCCTTCCGCTGATGGCCGACCAAGGCGGTGGCTGCGTCGTCAACCTGTCTTCAGTATTCGGCCTGACCGGCGTGGGTGGCACTACGATCTATTCGCTGACCAAAGGGGCGGTGGCAACCATGACCACCCAATTGGCCTGTGAATGGGGCCGCGATGGCGTTCGCATCAATGCGGTGGCGCCGGGACTGATCGACACCCCGCTTACCTCCGCTCGCATCCGCGAAGGGGCATGGACCCAGCGCCGCATGCTGGAGGAGACACCGCTCGGCCGCGCCGGCACCCCGAATGACGTGGCCGAAGCCATCGCTTTCCTGGCTTCGCCACGAGCCGCTTTCATCTCTGGCGAGGTGCTCAAGGTGGATGGTGGTTGGTTATCGGGACGACTTGGCCCGAAGCCACGGGAGGCCTCATGAACCTGCCAAACGAAGCGGATGTGATAGTGGTAGGCTCCGGTGCAGCGGGCATGTGTGCCGCCATTACCCTGAAGAAGGGTGGGCTGGAACCGGTCATTCTCGAAAAAACGCAATTCTTCGGCGGCTCCACTGCGGTGTCGGGGGGCGCTGTCTGGGTGCCGGGTAGCCACCTCGGACAAGCGACCGGCAATAAAGACTCGCGCGAAGCGGCCATGGCCTATCTGGAAGCCGAGGTAGGCGACCTCTTGCGACGCGACATGGCCGAGGCCTTCCTTGAGCAAGGTCCGCGAGCGATACGTTTTCTCGAGTCTGAGACTGAGGTCAAGTTTGCTGCTCGTGCCGTAGGGCCTGATTATCACCCCGAACAGCCCGGTGCCTCCCTTGGCGGCCGTGTGATGGACCCGCTGGATTTCGATGCCCGCCGACTCGGGCCGGCACTCAAGCGACTGCGCTATCCCATTCCTGAATTCACCGTTCTCAACGGAATGATGGTGGGACGCACCGACTTGGGCAAATTACCGCGAGCACTGAAGGATCCCCGCGCTTTCCTTTATGCCAGTAAGGTCGTCACCCGCCATCTGCTGGACTTGGTGCGCTATCGTCGCGGTACGCGCTCCGTACTGGGCAATGCCTTGGCAGCAAGGCTGGGCAAAACGATTCAAGACCTCCAGGTGCCGATTCTCTACGGAACGGCGCTCGAAGCGCTAGTGCATGACGAGCAGGGTCGCGTGACTGGAGTGGAGGTCTTGCAAGGGAAGAAGACGCACACCATCCGAGCGCGACATGGCGTCTTGCTCAGCTCAGGCGGCTTTCCTCATGACGCGGAACGCCGTAAACGAATCATGCCACATGCTCGGGATCGGCATTGGTCAATGTCCCCAACGGAAAACACCGGCGATAGTTTGCGAGCGGCTGAGAAGGTCGGCGCCCAGATCGGGCAGAGCAACCGCCACCCTGCCTTCTGGTCACCGGTATCACGGTTAACCCGGACGGACGGAAACACCGTCGCCTTCCCTCATTTGTTTCTGGACCGCGCAAAGCCGGGACTGATTGCCATTGACGACAGTGGCCATAGATTCGTCAACGAGAGCGCTTCCTACCACGATTTCGTGGCAGCCATGCTTGAGAGGATGGAAGCCGGCCGAAAGCGATTCTGGCTGATCGCAGACCACACATTTCTGCGTCGCTATGGCGTGGGTGTCGTGCGCCCCTTCCCTGGCCGAATCGCACCATTCGTCCGCAACGGTTACCTGAAACGTGCCGCTGATACAATGAATCTGGCCCGCTTGCTCAACGTGCCAGAGCAGGCCCTGGCGCAGACCTTGGCACAATACAACCAGGACGCCGAGAAGGGAGAGGATAACGCCTTTGGTAAGGGGGGGAACGCCTACAACCGGTACTTGGGCGATCCGGCCAACCGGCCCAACCCTTGCTTGCGTCCCATCACGGTTGCTCCCTTTTATGCTGTTGAAGTGCACCCTGGAGATATTGGCACTTCCTCTGGGCTGGTCACCGACCCGAAAGCCAGAGTGCTGAATGAACAACAGCAGCACATTCCTGGGCTTTGGGCCGCAGGAAACGATATGAACTCCATCATGGGAGGGAGTTATCCTGGCCCAGGGATCACCCTAGGCCCTGCATTAACCTTCGGCTGGATAGCAGCCAACGCAATATTAGAGGAGGCAGGAATGCCGGCACTCAACGATCAGTAAATATGATTGGCGCTCCGAGCCCATGCTTCCAAGACGCCTTGGCAATGCATGGGCAAGGTATTCCCTTTTTGCGGAGCCGTAAAAATAGGATGACTTCGACCCAGGGCTATAACTCGAATGCATTCAGGGCTTAATGATCGTGGCAAAGCTGGGATTGCCATCGCAGAGCGTTCCTTCTTCGCCTTTCTCGAATCAACCCAGTATGACGAGCCAGTTGTGCCATGGCGCGTGCGGACCAGTTCAATGCCAGGAAACGATCTTCGGTTTGCCTGCCGCTTCCGTCGAGTCGTCTTTGCTCGTGATGCTTCCCCCTCCGGTAACTCTGATTCGCTTGCCTCTCACTGTCCCTTTCACCCCACCGCCCCCAACGATGGATACGTTCGAGCCAGGTGCATAGATGTTAGCCAATGCCCGCGCACTGCCATCAACGACGATTCCCGACTGCCCCGGGCTTCCCCCCGAATTACCGGGATTGTTATCGATGTGCGTGGAATAGAGGGCGAATGTCGGTCTGCCATTCGTCACCAGCGGTAGCGAGGCCGTCTGTAGCGAGCCTTTGAAATTCGTCTCGCCTGCGACGATCACCGTCAAGGTACTGCCAGGCTCGATGATAAGCCCGTCCCCACCACCTGCGCCCAAGGTCAGGTCACCTTCCACGAAGAGCACTACGTTGCCCCCCGAAACGGTGAGGGAACCGTTATGGGAAGTAAAATCACCCGTACGTATGACGGCAATTTCCTCGCCTGCAGTAAAGCCGGGCAGGTCGGGTGCCTGAATCGTCATTGCGGTGGCAAGCGTAACGTCCGCTTCGACATCCCACGCCTGGTGATAAGCGGTTAGCATGGTAGGGGTAAGCATGGAATCGACTGTTGGGTAGTCTCCAACACGTATATCTTCAGGATCGCTGGAGTCTTCACTCAGAAGCATATAACGCAGATCCGCCACCTTGCCGTACAGGCCGTACGGATCACAGCCGGGAAACGGTATGCCGCTCGCGTAATCCTCGATAAGTGGCGCGAAACCAGGGTCACCATCCCACCAGTTGGGGTACTTGACCATACCTGCGGCAACGATGCTGTCAGGCGGGTAGACACCCCCATCGATATCCACGTCCCCTCCGGATACAATCCCTCCGGTTACGCCTGCGCCGCCAGCCAGTCTTACTTCTTCGCAGCCGACGATCGCATCATCGAAGTGATAGCCTCCGGTAACACCCACCATCAAGGGAGGGCTCTCTGCCAAGATGCCTCCTTCACCGTCAGAGAGCGAACCAATTGCCAAAATATACTTTCCGCCAGTGGCACCACAAAAACCGGCGGTTACATCGAGATAACAGGCAACCCCTTCTCCATTAACGCCTACGTGCATGCAGCTGCCACTAAGTGAATCGTCGGCCGCCTCATCGAGTTCCGCCCAACTCGGGCAGATACCGAGCGCGCCAGTAGCACCGGTCGAGTACGAAGACCCGGGCCCCAGCGCATGGAACATCTCCGCAGCGGTTGTCTCGGCATGCATCTGCGCCATGACCGACGCCCGGTAATTCCCGGCCAGCCTTTCGTTGACCAAGCTGCCGCTCATGCCGGAAAGGCCCAGCATCAGCGAGCCGCTAAGCAGTGCCAGTACCAAAACCAGTGCGGCGCCCTGCTGTCGTTGCGAACCCACCCCCATCACCTCCGGTGTGTATCTCTGTTACATCTTGATAAGTAATTTACACTAAGAGGTGGAGGGGATCATCAAAAAAGCGTTGTTTGGGTCGAGTTAAGATTGATACGAGCAATGCGAGGTTTAAAAACAAGGACCTTACAAGCAGCTTCCGCTCTAGTACAACAAGTTAAAATAATATGCGAATCCTTTCAACTGGACAACGCTCTTATACCCGTTACCGAGAACGAATCATTAATTAAAAATCAACCAACTCAGGCTGGCATAGCCAGCCTGAACAAGGCTATACTTCAATCTCCACAGTTATCAAGATCAGTAGCAAATGTGTTCGTGCATGACCAAACCCCATCAGCGGTTCTTGCCATAGTCACCGCACCACCAGTTTTCGTAGAAACGACACTTCCTGCCCCAGTGTTATCAATTGTGATATTCACACTAGCGGGGGTAGTAATGTCAGTAGACGGGTCTTCTCCATCAAGCAATGCCGCTTCAACTGGTGTTCTAAAGCCGGAAGCTTCTGTAAATGCTGCGTTTGCATTGGATCTATCTACATAATTTTGATACTGCGGAATCGCAATCGCCGCCAAAATCCCGATAATCGCTACCACGATCAGCAGTTCGATCAGGGTGAAACCGCCCTGGCCTCGCTTGGCTGCTGCCCTCGCCTGCACGGCTTTCGTCATACGCATCATGTTCATCGCCCTTTGTCCCTTGCTCATGTTCCGGCGGCGCCTGGTCACGCTGCGCACCGTGCTGTTTACACCGCGGCACAGCGGCCGCCTCGACCGGATGAGGGCTAAGGCCCTGATCCCCTTGGAGCTGCTCCGGCTCTCGTGACTTAGAAATTCCATATCGCTCACATTAATTTACAGTCCATTGTGGCGCAAGCACCTCTGTGCTTGCATCAGGCGTTTCTCATCATAATCCATGAGATCGTGAATGCCAGCATGGCGCTAGCGTTGGGGCTGTGCTGTGACGTGTCACGTCAGGAGTACTAGAATACTCGTACTTTTTGCCAACCCTGCAGGTACACCCGAGGCGTCATGACCGACTACCGCTCCCCTCCCGCCGCTGCCACCTCGCCCCAGGAGCACGCCACGCTGCAGCGTGGCGCCTACACCGATGGGCTACGTGGCTTTGCCAAGCGGCTGGTGGCGGACGGCCTGCTCTCTCGCCCCGCGGCCGAACGGGCGGAACATGAGGCGCGCGAAGCCGAGCATAGCCTGTTGCAGCATGTGATCGAGGCCGGGCTGGTCACGGCGCGCCAGGCCACCCTGTGCGCCGCTTGGGAATATGGCCTGCCGATCGTCGACCTGGATGCGCTGCGCCTGTCCAGCCTGCCGTCGGCGGGTGACTACCCCGACAAGCTGCTGCGCAAGCTATGTGTGGTGCCGCTGGCGCGGCGCAGCCACCGGCTGACGGTGGCGGTGCCCTATCCCTCGACCCTGGCCCAGCTCGACGAGCTGCAATTCGCCACCGGGCTCAGCATCGAAGCCGTGCTCTGCCCCGCCGATCAGCTGATGCCGGTGCTCGAGGCCTACCTGGCCCAGCACGAAAGCAACCTGATGAACGAGCTGGCGGGAGCGGATGATGCTCTCAGCGAACTCGAGTTCGAAGATGGCGTCGATATCCGCGAGGATAACGCCACCGATGCCGCTTCCAGCGGCGCCGACGACGCGCCTATCGTCAAGTTCGTCAACAAGATTCTGCTCGACGCCATTCGCCGCGGCGCCTCGGACATACACTTCGAGCCCTACGAAACCAGCTACCGGGTGCGCATGCGGGTGGACGGCATGCTGATGGAAGCCGCCCGCCCCCCGTTCACCATGCGCACACGCATCGCCGCGCGACTGAAGGTCATGGCGCGGCTCGATATCTCCGAGCGCCGCCTGCCCCAGGATGGCGCCATCAAGCTGAAGGTGTCCAAGACGCGCTCGATCGACTTTCGCGTCAACTCGCTGCCCACGGTCTACGGCGAGAAGGTCGTGCTGCGCATCCTCGATCCCGCTTCGGCGCAGATCGGTATCGATGCACTGGGTTTCACGTCCGAACAGCGTCAGCGCTACGAGACGGTGCTGGCCCACCCTCAGGGCATGATCCTGGTGACCGGCCCGACCGGCAGCGGCAAGACGGTGACACTCTATACCGGCCTGAACCTTCTCAACGAGATACAGCGCAATATCTGTACCGCCGAGGATCCGGTCGAGATCAAGGTGCCTGGCGTCAATCAGGTCAACGTCTTGCCCAAGATCGGGCTGGATTTCGCCAGCGCCCTGCGCGCCTTCCTGCGTCAGGATCCCGACGTGGTGATGGTCGGCGAGATTCGCGACCTGGAAACCGCCGAGATCGCAGTGAAGGCCTCCCAGACGGGCCACTTGGTGCTTTCCACGGTGCATACCAACTCAGCGGCCGAAACATTGACCCGCCTGGCCAACATGGGCGTGGCGCCGTTCAATATCGCCAGTTCAGTGAGCCTGATCATCGCCCAGCGCCTGGCGCGTCGTTTATGCAAGCAGTGCCGTCAACCGGCCGAGATACCGCGCGAGGCGCTGCTGCGCGAGGGATTTACCGAAGATGAGGTCGATAGCGCCACCGTCTACGAGGCGGTAGGCTGCAAGCACTGCACGCTCGGTTACAAGGGCCGCGTGGGGATCTACGAGGTGGTGCCGATCAGCGATTCCATGAGCCAACTGATCATGCGTAACGGGAATGCCATGGATTTCGACCGCCTGGCGCGGGAAGAGGGACACCCCGATCTGCGTCGCAGCGGCTTGTTGAAAGTGATGCAGGGTGTCACCAGCCTGACCGAGGTAAACCGCGTCACCAAAGACTAATTCGATGTAAGTCGCGCGCCTTCGCGCCGATGATAATAGAGACTCGCACGAGCAAGCAGGGAACCTATGGCAACCAGAACGGCAAAATCGCCAAGGAAGCTGAAACTGTATCGCTGGCGCTGGACGGGCAAGGGGCCCGGCGGGCGTCTGGTGCGTGGCGAAGTGGTGGCTGCCGAGAAGTTCGAGGTCGAACGGGAGCTGGCCAACCAGAACATCATCGTCAAGAACGTACGCCGTCGCGGCGGAATCGGCGGCGGCATGGGTACCATCAAGCCGCGTGACGTGATGCTTTTCGCGCGCCAGATGGCCACCATGATTCGCGCCGGGGTGCCGGTGCTTCAGGCCTTTCAGGTAGTGGCCGAAAGTATCCGCAAGCCGGCCATGAGCGCGGTGGTACAGCAGATGATGAACGAGGTGGCCGCAGGTTCCAGCTTCTCGCAGGCCTTGCGCCAGCATCCGGAGCATTTCGATAGCCTGTTCTGCAACCTGGTGGAAGCCGGCGAGAGTTCCGGCTCGCTGGATCGCATGCTTGACCGCGTTGCCACCTATAAGGAAAAGATCGAATCCCTGAAGGGCCGCGTGAAGAAAGCCCTGTGGTACCCCATCGCCGTGATACTGGTGGGCGTGGCGGTAACCGCCCTGCTGTTGATCAAGGTGGTGCCGCAGTTCGAGAGCCTGTTCCATGGTTTCGGTGCCGAGCTGCCGGCGATGACCCGCATGACCATCGCCCTGTCGGAGTTCGCCCAGCAGTACTGGCTGTGGGGGTTGGGCAGCTTGATCGCCGGGGTCTACCTGTTGCGGCAGGGTGTCAAGCGCTCGCCCGCCTTCGCCTACCGCGTGCATGCCTTCATGCTGAAGATACCGGTGCTTGGCGATATCTTCGACAAGTCTGCGGTGGCACGCTATTCCCGCACCCTAGCCACCACCTACGGCGCCGGCGTGCCCATGGTGGAAGCGCTGGACATCGCCGCGGGGGCCACCGGCAACCTGGTGTACGAGCGTGCCGCCAAACAGATTCGCGAGGACGTCGCCACCGGACAGCAACTCCACTTCGCCATGCGCCTGACGGAGCGCTTCCCCGCGCTGGCGGTACAGATGGTGGGCATCGGCGAGGAATCCGGCTCGCTGGATTCCATGCTCAACCGCGTGGCCGATTATTACGAGGAAGTGGTCGACAACAAGGTCGATGCCCTCACCTCGCTGCTCGAGCCGCTGATCATCGTGGTGCTGGGCGTGCTGGTCGGCGGCCTGGTCGTCTCCATGTACCTGCCGATCTTCGAACTGGGCACGGTGCTGTGAGTGAAGCGCTGTATTACTGTCGCTTGGCGCGTTACGATCGTTTTGACATGCATGTCGGCACGGGGCTAGAGCATGACGCCTGTCGTACTTGAGCGCTTGATCTCGCTTGCCAGGGAGCGAGATGACTTGGCTGCTCTCTGGCTTTACGGCTCCCGCGCTCGCGGCGACCATGGAGAGCAGAGCGATTACGACCTTGCTGTCGCCTTCACAGATTGGCTGAAGTCACCTCTGGAGCGTAGGCTTCGACCAGAACTTCTTGCGTTGGACTGGCAGCGTGAGCTTGGGTTGCCTGATGGTAAGCTCAGCGTCGTGGATCTTGCCAACTGCCCCATTCCACTAGGCTGGAGCATTCTCGAACAGGGCCGACTACTGCTCGATCAGCACCCTCAGCTCCGGATGACACAGGAAGCGCGCATCATGTCCCGCTGGGAGCAGGATTACTACCATCACGCGAGGCGTTATGGCTGATTCAAGCCCAGGCATCGCCTATTTGGTCGCGCTCCGTCAACATGTCGCAGAATGCGAGACGGATATCGCCACACTTGACCGTATCGCCAAGGAGCGACCTTGGTCGCGCCTGGAACGACATGCCGCGGAGCGTACATTACAGGTTTTGATTGGAGGCTGTATCGGCGTTGCCAAGCACTGGGCCAAGCGAGAGACCGGCATGGTGAGCCAGAATGCGCTTGGCGCTTTCGAACAGCTTATTGAACAAGGTTTGATCGACCATGAAGTCCCGTGGCGAAAAGTCGTTGGCCTGCGTAATGCCCTGGTACATGACTATTTGGAAGTTGATGACCGGATCGTGGCCGAAGTTATTGAAGCCGGTTATTACCGCCCCTTAGTTGCCTTTGCGAGGCAAGCGATCCAGGCACTCGAAACTTGAAGAGACAAGGACGACTTCTTGCTTAACCTTCCCCCCCTTATGCTCTGGCCGTTGGCAGCGATACTCGGCCTTTGCCTGGGCAGTTTTCTCAATGTGGTGATCGTGCGCCTGCCCGTCATGCTGATGCTGGGCTGGCGGGCCGAGGCCCGCGAGGCGCTGGAGCTGCCTGAAGAGGCCTCTCCCCGTTTCAATTTGCTGGTGCCGCGATCGCTCTGCCCCCAGTGCGAGACGCCTATCGCCTGGCACGACAACCTGCCCGTCATCGGCTGGCTGAAACGCCGGGGCCGCTGTGCCGCCTGCGAGTCGCGCATCAGCCCACAATATCCGCTGGTGGAACTGGCCGGCGCGGGCCTGGCGCTGGCGGTCGTTGCGCTGTATGGCGCCACCTGGCAGGGATTGTTCCTGTACACGGCCTGCCTGGCGCTGCTCGCCCTGGCCGTGATCGATTTACGCACCCAGCTACTCCCCGACATCGCCACTCTCCCCTTGTTGTGGGCCGGCCTGCTCTACCAATTGCTGTTCCAACCGTTGATGCTTCACGATGCGGTGATCGGCGCCATGGCGGGCTATCTCGCCCTATGGAGCGTCTACTGGCTGTTCAAGTTGGTGACCGGCAGAGAGGGGATGGGCTACGGCGATTTCAAGCTGCTGGCGGCACTTGGCGCCTGGCTCGGTTGGCAATACCTGCCCCTGGTGCTGATTCTCTCGGCCGGTGTGGGGGCCATCGTCGGTGTTGTCGTTCAGCTCGCTCTGCCGCGGCTGCGTGGCGCACCGATGCCTTTCGGCCCGTACCTGGCCATGGCCGGCTGGATCGCGCTGCTGGTGGGCGAACCGCTGATGGCGTTCTATTTGAGACTCAGTGGGTTGCAGTAGGGAGACGACATGATCGTTGGGGTAACGGGCGGTATCGCTTCGGGAAAGTCCACCGTGGCACGCGCCTTCGCCGCGCTGGGCGTGCCTTGGGTGGATGCCGACGACGTGGCGCGCGAAGTGGTCGAGCCCGGCGAGCCGGCGCTGGTCGAGATCGCCGCACGCTTCGGCCAGCGAGCGCTGCTGGCGAATGGCAGCCTGAATCGCCGTGCGCTGCGCGAGATCGTCTTCGCCGATCCGAGTGAGCGCCTCTGGCTCGAGTCGGTGACTCACCCACGCATACGCGAGCGGATAATCGCTCACCTAGAACGGCTTCAGTCCGAAGGTGCCCCTTACGTGCTGCTCGTCTCGCCGCTGCTGTTCGAATCCGGCCAGAGCGAAATGGTGGACCGTTGCCTGGTGATCGATGTGCCCGAAAGCCTGCAGCTTGCCCGCACCGCCGCCCGTGACGACGTCGACGATACCCAGGCGCGTGCCATCGTGGCGGCCCAGATGCCGCGAGCCGAGCGCCTTGCCCGTGCGGATGACGTGATCGACAACAGCGGCAACGAGGCAGACCTGGCCGTCCAGGTGGCCGAGCTGGATCGGCGCTATCGGAGAATAGCGGCCAAGGCCCCATGGGGAACGCGATCGCAATGAGGCCTACCGGAAAGCCCATCGCAGGGATTGAATGCCGTGGCTCTGTACGCCTGGCCGAATGACGATGCGCACCGCTAAACTGCACGAAAGCCATCAACCGCTACGGGATCCATGAGCCAACACAACCAACGCCCCTTGACCGTCGCCTGCCCGCAATGTCGCAACAAGGTGGAGTGGAGCGAGAAGAGCCCCTACCGACCGTTCTGCAGCGAGCGGTGCAAGTTGATCGACCTGGGTGCCTGGGCCGATGAGTCGCACCGCATCGCCGGCGAGCCGGCACTGGACGAGAGCAATATCGAGGAGTGGCTGGCCCGCGCCGATCGAGGCGAAGAGCCGTGACCCTGGCGCCGGCACCGAGCTACCGCCTGCTGGCGGAACTCGAGGCCGCCTTCGACAGGCTGATCGAGAGTACCGAGGCACTGCTGGCCGCCTATGAACGCTCTCCCGCCGAAGCCTGGGCCTTCCAGGCCGAGGCCAGCACCGCCTGGCTGCGGCGTGCCCTGCTTGATTTCTGGTATACCGATGGCCAGGACGGCCGCGCCACCCGCAGCCATGTCGGTCTGGTGGCCGCCGATGAAAGCCTGCTGGAGAAGGTCGCCGAGGTCAACGCGGCGAAGGCCGACTTCGCCACCCACCTCGCCCGCATTCGCGACACCCATCCGCCCCTGCTGGCCGAAGCCAAGGCGGTACTGCCCTTTCGCCATCCGCAGCTGCACGACCACCTGCGCGGGAGCGGCCTGGCGCGGCTGCATCTCAAGCAATGCTGGCGGGCCATACCCACGGCTGAAGCGCCGGTGGCCCGGGTACGACTGGCCTGGTACTCAAGCGGTCGCTCGATCAAGCGACTCACCGTGCGCGAAGTCGAGCAGAAGCTGCTGACGCTGGATACCGATGCGCCGCACGTGCGCATTCAACTGCGCAAGCTGGCCGGCCTGCCCGAGAGCGAACCGTTGGCTCAGGTGCAGACCCAGGCGCCTCTGATGCGAGCCAACCTGTTCTTCTGCGAACCGCTCGAGGACGGCCGCACCCGGCGCGCCATGAACGTGGCCCTGCCGCTTTTCCTGCCCGCGCCGCGCGCACGCCTGCCCGACCACAATCTGCCGCCGGCCGCTCCGCCGCAGAGCCGTACCCGCGCTCGACGCAGCGACGAGAAGCTGGAGGAGACGCCCTACCTGCCGAGTCTGCGTGTCTACCGCTATCGCTGAATAAAGCGGAAAAGAAACGCTAGCCCGCCTGCTGCGCCTGGTGTTCCAGCTCCGCCGCGAGCTCGGGAGAGAGCTTGAGCGCTTTGGCCAATTGATCGAGCCAGGCACGCTCCATGGGGTTCTGTTCGTCGATCACCGCCACGCTGATGAGGTACATTTCACGTGCCGCCTGGGATGAGTCGGCCTGATGCGCCAGCGCTTCGGCGTCCAGCGGCGCACTCAGCTGACGCTCGACCCAGCGATGCAGTTCATCATCCGCCCCCAGGGCGTCGATCTGTTGAGTTATCAGCTCACGCTCCTGTTCGTCGATATGACCGTCGGCACGGGCGGCCATGATCATGGCCTGCAGCAGCTCGAGGCTGCGCTGCTCCTGCAGTTCGCCCTCCAGCACCTCGATCCGCTCGCCTTCGCCAACGTCGTTCGTCGGCTGGCTACCCGTGCCCTGGGAGCCTTGAACGGTCTGGGAAGCGCCCTGCGAGTTCTGCCAGGCTTTCCAGGCCAGCATGCCGACGGCCGCGATCGCGCCGTACTTGAGCGCCTTGCCGCCGAGCTTGCGACCGCGCTTGGAGCCTACCAACAGCCCCATGGCGCCACCTCCCAGCAGGCTCTTCATGTCCATCCCGCTCTTGCCGGTCGAAGCCTGGCCCGAGGCGTCGCCACCCAGCTGGCGAGACAACCCGTCGAGCATGCCCTTCACGTCCATACCACCGCTCTTCTGGCCACCGGCCTGCTGCATGAGCTGTTGCAAGATCTTGCTGGCGTTCATCCGATTCACTCCCGTTCGTCAAGACGAAAATGGCCACTTTCACCGCCACTTTCACCGCACGGTCAGGCCCCTTCAGCGATCCTGACAGAACGCTGCGACGCATACCACGCCAGCGCCTGCTCCATTCGATCATAGCCCCAGAACGGTTCGTCGCCAGCCATGAAAAACGGCGCTCCGAAGATGCCGAGTTCCACGGCACGTCCGGTGGCTTCACGTAATGCGGTCTTGGCCTCGGGCCGCTGCCCCTCTTCCAAAACGGCCGAGGCGTCGAGCTTCAGCTCGGCCAGGCAACCGGCGATGACCTGTGGGTCCCCGATATCCTCGTCATGCTCGAAGTTGGCACGAAAGACACCTCGTACGAAGGCGGGTACCCAGGCCTCCCCGGTGTGCATGGCAACGATGCGTGCCGCCAGCAGGCCGTTGCGCGGAAATTGCGACGGGTGGCGAAAGGGAATGCCGTCGCGCTCGCACAGCCGCTCGATGTCCCGCCACATGTAGCGCCCCTTCGCCGGGTAAAGGTTGAACGGCGAGTCGTCCCAACCCTGAGCCTTGAAGATCGGCCCCAGCAGGAACGGCTGCCAGCGCACCTCGATGCCCCGTTCGGCGGCCATATGCTCAAGGCGCATCGCTGCCGGATAGGAGTAGGTACTGGCGAATTCGAACCAGAACGTGAACGTCATTACGCCTCCTCGTCTCGCCTTCCGTCCACGGCCCATCAGGCCGATGGCGCCATCGCTCGCATAACGTTAGCCGGCGCTTCGCGAATCGGCCAGTGCAAGGCCATGGTCACCAGGCTCAGCACTACCCCGCTCCACCAGACGGCGACATAGGAGCCGGTCGCCTCGTAGAGAAAGCCACCAAGCCATACCCCGGTAAAGCTGCCGATCTGATGGCTCAGGAATACCACGCCATACAGTGTCGCCATGTAGCGCGTGCCGAACATGGTCGCCACGAGCCCCGAGGTCGGTGGCACGGTCGCCAGCCACAGTAGGCCCATTACGCAGCTGAACGCCAATACCGTGGTCAGGCTCAGCGGCAGCAGCATGAATAGCGTGATCGCCACCGCACGCCCGGCGTAGATCACGAGCAACACCAGGCGCTTGGAGATCCGGCTGGAGATCACTCCGGCCATGAAGGCGCCCACCACGTTGCAAAGGCCGATGAGGCTGATCGACCAAGCGCCAACGCTGGCGTCGAATCCGGCATCGCCGAGAAAGGCCGGCATGTGGACGGTAATGAAGGCCAGGTGGAACCCGCAGACGAAGAAGCCCAGGGTTAGCAGCCAGTAGGAAGCGTGTCCCCTGGCCAGGCGAAGGGTGGCGCGAAACGCCTCGGGCGAGGCGATCTCGGCGACGCCTCCTTCACCGCGGTCCGATACGGCCAGCGGCATGGCCAGCAGCGCCATGGTGAGGCTCAATAAGGCCATGGCATTGAGCGCGCCTGCCCAGCCGAGCCAGTCGATCAAGCCCTGGGCGACGGGCGCCAACAGGAACTGCCCCAGCGAACCTGCGGCGGTGCCGACCCCCAGCACCCATTGCCGCTGCGCCTCGCTCACTGCCCGCGCCATGGCAGGCAGTACAATGCCGAAGGCCGTACCGGCCACGCCGGCTCCCACAAGAAGGCCGGCACCGGAATGGAGCATCCAGACCTGATCGACACCGGCGGTCATCCATAAGCCCAGTGCATAAAGCACCGCACCGGCCATGACCACGCGCACCGTACCGAAGCGGTCGGCCAGTCCGCCCGCGACGACGGCGATCACTCCCCAGGCGAGGTTCTGGATCGCCAGGGCCAGGCCGATGAGATCGCGCCCCCATTCATTGGCCGCACTGAGTGGCGGCATGAAAAGGCCCATGCTCGAACGTATGCCGAACGAGAGCATCAGCAGCAATGACCCACATAAAATCAGCCTCCAGGCCGCGGCGGACAGGCGTTCCTTACGCATGGCGCTATCTCCTGCAGTGGATTCCAAAGAGATCATCGCCATGCTCGGCAATTTCTGTTACACCAACAAACGAGTAATTTCTTCTCCATGACTGAGAAAAACGCCGTCATGAGCCAGCCACCGCTAAAGGCCATACAGTGTTTCTGCCTTGCCGCTCAGCATCTCAGTTTCAAGAAGGCCGCCGACGAGGCGTCGGTAACGGCGGGTGCCATCAGCCAGCAGATCAAGATTCTGGAGAATTGGCTAGGCTTGACGCTGTTCGAACGTCGGGCACGCTCCATTGCGCTCACCGAAGCGGGCAACGCCTATTACCGACGCATGGCGCCGCTGATGGACGAGCTGGTCGGTGTCAGCCAATCGATGCAACAGGTGGATCGGCTCAGGACGGTACGGCTGGCGTTACCGCCTGCCTTCGCCCTGATGCGGCTTGGGCCGGCCCTGCCCGGCTTCTGCACGCAACATCCCGATATCGAGCTGCGCTTGAGCGCCTCTCCTTTGCTTTACTCCTTGCAGGAAGCCGCCAATGACCTGGCGATCCGCTATCTCCCCCAAGCCGACGAACGCTATGACACCACGCTCTTGTCCCGGCTCACTGTGCTGCCGCTCTGCAGCCCGGCCTACCTGGCGGAGCATCCGGCATTGGCCGAAGGCAAGCTGCACGGCGTCACGCTGATTCACGATATCCTGCATCAGGATTGGCACCGCCTGGTGCGGCGATACGACCTGGCACTGGGCGTCACGCGACATTTACACGTCGACCAGGCACTACTCACCCACCAGGCAGCCGAGAGCGGCCTGGGCGTCGCCCTGGGAGACACCTTGCTCAGTCGCGATGCCCTCGAGCACGGACGGCTCGTCATTCCCTTCGAGGCCAGACTGCCCGCCCGCCGACACCTTTTCCTCGCCCACAGCAGAAAACGACCGCTCAGCCCTGCGGCAGGGACGGTGAAGCGCTGGCTGCTCGCTACCTTCCAGGGGTAGGCCAACGCGTTTCGCCACAAAAAAGGGGCTTGACCTCTAGCGTGCAGGGAGGCAGCCACTCCGCCATACTGGGACTGCGCCGCTCGATACCCGCCCGCCACGAGACACCGCTCGGCAGCGGCAGGAATGAGACAAGGAGAATGCTAGGTGACCCCCCTGGATGCCTCACAGGTCTACCGCGCCTGCCCGGAGGAGGCCTTCGATTTCGAGGATACCAGCGAACTGGAATCGCTGGATTTGCTGAGCGGGCATGAGCGCGCTCGCGATGCACTCGATTTCGGCACGTCGATGCGCAACGAAGGCTTCAATCTCTACGTACTCGGTCATTCCGGCCACGGTAAACACCATATGGTGGAACGCTTCCTCACCGAGCGATCCCGCCATGAACCCAGCCCACCCGATATCGCCTATCGCTTCAATTTCGACGATCCCTCGCGCCCGCGGCATCTACGGCTACCCTCGGGGATGGGACGCGTGCTGCGCGCCGACATCGAGCAACTGGTCGAGGAGTTACGTACCGCCATTCCCGCCCTATTCGAGGGCGACGAGTACCAGAATCGCTTGCACGAGCTGAAGCAGGCGATGGGCGAGCGACAGCGCGATGCCATCGAAGCGGTGCGCCGCGAAGCGCGCGAACTCGATATTCTGCTGCTCTCCACCCCCAACGGCTTCACTTTCGCCCCCGCCGAGGGTGACGCAATGATGTCGCCGCAAGCGTATGAGAAGCTGCCAAGGGACGAGCGTGAACGCATCGAGCGCACGGTGGAAGTGCTGCAGAAGACACTGAGCCAGGCGATTCGCCAGATGCCGCGCCTGGCCAAGCAACTGCGCGAGCAAATCAAGGCGCTCAACGAAGAGATGCTGCAATCGGTGATCGATGCACCGCTGACCGAACTGGAAGAGCGCTACAACGGTCACGACGATGTCAAGGATCATCTCCAGGCGATTCGCCGGGCGCTCCTGCAGCATGGGGATTCGTTCCTGCAACCAGAACCGGATATCACGCCCGAAACGATCTTCAACCGCTTCTTGCTCAATCTCATCGTCGACAACAAGAGCTGCGACGGTGCCCCGGTCGTGTATGTCGATCTGCCGACGCATCCGCATCTGGTGGGACGCATCGAGCAATACGTCCACAACGGCACGCTGCTTACCGATTTCTCGCTGATTCGCGCCGGCGGCCTGCACCGGGCCAACGGCGGCTACCTGCTCCTGGATGCGCGCGCCCTGATGATGCATTCGGGCGCCTGGGAGACGCTCAAGCGCGTTCTTCGCGCCGGCGAGATCCGTACCGAGTCGCTGGAGCAGACCTACGGCCTGATGAACACCATCACGCTGGAGCCCGAGCCGGTGCCACTGGATGTGAAAGTCGTACTGCTGGGCGAACGCCATCTCTACTATGAGTTGTGCCAGCACGACCCCGATTTCCTCGAGCTGTTCAAGGTCCAGGCCGACCTGGAGGACGAGCTGAACCGTAATCACGGCAACCAGCCGCTCTACGCGCGCATGATCGCCACCTTGGCACGCGAAGCGACGCTACGCCCTCTCGATCGCAGCGGAGTGGCAGCCGCCATCGAGCGAGCCAGCCGCTTGGCCGACGATCAGGAGAAACTCGTTGCCCGACATCGGGTGTTGAGCGATCTGCTGCAGGAGGCCGATCACTGGGCGGATCGCAACGGTGCCAAGGTCATCTCGCGCGCGCATGTCGAGAAAGCCGTCGAGCAGCAGCTCTGGCGCGCCAGCCGATTGCATGAGCTCAGCCACGAGCGCATCACTCGCGGTACCGTGGCGATCGAGTTCGAAGGATCGCGCATCGGCCAGGTCAATGGTCTCACGGTTCTCAGCATGGGCGATTACGCGTTCGGCCAGCCCGCCCGGATCACGGCGACCGCCCGCCCGGGCCCCGGCCATGTGGTCGATATCGAGCGCGAGGCGCGCCTGGGCGGGCGTATCCACTCCAAGGCGGTAATGATTCTGTCGCGCTGCCTATCCAGTCGCTATGCCCCCGACGTGCCGTTGTCGCTCTCTGCCAGCCTCGCCTTCGAACAGTCCTACGGCGGCGTCGAAGGCGACAGCGCATCGGTGGCCGAAGCGTGTGCGCTGATCTCGGCCATCGCCCGGGTCGGGATCGATCAGCGTCTGGCGGTGACCGGCTCGATCGACCAGCAGGGGAACGTGCAGGCGGTAGGTGGCGTCAACGAAAAGATCGAAGGTTTCTTCGACGTATGCCGGGCACGCGGCGGCGTTAAGGGTCATGGCATATTGCTTCCCGCCGCCAATGTGGCGCATCTGATGCTGAAGCGCGACGTTCGCGACGCCATCGAAGCCGGCGATTTCCGGATATACGCTATCGAGAAACTCGACCAGGCGCTGGAACGCCTTGTCGGCGAACCACCCGGCAATCCGGATAAGAACGGCCATTACCCCGAAGGCAGCGTCAATGCGCGGGTAATGGCGCGCCTGGCGAGTTTCCACCGAGCAGTGAAGAAGCGGGTCGGCCCAGACAGGGAAGACGACGTCCTCCATGACGGCGAGGAGCGCAATGACAATGAATGACCGGGAGCCCTCCCATGACCGGCAGCAAGCGCCGTTGCTGAATGGCGCCCGTGTGCTGGCATTGTTGGACGCTTCGCGGCATAGCCTGGCGGCACTGGCCGTTGCCGTGGACCTGGCCAGCCGGCAGCAGGCCGAGCTGGTGGCTCTCTACGTGGAGGATACCAACTTGCTGGCTTGCGCGGCCTTTCCGTTCTCCTGCGAGATAGGCAGCCAGTCGGGAACAACGCGGCCCCTCACCCACGCCTCGCTGGAAGCCACTCATGCCCGCCAATTGCAGCGCGTGAACCGGGCACTGTCCGCCGCCGTCGCCGGTCGCCATGTACGGCACCGGCTCGACGTTCGTCGCGGGCAGGTCGCAAGCGAAGCACTGACTCGGGCAGGCCCCGCTGACGTCCTGGTGATGGGCAAGGCGGGCGCCACCGAACGTTGGGGAAGGCGTCTGGGTTCCACCAGTCGTCGGCTGATCCTGGAGGCACCCTGTGCGGTGCTGCTATGGGACGAACGTCACCCTCTCCGTCCCGGTCCACTACGCTGGCTGGCCCAAGCAACGGCCGAACCGGATGTCGCGGCCACCATTCCGGAGCCGCTCATCTCGCTGTTCGACGGCGTGGCACCACTGCACACGCACCATGCCGAAGAACTGGCGAGCTTGCTGGCCCAGGCCGAAGCGGGCGGCTTGCTGTTGCATCGTGCCGAATTGGCCCTGTTGCTCGACGAAGATACCGATCTGTTGGCAAGGGTGGCGCTGCCGATTCTGGTTGTGCCGTAGGTCGGAAAGCGACCAAGCTGAAATGCCACACACCGATCAGGTGTCGAGATGCCCTTCCCTTTGAGTTGGCGATAAGGGAAGCGACGAAGCCGAGCCATCCGGCTCTTTCGGGGGAGGCTCTTTCAGCCGTGGCATGGCGGCGACGCGCCGATCGATATAGTGGAGGAGTGCTAGCTGAGCCACCAGCACCGTCAGGCACCCTATCAGCCCTTCGAACACGACGACAATCCTCAATGAGGCCGAAGCGACCTCGTCGCATCGAGTGTAGTCCTTGCCGTGGCAGACGAGAAGATCGCGTGACGAGCAAATGTGGCTATAGGCGAGCTTCCACGCGTTCGAGTATTTGCCGACTGACCTTGTTCACCAGCGGCCTGGCCGCCTTGGTCACGGCTTTTTCCATGAGGCGGTTGCGCAGGGTATACGTCAGCGTGAACGACACCTCGGTGCCCTCTTCCACCGGTCGCAGCCGATAGCAGCCTTGATTATGCACACCTTCGATGGATTCCCAGGCCAAGACTTCGGGTGGGCGGTTCTCCGTAATGGCGACGTCGAAAGTCCAATCCATGCCCACCGCGTGCACATGCCAGCGATAGCGCTGCTCGCCCAGTGGTTCGATCGCCTGGATCATGTCGGAGTAGTCGACGAAATCCTCGACCCGCTCCAGCAGGGCGAAGACACGCTCCGGCGGAGCCTTGAGAATTGCACTGTGTTCGATGGTGGCCATGCGGTTCCCTATGCTCCCGGGCGACGCTAAAATGCTCTTCCTTCACTCCGCAGGGTACCTATCCTGCGACATGATGGCTAACGAGAATAGCTAATCTTCGCTCGCCCCCTTAATTGTTCGCCAACGCTAGGCAAATCGTCGAGCGAGATGAAGTGGCCAGGTTCGTTCCAGACGAACCAACGCACTTCCCACATCCCTGTGGGTCGCAAGGCGCGAGGAACCAGCGATTCGCACGCACAGGCATTGGCTTTTCATTTCAAGAGGTACTGCATGTCCACACCCAAGGTCGGTTTCGTCTCGCTGGGTTGCCCCAAGGCGCTGGTGGATTCCGAGCGCATCCTGACCCAGTTGCGCACCGAAGGCTACGAGATCGTGCCCAGCTACGACGATGCCGATGTGGTGGTGGTCAACACCTGCGGCTTCATAGACAGCGCCAAGGCCGAGTCGCTTGATGCCATTGGCGAAGCGATAGCCGAAAACGGTAAGGTGATCGTGACCGGTTGCATGGGCGTGGATGAAGGCGCCATTCGCGACGTTCACCCAAGCGTGCTGGCCGTGACCGGCCCGCAGCAGTACGAGCGTGTGGTCGGCGCGGTGCACGAGGCCGCACCACGCAGGCAAGATCATGATCCGCGTATCGATCTGGTGCCGCCGCAGGGCGTCAAGCTGACACCGCGCCATTACGCCTACTTGAAGATCTCCGAGGGCTGCAACCACTCCTGCAGTTTCTGCATCATTCCCTCCATGCGCGGCAAATTGGTCAGCCGGCCGGTCGGTGACGTGCTGAAGGAGGCCGAAGGACTGGCGAAAGCCGGCGTAAAGGAACTGCTGGTCATCTCCCAGGACACCAGCGCCTACGGTGTGGACCTCCGCTACGCTGCCGGTGAGTGGCGTGGCCGCGAGATCAGGACGCGTCTCACCGAGCTGTGCGAGGCGCTCTCCGAGCTCGGCATTCGCGTTCGCCTGCACTATGTGTATCCCTACCCCCACGTGGACGAATTGATCCCGTTGATGGCGGAGGGCAAGATCCTGCCCTATCTGGACATTCCCTTCCAACATGCCAGCCCCAAGGTGCTCAAGGCGATGAAGCGCCCCGCCTACGAGGACCGGACGCTCGAGCGCATCAAGCGCTGGCGCGAGGTATGCCCCGAACTGACCATCCGCTCTACCTTCATTGTCGGCTTCCCCGGCGAGAGCGAAGAGGACTTTCAGTACCTGCTCGACTGGCTGAGCGAAGCGCAGCTCGATCGCGTGGGTTGCTTCCCGTACTCACCGGTGGAGGGCGCACCGGCCAACGAGCTGGGCCTGGCCCCGGTACCTGACGAGGTGAAACAGGCGCGCTGGGAGCGCTTCATGGCGCACCAGCAGCAGATATCCGCCGCCCGCCTCGAACGTAAGATCGGCCGTGAGATCGAGGTACTGGTGGACGAGGTCGACGAGGACGGCCCCATCGGCCGCAGCGAAGCCGATGCCCCCGAGATCGACGGCATGGTATTCCTGGAATCCAAGCGTCCCCTGCGTCCCGGCGACGTGGTTCGGGCCCGGGTGACGAATGCCGATGAGTATGACCTGTGGGCGGAAGTGATCGAGGAAAGTCAGCCGGTGAAGTTCATGGACTTTTATAGCGCTTGATGAAGCGCGCGACACTTTACCAAGATCAGAAGTATCGTGTGGGATTCAAGCTGCATGCGGCTTGATTCCTTCATATTCGTGTCCCCGCTTCGCCTCTTCCAGATCATAGGCGTTTTGCAGGCGCAACCAGTAGCCTTCGCTGGTACCGAAGAAGCGGGATAGGCGCAGATCGGTATCAGCCGTGACAGACCGCGCGCCTCGAGTGATTTCCCCAATGCGTGTCGCCGGCACGCCAATGGCGGTAGCCAGGGCATTCTTGGTCAATCCCATCGGCTCGATGAAATCCTCCAGCAGGATTTCCCCCGGATGGATATTGGGCAGACGTTCGGTCATGCTCCACCTCCTCAGTGGTAATCGACGATTTGGACATCGTAGGCATTGCCGGCTTCGAATCGAAAGCAGATGCGCCACTGGTCATTGATGCGGATACTGTATTGACCTTCTCGATCACCACGTAGCACCTCAAGCCGGTTGCCTGGCGGGATACGAAGATCATCAAGTACGCCAGCGGCATCAAGCTGACGGAGCTTCTTCAAGGCGTTACGCTGCATGTCCTGTGGCAGCTTGCAAACCACCTTGCCATTAGCGATGGTGGCCGTAGCCTTATCCTTGAAGCTCTTGATCATGAGGTATCCTCTCTTAAGCAGGAATATAACGCATTGCGTTATATGTCGCAAGGCGTTATACACCACTGCCTGCGCCTCAACGAGGCTATTGCCCAGACGCAAAAACGCCACCTTAGGGTGGCGTTTTCGTTGGCTACCAGAGCCAGGTTCGGGCTCCGCGAACGGAGCCCGAGGGTCGATCAGTCCTGACCCATCTGCTGCTTGATCAGGTCGCCGATGGTGGTCGGGCCACCGGTCTCGACTTCCTGCTCGCGCAGCTTCTTCAGGTTCTGACGAGTGTCGTCCTGATCCTTGGCCTTGATCGACAGGTTGATCGCACGGTTCTTGCGATCGACGCCGACGATGCGGGCTTCGACGGTGTCGCCTTCGGACAGCACGTTGCGCGCGTCTTCGACGCGATCGGCGCTGATCTCGGATGCCTTGAGCACGGCGATGACGTCAGTGGCCAGCTCGACGTGAGCTTCCTTGGCGTCCACCTCGACCACACGACCGGAGACGATGGAGCCCTTGTCGTTGACGGACAGGTATTCGGCCACCGGGTCGGTGTCGAGCTGCTTGATACCCAGGGAGATGCGCTCGCGCTCCGGGTCGATGGAGAGGATGACGGCTTCCGCCTCGTCGCCCTTCTTGAAGCGACGCACGGCCTCTTCGCCCGGCTCGGACCAGGAGAGGTCGGACAGGTGAACCAGACCGTCGATGCCACCTTCCAGACCGATGAAGATACCGAAGTCGGTAATCGACTTGATGGTACCGGACACACGGTCGCCCTTGTTGTACTGGGCGCTGAAGGTTTCCCACGGGTTCGGCGTGCACTGCTTGATACCCAGGGAGATACGACGACGCTCCTCGTCGATGTCCAGGATCATGACATCCACGTCATCGCCGATGTTGACGACCTTCGACGGGTGGATGTTCTTGTTGGTCCAGTCCATCTCGGAGACGTGGACCAGACCCTCGACACCCTCTTCCAGCTCGGCAAAGCAGCCATAGTCGGTGAGGTTGGTGACGCGAGCCGGCACCACGGTACCTTCGGGGTAGCGGTCCTTGATGTTGACCCACGGATCCTCGCCAAGCTGCTTGAGACCCAGGGAAACACGGTTGCGCTCGCGGTCGAACTTGAGCACCTTGACATTGATCTCGTCGCCCACGGCCACGATCTCGCTCGGATGCTTGATGCGCTTCCAAGCCATGTCGGTGATGTGCAGCAGGCCGTCGACGCCACCGAGGTCGACGAAGGCGCCGTAGTCGGTCAGGTTCTTGACGATACCGGTGATCTGCTGGCCTTCCTGCAGGGTGGCAAGCAGCGCCTCACGCTCGGCGCTGTTCTCGGCTTCGAGCACGGCGCGGCGGGACACCACTACGTTGTTGCGCTTGGGGTCGAGCTTGATGACCTTGAAATCGAGTTCCTTGTGCTCGAGGTGCGTGGTGTCGCGCACCGGACGCACGTCGACCAGGGAACCCGGGAGGAATGCACGGATGGAGTCGATGTCGACGGTGAAGCCACCCTTGACCTTGCCGTTGATCACACCCTTGACGATCTCTTCCTTCTCGAAGGCCGCTTCCAGCACCTTCCAGGCTTCGGCGCGCTTGGCCTTCTCGCGAGACAGGCGCGTCTCGCCGAAACCGTCCTCGACGGCTTCCAGGGCGACACTGACCTCATCGCCAACGGCGATGGTGAGTTCGCCGTTCTCGTCGCGGAACTGAGCCGCGGGAATCTGTCCTTCGGACTTCAGGCCGGCATTGACGGTGACCCAGTCACCCTCGATGTCGACGACAGTCGCCGTGACGATGGCGCCCGGCTCCATGTTGATGTCCTGAAGTGACTGTTCAAACAGTTCAGCAAAGCTTTCGCTCATGATTTTCCTACGTGATCAACGGTGTTGAGGCGTTGCCGCCTTCTCCGCACCACCAGCGAGTGCGGGCCTTATTTACCAAACCCCCGGGGATGTTAACGCTGGTTGGACCTGACCGGGCTTGCCGAATTGGGAAGTTGCCCGACCATGCCATGACATCCATCGAGGGCGCCGCAAGGGAGATCAAGTCTGGGAGACGAGGCCGCGCTGGGCCAGCCACTCCGTCAACCGTTCCACCACTTCCGGTATACTCAGGCGCGTGGTATCCAGCGTGATGGCATCTTCCGCCGGTTTTAGCGGAGCCACGCTGCGCTGCATATCACGTGCATCGCGCGCCTGAATTTCCTTCAAAAGACTCGATAGATTAGCATCCACCCCCGCTTCCTGCAACTGGAGGTGGCGCCGTCTGGCACGCTCCTCGGGGGTGGCCGTGAGAAATATCTTGAGGTCTGCATCGGGGAACACGACGGTGCCCATGTCGCGGCCGTCGGCCACCAACCCGGGAGGCTTTCTGAAGTCGCGCTGCCGCTGCAGCAATCCCTGGCGCACCGCCTTCAGCCCAGCCACCTGCGACGCCGCATCGCCTACCCGTTCGGTACGTATCTCACGGCTGACGTCATCGCCCTCAAGCAGCGCCCGGGTGCTCTCGTCTTCGGCCAGAAACACCACATCGAGTTCGGCGGCCAGCCGGCCGAGCGCCGTTTCGTCATCAAGCGCCACTCCGTGACGCTTGGCCGCCAGCGCCGTCAGGCGATAGAGCGCGCCGCTATCGAGCAGATGCCAGCCCAGGCGCTCCGCGACCAGGCGGCTGATCGTGCCCTTGCCGGCGCCACCGGGCCCATCCAGTGTCAGCACCTTGGCCTCGCTCATGCCTCCACCTCTTGCGTTTCCTCGCTCACTCTGAGGCCAACTACCCGCGCGAGTTCCGTGAACCCCGGGAACGAGGTGGCGACGTTGGCGCAGTCGTCGATGACGATTTCCTCGCCGGCCCGCAGCGAGGCGACGACGAACGCCATGGCAATGCGATGGTCGCCCAGGCTGTCGATACGGCCGCCCCCGTAGGATACGTCACGGTCGCCGGCCCCCACGATATCGATACCGTCCTCCACCACGGTATGCTCGACGCCGATGGTGGCCAGGCCGTCGGCCATGGCCTGGATGCGATCGGACTCCTTTACGCGCAGCTCCTCGGCGCCGCGCAGGCGGGTTACCCCGTTGGCGCTGGCCGCGGCGATGAACAGCGCCGGGAACTCATCGATGGCCAGCGGCACCTGGTCGCGAGGAATGTCGATGCCTTTGAGCGGCGCATAGCGAATATGCAGGTCGGCCACCGGCTCGCCGCCCACCTCGCGCTCGTTGGTCAGACGAAGGTCGGCGCCCATCAGCTTGAGGATATTGATCACGCCGATGCGGGTGGGATTGATGCCGACATGCTCGAGGATCAGGTTGGAACCCGGCGTGATGGCGGCCGCCACCAGAAAGAAGGTCGCCGAGGAAATGTCCGCAGGAACGTCGATGGACGACGCGGCGAGCTTGCCGCCGC
Source organism: Billgrantia pellis (assembly GCF_008297955.1). Lineage (GTDB taxonomy): Bacteria > Pseudomonadota > Gammaproteobacteria > Pseudomonadales > Halomonadaceae > Halomonas > Halomonas pellis. The sequence goes on along the minus strand of NZ_VTPY01000001.1, from coordinate 554,443 downwards.
CCGTGAGCCAGCAGGTATCGCCGTCCCGGTGCACCTCGTAGCCAAACCCGGCCAACATGCGCTCGGTGTGGTCCCGGGTGGGCGCCGGCTCGCGCACGCGAGTCTCGCCTTCGGCATAGAGCCCGGCGAGCAGCAGGCAGGATTTCACTTGGGCACTGGCCATCGGCATGTCGTAGTCGATGCCACGGAGCTTCTGGCCGCCGTGGATCTTGAGCGGCGGGCGCCCGCCCTCGGCGGTGTCGATCACGGCCCCCATCAGCCGCAGCGGATCGGCCACGCGCCCCATGGGGCGCTTGGTCAACGACGCATCGCCGATCAGCTCGGTAGGAAAGGCCTGCCCCGCCAGCAGGCCGGCAAACAGGCGCATGGCGGTACCGGCGTTGCCCACGTAGAGCGGACCGGAAGGCGCCTTGAGGCCGTGCATGCCGACACCGTGCACGGTGACGCGCCCTTGGTGCGGCCCCTCGATCGCCACCCCCATCTCGCGGAACGCCTGCAGGGTGGCCAGGCTATCCTCCCCCTCCAGGAAGCCTTTCACTTCCGTGATGCCTTCGGCCAGGGCGCCGAGCATGATCGAACGGTGTGAGATCGACTTGTCGCCGGGCACGCGGATACGCCCGGCCACGCGTCCGCCCGGAGCGGCGCGGAAGGTGAGCTTGCCTTGTCGTTGCATGTGATATTCCGCCTGATAACTGGACTGGTTCAGGAGAGAGTCGAAATAGTGCCGGGCATGGCTGGCCCGGTCGAAGGTGGCGAGCATGGCATCGCCGTCGCCGATTTCCACCGCGCGGCGCAATCGGCCGAGCCCGACCTCGAAATCGTCGAGGGCGGTCAGCACGGCATCGCGGTTGGCGGTGAAGATATCTCGCCACATGACCGGGTCGCTGCCGGCGATGCGGGTGAAATCGCGAAAACCACCGGCAGCGTAGCGGAAGATTTCCAGCCGCTCGTCCTGCCGTGCCAGGGTATCGACCAGCGTGAACGCCAGCAGGTGCGGCAGGTGGCTGGTGCGAGCCAGTACCTGGTCGTGCCGCTCCACCTCCATTTCCAGCACCTCGGCACCGCACGCCTGCCATAGCGCGCGTATACGCGCGATGGCAGACGGAGCGGTATCGGCAGCGGGAGTCAGGATCACCTTGTGGTTGGCATAGAGCCATGGATCGGAGGCGGCCACCCCGCTCTTCTCCGAGCCGGCGATGGGATGCCCCAGCACCAGCCCGGCCGGCAGCTCGCCGAAGGCCGCCAGGGCGCAGTCGCGTACCGCGGCCTTGGTGCTGCCCACGTCAGTGATCACCACGCGCGGGGCTTCGCCGCCCACGACACCTTCCGGCAGCGCCGCGGCCAGTTCGTCCATGACGCCTCTCATGGCCAGGACCGGCACCGCCAGAACGATCAGGCTGGCCCCCTCGACCAGCGGCGTCAGTCGCGTATCGCCTCCATCGATCAGGCCCATCTGGATGCCACGCTCGATTTCGGCGGCATCCGGGTCGCAGGCCACGATGCTCCGTTCATGACCGGCGGCACGCAGCGCAGCGGCCAGCGAACCGCCGATCAACCCCAGACCGACGATGAGGATACGCGACTCGGCCAGCGGCTCGCCTTTGAGATTACCGAACGCCACGCCTACATTACGCCCACGGGATAGGAGCCGAGCACCTTCACTTCCGAGGCGCGCAGACGGACTTCCTCGAGCACGGCGGCGACCCGTGGCTCATCCACGTGGCCCTTGAAGTCGATGAAGAAGACGTAGTTCCACACGCCGGTGCGCGACGGGCGCGTTTCCAGGCGCGTGAGGTCGATTTGATGTCGGTGAAACGGCTCCAGCAGGTCATGCAGGGCACCTGGCTGGTTGCGCATGGCCACCACGATCGAGGTCTTGTCCTCGCCGGACATTGGCACGTGCTGGGAGCCGATGATCAGGAAGCGCGTGGAATTGTCGGGGCGATCCTCGATCTTCTCGGCAATCTTATCGAGGCCGTAGAGTCTGGCGGCCATGTCGCCGGCGATGGCCGCGCTGTGCCATTCGCTCTTGACCATACGCGCCGCCTCGGCGTTGGAGGACACCGGCACCCGCTCGGCGCGCGGATAATGGGCATCGAGCCACTTGCGACACTGCGCCAGCGATTGCGGGTGCGAGTAGATGCGGGAGATCTTGTCGCGCAGGGTGGTGTCGGCGATCAACAGATGGTGATGAATACGCAGCACCACCTCGCCACAGATGTGGATCGAGGAGTCGATGAAGGAGTCCAAGGTATGGCTTACCACCCCCTCGGTGGAGTTTTCCACCGGCACCACACCGTAGTTGACGGCCCCTGCCTCAACCTCGCGAAACACCTCGTCGATGGCCGCCATGGGCATGCTGACCGCGCTGTGACCGAAATGCTTGAGCGCGGCCTGCTGGGTAAAAGTGCCCTCCGGCCCGAGGTAAGCCACCTTGGTGGGCTGCTCCAGTGCCAGGCAGGCGGACATGATCTCGCGGAACAACCGCGCCATCTCCTCGCTATTGAGCGGCCCGGGGTTGAGCTCCATGATGCGGCGCAGTACCTGGGCTTCGCGTTCGGGGCGGTAGAAGACGGCCCCGGTGTCGCTCTGGGTCTTGACCTCGGCGACCTGCTTGGCGCAATCGGCTCGGGCGCTGATCAGGCGCAGGATTTCGTTGTCGAGCTCGTCGATGCGCTCGCGCAGCGAGTCGAGGCTGGGGGTGTCGGTCATAAGCTTATCCCCTGCGTTGCTCGAAGTCGGCCATGAAGGCAATCAGCGCCTCGACCGCCGCCTCGGGCACGGCGTTGTACAGACTGGCTCGCATGCCGCCGACACTGCGATGCCCCTTGAGGTTGAGCAGCCCGGCTTCCTCGGCTTCGGCCAGAAACGGCTTGTCGAGGCGCTCGTCGGCCAGCACGAAGGGCACGTTCATACGCGAACGGTTGCGCACTGCGATGGGGTTGGAATAGAGGCCGCTGGCATCGATCGCCGCATAGAGACTGGCCGCCTTGCGCGCATTGATGGCCGCCATGGCCTCGAGCCCGCCGATGTCGTGCTTGAGCCACTGGAACACCCGCCCCGCCAGGTACCAGGCGTAGGTGGGCGGCGTGTTGACCATGGAACCCGCCTCGGCCATGGCACGATAGTCGAACAGGCCCGGGATGCGTTCGCAGCGCCGATCCAGCAGGTCGTCGCGCACCAGCACCAGGGTGAGGCCTGCAGGGCCGATGTTCTTCTGCGCCCCGGCGTAGATCACGCCGAAACGTGATACGTCCAACGGCTCGGCGAGGAGGCTGGAAGAGTAGTCGCACACCAGCGGCACGTCGACGTCGGGAATATAGTCGAACGCCAGCCCGCCGATGGTCTCGTTGGCGGTGTAGTGCAGGTAGGCGGCATCTTCCGACAAGGTCAGGTCAGCCTGGGCGGGCACTTCGGTATGGCCGCCGGCTTCGCTGGACCCCGCCACGTGCACCCCAAAGCCCAGTTGCTTCGCCTCCGTCTGCGCCTTCTTGCCCCAGATCCCGGTATAGAGGAAGTTGGCCGTACCGCCCTTCCCCAGCAGGTTCATTGGCACCATGGAGAACTGCAGGCTGGCGCCGCCCTGCAGGAACAGCACCTTGTAGTTCTCGGGTACGGCGAGCAGCTCGCGCAGGTCGGCCTCGGCCTGTTCGGCAATGGCGACGAACTCCGGCGAGCGGTGGCTCATCTCCATCACCGAGAGCCCACGGCCCTGGTAGTCGAGCAGCTCTTCCCTTGCGCGTTCCAGCACCGGGGTGGGCAGCGCCGCGGGACCGGCGCAGAAGTTATAGTGGCGTGTCATCAGCGTGGTGTTCCGTTCTACTCATGTCGTGGCCAGGCGAGATGAGCGCCGGGGCAAGCCGTAGCGAGGGTCTTTTGCCATGGATGGCAAAAATAGCGCCCAGGGATGGGTTTACAGCGCCCTCGCGAGGCTTGTCGCCGGAACAGCTCATCGCTTTCCGGTATTGCAAACGCTTTATTCGTCGTTCTGGTTCTCTTCTACGCCGCCGTTCTCGTCCGCGTCCGGCCCGCTCTGCCGCTCGGCTCTCGGCGCATCCTCCGACGCGCTCTCGGCACCATTCTCAGGCTCGATCTCCGTCTCAGTCTCACTTTCCGCTTCGGGCTCGTCGATGCGCACGGTCTTGACCAGCTTCTCGTCGTTGCCCAGGCGAATCAGCATCACGCCCTGGGTATTGCGCGAGGTGATCGAGACCTCGTCGACGCGGGTACGCACCAGGGTACCCCGGTCGGTAATCAGCATCATCTCGTCGGCCGAGTAGACCTGCATGGCGGCGACTAGTGAGCCGTTGCGCTCGCTGGTCTGCATGGCGATCACACCCTGACCGCCACGACCGCGCAGCGGGAACTCCTCGAGTCGGGTGCGCTTGCCATAGCCGTTCTCGGAAGCGGTGAGGATGTAGATCTGGCCGCCGTTACCGTTCTCCTGCGCGGCGCTCGCCTCGCCTTCCACATCGTTGTCGGCGTCGGCATCGATCTGCTGGCTCTGTGGAATGATCAGGCTGATCACCTCGGCATTGCCCAGCAGCTTCATGCCGCGCACGCCCCGGGCGGTACGGCCCATGGCGCGCACATTGCCCTCTTCGAAGCGGATCGCCTTGCCGTTGGAGGACAGCAGCATCACATGATCGTTGCCCGAGGTGATGGCGGCCCCCACCAGGCGGTCGCCCTCCTCGATATCGATGGCGATCAGGCCGACGCTACGCGGCCGTGAGAACTGGTCGAGGCTGGTGCGCTTGACGGTCCCCTTGGCGGTGGCGAAGAAAATGTAGCAGTCGGGGCTGTAGTCGCGCACCGGCATGATGGCATTGATCGATTCGCCTTCGTCCAGGGGCAACAGGTTGACCAGCGGCTTGCCACGCGAACCGCGGCTGGCCACCGGCATCTCATAGACCTTGAGCCAATAGACCTTGCCCTTGTTGGAGAACAGCAACACGGTGTCGTGCGTCGAGGCCACCAGCAAGTGTTCGATGACATCTTCGTCCTTCATGGCGGTGGCGGACTTGCCGCGCCCGCCGCGACGCTGGGCCTGGTAGTCGGAGAGCGGCTGGGTCTTGGCATAGCCGGTGCGTGAAACCGTGACCACCATGTCTTCTTCGGCGATCAGATCCTCCATGGAGAGATCGAGGTGGCTGGCCTGGATCTCGGTACGCCGCGGATCGCTGAACTGGTCACGCACGGCGGTAAGTTCCTCGCGAATCACCTCGAGCAGGCGCTCGCTGGAAGCCAGGATCGCGGTGAGCTCGGCGATCTTCTCGAGGATACCGAGGTACTCATCGAGCAGCTTCTCGGTCTCGAGACCGGTCAGGCGATGCAGACGCAGTTCGAGGATGGCCTGGGCCTGGGCCGGCGAGAGACGGTACTCCGTGCCGGTGGTGTTGAGGCCGAAGCCCTCTTCCAGATCCTCGGGCTTGCACGAGGTGGCGCCGGCGCGCTCGAGCATGGCGGTGACCTGCCCGGGCTGCCATACCTTGTCGAGCAGTTTTTCCTTGGCCTCGGCGGCACTCGGCGAGGCTTTGATCAGCTCGATCACCTCGTCGATGTTGGAGATGGCAACGGCCAGGCCTTCAAGGATATGGCCGCGTTCACGGGCTTTCTTCAGCTCGAACAGGGTGCGCCGCGTAACGACCTCGCGGCGGTGGCGAATGAAGGCCTCGAGAATTTCCTTGAGGTTGAGGATCTTCGGCTGGCCGTCTTCGATCGCGACCATGTTGATGCCGAAGACGTTCTGCAACTGGGTCTGGGCGAAGAGATTGTTGACCACCACGTCGCCGGATTCGCCGCGCTTGACCTCGATGACCACGCGCAGGCCATCCTTGTCGGATTCGTCGCGCAGTTCGGCGATGCCCTCGATCTTCTTGTCCTTGACCAGCTCGGCGATCTTCTCGATCAGTCGCGCCTTGTTCACCTGATAAGGCAGCTCGGTGACGATGATATGGTCGCGGCCGGTCTTGTCGTCGTGCTCGATGGTGTGGCGGGCGCGGACATAGATGCGCCCGCGCCCGGTGCGGTAGGCCTCGAGAATGCCGGCACGCCCGTTGATGATACCCGCGGTGGGGAAGTCGGGCCCGGAGATGTACTCCATGAGATCATCGACGGTCAGGGTATAGTTGTCGATCAGCGCCAGGCAGCCGTCGATCACTTCGCCCATGTTGTGCGGCGGGATATTGGTGGCCATGCCCACCGCAATGCCCGAGGAGCCGTTGATCAGCAGATTGGGCACCTTGGTCGGCAGCACCTCGGGGATGCGTTCGGTGCCGTCGTAGTTATCGACCCAGTCGACCGTATCCTTGTCGAGGTCGGCCAGCAGCTCGTGGGCGAGCCGGGCCATGCGCACCTCGGTGTAACGCATGGCGGCGGCACTGTCGCCGTCGATGGAGCCGAAGTTGCCCTGGCCGTCGACCAGCACGTGGCGCATGGAGAAGTCCTGCGCCATGCGTACGATGGTGTCGTAGACGGCACTGTCACCGTGAGGGTGATATTTACCGATGACATCGCCCACGACGCGGGCCGATTTCTTGTAGGGCTTGTTCCAGTCGTTGCCGAGTTCGTGCATGGCAAACAGCACGCGCCGATGCACCGGCTTGAGACCGTCGCGTACGTCCGGCAGCGCACGGCCGATGATCACGCTCATCGCGTAGTCGAGGTACGACTGCTTCAGTTCGTCCTCGATATTGACTGGCAGAATCTCTCTGGCGATGTCACCCATGGGTTTTCGAGTCCTTTACGCTACAGCGATTTGGCGCTAAGCAAACACTCCACGACTTACGTGCGCGAGCGAATCGCGCAGTGTTTCGCCTAATTACGGAACGCCATTAACAGCCTGCCATCATACCACTCCAGCCGGCACAAAGGCAGCGTGTGGGAACGTGCCAAGGAACGCTGGGCATGGCCTGGGATATCTTGCCGCTTAGGAGGCTTTCGGTAGCACCAGCCTCTCCAGGGCTTGGCGTATCTCGCCTTCGATGGTCATGGACTGCTGGGTGCGCATGTTGAGCAACACGCAGGTGAGGTCGGCGTCGGTGACCTGCTTTCCATCGCCAAGGCGACGTATCTGCTGGTACAAGCGTGCACTGCGGCTGCCGAGTTCGGCCACTTGGGTGAGCACTTCGAGGTCGTCGCCCGCTACGGCGGCCAGTCGGTAGTTGACATTGAGGTTAACCGCGACCAGCGCAGGGTGGCCGGATGCAAAGTGCCGGGCGAGAGCCGGGCGATCGTCGAAGTAGCCCCAGCGCCCCTCCTCGAAAAATTCCAGATAGCGTGCATTGTTGACATGGCCGTAGCCATCGAGATGGTAGCCGCGCACACGCAGCGTGATGCGAGAAATCCGAGAATCCACTCTCTTCGCTCCTCTGTATGAGTTTCTTGGCAGCCCACCCTGCCCGACGCGTCGGGCAGTGGCGCTGCCCGGGGCGTGGCTGGTATGCCATGAGCTGACGTCTCGATTCTAGGCTCGCCGCGGCGCCGAATTCAAACGATAGTTTGAATGACTATCTGGCGCCGCTTCCGCTTTGCCACTGGAACCCCCGCCCCCCGTTGGCCATAATATGCGTCCTTTTCGCTCAGGAAATGCACCATGTGGTTCAAGCACTTGCACCTTTACCGTCTGCATGGGGCCGCAACGATCCCCGCCGCCGACCTGGAGACGGCGCTGGCCGAACAGGCGGCGCGACCGCCCGCCGGCCAGGAAGCCCGACGCGTAGGCTGGTGCCCACCCGCGGGACGTGCCGGCACTGCCCTGCTGCACGAACTGCAGGGCCAGCGACTGATGACCATGCTGCGCCACGAGCGGCTGCTTCCCGCCAGCGTGGTGCGCGAAGAGGTCGAGGAGCGCGGCGCCGACATCGAGGCGCGTGAAGGACGTAAGCTGCGCCGCAAGGAAAAGCAGGAGCTCAAGGAACAGATCTACGAGGAATTCTTGCCCCAGGCGTTCGTGCGCACCCAGAAAGTGGATCTGTGGTGGGACACGCGCCGCGATCTGATTGCGGTGAACACCAGTTCGCGCAAGCGTGCCGAGGAAGCGCTGGATCTGCTACGCGAGACGCTGGGTAGCCTCAAGGTGACACCGCTGGCGTCCCGTACCCTGCCGATGCGTGCGATGACCCAATGGCTCGCCGAGGAGGGCTCGCGCCCCGCCTCGCTGCAACTGGGCGATCAGGTCGAGCTCAAGGCCAAGGGCGACGACGGTGTGCTGCGTGCCCGCCAGGTCGACCTGGATAGCGATGAAATCCAGCAACTGCTGGCGGCAGGCCGCCAGGCCAGCCGTCTGGGCGTGGAGATCGAAGGCCGACTCGGCTACGTGCTGCATGACGACCTGACCCTCAAGTCGCTGCATTTCAGTGACGCACTGATCGACGAAGCGAGCGAGACTGAGGATGATGGAGACGCCATCGTGCGGCTCGAGGCCGATTTCATGCTGATGACCCAAACGCTGGCGGAAGAGATTGAGCAACTGATCGGCTGGCTGGGCGGCGAAGCTTCCCAGGCCGCATCGCAGGACAGTGCATGACCGATGATACTTCGATGAACGAGATACCGACCGGCAACCCGGCCGAGGACCCCTGGGCCGACATCCGCCCCTATCGAGACGACGAGGTGGCCGCGGTGCTGGCGCGTCTGGCCGGCAATCGCGAGCTGCTCGACGCGCTGACCCGCTATCGCCTACCGCGCCTTCACCGGCGTATGCCGTGGCTGGCACGCGCCATCGCCGCCTATGCCATTCGCCGTGAGACTCGCGGCGTGACCGGCGTTCGCGATTTCCAGATGCGCGTGGCGTATTACATGGCAAGGATGATCCGGACCTCCACCGACGAATTCCGCGTCGAAGGGCTGGATCGCCTGGACCCGAATACCGCGTACTTGTTCATCGGCAACCATCGCGATATCTCCCTGGACCCGGCATTCGTCAACTACGCCTTGCACCAGGCGGGTCGCGACACGGTGCGCATCGCCATTGGCGACAATCTCCTCAAGAAGCCCTACGTGACCGACCTGATGCGGCTCAACAAGAGCTTCATCGTCCCCCGGGCGCTGCGTGGCAAGCGCGCCATGCTGGCCGCCTATCAGTCGCTTTCGGGCTATATCCGTCACTCCATCGTCGAGGACAATCATTCGATCTGGATGGCCCAGCGCGAGGGACGCGCCAAGGACGGCATCGATCGCACCGATCCGGCGATCGTCAAGATGCTGACCATGGCTCGCCGCCAGGAGGACCGTCAGGCCCCCATCGGTGCCGCCATCGCCGAGTTGCGTCTGGTACCGGTGTCGATCAGCTACGAGTACGACCCCTGCGACCTGCAGAAAGCCCGCGAACTGCACGCCATCCATAGCCAGGGACGCTACGAGAAGAGCGAATACGAGGATATCCAATCGATCGTCGCCGGCATCACCGGCCACAAGGGACGCGTGCAGCTACGCTTCGGCGAACCGCTGGGAGCGGGTTACGATACGCCCGAGGCCGTCGCCGCTGAGATCGATCGCCAGGTAGTCGAAGGCTACCGCCTGTTTCCCAGCCACTATCTGGCGCTGGAAGCCTTGGGCGATGCGCCGGAACTGCTGGACCTGAGCGAGGTCAGCGATGTCGACCGCGCCCGCTTTCAGGCGCGACTGAACGACGTTCCTGCCGAGATGCGAAGTTGGTGGTTGGCACAGTATGCCAATCCGGTACGTCACCGGGCATCCCGGCTTATCGACAGCGAGGCACCGTCGGCAAGATGAATGCAGCCACCTCACCGCCGTCGCCACGCGGCACCTTGAACCGCGAGATCCAGGCCCGCGAAGCGCACCGGGTCACGCTGATCGGAGCCGCCATCGATTTTCTGGTCGGCTTGCTCAAGGTCGTGGTCGGCTGGCTGGTGGGCTCGGCGGCACTGATCGCGGACGGCATTCACTCTTTTTCCGACCTGGTGACGGATGGCTTCGTGTTGGCGGCCACCCATTTCGGTCGTCAGGCGCCCGATTCCGATCACCCCTACGGACATGGACGCATCGAGACGCTGGCCACGCTATGGCTGGGCAGCGTACTGATCTTCGTCGCCGGCGGCATTGCCTGGGCCAGTCTCGCCCGTCTCTTGTCGGGCACGCCGATTCCCGCCCCCGGCCTGTGGGCCATGGGCGTCGCCGTACTCTCGCTGGTCGCCAAGGAATGGATCTTCCGCTACACGCTGAAGGTGGCCAAGCGTGTCCACTCCCGCCTGCTCGAGGCCAATGCCTGGCACTCGCGCTCGGATGCCCTCTCCACCGCCGTCGTGCTGGTCGGCTTGGTGGCCGCTCAGTTCGGCGTCGGCTGGGTCGATGCGGTGGCCGCCATCATCGTTGGCGTGATGGTGGGCCAAGTGGGCTGGAGGCTGCTGTGGGAGTCGAGCCGCGAGCTGATCGACACCGCCCTGCCCGAAGACGATCAGGAGCGAATGCAGCGCATCGCGGAGGCCGTATCGGGCGTGGATAGCGTTCACGATCTCCGGACCCGCTCGGTGGGCAGCCATGTGGTGCTCGATCTGCATATCGTTGTGCCGCCGAGACTGACCGTCTCCGAGGCCCACGAGATCGGCAACGCCGTGAGCCGGCAGCTACGCAAAGCCTACCCCGAGCTGGCCGACGTAACTTTCCATATCGATCCGGAGGACGACTCCGACCAGATCGAGCACAGCCTGCGACCCGGCCTGCCCCTGCGCAGCGACATCGAGACCATGCTCGACGAGGTGTGGCAGGACTGCCCCGCCTGGCGCAACCGCGTGGCCCTGGACCTTCATTACCTGGCCGAGCAGATCGACGTATCGGTGTATGTGCGCCGGCTGCCCGCCGGCCAGAGCCTGGACGACGCTGCCCACGAACTGCGCGAATGCTCCCCTCATCTCGGCTGGATGGGTCGGCTGAGAGTCTGGCAGGGGCCGGGGAAAGGCTAATCCCCTCCCACTTCGCCCCTTCGGCGGTAATACGCCGACATGACCCGTGTCATGCCTATTTGTTAACGCTACCCTCCTTTATACTCGTGCCAATGTGTTACATTCCTTAACATCTTTCGGCGCGCCTCGATGACGCATCGCCCTGCCCCACATGGCTCCCGCTCTAACGCCTGCCCGAACCGCCGCCGGTTCTTGGCCGGCTTGGGCGGGCTATTGCTGGTTGCTGGGCTGGGCTTGTCGCCAGGCTCGCTCGAGGCTCGCATGGACCGCGCCCGATTGCGCGACAGCATGCAGCGCCTGTATGGCAGCTCGGGCCTGGCCATTCTCGAGGAGTGGTTCACCCTGCTCGATCGGCTGCTGGGCGCCGATATCGGTCGGCAGCTGCGCGACGTCAACGATTTCTTCAATCGCCGGGTACGCTGGGTCGAGGATAGCCAAAGCTGGGGCGTCGAAGACCACTGGGCCACGCCACTGGAGGCCATGGGCAAGCGCGAGGGCGACTGCGAGGACTACTCGATCGCCAAGTACGTCACGCTCAAGGAACTCGGCGTGCCCGGCTCGCGGCTCCGCATGATCTACGTCCGTGCGCGTATCGGCCGCAGCCAGATCGTGCAGGCCCACATGGTGCTGGGTTACTACGAGACGCCTGCTGCCGTGCCGCTGGTACTCGACAACCTCGTCCCTTCCATCACGCCCGCCAGCCAACGTACCGACCTCATTCCGGTATTCAGCTTCAACAGCAGTGGCCTGTGGGCGGGGGGTTCCACCCAGTCGCGCGCGGATCCGGTCGCACGTCTGTCGCGCTGGCGCAGCGTGATCGAGCGCATGCAGCAACAAGGGTTCGGCTGATGACACAGCCATATCACAAGAAGCCAACGACACAACGGAACGAATCAAGGCGTTCGTTCCCCGGGGGAAGACAGACATGTCATTGATCAAGCAGCTTTGGCTGACCATCACGACCCTGCTGCTGCTGGCCTTCGTGGGCAGCCTGCTCATCGGGGTGACGAGCAGCCGTCATTACATCGAGCAGGAAATCGAGATAAAGAACCACGACAACGCCAATGCCCTGGCGCTGTCGATGAGTCAGATGGAAAAGGATCCCGTTATTCTCGAACTGCTGCTGGCCGCCCAGTTCGACACCGGCCATTATCAGCGCATCGAACTGCGCGATACCGAGGGCGACATCATCGAGCAACGTTCCGCCAGCGAACACATCGACGACGTGCCAGGCTGGTTCATCGACTTGGTGCACTTCGACGTTGCCCCGGGCCATGCCGTGGTACAGGAGGGTTGGCAGCAGTACGGCACGCTGGAACTCGTTGGCCAGCACAGTTTCGCCTACCGCTCGCTGTGGCACAGCACTCTGGAACTGGCAGGCTGGTTCGCGCTCGCCGGCGTGGTTAGCCTATTGTTGGCCAGTTGGATCGTGCACTCCATTCGCCGTCCGCTGCGCGACGTGGTGAGCCAGGCACAGGCCATCGGCCAGCGCCGTTTCACCATCGCCAACGAACCTCGAACACAGGAACTCCGAGCCGTCGTGCAGGCGATGAACCGACTCTCCGAGACAGTACGTCAAATGCTCGGCGAGGAGAGCGACAAGCTCGATCAGTTGCGCCGCCGCATGCAGCACGACCCGGTAACCGACACTCTCACTCGCGCCCCGCTGCTCGACCGTCTGGAATCGCATCTGCGTAGCGAGAAGGAGGATGCCAGTGGCACGCTGGTCATGGTACGTATTGCACGCCTGGCCGAGGTCAATCAGACGCTCGGTCATGCGGCAACCGACACTTTGCTGGTTCGGGTCGCCCGACGCCTGGATCAATTGGCGAACCTGTACGGATACGGCACGGTGGGGCGTCTCAACGGCAGCGACTTCGCCTTGATCCTGCCACGTCAGCACGACCTGGAAGCGGTCGGCAGCGACCTGACCGAGCGGCTGCGCAACCTGGGCGAAGCGTTGGGTGCCCATGTGTCGCTGCCCTCCGCCTTGTGCCAGTACCATCAAGGTGAGGAACGAGCCCAGCTGCTCGCCAGCCTGGATGGTGCCTTGGCCAGCGCCGAAAACCAGGGACGATACGGCCAGACGATCGTGGAACAACCCGCCAGCAGCGTGCTCTACACACGCCACGACGAATGGCGCCAAGCCTTGTGCGAAGCGATCGAAGAAGGCGTCCTCCTGGCTCGCTACCCGGTACTCGACGCACGCGGCCAGTTGATCCATCACGAAGTGCCTTCCCGGCTACGCTTGAAAGGCGAGTGGCGTCCTGCCGGCGTTTTTCTGCCGTGGATCGGGCGCCTGGGCATGGCGCCTACTCTCGATTTGGCGGTGGTCGCCGCGGCCCTGGAGCATGCCGCCGCCAACGGCCAACCCGTCGGCATCAATCTGTCGTCCGATTCACTTAGCGACGGCCACTTCGTCGGCCAATTGATTGCCCGACTTCGCGATCGCGCGGAGATTGCGCCCCTGTTGTGGTTCGAGCTTCCCCAGTCGGTCGCCCTGCAACAGCCCCAGGCGCTCAACACGCTCTGCAACGCCCTGCTGACGCTGGGTTGCAAGGTCGGCCTCGAGCATGTCGGCACCCAATTCGGCAAAATTGCTGGGCTACAGGACCTGGGTCTGAGCTTCATGAAAGTCGATGCTGCGCTGAGTCACAGCGTCGAGGAGCGGCAGGACCAGCAGAGCCTGCTGCGCGGCATGGCCACCCTGGCCCATTCACTGGGCATCATGGCCATCGCCGAAGGCGTGGAGAGCCGCAGCGCCGCCGCGGTACTCTTCGATTTAGGGCTGGATGGGGTGACGGGGCCGGGGGTCCGCCATACGGAGCCGGCCGGTACCCACTGAACGTCACGTCGGATTCAGATGACACCGCTGTCGTCTGAGTCCGACATGAGCCCGACGCTATTCATACGCTGGCGCAACGATTGTCGATCGAGCAGCTTCTGCTGGGCCGGCTCAGGCAGATCGGTAAAGCTGATCACGCCCTTGTCCATCAGCACAGTGATCACGTCTTCCAGTACGCGCACAAAATCGAGGTCAGACTGCAGCAGCGCATCGCTCCTCGATTCGCCGGAGACACTAAGAAACAGCATCAACTCCGGGGAATTCGCGGCCACGAATTCTTGACACTCCGGCGTCATGTCACGGCTCGCCACAATGATCTGACCGGCCGCATCTCTTCTGACATACATAAAAGTATCTCACCTCATTAGCCATGACCGCGAAATTGCCATATTTCCAAGAGCGTGTCATCTCGCGGCTGCTTGCCGCGCCTTCTTTTCTTCATCCAAGGCTCTGAGATAACCTTTATATTTTTCATGGTGTGTCAGCTTGCGCACGTCTTTTCCCACCTGACTCGCCCAGGCTTGCCCACCAATCAAAAGGGCCGATTGGGTAATGAGATCCACATAGGATGAGCGAAGAATGAAAGCAATATTTAGCTCAAGCTCACCTCCTCCCCTTTCCATATCATTAGCTATCAACCAATTTGAAATTGAATTCATCATGACAGAATTCAAGTGATCAAAATTCTTGCGATAAAACTCGTTTCTAGGCAGACGAATCAAGGCATCGAAAAAGCACTGGTTGACGACTTCATCCTCCAACGGCTTGTCCTTATCAATCAAGTCATCCCATAGATGCGAAATTTCCATTACCATCGATATAAAATCAGCAGCCGAAGCATTGCCTTTCATCCAATAAAGGACTTGTTTACCATCCAAATACATCGGCACCTCCTTAACAGGCGGGGCGCCCGTAAAGGCGCCCCTGGCATTCGATGATCAAACTGTTATTGATCGATATTTATCTGCCCTTCATTCAGCATTTTTTCTAGAAGATTATCATCATAGGCCACCCCTTTCAGGATGACATGCTGATCGACGAGGTCGGCATTGTATCCATTCCCGAAACCTCCAGACGTACTAATATGAATGATAGTGCTTCCTTCCCCATCATCCTCCATCCGAAGATAGGAACTGATATCACTTTCACTATCCCGTCCCTGTAATATGTCGGACAGATCGATGACATCTCCGTCATCGGCGTCGAAATCCATGATGGTGTCGGTGAATGCGTTACCAGCTTCCCCTTGGTCTCCCAGCTTCCATACAAAAGTATCCGCACCAAGGCCGCCAAAGAGAGTATCGTTACCTTCGCCGCCTCTCAGGGTATCGTTACCCGCCCCACCAACGAGAATGTCGTCTCCTCCTCCGCCATAGAGGTCGTTCTGGCCGGGATTCGCAGATGTTTGCGGCTGGGCCAGTTGCTCCCAATTCTCTCTCACATAGCCGATAACTTGTTCCTCGGATGGCATATTTCCGTTATTGCCGAACTCATTACTCCAGCGCAGGTATTCTATCAAGCCAATATAGCCCATGCCATCGTGCTCTCCGGCGACGAAGTTCTCCCCATTTCCGTTCGTCCAGGAAAGATGGTCGGAATTGACAGTATCTCCGAAGATAATGTCGTCCCCATCCCCTCCTTTCAGGACGTTATCGCCTAGATCGGCAAACTCCTTGTCCGTCGCCCCCCCCTGGAGTGCTGCCTGCAACTCCTCGGCCGTATGCACAATATTAGGCACACCAACAGGTGCAGTTACTGAGCTATCGCTTCCATACATGCCACCGTCACTAAACGTCTCACTTCCTTCGCCCATAACATCGGTATTGTCGAAGAAGCGTAGGTAGTTTTCGGATATAACACCTCCCATGCCGATAGCATGGACAGAGCTTATGCCGCTAAGCTCGGCAAAAGCCTGAATCGAAGCATACAAAGTGGCATAATCCGTCGAACTACCCGGTCCTTCTACGTTAGGATTGCCCCACCTATCCGTGCCTCCCGGATAATATTGGGTCGGGTTTCCATCCGTAAGGAAATAGCTTAGATCCTGAAAACCTTCCTGTGGCGATGCGCCTCCTTCATGCTGCGCATTGAACCAATTCACCGCCTGCTCGAACGCTGCTTGATAGTTAGTGCCGCCATTGGCTGACAGGGTTTCGATTGCCGAAATCAAATCGCCAACATTGGCAGCCGAGAGGTTCGAAATATTGGCGGAGGTGCTGGCATGGGTTGAGAAGGCCACCAATTGCACGTTGACGATACCATCATGACCTTTGAGCTGGTCGGCCAGGTTCAGCAATGCCTGCTTGGCCAGCTCCATTCGATTCAGGCCTGACGTCCCCGACGGATCACTCATGCTTCCCGATACATCGACCATGATCGAGATGTTATAGTTCTGCCCCGGTTGGACAATGGTCTGAGCACCGCCCGTATCCCCAATCAATACATCGTTGCCATCGCCACTCTCGAAGGTGTTATCGAGATTACCACCTACATAGAGTGTATCTGCAACAGGCGCAGAAATTTCAAGTGAGCTATCAACAGTGTCTCCATCTACATCTACGCCCTGAATGGGCAGAGCCAGTTCAATATCTGTCGCTGTACCGCCTTGGAAGTAGGTGAAGTCACCAAGATTGAAGTTACTGCCTTCCCCTCCTACCACTTCGATAGCTTGGAAGGGTGAGCTGGTACTCAGCTCATAGGTATAGCCACTCTTGATCCCCGAAATTTGTATACCGCTGCCATTCTGAGTAATTATCAGGCTGGAAGTGACATCAGCACCATTTTCATCATAAATACGAATATCTTCCGCTGAAAGCGGCAGGTAATCTCCATTGCCTTCAATACCTCCACTGGCAGGGACACCGGTCGCCGATACCGAGGACAATGCTCTTATTGTCAATGTTGCTGTATTACCACCGCCACCGCGCACATTAACTTCTTGGGCGAACCGCGTAACATCCAAACTCTCGTCCCAGCTGGCTCCACCGTTGCCGAGATTCAACCCAGCGACAAAATCGAAGCGAGCCATCTCCCCCTTGCTTATGCTATTTCCGTTAGAGATTCCGATACCGTTTCCAGTACTGGTATTGACGGTTTCACCTGCACGGGTAGAGACCAGCACATCGTTATTGCCAACATCGTCACCGAGATTCAGCCCGTAGACACTGCTGTTACCCCCCGAGACCCCGTTTGTTGCAATAGCGCTAAATTCTGTTCCGTTAAGAATCTTACCGTAAGTCGTAATGGAGTAGGTGTCGCTATCGGAATCAAGCACAATCTTGAAGCCAAGCTCACCATCAGCTGTTTTGGCAAACAACACAGATTGGTCGTTATCATCATAGCTGTAGTAGAGCGGCTCGCCATCGAGGAATAGTTGCAGCCCATTGATATCCGTAGCGGGTGTGCCAGCCTCTACGGTAAACACTACATTACCGACCCCATCGGCACCTGCATTGGTCTCGAAACCGATAGAACCTACAAATCCATCTTCGAGGCTGCCGGTTTCCGGAGTGAAATCACCGGGCACGTCGTCTAAAACGGTAACGTCGATTTTCGATGAGGACGCTTGTTCACGCTGATCGATGATCGAGAGTTCTATCCCGCCTTTTTCGAGCTCATTGCGCCCCTCACCTTCCGGATGCTGGACCGGTGCCGTCAATTCAAACTCATACATTACTGTGCCGGAATTGGCATTACCTTGGTAGCCGGTGATGCGAATGACATTCCCTTCCGGCGTTGCCACTTCAATAGCAGCCGCAGTGCCATTGAGTCCCATTAACTCTTCAATCGTGATCTCATGGCTCGCCACTGTAATAGAAACGATGCCAGCTGCAGCGTTGATGCCAAAAGTGCCGGTCTTGATGAGTTCACCAGGATTCGGATTCGAGCCATTCTGGAGGTGTTGCTCATCCACGACGATATCGGCCCCACCGGAGTTCAGGCCAGTAATCTCGGGTGCGGCTACGTCGTAGTCGCGAGTGCTATCGGCGCTATAGCCATTGCCCGCTTCGTCGCTGCCGCTGACGCTGGCCTGGACGTTATCGTGCTGGGCCAGCACGGAGCCGGGCACGTCGATGGCGTACACCAGGTTGCCGTCGCCGTCGGTGGTGACGGTGCCGGTGTACGTCTCGCCGCCCACGGTCAGGGTGACGGTGTCGCCCTCGCGGGCGTCGCCGCCCACCGTGCCGGTGAGGGTGATGGTCTGGTTGGCCTCTTCGCCGTTGATCACGTCGTCGCCGGCGATGGTGTCGATGGTGATGGTGGCGTCGGCGCTGAGGTTGACGTCGTAGCCGCGCTCGGCATCGGCGCTGTAGGCGTTACCGGCCTCGTCGCTGCCGCTGACGCTGGCCTCGACCTGGCTGTTCTCGGCCAGCACGGAGCCGGGCACGTCGATGGCGTACACCAGGTTGCCGTCGCCGTCGGTGGTGACGGTGCCGGTGTACGTCTCGCCGCCCACGGTCAGGGTGACGGTGTCGCCCTCGCGGGCGTCGCCGCCCACCGTGCCGGTGAGGGTGATGGTCTGGTTGGCCTCTTCGCCGTTGATCACGTCGTCGCCGGCGATGGTGTCGATGGTGATGGTGGCGTCGGCGCTGAGGTTGACGTCGTAGCCGCGCTCGGCATCGGCGCTGTAGGCGTTACCGGCCTCGTCGCTGCCGCTGACGCTGGCCTCGACCTGGCTGTTCTCGGCCAGCACGGAGCCGGGCACGTCGATGGCGTACACCAGGTTGCCGTCGCCGTCGGTGGTGACGGTGCCGGTGTAGCTCTCGCCGCCCACGGTCAGGGTGACGGTGTCGCCCTCGCGGGCGTCGCCGCCCACCGTGCCGGCAATCGTGATCAGGTTGCCCTGCTCGGCTTCCGCGCCGTTGATCACGTCGTCACCGGCGATGGTGTCGATGGTGATGGTGGCGTCGGCAAACGTATCCTTGACCGAATCATCTTCGGCCGTGCGTGTTTCTCCCGTCTGGTCCACGACACTGGCATCAATGGAGATCGGGCCATCCACCAGGTCGCTGAGGTCGATCTCGGTTTGATAATTTCCTTCGGCGTCCACCGTTGCCGTCGTACTAGCCCGATTGCCTTCCTGATCGGTCACTACGATGGTAACGATGCTACCCACGGGAACATGGGTTGTCGTACCGGTAAGGGGTACCTGTGTCACATTCTGGCTATTGACGCCTTGAATGGAGACAGTGATGGTGCCGGGTGGAAGCGGCTCGGCCTCGCTTGGCGCATCTTCTTCTGCCGTCGGGAAGGCCGCCGCCTCTATCTCCGGCAGGTCATCGGCCTGTCCCACACCATAATCGAATGCCAGCGGCTCGGTGTTCTCTGCGATGCGTGCCAGGCGCACGAAGCTATGGCCGCCATTCGCAGTCCCCCCTCCACCGGCACCCGCCGCGGTGGCATCGAGCACGTCGAGGAGATCGGTGTCCTCGTCGTCAAGGGCCGTCAGCAGCGCTTCCAGATCCTCATCCAAGGCGGCGAAGTCGGCGGGATCGGGCGTCTCTTCCGCATCGAGCTCACGCGCCATGGCAACCTGCTCTCCCCCTTCCACCTGGGTCGGCTCCAGGCCGTCGGCAAAATCGAGCTGAGCGCTTCCGCTGTCGGAGGTGATCAACACCTCGCCTTCCTGGAGCGTGTCTCCGACACGCAGCTCACGAAGATTGCCTTCGGCATCGCGCGCCCAGGCCTGACCGGTAATGGAAATGACGGTGGCAATGGCCATGACATAGCTCCCTGTTTCTTCGGCTTGTTATCGCCCCGACTCGCTGAGGCTTTTTCTGTTCATGGCGTCACATTAAGTTACGTTCCGTGACAAGAATATTGGACCGAAGGACAGGGCGCGTGTTAGGGAGCCATCCTCAGGAAACCCGCTCATCCTGCCTCGCCAGCATGAGCACCAGTTGCATGCGGTCGCGTACGGCCAGCTTGCGGAACACGGCCCCCAGATGGGCCTTGACCGTTCGCTCGGTAATGTCGAGCTGACGCGCCACTGCCTTGTTGCTGAGCCCCTCCGCAACCGCCATCGCCACGGCTCGCTCACGTTCCGTCAAGGTCGTCAGGCTCTCGCGGGGTAGTCGCTCGGCGCCCCCCAGCCCCTTGAAGGTGGCGCCAAGCACACGACTGAGCAGCTCGGTAGGCACCCAGATTCCCTGATTGCCGGTCACCAGCGCCACTTGCTGCAGCAACTCGGCCGGTGAGAGTGCATGGATGTAACCTCGGGCTCCGGCCTGCAGCGCTTGCAGCGCCTCTTGATCGCTCGGCGACAAGGCCATCACGACCACGATGACGTTTCGGCTCGCCAGGTAGGAAGCCAATGGCGACCATTCGGGACAGTCGGTCATGAGCCAGATTCTATCGCCGGCCGTCGCCATGACGCGCGCCTGGTCGGCATTGACGAGACGGGCATCAGGAAAAGCGCTGCGCCAGCGAGGGATTTCGTCGCGCCTGCGACTGACGAAGAGATGAACCATCAGCGTTCTCCCATGGAATCGCTCCACGCCCGCAGGACAGGCTTGAGCATGAACTGCATCACGGTGCGTTTGCCCGTCATGATGTCGACCTGGGCCGTCATGCCGGGTATGACCTGGATATCGCTGCCCAGGCCTTCGCCCTCCAGCGTCCTCACCCGCACCAGATAGAAGGTGTTGTCCTTGTCGTCGGTGATGGTGTCCGCGCTGATATGGTCGAGCTCCGCCTCCAGCCCGCCGAAGATGGCGAAGTCGTAAGCGGTGAGCTTGATGGTGGCGGGCTGCCCAGGGCGGAGGAAGGCAATATCCTGCGGGGCGATGCGCGCCTCGACCAGCAACTGGTCGCCGCTGGGCACGATGTCCACGACCTCCTGACCGGGTTGCACCACACCACCGAGCGTCGTGATACCCAACCGCTGGACCACCCCGTCCACCGGTGAACGAACCTCAGCCAGCCTGACCCGGTCCTGGAGTCCCGCGCTCGATTCGTCCAACGCACTGAGATCACCGAGCGTCTGGGCCAGGTCATTGCGCCATTCGCTGCGCCGTTCGGCACCGAGTTCACGTAGCTGGGTGCGCGCTTCCTCGACGGCAGCCTCGAGGCGCGCCACCGCGGCCGCCGCCTGATTGCGTTCACCGGTAGCGCGGGACACCTCTCGCTCCAGCCGCAGGATATCGACCTCCGATACCGCTCCCGACTGCAGCAGCGGACGGGTCAGGTTCAACTCCTGGCTGGCCATGTTGGCCTCGCGTTGGGCGGTGTCACGTCGCGCCTCGGCTTCATTGAGTTCTTCCTCGCGCTGGCGGATACGATCGCGCAGAATGCTCTCCTGCTCGCGCATCTCCTCGCGCCGGCTCTCGTACACCGCGCGCTCCTGGGCGACGATCTCGGGCGCTTCGGTACGCAGTGTCTCGTCGGGGTCGAAGGCGGTGTCGGTCACCAGAGCACGCAGCCGCTCGGCCCTTGCCCGCAGGGCCAAGGCCTGGGCACGGTTTTCACGAAAATGGGCCACGAAACGGGTGGGATCGATACGCATCAGCACCTGGCCCGCGTCGACGAACTGCCCTTCGCGCACCAGGATCTCTTGAACCACTCCACCGTCGAAGGACTGTACCTTCTGCAGTTGGCTCGACGGGATGACGCGGCCGACGCCACGCGTCACCTCGTCGATCGAAGCGAAATAGGCCCACATCACGAGAGCGGCGACGGCGCACAGCACGAGATACAGGAGGGCACGAGCCCGCATGGGGTCCTGCTGCAACCGCGCCCAGTCGGCATCGCTACTCCAGTCTCGATTGAGATGCGCGGAGGTGACGCGCTTGGCGAATAAACGATCAATGAAGGGCCGAAACGCCTTGCCGCCCACGTCGGAAAAGCGGCCGATCGCTTCGAAGCCCTGCTGCTCGGCGCTCTTGCTTGCTTTCGCCTGCTCCGTCGCCATTAGCCGGCTCTCCCGATCTGGCCCTTGCGCAAGGCTTCCACCACCTTGTCACGCGGTCCATCCGCGACCACCTTGCCGGCATCGATAACGATGATGCGGTCGACCAGCGACAGCAGCGAGGTCCGATGGGTCACCACCAGCATCGTCTTGCCCTCTCCGTACTGCTTGAGGCTGGTCTTGAAGGCCTCCTCGCTGGCGTGGTCCATCGAGCTGGTGGGTTCGTCGAGCAGCAGTATCTGCGGGTCGTGGACCAATGCCCGCGCGATCGCGACGGCCTGACGCTGCCCGCCGGACAACATCTGACCGCGCTCGCCCACCTGCAGGTCGATGCCTTGGGGGTGGCTATTGACCAGGTCTTCCAATCCGCTGAGGTGAACCGCCCTCAACAGCGATTCGTCATCGATGCCGTCGCTGCCGCCTCCGGCCACGATGTTGTCACGCAGTGAACCGAAGAACAGGCTGACATCCTGGGGCACATAGCCGACGTGACGACGCAGCTGCACCGGATCGAACTGGCGCAGATCGACACCGTCGAGAGTGATCGCGCCTGCCGTGGGCGCGTACAGGCCCAGAAGAAGTTTGTTGACCGTGGTTTTCCCGCAGCCGACTCGGCCGAGCAGCGCGACCTTTTCGCCCGGCTCGATCTTCAGCGAAATGTCGCGCAACGCATCTCGCTCTTCGTCCGGATAGCGCAGGGATACCTTGTCGAAACGGATCTCGCCGCGAATCACTGGACGACTGATGAAGGCCTTGCCTTCCGGCCGCTCCACGGGACGTTGCATGACCCCCTCGAGCGACTGCAGCGCAGTGGCCGATTGGTGATATTGCGCCAGCAGCGCCGCCGCCTGGCTTACCGGCGCCATGGCGCGAGACGACAGCATGTAGGCGGCAATCAGGCCGCCCTGCGTCAAATCGCCCTCGATGATCAGGTAGACGCCGACCAGCATCACTGTCACCGCCACGGTGTGCTGTGCCCACATGGCCACGTTGGAAACGGAGGTACTGACCAGGCGCAATTGGGCGGAAGTTCGTGAGAGAAAGGCGCTGGCCTTTTCCCAAGAACTCTGCAGGCGACTCTCGGCGCGCAGCGTCTTGACCGTTTCCAGATGTGACAACGATTCGACCAGCGTGGCATTGCGCTGAGCACTGACCCGCCAGGTAGTTTCGGAGAGTTCGTGCAACTTGCTCTGCGCAGCCAGGGCGTAGAGCAGCACGAAAACGATACCGGCCAGCACCGGCAGCACCAGCGGCGGCCCGATCAGCGCGATGATGGCCGCGAAGAACAGCACGAAAGGCAGGTCGACCAGAGCCACCACGGTGGCCGAGCCGATGAAGGCGCGTACGGATTCGAAGGATTGCAGGGTGGAAGCGAAGGAGCCCGTCGAGGTGGGACGTGCCTCCATGCGCAGGCCCAGGACCTGCGCCATGATCCGCGACGATAGCTTGACATCGGCCCGGCTGGCGGCCAGGTCGATGAAGGCGCTGCGCATCAGGCGCAGCAGCAGGTCGAAGCAAAGGACGACGAAGATGCCTACCGCCAGTACCCACAGCGTCTCGGTGGCATGGTTGGGCACCACCCGATCGTAGACGTTGAGCACGAACAGCGGCATTGCCACGGCGAAGAGATTGATGATCACGGAGCCGGCGATGACGTCGCGGTAGAGGCGGCGATTCTCGCGGATCACGCCCCAGAACCAGTGGCGCGAGCGCTGCTTGCCGACCTCCGGACCACGCGCATCGAAGCGGAAGCGCGGGCGAACATAGATCGCCTGGCCGCTATAGCTGTCCGCCAGACCGTCCAGTTCGACCTCGACCATGGCGTCGCCGAGTTCGGGAAAGATGACCTGCGCCCGACGTGCCTTGAGATCCAGGGCCTGCAGCACACAGGCGCGCCCGGGCTCGAGCAGCAACACCACGGGGAACAAGGCCGGATTGAGTTGCACCAGGCGGCTCTTGACGATGCGTGCCGTCATGCCCGCCCTGGCGGCGGCACGCGGAAAGACGCCGGGGGTGAGACGCCCCTCTTCCAGGGGCAAACCGGCAGTCAGCGAATCGGCCGTAGCCGTATGGTCGTGGGCATGCGCCACGGCCTGCAGGCATTCGAGCAGTTCGTCATGCACCGCAGAACGCGGGAGCCCCAGGGAGGCATCCAGAATTTCTTGCTGCGTCACGTGGACCTCGGGGTGTAAGACCCGCCCGGCGACGAGCCGGGCGGGCACAGGGCACGGTGTATCGGAACGTCGCGCGCGATACGTCGAACGCGAGCGACGTCAGCCCTGGGCCTCTCAGCCCTGCACGACGTAGCTGCCGGAATAACCGAGGCGCTCGAGTTCGGAGCGCAAGACGGCCAGATCGGCGTTGCCGGGAATCGGTCCAAGCTGCACCCGATGCAGGCCGGACCCGCTGACCAGGCGTGACGGCTGCGAGAGCGCTCCGCTCAGCTCGTTGCCAACCCGTTCCGCTTTCGTGGGATCACGCAGCGCCACGACCTGGAGGTAAGTATCCGGCTTCACCTCCAGCGCCATGTCAGTGGTCATCGATCGGTTGTCGCCAAGCTCAGCGTAGAGGCGCGTCACGGATCGCTCGGTGGCCCATGCCTCGGCTGCGCTCGTCCTCGCCAGCTCGGCTGCGTTGGCTTCACTCGGCCAGACCGTCATGTCGAGATTTTCCCCCTCTCGCTCGAGGGTGACTTCCACACGTCGATTCTGGCGGCGGCCTTCAACGGTCTCGTTGCCGGCGACCGACCGGCGCGAGCCGTAGCCACGAGTTTCTATCAGGCTGCGGTCGACACCCTGACTCACCAGGTAGTCGGCTACGCTGTCGGCACGTCGCTGGGAGAGCGGATCGTTGATCGCATCACCACCGGTGCTGTCGGCATGACCGGCAATGAACACGCGAGCCAGATCGGTACGAGCGCGAATCCGCTCGGCCAGCTCGGTCAGCGCCTGACGCGAATCGGGCCCCAGCTCGGCACTGTTGGTGGCAAACAACGCATCGGCGGAAAGCGTGAGATCCGGGGCACGGGTCGGGGCCGGCACGCTGAGACCACGCGTGAAATCGGCAAGGGTGAAGCCCTGGGGACCTTCCACCGGGCAGAGCGTGCTCGGATCGAGCTCGACGCCCTCGCTACCCAGCTCCGCCAGGGTCGGCATGTCGTCGCGCGCCACCCCGAGCGCCTGCATGAGCTGCCCCATGGCGGCCAGCGTACGGGCATCGGCCAGGGCAATATCGTACTCGGCGTTGATGTAGGCGCGACCGGCCTCGAAATATTCGTTCTCGCTGTCCAGGACGTCCAGCAGCGTGCGCTGGCCGATGTCGAACTGCTGCTGATAGGCGCCGCGAACCCGATCGATCGATTGGCGATGCTCGTTGAGATAACGAAGCTGTTCGCGCAGACGGCGGGTGTCGTTATAAGCGATCTGAGTGGTCTGGCGCACGTTGGTGCAAGCCAGGTCGCGCTGATGGATCGCCTGTTCCACGCGATCGCTGGCGGCCCGGAACGAGGCCAGGTCGCTGCCGCCACGATACAGGTTCATGCTCGCGACCAACTCGATGCTGTGCCGGTCGCGGCGGCCGTAGCCATCGTAACCCGTCTCGTTATTGTTGGTCCCGGTGCGGCCACGCAGATCGAGACGCGGCTGGAAAGCGGCACGGGTTCCCGAATGTTCGGCACGGGCCGCTTCGATGTTCTCGATGGCGGCATGAAAATCGGGGTTGTCCTGGAATGCCAGATCGACCGCCTCGGCTACCGAAGGCGGCAGGCGATCGTCGAGCGGCGGAACCGGCGCCAGGTCTTGTGCCGGCAGCGTACCGACGATGCGCTGGTAGCGTGCGGTGACATCATGCAGATTGGACGCTTCGGTCATCAGGTTCGATTCCGCCAACGCAAGGCGACCGCTGATCTGCTCCAGGTCGACGCCACGCCCTGCACCGGAATGCACGCGCTCCTCGATCTGGTGGAAGACACGCAAGTGATCGGCATAGTTGCCTTGAGCCAGCCCTACCAGCTCGCGGTAGCGGCGTACGTCCAGATAGGCGCGGGCGGCTTCCAGCGCCACGTTCTCACTGGCACCGAGCAGTTCGTAGTAGCGCACCAGCTCTGCACGGTCGAGCCGTTCGACGTCGCTTCGGGTGGCGAAGCCGTCATAGATCATCTGGGTGAGGCGCAACTCGGCAAAATCCGTATCGTAGCTTCCACGACCATCTCCCTCTCGCGCCTCCAGGCCGATGCCGGCCGACAGGTCCACGCTCGGCAGATAGTTGCCGCGCGCCACATCGGCGTCATGGCCGGCCGCACTGAGGCCGTTCCAGGCGGCCTGGACTTCGGGATTGGTCACCAGGGCCTGGCGGACCACTTGCGGGAGATCGCTGGAACCCGGCGCCGCCAGGCCCGGTGGCAGGGTTTGCGCCACGGCGGCGGCGATGGGCAGAAACGTCAACGAGGCGCCCACCACGACAGCCTTGGTAAGCCGGTGGGCATGAGATGGGTCGATGATAGTTTTCATGGTGTTCCCTGTTCATGATTCAGCCGCCCGCTTGCGTACGGCGAGGCCGACTGGCAGTAGAGGTTGTGTTCTTGTTATGGCGGGGCTCATCCGGTCGACCGGACGGTGCATCCTTTCCCGATTTCCTCGAAACGCGTCTTGCCTGGTTCGCTGGCCGCACCACCGTGTTACGTTTACGTAACAGGCGCAGACACGCGTCAGTCATGCGTTTTATGTACTTTTGTAAGCTAGCGTAACTGAGCTTTTCGCTTTCGCCAACCCTTTTCAGGTCATGCCTTTCAACCTTTCGGATGACTTTCACCAAGTGGTTGATTATGCCCCATTCAGCACATCCCCCGGCTGGCCGGACGGCTCTCCTGCCACTGCCAAACATGCTATCGTCAGCTCATATCGACACGGCCACAGTACGAGGAGACCGCCATGTCCGCTTCATCCGAGATCCAGAAGACGCGCGTCATCTACGAACTGCGCGGTTTCATCAAGAAACTGCTGCAGGAACCCCGCATTCTCGAAAGTTCGCTTGAGATCGCCCGCCGCCACCTCGGCGAGGGGAAGCCCGACGATGTCATGGCTCGCATCGCCAACGAAATCTCCGCTACCACCAGCGTGCACATCCCCGAGGATCCACAGGAGCATTCGGAAGCCGACAAGCTCTTTCTGGAGTTGCTGAAAGAAGTCATCAGCGAGGAACAAGCCCTTTACTGAGGCCGCGCGCCGCCCAAGGCCGGGCACGGAAACGCCCGGCTTCCCGTCGCCTTCCCCGTGCGGGTCGCGCCGGAACCGATCGGGCCTCACGGATTTCCCTCTGGTATAATGGCAAGCAATTGTTTTCCAGAACGTTTACAAGTGCATGCCTCATGTATTACCTGCTTAAGCTGTTTCCCGAGATCACCATCAAGTCGCGCCCCGTGCGGCGCCAGATGACCCGCTGCCTGGTGGGCAATATCCGCAACGTGCTTCGTCCTCTCGGCGACGCTCTGGATGTCCAGGGCGGCTGGGATGCCCTGAAAGTGAGAATCCCGAGCGATGCCACTTCCGAATGGCGCCGCCAGCTCGAGGAAATGCTTTGCCACATCCCAGGCATTCATGAGATTCAAAGCGTCGAAGACGTTCCGTTCCACTCCTTTGCCGATACCACCGAGCGCCTGGTGCCGGTGTGGCGCGAAGCCATTGCCGGCCGTTCCTTCCGTGTCACGGTGAAACGCCGCGGGGAACATGACTTCTCATCCGATCAGTTGGAGCGTCATCTTGGGCGCGAACTGCTGGATGCCGCCCCCGGCTCACGAGTGCAGCTGAAACACCCCGACGTGGACGTCCGCGTGGAGGTGGCCGACGATCGGCTGCGCCTGGTGCGCCAGCGCTGGCCTGGGCTTGGCGGCTATCCGCTGGGGCTTCAGGGCCAGGCCCTGTCGCTGATCTCGGGCGGTTACGATTCGCCGGTTGCCACCTGGAAGATGATGCGTCGTGGCATCAAGACCCACCTGTTGTTCTTCGAACTCGGCGGCGCCGGCCATGAAGCGGCCGTTCGCGAGGTCTCCCATCATCTCTGGGAGACCTACGGCCGATCGCACCGGATCAAGTTCATCTCGGTCCCCTTCGAGGGCGTGGTGGGGGAGCTTCAGCGCCGCATTCCCGATGGGCTGATCGGCGTCGTGCTGAAGCGCATGATGGTGCGCGCAGCCAGCCGCATCGCGGCACGCTCGCGAATCCCCATGCTGGTGACCGGCGATGCCATCGCGCAGGTGTCGAGCCAGAGCCTGACCAACCTGGTCCTCATCGACGAGGCCAGCGAACTCCCGATTCTGCGTCCGTTGATCGCCGAAGATAAGCAGGCCATCATCGATACCGCTCGGCGGATCGGTACCGCGCGCTTCGCCGAAACCATGCCGGAGGTATGCGGAGCCGTCTCCCAGCGACCCAACACGCAAGCCCGCCGCGACAAGGTGATCGACGCCGAGGCCAACTTCGATTTTGGCGTGCTGGACGCTGCGGTCGCGAATGCGGTCACGACCCGCTCCGATCGCCTCATGGAGCCGTTGGCATCCGGAGACGCCACCCTCGACGTCATCAGCGACCTGCAGGCGGTGGCGCACGATGTGCCGATCAGCGTGATCGATATCCGCCCGCCGTCCGAGCGAGAGGCGGCACCGCTATCGCTCGGGAATGTCGAATGCCTGGAGATCCCCTTCTTCGAATTGCCGTCACGCGCCGAAGCCCTCCCCAACGATCGCCATTATCTGCTCTATTGCGACCAGGGCGTCATGAGCCGCATGCAAGCGCTGCACTTGCACGATCGGGGGTTGACTCACTTCGGCGTTTATCGAAACGACTGATCCCTTTTGCGTTCATTGCACGATGACGTCACGACTCTTTTTTGTAACCGCTCTTTATTGCTCTGTCCGACTGAGCTAAAAACAAAACTATAAGTCGCGGTCGGGTGGGAGTGACGCATGGGTGCGCGCGGTTCTTCGTCACGCCGGGGGACGTCCGACGTGTCGTGGCTTGAAGGTGGCGAGTCGCTCAAGCCCCGTTCTCCTTTTCTCGAGGAACCGCGGCTCGAGCCGGCAACACGCCCGGACGTCAGCCATCGCTATTGGTGGATCGTCCTTGGCGTGCTGCTCGTTTTGTTCGGCATTACCCTGGCCACGCTGCTGGTGGCCGAGGCCAAGACGTCCCACTTCCAGGCACAAGAGCTGTCGCGCTATGCGGCCACGCTGCGCTATGCCATCAGTCCAGGCAAGAGCGACAGCATCGAGTATCCCGATCACGGCCCGTTCGATCAGCGCTTGGGGTACACCCGGTTGCCGGATTTCGAAAACCGTCTTTATTCGCGCGGCTACGAAATCACCGAACAGGCGCGTTTTTCACCCGCCCTGCTCGACTATGCCCGCTGGGGTTTCTTTCCCCCTTATCCGGAAAAGACCCAGGCCGGCCTGACCCTGACGGAGTGTCGCGGGGATACGCTGTACCGTTTCCGCCATCCGCAGCGTCAATACTCTCACTTCGAAGCCATTCCCCCCTTGGTACTGCAGGTACTGCTCTTTATCGAGAATCGCCAGTTGCTGGATAACAGCAGCCCTTACGTCAATCCCGCAGTGGACTGGCCACGCTTCACCAAGGCGGCCATTTCCCAAGTCGGCCGCGCGCTGGACCTGCCCGGCCAGGCGGCGGGCGGCAGCACGCTGGCGACCCAGTTGGAGAAGTACCGTCATTCGCCACGCGGACTGACGGGATCGCCGCGCGAAAAGCTGCGTCAGATGGTGTCGGCCAGCGTCCGCAGTTACCGCCATGGGCCCCAGACGCTCACGGCTCGCCAGGACGTGGCGCTCGACTACCTCAATTCCGTTCCGCTGTCGGCAGCGCCGGGCTACGGTGAGGTGCACGGTCTGGGCGACGGCCTGTGGGCCTGGTTCGGCGCGGACTTCGAGACGCTCAACCGCCGCTTGGCCAATGGTCTCGACGACATCGATGCTCGTGACGAGCAGGGGCTGGCCTTGCGCCAAGTGGTCGCTTTGATGATCGCGCAACGACGACCCTCCTGGTATTTGTCGGAAGGGCGCCAGGCGCTGGAGCGGTTGACCGACAGCTACCTGCGTCTGCTTGTCGACGAAGGCATCGTGCCCACCCACCTCGCCCAAGCGGCACTGGCCCAGCGCCTGTCGTTCCGGGACCTGCAGCGCCAGCCGTTCAACCTGGGCGTAGCGCCGGACCGTGGACTCCGAGTCGCTCGGCAACGACTCGCCGGGTTGCTGGGCGTACCGCTCTACGACCTGGACCGCCTCGATCTTTCGGCGCGAACCACGCTCGATGGCACGCTCCAGCGTGAAGTCACCGGCTACCTGCATCGCCTCGCCGATCCCGCATTCGCCGCCGAGATCGGGCTGCTGGGCGAGCGGATGCTCTCGCCCGAGAGCACCGAGGACGTACGCTACAGTTTCACCTTGTTCGAGCGAACGGACGCCGGTTTCCTGGTGCGCGTGCAGACCGACAATACCGACCAGCCTTTCGACATCAACCAGGGCAGCAAGCTGGAGCTCGGCTCCACCGCCAAGCTGCGGGTGATCGCGCACTATCTCGAAGTCATTGCGGAGCTGCATGAGCGACATGTCGGCCAAAGCGTCGAGATGTTGGGGGCAGTCGAAGTGGATCGACAAGACGTGCTGAGCCGCTGGGTGCTGGATCGGCTCATCGAAACGCCCGACACCCCTCTCGAAACGCTCCTCGCCGACGCCATGCAGCGTCGGTATTCGGCGAATCCGGCCGAAGCCTTCTTCACCGGTGGCGGACGCCATACGTTCAGTAACTTCCGCCGTGACGACAATGGCCGCCATGCAACACTCACCGAGGCCATGCGCGAATCGCTCAACCTGCCGTTCATTCGCCTGATGCGGGATCTGGTGCGCTACAGCATTCATCATGAGGAGCCGCGCTCCTCGCTGCTCGAGGACGACAGCGACCCGCGCCGCGAGGCGTACCTGCGCCGGTTCGCCGACCGCGAGGGGCGCACCTTCCTTCAGCGCTTCTGGAGCAAGTACCGCAAGCTGGATAGCGATGAGCGCCTGCATGCGTTCGTCGGTGGGCTGAAGCGCACCCCTTCACGCCTGGCGGCGGTGCATCGGTATCTCTTTCCTGAAACCGACCGCGATGGGTTCGCCGCCTTTCTCGCTGAATGGCTGCCGGCCGATGCCATGCCCGATGCACGCAGCATCGACGCCCTCTATGAGCGCTACGCGCCGCACCACCACACCCTGACGGACCAAGGGTATATCGCCAAGGTGCATCCACTGGAACTGTGGCTCCTGGGTTTCTTGCTCGACCGACCGGAGGCAGGCCTTGACGAAGCCGTCACCGCCAGCGCCGAGGAGCGCCAGGAAGTGTATGGCTGGCTGTTCCGCACACGCCATCGAAGCGCTCGCGACGTGCGTATCCGCACCATGCTGGAAGTCGAGGCGTTCATCGACATACAGGAGCGCTGGCAGCGATTGGGTTATCCGTTCGGCCAACTGGTGCCGTCGTTGGCGACTGCCGTAGGCGCTTCCGGCGATCGCCCGGCGGCGCTGGCCGAGCTGATGGGGATCATTCTCAACGATGGCATACAGCTGCCTACCCTGCGCATCGACGAGCTGCACTTCGCCGCCGAAACCCCCTATGAAACCCGTTTCCTGCCGGTGGACGGACGTTCCCGCCAGGTCATGGCGCCAGAGGTAGCCGCCATCCTGCGCGAAGCGCTGGCGGACGTGGTGGAAAGCGGTACCGCTCGGCGTCTGCAAGGCAGCTTTACGGACACCGACGGGAACACGCTCACCTTGGGAGGAAAGACCGGCACCGGGGACAATCGCATCGAGACCGTGACCCGACATGGCCATATCATCGAGTCGCGCGCGCGCAACCGCACGGCTACCTTCGTGTTTTATCTCGGTGAGGATCACTTCGGGACCCTGACCGCCTACGTCGCGGGCGACGCGGCAGACAATTTCCGCTTCACTTCCGCCCTGCCGGTGCAGGTACTGAAGGGCATGGTGCCGATCCTGGCACCTCACCTGCAGGCCGCCCCCCCATCCGACTCCCAGCCCGACCAGTGGCAAGTCGTGCTGCAAGACGGGCTCGAAGCCGGGCGTGCAGGCTGCCCGCGTCCTTCGCTACCCTATCGACAATATGCGGGCCCCGATGAGGAGGCGTCGCCCGATACGGCGGCTCACTCCCCCGTTCACTCGACTCCGTCCACATCCTCGCGCTCACCCTTCTCCCTGGCGCTGGCTCGCCGATAGGGGATGTTGAAAAGCAACGAGTAGAACACCGGGACAGCCAACAAGGTCAGCAGCGAGGCAAAGGCCAGACCGCCCATGATCGTGACCGCCATGCTGTTGAAAAAGGCATCGGTCAGCAACGGCAGCATGCCGAGAATGGTCGTGCCGGCCGCCAGTGCCACAGGACGCAGGCGGCTGATGCTGGCATCGATCAGCGCGTTCAGGCGCATCTTGCCCGAGCCGATCTGCGCATCGATCTCATCGACCAGCACGATGGCATTCTTCATCAGCATGCCCGAGAGGCTGAGCATTCCCAATAGCGCCGTGAACGAGAACGGCAGCCCGGTCAGCAGCAGCCCCATCACCACGCCGCAGATCGACATCGGTACGACCAGCCAGACGATCAACGGCTGACGCAGCTTGCCGAACAGAAGGATCGACACCAGCAGCATCGCCACGAAGCTCAGCGGCAATTGCCGCCCCAACGACGCCTGGGCGTCGGATGAATTCTCGTATTCGCCGCCCCACGACAACGAATACCCCGGCGGCAACGGCATGGCGTCGATCGCCTCGCGCACCGTGGAGAGCGCGGCCGCTGCGGTGATGCCCTCGGCAGGGTCGGCTTGCACCGTCAGCGTGCGCACGCGGTTGCGACGGTGGATCAGCGCTTCCTCGCTCTGCGTATCGAAAGCGTCGACCACCTGGGCAATAGGGATGAATCGCTGCTCGGCGCTGCTCCATACCAGGCGATCCTCGAGCCGCGAGACGTCGTGTCGCTCCTCGTCGGGCGGGCGTGCCACGATGGGGATCAGATGATCGCCTTCTCGATAGGTGCCGGTGCGCACCCCGGATGAGGCGAACTCCAGCGTCTGGGCCAACTCGTCACGCGTCACACCGGCGATACGCGCCCGCTCCTCATTGAACTGCGGCACCACGACGGTTTCCTGCTCGCGCCAATCATGCCGTACGTCGATCAGGCTGTCGCTTGCTCGCATGATGCCTTGTGCCTCGTCGGCCAACTGACGCAGCACGGCCGGGTTGCTACCGTGAAAGCGAGCCTCGATCTGGGCGCCCGCTCCCGGGCCGAACTGGATACGCTGGGTGCGTACCCGCGCCTCGGGAAACTCGACGCCAAGTTCGGCATAGACGTCAGGGGCGAGCTCGTCGATGCGCTCGAGGCTTTCGGCTCGCACGAGAAATTGTGCGTAGGCCGGGTCGGGCTGTTCCGGCGCGTAGGTCAGCATGAAGCGTGTCGCCCCTCGCCCGACGAAGGTCGAGACGTGCTCGACCCCGGGTTTCTCCAGCAGATAGGCTTCAATCCGCTCGGCATCGCGGCGAGTGGCGCGGATATCGCTGCCTTGGGGTAGCGCGTAATTGACGTAGAACATCGGCGTGTTCGAGTCGGGGAAGAACGACTGCGAGACGAAGGAGAACCCCCAAGCGCAGGCGACCGTGATCGCGACCAGCAGCATGACGGTCAACCCGCGCAGACGCAGCGCCAGCCCGAGAAAGCGGGCATACAGACGATAGAGCCAGCCGGCGTGGGGGTCACCGTCGCTCTGGATCCGTGCCCCGCGAAACAGATAGAAACCGAACAGCGGCGTGACGGTGATGGCCAGCACCCAGCTCAGCAGCAGCGAAATCGCAATCACCGCAAACAGGGAGAACAGGAACTCGCCGGTGACGTCATCCGACAGGCCGATGCCGGAAAAGGCCAGAATGCCGATGACGGTGGCACCCAGCAGCGGGATCTGGGTACGTCTGGCGGCATCGCTGGCGGCCTGCTTGACGGGCTGGCCACGCTGCATGTCGATCAGCATGCCCTCGGCCACGACGATGGCGTTATCGACCAGCATGCCCATGGCGATGATCAATGCCCCCAGCGAGACCCGTTCCATCTCGATCTCGAAGATCCACATGAAAAACAGCGTGCCGAGCACGGTCAGCAACAGCGTCGAGCCGACTACCATGCCGACGCGCCAGCCCATGAACAGGCAGAGCACGCCGATCACGATGGCGACCGAGGTCGCCAGATTGATCAGGAAATCGTTGATCGCCTCGTCGACCACATGGTGCTGCTCGTAGATGGGGTGGAGTTCGACGCCGAGCGGAATGCGCCCTTCGAGCGATGCCAGATGCCGCTCCACCGCCTTGCCCACCTCGACGATATTGGCCTCGGCCACCCCGGCCACGGCCAGAGTGAAGGCCGATTCGCCGTCATGGCGGATCAGGTGATCGGGCACTTCCTCGGGCTGCCGGTAGACATTGGCGATATCGATCAATGAGACCTGCTCGGTGGTACCGGGACGCCCGATACGGATCGCCTCGATGTTGGCCACGCTATCCACGCCGGCACGCGCCACGATCCGTACATGATTGTCGCCGATGCGCATCGACCCCGCTTGAGTGACCTGGTTTTCGGTCTGGATCGTATTGATGACGTGATCGATGGGGATACCCAGCGTGGTCAGACGCTCGTTGGGTATCTCGATGTAGATCGTCTCCTCACGCTCGCCCGCCGTCGCCACCCGAGCCACGTTGGGAACCGTCAGCACTTCACGCTGCAGAAAGCGCGAAATGTCGCGGATCTCGTCAAGCGAGTAGCCGGGCGCGGTCACGGCATAGAAGATGCCGTAGACCTCGCCGAAATCGTCGTTGACCTGGGAGGGCAAGGCCCCTTGCGGCAGGTCGTCCTGGGCATCGTTGACTTTTCGCCGAAGCTCGTCCCAGATCTGCGGCAGCTCGTGGCTGCGATAGGTCGAAGCTACCTCGACCTCGATCTCCGAGCGTCCCGGCATCGAGACCGACTCGATCAGGTCGATCTGTTGCAGTTCCTGGATGGCCATCTCCAGGCGCTCGGTGACTTCCTCCTCGACTTCCTGCGCGGTGGCGCCGGGGTACGGCGTGTTGATGATGGCGTTGGGAATGGTGAACGAGGGGTCTTCGAGCTTGCCCAGGTTGGCGAATCCCCAGAGCCCGCCGAACAGGCAGACGACAACGATCAGCCAGGTGAGAATCGGCCGCTCGATGGACGACTTGGCGATATCCATATCGTGCTCCCGGGCTAGAGGTTCGCTTCCATGGGTCGTACGCGAACATCCTCGGTCAGCAGGTGAGAGCCTGCGGCCACGATGCGCTCACCCTGTTGCAGACCAGCGAGAACCGGCACCGTCTCGCCGCGTATTTCGCCTACCACGACCTGCCGCGGTTCAACGCGCCGCTCTTCGGCGCGATAGACCCAAACACGGAAGTCGCCGTTGCTGTCCTTGTCCAAGGCGTCGACGGGAATCAGCAGCGCGCCGTGCTCGACCGCATCGACCAGCGAGACTGACACCGACGCCGTCATGCCGGGCCGTGCATCGCTCTGCTCATGATCGACGATGGCGAAATCGACCTCATAGGTCTGCGCCACTTCGTCCGGCTCCGTGACATGCTCGCGATACGCCAGGGAAAAGCGCTTCCCCGGCTGGGAGAGCAGCTCCGCCTCGACGACGAAGCGATCCGGTTCGTCCACATGGCGAATGAGCGATTCGGGAACGTTGATCTTGACCCGGAGCTCCGTCACGTCCTGGACGCGGACGACGGCGGTATTGGGGGGGACGTTGCTGTGGTTCTCCACCAGGCGGCGCGTGACGAGCGCATCGAACGGCGCCTCGATCGAGGTGTAGGAGAGATCTTGGCGGGCACTGTCTCGCTGCACGTCGGCGAGCTCGTAGTGGGTGCGCACCTCGTCGAAGGTCGACTGGGAAACCGAGTGGCTCTCGAGCAGCTGCCGGGTACGCTGCATCTCGCGACGGGCCAGCTCATACTCGGCCTCGGCACGTCTGGCCGCCAGCTCATAGTCGGTGGTGTCGAGCCTTGCGATCGTCTCGCCGCGAGGAATCACCTCGCCCTGGCGTGGCGGCAGCTCGACCAGTTGGCCGCCGACGCGAAACGACAGGTCGACGGTCCGTACGGCCTCCACCCGCCCCACGAAGCGCCGGCTCGGCACATGGGTTTGGGCACCCACTTCCATTAGCTTGACGACGCGTGCTTCCGGCTCGCCTGTCTCGTTGTCGCCCTCTCCGTCGCACCCGGTCAGCGCCAGGAGCAGCAGAACGAGAACGCCCGATACCGATTTCATGCTCCACCTCCCTGTCGGTCGACGCATTCCCTGCTGACACAGCAACGTCCGTAGGAAGACGAAGTCAAAGCAGCGGACAGGCGCCGGAACTGCACACTATAGAACACATGATCCACGGGGGAAGATGCCCACCGTCGCCTGCATTCAAGCATACGTTTGAACTCGAATCACCCTTGCCGTCGTTCCCTTCAGAAAAGGCCCAATTGGCGATCGATCAGTGCCGAGAAATCGCCCCCGACGAAGGGCAGGATGGCGTCTGCCACCGGCTGGAGCTGGCGGGTGACATAATGCTGGTAGTCGAGCGATGAGCGCCGCGCCTCCAAAGGCTCCGGCCCCGCCACGGTCACCACGTAGCGGATCCAGCCTCCCCTCTGGTACTGCCGTGGCCGGCCCAGCCGATCGTTGAGTTCGTCGGCCATGCGCGCGGCGCGCACGTGTGGCGGCACGTTGCGCTGGTAGTCCTCCAACCGGCGCCTCAAGCGCTTGCGAAAGACCAGCAGTTCGTCATGCTCGCCCGCCAAGGTACGTCTCACGAAGTCCTGTACGTAATCCTGATACGGCTCGCCCTGAAAGATGCGCCGATAGAGCTCCTGCTGAAACACCTTGGCCAGCGGCGACCAATCGGCGCGCACCGTCTCAAGGCCCTTGAATACCATGCGCTCGCCGCCATCCGCCTCGCGCACCAGCCCGGCATAGCGCTTCTTGCTGCCCTCCTCGGCGCCGCGGATGGTCGGCATCAGAAAGCGCCGGAAATGCGTCTCGAACTGAAGTTCCAACGCGCTCGCAAGCCCCAGTTCGCCTGCCAGGTGATCGCGCCACCAGGCGTTGACATGCTCCGCCAGCGTCAACCCGATGGCCCTCGCGACACGCTCCTCGTGCGCCTGCCCCAGCCACACAAACGTCGAGTCGGTGTCACCGTAGATGACGGTATAGCCTTCGGCTTCGATCAGCTCCCGCGTGCGGCGCATGATCTCATGGCCGCGCAGGGTGATGGAGGACGCCAGGCGCGGATCGAAGAAACGACAACCGCGCGAGCCCAGGACGCCATAGAAGGCGTTCATGATGATCTTGAGCGCGTAGGAGAGCGGCGCATTGCCTTCGCGCTTGGCCGCTTCTCGCCCCGCCCATACACGGGCCACCATGTCGGGCAGCGCGTGCCGGCTGCGCGAGAAGCGCGCCCCACGAAAGCCGGGTACGGTGTCGGACTCCGGCTCGTGCAGCCCCTCCACCAAGCCGACGGGATCGATCAGAAAGGTACGAATGATGGAGGGGTAGAGGCTCTTGAAATCGAGCACCAGCACCGAATCGTAGAGGCCGGGCCGTGAATCCATGACGAAACCACCGGGACTGTTCTCACCCTGCCGTTCACTCCGCCCCTGGGCGAGGTTGGGCGCTACGTAACCGAGCCGGTGCATGCGCGGCAGGTAGAGATGCGAGAATGCCGCCACCGAGCCACCGCTACGGTCGGCGGGCAACCCCGTCACGGTGGCACGCTCGAGCAGGAAGTCGATCAGCTCGGTTGTCTCGAAGATCCGCAGGACGAGTTCGCAGTCCTTGAGGTTGTAGCGGGCCAGCGCCGGTTTGTCCTCGGCGAACAGACGATTGATCGCCTCCATGCGCTGGTACGGATTGTCGATGGCCTTGCCTTCGCCGAGCAGCTCCTGGGCCACGTTTTCCAGGCTGAAGGAAGAAAAGCGCCAGGCTGCCTGACGCAGCGCCTCGATCCCGTCGACAATCAGCCGCCCCGGGGCCGAGGCGAAAAGGTGATTGGCATGGCTTCCATGCTCCCGCAGCCCCAGCGGCTCGCCACCTCGGCCGAGCAATAGCGGCACGCCGAGTCGTTCGGCGTGTCGCTGCAGCAGGCGCAGATCGAACTGCACCAGATTCCAGCCGACGATGACGTCGGGATCGTGCCGGGCAAACCAGGCATTGAGGCATTCCAGCAACGCGACGCGATCCGTACAGTAGTGGAGCGGGAAGTCGCGCGCCCGCTCCGCGTCACCGCCTTGCCCGTTCGCCGGCCCCAGCATATAGACCTGGCGCTGGCCGCAGCCCTGCAGCGCAATCGAGTAGAGTTCGCCCCGCTCGTCCGTTTCGATGTCCAACGAGCAGAGCGAGAGCGTTGGCCGGTAGTCCGGCGCGGGCTTGAGCTGTGCCTCGCCTAGCATGCCGTTCGCCTGCACCTCGCCCGTGAATGCCACCGGCGCGGTAATGAAGCGCTCCATCAGGTAGCGCTCCGGCGGGCGCACGTCGGCCTCGTAAATGTCGACTCCCGCCTCGCGCAGGCGGCGTTCGATCCGCATCAGCTGGCGATGCTGCCTGCCGTACAGGCCGAGCACCGGGCGCTGGCGGAAATCGCGCAGATCGAGCGGACGAAGTTCGACATCCCGTTCCCCCAGAAGCAGCGTCTCGACCTGTTCCCGCTGCTCGACGGGAACGAAGGCGACCGACGGTTGCTTGGGCAGGCGCACACGGCACGGACCGGTATCGGTCGCCAGCCAGAAGGTGACCTCGGTACCCTCCGGCGTATCCTGCCAGTGCCGCGTCAGCACGAATCCCCGCTGCTCCACCCTCGCCTCTCTCCCCACCGGTCAACCGCCCCATGTTACCCGGCGCGCAGAGCGCTGTCGTCGCAAGTCCGTCGCAGGATGGTCTGGCTTGGACCTATGGGTTCAGCACCGCCTGACAGGCTCGCGGCAGGGTCCGGCTCGGACTCGGATAGGCCTCGGGTCGCGGTATCGGCACGATGGCCCGGCAGCCTTCGCCGGGAGGTGGCTCGGCCTGGTCGACGCATTCCTCCGCACCCGGCGGACAGCGCAACCGGACATGAAGGTGCTCGTCATGGGAGTGCCAGGGACGCACCCGCCGCAGCCAGGAGCGATCGTCCCATTCACGCTCGCAGAGGTCGCGCTTGACGGCGGCATCGACGAAGATCCGCGCCACTCGAGAGTCGTCTGCGGCCAGACGAATGAGATCGGCATGGCGATCGGTCCAGCGGTCATCGAGCCGCTGCGTGCGAGGATCGACCAGGATCGGCTGCTCGATACCTTCGCGCTGGCGGCGGTCCAGCGGCGGCAGATCGAGACGAAACCAGATATCGACATCCAGCCCGCTCTGGTGGCTGACGTGTCCGTAGGGCATCGGCCCGCCGCGGGGTTGCGCCATGTCACCCACCAGTATCGGGCCAAAACCGGCGGCATCGACGCGGCGTCCCAGCGCCTCGATATAATCGATGAGCACGGGATGGCCGAAATGTCGGTTGCGCTTCATGTCGACGGCCTGATAGCCGATGCCATCGGCGGGCAGCGGCTCGGCACCCACCAAACAGGCCCCGCCGTGATGGCCGATAATCCTCGGCTCGCCGGGCAGCGGGTCGATGACGTCCGACCAGTCGTCCGCCGCCGTGACGACCGTTGCCCAGAGGGCGGTGACGAGGGATAGGGAGACGAACCAGGGCACCGCCCGGAACGGGCGGTACGTGAGGCAACGACAACGCATGTTTCAGCGATCCTTGGTTGGGTCTACGAAATACGACTCAACGTTCCTGACGGGCCAACCATGCCAAGCCGGGCCGATAGAGCATATCGTGCTCACCCTCGAACAGGACGAGCTCGGCAGGGCCGGACTGGAGGTGCAGCAACACCGAGGCATCGGCCTCGGCGAAATGGGGGAACTCACGGTCATCGTGAGTCGAACGTTCGCGCAATTCCTCGGGCACTTCACGATCCTCCATGAGTCGATCGATCAGTTCCTGGGCGATGCGATCCTCTTCGGCGGCCAGGTCGTTGAAGACCCGCAACGCCTGTGATGGCGGGACGGTCTCATCGCCGATGCCATGCGCGATGAGAATGCGGAGTTCGCCGGCCACGTCGGGCACGTACTCCACCGGGCTGCGCTTGAGGCACTCCTCCCACGCCTCGCTGCCCTCTTCCGGTACACCGCCGCAGGCGTCGGCGATCTCTTCGGCATATTTCTCCTCCTGCTCGTCGTTCCACCGATACCAGCTGACGAGATCGTAGACCGGTACCCATACCGAAACGCCGGCAAAGACGTCGGGATGACGACTGGCGAGATGCAGCGCATTCATCGCGCCACCGGAATAGCCCAGCAGGTAGATGCGCGATTCATCGACATTGGCCGTTTCGCGAGCGTAGTCGAGGGCATCCTCCATATCGGAGATGGCCAGATCGGAGGCGGTCGACTCGGGACGCCCGTCGTTCTGACCCCGAAAATCGGGGTGCATGAAGACCCAGTCGTTGGCAACAGCGAACTGGCCCAGCGGAATATCGATGTTCTGCAAGTAATCGGTACTCCAGCTATGGAGCACCAGCAGCAGCGGTTTCGCTTCCTCCGAGCCGGAGTCGTAGTAGAGCGCGAGCTGTTCGGCACCGTCGGCCGAGGCCGGGATCTCGATCTGCTCGATGTCGGGCACGAGCTCGTTCCAGGTCTCGATGTCGGCCTCGACCAGCCCGCCCGGAAATTCACTTACCCGCAGATGTCCGCTGGGATGTTCCCATTCTGCTGCCGTGCCGTTGCCATTCGTCGCTTGCCCATCGCCCTGAGCGACGCAGGCGGTGCTGGCCGTCGCCAGCCCGAGCGTCAACAACAGTGCGCGCCCCAGCGGCGGGCCATATCCGAGGCGACGACGGTGAAGCGGAGCGCAGAAGCGGGCAATGGCATCAGGCCGGGATACGATAGCGGCACAGGGACGCGGCATGACGGCTCTCCTTCCTTGGCGGGCTCACGCTCCAATGTAGCCCAGACGGCGAAATCCGGCAGCGCCCCTGTTCGAAAAAAGGCT
The DNA here is from genome assembly GCF_008297955.1 of Billgrantia pellis. GTDB lineage: Bacteria > Pseudomonadota > Gammaproteobacteria > Pseudomonadales > Halomonadaceae > Halomonas > Halomonas pellis. The sequence continues at coordinate 513,591 of NZ_VTPY01000001.1, read as the reverse complement.
AGCCGGCCCACGCCGAGCGTGGGCCGGGTGGTGCGGTTTCAGTCGCAGGGTACCACGGCTCGGCTGGTATTCTTGGCCCAGAGAGTCTGGCCGTCGGGAGTGGTGCCATGCGATTCCCAGGTTTCGGTGACCTCGATGCAGTAGGAACCGAGGTCCTCGACGGTACGCTCGGGCTCGGCCGGACGATCATTGCCGATGCGCAAGATATCGGGGTTTTCGCTGGTGTAGCGGGGAGTCAGTGCGTTGCTGCCGCAGCCGGCGATCAGCGCAGCCACCATCAGCAGGGGGAGAGTTCTGAACAGTTTCGCTCTGGGTAGTTTCATCGAATCATCCTCGAAAGCATACGTTCGTTTGTCGGATGATGCGTAACGGGTAATGCGGAGAGTCTGTCGTGCGGTCAATTCCTTTGACGGCCCGGCAGTAGCCCCATTCTATGCAAGTGAATCGGGCTGCGCCACTCATGCCAATTTCCTACGCCCCATCCGCCCCCCACGACACGATACCTTTCGAATGACAAGGCGCCATCCTACGCACCGGGCTGCGTCACGCCTTCGAGGCTCGATCCGTCGCTTCCCGAGGCGCGTTTCACGACGCTGAACGAGCCGTCGGTTTCCAGCACGACAGCCTCCACTTCGCTCAGTGCCGACACGCCGGAAGCTCGAATCGCCGCACGCACCTCGTCCGTGGTCACCCGCGCCTTGCGCATGGCGGCGGGGAGACAATCGCCGCGAAAGAACAGCAGTGCCGGCTCGCCCGTCACCACCTGCCTGACCCATCGCGTGCGCACGCTGAGCCAGGTCACCAGATACTGCATGCCGATCAGCAGGGCGAAAGCCAGGCCGCCCTGCAGCAACGTCACGTCCTTGCTGAGCATCACCGTGGCCAGCACCGACCCCAGCGCCACGGTCACGACCAGGTCGAAAGCGTTCATCTTCGATAGCGTGCGCCGGCCGGATATACGCAGCAGAAACACCACGCTGGCATAGCCCAGCACACCCAGCACCGTGGTACGCCACAATGCATACCCGCCGTCATAGATAATCGGATCCAAACCTACCTCCCAAGGGTACCGCCAGCAGCAGCCCGATCGCGAGTCGCCAAGGCATCCATCGCCTGCGCCTGAGTCGATACCTCGCTTCCATGCCCTGCTTCTCGCCGATCGCGTTCCGTCAGCGTAGTCCACTCGCCACGGTACGCGTGCCAAGCGAGCACCGCCGAAGTGCACTTTTCGCGATCGGGTGCAGTCGCGCGCCAACAGGGCTACAATCGAGGGTCTGTTTTTCTTGGGAATTCCAGAGCCGATATGTCGAATACCGCAAGCGCCTCGCGCAAGATCCTGGTCACCAGCGCCCTGCCCTACGCCAACGGCTCGATCCACCTCGGCCATTTGCTGGAATACATCCAGACCGATATCTGGGTACGCTTCCAGAAGAGCCGTGGCCACGAATGCCATTACGTATGCGCCGACGATGCCCATGGCACCGCCATCATGCTGCGCGCCGAGCAGGAAGGAATCAGCGCCGAGGCCTTGATCGAACGCGTCTCGAAGGAGCACCAGGCGGATTTCGCCACCTTCGGCGTGGCGTTCGACAACTACCACTCGACTCACTCCGAAGAGAACCGCTACTTCAGCGAGCTGATCTATACTCGGCTCCGTGACCGGGGACACATCGCCACCCGCGACATCGAGCAGATGTACGACCCGGTCAAGGGACTGTTCCTGGCCGACCGCTTCATCAAGGGAACGTGTCCGCGCTGCAAGACCCGCGACCAATATGGCGATAACTGCGAGGCATGCGGTGCCACTTATACGCCGGCGGAGCTGATCGATCCCGTCTCGGCAATCTCCGGTGCCACACCGGAGGTGCGCAGCTCGACCCACTATTTCTTCAAGCTGCCGGACTTTGCCGACTTCCTGAAGGATTGGACCCGTGGCGGCCACGTGCAGATTCAGATCGGCAACAAGCTGCAAGAGTGGTTCGAATCGGGGCTCAACGAATGGGACATCTCCCGTGACGCGCCCTACTTCGGCTTCGAGATTCCCGATGCGCCGGGCAAGTACTTCTATGTCTGGCTCGACGCGCCGATCGGTTACCTGGCCAGTTTCAAGCACCTGTGCGACCGCATCGGTATCGATTTCGACAGCTACTGGAAGAAGGACTCCGAGGCCGAGATCTATCATTTCATCGGCAAGGACATCGTCTACTTTCATGCGCTGTTCTGGCCGGCCATGCTGCACGGTGCCGACTTCCGCACGCCCACGGCGGTGAACTGCCACGGCTTTGTCACCGTCAACGGGGCCAAGATGTCGAAATCGCGCGGCACCTTCATCAAGGCGGCGACCTATGCCGAGCACTTGAACCCCGAATACCTGCGCTACTATTTTGCCGCCAAGCTCACCTCGCGGGTCGACGACCTCGACCTCAACCTCGAGGACTTCGCCGCCCGGGTCAACGCCGACCTGGTGGGCAAGGTCGTCAACATCGCCAGCCGCTGTGCCGGCTTCGTCAAGAAGCTGGGTGACGGCAGGCTCACGGCCCACTGCGCCGAACCCGAACTGTTGGCACGCTTCATTGCCGCCGGCGATGCCATTGCCGAGGACTTCGAAACCCGCGAATTCGGCCGTGCGGTGCGCAAGATCATGGAACTGGCCGACGAAGCCAATACCTACATTGCCGACAAGGAACCCTGGGTGCTGGCCAAGCAGGAAGGGCGCGAGCGTGAGGTGCTGGAAATCTGCTCGGTAGGCATCAATCTGTTCCGTCAGCTGATGGTCTACCTGGCGCCGGTGGTACCGGCCATGGCCGAGCAGGCACGCCGGTTCCTCGAACTCAGCTCGCTGGACTGGCATAGCCGTCACGAAGTGCTGCTCGATCACGCGATCGCCAAGTTCAAGCCGCTGATGACCCGTGTCGAACGCGACAGGATCGATGCCATGATCGAGGCATCGAAGGAGGATCTGGTGGAAGAACAGAAGCTCAAGGAGGCGGTCAAAGGGCCGCTTGCCGACGACCCCATCGCCGAACAGATCGCCTTCGACGACTTTGCCAAGGTCGATCTCCGTATCGCCCGCATTGCCAAGGCCGAGTATGTCGAAGGGGCCGACAAGCTGCTCCAGTTGACGCTCGATCTCGGTGGCGAGTCCCGTAACGTCTTTGCCGGCATCCGCTCGGCTTATGCACCCGAAGCGCTGGAAGGGCGATTGACGGTGATGGTCGCCAACCTGGCGCCGCGCAAGATGCGCTTCGGCGTTTCGGAGGGCATGGTACTGGCCGCAGGCAACGATGAAGGCATCTACCTGCTGTCGCCGGATTCGGGTGCCGAGCCCGGCCAGCGCGTGAGATAAACGTGTATTTCATTAAAGTTTGACCGCCTGCGGCCGATAGCGATGTCAAGCCCCCATTGAATCGCTAACGACGTAGGCGAGCCTCGTACATGACTGTAGCCTTGACTTCGCTGAGGCACCGCTTCTTTCTCGCTCTGTTGGGGGTGCTGTGTCTGGCCCTGCTGGCCCTGGTACTGGTCGCCCGCCTCCAGATCATGCCGATCCTGCTGGAAGATGAAGAGGCATTCGCCAGCGCCGAACTCGATCGGGCCGAGCGGGCCCTGGACAGCGAACTCGGCCATATGCACCGGTTGGTGGAAGACTGGGCCTACTGGGACGATACCTACGATTTCGTCCATGGGAAGCGTCCTGAATATGTCGACTCCAATCTCTACGAGGATACGCTCGACACCCTCGATCTGGCGCTGATGGTTTTCCTCGACGGCGATAGCGAGCCCTACTGGATAGCCGGTTTCGACGAGAAGGGCGAGTTCACTTCCTGCCCCGGTATCCAGCCCCCCTGTGACTGGGCGGCGCCTGCAATGCGCCACCTTCGCCAGCCAATCGACAATGGATTCGAGGAAGCCACGCAGACCTGGCTGCTGGCGCTGCCGCCACTGGCCATGGGCGCCTTGTCGCCCATCCACCAGAACCGGGAAGACGCATCATCCGCCGGCTGGCTGGCCATGGTACGTCCCCTCTCCGAGTCACGAATCGGACAGCTGCGCGATACCACCGGCATCGATCTTCGTTTCGATATCGTCGGGGCGGGCAGCCTTCCCCGCGAATCGCTCGAACGCATCTCGCCCACTCACATGACCGCCAGCCGCCACGTTGCCGCCATTCCGACGAGCCACGCGGTGCGCATCGACGCCCTGCTGCCGCGCCAGCGCTACCAGGCCAGCCTGGAGACCTTTCGTTTCGCCCTCTACTGGACAGGTGGCGTATTGGTCATGACCCTGCTGGTGGTGCTATGGCTGCTCGAACACATGATACTGGCGCCGCTGCGCCAGTTCTCCCGCTATACCCAGCGCCTGCATCATGACGCCGTCCCGCCCTCGATGCCCGGCGGCCTCTTGATGCGTCGCGACGAGATCGGCACCCTGGCGCGGGAATTCCGCAACCTGTTGACTCACCAACAGCAGCAGTCCGCTCTGCTGCTGGAGATGACCCAGCACGATCCGCTGACCGGCATCGCCAATCGCCGCTTGTTCGACGAACGGCTCGAAGAGCAGCTCGACGGCTCTCCTCGGCATCGGCGTGTGGCAGCCATGATGATCGACATCGATCACTTCAAGCTCTACAACGACCATTATGGCCATCAGGCAGGGGACGCTTGCCTGATGACGCTGGCCGAATGCATGGAGGAGAAGCTGAGCGTGTACGGCTTTCTCGTCGCCCGCACCGGGGGCGAGGAGTTCAGCGTATTGCTGCCGAATACCTCGCTCGATACCGCTGTCGCCCATGCCGAAGCCCTGTTGCGGGCAGTGAGCGACCTTGGCCTGCCCCATGCCACTTCCCCGACCGGCCGCCATGTCACGGTCAGTATTGGCGTCGCCGCTCACGTCCCAGGCCAGCTAACGACCCCGGCCGATATCATGCGCGCCGCCGACCAGGCGCTCTATCGCGCCAAGGCAGGCGGCCGGAACCGTATCCACGCCTACCACCCGGTCGCCGACAGCGTGCCCCAGGAATAAGGCCCCCACCCAGAACCAGGGATGCCCCGGTGCGGCCAGCGGCGTATAATGAAGCGCCTTCCGCCATGCTGACGCAGCTACGAGCCCAACAGGAGTGCATGTGACGGGCCATCCCTCGCTGATCGACGCCATCGACGCGCTATTGCCGCAGACTCAGTGCGGCAAGTGCGGTCATCCGGGCTGCCGCCCCTATGCCGAGGCCATTGCGACCGGCGAAGCCATCAATCGCTGCCCCCCCGGCGGCGAGGCAACCGTCGAGCGACTCGCCGAACTGACCGGGCAGGCCTTGCTGCCCCTGGAGCAGCCTGCCCAGGCGCCGCTGGCCGCCGTCATCCGCGAAGCGGAGTGCATCGGTTGTACCAAATGCATTCAAGCCTGCCCGGTGGACGCCATTCTCGGGGCGAGCAAACAGATGCACACCGTGATTACCGCCGAGTGCACGGGATGCGAACTCTGCGTGGCGCCCTGTCCGGTCGATTGCATCGACCTGATGCCGCATCCCGGCTGGCAGGCCGCCGACAGCGAAGCCGAACGTGAGCGCTATGTGGCACAACGGGCTCGGCTCGGCCAGCAGCGCTTTGAAGCGCGCCAGCAACGCCTGGCTCGCGAAGCAAGGGAGAAACGCCTGGAGCGCCAGCGTCGCCTGATCCGGCAGAACACGCGCGCTCCGCAGGATGCGACGGGGCCCGCGCCACAGCAGCGCCAGCGCCAGATGGCCATGAAGGCGGCCGAGCAGGCGGTCAAGCGTGCCCGCACGCAACTCGAACGCGCCCGTCGGCGCGACGATGCCGCCGCCGAACGCCAGGCCGAGGCTCAGCTTGCACAGGCCAACGCCCTGCTCGACGAAGCCCGCGAAGCCTTGGCCTCCTCCCAGCCGCAATGAGCCCCGGAGAGACATGAACACTCAAAAGCGCCACGAGATTTTTGCCCGGCTGCGTGCCAACAACCCCGAGCCGACCACCGAGCTGAACTGGAGCACGCCTTTCGAGCTGCTCACCGCCGTACTGCTCTCCGCCCAGGCCACCGACGTGGGCGTGAACAAGGCCACCGCCCGTCTGTTCCCGGTGGCCAATACCCCCCAGGCGATCCTCGATCTTGGTCTCGACACGCTCAAGTCGTATATCAAGACCATCGGCCTCTACAATACCAAGGCCGAGAACCTGATGAAGACCTGCCGCATCCTGGTCGAGCAGCACGACGGCGAGGTACCGCGCAGCCGGACCGCGTTGGAGGCGCTGCCGGGCGTAGGGCGCAAGACCGCCAACGTGATCCTCAACACCGCCTTCGGTGAACCCACCATTGCCGTGGATACGCATATCTTCCGCGTTTCCAATCGCACGCGGATCGCGCCGGGCAAGAATGTGAACGAGGTGGAGCAGAAGCTGCTGCGTCACGTGCCCGGGGAATTCCGCCGCGATGCCCATCACTGGCTGATCCTGCACGGTCGCTACACTTGCCTGGCGCGCCGTCCGCGCTGCGGCAGTTGCGTGATCGAAGACCTATGCGAATACAAGGAGAAGGTCGATCTCTAGAAGCGGCCACGGTACGACTCGCCCGCGTTCGGCTGGGGCGATCATGTCGTTGAGCGAATGGCTGCCTTAGAAGCCCAGGGACTCGAGCCGAGTCGCCAATGCCTCCAGAATGTCCATGCCCTGCACGTCGGTGGGCAGCCACGGCAGCCGCGGGCGCGGCAGGTGAGCGAGCCGTTCATCGATGCGTGCCAGGTAGGTTGCCTCCTGCTCGCGCCGGGCGCGCAGGAAGTCGCCATCGGCATCCTCCGGTATGACACGATTGACCAGTGTGCCCGCCACCGGCACCCTGGCCGCCTCCAGTGTTTCCACCGCTCGCACGGTTTCAAGGATCGGCAGTCGCTCCGGTGTCAGCACGAAGAGAAAACCGGTTTCCGCGGCGTTTTCGATGCGCCGTCGCGCACGATGAAACAGGCGACGGCGCTCGATCAAGGTACGCGCCACGTCGCGGGTGCGGTCATCCAGTTCAGCCAGCGGGTCCTCGCCGGGATCGTCGAAGGGAGTGGCCACATCGCGCCCGCGCTTGGGCGTGAGATGCGCAAGCACGTGGCCCAGCTCTTCGGATTTGCGGTTGTGCGCCAACAGGCCATCGGTCCAGGCGGCCATCGCTTCCGGCAAAGTCAGCAGCCGTAGAGTGTGACCCGTGGGGGCGGTATCGAAGATGACCAGGTCGTAGGGCGCCTCGTCGTCGATCACGATGCGCGACAGGCGCTCCAGCAATGCGGCTTCCTGAGTGCCCGGCGATTGACGGGTCAGGCGCATCTGTCGCTCGAGTTCCTGCATCATCTCGGGCGCGGCATAGCGGCGCATCTGTTCGGTCACCCGAGCCAGGTGAGCGTCCACCTCGGCATCCGGATCGATCTCCATGGCATCGAGATTCGGCAGCAGGCGACGCGGAGCATCGCCCAATTCCCGATCGAACACATCACCCAGGCTATGGGCCGGGTCGGTGGAGACGACCAGCACGCGGCGCTCCCGGCGTGCGGCCAGCACGGCCAGTGCCGCCGCCACGGTGGTCTTGCCCACCCCACCTTTGCCCCCCACCCAGAGCAGGCGCTTGTCTAAAAGCTCCTTCATGGCGATTCCCTCTTGGCCCATGCTGAGCCGGCATGGTGATGTTGCCAATGACGATCAACAACACCTGAAATGCTCGAGCGGCGACCGTTCCATCCCCATTCGCTTATGCCAGTCATGGAAGCGCTCGAGCAGCAGTGGCTGCAGCTCCAGGGTGTAATAGGCCGCCGGATTGGGCACGCCCATCATGTCGGAAAATACCAGCAGCATGAACAGATCGTCCTCGTCGCGTCGCGCCCGGGCAACGGCACCGCGATAGCGCGCGGAGTAGATCTCCTCAGCGAAGAAACGGGCCTGGCTCAGCCAGGCCCGAACCCGTTCGAGACGAGGATCACGACCCTCGCCATGATCGTCGTTCATCGATACCTCCCTGGCATCACCCCTGCCGGGCCACCTCCGCACGCGAGCGCTTCAGCGCCGATGCGCACTCCATGGCAACCAGGATAGCGGCAATCAGCACCACGAAATCCAGGAACAACAGGAAGTAGTTGCCTTCATTGAAGAAGGTGCGCAGTTGGATGAGCAGCGCGGCGATGGTCATGACCAGCAGGAAGCACAGCGGCGCCAGGGTGTACCACATCGGCCGACGCAGCCTCACCAGCATCACCGTGACCACAAGCAAGGTCAGGCCCGCCAGCAGCTGGTTGGTCGTGCCGAACAGCGGCCAAATGATCATGCCGCCGGTACCGCCGGCCCCACCCGCGCCGAAGGCCAGCAGCAGGCAACTGCCCACGGCCAGCAGAGTGGCTGGCACGTTACGGGTCATCCACTTCTGCTGATAGATCTCGCCCCACTCCTGGAAAATATAGCGCTGCAGGCGCAGTCCGGTATCCATGGTGGTGCCGGCGAAAAGCGCGGCCATCACGGTGAGCAGGGTCGCCGCCGTCGCTTCGGGCAGCCCCAGGCCGTTGTGAATCATGAAGGCGCCGCCTTCGACGAAAGCGTTGACGCCACCGGCGCCGAAGGCGGTATAGACCGCCTGCCAGTCGGCAAAGGAAGCGAAGCCGGCAGTGGCGGCGAGGATCGCGGCCAGCGCCAGCATGCCCTCGCCCACGGCGCCGAAGTAGCCGACGAAGCGCGCATCGGGCTCACGATTGAGCTGCTTCGAGGTGGTGCCGGAGGAAACCAATCCATGGAAGCCCGAAATGGCGCCGCAAGCGATGGTGACGAACAATAGCGGCAACATCGACGGCGTGCCCGCCGGCAGGTCACCGTTGATCATCGGTGCCACCACGGTCGGATTGAGGAAGAGGATCGCGCCATAGAGGACGATCAGACCGATGAACAGCTGCAGACCGTTGATGTAGTCGCGCGGTTGCAGCAACACCCACACCGGCAGCATGGAAGCGATGGCAGCGTAGGCGAACAGGATCAGGATCCAGACGGCATTGCCGGAGAGTCCGCCCACTTCGGCCGGCATCTGGATCGGTACCGACGGGCCGATGAAGATCAAGGCATAGAGAGCGATGACACCGAGGATCGACACCACCGGCAAACTGAGAACGCGACGATAGATGAGCTGGCCGATGATAAGGGCCACCAGAATCGCCCCCCATACCGGGACCACGGCGCTGGAGAAATTCATCATCAGTCCGGCGATGACCACCGCGAACACCGCGTTGACCATCAGCAGTACCAGGAAGATGACGATCATGAAGAGACTGCGAGCGCGCCCGCCTACCACGTCACCGGTCAGTGCACCTACCGACTTGGCCTTGTTGCGCACGCTGGCCCAGATCGCACCGGAATCATGGATACCGGCAAAGAACACGGTTCCCAGCACGACCCACAGGAAAGCCGGCAACCAGCCCCAGATAACCGCAATGGCCGGGCCCACGATAGGTGCCGCACCGGCCACCGAGGTGAAATGATGGCCCCAAAGCACGAAGCGGTTGGTCGGTACGAAGTCGACACCGTCCTCGTATTCGTGAGCGGGTGTCTTGAAGTCGGGATCGAGGCGATAGATCTTGGTGGCAATGAAGCGAGAATAAACCCAATACCCCGCCGCCATTCCGCCAAGCCCGAGAATCAACAGGACGATGGCACTCATTCTGGTCAGCTCCTTTATAAGGAATCGCGCTCTTGTCGTTGTTGGCTCGCATGTTTTGCAAGTCAGGCTCCGCTCGAGACGACATGCCAGCCTTCTATGTCGTCAGCAGAACCGGGTCAGGCAGCGCGGTACGCTGCCCGCCCAAGGATGAACAGCCAGGGAAAACAAGTCCATGGCAGGAAGCCCCCCCGGCAGTTATTTACATCTAAAGTCGTATGGGGCGAGTCGATTCCCTCACGTCGCCCCTCGACGCTCCATGAGCGAGCCGATGCGGCACGAGGAAGCGCTGCACCGCGAACTTGGGCCAAGGTCGTCTTTGCCGGACTCCCCGCGCGCACTAGACTGATCGATAACAACATATAACGAGCGGACGAGGAGTCATGAATGGCCAAGGTGCTGGTGGTGGACGATGAGCCCAACATCGTTCTGTCGCTGGAGTTCCTGATGCAACAGGCCGGCTTCGACGTGGAGACGGCCGAGGACGGCGAAAGCGCCCTGGCGCAGATCGAGGTGGCACCGCCCGACCTGATCCTGCTCGACATCAGCCTCCCCGGCATCAGCGGCTTCGATGTACTGGATCAACTGCGACAACACCCCCGCTACACCCGCCTGCCGATCGTCATGCTGACCGCCCACGGGCGCGAGGTCGAACGCGAGAAAGGATTGGCGCTGGGTGCCGACGACTACGTGACCAAACCGTTCTCTACCCAGGCACTGGTCGAGAAAGTCAAGATCCTGCTGGGCGAGGATGCCTGATGTTCCGGGGCAAGCTGCCCAAGCGCCAACGCTTGATCGGCCTCTGGCTGCTGCTAAGCGGCATCAGCCTGCTGGGCGGGGCGCTCTTCGCCGCCTGGCTGGACAGCCTGTTTCAGCCCCAGGGTATCGCGCGTCTGGTGTTGTGGCTGGGCTGCTTCTCCGGTGGCGGCACCCTGTTTCTCGTGGGTCTGCTGCTCGAACGCATGTTGTTCGCCCCGCTGCGCCACCTTCAGGTTCAACTGGCACGCCTGGTGGCCAACCCCGACGCACGAGACGACTATCCCCCCGAGGGCTGGCTGCGCGGTCTCGGCCCCGACCTGATACGTGTGCGCGAAGCCTGGCGCAGCGACCGTCAGCGCCTCGCCACCGCCCACGCCGAGGGCGCACGCAGTGCGGCACGAATCCGACAGGAACTGGAAACCCTGCTGCAGGTGCTCGATACGCCATTGCTGCTCTGCGATCACCATCGCCGTCTGCTACTGTTCAACCAGGCGGCCGAAGCCCTGTTCGAAGGCCATACCGGGTTAGGGCTGGGCAAGCGCCTCGACGCCTTGTTGCCGGTCGCCAGCCTTCAGGACGCGCTGAGCCAGCTTCCCGCCGACGGCTCGCCACGCGAGTTGCTGATCCCCTGCGACGAGCGCTGGCTGCATGGCGTGATGCGCCGCGTCCCCAACAGCCACGGCGAGAGCCTGTTGACCCTGACCGATGCCACCGCCGCCTGGACCCACGAGATGGGCGCGCGCGCCGGCCTGGCCGAGCGCCTGCCGGCGCTACGGCGTCACGGCGCAAGCCTGAGCAGTGCCGCCGAAGCACTGGGCAGCGTGCGCCAGGCCAGGCATATCGACGATACGCTACAGCGCCGTCTGGAAGCCGTGATCGGCGAGGAGTGCCAGGCGCTCGGCGAAGAGATCGAACGCTTCGGCCAACTGCTCGAGGACATGCAGCAGCAGGGCGAGCGCCTGGTGCCGCTGTGGTCCAACGATCTTTGGCGTTCACTCAACGAACGCCTCGCCCATCATCGAATCGAGGTGACACCCATCGGTATGCCGGCCTGGTTCAAGGGCGATGCGCCCGCGCTGCTGGCCCTGCTCGTCACCCTGCTCGAGCGGCTGCGCGCACACGTCGGAAACGTCGGCTTCGAAGGCGAGATGCGGCTCGGCAACCGCCGAGTCTATCTCGACCTGATCTGGCCCGGCCCGCCGCTGCCCCAGCATGAACTGGCCGTCTGGTGCGAGCGGCGACTCGAGACCCTGCCGTTGTCGCCACGCATCGGCGACTTACTGCGCCAGCACGCCAGCGATGCCTGGAGCCTGGCCGATCCCGACGGCACGCACGCCCGCCTGCGCCTGCCGTTGCCGGCGGTGGAACGGGTCGGCGCGCCACCCGTTCGGCTGCCGCCACGCCCCGAGTTCCATGACTTCGGTATCGCCGATCTGCCGCCGCCCGACGCCGAGCTGGCCCGCCAGTCATTGCGCACTCTGGAAGTGGTCGCTTTCGACACCGAGACCACCGGCCTGGAGCTTCGCCGCGGCGATAAGCCGATCAGCCTCGGGGCCTGCCGCATCGTCAATGCCCGACTGCTTGCCAGCGACACCTTCGATGTGCGCATCGACCCCGGTAAGCCGATTCCCCCGGCCAGCACGGCGATACACGGCATTACCGACGCCGACGTGGCCGGCGCCCCACCGCTGGCGGTCATCCTGCCCCGCTTTCGCGACTATGTTGGCGATGCGGTGCTTCTCGCTCACAACGCCGCCTTCGACCTGCTCGCCTTGCAGCCGACCGGCGCCGGCGTGACGCTGGACATGCCGGTGCTCGATACGCTCCTGCTCTCGCGGGCGCTGGATGAAAGTCTCGACGGACACGACCTGGATACCCTGGCCGAACGCTATGACCTGAGCTTTCCACCCGGCACCCGGCATACGGCGCTGGGCGATGCCCGCGTTACCGCCGAGCTGTGGCTGGCACTGTTGCCTCGGCTCGAAGCGCGCGGCCTCGATACCCTGGAAGAGGCGTTGGCGTTGCAAGCAACCGCCTTCGACAGGGAGGACGCCTGCACATGAGCGGCGATACCGCCCGGGCCAGGCTGGTTGCCCTTGTCGCCTTGGCGGCGTTGCTCTTCTCGCCGCCGCTGGTGGTCATCTTCGATCGTGGGCCGGACCGGGCGATCTCGTGGCTGCCGTTCTACCTGTTCGTGGCATGGCTCTTGACGATCGTTCTGACGGCTTGGTTGGTGGAGCGCGGCCAGGGGGACGAATGACCCGATGAGAACCGATCCGGTTGTCCTGACGGCCGCCTTCGGCTACCTGGCGCTGCTGTTCGTTATCGCCGCCTGGGGCGATCGGCGTGCCGAACAGGGCCGCTCGGTCATCGGCTCCCCTACCGTCTACGCCCTGTCGATCGCCGTCTATTGCACCGCCTGGACCTTCTACGGCAGCGTGGGTCGTGCCGCCGAGTTCGGCCCCAGCTTCCTGCTGATCTATCTGGGTCCGACGCTCGCGATGCTGTTGGCGCCGCTACTGATCCGCAAGATGGTGAGAATCGCCAGCACCCAGCGCATCACCTCCATCGCCGACTTCATCAGTGCCCGCTACGGCAAGAGCTCGAGCCTCGGTGCGCTGGTGGCATTGATTGCGCTGATCGGCGTCACTCCCTATATCGCCCTGCAGCTCAAGGCGATCACTCTGAGCCATGCGGTCCTGGTCGACTACCCCGCCACGGCGGAGTTTCGCCTCGCCGAGGAAAGCTTCTGGTCGGACAAGTCGCTCTGGGTGGCCCTGGTACTCGCCGTCTTCATCATTCTGTTCGGCACCCGCCACCTGGACGCCAGCGAGCGCCACGAGGGCATGGTGGCGGCCATCGCCTTCGAGTCGCTGGTCAAGCTGGTGGCCTTCCTGACGGTCGGTGTGTTCGTCGTGTTCGTGCTGTTTAATGGCCCTGTCGATCTGTTTCGCCAGGTCGCCGACCGCCCCGAACTGTCCGGTGCCCTGGGCCTCGAGGCGGTACCGGGCGGCGCCATCGGCTGGGTCGGCACCCTGCTGCTTGCCTTCCTCGCCTTTCTGACGCTGCCGCGCCAGTTCCAGGTTCTGGTGGTGGAGAACGTCGACGAACGTCACCTCAGGCGCGCCAGTTGGCTGTTCCCACTCTATCTGGTGGCGATCAACCTGTTCGTGATTCCCATCGCCATGGCCGGTCTGTTGCTGGGCGGGGACGGCGATCCCGATAGCTTCGTGCTGACCCTGCCGCTTGCCGCCGGGCTGGAAGGCATACCGCTGCTGGTGTTCATCGGTGGGCTCTCGGCCGCCACCGGCATGGTGATCGTCGAAACCATTGCGCTTTCCACCATGGTCAGCAACCAGTTGATGATGCCGCTGCTGCTGCGCTCTCGACGGCTGCACCTGAGTTCCCAGGGCGAGCTGGCCCGCTGGCTGCTGGGCATACGTCGCGTGGCAATCGTGCTGATCCTGCTGCTCGGATATCTCTACCATGCGCTGATCGGCGACTCCTACAGCCTGGTGACAATCGGCCTGGTGTCGTTCGTCGGCGTCGCGCAATTCGCCCCGGCCATGCTGATCGGCATGTACTGGCGCGGGGCAACCAGGCTCGGCGCTACGCTGGGCTTACTGGCCGGCTTCGCCATCTGGTGCTACACACTGCTGGTGCCGGGCTTCGCTCAATCGGGCTGGCTCGACGCCAGTTTGGTCAGCGAAGGCCTGCTGGGACTGGCTTGGCTACGCCCGTACGCGCTGTTCGGCCTGGAAGGCTTCGACATCTATAGCCATGCGCTGTTGTGGAGTCTGATCGCCAACGTCAGCCTGCTGGTAGGAGTCTCGCTGTTCACGCGTCAGAGCCCGGTCGAGCAGACTCAGGCGGCGCTATTCACCGAGGCGATGAACCCCGGCCTGCAGCACACCTCGCTCTGGCGCGGCCAGACCACTTGGGGCGAGCTGCTGAGCCTGCTCAATCGCTATCTCGGCACCCAGACCACGGCACGCATCCTGGCCGACCGCCACGATGCCCCCGCCGACGGCGATCCTGCCCCGCCGGCGCTCATCGCCCGCGCCGAGCAGGCGCTTTCGGGGGCCCTGGGCAGCGCGTCAGCCCGTGTGCTGATCAATTCGGTAGTGCGCGGCGAAGCGCTTGACCGGGAGGCGATCCTCAGCATTCTCGATACGACCTCCCAGGCCCTGGAGTACAACCGCCGGCTGGAACAGAAATCGGAGGAGCTGGCGCGTATTGGCGAGGCACTCCGCGCTGCCAACGAGCGCCTGCGCGAACTCGATCGCCTCAAGGACGAGTTTGTCGCCATGGTCAGCCATGAACTGCGTACCCCGTTGACCTCGATCCGCGCTTTCGCCGAGATCCTGCGCGACAGCCGGGCGCTGTCGGAAGAAAAGCGTGTCCATTTCCTCGAAGTGGTGGTGCTCGAGAGCCAACGGCTGTCGCGGCTGATCGAAGAGATCCTCGACCTAGCACGCCTGGAAAGCGGGCGCCTGACACTCACCCCACAACGTCTCGACCTGGCTGCCCTGACCCGGCAGAGCGTCGATGCCGTGCATCGCCTCCAGGAGAGCCGCGGCGTGGCACTCGAGGTCGACATCGAGCCCGAGGAAGCACCGGTGATCGGCGATCCCGATCGACTCGAACAGGTGATCATCAACCTGCTGGACAATGCCGGCAAGTTCGCCGATGACGATACGCCCCGAGTGCGCCTGCACCTGGCTCGACACAAGAAGGGCTATCGCTTGAGCGTCGAGGACAACGGCCCTGGCATCGGCGTCGACGAGCGTGAACGGGTGTTCGAGAAATTTCACCAGATCAAGCGCCACGGCGCCAATAGCGGAAGAGTCTCGGGGCGCCCCCGAGGCAGCGGCCTAGGACTGCCGATCAGCCGTGGCATCGTTGCCCACCTGGGAGGGCGACTCTGGGTCGGCGATGCCCCGACGCTAAACGGTGCTTGCGTCGTGATGGAGCTCCCCGAGGCGCCGGCGAAAGACAAGCGGCCGGCAGACTAGCCCAATTTTGCGTTATCCAACCCCTGAAGCGCAAATAACCCCCATTTTTTGCTCGGATTGGAAAATTTTTGGCTTATGAGGTCCTAAAAGGTAAGCTTGTCACGCATGGACCTGCCTGGCGCTTGACCAGGGGCACAATAACGTGTCCAAGGCGACAAGGGAGGTCAGAAGAGCACCGAAGGACCGCCGGGATGACACAAACAGCAAAGGGAACGGGCAATCTATTACTCGCCGCGCAGCCCATTTTCGACCGCAAGGACACCCCCTACGGGGTCGAGCTGCTCTACCGCAATGACCAGGGCGAGAATGCTGGCGATGTCGGGGAGGACACTGCCACCTCGGAGCTTGTCTACCACCTGAGCACTGCCGTCATCGGTAGGACCGATCTGCTTCGAGTGCCGGCATTCATCAATGTTTCTACCGAGTTGCTGCTCACCCAGCCCTTTCTTCCACTGCCGCCCGATCGGGTCGTCATCGAGCTCGTCGAGCGTATCACCCCCACTCCCACGCTTGTCGACGCCGTACGCCGCCTGCACAAGCAGGGATTTCGCTTCGCGCTGGACGATTTTACCTTTACGCCTGACTGGGATCCGCTACTCTCGCTCGCCTCTTACATCAAGGTCGACATCCTGTCATTGTCCCTCGCAACGGCAGCAAAGCACCGCGCCCGCCTCGCTCACCTGGACGTGCAGTGGATCGCCGAGCGCGTGGAGACCCGCGAGGCGCATGACGCCTGCCTGGCACTGGGGTTCGACCTCTTTCAGGGCTACTTCTATGCCCATCCTGTGCCGGTTTATGGCAAAAAAATCCCACCGACAACGCTTCAGGCCATGCAGCTACTCAACCAGCTCATGCAACCCGAGCCCGATACTTTCAAGATCGTCTCCCTGATCCAATCCGATCCCCAACTTGCCATCAAGCTCACGCGTATCGCTCACAGCGTCTACTACCGTCGCCACGGCACCATCGTCTCGATTCAGGGCATCGTCGCCAGACTCGGCTTCCGCCAACTCTGTCGCTGGGTGACGCTCTTTGGCCTGCTCGACCATGCCGATTCCACCTTCACCCCGCTGGCGCTGACGCGCGCCAAGGCTTGTGAGCGTCTTGCACAACAGGAGCAGTTAAATCGACAAACGGCTTATTTCATCGGTCTGCTCTCCACTGTCGACCTGCTAATCGGCGTCCCCTGCGATGAGTTCCTTGACGGCCTGGAGGTCGACATCCTCCTTCGTGAGGCAATACTGCTAGGCCAAGGGGCTTACGGGAGTCTCCTTGATCGTATAAAGGAAACCGAGCGTCGCCATGCCCAGCGACAGCCGGCTCGCAACATGGAAGAGGAGAGGCTGTCAGCGCTCTACTACCAGGCCCACCATGCTGCACTCGAACAATTGACGACACTCGTGCAGGCCATGACTGCCGGCCACCCCTTTTCGGCCTCTTGATGCGCCACTCCCATCTCCCTCTGCCGGCCAGCCACTGTTGTCGTTGCCAATCACCACGGTATTGCCATTGCCTATGATGATATTGATCGGAGCACTCTGCGAATGATCCCGACCGCTCTCTACTGCCTCATTGATTTGGCTAATCAGTGTTTCCAGCATGCGGACCTCCTTCCAGGTGAGTGAGGCTGCTTGTCGCGCAGCCCGGTGCACCCCATACTAGCGGCCTCCACCTACCGGGATGCACCGAGATGCCCACCTTTTTCATGCGCATATCAGCGGAAGGCGGCTAGCGCTATAACGTTATCCAGGGTAGCCTCGTCCATCGCGTCGCCATGGCGCAGGTAGTACTCGTAGATCAACCGGATCACCTTGGCTTCGGCCTCGGGCCGTAGCCTGATGCCCTTGGCCTCGAACACGGCACTCGTCTTGGCAATTACCTCCTCGAGTGCATCGAAGTCAGGGGCAATCACCCTGCCGCTGCCAGCGGCAGGATCCATGCACTGCGAGCCCACGGACTTTTCAAGCAGCATTTCCCCTTCGCCAGTCAACAGCCAATGGCCGCTCACCCCCACGGCCGTGACGATTGAGGCGAGCGCCGCCCCCTTGGGCTCACTCCGCCCACTGAAGTAGTTCTCGAGAGTCCGCCTGGCAATTCCTGCCTTGTCTGCCAAGGCATTGCCGCTTCCCGCAAGACGCGCACAAACGCGCAGGCGATCGCTTAGCGTATTGCTCATTTCTGCCGTAACCGCAGGGGCATCATGCGTCGCACTTCTTTTTTCCACGTGTCGCATTCCAGTAAGCTACTGATAAAAGAGGCAGAAAACGCCCGCCTCGATAAATACGCATTTATTTCCAGAAAGACTTGTCAATCTTGGCAGTAATGGGCTAACATCTATCGCACCAAGCGACTCATTCTGGCGTAGATGACCTTTTTGCGCCGGCATGCTGGTAGGTATAGCCCAAGCCCTGCCGCGCGCCTCGAATGGCGTCGCAGCTCGGTGCACTGCCGCTTGTGCGCCAAGGGCGGTCGATAAATGGCATAGACAACACAGGATAACATCACCCTCATTTCCCGCAATGTGGGTCAATCGGGGGCGCTACCCTTGGCCTAAAGCACGGGTTCAAAGTGTCGAGAAAGCGAAGACGCGCCAACTCCCGGGGTGCCCGGTAAATCCGTGCCTGCCGTGTAAGCCGTTTCCTACATTAGCAGTCGTCAATCTCCTCGCTTTCCTTAAAGTCGGCCACTCCTCTGCCGATAAACGCCAGTGGACGAATGGCTCCGGCCATGCCTTACCCCCGCCCGTTCCTCGTCGTGCCCACCAACAACAGAGCGAACCTGTCTCGGCACCTGCCTGTACCCGAGAAGAACCCTAGCGAGAGCCCATTGATGAAAGCACTGTCCCGCTTGACCCTTACCCAGAAACTACTCGGCACCATCGGCCTGCCGCTGTTGGCGGCCTTCATGGTGCTTGGCCTGGTCGTGCATACCCAGCTCAATGCCGCCATACCCCCCATGGTGGAGCGCAACAGCATGCGTCAGGTCGATGCTCGCGCCGACGAGATCAGCCGCTGGATCGAGGGGTATCGCCGCTTCCTCGCCGGCCTGGCGAAGGATGAGCGCCTGGCCGACCCGGTTCCCGTGGAATCGCACCTCGAGTGGCTCGTGTCTCGTCACCCCGGCGATGCCACCATCGAGTCGCTCTTTTTCGCCGATGCCAGCGGCGATACCCTTACCCATAGCGGCGCCCGGGTGGATATCTCCGGGCGCGACTATTTCAAGCGCCTGGTGACCGAGGGAACGGCGGATACCCTGCTGGACGATCCCGTGCTCTCGCTGGTCAGCGGCAAGCCGACGGCGGTGGTGGCCGAGACGATCTTCGACGAACGCGGCAATCGGGTCGGCCTGCTGGGCATCACCCTTTCCATGGCGGCGGTTTCCGAGATCACCTCGGCCATCGACGTGGGCGAAGGCAGCTACGGCTACATGGTCGACCGCGCCGGCACGGTCGTCGCTCATCCGGACCCCGAGGTGCGCATGGCGCTGCGCGTCACCGAAGCCGACGAGGCCGGATTCACGGGCGCCAACGTCATTGGCCGTCAGATGTTGGAGGGCAACGCCGGGATCGGACGGGTTACCTCGCCTTCCGGTGGCGCCATGACCATGGTCTGGTCCCCTATCGCCGGAACCGACGGCTGGTCGCTGGCCGCCGCCATTCCCAATGACGTGTTCACCGGCGTCAGCCGTAACCTTCTCATGTCGCTGCTGCTGGCGGGTCTCGCCACGCTGGCCTTGCTGCTCGGCATCGTGACCGTCTCGGCGCGCAAGGTGCTCGCCCCCATCCGCCGCACCACGCTGGCCATGGCCGATATCGCCCAGGGCAAGGGCGACCTGACGCAGCGCCTGAAGGTCGACAGCCACGACGAAGTGGGCGAACTCGCCGTGCAATTCAATGCCTTCGTCGAGCGTATGCAGAATACCCTGCTGCAGGTTCGCGAGAACGCTCGCATGGTACTGGCCGGTGCCGGTGACATTGCCGATGGCACCCGGGAGCTCTCCTCACGTACCGAACAAGCGGCGGCCAACCTGCAGGAGACCTCGGCCTCCATGGAGGAGATTCACTCCACCGTAGCGCACACCGCTCAGGCTTCCGAGCAAGCCAACGGCCTGGCGGTGACCGCCGCGGGCGTGGCCGAGCGAAGCAATGACGCCATGACGGAGATGAGCACCAAGATGGCTGCCATCGACGAATCGGCCAACAAGATCAGCAACATCATCGGTCTGATCGATTCCATCGCCTTCCAGACCAATATACTCGCGCTCAACGCCTCGGTGGAAGCGGCACGCGCGGGCGAACACGGCCGTGGCTTCGCCGTCGTGGCCCAGGAGGTGCGCAACCTGGCCAGCCGCTCCTCCGATGCGGCCAAGGACATCCGTCGCCTGATCGACACTTCGGTCAAGCATACCCAGGAGGGAAACACCATCGTACAGGGCGTGGTCGAGCGAATGGAGGAACTGCGCCAGAGTGTCGTCCAGGTCTCCGACGTGATCAACGAAATCACTGCCGGTGCCCGCGAGCAGACGACGGGTATCGAACAGGTCAATACCGCCGTGGCGGAGATGGACACCATGACCCAGCAGAATGCCGCCATGGTGAGCCAGAGCGCCAGCCTGGCCGCGACCATGCACGAGAACGCCTCGCGGCTGGACGAGCTGATGTCCGAATTCGTGCTGGGGAACGCGCCGGCCCAGCCTCTCACCGCCCTACCGGCGGCCGGGCCTGCCAGATCGGCAGAGGCTCCCCAGCCGAAGCACCGCAGGGAGCAGCAGGAAGCGGAAAACGAGTGGGAAACCTTCTGAGGAATCTGCGGCAGGTAACTTCCAGAAAGGAGGCTACCTGCCGTTGCCGCCCTGAGCGGCCCTGACCAGACCACGCACCACACGCAAATCATGACGCAACATTAGCCGCTCATCGTCTTCCAGGCGGGCAAGATCGATCCAGCCATCGGCGCTTCTTCCCGCCTTGAGGCTCGCCTGCTGGGCTTGAAGCAGGCTCTCCTGGAAGCGATCCAGCGCCACCCGCCCCGCTCTGGCCTGCTTGGGCGACAGGGCTCCTCTCAGCACCAGCGCGGGAAGCCTCAGGCGCGTCTCGGCCTCCCGCACGCCATGCCGCAGCGCCAGCAGGCGTACCGCGTTGACCAGTGGAAGCAATCCCTGACGCTTGAGATTGAGCGCATTGTCGTGAGGCGCTCCTTTATCGTCCACGGACAGGCGGCCGAGACGATCCAGCGCAATCGGCAACTCATCGAGCAATAGCGCCATCTCGTCGAGAAACAGGCCCGCACGGGGCATTAGCTGCTCGACGTGGTCGGCTAGCGATTCGGCCAGGTCGGCCTCGCCATAGACCGGATGAAAGTCGAGCAGAATGTTGCTCTGCTGGACGCGCTTGATCCGGCGCTCCTGGGTCCACAGCGTGAGCTGCTCGCGCCATTCGGAGAGTCGCTTGCGCCACATCGGCCAGCGCGCCATCACGTGGCCATGGCAGAGTGGGATGCCGCCCTCGTCGAGGCGGTCGGTGAAGCGTTCACCCAGCGACTGGAAGAAGCCGTCGATCTCGGCATGGCGATCATCGGGATAGTCGGCCACGATCATGGCATTGTCCTGATCGGGGCCGAGCAGGCTCTCGTGGCGGCCGGCGGAGCCGAGCAGCAGCACACAGAATGTCACGGGCGGCTCGCCCCATCCCTGCCCCAGCATCTCGTTGAGCGAGAGCTGGATCGCACGCCGATACAACCCATTATTGTGCTCGCTGATCAGCTGACTGATGCGCCAGCCCGGTAGGTCGAGACGCTGGAGCGCCTCGACCAGTCGTCCCTGCCAGGCATGCGCCTCCGCCAACGAGGGAGACGGACCGAGCTCATTCAGCGCTTCGCGCAGGGGCGAGAGCAGTGGCGGCAGCGTTGCCGGGTCCGGCAGGGCATCGCCGGCGAACAGGGCCCGCCAGGGCGAGGCACGGTGCAACAGGTGCATGACGGCTCCTCGTGATACGGTCCGTCCAGTGTACCTGACCCCGTGCCGCTTGCTTTATCGGAACGCCCACCTTCGAACACGTCCTGAATAGCGTCCACCGAAGTGAGCGTCGGCGACGCAGCTCGTCAGGGCGAGGACTTGAACATGTCGTCGCCGATCTGGTCGATGAAGCGCCGCGCCTTGCTGACCATCAGCTCATCGCAGACGTCGCGGCCCGGCACCAGGTCGGAGCGCTCGAAGCGGTGCTCGAGGAGCTCGCCATTGTCGCCTGGCTTGCGAATCCAGCCGCTGACGCGAAACTGGCCGCCCTGCTCGGCAGGTTCCGAGACGATCTGATAGCCGTTGTATTCCACCGGCTCGGCGGCCTTGGCATTGTCCGGCTTGGCTTCGCCGCGACCGAACAGGCCACCCAAGAGTGTCTTCCACATTATCTTCCTCCCCACGTAGGTGCCTTGTCATTCACGTCCGATACAACAGCGCCGGCCAAGGGGCCGGCGCGTCTCGGGCGGTTCCGACAGGCAATCAGCTCTGCTGGCGGCCCTTCCCCGCCGCAATACGCAGGCGCAAGGCGTTGAGCTTGATGAAGCCCTCGGCATCCTTCTGATTGTAGGCGCCGGCATCGTCCTCGAAAGTGGCGATCGACTCGTCGAACAAGGATTGCTCGGACTTGCGCCCCACCACAGTGGCATTGCCCTTGTAGAGCTTCATGCGCACCACGCCGTTGACGTTCTTCTGGGTCTCGTCGATGGCGGCCTGCAGCATGCGGCGCTCGGGGCTCCACCAGTAGCCGTTGTAGATCACCTTGGCGTACTTGGGCATCAACTCGTCCTTCAGGTGAGCTTCTTCGCGATCCAGGGTAATCGACTCGATGGCACGATGGGCACGCAGCATGATGGTGCCCCCCGGGGTCTCGTAGCAGCCGCGCGACTTCATGCCCACGTAACGGTTCTCGACGATATCGAGACGACCGATGCCGTTGTCCCCGCCCAGCTTGTTGAGGGTCTCGAGCACTTCATGCGGTTTCATGGCCTTGCCGTCGAGGGCAACGATGTCGCCGCGGTCGAAGGTGAGTTCGACGTAGGTGGGTTGGTCGGGAGCCGCCTCGGGCGACACGCTCCAGCGCCACATGTCCTCCTCGGCCTCGGCCCACGGATCCTCGAGAATTCCGCCCTCGTAGGAGATGTGCAGCAGGTTGGCATCCATGGAATACGGCGACTTCTTCTTGCTCTTGGAGAAGTCGACGGGAATGTCGTGCTGCTCGCAGTAGGCCATCAGCTTCTCGCGCGAGGTCAGGTCCCATTCGCGCCACGGCGCGATCACCTTGACGCCGGGCTTGAGCGCATAGGCGCCCATTTCGAAGCGCACCTGATCGTTGCCTTTACCGGTGGCGCCGTGAGAGATGGCATCGGCCCCGGTTTCGTTGGCGATCTCGATCAGGCGCTTGGCAATCAGCGGACGGGCGATGGAGGTGCCCAGCAGATACTCGCCTTCGTAGATCGTGTTGGCGCGAAACATCGGGTAGACGTAGTCGCGCACGAACGCTTCGCGCAGATCCTCGATGTAGATTTCCTTGACGCCGAGGGCCTGGGCCTTGGCACGCGCCGGTTCAACTTCCTCGCCCTGACCGATGTCGGCGGTAAAGGTCACCACCTCGCAGTGGTAGGTTTCCTGCAACCACTTGACGATGACGGACGTGTCCAGGCCGCCGGAGTAGGCAAGCACGACCTTCTTGACATCGGACATTGGGGGCTCCTCTCAGGTAAACGTCACAAGGCGAGCAGTATAGCGTGGCTGCCGCCCGGCGAATACCGGCGGCGGGACGAGTCGCGGTCAAACTGTTAGACTTTTCGCAAAACGAGAGCGCGATCCGGCGGCGCTTGCCGCCGCCCCTATGCAAGAAGGGATATATGCCATGAGCGAGAAGCACGCTATGAGGAGAGGCGCATGAGCGAGGCGATTGCCCGCGAGATGATGGCCCAGCGATTCCGCAGCTTCCTGCCCGTGGTGGTGGACCTGGAGACCGGCGGATTCAACTCCGAGCGTGACGCCATACTCGAGATCGCCGCCGTGACGCTGACCATGGATGCCGAAGGTAACCTGATGCCCGAGGCCACTTACGCCTACCACGTCCAGCCCTTCTCGGGGGCCAACGTGGAACAATCGGCGCTGGACTTTACCGGCATCAAGCTCGACGACCCGCTACGCCAGCGCATCGCGCTCAGCGAGGCGGAGGCGCTGGGCGAAATCTTCCGCCCGGTGCGCAAGGCGATCAAGTCACACGGCTGCACCCGGGCGGTACTGGTCGGGCACAATGCCGCCTTCGATCATGGTTTCCTCAATGCCGCCGTGAATCGCTGCGGGATCAAGCGCAACCCCTTCCACCCCTTCTCCAGCTTCGATACCGCCAGCCTGTCGGGGTTGATCTACGGCCAAACGGTACTGGCCAGGGCCTGCCGGGCCGCGGGCATTCCGTTCGACAACCAGGAAGCGCACTCGGCTCGCTACGATACCGAGCGCACTGCCGAACTCTTCTGCGCCATCGTCAACCGCTACAAGGACCTGGGCGGCTGGGCCTTGGCACAACGGGAGCAGGGCCTCGAGGAGCTATGAACCCCCGCGGGCTCATCGGGTACGGCGCAGGGGATCAGCGACCGGTGTTCTGCTCCCAACCGGCGGGCATGTCGAGATCGTCCTCGCCATCGGCCGCCCCACCGACCCCCGGCTTGTCGATGATCTGTACCGTGCTGGCATGCAACCCCTCCTCGCCCTCGTCGGGTTCGAAGCGCACCCGGGTACCCACGGTCAGTCGGTCGAAATCATGGTGCAACACGGCATTCTTGTGGAAGTAGAATTCCTCGCCGCTCAGGCTCTTGAGAAAACCGTAGCCATCCTTCTCGAATAGGCGCACTACCGTCGCCACCGGTGGGATCGGCTCGTCGTTATGGTGCTTGACCTTGCCGTCGCGCTTGGCCGATTGCTTCTTCAGCTGTTTCTCCATGGCTTCGAAAGCGCCGCGAATGATGGGACGCAGCTGAACCTGGGGGTCGGTGACCTTGTCGCTCTTTTCGGCCACCAGCTCCCCCTTGGCGGGCAGGTTGACTTCGACCAGCGCACGGTAGGGGTTGCCCGTGCGATGCGGAT
The DNA here is from genome assembly GCF_008297955.1 of Billgrantia pellis. Classification (GTDB taxonomy): domain Bacteria; phylum Pseudomonadota; class Gammaproteobacteria; order Pseudomonadales; family Halomonadaceae; genus Halomonas; species Halomonas pellis. The sequence continues at coordinate 489,034 of NZ_VTPY01000001.1, read as the reverse complement.
TCTGGGTCTGTTCGATGACCACGCGACAGGAAACGATATCGCGACTGAAATGCTCGAGCTTGGCGACACGCGACTTCACGTAATCGTCAATCCACTCGGAGCGGGATACGTGCTGGTAGTTGATTTCCAATGGTGTCTGCATATTACCTCCCTGGACAGGCGAAGCCTTGGGCATCCATATCGCCCTCTTGCTCAGCGTGGTGGCAAGGGGAGGCAATTTCAATCGGGCCAGCGGGACATTTGGTTACTCAACGTAATGCCTCGCCTTACCCCCTCCGGACGGCAGAAGGCCCGTGGGGAGCGATCCCCACGGGCCTTCGTCAACGGCACTGCACGAGTCGAGCTCAGGCGTCGCCGCCCTGCTCCTCATTGGCCTTGGCGCGAGCCGCCGCTTCCTTGATCAGCGTCTCCAGCTCGCCGCTCTGGTGCATCTCGGTGACGATGTCGCAACCGCCCACCAGCTCGCCTTCGACCCACAGCTGCGGAAAGGTCGGCCAGTTGGCATACTTGGGCAGCTCGGCGCGAATATCAGGATTGTCCAGCACATTGACGAAGGCAAAGCGCTCGCCACAGGACATCAGGGCCTGCACGGTCTGGGCGGAGAAACCGCACTGCGGCAGTTGGGGCGTGCCCTTCATGTAGATCAGGATCGGGTTCTCACCGATCTGGCGCTGAATGTTCTCGATGGTGGTGCTCATAGGCGCTCCCTGTTGGATCGTAGGTGCCGAGGGCGTCGGACGAAATACCTGAGCGCGACGCTCAGCCTTTGCTCATGCCCTCATTCTACTGATGACGAGCGCATTGCGCATCCCCCGTGGGCTGGCTAGGATGGAGGTTTTTTCGCGCGGAGAGATCGCCATGGCGACACGCCATTTCCTGACCCTGTTGGACCTGAGCCCTGAAGAGCTTCACTACCTGATCCAGCGCGCCATCACGATCAAGAACCGCCTGCGTGCCCAAGGACCGACCTATTCCCCGTTCACCCACCGCACGCTGGCGATGATCTTCGAGAAGTCTTCGACACGCACGCGAGTCTCCTTCGAGACGGCCATGGCCCAGTTCGGCGGTCACGCCCTGTTTCTCTCCGCCCGGGATACCCAACTCGGTCGCGGCGAGCCGATCGAAGATACCGCGCGAGTACTCTCGGAAATGGTCGATATCGTCATGATCCGGACCTTCTCTCACGCCGGGCTGGAAACCTTTGCCACCGCGAGCAGCGTGCCGGTGATCAACGCGCTGACCGATGACTACCATCCCTGTCAGTTGCTCGCCGACGTGATGACCTGGACCGAGCTGCGCGGCAGCGTGCGGGGGCGCACCGCGGTCTGGATCGGCGACGGCAACAACATGTGCCACTCGTGGATCAACGCCGCCCGCCAGTTCGACTTCCAATTGCGCATCTGCTGTCCCGAGGGCTACGAACCCCGTCGGGACATCATGGATGCCGGCGGCAGTCGGATCACCCTGCTGCGTGACCCGAACGAAGCCGTCGTCGACGCCGATCTCGTGACAACCGACGTTTGGGCCTCGATGGGACAGGAAGGGGAACAGGGCAAGCGCGAGGCCGACTTTGCCGGGTTCCAGGTCACCGAGGCCATGCTGGATCGAGCCAAGTCGGACGTGCTGTTCCTGCATTGCCTGCCCGCCCACCGCGGCGAGGAGATCAGCGAGACGCTGCTCGACGACCCGCGCGCCGCGGTCTGGCAAGAAGCCGGCAATCGCCTGCACGCCCAGAAAGCGCTGATCGAGTTCCTTCTGTTGGGCCGAGTCGATCACTGAACCAGGCCGCCGATCCCAACGATCGGCGAGTCCTTTGCACCGAGAACGCGACGCATCGGTCGACTGCACGGTTAACCGTCAGCCCTCGGCAAGAGGCTGCCGCAGCAACAGCTCGACGCGCCGATTGGCGGCGCGGCCCTGCGTCGTCGCGTTGCTCTCCAGCGGACGGGTCTCGGCATAGCCCACGGCGCGAAGCCGTTCGGCGCTCAACCCCAGTTCGGTCAGATAGCGCAGTACCGCGATGGCCCGGGCCGATGAAAGCTCCCAGTTGGAAGGGAAACGCGCCGTGGCGATCGGCACGTCGTCGGTATGCCCCTCGACGGAGATGTCTCCCTCGAAGGCCTGCAGTATCTCTTGCAAGCGACCGAGCAGCTCGCGCCCCTGCCCGGTCAGCGCCGCTTGCCCACTGGCGAACAGCAGGTTGTCGTCGATTCGCAGGGTGATGCCCTGCTGGCCTTCGGCCACGCTGACGCCTTCGATGTCGAGCCCAGCGAAGCGTGGCCGCAAGCCGTCGTGACGAGGCTTGAGTCCGCTCGAGGCGATCAAGCGCGCCGCCGCCTCGGCCTGTGGCGTGACGATCTCGCTTGCGGTATTGCCTTGTCGTTGGCCCTGGGGAGCCAGCTCGCTGCCGGATAGCGAGAGCAACAGCACGAACAGCGTGATGAGCAGCGTCAGCACGTCGAGATAGCTCACCAGCCATCCTTCGCCATCGACCTCGGAGGGGGCCAGCGGATGCAGCATGTCGCGCGTGCTGCGATCAAGCATTCTGTTCCTGCCCTCCCGGCGCTGAACGAGGAACGACCTCAGGGTCGCGAATCTCGTCGTGATAGTTGGCGACGAACGAATGCAGCGTTTCCTCGATGAAGGAAGGCAGGCGCCGCTTGGTGATCAGCGAGATCCCCTCCAGTACCATATTCATGGCGATCAGGCGCTCTTCGGTACGCCGCTCCAGCTTCACCGCGATCGGCTTGAATACCAGATTGGCGAGCAGGATACCGTAGAAAGTGGTCAGCAGCGCGACGGCCATACGCGGCCCGATGACATGCAGGTCGCCGGATTCCATGACCTCGAGCATATTGACGAGCCCCACCAGTGTGCCGATCATGCCAAACGCGGGGGCGTAAGTTGCCATGGTGCGAAATATCTGGGCTTCGGCGTGCTCGCGTGCCTTGAGCCTGGCGATGCGCCAGCGCAGCAGATCGAAGATCTCCTCCTCCTTGGTGTTCGCTATCACCAACTGGATACCGGTGCGGAGGAAAGGGTTGCGCGCCTTTTCCAAGGCACTCTCCACGGCCCGCACATCGCCCTTGAACCACAGCCGGGACATATCCACCAGCTCCTTGATGTCATCGCGCGTATAAGTGTTCTCGCGGCGGAAGACCAGCCCCACCAAGCGCACCACGCGCAGCACTTCCTTGAGCGGATAGCTGATGAAGGTCGCCGCCATGGTACCGGCCAGCACGATGGCAAGCCCAGGCAAGTTGATGAAGCTCTGGGGCGATTCGGCGGTGAAAAACAGCACGCTGACCAACAGCACGACGCTGGCAAACATGCCGATGAGGGTAGAAGGGTTCATTCGGGCTCCTGATGATACGGGGCGTCGAGGCTTGCCTCGCAGTCGGCCGCTCGGGGCGAAAACGTGCGTAGGCTAACAGGGTTATCGGCGGCCGGGACGCGACACTTTAGTCGTGCCTGGCAGACGCCGGACGTTAGTTGATACAGGTCAAACAATCCTCGCAAAACCGCCAGAGTCGGTGGGCTCAAGTTCCGATGTCGATGGCCGATATGCCATCAAGCACCTGAGCCAAGCGAAACAAGGCAACCATGTCCGGCTCGCGCCGCACCATGATAGCCGTTCGGGCTGTCGACCCGAACCTTTGGCCGCCATGTCGGCAACGTCGATACGGCCAGGTCCAACCAGCGTCATCGCGGTACGCAACCAGAGAGCCACTCGAGGGTGCGCCGACATCCAGCAGGGAGCCAGAACGCATGTCAGAGCAAGTCGATTACGATCCTTGCACCGTCGCCCTCCATCCGATTCATGACGCCAGCCATCATCACGTCGCCGATCGCCTGGTATATCGCCATGATAACGCCGCGAAACTCGAGGACATCATGGCCGCCACGGCTCGTGCATTGACCAGCGCCATTTACGAGCTCGGCGATGGAGGGCTGCTCGGCGACAGGTCGCTTTTCGTCGATCTGCCGCTCGAATGGCTCGACCGCCCCGAGCTGCTGCCGACACCGGCGCCACGCCTGGCTCTCGGCATTGCCGACGCACGCACCGTCGACCCGACCCTGCTGACGCGCCTGGACGACATCCGCGAGCGCGGCTACCGGATCATCGCACCCAGCCGACTGGTCAAGCAGGACCTCGACGCCATGCTGGGACGCGTCGACATCATCCTGCTCGGCTCGCCGGATGACTTCGACGACGCCTCCCTCGAACGGCTGCCGGCGCGCAACATCAAACTGCTGGTCGAAAACATCGCCAATCGCGAAGCGCTGACCAACTATCAGGGGCTGGGCTGCGATTACTACCATGGGCATTATCTGGCCAAGCCCAGCTTCATCACCTCCCCGCCCCGCGGCCGTCACGGCAACCGTGCCGCCCAACTCCGCCTGATCCGTGCGCTATATGAAGACGACAGCGATCTCCATCGCTTGCACGAACTGGTCGTCCAGTTGCCCCACCTGCACGTAGCGATCCTGCGACGGGCCAACTCCACCTATTTCAATCGTGTCGGGAAAGAGGTCGACCTGCATCGCGCCGTGCAGATACTTGGCCTGCTGGAGCTGCGCCGACTGATCCTGACCCTGACCCTGGCCAGTCTGCAGCCCTCGTCTCGCATCATCCTGCGTATGGCGTTGATTCGCGCTTTCATGTGCCGCAACCTGGCCGCGCCCTTTTCCTCTCTCGACCCCGAGGATGCCTTCACCACCGGATTGTTCTCGCTGATGGATGCGCTGCTCGAGGAGGACCGCAACACCCTGCTGGAGCATTTACCCCTGAGCCAGGCGATCATGCGTGCGCTGAAGCATCGCGCAGGCCCGCTGGGTGCCGTGCTGACGTTGTGCGAGAGCCACGAGCGGCAAATCGAAGAAGCGATCGATGAGGTGCCCGCCGACCAGTTGCACAGCTGTTACATGGCGGCACTGGCAAGCACCAAGACGTTGATGACCGACCTCTAGCCACCATGTTGACCCTATTCCTGCTCCGCCAGGCGCGCTCTTAACCGGCTCACCGCCTGGCTGTGCAACTGGCACACTCGCGATTCGGTGACGCCGAGCACGACGCCGATCTCCTTCAGGTTGAGCTCTTCCTGATAGTAGAGTGCCATCAACAGCTTCTCCCTTTCGGGCAGCGCCTCGATGCCCTCAATCAGCTGCTGTCGCTTCTCCTCGTCGATGAGCTGATGGTAAGGCGTGTCAAGCGATGCATCCTCGATGCCGGGTTCGACCCCCTCCGCCATCAGCGCCTCGAATGGCAGCAGGTGACCGCTGTTGGTATCGTTGAGCAGCTGACGGTACTCATCGAGCCCGATAGCCAGCTCGATGGCGATCTCGTGCTCCTCGGCGGGACGTCCCAGACGCTGCTCGAGTCGCCTGACGGCCTCGTCGACCGCGCGGGCGTTACGTCTGACGCTACGCGGCAACCAGTCGCGACTGCGCAGCTCGTCGAGCATGGCGCCTCGGATACGCTGACTGGCGAAGGTGGCAAAACTGGCCCCCTGGTTCGAATCGAAGCGACCCATGGCTTCAAGCAGCCCCACCGTGCCGGCCTGGATGAGATCATCCAGCTCGATGCTCGCCGGGAGTCGCACCTGCATGGAGAGGGCCTGACGCCTCACCAGCGGCAGGTACTCCTCCAGCAGGTCTGTCTGTTCAATCTTGCCTCGTGCTGTGTACATGCTCATGCTCTCGCGGCTGACGCCTTCCTCGACGCGAATACGCTCAACGGGTCCGGAGCGTTTCGTCGCGTGCGTGATTGACGATGACCTGCAACCCCTGCAGGGTCACGATGCGCGGGTGTCGATCGCGCAAGGAGAATTCAAAGTAAAGCGGCGTATCGGCCGGCAGCCCGGCCAGTGCCACGGTATGGCCACGCGGCGCAGGCAACCGCACGCACCCTCCCGAGTGGCAGAGCGAGGCGTTGACCTCGACACCGGCGGGCGGGCGGTATTGCCAACTGACCTGGCGCATCACCTGGCCGCGAGCCAGCCCAGGGTTCGGCGGCGACAGCGGTGCCGATGCCACCGGCCGTTCCACCAACGCGGCCTTCAGAGCAGGCGCCGTCGCCACCCAACTGCCGGCTCCATGCGCCATGGTGGCCAGCAGGCAGGCGCCCGCCCCCAGCATGCCAAGGCTCCGGATTACCGCGCGTCTCATCGCGTCAACCTCTTCATCGGGACAGGACCAACAGCTCGATGCCGAAGTAGCTTTCCGCCACGTGCTGCAGATTGGCCAACAGCCCCTGCCGTCCCACGCCCGGCGGATGAACCGCCAGTAGACGGCGCGGACCGTCGCTCTCGTCGATCTGCTTGAGAATACGATAGGCGCGTCGGAATGCCTCGAGGTCGTCATCGACCCACAGCGCCCAGTGCGACTGCTGAGTCGCGAGCACCGTCAGATGCGGACTCGAGACAGGCAGCGCCACGATCCGCCAGAGACCGGGATCCCCCACCCAATGTCGCCCCTGGCGGGCCCAGCTCTGCAGCAGTTCGCTGACCTTCAGGGTATGGCGCTCTGCCGTGCCGGGCAGTCCCAGCACCATCAGCGTAACGCCCGGCTGGACATGCCGTGCGATAGACGGCTCGTCCCTTTCCCGCGTCGTCGCGGGGCGGGGCGGTGGCGTCCTGGCAACCTGCCGCGGCTCGTCGGGCGAACGCTCGCCGGCGTTCGGCTTGCCGGCCAGCTCGATCAACATCTCGGCCACGTGTGCGGGGCACTCCTGCTCAGCGGCAGTCGAAGCCCACTGGCGCAGGCCAGCCGCCTGGTCCTTTCCCATCTAGCCTGTCTCCCTTTCGCCAAGGCCCAGGTGGCGAATGGCATCGCGCACCAGGAACAGTTGTATCAACGCTTCGAGCAGTGCAACATCGCGCCGGCGGCGACGCCCGCCTCCCAGCCCCAACAGCTCGGCTCGAAGATCCATGGCCGATTCGTCTTCCGAGAGATCCAGATGTGCCGCTACCGTGGCCAGTCCGCTGGCCATGCTCAAGCGAACGTCGGGGCGCAGCTCGCCGATGTCGGCCGGGTCGAGCCGCTGCCAGGCACGTCGCGTCAGTGACGCCAGCACGTCGCTCTGCAACAGTGACAGCAATAACGGTTTCGGCTCCCGCCCCAGACGCGCCGGCGCCAGCCAGTAACGCTTGGCCAACGCCCGCCCGCTCTCGCCATCGCGCACCTGGCCCAGCCAGGCCCGGGCAGGCAGCCCCTCGCTCCCTCTCGGATTACCTCGGAGTTTCAGCGTCACGGGCAACGTCGCCAGGCTGAGGCGGCCGGACGCACCACGGAAGCGGCACTCCACCTCCCCCAGCGCTTCCGCGGCGGTCGCCAAGGCAGTCAGTGTCTGACGCTCTCCGGCGTGAATCACCCGCTGGCTGCCGCGCACCTGGCTGCACCAGGTCAATTCACGTTCTTCCAACCAATCGCCCGCTTCGCTATCGGGCAGGCCGGTCATCAGGTGCACGCTAACGTCATGTCGCTCCAAGACCGCCTGCAGCCGAGCCTGCTGACCCGCGACCTGACGGTGCTGGAGCAACGGCAGTGCCAGCCAGGTGCCTTCCGGGCTCAGGGCCACGTCGGGCATCGACCAGCCCTCGCCGGGAACACGCCGTCGCTCGCTCCAGAGCATGCCCAGCGCCTGCCCGGGCATGGGATAGCCGGACAGCCGTTCATCCAGCCGTTGCTGCTGGATCGGTTCCGGCAAACCCAGCAAATCCCACACCGCCTCGAGCCGATCGAAGCCGGCCAAACGGCGGCGCAGCGCCTGCAGCGTGGCTGCCAGGCGTCGCCCTTGCCCCAGCAGGCTGCCGCTCGTGCGGCTGGCGGGCTCGGCCGCCTGACGTGCCGCCGGCAGCGATATGCGGGTGGCGAGCGCCTGACGCACCAGTTCCGCCGGATCGGCCAGCGACATGTCTTCCGGCACACGCTGGCCATGGGAGACGAATAGCAGGCGAAGCCCATGGCGCATGACAATATCCAACACCGGGGCCAGGCGACCCGCCTCATCCTGCTTGCTGATGATGCAGTCGCGCAGCTCGCCACCCGCGGCCTGGGCCGCCTGGCGATACCGAATCACGACTTCTTCCAATGTCTCGGGCTGACTGGCGGCATTGAGCAGCAGCACCAGCCGAACCGGCGAATCGCCGCCATGCAGGTGACCGACTTGCTCGATCACGCGATGGTCACGCTGACTCATGCCGACCGTATCGATGATGATCCAGGACTTGCCGCGCATGCGCTCGAGCAGGTCGGAAACCGGCTGGTCGGCATTCATGGGATACATCGGGACGTCGAGCAGGCGCGAGTAGATGCGCAACTGTTCATGGGCGCCGATACGGAAACTGTCGGTGGTGACCAGTGCCACCGGACGCGTGCCGTGGCGCATGACGTAGCGCGCCGCCAGCTTGGCGGTGGTGGTGGTCTTGCCCACCCCGGTGGGCCCGATCAGTGCCACGATACCGGTGCGATCCATGAACGCGGCTTCATCATCGAGCCCCTCGAGGCGACCGGCCAGCTGTCGCTCCAGCCACGCCATGGCCCGCTCGTCCGCTTCCCCGGCAGCCATCAGCTCTTCGGGCAGCGCCGCAATGACCTCATCGGCCAGTGCTACGCCGAAGCCGGCTTCGAGCATCCTTTGCGCCAGCCGGTCGCCGACACCGGCGGAGCCCTGGTGCCGATTCTGCTCGCGGGAAGTCTGCTCGCGCGAGAGCAGCGCACGCATGTCGCGCATCTCTTCGAGCAACCGGGCGCTCATCGCTTCGAAGGCCTGGGCGTTGTCGGGAATCGCCGACGCTGACGGCGCAGAGGGTTCCGGCGTCGGCGCGGCGAACGCCTCGCCGGCAGCGGGGGCGGCCGATTCGGCCATAGCCAGAATCTCGACCCCCTGCTCGGTGCGCCGGTTGGCCAGGATCAATGCCTCGTCGCCCAGCGCCTCACGCACTTGTCGCATGGCTTCACGGCTGTTAACTCCCAAGAAACGCATGACACTCATCGTTTATCGGCCTCCCACCAGCGTCGTGATGCGTAGCGTGCGATCGTCCGGCACTTCCGCCTGCGACATGACCACCAGATGACGCATGCGCCGACGCAGGAAGCGCGCCAACAGCGGCCTCAGACTGTGCTGAACCACCATCACCGGGGGGTCCCCGCTTGCCTCATGACGAGCCACGGCCTGCTCCGCCTGGTCCATCAGTGTCTCCGCCAGGCCCGGCTCCAGCGCGCCGTTGCCGTTCATTGCCTGCAGCAACACCTGCTCCAGTTGCGCATCCAGGCCAATCACATGAAGCGAATCGCGGCCGGGGAACCACTGCTGGGTGATGGCACGTCCCAAGGCGATACGTACCAGCGCGGTCAGTTCGTTGGCATCCTGCTGCTGCGGTGCGTATTCGGCCAATGTGTCCAGAATGGTGCGCATATCGCGAATCGACACATCCTCATCGAGCAGATTCTGCAGGATGCGCTGCAGGGCGGTCAGGCTGATGGCCTTGGGCACCACCTCCTCGACCAGCGACTTCTGCTCGTCGCCCAGCTTGTCGAGCAGCTTCTGCACTTCCTGGCGACCCAGCATCTCGGCCGCGTGACGATGCAGCAGATGATTGAGATGCGTGGCGATGACAGTGCCCGCATCGACCACCGTGTAGCCGTAGACCTGGGCATGTTCACGCTGACCGGCGTCGATCCAGGTCGCCGGCAAGCCAAAGGCCGGGTCGGAGGTCGTCGTACCCTGCAACTGGCCGGTCACCTGGCCTGGGTCGATGGCGAGCCATTGCCCGGGGAAGGCTTCGGCGCGCCCGATCTCGGCGCCCTTTAGCGTGATCACGTAGGTATTGGCACCGAGTTCGAGATTGTCGCGAATATGGACCACCGCCGGCAGGAAACCGACTTCTTGGGCGAACTTCTTGCGCACGCTCTTGATCCGGCCCAGCAGCTCGCCTTCTTGACGCTGATCGACCAGCGGGATCAAACGATGGCCCACTTCGAGCCCCAGGGTATCGACCAGTTGCACGTCGTCCCAGCTCGCCTCGGGTGCTTCCGGCTGGGGTGGTGGCTCGGCGCTGATCTCTTCTTCCACCAGGCGTCGCTCCTGCTGACGCGTGAGCATCCAGGCCAGCGCCGCCAGCACCACGGTGAAGAGCAGGAAGACCACGTTGGGCATACCTGGCACCAGCCCCAGCAGTCCCATCACCATGGCCGCAAGCACCAGCACCTGCGGGTTGACGAACAGCTGGCTGATCATCTGCTGGCCCACATCCTGGTCGGTATTGACCCGGGATACGGTCACGCCGGCAGCGGTGGAAATCACCAGGGCAGGAATCTGGGCCACCAGCCCGTCGCCGATCGTCATCAACGTGTAGGTGCGTGCGGCATCGCCGAACCCCATATTGTGCTGCAACATGCCGATCAGCAGACCGCCGATGACATTGACGACCATGATCACCAAGCCGGCCATGGCATCGCCGCGGACGAATTTGCTGGCCCCGTCCATCGAGCCGTAGAAATCGGCTTCCTGGGCCACCTCGCCCCGCCGGCGGCGAGCCTCCTCCTCACCGATCAGTCCGGCGTTGAGGTCCGCATCGATGGCCATCTGCTTGCCCGGCATGGCATCGAGCATGAAGCGAGCTCCCACTTCGGCGATGCGCCCGGCACCCTTGGTGATGACCATGAAGTTGATAATGACGAGGATCAGGAACACCACCAAGCCAACGGCGAAGTTGCCACCGATGAGGAACTCGCCGAACGCCTCGATCACTTTGCCCGCGGCGTCACCGCCCGCATGGCCTTCCATCAGAATGACCCGGGTGGACGCCACGTTGAGCGACAGCCGCAGCAAGGTGGTAAAGAGCAGGACCGCAGGGAAGGCGGCGAAGTCCAGCGGTTTCTGCGTGAACATGCTGACCAGCAGCACCATCACGGCAAGGGCGATGTTGAAGGTGAAGAGCAGATCCAGGGCGAACGGCGGCAACGGCACGATCATCATGGCCAGGATCATGATGATCAGCACCGGACCGGCCAGTAGCTTCATACGCGCATCGCCCAGCCAGTCGCGGCGACCGATGAGATGGCTCAGTGACTTCATTCGATCGCCCCGCCGGGTGCCGTCTGGCCCCGCCCTTCGTTTTGTCGGACCTCATCGGCCGCCGGCACTTCCAGCTCCGACGGTATGGGCAAGTTCTCGGGTGTTGGCGGCACCTCTCCCCCCTCTCGTGAGACATGCTTGAGACGGAAAGCCCAGGCCAGCACTTCCGCCACAGCGGTATACAGATCCAACGGAATCTCGCTTTCGAGGTCCACGTGATGATAAAGGGCACGCGCCAGAGGCGCCGCCTGCAGCAATGGGACGCCGGCTTCCTGGCCGAGCTCGCGAATCCGGGCCGCCACCAGGTCGGCCCCCTTGGCCACGACCCGCGGCGCCCCCATGCGCGTTTCGTCGTACTGCAGGGCCACCGCATAATGAGTCGGGTTGGTAATGATCACGTCGGCCTCGGGCACCTTGCTCATCATTCGACCACGCGCCATGGCCTGCTGCTGGGAACGGATGCGCGCCTTGACGTGCGGGTCCCCTTCCGATTCCTTGTGCTCGCGCTTTACCTCTTCCTTGGACATGCGCAGCTTCTTGGCGTGGCTATACAACTGGTACGGTACGTCGATCAGAATGACGACCAGCAGCGTCAGCACCATCAGGCCGCAGGCCTCCGCCGCCATCCACAAGGCTCGCGCCAGGGCCTGACGAGTCGGCATGTCCATCAACGACAGGTACTCGCCGAGGTGAAAGTAGAGGTAGGTCAGCCCCACGCCGCCGATCAGGACCGACTTGGCCACCGCCTTGAACAATTCCACCAGTGCCTGGGTGCCGAACATGCGCTTCAACCCCTTGGCCGGGTTGAGCTTCGATAATTGCGGCTTGAGCGACTTGGCGGAAATCAGCCATCCGCCCAGCAGGGCGGGTGCCACCAGCGCCACCAGCGTCAGCAACAGAAACAGCGGCAGCATCGTCAGCAACGTGCGGTTGGCCAAGTCGAGCACGTTCATCAGCATGGGGCCGGTCTCGAACGCTTGGCGTCTCTCGAACAGGAAGGCCTGCTCCATGACCAAGCCGAGCTGATCGTAGAGCAATGCTCCCATCGACCACATGCCGACCACGCCGCCCAGCAACAGCACGAAGGTGGTCAGCTCGCGGGAGCGAGCCACCTGGCCCTCTTCGCGAGCCTTCTCCTGACGTCGAGGCGTGGCCTCTTCGGTCTTTTCCTGATCGCTGCTTTCGTCGGCCATGGCTACCGGACACTCTTCTTCACGGTGGCCATTGTGGCGTCAACGGCGAGGGGGCGATACGCCAAAAAGCGCCGATGATCGTGGCCTTATCGGCCACGACCCACGGCGCGGGAAAGGATACCGGTGTGGGGAGGCGAAGCGTTCGGTGAGCAAGGACCGCGTGGCGAGCCAGGCAGGCCGACCATGTCCGAGCTATCGCCTTTTCTTAGAATCCGAGCTGATCCAACAGATCATCGACCTGATCCTGATTCGTCATGACATCGGCTCCCGGCTTGACCTGGGGGCCGTTGAGCAGGCTCTCCTCACGTCGGCGCGCTTCGGACTCCCACTGGTCGTTGGCCTTGCGCTGCATGTTCTCGCGCGCCACCTCCTCGGGCACGTTGTCGATCAGCACCTGCACCAGCTGGTGCTCGATCTCGCGGATGACGTCCATCATTTTCTTGATCACTTGGCCCGTCAGGTCCTGGAAGTCCTGGGCCATCATGATCTCGAGCAGCTCCTTCTGGGTCGCCTGCGCCTTGCCGGGGACATCGGCCAGGAAAGAACGGGTCTCCTTGACCAGCTCCCGCGCCTCATCGAGTTCCTTGGGCTCTGCGAACCACTCCGCCCAGCGCTTGTCCAGCGACTCGGCACCGTTGCTGATGGAGTCCTGCAGCGGCTGGGCGCGGTCGATGGCGTTGAGCGCTCGCTCGGCGGCCTGTTCGGTCATGCTCGCCACATAGCTGAGACGATCCCGTGCATCGGGAATCGCTTCCGCCGCTTTCTCGATCTCCTTGTCCAGGCCGAGTTCCCGCATGCTTTCCCGCAGCATGCGCGTCAGCTGACCGATACGCTGGACCAGGTCATCGCCAGCGGGATTGGACGGCTGAGCCTCGCCGGACAGCTCATTTGCGCTCATCTTGCTATCTCCTCCGCAAGCGAATCTCGCCAGCCTGCGTCACTTGCCCAGTTTCTCGAAAATCTTGTTGAGCTTCTCTTCCAGCGTGGCGGCGGTGAAGGGCTTCACCACATAGCCGCTGGCGCCCGCCTGGGCGGCCGCGATGATGTTCTCCTTCTTGGCCTCGGCAGTGACCATCAGCACCGGGAGCTCCTTGAGCGCCGCGTCGGCACGAATCTGCTTGAGCATTTCCAGACCGTCCAGGTTGGGCATGTTCCAGTCGGATACCACGAACTCAAAGGAACCGGAGCGCAGCTTGGCCAGCGCCTCCTGGCCATCCTCGGCCTCCTCGACGTTGGTATAACCCAGCTCCTTGAGCAGGCTCCGCACGATGCGGCGCATGGTCGGGAAATCGTCGACCACCAGAAAACTCATGCTCTTGTCAGCCATAGGATTCCTCTTCTCTCTCAGGCAATGATTCAGCTGACGGCAACCGCTGCCGCCAAGGTTCAGAATTCTTCCCAGTCACCCTCTGTCACCGGCTCGCGCTGGGCGCTGCGACGGGGTTTGGGATCGACTTCAGCCACTTCACGCGACCCGGAGGCAGCCGGCGTACTCGGCTTCGGCGAGGCGGCTGCGTCACGCGGCTTGATCAGCGCCACGGCGCCTTTGGACGACTTGGTCAACATCCTGGGCGCCTCGCCGTCCACCGTACGGCCGGCATCGCCCGCCAGACGGAATACCGCAACGGCCTGCTCGAGACGACCGGCCTGCTCTTCGAGTGACGCCGCCGCCACCGTCGCCTGTTGTACCAGCGAGGCATTCTGCTGGGTCACCTGATCCATCTGACCGACCGCCTGGCTGACCTGCTCGATGCCGTCGCTCTGCTCCTGCGAGGCCGCGGCGATCTCGTCCATGATGTCGGTGACTCGTCGTACCGCCTTGACGACATCATCCATCGTCTCACCGGCTTGCTCGGCCAGCGTCGACCCTTCCTTCACTTGAGCCACGGAGCCATCGATCAACGCCTTGATCTCCTTGGCCGCCGTTGCGCTGCGGCTGGCGAGATTGCGTACCTCACCGGCCACGACGGCAAATCCGCGCCCCTGCTCGCCGGCCCGCGCCGCTTCCACCGAAGCGTTTAGGGCCAGGATATTGGTCTGGAAAGCGATCGAGTCGATCACGCTGGTGATATCGCTGATCTTCTGCGAGCTGGTCGATATGTCGCCCATGGTCTTGACCACGCGATCGACCACTTCGCCGCCGCGCTCGGCCGTCGTGGAAGCCTCCAGCGCCAAGCCGCTGGCCTGACGGGCATTGTCGGCGTTCTGCCGCACCGTGGCGGTGATTTCCTCCATGCTCGACGCCGTTTCCTCCAGCGAAGCCGCCTGCTGCTCGGTGCGCGAGGACAGGTCGGCATTGCCGTTGGCAATCTCGCGCGAGCCGATATGGATCGAGCCGCTGCTGTCGCGCACTTGGCCGACGATTCGTACCAGGCTTTGCTGCATGTTGCGCATGGCGTTGTACAACTGACCGATCTCGTTGCGGCTACCTTCGGGGATACGCCCGGTCAGGTCGGCCTTGGCGACGGTCTGAAGGTGCTTGACGGCGGCGTTGAGCGGACGAATCACGATCGCACGCAAGCCGGCGTAAACCAGCAGCAACACGACGACGGCCAATGCCAGGGCACCGTAGCGGATGATTTCGAAGCGATCCGCCTGGGTGCGGAAATCCGCCGTCATGGTCTTGGCGCGATCGAAGCCATAGGCGACGAAGTCCGTCATGCTGTTGGAGAGCGCCGCGCTCGGTTCGATCAGGGCATCACGCAGCCGACTAAACCCCGGCGTATCGAGCTGGTCCAGTGCTTCGTGCTGCTCGCGCGCCAGCGCCATCACGGCGGAAAAGTCCCGCTCCAGCGCCTGAGCCATTTCCCGGGCCTGCTCCGACTTGGGGGCGGCAACGAAATTGTTGAAGCGCGCCTCGGCGCGATCCATCCGGTTGACAGCGATATCGAGCTGTTCGTTGGCATCGCCCATGCGCCCCAGCATGATCTGGTTGGAGGCGATTTCCAGGCTGACCCGCGCCACGTTGAGCAGCGCATCGGCCCGGTTGATCTCGTTGAGCAGTTGAACGTTGATTCGGTCCAGATCGGCCATGATGCGGCCCGCTTGGCGCTCCGACATGGCAGACAGCAACGACACCGCCCCGATCAGCACGGCGAAACAGACCAGTGCGGCAATGACGGATGCATGGATGCTGATGTGGCGTAAACCCCGGTTCATGATGGCGTTCCTCGCGTGTAGAGACGGTCGTTATCGTTTTGTCGAAGCCTTGTCAGACGCGCTGCGCCCGGCCGGAAGCCGCGATCAGCTCCATCAGACGCTCCGGTATCTCGTCCAGACCGATCACTTCACCGGCCCCTCCGACGGCGATGGCTTCACGCGGCATGCCGAAGACCACGCAGCTGGCTTCGTCCTGCGCCAGCGTGGCCGAACCGGCCTGACGCATGGCCAGCAGCCCGGCCGCCCCATCCTTGCCCATGCCGGTCAGAATCACGCCGATCGCATTGCGACCCGCCTGGGTAGCGGCGGAATGAAACAGGACGTCGACCGAGGGGCGGTGCCGGTTGACCGGCGGCCCCTCGTCGAGTCGGGCAACATAATTGGCGCCACTACGCGCCAGCTTGAGATGCGCATCGCCCGGCGCGATGTAGGCATGCCCCGGCAGCACACGCTCGCCGTCGGTCGCCTCCTTTACCGTGATGTTGCAGAGTCGGTTCAGTCGCTCGGCGAAGGAGCGCGTGAACCCACCAGGCATATGCTGGGTAATCAGGATGGCCGGGCTGTTGGCCGGCAGCGGCTCGAGGACCGCTCGAATGGCCTCGGTTCCGCCCGTCGAGGCTCCGATGATGATCAGCTTTTCGCTCGACACCAGCGGCGCCTTGAGTGTCGCCCGCGCAGGCGTCTCCGCTCGCCGCGCCTGGCGCGGGCGGGACTTGGCCGCGGCGCGGATCTTCTCGGCGATGTCGTTGGCATACTCCATCATGCCGTTGCGTATGCCGAGCGAAGGCTTGGCCACGAAATCCAGCGCGCCCAGCTCCAGTGCCCGCAAGGTGATCTCCGAGCCGGCCTGGGTCAGCGACGAGACCATGAGCACCGGCATGGGACGAAGACGCATGAGCCGCTCGAGAAAGTCGAGCCCATCCATTCGCGGCATTTCGACATCGAGCGTCAGCACATCGGGGTTGTGACGCTTGATCAGGTCGCGCGCAACGAGCGGATCCGGTGCCACCGCCACCACTTCCATGTCCGGCTGCGAATTGATGATCTCGCTGAGCAGGTCACGAATCAGCGCCGAATCGTCAACGCACAGCACCTTGATCCTGTTCGATCCCAAGGCGAGGCCTCCTATAACGAGAGCCACATTGGCGGCTCAAGGCAGAACATGTAGTCACGTATCGGCCAAACGGGTGAAAACTTGAGGTTCGCAGCGCTAGGCCAGGGTATAGACGGTCTGACCCCGCAGCCGGAACACCTTGCTGATGTAGGAGAAATTCTCCGAGTGGCCGGCGAACAGCAGTCCGTCAGGCTTCAGCAGCGGTGCGAAGCGCTGGAGTATCCGTGCCTGAGTCTCCTTGTCGAAATAGATCATCACGTTGCGACAGAAGATGGCGTCGAAAGGGCCCTTCACCGGCCACTGCGGTGCCAACAGATTCATCGGCAGGAATTCCACCAGGGAAGTGACTTCGGGGCGTATTCGCGCCAACCCTTCGTGCGCCCCCCTGCCCTTCTGGAAGAAACGTTTCACGCGTTCCTCTTCGAGCTTGCGCACCTGCTCGACCGGATAGACGCCCGCACGCGCCCGAGTCAGCGCCTCCGTATCGATATCGGTCGCGACCACTCGGGCCTCGGTGGCGCGGGAACCCAGGTTCTCGAGCAGGGTCATGGCGATGGAATAAGGTTCCTCGCCGGTGGAGGCCGCCGCGCTCCAGACCCTGACCGGCCCGCTGGCCTTGCGCACGTGCTCGGCCAGCAGGGGAAAGTGATGCATCTCGCGGAAGAAGGCAGTGAGATTGGTGGTCAGCGCATTGGTAAAGGCTTCCCACTCCCGTGCCTCGGGCTGGCGTGAAAGCCGCGCCAGGTAATCGCTGAACCGGGTAAGCCCATGGTGACGCAAACGCTTGGCCAATCGGCTATAGACCATCTCGCGCTTGTGCTCCGCCAGCACGATACCGGCTCGCTGGTAGATCAGCTGGCGAATCTGGGCGAAGTCCTCATCGGTCAGGATCAGGTCACGTTCGAGATGACCCAGCCCGGACCACTGATTCGGCTCCGCCCCGGGGCCCTGTGATTGAGTCAAAATGTCTCCCATCCTTCATCGACGGCTGCCGCCTTGCTTGGCTTGGCCAATTCGCGCTTCACGAAAAGCGGAGCATGATCCCGCGCCGGCGAAGCGGCATGCCGATAGTCGGCCCCCCGCCCGCCTGTGGAGTCATCCGCTCTTCACTTGGCACTTGCTCCGGCCCGGCATTGCGCAGGCGGAAGACGCATCGTGCGTGCCAGCAGCTCGGCCTGGTGCTGCCGATCGCCGGCACCGATCGCGCGGGCCGACCATCGATCAACCGCCCGATCAGCGCTTCATGGCTGACGCCGCTGACCTCGACGAACGCTGCGTTGGCGTACGTCATACGCCCTTGGGTATCCGTCCGGGAGATCGGTCGCTATTGACCGTCCCATGGGTATTCGCGCTGCGTCATCGGCTCATGGTTTTGCATCACCCTCCCGGCCGCTTCAGGCTGCCTGGCGCTATGGCCATGGCGATTTCCAGCCTTCCGAACCGGGACGGTAAGCTCGCTTCAGAACGTTTCCCACTCCTCATCCGACGTCGCTTTGCTCGGCTTCGAAGCGGCGGGCTTGGTCGGCCTTGGATCGTGACGCAGGGCGGCAGGCGCGTGTTGTTGGCGCTGGCTCTCTTCGGCTCCGGTCGTCGATGCCTCGTGGTTGGAAACCTGTTCCGGCCCGGCATTGCGCAGTCGGAAGACGCGGATGGCGCGCGCCAGCAACTCGGCCTGATGCTGCAGATCGCTGGCGGCCAGAGCGCTCTGCTGCACGCGTTCGGCATTCTGCTGGGTGACCTGGTCCATCTCGGCAATGGCCTGGTTGATCTGACCGATGCCGCTGCTTTGCTCCTCCGAGGCGGAGGTGATCTCGCTCATGATGTCGTTGACTCGCGTCGAGGCCGTCACCACTTCCGCCATCGCACTCTCGGCACGCTGCACCTGGCTGGCCCCATCCCCAATCTCGCGGGCCGAGCCATCGATCAACTGCCGGATCTCCTTGGCGGCATCCGCACTGCGTCCCGCCAGGTTGCGCACCTCGCCGGCCACCACGGCGAAACCGCGTCCCTGCTCGCCGGCACGCGCCGCCTCCACCGAAGCGTTGAGCGCCAGGATGTTGGTCTGGAAGGCAATCGAGTCGATGACGTTGATGATGTCCTTCATCTTCTCCGAGCTGGCGGTGATGCGTTCCATGGTCTTGACCACGCCGTGCATCAGCTCGCCGGTGTCCCGCACGCGACCGGCATTGTCCAGCGCCAGGCTGCTGGCTTGGCGGGCATTGTCGGTGTTCTGCTGCACCGTGGTGGTCATTTCCTCCATGCTCGACGCCGTCTCCTGCAGCGAAGCCGCCTGCTGCTCGGTACGCGACGAGAGATCCTCGTTGCCACGCGCGATGGAGCGCGAGGCGGGCGTCACCACATCGATGCCCTGCAGCACGCTGGAGGTCGTGCTGTAGAGGCTCTTGCGCATGGTATCCAGCGAATCGAGCAGCGCGCCGATCTCGTCACGGGTCCGCTCGGGGGAGCGGACCGCCAGGTTGCCCGAGGCGATCTGCAGGGTGAAATCCGCCGCCCGGCGGATCGGCCGAGTGATCGCGCGCAGAATCCAGACGCTGATGACGATCAGCAGCACCAGTCCCACCGCCATGAACGCCAGCTGCACGAGCAGCATCTGCTGCTGCCCCCGCTCGGCGTCCTCGGCCATTCCCAACGCGGCCAGGCGCTTCTGTTCGATAAGCTGGTTGACCTGATCCGTCAGAACGTCCGCCTGCTCCAGCAACGGCTGGGTGTCGTTGTTCAGTGCCATCATGGCGTCGAAGGCTTCTTCTCCTCCCAGCGCGTCAGCCATGGGCAGCACCCCCTCCTGCAGGAAGGCGTCCAGCGCTTCATCGAACTCCAGGGCAAGCGGCGTCTGATTGATCTCGCGTTCGACGTATTCGCCCCACAGGTCCGTCAGACGCTCGGCTACGCCCCTCAGCGACTCGGCATGCTCGTGTCGGGTGCTGAGCACCTCCATGCGCTCCCCACTGGTGAGGCTTTGAGGTCCCTGAGCAATCAGTTGACCGGCCTGCTGCAGGCGAATCACATCCTGAAGGCCATCCCGGTTGAGTTCCGCGAGGCGTTCGCCGGACTCCTTAAGACCATAGAGACCGACACCTCCGCTGACGAAGAGCAGCAGCAACGCCGACAGCGTCAGCATGGTGAGCTTGGCGCGAAGCGTATGCACGTTAATTCGCGACACCCAGCCCAGCGGCCCCCGCCGAACGAACTTGCCCCCGCGCACCACCAGGCCACCGCGCCCATCGCGAATACGCGCATAGCCCCGCTCCGCCGTCTCGACGGCATTCGGCTCGATCTTGGTGCGCACCGAGGTGTAACCAAGACACTGGCCGTCTTCGAGAATCGGCGTCACCGTGGCGTGTACCCAGTAATGGTCGCCGTTCTTGCGCCGATTCTTGACCGCTCCTTGCCAGGTATCGCCGCGCTTGAGCGTGTGCCACAGATCGGCGAAAGCCTCCTGCGGCATGTCGGGATGACGCACCAGGTTGTGCGGTGCTCCGATCAGCTCTTCGTGGCTGAAGCCGCTGACCTCGACGAACGCCGCATTGGCGTAGGTGATGCGCCCCTTGGTATCCGTGCGAGTGATCAGCAGTTGCTGATCGTCCAGTTGGTATTCGCGCTGCGTAACCGGTTGGTTGTTTCGCATCGTTCTTATCCTTTATCCCCAGCGAACCTAGGCTGTGTTCATTTCGTCAGGTGACCCGGCAATACGGTTGGCTCGCCTTACGTTTCGTCATGTTGTCGGGCCTTAAAAGGAGGCCCACTCCTCTTCTTCCTGCGCTCGATCCGTCCTTGGCCTTGGCGTCGTCCCGGCCTCGCTTGCGCCCGGCAGCGGATCGCGCTGCGTAGTCGGCTGCTGTGCGGGGTACGTACGTGCCTGGCGTTCGCCCGGCACCGGGACATTGGCCTGGCCGGCGAGGCGGAAGCGCATCACCGCGTCACGCAGCCGTCCTGCTTCCGCCTCGAGCTGGGTCGCCGCCGTCGCGGCCTGCTGGACCAGGGCGGCGTTCTGTTGGGTTGTCTGGTCCATCTCGGTGACAGCCTGATTGACCTGACCGATGCCGTTGCTCTGTTCCAGCGAGGCGGAGGCGATCTCGTCCATGATGTCGCTGACCCGCTGTACCGCCGCCACGATCTCGCGCATGGTCTGCCCCGCGCGGTCAACGCGCGACGTCCCGACGTCGACCTTTTCCAGCGACGCCTGGATCAGGGTACGAATCTCGCCCGCCGCAGACGCGCTTCGCCCGGCCAGGTTGCGCACTTCCTGCGCCACCACGGCGAAGCCGCGCCCATGCTCGCCGGCACGCGCCGCCTCGACCGAGGCGTTCAACGCCAGGATATTGGTCTGGAAGGCGATGGTGTCGATCACGCCGATGATGTCCGACATCTGGTGCGAACTTTCGCTGATGTCGTGCATGGTGGACACCACCTCGCCTACTACCTCGCCGCCCTGTGCCGCGGTGCGCGAGGCCTCGGCCGCCAGTTGGCTGGCCTGGCGCGCGTTGTCGGCGTTCTGCTCGACGGTGGAGGCCAATTCCTCCATGCTCGACGCCGTTTCGGCGAGCGAGGCAGCCTGCTGCTCGGTGCGTGACGACAGCTCCCCATTGCCGTCGGCGATGTCGTGAGCGCCCTGGTAGATGCCTTCGCTGCTGCTGCGCACCGTTCCCACGGTATCGGAGAGACCGTCCTGCATATGCTTCAGCGAGAGGAAGAGGCG
Source organism: Billgrantia pellis (assembly GCF_008297955.1). Taxonomy (GTDB): domain Bacteria; phylum Pseudomonadota; class Gammaproteobacteria; order Pseudomonadales; family Halomonadaceae; genus Halomonas; species Halomonas pellis. The sequence continues at coordinate 467,771 of NZ_VTPY01000001.1, read as the reverse complement.
CCCGATCTCGTTGTTGCCGCGATTCTCCACCGGTTGAGAGAGATCGCCCTGCGCCAGCCCTTCGAAGTAACCCACCAGGCGCGCCAGCGGTTGCAGCACGTTGACCGAGATGCCCCATACCACGACGACCATGACCGCCACCGACCCCATCAGCACCGCGAGGATGGCCAGGCGCACCAGGTCGGCCATCGCGGTGAAGGAGGCCTGGTAGGAAGCCCCCGATTCGCCGGCATGAGGCGCCATGGCGGCCACCGCGGCACCGCTCTGCTGTAGCGCATACCACCCCAGCAGACTGAGCACGACGATCATCCCGCCGAAGAACAGCAGTACCAGGAACCAACTGGCACGAACCGTCAGATTATCGAGAAACTTCACACCACCCCCTCATGAGCGACAGGCACACGCCTGGTTGATGGGTTCGGGACGTCGGGCGAGTCCGCTCCTACTCCGACTATCGGCTTTCACGGCAAAAACTTGATTCCGTGTCGCGCTACTCGGCGACGCGTTCCACCAGCTCCATCTCGTCGCTGGTGAGCAGCTTGTCGATATCGACGATCACCAACATACGATCTTCCAGGCTGCCGAGGCCGCTGAGGAAATCCGAGGACAACGTGACACCGAACTCGGGCGCGGGCTTGATCTGCTCCGGCGAAAGCGTCATCACATCGGAGACACCGTCGACCACAATGCCGACCACCCTATCCTCGACGTTGACCACGATCACCACCGTCTGGCCGCCATACTCGACCTTGTCGAGGTGGAACTTGATGCGCAGATCGACGATCGGCACGATCACGCCACGCAGGTTGGTCACGCCCTTGATGAAATCGGGCGCGTTGGCGATACGGGTCACGTTTTCGTAACCGCGAATCTCCTGAACCTTGAGGATATCGACGGCGTACTCTTCGTCGCCCAGCGAGAACACCAGAAATTCACGGTTGTGGGCTTCGGCCGCGGCCAGTGCCGCTTCGTTCGTCTGGTTCATGATCAGGTCTCCAGCTCTTGGTCGGTGAGGGCTTCGAGTGACGGTTTCCGCTCGGGCCGGCGCTTCTCCTTCTTGGCGCGGCTGAGTCGATGCAGGCCGGTAATGTCGAGGATCAGCGCCACGCTGCCATCCCCGAGAATGGTGGCGGCGGATACCCCCGGCACCTTGCGGTAGTTGGTTTCGAGATTCTTGACCACCACTTGCTGCTGGCCGACCAGATCATCGACCAGCAGCGCATAGCGACGACCCTCGCCCTGTACGATGACGGCGATGGTCTCGGTGAGCTCGGTCTTGGCGTCGGGCACGTCGAGGGCTTCGTGAACCGCCACGACCGGCAGGTACTCGTCGCGCACCTTGAGCACGACATCGTCACCGGCCATGGCGTAGAGGTCCTCTTTGGCCGGCTGCAGCGACTCGAGTACCGCCGACAGCGGCAGGATGAACATCTCGCTGCCGACCTTGATCGACATGCCGTCGAGGATGGCCAGGGTCAACGGCAGGACGATGCGGATGGTGGTTCCTTCGCCCGGACGGGACATGATCTGCACATGCCCCCCCATGCCTTGTATATTGCGCTTGACCACGTCCATGCCGACGCCGCGACCGGAGACGTCGGTCACCTCCTTGGCGGTGGAGAAACCCGGCGCGAAGATCAGCTGCCATACCTCGTCGTCGCTCATGGTGTCGGAAACGGGCAGGCCGTTCTCGCGGGCTTTGGTCAGCAATCTGTCACGGTTGAGCCCCGCACCGTCATCGATCACCTCGATGATGATATTGCCGCCCTGGTGCTTGGCCGACAGGACCAGCTTGCCGGTGCGCGACTTGCCGGCCGCTTCGCGCACGTCGGGCGGCTCGATGCCATGATCGAGGCTGTTGCGTACCAGGTGCGTCAACGGATCGATGATGCGCTCGGTGAGGCTCTTGTCGAGCTCCGTCGACTCGCCCTCGGTGACCAGTTCGATCTCCTTGCCCAGCTTCCCGGCGGTTTCACGGACGACGCGCGGGAAGCGGCTGAAGACGAAATCCATCGGAATCATGCGGATCGACATCACGGCTTCCTGCAGATCCCGGGCGTTGCGCTGCAAAAGACTCATGCCATTGAGCAGCGCGCCGTCGGACACGACGTCCAACTCGCTGACGGTCTGGTCCAGCATCGACTGGGTAATGATCAGCTCACCCACCAGATTGATGATCTGATCGACTTTATCGACCGAAACGCGAATCGAGGTCGACTCGCCCCCGGACTTGGCTTTCGGCTTACCCTTGGACTTGGTTCTCGGCGCGGATGCGGTAGTGACCTGCTTCTCGTTTCCGGCACTCGCCGCAGCGGAATTGGCCGGCTCGGCATCGGGCTTCGGCGGCGTCGCTTCCGCGGGTTGCACGGTTTCCGTCATCGCCTCGGCTTGTGCCGCCTGGCCATGGGGGGCCGAGCGAATCTGGACCTGGTCGGCATCCACGATGAAGCACATGACCGCCTCGATATCATCGCCGCTCACGGAGGATGCCAAGGTCACTTCGTAGCGCGACTCGTCGCCTCCCTGAGCGATGACGTCGCCGAGCTGGGCCAGCTCTTCGACGAGCAGTTGACGATCCTTCTCGCCGACATTGAGTAGCGTGACGACAAGACGCTCCCCTTCGCCGGCGGCGCCATCCGTCGCCTGGGGTTCCGGCTCGGGCGTCTTCGGTGGCGCGGCCGGTTTGGGCGCCGCGCCTGTCCCGCCTTCGAGGTCCTGACCGATCTCTTCCAGCGCTATCTGTTGCAGCGTCCGGCAAATGCGTTCAAAGGCCTCCTGATCGGGCTCGTCGCCGTTGCGATAGGCGTCTAGCTGATCATTGAGCATGTCCTTGGTTTCCAGAAAGGTATCGACGATGTCCCGGCGCAGCGTAAGCTCGCCCTTGCGGGTGTGGTCGAGCAGGTTCTCGAACAGGTGGGTGGTCTTCTGCAGGATGTCGAAGCCAAAGGTGCCTGCGCCGCCCTTGATCGAGTGCGCGGCGCGAAAGATGGCATTGAGCTGCTCGGTATCCGGCTCATCCACGTCCAGCTCCAGGAGGTGGCGCTCCATATCGGCCAGCAGCTCTTCGGCCTCCTCGAAGAAAGTGTCATAGAAATCCGTGATATCCATGCGCATTACCACCTGGTGTCAGATTGGTTTCCACGCGCCTCACTCGGGAGTGAGTGTACGGCGCAGGCCTTCTGTAAATTGTTCGACCGGTGCCAGGTCGATATCGCTTTGCAACCGCGTACTCATCGGGCTCGGCATACCGGGGCCGTCGAGAATGCTGGGCCGACGGATGTAGTCGGCCACCTCGGGCAACAGTACCAGCAGCTCGATGCGGCGATTGTCCGCGTCGTTCGGGTCGGTATCGGGCAGTAGCACACGATCGGCAAAGCCCGAAACGCGCAACAGCTTGCTGGAGTCGAGCCCGCCGGCAACCAGCTCGCGGCGGGACGCATTCGCTCGGTCGCTGGAAAGCTCCCAGTTGCTGTACCCCCGATACCCGCCGGCGTAGGGCCGGCTGTCGGTATGCCCGCTGATGCTCAGATCGTTGGGTAAATCGTTGAGCAAAGGCGCGATGGTTCTCAACAGGTTGCGCATGTACGGCGCGACCCGATCGCTGCCGATATCGAACATGGGCCGCTGCTCGGTATCCAGCAGCTGGATACGCAACCCCTCCGGAGTCAGGTCGAAACGCATCTGCTGGCGCAGTTCACGCAGCTCGGGATCGGCCTCGATCACCGTTTCGATGCGCCGCTGCAGATCCATGAAGAAGCGACGCTGCTGCTCGCTCGGCCGCGTCCGGCTGAGCGTGTCGATTCGCGCCCGCTCGCCTTCGGTGTGTGCCGGATCGGGCCCACCGCCGGGTATCACCTGGGTGCTACCCGAGCGATTTCCACCGGTAACGGCGTTGGTCAATGGCGTACTGAAGTAGTCGGCCACGCCTTCCCGCTCTTCCGGGCTGGATACCGAGAGTATCCACATCACCAGGAACAGGGCCATCAGCGCCGTCATGAAGTCCGCCAGTGCGATCTTCCAGCTGCCGCCATGGTGGGCTTGGATGACCTTCTTGCGCCGAATGACGATCGGTCGCTTGTCGCCACCCGCCCTCATTCTGCCGCCGCACCCGACTTGGCGTTGCGCACGTAGGTCTCGAGCTCGTTAAAGCCCGGACGCTCACTGCTGTGCAAGGCCTTGCGACCGAACTCTACCGCCAACTGCGGCGCATAGCCGTGAAGGCTGGCCAGCAAGGTAATGCGAATACACTGCAGCATTTTCTCGGCTTCCTTGGCCTGGCGCTCGATGCTGCTGGCGAGCGGATTGACGAAGCCATAACCGATTAGAATGCCGAGGAAAGTGCCGACCAGCGCGTGAGCGATCATCTCCCCCATCTGCTCCGGTGACGCGTCGGCAAACGTCAGCGCCTTCACCACGCCCATGACGGCCGCCACGATCCCGAATGCCGGCATGGCGTCACCGACCTTGGCAATCGCGTCGGCGGGGATGTGCGCCTCCTGCTCGAAGGTCTCGATCTCATGCAGCATGAGTTCGTCCAGCTCCATCGGATCCATGCCGCCACTGACCATCAGGCGCAGGTAGTCGGTCAGAAAACTCATGATCATGGGATCGGCGAGCACCTTGGGGTGCTCCTGGAACAGCGCGCTTTCCTGGGGGTTCTCGACGTCACGCTCGATACCGAGCATGCCTTCGCGGCGGACCTTGCTCAGCAGCTTGAACTGTACCGCGAGCAGTTCCATGAACAGCGCTTTCTTGTACTTCTTGGTGCGCCGAAGCTGGGGAAAGATCTTGAAGGCGGCCTTGATCGCCTTGCCGTTATTCGCCGCGATGAAAGCCCCGATTCCCGCACCGCCGATGATCAATAGCTCGGTCGGTTGATAGAGCGGACCGAGATACCCCCCGGCAAGCGCATAGCCACCGAACACGGACAGCAGGACGACGATATACCCTAATAAAATCAGCACAGACGATACCCTTTAGCGAATCAACCCGTCGATATCACCACTATCGGCATGGCGAGGCGATACTTGAGCCCAAGACGGAAGAAAAAACAGCGCGGCAGCGTCAAAACGCACGGACGCCGCCCCGATGCGACCATCGGGGCGGCGTCCTGGCAGGCGGCGTGGGAGCGGGTGAACGGGCTCAGCCGGCCTGTTGGGTCAATGGCGTGCCAAGGCCGACGACCCGCGCCTCGCTCTCCTCCAGTTGACGACGGCGGCGGGTCTTGCCGGCACGCGAGGGAGGCATGCAGACACCGCACACATAGTCATGATCGGGAGAGTGCGCATGGGCGACGAAGCGACCGCTGCAGTGCGTACAGGTGGATAGTTGCAGCAATTCGCTTTCGAAGAAGCGCACCAGCGTCCAGGCCCGGGTCAACCCCAGCACGGGCTCAGCCTGGTCAAGGCTGACCTGCTCGCTATAGAGTTTGTAGGCGGTGACGAAGGCCTGCATTCTCTCCCGCCCCTGGTCCGCCACCAGGCTACGGTAGATATTGTAAAACAGCGAGGCGTGTACGTTCGGCAGCCAGGTGATGAACCAGTCGGTGGAGAATGGCAGCATCCCCTTGGGCGGCGACATGCCGCGGACTTCCTTGAAAAGGCGAATCAATCGGGCCCGGCTCAGGTCGGTTTCGGTCTCCAGCACCTGCAAACGGGCTCCCAGCTCGATCAGTTCGATGGCGAGCTGAACCTGCTGCATCTCTTCGACGAGACTTTTCTGCGACATCACGCGATCCCCCGAGACAGGGAATCCGCACCACGTCCAGCCATCAATAGCGAGGCGTGGAACTGGGACAGTCCATTGTCACGAGGATTATCGACGACCTGCCGAAGCTGTTCCGCTCTTTCGAAACCGAAGTGACAGAGCAATTGGTTGGTTCGTGCCAGGCGCGTCAGTTGAGCGGCGCCGAGGGACGACAGCAGATCTGCCGTTTCCTCATTGATCTTGAGGCGAAACATGGCCGCCGCACGGTCGTCATTGAGCAGGCGCTGTGCCAACAACAGATAGGCGAGATTGAGCTCCTGGATCTCATCCAGGTGATTCGTGTTTTTCATTTCATTTTTCCCTGCACGCGGTGGATTTGCGTGTCCTTATTTTTTATTAACGTCTGTTACAGTTCAGTTACGCATTTGGCGGTGCGCACCGCTCCTGACAAGGACTGTTAATGCTACGTGACGCATTGTGACCACTGTTCGATGCGGTGCCAACCGTACGGAACAGGACAAGACACTCAGGCAAAACGCTGAAAAAACCCAGTCCTCAGAATGAAATCGTTAAGCTACTGTGCAGAAACGCAAAAAAAAGCATGACTAACTATTGACAAAAATAAACATAACTCGACTTGATTACAAAATTTTACAAAAAGTTTCGCACGGTTTCTTGGTCATTCCTCCGGCGTTGTTTTCTCAAGCTCATAGACCCAGACCAGCAACTCCGCAATGACCTGATAGAGCAAGGGGGGAATGCGCTCATCCAGGTCGAGCCCCATGAGCAGCGACACCAGCTCCGGCGCGTCGTGGACGTAAATCCCTTGCCGCTTGGCCTCGGCCAGAATCCGTTCGGCCATGTCCCCATATCCCTTGGCCAACACCCGGGGGGCATCGTCGCCATCACGATAAGCCAGCGCTACCGCCTGGCGCCGTCGCTGCGGACCCGACGCCCGCTCGAAACTGGAATCCGACTCAGACGTGGGGGCCATCGCGTTCCTCCGCTGGCAGCCGTGCGTCCTGCATTTCCTCTCGCTGCACCAACGTGTCGATCAGTACCGTCGAAAGACCGGCCTCGCGCAGTCGTTGCTCAAGCTGCGGCACTCCCTCGCGAAGCGTGGCGAGGGTGGCATCGTCACGCGCCTTCAACTCCATTCGCAAATGGCTTTCCCGCAACCAGAACGCGACGCCAAGCTCACCCAGCCCCGGCATCGTCAGTTTGAGTTCGGAGTGCCACGCCTCCTGACGGTCTCCTTCCTCGTCACCCCCATGGCCCCCCTCCCCTTCGCGCCTCGCCCCGGCCGGCAGTTGAATCATCAAGGCCATGAAAATTCCCGACCAGACATCCCCCTCCCAGCGCAGCACCGGGGCCACCAGCATTTCGAGCTGATGACGGACCACGCCCTGCAAACTCTCGTGTACCGCCTCACCCGCAGCGCGTGAGCGCATGGCTTGCTCGGCTTCACGCCCAGCGGAGTCGCTCACTTCGCCCATCGGCTGGCCCCGCGCGAGCGCCTCGCGCGACGAGGCCGCAAGGCGCCCCGGCCCTCCAGGCGGCCCCCCATCGGAACGTCCCGTGTTAGGTAGCAAGGCCTCGGTGGAAACGTAGGAGCCGGCCGCCTGCGCCGCCGCCGATTGACCGAGACCCGGGACGGGCGCCGCTGCCCCCGGCTGGGGAAATGCCGGGACCGCCCCTCCTTGCGCCGACAAGCCGACGGCGCCAGGCACCGAAGGCGCCACGGTTCCTGCCATCGTGGTACCAGCGGCCGGAGCGGAAGCCGGCATGGAGGCAGGAGAAAAGCGGAGCGTACGCAGCATTTGCGGCTCGCGCTCGAGCTGCTGGCGACTCATGTCACCGCGATACCAACGTGACAGATGCGATTCGTAGAACAACCCGCTATCGCGGACTCCCGCCTGGAGCCGATCGGCCAGCGTCGTGGCGCTGGGCGATGCTTCGGCGCCCATCAGCGGCACCGATGAACGCAATACGGAAGGAGGTGCAGGAAATCGTACCAACAGGTCGGCTATCGTTCTCGCCGAGGGACTGAAGTGCGTCTGAAAAGAAGCCGGCGGAGAGGTGGCACCCGCCGGTGCCGCCGATGCCTCGCCTCGCTGGGGAGTTGCCGCGGCGCCCTGCAACGGTGCCGCGGCCGGACGCCGCCCATCGAGGCGAGAGTCGCTGTGCAAAGCACGCGGCCCCTCGCCCGGATCGACCGGCCGAACCGGCTCGGTCAGATCTCGTGGCGGCGCCGTATCGATACGCTTGCCCAGGACCTGATGGAGCAGCGTATCCAACAGTGGCGTAATGCCACTCACGGGACCCTCTGGCCGAACTGGTTGGCGGCATCGACCACTGTCGCCGCCTGTTTTCCATAGCTGCGATGCAGATCGCGCTGGCGGCGGGTCGCATCCATCAGCTGTCCAAGCTCGGTGCGGCGTGCCACGAGGTGCTCACGAATCGCCAGGTCGTCGGCCAGAATCGCCTCCAGCAACTCGGCCTTGCGCTGCGCATCCTCCCGATTCAGGTTCGACTGGTCGTCCAGTTGCCGGAGCCGATCGGTCAACTGCAGGTAGCCCGCCTGCTGCTCGATGAGCGCCTCCCAATCCCCCTCATTGGCCAGCGCCAGCATGGTGGCCACCTGCTGCCGCAGTTCGGCATAACCGTCGATCACGGCACGAGCCGTCGTCATTGCCATCTCAGCGCTGTGCTCCTGTGGTGCCGATTTCCCGCCAAGCGGATGCGATATCGTCCAGCAGTCGCTCGGCCTGGTCGAGACTCTCCTGGTCATTGTGCAGATTGGCGGCCAACAGCAGACGCGATACATATTCGTAGAGCGAACCGAGCCGCTCGGCGATTTCGCCGCCTTTTTCCATGTCCAAAGCGGCTAAGAGCCCATTGTTGACGATGTCCAACGCCTTGGAAATGGATTTGCCTTTCTCGGCGGTATTGCCCGCCTGCATATGGATGCGCGCGGCGCGAATCGCCCCCTGGGCACCGTCGAACAGCATCACGATCAATTGATGCGGGTTGGCCGACATCACACCGCTCTCCACGCCGACCCGGGCGTAGGCCCCGGCTCCCCGGCCGTAGGCGGCAGCTCCTCGCATGGCAGTCATGGCGAAACCTCTCTTATGGTAGCTTGGCCCGTGTCGCAGCGACGTCATGCCGACGGCCGTATGCGCATGAGCCGATTACTTCTTGCGCCCAAGCTGGGCGTTCATCATCTCGAACTGCTGAAACAGGTAATCGCTGGTCTGGTTCATCTGGGCGATCAGGCCGTCGAGCTTGCCGAACTGGATGCGGTAGCGTTCAATGGTGCGCTCGATACCCGTTTCCATGCGGGCGTAGCGATCCTTGAGACTCTCGATACGCGACTCAAGCCCCTTCTTGGCATTATCCAGTAGCCCCTTGTCGCCAAGCATCTGATCCAGGGACTGTCCCAGCTTGCCGGCCATCCCCGACGCCTTGGTTTCGCCGGCGAAGAAGCGCGATAATTGATCTGGGGAGTTCGCCACGATATCGCTCAGCTTGCCCTCATCGAGCTTGAGCGATCCGTCTCGCTGCAGCGTAATGCCGATATCCGATAGCATGCGAAACTCCCCCTCTCCCACGCCACCGCTCAGCGTGCTGCGCAAACGCGACTCGACCGTGCGCAGCGCGCTGTCCCCCAGCAGCTCTCCCGCATCGCCTGTCTCCGAATTGAAACGGGTCAGGCTCTGGGCGGTAGTGCGCAGCTCGTTGTAGGCTTTGACAAAACCCCCTACCGCTTCGCGAATCGCCAAGGTGTTGCGCTCGACTCTGACGGTCGCCTCACCCGCCTCGGCCAAGTTGAGCGTCAGCCCCTGGATCGCACCTTCCACCTGGTTGGACTGGCTGGTAATCGTGATGCCATTCACTTCCAGCGCCGCGTTCTTGGCAGCCACCGTCTGGGACATCGTGCCGGTGCCGCCATAGGAAAGCGAGTCGTCCAGGGCGGCGTCGCCATTGTCGCTGGCAAAGGTGATGCTCTGTACCGCGGCATCGGTACCGGTATCGTCGACGGATAGCACCAGGCGGTAAGGCTCGGCACTGCCGTCATTGACGATGGAGGCGGTGACACCGGCCTTTTCCGCATTGATCGCATCGCGAATATCCTCGAGCGAGCTAGCGGCGGCATCGAACCTCAAGTGCAGCGCCTGTGCGCTATCTCCGGAGCCGACATTGATCGTCATCTCCCCAGCGCCCAGGTCGGCATCGCGCGCAGCGAACCCTCCGGTTGCCAGGCTCTGGGCACGGGCCAGGCTCGTCACATTGACGTCGTAGCGGCCCGGCTGAGCTTCGGCCCCAGCCGCTGCGGTGACACTGCTTCCGGTAACGTTGCTCGATACGCTTTGATAAAATTCCGGCTTATTGAGCTTCGCCGCGGCATCCTGCAGCTTGGTTAGCGCCCCCTGCAGCTTGCCATAGGCGGATATCTTCGCCTGAACACTTTTCTGCTGCAGTGCGATCGGCTCGAGCTTCTTGCGCTCGGCCGCGTTGAGCTGGTCAAGCAGGCCGTTGAGATCCAACCCCGAACCGATGCCCAGCGAGCTTATCGTAGCCATGACGCTTCCTTTTCCATCCCGCTATTGTGGCAGGCTTTGCGCCAAGGATTCCGGTGAAAAGCCCGCAACCATCAGGTCATTTCTGATTATCGGCGTACGGCCGAACAACTTTAGCCCTCGCCCGGAATGACGGTTCACGACCAAGGCACTCAGGTCGAGACGGGGATCTCTTCGACCATATCGCCCAAACGTACCGTGACGTCGCCACGCAGCACCTCGCCCAACGCATCGCCAGGCGGCTCGATACGCTCGGTCAACTGCACCTGGAACGGCTTGCCTTGCTGATCGAGCCGCTGAATCCAGGCCATCGCGCCGCCGCTGAAGCGCACCAGGGAGCCCACGGGGCGCAGCCCGAAGCGCTGGACATAGCGCTTGACCCATGAAGGGTCGAACTGTTCGGGCGATTTCAGTAGGTGACGATAGACCGAATCGATCCGCCACGCAGGCCGGTCGACGCGATCGCGTCGCATGGCATCCACGACGTCGACCACGGCGCTCATGCGCGCCAGCTCCGGCAGCTCCGAGCCCTCGATACCAGCGGGATACCCACTGCCGTCCAGGCGCTCGTTGGTGCCGTTGACGATCGCCCGGACAATCGAGGGCGAGAGCCATTGGCAGCGTGCAAGCCGCTGACGCAGTCGCGGCACATGCTCCTTGAGTTGCTGGTACTCCGCCGGCCCGAACGATGCGGCGGCCAGCAGCGCCGGCGGCAACAAGGCCTTGCCCAGGTCATGCAACATGGCGCTGGCGGCCAGCGCCTTGCGCACCTCACGCGGCACCGAGCTGCCGTCGACCAACGCCAGGGCATGCACGGCCACGCCCAGCCCATGGCGCACGAGCCAAGGTTCGCGGCCGAGGCAGCGTGTCGCGAACAGCAGCGCCTCGATATCCTCTTCGGCCAGCATCAACAGCAGGTCGGCGTGACGCGAAAGCTGCACCGAATCGACCATGTCGCCCTGCTGCAGCTCCAGCAACTGGGCATCCAGGTAGCCGGCCACGCGCGCCAGCCGTCGCGCCATGGGCGTGGGATACTCCAGCAGGTTGCGCCGACCGACAGTCGGCGCCGCTGCGGACTGGCTCTGGAATAGCGTGGAGGGCAGTCGGCCGACATCGGCCTCTTCACCGTAGCGGGAGGTTTCGCGCTCGATTTCGCGCACGAAGAACCAGAGCTTGCGCTCCTGCTCCGCCGTACGCGCTTCGAAATGAAATCCGACACGAAGCGTCTGGCGGTTGGCGTCCGCCACCTTGTGACGGGACGATCCCTGGACCGCAAAACGGGTACCGTTGGGAAAGCAGAGCTCGATCTCGAACAGCGCCGTTTCGGCGAGCAGCGTGGCGGCCGACAAAGGCAACTCGAGCTGGCATCCCTCCTGGGACAGGTCCTTGAGATCCCCCTGCACCGCCGGTCGGTCATCCCCCAGGCTGCGCAATATGGCGCCTGCCTCCATGCCCAGCCGCAAGCGCGCGCGGAACGACTCTCGACGCTGCAACTCCTCGAGATAAGACGGGTATTCGCCCAGGCAAATGACGCGCCCCCCTGCCGAGTCGACCTCCAGCGCCTTGAGCTGGGGCGTACGTACCATCTTGCCATTCACCTGCCCCAGCAGGCGGAAGCCGAGGCCTCGCTTGAGCTCGACACTGATTTCGCGCACCGCCGTGATATCGAGCCGTAGCGATTCGGCGGAGCACTGCTCCATCACCACGACCGGCAGCGGGGCACCATCGGGCTTGTCCAGCAGCAGCGAGGCCCCCCCGGGTTGTATCAGCCCATCCAGCAGCGCTTCGATCTCGGCCGGGTTCGTTACCCGGATAAAGTCATCCTGCTCTTGCGTCATGCGCGCCTCTCGATAACTTGACCACCCGTGCGACCCGCCAAACCCCTATTTATCGGCCGAAGCGAGTGGATCTTTAGCACCGATCCTCCTGGGTCGCCGTTCGTTCAGGTAGCGGCGTAGCCGATCCAGCGGCATCGGACGCGCGAACAGAAAGCCCTGGAAGACATCGCAACCGTGAGCCGCCAGGAAGTCCCGCTGCTGCGGCTCCTCGATCCCTTCCGCCACCACGGTCAATCCCAGATGATGCGCCATGGAGATGATGCCCTGAACGATGGCACCGTCATGTCGATGGGTGGTGACATCGCGAATGAAACTGCGATCGATCTTGATCTTGCCGATGGGCAACTGCTTGAGATAGCTCAGGCTCGAGAAGCCCGTACCGAAGTCGTCGATGGAGACTTCCACTCCCATCTCACGAAGGCGGTGCAGGGTGGCCACGGCCGTCGCCGTCTCGGTCATCAGTACGCCCTCGGTCAGCTCCAGTTCGAGCGCCTGGGGCGACAGCCCGGTTTCCCGCAGGACCTGCTGCAGGTTCGCCAAGAAATTGGCGCGCCGGAACTGCAATGGCGAAAGATTGACAGAGACGCGGAATTGGCCGTACCCCTCCGCCGACAACCGGCACATATCGCGACAAGCCTGTCGCAGAACCCACTCGCTGATCGGCCCGATCTGTCCGGTATCCTCGGCCAGCGGAATGAACGTCCCCGGCGACAGGTAGCCACGCACGGGATGCTTCCAACGCACCAGCGCCTCGAACCCGAGCACGCTCTCGTCGCCGGCGTCAAGCAGAGGCTGGTAATGCAGCTCGAAGCTCCCCGCCTCGATCGCCTCCTGCAGGTCGTTGCGCAGCGCCATGCGCGCACTCACCTCGTCATTGAGCTCATCGGTGAAGCACTCCCAGGCATTGCGCCCTCTCTGTTTGGCACGGTACATCGCCATGTCGGCCTGCTGGATCAGCTCGACCGGGTTATGCAGGCCGTCGTGCAGGAACGCGATGCCGACGCTGGCGCCGATATAAAACTCGTGCTCTTCGACCCGGTAGGGCCGACCGATACACGTCAGCAAGCGCTCGGCCAGCCTAACGGCGGCCTCTTCCTGATGGAGTTTCGGTAGAAGAATCACGAATTCATCGCCGCCGAAGCGTGCCAACGTATCGCCGGGAGCCAGTTCATCGGCCAGACGCTGCGAGACCTGTATCAGCACCTGGTCGCCGACCTCATGTCCCAGGCTGTCGTTGATGGGCTTGAAATCGTCGAGGTCGACGAACAGGACGGCCAGTTGTCGGCCATGGCGCTGCGCCAATGGCACCTCGCGCAGCAGATGGCTCTCGAACAGCGACCGGTTGGCCAGGCCGGTCAACGCATCGTGGCTGGCGTGAAAAGAGAGCTTCGCCTCGTAGGCCTTACGTTCGGAAATATCATGCTGTACGCCGACGAAATGCGTCACCCTGCCCTCGCCATCGCGCACGGGCGCCAGGTAGAGATTGTTCCAGAACGGCGTGCCATCTTTACGGTAATTGCACAGCGTGACATTGATCTCACGCCGCTCGGTAATGGCCTGTCGAAGCCGGGCGATAGCCGTCGGATCGGACTCGCTGCCCTGCAGCACGCGGCAGTTCCTGCCCAATATCTCGCTGCGCCGATAGCCGGTGATACGCTCGAAGGCCTCGTTGGCGTAGATGATCGGCATGTCCGGCACCTGCGCATCGGCAATGATAATGCCGTTGATACTGGCCTCGACGCTGCGTTGCAAAATGCGCAGCTCAGTCTCCCAGCGATGCCGCTCCGTCATGTCCTTGGCAATACCGTAGAGCCCCATTACCTTGTCGTTGATCACGATCGGCAGATGGGTCAGGTCGAGATAGGCGCTGCCGCCATCGCGACGCTTGATCGTCAAGGAGTGACGAAAGGCCTCCCCCTGGCTCGTTTTGCGGAACAGCGCCTCGATGCGCTCGCGCTCGGCGGGCTCGATCAGTTCGGCGAAATGCAAGCCTTGCAGTTCCTCCAGCGTGTAGCCGGTGATGCCGCTGCAGGCCGCATTGGCGGTAACGAAATAACCCTCGAGATCGAGCGAGAAGACGGCATCGGGGTGATAGGTGAACAGCGAGCGGTAGCGCTGCTCGTTCTCGAGCAGCGCGCGGCGGTTGCGCTCGCGTTCGACCGCCAGCGAAACCAGCTCGGCGGCCTCGATCACATGGCGCCGATCGCTCCGCGAAGGCTCCCGCGGCTGGCGGTAGTAAGTCGCGAAGGTACCCAATACCCGCCCATCGCTGGCAATGACGGGGTAGGACCAGCAGGCGCGTAGCCGGTGCTCTTCCGCTACATCGCGATACCCTCGCCAGCGCGGATCGCGAGCGATATCCACGCAAATGGCAAAATCGCGAACATAGGCCGCGTGGCCGCACGCTCCCATCCCGGGCCCGATCGGAACGCCGCGTACCGCTGCAAGATATCGCTCCGGCAGGTTGACGCTGTATATCCGATCCAGCGTCTTCTGCTCGTCATCGCACAGCATGATGGAAGAGATCGCCCCATTGGCCTGCGACTCGACCAAGCGACAGATCGCTCTCAGGGTATCGGATAGCGGCTGATCGCGAGCGATCAAGGTTTGTACGCGCTGCTGAGCACGCAAATGACGCTGCGCGCTCACCAGGGCCAGCGAGCGTCGCCGGCCGAGATTCACCATGCCCAGGTTGAATGCCAACAGGTAACTGAGCACCCAACCGCCCACGGCCACCCCCAGCGGCATCCATCCCGCGCTGGAAGAGAACGACGATCCGTCATTATGGGCATGTATTTCCACGGTGACGCCACCCGGTAGAATCAGCCGGCTCTTCTCGAGCACCACCTCATCCCCGCCATGCTCACGATTGGCCATCAGGGAAGCCGACTGACGTTCGATGGAAAGCGTCAGTGGCGTCACCAGGGCGCGGATCTCCTCCCGCAGCAGGCGGCTGAGATCGATGGCAGCCACGAGTTGGCCACGCATGTCGCCGGGCAGCGGTACCGACACGAGCGCTAACTCAGGACGCTCAAGGTCGGGCAATACCCAGCGAGGATAAGTCCCCCCCACCGCCAGCCAATCGAGCAGCCAGTCATGCCGTGTCAGGCAGTCAAGTAACGTATAGGCATCACTACGATCCCGCCCCCAGGGAAAGCGCTCGGTCTCCGACTGCCAGTGCAGCGAGACCAGACTCGACAAGTCACGAAATGCTGCCGCCGCCTCTGCCTCCCGATAAGCCATTGGCGGCAGGTTTTCGAATTGCGTCCAACGGGACGCCATGCGCTGCAGTTCGCGCTGCTGACCATCCAGTACGCGTTCGGCGGTGACCTTGAAACTGGAGAGCAGTTCTGCGGCATGTCGCCGCTTAGCATCATGCTGCTGCCAGGTAAGCGCGTACCAGGCGAGCCCGCTGGCCAGCACGCTTCCCACCAGCGCCAGGATCGCCACTCGGCTCAGCATTGGCGCCACCACGTGCTGACGCGCCATCATCCACATGGCCGTCCCGGCCAACAGTGCCGGAAGCGAGGTGAAGGGCGTGGCAAAGGCGCTTCCCCATGGCCCCGGCGAAAAGCGCTCCGGCCACAGCGCAGAAAGAAGACTGACGGCACCGATCACGACGATGACACCGCCACCCAACCGCCAGCCATGCCTGCCGCGCGGAGTCGCATTGCCGGATAGCAGGCACGCCGACACCACCAGCATCGCAATACCGGTGGCCGGCGTCAGCGGCGCTTGCCAGGGGAGGGGCAACTCAAGGAGGGCCGGCCACCACGCCTGCAGCGGAGCATGCAACCCGAACGGCAGTATCAATGCGCCGCATAGCCGCGCCCACTGCAGGCGTTGTCGCAGTACCGCCAACAGACCGGCACCCACCAGCAACATCAGCGGCAGGCCGGCATGTGGCGGATGCAGGCCGGCCGGCAATTGCCAGGCCGCCAGCCCGTTGATCGCTCCCATGACCAGAAGCAACACCGGCACCAGCATCAGCCAGGTATGCAGCGCCACCTGCCGAGAATTGTTGGGCATGCGGCCCCCGCTCGTGACATGTCTTTCTTGTTATCGTCGGAAAGCCGAAATACTTGAGCCGCCGGCCATTAGCCATGGGTCGTGACCTCGACCGCAGCGACTTGGTTACGCCCGTCGCGCTTGGCCTGGAAGAGCGCCTCGTCGGCGCGCCTGAGCGCCGCTAATGTCGGTTCGTCTTCCAGCAGGGGAGTCACTCCGATGCTCGTGGTAACGGGAATACGCCGCCCTTCGTGATCGGCGAACTCGAACGACTCCACCGCGTAGCGAATGCGCTCGGCCACCTCCATGGCCCTTGCCTGGCCACTGCCCACCAACAACACCACGAACTCCTCGCCGCCGTAGCGTGCCACACAGTCATGTCGTCGCGTCTGCCCCACCAGCAATTCGGCGAACTGTTGCAGCACCGTATCGCCCACGGAGTGGCCGTAACTGTCATTGACTCGCTTGAAGTGATCGAGGTCGAGCAGCAGCAAGGAGCAGGGAATGTTACCGGTACGACCTGGCCCCTCGGTTTCGCGCTGCCATGCCTGAATCTTGGCCAGGTGTATCTCCAACGCGCCGCGATTGAAAAGTCCCGTCAGAGGATCGTGAGTCGCCTGACGATATAGCCGCAGCAGCAGGCTGAGCTGAAAATGATTCGCCGCCAGAGAAACCATCAACAGACTCGAAAGCAGCCAGAGCGCCTCCATGCCTCGTCCGGTCATCCAACTGCCATCGATGACCTGGGAAAAACCCAACAGCCCCAATAGGAGAAGACCGGCAAATAGCGACTCGAGCAGGGTGAACGGAAACACGCTAAGCGAAGCCACCAGCAGGAAAGGGATGAACCCATAGCCCACCAGGCGCTGCACTTGTGGGTCGGGCAACACGACCAAGACGAAGAGATAGAAGGCCGCCGGCAAGGCCAGCAGCATACCGGCGCTGAAACGAACGCGTCGCACCCGCTCACCGCTCGTGAAGGCAAGCAGCAAGACGGTCAATAGCCCCAGCATCAATCCGACCCGCCCCACGAGCGTGTACTTCAGCAGCTCAGCCGGCAGGGCCAGCGCGTCCACCACGATCCATAGCGGTGACAGCAAAGAAAAGATCAGCCCAACTGCGAGAACCCGACTGCGAAGATAGCGTGAGTGCGCGAACGCGAAATCCCGAGAGTGATGACGACGACTCAGCGTATCGCCCAGCGAGCTCAGCCCGACGAAAAGTTCATGCCCCGCTTCAGGCGGTGCGGCCAACGCATCCAGGCGACGGTTCTGGTACTCACGAGGTTTCCGCGTCTTGCGTGTCGACATGACATGGCCTTGTAGAGCGGCCCAGGATCGATGGCCGAGAATGAGATAAGTCGGAAAAAATAGGAATGACCCGCCGATCTTATACCAGAGCTCAGCATCCGGCAGTACCACAGACGTCGCTCGCAGTGAGCTTGGCGGCGGATCAGCCCAGCCGCACTATCGTCTGAAACCGCCCTTCCCGTGAGAATACCAACCGATACGTGCCGTGCACGCCGTCGCGTGTCACCACCCGACGCAACGCCTCGGCAGGAAAGACGACCCGTCGCCCGTCGAGACTATGCGCGAGCACCTGACCGACTCGCCCCTTATAATGGGCCAGGCAGGCCTCGGCGGAGAGTTCGATCCGTACATCAATGCTTGGCATGTTCGCTCCGTCCCTCGCGCTTCCTCACGCTCCCACTCAGCCCCCCGTCCGCCCACTCAACCCCCACTCATGACACTTTATAACGAAGCGAAGCGGTATTAGACTGCCGGCTCATCCCATAACGAGAAACCCAACCCTCCCCGCTGGCCATGGCGACTCCTCAGCGGGGATGACGCTACGCAGGAACTTGTCATGATCCGTTATCCCGACGCTTTCACGTCCGCACGGCTCGGTGCCGCGGCCCTGTGCTGCACGCTGACCCTCGCGACGACTCACACCCAGGCGCAACAGCCCGACTGGTCCGGCGACCCCAGCTACGGCAGCGTGCACCTTCAGGCGGGCTTTACCCCCGATCCCTGGACCCAGAACCTGCAGGCCGGCGGCTCCAACCAGGTAAGCGCGAAACTGGGCCCCAACTGTACCGGCTACATCATGGCCAGCGCGCCGGATGTCGACCTGCACTATACCGCCGGCAGCATGCCGCTGTACTTTGCCGTGCAATCCGCCTCCGATACCACGCTGGTCATTAACGCTCCCGATGGCCGCTGGTACTGCAACGACGACTTCAACGGCCTCGATCCGGTCGTCATGTTCCAGCATCCTGCCAGTGGCATGTATAACGTTTGGGTCGGCGTGCATGGCAGCCCTCAGATGCAATCGGCGACGCTGAAGATTACCGAGTTGAATCCGACCCGTTGAGCGGCCCGACTGTGCAGTGGTAGCGCAACGCGCGCCACTGCATGGGTCGCCGAAACACACCGAAGCCAATCATTCTGACACCCGTCAGACACACCTCCCTGCCGGAGACGCTCCCACCGGTCAGAGGTCGATGTGTCGGAATGGAATTGCCTGGCCAATGGACGAGTCATGCATGACGTGAATCGCCAATCGAATGCCTCATAACATGTCATGTCTCTCATCGTCGATATACCGGCACACCTTCTCCCCTAACAGGAGAAACAGTGAAACAATCACTGCAATACCCAGCCGAAAAAAGCCAACCTCATAGGTAGCCCAACCGGCGACATTGGCAAATTGGATGACTTCAAAAAACAAGTAGAGCCCGAAGACGACACACAGCACGGCGGCGACGCGAAACGCGTTGGCCAGGGAAAACAGGCGTTGAGAAATATCGACAGTGGATTCTTGGGTATCGGTATTTTTTCCTTGGGTATCGGTACTATCCTGCAAACTCATTTCTGCTCCTTTTCGGAATTGTTTCTTTGTAGCAACTTGCCTTTCGTAACGCGCCTCACGCGCTGCCCAGCATCAACAGCGTATGCTGCCGCTGTTGCCTGTTCGCATCGTCCAAAATCCCAAACAAGCGGTCATAATCTACCGGCATCTGCTCGTCCATGCCGGTAGCTTCGAAGCGGTCGATGGTGTGTCGGGTATCGTCGATAACCTGTTGCAGCGCATGAATGATCTGTTGTTGCTTCTCCTCAGACATCAACCCTTTCTCCCAGATTCGTTTGCAGTTCATGGGTACGTTGAAAAAGTTGCCGCATGCCCTTGATGGCGACGACCTCATGCTCGTCCAGCTCCAGAAGTAAATCTTCATCGCCTTCGCTCATCGATGCCAGCTCTTGCGAATAGCGCCTCAGCAGATGCTTCAGGTTCATGCGGATCATGCTGACTTCCAGCTCGAACTCGGCCTTGAGGTTACGGAGGCGCAACTGCTCGCGGGGTTCCGGAGAGTGCTGGACCTTGGCGTTAAGCGTATTCCCAAGGAAATGCTCGGTGGCCTTGAGTTTTGGTAAAAGGTCGTCGATTAACTCCCTTGCCGATAGGCTCGAGTGCCGTTCGTACATGTGCCCTTCTCTTAAGAAAACAGGCGCCACAAGGGCGCCTGTAGGGTCTCGAAGGATGGGACAGAGCTTGCCCCATCCGAACAAGTGTCAGATTAACCCAGCAGAGACAGCACGTTCTGCGGGATCTGGTTGGCCTGAGCCAGAACGGAAGTGCCGGCCTGCTGCAGAATCTGCGAGCGGGTCATGTTGGCCACTTCCACCGCGTAGTCGGCATCTTCGATGCGCGAGCGAGCGGCAGACAGGTTGGTCTCGTTGGTGTTCAGGTTGGTGATGGCGTCCTCGAAACGGTTCTGCACGGCACCCAGAGAAGAACGCAGGCCGTCGATCTGACTCAGGGCTTCGTCCAGCGTGGCAAGCGGACTGGCAGTGGCTTCGACAGATTCGCCAGCGGCACCGCCAACGATAATATTATCAACCTTTGCGCCAATAGTGACGTCAGCTGTCGGGTCATTAGTACCATCTCCGTCAGTGATGCTGACGGAAGCGGCATAGAACTCATTGTCAATCTTAACGTAGTGGTTACCGTCGTCGTCAACAGTGAAGTCAGCAGCCGCAACGGTCACTTCCTCACCGCCACGAGTAAAGGTGATGTCGGAGTGAGCTACGGCCACCGGAGTGCCTTGGCCATCTTCCAGAGCAGCTTGAGTCAGGTCACCTTCACTGACAAGTGTCTGAACGTTAAAAGTATCCAGACCCAGTGCTTGAGCATTGATCTGCTCCAGCTCGACCCCAATGACTTCGCCATCGTTGGCACCGACCTGAATGTTCAGAGTATCAGTATCGGCCAATACGCGGACGCCGTTGAAGGCGGTTTCGTCAGAGATACGATTGATCTCATCCAGGCGTTGGTTGATTTCGTCCTGAATGGACTGCTTGTCAGCGACAGAGTTAGTGCCATTCTGAGCCTGAACGGTCAGTTCACGAATACGCTGGACGTTGTCGTTGATCTGACCCAGAGCGCCCTCAGCGGTCTGCGCCAGAGAAATGCCGTCGTTAGCGTTACGCTGAGCCTGGGCCAGACCAGTGATCTGAGCGGTCATGCGGTTGGCGATGGCCTGACCGGCGGCATCGTCCTTGGCGCTGTTGATGCGCAGGCCGGAGGAGAGACGTTCCATGCTGGTTTGCAGGGCGTTCTGGCTCTTGGACAGGTTGGACTGGCCGATCATCGAGGTGATGTTGGTATTGATGACTGACATGGGTCATTCCTTCTTTCGTTGAGGGCTCCATTGGCGGGCCCACTGAACCTTTAATTTCTTGGCCCAGCATCTCGGGCCTGCCTCAACGGCGCCGTTGGCCGTTACCCTGTTTAACGGCACCTATCGGCCGGACTTTAGGGGGAAAGGAAAATTTTTTTCGCTTGCGTGTTGACGAGGCTCGGGCGAGGCGGCTTCAGCGCTGGCGCAGCAGCTCCAGCACGAGTTCGGGTTGGCGGTTTGCCTGGGCCAGAATGGCGAAACCGACCTGCTGCAGGATCTGAGCACGCACCAGGTTGGAGGCTTCCCGGGCGTAGTCGGCATCCATGATGCGCGAGCGGGCGGCGCCGAGGTTCACGACAGTACTCTGGATATTGTCGATCACCGCCTCGAAGCGGTTGTGTAATGCGCCGAGCTGGCTGCGCTGGCGGTCGACGCGTTTTAGCGCCTCATCGAGGGTATCCAGCGGCGATTCGGTGGCATCGCCCTCTTCGCCCGCCACGACGCGAAAACCCTCCAGCCCCAGCGAATTCCGATCGATGGTTTGGAGTTCGATGGCAATGGTCTCGCCGTCGTTGGCCCCTACCTGAATGTGCACACGGCGGTTCTCTCCCAGCACGGAAACGCCGTTGAAGCCCGTTTGCAGCCCGATACGGTCGATCTCGTCCAAGCGCTGGTCGATCTCGTCCTGAATCGCGGCAAGATCGGTGGGGCTCAGCGTGCCGTTACCGGCTTGCACGGTGAGCTCGCGAATACGCTGAAGGTTGTCGTTGACCTGGCCGAGCGCCGCCTCGGCGGTTTGTACCAGCGAGATACCGTCGTTGGCGTTTCTCGCCGCCTGGTCGAGCCCGCGGATCTGCGCCGTCATACGGTTGGCGATGGCCTGCCCCGCCGGGTCGTCCTTGGCGCTATTGATGCGCTGGCCCGACGAGAGCCGCTGCATGGCGGTTTGCATGGCCTTCTGGCTGCCGCGCAGGTTGTTCTGCACGATCATCGACAGGATGTTGGTGTTGAGGGTAAACACGCCATGCCCTCCATCGGACGTGATGTACATACACCGGTGGAGGGAATATCGGCATCAGAGGGAAAACCTTTAGCTCGCCAGCGCTCGCTCAAGGCGCAGCGCCATATCCGCGGAGATACCCGCGCTTCCCTTCAGGATGCGATAAAGGGCAGCGCGTGTCATACCAAGCCGTAAGGCCGTCTCCGTGACGGTGACGTCGTCAATGGACTCGCGGAGTACGGCGTCAAGTCTGAACAGGCCCAGGAAACGAGGAAAGGAATGAGACAGCGGCGGCTTCATGCCATTCAAAATGACAACCGCCCACTGTGGGGCGGCTGAGGTGCTGACGGGTTGACGATCACTTCTTCCCGAGCTGGGCGTTCATCATATCGAACTGCTGGAACAGATAGTCGCTGGTCTGGTTCATCTGGGCGATCAGGCCGTCGAGCTGGCCGAATTGGGTGCGGTAGCGGGCGATGGTGCCTTCGATGCTCTGCTCCATGCGAATGTAGCGCTCTTTAAGGCTCTCGATACGGTTCTCGGCACCGCTCTTGGCGCCCCCCAGGGCACCGTTGCTGCCGCTCAGTTGGGTAACCGTTTCACTGAGCTGGCCGGCCAGGCCACCCGTGGTGCTGTCACCGGCGAAGAAGGCGCTCAGGGCGTCCTGGTCGTTGACGATGACCTCGTCCAGGCGCTCCTCATCGATTTCGAGCTTGCCGTCGAGCTTCAGCGAAATGCCGATCTCGCTGAGCATGGCGAAGCCGCCCTCTTCCGCCGCCACACCGCCGCCCAGCACGCTGCGCAGGCGCGATTCGATGCTGCGCACGGCGCTGTCGCCAAGCAGGTCGCCGGCAGCGCCGCTTTCGCTATTGAAGGCGGTCAGCTCGCCGATGGTGTCCTTGAGTGAGTTGAAGGCTTCGACGAAGCCGGTGATCGCTTCGCGTACCGCACGGGTGTTCTGCTCCACCTTGACGATGCTGCTGCCCTCTTCCGCCAGGTTGAGCGTGACGCCCTGGATAGCCCCCTCCACTTTATTGGAGGCGCTGACGATGGGAATGCCGTTGACCTCAAGGCTGGCATCCTGGCCCGTCTGAGCGATCTCACCGGCCCCTTCAGCGGTGCTGAACGTTACATCCGCGGTGAAAAAGCTGTTGGGGTCAGTATATGCGTTTCCGTCTGCGTCACCGAAAGTGAGGCCGGTGATGGAGGCTTCCTGACCGGTCTCGCTGGACATCAGCGCCAACCGGTAGCCGGCGCCGTCATTGACGATGGAGGCCGTTACGCCGGCGTCTTCATGCGCATTGATGGCATCGCGGATATCTTCCAGGGAGCTGCCCGCGGCGATGGTAATCGGCACGTCAACGCCCGCGCCACCCTCCGCATTGGCGAAGCTCAGTGTCAGGGTCTGCTCACTATCGGTCAGCGGCTGATCCAGGCTCTCGATTCCCTCCAGGCGCCCGGAAGCCAAGGTGCCCGCCGTCGCCAGGTGATTTACCGTGACGTCGTACTGGCCTATCGTGGCGTCGCTACCTGCCGCCGCCTGTACCGCATCGCCGCTGACGGAAGTGGAAAGGCTCTGGTAGAGCGAGGCGTCGTTGAGCGCTTTGGCCGCGGTCTGGAAAGCGGACAGCGCCCCCTCCAGCTTGCCGTAAGCGGAAATCTTGACCTGCTGGGTCTCGATCTGCCGTTCGATGGGCTTGAGCTTGCCGCGCTCGGCCTCGTCGAGCTGGTCGAGCAGGCCGTTGAGGTCGAGCCCGGAGCCGATGCCGAGGGAAGAGATACTGGCCATGAGAACTGCCCTGTGTTGGTGGATTTACCTCCTGGTCCTCGTTATGTCGGCCGCGAGCCAAATAACTTTAGCGTTTTCTTCAAAGAGGACCGTTGAGCCGGTGCAACGCCATATGACCGAGCGCAGGCCCGCTTCGGACAACGCCTAGCCATCAGCGCGCGTGGATAATCACTTCCACCCGGCGATTCTGCGCCCTGCCCTCTGCCGTATCGTTGTCGGCCAGTGGCCGGGTATCGGCCAGGCCCACGGCGCGCAGGCGACGAGCCTCCACCCCGGCCCGCTCCAGCGCGTGCACAATGGCAATGGCGCGGGCGCTGGAAAGCACCCAGTTGGAGGGAAACGCCTCGGTTTCGATCGGTCGACTGTCGGTGTGGCCCTCCACGGCGACTTCCCCCTCGTGTCGCTGGATGACCTCGACCAACCGCTGGATGAGCGCCTCACCGTCGTCGGTCAACTCGGCGGCAGCGGTGGGAAACAACCAACGGTCCTCCACCCTCAACCGCAACCCTTCCGCGACCCGCGACACCTCGACTCCTTCCAGGTCGGCCAGATACGGGGCCTCCTGTATCCGCTCCTCCCATCGCTGCTGCAGCGTCTCGGAGCCGGCGATGGCAACGGGATCGATGTCGCGCACCCCTGCGGGTGGACGGCCGGTCAGCACCAGCATGAAGTCGGCGGGCGGTAGCGACAGCTCGGCGGCATCGGGCGCGAGCGGCTGTGGCAATGCCCTCGGCGTGGCGTCGTCACGCTCGAGCAGCGCCAGCGGCGTGGGAGGGGCCGGAAACGGCAGGCGGCCTTCCGGCGCGGGCGTTTCGGGTGGTGTCGATCGAGCCGGCGGCCCCGCCACGCCAAGTGCCGCCGCGATCGCCGTCGGTGACAGCCCCCTTGGCTCTAGGCGCGGTACCGGCGCCCAGGGCAGGGTCCGGATCACCTCGCTCGGCAGGGGAGCCACGTAGCCCGGCTCGTCATCGGCGCGGCCCAGGTGAGTCAGCGTGAAGATCAGTACCATCAAGGCGACCAGCAAGGTCATGATGTCCAGATAGCCGATCATCCAGACACTGTCCTGATCGTGGTCATGATGCGTCGGCAACAGCGACTCGTGGCGCATGGGGCCTCGATGATCGCTTGCGTCACTGGTCGGAAAGGACATAGAGGAGGTGAATCACCCGAAACGTAGGGGAAACGGAGGTGCCTGGCCAGGCCGTGTAGCCTAACGGGTCGTATCGACTTGTGGAACCTCCACCCCTTTTCGCGATGCCAGGTAACGGCTGGCAAAGAGATCGGCAGGAACGGCCCGACCGGTCAGATAGCCTTGGATCAGATCGACGCCATGGCGCCCCAGCGCCTCCCGCTGAGCCTCGCTCTCGACCCCGACGGCCGCCACGCGCAGCGCCATTTCCCGTGCCAGCCCCGCGACGGCGGCCACGATTGCCGCGCTCCCCCGCTGCCCGCTGTCCAGCCGCTGCACGAAACGTCGATCGATCTTGAGCAGACTGACCGGCAGCTCCTGCAGGTAGCCGAGCGAGGCATAGCCGGTACCGAAATCATTGATCGCCACGTCACCGCCCAGCCGACGCAGGCGTTTCAGCACGACAACCGCCTGATGCGGCTTGTCGAGCAGGGTGCGCTCGGCGATCTCGAACCCCAGCAAACCCGGTGGAAGACGATGCTCCTTCAGCTTGGTGGCGATGCGCACCGGCAGATCGTGCTGCCAGAACTGACGAGCCGAAAGGTTGATGCTGATCGGCACCGGCCCGGCGCCAACGGCACTCCAGGCGCTCAACTGGGCGCAGACTTGCTCGAGAATGTAGTCGTCTAGCGACGGCAGCAGGCCGGCCCGCTCGGCCAACGTCACCACACTGTTCGGCGACACACTGCCGAGCAGCGGATGGTGCCAGCGCAGTAGCGCCTCGGCGCTATGCAAGGTCGCGCTCGCACGCTCGAAAATGGGCTGGTAGTGAAGCTGAAGGCCTTCGCCCGTGGCGAAGGCCTCGCGCAGGGCGGTTTCCAGCGCCCGCTGACGATCGTCCTGCAGGTTCATTTCGTCGCGATAGAGGCGATAGCCGTTGCGCCCTTCCTGCTTGGCCCGATACATCGCCACATCCGCGTTGTGAACGAGCGAATCGGCGCTCGTGGCATCGTCCGGATACAGGCTGATCCCCAGGCTGCAGCCGACGCGGAACTCTTGTCCTTCGATCACGCAAGGCTCACCGACTGCTTCGACCAGGCGCCGAGCGATGCGCGTGACCTCATCGATCTCTTCCAGATCCGGCAGCATGACCAGGAACTCATCGCCTCCCAGGCGGGCCAGGGTGTCATCCTCGCGCAGGCGCAACTGTAGCCGCTCGGCGATCATCACCAGCAGCTCATCGCCGAAGGCATGGCCCAAGGCGTCGTTGACCTGCTTGAAATGATCCAGGTCGACGAAGATCACCGCCAACCGGCTCTGGTTGCGATGCGCGTGACGAATGGCGAGCTCCAGCCTGTCCTCGAGCAACCGGCGGTTCGGCAACCCCGTCAAGGGATCGTAGTAGGCCAGCTTGCGGACGCGCTCTTCCTGCTCGCGCATGTGGGTGATGTCATTGAAGAGCGCGGCATAGTGCGTCACCGTACCGCCGTCATCGCGGATTGCCGTGATGGTCAACAATTCCAGGAAGAGTTCGCCGCTCTTGCGCCGGTTCCATATCTCGCCTCGCCAGTAGCCGCAGCGTTTCAGCGTTTCCCACATCTGACGGTAGAACGCCGATTCATGACGCCCCGAGGACAGGATCTGGGGCGTCTTGCCGATGACTTCGTCGGCGGTATAGCCCGTCATATGGGTAAAGGCGCGGTTGACGAATTCGATGCGATTGTTGGCATCCGTAATGATGATGCCTTCGAGCGAAGAGTCGATGACACGCTCCGCCAGTTGCCGGTTCTCGCGCGACTGGGCGAGCGCACGGTCGCGCTGCTCCAGGGCGTTGCGCAGATCCTGCAGGTAGAGATGTTCCGCGCCGGCCAGCATGTCGCGAAATCCCAGCAGCCCCACGACCTCTCCGGCCTCGTCCAGCACGGCCAGGTGGCGTACGCGATGGTTCATCAGCAGGTCGCGCGCCTTGATGAGGGTATCGTTCTGGCAGACCGTCAGCAGCGGGCGACTGGCGAGCCCCGAGATGGGCGCATCACCGGGGTGACCCGCCACGAAGCGAACCAGGTCGCGCTCGGTGAGGATGCCAAGCTCACCGTCTTCGCACTTCACCACTACGGCATCGCACTCGGAGAGGCGCATGGAGCGCGCCGCCTGGGATAACCGCTGGCTGCCTTCAAGCACCAGCGTACGCTGACGCATGGCAGCCTGGACTTCACGCAGACGCAGGTACGGCTCGAGCCCCTGATTCAGGATGACGTCGGTCTGCGACAGAATGCCGAGGAGGTCTCCGCCGTCATTGACGACCAGGAAATGGCGACGCCTTTCGGCATTGAAGCGCAACGCCGCCTCGGTGATCGTTGTGGAGACAGACAAGCTCGCCACGGGCTGGCTCATGGCCTTGACGATGGGCATGCGCACGGCTTCGGGGTCCGCGAAATCGATGGCCAAGGCATCATGCTCGGTCCAGATGCCCACCGGCTGGCCCGCCTCGATGACCACGATGGAACTGCACTGACGATGCGCCATGCGCTCGGCGGCCACCCACAGGGGGGTATCCGGCTCGCAGGTCAGCAGTCCGGTCTGCATGATGCGTTCGATGGGTAGCTCTTGGCTCATGGCGCCTCACTGAGGAGAATCTGCGACTTGAGGGCTCCGGTGGAAGCTTTTCGAGACCCGCCGGCCTTCCGGCCTGATTCGGCCTTCTTACTCAAGCGCAACCTGCGTATGACGGTACGAATACGCTTAATGTAGCAATTCGTTACGCCATTGTATCCGCTACGCCTTGCCGCACGTCAACGCATCGTTATTACGTCCAATGCTGCCGGCGCCTGGCCGCCTGACCCACTGTCGCCGGCCCGGACATCCTCACACATCACTATCGAAGTTTTTCCTAAAGAAAGGAAGCGCGCGGCCGATAGGGGTAATGGGAAAGGCCGGTCATGACCGGCCTGGGGTGGCTGAGCTAACAGGGAACGCCGTAGGCATTTGTGCAGTGTTTCCCTCGTGCTTGCCAGGATACCAACAAGGGAACACCACATGTCTTCGCCATTGACCGATGCTACACACGCCCTGAGCAGCTCCGCGCTGCATGATCTCTCGCCGCGGCAGCGCAAGGAGACCGTTCTGGCTTCGCTGCCCACGGCCGGCACCATGCTGGCACAGGCCGAAAGCCACGGCATTGCACCGACCCAGGCCGACCTGGTGGAGCCGATTCAGCGCATCAACGAGGTGCTACGGCAGTACGGCGTCGAGTTCGAGCTCAGAGACGAAGCCTCGCAGATCGTCACGCGCATCGTCGATCGGGAGACCGGCGATGTGCTGCGCCAGATCCCCAGTGAGGAGGTGCTGGTTATCGCCGAACGGCTGGACGAGCTGAACGGCCGGTTGATCAGCTTGGAGGTTTGAAGGTTACACCTGCATGTTCATGACGTCTTTATAGGCGGTGACAAGGCGATTGCGCACCTGCAGGCCCATCTGAAACGCCACGCTGGCCTTCTGCATGTCGGCCATGACGTCGTTGAGCTCGACGTTGGGGTCGCCGGCCTGGAAGGCCATGGCCTTGGCGTTCGATGCCTGCTGCAGGCGATTGATTCGCTGGATCGAGGCCTGCAGCTCGCCGGCAAACCCTCCCGCCCCTATCTGGGTGGAGACCTGCTGGCCCTTGCCGACCTGCCCACTGGCCTGGGTCGCCAGCGACTGCATCTGGGCCAGTGCCGACTGGATGGCGGGTGAACTCATGATCCGCGCCCCTTGTGTCCGTTGCGAAGGTGATGGCCGGAGCGGGAAAACCGGCCCCTGGCGAATGTAGTGCTAGGCTAACAGGTCCTCTTCGCCAGCCAAGCGGCCAATTGGCAGTGAAAAACGAGGCTTTTCCCGCCTTTGGACTAGAGGGCGACTCGCATAATAGCGTCCATCACAGTTGCGCCCCGTGCGGCGTGCCAGAATACGATGGACGGATTCAATCAATGCCATCTTCTCGCAACAAGTTCCAAGCGACCCTCGGCGCTTTCCCGTGGGGGTGCGCATGAGCAACGGCGCCACCACCCAGGGTCGTCAGGACACGACGGCCAGCCACGCCCCTCCGGCGGCGATGCTGGCGCGCCTGCAACAGCAGCTGAGCGGCAACCCACTGATCGCCATACTGATCGGTGGCGCCGCCGTGATCGCGATCGTGGTCGCTCTGCTGATGTGGGCACGCGCGCCGGAGTATCGCGTGCTCTACAGCAACCTCTCCGAAGCCGACGGCGGTCGCATCATCAATGAGCTCGACAGCCGCGGCATCCCGTATCGTTTCAGCGAAGGCGGTTCG
This sequence comes from Billgrantia pellis, assembly GCF_008297955.1. GTDB lineage: Bacteria > Pseudomonadota > Gammaproteobacteria > Pseudomonadales > Halomonadaceae > Halomonas > Halomonas pellis. The sequence continues at coordinate 438,728 of NZ_VTPY01000001.1, read as the reverse complement.
GCACTGCTGGTGCCGGGCGAGTCCGTGCATAGCTTACGGCTCCAGCTCGCCGAACAAGGGCTGCCGCATGGCGGCAACGTCGGCTTCGAGCTGATGGACAACCAGGCATTCGGCGTCAGCGAATTCGCCGAGCACGTCAATTACCAACGCGGGCTTGAAGGCGAGCTATCGCGCTCGATCGAATCCCTCGGGCCGGTCGCTCGCGCCCGCGTCCATCTGGCCATGGCACGCGCTTCGGTTTTCGTGCGCGACCGCGAACCGGCCAAGGCGTCCGTCATCGTGACGCTGGAGTCGGGCCGCACCATCGGCGACAGCCAGGTCAGCGCCATCATTCACATGGTATCCAGCAGCGTGCCGGACCTGGCCTCGGAAAACGTCACGGTGGTCGATCAAAATGGCCGCCTGCTGTCGCAGCCGAACACGCAAGGCCGTGGGCTGGACGCCACCCAACTCGATTACGTCGCCGAGGTCGAACGCTCCTTCCGCCAGCGCATCGAGAACATCCTGGCCCCCATCCTGGGTCAGCAGAACGTGCGCGCCCAGGTGACGGCCCAGGTGGACTTCTCCCGTCGCGAGGAAACCTCCGAGCGCTACGGCCCCAACCAGCCCCCCAATGAAGCCGCGGTGCGCAGCCGTCAGTCCAGTCTCTCCTATAACGGTGGTGACGATCTTGCCCTGGGCATTCCCGGTGCGCTGAGCAACACGCCTCCCGGCACGGCCCCCTCGCCCATCGAGCTGCCGGAGGACGAGAACGGCGAGCTCACCGACGAAGAAACAGAAGAAGCGCAACAGAACCTGCAGGCACTGAACAACCTGCGGCAGGACGACGTGGTGAATTACGAGGTCGATCGCAGCGTGTCGCATGTCCAGCATCGTCAGGGACAGGTGACTCGCCTTACCGCCGCGGTGGTCGTCGATTATCGCGAGGAGCGCGACGAGGAAGGCGAATGGCAGCGGGTCCCGCTCAGTGATGTCGAGGTCGCCCAGATCGAGCGCCTGGTGCGTCAGGCCATCGGCTTCTCGCAGGCGCGCGGCGACGAGATCGAGGTGGTCAACAGTCCGTTCAGCCGCGCGCTCGAGGACGAGGAAGCCCTCGAGTGGTGGCAGTCGCCTGCGGTACACGAACTGGCCCTCACCCTAGGTCGCTATCTGCTCGTCGCGTTGGGCGCCCTGCTCGGCTACTTGCTGATCCTGCGCCCGCTGATCAAGCGCTATACCGAACAGCCCGTATTGGCCACCGCTCCCGGCACCGGCCTGCAGGTACGGGTCGGCGATGAACCGGAGGCCGCCGAGGGGGATCTCGAATCCACCGAGGCCGATGAGGAATTGCGCCCCTACCAGAAGCCGAAGCGCAAGCGCCGCTCGTCGGCCTATGAAGACCACCTGGCCGAGCTGCGTGAGCTTGCCCAGGAGGATCCACGCATGATCGCCATGATCGTTCGCAGCTGGATGAACAAGCATGAGTAGTGCCAAGCCCATGAGCGGCGTACGCCGCAGCGCCATCCTGATGCTGGCCCTCGACGAGGACAGCGCGGCGGAGGTCTTCAAGTACCTCGCGCCCAAGGAGATTCAGCAGCTCAGCATGGAGATGGCGGAGTTGGACCAGGTCTCGCATGAGGACATGCAGCAGGTGATGCTGGAGTTCCATCGCGAGACCGAGGAGTTCATCGCGCTGAACCTCAACTCCAGTGATCACATCCGCTCGGTGCTGACCAAGGCGCTGGGCAGCGAGCGCGCCACCAGCCTGATCGAGGACATCCTGGAATCGACGGGCACCAGCAGCGGCATCGACTCGCTCAATCTGATGGAAGCCTCGATGGTGGCCGAACTGATCCGCGAGGAGCATCCGCAGATCATCGCCACCATCCTGGTTCATCTCGAGCGTCACCAGGCCGCCGATATTCTCGAACTGTTCGACGACAAGCTACGCAACGACGTGGTTCTGCGTATCGCCACCTTCAGCGGCGTACAGCCCGCCGCCCTGCAGGAGCTCACCGAGGTGCTCTCGGGCATGCTCGACGGCCAGAACCTCAAGCGCAGCAAGATGGGCGGCGTGAGGACGGCCGCGGAAATTCTCAATCTGATGAATTCCTCACTGGAGGAGACCGCGATCGAGACGGTGCGCGCCCACAGCGAGGACCTGGCCCAGAAGATCATCGACGAGATGTTCCTGTTCGAGAATCTCATGGACCTCGACGACCGCAGCATTCAACTGCTGCTCAAGGAAATCGACACCAATTCGCTCGTGGTGGCCCTCAAGGGAGCGCCGGAAGGGCTCATGGAAAAGTTCCTGCGCAACATGTCTCGCCGCGCCGCCGATCTGATGCGCGAGGACATGGAGGCGCGCGGGCCGATACGCGTTTCCCAGGTGGAGGCCGAGCAGAAAGCGATTCTGCAGGTGGTGCGTCGCCTGGCAGATTCCGGCGAGATCGTGCTGAGCGGTGGAGACGATACCTATGTCTGAGCGCGCCCCCGCTTCTTCCGAACGCCACGCGCCATGGCAGCGCTGGCAGATGGGAGAGCTTCAGCGCGAGGCCAGGAACGAGGCGGCACCGCGCGAGCGCGATCCCGTTCAGGAGGCACGGCGACGCGAGCAATTCCAGCGCCAGGCCGAACTCAAGGCGCTGCGTGAGAACGTCATGCGCGAAGCCCGCGAAGAAGGCTACCGGGCCGGTTTCGAGGCGGGCCGCAGCGAAGGGCATGTGCAAGGGCTTGAAGAGGGGCGTCAGGAGGCGCAGCGCGAGTTGCAGCAGCGCACACGGGAGGTCGTTGCCCCCCTCAAGCCCTTGGCGGAACAGTTCGCCGAGGCGCTGGCCGGGATCGACGACGACATCGCCGGCGACCTGGTGGAGCTGGCTTTATCGGCCGGCTATCAACTGGCCGGCGATGCACTCAAGGCCCGCCCCCGCCAGGTGCTGGAGCTGGTCAAGGCGCTGCTGCACACCGAGCCGCCGCTCATCGGTCAGCAGCGACTCTGGCTCCATCCACAGGATCATCGACTGGTCGAGGAGCACCTGGGCAGCGAGCTGGCCGCCGCCGGCTGGAAACTGCAGCCCGACGACCAACTGACCCGAGGCGGCTGCCGTGTCACCAGCGCCAATGGCGAACTCGACGCCACTTGGGAAGCGCGCTGGGAGGCCGTCAAATCCCAGGTTCGGCGGCGACGTACGGCGGCCGCCCACCATGGCGGCTCCGATAACGATCGCGGCAACGATCGTCACGATAACGACGCATAACCAGAGGCACCGTACGCACATGGCCGACGCAGTGGCTCCGCGCTTCAACACGCATCAGACACGCTGGCAGCAGACGCTGCGGCATGTCCGTGAGCGCGTGGAAACCGTGCCGGGGTATCGCACCAGCGGCCGGGTGCTGCGCGCCACCGGCATGGTGATCGAGGCGGTCGGCCTGCGCGTGGCCCTGGGCAACGCCTGTCGTATCGAGCTGCTCTCACCGGGCGGTAGCGAACCGCCGCGCTTTGCCGAAGCCGAAGTCGTCGGCTTCAATGGCGATCGGCTGTTTCTCATGCCGCTCACCGAGATCACCGGGCTGATGCCCGGCGCCCGTGTCTTCCCGCTCGGCGATGGCCCCGATCACGCCGCGCGCCGTTTCCCGCTCGGCGAATCGCTGCTCGGTCGAGTGGTCGACGGCAATGGCGAGCCTCTCGATGGGTTCGGCCCGCTGGACAGCGCCCCCCGCGCCCCACTCTCCACCCCGCCACTCAATCCGCTCAAGCGTGCGCCGATCAACGAGCAGATCGATGTCGGCATCCGTGCCATCAACGCCCTGCTCAGCGTGGGACGCGGGCAGCGCATGGGGCTGTTCGCCGGCTCCGGCGTGGGCAAGTCGGTGTTGCTCGGCATGATGGCTCGCTATACCGGGGCCGATGTCATCGTGGTGGGGCTGATCGGTGAACGGGGGCGCGAAGTGCAGGACTTCATCGATAACATTCTGGGGGCGGAAGGACGCCGTCGCGCCGTGGTCGTGGCGGCACCGGCGGATACGTCGCCATTGCAGCGCCTGCAGGGGGCAGCCTACGCCACCCGCCTGGCGGAAGGGTTCCGCGACCAGGGCAAGAACGTGCTGCTGATCATGGACTCGCTCACGCGTTACGCCATGGCCCAGCGCGAGATTGCCCTGGCCATCGGCGAGCCGCCCGCCACCAAAGGCTATCCGCCGTCGGTTTTCGCCAAGATCCCCAGCCTGGTGGAGCGCGCCGGCAACGCCGAGCGCGGTCGCGGCTCGATCACGGCCTTCTATACCGTGCTGACCGAAGGCGACGATCAACAGGATCCCATCGCCGACTCGGCTCGCGCCATTCTCGACGGTCATATCGTGCTGTCGCGCACGCTGGCCGAAGCCGGTCACTACCCGGCGATCGATATCGAAGCCTCGATCAGCCGTGTCATGACGCACATCATCGATGACGGGCAGCTGTCGATGACGCAGACCTTCAAGCGTCTCTTCTCGCGCTACCAGCGCAACCGCGATTTGATCAGCGTCGGCGCCTACAGTCCCGGCCACGATCCGCAGCTGGATGAAGCTGTCCAGCGCTACCCGCTGCTGGAGCATTTTCTGCAGCAGGGGATGAATGAAAACGCCTCGATAGAGGCCTCTCGACAGCGTCTTGCTGAGACCCTAGGAGTCAGGCAATGAGTGCATCGTCACAACTCGCCATGTTGAGCGAGCTGGCCCGCGACGCCCGCGATCAGGCAGGTCAGATGCTGGCGGGCGAGCGCCATAGCGAGCGCCAGGTGGCCGCCCAACTGGAGTCGCTCAACCGTTACCGTCTCGAGTATGCCGAGCGCCTGCAGCAGGCCATGCGTGAAGGGATCGATCCCGCCAGCATGCACAACTATCAACAATTCCTCGCCTCGCTGGACGCCGCCCTGCAACGCGCCAGAGAGGCGCTGGATGCCCAGCAGCAGCGCGTCCAGCAGCGTCAGCAACAATGGCAGCAGGAACAGAAACGCCTGTCGGCCTTCGACACCCTGGCATCGCGGCGTGAGGTCGAGCAGCAGCGGCAGGAAGCCCGCCGCGAACAGCGCATCAGCGACGAAATGGCGGCTGGACGGCTCTTGCGCCAGCGCACCGAGTACGCGTCGTGATTCGGTTTAGGAGACAACGATGAACATTTCCATGATCCTGGCCTCGCTGCCGTCCCAGGCAACCGGCAACGTCGAGCCCGGCGCCGTCGGCCAAAACGGTCGTTTCGCCCTGAGCCTGGCCAACGCCGGCGGCGCCGCTCACACCGCAGCCGGTGGGCCGATGCTGAAAGCGCTGGGAAACGCGGCCCATGGGACCGCGCCATCGACCATGGCCGCACATCAGACGCTGCTGCAAGCGCTTGATGCCCGGCTGGCCCGGGCTGATGGTGAAACGGATGCCGGCGATACCGATGCCCTCCTCGATGAGATCATGGCCCGCCTGACACTGATCGAAGAGACCCAGCAATGGCAAACCGGAGCGACCGATGCCGCCCTGCCGAACCCGGCATGGCTGCCGGCCGAGCTGTCCCAGGCCGGTGAAACGCCGCTGCCCAATACGGCGGCCGATGCCGTGGCGCTGATGTCGGCCCCGATGGATGCCGCGCTCAGGTCACAGGGCGCCGCCGAACGCACCCCGGCTCCCCTGCCCGGTGTCGCTCAGTTGGCAGAGGTGCCCGCGAACGCGGACACCCAGCGCGCCATGACGCGCGCGGAGGCGACAAATCCGCTGCTCGCGGGGGCCACCCCACCTCCGGCCCGCGATGGTGCCGAAGCGGCCACGCGCAGTGCCGAGTTCGCCTCGAGCCGTGCGGCAGCGCTTCCGACCCACGGCGTGCAGGCCAACGGCGCCGACCTTCGCGCAGCCAGCGATACCGCGAGAGGTGGCTTCGTGCCGGAATCCGTTCCCCTTGCTCCCCAAGCCGCTTCAACGGTTTCCACCTCGGGCGCTCAAACGACCGTGCCGATACCTGCCCAGACCCATCTGAGCGCTCCCTTGCAGAGCCCCGCCTGGCCCGGGCAGTTGGGACAGCAGTTGGTGCAGTTCGCCCGCCATGGCGGGGAGCAGCGCATCGAGATGCATCTCCATCCGGCCGAGCTGGGGCCGCTTTCGGTCACGTTGAAGGTCACCGAGCAAGGCGCGCAAGCGCAATTCCTGTCGGCGCACGCCCAGGTCCGTCAGGCCATCGAGCAAGCGATTCCCCAGTTGCGTGAATCGCTTGCCGAGCAGGGCATCAGCCTGGGGGACACCTCCGTCGGCGAGCAGCGGCAGCATGACGCCCAGGCATTCGCCGGCAACGGCGGCCAGCAGGGCCGCTCGGCTCCCGGACAAGGTGGCGAGGCGATGCTCGTGGACGGTGAGGAGCACGATGCGCTAGCGACCCAGGTCTCTCTGGAGGGACGCGTCAATCTCTATGCCTGACAAAAAGGCAAGATAGCCCCTTTCGCGTGGCCTGTTCCCCCCTTCACGGGCCGCGCGTCTCCGACATAATTCCCTCAACGGTTGTAACGACACGAAAGGCACGGTAATGGCGAAATCGACGCGTGGCTCCTCCAAGCTCCTGTGGCTGATGATACTGCTGGTACTGCTCTCCACGGGCGCGGCCACAGCAGCGATCTACATGGTCATGAGCGACCGCAACGGGGATGCCGAAGGCAGCGCCCAGACGCAGCAGTTGGAGCGTCAAACGCCGATCTTCGTCAAGATCGATCCGTTCACGGTCAACCTGGCCGATGACAGCTACGGCTCGCGCCTGCTCTATACCGGCATCTCGCTCAAGGTCGGCAGCGACGAGACCCGCACCATTCTCACCGAGCACATGCCGCAGGTCCGCAGCCGCCTGCTGATGCTGTTCTCCGGCAAGCAGGCCAGCGAGCTGACCTCGCCGGAAGGCAAGCGTCGTCTGAGCGAGGAGGTCATCGCCACGCTGGCCGAGCCGCTGACCGAGCCTCAGCCGCCCCTGGAGGTCCAGGACGTGCTGTTTACCGAGTTCATCGTGCAATAACGGGTCCCAGGCCATCATGTCTCAAGACGATCTGCTATCGCAGGATGAGATCGACGCCCTCCTCAAGGGAGTCAGCGGCGACGACGAGCCCGTTGCGCGAAGCGGCGACGAGTCTCGCGTTCGTCCTTACGATCCGGCGACCCAGCACCGTGTGATCCGCGAGCGCCTTCAGGCGCTGGACATCATCAACGAGCGCTTTGCCCGGCACTTCCGCATGGGGCTGTTCAATTTGCTCCGCCGCAGCGCCGACATTACCGTCGATTCGGTGCGCTACCTGAGCTATAGCGAATTTTCTCGCAACGTGCCGGTGCCGACCAATATCAACATCATCGGCATGAAGCCGCTGCGCGGTTCGGCGTTGATCGTGTTCCCGCCCAATCTGGTCTTCATGGTGGTGGACAACTTGTTCGGTGGCGATGGACGCTTTCTTACCAAGTCGGAAGGCCGCGAGTTCACCAATACCGAACAGCGCATCATTCAGCGTTTGCTGAATCTGGCCATCGACGCCTACGAGGAGTCATGGAAGTCGGTGTATCCGCTCCAGATTCACTACCTGCGTTCGGAAATGCAGTCGAAATTCGCCAATATCACCAATTCGCCCAACGAGATCGTGGTCAACACGAACTTCAACATCGAGGTCGGCAATCTGACCAGCAGTTTTCAGATCTGCATTCCCTACTCGATGATCGAGCCGCTGCGCGATCTGCTGGCCAACCCGCATAGCGATGGTCATCACGATAATGACGGCTCCTGGACCAAGCGAATGGCCGGCGAGATTCGCCGTTCCGAAGTGGAGCTGGTGGCCAATTTCACCGACATTCCGACCTGCATCGCGCATGTCATGGCGCTCAAGGTGGGCGACGTATTGCCCCTGGAGCTACCCGAAACCGTTACTGCCAGTGTCGATGGCGTTCCCGTGATGGAGTGCGACTACGGCAGCCAGCACGAGCAGCGCGCGCTGCGTGTCATCCGCATCATCGATCATGGTGCGCAAAACCCGGTGTCCAAGGACGCCTTTATCAAGGGCGCAGCGCCTCAAGCCAAGGAATCCAAGCATGACTGATCCCAAGAAACCCGATCAGAACGTTTCCGACGACGATTGGGCCGCCGCCATGTCGGAGCAGAGCCGCCACGAGCCCGCTGCAGACGACGACCCTTGGGCGGAGGCCATGGCCGAACAAGAAGCGGCCGAGGCCGCCGCGGACGGTTCCAGCGATGACGATCCCTGGGCGGAAGCCTTGGCCGAACAAGAAGCCGTCGAAGCCGCGGCTGACGAAACGCCCTCAAGCGCGCCGTCCCCCGCGCCGAAATCCGCGGGTGATCGCATCTTCCGTCCCCTCGACAAGGGCAAGGAGAGCGGCGTTGCACGCGACCTCGAAATGATCATGGACATCCCGGTCAAGCTGACCGTGGAATTGGGCCGTACCAAGCTGACCATCAAGCAGTTGCTGGAGCTCGCCCAAGGCTCGGTCGTTGAACTCGATGGTCTGGCCGGCGAACCGATGGACATCCTGATCAACGGTTATCTGATCGCCCAGGGCGAAGTGGTCGTGGTCGACGACAAGTACGGCATCCGCATCACCGAGATCATCACCCCCTCCGAGCGGGTGCAGAAACTGAACCGATGAGCGATACCTCCTCTACCGAGACGTCCGTCGCAGGGCTCGAGGCGCTGGCCGGCGGCGACAGCCTGGTGGGCATGGCCACTCTGGGCAAGACGGCCGCCGCCCTGGCGCTGGTCATCGTGATCATCCTGGTCTGCACGGCACTCCTCCGCCGCTGGGGGCCGCAGCGCCGTGTCGCCGGCGGACACTTGCAGATCGTCGCCAGCACACCGCTGGGTAATCGCGAGCGGCTGGTGATCGTCGAGGTCGAGGGCACCTGGCTGGTGCTCGGTGTAGGGAACGGTCAGATCGGCAAGTTGCACGAGCTTCCTGCCCCACCCGATCAGGGTAACGCCGCGAGCAGCGAGCTGCCGCAGGGAGAGCGCTTCGCTGCACGTTTCGCCCGTGCCTTGAAGCAGAATGCCGGCCTGGGAGGCCCCGGGCGGGGTAGTTCATGAACCCACGTGCGTCTTCTTCCTTCGCCCTCGGCCTGCTGATGGCGGTGGCGCTGGCCCTGATGCCGCTGGATGCCATCGCCCAGCAGTTGCCCGGCATCGTCAGCCGACCGCTCGACGACGGCGGCCAGCAATGGTCGCTCTCGCTCCAGACGCTGCTGCTGCTCAGTTCACTGGCCTTCCTGCCGGCCGCCTTGCTGATGATGACCAGCTTCACTCGGATCATCATCGTGCTCAGCCTGCTGCGCACCGCCATCGGCACTCAGTCCACACCGCCCAACCAAGTGCTGCTCGGCCTGGCGCTGTTTCTTACGTTCTTCATCATGTCGCCGGTGATCGGCCTGGTCTACGAAACCGCCTGGGTACCGCTGACCGCCGAAGAGATCAATTTCGAAGAGTTCCTGGCGTTGGCCCAGGAGCCGTTCCGCGAGTTCATGCTGGCACAGACCCGCGAGAATGACCTGGCGCTGTTCGCTCGCCTGGGCGACGTGGGCCCGATGCAGGGCCCCGAAGATGTGCCGCTGCGCATCCTGGTACCCTCCTTCGTCACCAGCGAACTCAAGACCGCCTTCCAGATCGGCTTCACCATCTTCATCCCGTTCCTGATCATCGATCTGGTCGTGGCCAGCACGCTGATGTCGCTGGGCATGATGATGGTCCCCCCGGCCACGATCTCGCTGCCCTTCAAGCTGATGCTGTTCGTGTTGGTGGATGGCTGGCAGCTGATCGTTGGGTCGCTTTCGGAAAGTTTCTTCATCTAGTCGATGCGCTAGCGGCCGCACGCCGCAACCGATACGGCCGCTCCATGCGCGGCGAGGAGTCAACGATGACACCGGAAACGGTCATGGCAATCGCCTACCAGGGCATGCGGGTCACCCTCTTCCTGGCCGGACCGCTGCTGATTACCGCCCTGCTGACGGGCCTCCTCGTCAGCCTGTTCCAGGCGGCCACACAGATCAACGAGATGACACTCTCCTTTATCCCCAAGATTCTCGGGGTCTTTACCGTACTGGTATTGGCCGGACCTTGGCTGCTGAAACTGATCACCGATTTCACACGCAACCTCATCACCGGCATCCCCGGCATGCTGATGTGAACCGCTCATGGTCGAGGTGACCTTCGCCCAACTGCAGGGCTGGCTGGTGGCCCTGCTCTGGCCTTTCGTACGCATTCTCGCCTTCTTCGCCGCCGCCCCGCTGTGGAGTCACTCCAGCGTTCCCAGACAGGCAAAGCTCGGACTCGCCCTGCTGGTGGCGATCGTCGTTGCGCCGGTGTTGCCGCCCATGCCCGATGTCCCCGTCATGTCGTGGGCGGGCCTGGGCATCATGGTGGAACAGATGCTGATAGGCATCGCCATGGGGCTGGTCATGCAGGTGATATTTGCCGTCGTACAGGCCGCCGGCGAATTCATCGGCCTGCAGATGGGGCTGGCCTTCGCCACCTTCTTCGATGCCAGCAGCGGTACCAACAGCATGATCCTCTCACGGGTCCTCTATATGATCGCGCTGCTGCTGTTCCTCGCTCTCGGAGGCCACCTGATGATACTGGAGGCCCTGGTAATGAGCTTTCACAGCTTGCCCGTGGGTATCGGCGCCTTCAATCCGGCGGCTTTCGAGATGCTGGCACGCTACGGTGGCACCATCTTCGTTGCCGGCATGTCGCTGGCCCTGCCGCTGGTCGGCTCGCTGCTGATCCTCAACCTGGCCATGGGCATTCTCAACCGCTCCGCTCCTCAGCTGACGGTCTTCAATATCGGGTTTCCCATGACGCTCACCATCGGTCTCGTTCTGCTGATGGTGTTGATGACCGATCTTTCCGGCTTCCTGCATCGCCTGTTCAGCAGCGGCATTCATTTTCTTTATCAGCTCATCGAGGCCATGGCGCCTCTCACTTGAACCGCGGGTCTTTTCCGACACGAGCGATAAAAAAACCGCCCCGGCAAGCCGGAGCGGCGAAAAGAGACCAGGCCGAAGGCCGGCTAGGTCTGCAGGGAACCGGAGTAGAGAAAACGCTTCGACGGCATCCCTGCCAGGAATTTTTTACAGAAAGTTGAACAACGACATCCCCTTCACGTCGACAAAGGCCTTCTGGGCGGCCTGCAATCCCACCTGACGCAGACTGTATTCGGAAATTGCCTGGGCGTAGTCGAGATCCACCAGGTCGGAGAGCGTTTGCTCGTAGTTCATCATGCGATTGCCGGCTACGGCATCGACCACGTCCAACTCGTTGAGGCGCGCGCCCATGGAGGCACGCACGGTGAGTACGTTGTCCAGGCTGTTGTCGAGCTCGCGCATTGCCGTATTGAGGGTGTTGCGGAAATGAGCGCGGTTCTCGGCGGTGTCCTCCTGGTCCATCTCCAACAGATCGATGGCGTCTTTGAGGGTCTTGAACAGATCCTGGTTGGCGCCCTCGTCATCGGCGGGACGCACGTGAATCTGGTCACCGCCCTCGGGTTCACCCTCGAGCGTGATGCTGATCCCACCGAAGCTGACGGTCTTGCCGGATTCGTAAGGCTGGTCATAGATCAATTCGTCGGGATCATCGGGGTTCGCGACCTGAACTCGAATCTCACCACCCTCTTCGTTGAAGTTGATGGTAAATGGCTTGCCGAAATGCTCGGCATTCGGATCCACGCGGTTCGGCCCGCTGGTAAACGTTACCGAGCCCGCGTTGGCGTAATACCCGTCTTGAACGCCTAGACCGTTCGGCTCCGCCGGCGCACTTTCGCGCTCCGCCCGCGCCACATAGCCGGCGCCGGAAGGCACGCTCTGGAAGATAGTAATGCCGTTGTCGGATACCGGCATCAACCGTGAGGCGTCGATACGCTGCTCGCGTGTGTTGCCGTCACCCATGTACGTCGTACCCGACACCCCCTCACCGCTGGTACGGGCGAAGGGCGCCGCGTCATCGCTATAGCCGCCGAACAGGTAACGACCGTTGCCGTCGGTGGCGTTGGCCTGTCCTATCAAGGTTTCGTAGACGCTGCGCAGTTCGGAGGCGATCGATTGGCGGTCGACATCGCTCAGCGTATCGCTTGCCGCCTGGATCAGCAGCGTCTTGGCGCTGGTGATACCGTCGGCCACGCCGTTGACCACGCTCTCGGCCTGGCCCAGTGTGTTGCGAGCCGTGACCCGAGCATCGGCATATTGCTGTGTGATCGCCTTCGCCTGGCCGACCCCCACCGCCCTCGAGGAGGCCTGGGGATCGTCGGAGGGATTGACCACCCGACGGCCGCTGGCGATCTGCTGGCTGACCTTGAGGAAGTCGCTCTGCTGCCGGTTCATGGATGCCACGCTCTGATCGAACATGGTCACGGTGCTGATACGCATCGTACTGGACTCCCTTCGAATCAGTTACGCAGGCCGAGAATGGTGTCGAACAGCGATGACGCTGTATCGATCACCTTGGCGTTGGCCATGTAAAATTGCTGGTAGCGGATCAGGTTGGCCGCTTCCTCATCAAGATTGACGCCGGATTCGGACTGCTGTACCGCCTTGAGTTGATCGGTGAGCCCTTGGCGCGCATCGAGATTCACCTTGACGATATTGGTTTGGTTGCCCACATCGCTGATCATGCCGGCGTAGGCTTGGCTGAAGGATGCACGCCCCCCCACCAGTGCCTCGCTCTGCAAATTCTGCAATGCCAGGGCATTGCGGTTGTCGCCCGTGGCAGCAATGACATTCTGGGTGACCGTCAACGACGCCGTTTCATCTTCGCCAGGAAGCTCATCAAGCGTGAAAGTAATACCATCAATAACAACGGTTGCCCCGACAGGCAGTTTATCCGTAGACGCATCGAAGAGTTCACCATTCACCCGAATCGTTGCCGCAGGTGTCAGTGCCAACGTACCTTCCGAGTCCACTTCTAGCTGATATTTCTTACTATTGGAAAAAGCCCCTGACGATACACTTAGATCGCTAACAGGCAAATCGCCCGAACTTTTGAAGGAATGAAGCGCGTCGCCTTCTTCGCTCCCATATCCCCCATCACCCGCCGCGATCTTGTCCAGATCGCTGATCTGCAACTCGAAACCGGCTGCGGCTCGACGCACCGGCTGCACCTCGAAACGATCACCGGCCGCCGGCGTGCCGTTGAATTCGAGCGTCATGCCACCAAAGCTAAGCGTCGAGGAGTCGACGTCCCAGTCCACCTCGTTGGCCGGCACGGCCTGGCCGTTATCCTTGCGAATCACCTGCGGCTCACCACCGGTGAAGCGTACCGTGTAATCGGTAGCACGCAGTCGATCAATGTTCGTTTCATCGAAGCTGGCCGCCGTTACCTCCACCCCGCTGCTGTTATGCGAGTGGGAGAAGGCCTGGGGCTGGCCGATGCTGAAAAAGTCTTCGCCCTGATTGCCATCGAGATCCACGCCCTTATGGTGCTGCTCGTTGAAGCTCACCGCCAGCGACACCGCCAGTTGGCCGATCTGGTTCTGCGTCCTGTCGAGGGTTTCGGCCCGGAAGGTCATCAACCCGCCCAGGGTGCCGCCCTGGATGGTGTCTTCCGACAGCGCTACCAGGTTGCTGCCGGAATCGCGATAGCCCAATACGGTACGCTGCGGATCGTTAGGCGCACGCATCGTTTCGAGCTTGTAGTGGTTGGTGCCCGATACCAACGGCTGGCCGTTGGGCAGGCTGATGTTGTAGCTCTTGCCATCCTGGATGTTCAAGCGAATGTCCATGCGCTCGCTGAGCTCATGCACCAGTTGGTCGCGCTGATTGAGCAGGCTGTTGGGCGCCTCGCCGCTACGGGCTCGCGCCAGTGCGATCTCGCGATTCAGCGTCGCCATCTGCTCGGTCATGTTGTTGATCTGGGTGACTTCGTCCTTTATCTGCCCGTTGATGCCCTCTTGCATATCTTGCAGGTAGCCGTCGAAGGCACGGAACTGAGCGGTCAGCGTGTTGGCCGCCCCCAGCACACCCTGACGTGCGGCCGGGTCGGACGGCGCACCGGCCAGGTCTTCCAGCGAGGAGAAGAAATTCTGCATCAACGGCGCCAGCCCCGCTTCGCGATCGGCGAGCAGGTTGTCGATCTGGCTGATCTGGTTACCGTAGGCTTCCAGCGCACGGGAGGCACTGGTCGCGGCGTTGAGCTGCGAGGCCACGTACTGGTTGTACTGACGCTGAATATCGTTGACCTGCACCCCGGCATCGGCACGGCTCTGGCCAAGAATGGTCAGCTCCCGGTTATAACCGGGCGTGTAGACGTTGCTGATGTTGTTGCCGGTAGTGTTCAGCGCGTTCTGGGCGGCATTCAAACCGCTCAGGCCGACGGAAAATAGGATGCTCATGGTATCGTTTCCTTTCGCCAATGTCCGTTATATCGGCCTGACCTCGAAAACCTTTAGGCAAGCACTGCCAAAAAGACGGCGCGGTCGAATCACTGTGTCAGAAATCAGTAGTGGAAAAAGACCAGCGAATCGCCGCGCGGCTGCCCCATCGGTCCCATGCTGTTCATCATCGCAATCAGCTTGTCGGCATAAGCCGGGTCGGTGGCATAGCCGCCCGCCTGCAAGGCGCGGGCGGCCTGCTCAGCGTTACCGGCAGTCGTCACTTCCGCATAACGGGGGTTGTCGCCGATCAGGCGGGCATAGTCGGTGAAAGCTTCCTCATAGGAGCCGTAGACCCGGAACGTATCGACGACGCGCGTACGCTGTCCGCCAATGTATTCGTGGGTCGTGACGTCCGTGGTCCTGCCGTTCCAGTTCTTACCTGCCTTGATGCCGAACAGGTTGTAGCTGTTGCCACCGTCGGCCGTGGGAATCTCACGACGTCCCCAGCCGGTTTCCAGTGCCGCCTGCGCCAGGATCAGTTCGGCCGGAACCCCGGTGCGACGGCTCGCCGCCTGGGCGGGCGCTTCGAGGCGTTTCATGAAGCGCTCCACCTGCTCGCCTCGCTCGCCGGTCGCCCGGGCGCTGTCAGTCGGAATGGACGTGGATGGGCTGGAGAGGGCTGCCGTGCCATTGACCGAGGCCGATGCCGGTGGTGTGGCATCGACGGCTGCCATGAAGCCGCCCCGCACGGTCTCGAGTTCGTCGAGGAAATTGGCCGGCGCCGCCGCCCCAGGGGGTGCATCCCCTTTCTCGGCTTGGCGACTTGACGCTTCATCGGTCGATTCGGGTTGCAACGCATCCCTCAGTACACGTGGCGTGCCACGCGGTATGCCGGCAATGAGTTCACCCAGCTCGCGATCCGCGACATTGCCCTGCGCACGACTGACACCGGTCTGCTGCTCCAACTGGGCCATCAAGTGATCGGCCAGGCCGATGCCCCGGCCCGCCATGGTCTGGGCCCACTGCTGATCGAGCATCGACTGGTAGAACTCGGTCTGCTGGCTGTCGAGCAATCCATCGCCGGGACTGGCATCGCGCATGCTCTTGAGCATCGTCTGCAACAATAGCGCCTCGAACTGCTGAGCGGCCTGCTTCAGCCCGCTGGCAGGATCCTGGCGAGCGGTATGTTTGAGACGCTCGAGCCCCTGCACGTCGAGGGCGAACTGGCCGCTGACCTCCTGCATGCTCATCAAATCACCTCCAGGTCGGCCCGCAGCGAGCCGGAAGCTTTGAGCGCCTCGAGGATGGCCATCAGGTCACTGGGCGTGGCACCAAGCGCATTGAGCGCATTGACCACATCCACGAGATCGGCCCCCTCGACCACGCGCAGGTAGGCATCCTGCTCTTGAATCTCGATCTCGGTATCGGGTACCACCACCGTTTCCCCTTCGCCGAAGGGCGCCGGCTGACTGACCATGAACCGTGGATCGATCACGATGGAAAGGTTGCCATGAGCGACCGCCGCGCGATGCAGCTTGACCGCGCTGTTCATGACGACCGACCCCGTACGGGCGTTGAACACCACCCTGGCCGACGCTTCCGTGGGCGTGACCTGGATGTTCTCCACCTGGGCCATGAAGTTGACCCGGGAATTGGCATTCATCGGCCCGTCGAGGGCAATGACGCGACCGTTCATCGCCGCCGCCACCGGGCGGCCGAATTCGTTGTTGATGGCGTTGACCACGCGCTGTACCGTGCCGAAATCGGACTCCTTCAACTCCAGCTCGAGCAGCCCGCCATTGCTCCCCAGATCGAGCGGTACTTCACGCTCCACCATGGCACCGCCGGCGATGCGCCCGCCGGCCAACTGATTGACCTGTACCGAAGCGCCTCCCGCCTCCGCCCCGGCCCCACCGACCAGCAAGTTGCCCTGGGCGATGGCATAGGTGTCGCCATCGGCCCCCTTGAGTGGCGTCATCAGCAGCGTACCGCCACGCAGACTGCGAGCGTTGCCGATCGAAGAGACGTTGACGTCCAACCGCTGCCCAGGACGCGAGAAAGGCGGCAGGTCGGCCGTTACCATCACCGCGGCCACGTTGCGCAACTGCATGTTGGTACCCGGCGGCACGGTAATGCCGAGCTGCGACAGCATGTTGGTCAAGCTCTGTCCCGTGAAGGGCGCCTGCATGGTCTGGTCGCCCGTGCCGTCGAGGCCGACCACCAGGCCATAGCCGACCAACTGGTTGTCTCGCACCCCGGCAAAGTTGGCTATTTCGCGGATGCGTTCGGCTTGCGCCGGCAGTGCCAGCACCAGCGCCAGTACCAAAAGCACCGGCCGTGTCACCCAGCGCTTGCGGGCTATTGGCCGGGTCAATGTCTGGGTAAGCGTCTTGAAGAACGTCATTCGTGCGCCTCGGTATGCGGTCATCGTCAGAAAGGCGATACGTTGAGGAAGAACCGCTGCAGCCAACCCATGTGCTGCGCCTCGCTGATGTAGCCGTTGCCCACGTACTCGATGCGCGCATCGGCCACGGCCGTGGAGGGCACGGTGTTCTGTCCGGTGATGGCGCGCGGTGCCACCACACCGGAGAAGCGAATGAACTCCACGCCTTGATTGATGCCGATCTGCTTTTCGCCACGTACCCGCAGGTTGCCGTTGTGCATCACTTCCAGCACGGAAACGGTAATGGTGCCAGTGAAGCTGTTGTTGGCCTGGGAGCCGCCGCCACCGGAAAAGCCGGTATCGCCAGCGGCAGAGATATCGAAACCCAGGTTGGCCAGTGCAGCCAGCGCATCGGACTGCTGGTCGAAACTCAGGCCGGCGGAGGCGCTACGATCCGCATTGGAGCGAGAGTTCTTGCTGGCGCTGACCTGCTCGTCGAGCACAATCGTGAGAATGTCGCCCACCATGCGCGGGCGACGGTCCTCGAACAGCGGCTGGGAGCCGCGGTGGGCTTGATAAATGGCGCCGTTGGCCAGCCGCGGCGGCGGCTCGACGACATTGATCTGCTCCTGTTCGCCAACCACCGAGGCGCGCGGCACCTGGGCGCATCCCCCCAGGGCCAGCATCATGATGGCGAGAAGCGCCACGGCCAGGCGCAAGGCCGAACAACCCATACCTTTCATTCTCACTCGCTTCCGGCCATACCGTTGTGGCTCAGGCTGGTTTATCTGGGGGCGATCAGAGCTGGCTCAGGCGAGCCAGCATCTCGTCGCTGGTCTGCACGGCCCGGCTGTTGATTTCGTAGGCACGCTGGGTCTGAATCATGTTGACCATCTCCTCCACCACGTTGACGTTGGAGGTTTCGACGTACCCCTGGAAGAGTCGACCGGCGCCCATCATGCCCGGCATGGTCTCGTTGCGCGGTCCCGAGGAGGTCGTTTCCACATAGAGGTTGCCACCGATGCTCTCGAGCCCGGTCGGGTTGACGAAGGTGGAGATGGTGATCTGGCCCACTTCCAGCGCCTGGTTCACGCCGGGCTGGGTCACCGAGACGATCCCGTCCTCGCCGATCGAAATGGACAGGGCGTTGTCGGGAATGATGATGGCGGGTTCCAGCGGATAACCGTTGGCCGTCACCATCTGGCCGTTTTCGTTGAGCTGGAAGCTGCCATCACGCGTGTAAGCGGTATTGCCATCCGGCATCAGCACCTGGAAGAAGCCGTTGCCGTTGATCGCCAGGTCACGCGAGTTCTCGGTATGCTCCAGCCCGCCCTGAGAGTGGAGACGCTCGGTGGCCACCGGGCGTACGCCGGTACCCACCTGCATGCCCGACGGCAACCGATTCTGCACATCGTTCTGCGCACCCGGCTGGCGCAGGTTCTGATACAGCAGGTCCTCGAACACCGCACGCGAACGCTTGAAGCCGTTGGTGCTGACGTTGGCCAGGTTGTTGGAGATGACGTCCAGCTTGACCTGCTGGGATTCGAGGCCGGTCTTGGCCGTCCACAATGACTTGATCATCGGTAGTTTTCCTTACGCTCGAAGCATCAACCCTGGAGAGACAAGAGGTTATTGGCCCGCTGGGCGTTCTCGTCCGCGGTACTGATCACCTTCATCTGCATTTCGTAGCGGCGGCCCACGTCGATCATCGCGACCATGGCCTCGACCGCGCTCACGTTGCTGCCTTCGAGTGCACCACTGGCGACCCGGGCGTTCTCGTCGGCTTGCAGTGCCGCCACCTCGCCTTCGGCATTGGGAGGCAGGCGAAACAGGCCGTCGTCACCCCGCTGCAGGGTCTGCTCGGGCGTGACGAGCTTGAGACGGCCCACGTCCACCAGGGCTTCGGGCCCCTCTCCTTCCCCGATGGCGCTCAAGGTCCCATCGGCGCCCACCGAGACGCTGGAACCCAGCGGCACGATGATCGGGCCGCCCTCACCGATCACCGGGCGCCCCAGCACGGTCACCAGGCCGTCGCCATCGACTTCCAGATCGCCGCGACGGGTATAGGCCTCGGTGCCGTCGGGTGCCTGGACGGCGAGCCAGGCACCGCCCTCCATGGCCACGTCCAGCCCGCGTCCGGTGCGCGTGATGGGCCCCGCGCTGAAGTCGCTGCCCGGCGTGGAAGCCGCCACGGAAACGCGAGTGGGCAAACCGTCGCCCTGCACCGGCACGGCGCGCATGGCATGCAGCTGGGCACGGAAGCCGCTGGTCGAGACGTTCGACAGGTTGTGGCTGACCACGGCCTGCTGATCCATGCTCTGCTTGGCCCCGCTCATGGCGGTATAGAGGATGCGATCCATGACTCGGCTACCCTATTCGCTTAGCGCAGGTTGATGACGGTCTGCAGGAGTTCGTCCTGGGTCTTGATCGTCTGCGAGTTGGCCTGGTAGGCCCGCTGCGCCACGATCATGTTGACCAGCTCGCCCGCCATGTCGACGTTGGACGTTTCAATCGCATTCGAGATGATGCCGCCCAGCATGCCGGTACCCGGCGCCCCGATCAGTTCCTGGCCGGAGGCTTGGGTGGCCGTCCAAAGGTTATCGCCCGCGGGGTTCAAGCCCTCTGGGTTGCGGAAATTGACCAGGGCGATTTGGCCCTGCGGGCGCGACTGTTCATTGGAGTAGTTGCGCATCACGGTGCCATCTTCCTCAATGGTAATGCCCACCAGAGCCCCCGAGGTGTAGCCGTTCTGTGTCAGGCTGCTGGTGGTGGAGGCATTACCGAACTGGGTGGAACCCGCGGGGTCGTAATTGAAGACCAGCGGCTCGCCGCCATTGTCGATATCGAAGGCAATTTCCTTCCGCTGGCCGCTCTCCAGCGCGTTGAAGGCGGCGACCCAGGCGGTTTCGGCGCTATCTCTGGCATCCTCAGCTGTGGTCAGCTCCCCTTCGGCAGTCGTCAGCTCCGTTTGGGCAAGATCACGGGCCGCCTCGGCATCATCCCTCGCCTCCTCCGCTGCAGTATATTCAGGGTCACTCGGATCCATGGCATCAAGCGTAGCCTGAGCTTCCTCTAGTTCGGCCTGACGCTGATCGCGCTGGGACTGGGCCGCGTCGCGTACCTGCTCGGCGCTCAGCACGTCGGCCTGGGCCGCCTGATAGGTGTCCTGGGCGGTGAGATAGTCGCCGTCAATCTCGCGCACGCCGACCAGGCCGCCGTTGGCATTGAACTCCATCAGGAAGTCGTTGGCCGGGTCATAGGCGCCATCGGCCACGACCTTGGCCTGCCAGACGTTCTGGCTCTCGGGGCCGCCGACCTTTTCGTAATAAACCGTGGCGTTCACTGGGTTGCCCAGGGAATCGTATACGGTGAAGTTATTGGCGTAGTGGTAGTTGATGATCTCACCACTGGCGAGCTCGGTGCTGTTGAGATCGCTGCCGGACACCTCGCGGGAATCCAGGTTGAAGGTCACGTTGACGTTGGTAGTGGCGCGGGCCGGCATGTCTTCGGCGTCGACGGTCAGCGCTACCGGCTGCCCGCCCACCTGCACCGCTCCCTGGGCATTGAGACCGTAGCCCATGATCTGCGCGCCTTGGGCGTTGATCAGCTCGCCGCTTGCCGTCATGGTGAGTTGGCCGTTGCGCGAGTATGCGATTTCACCGTTAGGCTGCTGATAGCGGAAGAACCCCTCGCCGGCCACCGCCAGGTCCAGGTTGCGGCCGGTGGATTCGATGTTGCCTTCTTTGAAGTTCTGCAGCACGGTCGACACTTGAGTGCCCAGGCCGACCTTGGAGTTGGCGAACACGTCGGAGAACTGGACGTTGGAGCCCTTGAAACCCACCGTCTGGGAGTTGGCGATGTTGTTGCCGATCGTCCCCAGTCGCTGCGACTGGGCGTTCAAACCACTCAATGCTTGTGAAAAGCTCATGCTTCGTTCCTCTGCCTACCGGCTGAAATGCTGCTTTCGCGGTTCTCTTAGGAAAATCGGTGTCATGCGTTACAGAATCTGCTTGACCTCGCCGAGGCCGACCTGACCGTACACGGCGCCCAGATCGAGCCTGACCCCACCGTTCTCGTCGGGCGGGGTCACCCCGCCGACCACGGCATAGTTGAGCGTGGTGGCTTTCACCGTCTTGTCGCCGCTGGTGGCTTCCACGCGAACCTCGTAAGCGCCCGAAACGGCCGCCTCGCCTTCACTGTTCATGCCATCCCAGGTGAAGGATTCCACCCCGGCCTGGACCGGCCCGATGTCGTAGCGGTTTATCACCTGACCGCTGGCGTTGGAGATGGTCACCCGAACGTTCTCGGCGGACTGCTCGAGCTCGATGCCGAACGGCGTGGTGTGCACCTCACCCTCTTCACCCTGCTCCAGCAGGACGCGGTTGCCTGGCACCAGCACGCCTTTTCCGATCAGGCCGGTCGCCTGCAGGGTCTGGCCGGCGTTCATCTGGTCGGTGATGCCGGCGAGTGTCTCGTTGAGCTGCTCGATGCCGCTGACGGTATTGATCTGCGCCAGTTGGCTGGTCATCTCATGGTTGTCCATCGGCTTGAGCGGGTCTTGGTTCTGCAACTGCGTAATCAGCAGGGTCATGAAATTATTGCGCAGCTCGGCGGACTGGCTGGCATCACGAGCCCCCGGGCCGCCCTGATTCACCCGCGAGGCGACATTCGAATCGATAGTGGTCGACATGATCAGCCCTCACCCAAGGTCAGCGTCTTGAGCATCATCTGCTTGCTGGTGTTCATGACTTCCACGTTGGCCTGATAGGAGCGGGAGGCCGAGATCATGTTGACCATTTCGTGTACCGGCTCGACGTTGGGCATGGAGACATAGCCCTCCTCGTTGGCCAGCGGATGCTCCGGGCGGTATTCCAGCCTCAGCGGCGCCGGGTCCTCGACCACTTCGCGCACACCGACGCCGCCAATGCCGCGCCCGCCCTGCAGGCGAGATTCGAACAGCACCTGCTTGGCGCGATAGGCCTCGCCGTCAGGTCCGGCCACGCTGTCGGCATTGGCCAGGTTGCTGGCGGTGACGTTCATGCGCTGTGACTGCGCGCTCATGGCCGAGCCGGCAATATCGAACACGGAAAACATCGACATGGTACGATCCCTCTCTCTTCAGCTTCAGCCGTTCGGGTTATTCCGGCTGCATGGCATTCTTGAGCCCCTGGATGCGGCGATTGAGAATGGTCAATGCCGCCTGATAGCGAACCGAGTTGTCGGCGAACTGGGTGCGCTCACGGTCCATATCCACGGTATTGCCGTCCAGGCTGGGCTGATCCGGCACGCGATAGAGCAACTCCTGGCGCGGGGAGGCAAGGCCCTGGCCGGCCAGGTGGCGATCGGAGGTACGTGCCAGCGCGAGCCCTTCCCCCCCCGCGCCCCCGTGCTCGACCGCCTTCTTGAGTTCACTGGCGAAATCGATGTCGCGCGCCTTGTAGTTGGGCGTATCGGCGTTGGCGATATTGCTGGCCAGCACCTTGTGGCGCTCCTGACGCAGTCCCAGCGCTTGCTGGTGAAAATTAAAGGCGGCCTCGAGCTGGTCGATCAT
Organism: Billgrantia pellis; assembly: GCF_008297955.1. Taxonomy (GTDB): domain Bacteria; phylum Pseudomonadota; class Gammaproteobacteria; order Pseudomonadales; family Halomonadaceae; genus Halomonas; species Halomonas pellis. The sequence goes on along the minus strand of NZ_VTPY01000001.1, from coordinate 416,472 downwards.
GCCGGCACTCCCGTGCGAAACCAGATGAAAACATGCGGAACTTCTTGAGGGTGCAGAATAGCGAGAGGGCCGTCACCTCAATGGCACGAACAGACAGGTTTTCCAGGTTCATTTCCACTCTTTCGCTGACGGCTCGAGCGCTAGAATCCCGCCATCACCTCAATGCGGGACTCCGTCTCATGCTTGCCGTCCGCTCCGCCCCTCACCTATTGCCCATGCTCTGGCTCGCCCTTGCGAGCTTACTGGCGGTACCGGCAGGGCACGCGGCCGACGATGATGCCATGCTCGAAGCCGTGCATGCCTTCCTGCATCGCGAGGCACAGGTGCTGGGTGACGAACTGATCATCGAATTACGTCCCCCGTCGGCCCGGCTGCCGGCGTGCGAATCGCCCGCCCCCTTCCTGACCCGCCCGGGCGACGTTCCTTTGGGGCGGATATCGGTCGGCGTTCGCTGCGGCAGCGAGGGTCGCCAGGTACGCTATCTGCAGGCCGACGTCGGCGTCATCGGCGATTACCCGGTACTCGCTCGCTCGTTACAGCCCGGTGAGACCGTTCGCCGCGACGATCTCATGATGCAGCAAGGCAACCTGGCGGAGCTGCCGAACCGTAGCGTGATCGATATCGAGAATATCGTCGGCCAGGCCGCCACGCGGGCGATCGAACCCGGCCAGCCTCTTCAGGAGCACTTTTTCCGCAGCCTGCCGCTGGTGGAGCGTAACCAACGCGTCGTGATCGAAGCCCGGGGACAAGGTTTTCGCATCGAGCGCGAAGGCCAAGCGCTGGAACCAGGTGCACTGGGCGACAGGATCCGTGCACGTTTCGATTCACGCGAGATGGTAACGGCGAGGGTGGTGGGCGACGGCAGGCTGGCCGTCGATTTCTGAGCCCGCCCGATCCGCATCGAGGAAGGCGTCGGTGCTTCCATGCGAATGGACGCGCGCCCTATTTTTTGCCTAAAGTTCCCTGCAAGGCTGCCGATAAGGTGGGAAAGCACCGGTCATGAGGCCAATATTGTGAAGATCAACAGCCAGAACCCCCTGCCCCGCCCCTCCCCGACGACATCACGGGAAGAGGCCCAGCCGGTCAAGGGTCCCGCCCCGGCTCACCAGAAGGATGCCGGTCCAGGCGCCACGACGCACTTGCGTCATGGTGCTGCCGACGCTTCGCGCGACATCGACACGGCCAGGGTGGCGGAAATTCGCGAAGCGATTCGCGAAGGGCGCCTGGAAATCCGCGCCGAGCGGATCGCCGATGCCCTCATCGAGTCGCTGGCAGCGGAGACGCGTGACACATGAGCCTGCTCAAGTTGCTTCGGGAGCAGCAACAGCGCCTGCACGACCTTACCCAGCTGCTGCAGCAGGAACGCAACCTGCTGGCCAGCGCCGACATGGGCGGCCAGGCATTGACCGACCTGGCCACGCATAAGCAGGAATTGCTGGCCAAGCTGGAAGCGACGGAAGCGATGCGCCAACGTGTCCAGCGTCGCCTCGGCTATGCCGAAGGTACCGTCGGGGCGCGCCAGGCCGCCATGGAAGCCGGCTGCCTGGAAGCCTGGGACTCGACGCTCGAGCTGACCCGCGAAGCCCGTCGCCTCAACACGCTGAACGGCGAACTGGTCGGCCTGCGCATGGCGCAGAACAGCCGCCTGCTCGACTTCATTCATCAAGCGGCCGAAAAGACCGTCTATCGCGCCAGCGGCCGCGTGGCAGCCCAGTCAGGCCGGTTCAACGCCTCAGTCTAGATTCGACCGTTTCGGCAACGCATCGAGCCGGTTACCAGAGCGAGTCGATCAGATCGTCATCCGGGGCGGCCAGGACCACCGTATTTCGCCCGTCTGCCTTGGCCTGGTAGCTCGCCGCGTCGGCACGGGCCAGTATTGTCTCGATGGCATCGTCGCCGTCCTGCAGAGAGGTGACTCCCATGCTCAAGGTAATGCTGTAGACCTTGCCCTCATGGGCCACCGTGACCACCGAGACCACGCGACGCAGGGATTCGGCGATTTCACCTGCCTGCTTGAGCGTGCAGCTGGGTAATAACACGGCGAACTCGTCGCCACCCTGTCGCGCGACATGGTCGCTGCGACGCACTTCCCACGCGACCACCTGAGCGATCCGCCTCAGCATTTCGTCGCCCAAGGCATGCCCTCCCGCGTCGTTGATCGGCTTGAAATGATCGAGATCGAACAGGATCAGCACGGAAGGCGTCCCTGTCTTGGCATATTCCGCCAAGGCCTCCTCCAGCCGACGCTCGAAACCGCGCCGGTTGAGCAGGCCGGTCAGAGGATCGTGCTCCGCCTCCCAGCGCCGCAGAGCCTCCTGCTGGCGGCGTTCGGTGATGTCCTTGACCATACCGACGAACCCAAGCGGCTGCTCGTTGCCACGCACCTGGCTGGCATGCACCTCCAGCCACAGCGTCACATCGCCAGGGTGCCGAAAGCGCACTTGCCGCATGAAGTCATTACCGGTCAACAGGGTATGACGCCACATGTCCTCGGTACCTGGGCGGTCGTCGGGATGGACGCGTCCCCACCAGTCGCGTCCGCGAAAAGCGGCATCCAAGCCCAGCAGATCAAGCAGGGACGGATTCATGTAATTGAGTCGTCCGTCGAGATCGGCCACGAACATACCGATGGGCGTCGACCCCAGTACCGCGTCGAGAAAGGCTTGTCGATCGCGTAGATGGTTCAATGCCGCCAAGCGTTCGTGCTCGAGTCGGTTGAAGCTGCCTGCGACCTGACGTAACTCATGCATGTTGGTCGACAACTCGAGGTAGCGCCGCTTGCCTTCGCCGACTTGGGCGATCTGGCGTTCGAGCCGATGCAACGGCTTCAGCAGGCGACTGACCAGCCAGCGCATGCTGATCATCAGCATGACGGCCAGGGTGAGCCAGGCCCACCATAGTCTGCCGAGGAAATCGGCCAGCGGTGCCCGAACCTGCCGCTGGGGCAGGGCCACCTTGACGATCCAGCCGGCCGGCCAGATCTGGCGGTAGGACATCAGGGTGGGGGCGCCATCGATACTGGTGGCGACGGTTTCGCCCTGCCAGCCCACCAGGGCGAGATCGAGTGTCTCATCGTCATCGGCATCAGCATCGCTGGGGCCTCGCGAGAACTTGCTTCGCGGATGAAACAAGCGGTCTCCCGTCGCGGTGAAGACCGATACGTAGCCCAGCTCACCGAGACGCGTGCTCTCCAGCCGCCGAAACAGACCGCCACGGGTTAGATTGATCATGCCGCCCACGACACCGGCAAAACCACCCGTCTCGTCGAAGCGCGGCACCAGCATGAGAACCAGCGCATCGCTGCTCGCTCTGCCGACAAACGGCTGGCTGACGTAGGGCCAGGGGGCGCTGCGAACCATGCGGAAATACTCTGTCTGCGACGTATCGAGACCGGTCCGCCCTGGCACGACGGGCCAATCGGCCAGCACGCTCCCCTCCGGCCCCGTTACCATCAAGCCTTCGAACCACTCCATCAGGACCTGATGGCTCGCCAGACGCTCTTGCAGCTCACCCGACGCCATGCCGCGCAGGCTCTGCTCGAGACGTTCCAAGGAACGCAGCCGGCGATTGATCTGCTCGGTCAGGTCGTCCGCGATCAGTCGCGATTCGTAGCGCAGGTGGGCGAGATTGACATCATCGACCAGCGTCTTGCCGAACCACCAGGCCAGCATCAGCACGACGCCGACGATCACCAGCCAGGTTCCGGCCAGGCCGGCCAGCAATCGCCCCTGAAGGGAGCAGAGGGAGCGGGCCAACGACGCAATACGAGCCGGTGCTTGCAATGAGTTCCCCTTCGGTCGAGGTGGATAGCGATCCCGGTTGCCGATAGGCATAGGGATATGATCGCCTTCCCCTGGCGACCCATGAGGAAACATGGGAGTTAACCGCAATATCGGCAGCCAAGGTGATGAACTTGAATCCCTGGCGTGCATCCAACCATGTTACCGAACATCACACTGCGCCACGTCAACGGAGAAGCAAGAAACGGCTAAAGTCTGTGCCATGCAGGACGATATTGGCTATGCGGGTCCTATCCTATTTTTTGCGACAGCGAATCGATGAACCAAGGCAAACACCCTGCGGGTGACAGCATCCAAGCCATTGCCCAGCACCCGGCCCGGCTCGCTCAGCGCGCCTTCGAGCAGAGCCATGCGGGCGTGGTCATCACCGATGCCGATGGCGTCATCGTACTGGCGAACAACGCATTCTGCGCTATTGCCGGCTGCGATCGGGCTGAAACCGTTGGTTGGCCGATCGCTCATTTCTATACGTCACTGCGCACCCGGCCCGAACCGATCGAGGATGACCAGAGCCGCCAGGAGCGAGAAACGCCCTCCTGGCAGCAGGAGGTTCTGTGTCGTCGCGATGACGGCGAGTCGATGCCGGTCCTGATGATGGTCGACGCGCTGCTCGACGAAGAGCGTCGCCCCCAATACTACCTGCATACCTTCATCCTGCTGACATCTCCCGAAGGTGGACGCACCGGCAGTCGTCACTGGATCCACGTCGATCCGATGACGGGTCTGCCTAACTGGCTGCTGCTGCGCGACCGACTCAATCATGCCATCGCCCAGGCCGAGCGGGCCGACAGCACGCTGGCTCTGCTGTTCATCGACATCGACCGCTTCAAGGCGATCAACGATGCGGTCGGCCACATCGAAGGCGATCGCATGCTGGGAGAACTGGCCCAGCGCCTTCAGCGCGCAGTGCGCAGCAAGGACACGCTGGCCCGACTCGGCAGCGATCAGTTCGTGGTGCTGCTGGAGAAGGACGGCATCGCCGAAGCGGCCCAGATCGTCGCCGAGCGCCTTCAGGAAACGTTGGAACCGCCGTTCGTCTCCAGCGGTCGTTATCTGCTGATGTCGGCCTCGATCGGTATTGCGCTCTATCCCGACGATGCGCAGGACGAGGAGACACTGATCACGGCGGCGCGCAGCGCCATGTACACCGCGCGCAAGAAGGGGCCGGGACGGCTCGCCTTCGTCGACCACCGGCTGACGGCACGTCTCAAGGAAAAGCATCGCATCGAGAGCCTTCTCAGCGAGGCCATTCACTTGCCGGACCAGCATTTCCTGCTGCACTACCAACCCGAATTCGATCGCGCCTCAGGCCGCTGTACCGGACTCGAGTCGGTATTGCGCTGGAAGCAACCCAAGCGCTGGCACGAACCTCCCGGTGCCTATCTGGAGGTCATCGCGCAGCTTGGCCTTGGTGTCAGGCTCAACCGGTGGATGATTCAGGGCGTCATCAACGATCACCACCAATGGCGGGAAGACGGCTCACCGCTCGGCGAGCTACCCGTTGCGGTACCGCTCTGCGAATCCCACCTGGCACACGATACCTTCGATCGCCGCCCGCTCGATCACTTCCTGCGCCAACAGAGCACTGTCTCGTTCGACTGGCTGACGCTCAAGCTGCCCGGCCATGGCCTGGGCAGTCACCTCGACACGGCGACCCATATGCTCAAGCGAATCGAGCAACTCGGCATACGTCTCGCTGTCGACGACATCGGTGCCAGTCCCATCGATCTGGGTTGGCTCTCGCGATTACCGTTCACCAAAGCCACCATCGCCGTCGGATCGATCGTCCAGCGGCCAGGCGGTGAGCGCTTGATCGAAGCCTCTTGCCGCTTGCTGGAAGCACTGGACATCGAGGCCGTGATCGCAGGCGTGGACGACGCGGCCCTGGCCGCCCGGGTCGAAGGGGTATCCGCTCGGCTGATACAGGGCGACCTGTATTGCCCCGCGCTGCCCGCCGATGAACTCGGGGGTTGGCTGAGCGAACATAACGCTCCCTGCGATTGAGCACCGAGGAAGCGCTCTTAGCAGCGGCTCATTGAATCGGGCGCCTCGGGAAATCTCGGTGGGTAGGCCGTCATGTAGGCATGAGAGGCGCGTAGCACGCGCGTGTCGTCGTGCTTGCCACCGGCCAGTTGAAAGCCGACAGGCAAGCCATCCGCGGTGAAACCGCACGGTACCGACGCCGCCGGCTGATGGCTGAGGTTGAACGGGTAGGAGAACGGCGCCCACTCCTCCCAATCGCGCATTCCGCTTCCCGGCGGCACGTCATGCTGGAGCGCAAACGGCCGCACCGCCACCGAAGGCGTCATCAGCAAATGATAGCGTTGGTTGAAATGCTCGAGCTTTTCGGTGAGCCGGGCTCGCGCCTTCAATGCATAAAACATGTCCAGCGCACTCCACCGCTCCGCACGCTTGGCATCCTCTACCATGCCCGGATCGAGCAGGCGACGTTGGCGTTCGGAGTGCTCGCGATAGACGGCCAGCGATGCGGTGAACCAGAACATGCGGAAGGTGCGTATGGGCGACTCGAAGCCGGAATCTATCTCCTCCACCTCGGCGCCCAGCGCTGCCAGCCGACATGCCGCCTCACGCACGCACTCGGCAACGGCGGGCTCGACCCGAGCGTAACCCAGCGTCGGAGAAAAGGCGATGCGCAAGCCACGAACCCCCTTGTCCAGTTCCATTCCCCAATCGTCCGGTTGGCCGCGCAGCGCATAAGGGTCGCGATAATCGTAACGCCCCATCACATTGAGCATGCGCGCCGCATCGGGCACCGTGCGGGTCAGGGGCCCCAAGTGGGACAATGACGCCTCCTTCGAGCGGGGCCATTCGGGTGTCCAGCCGAAGGTCGGCTTGAATCCAAAGACACCGGTAAACGCTGCCGGGATGCGAATCGAACCGCCCGAATCCCCGCCCTGATGCAATACGCCCATGTTGAGCGCAGCCGCAACCGCCGCCCCTCCTGAGGAACCGCCCGGTGTCAGCCGAGTATCCCAGGGATTGGCGGTCGCACCGAAGACACGGTTATCGGTGATCGCCTTCCAGCCGAACTCCGGCGTATTGGTCTTGCCCAGGATGATCGCTCCAGCCTCGCGCAGCTGCTGCGCCGGCGGGGAGTCCCGCTCGCAGGGGGTATCGGGCACGGTAAGCGATCCCTTTCGTGCCGGCAGGCCGACCGATTCGGTAAGATCCTTCAACGAAACGGGCACGCCATCGATCGGGCTCAGCGGTCGCCCTTGCCGCCAACGACGCGTTGAGGCTTCCGCAGCGGCTCGGGCTCCCTCGTGGTCGACCCGCACATACGCATTCACGGCAGGGTTGAGACGATCGATACGCTCGAGCGCGGCGCGTGTCGCTTCCAATGGCGAAGCCTCTCCCGAGGCAAAGCGATCGTACAGCTGGCCCGCATCCATGGTGCCAAGATCGGTGTCGCTCACAGGAACCTCCCTTTCGAGTGAGTGCCCTCTTGATGGTGGGAAATGGCAGCCCAAAGACCCAATCGAGCCGTGCCGCAGGAATCGGCCCGAATCAAGGACGCCGACCTGATCCACAACATCGGCAGTATCATCATGTTCCGGGTTTCGGCCGCCTCTATCTTAAGGAACAGCGCCTGCTCGTCGACGTCATGCGCGACGGCCATCCCTGGCTGAGACAGCGTGCCATCGACGCCCTGGCCCAAGCCACCGAGCGGCTGCACGGAAGCCGATAATTACCTGCTCCCCCTTCGCTGCTTCACCCACCAGGCCCCGGCTATCGTGGCCGTCGCCACCGAGGCGGCAAGCCACCAGCCGACGCGATGCGCGTTGCGATCGCGATATCCCCCTTCGATTCGCCGCTCTCCGCTGGGCGGCGTAAAAAGATTACCCGAGGAAATCGGCGTCGGCCTTGCACGACGCAAAGCGGCACTTACCAGCCGAGCGTTGATCGCCGCATAGCCCGGTACCGCCTGAGCCAGGCGCGACAGCACGGCTGGCAGGCCGACGTAGACGCTATGGCGCGGGCGCTCGGCCAGGCCGACGATTGCCTCCGCCGTTCGCTGCGGATCGTAGACCGGCGGTACGGGTTCAACCTCGCGGCCGGTATAGTTGCCCCCGTCACGAAAGCCGGGCGTATCCATCACCGTGGGATAGACCCCGCAGACATGGATATTCGGCCAGGCATGCAGTTCGCCGCGCAGGCTCTCGGTAAACGCCCGCAAGCCGAACTTGGCCGCACTGTAGGCCGCCGCATAGGGCTGCGGTGCCCAGCCGCCCAGGGAGATGTTATGGATCAAGATACCGCTCCGTTGACGCTTGAAGTGGGGCAGCACGGCATGAGCGCCACGCACGCAGCCCAGCAGATCGGTTTGAATGACCTGTACATGCGCCTCGAGCGGCACTTCGTCGAAAGCGCCCAGAACGCCGATTCCGGCGTTGTTGACCCAGACATCGATGCGACCGGCGGCATCGATCGCGCTCCGTGCCAGTCGTTCCATGTCGTCCGGCTGGGCGACATCCGCCACTTCGATCCTGGCCTGCCCACCTAGCCGATGGCACGTTTCGGCCACATCATGCAGAGCATGGCGATCTCGAGCGGCAAGAAACAGCACCGCACCGCGTCGTGCGAACTCGTAGGCACAGGCCCGGCCGATACCGCTGGAGGCCCCCGTCAATACGACAACGGCCCCGTCCACATCATGTGATCGCATCCTGCCCTCCTTTGCCGACGATTATCCCAGCCTTTGCGACTCTCCCTCCCTACCTTAGCGACGCCCGGCAGGAAAAGCCCGGCAGCGCGGAAGCCAGTTTTGTATCGAAAGGTTTCCCAGGATGCCCGAACGACAAGGCAGCATCGCAGTGGGTTTAACCCCCACAAGAGGCAGTCGATCATGACGCCGCGTATCGCGCCAAGCGATAGCCGGTTCGGGGTCGTGCCCCCTACTTTCCGCTGGCCTGAACAAGCGCTCGAAATTGCATGCAATGTCCCACTAAAGTCTAACGACGCGGCGGGCATGAGCGAACTAACTTAATGATTGTATGCAATGTGAGATCGCCCATGGCGAAAGCGATCAATGCCAAACCGGCCCCTATCGTGCGAACGGCGACAGCCGAAGTGCACGACGAAATCAAGCAACGGATCCTGGACGGTCGATACCAGGCGCACGATTACATTCGTGAAAACCGCATCGCGCGAGAACTCGAGGTAAGCCGCACGCCAGTACGTGAAGCACTACGGGAACTGGTGTCGGAGGGCTGGCTCGAGGCGATCCCGCACCACGGGGCACGGGTGGCGGCCTGGACGGAGAAGGATGCTCGCGAGGTTTTCGAGCTGCGGCTGGTCCTGGAGCCCATGGCGGTGCGCTTGGCCAGCAAGCGCATGGACGCACAGCGGCTCGATCGTCTCGACGAACTCGCCACCCGCATGGAAGCACTCACCGATCAGATCGAGGGGAGACCCGGTGTGCGCAACGAGATCGCCCATCTCAATCATGTCTTCCATCGCGAGCTCATCCTCGCCAGCGATAATCAGCGCCTGGCCAGCGTGCTCGACAGCGTGGTTCGCACCTCGGTGATACGACGCAACTTCGGCAACTACGACGCCACCCATCTGCGCCGCAGCATGCGTCATCATCGCGAGATCCTGCAAGCCGTTGCCGCCGGCAGCCCGGAGTGGGCCGAGAGCGTGATGCGTGCCCACTTGCTGGCCGCCCAGGCACTTCACGTACGCTTCACCGATGCCCCGGCCCGGCCGGAGGCGTCTCACCACTGACGTCAGGAGGCAACCAACAACAATGACCCCACTCGTCGATCACACAGCGGCGCCTCTCACCGACATCAAGGTCCTCGAACTGGGCCAACTGATTGCCGGCCCCTACTGCGGCCAGGTGCTGGCCGACTTTGGCGCCCAGGTCATCAAGGTGGAGCCGCCGGGCAAGGGCGACGCCATGCGCCAGTGGGGCGAGGCGGACCGCGATACGGGCGAGCCGCTATGGTGGAACGTCATTGCCCGCAACAAGCAGTCGCTGACGCTGGACCTGCGCCAGCCGCGCGGCCAGTCGCTGCTACGCGAGCTGGCTCGCGTCGCCGATGTCGTCATCGAGAATTTCCGTCCCGGTACCATGGAGCGCTGGGGGCTCGGCTATGACGCACTGTCGCGCGACAACAGCGGGCTGGTGATGGTGCGTGTCACCGGCTTTGGCCAGGATGGGCCTTATGCTGCGCGTGCCGGGTTTGCCTCGGTCTGCGAAGCAATGGGCGGCCTGCGTTACGTCAGCGGTTACCCCGACCGCCCCCCGGTTCGCGTCGGGATCTCACTGGGCGATACCTTGGCGGGTCTGCATGCCGCACTGGGCACCCTGATAGCACTGCATCAGCGCGAGCGCACCGGTCGCGGCCAAGTGGTCGACAGCAGCATCTTCGAATCGGTGCTGGCGATGATGGAAAGCCTGGTCCCCGAGTACGCCCGGGCCGGTAAGGTGCGTGAGCGCAGTGGCAGCTTTCTGCCCAAGATCGCCCCGTCGAACGCCTACCCGGCCCGTGATGGCCGCGACGTCATCATCGGCGCCAACCAAGATACGGTGTTCCGTCGGCTCTGCAAGGCCATGGGACAGCCGGCCCTGGCCGACCACCCCGACTATGCCACCCATCGTGCACGCGGCGAAAACCAGCAGGCCATCGATGACCTCGTGGCGGCCTGGACGCGCCAACACGACGCCCAGCAGGTCGTCGACATCCTGGCCAAGGCCGGCGTGCCGGCGGGCCTGGTCTACCGCGCCCCGGACATGTTGGCCGACCCGCACTTCCTCGCCCGCGAGGCGATCGTCGAGGTACCCGACCGCCACGGCATGCCACTGCCGATGCAGAACGTCTTCCCACGCCTCTCACGCACACCGGGGACGATCCGCCACGTGGGGCCGGCGCTCGGCGAACATACCGACACGATCCTGGCCGACTGGCTCGGCTGCGACAGGGCCATCCTCGATGCGCTTCGACGCGACCAGGTCATCTAGGAGATGTCCATGGATCCCGTACTGGTAGTCCTCGCCCTGATCGCGATGATCGGGCTCGGCGTGCCGATCTTCCTGTCGCTGGGAGTCGCCGGTCTCATAGGACTGTACATGGCCCGCGGCTCACTGGCGTTCTTCTTCGCCCCCACGTCGCTGTTCGGCCAGCTCAACGTGTTCGAGATGGTCGCGCTTCCACTGTTCATCCTGATGGGGAGCCTGCTCGGCGCCACGCCGGTCGGCGCCAATCTGTTCCAGGCAGCGGTCCGCTGGCTCAACTGGCTGCGCGGCAGCCTGGCGATCTCCTCAGTGGGTGCCTCGGCGATGTTCGGCGCCGTGTCGGGCGTCAGCCTGGCGGGCGTGGCCGCAGTGGGCTCGATCGCCGTGCCACAGATGCTCGAGAGAGGCTACAGTCGCACCCTGGCTGCCGGCTCGGTAGTGACTGCCGGTGCGCTGGCGATGCTGATTCCGCCCAGCGTGCCGTTCATCATCTACGGCGCGGTTTCCAGCGTATCGGTGGCCGATCTGTTCATCGGCGGCATCATCCCAGGAATCGTGCTGACCCTGGCACTGTCGCTCTATATCTTCCTGCGTGTCACTTTCAACCCCGGGGAAGCTCCGATCGCCGAGCAGCGCTTCACCTGGCGAGAACGCTTCCATAGCCTGGGGCAGATCTGGCATGCCGCCCTGCTCGTGCTGGTGGTGCTGGGATCGATCTATACCGGCTTCGCCACTCCCAGCGAAGCGGCTGGCGTCGGGGCGCTCGGCGCTTTCTTCATCGCCGCGGCGGTCTTTCGCAGCCTGACCTGGGCCAAGCTGATTCGGATTCTCGGCACCACGGCACGAATCAGCGGCGCCATCCTGCTGATCATGGGTTGCGCCAAGATCTTCGGCGATTACCTCAACATGGTGCGCGTACCCCAGCTGCTCACCGAGGCTCTCACCACCAGCGGCCTTCCCGCCTGGGCCATCCTGCTGGCGGTCATGATGCTGCTGGTCCTCCTCGGCATGCTGGTCGACGCGGTATCGCTCATCGTGGTGACCACGCCGGTCCTGCTGCCGTTGGTCGAAGCGCTGGGCTACGATCCGCTGTGGTTCGGCATCGTTCTGGTACTCAACCTTGAGATCGCCGTGGTCACCCCGCCGGTGGGCCTGAACCTTTATGCCTTGCGTGGCGTGTGTCCGGACCTCTCCATCGAAGAGATCATTCGCAGTGCACTACCGTTCGTCGCCGTGCAGTTCCTGGTACTGATGCTGTTCGTGTTCTTCCCCAGCCTCAGCCTGTGGTTGCCGGGGCTCATGTAGTCCCGCAAGAACGCGGCTTCGGCCGCACCCAGCGACATCGCTCGCATGACAATAACAAGCAGGAGACAACGACATGACTCTCACACGCCGCCAGCTGCTCAAGTACGGCACCTTCGCCACCGCCGGCGCCGCCATGTTCGGCGGGCACCGTTTGTTCTCTCCCCGCGCCATGGCCGCCACGTCGCTGACCGGGGTGAACTACATCACGCCCTCCTACAAGGCGCTGAGCTACGGCTCCGATGGTTTCGTCACGTTCCTGGCCGACAACCACGCCGACGCCATCGACTTCGACTACCATCACTCCGGCCAACTGCTCACCGCCGACGAGCAGTTGCCGGCCCTGCGCGCCGGCAGCGTGGACTTCATGTTCCACACGCTTTCCTACATCACCCGCTCGCTGCCGATCCTCGGTATCACCGGCCTACCCGGCGTGGTCAACGAACTCTACCGTCATCCCGAGCGCCTCAAGCTCGGCAGTCCGCTGATGACATTGATCAACGAACAACTCGCCGAAGAGAACCTCTACATGCTCTGCTCCGGCGGCGGCGTCCTCGAGCCGGAGTACATCTGGAGCACCGAGGAGAATCCGATTCGAACGCTTGAGGACCTGCGCGGCAAGAAGGTCCGCGTGGTGGGCTACGAGGCCACCACCGCGCTGGAAAGCTACGATATTGGTGCCACCCGTATTCCCTCATCGGAAACTTACCAGGCCCTGCAGCGCGGTACCGTGGACGCCGGCATCTTCAATATTTCCACCATCGTCGGACGCAGCCTGCACGAGCAACTGGCGGTCTGCTACAAGCTGCCCGTCACGGGCTTCACGGTGGCACCGTTCATGCTCCGTGACCGCTGGGACAGCCTCGACAGCGAGGTGCGCACCGCGCTGGAAGAGGCCGCTCAGTGGTACGACGAGAACTTCATCGAGCACTGCAACGAGGACATCTACCCCAACGAGTACTGGCCGATGATGGAAGAGGCCGGCATCGAAGTCATCGAACCTTCCGAGGAGGACTTGGCCGCTTTCAACGATGCCACCGAAGCGGTATGGGAGCACTGGAAGGGCGAAGTCGGCGGGGAGGTTGGCGAACGCGCCATTGCTCTGGCGCTCGGCGAAGCCTGAGGAGAGTGTCATGTCCCGCAACGTCATGCGCGGGTGGGACGGCCTGATGGCCGTCCTTCGCGGCGCCTCGATCGTGGTACTTGTCTTCATGGCGCTGACTATCTGCTATGACGCCGTGATGCGCCACGTGTTCTCGGCCCCGACCAGCTGGAGCCTGGAGGTCAACTCCTTCCTGCTGGTCTATCTCGCCGTCATGGGCGCGGCCGAGGCCCAGCGGCACGACGCCCATATCCGTATCGAGTTCTTCGCCCACAAGCTGCCGTTGCGCGCCCAGGCCCTGGTCGGCGTGATCACGGGCCTGCTTGGCGCCATCTTCAGCTTCGTCATGGTATGGCGCGGCGGCATCATGGCGTGGCAGGCCTTCGAGTACGGCGAGCGTGTTTCCAGTGCACTGGGCACCCCGACCGTCATCCCCTACGCCACGCTACCCATCGGCTTCGGCCTGCTGGGCCTGCAGTTCCTGCTCGACACCTGGCGGGCGGGAAGGCGCTGCCTGCACCCCGAGGCGAGCCCCCAGCCTTCGAAAGAAGTGCCCGGCGATGTCTAAGCCTTATGTAGACTTAAGTTCTAGATACCAAGGCCGATAAAGGGATCTCAATCCCTTTCAGCGGTACTGGAACATGCTCTCACGCGTCAAAATTGGTACTAGGCTCGCCATCGCCTTCGGCAGCGTGTCTCTGCTACTTTTAAGCATCTTCGGCGCAGGAATGCTTGGGCTTAAATCCATCAACACAACGACAACTAACACTTTGGAAAGAGATGTGGCACTTGCCTCAAACTCTGCGCTAGTGCAAAAACTTTCCTTACAACTCCGCCGCTATGAAAAAGACGCTTTTATAAACATCAGCGACCAAGAAAAGCGAGAAGCTTATTACGACAAATGGCATTCCACACACGGTAGACTTGGGGAAGTTTTACTAAACGGCTCCTCTTTGACGGAGTCGGAAAACATACGTGCGCTTTACACTGAAGCTGGCAACGCCTTAAACAGCTATGCCGACGGATTCAACAGTGTCTATGACAATATACAAATCGGCAGACTTAGCGACACGACAAGCGCGAATAATGCTTTCAGCGAATACAAACAGGAAATTTACCACCTGGAAGAGATGGCTGAACAGATAGAACAAGCCGTGTTATCCAGGGTGGAAGCAGCCAATCAGGACATCAGCAATCAATATCAGTTTGCGAGCAAGTCATTAGTGACCTTTTCTGCAATTTCTCTCTTGCTGGCTGTTTTCTTGGCTTATGCTATTACCCGCAGCATCGTGAACCCCCTGCAACGCGCAGTAGGAGTAGCTCAGCGAGTCGCCGATGGCGATTTGACATCGAAGGTCGTTATAAAAGGATCGGATGAGATATCCTTGCTTTTGTCGACCCTGAACATTATGCAAAATAACCTTAGCGACTTAGTTAGCTCTCTGCGTAGCAGTAGTAAGAACGTTTATATTGGATCGAATGAAATCGCGGTCGGTAGCCAAGACCTTTCTTCGCGTACCGAGGAACAGGCCTCCTCTTTGCAGGAAACCGCTTCCAGCATGGAGCAATTGGCTTCTACCGTCCGTCAAAATACGGATACTGCGAGCGAAGCGGATCGGCTTTCTTCCAATGCCGCCGATACAGCAGAAGCCGGTAGTCAAGATGTCCTGCGCACCATTGAACTTATGCGGGATATAGCAGTAAGCTCAAGCAAGATCAATGAGTTTGTTGAGGTCATCGACGCCATTTCCTTTCAAACTAATATCCTTGCTCTGAACGCTTCCGTTGAAGCAGCCCGAGCTGGCGAACAGGGTCGAGGATTTGCAGTCGTTGCCAATGAGGTTCGCTCCTTGGCTAGCCGAAGTGCGGCTTCTGCAAAAGAGATCCGCGCTGTAGTAGAATCGACGACTGTCCAAATTGCCAATGGATCCGAGCAAGCTACGCGCAGCGGAAAAACCATTACCCAGACGGTCGAGTCGATTCGCCAGGTTTCGAACTTGATGAAGGAAATCGCTATCGCAACTCGCGAGCAAAACAGTGGCATTGATCAAATCAATACCGCTATCACTGCCATGGATTCCATAACCCAGCAGAATGCCTCCCTAGTCGAGCAGACCAGCGCTGCCGCTGCTTCTCTCGAGATTCAGGCAAAACAACTTACTGAACTAGTTGCCAGGTTCCGCACGGATGATAAAGAAGAAATTCCCCATTCGTCTCAACGAGATGTAAGCGAGGATAGACAACTGCTTTTTCTTACTCGTTCAGTATCATCTTTAGATTCGGGTCGGTCCGAGAAAATGGAATGGAATGAGTATGAAAGCTAGCAAGCATGCGTCAAGCAACGCTGCCCAGCGAATCACTTCCGGCCACCGTTGCGCCGACATCGTTAGGCTAATAAGCCAGAGGTATCTCTCCTTTTCAAGTGTGCCCGGGCGATGACAAGTTACCGCCCGCCCGCGCCACCCCTTAGCGAGTGACGCGCAATGGTAGAGCGGCACCAGCGCCAGTTTCCCTTTCCTATCAGCGCACTAGGAGCCGGCATGCCTGATGAATCGAGTGATTGGCTAACGGAGCGGAGCCCTAGCCGTTGAGCGCTCCATAGCGCTCGGTGTGCGGTAATTCGCCGATGTCAGCTCATGCGAGAGAGGCCCCGACGGCTTGGTCGAAGCCTCTCTTGCGCATCCCTCGTGCACCGATCCTTGGCATACCTCTCCATGGCACGCCCTCAGCATGTCATGATTGAGATCAGGCGGAACAGATGAATACTGTAGGCCGTTGTCTCTCCGCTTTGTGCGAGATCGCTTACAGCGCGGGCGACCTGTCGTTTCGACACTGGATACATCAGCATCTCGACACAGAGCAACCCACCATGGCAAGGCATCGCCGTGCGCTACGGCGTACGCACGTCACAAGCAGATTGTACTCGAACGTCAGCCTGGGGAGAGCGGGCCGAGCGGCTGCGCTGCGTCAACCTTACCCAGCGATACCCCACACGATGGGATGAGCTACCCAGCTTACCCGTGGGAAGACGATTCCCCCACAGTGCGGTTCTGCACTACGCTCGACAGTAAGTGGCAACAATGGAGGGCGACATGGACAAGGCCGTCATCGATGTGATCCGAAAAAACGAGCAGTTACCTGATTCTATGACTGACGAGGAAATAGCTAAGGAGTACAAGGGGACATACACCGCCGCGAGGGCCGCGGTCAGCTTGCACCATAAACCGCTCGACCAGGTGCTCGCGGATGCCATGGGGCGGGTATTTCCTTTCATGCGAAAGAAGAAATGACGAGTTCTTGTCGTGCGACGCGATGAGCAGACCGTTGCATAAAAGAAGGCCCGGCATACAGCCGGGCCTTCGAACAGCGCTTCCTTGCTAGCCATTCCACTGACATCCTGTCGGCGCATCCCTGGTTCCTCGAGCGTCCTGCTCGTTTTCCTCAAGAGCTTTCCTTTGCTCTAGACCTACAATGTCACTTCCCGTTGCCCACCGACATAACCTGTGTTACGTGCTGTGTAAGAGATTGACCACTCGTAACGTAAGATATTGGCTACTGCTAGAGCGTGTCGAAATAAAAAGCCCGGCCATTGCTGGCCGGGCGGTGCGATGAGACGCGTACTTAAGGCGAACACAGCAAAGGAACGCATGGTTAGGCGACTCGTTATTAAACATACATCAGCTAACTAACGATTTAAATGGCTGTTTATGCGGGATTGTGCAACCAGGCTTCACCGGCGCCAGCGGGCTGGTTGACTCGTGGACTCACCGGCCAATGCGTAATCAGCCCAGCGTCGAGATGACGAACCACAGTCAGGATGGTCTCGCGGTCCGTCAAGGGGCGCGGATGGCTTGGGCGCCGCCGCGGGCGGGGTCGGTGGTGATGGCGCAGCTCGGGCGGCCATCCAGGAGTAAGGGAAGCGCTGCTGGGCAGTGCCTGAAAGCGGAGGAATTTTGCGACTTTTTTACGACACAACGAAAAACCCGCCTGGCGCGATGCGCCAAGCGGCTGATTCTTCAAAACGTGTTGGTGGAGCCTAGCGGGATCGAACCGCTGACCTCAACACTGCCAGTGTTGCATAGCCGTTCTCCTAAGGCATTGCCATCCAAGGGGAAACCACCTATCAAACTGGAGGCATATACAGCATATACGCTCCGCGTGGTTGCTGGCGTTCCGGCTGGGTTTTACGGCAGTATGAACGCAATCTAATCAGGCGAGGCACAACATGGAACCCACTGGCGCCACAGATCCTTTCCTCATGTCGGCGATGGATATGGCTTGGCCTCTCCTCACAGCTGTAGTGGGTGGGATAATAGGCGGGGGGATAGGCTGGAAAGGAGCCCTGGCCAACTCAAAAAGGCAGGAATACAACGTTGCCACTCAGGCAGTACGTGAAGGCCTCGAGGCGTTTCTCGCTGCCCCAACGGACTTAGGCCTTCACAAGTGCCCAAGGGATCCAGAGCTCACCAAAATGCTGGCGAACCTGGCAAATCGTGACAGAAGGCGGATAACCCCTGCAGTAGACCACTATCGCAGCGCTCTCGAGCCTATGATGAAGCATGATGAATGGGCAGTGCGCCAGCATAGTCCAGAGGACCTTCAGAACTTCATAGCCGCGGCAAAAAACCTCCGCTCCAAGGTTGAGGTGAGATGAAAAAGCTCTACTCAATGGTAGAGCTGCACCAACGCCGTTTCCCCTTCCGCATCAGCCCCCTGGAGAGATGGGGCGAGATACCGTGCGCCTGGGTGTGCCGCGAGAAGGCAATGCCTGGACGCTGCGCTGCGAGCGACGGACGCCGCGGTATACGACCCGATGGGATGAGTTGCTGACGGTGAAAGCACGCTAGGCGGGGTTGACGAGCTCGGAGCCTTGGCCCTCTGCGGGCTTATTGACTGAACGACTGACAGGCCAGTGTTCGATCAGGTCAGCATTGATGTGACGCACAACGTTGCGGATCGTCTCTCTGTCGGTCAGATCAGGATCTAGCCACGGCTCGACGCTTGCCGTATCAAGAATCAAAGGCATCCGATCGTGAACTTCTGCCGCAGCTCCCCGGGCCGGTTCAGTGAGAATCGCGCAGCCCAAACTGCCGTCCTCCCGCTCGGCATAGATGCCTGCGAAAGCGAAGGGCTCGCGGTCGGTGCGTGTCAGGAAGTGAGGCTGTTTACCGGTCTCGGTAGAGATCCATTCGAACCAGCCATCGGCGGGTATCAGGCATCGGTGACGGGAGAAAGCGTTCTTGAAGTAGCCGGACGTGGCCACGGTCTCGACGCGGGCGTTGATTGGCTGCGCCGCCTTGCCCTTCGCCCACTTCGGCCTATACCCCCACCAGAGTTCGAGCTGCTCGGGCGGATGATCGGGAACTGTCTGGCGTATCCCAGTGATCCATGTGCCGGGGGCGACATTATAGCGAGGCATGCGGTCGTGCAGCTCTAGCGAGAGGCGCAGAGCTTTCGAAAGCGCGGGAGGGTTGCTGTAGATCGCGTATCGTCCACACATGGTGGAAGTGTAGCTGAGACTTGAGGGGAGCGAGCCCCATTCGCCTTCCCTGGCGAGGGGTGGTCTGCACCAGTGCCGCCTGCATTCGTCCCTGGCAGCTTCGCTGACTGCGCATCCAGGCGACACCTCCATATCTTGACGCAACCTCCGATCCGGCCCCATGCGCCATCTCGCAAAGTCTTGTAAGCTTGAGCCCATATCGGCTTGGCGCCTAAGGAGCCAGCATGCGACAGAAAATGACCGACACTGAGCTACTCGCGAAGCTGAAGGCCAAGCCCTACAGCAGCCTATGCCGTGAGGCCGCCCGCCGCCTTGAAGAGCTGCTCGCCAATGAAAAGGGCGC
This sequence comes from Billgrantia pellis, assembly GCF_008297955.1. Classification (GTDB taxonomy): domain Bacteria; phylum Pseudomonadota; class Gammaproteobacteria; order Pseudomonadales; family Halomonadaceae; genus Halomonas; species Halomonas pellis. The sequence goes on along the minus strand of NZ_VTPY01000001.1, from coordinate 397,443 downwards.
CACCGAGGCGCCCGATCGAGACCTGCCGGCAGACTTCAATCGAAGCTGAATTGCCCTCGGTTCTGCCCCGCCGATACTTCCATCTGCACGCAGCCCTGCAGGGTGCTGTAGCTGCCTGGGCTGGCAAACGACGCGATTTCATCGCAGTGCCGCTGGATGTTGCCAGGCAGACTTGCCCATTGACCTTTCAGCCCGTCGTAGGCTGACTGCTCCATCTGAATGCAGCCGTTGTAGGTCATGTTGCTGAATTCGCCCCCGAAGCTGGCGATCTCTTCGCAGTGTGCCTCGACATCGTATCGGGGCATCTCCTGGGCACTGGCAGCGAACGGCAGCGCCAGCAATGCCAAGACCATCAGAGCTCGAAACATGGTCAGGCCTCCTTCGGCCGCGTGAACAGCACCAGCAGGCCGAGGATGATGTCGCCGAGCGCCCAAGTTGTCACGATCATGCCCATACCCAGGGCACTACCAATCGCTGCGCCCGCTTGCTCATACTCGTTCTGTGAGGACTGCATTGCCTCGCCCATTATGCCGAACGAGGAGAACAGCCAGACGGCCATAAGCACGTTGAATAAAATGAAGCTCCACTTGAAAAGCGTGCCGAACAGGCCACGTTTCGCTTTGCGCAGCCGATGACCGCACTGACTGCATTTGAAAGCCGAGTCACTTACCTGATGGTTGCACTCGGGGCATGCTACTAGCGCCATAATCCCTGCTCCTTGCCTGCGTTTTCTTAGGTTGCAACCTAAGCATATTCACTCGGTAACGTGATCGCTACTGAGCGCAACGTATTACGACAAAGTCTCACAGATGGATGGCGAATTTCCTACAACGTCAGGAGCCGGGCAGCTCCGCCTGCACCCGGCAGGAGTAACCGTCGGCGTCGAGGCGGTGCTCCACCTGGGTGATCAGCCATTCACCGTCGGCCCCTTCCCGGAAGCCCTGGAGCTTGAGGCGGCCCTCTGCCATCAAGCGCGGGTCGCCGGGGAGTGAGATGTCGAGGCGCTGCTCTCCACGCTGGCTGCGGCGCCATTCGGCCTGAGCGGCCGCCATGGCGCTCTCGGCGTCAGGGAATACCGTGCCCAGCCGGTTGATCGGTTCGTCCTGCCCCACCGTCACGTCCACCGTTTCGCCCTCTTCCGTGTCCCGCCACTGCGCGGTGACGCTGCCGGCGGCGCGGCGCTTCGCGAGTTGCATGCGGCCGGTCGAAACCATGTCTGGGGTGATCGGGACGGTAGGTAGTTGGGGCTCGTCAGGCGATGCCGCCCTCGACGCGCCGCGGCGCGCAAGCACAAGACGTCCGGCGGCCGGCTTGGCGATCCCGTCATACTGCTGCGCCAGGCGCGTCAGCAGGTTCATGTCTGATTCGTTGATCTGGTCGACATGCGGCAGTGCGATGCTGGCCATGGCCTGCTGAACCACAGCCTCGAGGCTATGTTCCTGGGCGATGGTGCGCGTCATGTCGCCGAGCAGCGTGCCGGCATTCCAGCTGCGGGTCTTCTTGGTCTGGAGCATCAGGCGGTTGCTGCCTTGTCCTGATTCGCTCTTGGCCAGTGGCGCGGCCTTGGCCACGATGCGCACCTGGTTGGGCGGCCAAGTGAGCTCGACGCTATCGACGACATAGGTTCCGAGGCTCTCGGCGGCATCGTCATACCCCAGCCAGCATTCCAGCTCGGCGCCAGCCGCCGGCAACGCGATCGGCGCTGTGGGGTCATGGTCGGCCAGCACCAAAGAAAGTTCGTCGCTATCCTGCCCGGCCCGGTCGACGATACGCAAGGAGACGAACCGCTCGCGGATCGCGGCCGTGATGTCGTCCTGGTTAGCCGTAAGCCGGAAGGTCGGCGCAATGGTTATCCCCACAGCCGAACCCTCCTGCTAATGGCCGGTTGCGGATCATCTGGCAGGGAGATCAGGAGGCCCGCCGGCAGCATGAGGCCTTCGTCCGCTAGGCCGCAATTGGCATCGAGCACCCGCTCGACTAGCCCGGGCGAGATCCGTCCATAGGCGCGCCAGCAAATCCAGTCGACGGTATCGCCGTCACGTGTCCGATACTTGCGGGCCATCGTCGAAGAACTCCATCTGCAGGGTGAATTGCTGACGGCGAGGTACGCCCGCTGGGGCGAAGATGTCGGCCTGCTCCTCGACGCTTTCAACGGCCCACCGGCCATGTATGTAGCCGTTGCCATCGACCAGCATCATCGGCTTTCCCTGGGCGGCCTGGGCCCGCATTTCACGGATTTGTCCCGCACCACCGCGCCAGCCCGGATAGATCTTCCCGGTCAGGGTGATCTGGTCCCCGCCGTAGCCGGTAAACTGCAGAGCGTCATGCGTGCCGACGCGAGACTGCCGGCTCCAGCGGTAGCGCGTGACCCGCATGAGCTGCTGATAGGCAGCGGTATCGATGCTGAACGAGAATTCGCCCAGCCGCATCATGACCTCAGCCATCGTAAAGGGCTCCCTGCTGGCGGGCGTTCAGCTCCTCTATGACCATGTCGGTGATGCGTCGGGCATAGGAGGCATCGGCCTCGCCCTCGCGCCGGGTCACGTGGAGCGTCAGGTTGTTGGTGATGTTGTTAACCACCTCGCGTGCTCGCTCGGTGGCTGTGCGCTGCTCGGCCAGGCGAGGGCGTTCTGGGCCAAGGTTGGGCGCCGTACGCTCGACGGTGGCTTCGCTTTCTGCTTCCCTGCGTTCACGGTTCGTAGTGAGCCCCAGGGCGCCGGCATTCCCCCCGCCAAGCTGGGCGCGGATCTCGTCGGCATCGTCATCCTCGCCCCAGGTGATCCAGCCCTTGACCTTGTTGAAGGCATCGCCCACCCATTCCAGCTTGCCGACCATCCAGTCGATGGCGCGCGCGGCGCGCTCGGTGATGCCATCCCAGAGGCCGCCAAACCACTCGGCCAGACCGCCCCAGGCGTTGGAGATGGTTTCGAGCGGCGACCAGGAGAGCTTCGCCGCCATCCAATCCCACGCGGCGCCCGCCATGTCCCTGGCCAAGCCGACGATCTCGCCGACCTTGGTCGCCATCGGCGCCCAGGCGCGAACGATCAAGCCCAGCGGCGACCAACTCACGATGGTCTTAAGCCCTTCCCATGCAACACTGGCGACCCACTTGATGCCATCCCACAGCTTTCCGAACCATGGGCCGATCCAGTCCCAGTTGCGATAGATCACGTACGCAGCGCCAGCGATGACGCCGACGGCAATTCCGATCGGGTTGGCCATGAGCGCCGCGCCGATGGCCTTGATGCCACCGACCACTACCGGGAAGGTGCCGGCGAGGGACCAGAGCGCCATGCCCGCCTTTCCGATGGCGAGGCCGAAGGACACGACCGAGACGATGGCCTTGCTGGCGAAGATCCCGCCGACGATCATCGCCAGGTTGTCGAAGCCGCCGACCAGCTGGGCGGTGCGGTTGACTGCAGTGCCGACGGTGGAAACGACCGTGCCGATGCCACTGGCCAGCTCGCCGATAATGGGCACCGCCTGACGCAGCCGATCGGCAAACAACGTAGACCACTGGCGCACCTGGTCCCGGTTTTCCGCAAGCCAGCCGGTGAACTGGCCCATCATGTCGGCGACTACCGGCATCAGCTCGGAGCCGACGATATTCTTGAGTCCCGCCAGGCTCAGGCGTGTATCCAGCAAGGTGTCCTGAAAAACTTCGGCGTCGCGGGCTGCCTTCTCGCTGAGGATGTAGCCGGTGCGGGCAGCGTCGTCCGCGTACTGCCGCAGGGCTGCAGAGCCACCGCGCAGCACATTGAGCATGCCCTCTCCCTCGTTGCCGAACAGGGCGGAGGCATAGGCCAGCTTGTCGGTGTGGTTCTCCACGTCCTCCAAGCGATCCGCCACCAAGGCCAGGGCCTCGTCGGGGCTCATTGAGGCGAGCTGTTCCGCTGACAGCCCCAGCTCGTCATAGGCCCTCTTCGCGGCACCGGTACCTTGGGCAGCACGCCCCAAGCGACGGGTGAAGCGGTTCACGGCACTGTCGAGGGAACCTACCGCCATGCCGCCCCGCTCACCGGCGTAGCGCAGCTCCTGGAGCTCACGCACGCCGATGCCGATCTTGTCTGCCTGCTTGGCGACGTTGTCGCCGAGCTGAGAGGTGCTGTTGGCTACCGCGAAGATGCTGCCTGCCGCGGCGGTGCCGAGCATGGCGGTGCGACGCGCCAGGCGCCCCACCTCGGTGGTCATGGTGCGGAACTTGCCGCCAACGTCGGCAGCCGCCAGACGATTCAGCGCTTCCTGGCGGCGACGTAAGCGGTCGATCTCGTCGGATAGCTGGGCATAGCGACGGCGCAGCGGGTCGATGTTCATGCCCGCGCGGCCCATGCTCTCCATCTCGCGCGACAGCCGGCGCTGCTGGCTCTCGGCGTTGCGGATGGCGCCGCCGACCTCAGCCAGCTGCCCTTTGGTGTCGGTGAGACCCTTGGTGAGCGAGCGGGCGACTGTGCCGCCGATGGTGATCTGGGCATTGAGCCTACGGTTCGACATGCGCCCTCTCTACCCTTCTCGCTTGGGCAGGCCCTCGACCCACCATAGGAACCGGCTTACCCGCATGGTGCTGATCTCAGCCAGCGACCAGCCGGTATGGGATGACAGCGCCAGCACCAGCCGGCGCGCGTCAGTGCCGGTCAGTCCAAAAAACCGGCGTAGGCCTCCTGGAGGCGCTTGTAGCTCTTGAGGTTCAGCTTGCGGATGTCGGACGGCGCCACTTCGCAGAGGTTGGCGAACATGGTGACTTCGCGCACCGCATCCGAGCCTTTCATCTCGTCGTGAACGATCTGGTCCTCGACAGTGGGCTCGCGCATGCGCAGCGTGCCCTGCTCAACGCCGTTCTCGAGCGTGATGGGGCGCGCCAGCGTGATGTCGCAATAGCCCTGGTCGTCGTGGCGGAGGTAATCGGGAGTCTTGTTGCTCATGGGGAATTCCGGTCAGATGGAAAAAGGGCCGGCACGGTGCCGGCCAAGGACTGCCGCTGTGATCAGATACCCAGCGCTTGGCGAATGTCGGCCATCAGGTCGATGCCATCCACCACGCGCACCATCTTCTCGACGTCGATCTCGTGCACCCGCGCCCCGTCATGATCTTCGCGGTAGTAATCGAGACGCATGGTCACGGTCATGGTCGCCGGCGTGCCGGGCTGCCAGGTGCCGCGGTCGATGCTGGTGATCTTGCCGCGCATGGTGTGGGTGGTGGGTCGAACGGTACCGTCGTATGACTGCATCGCACCCCGGCCGACGAACGGCACGCTATTACCTTCGGAAACCCCGAACTGGCGCAGCACTTCCCGGTCGTAGGAGCGCAGCACGAAGCTGGTCTCCAGCGCTTCCATGCCCATGTCCAGGGTGATCGGGGCATCCATACCGCCGGCGCGGTGTTCCTCGGTGAGCAGCGTCAGCACCGGGGGCGTGTACTCCATGACCTGCCCGGCATAGCCGCGGCCATCGACCGAGACGGTCATGTTCTTGATGATGTTGCGAGCGGCCATTACGCGAACACCTCCTCGATGTAGTCATTGACCAGCATGCTCCGGAAGGTGATGTGTTCAGCCGGATAGGGCGGGGTGAACTCGAAGTTGAAGTACACCTTGCCCAGCTGGATGTTGGCGGGCGTGTTCAGATCGGGATCTGGCCAGCAGCGCCCGCCCAGCAAGGCGCCCTCGGCCACCAAGCCGGCGATGTAGGCGTTGACGCCCTCGGTCACGTCCTCGACGTAGGTCTTGGTGATGTTGCGATCCACCGCCCACAGGTGCGCGCGCTGGATGCTGTCGTTGATCATGTCGGCCGTGCGGCGCACCGAGAGGAAGTGCCACTTGCTGTCGTCGGTCAGCGAGCGGTTGCCCCACAGGCGGTAGCCGTCCTGTCGGATGATGGTGGCGATGCCGCCCTCGTTGAGCAGATTGGCGCGACTGTTCGCGTCGCCCAGCTTGAAGTCCACCGGCCGTGAGGTGCCAACGATGCCGTTGACCGGCTTGTTGGAGGGCGACCACCAGAAGCCGAGGTCGTTATCGATCTTGGCGATGATGCCGGCCACGCGGGCGCTGGGCGGCTCGCTGGCATAGCTGCCGTCGCTCTGCATCACTTGCACCCAGGGATCCACCAGGTAGACGCGGGCGCTGCCCCAGTCGTTGGCGTACTGCTGGGCTTCGTCATCAGTGGTGTTCGGGCCGTCAGCGACGATCACCGCGCGCAGGCGCTCGGCGATGCCGAGCAGCTCGGCCACCACGGCATTGCGCAGGCCGCTGTCTCGATGATGCGTGAAGCCAGGGGCGCAGAGGATACGCGGCGAGAAGCCGACCACACTCTCGGCGCCAGCCAGGGCATGCACACCCTCGAGGTCGCCGGTAGTGCTGTTCACGCCGCCGATAACGTTAGCCATAGTGCTGGCATCGTCGCTGCCCTCCTCGACTCGCACGACAATGATCACCGCCCCGACCTGGTCGAAGATGCCATCAATCGCTGTAGGCAGAGTGCCTGAGGTGCCCAGGCGGGCCGCCTCGGTACGGGAGCCAGCCACCAGGATCGGACGATTGAGGGGGAACGGCTCGGCTGCACCACCACTGAGCGACTGGAAACCTCGCGCTCGCGCGAGCCCTGTACCGTCGCTGCCCTCCACCGCTGCAGCGGTGACCAGCGCGCCAGCCTCGGCGGAGGCATTGACCGCAGTTACGATGTCGGCGGCCGTGCTGGAAACCGCTCCTTCGACATCAGTGGCCAGCGCGACGGAGATGTCGTTGCCTTCGACGGTGACAGCCAAGGTGGCGGATGCCGAGCCCGGGTCGACGTAGCGCACCCGCACGTTGTTGCCGGCCGTGCCAGCTTCGATGGCGGTGTAGAGGATGCCGGTATTCGCCGGGGCATTGCCCAGCGTGAGCGTGGCCGCCGTGGCGCCTTCGGCATCGGGGGCGGTGCCGACGATGCCGATCACGCCCGAGCGCACGGTCTGGATGGGCCGGGGGCCGGTATCGATTTCGAGAACCTCGACCCCGTGCAGGAATTTCGCCATTGCGGTTTGCCTCTCGCCTGATCAGGTAGTGTTCCGGACGGTAGGCACAGCATGGCGCTCGCGCGGGAGGGGCTCCGCTGGCGGTGGTTCTTATGAAACATGCGCAATTTTGATCACTTGACAGCTACAAACACAAACCTCTGTTATGATCCGCACGTCTCCTACCAACCGACCCGGAAAGCAAGTGATGCCGCGTATCTGCTCTATTGACTACCTGCGAGGAATCATGGCCTTGGCCGTGATGGTTTACCATTTCTTAAGCTGGAGTCTAGGGGTGCCTGATAGCGGTACTCTTGTAGGTCGCTTGGGTGTTTATGCCGTATCAACTTTTTATATCATTAGTGGCATCTCGCTTTATCTCGTTTATCAGAATACAAGATGGAGTTTTAGGGAGATTGGCTCCTATGTATTAAAGCGATACTTTAGAATCGCACCGGCTTTCTGGGTTGCCACGCTGCTGATGATAACGTTTTACGTGTTTAAGAACTCAAGTTTTGTTCCTGACTGGCCTAAGTACGCATCAAACTTTTCTCTTACCTTTGGCTTTTATAACCCAAGGGACTACATTCCAGGCGGAGGGTGGTCAATTGGGAATGAAATGGTGTTCTATGCATTTTTTCCTCTGCTTATTGTTGCGACAAGAAATGCTTGGTTGTTTCTAACTGCATTGGCACTCACTTTCCTGATTTATATTTGGTTCGCCTTCTTTATGTTGTCGCCTCGCGAAACATTAGCTGAGCAATGGAGCCTGTATATAAACCCAATGAACCAGGCTTTTCTATTCGCTCTGGGTGTGGCTTTGGGGTGGCTGCGTGACACGATGGGCAGTCCATCAAAGGTTACTGCGTTCTCCTGTCTTATATTGTCAACATTGCTTTTTTGTTTTTATCCAGCCGAAGGCAACCAGATCGGCATCGTGACAAGCGATAAGCGCATTTTGTTTACCTTTTTTTGTGGCGCTCTGTGCTTTTCCGTGTTGCACTTGAATTTAAATAACACTTTCTTTTCACCAGTGCTGAAGTTTTTTGGTGATATTTCATATTCTCTGTACCTGCTGCATAGCGTCGCTGCCACATATGTGCTACAGCTTTTATTGCCTATTATGGGTGAATTTAGCCCATTTGAGAAAGCGGCTGTACTTTTTATTTTTGTATCGCCGATGTCTATTTGTATATCTTACTTGCTCTATCGATACATTGAAAAGCCCGCAATCAGAGCGGGCAAGAAGATTACATCGTATCGAAAAGCTGGAAACGCAATTGGAGAGACTGCTTAATCTGGCCAGGGATGTTCTGTTTGAATTTCTTCGCGCTCGGTGAGTGCGAGGCTCATCAACCTATCAGATTCTTCTATTTCCCCCAAGTTCTGCTTAATAGTCGCCTCTGCAAGTAATGGGTCTACCCTCTCGCTGTACGCATTGCGCCTAGCTCGATCAACCATAATTTTAGCCAAACTTTTATCAGGGTCATGGAATAAAGCAGGAATGCTCATTTCTAATACCTCGGCGTGCTAGCGATGTAGATGCCAATATGCTGGTTCGTTCCATCTTGAGAGTCATACCAAGCACAAAGCGTCGTGTGATCTATACCAGGTAGCTTCAGCAAACAGGGGTATCCATAGTCAGATGCGCTTACCGTAGTTGCTTCCGAACTATTTATCTTTCCTCGTGATAGTCGACGGCGCGGCTCATCCTGAAATACCCACCTAGGGCGCAACCAAAAGGCTTCTGCGTTCATCCGATTTGCGTAGAGCACATGATCACCAGCTCTGCCGAAAAATGCCCATTGAATCTCGTTGTCGGTGCCCATGCACATGGCCACAGGTGATGGCTCGGTAATACCCGCAGATAGCTCATAGTTGGCTTCAACGACCTGCCATGTCAGTCCACCGTCACTGCTCCTATAAATAAAGTGATGACCGTTGGCTGTTCCACCTGGGTTGTCAATACGCCCCCATGCGATCAAACGGCTATCATCTAGGGTGACTAGATAGGGCTCGTTATATTTCGCTGTTTGGGTCAGGTCATAAATCGTTTTCCGATTCCCCCAAGTTATTCCCCCATCGGTGCTGAACAGCATCCAAGCCTTGTTTTCTTGGTAAAACACCATCCCCAAGCCATTCTTGGTATCCAGCACTTTTCCCCAAGGGACTGGAGTCTCGCCGGACTGAAATAAGCCCTGAAGAGATTGAGCAGCGTTCCAGGTAATGCCATGATCATCACTTGTCTGGAAAAACACATCATCATGGGTCGTATTGTTATCGAGTGTACGAGAGAATGCGATAAGCCGACCGCTGCTGGGGTCTTTGCCAACGGCGGGGTTACGGGTATCGAATCCGTTCACATGATCATGTACGGTGAACTCAGCACTCCAGGTGCGCCCCAGATCGCTGGAGCGTTTCCCAACAATGCGCCCCTGGTTTTCGACATGCCCTGCGCCTCGACGGTAGAGGCAAAGAATATCACCGTTGTCACAATAGACTAGCTGTGGCTCGGACTTATAATCGAGCCCTGTCCCGCTGCTCTCGTCAATTGCACGTTGCGGGAGAGAATATGACGAGTTTCTTCCCATCCTCTGCAGCGCTTGGGCTACGGTAACCGCTGAAGGCGCATGAGATAGCTCTGTACTTAACGCTATCTGGTCATCAGTGTGGGCAGTTTCGGATTGCTCATGCTCAATGACAGCTTGCTTGGCTGCCGAGTCAGCATAATCCCGCGTCGCGAGCACGACGCTGGGGTCGACTTTGAGCGTCACTGCAGCGGTGTCGCTGACCTCGAGTACGAAGCGCACGGTCTGAGTGCGAGAGCTGCCCTCGCTGAGCACAGGCTTGTAGGTCTCGGGGTAATTGCCGATGCCGATCAGATCGCCGTCGACGTCATAGATCCCGATCTCTCGGATGGTCCAGCCGCCGACGTCGGGCGGGAGCACCTGCTCGACCACGATCCAGGAGGGGTTGTCGGGGTCGGTGTGGCTGGTATTGATCGCAGCACGGCGCACTTCGTTGACCAACGCCGTGGCGCTGCTGTCGGGCGTGGGCAAGCTGCCGCCGCCGTCGCCGACGGCCAGCTCGGTTATCTGGATGGTCTGCCCCAGGGCGACGGCATTGGCCAGCTTGTTCTGGCCGATGTCGGTGAGCAGGGTGTAGAACGTGGCCATCTGGTGCTCCTATCGGTTCAGCTTCAGGGCTGCGGGTAGACAGTGGTGGTGTCTGTGCTGTCAGTCCCAGCGCCCAGGTAGAACAGGCCAGTCACTTCTGTCTCGGCAGCGACGAAGGGCAGCACGGCGGTGACGTCGCCGTCGTAGACGGTGGCGGCCAGGTAAACGATGCCCTTGCTCTCGCCGGCGAGATCCAGCCCGGTGATGTGGCGCGTGAGGGGCTTGGCGTCGTCGATGAGACGCTCGAGCTCGGTGTACATCTCGTCGGTGATACCGGTGTCGAGGACGCCGATCTTGAGCGCGAAGGTGCCGGGTGTGCCCATCGGGTTGGTTTCCCACCATTCGGTTACTTCGAGCAGATAGCCGAGGGGCTCGACGACGCGGCGCAGCGCGCTGATCGTGCCTTTCTTCCTATGCACGTAGAAGCTGGTGGCGATCACGTCGCGCTTGGCGGCGGTGCTCCATGCCGGGTCCCAGCGGTCGACGCTAAACGCCCAGGCGAGATAGGGCAGCAACTTCGAGGGGCAGGTGTATGGGTTCCATAGCTGACGCAGCATGACCGGCACACGCTGGATCTCGGCGAGGGCCTCGGCGGCGGCTCGCTCGAGCGGTGTGGCATTAGGCGGCAGCAGGCTGTGGCTACTCATCGCTGCCCCCGATCAAGACCGCGGTACCGGTGCAATGGGCGGCCTGGGTCTCGTCGAGTACGACGTCGGCGGCGGGGGCGGTGAGCTCGACGCGCTGGACGCCTTCGACATGCAGGGCGGCGAACAGCGCCGAACGGCGAATGTCTCGCCCGATGCGGCGTTGGGCGCTGATGTAGCGCTGTAGCGAGGCCTCGGCGGCTTCGAGAATGGGCTCCTGCTCGGGGCCGGGGTAGACGTAGAGCGTGGCGTCGACGCTGTAGTTGGAAATGGTGGCCGACTGCACGGTGAGCCGGTCGCCGAGCGGGCGGATGTCCTCGGCGCTGAGCGCGGCGTCGACGATGTCGATCAGCTCCTGGCTGGCCGTGCCGTCGCCTTCGGTGCTGAGCAGCGTCACCAGCGCTTCGGTGGGCGCGGGGCTGATGGCAGTGGCATCGGCCACACGGCCGTCAGCGCTGCGGGCATGAAACACATAGGCACCGCGCGGGCCGGCGACGCTGAGGCCTTCCCAGGCTTGCTGCGCACGTAGGCGCAAGTCGTCGTTGCTCTCGTAGGTGGGCGGTACCGGAGGCGTTGCGTCGGGATCGCCCGGGTCGATCATGAGACGCTCAACTTCGAAGTTGGCCACCAGGTTGTCGAGATCCTCATCGCGGCTGTAGGCGAGCATGACGGCCTTGGCGGCTTCGTTGACACGCTGCCGCCAGACGAGCTCACGATAGGCCGACTCCTCGAGCAGCTTGGTCAGCGGCTCGCTCTCCAGCTGTAGGGTCGCCTCGACCTCATCGCGGCGGCTGGCCGGCACCAGGTCGAGTAGCTTGGTCTTTCGCTCGGCGAGGATGGTTTCGTAGTCCAGGGACTCGACGACATTAGGAGCGGGGAGTTGTGCCAGGTTGATGGTACCTGTCATCCGTTCACCTCAATGCCGTCAAGATTGATGGTCTGTCCGGTGGGCACGTATTCCCCTTCGAGATTCAGGGTGACCGAGCCAGGAGCGGCACTGGCGACACGAACCCGGGTCAGCTTGAAGCGCGGCTCCCAGCGCGCGACCGCCTCGGCAGTGGCGGCGTAGAGCTCGACCATGGTGGCGTTGTTCACCGGCGCATCTACCAGCTCATACAATCGCGAGCCATAGTCGCGACGCATCACCCTGGTGCCGATCGGCGTGGTCAGGATGTCGTGCAGCGACTGCCGCAGGTGGTCGATGCCGGAGAGGGGGCGCCCGGTCTGCGCATTCATGCCGTTCATGGCTGTGAGGATGCGCCAGCAGGGTCAGCCCCTCCGCTGGCGGTAGTTCTATTGCGGCTAGACTGGCGTGTCGGTATTGGAGGAGCCGGAAGCTACCCCGCCGTGGCGATGGCTATCGCCTACGTCGGTGCCGTTGTGGGTCAGGCTGGAGCCGTTGATCTTGACTCCGCTCGCATCCAGCTCGAGGGTGCTGCCGTTGCTGGAGAGCAGGATTCGGTCGCGGTCCATGGTGATGCGGCTGCCGCCGGTCTCGCTGAGGTACTCGTGCGCGGCGCTGTCGTACTGGAAGCGGGCGCCGTCTTCGAACTCGACCAGGTCGAGGTCGGGATTGTCCGAAGGTGCCGACAGCGCCGAGCTGTAGAGCATGCCGGCAATCACAGCCTGGGCAGGGTCGCCGGAGGGGCTGACAAGCACTACCTGCTGACCTTCGCGCAGCGGGCGCCAGCGCCGGAAGTTGCGACCCATCTCGACCGGCCACGCCAGCCAGGCGGTGCGGATCTCCCCCACCTGAACACGGAGCTTGCGGGAGGTGTGATCGACGGCGAGGATGGTGCCGACCATGACCATGCCGTTGAGGCGCCGCTCCAGCTCGCCCAGCCGATAGGCCTGGTTCACGCGCTACCCTCCTCATACTGGCTGCCATCCTGGCGGGTGTAGAACTCCTCATTCTCGGGGCCGATCAACGGTGACACACCGACCCATACCTCGGTGGGCGTCTCGCCATCGTCGATCCACTCATTGGCGCCAATGTGCACGATCTGGGCCCATTCGATGCGCCACACGTGGTACTGGTCCAGTTCCGGCGAGAAAACGTCGGGCTCGCACACCAGCACGCGGGCAGGCTCGACCGGCAGCTCCCACTGGTTGTGCTGAATAAAATGCGCCAGCGCGGCGGTGTTGCGACGAATGACCCGCCCTTGATTGTCACCGCGAAAGCCGACCACGTAGCGCAGCTCGAACTGCAGCTCGAGCGCCAGCTGGCCGGTACCGGGGTCATCATCGGGCGCGGCTGGCATCGAGGTGAGCTCGATAAGCGCCGCCGGGGCCAGGATCCGCTGCCGGTCATCGGGATAGTCAGCCACGGTGGCCAGTTCGGGAAACGCGGCCGCTATCTGATCGAGGATGGCCTGGTGAAGCTCGTCAAGGCTAATCTGGGTGTCTGCGTTCATCGCGACCTCATGTAGTCGACTCGGCGCTCCAGGTCGCGGCTGAAGTGCTGCCAAAAGATGTCGTTGAGCTTCACAAACACCTCGTCCTCGACGAAGACATCCGCCTTGTCTTTGATGGGTAGCTGCGCCTCGCGAATCGGGTAGCGCGACCCCCGTACCCGCTGCAGGATGGTGCGCTTGCGGGCGTACCGGCTGGCACCGATCCAGGCGCGGTCAAAGCTATGGCTCCCAGCCGGGCCGGAATAGGCGGCGCCACCGCTGCGTGGCGTGGCGCGCCCCCGGAACTCACTGACCGGCAAGTCGTTGAGGCCGTACCACAGCCGAACGCTTCCCATACCGCCCTGGCCGCGAATGCGCAGGCTCTTGAGGCGACGCCTCACGGCGGCTACACGCGCCAGTCCGAGATGCGACTGCAGGCCTTTGCTGGAGAGCTTACGCAGCGTGGCGGCGGTTCGGGTCAGGGCGCGATTGTAGGCGGCACGCACTTCTTTGGGCATGGCGCCCAGTTCGTCGGCGATGCGCTGCAGGTCGCCCGCCTCGATCTCGAAATCAAGCATGGGGCCTCGGTGCCAGGTCGAGCATGGCCATGCCGGTACCGTCGCCTTGGGGGGCAGTCATCACGTCATAGGTGATGCCATCGACAGCGCAGGTGTCGCCGCGATTCACGCCAGGCACGTCGGACTGCTTGCACCACAGCCGGGGACTCTCGGTGTCCATGCGGTACTCGCCAAGCTGGGCGTCGAGATATTGGTCTTCGTAGATGCCGGACAGGGAAAGCACCGTGCCGTCCGCCCGGGTCACGGTCACGGCTGTCGCGAACTCCTCTTCATCGAGGAAATAGTCGAGGTTCTCCCAGTCCGGCGCCGGCATTACTCGTCGCCCTCAGCCTCGGCGGCTTCGATGGCGGCAATCAGCTCGGCCTTCTTCATCTTGTCCGCGCCTTCGATCTCGTACTCCTTGGCGGTGGCCTTGAGTTCCTCAACAGTCAGCTCCTCGAGGGCGGGCGCTTCGGCCTCTTCAGCTGATGCGCCAGCCGCGTCAGGGCCAGCGGCCACGATCTTGGCCTTGCCACGACGCACCAGGCTCAGAGCGTCAGCCTCAGGCACGCCACGTACAGTCTTCTTTGGCGTGATCATTTTGCCCTTCACCATGAAGGCGCTGGTGCACTCAAGATCAAGCGTCTTGGTCTTCTTGCTCATGGGGCTATCCTCATGCATTGACGGCTCCGCGGTGTGCGGGGCCGTCAGCCAGTGGCTACCGATCAGGGCGCGACGTAGCGGCCCAGGCAGAACGATTCGACCCGGCGAGTCACCATGTCGACGTCCTGGAACACCACCAGACGAGTGCCGCCGGACTTCGACAGGCTGTAGGGATCGACGGTCAAGTCGAGGCCGCCCCACATGCCGATGATCAGGTCGGCGAAGTTCCCGAAGAAAACGTCCCCGCTCTGGATCTGGTTGGTCACCTCTGTGCGGTAACCGTTGACCGTGTTGCCCGGTTCCCAGATCGGGCTGCCGTTGGTGCCGTCGAACTTCTCGGTGGTCTTGTAGTGGCCACGCATGCCGCTGGCCATGACATAGCCCATCGAGTTCACGTCAGCGTTATCGGCAGCGATCTCGCTCTCCATCTGCACCGTTTCGGCGTAGGTGGGCTTGCCCGTGGTGGCAAAGTTCACCGCATTGATGCCGGAGACGTTGGCGATGCCGGTAGGCTCGTCGCCGCCTGAGCCGTAGAAGCCCGCCAGGTCGATGGCCAGGGCAACTGCCGCCGCCAAGTCGTTTCGCACGATGCGCTCGGCGTCCGGCGTGGACTGGAGCATCAGGCGGCGAGTGATGTCGGTGAAGGCCGCGACGGTCTTCGGTGACATGGTCAGCTGCCCAATGGTCGGTGTGCCCTCGGTGGCGTCGACGCCCTCGCCGACCCAGTAGGCAGTGGCGCCGCCGGTCTGCTTCGGGATCTCCACGTTGCCGACCAGGCCACTCATGGTGGTGGCCAGGCGCATCAGCGCGGTGCGGTTGCGCAGCATCTCGATGAAGCTGCCGGCCATGTACTGGGTATCGACCAGGTTCTGGCCGGTCTGGGCGCCAGTGGGCGTGTCAGCAGCGCCACCGGCGTTGAACGCACGGGAGAGCACGTCATCGGGAATCAGAATACCGCGCGCCTGCTTGCCGTATTGCCGCTCGGCCTCCTGGGAAAGCTCCAGCTCGAACGCCGCGGCTTCCTGGGCGCGCTTGTCATTCGGATTGGCCAGCGCGCGCACCACATTCATCATGGAGTAGCGCTTCAGGTCCTTGTCGGTCATGCCGATGCTGGATGAGCGGGTCTCACCGCCACCGTTATCGGTGACCGGCTTGGAGCGCTGGCCGTGCATCTCCTCGAGCAGGGCGCGCTGGAAGTCCTCGGGCGTCTTGCCCTCACTGACGAAGCGGGTAGCCAGCTCGATGTTCTCGTACTGGCGGCCCATGTCCATGATGCCCTTCACGCGGGCTTGCTCTGCCTGCTTGCCGGCGTCACGGGCCTGAGCCTGGGCGTCGCCTGCGCGCTCGATCATTTCGAGCACTTCGACGATGTTGCCGTCGGCGTCGACCTTGGCGCGAACCAGGTTGCCCTTCTTGTCGCGCAGGATCTTCTCGTTCATGTCGCTTTCCTTCCGGTGTGTTCGGGATGCGCCAGCAGCGCCGCTAGGGTCATTGCTGGCAGTATCGGGGCCACCTTTACCCGCCTCCGCTGGCGGTGGTTCCGCTGAGCGCCCCACGCCCACCGAAACATCCGCCGGCACGGAGACGATGCTGATCTCGTGCGGCTCCCAATCGGTGACGCGCACCATGTCGGCCTGCCCCGCGCGCTCCTCGACCTCCACCTTGTGGATCGAGTAGCCCACCGAGACAAGCCGACGGATGCCGTCGACCACGTCCTGCCACACCTCGGAAGCTCGTGCGCCTCGCCCGAAGCGCACCACCGCCCGGCCCCGCCGGTCGGCTCCCACGGTGACAGACTCCACCACGCCCACCTGGTCGTCCCAGTCGTGATTGACCAGAACGGCCGCGCCTCCCTCGAGGCGTTCGGTGCGCATGGCGCCTTCGCTGTGATCCAGCACCTCGATGCCGAACCACCGCTCCACCTCGGCCTCGCTGGAGAATGCCAGCTCGACCGTGCGTTTTTCTTCGTCCAGCGCGCGAACCTCGGCGACCTGAAGGTCGCGGCGCAGGCCTTCGGCCTTCAGCTTGCGCAGCTGCTCATCGGTGACACCACGGCGCTGAAAGCTCCCTTCCAGCTGGCGGGCCTTGTCTGACGGCTGAGGCGTTGCGGGCCGGTGCAGCCGGTCGCGGGTCTCGCGCTTATCCTTCATTGCTCGTCTCTCCTGCGGTTTCGCCCTGAGGCGTGCTGCTGCCGCTGTTCATGGTGGGGTCGCCCAGGGTGGCGTCGACCAAGGCCTCCGGGATGCCGGCGTCGATCATGGCCTGTCGATCGGTCGCCCACTGGCGCCATACGGTGCGAGGGTCGCCGCCTCGCTCACGGATCACTTGCGAGGGGCTCTTGATCTTGTTGGCGATGTCGCGGGCGGCGGTCTTGCTGTCCTTGTCGGGGTCGACCCAATCCCAGCGCCGCGCCTGCCAATCGTGTTCGCGGTACTTCTCGATACGCTCGGGGCGCAGGGTGGCGCCGTTGGTGCCCGGCACCGAAATACCCTTGAGCAGGGCGCGGGGCAGCCAGGCCTGAAAGACAGGCTCGAGCAGCTGCTCGATGAGCCACTCCTGCAGATCCATCCACTGGTCGCGCTCGGTCAGCACGCCCTGGCGAATGCTGGAGAAGTTCACGCCTTCGAGGTCGTTGGCGAACGAGTTGTAGGAGACACCCAGGCCGGTAGCGATGCCGCGCAGGCTCTGCTTGGAGAACGGCGCCAGCTCCCCGCTGGGGAACTGTGGATCCCAACCCTTGAAGCGCAGGCCGGCGGGCAGCTCTTGGTAGCTCCCGGGCTCGGCGTCCATATAGAGCGGCTCGTCGGTGTCTTCCTCGTCGCTGGGCCCCATGCCCTCGTCCCACTCGAAGAAGCCCCCCTTGGAAGCGGAGACGCGGGCATTGACCAGGGCCGCCTTCTCGAAACCATCCAAGTGATGTAGGCGCATCACGGCGGTCACCATCCACGGCAGGCCGCGGCGCTGGCCAACGAGGTCCTCCAGGAAGCCGTGGATCAGCTCGTCAGCCGGGATCTCGACGTAGTTGCGGCCACCGAAGCGGTAATCGCTCTCGGCCGGGTCGACGGTGCCGAACAGATAGGCCACGGGCCGGCCCCAGCGGTTGTACTTGATGCCTTGGCGGATAAACTGGCCGTCAGGCAGGCGATCTTCGTTGACCTCGACGGGGCAGCGCTGGGGATCGAGCACCTGCAGGGCCACGCCCCAGGGGTTGAGATCGCGCCCGTAGACCAGTCGAAACATGAACTCGCCATTGGTCGCGGCATCCTCGGCGGCACGCGCCAGCAGCTGGCGGAACGAACGCCGGCCGCTCACATCGCAGATTCTCCTGTCGCACCACTTCTCGAAGTCTGCCTCGATGGCGTCGTTGGCTCGCTCGTCGAGCGTGCCGTCTGCATCACGCGCCTGCGCCTGTAGCTGGATACCCTTGCGGCCCACCAGGTTCTGGCGCACCTGGCGCACGAAGCCGCGAGCGTAGTCGTTGGTCAACACCAGGTGGCGTGAGCGTGCCACCAGTGCGCGCTGGTTCTTATCGATGAAATCGTCGGCCGGTACCGGCACGGTGGGCATATCACCAGACAGACGATCGGCACGCGCCTGTCCCAGCAGCGAGCGGGCAATGGCGCGGGGAATCTGGCGCATACGGGACATACGCGGCTTCTCGGCGATGGGGTCCGCCTGCCGGCGCTGGAAGAGTTTAAGCACGGCCGAACCTCGCTAGCACTTGCCGGCCCAGGGTGTTGCGGCCACGCTGCGCAGCTCGCTGCCGGCGCACTTCCTCCCGATACCGATCTCTTAGCTTAAGCAGCTGCTCAAGCGGGGTGCGACGCCACTCGCGGTTGTTGATGCGATAGCTGTCTTGATCCTTCCTCGCCCGAAACTCGATCTCTTCTTCGACTGCTGCCAGAGTGCGCTCTGCATGGGTGCGCCCATCATGCTCGGCGGTAACGCTGGCCAGATCGAGCTCAACGGTAAGAGTGCCGTCTTCCAGCTCGTGCACTTCGGTACCGTCAGTGGCGCGAAGGCTGTACCAGTAGGCGCCGGCCTTCCAGGAGGCGCTGTCGGCCGCCGTGACAGCAAAGGCGTGAACCGTGCCGTCAGGCGTTGAGGTCAGGTCACGCTGTTCCGGGCCGCGCAGCAGCAGCGTCAGCGACCACTCGGGCGGCGGGTAGGCGGTCAGCGCGACCGTGAGCGCCAGCGTGGTGCCTGCCGTGAAGCTGTCCGGGATGTAGGGCATGCGTCACCAATGGTTGACGAAGTTCTTTCGTGGGCGTGTTGCTTTGCGCCTAGTCTTGCGTTTGCGTGGTTCCGGCTCCGCTGGCGGTGGTTCCCGCAAGGCATCTATAACGGGCTCGTGCGCGTCACGCTCCTCCACATCGTCGGGTTTCTCGTACTCGGCCAGGCGGGCGGCATGGCGTTTCAGGTTGGGGCTGGCGATCTTGAGCGCGGCATAGGCGTAGACGCGGCAGTCGAGCGCCTCGTTACGCGGGCGGGTCTGGTGCCATTCGCGCTTGGGCACGCCTTTGAGGTACTTGGTCACCAGCTTCTCGGCGGTGAGCTGGTGGAACCACTCGGCTTCGCGATCGGCGGGGATATGGCAGTAGCCGGGGCCCGGCTCTGCCACGGCGAGGCGGCGCATGATGGTGAGCTTGGCTTCGTCAACACCTACGCTGAACAGATCTACCTTTCGCTGGCCGCGCCCGGTTTTCTTGCGCGAGGGTGCCGTTACCACTGGCCTATCCCAACCGGGCACACCCTTGATAGCGAACAGGCGGCGCCCGGTCTTGCCGCGTGCGTATTCGTAGGCTCGCTGGGTGTAGCCAGCATTGCCGCCGGTATCCAGGCAGGCAGCCACAATGCCGAGCTGGGCGCCGGTCTCGTGGGTCCAGGTGGTGGCCAGATAGTCGTCGAGATCTCGCCACACCTCGTCCTGCAGCGTATCGCCCCACAGCACTGTGTAATCCACCGACCACGACTCGTTGCCGTAGCCCCAGGCCACGGTCTCCACCTCGAGGCGGTCCTGCTGCATGTCGATGCCGGCCGTCAGTACCACGCCACCGGCCGGTACCGGCGCCCTAAAAGTCTCGGCGCGCTCCATCAGCACATGAGCCTCGGCCTGCTCGCCCTGCTCCTCCCAGGTCTCGGCCAGGCTGACGTTGATGAAGCTCTGCAGGTCGCCCTTCGCCTTTTTGTCCAGGAAGCTCTGCACGATGTCGCGCAGCCGGCGGAAGCAGCTGTACAGCTCGTTGAGGTGGTAGCTGGCATGGCCACGGAAGGGCTTGGCGGATTTCCAGCCGGCCCCGACCTGCTCGGCAGTGCGGATCGCGGCAATACGCTCGCCGTCGTTCCACATGGCACCGCAGTGCTTGCAGACATAGGCGGCGGTGTCGGGGTAGTGGTTGCCGTCTTCGTCCTTGTCCCAGGTGACCTGGTGCCAATCGAGCGCCTGATGATGGTCGCAGTGCGGGCAGGCCACATAGAAGCGGCGCTGGTCGCCCATCTCGTAGGCCGCCTCTATGCGGCTCTCTCCCTTGATAGTTGGCGTAGAGATCTCCACCAGCAGCCGCTGGTCGCCGAAGGTCGCGGCACGCTGCCAGAGCAGCTCGACTTCGTCGCCTTCGTCGGTACCGCTGTAGCCGTCCACCTCATCGGCAACGATCCACGGCGCCGAGCGGCCGCGCATGGTCTTGGTGGAGCCAGCCCAGGCGAACATCAGGAAGCCGCCCGGGTAACTCTTCATGCGCTGATTGTTCACACCCTCATGGCTGCGCGGCTTGGCCAGCAGGTTCTCCAGCACCGGGTTGGCCGAGACCATGGGGTTGAATTTGGTTTCCAGCCAGGTGGTCAGGTCGCCCTGGCTGGGTTGCATCATCATCTGGCTGCGCGGCTCATGGGCAATGCCGTAGCCCTGCAGGCACAGCGCTAGCTGCGTCTTGCCCACCTGGGCGCCCCACATCAGCGATATGCGATAGCAACCGGGATGGGTGGCCATGTCCATGGGTTCGCGCTGGTACGGGGCATTGTCGAAGCGGATCGGACCGGGGATGGCATTCCCAGCGGGGATGCGCACGTTGGCCTCTGCCCAGACGCTGGGCTTGAGAGGCGCGGGCGGCACCAGGTGGCGTGCGGCTCGCTTGAGAGCCCGGGCGACGCCGGCAGTGTTGCTGAACTGCTCAAGCCCTTCAGTTGCCGTCGGCGTCATCCTCGTCCTCTTCCTCAAGCTCGATCTCGGCATCTGCCGCCGACTCAAGCGCCTGCACCAGCTCGGCGGACAGGACCTCCTTGAAGCGGCCCTCGTCGGTTTCGCCGATCAGCTGCGATACCACCCGGCTCGGGACGTTCATGACGTTCGCCCTGACGGTGGCGTTTTCTAGAGCGCGAGCTCGCTCGAACTCATCGATGGGCGCTACCTGCTTGCGAGCCACGGCCAGGTCCAGCTCGGCCTGCGCCGTCTCGGCTGCCAGCTTGCGCAACTTGAGCGCGAACTCGTCTAGCGGCGCATCGCTCTCCGCTTCGATGCGCGCCTGATCACGCAGCCATTCGGAAACGTCCCGGGTGTTGAATTGCCACGGCTTGCCCTGCCGGCCGCGCTGATCGAACGGGCATCCATTACGCACCCAGGTGGACACGGTGTTGAGGGAAACGCCGAACACCTCGGCGAGCTCTTCGCGGTTGACCGCCCTGCCTTTCCCCTTGAACGCCATCGGCTACCTCAAACAACAACAATCAACCGGATACTGAGCGGCTCGCTCACATGAATTTCCGCGACTCCTGTCACCCGCAGGCCCCACCCCCTACGGGAGTACCTTTTTTTCTGTGCGCGGCTCGCCGCCTTCCTGCTGCGCCTCAGCCGCCCACGCACGCAGCGCTGCCTTGTCGGCGCGGTCGCACTCGATGGTAGAGCGCAGGCCCTGCAGGGCGCCCTGCACAGAGCCATCGCCCAGGCTGATAGCGCAGGGCTCCAGGTAGGCGGCAGGGGGCAGCACAGCCTCACGCTCGGTGATCACTACCGGCTCACTGGCGCAGGCTGTCAGCAATGCCGGCAGGCAGCTGCAAGCCCATGCACGCATCAATGTCGGCATCGGTCGCCCTCGCATGGCGTATCTCGTGGGAAAGGCTGTCGGCACGCTGGCGCGCCTCAGCAGCGTGGGCACGCTCGGCGTCCAAGGCGGCATCACGTGCGGCCAGTTGGCGGGCATGGTGTTCATGCTGGGCTGTCAGGGCATGGCCCAGCTGATCAATGGCCTGACGCTGGGTGGCGTTCTCGGCCTGCAGCGCACCGATCTCCTCGGCCTGTGCACGCAACTGATACAGCCCAAGCGCCAATAGCCCGGCTGCCGCAAGAGCCGCCCATATGCGCCATGAGAGCAGCTTCATGCCTCGGCCCTCGCTCTGGCGCCAACGACCTCCAGC
Organism: Billgrantia pellis; assembly: GCF_008297955.1. Lineage (GTDB taxonomy): Bacteria > Pseudomonadota > Gammaproteobacteria > Pseudomonadales > Halomonadaceae > Halomonas > Halomonas pellis. The sequence continues at coordinate 375,616 of NZ_VTPY01000001.1, read as the reverse complement.
ATGGAATCAGCGGCATAGCCCACGCCGAACGCAGCCACCAGGCTGGGCGCGCCATGCTCGGCAAGCAGTAGATACCCGGCCACACTGCCCAGCAGGGCCAGTGCCGACTTGTACGGCCGCAGCCGCAGGAACTGAGCCAGCGAGATCTCATTTCCCTGCTGGCGCACCTCGATCAGCTTCTTGAGCAGGTGAGCGCCATGCCCCAACAGCAGCATCGCAAGCGGTATCAGGTGGGCCATCAGCCACCCCACCGTGCCGGGCCGCCCGAACGGGTGTCCACATGCGTAAACGTGGCGTAGCGCCCAAGGCTCGCCCCGGGGAAGTTCTCGGCCAGCCAGGCGTGCACTTCGTGCGGGTGAACACCCTGCACACGAAAGTCGGCCGCACGGCCCAGCACATGCTGGCTGCCAGCCGCTCCGCCCACGCGGCGATTATGGTTCGCACAGCGGCAGCCGCTGGTAATCGTCACAGGCCGGCCGTAATGGGCACGCACTGCCTCAAGCACCTGCAGCGTGTCGAGATCGACGGTGTCGAAGCCGCAGCCGCACTTGCAAGCGAACTCACGGCGACGGAAGTGGGGGGAAATCTGGTCAGACATACGGCCTCCTTATTCCAGCCAACCCTTGGTGCTGGCCGTGATGACAGCAGTCAGCACCAGCGCCGCCAGCCATGCCGTGGCACCGGAAATCAAGTGGGAACGGTTGACCTTGGGCTCGACCACGGTGCGGAGATGGTCGCGCGCCTGGCGGGAGTGCTCCATTTCTCGCTCCAGGGCTGTTAGGCGGTCGCCCTGATCAGCGGTGGTGCGCTGAATATCCAACATCTGGTTGAAGAGGCCGGGGATCTGCGAAACGGTCTTTGCCATCTCGGCATGGGAGGCGCTCATCGTCTCCAGATGGCGCTCGAGTCGGGCCATAACATCGGCCTGGGTGTCGACCTTCGTTTCCACCCGGGCCAATCGCTCGTTCACTTCTGCCATGATCACCGGCCCTGCGTAGCTGGAGTGCATGCTTATCTCGATCCGCGCCTTGGCGCGGCGCTAGTCATATGCCTCACAGTGTGCGCACGCGCGGAAAGAGCCTCCGCTGGCGGTAGTTCAGAGCAGCGGCATTTGAGGGCTGGCGGCGCGACGCTCACCGCGGCTAGTCACCGGCCCCACGTCATCGACATCGATGTCGAGGATGTAGCCCAGCGTAAGCGGCGAGATCTTCACCGAGCGCGCCACCACCTCGATGCTGTCGCCACGCCGCACCATGTCGCGGGCATCCACCACGTTGGCCACCCACTTGCGCGACATGCCGAGCTGCTCGGCCACCTCTTCGATGCTCAGCCCGGTATCTCGCAGGGCAAGGATCTGCCGATTCTTGATGGCCCGCTGCAGGTAGCGGCAGGCCGAGGGAAATAGATGGGTACCGCCGAATTCCTCGCAGAGCGCCAGCGCCTCCGGATAGCCCAGCATCTCGACCAGGGCATGATTGATATGCAGGCGCTCTGGCTGAGGCACGTAGATCGAGAGCGTTTTTCCCGCCTGCTGTTGACGCAGCTGGCGCACCAGGTGCAGGGCCTTGTCTCGGCCCACCACGTCGGCTATTTGCTGAACGCTCTTTGGCAAACGCATCACTCACCCCTTCCAGTCAGTGCCCGCCTCCAGGCGATGCCGGTCGCCAGCCACCTCGGTCGGCGGCAGCCCCATATACTCACGCAGCACCTGCCGGGCCTCCTCCAGCCCACGCGCCAGCACTGCGCCATAACCCCGCTCATCGGCAAGCGCCAGCCAGTCACGCTGGCTGCGCGCCGTTGCTGCATGCCGAGGCGGGGTCGCCTTGAATTCGAGATACAAGCCGTGCAAGCCGCCGCGCGCCTCCATGACCACCAGGTCAGAGACGCCAGCCTTGACCCCCTGGGCCTTGAGGTCGGCGCCAGTCTTCTTGCTTCGCTGCCCACCGTTGGGCACGTGGTAGGTCACCGGGTAGGCCTGCCCCACCTCGGTACCGCGGCGCCACTCACCATGGAGCCAGCTGATCAGCGCTTTCTGCTCGCTACCCTCATAGTCATGCGCCACCGCGCGGCGCTTAGGAGGGTTTCGCAGCCGCTGTGCCGACTCTTTGGGCTGGTAGCCGGGCTTAATAAGGCCAGTCACAGCCCCAGCTCCTGATTGCTTGCCCACAGCGCGAAGCGCCTCTCGATCTCGTCAAAGGCCTTGGCGCCAGCCGGGCACACAGCCAGCCGACCAAGGCTCTCGATACCGCACTGCTCGCACAGCCAAGCGCGGCCCGTCGTGGCGTTGTGTGGCCAGCCCGAGCCATGAGCCGCCGTCGCATCCAGCCACTCGGCAAAGCGGGTATTGTCGAGCAGTGCCAATGCTTGCCGCTCTCGCGGAGATCTCGCCTCTGTCATGCCAGCCTTCCTGCTGCCACCAGCTGCTCTCCGGTTTCCAGCAGCCAAGCCAGCTCACGGCCAGCGCCTGGGTCACCCGCATCGCGGGCCGCCTTCGCCTGCGCCAGCAGGGTCAGGTGCATAGCGGCACAGCGGTCGAGCAAGTCTCGCTGCAGTACCGCAAGACCAGCCTCGCCGAGCGCATGAATAACCGCATCGCGCTGGGCGGCCTTGAAAAGGCTATCCGCCTCATCAAAGGGGCGCGTGAACTCTGCAAAAGGATCAGAGGGCTGACTCTTGCCGCCTCCGAGAGGGCAGCTTTCCAGCCAGCCAAAAAACTGCTCCACCTCAGCATCGCTCGGGTATTCGTTTAGATCGTTGGCTGGATAGTGCTCACCGGTGGGCCCGTTCTGGCCGATGACATCGATGCGCTCTTCCTGCCATTGATCATCACAGGCCGTCGAACTAGGGCCTGGGCCCGGGGCAACTGACAAGGATTCCTTGATAGTTGGCGCCGGCACAGAGCGCGTCACCGGCTTGGGCGCACCGCCGATCATGGGCCGGATGGTGTCGCGCACTTTGCGAGACTTGAACCCGCGCTCCATCGGGATCGGCTCGGCGCCAGGCTGCGGCAATGTTTCCTGCGCCATCAGCTGGCGGGCCGCAATATGGCCATCTGCTGTAACCTCCCAGCGGTCGCAGTGCTGCACCACCAGGCCTTGGCGCTTCAGCGAAGCAAGCGCAACCAGCGTCTTGTCCTGCTGGGCAGAGGTCTTGGCGTTGCAGGCTGCCATCACGATCAGCGTGGTTACGGGGCGGCGGGCTTCGGCATGCTCCTTGGCCAGCGCCATCAGAGTGGCATTCTCGATGTCGATGGGCTTATTGCTCATGCGGCGAGCTCCTCCAGGATCCTAGCGGCCTCAGTGCGGCCCTTGTCAGTCAGTTGCAGGGTCGAGCGCGGCGAGCGCACGCCGGCGGGCTTCACGGTACCGGCCACCTCGACATAATCGAGGTCGAGCAGCTCGGCCACGCGGCCACAGGCGCCGGAAAGGGCCATACCGGCAAGCTCGGCAATCTCATGGCGAGTCAGCGGCTGGGCGGACAGCGCCAGCACCGCCAGGGCGGCTTCTTGCTGGCGTCGACAAGCGCCACTGCGGATGTGATCGATATAGGCGGAATGCTTCACTTCCGAACCGCTGGGTATTCCGATTACTTGCATGCTCATGCCCTCCCCGCCACTGCGATCGGCGCCTCTGCCTGAGCTAGCAGCTCTTCACGGCGGCGCTCTTCCTGCTCCCTGGCCTCGACGCGCTTGCGGGCGGCCTCTTGCCCAGGGCGGTTGATCAAGTCGCGCAGCTGGGCAACCACGTGCTTGCGCTGCGCCTGTGCCTGCTTGGTCGGCGGCTCATCCGGAGGCGGCAACAGGTGCTGCACTTTCGGCGCAGGCAGACGGCCTGCAGTCACTGCCTCCTCGAGCACCATCTGGCGGCGCTGCGGGTCATGGCCCAGGGATACCTGCCACTCCGGGCGGCGGCCCTCTGCCTTGGCCTGCGCCAGCTCACGCTCGTAGGCAGCGAGGAATGCCATGCGGGCCCCTACCTTGTCGCCACCCTCCAGCACCGGGCGGGCGGTACCGAAGGCCTTGGCAATCTCCGGTGTCCACACCACGGTTTCCTGCTCGTCGGTACTGGTCAGCGCCAGCGCCCAGGCCTCGTTGGGCAGCAGGTGAGCATTCGCGCTCGGCACGCGCTCCAGGATGGCAGCCAGCGTCAGGCGGCCATGCAGCTCAGCACGACAGCGGGCCAGTGCCTGACGAATCTCGGCGAACGGGTAAACGGCCAGATCCTCGGCAATCAGCATCCCGGCGGAAGGGCGCATCTCGTGGCCCAGCACCTCGGCAGTGGCGTATACCAGCTCGAGCACCTGCTCGTGCTGTTCGGCGGTCAGTGGCATGACGAACCCTCCTGTTGGGCGCGGCGCTCCCGCAGCATGGCCTTGGCCTGCTCCAGGTTGCTCAGGTTGGATTGGGTGCTATCGAGCTGGCGCGCCTGGGCGCTGGTTACCTGGCGCCCGGTAGCGCACTGCGTAGCGATGGATTCGCAGTCGGCCAGCAGAATCGAAACCGGGTGACACTTGGCCACGTAGAACGACTGATTGATGTGCAGGTAGAACGCCGCCACCTTGGGCGCCAGCTCCTGGCCCACGCGGTCGACAAGTTGGCTCAGCTGGGCGGCAGTCTTCTGGTTCCAGATCGGCCAGGTGCCGTAGCGGGCACGGTAGGCACAGGCGTAGTTCGCCCACGCCTTGAAGGTCTTTGCGTTCGGGTCGCGGGTGCCGGGCATGTCGGCAGGCACTCGCGCCAGCAGATCCTCGGCAGACTCGCCAGCAGGTTGCTCAGGCTGGGGCTGGTCATCGGGACCGGATTGTTCGGCAGCCAGGTAGTCGCCCTCGGCCGCCGTGGGGCTTGCCCCCGGCGAAGAGGGGTTACCCTCACCTGTATTACTCCTATGAACCCCTAAACCTGAACCCCTCTCTTCCCAGGATTCCGAACACCCCTCTTCGGGATTTCGAACAGGGTTCTCACGGTTTTCCGAACACCCCTCTTCGGAATCTCGAACAGGGTTCTCACGATTTCCCGAATACCCCTGTTCGGTTTTCCGAACACCCTGTTCGGTAGCAGCGCCAGGCTGAGAAAGCGGCCGCGCCATGAAGATCCGACGCTCGACAATCTGCTTGCCTTCACGGATCTGCTCGACACGTACCCAGCCCTTCTTGGCCAGAGAACTGATCACTTCAGATACGCGATTGCGGGAGAGCTGGAAGAACTCGGCAAGCTTCGCGTTCGACTTGTAGCAGCCCCGCTCCGGGTGCTGCAGGCTGTCGATCTCCACCAGCATGACCTTTTCCTGCAGCGTCAGCTCCTGGCTTAACCAAATGTCAGCCGGAATCCATACGCCGCGGAATGCGCGTTGTTCGCTCATACCCCACCTTCCTCAATACGGGACCGCCAAAACAGCCTCGTGTGCCGCTTCGCTTGCGTCGGGCTTTCCGCTAGGCTTTCGTTTCCACACGTAGCTAGAGGTAAAGCAATGTCAGTAATCCCACTGAACCATCGTGCCAACGAAGCGGCACACGAGGCCGTCTTGGAGCTCATCAAGGCGAACCCATACCACTCAACGACCCTGCAAAATGCTGGAATGGGCAGCAAAATTGCCTCCAACCTCATCGAGCTTCACAAGGAGCTAGCGGCGTACTACCGCTCGCTGGAAGTGAAGTAACCTTCTCCAGCGCCTCAAAGGCTGCCCGAATGTTGCGGGCGGCCTTTTCTCCCTCCTCTCGGACTCCCTCGCTGCCTAGGGCGCCGAGCTCCTTCAGGTAATACGCCAGCACTTCGCCGGCCCGCTGCTGGTTCTCGTAGCTAAGTTCGGTCACTGCCCTCTCCTTTCTTTCCGATGGCGTCGATGTTGTGGGCATGGTGTTCATGCAACCCCCTTGGGCGACAGGCACTCAGATACGGCGCCCTAGCCTTCTGATAGCGCTGGGCGTCAGCTGCATGGTTTTCTGCATGCTGGCGATCGTTTCGCTGTAGTCGGTCCCGCCTGCTTCACGAAGATCGGAATCAGGCACTCTGCCTTTGCGTGACCAGTCGTATACAGTGGTGAGCGCCAAAGAGAGCTTTTCGGCTACAGCTGCTGGCCCGCCGCAATCAATCAGCACATCGCGCAGCGTGACGGGTCGTAGGGGGATTTCATCGTGCCCCAAGGAAGCTTGAGCCTGCTTGGTATTAGGCATCTGGTACCTCACGCTAGTGGTTCAGTCATACGCAACAATAGTACGTAGATCTATTAACTAGCGCAAGGAATTGCATAGATAGGAGCAATTACAATTACGGCAATTGCCGTTAAACTTCTGCAAGAGGCATATTATTAGCTCGTCTTGTTAGGAGCGCAGGATCAATGAGCAGTCAGCAGCCAGCAGAACCAAGCAGGGAGCTGGTCTGGGATAGGGTGAAAAAAGCAGCTCAGGACCACCACAACCATCACAAGGAGCGAGGCACTTCCAAGCTGATCGGAATTGACGCCGATCAGTCCCCCCAGTATGTCTCCGACTGGAAGGCAGGCCGCTCTCCAATCCCTATGGCCACCTTGGCCAAGCTGGCAAGCTTATACGGCGTAAGCGCAGGGTATTTGGCTGGCTACACTGACGACCCCACGCCGCGAACGCCCGCCGACGAAGCGACGCTGAGGGCCAAGATGGTCGAGCTTGTGGAGAGCGTTGTCACCGATCTCAACCCCAACGCCCCTCCCTCCCTAGTCGTAGAGCTATGCGACCTCGCCCTGAGCATGCTGCAAGACAAGCAGCCAGATGAAATGGTGATCGGTGCGCTGTACAAGCGCATGAAGCAGCGCGAGCACGAGTAGGCCGAAGGCCGCAGCGGCCAGGAAGAGCCCCGCGAGCCGAGCGCCAGCGCGGATTCGCACGAGGGCTGAGCTGCATTATTGCAATACTGCAACACAGCAGGCGCTGGCCTGCTATCTCTAACCACCTAGCAAAGCATGCGCGCCAGCGTCATACCGTAGCGGCAAGAACGAAACGCGCTAAATCAACAACCCTCAAGGTGAGTTATACTCATGACAGACAGGAAGAAGCCGGGCTCAGGCAAGCCCACGGATACTCGCGATAACGTGAGGAAAAGTAATAATGACAGGCTCGACTACCGAAACGGGCAGCGCAGCCCCGAAATCGCTGAAAGCCGGCCCGCTCCCACAAGGCCCCGACCTGGAAAACGCTGAGGCCGAGGCACTTGCCGATGAGGTCTTCGCCTTTCGGCACTACCTTCTGCGCAATGTTCGCTACCACACTCGGCGCGCATCGCTGTTCTCTCAGTGGCATAAAGCCACCGCGTTTGTCGGTGTGTTCCTTGGGTCGTCAGCGGCGCTTTCGTTTCTGTTAGCCGATAGCTCCACCTTGGCGAGCGGCATGGCTGCCGTCGTAGCCTTCTTCTCCGCTGTTGATCTAGTGGTGGGCACAGCCGCTAAGGAAGCACAGCATATGGAGCTACGTCGACGCTGGGTGGCTTTGCAGCGGCGCCTGGAGTCCGAAGGTCTGAGCCCAGAGGTGTATCTGGAGCGCCGCACCATCGAGCTGGACGAGCCCGCCGAACTCTCTATTGTCGAAATGCAAGCACGCAATGATGCCACACTGGCCATGCTAGGAAACGAGGGGCGTGATCAACTCCTCGTCATTCCCTGGCACCAGCGCATACTAGGCCAGTTCATCAATCTTGATACCAGCCACATCCGTGAGCAGGGCGAAAACGACCCCGCAATCGCTTAACCTGCCTGGCACCCCTTATAAACCCGCCCATCGAGGCGGGTTTTTCTTGCCTGCCAACTTAACGTCACTCGCTCCCCTATCTCCTTATGCGCCCTACCACAGGTTGCCAATCATGCAAGCGCCAGTGCCGCTGCGGCTTTTTTTGCAAAACGCCCTTAAAGGGCACCGAGCGCCCCTTGCATCTTTTGCGATCCGTGGAGAATGGGTAGCGACACGACACCAACGCGGAGATACACCATGAAACGAAAAACACGAACGGTTGACGTTTATTTGACCAAAAGCAAACACAAGCAGGCTGGTACTATATTCCTGCCCCTGAGGGGTGGCCAAACCTATTCCTTCATCGTACTGTATTAATATACAGGGAACGGCCATGGGGCAAAGAAAAATGTCAGTCAACCAACAGCGCCTGGTTAAAGGCAAAGCATCCTCACGCGACCTTAAGAAGGCAGGCTATCCACCGCATCAAACTCGCCCAGCTTCACATGCCTCAGAGTCGGTACGGAGAGCCTTAGCCAGCTGCGCAGACGCCGCATCCTACTTAGGCGCCCTCTCCTCCCGCTAAACGAACAAATTCAAAAAACCGGCCTCGTGCCGGTTTTTTTATGCGCGCCTTTTACGTTCAGCCCTTGACAATATACGTGAATATACGTAATTTCATACAGGACACGTAACGGAGCCCGAGCCATGAGCCTGACAAAACGCCAACAACAAGTAGTCGCCTTGCTCGCCCAGGGAAACACCGCCGAGCAATGCGCCAACGCAATGCATCGCTCCGTGGGAACGGTAAAGCGCCACGTCGCCCTGGCCTGCGAGCGAGTCGACGCCCGTAACGTCGCTCACTTGGTTGCCAAGTCGCTCTCCAATGGCTGGATCCCCCCGCTGCCCGTGCTGGTCGCCGGTCTCGTGCTGGCGCTGGCTGCCGGCGGCGGTGACGAACAGCTCCGCAATACCGCACGCATCCGCATTCAGCGCAACACCCAACAACTCCGCAGGGAGGTTTGAGCCGTGGCTAACACCATCACAACCATCGAGGAAGCGCTGGAAAGCGCCGGAAAGCAGCTTTCCGATGCCCAAACCTCTCAGTTGGCGCGCGCCACTCTGGCCAAGGGCGCCTCTCTCGAAATCATCACGGTGATTCGCCCCGCTAAACAGGGTGCGGTGGTTTCACAGGAAGCCCGCGATTGCGTCATCACCAAGTTCCCGACCTACATCCGGCTGAAGTGAGGCGCCAGCATGACAACCGATATTGAACAGTTGCAGGCAAGAACCAGGTATCTCGAAGCTCGCCTTGTGAAGGCGGGTGAAGAGCGCCGCCTCGCCCAGGTGAAGTGCCGGGAGCTGGAAGCGAGGTGCCAGAACCTAGAGCGCGAGCTCGCCAGGCTCCGCAACCAAGCCGATACCGCTGATGTACTCGACCGCATGGGCAGTAGCGCCGAGGCCCTGGCGCGCGAGATCGAAGGCCAGCAGAACAACGGTGGCCAGTCATGAGCGCCTACTTCGCCCCACGCCGTTACCCGGTGGGCGCCCTGATCAGCTGCTGGCGCTACTACGCCCAGCATCAGGGAATCACTCACCCCGACACTCAGATCGATGCCGTGCCGGCGGAAACGCAGCCCGGCTGGTGGCCCGCTTTCGTCACGGCAGAAGGAGTTCAGGTGGTGATCACCATGTCAGCGCCTGCCCCAAGCGCCCAGGGCGCGCGTAATCGCCTGCGCGACCTGCTGTGGCAAGCCCACCTGAGTGGCGCTATCTGCCTAAGCACTACCACAACCACCATCGGACTGGAGGTCGCATGACACCACGCACCGCCATCAATCGCGCCCTGGCCATCCTCGCCGTGGCCGCCCTTATCGCCGCCCTGAGCTGGGTTACACGCCACGACACCAAGGTCGCCAGCGCCAGCCTGGAACAGTACTGCCAAGACGCTGCTATTTGGGCGGCGGAAGAAGCCCGTGGCGTACCGGCTAGCCAACGCACCGGCCAGCCCGACTACCGCGGCATCGCCGCCGAGCAGTGCCCCGGCATGCGGCCTGCGGGCGCAGAGTTCCGTATCGCTAGCCCGAGCGCCTTCCCTGCCACCCAAGCCCAGCGGCAGCTGGCGCAGCAGTAGGAGATAGCCATGCCTTACATCACCGTTGATGTCGACGTCGAACTTGACGAATTCGATACGGATGATTTGCGGGAAGAGCTCAGACGGCGAGGCGCTAGCGCAGACACCCTGCCCGAGGGCTTTGACCCCATAGAGGGCAAAGGCACCGTCGAGCTAGCTGAAGCCTGCTTCGAAGCCAGGCGCCGCGGTGACGACGACAGAGCGCTCGAACTGATCGATCGGCTCATCTACGCGGCCCTGGGCCGAATCATCTGAGGACAACACCATGTGGTTCAAGAACCTTCACCTGTATCGCTTGCATGACCAACCCCAGCTCGACGCCGGCACCCTGGAAGAGTCCTTGGCTGGGCAAGCCGCCTGCCTGATCGGCAGGCAGGAAGCGCGGCGCATCGGCTGGACCCAGCCTGCCGGCCGTGCCGGTACCGCGCTCCTGCATGAGCTGCAGGGGCAACGCCTCATCGCCGCTGAGCGCCAGGAACGCATCCTGCCCGCCGCGGTGGTGCGTGAAGAAGTCGCCGAGCGCGCCGCCGAGATTGAACGCCAGACAGGCTTACCGGTGCATCGGCGCGTCAAGCAGGAGCTCAAGGAACAGGCCTACGAGGAGCTGCTGCCCAAGTCGCACATCAAGCGCCAGCGCATCGACCTGTGGTGGGACACCACCCGAAGCCTGATCGCCGTGAATACGTCCAGCCGCAAGCGTGCCGAGGAGGCCCTCGACCTGCTGCGCGAAACCCTAGGCAGCCTCAAGGTCACGCCGCTGGCCACCCAGACCCTGCCCATGCGCGCCATGACACAGTGGCTAGTCGACGAGGCCAGCCGCCCCGCCTCGCTGCTGTTGGGCGACAAGGTGGAGCTCAAGGCCAAGGGCGACGACGGCGTGGTGCGTGGCCGCCAGGTCGACCTCGACAGCGACGACATGCAGCAGCTGCTCGCCACCGGTCGCCAGGCCAGCCAGCTCGCCCTGCAGATCGAAGGTCAGATGGGTTTTGTGCTCCACGACGATCTAGCCATCAAGGGCATCCGATTCGATGACGCCCTACTCGACGAGGCCAGCGAAACCGAAGACGACGGCGACGCCATCGTGCGCTTCGAGGCCGACTTCCTGCTCATGACCCGTGCCCTGGGCGCCAGCATCGACCAGCTGATCGTCTGGATGGGTGGCGAGGCAGCGTTAGGTGTCAACGGCAACTGAAGGCGAGAAGAAAAATGGCACGCACCAAGAATGTACGGATAGTCAAAGACCCGCACCGCGGCGACGAAGTCCCGCTGGCCGTCCTGGCAGACCGCTACGACCTGAGATCCAACACCGTGACTTGCCGGTACCGCGCCGGCAAGCGTGGCCTGGATCTGATCAAGCCGGTCGACGAACGGCGCCAGCCCGAACACCTGCGCGAAGGCAGGTCTGCACCGACGTACAGCCGCAGCGACATCATTGCCGAAGCGCTGGGCCGCCCGGGCATGCGGCACCTCACTGCGGCGCGCCTGGCGGATCTGGGCAAGGTTGGCATGGAGGCAGCGGCGTGAGCAGCCTCAACCTCTTTGGCCACGAGATGGTGGTCGATAACTTCGCCGGCGGCGGCGGCGCCAGCGAGGGCATCGAGCAGGCCCTGGGCCGCCCGGTAGATCTCGCCATCAACCACGATGTGACTGCCATAGCCGTCCACACCGCAAACCATCCGGGCAGCGAGCACGCCGTGGCTGACGTGTGGGACATCGATCCCGAGCAGGCTGTACACGGCATGCCGGTCGGGCTGGCGTGGTTCTCGCCTGATTGTCGCCATCACAGCAAGGCCAAGGGCGGGCGGCCAGTTAGCAAGAGTGTGCGCGTGCTGGCTTGGGTAATGTCCCGCTGGGCCGCAAAAGCAAAGTTCCGCGCCGGGGTACTGGAAAACGTTGAAGAGTTTCTGGATTGGGGGCCGCTGGTCAAGGGCGCCGACGGCAAATGCCGGCCGGACCCGGCGCGCAAGGGCCAGACCTTCCGGGGCTTCGTCCGAGCGCTCAACCGGCACGGCTACCAGGTAGACTGGCGAATCCTGCGCGCCTGCGATTACGGCGCCCCGACCATCCGCAAGCGCCTCTTCCTGATCGCTCGCCGCGATGGTCTGCCGATCGTCTGGCCCAAGCCTACCCACGGCGACCCGGAATCGCTGGCAGTCAAGCGCGGTCTGCTCAAGCCCTGGCGTCAGGCCGCCGAGTGCATTGACTGGAGCGTCCCTTGTCCCTCGATCTTCGATCGCAAGAAGCCGCTTGCCGCTGCCACCCTGGACCGGATCGCCAGCGGCGTGATGCGCTTCGTGGTCCAGGCAGACGATCCCTTCATTGCGCCGGTACAACCGAGCACCCAAGACCAGTCGAGCAAAGTAGCCGCGTTCGTGGCCAAGCACTACACCGGCGTGATCGGGGATGATCTGCGCAAACCGCTGCCCACCATCACCGCCACGGATCACAACGGTCTCGTCACCGTATCGCTGACGCCGGCTGCCCAAGTCAGCGGCAAAAAGCCGGCCCTGGTCGCCGCTTTCCTCGCGCCCTACTACAGCACCGGTTCGGGCGAGACAGGGCGAGACCTACACAAGCCACTGCCCACGGTTACCACCACCGATCGCTTCCAGCTGGTCACCGTCACGATCGACGGCGAGAGCTACGCCATCACCGACATCGGTACTCGTATGTTTCAGCCGCACGAACTGGCCAAGGCCCAGGGCTTCCCTGATCGCTACCAGTTTGCCGAGATCGACGGCAAGCCGCTGGCCAAGCGCCACCAGGTGCGCCTGATCGGCAACAGCGTCTGCCCGCCGCTGGCCCGCGCCATCGTCGAGGCCAACTTCACCCACGAACGCCGGTTCATGGCGACAGCGGAGAGAGCCGCGGCATGACCAAGCCCACCCACACCCACGCCACCCACGGGGGGCGCTTCGCTATGCTCGCCCACTACAACGGCGATGTCTCGCTCGAAGCACAGATGATCGTCGTCTATCGCGACCTGGATCGAAAGGTCGACACGGCTACCACGGCGAAGGACTGGGAAACCAACTGGCGCCCGATCGCCACAGATGATTGCCCGATCTGCCTGGGCGCTGGCACCGACCAGTTCAAAGGCAATGCCGAGAATCCGTGTGGTGGTTGCTACGGAATGGGCAAGGTGCGCGGCGATGGCGAAACGCCGGTAGATCTCTGGGAGCTGGCAGACGTCGCGCTGGGGATCATCACTGGCCTCAGGTCAGAGCTGAGCCAGGCGACGCGCCAGCTCAAGGCGGTCCACGCAGTGCCTGGCGTGAATGAGGCTCTGGAGGCCCACCTGCAGCAAGCGATCGGCGAGCAAGAGCAGAAATGGCGAGACGGCCGCGGCCATGGGCCGGGCGGACGCCGGTATACGGGAGACTGATCGATGGCGACAGGCAAACTCATGGATCCGGACCAGTGGCGCAAGGCGCGTTTCGCAGGCACGCCACCGGCAATGTCGACTATCCGAAAGTGGTGTCGTGAAGGCGTACTTCCGGCCAAGAAGATTGGCGGCGCCTGGTTCATCGATCTGGATGCTGAGCGCAATATGACCGGCAATGAGCTCGCTGACGAGGTGCTCCAGGGGATGGGAGAACACTGATGGCGCCCAGGCCACGGAAGCGGAAGCACAAGGGCTTGGAGCCCAACCTGTACGAATCAGGTGGCTCCTACGTCTACCGTAACCCGATCACCGGCAAGCGCCACGGCATGGGCAGTGATAAGGCCAAGGCTCAAGCAGCCGCGCGGATCCTCAACGCCCGCTTGGTGAAAGGCGCCGACTTGGTGGCGCGGGTCGAAGGAACCGACGGCATCACCCTGGGCCACGCCATCGAGCAATTTCAGCGTGAGCGCGTCGACAGCGGCAGCAAGCTCGCCGCTGGCACCCGAGCGAACAAGCGCTATGCCCTGCAACGCATAGCCAAAGACCGCGGCGACATGCCCCTCGAACAGATCACCACCCGCTGGTGCGCTCAGTACCTGGACGAGCACTATAAGGGCGAGCCCTACCGCTACCACCGCGCCCTGCTCTCCCAGGTTTTCAACTACGCCAGGACCAAAGGCTGGATGGACGAGAACCCCATCGAGCCTACGGCCAAGAGCGATGCCGGATACAGCAAGCAGCGCCGCCGGCTGACGCCCGGGCAGTTCAAGGCCATCTACGACAAGGCCGAGCCCTGGTTTCAGATCGCGATGGAGCTCTCTTTGGTCTGCCTGTTCGGCCGGGCCGAGGTCGCCGCGGCGCGCTACGACCATATCGTCGATGGACGCCTGCGCTATATAAGAAAGAAGACACGTACACGCAGCCATACCGCTTATGTTGCCATCGAGGTAACGCCGGCTATCGAAGACCTGGTACAGCGGTCACGCCTGCTGCCACCGGTTTCGCCCTACATCGTCCATCGGGTACACAAGCGCATCACCGCCGAGACCAAGGCGCGCGACCACTGGAGCCGGGTAACCGACGACATGATCAGCAAGGAATTCGCCAGACTGCGCGACAAGGTGCCCGAGATCGCCAAGCTGGAATCGCGCCAGCGCCCTACCTTTCATGAGATCCGATCGCTCGGTTCCAAGCTGCTCGAAGACAGCGGCGCCGACCTCGGCGACATCCAGGTGCTGATGGGGCACGCAGATGAGGCAATGACCCAGCACTACCTCGACGGTCACGGCATTCGCTGGCAGGAAGCCAAAGGCCCGGGGAAAGGAATGAAAGCGCTGTTGGGCGCGCCGTAAGCGGCTGTTTTAGGGTGAGAGTTTTTCGGGAATTTTACGGGAGTTTTACGGGCACAAGAAAAAGCCGCCTAGCGTGGTGCGCTAAGCGGCTGAATCTTTGGAATAAGTTGGTGGAGCCTAGCGGGATCGAACCGCTGACCTCAACACTGCCAGTGTTGCGCTCTCCCAGCTGAGCTAAGGCCCCACAGGTCTCGCCTTGCGAGAACGAGGCGTATCTTATCCGGGACCCGGCAGGGCGTCAACCCTGCGCGAAAACGGCAGTTGGTTCAATTTCCCTCGCCTCGCGAGTGTGGCAAGCTCTGCTCTAGACGCAACCGGCTTTCGACATCAGCGGAAGCCGTATTCGGCTCCGCAGGCGCTCAGCCCGCGGGCGCTTTTCGTTATGACGAGGATGTCAGCCTTGATCAAGGTTCTCATAGTCGATGATCACCACTTGGTTCGCACCAGCCTTGCTCGCTTGCTGGAAAACGAAGAGGACATCGAGGTGGTTGGCGAGGCTGCCAGCGGCGAGGAAGCCATCACACTGAGTCGCAAGCTCGACCCCGACGTCGTGCTCATGGATCTGCGCATGCCCGGTATCGGCGGTTTGGAAGCGACCCGCAAGATCATGCGCAACAATACCGATGTCCGTGTACTGGCCCTGACCGGCTTCATGGAGGACAATTTTGCCCAGCGGCTGCTCGAGGCCGGGGCCGGCGGCTTCATCAGCAAGGACACTCAGGTATCCGATATGGTCGATGCCATCCGCAGCGTTTTCGCCGGACATCGCTATATCAGCCCCGATATCGCCCAACGCCTGGTGCTGTCTCGCTTCGATTCGGAAGAGAACCCCTTCGACCAGCTCTCGCAACGCGAGCTGCAGGTCGCCATGATGATCGTCAACTGCCAGCGGGTCTCGGAAATTTCCGATCGTCTGTTTCTCAGCCCAAAGACCGTCAATACCTACCGTTATCGGATTTTCGAAAAACTCGGCGTACAGACCGACGTTGAATTGACGCACCTGGGGCTGAAGCATGGCTTGGTTGAAGGCTTCGACACCACCCAATGAGGACGGCGATCTGATAAGCTGAACGTTCATGCTTCACCGCCGCACCACGATGATCTTCGATTCACGGCAGTTCCTCTCCAACCTGACCCAGTCGCCGGGCATCTATCGCATGCTCGACGAAAGGGGTGACACCTTGTACGTCGGTAAGGCCAAGCGACTGAAGGCCCGCCTGGCGAGTTATTTCCGAGGCGCACTCAATACCAAGACCCAGGCCATGGTGTCGCGCATCGCCGATGTTCAGGTCACCGTTACCCGCAGCGAAATCGAGGCGCTGCTGCTCGAACAGACGCTGATCAAGGAGCTGCGCCCGCCCTATAACATTCTGCTGCGTGACGACAAGTCGTACCCCTTCGTCTTCGTCAGCGATCGTCACCCCTACCCCGCCCTCGAGTACAAGCGGGCCCGAAGGCGCCACGACGACGGTCGCTATCTGGGGCCTTATCCCAGCAGCGGCGCGGTACGCGAAAGCCTCTCGCTGATGCAGAAGATCTTTCGCATCCGCAACTGCGAGGATAGCGTCTTCGCTCATCGCACCCGCCCCTGTCTGCAGTACCAGATCCACCGTTGCAGCGCCCCCTGCGTGGGCTACATCGACGAAGCCGGCTATCGTCGCGATTTGGAGCATGCCGTGATGTGCCTGGAGGGACGCAGCGAGCAAGTCACGCAAGAACTCACCGAGGCCATGGAGGCTGCCAGCCGCAATCTCGCTTTTGAGGAAGCCGCCCGGCTGCGCGACCAGATCCAGCATCTCCGCCAGTTGCAGCAGCGCCAGTTCGTCGACACCGAAGGGGGCGATGCCGATGTCTTCGCCCTGGCCGAGGGGCAAGGCGCCTTGTGCATCTCGGTATTGACGGTGCGCCAGGGGCGTCTGCTGGGCGCTCGCCACCACACTCCCGGCAATGACCTGGGCCTGAAACCCGCCGAGCTACTCGGCGAGTTCGTCAGCCAGTACTACCTCGGCCATGGGCGAGACATCCCCAGAGAAGTGATCGCCAGCCTGCCGCTTCCCGATGCCGACGTGCTCGAAAGCGCCCTGACCACCCGCGCCGAGCGTCGCGTTCGCCTCACGAACCGGGTCCGCGGCCACCGCAGCCAGTGGCTGGAGCTCGCCCGCACCAACGCCGAGCAGCAACTCGCCAGCCGCTTGGCCAGCCAGACCGAACTCGATCGACGTTTCGATGCGCTTCGCGATGCTCTCCGTCTGGAAACCGCCCCCGAGCGCCTGGAATGCTTCGACATCAGCCATAGCCATGGCGAGGCGACCGTGGCTTCCTGCGTGGTCTTCGATCGCAACGGTCCGCGCAAGTCCGATTATCGACGTTTCAATATCGAAGGCGTGGCCGCCGGCGACGATTACGCGGCCATGCGCCAGGCGCTGGGCCGCCGCTTCCGACGCCTGACGGAGGGTGAGGGAGTGGCGCCGGACATTTTGCTGATTGACGGTGGCAAAGGGCAGCTCAACCTGGCGCGCGAGATTCTCGCCGAGCTGGGGCTGAATGACATTCGCCTGCTCGGCGTCGCCAAGGGCACCACCCGCAAGGCAGGACTGGAGACCTTGTTCGTCGAGACCGTGGACCGCACGCTTGACCTGGAGCCCGCATCGCCGGCCCTGCATCTCATCCAGCACGTACGCGACGAAGCCCACCGCTTCGCCATCACCGGCCATCGCAGCCGGCGCGACAAGGCCCGGCGCAGTTCGGCGCTGGAGGACATCGAGGGCATCGGGCCCAAGCGGCGCCGTGAGTTGCTGCGCTTCTTCGGTGGCCTGCAGGGCGTCAGGCAGGCGAGCCGCGAAGAGCTGGCTCGGGTCCCTGGCATCAGCGCCACATTGGCCGAGACGATTCATCGTTCCTTGCATGGATGAAGGCGACAGCTCTCGATAGAATGGAAGCCCTTCGGCAACCAGACCCCCCAGGCAAGGATCTCCCCTCAATGAACATCCCCAACCTCCTGACGCTGGCAAGAATCGCCTTCATCCCGCTGCTGGTGGTGTTCTTCTATCTTCCCTATGCCTGGAGCCTACCCGTGGCGGCAGGGCTTTTCGCCCTGGCCGCAGTGACCGACTGGCTCGACGGTTACCTGGCGCGGCTGTGGAACCAGTCCACCCCCTTCGGTGCCTTTCTCGACCCGGTGGCGGACAAGGTCATGGTTGCCGTCGCCCTGGCCCTGCTGATCGAGCGCTTCGATAGCATATGGTTGACGCTACCGGCACTGGTGATCATCGGGCGCGAGATCGTGATCTCGGCACTGCGCGAATGGATGGCCGAAATGGGCAAGCGAGGCAACGTTGCCGTCTCGTGGCTGGGCAAGGTGAAGACTACCCTGCAGATGGTCGCGCTGCTGCTGTTGCTGGCCTTCGCCCCCGGCACGCCGCTGGCCCTGGTCGGCGTCGCGACCCTGCATGTCGCCGCGCTCCTCACGCTGTGGTCCATGGCACTCTACCTGCGGGCCGCCTGGCCCCATCTGAGCCGTTCCATGTAGTCTCGAACGCCAACAAGTGATTGACACACACCAGCTTATCCGTATAATTCGCACTCGAGTCGAGCGGGAATAGCTCAGTGGTAGAGCATCGCCTTGCCAAGGCGAGGGTCGCGAGTTCGAATCTCGTTTCCCGCTCCAGACTCGAGTCGCGATGCGAGAGACCAGGATAACGGTCGGTATGCCGATCGAATCTGGTGCTCGCCAGAACGACTCCCTGAGGCTGGATGGCAGAGTGGTTATGCAGCGGACTGCAACTCCGTGTACGCCGGTTCGATTCCGACTCCAGCCTCCATTTCATGTCCCTTCAGCTGCCTGCTCGAAACCGTGCCGCCCGGATGGCGAAATTGGTAGACGCAAGAGACTTAAAATCTCTCGGTGGTAACACCGTGCCGGTTCGAGCCCGGCTCCGGGCACCAGGCGCCTTGCCAGCCTGACCTTTTCTCCGCGGAACTTTCGAGCCAAGCCAGCCGATGCCACCCGCTTCAGCGAGAAGGTCCACCATGCCCCGTAGCGAACATGACGTACTGGTTGTCGGCGGTGGCGTAGCCGGCCTGACCCTGGCGCTTCACGTGGCCGCCAGCCGGCATGTGACATTGGTACGTCCCGCCAGCGACGATCAGGGCGCCAGCCGTTGGGCACAGGGCGGCATCGCTGCGGTACTCTCTCCCCAAGACGACGTCGAGGCTCATGTAGCGGACACACTGGTGGCCGGTGATGGGCTATGCGATGAGCGTGCAGTCCGCTTCACCGTCGAGCAGGGCCCCTCGGCCATCGAATGGCTATTGTCCCTGGGGGTGCCGTTCACACGCGACCCCAGCCCCACCGCCAGCTACCCCTATCATCTGACACGTGAAGGGGGACACGGGGCGCGCCGCATCATTCATGCCGAAGACGCCACCGGGCGCGCCGTGCTCGACACGCTGAAGCGCCATGCCATGGCGCACCCGTCCATTGCCATCCGCGACGATCTCACCGTCATCGGTCTGTTGGGCGATGCCGAGGGAAACTGTCGGGGCGTCCGCTGCCTGGACGAACAGGAACGTCCCCAGGAACTCGTGGCCCACGATACCGTTCTGGCCACCGGTGGTGCCAGTGGGCTGTATCGTCATACCACCAGCCCGCACCCTGCCAGTGGCGAAGGCATGACAATGGCCGCCGAGCTGGGCGCCGAACTGATGAATCTGGAGTTCCAGCAGTTTCACCCCACGTGCCTCTACGATCCGGAGGGACCGCCCTTTCTGATCAGCGAGGCGGTACGCGGCGAAGGCGGCAGGTTGCTGAGCACCGATGGCCATCGCTTCATGCTCGAGCGGGACGAACGCGCCGAACTCGCTCCGCGCGATATCGTGGCACGCGCCATCGACGCCGAAATGCAGCGCACCGGTTCCCCCCACGTGTGGCTGGATATCCAGCATCTGGGGGAAGCGGCCATCCGTCATCACTTCCCCACCATTCATGCCCACTGCCTGACACGTGGCCTCGACATCACGCGCCAGCCCATTCCGGTTGTACCCGCCGCGCACTATAGCTGCGGCGGCGTGGCAACGAATCTCGACGGCAGCTCAAGCGTCCCGCGCCTCTACGCCATCGGCGAGGTCGCCTGCACGGGGCTGCACGGCGCCAACCGCATGGCCAGCAATTCGTTGCTGGAGTGCCTGGTGTTTGCCCGCAGCTGTGCGGCGCGCCTGGCCCAAGCGGAGCCCTTGGATTCCCCCCCCCTGGCATCGCCTTGGACCGGTGAGCGCCACGTCGACGCCCAGCGCCTCCGCGAGTGGCGCTTGTGCCTGCGGGATACGATGAGCCGCCATGTGGCGATCGTGCGCCGCGATGCCGGGCTCGACGCCGCGGCTCGCGAGCTGGAAGCACTGAGCCGTGAAGTGGCGGCCATCATGCCGGAGGCAGCACCCAGCGCGATACTGGCCAGCCTGTGGCACGCACTGAGACTCGCCCGACTGACGGTCAGGGCCGCTCGCACACGACGCGAGTCGCGGGGGCTGCATTACAACCCCGAGTGCCCGCACCACCGCGAGAGCGGACAGCCGCCCCACCCTTCACGATGGCATCTCGCCGATCTGGGGCCTGCCGCCGGATAGTCGGAGGCGCTCACGCCACCCCACGGCTCAGGAGACCCGAATCAGCGCGCGGCGCAGCTGTCGCAGCGCTTCGCTCGGCGCGCTATCGGGCCATAGCCACAGCGAACGCCCATCCACCACCAACCCCATCAGCCACGGCCCCAGATAGATGCAGCGCAGCGTGACTGGCTGCAGCTCGCTCTCTCCATCCGGCCGCCAGAGCCAGCGCCAGCCAGTGTCGGGCTGCGGCACTAGGCGCAACTCGCCGGAAAGCTGCCTGCGCCGCAGCCAAACGTTCAGCGTCACTAGCCAGACCACCCCCAAACCCAGCAACCAGGTCGACGCGTAACCCGCCAGCGTGCCCACGATGACCAGGGCCAATAGCGATTGGCACCAGGCCGATAGTCTAGATGGGACGACGCGGATCGTTGTCGGCGTTCTCTGCATGTGCCTGAATCAGCGCCACGATACGACGAAATGGGGGTGCGGCGGGCTCGCGCTGCATCAGCCAGGCGAACAGATCCTGATCCTCGCCCTCGATCAGGGCGCGGTAGGCCGCCTGGTCCTCGGCGCCAAGCCCATCATAACAATGTTCGAGAAAGGGGATCAGCAGCAGGTCGAGTTCCCACATCCCCCGGCGGGAATGCCAATAAAGCCGCTTGCGCAGGGCTGCTGCGTCGGTGATGGTCGCTTCGCTCAACGTCGGCCTCGATGGTGCGAATGAATGTGTGCCCAGTATACCGGAGCCGTCAACGGCGAGCAGCGCCTGAGGGCGCTTTGTCCGATTTTCTTGACCATGGTCGTAGTGCGTTGTTTTATCTCGGTTTGAGCAGTATGCTGACGAGACAAGAAGAACGCTGCCCACCCAGGTCCCACCGGACCGGGTACCGCCTGGAGATGACTGATGACCAAATCCGAACTGATCGAACAGATCGCCATGCGACAGCCGGAACTATCGATCAAGGAAGTCGAATCTGCGGTTCGCCTGATCCTCGATGACATCACGGATACCCTGGCCGACGGGGGCAGGGTCGAAATCCGTGGGTTCGGCAGCTTCTCCCTGCACTACCGGGAGCCTAGGGTCGGCCGCAACCCGAAGACCGGCGAACCGGTCGCGCTCGATGGCAAGTTCGTGCCACACTTCAAGCCCGGCAAGGAGCTACGCGAGCAGGTCAATGCCAGCCGCGCCCTCGGCTATTAATGTCATTTCATTCACAAGGGATAGAAACACATGCGTTGGCTCAAAGGCCTGATCCTGGCCATCATACTGCTGGCAGTGCTGCTGGTCGGTATCCTGTTCGCAGTCAACAACCAGCAGACGGTGCCGCTCAACCTGATCTGGTGGGAACTGCCGGCAGTATCGCTTTCCGTCTGGCTCCTGGCAGCGCTGGTCTGCGGCGTCCTGCTCGGCATGCTGGCGATGACCGGGGTTTGGCTTCGGCTACGCACCGCACTCGCGCGCGCGCAGCGCCTCAATCGGCAACAGCGCAAGGAACTCGACCGTCTGCGCGTTCAGGAGCTCAAGGAATTGCCCTAGATGCCCGATGCCCTGCTGCTAATCCTGCTGGTGGCGGCCATCGCCATCGGCTGGTGGCTAGGCCGCCGCGAGCGTCAGGGTGACAGAAGCCCCGCGCCACCCAATACGCTGTCGCGGGATTATTTCGTCGGCCTGAACTATCTGCTCAACGAGCAGCCCGACCGCGCCATCGAGACGTTCGTCGGCGCGCTGGAAGTCAACAGCGAAACCATCGATACCCATATCACGCTGGGCAACCTGTTCCGTACCCGCGGCGAAGCCGATCGGGCCGTCAAGATCCACCAGAACCTGCTGGCCCGGCCAACCCTGACGGCGCTACAGAGCGATCGGGTTCAGCTCGAGCTCTCCCGCGACTTCCTGCACCTTGGCCTGTTCGATCGCGCTGAGCGGCTGCTGCAACAGCTGATTCGCGACTCCGCCCACGACGATATCCGCCACGCCGCGAAGCGGCTGTTGGCCGACCTGCTCGATCGGGAGAAAGAATGGCAAGCCGCCTTCGACGTGGCCTACCCCAGCCTGATTCGCGAGCACGAAGACATCCGCCGGGCAGCCGCCCATTGGCTTTGCGAACTGGCCGACCAAGAGCGCCACTCGGCCAGCCCCGGCCTGGCACGCAAGCACCTCCGACGCGCCCTCTCCATCGATCCACGCTGCGTCCGGGCCAACCTGCTGCTGGCAGCGCTGGCTCAGGATACCGGGCATTACCGCGACGCCATTCGCACCCTGATGCGTATCCCCGAGCAGGATCTGGACTTCATGCCGATCGTGCTGGAACCGCTTCAACACGCCTTTCGCATGCTGGACGACGAAAGTGGCCTGGTGACCTGTCTGGAAGACCTGCTGGCGCGCGCTCACGTGACCAGCCTGATCATCATGTTGGCCGAAACCCAGCGCAAGCGCCAAGGGCTCAGGGCCGCCATCGAACTGGTCAGCGAGCAGCTCAACCGGGCGCCGAGCCTGGGCGCGCTCGACTACCTCCTGGACCTCTATCGCCATCAACAGCTCGAGCGCGGCGAGCCCGACAGCCGGATACTGCTGCTCAAGCAGCACACCCACACCCTGCTTGCAGCTCGTCCGCGGCACCGCTGTCATCGCTGCGGCTTTGCCGGCCAACCGCTGCATTGGCAGTGCCCCCGCTGCCGTAGCTGGGGCACCACCCGTCCCATCACCGGCATCGAAGGCGAATGAACGATCAGGCCAGGGTCAGCTCCCGCTGGAGGGTCTCCAGCGCGGCCATGGGGTCTTCAGCCCGTGTCACGGGGCGTCCGATCACCAGATGCGTGCTGCCGGCAGCCATGGCATCAGCCGGGCTCATCACACGCCGCTGATCGCCCTGTTCGGCGCTTCTCGGGCGTATGCCCGGCGTGACCTTGAGAAAGGCCTCTCCGCAAAGCTCCCTCAGGCGCGACGACTCCTGGGCCGAGCAGACCACACCATGCATGCCGCTTTCCTGCGCCAGCCGAGCCAGTCGCTCTACCTGAGAAGCGGGCGGTTCGGCAATACCGACCTCGGCCAGGTCTCCCGCCTCCATGCTGGTCAGTACGGTCACGGCGATCAAGTGAGTCTTGAGGCCGTGATGCTCCAGCCGCTCACGCGCCGCCTCCATCATGCGCCGACCGCCCCCGGCGTGCACATTGACCATCCACACCCCCTGCTCGGCGGCCGCCTGGACGGCACCGGCCACGGTGTTGGGTATGTCGTGAAACTTGAGATCCAGGAACACCTCGAACCCCCGGCCATGGAGCGCCTCGATCACCTCGGGACCGCTGCGGGTGAAGAGTTCCTTGCCCACCTTGACCCGGCAGCGGGCCGGGTCGAGCCGGTCGGCCAGGCACAGCGCAGCATCAAGTGAGGGATAGTCCAGGGCGATGATCAACGGCGAGTCGATGGACACGTTTGCAGGGCTCCGTCGTGACAGTGAAGGGATGGCCGTTAGTATACCAGCCCCTCGCGCCTAACCGTTCCCGCGAGCCTGGTCTATCCTCTACCCAGTACTTCCTTACATTGCGCATCGCATCGTGCGCAACACGTCACACGACCTTCAGGCGAAAGACACAAGCACAACCTCACAATGGCACTGCCACGGCTTGAATCGATGGACCGGGAGGACTCCATGACCAGCGAACAACGCATTGGCCCCATTGCCCTGCCCGACAGCCGCGCACGACGCGTTCTCGAATCGTTGCTGGCCGGCTCGGGCGTGACACTCAACGGCGACGCCCCCTGGGACCCGCAGATTTTCCACCCCGACTTCTGTTCGCGCATCCTTCGACAGGGTTCTCTGGGACTCGGCGAGTCCTACATGGATGGCTGGTGGGAGTGCGAGCACATCGACGAACTGGCTTGCCGTCTCCTGGCGCATGGCCTGGGCGAACGAGCCCGTCCTGCATCCGACCGCCTGATGTATCGCCTTCAGGCCGGATTGATCAACCTGCAGAGCAAGGCGCGCGCCTACATTGTCGGCGAGGCCCACTACGACCTCGGCAACGACCTTTTCGAGCGTATGCTGGACCCCACCATGTGTTACTCGTGTGGCTACTGGAAGCAGGCCGATAACCTGCACGACGCCCAACTGGCCAAGCTGGAGCTGGCCTGCCGCAAGCTGGATTTGCACCCCGGCATGCGCGTGTTGGATATCGGCTGCGGTTGGGGCAGTTTCGCCGAGTACGCAGCGCGGCGTCATGGCGTCGCCGTCACCGGCATCACGATCTCTCGCGAGCAAGCGGAACTCGCCCGACAGCGCTGCGCCGGCCTGCCGGTCGAGATAGAGCTCAAGGACTACCGCGATCTGGAGGGCTGCTTTGACCGCATCGTTTCCATTGGCATGTTCGAACACGTCGGCCATCGCAACTATTCCGCCTACTTCGAAACCATCGAGCACGTGCTTGCCGAGAACGGCTTGTTTCTTCTGCACACGATAGGCTCGAACAACTCGGAAATCAGCGTCGACCCCTGGATCGATCGCTACATCTTCCCCAATGGAGTGCTGCCCTCCGCCCGGCATATCGCCGAAGCCAGCGAGGGCTTGCTGCTGATGGAGGATTGGCAGAACTTCGGCCCGGATTACGACCGGACCCTGATGGCTTGGCGCGACAATTTCGATGTCCACTGGCCGGAGATCGCCGATCGCTACAGCGAGCGAACCAGGCGCATGTTCCGCTATTATCTCTCGGTGTGTGCGGGCGCGTTCCGCGCGCGGGACATCCAGCTGTGGCAAGTGGTTTTCTCGCGCAAACGCCCGACGCGCTACGACGCACCCCGCTGAGCCATAGCTCACATGATGGACGCTTACATGAGTTGTCGCTGATTTCCTACATCGACAGCTAGGTGATTTACGTCCTGTAACATCGTATATTAGCGCTACCCAACGGCTCGGCACTCACCTCTGGCCGCTCCCAGCGAAAGCCATGGCACGTTGCGACACCGTACTGAGCCGACAAAAAAAGCGGATTGCGCCTGCACGCAGCAGGGAACAAAGGACGCCCGCATGTCTGATGAAAACGCCATGACGGGTAGGGGTCTGAATGAGCCGGTTGACGTGCGCGACTTCACACAGCGCCTGCCCGGTGTCATCTTTCAGTTCCATCGTGACCGTCAAGGCCACATGCACTTCCCCTACCTGGCCGGTAGCGGTACCGGTTTGCCTGGAATCGATCGAGAGGCCTTGGGCCGGGACGCCCGGCATATGCTCGACCGGCTCGATGAGGAGGATTATCCACGCTTGATGGCCGCCATCGAGCGTTCGGCGCGCTGGGGCATTCCCATCGCCACAAAATTTCGCCTGCGCCTGTCGAGCCGCCGCCATTGTTGGGTGGCCCTGCGTGCCCAACCGGAGAACGCCCCCACCGGTGTGTTGTGGCATGGCCTGATGATCGATATCACCGAGCAAATGATCGAGGAAGCGCGTCTGCGCCGGCTCTCTGATACCGATGACCTGACAGGACTGGCGAACCGGCGCAAACTGTTGATCCGGCTGAACGAAGAGATCGCCAAGAGCCATCGCCACGGCACCCCATTGTCGCTCTTGCTGCTCGATCTGGACTATTTCAAGCGAATCAACGACACCTGGGGGCATCTGCAAGGCGACCAGGTATTGAGCGAGCTAGCCCGACTCTGCCGCGAGCGGATGCGCCAGGAGGATATCATCGGCCGTCTCGGTGGCGAGGAGTTCGCCGTCGTCATGCCACTGACGCCGCTGGTGGCCAGCCACCCCCTTGCCGATCGGCTTCGCCAAGCCATCGCCGAGCATGATTTTGGCATCGCAACCGGCCAGATCACCGTCAGCATCGGCCTGGCCGAGTATCGCCTAGGAGAGCCGCGCGACGCCCTGATCGCTCGCGCCGACCGCAGCCTTTACGCCGCCAAGCATCAGGGACGCAATCGCGT
The DNA here is from genome assembly GCF_008297955.1 of Billgrantia pellis. Classification (GTDB taxonomy): domain Bacteria; phylum Pseudomonadota; class Gammaproteobacteria; order Pseudomonadales; family Halomonadaceae; genus Halomonas; species Halomonas pellis. Next base: position 349,529 of record NZ_VTPY01000001.1, on the reverse strand, counting down.
CGTCAGCTGAGCCCGCAGCGGAATCGTCGCCAATATACGCTCGTTCCGGGCCTGAGTGGCGGATCGACGAATGCGATGGCATCATGGTAGTCGTTCCATTCCTAGCCGCTAGAATCGAGGTAGCGAGTTACATGTTCGAACATATTGAGCGGGTACCCGGGGACGCCATCCTCGGTCTGATCGAGGCCTTCAAGAAGGATACCAATCCGCAGAAGGTCGATCTCGGCGTCGGCGTCTACAAGGATGCCCAAGGCAACACTCCCGTGATGCGCGCCGTCAAGGAAGCCGAGGCCCTGCTGCTCAAGAACGAAGCCACCAAGACCTACATCGGTTCCCATGGCGACCCGCGTTACGGCGAAGTGATTCTCCCCATGGTGCTGGGCGAGGAATCATCGGTACTCGAGGCCCGACGCGCCAGTGCCACCCAATCGCCCGGCGGCACCGGCGCTCTGCGCCTGGCGGCGGATTTCATCGCTCACCAGCTTCCCGGCAAGGGCATCTGGGTCAGCGACCCCACCTGGCCGAACCATCTCGGCATCTTCACCGCCGCCGGCATCGAACTGCACAAGTACCCCTATGTCGATGCCGAGAATCGCCTCGACTTCGACGGCATGCTGGCGGCGCTCAAGCAAATCCCCAACGGGGACGTGGTCGTGCTGCACGCCTGCTGCCACAACCCCACCGGCTTCGATCTCTCCCGCGAACAATGGCAAACGGTCCTCGAGGTGATTCGGGAGCGCAATCTGCTACCGTTGGTGGACTTCGCTTACCAGGGCTTCGGCGAAGGATTGGACGAAGACGCTTATGGCGTTCGCCTGCTGGCGGAGAACCTCGATGAGGTGATCGTCACCAGTTCCTGCTCCAAGAATTTCGGTATCTATTGCGAGCGGACCGGCTGTCTGATCATGATCGCCGGCGACAGCGAGCAGATGGAGAACGTTCGCTCCCAGGTGGCCATCGTAGCCCGAGAGAACTACTCGAACCCGCCAGCTCACGGCGGCGCCATCGTCAGCGAAATTCTTCATTCCGCCGAACTGGCCGCTGTCTGGCGCGAAGAACTTACCGAGATGCGCGATCGTATCAATACGCTGCGTCGCGATTTCGTCGAAGCGCTGAAGCCGTACGGACTCGACCGGAAGTACGCGTGTGTGGCCGAGCAGCGCGGCATGTTCTCCTATACCGGCCTCAAGCCGGAACAGGTCGATCGCCTGCGTGACGAATTCGGCATCTACATGGTGCGCTCGGGTCGTGCCAATGTGGCCGGCTTCTCCCACGACAACCTGCCTTATCTGGCCAAGGCGATCGCCGCCGTCAACTGAGCCTATCGCTTTGCTATTAACCCCCTCCCCCCGGGCCAGAACGGGGTGGGGGGCGTTTCGACAGCCGAGTCAGCTGGCCTTGTCGCTGATACGGGGTAGGCCGTGAACAACGGTCGCATATTGTCGATCAGGTAGCGCTCGTCGAAATCCGCTTCACGCTTCAGTGCCGGCAAGTCGAGAAGCGTCACGTGATGCCGTTCGCGGTGGACCAGCCCAGCTTCGTGCAGTGCGCTGAAGGTACGACTGACGTGCACCGGACTGAGCCCCAGCAGATCGGCGAAGAGTTCCTGGGAAAGCGGCATATGGAAACTGCCGCTCAGGGAGCCACGCTGGGTCTGGAGAAGACGCTGCGAAACCTCCAATAGAAAATGGGCCAGTTTTTGTCGAGCGTTTCGCCTCGCCAGGTTGACCAGACGCTCGGTAATCAAGACCTGTTGACGACTCGCTATGGCGAAAAGGATCGAGGTCAGGACGAAGGAGCGCCGAAACAAGTCCAACAAGTGTTGATGAGGAAAGAAGCACACCTCACCATCCTCGACCATTTCCACCCCAGCCAGGCGCTGCGTGAACGCGAACTCCCGTAGACCGATGATATCGCCTGGCAAATACAGTTCGACCAGTTGCCTCGAACCGTTCTCGAGGAAACGATAAGAATAGGCCCATCCCTTCTTCAACGTGCAGAATTCCTTGGCATCATCCCCCTCTTTCCACAGGGTCGAGCCCGCCTCGACGGTCATCGGGCTTTGTTCCAATGTGCAAAGCAGCGCCTTGTCGTCTTCCGACAGCTCGTAGTAATAGCTGAAATGTCGAACGATACAGCTCTCATATCCCTCCATCGGACCTCTCCCCCTTTTCGGTAGAATATGCTTCGTTCATCTGGCCCCGCACACCCAGCCAAACAGATGACGCGTCACGCGTCGAGCAATGCCTGTCGGGGACAGAGGGATCCGAGTTACCGGCTACGACGAAGGCAGGCTTGACCACTCAGTCAGGTTGTGGCCAAACTGACCACTGCCTTGTATACAACCCCAACCACAAGAGGCTCACCATGGCGGCTTCCCCTGTGCACTACCCTTGGTACAAGAAGGAGGATACCGATGCCTTCTTCGCCCTGTTCCAAAACAATATCGCCAACTTCGTCATCATCGCCATCACCATGCTGGGCATGGATTTCCCCGCTTCCATCGTGTTTGGCCAAGTGCTGCCCGGTGCCGCTGTGGCGGTGATGATAGGCAATTTTTACTACGCTTGGTCGGCTTCCCGCCTGGCCCGCAAGGAGAACCGTGCCGACGTCACGGCTCTCTCCTACGGGATTTCCACTCCGGTGATGTTCGTTTTTCTGTTCGGCGTACTGCTGCCGGCCAAGCAGCTCACCGGCGATGCCACTTTGGCTTGGAAGGTCGCCGTTGCCGCCTGCTTCATCAGCGGCGCCATCGAGGCGCTCGTCAGTTTGGTGGGTCGCTGGGTTCAGTATCACCTGCCGCGCGCCGCCATGCTAGGTGCAGTGGCGGGTGTCGCTCTGACCTTCATCGCAGGTGAAATGTTGTTCAAGACCCTGGAGATGCCGGTCATCGGCCTGCTGGTACTGGCCATCATCATCGTCGGTCTGGTGGCAAGGGTGAGCATGCCCTTCCGCCTGCCCACTTCCCTGTTCGCCATCGTCATCGGCACCGCCATGGCCTACCTGATCGGCGACGCGGGCGGTGAGCGATTCAGCGACGCCTTCACTCACCTCGGTTTCTATCCGCTGCTGCCCAACATGGCTTGGTTCGAAGGGCTGGGGCTGTTGTTCACCGGCATGCTCGCCGTGTTGACCGTAGTGCTGCCGATCACGCTGTACAACGCCATCGAGACGATGAACAACGTCGAGGCCATGGAAGCGGCAGGCGACAAGTACGACGTGCGTGAATGTCAGGCCGTGGATGGGGCGGGGACCATGATCGGCGCCCTGTTCGGCGGTGTCTTTCCCACGACCGTTTATATCGCCACCGTAGGCGCCAAGTGGATGGGTGCGGGACGTGGTTACAGCATCCTCAACGGTGCGGTCTATGCGCTGGCTACCATGTTCGGCCTGATCGCTGCGCTGGCGGCCATCATCCCGGTCTCGGTGGTGGCTCCGATCCTGGTATTCGTCGGCATGTCGATGATCGCGACCGCCTTTCAGAGCAACGACACCCGTTACTATCCGGCCGTGGCGTTGGCCATGCTGCCCTACTTCGCCAACTACGTGATGACGCGATTCAACCGCGGCGCCGGCGAGGTGGTGGCAGACATCTCGGGTGGCATCGTCGCCATGGGCCAGGGGGCGATGTTCATGGCCATCTTCATCGGCGCCATGACGGTATCGGTCATCGATCATCAGTTCCGTCGCGCGGCGGTATTCGCTGCCACTGCCGCCGGCTTTTCCTTCGTTGGCCTGATGCACGCTCCCAAGCTGGCCTTCAATGCTTCCTGGGACTTCACGCTCGGCTACTTGGTGATGGGAGCGCTATTCCTCTATTTCGCCTGGCAGCAGGAAAGGCTGGCCGCGCCCCATCGCGTGACCTCGCGACCGACACCGGCCACGCAGCCACCCTCGGCCGACTGACCCTCATCGCTCGCAGCAAAAGGCCCTGCCGGATCGAATCGGCAGGGCCTTTTCAGCGTTCAGGCTTCCCTCGATCACGCCGCGCGGCCATTCGGCGTAGCGCGAGACAGCCAGGCCGTTCGGATCGGTCGCTGGGTCATGGCCGTCCATTACGACTGCCAATAGCGGTCCGTTACTGCAGCACATGGCCAGTCAGGGGTGAGAGAACCAGAAGGGAGAGGGAGGTACCGGTGGCCGCCATGGGGCGACCACCGGTTGGCGAAGCAGGTTACTGGGCGGGCGGCTGGCCGCCCTGCTGCTGCATCTGGTCCTGCAGGTCGCGCATCTGCTGCTGCTGCTGCGCAATCTCTTGCTCCAGCCGTTCACGCTGTTCCTCGGTGAACACGGCTTCCACGCGGGATTGCAACAGGACGCTCTCGGCGGTGAGCTCGCCGGTCAGCTCGCCGAGACGAGAAGCATCCTGGCGGATTGCCGCCTCGTCGAAGTCGGGGCCAACATGCTCGCCAAGGCGTGCCTGAAGCGCCTGCACTTCCTGCTCCTTGGGCGCCATCTGGCTCTGAGCCTCGTCCAGCAAGCGACGAATCTCCTGCTGCTGATTCTCGTCCAGGTCGAGAAGCTGGTCGAGCTGATCCACCTGGTCTCCCTGTGGCGGGGCCTGCATCTGCTGCTGTGCGGTTGCTGCCGAGGCCATGCCCAGACTCAGCGCGATCGTCACCAGGATGTTGACTAGCTTCATTGCTTACTCCATTGCCTTCAAGTGCATTTATGGCACGATGGCGTCGGCCACCACGTCCTAACCCTGACAGCGAAATCTGCGTCAGGTTCGTCTGCGCTGGGTAAAAGATGCCTTCTCTCCACGATGCAAGACACAAGCAGGCCCGCTCGCCGCGTCGTTGAGCCGCCGACGCAGCAATTTCCAGGCCGCCAAGCCAGCCAGTAGGTTTCCCATGGCCGCTCCCGTGGCCAGTCCGGGGAGGCCGGCCACACGGGCTCCCAGCCACAGGCACGGCAGATAGAAGAGGAACAGGCGAGCCGCAGAAAGCAACATGGATCGCAGCGGCCAACCCAGCGCATTGCCGGCCGAGACCACCAGCATGCAGGTTCCCAGCGCGGCATAGCTCGGCAGCAGGAAGCGGATCAGTATGGCCAGGTCATCGCGTACCTCGGAACTGCCGGATAGCATCTGGGCTACCCAGGGCGATGCCATTGCCAGCGTCAGGCCCAGGATGAGCTGCCAGACGACCACGACCTTGAGTGCCAGCCGCAACAGCCGCCTCACCTGTTCCCAGTCCCCTGCACCATAACAACGCCCCAACCAGGGCGGCAATGACATGGTCATCGCCAGCACCACGACCAAGGCGAGCGTCTCGAGCCGGCTCGCCAAGCCCCAGGCCGCCACGGTCGACTCCCCCAGGCCAGCGGCCACCGATACCGCCAGCATGGCCGCCAGCGGCGGCATCAGTTGGCCAACCATGGCGGGTGCCGCAATGGCGACGAACGGTCGCGCCGAGTGCGACAGTTCATGGCCGAGTCCCTGGCGCGCCAGCCAATCGGTGCGTTTCAGCCTGACGCCCACCACCAGCAATCCTCCACCAAAGGCAATGGCTGTGGCCCAGGCCGCTCCGGGCAGTCCCCATCCCGGCCAGTTACCGAGGCCGAAGATCAGCAAAGGATCGAGCACCAGATTGAGCAGGCTCGTGATTACCATCACCTTTCCCGGCAGACGCGTATCGCCATGGGCGCGAAACAGGCTGTAGGCGAAATAGAGCACCGCTCCCAGCCAGGCGGCGAACAACTGCGGCGCCCAATAATCGCGAATCAAAGCTCGCGTTGCGGCATCAGCGCCCAGGCGGGTGAATATCGGATCCTGAATCCACCAGAGCAGCAGCGCCAGCAACCCGATAATGGCGCTGCCTGCCAGCAGCACCAAGGTGCCGAGCCGTCGAGCCCGTTCCTCTTCCCCTGCTCCCAACGAGCGCGATATCAGCGCGGCGATGGCGATGCCGAGCCCTACCTGGATACCGATGATGAGAAAGGACAGCGGGAAAGTGAAGGATTGGGCTGCCAGCGGCGCCGTGCCCAAATGTGCGATGAAGACGCTATCGACCAGTTGAAAGCCAAGCAGCGCCATGACGCCGATCGCCATCGGCCAAGTCTGGCGCCATAGGGACACCCCCATCGAGGGCGCAGCATCGTCTCGCTGTGTCACGCATTCTCCTCTACAAAATGCGACACCCCCGGTTCAGGCCGGGGGTGTCGGAGCCACGACGTTGAGTCAGATTACTGACGGACGCCCTCGAAGGTCACGTAGAGTTCGAGCTCCTGCATGGCTTCGGGAAAGTCGCTCATATCGATGCCGTAATCGGCCAGTGTCAGGGTAGTCGAGCCCTCGAACCCGGCGCGATAATTGCCCCATGGATCCTCGCCCTCGCCCAGCAGGGTGACGGGCATTTCGATCTCGCGGGTCTCGCCCTTCAACGTCAGCTCGCCAGTCAGCACGCCCTCGTTCTCTCCCTGCGATTCGAAGCCGGTGGAGACGAATGTCGCCGTCGGATACTCGTCGGCACTGAGGAAATCGTCGCTCAGAAAGTGGCGATCGCGTTCGGCGTGGTTGGTATGCAGGCTGCCCACCTGAACTTCCATCTCGACGCTAGAGGCCTCGAGATCTTCCGGATCGTAGTGGAAGCTGCCTTCGAATTCCTCGAACTGACCGAGAATATAGGAGAAACCGAGATGGTTGATCTTGAATTGAACGAAAGCGTGCTGACCTTCGGTGTCGATCACGTAGTCATCGGCCAGTGCTTGGCCGGCCACGACCAGGGAAGCGGCGCTCAGGGCTGTGGCGATTGCGGCTTTCTTGAACATGGGTTTCTCCTTGGTTGAGCGTCCTCAGACGCGGATGTTCAGCGACGGCGCGTGCGCGCCGGATTCAGCATGCGCGCGAGGGTATCGTGACGATCGAGAAAATGGTGCTTGAGGGCCGCCAGGGTATGACCGACCGCCAGCACTATCAGGGCCAGGGCACTGTACCAATGGATCGCTCCGGCGACGCTAGCCTGTTCGGGCAGCCCGCTGATCAGCGCCGGCACCTCGAACCAGTCGAAGACGCTAATGCCCCGCCCCTTCGCCGTCGAGATGAGGTAGCCGCTGAATAGAACGGCGAGCATCAGAACGTATAAGGCAATGTGCCCGAGATGCGCCGCGAGCCGTTCGAGGCGGTTACCGTGCGCCTGCGGCACCGGCTGAAACAGGCGCCAGACGATGCGCAGCAGCGTGGCGAACAGCAGCAACATGCCGATGGAGCGGTGCCACCAGGGGGCGCGATTGTACCAGGCATCGAAATAGCTCAGGTCCGTCATCCACCAGCCCAGGGCGAACAGGCCGACCACGACCAGGGCGCTGAGCCAATGCAGGGCTATGCTGATCAGGCCCCAGCCTGAACGAGTGTTGGACCACATCGCTGTCCCCATTGAGCTTCGCTAATGTTGGTGGGGAGCATAACGCAGCACTTCGGTACATGGGCTGAAAAAAGCCGAACGCTACGTTCGTAAAAATTCCCTACAGGCGCCGCTGAAGCGGCGCCTGCGTTTCACGTCAACGCATCGAGACCTCGTGCCAGATCGGCGCGAATGTCCCCGAACGCCTCGAGCCCTACCGATACGCGAATCAGTCCCTCCCCGATACCGGCGGCCTCCTTCTGTGCATCGGAAAGACGGCCGTGCGTCGTCGTGGCCGGATGCGTGATCGTGCTCTTGACGTCGCCCAGGTTGCCGGTAATGGAAAGCATCCGGGTCGCATCGATGACCGACCAGGCGGCTTCCCGCCCACCGCTAACCTCGAAGCCCAGCACCGCACCGAACCCTAGCTGCTGCCGACCGGCCAAGGCATGCTGTGGATGGCCCGGCAGTCCGCTATAGTGCACCTGCGTCACGGCCGGATGCTCCTGAAGCCATTCGGCCAACATTTGAGCGTTATCGCAATGGGCACGCATGCGCAGGCTCAAGGTTTCGAGCCCCTTGGTGAAGACCCAGGCATTGAACGGGCTCAGGCAAGGGCCGCAGGTGCGCACGACACCGAACACCTCCTCCAACTCCTGGTGACGTCCCACCACGGCTCCGCCCACCGTACGGCCCTGGCCATCGAGATACTTGGTGGCAGAGTGAATCACCAGGTCGGCGCCCAGCGACAGCGGTCGCTGCAGCGCCGGTGTCAGGAAGCAATTGTCGATGGCCAGCAATGCGCCGCGGCGATGGGCGATCTCGGCCAATGCGGCGATGTCGACCACTTCGGCAAGCGGGTTGGACGGCGTTTCCGCGAACAGCAGGCGCGTTCGTGGCGTGATCGCCGCCTCCCAGGCCGTCAGGTCCGATAGCTCGACGTAGTGCGTGACGATGCCCAGCTTGCCGAAATACTTGTCGAACAGACTGACGGTAGAGCCGAACAAGGAGCGCGACGCAACGATCTCGTCACCCGCCGAGAGCAGCGCGATCACGGTGGACAGGATCGCGGCCATGCCGGAGCTCGTCGCGACACAGCGCTCCCCACCCTCCAGCGACGCCAGGCGCTGCTCGAAGGTGCGCACCGTCGGGTTGGTAAAGCGCGAATAGATGTTACCCGGCTCCTCGCCGCCGAATTTGCGCGCCGCCTCGGCTGCGCTGCCATAGACGAAGCTCGAGGTGGGAAAGATCGGCTCGCCGTGCTCCTGCTCGTGGGTGCGATGATGACCCGCGCGGATTGCCAGGGTTTCCAGCGCCCAGTCCGCATCCAGGTTCGTATCGTCGTGCATGGTGGCCCTCAATCGTCGATGTCATCTTCCTGGTTGTGCATGCCCACCAGCGCATGCGCACCGAGGCTCTGCTGCTCCTTGGCCGCATCGTTGCGCGACGCCTCGAGCGCCGACAGGTAGCCTTCATCGATGTCGCCAGTGACGTAGCGGCCATCGAATACCGAGCAGTCGAACTGCTCGAGGCTGGGGTTGACCTCGCGGCAGGCCGCCTTGAGATCTTCCAGGTCTTGGTAGAAGATGCGGTCGGCGCCTATCAGCTCGCCCACCTCCGCTTCGCTTCGCCCATGAGCGATCAGCTCCGAAGCCGCCGGCATGTCGATGCCATAGACGTTAGGGTAGCGTACCGGCGGCGCCGCGGAGGCAAAATAGACCTTGTTGGCACCGGCATCGCGGGCCATCTGGATGATTTGCTTGCACGTCGTGCCGCGCACGATGGAGTCATCCATCAGCAGCACGTTCTTGCCCTTGAATTCGATGCCGATGGCGTTGAGCTTCTGTCTCACCGACTTCTTGCGCTGGGTCTGTCCCGGCATGATGAAGGTTCGTCCGATATAGCGATTCTTCATGAAGCCTTCGCGGTAGGTGACACCCAGGTGCTGGGCCAACTCCAGCGCCGAGGTCCGCGAGGTATCGGGAATCGGAATCACCACGTCGATGTCGTGATCGGGCCATTCGTTGCGGATGCGATCGCCGAGCTTGCGCCCCATCTGCATGCGCGTCCCGTAGACATAGGCACCGTCGAGGATGGAGTCGGGGCGTGCCAGGTAGACATGCTCGAAGATGCATGGCGCCAGCGAAGGTGCATCGGCACACTGTTGGGTATGGAACTTGCCGTCCATATCGACAAAGATCGCCTCGCCCGGAGCCAGGTCGCGGTGCAGCTCGAAGCCTCCCACGTCGAGCGCCACTGACTCGGAGGCGATCATGACCTCCTGTCCGGCGCCCTCGTCGCGGGTACCGAACACGACCGGACGGATGCCGTTGGGGTCGCGGAACGCCACCAGGCCGACACCGTTGATGATGGCTACCGCGGCATAGCCACCGCGGCAACGGCGGTGCACACGACGCACCGCGTCGAAGATGTCGCCAGGTGCCAGATGCAACCCCTGCTTGCCCAGTTCATGAGCGAAGACGTTGAGCAGCACCTCGGAATCGGAACTGGTATTGATATGGCGCAGATCGGAAGAGAAGAGCTCCTGCTTGAGCTGATCCGAATTGGTCAGGTTGCCGTTGTGGGCAAGCGCGATGCCATAGGGCGAATTGACGTAGAACGGCTGGGACTCCGCCTCGCTCGCCGAACCGGCGGTGGGATAGCGCACGTGACCGATGCCCAAGTTGCCCTTGAGACGCGCCATGTGGCGGGTGTGGAACACGTCGCGTACCAGGCCATTGCTCTTGCGTAGCAGGAAGCGCCCGTCGTTCCACGTCATCATGCCGGCGGCATCCTGCCCGCGGTGCTGTAGCACCGTCAGAGCGTCGTAGATCGCCTGATTCACGGTCTGCTTGGCCAGAAGGCCTACGATACCGCACATTCCACCTTACCTCGCATGCTGTTGCCGGCCGCGACCGGCAGAAGAAACCCGTGTTGCATCAGCGCGTGCCCTCGTCGCGCTCGCTTTCATCGATACGCTCGGGGAGCGGAAGTTGACGCCACCTTTCCGCCTGAGGCACACGCCCCTCCCAGCCCTCGAGCTGATCGACTGCCCAGTCTCGCAGTTGCTCGAAGGCCGGCCGCAGCTGCGCGTGCTGCCACGCCTGCAACTGAGCGAGTGGCGTCAGGCTGATGAGTATCGTGGCTACCACCAGTACCGCCGCGCCGCGCGCGGCTCCGAAGCAGGCGCCAGCCACGCGGTTGAAGAACCCCATGCCGACCCATTCCACGGCCGCATGAACCATGCGAATGACAATGCCGCATAGCAATACTACGCCCAGAATGACCAGCACGAACGCCAGCACCAGCCGCCCATCGGGATTGTCGATCACCCCCGCGAGCAGGTCGGCCACCGGCTCGGCCAGCAGGCGCGCCGCCAGCAATGCGATGATCCAGGCGGCCAGCCCCAGGCCTTCGCGCACCAGGCCACGCAGGAAACCAGCCAAGGTCGAGACGGACAGAAGCGCCAGAAAACCCCAGTCGATCCAGGTCAGCGTCATCGACTCACTCTCTTACCCGAACCAGCAGGCCCTGCAGGTTGGCCTGCTCCTTGACCTCGCTCATGGCCTGTTCACCCGCATCGGAACTGGCGTAGGGTCCCACGTAAACCGTCGTCATGCCATTGTCCCGACGACGGCTGTAGACCGAAAACCCTTGCGCCTGCAGCCGTGCCTGCAGGCGTTCGGCGTTGCCCACTTCGCCGAAGCTGCCGACTTGAACGGCCCACTCACCATCGGGCGTAGCGGATACGGGGGAGCGGCCGGACTCGTCAGTTTGCCGCTCGCTATCGATACGCTCGGAAGCTGCCTGGGCCAATTCGGCAATCGGATCCTCCCGCGGCGTCTCGGCGGCGGTAGACGACGCATTGGGCTCGCCACCGGAAGACGGCGACGCGACCACGGGCGGCACCTCGATCCCTGGCGACGATTCAGCCCCCGGCTCTTCTTCCAGTGACGCGGGCGGCTCGACCCGGGGGGCCTGTGTCTCGGGCGGGCGAATCTGTCCCAGGCTTTCCGGCGGCTGGGGGTCGGGCACGTCACGGCGCTCCACCTGTACCGGCTGTTCGATGGTGAGCTTCGGCTGCGGCCTCTCATCGCGCGGCGCCGGCTCGTCGAACAGCATCGGCACGAAGATCACCGCCAGCGCGACCAGGATGACTGCCCCGCTGATTCGTTCACGCATCCCGTACTTCATATGCCCTCCTGCCCCAGGCTAGGCCATCTGCGCCTGTTTCCATGTCAATATGGCCGCAACGGTTAAGAAGGAGCCGCACGCCAGCACACGGTCATCGGGCCCCAGGCGCTCGGCCAACCATCGCGCACCGGCTTCGGGCGACTCCCCCCGATAGGCGACATGCCCGCCCTGCGCCTCGATCCGCGCGGCCAAGTCCTCGGCACTGCGTGCGCGCTCGCCATCCAGGGATACCGCCACCCAGCCGTCCGCCACTCTATTCAACGCCGCTATCACGCCGTCGGCGTCCTTGTCGCCCAACATGCCGAGCAGTACCCAGGTGCGACCGCGGCTGGGTCTGACACTGAGCTGCCCGGCGAGATAAGCGGCGGCATGGGGATTGTGACCGACGTCGAGACACCATGGCCCCAACCACTGCATGCGGCCCGGCAGCTGCACGGCGCTCAGCGCGTGTCGACAGGCTGTCGTTTCCAGCGCAATGCCGGCCGATGCCAGTGCCTGCAGGGCCGTGGCCGCATTGTCCAGCGGCAAGCCCGGATCGGGCAAATCGGTCAGGCTGAGGCAGGCGCCATCGCGGCCCAAGCCGTTCCATTCCCAGCGGCCAGGCACCGCACGATGCCAGTCGAACGCTTCGCCCAGCGCCACCACAGGCGCGCCAAGGGCGACAGCGCCGTCTCGCACACTGGCAGGAAGCGCCCGACTGCCCAGCACGGCTGGACGGCCCGCACGCAAGATACCGGCCTTCTCGCGGCCGATACCCTCCAGATCGTCGCCCAGAAAGGCGGCATGATCTCGAGCGATGGTCGTGACGACCCCCACGTCGGTGTCGATTACGTTGACCGCATCGAGGCGTCCACCCAGCCCAACCTCAAGAATGGCGACATCGGGTCGTTGACGGCCAATCGCCCATAGGGCAGCCAGCGTTCCCGCTTCGAAATAGGTCAGGCTGACCGGCTCACCGTCCAGTCGCGCAGCTTCAACGGCTTCGAAGCCGGCCATCAGCGTGGCGTCGTCCGCCTCGCTACCGTTCAATCGCAGCCGTTCGTTGTAACGCAAGAGATGGGGAGACGTGTAGGCGGCGGTAGTCACGCCATGAGCGCGCGCCACGGCTTCGAGCATGGCTACCGTGGACCCCTTTCCATTGGTACCGGCGACGGTAATGACACACCCGGCCGGGCGCGTCTGCAACACCCCCATGCGGCGAGCGACCTCGGCGACCCTGTCGAGGCCGAGGTCGATCCCCACCGGGTGGACCTGCTCCAGATACGCCAGCCAGGCGTCGAGGCGCGATGCGTCAGAAGGGGGCACGGGCGTCAGCGCGGCGAATCGGAACGATCGGCATCCTCGTCGTCGGCGTAGGAGGTGTTCTCCTCCTCCGGCGCAGCCTGCTCGGGAGCCGGCTCGTATTCGCCTTCCGCCGCTTCCACGCGCTCGGCCTCGTCGACCAGGTCGGGCTCGAACAGCATGGAGTCCTCGATGCCGTTGGGTGGCTGATGGGTCAGCTTGCGCAGTATCGCACCCAGGCGATCGCGCATCTCGCCGCGGTGAACGATCATGTCCACCGTGCCGTGCTCAAGCAGAAACTCGCTCCGCTGAAAACCCTCAGGAAGCTTCTCGCGTACCGTCTGCTCGATCACTCGCGGCCCGGCGAAGCCGATCAGGGCGTTGGGCTCGGCGACATTGAGATCACCGAGCATGGCCAACGACGCCGAAACACCGCCGAATACGGGATCCGTCAGGACCGAGATGTAGGGAATGCCGGCCTCACGCAGCCGCTCCAGGGCGGCCGATGTCTTGGCCATCTGCATCAGAGAGAACAGCGCTTCCTGCATCCGTGCGCCGCCCGAAGCGGAGAAGCAGATGAAGGGAATGCGCTCCTCAAGCGCCAGGGTCGCGGCGCGGACGAATTTCTCTCCCACGACGGCGCCCATGGAGCCGCCCATGAAAGTAAATTCGAAGGCCACGACGATCACCGGAAGGTCATTCAGCGTGCCGCGCATCGCGACCAGGGCATCGTTCTCGCCGGTCTCCTTCTGGGCCGCATTGAGGCGGTCCTTGTACTTCTTGGAGTCGCGGAACTTGAGACGATCGACCGGCTCGAGATCGGCCGAGATTTCCTCGCGCCCCTCCTTGTCGAGGAACCAGTCGAGGCGTTTGCGCGCGGTCAAGCGCAGGTGGTGGTCGCACTTGGGACAGACGTTGTGGTGCTTCTCCAACTCGGGAAGGTAGAGCACCGCCTCACACTTGGGGCACTTGCGCCACAGGCCGTCGGGCACGCTGGCCCGGCGGTCCTTGCGCTGAATCCGTCCCATCGAGGGAACAATCTTGTCGAGCCAGCTCATGTCAGAAGGCATCCGTATGCTGTTGCGCCCGGTAGGACCGGGCGTCGTGAGTCATAACCTTGGGCAAGGGCAACGATTCGGACAAAGCCTAGCGCGGCGGCAGCGCATCCAGAGCCTGGCGCATCTCGGCGAGCACCGCCGACAGCTCCCCTGCAATCGTCTCCGGATGCTCGGCATGCTCGGCAATGCGCCCGACCAGGGCGCTACCGACGATGACGCCATCCGCCACCTTGCCGACCTCGGCGGCCGAGGCGCCGTCGCGAATGCCGAAGCCGACGCACAACGGCAGATCGGTCAGTCCACGCAGGGGCGCCAGGTGGCTTGCCACGTCATCGGCGTTGAGCGTTGCGGCCCCGGTCACGCCCTTGAGCGCGACGTAGTAGAGGTAGCCCTCGCCATGGGCGCATATTGTAGCGGCCCGTTCCCTTGAAGTGGTAGGGGCGACGAGAAAGATCGAGGCGAGTCCGCGCGCCTTGAGGATCGGACCGAACTCATCGGCCTCCTCGGGCGGCATGTCGACGGTCAGCACGCCGTCGATACCGGCGTCTGCGGCCTGATCGGCAAAGGCCTCGAGACCGATGCGCTCGACAGGGTTGAGGTAGCCCATCAGCACGATCGGCGTGTCGCGATCGGTCTGGCGAAATTCCCGCACCATCTCGAACAGTTGACTCAGGCGTACGTTGTGCCTGAGCGCCCGTTCGCAGGCCTTCTGAATCACCGGGCCATCGGCCATGGGATCGGAGAATGGCACACCCAGCTCGAGCACATCGGCACCGGCTGCCACCAGCGCGTGCAGGAAACCGACGGTGTACTGCGGTGCGGGGTCGCCGGCGGTGATGTAGGGAATCAGTGCCCGGCGGCCCTGAGCCTTGAGTTCGGCGAAGCGTCGGTCGATTCGATTCATTCTCAAAACTCCAGCCCGTCGATCTTGGCGACCGTCATGATGTCCTTGTCGCCGCGCCCCGAGAGGTTGACGACGATATGCTGGTCGGGCCGCATGGTCGGCGCCAGCACCTTGGCATGGGCCAGGGCATGGGCCGATTCCAGTGCGGGCATGATGCCCTCTACCCGCGTCAATTCGCGGAACGCCTCGAGCACGGCGTCGTCGTTGGCGGCCACGTAATTGACTCGGCCCACGTCCTTCCACAGCGCATGCTCGGGACCCACGCCGGGGTAGTCCAGGCCGGCCGAGATCGAATGGGTATCCGAGACCTGGCCGCCCTCGTCGGACATCAGGTAGGTGCGGTTGCCGTGCAGCACGCCGCGCGGCGCATTCGACGCCAGCGGCGCGGCATGGCGCCCGGTATCGACGCCGTCGCCGCCGGCCTCGACGCCGTACATGGCAACCTCGTCATCCTCGACGAAGGGATAGAACAACCCCATGGCGTTGGAGCCGCCGCCAACGCAGGCGATCAGCGCGTCGGGCAGCTTGCCGAACTCCTCCAGCGACTGGCGGCGCGCCTCGCGCCCGACCACGGCGTTGAAGTCGCGCACCAGCATGGGATAGGGGTGCGGCCCAGCCACGGTGCCGATGATGTAGAAGGTATCGTCGACGTTGGTCACCCAATCGCGCAGCGCCTCGTTCATGGCGTCCTTGAGGGTGCGCGTGCCCGAGGTCACCGGTATCACGGTGGCGCCGAGCAAGCGCATGCGATAGACGTTGAGCTTCTGGCGCTCGACATCCTCGGCACCCATGTAGACCTCGCACGCGAGACCGAGACGCGCCGCCACCGTGGCGGTGGCCACGCCATGCTGGCCGGCGCCGGTTTCGGCGATCACTCGCGGCTTGCCACTCATCTTGGCCAACAGGGCCTGGCCGATGGTGTTGTTCACCTTGTGCGCACCGGTGTGATTGAGGTCCTCGCGCTTGAGCCAGACCTGTGCCCCGCCGAGCTGCTTCGACCATCGCTCGGCATGATAGAGCGGTGACGGACGGCCCACATAGTGGGCCAGGTCATAGTCGAATTCGGCCTGGAAATCCGGATCGTCGCGAAGACTCAGGTAGGTCTTCTCCAGTTCGTCCAGGGCGAAGCTCAGGGTCTCCGAGACGAACCGGCCGCCATAGGGGCCGAAATGCCCGCGGGTATCCGGCAGTCGGGTCAGGTCACTGAACTTGCTCACGAAAGACACCTCACAGGATCGCCAGAAGGAACAGGATAAGATCGGGAAGACGAGGTAGCGGCACGGGCTCAGCCGCGCGACCGGTCGGTGGCGTTCACCGCGTGGGCAAACGCCACCAGTCGCTGCGGATCCTTGTGGCCGGGCGCAATCTCCACCCCGCCGGAGACATCCACCGCGAAGGGGCGCACGCGCACGATGGCATCGGCCACATTGTCCGCCGTCAACCCACCGGCGAGAATAACAGGTTTTGCCAGGCTTGCGGGGATTCGCGACCAATCGAACGTTTCCCCGGTACCTCCCGGCACCCCCGGGCGATACGCGTCCAGCAGCAGCGCCTGGGCGCCATCGTAGGCGTCGGCAGCGGCACTCAGATCGAGGCCGTCGCGCATGCGCAGCGCCTTGATCCAGGGCCGTTCGAAACCGGCACAGTACGCCGGTGTCTCGTCGCCATGGAACTGCAGCAGATCCAGGTGACGGCTCGCACGTAGTACGAGTTCGGGCGACGCGTCGACGAACAGCCCCACGCGAGTGACGAAGGCCGGCACCTGGGCGGTCAGCACGGCGAGGCGATCCTCGTCGACGTAGCGGCGACTGCCGGGCCAGAGCACGAAGCCGAGGGCATCGGCACCGGCAGCCACGGCATCGTCCACGTCCCGCTCGCGGGTCAGGCCGCAGAACTTGATGCGGGTACGCCCCGCTGTGCCGGTCATCGTCATGAGGACTTCTCCTCCAGTTGGGGATCGCTTGCACGCGTCTCGGTCACGGGGCGACCTCGACGAAATTCGACCATGGGACAGTTCGGCAGTTCGCGCTCGCCGGTCCATTCACCGAGGAAGGCCAGCAGGTTTGGCCCCAGCGGCTCGCGCGGGAGTCCCCAGGAGTCGTCGTAGAGCGAATCGACGAAGTGCAGCCCACAGGCCGGGGCGGTAACGTCGGAGCGAGTGCGGTCCTTGAGCGCCAGCAACTCGGCCAGGTAATCGTCGCCGCGCTCACCGCGTCCCACGGTGACCAGCGCGCCGGCAATGTTGCGAATCATATGGTGCAGGAAAGCGTTGCCCTGCACGTCGATCACGATCAGCGGCCCATGCCGATGCACCTCGATGAAGTGCAAGTGGCGCCAGGGCGTCTTCGATTGACAGCCGGCCGCGCGGAAGCTAGAGAAATCGTGCTCGCCCACCAACACCTGAGCGGCGCGATGCATCGCCTCGGCGTCGAGCGGGTCGCGACACCAGGTGGCGTTGGCCCGCTCCAGCACCGGACGACTCGGCTGATTGAGGATAATGTAGCGGTAGCGACGCGCCAGCGCCTTGAAGCGGGCATGAAAATCGTCCGGCACCTCGCGCACCCAGCGCACGGCGATGTCCCGCGGCAAATTGGCATTGACGCCGAACACCCAGGCCTTCTGCGAGCGAGGCGAAGGCACGTCGAAATGGACGATCTGCCGAGTGGCATGTACCCCAGAGTCGGTGCGCCCACTGGCATGCACCGTCACCGGCCGGCTGGCGACCTTGGATAGCGCCCGCTCCAATGCGGCCTGGATTGAGGGGGCGTGCTTCAGGCGCTGCCAGCCACAATAGGCGCTGCCGTCATATTCCACCCCCAGCGCCAGACGGCCTTTCAAGGGATGGTGATCGTCAAGGAGTCGAAACAGGGTCATGCGGCCATCAGAGTCGGTAGTGGGTGATCAGGTCCTGAGCCTGGTCGCGCAGCCGTTGATCACCTTCGTCAGCCAGCCGCCGCAGCATCGGGCGAGCACGCTCGGGCTCGCCGTCCTCGAGCAGACGCCGAGCCCACTCGAGTTCCCGCTGCCGTTCATCCTGGTCAGGGAACCCGTCATTATCCTGATCCAGCGGCGGAAAGGCTACCTCCTCCACCTCCCAATCGGGCTCAGGCGCCACGCTGTCACGCTCCTGGCCGCCTTCGGGCGTGAAGCCGCCCGTTCCGGTCACGTCGGACGCCCCCGTTTCGGCCATCCGCCCGCTCCCCGACTCTACCAGGGTAAACTCGACACGGGGCTGCATCGGCGTCTCCACTCGCTGCGGCGGCTCGGGGTCGAGCGATGGAGGCTGATAATCGATCACGTCCCATTCCACCGCCCCGCTCTGCTCGGGCGGCGCCAGCCCCATGCCCGCTTCGGCCGCCAGGCTCCGGGTAACCCGGTGCGTCGCTTCGTCGGAGGGTTCCGCCTTCCCTTCGCCATTGGCGTCATTCGATTCGTTGATCTCCTGCCTGACGACGTCCGCTTCTTCCCCTGGCATCTCGCTCGCCGATTCTGCCTGAGACGGCATGGCTTCGCTCGCACTCCCGTCCTCCGCCTCGAGTCCACGCGCCATGTCGGCAGGCATGCCGCCCTCCTGGACCGGAAGCCTTTCGTCCTTCGGCTCGATCGTATCCGTCGGCACGGCTCTCGTTTCGCCTTCGCCCTTAGCCCCTTCGGTACCGGCACGCGCCGCCTGGTGCCGGGCCATCAGCCGGCCGGCCTCGGCCAGCAGGGCGGAATCGCCCGCTTCGGCCAGCTTCTGCACTTCCCCCTCGGCGGCTTCCCAATGCCCTTGCTCCACTTGCACGTTGAGCAGCTTGAGGCGCAGGTCATGGCGCTCCGGCTCGTGCTCGAGGCTGGCCTCCAGCAATTCCCTCGCCTGATCGTAGCGCCCATAGGCCATGAAGATATCCGCCTCGCTGATGGCTTCGGCCTGAGGCGTCGTGACGCGCCTGTGCGGCGTCTCCCCGGGTTCGGCGCTGCCGACGGTCATGCCCGCCGTCATGGGAAGCACCGAGGTGCCGGCCGTGGACGGCGGCATGGCGTCGGCGGGAGACGGCATGCCGTGAATCACGTTAGACATGGACGAGAACCCTTGGGATGACGAAGCCTCCTGCTGGCGGCGTCGGCGCCCCCATAGCCATAGAGCGAGCAGCGCAACCAGCCCCGCTCCACCCAGTATCAGGCTCGGATCGAGTCTGCCCGGATACAGCGCCCCCCACCAGGGCGAGGTTTCGGAATGCGACTCCTGGGGGAGGGTGCGCCCCAGGCCGGCGCCCTCCTCCGTGTCCTCACTGTTGGCCAACAGCGCAGCCAACTGGTCACGCATGGCGTCGACCTCGCCGCGCAGCGCGCTTAGCTCCCGCTCCATGGCATCGCGTTCAGCCTTGATCTCCGCGAACGCCGCCCGGTTCTCCCGCCATGGCTGCGCGAGCCGGTCGCGTTCCGTATTGCCTCGCTCCCATGCCAGGTTGCCGGCACCCAGCGCCGCCAGGACATGGGCATCGATCCGCGGATTGTCCCCTGACGAAACCCCTTCGCCACTGGCCATGTCCAGGGCGGCCTCCGCTGCCAGTTCGGCATCGCTCAACAACGTCAGGCGTGGCGGCTCGGCGCTCGAAGCGGATGCGTCGGCGCTCACTTCCGACGTGGCTGGGGATGTCTCGTAGGAAGCCGCCGCGGAGGGCGTCCGTTCGGGGGCAATCGCCTGAACCGCCGGGACCGATTCCGGTTCGCCAGATGCGCTCGCGGACGTGCCTAGCGGTACGCGAGCGGGGGCGCCACTGCCTCGACTGGCCCAGACCTGGTTCATGGCCTGGACGATACGCTCGGCTTCCGCCGGCGAGCGCGAGGCGATGGCGTCGCGGGATGGCACCACCAGGGTATGTCCCGCTTTCATGGCGTTGATGTTGCCCGAAGGGAATATCTCGGGATTGGCTTCGACCAGTGCCACCATCATCTGGTCCATGTCGATAGCGCTATCGGGCCGCAGCCGGCCGGCCACCGACCACAGCGTATCGCCACTGCCAACCCAGGCGGGGTCACCGTGCCCGCTCGATACCGGCTGGCGCGCGGCCGCCACGGTGCCAGGGGTCGAAGCGCCCTCGGCCGCGTCACGCTCGCTCGCTGCGCGACGCGAGGCGGTCGTACCGTTGACAAGCACCGGCAACTGTTCATAGCCGGGCGGGTCGACCAGCAAGGTGAGTTCGCGGTATTGACGACCATCCGGCCAATCGAAGCGCAGCAGCAGATCCATCCACGGTTCGCGTACCGCCCGCTCGCTGGCGAGCGTGACCACCCATTGTCCCTGGCGCACGTCGACATCGGCACGCACGCTGGCCGCGAGTGACGTACGGGCCAGTCCGGCGGATTCGAACTCTCGTGCATCAGCGACACTCACCTTGAGCCGCTCGGGGTCGAGGCCCGCGGTATCGGTGAGCGGAACGACGGCCCGCAGCGGTGCGTTGAGCGTGGAGCGCACGTTGGCCTCACCCACGCCGAGAGCCAGCGCCAGGGGCGAACCGGCTGTCGATAGCGACAGAAGCATGGCAATGGTCAGCTTGCGTCTCATTGAATTCCCTTGCGTTGCCGTTATGCAGCCAGTCGATCCGGATTCACCGAAATGGATGAGAGGCCTTATAGGAAATATGTATCACAAATCCGGTATGACGTGCCCGCCTCGACCGCTGCGGCAAGCAGAACGCCGCATCTCCTATGCCGGATACGAAAGCGGGGCATCTCCCGAAGGAGATGCCCCGCCATCACCGCGGGTAGCGGATCACTGCTCGCGCAGAATCCTCAGCATACGCTTGAGCGGTTCGGCAGCCCCCCACAGTAGCTGGTCGCCGACAGTGAAAGCCGAGAGATATTCGCCCCCCATGTTCAGCTTGCGCAGGCGGCCCACCGGAACGCTTAGAGTCCCGGTGACGGCGGCTGGCGTCAGTCCGGCGATGGTGGCCTCCTTGTCGTTGGGGATCACCTTGACCCATTCGTTGTGCTTGGCCAGGCGATCCTCGATTTCATCGATCGGCACGTCCTTTTTCAACTTGATGGTGAAAGCCTGGCTGTGGGAACGCATGGCGCCGATTCGAACGCAGAGCCCATCGATCGGAATGGGGTTGTCCTGCAGACCGAGTATCTTGTTGCTTTCGACGCTGCCTTTCCATTCTTCGCGGCTCTGGCCGTTGTCGAGTTTGGTATCGATCCACGGCAGGAGGCTACCGGCCAGCGGCGCGGTGAAGTTCTCAATGGGAAAACCCTGTCCCTGCATGGCGGAGGCCACCTTGCGATCGATGTCGAGAATCGCGCTCGAGGGATTATCGAGCTCGCTCTTGACCACGTCGCGCAGCGCCCCCATCTGATTGAGCAGTTCCCGCATGTGCTTGGCGCCGGAGCCGGAGGCTGCCTGATAGGTCATGGAAGTCATCCACTCGATCAGATCGGCTTCGAACAGCCCGCCCAAGCCCATCAGCATCAGGCTGACGGTGCAGTTGCCGCCCACAAACGTTCTGGCGCCGCGGGCCAACTGGTCGTCGATGACATGCCGGTTGACCGGATCGAGCACGATGGTGGCCTCGTCCTCCATGCGCAGGGTGCTGGCGGCGTCGATCCAGTAGCCCTTCCAGCCGCCTCCACGCAGGTCGCCGTAGACCTGCTTGGTGTAGTCGCCGCCCTGGCAGGTGACGATCACATCGAGCGCCTTGAGCGCCTCGATGTCGGTGGCATCCTTGAGCGGAGGCACGTCCACGCCGACGTCGGGGCCGGGCTGACCGGCTTGGGAAGTGGAGAAGAAGATCGGCTCGATGCCGTCGAAATCTCCCTCTTCCACCATGCGCTGCATGAGCACCGAGCCCACCATGCCGCGCCATCCAACGAAACCGACTTTCAACATGTGAAGTCCTCCTGGAAAGAATGAGGCCCATAGTATACATGACCCGGCCTCACCTCGCAGGCGAGCCCGGGCCCAGGTAACGGCAGGGGTGGGAGCTGGCGCTCAGGCCGCCTCGAAGGCCGTCAGCACGGCATCCCCCATATCACGGGTGGAAACGGTACGAGTTCCTTCTGAGGCAATATCCGCGGTCCGCAAACCGTCGTCCAGCACTTTCCCCACGGCGCCCTCGATGCGCTGGGCGAACCCGGGCTCACCGAGCGAATAACGCAACATCATCGCCACCGAGAGGATGGTGGCCAACGGGTTGGCCATGTTCTGCCCCGCAATGTCCGGCGCGCTGCCGTGGCAAGGCTCGTACATGCCTTGTCCACTCTCGTTGAGCGAGGCCGAGGGCAGCATGCCGATGGAGCCGGTCAGCATGGCGGCGGCGTCAGAAAGGATGTCACCGAACATATTGCCGGTGACCATCACGTCGAACTGCTTGGGGGCACGGACCAGTTGCATGGCGGCGTTGTCGACGTACATGTGCGAGAGCTCGACATCGGGATACTCCGGCGCCAGCCGGTCCATCACTTCGCGCCACAGAATGGTGACCTCGAGCACATTGGCCTTGTCGACGCTGCACAGACGCTTGCCCCGCTTCTGCGCCAGCTCGAAGGCGACTCGGCCGATGCGCTCGATCTCGCTCTCGGAGTAGACGTAGGTATTGAAGCCGACCCGCTGGCCGTCGCGCGCCTCGATGCCGCGGGGCTGGCCGAAATAGATGCCCCCGGTGAGCTCGCGCACGATCATGATGTCCAGCCCCGCCACCAACTCGGGCTTGAGACTAGAAGCGGAAGCCAGCTGCGGGTAAGTGATGGCCGGGCGCAGGTTGGCGAACAGGCCGAGGTTCTTGCGCAGGCCGAGCAGGCCCTTCTCGGGGCGCTTGGACAGGTCCTCGAGCTTGTCCCACTTGGGACCGCCCACGGCGCCGAGCAGGATGGCATCGGCGGCCTTGGCCTTGTCCAGGGTGACGGCGGGCAGCGGCTCGCCATGTTCGTCATAGGCGCTACCACCCACCAGCGCCTCCTCCACCTCGACGTCGAGCCCACGGGCCTGGCAGGCAGCCAGGATGCGGCTGGCTTCGGCAGTGATCTCGGGGCCGATGCCGTCACCCGGCAGTACCAGAATCTTGCGTGTCATGTTGTTCCATCCTCGTCCATGCCATCCTCGAGCGAATGGCGGCGGGCTGTACGGCGACAGGCCTGAGAGGAGGCGCTGTAATACTTCCCTGTACGCTACCGATGCCATCCATGGCATGACCTCCTCTTCGGCCTGTCCCCCACGCCCTTCCATTCTCGGTTAGTCAACTTGTCCCGGATCAGCCCCGCTGCCTCCGGCAGATGCAGAAGGCGAATGCAGGGTGAGCGCGTCAGGCCTGGGCGGACTCGCGAAACAGCCACGGCCGCTCGGCGCGATGGCGCTGCTCGAAGGCGCGAATGGCGTCCTCGTCCTGCAGGGTGAGGCCGATGTCGTCGAGCCCCTCGAGCAGACAGTGCTTGCGGAAACCATCCACCTCGAATTCGAGGATCTCCCCGCTTGGCGTGATCACGCGCTGGCTCTCGAGGTCCACATCGAGGCGATAGCCTTCGTTGGCTTCCACTTCGCCAAACAGCCGGTCGATCGTCTCCTCGGGCAGGGTGACCAGCAGCAGGCCGTTCTTGAACGCGTTGTTGTAGAAGATGTCGGCGAAACTCGGCGCGATCACCACACGAAAGCCGAAGTCCTCCAATGCCCAGGGCGCATGTTCGCGGGAACTGCCACAGCCGAAGTTGCGCCGCGCCAGCAAGACGCTTGCGCCCTGATAACGTGGCTGGTTGAGCACGAAATCGGGATTCAGCGGGCGCTGGGAAACGTCCTGACCGGGCTGCCCCTCGTCGAGGTAGCGCAGTTCGTCGAACAGGTTGACGCCGAAGCCGGTGCGCTTGATCGACTTCAAAAACTGCTTGGGAATGATCAGGTCGGTGTCGACGTTGGCCCGGTCAAGCGGTGCAACGAGGCCCGCGGTGCGTTCGAACTTTCTCATGGTTTAGGCCTCCTTTGCGACGGGCTGGGCGTCGAAACGACGAACGTCGACGAAGTGACCGGCAATGGCAGCGGCGGCGGCCATGGCCGGGCTGACCAGATGGGTGCGCCCGCCGTAGCCCTGACGCCCCTCGAAGTTGCGATTCGAAGTGGAGGCGCAGTGTTCGCCGGCCCCGAGCTTGTCGGCGTTCATTGCCAGACACATGGAACAGCCCGGCTCGCGCCACTCGAAGCCCGCCTCGATGAAGATCCTGTCGAGCCCCTCGGCCTCGGCCTGGCGTTTCACCAGGCCCGAGCCCGGCACCACCATGGCGAGCTTGATCGAGTCGGCGACCTTCTTGCCGCGCGCCACCGTGGCGGCCTCGCGCAGGTCCTCGATGCGCGAGTTGGTGCACGAGCCGATGAACACCTTGTCGAGCCTGATGTCGGTAATCTTCTGCTTCGGCGCGAGCCCCATGTACTCCAGCGCGCGGGTGTACCCGCGCTTGACGGTGTCATCGCCCTGCTCGGCCGGGTCGGGCACTTCGCCGGAAATGCCGGTGACCATCTCGGGGCTGGTGCCCCAGCTCACCTGGGGCTCGATCTCGGCGGCGTCCAGCGTCACCACCTTGTCGAACCGGGCGTCCGGGTCGGAGACCAGATTGCGCCAGTCCGCCACGGCGGCCTGCCACTGCTCGCCTTTCGGTGCAAAGGGGCGCTCGGCGAGATAGTCGATGGTGGTGTCATCCACCGCGATCAGCCCCACCCGGGCGCCGGCTTCGATGGCCATGTTGCACACCGTCATGCGCCCTTCCATGGAAAGATCGCGAATGGCACTGCCGGCAAATTCGATGGCGTAGCCGGTGCCCCCGGCGGTACCGATCTTGCCGATGATGGCCAGCACCACGTCCTTGGCGGTGACGCCGGTGCCGAGTTCGCCCTCGACGCGCACCTGCATGTTCTTCATCTTCTGCGCCAGCAGGCACTGGGTGGCGAGCACATGCTCCACCTCGGAGGTACCGATGCCGTGGGCAAGGGCAGCGAAGGCGCCATGGGTGGCGGTATGGGAGTCGCCGCAGACCACGGTCATGCCCGGCAGCGTGGCGCCCTGCTCCGGCCCCACCACGTGAACGATGCCCTGGCGTGGGTCGTTGATCTTGAACTCCTCGATACCGAACTCGACGCAGTTGTCGTCGAGCGTCTGTACCTGGATCAGCGACACGGGATCCTTGATCCCGACGTTGCCTTCCGCGCGCTCCTTTACGGTGGTCGGCACATTGTGGTCCGGCGTGGCCAGGTTGGCGTCGAGCCGCCACGGCTTGCGACCGGCCAGGCGCAGCCCTTCGAAGGCCTGCGGCGAGGTCACTTCGTGCAGCAACTGGCGGTCGATGTAGATCAGTGCGGTACCGTCGTCGCGCTCCTTCACCAGGTGCTGCGACCACAGCTTGTCGTAAAGCGTCTGGCCTGCCATATCGTTCTCCCGGGCGCTATGGCCCTGTTCTCATGCGGTCGGTCCCGAGCTGCACCAGCACCGCGGCTGTTACGGCGACAGGCCCCGGAGCGCCGGACCGATGAGGCGCTGTGAATACTTCCTTGTCCGCTACCGATGCCCTCCACGGCATCGGATCTCCTCTTCGGCCTTTCCCCGGCGCCGCTCACGCTGCAGCAACCGCCAAGCTATCGGTACGGATGACTCTCACTTGGCTCTCTTTGGTGTCATCAAGTCTTGCGCGACTCGTTCATAAAAGCAATTCATGTTATTTATTCAATGGATTCCCTTAAGGAATAGATGTTGAATCGATGGATACCCAAAGTCTTCAAGCCTTCCTTGCCGTGGCCGACAGCGCCAGCTTTTCCCGCGCCGCCGAGCAGCTCTACCTGACGCAGCCGGCGGTCTCCAAGCGCATCGCCACCCTTGAGGAGCAGATCGGCGCGCGGCTGTTCGACCGCATCGGCCGTCGCGTCACCTTGACCGAGGCAGGCCAGGTGCTGCTGCCCCGCGCCCGCCAGATCCTGGTGATGGTGGACGACAGCCGCCGCGCGCTGGTCAACCTGACGGGGGATGTCGGCGGTAGCCTGACCCTCGCCACCAGCCACCATATCGGCTTGCATCGTCTGCCGCCGCTACTCAAGGCCTATACCCGGGCCCACCCCGAGGTGAGCCTGGATCTGCGCTTCCTCGATTCGGAGCAGGCTTATCAAGGTGTGCTCGATGGCGAGCTCGAGATCGCCGTGGTGACGCTGGCACCGCACCCCGATCCACAGCTTGATGTGGCGCCGGTGTGGAACGATCGGATGTGCTTCGTCTGCGCCCACGATCATCCCTTGGCAGATCGAGGACGGCTGACGCTGCACGAGTTATGCGCTTTCGACGCTGTGCTTCCGGGGCCGATGACCTTCACCCGCACCTTGATCGAGTCACGCTTCGCAGCAGCCGGTCTCGAACTGCCCGTGGCGCTCTCAACCAATTACTTGGAAACCCTCAAGATGATGGCCGCCATCGGCCTCGGGTGGAGCCTACTGCCGGAGCGGCTGGTCGCCGGCGAATTGCATGAACTGGAGGTAGAACACCCGACCATCCATCGCTCGCTGGGCTACCTGACGCATCGCAGCCGCACGCTCTCCAATGCCACCCGGGCCATGCTGGCCCTGCTGGAGGAAGCTCGCGACGAGACGGGCCGCAACTCGCTGAGGTAATATTTGTTAGATTGCTCATGAATAAATGCCAACAATGACTCGACGGAGCTCTGCAACCCCGTGGCCACGCCCGACACGCTATCGACATCCTTCCGGCATGCCCTGGCCGGCACGCTGATTCTGCTCGGGCTCGCTCTGCAGATCCTGAGTTTAGCCAAGCTCGCTCCGTATCCCCCCTTGGTTGGCTATTCACTGTGGCTGGCAACGCTCCTGCTATGGCGCGACATTCCGCGCCGTACCCGGTGGCAGGCCGGGGCCTTGGCGGCGATCGGCCTGGGCCTACTGAGCCTGGCGAGTTGGCGTTACGCCGCCGACATCGCCTGGCCGGCGATCACCAGTGGCAATACTTACGTCGTGGCAATGCTGGTCGGAGTCAGCTTCATCGGCCTGATCGGCAATCGCAGCGGCTCCAAGCGCGCGCTGGGCCGACCGATCACCGGATTGCGAGGAACGTCGGGAACTTGGCTTGGCGTGCACCTGCTCGGCACCATCCTCAACCTTTCGACGGTGTTCATGATCGGCGACCGGCTGGCCCGGCGCGGCCCGCTGACCACCCCACAACTGCTGGCACTCAATCGTGGGCTTTCCAGCGCGGCACTTTGGTCTCCGTTCTTCGCCTCGATGGGGGTGGTGATGACACTGGCCCCGGCCATGGACTATTCCCGCATCCTGGTCGTCGGCCTGCCGCTGGCCCTGCTCAGCGGTCTGCTGTCCACACTGGAGCTGTCGCGACGCTTCGACCTCAGCGAAGTGGCCGGGTTCTCACTATCTCCCGGCAGCCTGCTGATGCCTGTCTCGATGGCGGTGCTGGTCATGCTGTTCCATTTTCAGCTCACTCCCGAGCTCGGCATCGTCAGCATCATCACCTTCTTGCTGCCGGCGGTGGCCCTCGCCACCAACCTGCCCGCGGGGCCTCGCTGGACGCTGCGTCGCGTACGCCAGCACACGCTGACCCGGTTGCCGGCGATGCGCGGCGAAATTGCGCTGTTCCTCTCGGCAGGCCTGCTGACCCTGGGGCTGTCAACGCTCGTCTCCGCCGCGACGGGCAGCGAGTGGACGCTGTTCGTCCACTTCGGCCCCGTTCAGGCCGTGATGAGCTTCCTGGCGATCGTTGCCAGTGCCGTGGCCGGCCTGCACCCCATCATCGGTGTCTCGGTACTCGCCTCGATGCTCGACCTTTCGGGTAACGAATCCACACTGTTCGCCTTCACCGGGTTGGCCTCGTGGGCAGTGGGCACTTCGGTGGGCCCCCTCTCGGGGATCAACCTGTCGTTGCAAGGGCGTTACGGCGTCAGCGGCTACCGCATGATGCGACATAACCTGGTCTATGCCGCAGCGATGACGACATTGGTGGTAGCGGCCATCCTGCTCACCGGGACCTAGACCCTGTTTGCATGACGATACTGGCCCTGAACGACCAGAAATCACACGCTGCGGTAGCACAATATTCCAACCTGCCTCGCGCCCATTCTCCTGTGCATTTCATGCATCACAGCGAAGAATTTCAGGAGGAACGCCCCGCCCCGCCATGTAACACTACGTGACGAATCACAGGCGCATCACTCTTTGCTGGCGAACGCACTTTTCCTGAGGCGCTCATGATCGGGTACCACTATTTTCGCAATAACGGCTTTCTTTGGCGCAAACACCTGGGGGCCCTGCTTCCTTTATCCATGCCGCATCGAAATCCCGGGCTTCGCCAATCACAGGCCATAGCGCTGCTGGCCAAGCATTCTGCCTTCTTGATTCGCTGGGAGTCCGACTTCGATAGCGACGCTCCCACGGAGTGGTGGCACATCATCAAGTCGAAACCCGAGGAGCTGCAAGATCTCAGCGCCAACACCCGCAACAAGGTTCGGCGAGGAGAGCGACAGTTTCACGTCGAACCGGCGTCTCGTGACGATATCCTAGAGGAAGGGCATAACGTCTACTGCAGCGCCTACCAGCGCTACGAGACTTTCGAACCCATGATGTCGAAGACCGACTTCATCAGAGCGATCCACGATCTGCCGACGGAGACCGAATTCTGGGCCGTCCGCGATCGGAAAAGCGGGAAGATGGAGGCTTTCAGCGAGAATCTCGTCATGGATGGGGCCTGTTTCTATCTCTCCATCTGGGTGACTCCCGATGCGCTGAAGCGATACGCATCTTACGCGTTGATCCATCATATGAACCGTCACTACCTCAACGCGCGGGGACTCGCCTATGTCTCGGATGGGGCCAGAAACATCAGTCACGAAACCGGCATACACGATTTCCTCATCGAGCGCTTCGGGTTTCGCAGGGCCTACGCCAGGCTGCATGTCGCCTACTTTCCGTTGCTGTCGCCGGTGATTCATGCGCTCTTTCCCTTCCGCCGTCGAATCGGCCAGGCCCGGGGAAGGTTATGGAAGAAGCTCACTGTGCTGCTGGAACAGGAAGCCATACGGCGTTCCTTTCGGATACACCGAAGCGAAAGAACGGTAACCGGCTGACCTCCTGCTTCGCCATGCCCCAGTCCGGATGCGATAATCACGTTTACTGGAGTGACACCGTGAATCTCTTTCGTCCCGTATCACGTAGCAAGAAGCGTAAGCTGGATATTCTCCTGGCCTCCATGGGACTGTTTCTCGTTTGGTGGCTGATCGGTCTGGCCTGGATAGCCGCCACGATCGACACCCGCCGGAATGGCCTTTTTACGCAGCAACGTGTCGGCATGAATGGCAGGGCCTTCACGCTCTACAAAATACGGACCATGCGGGATGCCCCGGGCGTCACCACGACGGTGACCTGCTCACGGGACCCACGAATTACGCCGTTGGGACATCTGCTGCGCCGGACCAAGGTGGATGAACTGCCTCAGCTCTGGAACGTGCTGAAAGGCGACATGAGTTTCGTTGGCCCCCGCCCCGACGTGGAGGGTTTCGCCGACAGCCTGGAAGGAGAGCAGCGTCAGTTACTGCGCGTCCGTCCCGGCATCACCGGCCCCGCCACGCTCAAGTACCGGGATGAAGAAGCGCTTCTCGACAAAGCGGCGGATCCGGAGGGTTACAACCGTAACGTCATCTGGCCGGACAAGGTCCGCATCAATTTGCATTACCTGAGAGAGTGGAGCCTTGCCGAAGATTTGAAGTTCATCTGGCGAACGCTGGCAGGATGAACGAGCTGGCAGAATGGGCGAAAGAGGGCGTGAGGGGAGCCAGTGGCATCCTGGCACGAAGCCCCCCGTCCAGTAGCGGCAATGCCGAGCGTCACTTCGGAGCACGCGCAAAATACCGGTGGCCGCATTGATGACACGGTTCTATGCGTGCCACTCCCTCCAGGTTGACCTCGGCACCGCAGTGCACGCAGACCATACGTCCCGGCGCGGCAATCTCACCCTCGCAGTAATCGGCGCGCGAGGCCTCGAGATCCTCGTTGAAACGGACGTTCTCGACGATGCTGCGATCGGCGATCGACAGCAGTGAATCGACCACCTTGCGTGACAGCACGGTCAGGTCGATGCCCAGCCAGCTCGCCACCCCCTCCCCACCGGCGGCAAGGTAGTGCCGCATGTCCCGGAGATCACGCTCTACCCAGGCTCTGAGCAGCGCGAGTTCGTCCTTGGTGAATTCCTCGAACTCGGCTTCGAATTCCACGGCCTCATCCAATTCCCGCTGCAACGCTTCCCAGTTCAGGTCGCCCGCGCCCTCGCGCAGGCGGGTCAGCATGCGCTCGTAGCCTTCACGCATCCGATGTTCGCGATGTGAGTCGGGGCGTTCGCTCATGATCATCTCCTCGAAGCGGCTCATGGCAAGGACCGGGCATGGCCGGACCTGCTCTACTGGGGTATCCTTGGTTACCATTTAGACGTCATCTCGCCGTCGGATCAATGTTTTATCCTCTTTATCCAGACGTTGACTGACGCCAGACAATTCCAGCGGAAGCGCACGCTCCCCGTGCCCGAACACTCTAAGGTCATGACGAAAGCCGATGGACGCACAGTACAACCCCTTTGAAATCGAGCGCGACGCCCAGCTGTTCTGGGATACGAACCAGTGCTTCAAGGCGGTGGAAGACGCCAGCCGCGAGAAGTTCTACTGCCTGTCGATGTTTCCCTACCCCAGCGGCAAGCTACACATGGGGCACGTGCGCAACTACACCATCGGCGACGTGGTGTCGCGCTTCCAGCGCATGCAAGGCCGGAACGTGATGCAGCCGATGGGCTGGGATGCCTTCGGCATGCCGGCCGAGAACGCAGCCATCCAGAACCAGGTGCCACCGGCCAAATGGACCTACGACAACATCGACTACATGCGTCGCCAATTGAAGGCGCTCGGCTTCGCCTACGACTGGAGCCGCGAGTTCGCCACCTGTGACAGCGACTACTACCGCTGGGAGCAGTGGTTCTTCACCAAGCTGGTCGAGAAGGGACTGGTCTACAAGAAGATGGCCACCGTCAACTGGGACCCGGTCGACCAGACGGTGCTCGCCAACGAGCAGGTCATCGACGGGCGTGGCTGGCGCTCCGGCGCCCTGGTCGAGCGCAAGGAAATCCCGCTGTGGTTCCTCAAGATCACCGAGTATGCCGAGGAGCTATTGGCCGACCTGGACAAGGTCGAATGGCCCGAGCAGGTCAAGACCATGCAGCGCAACTGGATCGGCAAGTCGAAGGGGATCGAGCTCGCCTTCGACATCGCCGGCAAGGCGGGTGAAAGCCTCGAGCCGCTGCGGGTCTATACCACGCGCCCTGACACCCTGATGGGGGTCACCTACGTCGCTGTCGCTGCCGGACACCCCCTGGTCAAGCAGGCCGCCGAGGACGATCCTGAGCTGGCCGCCTTCGCCGCGGAGTGCGCTCGCGGTGGCACCTCCGAG
The DNA here is from genome assembly GCF_008297955.1 of Billgrantia pellis. GTDB lineage: Bacteria > Pseudomonadota > Gammaproteobacteria > Pseudomonadales > Halomonadaceae > Halomonas > Halomonas pellis. The sequence goes on along the minus strand of NZ_VTPY01000001.1, from coordinate 318,305 downwards.
GCCGACCTGGCCGTGATGGAGAAAAAAGGCATGCCCACCGGGCACCGCGCCGTTCACCCGCTCACGGGGCGCGAGGTGCCGGTCTACGTGGCCAACTTCGTTCTCATGGAGTACGGCACCGGAGCGGTGATGGCGGTGCCCGGTCACGACCAGCGCGACTGGGAATTCGCCACCAAGTACGGCCTGCCGATCGAGCCGGTGATCGCCGACGCCCAGGGGCGGACGCCGGATCTCTCCCAGGGCGCCTATACCGAATACGGCACCTTGATCCATTCAGGCGAGTTCGACGGCCTCGATTTTCAGGCCGCGTTCGACGCCATCGCGGCACGCCTCGAGCAGCAGGGGCACGGTGAGATCAAGACTCACTTTCGCCTGCGCGATTGGGGCGTGGCGCGCCAACGCTACTGGGGGGCGCCGATCCCGGTCAAGTATGGCCCCCAAGGCCAGACCGTGCCGCTGACCGATGACGAGCTGCCGGTCGAACTGCCGATGGAAGTCACCGTCGACGCCTCGGGGTCGCCGCTCAAGAAAATGCCGGCGTTTTCCGATCTCGGCGATGGCTGGGTGCGGGAGACCGATACCTTCGACACCTTCATGGAATCGTCGTGGTACTACGCTCGCTTCGCCTGCGCCGACAACCGTCAGGCCATGCTCGACGAGCGCGCCGACTACTGGCTGCCGGTCGATCTCTATATCGGCGGAATCGAGCATGCCATCCTGCACCTGCTTTACGCACGCTTCTTTCACAAGCTGATGCGCGATTTCGGTCTGGTGAATTCCGACGAACCCTTCCAACAGCTGCTGACCCAGGGCATGGTGATCGCCGAGACGTTCTACCGTCCGACCGAAAACGGCGGCAAGCAGTGGTTCAACCCCGCCGACGTCGAGGTCAAGCGCGATGAGAAGGGCCGCCCGATGAGTGCCGTGCTGATCAGCGACGGTCAACCGGTGGAGATGGGTGGCATCGAGAAGATGTCGAAGTCGAAGAACAACGGTGTCGACCCACAGGCGATGATCGATCGCTTCGGTGCCGATACCGTGCGTCTGTTCATGATGTTCGCCGCGCCTCCCGAACAGTCGCTGGAGTGGTCCGATTCGGGAGTCGAGGGCGCCAACCGGTTCCTTAAACGTCTTTGGCGCCTGGTAGCCGAGCACCTGTCGGCCGGCGAGCCGGGCATCCTTGACGTTGCGTCAATCGATGACGCTCAGCGGGATCTACGACGCAAGACACACGAGACGATCAGAAAAGCGAGCGACGACATCGGTCGACGCACCACGTTCAATACCGCCATCGCGGCGGTGATGGAACTGACCAACGCCCTGTCGAAGTTCGATGACGCTTCGCCGCAAGGCCTGGCCGTGGCCCGCGAGGCCATCGAAGCCTGCGTACTGTTGCTCGCCCCGATCGTCCCGCATGCTTGCCATGCCCTGTGGCGTGAACTCGGTCATGTCGAGCCAGTCATCGATGCGCCCTGGCCGTCGGTGGACGAAGCCGCCCTGGCACGTGACAGCATCGAGCTGGTGGTACAGGTCAACGGTAAGCTGCGTGCTCGCATCGAGGTCGACGCCGAGGCCGACAAGGACAGCATCGAAGCTCAGGCCTTCTCTGCCGAGAACGTACAGCGCCATACCGAAGGCAAGACAGTGCGTAAGGTCATCGTCGTGCCTGGCAAGCTGGTCAATATCGTGGTTGCATGAATCACCTCGAGACGGGAGCGCACATGCATCGACGCCGTTTTCTCACTCTTGCCCTGGTCGGCGGCGCCAGCCTGGCCTTCGCCGGCTGCGGCTTTCGCTTGCGCGGTTTCGACGATTCAGGGCCGGTCATTGACGAGATCGCCCTGGCCGGGGTCGATAGCGCATTCCTGCGCATGGCAGAAGCCCATCTCAGCGCCGTGGGCACGCGAGTGCACGATGACGCTCCCCTGGTGCTCAACCTGGGCGAAGAGACTTGGCACGAGCGCTCGTTGAGCGTGCTCGACAGTGGCTCGCGTGAACTGGAGATAACGCTGGCGCTGCCGTTCTCGGTGCAGCGGCGCCGCGACGGCGCCTACCATCTCCAGCAGCAGCGACTCGAGGCAACCACTCGAATCAGCGTCAACGATGACAACCTGCTGGCCCAGGACGATCTGCGCGAAGAGGCGCACCAGGAGCTTCGCCGTGAGGCGCTGCGCCAGCTGCTTGAACGCCTGCGCGCGCTGGAAGACGCCTCGCCATGAAGACTCGCTGTGGGTGCATACGTGAAAATCTTTGTCGATAAGCTCCCTGAGGCACTCGCCAAGAAGCTGCCCCCTGTGGTGATCGTGGCCGGCGATGAGCCGCTGCAGCACATGGAAGCCTGCGACGCCGTTCGCGCCGCCGCGCGCGAGAGTGGTATCGAGGAGCGCGAGGTGCTGCACGTGGAAGCCAATTTCGCCTGGGGAAAGCTGCACGAGGCAGCGGCCAGCCTGTCGCTTTTCGCCTCGAGCAAACTGATCGAACTGCGCCTGGGCAACCACAGCCTGGGGCAGGAAGGCGGGCGAGCGCTGAAGGAGTATGCCGACGCCCCCGGTCTACGCGACAACGTGCTGTTGATCGCCATGGGCAAGCTCGACTTCCGTCAACAGAAAAGCGCCTGGTTCCAGACGCTCGACAAGCTCGGCCTGTTCGTACCGGTATGGCCGGTCGATGCCTCGCGGCTGGGCTTCTGGCTGCGCGACCGCGCCGAGCGCCACGGTTTCTCCCTCGATCTCGATGCCGCCCGCCTGCTCGGCGAACGCACCGAAGGCAACCTGCTCGCCGCCGATCAGGAACTACAGAAACTGGCGCTGCTCCTGCCACCCGGCAGTCGCGTCGGCCCGGCACAGATTGCCGGCGGGGTGGAGGACAGTGCCCGCTATGATGTCTTCAACCTGACCGAGGCCTGTCTCAAGGGGGAGCGCGAGCGGGCCTCGAGGATCGTGCGGGGCCTACGTGGCGAAGGCGTGGAAAGCCCCATCGTGCTATGGGCACTGAGTCGTGAACTGCGCACGCTGTTGTCGCTGCACCAACATCTCGATCAGGGCCAAAGCTTCGAGTCGGCATGCAAGGCACAGAAGCCGGCCATCTTCGACAAGCGCCGCCCCGCCTACCAGCAGGCCATCGCCCGGCTTCCGCGCAAGCGGTTGCACAAACTGCTGCTGTTCGCTCAGCGCCTGGATCTGGCAATCAAGGGTGCCAATCCCCTTCCCCCCTGGGAGGGCTTGCACGACCTGGCCCTGACGTTGGCTGGGGGCCGCGGCCTGCTGGCCGAGCTGCCGGCGTCGTACCGGATTGGCTAATCGACCCAGTCTCTGCCAGGTGCAGCGGCGGCCTTCTCCAGCGTTTTCCGGTCCCTTCGCTGGAACGATCATGCAAGGGCATGAAATCGCAAGCGCTTTCTGCTTATACTTACATGGCATCGCTGGAGCGCGAAAGCTCGCCGACGGGTGAGCGTAGGATCATTCAAGAGCCGGAAGTCCATCCCAAGAAAGAAGGAACCAAGCCATGAAAACACTTTGCCGCTTTCTCAGCCCGCTGCTGATCCTGGCCCTCGTGCTCGGTAGCGTCTCGGCTACCGCCGCCCCTCTCCCGGCCAGCGACCTGGTCTCCACCCAGGCCGCCCTATCCGCAGAGAGCGCCACGGCCGACCGCGAGCGCATCCAGGAGATTCTTTCTCGCGCCGACGTGCAGGAGCAGTTGGTCGCGCAGGGCGTCGATCTCGACGAAGTCGAGGCACGCGTAGCGGCTCTTTCCGACGAGGAGGCGCGCCAGATGGCCGAGCAACTCGACCAGTTGCCCGCGGGTGCCAGCGTCGTGGGCGCCCTGCTGGTCGTGTTCCTTGTCCTGCTGGTGACCGACATTCTGGGCCTGACCAACGTCTTCCCCTTCACCCGCTGATGGCTGGCTCATGATTCGCCATCCTTCACGATATTTTGCGAACGCCCGCCCTGCGGGCGTTCTGCTGTTGGGTTTGCTCCTGTCGATACTGGCTGGTTGTGCCAGTACGCCGCGCCTGAACGAGACCAGCGAACGCACGCTGCCACGTCAGGCCTTCATCGAGGGAGTACCGTTCCACGCTCAGCGAGACTACCAGTGCGGGCCCGCCTCACTGGCCATGGTGCTCAACCAATCGGGCGTGGCCGTGCCCATGGAGACGCTCATTCCACAGGTCTTCATTCCTGGGCGCGAGGGCAGCGTACAACCCGAGATGCTCGCAACCGTTCGACGCCACGGACGCATTCCCTTCGTACTCAACGACTCGTTCGATGCGCTGCTGACCGAGATCGCCGCCGGCCACCCCGTCGTCGTGATGCAGAATCTATCGCTGCCTGCCTGGCCGATGTGGCACTACGCCGTCGCTATCGGTTACGACCGGGACACCGAGGAGATGACGCTACACAGCGGCGAAGAGGCTCAGCGTATCGAGTCGTTCCGCCGCTTCGACGCCACCTGGGCCCGGAGCGGACGCTGGTCGTTCATTGCCCTGCCGCCGGGCGAATTGCCTCATGCCGCCAGCGAGCGACGCACCTTGGAAGCGATCGCCACTTTCGAGCAAGTGCAGGGCGCCGAGGCAACACTTCCCGCCTGGGAGGCCTACGTCGAGCGCTTTCCCGATTCCGCCATGGGCTTTTTCGCCCTGGGCAACGCCCGGCACGCGACAGGGGACACTGAGGGCGCCATCGAGGGCTTTCGCAACGCCGTCGCACGTCGCGATGACCACGGTGCAGCGTGGTTGAACCTGGGGCTTTTATTGCGAGCCCACGACAAGCCCGAGGAAGCCAGGCAAGCCTTGACACGCGCCGCGGAGCTGCCCGGGCCGTGGCAGCAGCGCGCGCAGGAAGCGCTGGAAACGTAGCGCGGCGCTTCCCTTGGCTCAGAACACTCGAACCGAGGTGTTCCGCCACGCCTTCCTTCGGCGCAAGCTCGCGTTGCCGACCTGATGGCAGGTTTGCAGGAGGTTGACACGCTGGAGGACGGCGAGTCCTTGCTCCTGTAGGGCGCCTGACGCTATTGCGGCACTCAGCGCCGGCAGCCTCAGGCTGTCCGGTTTCACACCATCCCTGGCCATGGCCCACTCCGGACTGGCCATTATCGTCTTCCAGTCGGCCCAGGAGCCCTGATAACGCCTCTGCCATCCAAGGCGTCTCGCCATCTCCCGCACGCTCCACAGGAGTGTGTGCAACGGAAAGTTCGCCCACCAGGGGAAAGCCGGCAGCCGACCGTCGGCATGTAGCAAAAAGCGCGTCCGTTTCAGGTAAGGCCCGAACGCAGCGAGGAACAGCCGCCGATTGAGCTTCCAGCGCGCGGGACAGGCGGCGCTGACCTTTACCGCCTCCTTGGCCATGAATACCTCATAGCTTCTGAACAGGCGACGATTGCTGTAGAGATTGGAAATACCAAGCCGCATCGTCATCGGCCACAGCGAGAACCACTCATGGGCGCTTTGCGGCCGCATGGCTCTCACCTCGTGAAAGTGCTCGCGACGTCGGCGCGTCACCTCCTGCAGCAGGTGGTCGGGAAACAGGCGGCTCTCCACCGGCTGGGTACGTGTCTCGCCTGATAGCTGCCACTGCGGCAAAAAACTGAAATAACTGGACAATGGCGGCTTTCTCACGGAGCGCGACTTCAACAGGGTATCGCTGACATATCCCCCAAAAACGGCCTCGTAGTCCGCAAGCCCGTGACGACGATGGAAACCCAAGGCGTGCGCATGGATGTATTGGTGCCCGCTCCCCACCAGGCGCGAAGCTTCCGGAAGAATGATCAAATAGTGCAGGGTGTCCCGATAGTCGGGGAGAAAGCGAGCCCCCGAAGCGGATGCCACCTTCTCCGCTATGCGTCCCTCTCGGGTCATGCTGTTGAGAAAGATGAAGCTGTCTCGCTCCAAGCGCTTCGGTAGCATGGCGGCCAATACCCGGGAGTCCTCGCCACCGCTAATGAACTGGGCCACCCGCCGCATCGGGCTCGTGACCCGCTCGATGTAGCCGTCGAGCCCCTCCCTCAAGGCTTCGGCCGCCTCCCCGAGGTTGCGGAACGGCGCTGTCTCCTCGGGCAGCCAGTAGGGGGTACGCTCGAGGCAAGGAGTTTCACCATGGCGCAGCCGGTACACATGCTTCGTGGCGGGATGGCACTGACGAATCTGACGATAAGCGCTGTAGGGAAAGGTCACGACATCGTGAAGAACGAAATCGACCAGCGAGGCCTCATCGAAATCCACCTCCTGACCGCAGACTCCCGCCAGAGCATCGACATGCGTCCCCAAGGCCAGCCAGGACTTGCGCTGGTAACGATAGACGGGGATGAACATCATGAGATCGGTGATGCAGGTGACACGACGCGAGGCCTTGTCGATGATCAGGATAGCGAAGGGACCACTGAGATCCTCGCTCCAATCCATCCGCCCTTCTTTCCAGTGGGCGAAAATGGCCCTCGTACCCGCCTGGTCGTCGCCACCTGTCAAGAAGCGGTTGTCCTGGAAATACAGAACCGGGCCGCCGATGACCACACAGAGATGGGTTCCGCTCTCGACCGGAGCGAAACCGGTATAGCGGGACGGGGTCACGGCCAGGGATCCCCAGTCGCCATGGTACTCTCGGGCAATGACGGGATCCTCGAGGTAAATCGATTCCAGTTCCTCGGCGAGGCGCCCAGGGGGAAGACGCCTGGAACTGAACAGGAAGTCACTCATACAATCCCTCGCATCGATGGCGATCCGACGATGACCCAAGGATTGGGTTCGTCGACGCCGGTGCCTAACGAAATCCATGTCAGTACACCTCACCCCTATCGCGGCGTCCAACCCCGTCTCGCCGTTGTCCGAGGGCGTCATCGGAATGGAACCAAGCCGACGCCGGGGAGAATCCCCACGACGAGACAGCGGCAACGAATCAGGTATGAGTTGCCTCCACCTGGAGTAATGACGAAACTAGTCATCCCGGACAAGGACTGGAGGTGCCCATGTCGTACGACATTGCACTGAAGAGAATCTATGCCGAGCCCGATACCTGCGATGGTGCCCGCATTCTGGTCGACAGGCTCTGGCCACGCGGCATGCCGAGGGAACGGTTGGAGCTGACCGACTGGTATCGCGATGCCTCGCCGTCCCTCGGTCTGAGCCGGCAACTCCGTAGGGGAGAGATCAGCGGTAGCGTGTTTGCCGTTCGCTACCGGGGGGAGCTACGCGACGCCCCCGACAACCTGTTCCCCCTCATGCGCCATGCCCGCCGGGGCAGGCTGACGTTGCTTTCTGCGACGCGCGACCTGGAAGCGTCCCACCTGCCCCTCCTGCGTCAGGCAATACTGGGCGCACTGCAGCAGGAAGACGCCGAGGACACCTCGCCCTCGTCCCCACCCTGTTACCTGGGATTGCTGGATCGGGATGGGCAGAACGGTCACGACTCATGACCGGTGCGCTGCCGCCCTCTCATGACGTCACGCAAGGCGACGCCATGTATCCAGGCCAGCCTCACCACTTCGGCCCGGCTCTCCATCGCAGCGAGCCGCTGAATCGCCAGGCGACGCGGAAGGAAACAGAGCTCGACAGCTCCCCACGCCAGGAGGAAGGCGAAGAAAGGCCACCACCAACGCCAGCCACTGACGACCCACAGCTCGAATGCAAAGAGAACCACGGGCGTCAACACCAACCCCCACCACGCCTGATGCCTCCCCAGGAACCGATTGGCGCGCAACATCTCCCTGCGCAGCTCCTTCGTTGATCTAGCGACGGGGAGGCGTACGGTATTCATCTTATTCATTGAAGCGCCTCATCAGAAAAACCGGTTTTTGATGAGTTGCTTTCAGCAGCGACAGCAGCAAAAAAATGCGTTGAAATGATCGTTCAATTCATCAGACAAAGAAGAAGCATCCGCGTGTACCAAACCGCCATTTGCCTGACGTTTTTCCTACCCGATCATGACACATCTCATGCTGCGATCCCCTGTCAGCATCCATTCTCGTGAATGAAATAGTCGAAAGCTTCTTATCCTCGTAGGGCTCTGTCATTTCCTCGAGCCACAGAGGTTTCGATACGACCATCTCAATACACAACATAACACAGATACAGAAATTAACATGTTTTCCGCGACTCGTCGGTACGCCCCCTCATCGTTACCTTACGCGCTGCATCGGGCTCAATGTTGGATTGTCTCCCCAGCTCAATCAGGCGTGCTCTCAGCAGCACCCAGCAAGCCATTGTCAATCCCAGGTAGCCGCTCAGCCCCCTCACGTCTCTCAACATGGACTGCGTCAACCCGAATCCCATGAAGGCGATGACGACCAGCAGACCTGATAACGCCAGGACCCTCGCCTGGGCATCGTGGGCGCGGCGTAAATGACGCGCGAACAGTACCGCCGGCACCCCATAGAAAGCGAGTAACGTCACAACCCCCAGCAGGCCGCGCCGTGCTGCGGTATCCACGAGGTCGCTGTGCAGTTGATCGTGGCACCTCGCGCCTGGGTGCAATACCCCGCTCTCGACCATCATGTCCCGTGCCCCCTCGAGACGTCCTTCTCCCCATCCCAACAGGGGCTTTTCCCTGAACATCCGTCCGCCCGCCTGCCACATCTCCAGACGCAGGCCCACGGAACTGCCGCCATCCCCCTCGAGCACGTAATGCCGAATATCGTCAATGGCTCGCTCCACTCGCTTGGTCACGCCGTAGTCCGTGATCGCGGTCATCGCTACCAGCCCTATCACCAGCAGCCAGCCCCCTCCAACCAGTTGCAGCAGCCGGCGCCGTGGAAGAAAAGGACGAAAGGCCCTGTAGCTCAGCCAGGCCAGCAGAGGAACAGCCACCCAGCCGCCGCGAGTACCGGATAGAAAGGAGGCGGCAAGACCGGCGATCGCGGAGAGCCCCAGGGCCGGGGTGAGCCAGGGTAAAGGAAGGGGGGGACGGCAAAGGCGCCCCAGCATGGCCGCCAGCGCCAGCACGCCAATCAGAAGGGAAAGATTACCGAAGGGAATGGCATTCATACCGTTGTCGGCGCGATAGGCGCCAAGCAAGAAGCGTTCGTACAAGGCAATGACACCGGCGCCCGTCCCCCCCACCACCAGGCCCAACCACAAGCCCGCCCGCAAGGGAGGATGTCGGCGCCACCACATCAATAATCCTGCCGTCAACAAGGGCCATAACGGCATCGCTTCACTACCCCGCTCCAAGCCAAGTAAAACGCCACTGCGAGCGAGGTCCAAGCACCACAGCCCCGAGAAAGCCATAAAAGCCAGCAGCCAGAGCCGGTCCTCCGCATCCAGCCTCTCCGGCTGTTCTCTTGTCGGATCGCGGCGTAGCACTGCCCCCATGAGAGCCAGCATCAATGCCGTCAACGACACCGCCTTGTATCCCCAGGGCACCAGGAGCAATAGTGAAACGAAGGCGACCAGCAGCATCGTATTCACCCATCGCCAAGCGCTGTCGCCCCGCTCGACCGCCTGCCGTCCCGACATTGCTTGCGACATTCGCCACGCCCCCGATCACCGCCATGTTCTGTCTCGCACCTTCCGCGTCGCGCCTAGGCCCGCTTCATAACTTGCCGACCCAGCTATCGGCAGCCTCGCGAAGCAACTGGTGCACGTGTCGAAACGCCTCGGCGCTCTTGCGGTAGGGATCGGGAATTTCACGTCCCTGGCCACCATCCAGCCAGCGGCCGAAAAGCATCGTCTTACCCAGTACGGAAGGGGCCATCTGGCCGACGGCAAGACGCTGCCCATCGGACATCACCATCACCAGGTCGGCCTTGAACAGGATGTCCAGGCTGACCTGGCGTGCCTCGTGGGCGCCGACGTCCAGACCTTCGGCCTCGGCCAGGGATCGGGCCGTGGGTTCTACCCCCTGGCCTTCCAGAGCGTTCAGGCCCGCTGTCTCGATCTGCTTGTCGGGGAGTCGAGCCTCCAACATGGCCGCAGCGACAGGGCTACGACAGATATTGCCGGTGCAAAGTATCAGGATCCGTTGAAACATAACGCCTCGATGTTGTCATTGGCAGGATTGGCCAGGCTTCGGTCGGTCAACCATAAGACAGTTGTGGTAAGCCGCATCGCGCCTGCAACGCGCTCACCCGTTCCTCCCTAACATTAAAACTTTCACCTTCCTTTGCACAGAGAAGCGAGACAGTCACACCTATTCACTCAGCTTTATCTCTGACAAACCGATCCTACCTTCCCTCTCCTTGAAGGACGAAGCTTCTCCTCACCACTGCTTTATATTTTGCCTTCTTTACGCTGTAACCAGCGGCATTTCTAGCGAATCCAAGTTTAGGAAAATCAACTTGGGAATTCCTACCTCCTTTCATATGCTTTGTAACATACATTAACAAAGCGGCGAGCTTGACGCTAATTACATAGACCTGACAGCCATTATTTTTCAAGCTTTTTTAGATATTACTTGAAGAAAGGATTCGACATGTTGATGATTCTCTATCGTCTTTTTCGCCTGCCTCGCCACTACAAGCGAATGATCCAGCTTTTCATCGACGCCATCTTGCTGACACTCAGCTTCGTCATGGCCATCTGGTTGCGCCTCGAGAACCTGGAACCGCTGCTGAACCCAGCCTCTTGGGTGATGTGGATGACCGTACTGCCGATAAGCTTGGCAATATTCGCGAGGCTGGGGTTTTACCGTGCGGTAATTCGCTATCTGAGTGCCAAGGCGCTGAAAACGCTACTGATCGGGATTTCGGGCTCCGCGGCTCTGCTCGTGATCATCTCCAGCCTACTCGCCATTTCTCTGCCGCGGTCAACCTGCCTGATCTATCCGATGCTGGCTTTGCTCAGCGTAGGCGGTGTGCGCTATTTCCTGCGCTCGCTGAACATGCATAGCATGATTCGCTACAAGGCCAGGGTCATCATCTACGGGGCCGGAGCGGCAGGCTCGCAGTTGGTGAATATCCTTCGGCAAGGTTCGGAATATGCGCCAGTTGCCTTCGTCGACGACTGGCGGGGAATGCACGGCACCTTCGTCGAGGGGCTGCAAGTCTACGACCCCGATAGGCTGCCGCGTCTGCTCAAGCATTACGGGGCCGAACGGATCCTGCTGGCCATGCCCAGCGCACCGCGTTCCCGCCGACGGGAAATCCTGCGCATCCTGGAACCCTTATCCGTCCCCGTACAGACCCTGCCGAGCATGGAAGACATGATCGCCGGTCATGCACGTCTCAACGAAATTCGCGATGTCACCGTGGAGGATCTCCTGGGACGTGACCCTGTGCCACCGAACCAGGAACTGCTGGATGCCAATGTCCGCGGCAAGGTGGTCATGGTCACCGGCGCGGGGGGGTCCATCGGTTCGGAGCTGTGCCACCAGTTGCTCCAGCAGGGACCCAGAGAATTACTGCTGTTCGAGCTCTGCGAGTTCGCGCTCTACTCCATTGAGCGCGCTTTGCGTCAGCGAATGCAGGAACAGGGATTGGAGGTTTCGGTGAGGGCTCTGCTGGGCTCTGTACAGGATCGGCAGCGCCTGGATACCGTGATGCGTACCTTCGGCGTGGAAACCATCTACCACGCCGCCGCCTACAAGCATGTTCCCATGGTGGAACATAACGTGACCCAGGGCATCCTCAACAATGTCTTCGGTACCTTGGCCACGGCTCAGGCGGCCTTGGCCTGCAAGGTGGAAACCTTCGTGCTGGTTTCGACCGACAAGGCGGTACGTCCTACCAACGTGATGGGTACCACCAAGCGGATCGCCGAGTTGATCTGCCAGGCACTGGCCGACCATCAGTCACAGACGCGCTTCAGCATGGTCCGCTTCGGGAATGTCTTAGGCTCCTCCGGCTCGGTGGTTCCACTGTTCCGTGAGCAGATCGCCCGAGGGGGGCCCATTACCGTGACCCACCCCGAAGTGACCCGCTATTTCATGACCATTCCGGAGGCCGCCCAGTTGGTGATTCAGGCGGGAGCGATGGGTAGCGGTGGAGACGTCTTCGTCCTCGACATGGGGAAGCCGGTACGCATTGCGGACTTGGCAGCGGAGATGGTCCGACTGTCGGGGCTGGAAGTGTTGAGCGAGGAGAATCCCGAAGGTGACATCGAGATTCGTCATACGGGCCTGCGACCCGGCGAGAAGCTTTATGAGGAGCTGCTGATTGGCGAGAACGAGGCGCCCACCGCCCACCCGCGCATCAGGACCGCCAGGGAACACTACTGGCCCTGGTCACGCATGGAAGCCTATCTGGGTCAGCTACTGCAGGCTGTCGAGTACCTTCAGCACGAGCGGATTCGTGAGCTGCTGATGGTGGCTCCCACGGGCTATGTTCCACGAGACGGGATCGTCGACCTGGTGTGGCTAGGTCGTAATGCCGCTTCCTCCAGGCAACGCTCGCTGGACCTCCCCCTGGAAACCGGGAGCCGGCCGGCCAGGGCATCGGATACCCGTACGACCGCTCCCACCGCTTACCTATCCTCGACTTCCCTGAAGGGGTGAAGGGAGCTCCTCCTGGGCGGGGGTAGGCCAGGCGCAGAGGGCGGCTCGCGCCCAGTTTGCCCCGTCGGAATGGCAGGCATGGCGAGACGTGGCGGTTCCCTTCAGTACTCCCATGCCAATGCGGCCAGCCCCATGTATTCATGGAGCGCCCGCTCGGTCTTGTTGAGCGCCTGACTGGTAGGCAGCCAGTAAGCCAGGTTCCATGCCATCCCGGGATTGACCAGCCGATGGGTTGGGGCCGCCACGGGATCGAGACCTACGGCTCGAAAATGGGCCATGGCCCTGGGCATATGGGAGGCGGAAGTGACCAGCAAAAGTCGACTGTCTCGATCGAGCAGGTCGCGTACCGCCTGGGCTTCACTTGCGGTGTCGGTAGGCCAATCGACAACCACCAGCCTCTCGGAAGATACGCCAAGCTCGTTGGCGGCCGCGGCATAAGCTTCCGCCACAGGGGGCAAGCCCTCTACCCGACTGCCTCCGCTGACCACCAAGCGGGCCTGGGGAAATTCCTGCAGCAGCTTCAACCCCTCGGTTAGCCGATAGAGTGAACTTTCGTTAAGGCGCGACAGGCTGGAGCCCCCTCGCTCAGGTTGCCAGCCTCCTCCCAGCACTACGATAGTTTCCACCCGCGTTTCGCTACTTGATATCCGCAACGGCGGGTAACGACTTTCGAGGGGGACCAATAACCGATCGGCCAGAGGACTCCAGGCCGCCAACAGTAGCATGACCGTAGCCACCACTCCCGTACCAAGCCCCACTCGCCGCCGGCCACTGAAGAACAGCAGTGCGGCGAGGCCAAGAAGGCTGAGAAAGAGGGGTAATGGCATCGCATAGACAGCAATCAGTTCCTTCAGAGTGGAGAACATGGAGCTCCTGTAAGCGAAGAGCGAAGGGCGCTGCCAATTCAATCAACGGCAAGCGACATGACCTCGGACAGTACCCGGCAAGTGAGATCCATCTCCGCCTTGGTGAGCGTGGGATGACAGAGAAACATCAGGCTGGTCTGACCCAGCTCCCTCGCCACCGGCAACCCCTCCGGCGGTTGCCAACCGGTTCCGTCAAAGGCCTTTTCCAGATAAATCTCGGAACAGGAGCCGCTGTAGCAAGGCACACCGCGGGACACGATCTCATCCATGATGCGATTCCGATCCCAGCCCTCCGTCAGCGCCTCCGGTTCGACGAATACGTAACATTTGTAGGCAGCATGCTGAATGTACTCGGGAGGCGTCGGCACCCGCAACCCCGAACACTGCCGGGCGGTATCCCAGATGCGTTGTGCATTGTGTCGGCGCTTCTCCGACCATTCCGCCAAACGCCGCAGCTGAAGCCTGCCGATGGCCGCCTGCATCTCGGTGAGACGCCAGTTCGTGCCGAAGTGGTGATGTAGCCAGCGAAAGCCGGGCGAATGCCGTTCCTGGTATACGGCATCCCAGCTTTTGCCATGATCCTTGTAGGACCACATGTGCCGCCAGAGGTCAGGGTCGTTGGTCGTGACCATTCCCCCCTCCCCCCCCGTCGTCATGATCTTGTCCTGACAGAAGGACCAGCAGCCAACCTTCGCGATGGAGCCGACACCGCGGCCCCGATAGCGCGCTCCGTGGGCCTGTGCACAGTCCTCGATCACCTCGATGCCGTTGCGCGCCAGTGCCATGAGGCCATCCATGTCGCAAGGCCACCCCGCCAGGTGAACCGCAATGATGGCCCGTGTGTGCGGGGTGATCTTGGCCGCAACGGTGGCGAGTGTGATGTTCTGGGAATCGCGATCGACGTCGGCAAAGACCGGCGTCGCTCCCACGGCAACGATGCAGGAAGCAGAAGCCATGAAGGTGCGGGAAGTCACGATGACTTCGTCACCAGGGCCGATGCCCAGCCCACGCAGCGCCAGTTCAAGGGCGACCGTGCCATTGCTGACCGCGATGGCGTACTCGCAGCCAGATGCCATGGCAAACTCCTGCTCGAATAGCCGCCCTTCGTCACCGGTCCAGTAGTTGACCTTGTTGGACAGCAGTACCTGCTCGACCGCTTTGGCTTCTTCCAGGGTGAAGGAGGGCCACGGGGAAAAACGGGTCTTCAACATAAGAAATGCCCCTTCTTTTATGAATGCCGACGGAAGTCGGCTACCTGTCGAGCTGCACCAATACCTTGGCGTCATAACGAAGCATCAAGAGGTCTTGCTGCCAGCGATCGAAGTTCTCGATCGCTTGCCCCAGGAGATATTCGCGAATCAGCCAATCGGGGTAATGGGCTCCTGCGGCATCGGCCAGCGGAAAACCGCCTCCGAAGCGAGGGTTGATTTCGAATGCCTTGATGCATCGAGTCACGGGCTGGTAGAAGAGCTGCACGGTGATGCAACCGCGAGCGCCGTTCAGTCGCTTGAGCCGCCTGGCAAGATAGTCGTACACGTATCCCCTGCGGGTGATTCCCTTGCTGACTTCACCGCCTCGAACCTCGAGTCGCTGCCTCGGCACGAGGCATCGCATACAGCCATGCCGGTCGTAGTAAGCGTCAACGGTATACTCGTCGTAGTCGTCGCCGATCGACTCCATGAAAATGTTTCGCTCGTCATTGAGCATGGAGCGGCTGAGGCGATCGGGTCCGGTAACAAGGAAGGCGCCCTCGCCGCTGCTGCCATCGTACGGCTTGCAGAAGCAAGGGAAGGCCAGGGCGTGACGTGGGTAGACCTCAGGCGTATCGATCCCGATCGACTTGAACACCTTGACGGTGAGTCGCTTGTCCCGGCAATACGCAATCAGCCTGGCATCCGAGATCACAGGTTGGCTCGATTCCTCAAGAAAACGGTATCGGTACCGTGAGAGGGCCATGAGTTCGGTATCGATCGTTGGGACGACCAGCCCAATCTGCTGCTCCCGACACAGCGCCAGTAAGGCGTCGATATAACCAGGATCGGACACTCGTGGTAAGTCGAAGCAAGCATCCGCCACTTGGCAGGCCGCAGAGTAGCGAGACGCGGTATCAGCCGCGAGCACCTTGGCCAGCGGTAGATGAAGGCTCAGCGACTTGCGGAAGGACGCCAGCAACTCGACGCGACGCCCTGCCGAGAGGAGGAGAACGTTGCACCGCATCATGGGTTTCTTTCCGATGACCGGGCATCGCAAGAGCCGCTGAAGCGCGGGGTGATCTCATGGCTTCTGGCGGAGATACCGTCACGAGCCAATACCTTGGCCACGGTCAGGAGGAGAATCTTGATATCCAGCCACATCGAGTGATGCTCGACATACCATACGTCGAGACGGAACTTTTCCTCCCAGCTCAGACGGTTCCGACCGTTGACCTGAGCCCAGCCGGTTATGCCCGGGCGTACCTCATGCCGACGGTACTGGCCCGGACTGTAAAGCGGAAGATATTCCATGAGGAGCGGCCGGGGCCCGACCAGGCTCATCTCACCCTTGAGCACGTTCCAGAGCTCCGGTAACTCGTCCAGACTCGTCGCACGCAGTGTCTTGCCAAAACGAGTCAATCGCCTATCCGAGGGCAGTAACTCGCCAGCGATATCGCGCGTATCGAGCATGGTGCGGAACTTGAACATCCGAAAGGGTCGCCCTAGCAGGCCAGGACGCTCTTGACTGAACAGCACGGGAG
The DNA here is from genome assembly GCF_008297955.1 of Billgrantia pellis. Classification (GTDB taxonomy): domain Bacteria; phylum Pseudomonadota; class Gammaproteobacteria; order Pseudomonadales; family Halomonadaceae; genus Halomonas; species Halomonas pellis. Next base: position 302,289 of record NZ_VTPY01000001.1, on the reverse strand, counting down.
CGCCGAGCTTGTATCTAACCAAGGCGGCAATCGCGAGCATGAGTGGCGACAGGACGGTCAACAGGACCGCGGCAACACCGATATCGAAGAGACGTTTGAGCATGAAATCCCCATCTCCTTGAGCATGACCGCGTTGACCTTGCATACGTCGTATTTTCGTAGTGCCTGCTCCCGTGAGCGCTCCCCCATGGTGGCGATAAGCTGCGGCGACTGAATGAAGGCGCGCATGGCGTTCGCCAGCTCCGTGGCATTCCGGGGTGGCACCAGGTAGCCGTTTTCCCCATCGATGACCGTCTCGCGACAGCCAGGAGTATCCGTGGTAATGATGGGACGCCCCATTGATAGGGCTTCGAGGATCGTTCTGGGGATTCCCTCGCGGTAGAAGGAAGGCAGCACGAAGACGCTGGCGTTACCCAGTGCGTCGCGCACGTCATCCAGCTTACCTAGATACTGGATGACACCATCCTGCACCCAGCGATCGAGCTCCTGAGCGCTAATGGAATTGGGATTGCTATCGAGATCGCCGACCAACGTGAAAATAGTATCGGGGTATTCGGTCTTGAGGCGATAGGCCGCCTCGGCGTATTCGCGAATCCCCTTATCAACCAGTAGTCGAGCAATCAGAAGAAACACGACTTGCCGAGGGTAGGCACGCGGCATGAAGTGATCGATATCAACGCCGGATCCGTTGACGACCACGGACGGGACGGTTCCATTGATTATGTTCCGATCGCGAAATAAGGCCTGGTCATCAGGGTTCTGAAAAAAAACCTTGTTGGCAAAACGCAACGAGTGCCGGTAGAGATTGGCGGCAATAGTGCCAATGAAGCGTGTTTTAGCGGTTTGCCCATAACTGGAGAAGCAATAGCCCAACCCCGTAATCAGAGCAAAACGCCGGGGGCAGCGTGTCAGAACAGCAGCAAAAATACCAAATATAACGGGTTTAATCGTATAACCCATTACATAGTCAGGCCTTATGGCCCACATGAGACGTACGAGTTCAACCAACGTGCGCATATCGTGAAAAGGATTTATACCGGTGCGACTAAGATAAACATCATGTACTCTTGCCCCCATTTTCTCGAGTTTCATACGAGTCAGGCCGTCATTGCTGAGATCCGGTGCGGCAGCGTGTACTTCGAGTCCGCTACTGATCAGATCCGTGATGAGCTGGCCGCGAAAATTGATCAGCGATCCCGGTGCGCCGGCAACGATAAGAAACTTCATATTATTTTCTCGCCTCCATGCAGTCTGACCATACGTTATCGAAAGCGGCCACCATGCGGTCGATAGTGAAATGTTTTCTTATATGCTCCGCTGCGGAACAGCGACGCTGGGCCCAATGTGATGGGGAGCTTGCGCGTTCCTTGATGGCTTCATGAATGGCATCGGCAAGCCGCAGAGAATCTCGGGGAGGAACAACCCACCCCCATTTTCCGATGATCAATGACGTATCTCCCACGTCCGTACCGATACAGGGAGTCCCACAAGCCATCGCCTCGGCAATTACGTTGGGGAAGGCTTCGCCAAAGGAACTCGAGAGAACATGAAGATCGAGACTGTTCATGACCACCGGGATATCCGACCGCAATCCCAGCAATTTGACTTTTCCCCGAAGACCGAGCTCATCAATCCATGCAGCAAGCGTGCCGTTATCGGCAACGAGATCGGCCCCCACCAGTAGGCAGCGAAAATCCACACCGCGCGACTCAAGTTCAGCCAAAGCTCTGAGAAGATTTATATGATCTTTCTGGGCATTGAAGCGGCCTACCATTCCCAGGATGGGCAAATGCAACTCGTCATCAGATAGAAAGGTGCGACGGCATTCCTTGCGCTCTGCGTAGGGATAAAAGTCAGAAAGATCGAAACCGTTTGGAATCACGACCATCTTGTCGGATCGGTATCCAAGTGTCTCATGCACTCGTGCCGCTTCGCGTGCACAGCAGACGATCCTGGCGGGAACCGTCCCGGACAACGAAGCGCAAAGACGAGCAGTCAATATTGAAGAGCGTGAGCTCTTCCCCGATTCCAGTTCGGTATGGCGGATTCCCCAACAGACATGGCGAATCCCCGCAAGACGTGCGCAAATTCCACCAATAAGGTCCGGATGGTACATCCAGGTTTGCACGAGATCAGGGCGATAAGATCTTAGTAGTCTCCAAAGCGTCACAAAGCCTTTGAATAGTCCATCCCGGCGAGTGAATCCCAGCGTTTCGACAACGATGCCCTGCTCTTCGAGTCTCCTCTCTAGATCTCCACCCCCAATCATGGCGACGACGGTATGCTTGTTATTCTTGTCGCCCATGCATAGTCGGCACAAAGCCGATTGTGCACCGCCAGGGTACAGGCTCGTAATAACATGTAGAATATGCATGAGTGGACCTTACCTTCATGTCGTAAATGGAACCCCCATGACTAAACGGCTGGATCCAGCTCCCATAACTTTCCCATCCATTTGTCATAAATAATAGAAGAAAACCTACCTCGACCCGATGCATGGGCAAACGTTATTTCGCCAAAGTAAATAGCGCCATCAACGTTGTAAAGATCGACTCTGGCATGTGAAAAAGGAAGTGCTAGAAGTTTTGCTATCTCAAGCATCCTGTCGTATCCGGCGGGACAAACAGCACTGGTTTTCAAGCAGGGCTGCTTCCATGAAAACGGCAACCATTCGAGCGATTCATTAAAAAAAGAACGATGCAACATACCATGACGATCATAATCCATTTGCAGAATTACCGTCTGCTTTTTGCCATCGCGCCCATTAAATACATGGAACTTGTAATCATACGGATCAGAACCATCCGCCATACGAAGCTTACGTTCCACAAGAACCTTTGGCTTAATATGGCTGTACCAAGGCTCCTGCTTGATCTTTCCATAGTTTTCCAACAACTGCTGATTGATATTGCGGCAGATGTGATGAATTCTCTCATCGTTGTCGGCCGGATCGAGAAACTGAACGGGACCAGAATTGTGGTTGGCCTTAATCACCAGAGGCCCATACACCTCCAGTAGCTGCTTGGCTTGCTCTGGCGTGATCGTATCGCCCACGAAAACACTTTCAATGATGTACTCCTTCCCAATTATTTCCGCGACATATTCCTTGACGGCAACTTTGTCAGAACACGTAACGAACAGAGAATTCTTCCAATTTAATTTTCGGTAATTGACTTTTTGGTTATAGGTAACCGGATTCTTGAACTGAGGATAATAACCGGCGCGTAGCACGAAGGCTGCTCTTTCTCGAAGACCAACGGGAATAAATCGATAAAGTGTTTTCATCATGAACCCCACGCAAGAAAAATTCGCCTAAAGACAACAATCACTGACTTACCGAATAACGTTTGTGAAGAGATTCAAGAAGATCAAACGGCAGCAGCGATATTAGGGACCACTTCAAACAGAAGGCCAAGTCATCCTCCCAATAGAAAGACCGGCGAAGTTCGGAATTCTCCATAGTCGAATTGAGTTTCTTTTTCTCAACCCAAGCGTACTTCATCATTTTATTGGCATATTTTTTTAAAATCCCGATATCTCTTTCTTCGACATAGGGCTGCAAGTCGCCCACCATTTCATGGAACAGCTGCATCGAAGGAACGCTATTGCGAGAAACGAAGGAAGCATCGCGATAGGAAATAGAAGCAACATGAGGTGACCAGACCATGCGCTTCATTCTTGCTATGAGTTCAACCCAAGTATAGAGGTCGCCTGACCGCTCGGTACGCCCCTCCGGAAAAATGGAGTTTCGATAGAGCGAATCACGCTTTATAAGCATTGAATTGGTCCCCATGGCCCGCAACCCTTTGCAAGCGAACTCAAGGTAGTCGGACAAGTAAAGAATCTGTGGGCCCTGCGAGATAAATCGCTTTGCAAAAGGATCAAGCTTTTCCATTCCGCCCACCGCACTCATACGAGCGGCGCTGATAATGGGAATTTCCGGAAACTCACTGGCAATGCGCATCGACTGAGCGAGGTGTTCGGGAAACCAGGCATCATCGGCATCGAGCAGAGCGATCCACTTCCCCCGGGCTTCACTGATACCATGATTGCGAGCGGCATAACCTCCGGGGCCGGGTTGCGAACGGTGCAGCACACGGATTCTTGGATCATGAAATTCTGCCACCCTGTCCATGCTGCGATCACTGGATGCGTCATTGACGACAAGCAGCTCGAACTCCGTGTATGTCTGGTTCAGTGCTGATTCAATCGCTCGAGAAATATATTTTTCTTTGTTATATACAGGTACCACAATGGAAATGAGCGAGCGCATGATTATCTCCCTATACGCATGCAACGATTGATATCAAGAAAAGCAATCAGTGTTAAGCGGTGGCAGACCTTTTATAATAGGCATGCAATCCGGAGAACCTGTAGCAGAGTCCCACTCCAATAATCATCCACATGAGTCTTGCCGAATAACCTTTAAAAATAAAAGGCTCCTTGTATTCAGCAATGAACATGATGATCATGAAGACGAGCCAGAAGCTCTTGTAATGGGTGACGCTTAAGACACATTTACCGAGGTAGGCCACGAAAACGTAAAATGCGATAGCTACGGGAATGCCCAGTGCAGTGAACATGCGCATGTACCCAAGGTCCACGCTTCTTCTTAAGTCAAAATCACCGCTATGCACGCCCACTCCAAACAAGAGCTTAGGCCACTCGTTAGGAATATTGATCATTCTCGCCAAAGCGGCCGTAGTGCCTTCTTGCTGAACTCCCTCTACGCCTCGATATAAAAAGGTTATGGAATAGGAAAGGACGTTTTCAGGAAATAAAATGGCAAATACAGGGGGTACCGCCATGACGATTCCAGCGATAGAGGCGTATAAAAGAATTCGACGGAGTGATAATTTTTCCTTGGAAAGGATAAAATTTAGCATGTGAAACAATGCAATCCCAATGATTGCCACCACAATGCCGGTACGCCCAATAAATAGAAGCGAAGTAAAAATGGTCACTGAAGCGGTAATAAAATAGAGAAAACCTATCTTTTTCTTGATATATAGTGCCTGTAACAATATCAAGACCGTACCATGGAACAGCGACAGGTTAGCCGCTCCGCCGGAAGCTATCCCTCGAAGACGAAACTCCCTCGTCAGGTAATCGATGTTTGAATTCTCCGGCAGATAAAGCATTGACTCAACGAAATTGCGAAATGGCGGAAAATTATATTCTATCAATATGATCAACGAGTTGACGAACACGATAAACACCACGAGCTTGAAGCACAGAGTCAATACTTGGTCCATGTCAAGCGACTTAGTCATCAATGACAAAGCCAGCACATAACCTAGCAATATGTATAGAGCGACCTGGATCATGTATGTCAAAAAGGTCGTAGCAAACACCTCTGTATGAAAAATGAAGATGGTCAAGTTATATAAACAAAAGAGGCAAAGGCCGACAAAAGTCGACACTAGTGGAATTTGCTGTATGGCCTTCAAGGTTATAGCCGGATGCGCTCCCAGGAATAGAACAATCGACAACATCCCACCGTGGAGCACGGCTGCTCGCAAGTCGAAATAAGGGCTCAATAGGTAGAGGTAAAGGAATAGCGTCAGCCAACAAATGTGCGCATAGGTGACCCCATGTATATAACGAAGCCCACCGCGAAAGCTATCTACATCGGCAGTTTTGGTCGTGTACTTCACGGCGTCCACCTTCAGCATGTCTGTAGTCGATAAGCTTCCGAAACTACCCGCCACGAACTTGATGTTTCCCATCAAGCTATGGCGGGGCCGTCTTATTTATAGGAATAGCTGTAATAACCGTAGCCATAACTAATGGCTGCCGTCTTTTCGATGGCGTTTAGAATGCATCCCTGAACATGGACACCCGTATTTGCCAGACGACGTGCAGCAACCTTGACTTCTCTTACCGGATTGACGCCGAATCGGGCGACGAGAAGTGAGGTTCCGGCAACCTTGCCAATGATGGAAGCGTCGGTAACCGCCAGGATGGGGGGTGTGTCGATGAGCACGAGGTCATAATTCTTACCCACCTGGTCAACCATGTCAGCGAAGCTATGGCGCATCAGAAGTTCCGATGGGTTAGGCGGCGCCACCCCTCGAGTCATGTAATGCAGGCCGGGTACATCCGATCTTCGGATCGCTTTTTCAACTGGAAGCTTGCTAGAAAGGACTTCCGACAAGCCATTCTCCGATTTGTCATTGAAAGTAAAGTGCATATTACCTTTGCGCATATCCGCGTCTATAACGAGCACTCTCTGGCCTGCTTGAGCGCAGACGAAGGCAAGGTTAATGGTAACGAAGCTTTTCCCAATACCAGGACTAGGACCCGTAATCATGATTGCGTTATTGCGCGCGTCCATCATGGCGAAGTGAAGACTGGTGCGGAGTCCGCGTATGGCCTCGACCGCCATATCCGTCGGGTACAACTTGGCGAGAAAGCTACCAATGGCATGTTGGCTTGTCTGGTTATTGCGATACTTGATGCGCTTTACCAGTTTCATCTGGTCGGCGGAACGAGGAACCGTAGCGTAGACAGGCAATCCTATATCTTCGAGCTGTTCAGCATTCTCTACGCCTTTGCTTAGGAAACCGCGTAGCAATACCCAACTGACGGCCAGTAAGCATCCTACCAGGAGTGAGATAATGACGATCAAGGCGGATTTCGGTTTTATCGGGCTTGACCGGGTCATGGCAAAATCAATGATTCTTACGTTGCCGACTGTTGCGGCTTTCGCAATGTTGAGCTCCTGCATACGATTCAGGAGTTGAACGTATATCTGCTGAGTGACTTCTACATCGCGCGTCATGCGCAGGATTTGCTGCTGGGTTTCCGGCAGGTTGCTGGTACGCTGTTCCAGGTTGGCACGCTCGCGCTCGAGCTGTGCCCTTTTTTCCAGTAAGGCGGCATAGACAGGGTGGTTGGGTGTAAAGCGACGCGACAATTCGGATTCCTGCATTTCGAGATCGTTCAAGCGACTCTCGATATCCACCATGCCTGCGAGCATGTTACGTGTCTCTTCGGTGAGATCCACGCTTTCTTGCTCCATCCTGTAGGCATTGAGCCGGTTTTCCGCCTCCACCAATTGCTCGCGTACTTTCGGCAATTGCTCATCCAAGAACACCAGACTGTTTTCCGCTTCGGCGGCCTGCCTGGCAATATTTTGAGCGAGATAGACCTCGGTAATCGCATTGAGAGACGATTCGACCTCATCAATATCAGGCCCTGTCAGGACCAGTTGCAAAACCCCGGTATCTCGATCGCCTTTCTGGCTTACGACAAAACGGTTCCTGAGATAGTCGATGGTGGCCTGCTGACTCCGCTTGCGGAGTGTAAACTGGGCTCCAGGCGGCGCCTGAATTTCGCTTACGTAAACTTCAACCCAAGGATAACTTGACTCGGAGCGCTCCCCCGGCCGGCCAAACAGCAACTCCTCACCCTCGGGCCCCAGTATCCGATATCCGCTTTCCTCAACTTCAAGCGTTAGCGGCTTGTTTTCAAGCTCAGGTGCAACACTCAATGATTCGACATAGATGTGTTCACTTCCCCAAATTTCCGGCCTTCCCTGTGCGATATCGGGCCGTGGTATATCGTAACGGATGATCGCATTGCCTATGACCGGAAAGACAACAGGGCTCACGCTGATATCCAGCTTCTGCCTATTGGCGGCCTGTCCGACTATGAGTCGTGATTGGAGTATTTCAATCTGGGCTCCGGTAATGGGTTCCTCCTGCAGCAGCATCGCTGCAATCTCATCGGCCCCCGTTCTAGGCCCCGTCTTTTCGACCTGCACAAGTGCATCGCCCTGATAAATAGGTGTTGCCAGCAGCGAATATATGACGCCAGCCGCCCCGAACAGAAGGGTTAAGAAAATGATTTTCCATTTGTTATCGACAAGCATGCCCAGCATGCGGCCCAGGTCAACGTTCTCTTCCCCAGGAGGCATGCTGGCGGCCGGCGCCGAGCCAGATCCGGTATTCATTACCGGACTATTTGCACTCAAGCTATTCATCGTCAGTCATCCCTCTGAACACGCGCGTTGATTAACTCTCACTCATGCCTCAATCATGGCGGGCAACAATTTCTTAAGCAGCTCAAGAAATGTGCCCGCCAATGACAAGAGCTCCGACAGTTTAGAGATCGCCAACCTCGTTGGAGGTCGACGCCACATTACCGGGCAACGAGATGGATGGCAGAAGCAGGCTAATGACATTGTTCCAACGTGCCAGCGGTGCCGATGTTACGTAAACCACATCATGCGGTTCGAGAGGGAAATAGGAGCCCATATTGAGCGCTACGGCGTTTGAAATGTCGAGCTGGTAGACGGTAGCCATCTTCTCACTTCCCGGGGGATTACCACGAATCACGAATATTCCTGAAGGCTCCGCCCTGGATTCGACAACACCACCCGCGCGCCCGAGAGCATCAGTAAGACTCATACGCTCCCTGCCGGTTGTAATATTACCTGGATTTCTTACCTGACCCATTACCGATATATTTTGATTTTCGGCGGAGGCCACATGAAGCACATCACCTGGCTGTAGGAGAGAGTTGTGTGTAAGGTCCCCTCTCTTAAGCATTTCGTAAAGTGAAAGAGTTCTTTCCTGACCGTTGCGTGTTAGCGTGATATTATGCCAGTTCGCATTTTCCGTTGCTCCGCCAGCCGCACTGATCGCATCCAGGATAGTCAGCGGAACATTCGTGATAGGCTGAGCCCCTGGCGCATTGACCTCACCGCTCACGTAGACTTTCTTGGAGTGAAACGCAGCGACTCTGACCTCAACTTGAGGTTCTGTGACGTAGGTTGCTAGACGGCTGGTAATCATTTGCCGGATTTCGCCGACAGTACGCCCCTCGACCTTCAAGTTACCGATATAGGGGTAGTAGATGGTTCCGTCCGAATGAACGATGTTGCCTGACTCTTCTGCGCTACGCTCCCCACCCGCCGGAATGGTAAGTTCTGGATGCTCGTAGACAACAATATTCAGTACGTCACCAGGGCCGACACGATACTCATAATTTTCAAGTTCATTGGCTAACTCCGGTGTGACCCCTTGTGCCTTGCTGGTGCCGTTGTCCGTGCGATATGTCGATATCAGTTCGGGGGTGATCGACACGATGTCCACTTGCTCATCCAAGGACACTTCCTGGGCTTCATAATCTATATGTCCCCCAGGCGCAAGGGCACACCCACCTATCACTCCCAATGGCAGCAGCGCAACAGCGAAGCAGGTACCACGTGTCAACTTGTTCATTATTTACTCCCTTGCTTTCGAGACATTCCGCGTGCTCTTTCCGATTTTTCCTAACGCATGCGATCCCCTGATAGCAGACGGACTCTAGGGTTACTGCATGGCTAGATCCGTATCCTTTTCCTGCTCCCCTTCGCCAGCTGATAGCCTGGGTCACTAACCGACCAGCACCAAGTTACAGGAATAAAATCATACTTACACAACATTACATAGAATACGAATCTGAAAGAGCATGGATTTTTTCATCCATGAAGGTTGAGTCGAGGTAAACCCCGTACTTGCGACCATTCATGCGGTACTTGAACAAGTTTTTGTTATTTCAAGATTTTCTACCGGCTGAAAGACGATCCCGCGCGTTTCGCACGTTCACTGCAGACTTGCCTTCGCCAGTTTGCCGGCTGCATTGTCCCGCCAGTATGAAAAAAATAAGCTATCGAGCATTGTTGGGCTCAGCGAGCGCATTCATCTCGACAACTCATTCCTCCTACTTCTTCATAAGCCTGCCATCAACAATACTCAACGACTTTAAGGGGAGATATTAGCTCTCAATGAGAGAATATTACTGATTCGCTCGGCAACAAAGCTCGTGGCTGCGCTCGTTAGATGTTGACCATCACTGTAATAAGACCACGTTTCGTTACTAAGAACACACCTGACTGAACAAAATATTTCGCGAGGCTCCAACACTATGATCCGGCGATTTTTTTCCAGCGCATTAAAAACCGAAACTGCTGAATTCAAGCTTTCGTTATTAATTACTTCCAGCTTCCGCAAGCCGAACAGATAAGTTTCTTTCGTAAGCCTTATAGAAGGTTGCAATCCCTTAACTCCAGCAACTCTTGGATGAGGGCCGACTATAACGACTTTTTCTGAATATCGTAAAAAGTGCTCTACCGTCTGGTTCAAGAAGCCAGACCATCTTTCATAAACATTTTCACCAGCAGGGAAATTCGTGACCGAATCCTCATACGATTCCCAGGCTTGAGAAATCACGACATAATCGTAAGTCTTAGCTGAGTTATATAAATCATTCCTTATATCATTGCACGATATGTCTGCGTATTTGTCATTGAAATCCACCCCTTTTAAAAGTACACAGCCACCCCTTGTTACTGTATCCACCTCGTCTACATCGAAGTCGAGGGCAATACTAATTGGCAAAACGTATTGTTGCAATACAGAGTCACCAACAAACAATGCCTTGCTGCTTTCACTTTCTGAAACTTCAAATCCACGTTCATAGTGCTTATGAAACGAGGAGGCGTGTGACGCACTTACCTCCAACGCAAAAGGATTTAACAATTCAAACCTCTCTGGCAAGCCATTGGTTTTAGCGATAACCGCACCAGCGGCCGCTAAGGCAGGGATCGAAAAACAGAGCAGGCCCACTGTCACAATAGATTTTCTTGAAGCGATACGTGCAATATTTCTGATGGGTTTCTCGACATACTGGTACGTTACCAAAGCCAAGAGGGAAGATAACAAAGCTACAGTCATGAATAACGCACTGGCTGGAAGCTTAAAGTCAAAGTAAGAGATGAACGACACGATCGGTTGATGATATAAGTATAAAGGGTATGAAATTAACCCTACGAAGACCAGCGTTCTGTGGGACAAAAGTCTTGTAACCCACCCGGTGTTAGGGAATGCAATAATGAGCGCAACACCAAGACAGGGGAATAGTGCATTATATCCTGGGAAAACCGTATTTTCATCATAAAGAAAAACTGGCGCAGCCATAAGCACCAAACCAAAGTAACTTATACTTTTCTTGACTTCCTCTCTCACGTTCTCACTGCTGGCTTTCGTCAATATCAGTGCCGTGAGGGAGCCGATCAAAAGCTCATTTGCCCGATATTGAAGCAAAAAGTATGCTTTGCTACCATCATTATTAACTACCGAGATGGCTATTATGGTTGTCGTAACAAGAGCCATGGCAGTCAGGGGTATCACCGAACCATGCGACATCTTGAATGCAATCAGCAAAAAAGCAGGCCAGATAAGATAAAATTGCTCTTCGACTCCAAGTGACCATAAATGCATCAAAGGCTGGTAAGCAGCATCTTCAGCGAAATAGTCCACACCTTGAGCAAACAATATATTGGCCGCCCCAATGGAAGAAAAAAACATCTCCTTTCCAAGCTTATCGAATGATTTATTAGTGTAAAAATAGAAACCAAAGGAAGCGACTATCAAAAGCGTGATAATCAAGGATGGAAGAAGCCTGGCAATCCTTCTCTTGTAAAAACTCAGGTAGCTAAATTTTTTATCCTTAATTTCACTACAAATCATTGTAGTTATAATATAGCCACTGATAACAAAGAAAATATCAACTCCTACATATCCACCCGGAAAAACAGCCAGCCCCGTATGAAAAGCGATTACTGAAAGTACCGCAAAAGCTCTTAGGCCATCTATATCTTTTCTATAAGTCATTATTATTTATCCTGCGACGGTAGTATATTGCTTTTGTTTCGCAGATTAGGCAATAGGCACTCACCAGCGGCAAGGGCTTCCTCAGCATGGCTAATGGGAACAAGGTGAGCCGATAAAGGAAGACGCCAGGTTGGATGGATCTTCCGGTAATTAACTAGCTCGAACCAGGTGATGACGTTCGGCAAAAATTCTGCGCAACAATCCCTATAGCGACCGCAAGAGATCACGATGATTCGAGTGATAGATTCCTTCCAATATCTTCGATTCCGTCTGCCCTGTTAATTAGCCGCATGAAATTGTTGCCTATCATGCCTGTGACCTCATGAGAGGTTACGATAGCATTGCCGCCATCGCCGTCGTTTCCTTGTACATCAACCTGCCGTGACCAAAGAAGACGGATATTGCCACCTTGGAGGTAATTGTCCTTAATCTTCACGATTCGGGTAAATTTGTCCGCTTTCCCCTGATAGGCATCTGTTATTGCCGACTTGGATGTTTTGAATTGATTTCCCATTATCCATAAGCCAGTCGAAATTTCACCGTCACGAGTTTTGTGAAATCCCCCGTAGACACACCCTCTCTCAACTTGGTCTGCCGTATTATGCAGAACGTGAATGCCTCGATGCCGGTCGATCCAGTAAGCGTTTCTTGTATTTCTCGCACTATTTCCTATGAGCTGAGTGTCATAGGCCGAGGCGAGGCGGAACCCATGGAGCACCTGACCATCAGTGTGATTACCCATGATCAGAATATTTTGAGCCCCTCCTTCGCATCCTATTCCGACTTGCCCTCGTAGAGCGCGACACTGACGGATAATGCCTCGATGAGTCGAATTCCAGAAGCTACTACGTATATCGTTGGTGAAGCGGCCGATACCATATCCCGTCACGAAGATTCCATAACTCGATGCGTCCTCAGTTCTGACTCGTTCAATCAAGAAATCCGACATCCCCTCGAGGCGAATCAGCGGGCCGTTGTCGGTGGCATGCTTGTCAGCGCCGATCACGCAAAAGTCCGACAGGAAAACACCATGCGGGTGGAGGCTATCACTAACGTCCAAGTGCATGGCGACATAATCGTCCTGACGCCAGTCTTCGAGCCGAGCTTCTAGAAGGGTTCTTTCCATGCCTTGCCCACAGAGCCGAGTTCCGTCATGCAAGCGCAGTTTTCGGTAAAGAAACCAATGGCCCGCCTCGATAATACCGACGATGCCATCAGTGGCGATGTTATCCAGGAAAGTCTGAAGCTGCTGCTGGTCACGGATGGGGTCGCCCGAAGGTGCCATGTCCATTTCGCTGGTCGTGATGCTGCCGGGTCTGCACTTGGCTCTCCGGGACATGCTGCCTGTTCTGTCATTGGCTGCGGCTCGCCTGCCAGCGGCCGAGGTAGCTTGAAAAGGATGGGATACGTCTCCAACTGATCCAAGTGACATGCACCGACCTCCTTCATTTACCCAGCGGGGTCAGCTATGTGCCGCCATGCGCTGGAAGATTTCATTGCGATTGGATAACTCGCTATAGCTTCCCGAATCAATCACCCTCCCCTCCTTCATAAGATAGATTCGATTGCATTGGCGAACCGTTGCGAGTCGATGCGCAATCATGATGATCGTTTTCTTACCCATGATCTCGTGAATGCCTTCCATGATCAGTTTTTCTGTAATACCATCCAGAGCACTGGTTGCTTCGTCCAGAATGAGGACTTCAGCATCATGGTAAAGGGCCCGGGCGATACCAATACGTTGGCGCTGTCCCCCTGAAAGCTGAACGCCTCTCTCGCCTACGCAAGTCTCTAGGCCATTGGGCAGCTCCTCGAGAAGCTCATGGAGGTTTGCCATGCCGGCGGCGCGCCTGACGCCATCTTCGTCGATATCTTCAGGCGCTACGCCAAAAGCAATGTTTTCCCGAATGCTGGCATCCGCGAGAAAGATGCTCTGCGGCACAAATCCGAGGGTATTCTGCCACTGTCGTTTATTATGCTTTTCGACACTGACACCATCGATGCTGATTTCTCCCTGATCCGGATCGATGAGACCAAGCAGAATATCAATGATGGTAGATTTACCCGATCCCGAGGCGCCTACGATCCCAATCATGCGATTCGCAGGAATCTCCATGTCGACGCCATTAAGTGCGAATTCGCGGGTACCAGGATAGCTGAATACGATATTATCGAGTCGAATGACATCATGGGGGATGAGATTTTCCTCCATAGATTCTCTTACGACCAGCCCCCGCTCCTGTTCCCTTGGCTCAGAGCTTTCATAAAGATCGTCCCTCACGGCTTCGAAGGACGCCAGGTTGCCGCGTATCTGCGACATGCTGGAATAGACCTTCTGCAGCGCTGGCAAGATCTTGAAACCCGCCATCGCGTATATGGAAAGTACCGGCAGAATGGTTCCCAGGTTGCCATTGTGTGTGGCCAGCAAATACAGCACCAGAAAGATCACACTGGAAAAGGCTACGAGTTCCATGGCATATCGCGGGACTTGACTGATGGCTTGGTTGCTGCCAGCCGCTTGTGCAAACTGCAGGCTGGGTTTCTCGAATCGATCGATAAATGTTTTTTGGTGGCCCAGCAACAGCGCGTCCTTGATCCCGCCAAATCCCTCGGCCATCAGCTTGAAACGCTGTGATTGCGTCTCGGAAATTGCCTTGCCGTTCTGGACGAGCCGCCGTCGCACCGTCACGAAGAGAAGATAGTAAGAAGCCACGAAAATAGAGATACCGATTATGGCTACCATGGGGTCGTAGAGGAAAATAACCACAGCCATTAAAAAAGCCATGACCAACTTGGCATTCATATGCAGCAATGGGTTAATAACGAAGTTCGTCATCCTCAAGGTTTCTTGAGAAATCTGCTTGGTAAGATGACTACTGCTAGTATTTGCATGATACAGCCAAGGTTGATACATATAAAAACGATATAGTCTGTTCCCCAACTCTGCGCCCACTTTGGCTCCGTAAAGCGACAATCGCCAGACCGTAAACATCGAAACGAAGGAAGCCGCTGCCAGCACTACCAGGACCATGATACCCAGCCAGAAAAGGAAGTCTCTAGGGGATTCAACGCCACTCATACGATACAACGTCGAGGCGATACCCTCGGATTTTTCCAGTAAGGTCATGTCACCGACTAATGCCATGAAGGGTCCAATTGACATGACGCCTGCTATCTCGGCAAAGGACATTACAATAATAAGTCCCTGCAGCTTAAGAAGCTTTTTACGCTGCTCTTTCGTCAATAATAAGTACAGATCCTTTAGCCTTCTCAGCATGAGTTATTCCTTTATGCCGTTTGCTACAATAAGCGGCTCCAATTTAGACATTGAGCGTGTCTTTAGCCGCGGCGTATCTCCTTGCCCTTACCTTTTCGCTAGCAATCGTTAAGTTGGTCGCACATATCCCAACTGAGAAATATCTTCCATACGAACTTTTTTTGTACTATTAGACGCATCAAGGCTAATTTCAGGAAATGACACCTCGACATTTGAATAGTCGTAATCACTGTCCACGTATTCCACTTTTGGTTTAAAACCAAAACTTTTCATCAGCCCCAGCATGATGACCCATGCCTTGTAGGGTCGCTTCTTAACCAACATCTTCAAGGCAAGCACGAAATTATTGAAGAAAATAGAGATTGTCCTGCGCTTCGTCTTGTAATTCTTAGATATATACAAATTATTTCTAATGAAATTCTTGTAATACCCTATCCTCGTAGGGTTAGACTCGGTAACAATACTTATCGTGCCACCTCCATGTCGTAAGTGAACAACATGACTGGTGCCTACCAGATATCCTGGATCTTCGCGGGTAATCCGCAAGGTGAATTCGGCGTCTTCCCCCCAAATATACATCGACGAGATGGGAAGTCCGTATTTCTCCAATGTAGTTCGAGGAACAAGAATTGAGACGAAGGTACCGCTTCCGACTGCTACCAAGCCATTCTCCAATTGCTCAGGCCAATCAAAATAGCCTGCCCTGTTCTTTGCGCTGCTGACCTGTGGCGTATTGGTTATCTGGCCATGTTCTGTATAGGCAGTGGAAAGCAGGTAGCTCCTTCTCATACCTCTTTTTTCAAGAAATTCATCAGCATTCAGTAACTTCTCCAGTGCCTCTGGTTCAGGTATAACGTCATCATCCATCATCCAGACATGGTCTGCGCCATTATCGTAGGCCAACCGAAATCCAGCGTTGAAACCTCCTGCCGCACCCACATTTCGCTTTAGAGTGTAAACTTTAATGTCCGGGTACTTACCGCTTTTCAGGAACTCCAGCGTTTCATCGGTGCTGGCGTTATTGATGACCAGGACCATGTCACAAGGACGGGTCTGGGAGTGAACGGCCTTGAGACAGAGTTCGAGCAGCTCCTTTCGATTATACGTAAGGATAACGCCGATCACTTTGCTTGCCATGATGTTCTCCCTGCGATCATCGCTTTAAATTTGTTTTCCTTAATAAAGCCGACCGTCACGCTGGCTTATCAATGGCCAATTGGCATCCTTGTCAGAGATGACCGAAACCGGCAGAGGCCATTCGATACCGAGGGCCTCGTCATCATACCTTAGTCCGTCTTCGGATGAAGGTGTATAGCGAGTTGTTACGAGATAACTGACTTCGACGTTTTCTTCCAGTGTCATGAAAGAGTGAGCAAACCCCTTGGGCACAAAAAGCTGCAGCCTATTCCTACTGGTCAGTTCGAACATTTGGTGCTGCATATAAGTGGGAGAATCCTGCCGGATGTCGACGATAACATCAACGATGGCTCCGCTGATGCAACGAATCAGCTTATCCTCCCCATGCGGAGATTTTTGAAAGTGTAAGCCACGAAGCGTGCCTCGCTGGGCCGAGTAGGAGATGTTTTGCTGAACGAAATCACTTTCAATCCCAATCACGGAAAATTCTTCTCGGCACATGGTTCTTGCAAAGAAACCCCTATCGTCACCACGAGGCTCAAGTTCCACCAGGTAGGCATCCTTGAGGTCTGTCGGGATAAACCTCATAACTTCCCCCTTTCTTCTCCGCTATTCCCAAAGAAAATATGTTCCTGCTCGCGATACAACCGGTCAATTAGGCGCCCCTCGGGGAACTGGACATCATCGACAGTCAACGGCGCATCCTTTTCTATGCGCTTCCTTACTACGCAATCGAGTGCCAGGCCAATGGGCAAAAGCCTCTCTCTGCGGATGACGTCCATGTTCTCGGCGACTCCGTACACTTCGAAACCGCCAAACTCCCCAATGTGTGCTCCCTCCTTGAGATCCTTCTTCGCCATGGCTATCACTCCGACCGTCGGTGCGCCACGCGGGGTGAGTACTGGATCATTGAACAACACGGCTCGTGCGACCGAGGTCGGCACTTCGAAATGACAGAGGTGGTAGGGTGTATAGAAGCAGTAGTAAGGCCCCTTTCCCAGCTTGTAGAGTTCGAGATAGTGCTGCTTTCGCGGATCGGACACGGTTCCGATGACGAAGACGCCTGGGCCTGGCCGCGCGCCCACCACGTAGTCGACGAGCCCGGGTCCCGAGGCATCCAGGTAAGGCTCGAAGCGGGATAGCGTCTCTTCGATGGGGACCAGCGGTGAGCCAGGATCGCCATTCGAGAAATCGGGGCCGAGCATACCGCGGCGCGCGACTTGCATTCCCGTCCCATTCGCCACGATCGCCTGTTCGAATGAAATCTTCGTGCCATCAGCGAAGGAGGCGACCATCGCAGGCTTTTGGCCCCATCGCTCCGCAAACGCACGTTGCGTTTCGGGATTACGGTACGGATCATGCAATCCCTTGATGTTCCCGCACAGCACAGGCTTGATCCCCAGTCCTTCAGTGAACCGAAGCAGGTTCATCTGTACCCCCGGCTGGTCACCGTCCGAAAAGGTATAGATCACACCGGCTTGTTCTGCCTTGCGCTTCAAGATGGGACCGATCGTTCCATCGAGCTCCGCATTCATCTGGATGACGTGTTTGCCGCTGGCGATGGCAGTCAACACGGCCTCGGCCGCATATTCGATAGAGCCCGTGACCTCGATGATGGCATCCAGGCCATCCGAAGCGGCCATTGCCTTGGCATCTTCCGTCACTACGGGCTGGCCTCTGGCGATTGCCGATTCGATACTCGCCGTCGTATCGCATCGCTCAGGGTCGATCCCTACCTGCTCGTATACCCTGACGGCCGATTCGATGTGCCGATTCGCGATGGCGCAGAGGGTCATGCCAGGTGTCGCGGTCAGGATCTGCAACCCGATGCCCTTTCCCTGGAAACCCGCGCCGATCATGCCGACACGTATCGGTTTGTTGTCTGCTTCTCGTTTGGCTAAAGCCGTATCTACGATGATCATCGGTCTTTTTGCATCCTGGCTGATGGTTGAAGACGCTTAGGAAAACTGTCCGATCAGTCTTTCCAAACTTTCCACGGAGGCGTGTCGGCCCATGCCGCCTCGAGTACCATCTTGTCACGCAGCGAGTCCATGCTTTGCCAGTAGCCCTCATGATGGTAGTAACCCAACTTTCCCATCTGAACCATGCGCTCCATGGGCTCGTTCTCCCAGGTCGTTCGATCATCGTCGATCAAATCCAGCACTTCGGGCTCGCAGACGAAGAAACCACCGTTGATCAAGCCTCCGTCCACGGCTCCCTTTTCACGGAATGCCATGACGTGATTGCTGCTCTCGTCCAACCTGAGTGCACCATAGCGTCCCGGCTGGGTAACCGCCGTCAGCGTGCACCAGCAACCTGAAGTCTTGTGGCTTTCGACCAGTTTTCCGATATCCACATCGCTGACACCATCTCCATACGTCAGGCAGAAAGTTTCACCGTCGATGAGATGTTTGGCCCGCTTTATCCTGCCCCCCGTCAGCGAGTCTGCGCCGGTGTCTAGGACCGTCACGTTCCAGTCCTCACTTACGCCGTTTAGCCATTCGACGCGCCCCGTTTTCAAATCGATCGTGTAATCGGTCTGCCTGCCACGATAATTGAGAAAATAATTACGAATGTAGTCAACTTTATAACCGCCTAGAATCACAAAATCCTTGAACCCATAATGGGAATAAAGTTTCATAATGTGCCAAAGGATGGGTCGCCCACCCACCTCTACCATTGGCTTGGGACGGATGGATGTTTCCTCACTCAGGCGGGTTCCGAAGCCACCAGCAAGAATTACGACTTTCATAAAAACTCTCCCTCTAGACACTCAATTGTTTCTTATGGTAAGTGCTCAAGCTGCGTTCTATTTCCCTGTCCACTCCAGGTTCTCTGTCAGGCGTCCCTGCTCGACATGAGCTTGCAAGATTTTCAGCCTCATTAGATGGGAATCCCGGAACTTTACATCCGAGAAGCGCATGCGAGATAACCCTTCCACTAAGCCTTGGATGGAATTCTGAAGAGTCATCTGGGGTTGATGGTCAGGGGCCAATTCCTCGAAAAGGCTAAAGTCCACCTTGTAAGAGCGGCTATCGACGGCTTCTGTCTCATTGATGTGCACGGTCGTCCCGAGAATCGCACCTGCGACGGCCTCAGCCAGGTCGCGCACTTGGTGATTGCGGCGATTGGAACCGGTATTGACGCTGAGAATGCGCCCCCCGTTGCTCACCTGCCGCTGAACGGCCCAGTCGATCGCTCTCGCCATGTCACGGACATCAATCAAAGGCCGCCACGGTGTTCCATCGCTGAGCACGGTGATTTTTTTCTGTGAGAGGGCACAGGCAACGAAGTCATTCAACACCAGATCCAGACGAAGGCGTGCCGACATGCCACAGGCGGTCGCAAACCGCAGATTGGTGATGACCATTTCCCCTTCGATGCCAGCAAGCGCATCTTCGGCACCGATCTTTGACCTGGCATAAGCGGTCATCGGCGCGAGAGGGTCGGCCTCCTTGCGGGGTTCCCCGCTAGCGAGCCCATACACGCTACAACTCGACGCGAAAACGAAATGGCTCACGCCGGACTGCGCCGCCTGTCTGGCAATGCTTACGGTAGCTTGCTGGTTGATTTCTTGGGTAACGGTCTCGAAGCGATTGCCCATGGGGTCATTGGAAACGGCCGCAAGCTGTACCACAGCGTTATAGCCTTCCAGCATGCCATCTGGAAGATGGCGAATGTCTCCATAGTATTGCCTTTCCAGGTAACTTTCCGGAACTCGCTCTACTCCCGTCAGGCAATGAGCAAAATAGGCATTGTCGTAGCCATGCAACACTGACTCAGGATGTTGCCGCTTTAGCTCCTTTACGACGGCGGGCCCAACATACCCCATGTTCCCCATGATCAATATTCTCATTATCTCGCCTCCCTTTGCAGAAATTCAGATTCGTCATGTTGTATTGCATGTGAACCGCCGCTCAGCATGCTCAGCTTAAGCTCCTCCTCGCTCATCCACCCTTTGCTTTCCATCTCTTCAAATATTCTCGCAACCAGCATCGAGGCTCCGGATACGCTCAAGTGGTTATTGTCATAATAGAGAAGTTCATCTTCGATCTGGGTTGCGCACCGACTGGGCAAGTAGGTATCGCAGAAAATGCTGGCTGGCTCGATTTTCAATAGATTATCGTGCTCGACGATCCTGGAAATTTGTTCGTAGGCCGTTGCCGCGCGCTGCTTGAAGATATCGTAGCTGGTCGAGAGAGGGGCGAATCGTTCGATACCAAATATTTTTTCCTTGACCAGCAAATAGGGCACATCCCATCCCACCTCGGGCACCGGATAGATCAGGATGACCCGCTTTCCCGCGTTGGCCATTTTTTCGACGGTTTCCTGAAGCAGCGACCCAACCACGTCTATGCGAAGTTCTTCATCCTCAATATCGAGGCGGTCCATGGGAACGGCACGCACGGCTTCGTCGTGCTCGACGCCCCCTTCGCCGTTGTTGAACGAAACACCCTCAAATTGAAGCGGATAACGGCCCAGCATGATGACCATTTCAACACTGTCATCTTCCAGTATGTACTCCAGAACCTGATTGTTATGGCGGCCACATTCCGGCTCGTCGCTTCGGGTATAACCCGCGATAGGCAGACAATTGGTGTAAACGAATTGTTTGACTTTCATACCTAGCGCATCGACTCGCTCGGCTACCGGGCCGACCAATGGCGTTGCCTGGCTATCCCCCCATACCACAACCGTCCTATCCCCGCTTTCGTTGTATACGCACGCTTCTTCAAGTGGTCGCATGTTTCCCGGCGTGCTCTGGCAGGTCGAATTAATGTGCTTTTGAGAACGCACCATCACCAGGTTTTCAATCTCGCCATTGAAGCGCCAGGGAATACCCTGAGAGTAAGTACCGTAGAAACCGACGCCTATCATCAGGCAAGACATAGCCAGGGCCCCCTTGAAGATTTGAGGCCGAGTGAACTGATTTCGGTTTCGGAACGGTAGTTCGATATAGTGCCAGGAGAACCAGGCCAGCAGCAGGGAGAGTATACTTAACAAGATGAAGTCGACATCGGAGATAGGCCCAAAGCTACGCTCCCTGGCGAAGGCAAATACCGGCTGGTGCCAAAGATAGGCGCTATAACTGATCAGACCGATCCCGACCATTGGCTTAAGGGACAGGACTCTTCCTGCAATGTCTTTCTCGCCGGCAACGAGTATGATCAGAACGGTTCCAAGCACAGGTATCAGCGCCCACAGGCCGGGGAAAGGGATACTCTGGTCGAAGGTGAAAATCGCATAGAGGAGTAGCGCCATTCCAGCCACTCCTCCCAAGTGACTCACCCATAGAGGGGGCTGCGCTCTGTGCCGATGTAGATAAACGGCAACAATGGCCCCAGCCAGCAGCTCCCAGGCCCGGGTCGGCAGCAGATAGAAGTTGGCTGAGGGGTGATGCGTGGAAGCGTATTCCGAAAGGGCCAGGCTGGCGAAGAAGCCCAGCGCCAAAACACTTATGAGTACCCCTTTCCGAATCCAGCCCGCCAATAGCATGAAAAGAGGAAAAAACAGATAGAACTGTTCTTCTACGGCCAGGCTCCAGGTATGCAGAAAAGGCTTCATTTCTGCCGGACCGGCAAAATAGTCCATATCCTGCCAGAAATGGATATTGGAAATGAACAAATTGACGGCAATCAAGCTCTGGCTCAGACTCGCGAACTCATCCGGAAGCATCCACACCCATGCCACGGCCATGCAAACGATACTGACGAAAAAAAGTGCCGGAAGAATCCGCCTCGCACGCCGTTCGTAGAAATTCGCGATCGAAAATTTTCCTTCGACTATTTCGTTATAGATTATTCCAGTAATTAAATATCCACTTATTACGAAGAATATATCGACGCCAACATACCCGCCACTGAAGCTTTCGAAACCAGCATGAAATAGTATAACGGGTATAACGGCCACGGCTCTTAGCCCATCGACCTCAGGCCTATAGTGAGTCGTCATTGTGCCCTCGATGCGAATTATTTAAACTAAAATGCGTGTCATAGACACCTCGCTCTTTTATATCAAACGTTAGTAAAAAAATTTCAGGGTGGATTATTCCAGGCCACGCTACCGCCAGAGGAGTTCATGGTGGATCTCCTTTTCCGTTCCAGTAGGATTGCTTCCATTGTTATGTTTTCCTTCGGCATGTTACTAAACGTACTTACTGTTTGCGTAGTTGGTTTTTGCCATACCCTGTTTTCATGCAGCCTCATCCTGCCGGAAGGGGTTTCCTGATCCGATTAAAAATCTACTACTTTGCTATTAGTCTTTCTTACGGAATAACGTCTTGGACGGCTTATCGCAATTAAGCTGGATACAGAAAAAACCTGCTCTCTTACGAGAGCAGGTCATGGTACATCGGCAATGAAGCGAACGAAGAAAGGAAGAGCTCAGAACACCCGATTCAGACCATTCTGAGCAGCGACCCGATAGGCCTCGGCCATGGTGGGATAGTTGAACGTGGTATTGACAAAATATTTG
The DNA here is from genome assembly GCF_008297955.1 of Billgrantia pellis. Classification (GTDB taxonomy): domain Bacteria; phylum Pseudomonadota; class Gammaproteobacteria; order Pseudomonadales; family Halomonadaceae; genus Halomonas; species Halomonas pellis. The sequence continues at coordinate 279,738 of NZ_VTPY01000001.1, read as the reverse complement.
AGCGTATTGGCCTCGCCTTTTTGCTGCATGATCGCTTGACCGATGTGGACGATCTCCGAGGCCTGGTCGCCGAAGCAATGAATACCGAAGATCTCCAGCGTATCCTGATGGAAGAGAATCTTGAGCATGCCCACCGTATCGCCGGTGATCTGGGCACGGGCGGTATCCTTGAAGAAGGCCTGAGCGACCTCATAGGGCACCTTGGCCTCGGTCAGCTCACGCTCTGTGCGGCCGAAAGAACTGATCTCGGGAATGGTATAGATGCCTGTCGGTACTTCGCTGACGAAGCGGTAATCGCGATCGAGCAGTTCGTCACATGCATTGAGCCCTTGGTCGTATGCGGCACTCGCCAAGCTTGGCCAGCCGATCACGTCACCAGCAGCATAAATGTGCGGAAGCCCTGTGCGGTAGTGATCGTCGACCTGCAGCTGGCCGCGGCCGTTGGCCTCGAGACCGATGTTTTCGAGCCCGAGCTCATCAGTGTTACCGGTGCGCCCGTTGGCCCATAGGAAGGCGTCGGCGCGCAGCTTCTTGCCCGACTTGAGGTAGACCACGACCCCGGATTCATCGCCTTCTACGCGCTCGTACTCCTCGTTGTGGCGAATCAGCACACCATGCTTGCGCAAATGATAGGAGAGCGCATCGGAGATTTCATCGTCCAGGAAAGACAGTAACCGATCCCGGCTGTTGATGAGATCGACCTTGACGCCAAGCCCCGAGAAGATCGAGGCGTACTCACAGCCGATCACACCGGCGCCGAAGATGATCAGGGTACGTGGCGTATGCGACAGGCTGAGGATGGTATCGGAGTCATAGATGCGTGGATGTCGAAAATTGATGTCGGCCGGCCGATAAGGGCGTGAACCGGTGGCGATGATGACCTTCTGGGCCACCAGTTCTTCCAGCGCCTCCTGCCGGTCACGTACCAGCAACGTATGCTCGTCCTTGAAGCGAGCCACACCGCTGAACAGGTCGATGCGGTTGCGTGCATAGAACTTGGTGCGCATCTCGACCTGCTGGTCGATGGTCATGCGCGAACGATCCATCACCCTGGGAAAGGAGAACCAGCGAGGCTCCCCGATATCGCGGAACATGCGGTTGGTATTGAACTGCATGATCTGCTTGACTTGGTGGCGAAGCGCCTTGGAGGGAATCGTGCCCCAGTGCGTGCAGTTGCCGCCAAGTACCGGCTGCTTCTCGACGACTGCCACTCGCTTGCCATGTTTGGCGGCGTTGATCGCGGCGCTCTCGCCGGCCGGTCCGGTACCAATCACCACCACGTCGTAGTTGTGCACTGCCATGGGCTCTCGCGTCTCCTATCCCTTGTGATGTCGTCGTCGGGGCTCCTGCGCTCAGCGCTTGGTGGCGTCATAGCCAAGATCGGCGCCGCGGCTCTCGTCGCTGCGACGGCGAGCGCTGGACTCGTTGCGCTTGCGGCTCTCCTCCTCGCAAACTTCGTCCTTGCCGCCACAGATATCGCAGCCTTCCTTGAGGCCGAGCTTGTTGAGGCCGCCACACGAACCGGCGATGGGCTTGCGTCCTGCGATCACGCCGATCGCCATGGCGGCCATGATCAGCAGCATGAAACCCAGAACGACGAGGAAAGTGGTCATGGAGATGCTCCTTGCGGCTATTTCTCGAACCAAGGTTCGAGCGCCGCCGTTTGATGAATGACGATTCCTTGTGGTGTCTTGACAACAAGCCTGGCCGCTCTATCCGTGCGCTCGGCATAAGCCATGGCGTCGTCCGGCCTGGCAAGCATCATCCGGTTGGCTTGCCGCATGGCCTCGCTCGCCGTATCGGCCACGACGCTGACGCCCAGTGGCGTTGGGAGCGATATCAGCGGAGACGCCTCCAGTTCCGTGAAACGATGCACCAGCGCGGCATCATGCAGGTAGAGGTAACGCTCTTCGACTCGCTTGGGCAGTCCAGCGCGCTCCAGTGACAGGCGCCAACCGCCATCCGGTGGAGCCCCCGCCGCGCGCATTACGCCGCCCATCTCGACCAACGCAGCGATCTCCTCGTGGGCGTCCAACCACTCGGTCACGCGGTCAACGGCCAGGGCATGAACCACGCGATCCATCTCACCCAACAAGACGGCCGGCGCCGGCATCCCAACCCGAGCGAAAGCGGCATTGAGCGCGCGTACGTAGAGCCCGCGCTTGCGTTGCAGGCGTTCCAGTTCACCTTGTATGCCGGTCTCCAGCGCCAGGAGCGAGGCGTCATCCAGATCGGCATACAGGGTGATATGGTATCCCGTTCCCAGGGCCGCGCCCTGGAGATGGTGCTCGCCGAATGGATGGCGACAGGCGCTCAGTGCCATGGGCAGCACTACGACGAACATGAACAGGGCCGACCCGATGCGGGTCAGCCCTGAAAATCGCCCTGGGGCGAGGGGTATCATCCGCCGAAGTCATCCAGCAGAATATTCTCTGGCTCTACCCCAAGATCGAGCAGCATCTTGATCACCGAGGCGTTCATCATCGGCGGTCCGCACATGTAGTACTCGCAATCCTCGGGAGCCGGATGGTCCTTGAGGTAATTCTCGTACAGCACGTTGTGGATGAATCCGGTCGGCCCGGTCCAGTTGTCCTCCGGCTGCGGGTCGGAAAGAGCCAGATGCCACTCGAAGTTGGGATGCTCCTCGGCCAGCTTGTCGTACTCTTCATTGTAGAAGGTCTCGCGCCAGGAGCGCGCACCGTACCAGAAGCTGATCTTGCGCTTGGAGTCGAGACGCTTGAGCTGATCGAAGATATGGCTGCGCATCGGCGCCATCCCCGCACCACCGCCGATGAAGACCATCTCGGCGTCGGTGTCCTTGGCGAAGAACTCGCCGAACGGGCCCATCACGGTCACCTTGTCGCCCGGCTTCAGGTTGAAGACATAGGTCGACATCAGGCCCGGCGGATGGCTGGTACCCGGAGGCGGCGTGGCGATACGGATGTTGAACTTGAGAATCCCCTTCTCTTCGGGGTAGTTCGCCATGGAGTAGGCGCGAATGACTTCCTCGTCGTTCTTGTGGGAGATCTTGAACAGATCGAACTTCTCCCAGTCGCCGCGATACTCCTCCTCGATATCGAAGTCGGAAAACGTGATGTCGTAGGGCGGCGCTACCAGCTGGACGTAACCGCCCGCACGAAAGGCCACTTCCTCGCCCTCGGGAAGGCGCAGGTTCAGCTCCTTGATGAAGGTGGCGACATTGGGGTTGGCGATGACCTCGCACTCCCACTTCTTGACGCCGAAAACCTCCTCCGGCACTTCAATCTTCATGTCCTGCTTCACCGGCACCTGGCAGGAGAGGCGCCACCCCTCCTTCTTCTCGCGCAGGGTGAAATGGGACTCTTCGGTCGGCAGAATGGAGCCGCCCCCCTCTTCCACCCGGCACTTGCACTGAGCGCAGGAACCGCCGCCGCCGCAGGCGGAGGAGAGGAAGATGCCATTGGCCGCCAGCGTGTTGAGCAGCTTGCCGCCAGCCTGGGTGGTAATGGTGTGCTCCGGGTCGCCGTTGATCTCGATGGATACGTCGCCGGTGCTGACGAGCTTGCTGCGGGCCGCCAGGATTACCACGACGAGGCCGATGACGACCACGGTGAACATGAACACACCGAGCAAGATGATAGATGTTCCAACCATGTCGGTTTCCTATTTGCTGTGTAACCTGTTTTCCGGCGGCGCGAACGCCGCCGGAAACGTGCCCTGGCTCAGAGCTGTATGCCCGAGAAGGACATGAAGCCCAGCGACATCAACCCCACGGTGATGAAGGTGATCCCCAGGCCCTGCAGACCAGCCGGCACGTCACTGTACTTGAGCCTCTCGCGAATCCCCGCCAGCGCGGTGATGGCCAAGGCCCAGCCCACGCCGGAGCCCAGCCCGTAGACCACGGATTCGCCGAAACCGTAGTTACGCTCGACCATGAACAGCACGCCACCGAGGATGGCGCAGTTCACGGTGATCAGCGGCAGGAACACGCCCAGCGCGTTGTAAAGCGCCGGGACGTACTTGTCGAGGAACATCTCGAGAATCTGCACCAGGGCGGCGATGACACCGATATAGGAGAGCAGACCCAGGAACGACAGATCGATGTTCTCGGCACCTTCGATACCGGTCCAGGTCAAGGCGCCTTCCGCCAACAGCGCATTGAAGATGACGTTGTTGACCGGCACGGAGATGGTCAACACCACGATCACCGCAATACCGAGACCAATGGCGGCCGACACCTTCTTGGATACCGCCAGGAAGGTACACATGCCCAGGAAGAACGCCAGCGCCAGGTTTTCGACGAACACCGAGGCAACGAAAAGGCTGATGTAGTGCTCCATGTTACACGGCCTCCTTCGGCATGCTGTTCTTTCTCATCACGAACTCGTTCCTCTCGACCTGCTCCGGATGCGTCTCGCGCAGCGCCCAGATGATCAGGCCGATGATGAAGAACGCCGACGGCGGCAGCAGCAACAGGCCGTTGGGCACATACCAGCCGCCATCCTGCACCGTTTGCAGCACGGTGAAACCGAAGATGCTTCCCGAACCGAGCAGTTCACGAACGAAGCCCACGGTCATCAGGATGAAGCCGTAGCCCAGCCCGTTGCCGACACCGTCCAAGAAGGAAAGGCCAGGCGTGTTCTGCATGGCGAAGCCTTCGGCACGCCCCATCACGATGCAGTTGGTGATGATCAGGCCGACGAACACCGAGAGCTGCTTGGACATCTCGTAGGCGAACGCCTTGAGCACCTGATCCACCACGATCACCAGCGAGGCGATGATGGTCATCTGCACGATGATGCGAATCGAGGACGGAATATGGTGGCGAATCAGCGACACGAACAGGTTGGAGAATGCCGTTACCGAAATAACGGCCAGCGCCATGACCAGCGAAACGCTCATGCTGGTCGTCACCGCCAGCGCCGAGCAGATACCGAGGACCTGCAAGGCGATGGGGTTGTTGTTGAAGATCGGGGTCATCAGGACGCCCTTGGGAGTCGCAGCGGACATGTTCAGGCTCCTTAAGCTTCAGCTTCGAGTTCGACGTCGGTTTCCTGCACCTGTTCCTGGTCGACTCCGCTACGGAAGCGTGCCAAGTAGGTGCCGAACCCCTCCGGACTCAACCAGAACTGCAGCATGTTGGTGACGCCGTTGCTGGTCAGGGTAGCGCCGGACAGGGCATCGATTTCGGTCTCGCCGCTGGCACCGCCCTTGGTCAGATGGATGGCCGGGGCCAGATCTTCCTCGTCGGCGAAGATCTTCTTGCCTTCCCACTGAGCCTGCCAGCGTGGATTGTTGACCTCGGCACCCAGCCCTGGCGTCTCGCTGTGTTCGTAATAGGTGATACCGACGATGGTGTTTCCGTCACCTTCCACCGACATGAAGCCACGCATCAACCCCCACAGCCCTTGGCCGCGGATCGGCAGGATGACCTGATCCGGATCCTCGGGGTCACCGACCAGATAGACGGTGGCGAAGTTCTCGACGCGGCTCAGACCGGCGATGTCGCGATCGCCCGACAGGGTACGCCCCATGGCCGGATCGCGTGCCGCCTGGAAGTGGTCGAAAGTTTCCGGATCGAATTCATCGGTGTACTCGCCCGTGCGCATGTCGACCACGCGTGGCGTCACCTCGCGGAATGCTTCCTCGACGTCCATGCCCGGCTCGTACAGGTTGGCCACGCTCAGGATATTCGTCTTGCGATCAAGCTCCTGGTTGAGCTGTTGCTTGGGTCGCAGCGCCACCGCCGCGGTCGACACGATGACCGAACACACGATGCAGAGTGCGAACGCCACCGTGAGAATCTTCTTGATGGAGTTATTGCTCTGTGCCATCAGGCAGTCTCCTCGGCCGGCACACCCACACGCCGCATGCGGCGCTTGATGTTGGCCTGAACAAAGAAGTGGTCGATCAGCGGAGCGAATAGGTTGGCGAACAGGATCGCCAGCATGATGCCTTCCGGGAACGCCGGGTTCACTACGCGGATCAGTACGGTCATCACACCGATCAGGATGCCGAAGATCAGGCGACCGGGGTTCGTCATCGAGGCAGACACCGGATCGGTCGCCATGAAGACCATGCCGAAGGCGAAGCCGCCGATGACAAGGTGCCAGTACCAGGGCATGGCGAACATCGGGTTGCTCTCGGAGCCGACCAAATTGAACAGCAGGCTCGTCCCCACCATGCCGAGCAGGCATCCCAGCATGATTCGCCAGGAGGCGATCTTGGTCCACAGCAGCACCGCGGCGCCGATGAAGATGGCCAAGGTCGAGACCTCACCGACGGAGCCGGGCAGGTAGCCAATGAAGGCATCCCACCAGCTGTACTGGGAGGTCAGTTCCACCATGCCTTCCTGGAAAGCGATGGAGAGAGGCGTCGCGCCGGTATAGCCATCGGCCGCCACCCACACCTCGTCGCCCGATATCTGCGCCGGATAGGCGAAGTAGAGGAAGGCGCGGCCAGTCAGTGCCGGGTTGAGGAAGTTCTTGCCGGTGCCGCCGAAGATTTCCTTGCCGATCACGACACCGAACGTGATGCCCAGCGCCACCTGCCACAGCGGAATGGTCGCAGGCAGGATCAGGGCATACAGAACGGAAGTGACGAAGAAGCCCTCGTTGACCTCGTGGCCGCGCTTGATGGCGAACAGCACCTCCCAGAAGCCACCGACGACGAAGGTCACCAGATAGATCGGCAGGAAGTAGGTGGCGCCAAGCACGAAATTGGCCCACATGCTGCCCGGATCGTGGCTACCCGCGAGTAGCATCACCACGGCTTCGCGCCACCCGCCCAGCGCCTCGTAGCCGTCGGCGATCGCCATGTTGGCCAACCAGCCGGCATTCCACATGCCGAAGAACATGGCCGGGAAGGTACATAGCCACACGGTGATCATGATGCGCTTCAGGTCGATGCCGTCGCGTACATGAGCCGTTGTCTTGGTCACGCTGGGCGGCGAATAGAAGATGGTGTCGACCGCTTCAAAGAGCGGATACCACTTCTCGTACTTCCCCCCCTTGTGGAAATGAGGTTCGAGATTGTCGAGTGTCTGTCGGATACCCATCATCAGGCCTCTTTCTCGATCATGGTGAGGTTTTCACGCAGGATGGGACCGTATTCGTACTTGCCCGGGCACACGTAGGTGCACAGCGCCAGGTCCTCTTCATCCAGCTCCAGGCATCCGAGCTGCATAGCCACCTCGATGTCACCGACGATCAGCGTGCGCAGCAGCTGGGTCGGCAGAATGTCCAACGGCATCACTTCCTCATAAACGCCCACCGGCACCATGGCGCGCTCGGAGCCGTTGGTAGAGGTGTTGGGTGCATAGTTGTTGAGCCCCATGAACCTCGACAGGTAGATGCCAAGCACGGAGTGGCGATTGTTGCCCGGCGACAACCAGCCCAGGAAGCTCCGCTTGTTGCCCTCTTCGAGCAGGCTGAACTGGTTGTGGAAGCGCCCCAGATAACGCAGGCTGCCCTCCGCGGTGAATCCCGAGAACACCGAACCGGAGATCACGCGCGTATCTTCGGGTTGGAGGATTTCCCCCGCCAACAGTTCCTCGGTGCTGGCGCCGATCCGCGTTCGCAACAGGCGCGGTTTCTCGGCACGCGGCCCTCCCACGGCGACGATTCGCGACATATCGAGCTTGCCTTCGGTGAACAGCCTGCCGAAGGCGATCACGTCCTGGTAGCCGATGTGCCAGACATGCTTGTGCAGGGCGACCGGCGACAGGAAGTGAATGTGCGTGCCGACCAGGCCTGCCGGGTGCGGACCGGCAAAGGTCTCGAGCTGCACACCCGCCACGTTGCCGCCGGGAATGGGTGCGTTGGGTGCGGTGCACAGGAAGACCTTGCCCTGGGTCAGCCGCGCGAGCACCTTGAGGCCGTCCTCGAACGCCTCGGGCTGCTCGGCGATGACGTCGGCGGGATTGGCACTCAAGGGGTGGGTGTCGATGGCCGTGACGAAGATGTCCGCCGGCTCGCTGTCGATTGCCGGCGTGCGTGAATAAGGGCGCGTGCGCAGCGCCGTCCACAGGCCGGACTCGACCAGTTGTTCGACGACCACCTGGCGCTCGAGGCTTTCAAGCTTGTCGCGACCATGAGCGGTGAACTCCACCGCCTCCTCGTTCTCGTCGACCTTGACGACGACCGAGAGCAACTTGCGCTTCTCGCCACGGTTGATGGCGACGATTTCACCGGCCGCCGGAGCCGTGAAGCGCACGCCTTCGTTCTTCTTGTCGGTGAAGAGGAGTTGGCCCAGTTTCACCTTGTCCCCTTCCCGGACCTCCATGGTCGGTTTCATACCGACGTAGTCGGTGCCCAGGATAGCCACGTGACGCACGGGCCGGGCATCGTCGATGCTCGGCTCGGGCGCCCCCATGATGGGGAGATCCAGGCCTTTCTTGACTTCGATCATAGTCTCGCCCAGTTGATGGATCGGATATACGAAGGAAAGGGGTTCGAATGGATTCGAATTCTTGTTGAGTCAGTACGTTACCAGTCAGGCCCGAAACGTTTCGGGCCACCCCGAAAAAATCCACAGTATTATAAAGACAAGCGCGACCAAAGACCACACGGCCTAAGGTCGCAATAAGGGGTAGAAAACCGCCTGTCAAGCGGCTTCGGCTGGGTTCAATAGGCGTTGAAAGGCACTCGTTTCAGGGGTTGGGAAGGCCTCGATGGAGCGGGCCGACCGTCCGAAGACGTCGGCCCGGATAGCGTGAAGATGCTTGGATCCGCCATTTCCGACCCTGCCGGGTCGGAAACGTACGCTGCCTCGCAGCTAGCCCTGAGCGCGGGGCAACTTCAGAAAGTTCACGTTGGAGATGTGCTGCAGAATACGCACCACCTGGCAGCTGTAACCGAACTCATTGTCGTACCATACGTAGAGCACGGCCTGCTTGCCACTGGCGATGGTCGCCTTGGCGTCGACGATGCCGGCATGCCGGTTGCCCACGAAATCGGACGAGACCACCTCGGGCGAATCGACGAAGTCGATCTGCTTCTGGTAGGCGGAATCGATCGACATGCGACGCAGGTAGTCGTTAAGCGACGCAGCGTCGGTCTCGTGCCCTAGGGTCAGGTTGAGGATGGCCATGGACACGTTGGGGATCGGCACGCGGATGGCGTTACCGGTCAGCTTGCCGGTCAGCTCCGGCAACGCTTTGGCCACCGCCTTGGCCGCCCCGGTCTCGGTCAGCACCATGTTGAGCGGCGCACTGCGGCCGCGGCGGTCGCCCTTGTGGTAATTGTCGATCAGGTTCTGGTCGTTGGTGTAGGCGTGCACCGTTTCCACGTGCCCGCACTCGATGCCATACTCGTCGTTGAGTACCTTGAGCACCGGCACGATGGCGTTGGTGGTACATGACGCCGCCGAGAGGATGGTGTCGTTCTCTTCGATATCGCCGTGGTTGATGCCGAAGACGATGTTCTTGATGCCACCCTTGCCCGGAGCGGTCAGGAGCGCTTTGGACACGCCCCTGCACTGCAGATGCTGGCCGAGGCCCTCTTCGTCACGCCAGATGCCGGTGTTGTCGACCACGACGGCATTGTCGATACCGTACGCGGTATAGTCGATGTCGCTGGGTTTGTCGGCATAAATGACATGAATGACGTTGCCGTTGGCGGTAATGGTACGCGCTTCGGTATCGACGTGGATGGTGCCGTCGAAGGGGCCGTGTACGGAATCGCGGCGCAGCAGGCTGGCCCGTTTCTCGAGATCCTTGGCGATGTCGCCACGGCCGCGCACCACGATCGCACGCAGGCGCAGCAGGTTGCCGCCACCGGCCTTCTCCACCAGCACCCGGGCCAGCAGACGGCCGATTCGGCCGAAACCGTAAAGCACCACGTCCTTGGACCGGCCGTTGTTACCGTTCGGATCGTGCGCATCGACGATCTCGGCGAGTTCTTCACGCAGGAAGGCCTTGACGTCGCCATCCCCGCGTTTCTTGAACGCCACGCCCAGCTTCCCTACGTCGACATGGGCCGGCCCCAGGTTCAGCTCGGTCATGGCCTGGACCAGCGGCAGGGTATCCCGTACGGAGAGCTCGGTTCCCTCGACCTTCCTGACGAAGCGGTGATCCTTCAGGATGCGAATCACCGAGCGGTTGAAGAGCGAGCGCCCGTAGAGCGTGGTCACCACGTTATTGTGGCGGTAGAGGCTGCCGATCAGCGGGATCATTTGCTCGGCGAGCGCCTGGTTGTCGTGCCACTCCTGGAAGACGGTCTCGAGGGGTTGCTGACTCACGTGAAGCCTCTCTCATAGTCGGGAATTCCCTATCATTATCCCGTCCGCGCTTCGGTGGGGCAATCGAAGGATAGTCGCACGCGCTGTAGGGGGATTACAGGAAACAGAGTTTGACTACAAGCGTCGTGTGGGGCTGGTATGATGCCATTCCACTCTGCGCAGATGCTCTTCGACCGGCGGCGCAACCGGCCCCGACGGCCCGCATTCCACGACACACGACATGGCCTGACGACACCATGCCCAACTTTTCGCCACTCGAACCGCCACGCCCCCAGGGCGTCCGTGACACGCTCTACTGGCACATGCCGCCCGGCAGCGCAGCCGCCCTGGCGTTGGCCCATCTCGCCGACGATGCGCCGCTGCTGGTGGTCACTCCCGACACCGCGACCGCCCAGCGTCTCGAGAACGACCTGCGTTTCTTCGCCACGGTGCCGGTTCTGCCGTTTCCCGATTGGGAAACCCTGCCCTACGACAGCTTCTCGCCGCATCAGGACATTGTCTCGGAGCGCCTGCGCACGCTGCGCCGGCTACAGAATGGCGAGCATGGCATCGTGCTGGTGCCGATCAATACCCTGATGCAACGACTCCCCCCAGTCGACTATATCGCCGGGCGCGTGATGACGCTCGAGGTGGGACAATCGCTGGATCGCGAAGGATTCCGCGGAAGCCTTTCCCGGGCCGGCTATCGCGCCGTGGAGACCGTCTACGAACCAGGCGAGTACGCTCTGCGTGGGGCACTGATCGATCTTTTTCCGATGGGCAGCGACGGCCCACTGCGCATCGACCTGTTCGACGACGAAATCGACAGCCTGCGCCGCTTCGACCCCGATACCCAGCGCAGCCAGGATAAGGTCGAGCGCGTGGAGCTGCTGCCCGCCCACGAATATTCGCTGTCGCGCTCGGCCATTGCCTGCTTCCGTGAGGGCTTCGAGACGTTGTTCGACGTCGACCCGCGCCAATGCCCGCTCTACGTGGACGCCCTCAAGGGCATTCCCTCCCCCGGCCTGGAGCAGTACCTACCCCTGTTCTTCGAAGAGACGGCGACGTTATTCGACCATCTGGCCGAAGGCACTCGGGTCGCACTGCTTCCCGAGACCTATCCCGCCGCCGAGCATCATTGGGCGGCCATCGAGAGCCGCTACGAGAATCTCGGCGTCGATCCCACCCGGCCGCTGCTGCCACCGCACCGCGCCTTCGTGCCGGTGGCCGAAGCCTTCGGCGCCATCAAGCGCCATCCCCGCGTCGAACTGGTCGCCGACCCGGAACGGCGCCATGCCCAGATACCTGCCGCCCGCGCATTGCCCGACGTGGCGGTGAACGCCCGTGCGAAGCAGCCACTGGCAACTTTGGCGCGCTTTCTGGAAGAACACGGCGAGACCCGAGTGCTTTTCGTCGCCGAATCGCGAGGGCGCCGCGAGGCCCTGGAGGAAACCCTCGCCCCACTGCCCTTGACCCTCCCCCACGTCGAAGATTTCGCCACCTTCCTCGCCGGCGACATGCGCCTGGCCATCACCGAAGGCGAGATCGACGCCGGTTTATGGTTGGAGGACCCCAAGCTCGTCGTCATCAGCGAGACGGAACTTTTCGGTGACGTGGTGCGCCAGAGTCGACGCCGGGAGAAGGCGACGGACCTTGGCGAACTGGCGATCCGCCATCTCTCGGAACTGCGCCCGGGAGCGCCGGTAGTCCACCAGACCCACGGTGTGGGGCGATACCGAGGCCTGGAGCGACTCGAGGCCGGCGGCCAGGCTGCGGAATTCGTGGCGCTCGAGTACGCCGAGGGCGCCAAGCTCTACGTGCCGGTGGATAATCTGCATCTCATTTCACGCTATGCCGGTACCGACGACGAGCTCGCCCCGCTGCATCGCCTCGGATCCGAACAGTGGGACAAGGCCCGGCGACGCGCCGCCGAGAAGATTCGCGATACCGCCGCCGAACTGCTCGACGTCTACGCACGCCGCGAAGCGCGCGAGGGTTTCGCCTGCCCACCGCCAGACGAAGAGTATGCCCGCTTCGCCGCCCGTTTTCCGTTCGAGGAAACCCCGGATCAGCGCGCCGCCATCGCCGCGGTGATCGGTGACATGACCGCACCGCGCCCCATGGATCGCGTCGTCTGCGGCGATGTCGGTTTCGGCAAGACCGAAGTCGCCATGCGCGCCGCCTTTCTCGCCGTGCATTCAGGACGCCAAGTGGTGGTACTCGTACCGACCACCCTGCTCGCCCGACAGCACTACGAGAATTTTCGCGACCGGTTCGCCGATACCGCGGTGCAGATCGAGCTGGTTTCGCGTTTCACCGCCGGCAAGGGCCAGGCGGAGTCGCTCAAGCGCATCGAGAGCGGCCAGGCCGACATCGTGATCGGCACCCACAAGCTGCTCTCGAAATCAATGAAGCTATCCAAGATGGGACTTCTCATCATCGACGAAGAGCACCGGTTCGGCGTCGCCCAGAAGGAGCGTCTCAAGGAACTACGCGCCGAGGTGGACATCCTCACCCTCACCGCCACGCCGATTCCACGTACGCTCAACATGGCCATGAGCGGTATCCGCGACCTTTCGATCATCGCCACGCCGCCGGCCCGCCGCCTGTCGGTGAAGACCTTTGTCCAGCAGCGCGACGAATCGATCATCAAGGAGGCGATCCTTCGCGAAATTCTGCGTGGCGGTCAAGTCTACTACCTGCACAACGAAGTCAAGACCATCGAGACGGCTGCCGAGACGGTCCGCGCGTTGGTGCCGGAAGCGCGAGTGGCGGTCGCCCACGGCCAGTTACCCGAACGGGCGCTTGAGCGGGTCATGTCGGACTTCTACCACAAGCGTTACAACGTGCTGGTCTGCTCTACCATCATCGAGACCGGCATCGACATCCCCAGCGCCAATACCATCATCATCGAGCGTGCCGACAAGTTCGGCCTGGCCCAGTTGCACCAGCTGCGCGGTCGCGTAGGGCGCAGCCATCATCAGGCCTATGCCTACTTGCTCGCCCCGCCGCCGCGGGCGATCACCAAGGACGCCGTCAAGCGCCTTGAGGCGATCGGCGCCGCCGAGGATCTCGGCGCCGGCTTCACCCTGGCCAGCCATGACATGGAGATACGTGGCGCCGGCGAGCTGCTTGGCGAAGAGCAGAGCGGCCAGATGGAGGCCATCGGCTATACCCTTTACATGGAAATGCTCGACCGCGCCGTGGCCGCCATTCGTGCCGGCAAGATGCCCAACATCGAGGCGCCGCTCAACGAGGGCGTCGAAGTCAGCCTCAATTTGCCGGCGCTGATTCCCGACGATTATCTGCCCGACGTACAGCAACGCCTGGTGATGTACAAGCGCATCGCCAGCGCCAGCGACGAGGCAGAACTCAAGGAGCTGCAGGTGGAAATGATCGATCGCTTTGGCCTGCTGCCCGCACCGGTCAAGACCCTGATGCGCCAGACTCGGCTGCGTCAGCGCGCCGAGCGGCTCGGAATCGTGCGCCTCGAGGCCGGCACCGAACGCGGACGCGTGATCTTCGGCACCCAGACTCGCGTCGATCCGCTGGTCCTGGTCAAGTTGATCCAGGGGGCCCCAAAGCGTTATCGCCTCGACGGTGCCGATACGCTTCGCTTCGAGGCCGACATGGGCAACGAGGAGGCCCGCTTCCATGTCGTCGAGGAGCTCCTCGATACGTTAAACCGCAAGACCGAGGCCGCCTGACCGGTCTCATCGGTGCCGGGGCTCCCCCCGCGCCGCAGAACGCTATACTATGCGCAAATGTCTTATCGCAGATCGACACACCCGGCGCCACCTTGCAGTGGCGCTTGATCGTCGTGCTGAACGGTACCGGATGCCAGGAAGCGTCCCTCCGGCAGACGACCCAATGACGAGAAAGCAACGTTGATGAAGAATCCGACACTGGCCGTGCGACACGGCCTTGGTGCCGCCCTGCTGGGCCTGGTGACTCTGCTAGCCTCTCCCGCCATCGCCGAGGAAGGCGCCGAAGAGCGCGCCTCCCTGCCCCGTGGCCACTATCATTTGCCGGAAGAGGGCAACGTGATCGGCGAGGTCTATACCGTGACCGTCGAGGAAGGCGAAACGCTGCTCGATATCGGACGCCGACACAACGTTGGCTACGAGGGAATGCGCATGGCCAACCCCGAGGTCAGCATCTGGGCCCCTCGTCCGGGTACCGAGGTGGTCATCCCCTCGCAGCACATCCTACCCGATGCCCCGCGCGAAGGCATCGTGGTCAATCTCTCCGAGCTGCGTCTGTACTACTACTCACGCCCGGGCATCGTCGAGACGTATCCGATCAGCATCGGTCGCGACGGCTATGCCACGCCGGTCGGAGTCACCCGGACCACGGTCAAGGTGAAGGACCCCCACTGGTCTCCACCGCGCTCGATGCGTGAGGAAGCCGCCGCACGCGGCGAACCGGCCCCCTCCATCGTACCGCCTGGCCCCGACAACCCACTGGGTCGTCATGCCATCCTGCTCGGTCTGCCAAGCTATCTGATCCACGGCACCAACCGTCCCGACGGCGTCGGCATGCGTGCCAGCCGCGGCTGCATCCGCATGTTCCCCGAGGATATCGAGTCGCTCTACGAGCGCGTCCCGAGCGGCACCCCGGTGAACATCATCGACCAGCCGTTCAAGGTTGCCTGGTCCGCCGACGGGATTCTTTACGCGCAATCGTTCCCCCAGCTCGAGGAAAACCTCGGCACCTTCGAGCCGATCCTCAACGCCATGGAAATCGTGGCCGGCTCCTTCGGAGAGGACCCCGCGCCGATCGATTACGGCCAACTGCGCCAAGTGGTGGAACAGCCCGACGGCCGCCTGATTTCGCTGCTCCGGGTGGCCGAGGAGGAGCCTCTCTCGGAGGGAAGCGAGGAAGCGCTCGGCGGCGGCTTGTTCTCCGAACTGGAAATCAGCCAGCAGCCGGAGCTGTTCTCGGAACTCGAGGTCAGCCACCTCTGACCTGGCTGCCGCCACGGCGGACGACGTCCTGCCATTCTCCGCTGTGGTGAGCCTCGATCCGAACCAACGAGAAAACCCCGCCTAGGCGGGGTTTTCCTGTTGCAGAACCGCTACTGCCACTAAGGCAATGCGGCGTTCCGGCAGAATTACTTCTGCATGGAACGCTGGAACATGCGGTTCATTTCTTCGCGGTTCTGCTCGGACATCTGCAGAGCCGCCTGGGCGTCACGCTGCGCCTGGTTGGCTGTGTTCTGCGCCTGAGTCGCGATGCTGCGTGCTTCGGCAGCGTCGGCCTGAGCCGCTTCGGCAGTCTGGCGGACTTCGTCCAGCGCAGCGTTGGAGGCACAACCGGCCAGGATGGCCAGGGAAGCAGCAGCGGCGGTCAGCTTCAGGGTGGTCTTCAGAGTCATGGTGTTCTCCTTGAGTCTTCCTTGGTACTGCACACGTTGGTACAGCGGCGTTAATGAAGCCTGAGATCAGGCTATCCTGCTCAATGCAGGATTCTTGCAGCGACTGCTGCCAAGCACAGGAGTCAAACGCTGTTTTATAATACCCTACGGCGCTTGTCCATAGCTCGAAACGTCCCTTGCGTATCTAGAGCCTAGCGGATGACGACGCGAGTGCCAATGCCGATTAGCTCGGAAAGCCTGTCGATCTGCGAATCCGTCACCGCCACGCAACCCTGAGTCCAGTGATAGTTGGCATGTACTTCCGGGTCTGCCCTACCGAGGCCATGGATACCGATATAGCCTCCCAGCACGGTGCGCTGGGGTGGATAACCATGGCGCCGGTAGTAGGCGAAATAATCATCGTAATCTTGCTCCGTGTAAAGCCCTGATTTCAATGCCATGCGCGCATGCAATGGCGTCGGGTAGTCGAGCCCGATGAAGGTACGCCACTGACTCTCCCAGTTGAATCGGTTGACACGAAATTCCCCCTTCGGCGTGACATTGCCTCCTTCGGTGCGCTCTACGCTGGCCCCGCCCCGCCCCAGCGAGATCGGCGCGAATCGCTCGAGGCGGAGATTGCCGCGATAGACACTCAATGACGCCTCGACGTCATCGACGAGCACCCAGACTTCGTCGGCGTGACGCGGAGTATCGGCGCGCGCCAGTAGCGTCTCGATCAGGTTGGCGTTGGCCCGCTCGGCAAGGAGCAGTGTGAAAGGGGTAAGCAGCGCAAGCTGGCCGAAGCGACGGCGGGTGATGGAGATCATCGGCTCCTCATGCGGACTGAATCGATACGAGGCTCGGCGAGTTATAACGCATTCCAGCCTCCCATGTCTGTCGTCTTGGCGTAACTCCGCGTCGGACATGCCTTTGCGATTTTCATTCCGGAGGTTTGGATGTCTTCATGCCGTGAGAATCGCCCCCATGCGGAACACCTCGCGCAGCGAGGTGATGCCCGCCCCTGCCTTGGACAGACCGTCGGACAGCATCAGCGCCTCGCCCCGCTCGAGCAAGGCGCGGCGAAGCTCGGACTCGTCGGCATGGCGCAGTATTCGAGCATAGTCCTCCGGGGTGAGCTGCCAGATCTCGAATACCCCGATCCTGCCGCGGTAACCCAGGCCGTCGCACTGCGTGCAGCCCGGAGCGCTCCAGGTCAGCTCCGGCATCGACAGCCCGATGGCCTGCAGCCACTCGCTGTCGGAACGTTCCGGCGGCTGCCGAACACGGCAGTGTTGACACAGGCGACGCACCAGGCGCTGAGCGATCACCAGCCCGAGATTGGCTCCGATCTCGCTGTCGGAAAGTCCCAGTTGGCGCATTGACGTGACGACGCCCACGGCATCGCGACTATGCAGGGTGCCCATCAGCGAGCGACCGCTGCTGGTCACGCTCAGCGCCGCACGGGCCGACTCGACGTCGCGGATCTCGCCAATCAGCACGTAGTCAGGGTCCAGGCGCAGAAGCGAGCGGGTCCCGCTTTCGAAATTCAACCCATGATCCTTGTCCACCTGGACTTGGTTGATACCCGATATCCCGTATTCCACGGGATTCTCCAGAGTCACCACGTGACTGTCGGTCAGCCGCAGTTGGTTGAGCAATGTGTAGAGCGTCGTGGTCTTGCCGGCTCCGGTGGGTCCGGCCACCAGCAGCATGCTGCCGGTGGCATCCATCCAACGGCGTATCCCCATCGCCCCTTCCTCACCGATGCCCAGTGAGGCGGTATCGTCGAAGGTCTGCGGCGGCGCCAGGAAACGCACCGCAAGTTTCTCTCCCGCCACGCAGTGCACCGCCGTGACCCGCATGTAGAGCGCTTCTGTCCCTGGCTCGAATGCCCAGCTGAAGCTGCCCTCGGCGGTGGCCAGCGAAGGCACCGGATTGAGCCCCGACAGCACCTTGAACTGGTTGACCAGGCGCGCCCCCTGGCCGGACTCGATGCGCAGCGCATCGACGATGCGTCCATCGATGCGCAGGCGAATACGGTAGCCGTCATGGAGGGGGTCGAGATGGACATCGGTCGCCCTGGCCCGCAGGGCATCGTCGAGCAATGCGTGGGCTTCCAGGGCATTGCTGCCGGGGGCCGGCGCCGCTTCGAGCAGCGGGCGCAATGCCGGCATCAGGTGGGAGCGGTAGGTGTCTTGGCTATCGGGCATATCGCTTCCTCCGTGAAGAATCCACGCTCCGGCGGACCGAAGCGTGGTCGATGGAAGCAGTCTAGCCCAGCCTTTACCGCCTATTCCTTCTGTTCGACGGTAAAAATGTTTAACAGCTTGTCCTTCTTGCCGTAGAGATGTACCGACGTTTCGGGGAACGGGAAGCGATCCAGGTATTCGCTCGTACCGTTGAAGCGCGGCTTGTGCGCATGGATCATGGCCGCCAGCAGGCGCTCACGGTTCGCATGGCTGCAAAGCCCCATCGAGTACCAGAGCGTCTCGCCCGGCTCGAGGACGTCACGCCACGTCTCCTTGTCGGGGTGGTGCTGCAGGGCGTAGCGTACATTGCGGTGTTCGCCCACATAGAGAAGTTGCTTCACCTCCCTTTCCTGCGATTCAGAACCCCGGGTCGCACGAAAAACGCAGTAGATACCGGCGTCATCCGGTACCTCGCGCAATGAATCCTCATCCCAATAGCCAAGCATTTCGGGAGAAAGAAAGACACTGGAGCTATCGCTCATCGTGGATCTTTCCGGCATGGCGGTCTCCTTGCTCTGAGTCACCTACTGCAGTCTGGCACATAAACGCCACGACCTTCGAGCGACCGCCTGGCAATTGGCATGCGTTAGGTCCGCTCCCGCTACCGGATCGAGACCAGGCCCCCTCACCATTCTTGGCTGGTTTCGCGCAGTGTGGCAATCTCACGCTTGGCCTCCTGCAGGCAGGCCCGCATCTCTTCGCTCAACGCCGCGCCACTGCCCACCGCGATGAGTCCCGGCTGGGCAGCGTTCTTCCGGCGTGCCACGCCGTCACTGCCATGCAGGGCCTCGATGCGTACGAGCAGCCAGGCCAACCAACTCCCGGGGCGCGTCGCCAGCTCGCGCAGACGATGCAGTTCAGCGATGCCGGCCCCTTCCGGACCAAGCAGCTCTCGCCATTCGTGACGTGCGAAGCGCGCATGTTCGGTGACTTCACGCAGCAACGACTCCAGCGCCAGCTCGGTCAGGGCCAGTGCGGCCTCTTCGGCGGCCATGCGCCGGGCTTCGGCATGTTCGTCGTCGCCCGGCGCGGTATCGAGGATCAGCTCTGCCTGATAGAGCAACTGGTTGGTACGGGCTCGCGGGCTCACTTGCGCTTGTCCTCTATCTGCCACCTACCGTTAGCGTAGGACGCCTTCCACCCGGTCGCCTTGCCCTCCTCTTCGGTCATCACGAACTGCTCCTTCTGTTTGCGCGAGAAGCGGATCTGCGCCGGGCGACCTTCCGGATCCTCGCTGGGCGCATCAAGCAGGTAGCGATACTTTTCGGGCAGCTCGTCGGCGTGCGCCCGCAATTCGCGCACCAAGGGCGGGCGCGTCTCGCGATTGCGCGGGAACTTGCTGGCGGCAAGGAACAGGCCGCTGGCACCGTCGCGCAGCACATAGTGGTCTTCCACCTTCTGGCAGGTCAGCTCCGGCATCGGAATAGGGTCCATCTTGGGCGGGGCCACCTCGCCGTTGCGCAGCAGCTTGCGGGTGTTCTTGCACGCCTCGTTGGTGCAGCCGAAGTACTTGCCGAAACGCCCAGACTTGAGCTGCATCTCGCTGCCGCACTTGTCGCACTCGATGGTCGGCCCGTCGTAGCCCTTGATGCGGAACTTGCCGGGCTCGATCTCGTAGCCTTCGCAGTCGGGACTGTTGCCGCAAATATGCAGTTTGCGCGTCTCGTCGATCAGGTAGCTGTCCATCGCCGTGCCACACTTGGGGCAGCGGTGCTTGGCGCGCAGCGCCTGGGTCTCGGCCTCCTCACCGGCATCGGCAGGTACCGCCTCGTCGCCGGGCAGCAGGTCGATGGTGGTCTTGCAACGCTCCTTGGGGGGCAGGTTGTAGCCCGAACAGCCCAGGAAGACCCCGGTGGAGGCCGTGCGGATCTGCATCTTGCGCCCGCATGTGGGGCAGTCGATATCCGTGGGCACCGGCTGGTTGGGCCGCATGCCCTCCTCGCTTTCGGCCGCTTCGAGTTCTTCGCGAAACTCCGCATAGAACGCATCCAGCAGTTCACGCCAGTTGCGCTCGCCCTCGGCGACCTCGTCGAGACTATCTTCCATGCGCGCGGTGAAGGAGAAATCCATCAGGTCGGGGAAGGATTCCTTGAGCCGCTCGGTGACGATGTCGCCGAGTTTCTCGGCGTAGAAGCGCCGGTTCTCGAGCTTGACGTAGCCGCGATCCTGGATGGTGGAGATGATCGAGGCATAAGTGGAGGGACGACCGATGCCGCGCTTTTCCAGCTCCTTGACCAGGCTCGCCTCGGTGTAGCGCGCAGGCGGCTTGGTGAAGTGCTGCTGCGGATCGAGCGCCTCGAGACGCATCGGCGTGCCTTCGGCGAGATCCGGCAAGGCCTGGTCCTCGTTCTTGCCGGCCGGCTTCATGATCCGGGTATAGCCGTCGAACTTGAGCACCCGCCCCTTGGCCTTGAGCTCATAACCGTCGGCTTCCACGGTGAGTGTGCTGGAGAGGTATTCGGCCGGGGTCATCTGGCAGGCTACGAACTGGCGCCAGATCAGCTCGTACAGGCGCTCGGCGTCACGCTCCATACCCGCCAGGTCGGAGGCCATGCGATTGACATCGGAAGGACGGATCGCTTCGTGCGCCTCCTGGGCGCCCTCCTTGCTCGAGTAGCGATTGGGCGACTCGGGCAGGTAGCGCTTGCCGTACTCCCGTTCGATATGGTCGCGCGCCATGGCCACCGCATCCTGGGACAGGTTGGTGGAGTCGGTACGCATGTAAGTGATGTAGCCCGCCTCGTAGAGGCGCTGGGCCAGTGTCATGGTCTTCTTTACCGAGAAGCCGAGTCGCCCGCTGGCGGCCTGCTGCAGGGTCGAGGTGATGAAGGGCGCATTCGGCTTCGAACGGGTGGGCTTGTCCTCCCGCGCCGTGATGGCAAGGCTTGCCTTGCGCAGGCGTTCGATACGCTCGAGTGTCTCGGCTTCCGAAGTGGGGCGGAAGGGCTTGCCGTCCTGCCGCACCAGCTCGAAGCGCACCGGCTCGCCATCGCTCGAGACGAGATCGGCATGAACGTCCCAGAACTCTTCGGGCACGAAGGCGCGAATCTCGCGCTCACGCTCGACGATCAGGCGCACCGCTACCGACTGCACCCGGCCGGCCGAAAGACCGCGGGCGATCTTCGCCCACAGCAGGGGCGACAGCATGAACCCCACCACGCGGTCGAGGAAACGCCGCGCCTGCTGGGCCTCGACACGGGGAATATTGAGACTGCTGGGTTCCTTGAACGCCTCCTTGATCGCGTTCTTGGTGATCTCGTTGAACACCACGCGGCGATAGCGTCCGTCATCGCCACCGATGGTTTCCTTGAGGTGCCAGGCGATGGCCTCCCCCTCACGGTCCAGATCGGTGGCGAGATAGACGGCATCGGCCTTTTCGGCCAGCTTCTGCAACTCGGCAACCACTTTCTCCTTGCCGGGCAGAATCTCGTAGTGAGCCTTCCAGCCATGCTCCGGGTCGATGCCCATGCGTCGGATGAGCTGATCCTTGGCCTTGTGCTTCTTGTACTCGGCCTTCTCTTCGGGCGACATCTTGCGTGTCGCCGCCGCCTGTCGCGCGCGCTCCTTGGGATCGGAAGCCGCCTTGCCCGAGCCGCTGGTCGGCAGGTCACGGATATGACCCACGCTCGACTTCACGATGAACTCGCTGCCGAGGTACTTGTTGATCGTCTTGGCCTTGGCCGGCGACTCGACGATGACCAATGACTTGCCCATAGTGCTCCACATTCTGCACGGCGGGGTTCTGAGCCCCACCTGAACGGTTCCGGTCCACCGGTGCTTCGGCGGACGATCCTCGCGGGGTGAAAAATCCGCTTACCCTACCCCAGCCACCTGCTTCGCGCCAGTCACGACCGCTGCGGCGGAGTCAATCCCACATCGAGAACGTAGCATCAAGGTAGCGTCATAGGCGCGTCGGGCCAATGCCAGCGTTCCGAACGGTTACGCCCCCGCCGGAGGGACCGGCGGGGGCGCGGAGGGGTCGGGCCAGCGTGGAATCAGTCTTTCTTGCCAGATCGGCGCGAGGTCCGCTTGCCGCCGTTGCGCCGCGGCTGGTGCTCCTTCGATTCGGCGGCGCTCTTTCGGGCCGGCGGTGCGGCCAGCAGCCTCTCGACCTCATCGCGTGCCGCGACCTCGGCTTTGGCCCCGCGCTCGACCCGATCGTGCAGATCGGCCAAGGCCTGGCGACGCTCCGCCGGATCGGCTCGCTCGATCGCCTGCGCGAACAGCGCCCGGATATGCTCGTAGCGCTTGCTGGATCGTTCGGATAGCTCTCCACTGGCGGCCAGCACATGGTCGATATGGGCGAGATAGTCGCGGATCGCCTCTGCACTCTCCCCTTTCAACAGGGCGGGAATGGCATCGAGCGCCTCCTCGCGATGAAGCTTGAGAATGAAGAATTGTTCACGCACCAAGTGTTTGAAATCCGCAAGGCTGCTGCTGGGCTCCAGCTCGGCGCGGGATGCACGAAGACGCTTGAAGTTGCGCTCGTCCGTCGTGGGCGAACCGCCCAGCACATGGATGACCGAACGCATTACCGCCTCATGGCTACCCCCTTCCGCCACGCGATGGCGCAACTCGTCCTGACGCCGCTCGATGAAGCGGCGATGCTCCGGTTCGCTGCCCGGACGGCGACGATGCACATGAGCGTCACCGCCCAACCCCACCATCGTTTGCAGCAGAGGCTGTCCATACACGGTGAGGAATGCCTGCTCGATGCTTTGGTCGCGTATCTCGCGCCACGTATCCAGTCCATGGCTGATCTGCGACGAAACGGTTTTCTCCAGCGTGCGGAAGAGGTTGTTTTCGTCGATCGGATGGCGGTCCTGGCGCACCCAGTCCGCCAGCACCGGGAGCGGAACCGACAGTGGATTGCGATCGGAAAGCAGCTTGTAGCCGAGGCGAATCGGATGGAGACGGCGTATCAGGCGGGATGCCTCGGAAGTCATCACGGCACGAATCCAGGGTTGCCAGAACAGGCGGTAGAGTCCCAGATTGATCTCCGAGATTCGTGCCACCGTGGCAAAGCGAGTGTCATCGTCCTCGCGGTGATGCAGAACGTCGCGATTGAGCCCCTCGATCGATCGTGGCTTGAATTCGAGCAGGTAATCCCGCTCCAGGAGCTCGGCGTCGTCGCGCTCGGCGGCACTGGTCACAGAGGTCTCGTAGAGTCCCGGCGGCAGCACATCGATATAATCGATGTTGGCGGTGAATTCGGCATGCTCCTTGCGCGATACGCTGCTCGACACGAAGATGCCCAAGTGACCGGTGCTGTCGTGCACGCAGTAGACGATGGTCTGTTCGTTGGCGATGATGTCGTCGATGCCATCGTAAAGGTCGCGCACCCAGCCCAGCGCCTGGGGAGGCGGCGTGATGTCGTCTCCCTGGGAGCAGAACACCACCACCGGCGATCGCACGTTGCGCAGGTCGATGCGGCGGCCGTCGGAGGTGACCAGTTGGGCGGTCGAGAGTCGATTGCCGATGAACAGGTTGTCCACGATGTACTGGATTTCTTCGCCGCCCAGCACCACATGACCGCCCCACCAGCGTTCGAAATTCAGGTAGCGCTCCGCTTCGCTATCCACGTTCGCATAGAGCCGATACTGCTTGTCCCACCACGTATTGGCCGGATTGAGGCGTTCGAAGTTCTGAACCAGCAGCGCACCGTCGAACAGCCCGCTGCCCAGATCGCTGGCCAGCGTCGTCATCCAGCTACCGCCGGTCATGCCGCCGGTGTAGCGCATCGGCGCACGCCCCCGCTCGCCGGCCCAGTAGGAGAGCGGCGCGCCGGCAATCAGGATCGGCCCGAACGCATCGGGCTCCAGCGAGGCCGCCATCATGATCTGCCAGCCGGCCTGACAATTGCCCACGACCATGGGTTTCTCGCAGGATTCCGGATGCAGCTCGACGACACGACGCAGAAAGGCGATTTCCGCCTCGACCACGTCTTCGACGGTCTGCCCCGGCTCGGGGTAAGGCAAGAAACCGATGAAATAACAGGGATGGCCGGCGCGCAGAGCGACACCAATCTCGCTGTCCGGCTTGAAGCCGCCGATGCCCGGCCCGTGGCCGGCTCGCGGATCAACCACGACGAAGGGGCGCGACCGGGGGTCGATCTCGACTCCCGCCGGGGGAAGAATCTTCATCAGCTCGTAATTGACCGGCCGCGGCAACGCGCGGCCATCCATTACGACTTCGGCGTCGAAACCGAGTACATTGGGCTTGGTCTTCTCGATGTGTTCGAGATACTGGTTGCCCCGCTCACGCATCACGTCCATGTAAAGCACACTGCGTTCGACGGCATCGCGCCAATAGTCGAAGGCGGCACGGCCGATACCGAAAGGATCAAGGAAACTGAGCGCCTCGGTAGGCGGTGTCGGCATCAGTGAGTTCATGTTCGACTCCAAAGGTTCGCCGACGTCGAGCGTTTCGACATCGGGAAGACACTGTTTTGCTGCGCTGCAACAAGCATAGTACGCCCTGCGCCGTTAGGACGCAGCCGTTTTTGTGGTTTTTTTGTGTCTGTCGCTATGGCGGCGTTCATTCCCGAGGGTCGCCTGGGTTAGCGGTCGTTCCCAACTCGCCACCCCATTCCACCAGCGCGCGCCGCTCTCGTCGCCTCGCCTCGGCGACATCACGCCCCCAGACCAGTAGCCGCGCTTCGGTTGCCACGGCGGATACGGGTCGATCCAGCCTGACGCCCGGACCGCCTCCCAACTGTCCCGCACCGTGAACGAGTCGTCGCCAGCGCGCCTGACCGGGGCGGCCCGGGCCATGCCCCATCGGCCCGACCCGGGGCCGTTTCAGGCGCTCCCCCGCCACCAGCCGCATCAGCTCGATCGACAGGTCGAGGCCGGTCAGCACTTCGGCGAGCCCTTCAAAGCCGGTCAGCCCCGGCCGCATGGCAACGAAACCGAGACGATTACCGACCAGAGTGAAGCTCAGCGTCGCCAGCCCCACCAGCCCCACGGCACGCGCCCCCTGGATGGCAAGCTGCCCGAGATAGGCGCGCTGCTCCGGCGTGAGCCGCTCGCTGGGGGCGACGGCAAGGGTATCATCGAGCACCTCATGTTCGATCAGCGCCAGTGCCTGCCCTCGGGTATCGGCCAATACCGGCAAATGCACGCAGGGTGCCCGATAGCGGGAGTCACCCAACGGCAGCCCTGCCTCGCGCATCAGTTGTCGGCTGGCGGCCTCGTCGCACATGGCGGCGATCAGCGATTCTCGTGGGCCGACAAAGGCCAGGCCGGCCAGGCGGCAGGCGCGTGCCAGGTGCCACTGAGCTTCGGTCGCCTCCTCGCCGGGATGCACTGCCCTGCAGCCGAGCCGTAGGGCGCGCTCCACGAGCTCCTCGCCATCCACGGCGTTGCGCCAGGCCAGGCCGAGCTCCGTACAGGCCTGCTCCGCGCGCAGGGTTGCCAGGCCGTTTCCGGCCAGCATCACGCGCTGCCAACCCAAGACATGTCCCGAATCGTTATCGTCGGCTTGCATGCCGCCAGTCTCCTTGCCACCGCGGCGCTCGGCATGACCACGGCCGGCGGCGGTGATAGCATGAAGTGAGTTGCCTCCACCGGGCGCGCTGCGCCCTTCAGCGGATCGACCGATGACGACGCCAAGGCTGTTGAATCGCCTGACCTTTCGCCAGCTCCAGGTTTTCCAGGCCGTACACCGCCAGCAGTCCTATTCGCGAGCGGCCGAACAACTGGGCCTGACCCAGCCGGCGGTCAGCGCCCAGATTCGTCAGCTCGAACAGGCACTGGGGCAGCCGCTGTTCAAATATGCCGGCAAGACGCTTCATGTATTGCCTGCCGCCGACGCCATGGCCGCTTCGACACAAGCCATTTTCGGCCAACTTTCGAACCTTCAGATGGCCTTGTCGGACATGTCCGGAACCATCTCGGGCGAGCTCAACCTGGCAGCCGTTTCCACCGCCCAGTATGTGGTACCTCACCTGATAGCACTTTTTCGGGCCCGCTATCCCAACGTGCAGGTACGGCTGCAAGTCTGCAACCGCAGCCAGGCACTCGAGCGCCTTGCCGCCCGCCGCGACGATCTGGTGATCATGGCCATGGTGCCCGAGGACGACGACAACCTCGTCTTCATGCCGTTCCTCGACAACGAGCTAATCCCGGTGGTCTGGCCCGGTCACCCGCTGCTCGAGGCACGCTCGCCGACACTGGAGGATCTGGCTCGCCACTATGTCCTGATGCGCGAGCCGGGCTCGGGCGTGCGCACCGCCTTCGAACAGCTAGCCGCCGAGCAGGATGTCGCGCTTCACCACACCATGGAGCTCGGTACCAACGAGGCCATCAAGCAGGGCGTAATGGCCCACCTCGGCGTCGCGGTTCTGCCGCGACTGGCCGTGCGTCTGGAGCTCGGTGCGGGGCTGCTGGCCGAGCTGGCGCTGCCGGGATTCCCGTTGCGCCGCTCTTGGTGCACGGTCTACCCCCGCGATCGCTTTCCCACCCCGGTGACCGAACTGTTCCTGCGCTTCGTGCGTGAGCGACTCGGCGAAATCGACGCCCACTTTCGGGCGCCGCCGCAGCCGATGCCCGATCATGGCGTGATCTGCCTGCCGATACCGCCCGCATAGGGCGTGGTCGTCTGTCCCCCGGTGAACGGGGTATGGTAGATTAATGGCCTGCGACCAACGTATCAATCTGCATACCATGTGGCCGTCTCGGACGCCTCGGGCAAGGCGACATGGTCTGGCAGCGCCGAGTGGAGGGGCTCACACCCTATGAGCGACAACGCCTCAAAACGTGTGCCGAGCGGGGAAAAATTCCGCAACGAACACGGCATGGCCGTGATCAAGGATGGCATCAAGCAGCGCAAGCAGGTCGAGGAGCGTCCGGAGACGCACCGCAAACCGCAATGGCTGCGCGCCCAGATCCCCGGAGGCGACCGCTTCGAGGCGGTGAAGCGTAACGTCAACGAGCACCGGCTGAGCACCGTCTGTGCCGAGTCCCACTGTCCCAACATGGGCGAGTGCTGGAGCAACGGCACCGCTACCATCATGTTGATGGGCTCGGTATGCACACGCGCCTGTCGCTTCTGCGCGGTCGATACCGGCAATCCGCGCGGCTGGCTCGACCACGAGGAGCCGGCCAACACGGCCAAGTCGGTCGAGCTGATGGGGCTGCGCTACGTCGTGTTGACTTCGGTCGATCGGGATGATCTGCCCGACGGCGGCGCCGGCCATTACGCCGATTGCATTCGTGCGATCAAGTCCAATACGCCGGCGGTCGTCGTCGAGGCGCTGACTCCCGACTTCGATGCCGACCCGACGGCCATCGAGCGCGTGGTCGATTCGGGGCTGGAAGTCTTCGCCCAGAACGTCGAAACGGTGGAACGTCTGACGCACACCGTGCGCGACCCGCGCGCCGGTTATCGCAAGACGCTGAATGTCCTGGCCCACGCCAAGCGCCACAAGCCCGGGGTGCTGACCAAGACCAGCCTGATGTTGGGGCTCGGCGAAACCGACGAGGAAATACTGGCCACCTTAGACGACCTGCGCGAGATCGGCGTCGATATCGTCACCCTCGGCCAGTACCTGCGCCCCACCCGAAACCACCTGCCGGTGGAGCGCTGGGTCACGCCCGAGGAATTCGAGCGCTATCGTCGCCTGGGTCTGGAGAAGGGCTTCATGGAAGTGGCCTCGGGCCCGCTGGTACGTTCCAGCTACCGTGCCGATCGGGTGTTCGAGAAGAACAACCTGGGCCTCGCCGCTCCCGCTGACATACCGGGACAGACCCCCGATCCCAACCGCATCGACGCCATCAACGTCGGCTGATCGACCCACTCAGCCCCAGCGCAAGAGGCGACCCGTTCGCGGCCGCCTCTTGCGTTATCGAATCCCGCCTACCGGTTGTTCGCCACCACGCTCAAGAGATCGATGTCTCGCCTATCGCGTGCGGGTGTGCGGTATCGGCTTCGACCAGCACACGCCCCAGCTCGCGGGCCAGGCAGTGCGCTAGCCGAGCCCCCACCGTCTCGACGCCGGGACAGTCAACGATCAGATCGGCGAGCCGCGTCATCGTCATGCCGGCATAACCGCAGGGATTGATCCGCGAAAACGGAGCCAGGTCACCGTTTACGTTGAGCGCCACACCGTGAAAGCTCGCCCCTCGGCGAATGCGTAATCCCAGCGAGGCGATTTTGGTCTCGCCCACATAGACGCCGGGTGCATCGGAACGCGCATGAGCGCGAACGCCATACTTGCCCAGCAGCACGACCACCGCATTTTCCAGAGCGGTGACCAGTTCGCGAACGCCGAGACGTGCGCGACGCACGTCGAGCAGCGGATAGAGCACCACCTGGCCGGGCCCATGATAGGTTACCTGCCCTCCCCGATCGGTCTGCACCACCGGAATATCGCCCGGCAACAGTAGGTGCTCGGGCTTGCCCGCCTGCCCCTGGGTGAACACCGGATAATGCTCCACTAGCCAGAACTGATCGGAGGTGCCGGTATCGCGGTTATCGGTGAACGTGCGCATGGCCTGCCAGACGGGCATATAATCACGCTGTCCCAGGCGATGGAGCACGATCGGTGCGAGCGAGGCGGCGCCCATCAGACCACCATATGCACGCGGCCAGTGGCCTTGAGTTCGGCAAACAGTGCCTTGAGCTGAGCCTCGCCCGTGGCTCGTAGCGTCAGCCGCACCGACTGGAAACGCCCGTTGCGGCTCGCAACCACCTCCAGGCGAGTGGCATCGAAGTCGGCATCGTGGCGCGATACCACCTGGCACACGGTGGCGGGAAAGTCATCGGCGGCATCCCCCACCACTTTGATCGAATAATCGCAGGGGAAGGTGATCGTAGGGGCAGGGCCGACGGTCCGCGCGGCCCTCGTCTGTCGCATGTCACGCAGTGTCTTGTCGCTCATGATTCTCTGCCGAAGGCAATTTCCGAGTATTCTACTCAACCTTTCCCCGGCAACCAAGGCGATCGCCGGGTTGTTGCACGAGGCGACGAACGTAGAGATTCAGAGCGCTTTAAAACCAACCGCCCAACAGGTTGGCGAAAAAGCGGCGCACCTGGTCGAACAGCCGCTTGAACAGGCCGCCCTCCTCGATCGCCTCCAACGCCACCAGGGGCTGCTCGCCGACCACTTCTTCACCCAGACGCACTTCCAGGGTGCCCACGCGCTCACCGAGATTGATCGGTGCCGTTAGGTCCGGTCGGATGTCGAGCCGTGCGTTCAACTCTTCACTGCGCGACCGCGGCAGGGTCATGTAGACCTCCTGGTCGACCCCCAGGCGCAGTTCGTTCTTCTCTCCGCCCCAGACGCGGGGCGAATTGAGCACCGCTCCCTGATCGTAGAGTTTCATCGTCTCGTAGTAGCGAAAACCGTAGCTGAGCAGCTTTTGGGTCTCCTGGGCACGCGCCTCCTCGGAACTGGTTCCCATCACCACCGAGATCAGACGCATGCCATCGCGTTCGGCCGATGCCACCAGGCAATACCCCGCCTCGTCGGTATGGCCGGTCTTCAAACCATCCACCGACGCATCGCGCCAAAGCAGCCGGTTTCGGTTCGGTTGCCTGATATCGTTGAAAGTGAAGTATTTCTCTGCGTAGATGGCGTAGTGCTCGGGATAGTCGCCGATGATGTATTGGGACAACAGCGCCAGATCCCGAGCCGAGGAATAGTGCTCAGGATGCGGCAGGCCCGTGGCGTTGACGAAGTGGGTATTGTTCAGGCCGAGCCGGGAAGCGTGTTGGTTCATCATGTCGGCGAAGGGGCCCTCGCCGCCAGCCAGATGCTCGGCCACGGCGACGCTGGCATCGTTGCCGGACTGGATGATGATGCCGTAGAGCAGGTCGCGAATCGATACCTGCTTGCCCACCTCGATGAACATCTTGGAGCCTCCCGTCCGCCAGGCGTTCTCGCTGACCGGCACCATGTCGTCCAGCGCGATGTTGCCTCGGTCCAGTTCGCGCTCGACCAAGTAGGCGGTCATCAACTTGGTCAGGCTGGCAGGCGGCAGGCGCTCATCGGCGTTGTGCTCCGTCAACACCTTGCCACTGTTGGCATCCATGAGTATCCACGACTTGGCGGCGATCTGCGGCGGCGAGGGTACGATGGCCTGCGGTGTCGGTGCCGACTGGGCCAGGGCCTGGGAAACGAACAGCAGCAGGCACGTCAATAACGCCGGCATCAATCGTAGAGGGAAACAACGGAATAGCACTTGCATGGGCATGGATGTCATCGCTACGTCGAGAGGATCAAGGGAAGGCGCCGATCAGTCGGCGCCGTTGACGATAAAGGCCTGGTCGAAGCCGGCCCGCCTGAGCTCGTCGCGCACGGGTTCCACCTGCCCCGCATGAGCCAGGGGGCCGACCTGGACACGGTACATGCCGGTGGCATCCGAGACACGCACGGGATGCGACAACTCGCTCTCCAGCCGCGCTTTGAGCGCACGCGCATTGTCGGCAGACCCCAGCGCCGCGATCTGCAGGTAAATGGGTTGGCCGTCGGTAGCACCGCTTCCGGCCGAAGCGACGCGAGGCGACGCTGAAGGCTCGGTTATAGCCGCGCTCTCAGTGCGAGGAGCCGGTCTTGCGGCGGCCTCCGCGGGCGCCGGTTGAGCAGCACGCGATACCTCTTGGTTCGCCCCGCCACGCCCATTCTCGGCCAACCATGCCTCGGGGTCGATCGCTTCGACTTTCACCCGGCCGGTACCGCGATCAAGTATGTCCAGACGCGCCGCCGCGGCATAGGAGAGATCGATCTCGCGGTCGTTGTGGAAGGGTCCACGATCATTGACCCGCACGATGACCGAACGTCCGTTGTCCAGGTTGGTCACCCGGGCAAACGTCGGTAGCGGCAGGGAGCGATGCGCGGCGCTCATCTTGTACATGTCATAAATTTCGCCATTGGACGTGGCGTAGCCGTGAAACTTTTCGCCGTACCAGGAAGCGGTTCCCTGGCGCACGTAACCTCTGGCGTCGGGCAACACGCGGTAGCTCTTGCCCCAGACCTCATAGACCGGCCGATTGCCGCCACGCGATGGCTCTTCGATACGTGGCACCGCATCGGGAATCTCGCTGACGTCGGGCGGATCCTGCGGGTAGGCGTCACCGCTCAAGGCGTAGCGCGCCCCGCCACCGGAAGGTGCCTGCGACGAGGCTTCGCGCTGTCCCGACGTGCCGGAGCCACTGCCGGCACATCCCGTCAGCAGCGCGAACGCCACCAATACCACCAACAGCCTCCTCATGATTCGTCCTCCGCCCCATCGCCCCGCGAGGCCAGCGGAAAAGGCTCGAGTTCACGCATCTCGGCGATCGCCTCGGCCAGCTCCGTCACGGCCATGGCATAGAGATGGCTATGGTTGTAGCGCGTGATGACGTAGAAATTGTCATGACCGACTCGATAGCGCCAAGCCTGCTCGTCCCGTTCCAGCGCCAGCGGAATCACTTTGGTTGCCTCGTCGAGCGGGGTTTCGACATGCACCTCCGCTGCAGCCAGTTCGCCCAGGGTCGCATAGGGCCGTTGCGTGCGGTTGAAGGCGATAACGTCGGGAGGTGTCTCGGGGCCGGTGGCCTCGTGGTAGGTGGGCTCGCCCCGGCGCCAGCCATGCTCGGCGAAGTAATTGCCCACACTGCCGATGGCGTCTACCGGATTGGCCCAGAGATCGCGCAGCCCGTCACCGTCGAAATCCACGGCGTAGGCACGATAGCTGGTGGGAATGAATTGCGGGTAGCCCATGGCACCGGCGTAGGAGCCCTTCAGGCTACCGGGAACCACTCCCTGCTCGTGGGCAATCTCGAGAAAAGCGGCCAGCTCGCCACGGAAGAAACCGCCGCGTTCGGGATGATGAAAGGCCAGTGTCGCCAGGGAATCGAGCACACGATGCCTGCCGGTATAGCGACCATAGCTGGTCTCGACGCCGATGATCGCGGCAATCACCTCTGCCGGCACGCCGAACCTCTCCTCGGCACGTGCGAAAGCGTCGGCGTGGGCTTCGATGAAGGCAACTCCGCGGCTGATACGCTCGGGCTTGAGAAAGATATCGCGATACTGGTCCCAGCGCAGGTGCCGCTCGGCCGCTCCCGCCATGGCATCGAGCACCCCCTGCTGGAAATCCGCATCGCGCAGCGCCGCCTCCAGCCAGTCACGTGGCACTTCGCGCTCGGCAAGCTCTTCCACCAGCGCTCGCGCCTCCTCGTGCCGGGACGGGTCGAAATCCGCAGCATGCAATCCCGGCGTCGGCCACCAAAGGGCCGCCACCGTCAACGCGGCACCGCCGGCCCCCATCCACTTCTTCGATGGCATCATGCACTCCCTACTTGGGGCCTCTTCGCCTGGGCCGTGCGTCGCCGTACGTCAACGCGGCAGCAGACGACGGTGCCCATGAATGGACATGAGAATACCGAATCCCGCCAGCAAGGTCACGCTGGAGGTCCCTCCATAGCTGACCAATGGCAAGGGGACGCCGACCACCGGGAGGATGCCGCTGACCATGCCCACATTGACGAAAACGTAAATGAAGAACGTGAGGATGATGCTACCGCCGAGCAAGCGACCAAAGGTGTCATGAGCGGCCATCGACAACCACAAGCCACGCAGGATGATCAGCAGATAGAGCAGCAGCAGCACCAACATGCCCACCAGCCCGAGTTCTTCGCCCAGTACCGCGACGATGAAATCGGTATGCCGTTCGGGCAGGAATTCCAACTGGGATTGGGTGCCCTGCAACCACCCCTTGCCCCATAAACCGCCGCTGCCGATCGCCGTGGTCGATTGAATGATATTCCAGCCAGAGCCCAGCGGATCGCTTTCGGGATTGAGGAAGGTCAGCACCCGCTGGCGTTGGTAGTTGTGCAGGTTAATCCACAAAAGCGGTAGCGCTGCGGCCGCAGCGACGAGAAGAAAGACGATAAAGCGCCAGGAGAGCCCCGCCAGCAGTACCACGAAAATGCCTGCACAAGCGACCAGCAGGGAAGTCCCCAGGTCGGGTTGCTTGGCGATCAGTACCACCGGCAGTCCCAACAGCGCGGCACACATCAGCAGATCCTTCCAGCGCGGCGGCAATTGTCGCCGACTCAGCCATGCCGCCAGCATCAGCGGCATGGCCAACTTCATCAGTTCCGACGGCTGGAAGCGGATCACGCCGGGTATCTCGAGCCAGCGCTGCGCGCCCATGCCCATGTCGCCCACCAACTCGACCGCCACCAGCATCAGCACGCCGATGCCATAAATTGGCGGCGCCCACCGTATTAGCGTGGCGGGAGGCACTTGCGCCAGCACCAGCATGGTAGCGAGAGCCACCAGGAAGCGTGTGCCCTGGGCGATAACGACCTCGATGCGCTGGCCGCTGGCGCTGTAGAGCACTCCAAGCCCCGCCATCAACAGTACCAGCAGCAGCAGCAGCAGCCAGGGGTCGAGATGCACCCTCTCCCAAATACCCTTGCGCCGCGATATCCCGCTCTCCGGGGCTCGCGTAGGTCGGCCCCGCAGGGCCCGGGTCAATCCATTCATGGCCATCGCTCAGTTCCCCGCCACGGTGCCGGTGTCATTTTCCAGCGTCTCGCGAACTTCCTCGACGTCGGGTGCCTCCTCCTCAAGCAGCCAGGCATCGGTAATCGCTCGCGCCAGGTGCGCCGCATGCGTGCTGCCGCCGCCAGCGTTCTCGACGATCACGGACACGGCGATCTGCGGGTCCTCCAACGGAGCGAATGCCATGAATAGCGCATGATCCCGCAGCCGCTCGGCGAGCTCCTCGGCGTTGTACTTTTGATCCTGTCCCAAGGAGAAGACCTGGGCGGTGCCGGATTTCCCTCCCATGCGATATTCCAGTCCCACCCCGGTACGCCGGGCAGTACCCTCGCTGCCGCTGAGAACCTTTTCCATGCCCGAGAAGATGCGATCCCACCAGGCATCGTTGGCGATGGTGATATCGTCGGGCGTATCGGGAAGTTCCTGCGGAACCGGCTCGTCGTCGATCCGCCGTGCCAGGCGCGGCTTGACCCACTCTCCACGATTGGCCAGCACCGCCGTGGCGGTCGCGAGCTGCAGCGGCGTAACCTGCCAGTACCCCTGACCGATACCGACCGAAAGCGTCTCGCCCGGGTACCAGGGCTGGTTGAAGCGGCCGCGTTTCCACTCCCTTGAGGGCATCAGCGCAGCACTCTCGCCGAACACGTCGTGACCGACGCGTTGACCGAAACCGAATGCACTCATCTGCGCATGTAGCCGGTCGATGCCCATGTCATGGGCCAGCGAGTAATAGTAGGTGTTGTTGGAGACCGCGATGGAGCGCTCCATGTCGACGCGCCCATGCCCCCAACGCAGCCAGTTGCGGTAGCGGCGGCTATCGTTGGGTAATTGATAGAAGCCTGGATCGTTAATGGTTCGCTCGGGCGTGATGACCCCTTCCGCAAGCCCGGCGAGGGCCAGGAACGGCTTGATCGTCGAGCCCGGCGGATACTGACCCCGAATAGCGCGGTTGAACAA
Organism: Billgrantia pellis; assembly: GCF_008297955.1. Taxonomy (GTDB): domain Bacteria; phylum Pseudomonadota; class Gammaproteobacteria; order Pseudomonadales; family Halomonadaceae; genus Halomonas; species Halomonas pellis. The sequence continues at coordinate 245,483 of NZ_VTPY01000001.1, read as the reverse complement.
CGGCAGGTCGATATCCTCCTGTAGGGCACGGTAGGAGGCGAAGTCGATACCGGTGACGAACCTGTTGCTGTCGAACCCGGGTGCCGACACCATGGCCAGGATCTCGCCGGTCTTGGGTGCGATGGCGACGATGGAGCCGCGGCGGCCGTCGAGTAGCTCGTAGGCCAGCGCCTGCAGTTCCTTGTCGAGCGTCAGTGTCAGATTCCGTCCCGGTATCGGGTCGGTACGCCCCAGTTCGCGCAGAACGCGCCCGCGGGCATTGGTTTCCACCTGGCGCAGGCCTGCCTGGCCATGCAATACGTCCTCGTAGAAGCGCTCGACGCCGGTCTTGCCGATGAAATGGGTACCGGCATAGCGCCCCGGATCGAGGTTCTTGAGTTCCTCGGCATTGATCCGCCCCACATAACCCAGGGCATGCGCCATGATGTCGGCATCGGGATAATAGCGCAGCAGTTGCGCTTCGACTTCGACACCGGGCAGACGATGACGATTGATCGCCAGCCTTGCAATTTGCCTCTCGTCGAGTTCACTCATCAGCAGCGACGGCTGGAACGGCCGCTGCGGCTGGCGGGCCCGGAGGCGAAACCCCTCGGCCTCCTCCTCCGAGAGTTCGAGCAACTCCTCGAGCAAATCGAGGGTCGCGTCGAGATCCTCGACGCGTTCGCGGATCAGGGTCAGGTTGTAGGTGGGTCGATTCTCGGCCAGTAGCACGCCGTTGCGATCGTAGATCAGTCCCCGGGTGGGCGGAAGCGGCTCCACGCGCACGCGATTCTTCTCGGAGCGCGTACTGTAGACCTCATGCTGAACGATCTGCAGGTAGCCGAGGCGCCCCACCAGCAGTCCGGTCAGGAGCAGGACGATCAACGCCGCCAGCAGCGCCCGCATACGAAAGATACGCAGTTCTTGCTCAGGATTCTTGAGGGTGTCACGGCGATCTCGCATGCCGGCAATGATCTCGCTGGTTCTTGTGTAGCCGCCACTCAGCGGTGATAGGGGTGCCCCACCAGCAGTGTCCAGGCGCGATAAAGCTGCTCGGCCAGGATCACCCGCACCAGCGGGTGCGGCAGGGTAAGAGGCGATAGCGACCAGCGCCTGTCGGCGCTGGCCGAGAGCTGGGGACAGAGGCCATCGGGGCCGCCAATCAGAAGGGCCACATCACGCCCCGCAAGCCGCCACTCCTCGGCTTCCCGAGCCAGGCGCCGGGTGCTCCAGGCCTGCCCTTCGACTTCCAATGCCACCGTGATCTCGTCACCGCGGAGACGTTCCCGGATACGCTGCGCCTCGAGAGCCACGGCACGTGCGACATCCGCATTCTTGCCGCGCTGTCCGGGAGCGATCTCTTCGACCTCCAGGGAAAAATCGCGCGGTAGCCGCTTGCGGTACTCTTCGACTCCTTCGCTCACCCAGCCGGGCATGCGCGTACCGACCGCCATCAGGCGGACCTTCATGCGCCGCTATGCCCTTGCTGCAGCTCGCTGTCGCTGGGCAGGTCGGCCCACAGCCGCTCAAGATCGTAGAGTTGGCGCGTCTCGGGAAGCATGACATGTACCACGATATCGCCGAGATCCACCAACACCCAGTCGGAGCCCGATTGCCCCTCCACCCCCAGCGGCTGGATGTCGTTGGCCTTGGCTTTCTCGATGACACTGTCGGCAAGAGCGGTCACGTGCCGAGTGGATGTGCCGCTGGCCACAACCATCAGGTCGGTCACGCTGGTCAACCGGGATACGTCGAGCAGAGCCACGTCCTTGGCCTTGAGATCCTCCAGAGCGTCCACCACCAGAGTCTTGAGCGAATCGTTGTGCATAGCCCCTCGTCAACGGGAAGTCTTGGTCGCTGCCATTGTAGCGCCTCACGGCGGTAGCGTCGCGCCTGCCGGCGCCAAACATGCCTAGCTGCGCCGATACAGTGAATCGGCAAGAAGACGTGCCTCCACCGCTTCGGGCAGGAGGTATCGAACGCTGCTCCCTTCCGCCAGCCGACGCCGCACCTCCGTGGCCGAAATCGCCATCCGGGTGGGCAGAGCGAGGCGTAGCAAGCTCCCGGCGGGCCGCCGCCACAACATGTCGCCGCTATCGACCTCGCGCCCTGCAATGAGTTCACCCAGCGGCGGCGACAGCGGGGCGTCGAAATCGGGGCGGTCGATGACCACCAGATGTGCCAGTTCGAAGAGTCGCGTCGGCGAATGCCAATCGGCCAGGCGTAGAAAGGCGTCGTGCCCCAGCGCCATGACCAGGCGTGCCTCGGGGCCATACTCATGGCGCAGATCCGTCAGGGTGTCGGCGCTGTAGGACGGTCCGTCGCGCTCGAGTTCGCGCGGATCGGCAACCAGCCCCGGCGTGTCGCCAATCCCGAGGCGTAGCAGCGCGAGACGTTCCCGGGGCGACACACGAGGCTGCCCACGCAGGGGCGGAGCCTTGGCGGGCACCATGTGCACGCGATCGAGCCCCAAGGCCTCGCGCAGTTCCACGGCGCTGCGCAGATGACCGAGATGCACCGGATCGAAGGTGCCGCCGAGCATGGCGATGCGCGGCGGCCGGTTCGGCGCTGGCGAGCCGCGTCCGGGCGCTTCGCTCACTGCCGAACCTGACCATCGCCCAGCACGATGTACTTGCGCGTGGTCAGCCCCTCGAGCCCCACCGGGCCGCGAGCGTGAAGCTTGTCGGTGGAAATGCCTATCTCCGCGCCCAGGCCGTACTCGAAACCGTCGGCGAAGCGTGTCGAGGCATTGACCATCACCGAGCTGGAGTCGACCTCGGCCATGAAGCGCCGCGCCAGCCCGTAGTGCTCGGTGACGATGGCATCGGTGTGGTGCGAACCATAGCGCTCGATGTGCTCGATGGCCGCCTCGATGCCATCGACCACGCGAATCGCCAGAATCGGCGCCAGGTATTCGGCATGCCAGTCCTCCTCGGTGGCGGCGGCGATACCGCCTAGGATGGCTTGGGTACGCTCGCAGCCGCGCAGCGCGACGCCATGCTCGGCATAGGCCGCGGCCAGCTTCGGCAGCAAGGTGTCGGCAACCGGCGCATCGAGCAACAGCGTTTCCATGGTGTTGCAGGTGCCGTAGCGCTGGGTCTTGGCATTGACCGCAATGGCCAGTGCCTTGTCGAAGTCGGCCGTGGCATCGACATAGACATGACATACGCCATCGAGGTGTTTGATCACCGGCACGCGCGCCTCGCGGGATATCCGCTCTATCAGCGACTTGCCGCCGCGCGGAATGATCACGTCGACATACTCCGGCATGGAGATCAGGTGACCCACGGCAGCTCGATCGGTGGTGGCCACCACCTGCACCGCCGCGCCGGGCAGGCCGGCCTCCAGCAGTCCCTCGCGAATGCACGTGGCGATCGCAGCGTTGGCGTCGCGCGCCTCGGAGCCGCCGCGCAGAATGCAGGCATTGCCGGACTTGAGGCAGAGGCTGGCGGCCTCGAGGGTCACATTGGGCCGCGATTCGTAGACGATGCCGATCACGCCCAGCGGCACTCGCATCTGGCCCACCTGGATGCCGCTGGGGCGTGACCGCAAGCCATCGATTTCGCCGACGGGGTCGGGCAGCCCCGCGACTTGATGCAGCCCCTCGATCATGGCGTCGAAGCGGGCTTCGTCGAGTGCCAGGCGATCCAGCAAGGCAGTATCGAGGCCAGTCTCGCGACCGCGAACGAGGTCGGCGGCATTGGCGGCCAACACCTCGTCCCGGCGACGCGCCAGGTGATCGGCCATGGCCAGCAGGGCGCGGTTCTTGTCGGAAGTACTGGCACGCCGCATTTGCGTGGCGGCGGCGCGGGCCGCCTGACCCAGCGTGGTCATGTAGGCGGCGACGTCGCCGATGTCATGCGCATCGGCGCGTTCGGTACGGGAGGCGTTAGCGATCATGCGGAACGAGAGTCTCCTGGACTGAGCGCCACATGGCGCTGCGAACGTTATACTGGCGCGACACCGCGTCGAACCCTCATAGTAAGGCACCATGCAGAGCAAGTACAAAGTCAGGCTGATGCGCCTGAACCTATGGGCCGCGGCGGCGCTGCTGGCCCTGCTGGCCTATCTCTCGGAGCCGCTCTCCAGCGCGCTGCTGCTGGGGCTGGCCAGCGCCTGGCTGGCGCTCACCGCGGCCCTGCTGGAGTTCAGTCATCGGCGCCCCGCCACGGTGCCCTGGCAAATATTACCGAGCCTGCTGCTGGCAGGGCTGCTCTGGGTGGATCCGGAGCGCCACGCCCTCTGGCTATGGGCCTGGCCGGCGCTGCTGATGCTGCCCCAGCCTGGCTGGATCCTCACCCTTTCCTGCGTACTGGCCGGCATCACCTGGTGGTCACTGGCGGACTTGCTCGGCATCGAGCAGACGCTCTTCTCGGGCCTTGTGCTGCTGTCGTTGATGCTGCTCGGCCTGGCTCGCAATCGGCACTTGTTGCCGGCCCGTGCGGCGGCACGTCAACGTGTACGCCTAATCCCCGGTCTGCCGCTGTGGAGCGCCCAGCGGCTCGCGATCGACTTGCGCCGAGAACGCGCCCGCTGTCGCCGTGAGGGCGTGTATGGCGAACTGATGCTGCTGCGCGCGCCGCGCCATCAGTTCTGGACGCTGGCCCAGGACCTGTGTCGCCTGACCCATCAGTTCGAGAACTGCTACCGCCTCGACCACCGCACCCTGGCGGTACTGCTGCTCAGCCGCGACGTTCACCAGGCGCAGAAACGCCGTCGCGCTCTGCTCAAGGGATTGCGCCCCAGCGCCAAGGTACGCTTCACCGCGCTGAATGCGGTCGGGGCGCTCGGCGAGTTGTTGAAGCGATTCGAGCGTCAATCCAGCGATTTCGAAATCGAAGCGGAGAGTGCGCATGGATGACAGCCGCGACCGCGCGATGCGCTTCATCGTTGCCTACGCCATCGCTGCCCTGCTGTTGGGTGGCTATGCGGCCTGGCACTATCTGATGGGCGAGTACGATCGTATCCTGCCGCCCGCCGCTCTGGCCCTGGTCATGTTGGTGGCCTGCCTGTTGCGCCTATCGAGCGCCAGCCAGGCCCGCCTGTCGTCCTATCTGGCTCTGATCGCAGGCTACCTGATGCTGGCGCTGGAGCTGCCTCGTCTGGACGAATCGGGCATCATGTGGCTCGGACTGCCGCCATTGCTGACCGTCCTGTTGCTGCCGCTGGCCTCAGCCATGCTGCTCAACCTGCTGTTGGCCCCCGTGTGGCTGGTACTGCTTGGCGAGACCACGGTGGACAGTCACCTGACGATCAGCTATCTGGCCATGACGCTGGTGGCCGCCCTGATACCCTGGGAGCAAAAACGCCAGCGAGCGCTGCTCAACGCCACCGACCCCCGCGATCCGCACTGCAACGCGCTGGTCCGTGAAGCGCTGCATGAATTGCTGGCCAGCGAATACCAGCGCACACAGAAGCTGGACCAGCCGCTTGCCGTACTGGTGCTCCACCTGCCGCAGTTGGAAATGGCCAGCGAACAGTTCGGGAGCCGGGCACGCCAAGCCTTGCTCGACGCTCTCTGCCAATCGGTCAGCCGTTGCTCGAGGCGCCACGATTTCCTCGGCCGGCAGAGTCCGGCCACCTTCTGGCTGGTGCTGCCGGACACCAGCGAGAGCGGAGCCCAGATGGTGCAGCAGCGCATCGGCCAGACCGTCGAGACGACAGTGCTCGTCGATACCGGCCCGCTACGCGTGCCCAGCGCGCTATGCCAACGCCTGGCGGGCGAGAGCTGGCCGCGCTTCGAGCAGCGCCTGCTGGCCCTGACCCGGCAGCTCAGCGAACCCTGACGGCACGCTGCATATACAAGGAGTCGATGCTTGAGCCCTACCGAGTTTCTTCAGCAGCTCGCCCCCACGCCCGAGACGCTGTTGCTGCTCATCGCTGCCATCGCCCTGGTCGAATCGCTGGCACTGATCGGTTTGCTGCTGCCCGGTGTGGTGCTGATCACGGCAGTCGCTTCCCTCGCCGGCCACCAGGATATGGCGCTGACCGGTTTGCTCCTGGCGGCATTCGTCGGCGCCGTGCTGGGCGATGGCATCAGCTTCGCCCTGGGCTATACCCAGCGAGAGCGAGTGAGCCGGATATGGCCGCTCTCGCGTCACCCCGAATGGCTGGCCCGTGGCGCCCGATTCTTTCAGCGGTACGGCGGCCTGTCGGTTTTCCTCGGCCGCTTCGTCGGTCCCGTGCGGCCGATCGTGCCTCTGACGGCGGGAATGCTGCACATGGCGCCACGCTCCTTCCTGTGGGCGAACCTGATATCGGCCGCGCTATGGGCGCCCGCCTATGTGCTGCCCGGCTACTTGCTGGGCCAGACCTGGCAGCAGCTGCTCGACGTTCCCTCCGGGCTCGAGGAACTGCTCGTGGTGCTGGCGTTGTTGATCGTAGCGTTGATCGTGGCTTTCTCCTGGCTACGCTATCAGGTCAGCCGCAGCGGACGTATCTATCGCCTGCTGGCCCGAAGCGCGCGCCAGCGCCCCCTGCTCCGGCGGCTATGGTTGAACCAGAGCTGGCGCGGTCAGGGGGAAGTGCCTCTGGCGAGCTGGTTGCTGTTGATTTTCTCGCTGGGCGGCCTCTCGGGGCTGACCATCGCAGTGATTCGGCAGGATGGCCCCTTTCCCATCGATCTGCATGTGTATGCCCTGTTCACGGCGCTCATCGTGCCGTTGCTGCCTGAAGCCGGCCAACTGCTGGCCAAGGTCGGCGACCTCGCCGGCATCCTTGCCCTGGTCCTGCCCTGGGGCGCATGGCTCCTGGCTCGAGGTCATTTAGCCGCCTTCGTCCATATCGCCACCGGGCTCGGGGCCATCGCCGTGCTCAATATCCTGGGCAAGGCTCTCATCGCGCGCCCTCGCCCCGACACGCCGGACTATCTGCTCGGCTCATTGGCCTATCCCAGTGCCCACGCCTCATCGGCGGTGGTGGTGTATGGCCTCGCAGCAGCCTTCATCGCGAGCGAACTCCCCCAGCAGAGACGAGTCTGGGCTTACTGGCTGGCCATCGCCTTGATTCTTCCCATGGCGCTGTCGCGTCTGGTCATCGGCGTGCATTGGCTCACCGACCTCATCGGCGGCGGCCTGCTCGGGCTGGTGGTCTGTGCCCTCGTGCGTCTGGCCTGGCAAAGCAAGCCGCGCACGCCGCTCTCCCCCTGCCCTTGGCGGTTATTGAGCGTCACCTCGCTGACACTGCTGAGTGCCCGCGTGATCTGGCTGCCGCCGATCTAGCCGTGTCGACTCCGATCAGCCAAAGGCCAGCCAGACGCCAACGCCGAGCATCAGCGAGCCGGCAAGGCGGTTGAGCAACCGCACGTTGTCGCTCTCGCCCAGCAGACGGCGCAGGCCTCGCCCGCCGGCGGCATACAGCAGAAGGCATGCGAATTCGATGGAGAGGATCACCGCGATCAGCATTGCGAGCTGACCGCTCAGAGGCTGCGCGGGGTCGAGGAAGGGCGGCAACAACGCAACGAAGAATGCCCACCCCTTGGGATTGGCCACGGCGGTGACGAACCCTTGCAGCGCCAGTTGACCGCGCGACGCCGGCGCCAGCTCCATACGCTCAAGCGGGATCGCCATGCGTCCACGTGAACGCCACATCATCACGCCCAGATAGGCCAGGTAGGCGCCGCCCACCCACTTGAACAGGGCGAAGAGCTCGGGCTGGCGCAACATCAGCGTGGCCACGCCGGCACCGGCGGCAGCGGCCACCAAGCCCACCCCGACCAACTCACCCGCCATCATCCACAAGGTACGACGTACGCCTTGCGTCATGCCCAGCACCATGGACAACGTCATGCACATACCGGGCGTCAGCGAGACGAACAGGAATGTCGGCACGAAGACCGACATCAGCGATAGCTTGATCATGCGGGTTGGCCTCGTTCGTGTCCGCCGAGCCTGCCAGGATGCGATGAGAGAGGTATGACACCTTTTGCGAGCATCGCCGCCCTCACTCCCCCCAACGCGGCAAGAGCCGGTGCTCGATGGTGAGCTGATTGAGAATGCGCGCCACAATGAAGTCGATGAGGTCGTTCACCGTCGCCGGCCGATGATAGAAGCCCGGCGCCGCCGGCAGGATCACCGCTCCCATACGGGTCAGCGCAAGCATATGCTCGAGATGGATCGCCGATAGCGGCGTCTCGCGTGGCACCAGGATCAGCTGGCGCCGCTCCTTGAGCGCCACGTCGGCGGCTCGTTCGATCAAGTTGTTACTGGCCCCTGTCGCAACCGCCGAGAGTGTGCCGGTACTGCAGGGGCAGATCACCATGGACGATGGCGCCCCGGACCCGGATGCCACCGGTGCCATCCAGTCCTCGCGCCCGAAACAGCGGATCTGCCCGGCGCGCGCACCGCAGCGCTCCGCCAGCGCCACGGCCAGCCGCTCGGGACGGGCCGGCAAGGCGGCATCGGTCTCGGTGTCGATCACCAGATGGGCGGCCTTCGAGATCATCACCCATACCGCATGGTCAGCAGCCACCAGCGCCTCGATCAGACGCAGCCCGTATTGAGCACCGGAGGCGCCGGTGATCGCCACCGTAACCGGCGGCTGGAAGACCGTCTCGCCCATCGGCCCGGAACTCGCCTCAGCCATGCGCCACCTCTAGCGCGGCGAGCAATTTTGCATGTATGCCGCCAAAGCCGCCGTTGGACATGATCACGATGCGGTCAAGGGGGCGCGCCTCGGCCACCAGCGCCGCCACCAGGGCGCCGATGTCCTGCTCGAGCCTGGCCGGTACCGGGCTCGCCTCGAGCACCGGATCGAGCGACCAGTCGAGCCCCGGCGGCTGGTACCAGAATGCCGTATCGGCGGCGCTCACGCTCGACGCGAGCCTGTCGCGCAGCGTGCCTAGGCGCATGGTGTTGGAGCGCGGCTCGATGACCGCCAGCAGCCGGCCGCGTGGCGTGGCGGCGCGCAGCCCCTCCAGGGTGGCGGCAATTGCGGTGGGATGATGAGCGAAATCGTCGATCACCTGAATGCCGGCCACCTCGCCGCGCAGCTCCTGGCGTCGCCGCGGCGTCTCGAAGCGGGACGCTGACGCACAGCCACGCGCCAGGTCGACTCCACAGGCATGCGCCGCCGCCAGCGCGGCCAGCGCGTTGCGCGCGTTGTAGGCTCCTGTCAGGCTCCAGTCGACCACAGCGTCTTCGTTTACCTCGCCCCGCTGATGAATGACCCGGAAACGTGAGGCGTCGTCGCGCTCGAGTTCGATGCGCCACGGGCTCGCCGCCTCGCTGCCGAAGCGCTCCACCGGCGTCCAGCTACCCATGGCCAGCACCCGCTCGAGGGCCGGCTCGGCATCGGCGACCAACAACCGCCCCCGGCCCGGCACGGTGCGCACCAGATGATGAAATTGCCGCTCGATGGCCGCCAGGTTATCAAAGATATCGGCATGGTCGAATTCGAGATTGCCCAGCACCGCGATCTCAGGGCGGTAATGGACGAACTTGGAGCGCTTGTCGAAGAATGCCGTGTCGTACTCGTCGGCCTCGATCACGAACGGCGACCCAGGCGCACCGAGACGCGCCGAAACGCCGAAATTGCGCGGCACGCCCCCGATCAAAAAGCCCGGTGCCCGACCCGCCGACTCCAGCAGCCAGGCAGTGAGGCTCGCCGTGGTGGTCTTGCCGTGGGTGCCCGCCACGGCGATGACCCGCCTGCCCGGCAGAACATGCTCGGCCAGCCACTGGGGGCCGGAAACATAGGGCAGCCCCATGTCGAGCACCGCCTCTACCTCCGGATTGCCGCGCGATAGGGCATTACCCACCACTACCAGATCGGGGCGCGACGACAGATTGTCGGCACGGTAGCCATCGCACAAGTCGATACCGGCCTCCGCGAGCTGGGTGCTCATCGGCGGATAGACACCCGTATCCGACCCGGTGACGGTGTGCCCCAGGTCTCGCGCCAGCAGCGCCAGGCTGCCCATGAAAGTGCCGCAGATGCCGAGAATGTGAAGGTGCATGAAATTTCGACCCTTTCACCAGGTAATGCAGGCGTTTGCCGCCCGCCGCCGAGAAAGCGGCAGACTAGCACGGCCCGGTGGCGGCCCTCCAGCGGCGTGCAGGCTCGCCGCCTTTCGGCTAAAATATTTCGCCTTGTCGTGAAGTTTGAAACGGAACCTTCCCCCGCACGAGACCAGGAGCACGCAAGCCCCATGGCCCAGCATAACGCCTTCTACGCCCAGTCTGGCGGTGTCACCGCCGTGATCAATGCCAGCGCCTGCGGCGTGATCGAAGCCTGCCGTCAACACGCCGATCATATCGGCAAGGTCTATGCCGGACACAACGGCATCATCGGTGCCCTGACCGAGGACCTGATCGACGTCAGCCAGGAATCGGACGAGGCCATCGCCGCCCTGCGCCATACTCCCGGTGGCGCCTTCGGTTCGTGCCGCTACAAGCTCAAGGACATCGAGAGCCACCGCGCCCAGTACGAGCGCTTGATCGAGGTCTTCAAGGCCCACGACATCCGCTACTTTTTCTATAATGGCGGCGGCGATAGTGCCGACACCTGCCTCAAGGTTTCCCAGCTCTCCGAGAAGATGGGCTATCCCCTGACCGCCATCCATGTGCCCAAGACCGTCGACAACGACCTGCCGATCACCGACAACTCGCCGGGCTTCGGCAGCGTCGCCAAGTACATCGCCACCTCCACCCTCGAGGCCTCGTTGGATATCGCCTCCATGTGTGCCACCTCGACCAAGGTGTTCGTGCTCGAGGTGATGGGTCGCCATGCCGGCTGGATCGCCGCCGCGGGCGCCTTGGCCGGAAGCGGCGAAGGCGAACCGCCTCATCTGGTGATCTTTCCCGAGGTACCGTTCGAGCGGACCAAGGTCATGGCGCGCGTCGAGGAGTGCGTGGAGCGCTACGGCTACTGCGTGATCGTGGTTTCCGAAGGCGCCCGCTACGAAGACGGCACCTTCCTCGCCGACTCGGGCAATACCGACGCCTTCGGCCACCGCCAGTTGGGTGGCGTGGCGCCGACATTGGCCGGCATGGTCAAGCAGGACCTCGGTTACAAGTACCACTGGGCGGTGGCCGACTACCTGCAGCGAGCCGCACGTCATCTGGCATCACGCACCGATGTGGAACAGGCCTATGCCGTCGGCCAGCACGCCGTGGAACTGGCCGTTGCCGGCCAGAACGCCATGATGCCGGCCATCAGGCGCGTCAGCGACACGCCCTACGAATGGCGTATCGAGCCCGCGCCGCTGGCCGAGGTGGCCAACCGCGAGAAATTCATGCCCCGCGACTACATCCGCGAGGACGGTTTCGGCATTACCGATGCCTGCCGCCGCTACCTCGCCCCGCTGATCCAAGGCGAAGAGTTTCCGCCTTTCGAGAATGGACTGCCCCGGGTTGCCCGCCTGAAGCTGACCAAGGTCGAACGCAAGCTGCCGGATTTCAAGATCTGACGCACTGCGCGATTGAACGAGAAGCCCGGCCATGGCCGGGCTTCTCGTTTGCAAGGACGCCCGTTCTCATCTCAACAGCCAGGAAAGCACGAGCAACAACAGGAGAATGGCTGCCACGCCCTGCCAGAAGTTGGCCGGTTCGCGCAGCAGGCGCCGAGGATCACGGCGTACGGCAGCGGGGCGGCTATCCTGGCGCAGTGCGTAGAGCAACTCCGTCATGCGTCGGAAACGCAGCGAACGCTGAGGATCGAGCGCACGCCGCAAGGTATCGTCTAGCTGCGGTGAGACTTCGGGATTGAACAGGCGTGCACTGCGATAGCTCAGTCGTTCGAGGTCGGTGTGGCTACGCAGGCGATCCGGTGTCAGCTCGTAGGGCAGCTCGCCAGTCACCAGCCAGTAGATGGTCGACGCCAGCGAATATTGATCGCTGCGCCGCCCGACGCTGTCGTCCAGCGCGTATTCCGGGGCGCTGTGCTCGGAAAGCCCGGTCTGACGTGCCAGTTCACGCGATCGGCGATGTCCTTCCAGATCACGCATGCCACAGGCGCTGAAGTCGGTCAGCACCACCTGGCCGTGCAGGTCGATCAGGATGTTGTCGGGGTGGATGCGCTGATGCAGCAGATCGCGATGGTGCAGCGCCTGTACCGCCTTGCCCAGTTGGGCGGCAATGTCCAGCCGCTGGGCCAGGCTGGCCTGGGGATGGCGACGGGCCCACTCGGTCAGCGTGACGCCCTCGACGTAGGCCATCAGGTAATAAAGGTAACGGCGCGGACGCGAAGGCTCCATGACGCGGGCGACGAATGGCGACTTGACTCGCTCCACCACCCATTGCTGCAGCAGGAAATGCTCCATATAGGCGTTGCGATGGGATAGTTCGGGGCTTGGCGCCTTCATTACCATCTCACGCTCACTGTGCGTGTCGCGCACCCGATAGACCCTCGATTGCGCGGTGCGCGAAAGCACCTCCTGCACCTCCAGCCCATCGATTCGCTCCCCTGGCGACAGCTCGGGCGGAATCGGTAGGTCGCCGTAGATGCGGCCCGGGTGATCGCGCTCCTCTTCCGGCAATTGGTCGATGCGAACCAGCTGGAAGCAGAACTGGTCGGCGCCGTAGCCTCGCTCCTGCGCCCGCTCACGGGCCGCCGCGGCGAGCCGCTCGCAGGCCGCGTCGAGATCGCTGGCGTCCTGGCGAATCAATCGCACGTAATCGGAGGGCATCAACGTGCCGCGCACCGCCTGGGTGGTGAACAAGAAGATATCGCCCTGTTTCAGCGGCAGACACAAGTAATCGATATCGATACTGCCATCCAGGCCCAGTGCACGTGACGGGTAGCGATAGCCACCCAGGTCGGTGATATGATCGCGCGAGAGTTGCTCGAATTCCGCACCGCGCAGGCGGAACACCAGGGTATCGCCCATGTGGAACAAATGCGCTTCGCGACCGCGATAGACCATGGCGGAGAGCGATGCCACGTAGCTACCGTTCTCGACGAAGGTGCTCTGGCTGTAGCACCAGCCGTTGAGGGCGCGCAGCACTCGCGTCGCGGAGGTCTTGACGTCCCAGTGATCGGGAGTCGAGAAATAGTCGGCCAGAAAACCGCGCACACTGAGATCGCCGGCCTGCTTGGCGATGGCATTGCGCGAGCTGGTATCGCTGATCAGCGCACAGGCGCCCTTGGCGGCGAGCTGCCCCGGTTCCTCGGCCACGCGAACCGACATGGAGCTGCGATGGTTGCAACGATCCGGCGCCACGAAGGCCTGGCCGACACTCAACGACAGTCGGTTGGATGGCAAGACACGCTCCTTAATGATTTCGCCGCTGATCACCCACTCGCTCCGGTTGGCTGGTCGAACACTCTGGCGTCGGCCATCATACACGGTTGTCGGACACGCCACCTGTCAACCAAAGCCAAAACCGCGTCGACGGTTGCACCAGCCTCGGCGCCCGTCACCTATGTCGCATTGGTAAACATCCGACCGGCTCCGTATAATTCGGCGCATTTTGCGGTGATTCCACTTTTGGCCAACGAAGGAAGCGACGATGAATTTCGACCATATCCCCGCCGGCAAGGACCTTCCCAACGACGTCTACGTCGCCATCGAGATCCCCGCCAATCACGCACCGATCAAGTACGAGATCGACAAGGACATGGGGGCGCTACTGGTAGATCGCTTCATGGCCACCCCGATGTTCTATCCGGCCAACTACGGTTTCATTCCGCACACCTTGGCCGATGATGGCGATCCGCTCGACGCGCTGGTGGTCACACCCTATCCGGTCCAGCCCGGTAGCGTCATCCGTGCCCGCCCGGTCGGTATCCTGAACATGACCGACGAGGCCGGCGAGGATGCCAAGCTGGTTTGCGTGCCCCATGCCAAGCTGACCACGCTCTACGACGAGGTACAGGAAGTGACCGATCTGCCGGAGCTGCTGCGTCAGCAGATCGCCCACTTCTTCGAGAACTACAAGGATCTCGAGAAGGGCAAGTGGGTCAAGGTGGAATCCTGGGAGGGCGTCGAAGCCGCCCGCAAGGCCATCGAAAAAGCCGTGTCCGCCTACGACAAAGCCTGAGATCCCGCCGCGGGCCGCTTCATGCGGTCCGCCCCCCAACAACGCCCAAGGCCAGGCTGGTCATGCGACAAAGCGGCGCAGCCCTGCCCACGCCTGCCGGTTCACCCCTCCCTGCACCTGAGGTACGCTAGCACAAACCCGGGTGTCGCCTACCCCACTCGGAACCCGGGACGTCGCAGCCGGTCCATCGGGAGGCGCTCTCGCTCGTCAGAGGGATGACTGCATTGACCCACCTCCGCTTCGCCCGTCGACTGCTGCTCGCCCTGCTGCTGTGGCTGCCCATGGCGGCCCAGGCCCAGTGGTTCTCCTCTTCGAACCAGCCGGACACGTTTCTGCCGGTGCACGAAGCCTTCCAGCCCAGCGCCTGGCACGATGGCGAGACGCTCTACGTCGGCTTCGAGAACGCCGAGGGGTACTACCTCTACCGCCACCAATTCAATGTCCAGAGTCACGACGGAGGCGTCGAACTGGGCGACCCCATCCTGCCCGAAGGCCATTTCAAGCGCGACGAGTTTCTCGGTGACGTCTATGTCTTCTACGATCGCGTGGTCTTCGAGACACCGCTCGTCAAGGGCGCCGAGGGACCGCTCGACGTATCGGTCCGTTTCCAAGGCTGCGCCGATGCCGGGCTCTGCTACCCGCCGGAGCAAGTAGCGCTCCAGGCTCCCGAGGGGGCGGCACCGACGGCCTTCTCCGACGAGCCGAATGGGCAGAGCGAAGACACGGAAGCGGGTTCGGCGCTGGCCGCCTCCGGTATCGCCTCCTCGGCCCCGCAGAGCGAAGACGGCCGCTTCAGTAGACTGATCGACGAGGCCAGTCTTCCGCTGGCGCTGGGCCTGTTCTTCCTCGCCGGATTGGGGTTGACCTTCACCCCCTGCGTTCTGCCGATGGTGCCGATCCTGTCCTCGATCATCGTCGGCCAGAACCCGACTCGACCGCGCGCCTTCGCCCTCTCGACCAGTTACGTTGCCGGCATGGCGCTGACGTATGCGCTGACCGGCGTCCTGATGGGTCTGTTCGGCGCGGGGCTGAACCTGCAGGCGCACCTGCAGGCGCCGCCGGTGCTGATCGCCTTCGCCCTGCTCTTCGTTCTGTTCGCGCTGGTCATGTTCGGCGCCTTCAACCTGCGTCTGTCGCCGCGCCTGGCCGCACACGTCGACACCTGGCAGGCTCGTGCCCAGCGCAGCGGTCCGTTCGGCCTGGCCGGTGCCGGGGCGCTCTCGGTACTGGTCGTCTCGCCGTGCGTGTCGGCCCCGCTGGCGGGCGCCCTGGTGTTTATCTCTTCCACCGGCGACGCTCTGATGGGCGGCGCCGCGCTGCTCGCCCTGGGAATCGGCATGGGAGTGCCGCTGCTGCTGGTCGGCACCTTCGGCGCTACCGCCCTGCCGCGTTCCGGTGCCTGGATGAATGGCGTCAAGATCGCCTTCGGCATCCTGCTGCTCGGCGTGGCGGTATGGCTGGTCGAGCGCTTGCTACCTCCTTCCGTGAGCCTGTTGCTGTGGGCGGCGCTGACGATCGGCAGCGCCCTGACCCTGGATGCACTGTCGTTCAACCTGGGCCAGGGCTGGCCCCGGCTACGCCAGGCTGTCGGCCTGATGCTGCTGACCTGGGGCATCACCCTGGTCATCGGGGCTGCGATGGGCGGCAGCGATCCGTTGCGCCCCCTGGCTCCCGGCCTGACCCGCTCGGTAGCCCCCGAGGCCAGCGAGATCACCACCGTCGCCAACCTCGAGGCACTACGTGCCGCACTGCGTGAAGCCGATGGGCAACGCCCCACCTTCGTCCATTTCACCGCCGAGTGGTGCGTCTCGTGCAAGCAACTGGAGCGCCAGGTCTATCCCGCCCCCCAGGTGGCCGAGCCATTGCAGCGCTTCGCACGCATCAATGTCGACGTCACGCGCACCGACGCCGCCACTCGTGAGCTGCTCGATCACTTCGGCCTGTTCGGTCCGCCGAGCCTGCTATTCTTCAGCGGTGAAGAGGAGATCCGTGAGGCTCGCATCCAGGGCGAGGTCGGTGCTACCGAGTTCGCCGACCATCTGCATCGCCTGCTCGACTGGTTCGAGACCGAAGCGCCAAGCGAGGCGGACATCGCCACGCTGGCCCGCTCCTGACCGGCTCGAACACCGTTCTCGACCGGCTGGACATCCCCCGGGTTTTTAGGCACACTCCGCCAACAACGCCTATCAAGGCCGATAGCGTCGGCAATGTTCGTCATCTTGCCGTGATCTATCTGAAGTTGGTCCGGGTTGACAGCGCCCGGACCATCGCCCTCTACCCACCGATCGAGACGTAACATGGATATCCGCAAGGTCAAGAAACTGATCGAGCTGCTCGAAGAATCCAATATCAGCGAAATCGAGATTCAGGAAGGCGAAGAATCGGTGCGCATCAGCCGGCATCCCAACGGAGTGAGCTGGCCACAAGCCCCCATGCCCCAATATGCCACGCCACCGCCTGCCCCGAGCCAGCCGGCGCCGGCCTCGGCCGCTGAGCCCGAGGAGGCCCCGTCAAGCTTCCAGGGCCATGCACTGACCTCGCCCATGGTCGGTACCTTCTACCGTAGCCCGGCGCCCGGCTCGAAGCCCTTCGTCGAAGTGGGACAGAGCGTCAAGAAGGGCGAGACGGTGTGCATCGTCGAAGCGATGAAGATGATGAACCAGATCGAGGCCGACCGTGATGGCGTGATCGAGGCGATACTGGTCGAGGACGGCGAGCCGGTCGAATTCGACCAGCCGATGCTCATCATCACCTGATCTTTCACCCGACACTGGCGGACTCCCTATGCTGGACAAGGTTCTCATCGCCAATCGCGGCGAGATCGCCCTGCGAATCCTGCGCGCCTGCAAGGAACTGGGCATCAAGACCGTCGCGGTTCACTCCAAGGCCGACCGTGAGCTGATGCACGTGCGCCTGGCCGACGAGGCCGTATGCATCGGACCGGCGCCCTCGGCCCAGTCCTACCTCAATATCCCCGCGCTGATCAGCGCAGCGGAAGTCACCGATTCCAGTGCCATTCATCCTGGCTATGGCTTTCTTTCGGAGAATGCCAACTTCGCCGAGCAGGTGGAACGCTCCGGCTTCGTCTTCATTGGCCCACGTGCTGAAACCATTCGTCTGATGGGCGACAAGGTCAGCGCCATCGAAGCGATGAAAAAGGCCGGCGTACCCACCGTGCCCGGCTCGGATGGCCCTCTCGGGGATGACGAGAACGAGAACATCGCCATCGCCCGGCGCATCGGCTATCCGGTCATCATCAAGGCCGCTGCCGGCGGTGGCGGCCGCGGCATGCGTGTGGTGCATACCGAGGGGCATCTGCTGTCGGCGATCAACGTGACCCGGACCGAGGCGCACGCTTCCTTCGGTGACGGTACGGTGTACATGGAGAAGTTCCTGGAGCGCCCGCGCCACGTCGAAGTTCAGGTGCTGGCAGACGGTCAGGGCAATGCCATTCATCTCTACGATCGCGACTGCTCGCTGCAGCGGCGCCACCAGAAGGTGTTGGAAGAGGCACCGGCTCCGGGCATCGATCCGGAAGCCCGGGCCAAGGTGCTCGAAGCGTGTCGCGAAGCCTGTATCGAGATCGACTACCGCGGTGCCGGTACCTTCGAGTTTCTCTACGAAGACGGTCAGTACTTCTTCATCGAGATGAACACCCGCGTTCAGGTGGAGCATCCCGTCACTGAAATGGTCACCGGCGTGGATATCGTACGCGAGCAGCTGCGTATCGCTTCGGGCTTGCCCCTGGCGCTTCGCCAGGAGGACATCAAGCTCAACGGCCATGCTTTCGAGTGCCGCATCAACGCCGAGGATTCACGCACCTTCATGCCCTCTCCCGGCAAGGTCACCCTCTACCACCCGCCAGGCGGTCTCGGCGTACGCATGGACTCGCACCTCTACACCGGCTATACGGTACCGCCCCACTACGACTCGCTGATCGGCAAGCTGATCACTTGGGGCGACAGCC
Source organism: Billgrantia pellis (assembly GCF_008297955.1). Lineage (GTDB taxonomy): Bacteria > Pseudomonadota > Gammaproteobacteria > Pseudomonadales > Halomonadaceae > Halomonas > Halomonas pellis. Next base: position 227,558 of record NZ_VTPY01000001.1, on the reverse strand, counting down.
GTGACATTGCGCTGACGCGCATGCGCAACGGCCTCGACGAGCTGCTGGTGGAAGGCATCAAGACCAACACCGACCTGCACAAGGATCTGGTTCGTGACGGGCACTTCCAGCAGGGCGGGGTCAACATTCACTACCTGGAGAAAAAGCTCGGCTCCTGAGCCGAGTTTCGCTCCCGGCGGGGTGGCCACGGCCACCCCGTCTGCGTTCGCACGGAGGTTTCCATGCCCTGGCTGCAACTCACGGCACGCATCATCCCCGAGCAGGCCGAGCTGCTTGAGGAGCTGCTGCTGGCCGAAGGCGCCACCGCCATCACGCTACAGGACGCCCACGATGATCCGGTATTCGAGCCCGAGCGAGGCACCACGCCGCTATGGAACGAAACGATCCTGACCGGCCTGTATGACGACCTGGAAGGACTGGAGGGCATGCTCGAGCGCCTGGCGGCGGCCTGGGCCGAAACGCTGCCGGGCGAGCCGTGCCCCGAGATCCAGCACGAGCTGCTTGCCGATCGCGACTGGGAGCGCGAGTGGATGGAGGACTTTCAGCCGCTGCGCATGGGCCAGCGTCTGTGGATCGTGCCCAGTTGGCACCGCCCACCCGAGCCCGACGCGATCAACCTGCACCTGGACCCGGGACTGGCCTTCGGCACCGGCACCCACCCCACCACGGCGCTGTGCCTCGAATGGCTCGATGCTCTGGCCTTGACGGATGGGCTGACCGGCTGCGAAGTCCTCGACGTCGGCTGTGGCTCGGGCATTCTTGCTATTGCCGCTCTGAAACTGGGAGCGAGCCACGCCACCGGCACCGACATCGATCCCCAGGCGCTACAGGCCAGCCGCGACAACGCCGAACGCAACGGGATCGACGAGAGCGCCTTCACGCTCTGCTATCCCGAGCAGCTCGAGGCCGGGCATGTCTTCCCCGTCGTGGTGGCCAACATTCTCGCGGGTCCGCTGATCGAGCTGGCCTCGATGATCGCCGGCCACGTGGCGCCGGGCGGCCACCTGGCGCTCTCCGGCATTCTCGAGCGTCAGGCCGATGAGGTGCTGGAGGCCTACCGCGCCCTGGGCATGATCATGGACGAGCCCGAGACGCGCGAGGGCTGGGTCCGGCTCAGCGGCCGTCGTCCGCCTGCCTGAACCACGCCAATGGATACCTTCACCCCACTGCCATGGGGGCGTATGATATGCAGCCCCGAACCCACTAGTCCGCCCTATGCCCGATAGCCGCCCGCTGCCACAGATCGGCCGTCACCGCCTGCCCAACCGGGTCATCCTGGCCCCCATGGCCGGCGTCACCGATCGCCCCTTTCGCCAGCTCTGCCGACGGTTGGGCGCAGGCCTGGTGGTGGGCGAAATGGTGACGTCGGACCCCGCGCTATGGCATACGCGCAAATCGCGCCAGCGCATGGATCACCGGGGCGAGCCCGGCCCACGGTCGGTGCAGATCGCTGGCGGGGATGCTGCCATGCTGGCCGAGGCGGCCCGGCTCAACGTCGCACAGGGCGCCGAGATCATCGATATCAACATGGGGTGTCCGGCCAAGAAGGTCTGCAACAAGGCCGCCGGATCGGCGCTATTGCGTGACGAATCGCTGGTGGCAGACATTCTCGAAGCGGTAGTGGCCGCCGTGGGGGTTCCCGTCACGCTCAAGATCCGCACCGGCTGGTGTGCGCAGAGCAACAATGGCGTGCGGGTGGCCCGACTCGCCGAGTTGGCCGGTATCCAGGCTCTGGCGGTGCATGGCCGCCACCGGCAGCAGCGCTACTCCGGCGAGGCCGAGTACGACACTATCGCTGCCATCAAGCAGGCGGTGAATATCCCGGTCTTTGCCAACGGCGACATCGATTCGCCGCAGAAGGCCGCCCGGGTTCTGGACTATACTGGTGCGGATGCGGTGATGATCGGCCGCGGCGCCCAAGGCAATCCCTGGATTTTTCGCGAGATCGACCACTATCTGCGCCACGGCAGGCCCTGCTCCCCACCCAATGCCAGTGAACGAGCCGACGTGCTGCAGGGTCACCTGCACGAACTCCATGCGTTCTACGGCGCCTACATGGGGGTGCGAATCGCACGCAAGCATCTCGGCTGGTATCTCGCTTCCGACAGCCGTTTCGATGCTGGCCGACAGCGCGAGCTTAGGGCAGCCTTCAACGCCTTGGAACGACCGGACGATCAATATCACTTCATCGACGATCTTTTCCGCCCCGGGAGCGATGTTCCCTCGCCGTGGGCAACCAATGGAAACAGTGCCGCATGAACCGAGAAGTCTTCAACCCGAATGCCGACCTGTCGGGTCTCGACAGCGGACCCTGCAGCGAAATGTCGGACCTCGGCGGGGCTGAGCCACTGCCCGGCGTCACGCCTTCCAGCCTGGCGGAGCAGCCGTTGCGTGCCGCTGTGGATGCCGCCATGCGACGCTATTTCGCCCACCTCGACGGGGGTACCGTGACCGACCTCTACGCCATGGTGATGGCCGAGGTCGAGGCGCCGCTGCTGACCGCCGTCATGGACCATACCCAGGGCAATCAGACCCGAGCCGCCGAGATCCTGGGCCTCAACCGAGGCACGCTGCGCAAGAAGCTGAAGCAGCACGACCTGATCTAACGCAGCCCACCGATGCGTCATGCGCATCGGTCACCCTTTCCTTTCAACTTCGATACAGAGTGGCTCCCCACCATGGCCGACACTTCCGCTCCCCAACCGGTTCGCCGCACCCTGATCAGCGTTTCCGACAAGTCAGGTGTCGTGGACTTCGCCCGCAGCCTCCAGGCTCGGGGAATCGAACTGCTCTCCACCGGCGGTACCTTCCGGCTATTGCAGGAAAACGGTATCGACGTGACGGAAGTCTCCGAGCACACCGGTTTTCCCGAAATCATGGATGGCCGGGTCAAGACGCTGCATCCCAAGATTCATGGCGGCATTCTCGGCCGTCGCGGTCAGGACGACGACGTCATGATCGCGCATGGTATTGCTCCGATCGACATGGTGGTGGTCAATCTTTATCCCTTCGCCCAGACCGTGGCTCGCCCGGATTGCACGCTCGAGAACGCCATCGAGAACATCGATATCGGCGGCCCGACCATGGTACGCGCCTGCGCCAAGAATCATGCGTACACCACCATCGTGGTCAGTGCCGGCGACTACGCGCGGGTGGTGGCCGACCTCGATGCGCACAATGGCGCCGTCAGTGCCGAGACCCGCTTCGACCTGGCAGTGAAGGCCTTCGAGCACACCGCAGGCTATGACGCCGCCATCGCCGACTACTTGGGCAGCCAAGTCTCCGGCGGCGAGGACGGCTTCCCGCGCACCTACAACGTGCAGTTCGTCAAGAAGCAGGCCATGCGCTACGGCGAGAACCCACACCAGAGCGCAGCCTTCTACGTCGAGGCCGACGCCCGCGAGGCCAGTGTCGCCACTGCGCGCCAGCTGCAGGGCAAGGACCTGTCGTTCAACAACGTGGCCGATACCGATGCCGCCTTCGAATGCGTCAAGAGCTTCACCGAAACGGCCTGCGTGATCGTCAAGCACGCCAACCCCTGTGGCGTGGCGGTCGGCGCCACGCCTCGTGAAGCTTACGACAAAGCCTTTGCCACGGATCCCACCAGCGCCTTCGGCGGCATCATCGCCTTCAATGTTCCGCTTGACGCCGACACCGCCCGCGCCATCCTCGACCGCCAGTTCGTCGAGGTGATCATCGCCCCCGGCGTCGAGGAAAAGGCCGCCGCCATCGTCGCCGGGAAGCAGAACGTGCGCCTGCTAGACGTCGGCGACAATTGGCCCGGCGAGCGCGAGCACGCCCACGACTTCAAGCGCATCACCGGCGGATTGCTGGTGCAGGACCGCGATCTGGGCACGGTCGGCCGCAATGAGCTCACCGTGGTCACCGAGCGCGTTCCCAGCGAACAGGAACTGCGCGACCTGGCTTTCGCCTGGAAGGTAGCCAAGTACGTCAAGTCCAACGCCATCGTCTACGCCAAGGACGGCCAGACCATCGGCGTCGGTGCCGGCCAGATGAGCCGCGTCTACTCGGCGAAGATCGCCGGGATCAAGGCGGCGGACGAAGGACTCGAAGTACCCGGCTCGGTCATGGCCAGCGATGCCTTCTTCCCCTTCCGCGACGGTATCGACGCTGCGGCGGCGGCCGGTATCACCGCAGTGATCCAGCCCGGCGGCTCGATGCGCGACCAGGAAGTGATCGATGCCGCCAACGAGGCGGGAATCGCCATGGTGTTCACCGGCATGCGCCATTTTAGGCATTGAAGACGCTGATACCAACAACCCCATTGGCTGGAGCCGATGGGGTTTTCGTGTCTTACGGCTTACCGCGTATGGCGTAAAGCGTTTACCCCAGATCGATGCAGAGGTACTTGGTCTCCAGAAACTCCTCGATCCCCTGATGGCCACCCTCACGGCCGAGCCCCGAGGCCTTGACGCCGCCGAACGGTGCCGCCGTATTGGAGATCAGTCCGGTATTGATACCCACCATGCCGTACTCCAGCGCGTCGGCGACGCGCCATACGCGGCCCAGATCGCGGGAGTAGAAGTAGGAGGCGAGCCCGTATTGGGTGTCGTTGGCCATCTGCACGGCGTCCTCCTCGTCCTCGAAGGGGAACACCGCGGCCAGTGGACCGAAGGTTTCTTCGTGCGCCACCTTCATGTCGCCGTTGGCAAAGCTGATCAGCGTGGGCGTGAAGAAATTGCCGCCCAGCGGGTGCGGATGCCCCCCCAGCAGCAGCTCGGCGCCCTTGTCGACCGCATCGTGCACGTGCTCACTGACCTTGCTCACCGCATTTTCGTCAATCAGCGGGCCGATGTTGATGTCCGGCTCGGTGCCGTCGCCCACTTTCAACTCGCTGTTCATCGCCACGGCCAGCTTCTCGCAGAAGGCATTGACGACACTGGATTGCACCAGGAAACGATTGGTACAGATACAGGTCTGCCCGGCATTGCGGAACTTGGCCGCCATGGCGCCCTCCACCGCGGCATCCAGGTCGGCATCTTCGAAGACGATGAAGGGCGCATTACCCCCCAGCTCCAGCGAGATCTTCTGGATGTGCTGCGAGGCGCGCGCCATCAGCTCGCGGCCGACTTCGGTGGATCCGGTGAAGGTGATCTTGCGTACCAGTGGCGATTCGGTGAGCGCTGCCGCGATCTCGCCGGCACGCCCCGGTACCACATTGAACACGCCTCGAGGAATCCCGGCACGCTCGGCCAGCAATGCCAGCGCTGTGGCCGAGAACGGCGTCTGGCTGGCGGGCTTGATCACGATGGTGCAACCTGCCGCCAATGCCGCGCCGGCCTTGCGCGTGATCATCGCCGCCGGGAAATTCCAGGGGGTGATGGCGCCGACAATACCCACCGGCTGCTTGGTGATCACGATACGTTGGTTCGGCTTGCCAGCAGGAATGGTCTCGCCATAGATCCGCCGCGCCTCCTCGGCATACCAGCGAATGAAACTGGCAGCGTAGGCAATCTCGCCGGCTGCTTCCTTGAGCGGCTTGCCCTGCTCGTAGGTCATGATCAAGGCCAGATCGTCCTGATGCTCGAACATCAGGTCGTGCCACTTCATTAGGATATCGGCCCGCTCCTGGGCGGTGAGTCCGCGCCAGCCGACCAATGCCGCATCCGCCGCGGCGATCGCCCGTTCGGTCTCGATCCGCCCCAGCCTTGGCACGGTGCCGAACGTCTCCCCCGTCGCGGGGTTGGTGACCTCGATCTGTTCGCCGCTATCGGCGGCGACCCAGCTACCGTCGATATAAGCGAAGGGGCAATAGAGTTGTGTTTCCTTGAGAGCTTCCATGTCGTGTCTCCCGGCCTCGTAGGCCTCGATGTCAGCGATGCGTGGTCGTGTCGAAACCTGTCCCTGTCACGGCGTTTCGGTAGCGTGCTGCCCGGGTGCCTCTCGGGGCGCATCCTCCTCCGGTAGCGTTGGCTGCAACATGGCCGTCAGTATGGCAAGTATCAGCACCAGCGCGATGGCGATCCAGCAGAAGAGGCGGCCCATGTAGCGTTCGGGCTGGCGATGTATCTGGCGCAGCCCAATGAGGGCGAAGATGGCAGCCGCGAAGTTCACTGGTAACAGGCTGCCCTCGAACAGCAGAGCGACGAGCGCCGTGACGATGGCCGCCATCGCCCAGGGCGAGTAGCGCCGTCGGGATGGGGCGGGGGAAGGAGTTTCGCTTGCCAACGCTGCGTCTCTCTATCGGCTTTAGAATCTCCATGCTAAGCGTAAAGCCGGGCCATGGCCAAACGTTCCCGGAGCGGTTGCCGCAGGTGGCATTCGCTCAACGCTCGCGTCGCAGTTCGCGACTTGCCGAGAGGGTAACGGAAACCGAATCGGCAAAACGGAGTGCATGCGGCTTGTCGATCTCGACCTGTGCGGTAAGCACCGGCTCGTGGGACATGATCAGATCCAGCACTTCGCGCGTCATGCGTTCGAGCAACTGGAATCGCCCCCCCTCCACCAGGCCAATCACCGCCTTGGTGATGGTCCGATAGTTGAGTGCCTGCTCGATTCGATTGAATTCGACCGCCCTGTCGGCGCGGTAGCGGATCACGGCATTGATCACTACATCCTGACGATTGATCACCTCCTCCTCCTTGATACCGATGAAGGTGCGCAGCCGCAGGTTCTTGATACGAATCGTCGCCATGCCGTGATCGAGATGCTGGTCGTCGAGGGCGTGCAGCGTCATGTCGTCAAGCTCCAGTGGAGAGTCGGCCGCTCATGGCAGCCTTAGGAGACCGCGAGCGCATGCTCAGCGACCGCTGACCAGCGTCAGGAACTCCTGCCGTGTGGTCAGGTTGTTACGGAAAGCGCCCAGCATCACCGAGGACGTCATGCTCGAGTTCTGTTTCTCCACGCCGCGCATCATCATGCACAGGTGTCGCGCCTCGACCACCACGGCGACACCACGCGCCTGCGTCACCTGCTGCACGGCCTCGGCGATCTGCCGGGTCAGGTTCTCCTGAATCTGCATGCGCCGCGCGAACATCTCGACGATGCGGGCGAACTTGGAAAGCCCCAACACTCTACCACTCGGCAGATAGGCGATGTGGCATTTGCCGATGAAGGGCAACAGGTGATGTTCACACATCGAATAGAGTTCGATGTCCTTGACTAGCACCATCTCATCCGTCTCGGACTCGAAAACGGCGCCGTTGACGATCTCCTCCAGTGTCTGAGCATAACCGCGCGTCAGGAACTGCATGGCCTTCGCGGCCCGCCTGGGCGTATCACGCAAGCCCTCTCGATCGGGATTCTCACCCAGCTCAAGAATGATCTGACGGTAATGATGGGCAAGTTCTTCGGTCATGGTCAGGCCCCGTGCCGAGGGTTGTCGGTCGTTCGTGATGGCCTGGCCATCACCGTGATCACATAAATGCTATACAAAATAATTTTTTTGTACAAAAATGTTTTTCCCAAGGCATCATTCTATCGTAACCGACATTCACGCGCAGGCCGAAGGTGGCCTGCATCGAGCTTCCCTGCGACATTTGTTCCGCTGCCGGTGCGAAGTGCCTATGGTAGACTCGCGCTATCGATACTGCTCACGCGCAGATACCATTTACCGAGAGCCCGATATGATCCAAATCCCGGACGCCCGATCGACCGCCACCGGATTGGCCCTTCTTCTCCTTCCCTTGAGTGCCGCCGCCGCCACCCTGTCACTGCCCACGGACGCTCGCATTGCCGTGCAAACGGTTGACGAGCTGATTATTGAGGACGGCAGCGATCGGCGTGACGATATCCTGCTCCGCCCTGTCAGTGGCGTCGCCGAGTCCAGCCATACGCTCCCGGAGTATTGCGTCGTCATCGCCGATGCCCGGCAGGAAGGTGCTCGCCTGCGCATTACGGCCAAGGCCCTCACTTGCATCGAAACCAGCGGCGACGACAGCCGCGTCTACAGCGGCGAGATATCCGCTGCCGCCTACGAATTGGATGATAGCTACGGCATTGCCGCCTGTGACTCCGGTCGCTGCTCGCTACCGCCCGATCACGCCTTCCTGCTCAGGCTGGCCGACGAGGTGACCATCGAGGAACAGGACAACCCCTCCGAACGCCTCAACGAACAGCGTCGCCAGGCCGACGGATCCGGTGTCGCCAATCCTATCCCCGCCCAGCGCCCGGACCCCGACGACGAATGAGCACGACGACGCTCCCGTCCCGGCGGGAGCGTCACTCTGCCAACCAGCGCGGTGCTCGTTCGAGTGCCTGCCGCTGCTGTTCCAGCTGTCGAATGTGCCCCTCCCAGTAACCGCTGTCCGCCACCCAGGGAAAGGCCAGTGGAAACGCCGGATCCTGCCAGCGTGCTACCAACCATGCGCTATGCCGCATGAGCCGCAGCGTCCGCAACGGTTCGATGAGCGTCAGTTCGCGACGATCGAACTCACGATGCTGCTCGTAGCCCTCCAACACTTCCGATAGCTGCATCTGCCATTCGGCTTCATGCTCGGCGGTGAGGAACATCCACACATCCTGCACGGCAGGCGCCATCAGGCTGTCGTCGAAATCCACCAGGGCGAAGTTGTCGTCACGCCCCAGCAGGTTGCCGATATGGCAATCTCCCTGGGTCCGGATCGTCTGCCTGAGTGACCAGGCGTATGCCGCGAGTTCATCGTGCAGCGCATCCGAGATGCGTTCATACGCCTGGCGCTGGCGCCGTTCCAGCCAGGGCGTAGCCAACACGCGTGCCTGCGCCTCGCGCACCATGCCATCCAGGTCGAGCCTGACGCGATGCCGGAACTCGCCGCGCTCCCCTACCGCGTGCACGGCTCCAATCAGCTCGCCCAGGGCGAACAGGTGGGCGGGGTTCTCCAACTCCGGCGCCTGCCCCGGCAAGTGGGGAAACAGCGCCAGCCGAAACCCCTCCACGTGATGCAGGCTACGCCCGGCCTCGTCGCGCCAGGGCGCCGCCACGGCCACGCCTTCCCCGCTCAGCTCAGCGAGGAAGTCGTGCTCCTCCTGAATCTGCTCGTCACTCCAGCGCTCGGGTCGATAGAACTTGGCCACCCAGCGCTGTCCTTCATCGTCATACAGCAGGTAGACGCGGTTCTCGTAGCTGTTCAGCGCGAACGGCTCCCCGGGCAACCAGAAGCCGAGCGACTCGATGGCCGCCACGACGCGGGCAGGGGAAAGGGTGGCGAAGGGATGTGTCACGCTCTGCATGCTCTAAATCGACTATGGGTTTGTCATGGTAACAGCCAAACGCGGATGAGGGGATCACCCGCCCGCCAGCGGCGTACGCGCCACTGCCCAGGCCTCGACCTCTCGGGCTCCGGCGGCCAGGCAGGCTTGTGCCAGGGCATCCAGCGTAGCCCCAGTGGTCATAACATCGTCGAGCAGCGCCACGCGGGACGGAAGCGTTCCCTTGACCACGAAGCCCCCACGCAGGTTGCGGTAACGCTCAGCGCGATCGAGACCGCGCTGTGAGCGGGTATGCTGGCGCCGCTGCGCACGCGTCAGCGCCAGGCCGTGACGCGATGCCAGGCGCCTGGCCAGCCAGTCGGCCTGATCGAAGCCGCGCTCCCGGGCCCGCCGGGGATGGAGCGGCACCGGTATCAGCGCCTCGGGCCAGGCCAGCGCCTCAGGCGACAGGCCGAGTTCGAACAGCTCGAGCAGTACGTTGCCGGCACGCGGCGAGGCATGAAACTTGAAGCGCTGCATCAACCTGGCCACTTCGTCCTCGTAGCGCAGCGGCACTCGCGAACGAATGAACAGCGGCGGCCGGGTCAGACAGTGGCCGCAGCGCTTGCCCGCCAGCGACCCCGGTGGCTGCGGTTCGGCGCAGTTGGGACAAGCCGGCAGGTTCCACGGCAGCGACTCGAAGCAGGCCTCGCACCAGGGACGATCCCGCTCGCCCGGTGCCAGGCAGAAACTACAACGCCCTGGCAGCGCCTGGCGTAGCGTGGCGTCGAGGCCATGCCAGAGCGAGCGCAGCCAGCTGACCTGTCCTTCCGGGGTCCCTTGAATATCATTATCACCGGACTTCACCAGCATCAACGCTCCCTGCCAAGATAAGGCTGGAATCCACTACACCACGAGAGTATATGTCAAGCCAATATCATCACCGTAAAGCCTTAATGGATCTTCACATCATACCCAAGAGCTCTCAGCCCTTTACTCGTCCTACCATTACGAGGCGGGCAAAGCTCCGGCCTAGCCCAGCCAGTCATCTCGGATATCTGGTTGATACCGAAATGGGGGAGCTTTCATTTCTCGCTATAGACTGCCTCAAACATGCTAATGACAATATTATTTTCCGACTTACTGAGCCCATGACATCAACCAACAGGTTTTTAGAATTTACGTAACTCGTTGTGGCAGGTAAGGAGAAACATTATTTTAAAGGAACCTCCCTTGGTATCACTAAGCCATCACTCTCCTTCTGGCTTTCCTCAAACTCAATAGCAAGAGAAAGGTACATTAGCGAATTCCTACAGAGCTTAGCCAAGCCTTTGAGCCTCCTTTCGAACTCAGTTATTGAAACCAATACAGAGTGCGAAGAAAGCTTTTCTTTCTCATGTAATTTTTTCTGGAGCACATCCACCTGAGACTCCAAAGAACTCTTTTCCGTCTCAGCTTCTTTTCTTTTATTTACCTCGCCAGACTGCTTAGCTTCTCTAATCTTAGGAAAGATTCCTTCGATATCACACCGCAACAACCTTATCTCTTCTTTTACCTTTTCAACTTCATTCTCATGAAGCCTATAATCTCGACTCACAGACTCTTTACCGAAATCATCTACAATTTTAAGAGACCTATGCTCCATTGCATTTCTGATCTCATCATAACTAGCCACATCAGGATCAACCCATTTACTGATGTTTGTGTATGACTTTAACTCACGGATATCTTTAAGAATAAAAAACAGTGCATGAATGAAAGGGTTTTTACTATTTTCTAGAGCCTTATTAGGCTTTGAAGTCTTGCCACTCGTATTCACAAAAATATTTATAAAGCTAACTCTACCATCATTATCAATAGGGCCAAGATCAAAAAACCTATAAATAAAATAAGCTATTTTATCTAGCAGCGAGTAAAAAATCCTAAAAGAGTTTTTATAGTGCGAGGTTTTCAGGTTGTTGATAGTGTATGAAAAATCCTCAATATGTCTATATGTGCTGTTGTAAAAATGATCAACATCTTCAGGGATGCTCAGACCAACAAACAATAAATACCTAGCATAACAAAAATCATTTTTAAGCTCATCAAAATTACCGTGATATGCTAGGCCCTCGCTCAGCGAAAGGGTTTGATTTATATAAGACACAAAGCTCGGCAAGGACAAAACATCTTGCTTAACCAAATCACCAGATAGAATATCATTCAAATCATTTAAAAATAGCTTTTCTGCATCTACCCAGTCCAAGTATTCTCTTTCCTTTCTATCTATACCGCCTAGCTTGAACTCGTCGTTGAAATAAAAATCTCCACTTTTTTCTTGATACCACTTGCTGAAATCTTTGAGACGACCACCTTCAGCAACACTCTTTCTTTGAGACGGATGCATTAAATGCTTCCGCTTTTCTGGCTCAAGGAAATTATTGTAAGCACATCTTAAATGATATATAGCATGGTCTTGATCGTAGAGGGAGCCAGCTATGAAAATTTCGTTGTTTGCTTTTGAAACAAAAGCTATTGGGTTTCCTTGCTTTATGGCTGAGTCATAAAATGGAATAGCACATAGTGCTCTACCTTGTGAAGACAGGTTGTTAGCAAGATTCGTTTCTATGCATGATTTAAGATGGCTTTCTTCTCTATCCCAAGGAGATTCACCAATAGCATGAAGTGCCTTGCGAAAATAGAGAACAGCCATACTGAGATCATCGGAAAACCAGTCTGTCCGAGAATATTTATACAGCTCTTCATAAAGGTTGCCTACTGAATAATAATAGCGAGACTCATCATAAGGTGACTGAAACACGAAATCAGTTTCTTCAGCCACATCACAGATTGTTTTTATCGCCTGATGATCTTTGCTATCAATCAGCTCATCTGCCCTAGCTGTAAAGAGAGCAAGGCTATCACTATCCATCAGAACCTGTTCTGCCCTCTCCATAGAGTCACCTTTTAAAAAAATAGAAAGATTTTAATTAACAAAATCAATGAATTTTCACATCATACCCAAGAGCTCTCAGTCCTTTACTCGTCCTACCATTGCGAGGCGGACAAAGCTCCGGCCTAGCCCAGCCAGTCATCTCGGATATCTGGTTGATACCAAAATGAGGGAATTTTCGCTTCGAGCTATACGCAGCCTCGAAAAGCCTTTCTACGATATCTTCTGGCTTGCCTGAGTCCATGACGTATATCAGTAGGTTCTTTATCGTCTGTCCTGATTGATTTTTCTTTGTCCACAACCACTCTGCGAAGGCTTCAACACGGCCATCCAGGGCCGTATAGGCATCATCAATGTCCAAAACTTCTAACCGCATACGTTTAACATGGTCCGCCGTGGAGTGGTTGGCTTTGCAGATCTCGGCAAAATCCTCGACGGTCAAGTTGCCTATGTTCTCTTTTGACAGCAACTCATGGATTACCGGGGCTCTATGGTGGCAGTTGTAGTCTTCATCTGAAGGTGGCTCTGGCAGTCGTGACCACCAAATGAGACCATCTTGCAAGGCTTTGGCTGGATCGGCTTTATTTTTGTTGTAGAAGTCATTGTATGGATGCTTTGCCCCATCCTTCACTTCATTGTAGTAGTAGGCATGTAGGAACTGATCAGCCTGCCATGCTCGGGGAACGTCTTCATTGAGCCATGCAGGGCGGTAGTCAGGAGCCTTGCTAGCAATGTTCCGCAGGTAAGATAGGCCATTACCCCACTCCCTTATAAAACGGGCTCTGTGAGCATCATAGGCTTTCTCTGGGGTCGTGTGAGTGGTTGGTCCTTCCCATACCTGATGCTTCCTCTTCTTAAGGCTAGCCTCATCAATTACTTTCAGCTGGGCTTGCCTGAGCTTGTGTAGAGCTTCTTGCTCTACTACAACCTCTTCCGTCAACTCAAAGATTTCTTCAAACGAAGCCAAGTTTTCAAAGAATAATTCTAGCTCTGACAATGCATCATCAGCAGAAAGCTCGTCTTCACTGAGGAACACACCGAACTCGATGTTCGTAAACCAAGCCCTATCCGTGAGGTTGGCTGAGCCGATATATGCTCCATAGCCTTTCCACCAGATCACCTTGGAATGAAGTATGTCTGGCACTAGGTTGCAGAAGATATTATTCCCTACGTTTGCCAGCAATTTCCTTAGCAGAACGGGTGCCACTGGAACAGTGTGGTCATATCGCATCCAGATATCGAGCCGAAGCTTGTTATCAAGACAGTTTTGGAGAAGAGTGGATGCATCGCTTCCATAGGCAATGGCTGCCTTGACAAACTCTATCTCGTCATCAGACGAGGGAAGAACGTCCCGAAGGTAATGACCGTTAATTTTGTTTCCAAAAAATTTCATAGGCTACCTTCTCCTTTTCAGCTATACAGGACTCACCACCTCTTTTTTTATTCAAGCCTTCAGATTAAGAGCTATGCTCATAAGGAGCAGCCTGCTTATCATGCAAATATTCAATAATTGCCTGACGATCAAGAAAGTGGCCAAAAACAAAATTTTCATAAAAAGGATTTAGCCGAGTTACATTGATGTCAGCCCTACGTGCTTTAAATGCCGACTCCTTAATTGACATAGCCATTTTATACTCGGCAGAAGTTCCATCCTTTTTTGATATCTGGAGACGGAAAACAGTGTTTAAGAGAGAAATAGCAATTTCATATACTCTTACATCTTCCTCTCTCCCCAGCTTGTAAATAATATATAGCGGAATCGAGTCAAGAGCAGATCGCAGCCCTTTATTATTCAGAACAGAAGCCTCATGTCTTTCGAATATTTTCTTAAGAATTGACAGGCTAACATAGTCAAACCTAACAAGGAGATCTACAATGTCTTCGTTATAAACCGGAAAGGGGAGGCCAGAAAAAGCATGCAATTTTAAACCATGCAACCGTGTATCTAATTTTTCATTAGATAAGATTTTGGTAGCTAAGATGTGCATGGGATAAACGTCGATACCATATCTCTCAACTAGGCTACCAATAGCATTATCAATTGTCAGCCAAGTTAAATTATAAGAATGGCATGCCATAATGGTCTGAAGCACAGTCCTATCTATGCCATCTTTTAAAACATTCAAGTCATGAGGAAAGTCAGACTCTAGAATTTTTGCCCCTTCTATAACCTCAACTTGAGATAAAAATTTTCTTAGCCCAGAAACAAAATATTCATACTCTCTTTCGATATCCTCACCTAATGTCCTATACAGCCGTCCTTGCTCGTTTAGGCCAACAGTCATGTAGTCTGAAGAAACTATATTTTCAACCGATTCCTTCAGCAAAGATTTGGTTTCTTCAGTGATTTTTATTTTGCTTTCACACAATCCCTTTGACAACCCAGCCAAACAGGCATAAATAACAGTGTAGGCATCAGCTATATATTCAAGAGATTCTTGACTCGGTGTTTCAACTGGAATAACCAATTTGGGGATAGCAGGATCTGTAAATAATTCAAGTGCCGCCTTGCATGGATCTTGTGAATTTATTGCATTACCTTTCATCAGCAAAGGTATATTAACGTCACTGAATATTTCTTCATTTCTTCTTGGTGTGAGCCTCTTAAGGCTTTCCTCCATGAAAGCAACAAGCTCATCACCACCCTTTGGAACTTGAAGCATGAAAAATGCATCACTTCCATCGTTCATTTCCTGCCTTATTTCACAAGATATGCGGAAAGCAGCAACATAAGGTGGGGTTTTTTCCAAAAGTGTTATGTCCTCAACCCACGTCTTATCAACACCCCCCGGCTTAAGAGCCATTAGTATTTTTGCCAAATTGGAGCTAGAGCTCAACACATACTGATTAACAGGGTAGCTTTCGTCATTGACGATAATAGCCTGAATTGATTTATTTCCTTTCCTGTATACTACTCCAACAATGGCATCTCCTACATTCTCAGGCTTCGGATCAAAATCATTTGAGGTCCGATGTGCAATGCTATATCCAAGGTATAGACCACTTACCACTTTTGCAGCTTTAACTGGTTCGCGTAAGAAAAGGTCAACGACCACTTGTTCAACTTTAGAAAAATTCACAAAATGATGCATCATCGCTAGAAGCTGGAGCGAGTCATCATCATCAATGCTAATTATAGAAACATCTATCGCATCTAAAAACTCACCAACCCCTTTATCAAGCCTTATCAATATTCTAGCTTTTTGCAGGAGTAGTTGAGAGGATGCTTTGTTCAGTGCAATAGCTTTATCAATTGAATTTAGGGCTTTGTCAAGCTCACCTTTATTTGCTTGATAATGAGATTTCAACGACCAATAAAAACTTGAATCTTGTGCATCATTATGTAGTTTTGTTAGCAATTTATGAAAGCTTCGATACTGACTGCTGTTATAGAGTGCAACAAGATACTCCTTCATTACAGGAGACAGCCATGGGCTTTCAAGAGGAAGTAAATCACCTAATATTCCGCATGTTTCACTATAAAGCTCATGACGGTTCAGGTTACTAACCAGCTTGGCGATAAGCCAAGGGTTAATTTTATTGAAATCACCACCTATATCATGAAAATTTTGAACAAGCTCTGGCATTACATGCTTATTCTTCATCTTATAATCTAGAGATGTAGCAGAATGCATCAACAAAATAACAAACCGAACTACTGTCTCGTCGTCGGAAATAACTGAAACTTTATTTGCAACAATTTCATCGATCACACTTGAATCTAAAACATCAATTGCTAGCAATGCATCTACAATATCCAATTTCTCTTCAGCTAGAACCTTTGCTTTCAGCTCTTTTCTAGCCGACTCGCTTTCCAAAAGCAAGAAATTCCTCTTTATATCGCCTTCTAAACCATCATAATTTTTATTTTCGGTAGCATGCAATAAGGCAGCGGCTTCCTTAAATTCATCCTTCCATTTATCAATATATTTCCAGCATATATCGTTGAGAATCTGACTCGCTGAGGCAGAATAAGAAAGGAGAGGTATGGCCATGTTAAAAAGCCTTTTGTCTTGCCCTTCGGTATCTTCAATCAACTTTTGCAGTGCATGACTAATCTGCAATATTTGATCTTTTTTGCTTTTCTCTACAAACCAAAAAGCACGACCCTCTATCTCAGCTATCAACTTCTTGTATAAAGCCTGCAAATATACAACTTCAAAATCATGAGTTTGATATGTATTTTTAGCCTTACGAGAAACTTTTAATGCTGTTGCTGAGTCCTCAATCCTAAGAAGCCCTCTGACGACAGAAAGCATCTCTACATCCGTATAATGAGAGCTGTTGCTCTCGGTTTCGAGCTCTTCCTTACTTGCCAAAAACTCTAGGTATTGACACCGTGACAAGAATCCTGGGTTTTCTGCATTTTTAAAAGCATCAATAGCACCCTCTTCATTTTTTAGAACCAGCCTCAGCCGAATCAAGGCTGCAAGAAACATATCTTTTACTTTAGGGCTTCTGGACTCTGTGTATACCCTTGATATTCTTGGTTGTATCGACTCTGCTTCAGACTTATCCGTTAAGCCAGAGATAAGATTTAAAGCATCTAAAAAAGGCTGGGAATCTTTTCCAAGCCTACCGGTGCTTTCTATTGTGTGAATTCTCGTTTTTGCACTTTTAACATCACCTTTACCAATATCGGAAAAAACTTCAATAGATAATTCTTTCAGGTCATCCGGCATGAGGTCTTGGAGCTCATACTTATTGCCCGCAACATTATCACCCCCTCTAAAGCTGAACTGGAACAGGTTACGGAAAATTCTTAACATGAGAGCATTCCTTTGCTAGCAATATTTGTCGCCACCAACATTATCACCATTCCCAAAGTGATACTGATTTGTTATATTTTGAACATTTTCTTGTTTAATAGTATTCAACAGCTCGACAAGCTCAGGGTATTTAGACATTCTTTTTATTACTCCTTTTTCATTTAGCTCTTCCAAATCCTCCCTTTGGTCTATTTTAACTATCTCATCTGCCACATGCTCCAGCTTCGCTTGATCTGCCTTGATAGCTTTAGCAAGCTCTCTCACCAAATAGTCTTTTGTAAGCGAAAAACCTTTCTTAGTAGTTTCGCAAACTATGTTTGCTACCACTCCTGCCACAACACTATCTATAAACATAACAGTCCCCCTTAGTGTTTTTGACTTAGACTTTTCCCATACTAGTGTTATTTTTTTGTAACCGCAATATGTTCTTCCACCATGCCAGGCGGATAAGATTTTGTTTTTAAAGGGTTTAATAGAACACAAGCAAGAGATGTAAAGTTGCACCTTAGGTAGCGGACATCACATCGTCGAGCAGCGCCACGCGGGACGGCAGTGTTCCCTTGACCACGAGCCCCCGCGCAGGTTGTGGTAACGCTCGGCACGATCAAGACCGCGCTGCGAGCGGGTATGCTGGCGCCGCTGCGCACGCGCCAGCGCCAGGCCGTGACGCGATGCCAGGCGCCTGGCCAGCCAGTCGGCCTGATCGAAGCCGCGCTCCCAGGCACGCCTGGGATGCAAAGGCACCGGTACGAGCGCCTCCGGCCATGCCGGAACCTCCCGTGACAGGCTGAGTTCGAGCAGTTCCAGTAGCCTCGTGCCGGCGCGGGGGGAGGCGTGAAACTTGAATCGCTTCATCAATCGCGCCACATCGCCCTCGTAGCGCAGCGCCACGCGGGCGCGCACGAAGGCTGGGGGTCGTTGCAGGCACCGGCCGCAGTGCCGCTCCGCCAGCGATCCCGATGGCTGCGGCTCGGCACAGCCTGGGCAGGCCGGCTGGTTCCAAGGCAGCGACTCGAAGCAGGCCTGGCACCAGGGGCGATCCCGTTCGGCCGTCGCCAGGCAGAAACCGCAGCGCCCCGGCATCGCTTGACGAAGCGTTGCGTCGATACCGCGACACAGGGGCGCCAGCCATGCCATGCCTCGCTGTACCAGGGGCCCTCGCCGGCGATGAGTCTTCATGCTCTGCCTCCCTGCGATCCGTCCTGTGTGGTCAGCGTTCCAACGCGATGCACCGTGAACCCTTCTATACGACAAGAGTTGACAGTCGGAGCGTTTCGCGTAACCTCGCCAGTCAACCCAACGTCTTCATTAGGTTGACAACAAGCGAGGCCCCTATGCCCGACGCCCAGCACGCCAATACGTACGATGTGTCCCGTCAGGCCATGATCCGTCACGACTGGTCGCTGGCCGAGATCGAGGCGCTCTTCGCGCTCCCTTTCAACGATTTGCTGTTCCGAGCCCAGCAGGTCCACCGGGCCCACTTCGATGCCAATGCCGTGCAGGTGTCCACGCTGCTGTCGATCAAGACCGGCGCCTGCCCGGAGGACTGCAAGTATTGCCCTCAATCGGGCCACTACGCCACCGGCCTGGACAAGGAAAAACTGCTCGAGATCGAGAAGGTGGTCGCCCAGGCCAAGGCCGCCCAAGAGGCTGGCGCCAGTCGCTTCTGCATGGGTGCTGCTTGGCGCAGCCCGCGCGAGAAAGACCTGACCGTGGTGATGGAGATGGTGCGCCAGGTCAAGGCATTGGGTCTCGAGACCTGCATGACGCTGGGCATGGTCGACGCGGACCAGGCAAGCCGTCTGGCCGAGGCCGGCCTCGATTACTACAACCACAATCTCGACACCTCGCCGGAATACTATGGCGAGATCATCACCACCCGCACCTATGCCGATCGCCTGGAGACCCTGGCCAACGTTCGCGAGGCAGGCATGAAGGTCTGCTCGGGCGGCATTCTCGGCATGGGCGAGGCCCCCCGCGATCGCGCCGCCCTGCTGCAGCAGTTGGCCAGGCTCGATCCGCATCCCGAGTCGGTGCCGATCAACATGCTGGTCAAGGTGCCCGGCACGCCACTGGAGGATGTGGAAGATCTCGACCCCATCGAGTTAATACGCGCCATCGCCGTGGCACGCATATTGATGCCAGCCAGCCACGTGCGTCTCTCCGCGGGTCGCGAGCAGATGAACGAGTCGACCCAGGCGCTGGCCTTCCTCGCCGGGGCCAACTCCATCTTCTACGGCGACAAGCTGTTGACTACCGGCAACCCTCAGGCCGCTCGCGACAAGGCCCTGTTCGCCAAGCTCGGCCTGCATCCCGAGCGGCGCAGCACCTGTCATGGCGACGATGCGCAGCAGGCCGCACTCGAGACTGCCGTGGCGCACCAGTCGCAGCAGGCCCGCAGCGCGGCGCTGGCCTACGACGCGACCCAGGCCTGAGCCGATGTCGACGCTTTCGACCGCGTGGCCCCAGCGCCTCGCCGAGGCCGCGGCCGAGCGCCGTGGCCAAGGCCTGTGGCGCGAACGACGCACGCGCGGCACCGATCTGGTCGACTTTGCCGGCAACGACTACCTTGGCCTGGCCAATGACCCTCGACTGGCCGAGGCCCAGGCGGAAGGGGCACGCCGCTTTGGTAGCGGGGCAGCGGCTTCGCACCTGGTCAGCGGCCATCTGGAAGTGCATGACGTCCTCGAGCGGCGCTTGGCCGAACTCGTCGGACGTCCCCGTGCGCTGCTCTTCTCCACCGGCTACATGGCCAACCTTGGGACGCTGCAAGCCCTGTGCGACGATGCCACACACGTCTTTCAGGACCGTCTCAACCACGCCTCGCTGCTCGACGGCGCCAAGCTGTCGGGAGCCCGCTCGCGGCGCTTTCATCATCGTGACCACGACGATCTCGAGCGCCTGCTCGCCCGGACACCGGCCAAGGCAGCCAAGCTCGTGGTCAGCGATGGTGTGTTCAGCATGGACGGCGACGTCGCCAATGTCGGCGCACTGGCGGACCTCAGCGCCCGGCACGACGCCTGGCTGATGATCGACGATGCCCATGGCCTGGGGGTGCTCGGCGCTCACGGCGACGGCTGCGTTGGCCGTGCCCATGATGTCGAGCGCGTCCCGATACTGGTGGGCACCCTGGGCAAGGCGCTGGGGACCGGAGGCGCCTTCGTTGCCGGCAGCGAGGCGCTGACCGAGCATCTGATCCAGTTCGCCCGTCCCTATGTCTTTACCACCGCCCAGCCGCCCGGCGTGGCCGCCGCCACCCTTGCATCGCTCGACATACTAGCCAGCGAACCGGAGCGTCGCGAGCGCCTGCGTGACGCCATCGGCTACTTCCGCCATGAGGCGGCCCTGCTCGGGCTACCGTTGGCCGATTCGTTCACGCCCATCCAGCCGCTCATGCTGGCCGACACCGAGCGGGTCATGCACTGGGCCGCCGATCTGCATGAGGCGGGCCTGGCGGTCGGCGCCATTCGGCCTCCCACCGTGCCACGCGGCGAGGCCCGGCTACGCATTACCCTTTGCGCCAAGCACGATCGGGCGGCGCTGGACCGGCTGCTGGAAAACCTCTCACGCCTACAGCGGGAGGAAGCGCCATGACCCAGCTCGTACTGCTCTCGGGCTGGGGCATCGATGCCAGGATCTGGCAGCCGCTTACCCCTTACTGGCCGTCAGGCGTCGAGGTGCGCGCTCCCGACTGGCCGGGCTACGGCAACCGCGTCGGCGAAGCGGCACCGGCGACGCTGGCCGAGCTGGCAAGCGCAATGCGCCATGACCTGCCGGATAATGCCGTCTGGGTCGGCTGGTCGCTCGGCGGCCTGCTTGCCGGCGCATTGCTGGCGCACCTGCCGGCACCTCGCGCTCTGATACTGATAGGAGCCGGATACCGCTTCTGCAGCGAAGACGGCGTAACGCCAGCGGAATTGGCTACCTTTCGCCGAGCCTTCGAACGCGAGCCCCATGCCACCTGGCAACACTTCCTGCGCTGGCAGCTACAGGGGGAGCCTTCTTCGCGCTCGGCCCATCGCCGTCTGCTCGGCTTGATGGGTCGTCACCCCAGCGCTTCGTATGAAACGCTGGCCTTGGGCCTCGACTGGCTGGCGCAACTCGATCTCTCCGAGCCGCTCGGGGCACCGCCCTGCCCGGTCCGTCGCATGATCGGCGAGCGGGACAGGCTGGCAGGCCAGACAGCCCAACGGGAGGCTGACCTGCTCCTCGCCGACAACGGTCACTGCCCGATGTTGACGCGACCGGATGCCTTGGCGAATCAGCTAATCATGCTGCTTTGCGATATCGCTTCTTTACCGGGAGCCGGCGAGGCCGCTCCATGACATTGGCCCTGAGATACGCCACCGCCCCCTGCGAAGCCAGCGCCTGGCGCCGGCAAGTGGCTCGCGCCTTCTCGCGCTCATCGGAACGCTACACACGCCTGGCCAAGGCGCAGCAGCGGATGGGCGAGTCGCTCTGGTCCTTGCTCCCGACTCAGGCAAGTCGCGTGCTCGATTTGGGCTGCGGCCCCGGCCATTGGAGCCGGCGTTTGGCAGCACGGTTCGACCTGGATTGTCGCGTGTTCGGTCTCGACCTGGCCCCTGGCATGCTCGAGGCCGCTCGCCGCGAAACACCCGCCAATGTCGACTGGCTGTGTGCAGACGCTGCCGCCCTGCCCCTGGCCGACGGCCAGTTGGATCTGGTGTTCTCCAACCTGGCCATCCAGTGGTGCCCGGATCTCGATGCCGTGATGACGGAACTTCATCGGGTGCTGCGTCCCGGCGGTCGTGCGGTGATCAACACGCTGGGTCCCGGCACGCTGAGCGAGATCGCCCAAGCCTGGTCGTCGCCCCAGGCCCTGCTCGACTTTCGCTCGCGAGAGCGACACCTGACCTGCGCACGCCTGGCCGGCTTCATCCATGTTCACTGCCACGAGGTCACCGAGCGCTTCTTCTATCCCGACCTGGCGGCGGTCATGGATTCGATCAAGGGGATCGGTGCCCAGACTCCACGCCCCGCCACGCGCCTGACCCGTTCCGACCTGGCCCGGGCCCAGCGATGCTTCGAAGCACTGCGCGAGCCAGCAGGGCTACCGGTCAGCTATCGACGTCTTACCCTCATTCTCGACAAGGAAGCGGAAGCATGACGCGTTATTTCGTCACCGGTACCGATACCGATGCCGGCAAGACCCTGGTGACCGCTGGGCTATTGGCACTGGCCCGCTCGCGCGGCCTGAGCACCCTGGGGCTCAAGCCCATCGCCTCGGGGTGCCGGCGTACCGAGGCCGGCCTGCGCAACGACGATGCCCTCGCGCTGATGGCGCGCAGCGTACCGGCACCGGCCTACGAGACGATCAACCCCTTTGCCTTCGAGCCGGCCATCGCTCCACACCTGGCAGCCCGCCAGGCAGGCGTGAACATCGGTCTCGCCCAGCTTGGCGAGCAGGTTGCCCCGCTGCTGGAAGAGCCGCGTGACCTCATCCTGGTGGAGGGTGCCGGGGGCTGGCGCGTACCGCTCAACGGCAGCGAGGACATTTCTGGACTGGCCACACATCTCGACCTGCCGGTGATCCTCGTGGTCGGTCTCAGGCTCGGCTGTCTCAACCACGCTCGCCTGACGGCCGAGGCCATACGCGCGGATGGGGCAAGACTTGCCGGCTGGGTCGGTAACCTGCTGGCAGCCGACTTCGCCCGTGACGCCTCGCTCTATGCCGACAACCTGGCCACGCTTCAGCACACCCTCGATGCGCCATGCCTGGGCGTGGTACCACGCCTGAGCCGGGTGACCCCGGCCAGGCGCCCCGAAGCCGCTGTTGCACATCTCAAGCTACCCGAAGGCGATTGACTTGCGACCGAGGGTCCGTACAATGTGGACGCCTGCCCAGCCCTGCGGATGTGGTGGAATTGGTAGACACGCCAGATTTAGGTTCTGGTGCCTTCGGGCGTGGGAGTTCAAGTCTCCCCATCCGCACCATCACGGCTCGCGCTTGCCCACCTTCGTGGCATCTTCGCCACGGCTTATCCCTTCGCCATTGATTTCTGCGTTCCCATCCGCGATAGCGCCACGCTGCCGCTGTGAAATCGTGCGCCTTTCCTCTTTCGAACTCTTCTCCTCGTCCGATTCGGAGGCACGATGACATCCCCCGTCTGGCATCCCTATGCTCACCTGCTCACCCAGCCGGTCGCTCCCAAGGTCGTCGGCGGCGAAGGCCCGCGTTTTACCCTGGAGAGCGGCGAGACGCTGCTCGATGCCACCTGCTCCTGGTGGTGCATGATTCACGGCTACTCGCACCCACGCCTGGTGAACGCCATCAAGGCGCAGGCCGACGTCCTGTGCCATGTGATGCTGGGTGGGCTCACGCACGAGCCCGCCGACCGCCTGGCCCGGGAACTGGTCAGGATCACGCCAGCGGGACTCAACCATGTTTTCTTCTCCGACAGCGGCTCGGTGGGCATGGAGGTCGCCATGAAGATGGCGGTGCAGTATCACCACCTGCGCGGCAAGCCCGAAAAGCATCGCCTGCTGTCGCTGATGAAGGCCTACCATGGAGATACCAGCGGCTGCATGGCGGTATGCGACCCCGAAGAGGGCATGCATAGTCTGTTTTCCGGCTACCTGCCGCGTCACCACTTCGCCCCGGCGCCCAGGGCTGCCTATGATGCCGCTCCCGACGAGGTCGCAAGGGACCTGGCTGCCCTGCGCAACGTACTCGAACGGCATCACCTCGACATTGCCGCGCTGCTGATGGAGCCGCTGCTGCAAGCCGCCGGCGGCCTCAACATGACCTCGCCGCTCTACCTGAAGGGTGCACGGGAACTCTGCGACGAATACGACGTACTGCTGGTATTCGATGAAGTCGCCACCGGATTCGGCCGTACCGGCAAGCTGTTCGCCGCCGACCACGCCGGGGTAACGCCGGACATCATGGTGCTCTCCAAGGGTCTGACCGGCGGCTACCTGGGCCACGCGGCAACGCTCGCCACCGACCGGGTGCATGATGCCTTCAACGGCGACACGGCACAGCACGCCTTCATGCATGGCCCCACCTTCATGGGCAACCCACTGGCCTGCCGCGTAGCGCTGGAGAGCCTCGCCGTGTTCGAGGAGGAGAACTATCTGGAGAAGATCGCCGACCTCAACCGGGTGCTGTGCGAAGAGCTGCTGGACGTCCGCACGCTGCGACATCACCCTCAGGTAGTGGACGTCCGGGTGCTGGGAGCCACCGCGGTAATCGAAGTGACGGATGCCGCCCACCTCGGGGGCGTCGCGGCATTCGCCCATCGCCGTGGCGTCTGGCTGCGCCCCTTCGGGCGCTGGCTCTATACCATGCCGGCCTACATCACGCCCGAGGCGGACATGCGTCTGATCACACGCACGATGAAGGCCTGGTTTCTGAAATAAGAAACGTTCCGGCGTTGAACGCGACAGCGCCGCCCGAAGGCGGCGCTGTCGTCACGAGGCATTTTCACAGCTCGCTGCGTCGTCAGGCCATGGCCGGCTGGGCATAAGAGATCGGCGCCAGCTCACGATCGTTCTCGAAGGTGACGATTTCGTAGGCATCGGGCTGGGCCAGCAGAGCCCGACACAACTGGTTGTTCAGCGCATGTCCCGACTTCAGGCCGCGGAACTCGCCGATCAGACTATAGCCGAGCAGGTAGAGGTCGCCGATGGCGTCGAGCACCTTGTGTTTGACGAACTCGTCCTCGTAGCGCAGCCCACCCTCGTTAACGATGCGGTAGTCGTCGACCACGATGGCATTGTCCAGGCTGCCTCCGAGCGCCAGATTGTTGGCCCGCAGATATTCGAGATCACGCATGAAACCGAAGGTTCTCGCACGCGACACTTCCTTGACGAAGGAAGTGGTCGAGAAATCCACCACGGCAGTCTGCTTCTGCTCCTCGAAGACCGGATGATCGAACTCGATGGCAAACGATACCTTGAAGCCCTGGTGCGGCAGGAAGCGAGCTTCTTTGCCGTCTTCCTGCACCACGACCTCACGCTTGATGCGGATGAACTGCTTGGGCGCTTCCTGTTCGGCGATACCCGCCGACTGGATCAGAAAGACGAAGGGACCGGCACTGCCATCCATGATCGGCACCTCGGGGGCGCTGAGATCGACGTAAGCGTTGTCGATGCCCAGGCCCGCCAGCGCGGACATCAGGTGCTCGACGGTCGCGACCTTGACCCCATCACGCGACAGCGCAGTACATAGGGTCGTATCGTTGACCAGCATGGCACTCGCCGGCACTTGGACCTCGGGGTCGAGGTCAGTGCGCACGAACACGATACCCGTGTTCACCGGAGCCGGACGCAGCGTCAAGTAGACCTTCTTGCCGGAATGGAGGCCAACGCCGGTGGCGCGGATGGTGTTTTGCAGGGTGCGTTGTCTGATCATGGGCAGTAGCCAGGCGGTTGTATGTTATCAAACACCGTTCACTATAACACCGAACAAGTGTTTCAACAAAAAAACATCTCTGGCCCCGCCCAATCGCGCAATAGCTTTTATCAATCAGCCTGACGACGCAGGAAGGCCGGGATGTCCAGATAATCGTCCAGTTCCTGAGGCGATCGGCGCTTCTCCGGTTGCGGTTTGACAGCTTCCTGGGGCTCGGACTTGGGCACGGCGCTCTGCTGACGCAGGGCCGGCTGCGGACGCTGACGGTACTCGCTACCCTCGTTGCGCTTGACGGTTTCGCGGCCCGCCGCTTTGACCTGGCGTCCTTCCAGCCCTGCCGCCACTACCGTCACACGCAGTTCGTCGGTCATGTCCATGTCGATCGACGTGCCTACGACGATGGTAGCATCCTGGGAGGCAAACTCCTGCACCGTCGCCCCGACATCATTGAACTCGCCGATGGAAAGATCCGGCCCTGCGGTGATATTGACCAGAATGCCGCGTGCGCCGTGAAGGTCGATATCCTCCAGCAGCGGGCTACGGATCGCCTTCTCAGCGGCCTCACGAGCCCGATTTTCGCCGGTGGCACCGCCTGTGCCCATCATCGCCATGCCCATCTCGGACATCACGGTGCGCACGTCGGCGAAGTCGACGTTGATGATGCCGGGGCTGGTGATCAGCTCGGCAATACCCTGTACCGCTCCCAACAGCACGTCATTGGCGGCACTGAACGCGGTCAGCAGACTGGCGTTCTTGCCCAACACCGAGAGCAGTTTTTCGTTGGGAATAGTAATGAGCGAGTCGACATGCTCGGAGAGCTCTTTCATGCCCTCCTCGGCCACGCGCATGCGCTTGGGCCCTTCGAAGGGGAACGGACGCGTCACCACGGCCACGGTGAGGATACCTAGCTCCTTGGCCACCTGAGCAACCACGGGAGCCCCCCCGGTACCGGTGCCGCCTCCCATGCCGGCGGTGATGAAGACCATGTCGGCACCGCTGATCAGCTCGGCGATGCGCTCACGGTCCTCCATGGCCGCCTGTCGTCCCACGTCGGGATTGGCCCCGGCACCAAGCCCTTTGGTGATCTCGTTGCCGAGCTGGAGCACCGTCTTGGCGGCCACACGCTTGAGGGCCTGGGCATCCGTGTTGGCGCAGATGAACTCCACGCCTTCGATATTACTCTCGACCATGTGGTTGACGGCATTACCGCCGCCGCCGCCCACGCCAACGACCTTGATGACCGCACTGCTCGAGGGTGCGCTATCTACCAGTTCGAACATAAGCCCCGTCTCCTGGACCGCGCCGCGGCCCTGTCAAAAATTTCCTTTCAACCAGCTCTTGAGTTTTGCCAGCGCCGGAATCCCTTCCCATCCACCACGCTGGGAGACGTCATCACGCCTGGGTGGCGGTGCCGCTGCCACCCCGCTCTTGCGGCCATGCCCCTGGCGCGCTTCCTGAAGGGCGTAATGTAGCAAACCGACGCCGGTGGAATAAATTGGGTTGCGCACCACGTCGGAGAGTCCGCGCACGTTGTGGGGACAGGCGATGCGCACCGGCATGTGGAAGATCTCCTCAGCCAGCTCGACCACCCCCTCCATGCGTGAGGTACCGCCGGTCAGCACCACGCCGGCCGCCACCAGGTCTTCGTACCCACTGCGCCGCAGCTCGTCGCGGATGAGCGTGAACAGCTCCTCGTAGCGCGGCTCGACCACCTCGGCAAGGGCCTGCCGCGATAGATCGCGGGAAGGCCGGTCGCCGACGCTGGGCACCTTGATCATTTCGTCGCTCGCCGCGAGCTGTGTCAGGGCGCAAGCGTACTTGACCTTGATCTCCTCGGCGTATTGGGTCGGGGTGCGCAGCGCCATGGCAATGTCGTTGGTGACCTGATCGCCGGCAATGGGTATGACTGCCGTGTGGCGAATAGCCCCCTCGGTAAAGACCGCGATATCGGTGGTGCCGCCGCCGATGTCGACCATGCAGACGCCGAGTTCGCGCTCGTCCTCGGTCAGCACGGCCATGCTGGAGGCGAGCTGTTCGAGGATGATGGCATCGACTTCGAGGCCGCAGCGGCGCACGCACTTGTCGATATTCTGAACCGCATTGAGGGCGGCCGTGACGAGGTGAACGCGCGCCTCAAGACGCACACCCGACATGCCCAGCGGCTCGCGAATGCCGCCCTGGGTATCGATGGCGAATTCCTGGGGAAGCACGTGCAGGACACGTTGCCCCTCGGAAATCGCACGGGCTCGGGCGGAATCGATGACTCTATCAATGTCCGAGGGGGTGACCTCGCGCTCTTTAATCGCCACTACGCCATCCGAGTTCATCGAACTGATATGGCTTCCCGCCACGCCAACATAGACCGAATGAATATCACAGCCGGCCATCAGTTCGGCTTCTTCGACGGCACGCTGAATCGACTGTACCGTCGATTCGATATTGATCACCACGCCTTTCTTCATCCCGCGTGAAGGATGGGATCCGATGCCGGCGATTTCGATGCTGCCGTCATCGGTGGCTTGTCCGACGATGGCCACCACTTTGGATGTTCCGATATCCAGCCCGACTACCATATTGGATGAGTTGGAAGTGACTGCCATGCGACGGAGTGTCTCCTGAAACTTGACCCGCTGGGACTACCATTATTCTGCTATAAATGGTCATTGCGCCCATTATAGAAAGAACTGGCGTTAAACCACCAGTCCAATACGGAAAACACAGATCACGATACGGGTTATCGACGGCAAAGGAAACACCGATGATACCGCTTATCGAATTGTTTGCGTGACAAAACGTTTCAGCCTGTCCCCTCGTCGTTCTCCTCGACTTCTGTTTCGCCATGCCAGGCCACGGCCACGCCATTGGGATAGCGCAGGTCGATGTAACGAATATGCGTGGACTGGGGACCGAGCTGGCGCCGCCAGGCTGCCGTCAGGCGCGCCAGGCGCGCTTCGCGATCGTTGCGCCCGAGCATGACCCAGACGCTGTCGTCGAGCTGGAACCGCCAGGCACCGCGTGGTTCGAGCCGCAGTTGGCTGATCGCCAACCCCAGCGACTCGAATCGCGGCGACAGTCGGTCAAGATAGGCCAGAACCTCGGCCCCGCTGCCGATCGGCCCGGCCAGGTCGGGTAGCCCCCCCGGCGGCTCGACCGGCGCGAAGGCGAACGGTTCACCTTCGGCGTTGAGCAGATAATCGTCGTTCCAGCGTGCCACCGGGATTTGCTCGACCAGCTCGAAAGCCAGCGCATAGGGCCACTCGCGCGCCACCCTGACCTCGGCAAGCCAAGGGATGTCGCGCGCACGCCGGCGAAGCGCGGGCAGATCCGCCGACAGCCAGGTTTCGCCCTGCAGCAGCGGCGCCAATTGGGAGCGCAGGTAATCCGCGCTGACATGCTGGAGCTCGCCGCGAATCGAGACTCGTTCGATGGGGCGATCGAGCCAGGTCCATAGGGCCCGCCCCCCCGCACCCAACAAGATCAATAGCAGGAGGACACCGAGCGTGGGGCCACGCGCTGTCATACCCGGCGGCTCTCCAGCGTCGTCGCGAGAATGCGCAGCACCAGTTCGTCGAACCCGATGCCGGCATGTGCGGCGGCCTGCGGCACCAGGCTGTGATCGGTCATGCCCGGCGAAGTATTGACCTCGATCAGCCAGAAGCGCCCCTCGGCATCGCGCATCACGTCGACTCGCCCCCAATCTTCGCCGCCGATGGATTCGAAGGCTTGGCGACACAGCTCGCCAAGCGCCGCCTCCTGCGCCGCCTCGAGCCCACAGGGCAGATGGTAGCGCGTGTCGTCGGAAAGGTATTTGGCCTCGTAGTCGTAGAAGCCGCTCGGCACCTCGACGCGAATGGCGGGCAGCACGCGGTCGCCCAGCAGCGAGACGGTATACTCCTCGCCGCGGATGTAACGCTCGGCCATGACACGGGCGTCGAAGCGGGCCGCTTCGCGATAGGCGGCCTCGAGAGCGTCGCGGTTGTCGACGATGCTGATGCCCAGTGTCGATCCTTCATGGACCGGCTTGACGATCAGCGGCAGCCCCAGCCGTGAAACGACGTCATCCCAAACGGCATCGTCGCTCAATGTCACGGCCTCCGGCGTCGGCAGCCCGACGGCTCGCCAGATCTGCTTGGTCCGCTGTTTGTCCATGCCCAGCGCCGAGGCCAGCACGCCGCTGCCGGTATAGGGTATGCCAAGCAGTTCGAGAGCCCCTTGCAGGCTGCCGTCCTCGCCGCCGCGACCGTGCAGGGCGATGAACACGCGATCGGGAGCCAGCGCCTCGAGTCCGACCAGGCCGCCTTCGGACGGATCGTAGCCAACCACGTCGATACCGCTACGTTCCAGTGCCGCGAACACCGCCGCCCCGCTCTTGAGAGAGACGTCGCGCTCGGCGGAATCGCCGCCATAGAGCACCGCGACGCGCCCGAAATGCTGTGCCTGTCTCATAATGCCACCTCGTCGAGATTCAGCCGGCTCTCGGCCAGGGCCAGTGCAATGCCGCCCACGTCCCCCGCGCCCTGGGTAATGAGTATGTCGTCGGCGCGCAAGACGGTGGATAGCAGACTCGGCAATTCCGATTTGTCACGCACGAAGATCGGATCGAGCGACCCGCGCTGTCGAATCGAGCCCGCCAGGGTCTTCCCGTCGGCGCCCGGTATCGATGACTCGCCGGCGCTGTAGACGTCGAGCAACAGCAGGACGTCGACCTCGGCCAGCACGCGCACGAAATCTTCGTAGAGGTCTCGCGTGCGAGTGTAGCGATGGGGCTGATACACCATCACCAGTCGGCGCTCCGGCCAACCGGCACGCACCGCGCGAATCACCATCTCGACCTCGCGCGGATGGTGGCCGTAGTCGTCGACCAGCATGACCTCCCCGCTACCATCGGGAGGGGCAAAATGACCATGCACCTGAAAGCGGCGCCCAACGCCGGCGAAACTGGCCAGGCCACGCAAGATGGCGGCATCGTCGACTCCCGCATCGGTCGCCACGGCGATCGCAGCCAGCGCATTGAGCGCATTATGACGCCCAGGCATGGCCAGGCGCACTGCCAGCGGGGCCAGTCCATCCGGTCGCAGCGCGGTAAAACGCACCTCGCCGGCCTGCTGGGTGAATTCCGCGACGCGATAGTCGGCGTCCTCGCTGAAGCCGTAAGTGACGAACTGGCGATGCACGCGATCCAGCAGACCGCGGACATGTTCGTCGTCGATGCAGAGAATGGCCAGGCCATAGAAGGGCAAATTGTGCAGAAACTCGACGAAGGTGCCCTTGAGTCGCTCGAAATCGCCGCCGTAAGTGCTCATATGATCGGCGTCGATGTTGGTGACGATGGACACCATCGGTTGCAGGTGGAGGAACGAAGCATCCGACTCGTCGGCCTCGGCAACCAGATAGTCGCCCTCGCCCAGTCGAGCGTTGGTGCCGGCGCTGGTGAGCTTGCCGCCGATGACGAAGGTCGGGTCGAGCCCTCCCTCCGCCAGCAGCGTGGCGGTCAGGCTGGTGGTGGTGGTTTTGCCATGCGTACCGGCCACGGCGATGCCATGACGGAAACGCATCAGCTCGGCGAGCATCTCGGCTCGACGCACCACCGGTACGCGATGCTCCTGCGCCCAGCGAATCTCGGGGTTCGACGAATCCACGGCGGTGGAGACTACGACCACATCGGCACCCGCCACGTTTCCGTGGGCGTGGCCGATGGCGACGCGAATGCCGTGTTCGCGCAACCGGCCCACCACCGGCGACGCCTTCAGATCGCTGCCACTGACCCGGTAGCCCTGGTTGGCCAGGACCTCGGCGATACCGCACATGCCGGCGCCGCCGATGCCGACGAAA
Source organism: Billgrantia pellis (assembly GCF_008297955.1). Taxonomy (GTDB): domain Bacteria; phylum Pseudomonadota; class Gammaproteobacteria; order Pseudomonadales; family Halomonadaceae; genus Halomonas; species Halomonas pellis. The sequence goes on along the minus strand of NZ_VTPY01000001.1, from coordinate 196,519 downwards.
TGAATGTGCCGTATGCGGCGCATGCCCAGGCCCCGCCCGTGGCGAGGCAACGTTGCCTGACCGGGAACCGGTCTCAAGGTGCTATCGCTCAAGCGCTGTCTCCAAGCAGCCGGCCACCAGGCGTTCAACGGCATCGAGATGCGCACAGCGCCGTGCCTGTCGCGCCATGGCGGCAAGTGTGTCGGGTTCGAGCAGCATCGTCAGGCTCGCGGCCAGCGACGCCGCGGTCATCTCCTGCTGCGGCATCAATTCGGCCGCGCCCGCCGCCACCAGAGTGCGTGCATTGGCGGTCTGATGGTCGTCAACCGCATGAGGAAAGGGCACGAACAGCGCCGGCTTGGCAGCGGCTGCCACCTCGGCCACCGTCAAAGCGCCGGCGCGGCACACCACCAGATCGGCCCAATCGTAGGCAGCGGCCATGTCATCGATGAAGGCGCTCACCTCGGCGACAACGTTCTGAGCCGCGTAGGCGGCGCGGGTGGGGCCATCCTTGTCGCGGCCGGCCTGGTGCCGCACCTCGGGACGCCTGGCCTCGGGCAGTGCCGCCAACGCCTCGGGCAAACGCTGGTTGAGTACCAGCGCACCCAGCGAACCGCCGACCACCAGCAACCGCAGGCGACGCCCCTGCATCTGTTGTGCCAGGCGCGGCATCACACCCAGGGCGGCGATATCCGCCCGCACCGGATTGCCGACCACTTCGCCGCGATTGCCGAATGCCTGAGGGAAGGCGGCATAGACACGGTGGGCCAGTCGTGCCAGCAGCCGATTGGTCAGTCCCGCCACGGCGTTCTGTTCATGGATCACTAGCGGACGCCGCAGCAGCCAGGCAGCCACCCCTCCGGGACCGCTGGCAAAGCCGCCCAGGCCGACCACCAATGCCGGATCCAGGCGCCGAATGATGCCCGCCGCTTGCCATACCGCGCGTGTCAGATTGAACGGCGCCAGCAGCCAGCCAGCCAGACCGTTGCCACGCAGGCCGGCCACCGAGATCCGATGCAGCGGCAGATCGGCCTGCGGCACCAGGCGATTCTCGATGCCCCGCGGGCTGCCTAGCCAGTGAACTTCCAGCGCCTCGTCTCGCAAACCGCGGGCAAGTGAAAGGGCCGGAATGACATGCCCCCCGGTGCCGCCCGCCATGATCAGAACTCGCCTCGATTTCGCCTGTGTCACTTAGCGACTCCCTGTCCGTTGAGGCGTGGCTCGCGCCGTCCCGCGGTCTGCCGCCGTGCGGCCGGGCTGGCACGCCGCAAGGTCCTGCGCGTATCGATGTCGACGCGCAGCAAGAGCGCCATCATCATCGAGCTGACGAGCAGGCTCGAGCCGCCATAGCTGAGCAGCGGCAAGGTCAACCCCTTGGTCGGCAGCATGCCGGTGCTGACGGCAATGTTGATGAATGCCTGAGCACCGATCACCAGGGCGATGCCGTAGCTGACGAAGGCGGCAAAGGCGAGCCCCGCCAGCTCCGCACGCCGCCCTACCGCCAGGGCGCGGTAGATCAGCAGCGCGAACAGTCCGACCACGCCGATCGCACCGAACAGGCCGAGCTCCTCGGCCAGCACGGCAAAGACGAAATCGGTGTGCGCCTCGGGGAGATAGAATAGCTTCTGGACACTATTGCCCAGCCCCATGCCCAGCCAGTGTCCGCGGCCGAAGGCAATCAGCGCCTGGGTCAGCTGGTAACCGCTGGCAAATTGATCCGCCCAGGGGTCGGCGAAGCTCGTCAGCCGCGCCAGACGGTAGGGCTCGGCAATGGCGACATAGAAACCCAGCAGCCCGAGTCCGCCAAGTATCAGCGCGAAACGTCCCCAAGGGGCGCCCGCCAGCAGTAGCATGCCCATGGCACACCCCATCATGACCACCACCGCGCCATAGTCGGGTTCGAGTATCAGCAGCACGGCGATAACGCCCATGACCATCAGCGGGCGCAAGAAGGCTCCCCATTGACGACGCACATCGGGCAGGAAGCGCTCCAGATATCCGGCCAGATAGACGATCAGGCACAGCTTGGCGATTTCCGAAACCTGTAGATTGAAGGGTAACAATGGCAGCGACAGCCAGCGCTTGCTGCCGTTGATTTCGCGCCCCACCACCAGCACCAGCACCAGCAACGCCATGCTCACCAGCAGCAACAAAGGCCCGTTGGCGCGCCACCAAGCCAGTGGCGAGCGCAGAGTCAACGCCGCCGCCACTAACGCCACCAGCACGAAGGCAGCATGGCGCTGACTGAAGTACCAGGGATTGCCGGTCAGCCCGGCGGCCACCTCGGTGGAAGCCGAAGTCACCATGACCCAGCCGATCAGGATCAGCGATAGCGCAGCGAACAGCAGCCAGCCATCGAACGAATGATCGCGTGTCGAGAGTCGCTCGCGCAGTCGCCGCAGTCGCCGCAGTCGGGAGGGCTTGTCACTGGCTGCCATGCCGCGCCTCCTCGGCGTATTGTCTGACGTGGCGCCGAAAGGCTTCGCCACGCGCCTGGTAACCGGGAAACTGATCGAGACTGGCGCAGGCCGGCGAGAGCAGTACGCAGTCGCCGGCCTGGGCGATTTCACGCGCCCGTCGCATCGCCGCATCGAGGTCCGGCACGCGAGAGGTGCTCACGTGTTCCGCCAGCGCCGCCTGGAGACGCCCGGCGTCGGCGCCGAATAGGATCGCCTCGCGACCGTAGCGGGCCAGGGGATCGCCCAGGGGCGAGAAATCGGCCCCCTTGCCGAGACCGCCGGCGAGCAGGACGATGCGCCCCGCCAGGGTCGGCCCCAGACCGTCGATGGCGGCCAACGTAGCGCCCACGTTGGTGCCCTTCGAGTCGTTGATCCAGCGCACGCCGTCGATATCCGCTACCGTTTCGCTGCGATGGGGCAGACCGGTGAACCGCCGCAGCACGCGGCACATGTCCTCATGGGAAAAGCCAAGCCGATGTCCCATGGCCATGGCTGCCAAGGCATTGGCCTGGTTATGGCGCCCGGCCAGCCCCATGTCCTCGATGGGCATTAAAGGCATGGCGCCATGCATCAGCCAGTCGCCTCCTTCATGCCTGGCGATTCCCCACTCGTCGCCCTCGGGCGGGCGGGTAGTGAAGCGGTCCATGGCGGGTAGCGACGCCTCCGGCCAGGTCATGGCATCCTCGGCGTTGACCACCGCATGGCGGGCGCCACGGAAGATGCCCAGCTTGGCGGTGCGATAGCCACGCATGTTGCCGTGCCGGTCCAGGTGATCCTCGGAGAGATTGAGGAAGGCGGCAGTTTCCGCGCCTAGGCAAGGGGTGGTCTCGAGCTGAAAGCTGGAGAGTTCGAGTACGTAGAGCTCTGCCTCCGGGGCTTCGGCAAGCAGGTCGAGAGCCGCCGTTCCCAGGTTGCCACCGACCGCCACTCGGAGCCCAGCCTCCTGGGCCATCTCTCCGAGCAGCGTGGTCACGGTGGATTTGGCGTTGGAGCCGGTAATTGCTGCGATCGGTCCGCGGCACGCCCTTACGAACAACGCGATTTCGCCCACCACGCGCGGCGTATCGCTCCCGCCCGACAGTTCGGCCAGGCCGTGGGCCTGCGGGTCCACCCCGGGGCTTACCACCACCTCTGCCGCCTCACTCAGATCCAGCGCCGTGAGGGACCCGCAGTGGAGGGCGACGCCGGGATGCGCTGCGCGAAAATCGTCAACGCCCGGCGGAGCCTCGCGGGTGTCGGCCACCATGAACGGCACCGCATGTCGGGCCAGATGACGACAAATGGCGCGCCCCGAGATGCCAAGCCCGACGACCAGCGTCATTCCCTTCGGCACCTTGTGCATTTTCGCCTCCTCGCCCCTCGGGAACGGCTGGCTTCGCATCGTTAGCGGATCTTCAGCGTGGCCAGACCGGCCAGTACCAGCACTACGGTAATGATCCAGAATCGCACGATGACGCGCGGCTCCGGCCAGCCCTTGAGTTCGTAATGGTGATGCAGCGGCGCCATACGGAAGATGCGCCGTCCGGTCAGCTTGTAGGAGCCTACCTGCAGGATCACCGAGACGGTTTCCATGACGAAGATGCCGCCCATGACGAACAGCACGATCTCCTGGCGTACGATGACGGCAACCACGCCAAGGGCAGCGCCCAGCGCCAGAGCGCCCACGTCACCCATGAATACCTGGGCCGGATAAGTATTGAACCACAGGAAGCCGAGCCCCGCGCCGGCGATGGTGGAGCAGAATACCGCCAGCTCGCCGGCGCCGGCGATGCCGGGAATTTGAAGATAATTGGCGAACACGGCGTTGCCGCTGGCATAGGCGAAGACCGCCAGCCCCATCGCCACCATGACGGTTGGCATGATCGCCAGGCCATCGAGGCCATCGGTGAGGTTGACGGCATTGGAGCTGCCGACGATGACCAGATACGTCAGTGCGACGTAGAACACACCCAGCGGAACGACGATGTCCTTGAACAAAGGCACGATCAGACTGGTTTCCAATGCGCTGGTGGCCGTGGTATAGAGCACCAGGGCGGTGGCCAGGCCGATCACCGATTGCCACAGGTACTTCCATCGCGCCGGCAGCCCGCGGGGATTCTTCTCCACCACCTTGCGATAGTCGTCGACCCAACCGATCGCGCCGAATCCCAGTGTTACCGCCAGTACGATCCACACGAAACGGTTGGTCAGGTCGGCCCAGAGCAGCGTGCTGACGGCAATGGCCATCAAAATCATCGCTCCCCCCATGGTGGGTGTGCCGGCTTTCGACAGGTGGGATTGCGGACCGTCGTCACGCACCGCCTGGCCGATCTGACGTTCCACCAGGCGTCGGATCATCCATGGCCCCAGCCACAGGCACAGCAGCAGTGCCGTCATGGTTCCCAGGATCATGCGCAGGGTCAGATAATTGAAAACGTTGAAGGCGCTCTGGTACTGCGCCAGAAGTTCAGCCAGAAAAAGCAGCATGTGTTGCGTTCACCTTGATGCGTCTGCTCGTAGCGCGGCCACGACTCGCTCCATGCCGGCGCTACGTGATCCCTTGACCAGGACGCTGGCCCCGGTGGGCAGATGGTTCAGGACATGGCGCGTTAGCGCCTCGTAGTCGTTGTAATGACCGCCGCCGAAGGCCTCGCTGGCAGGCCTCGCCGCTTCGCCGCAGGTCAACAGCATGTCGATCCCCAGTTCGTGTGCATAGCGCCCCACCTCGGCGTGCAGGCGCGCCGATTCCGCTCCCAGCTCCCCCATTGCGCCGAGCAGGCACCAGCGTGGGGCCGGCAGTTCGGCCAATAGCGACAACGCGGCTTTCACCGCCCCCGGGTTGGCGTTATAGGTATCGTCCAGCAATCGGGACTGGCGTACGCCCTGCTCAACGCTAAGCCGCCCCGGCATTGGCGCCGCGGCCGCCAGGCCATCGAGCACCCGCTCATCGTCCAACCCTAGGGCCATGGCCCCGGCTGCCGCAGCCAGAGCGTTAGCGACACTATGGTGCCCGAGCAGTGCCAGCTGCACCCGGCCCACCCGACGGCCATCCGCGACAAGCGTGAAAGCATAGCGTCCCAGGGCGTCGCAGGCCAGCTCGGCGGCATGTACGCGAGCGTGCGGCGAAAAGCCGAAGTCGAGCACCTCACGCGGTGCGGCGAGCTGCGACCACAGCGGGTAATAGATGTCGTCGCGATTGAGTACCGCCACTCCGTCCATCGCGAGACCGGATAAGATTTCGGCCTTGGCCTGAGCGATCTGTCCCATGCCGCCGAATTCCCCCACGTGGGCCCCGGTGACGTTCGTGATGACGGCCACTTGCGGTTCGGCCAGTGCTGCGGTCCAGGCAATCTCGCCAAGATGATTGGCACCCAGCTCCACCACCGCCTGGCGATGCTCCGACGTTAGCGCCAGCAGCGTCTGCGGCGCGCCGATGTCATTGTTGAGATTCCCCCGCGTGGCCAGAACGGGGCCACGTCGGGAGAGCAGTTGGGCGAGCAGCTCCTTGACGCTGGTCTTGCCGCTGTTGCCGGTTACCGCCACAAGCGATCCGCCCCAGTTTCGTCGTCGTGCCCGGCCGAGCAGTCCCAATGCCAGCCGGGTATCGGGCACGACCAACTGCGGCAAGGCATCGTCGACAGCACGCTCCACGAGAGCGGCGGCGGCACCTGCTGCACGAGCCTGAGCGATGAAATCATGAGCATCGAAGCGCTCGCCGCGCAGCGCCACGAACAACGCGCCGGACGAAAGTCGCCGCGTGTCGGTGACGATATCGGTCAGCGCCAGATCTGGATGGGACGATGCGACGCCCAGCGCTTCCGCCACGGCGGTCAGGCTCTGCAGGCCGCACGTACTCATCCGCGTACCTCGTTTCTTGCCGCCAGGGCGACTTCGGCTTCAGCCACGTCGCTGAAGGCGTGACGCACGCCGGCAACCTCCTGGTAGTCTTCGTGCCCCTTGCCGGCGATCAATACCACGTCGTGACTACCCGCCTCGGCCAAGGTGCGGGCGATTGCCGTCCCGCGACCCTCGATATTCCAGGCTATCCGCCGAGCCTCGGGCGACAGCCCGGCGAGTACTTGCTCGCGAATGCTGCCGGCATCTTCCCCGCGCGGGTTGTCATCAGTGACGACCAGGCGATCGGCGAAGCGTTCGGCGGCAGTGGCCATCAGCGGCCGCTTGCCGGTATCCCGGTCCCCTCCACAGCCGAACAGACACCATAACTGTCCGCCACCGGGCATGTGGTCGCGCAGCGCGCTCAGGGCGTTCTCCAAGGCATCGGGCGTATGGGCATAATCGACAATCACCGTGGGCGCGCCCGCACGCAGCACGGGCTGCATGCGTCCCGGTACCGGCGTCAATCGCGCTGCCGCCTGGAACAGGCCGTCGAGCTCTTCACCCAGTCCATACAACGTGGCAATCGCAAGCAACACGTTGCTCAAGTTGAAGCGCCCCATCAGAGGCAACTCGAGCGAGTACTCCCCCTCCGGCGTCGCCACCAGGGCCAACTGGCCGCTGCGTGAAGGCTGCCAGTCGAGCACGCGCAAAGTGGCTGCCGGCTCGTTGCCCACCGCCAGCACTCGCACCCCGTCGACGAGGCCGGCCAGCATCAGTCGCGCCAACGAGTCGTCGGCGTTGACCACAGCGAGTTCGAGTTCCGAGCGCCGAAACAGTCTGGCCTTGGCAGCGGCATAGGCCACCATGCTGCCATGATAGTCGAGATGGTCGCGGCTCAGGTTGGTGAAAACCGCCGCTTTGATGCGACATCCATCGAGACGCCCCTGCTCCAGAGCGTGCGAAGACACCTCCATCGCGACTCTCGCAACGCCGTCGGCAGCCAGCTCGCCCAGCATCGCCTGCAAGTTCAACGGGCCGGGCGTAGTCAGCCCCGAGGCCCGCAAACGACCGGGACGGCCAGCGCCTAGGGTACCGATGAGCCCCGCCTCCTGGCCGAGGGCGACGCTGAGCTCGGCGATATAATGCGCCACCGAGCTCTTGCCGTTGGTGCCGGTCGCGCCGATCAACTCGAGCGACTCGGGAACGGCGAAGAGTTCACGACCAAACTCCCCCAAGCGCTGGCGTAGAAATGGCAGCCCAAGCACTGGCCGGCCCTTGGCGGACGCGGGTAACGAGTCGTCCGCCTCCAGGTGGTAGAGGACCCAGGCGGCTTTCGCGCGCAGGGCCTCTTCGAGAAAGTCGCGGCCGTCGACCGTGACGCCGGGAACGGCAACGAAGACGTCACCCGCCGCCAGGTGACGACTATCCAGCACCAGGCGAACCCGCTCTCCGAGCTCGGGCAGGGGTATCGTCAGGTTGGGCCAGCAATGGCTCAGTGCAGCCTGGAGACGGGAAGCACTCACCTGCATGGGCAAACCTCGGAAAAGAGGAAAGGGGCGTTCATCTTACGCGTTGATCCGGTGGTACATCGAGCAGGCGCAAGGCGCTGCCCGTCACTCGCGAGAAGACCGGTGCCGCTACCGCACCGCCGAAATAGCTCTCTCCCCGTGGATGATCGATCATCACGATGGTGACGACACGCGGATCCGAAACCGGCGCAATGCCGGCGAACAGGCTGCGATAGACATTCTCCTCGTAGCCGCTCGCTGAGTTCTTGCGCACTGTACCGGTCTTGCCGGCGACCCGATAGCCCGGCACCGAGGCGCGCCGCCCCCCCGTGTCGGGCTGCACGGAGCGTTCCATGATGCGAAGCAGTTCGTGCGCCACGTCGGCATCGATGGTCGGGATGCCTTCCGGGGGCTCATCCAACTTGAGCAGCGAGGGCGACAGCCTGACTCCGCCATTGGCCAGCGCGGTGTAAGCGCTGGCCAGTTGCAGCGCTGACGCCGACAGGCCATAGCCATAGGAGAGCGCCGCCCACTGGCTGCGCGACCAACGAACCGGCGCCGGCAGATGACCGACGGCCTCGCCGGGGAAACCGGTCTCGGTACTCTGGCCGAAACCAAGGCGACGGTACAGATCGGGCACCAGCGGGTCATCCAGCTCGAGCACCAGCTTGGACATGCCGATATTGGAGGACTTCTCGAGGATGCCCGCCAAGTCGAGTTCACCGTAGTTGCGAATGTCGCGGATCGTGAAACGATCGATGCGCATCCAGCCCGGCGAGGTATCGACCACGACATCGCTGTCGAAGCGGCCGCTCTCCATGATCGCTGCCATCGCCAGCGGCTTCATGACCGACCCGGGCTCGAATACGTCGACGATCGCCTGGTTGCGCAAACCGCGCGGATCCAAGCCGGCACGGTTGTTGGGGTTGTACGAGGGCTGGTTGGCCATGGCCAGCACTTCGCCAGTGCGCGCATCCATCATCACCACGACACCACCATCGGCGTCGTGCTCGGCCACCGCCGCCTTGAGCTCACGATAGGCCATGTACTGCAGCCGCTGGTCGATGGCCAACGTCAGGTCGCCGCCAGGCTGGGCTTCACGCAATATCGCCAGATCGCGGACCAGGCGCCCGCGACGATCCTTGATTACCCGACGCAGGCCCGGCGTCCCGGCAAGATAGGACTGGTAGGCGAGCTCGATGCCCTCCTGCCCCATGTCGTCGACGTTGGTAACGCCCAGAAGCTGCGCCACCACTTCACCGGCCGGGTAGTATCGCTTGTATTCATGCTGGGCATAGACCCCGGGAACGCGCAGGTCCAGCACCCGCTGCGCAGCGGCCGGCGTCAGCTGTCGACGCAGGTACATGAACTCGCGCTCGGCAAAGCGCTCCAGGCGGGCATCGAGGTCGTCGAGGGACATGCCCAGCGCCTGGGATAGCATCAGCCGCTGGATGCGATCGCCAGGCACCTCCTGCGGATTGGCCCATAGCGTCACTACCGGTGTGGAGACGGCTAGCGGCTCGCCGTGACGATCGGTGATCATGCCCCGATGCGCGGTCAGCGATTCAGTGCGCAGCGTGCGTGCGTCGCCCTGCCCCTGCAGAAAGGAACGGTCGAAGACATGCAGGGTGACGATGCGTCCGGCCAGCAGCAGCATGCCAAGAATGACCAGCCCCAGCACCAGACCGTAGCGTACGCCCCCCATCGGCGCCATCGGCGAACGGCGGCGGGGCGTGACGCCATTGCGAACCTCGGTACTCATGGGCGGATGACCTCGACTTCGTCGACCTCGGGCAGACGCATCTCCAGTCGTTCGACGGCCAGCCGTTCAATGCGCGCCGGAGACGACCAGGCGCTCTCCTCGAGCAGCAGTTGCCCCCACTCCGTCTGGAGCTGGTCGCGCTCGCGCTCGAGCTGCTGCAGACGGGCATATTGGGCGCGCGTCTGATGGCTGGTGGCGATGACCGCGATGGCGCTGAGCAGGCACGCCAGCACGAGACCGACGATCAGCAGCAGACGCCAACTGGGCTGCCAGGCGAGAGGCCAGGCGGCACGCAGCGCTTTCGTGGTACGGGGTAGGCTTCTTCCTTGGCTCATGCCGTTCCTCAGGCCAGCTTGCGCGCCACACGCATCACGGCGCTACGGGCTCGGGGGTTGTTCTGCACTTCCTCGGGCGTCGGCCGCTGCGCCTTGCCCAGGGCCGCCATACGCTTGGCCAACTGATCCTCACGTACCGGCATCGCGCGGGGCAGGTCGGTATCGCCGCGCACGTGCTCGCGAATGAAGCGTTTGACCCGGCGATCCTCGAGGGAGTGGAAGCTGATGACGACCAGACGCCCTCCTGGAGCCAGCGCCTCCAGCGCGGCATCCAGCGCGGCATCGAGCTGCTCCAGCTCACCGTTGATGTGAATGCGCAACGCCTGGAAGGCACGTGTAGCGGGGTGCTTGCCCTTCTCCCAGGCAGGATGCGCGGCCTTGAGCAGCTCGGCCAGATCGCCGGTGCGCAGGAGTGGACGCTCGACGCGCCGAGACACCACCGCCCGGGCCAGGCGTCTGGCGAAGCGCTCCTCGCCATAGGTCTTGAACACCCGAGCGATCTCCGTCTCGCTGGCGCGGGCCAGCCATTCTGCCGCGCTCACGCCGCGGGTCGGATCCATGCGCATGTCCAGCGGACCATCGCGTAGAAAGCTGAAGCCGCGCTCCGGATCGTCCAGCTGCGGCGAGGATACGCCAACGTCGAGCAGCACGCCGGCCAGCCGACCATGCAAGCCGTGTCGGTCGGCCAGCTCACCCAGGCGGGCGAATTCGCCCTGCTCGACGGTAAAGCGGGTATCGTCGATGGCACGCGCCTCGGCGATGGCCTGCGGATCGCGGTCTATCGCCAGCAGGCGTCCTTCCGGCGCGAGACGGGCAAGGATCGCCCGAGAGTGGCCTCCGCGGCCAAAGGTGCCATCCAGGTAAGCGCCACGGGGATCGTGAACGAGCGCCTCCACGGCACCGTCCAGCAGGACACTGGCATGACGAAAGCCGCGACGGGCCGATTCAGGGGCGGATGACGACATGCACTTCCCAGGGCTCACGATCCGATGAACGCCCCGGCTACGCCGGGGCGACGACAGGAATTGGAGGAGTCGGCCGGTAAGCCGGGTTCTGTCGGGGACAGTCATTCATCTAGGGGGCGCGTCACCACGCTCCTCAAGCAACCTACCCGAACCCAGCGCGGGCCACGCCATCGGGTTCCTATTTGGTCTTGCTCCGGGTGGGGTTTACCATGCCACGTGCTGTTACCAGCCGTGCGGTGCGCTCTTACCGCACCCTTTCACCCTTGCCGGTCTCCGAGGGAGACGTAGGCGGTCTGCTCTCTGCTGCACTTTCCGTCGGCTCGCGCCGCCCAGGCGTTACCTGGCACCCTGCCCTGTGGAGCCCGGACTTTCCTCCCCTGACATCGATCGTAATCCATGTCAGCGGCGACTGTCTGGCCGACTCCGAGCGCAAGAATACCAGCGTGCCGGTGGCCTCTCAATGGCTTTCCGCTTGGGTCAGCCCGCTTCTTTGAGCGCCTGGGCACGGCCATACCACGCCTTCTTGGCCCCGCCCAGCAACCGCGCCGCCACTGCGGCCGCCTGCTTGACCCCGACCCCTTCGGCAAGTAGCGCGGAGAGCAGCGCATCAGCCTCCAGATGGGCGGCTTCCGCCTCGTTGTCCGGCACGGCGCCGGCGACCATGATCACGAACTCGCCGCGCGCCTGGTCCGGGTCGTCATCCATGCGTGCCAACAGGTCCCTCGCGTTACCGTCGAGAAAGGTCTCGAAGGTCTTGGTCAGTTCTCGCGCGAGCACCAGCCGGCGCTCCCCGAAGGCATCGGCGATGGCGGCCAGGCTATCGCGAATACGATGTGGCGACTCGTAGAAGACCAGCGTCTCCTCACGGTTCGCCAGCGCCTGGAGACGCTGCCGCCGCGCGCCGGCCTTGGCCGGCAGGAAGCCCTGAAACAGGAAACGGTCGGTGGGCAGGCCGGCCGCACTGAGTGCGGCCACCAGCGCGCAGGCCCCCGGGATCGGTACGATGCGACGTCCTCTGACGCGCAATTCCCGCACGAGCACGAACCCAGGGTCGCTGATCAGCGGCGTGCCGGCATCGCTGACCAAGGCGATGTCCTCGCCGCGCACGAGGCGGGCGTCGAGTTGGTCGACCCGCGCCGTCTCGTTATGCTCATGCAGCGACAGCAGCGGCACACTGAGCCCCAGGCGACGCAGCAGCCCCGCCGTGTGCCGCGTGTCCTCGGCGGCCACCAGCGCCACCTCCCCCAGCAACCGGGCCGCACGGGGGCTAAGGTCCTCCAGATTCCCAATCGGCGTGGCGACCACGTACAATGTGCCAATAACAGTGTCAGACATGTCGGCTCCTCGGAGTCTGTCGGGCTTGGCCGAACGTGACAGCTCCATCGTTTGCGGAGGTCGACCGGCCTCCTCGAAGCCCTGTACACAAGGAAGGATTCATGCTGAAAACGCCCCGCGGCCTGCTGGCCTTCGTGCTTCTCGCCTTGCTGATGGCCGGCTGCGCCCCGCCCGGCATCGTCGAACGGATCCCCGACGATGACCCCGGCTACCTGCTGGAACAGGCACGCCAGCAACCTCCCGAGCAGGCGGCTCTCAGCCGACTTGAAGCGGCCGATATCCTAGCACGCCAGGGGCAGCGCACCCAGGCGTTGAAGGTTGCCACCGAGATCGACGATACCCGTTTATCGGAGGATTATCGGCTGCAGTGGGCCATGCTGCTCTCCGAGCTCGGCGAGGAGCTCGACGAACCCTGGGCGGTAATCCAGGCCGGGCAGTTGATCGATGAGGTCGATCTGCCGCGCGACGCCGGTCTTCTTCTGCGTACTCGCATGGGCCGGGCGCTGGCCCAGGTCGACGAACATCGCGCCGCTGCGGTCATGCTCTTGCACGTTCAGGCGCAGACCGAGCGTGAGGCGCTCAATGATGCCATCTGGGCGTCGCTCTCGCGCCTCGATCGCAGCGAGCTGGCCAGCCTGCGCGAAGGCGCCGACGAACTGACCCTGGGCTGGCTGCGACTTGCCAATCTGGTCCGCGAGAGCGACGGCGACATCGAGCGCCTGTTCGCACGCCTGGAGACGTGGCGCGAGCGTCATTCGCAGCACCCGGCCGCGCGTCGCGTACCCGCGGAACTGTTGGCACTACGCGAGCTTCGCGGCAAGGAAGTTCGTCACATTGCCGTCTTTCTCCCGGGCTCAGGCCCTCTGACCAGTGTCGCCGAGCCGATTCGCAACGGCCTGCGGACCCATCACCTCAACAGCGTCGAGCGAAGTGGCGGCGTACGCCTCACCTTTCTCGACACCAGCCAGGGCAATATCGACGCCCTCTACGAGGAAGCACGCAACCTGGGTGCGCAGGTAGTGATCGGGCCCCTCGACAAGGAGCAGGTCAGCGAACTCGAGAGCCGCGATCGGGTGCCGCTGCCGACCCTGGCGCTCAATTATGGCGCCGGCGCCACCAGCCAGGCCGAAGGATTGTTCCAATACGGCCTGTCGGCGGAGGACGAGGCGCGCCAGGTCGCGCGCCGCGGGCGCGAGGATGGCCATCGCAGCAGTGCCATGCTGGTGCCCGACAACGAATGGGGGGCTCGCGTCGGCCGCGCCTTCGAGCGGGAGTGGCGCGACCGCGATGGCACCATCACCAATGTCGTCGCCTACGACCCGCGCGGCTCCGCCACCGAGAGCACTCGGCGCGTGTTGGCCGGCGGCCGCCCCGACATGCTGTTCCTGCTGGCGCTGCCCAGCTATGCTCGCCAGGTTCCCCCGACGCTGGACTACTACAATGCCGAGGATCTGCCCATCTACGCCACTTCCCATCTTTATGAGGGGCGGTCACAGCCATTGCTGGATCACGATCTCGACGAGGTCTACTTCCTCGACATCCCCTGGCAGATTCCCGATGCCGCCGTGGGTGGCGTCGAGGCGCTGCCCTACCTCGACAGCTACCGAGAGCTGCAGGAGAGCGCCGACCCCGCCACCTTCCGCCTGATGGCGATGGGGGTCGACGCCTACGAGCTAGCGCGCCGACTGCCCCAGTTCCAGCTGCTCCCCGAAAGCGAGCTGTTCGGCGCCACGGGCGCCCTCACTCCGGGCAGTGACGGCCGCATACAACGACGCCTGCCCTGGGCACGCTTCGAGGACGGCGTCCCTCGCCCCGTCCTCTCCACCGAGATACGTCGCAGTGAGCCGCTCCGCTGACGCTCGCGCCCGCGGCGCACGTATCGAACGGCTGGCGGCCGATTGGCTCGCCGCCCGGGGACTGCGACTAATTGCCAGCAATCAGCAATTCAAGGGCGGAGAATTGGATCTCGTGATGGCCGACGGCGAGACGCTGGTTTTCGTCGAGGTGCGCCACCGGGCCGACACTCGCCATGGCCATCCGTTGGAAACCGTCACCATCACCAAGCAGCGCCGGCTGGTCCATGCGGCGCGTTTTTATCTCTTGCGCAACCGGCTATCATGTCCCTGCCGTTTCGACGTGCTGGCCGTGACCGGTACCCCGCCAGCGCTAGACTTCGATTGGGTGCAGAGCGCCTTCGAAGCCTATTGACGGTGCTACTGGGCACCCTCCGACCCGGATTCGACAGAATGGATTTTCAACAACGCATACTCGGCCATTTCAACGCCAGCATCGACACCAAGACCTATGCCAGTGAAGTGCTGCCACCCTTTATCGAAGTAGCCAGCCATATGATGGTTCAGTGCCTGATCAGCGAAGGCAAGATCCTGGCCTGCGGCAACGGCGGTAGCGCCGGGGACAGTCAGCACTTCTCCTCCGAGCTGCTCAATCGTTTCGAGCGTGAGCGCCCCAGCCTGCCGGCCCTGGCGCTGACCACGGACACCTCGACGCTGACTTCCATCGCCAACGATTACAGTTACAACGAAGTATTCTCCAAGCAGGTACGCGCGCTCGGCCAGCCGGGTGACATCCTGCTGGCGATCTCCACCAGCGGCAATTCGGGCAACGTGATCCAGGCCATCCAGGCGGCTCATGACCGTGACATGGCGGTCGTCGCGCTGACCGGCCGCGATGGCGGCAACATGGCCTCCCTACTTGGCCAGGACGACTGCGAGATTCGCGTCCCGGCCACTTCCACGGCGCGCATTCAGGAAGTTCACCTGCTGGTGATCCACTGTCTGTGCGACCTTATCGACGAACAACTCTTCGGCAGCAGCGAGTAACTCTCATGGCTTACATCAGACGTTTCGCGTGGTTCCCGGTCGCTATCGCCCTGGCGCTGGGTGGCTGTACCACCATGACCGGCGTGACCAATCCCGGCACCATCGACGAAAACTACGGCAAGCGTACGTTAGGCGCCCAGGTCGAGGACGAGAGCATCGAGACCAAGATTGCCCACAACCTGCGCCGCACCGACGCCCGGCTCGGTGACGCCCGCATCAACGTCGATAGCTACAATGGCATCGTCCTGTTGACCGGCCAAGTGCCCAGCGAAGAGCTCAAGGAAAAGGCCAGCGAAGTGGCTCTCGCGGTGCGCAACGTCCGCGACGTGCACAACGAACTTTCCGTGGCAGCCAACCTTCCGGCGAGCCAGCGGCTGTCCGACACTTGGATCAACACTCGCATTCGTACCACACTCGCCGCTGACCAAAGCATCGACACCGGTCGCCTGCGCTTCATCACGGAGAATGCCACGGTCTACATCATGGGCATGGTGACACGTGCCGAGGCCGACCGCATCGTGGAGGCGGTTGCCGATGTGGGCGGCATCCAGCGCATCGTCAAGGTCTTCGACTACCTCGACTGATCGGTATCGCATCCGCGCATGCGCAAACGGCAGGCCCATGCCTGCCGTTTGCGTTCACGGATCGCCCACTGCATTCACTTGATGACGCGCAGCGATGGTCGCCCCTTCGTCGGCGGATCCTGCGAGGGTTTATCGCCCGGCTCGCTTTCCCGCCCAGAGTCACCCTCTCCGGTAACGCTGGTCAGTTCCGGCCGCTCGGCGTCGCTCTCGGCTTGGGGCTCGGGCATCGTCGGCTCGTGACCGAACACCATCCCCACGCCGTTCTCCCGCGAGTAGATCGCCACCAATGCCGGCGTAGGAACGACCACTTGCATCGGCTGGCCGCTGAAGCGGGCATTGAAGGAGATCGCATCGTTCTCGATGCGCAGCTCCCTGACCGCAGAGGGCCCCACGTTCAGCACGATCTGACCGTTCTGCACGAACTGGCGTGGCACGCTGACGCCGGATTGCTCGGCGTCGACCACGATATAGGGAGTCTGCTCATTGTCCAGCAGCCACTCATAAAGGGCCCTGGCGAGATAGGGACGGCTCGATGACATGCTCTGCCCTCCTCATGCCGTTTGCCGGGCCACGGCCCGGCGAAAAGGGGTTCAGGCGCGCATCTCGCGCTCACCCTCGCTCAGCGAGGACACGAAAGCCTCGCGCTCAAACAATCGCTCCATGTAGGTGACCAGCGGCTTCACCTGCTTTTCCGGCAGCTCGATACCCAGTACCGGCAAGCGCCAGAGAATCGGGGCGATGCAGCAGTCGACCAGCGAGAATTCCTCGCTCATGAAGTAAGGCATGTCCTCGAAGATCGGCGAGATACCGACAAGGCTCTCGCGCAGCTCCTTTCGAGCCCTCTCCACGTCCTTCTTGCTTCCTTGCTCAATCTGTTCGACGAGCGGACACCACTCCTTCTCGATGCGGTGCATCCATAACCGGCTCTGGGCCCGCGCGACCGGATAAACCGGCAGCAGCGGCGGATGGGGGAAACGCTCGTCCAAGTATTCCATCATTACCTTGGATTCATAGAGCACCAGCTCGCGATCGACAAGCGTGGGCACGCTGTTGTAGGGGTTGAGATCCGCGAGCTCCTCGGGGCGTTGATCGCCGTTGACTTCGACGATATCGACCGCCACGCCCTTCTCGGCGAGCACGATACGCACGCGATGACTGAAGTGATCATCGCTTCCGGAGTAGAAGATCATCGATGACCGCTTGGCCACTACACCCATGTAACAATCCTCGCATCAATTCGAACCTGCATGATAACACGCACCCGCCTTCGGGATGTGCTTCGGCATGCTCAGACATGGACAAGACGCAGGGGGCGCATGGCAATGGCCATACGCCCCCTGTCGCGCAACGGACCGATTCGGTGGGAATCAGTGAATGTCGCGCCAGTACTCACGCTTCAGCAGATAGGCCAGCACACCGAAAATGAAGATGAAGATCAGCACTTTCGGACCCAGCACCTGCGCATGCAGCTTGGACGGCTCCCCCACGTAAGCCAGGAAGTTGGTCAGATCGTAGACCGCCTCCTCGAACTCATCGGGTTCCATGGACCCAGGCTGCGTCACTTGCAACACCTCGCAAGACTGGTACTTGCCGGTCAGCGGGTCGAGTTCGGCCCCGTGGACGGGACGATCCGTCTCGGCGCACACCTTCTCCTGGACGCCCTGCAGCGGCTCCAGCACGTTGGGCATGGCCACCAAGTCGAACACTTCGTTGTTGACCCCGTTGGGACGCTCGGGATCACGATAGAAGGTCAACAGGTACGAGTAGATCCAATCGGTACCGCGCAGGCGCGCCTCTAGGGTCAGATCGGGAGGCGGCGCCCCGAACCAGCTCTCCGCATCGTCCGTACTCATGGCATTGTGCATCTGGTCGTTATAAGCCAGACCCGAGGAGAAGATCAGGTTTTCCTCGATAAGGTCTTGCGGTATATCGAGATCCTCGGCGGCCCGGGCGAAACGCTGATGCTCAAGCGAATGACATCCCATGCAATAGTTGACGAAGAGCTGCATGCCCCGCTGCAGCGATGCCTTGTCATGGAGGTCCGGCGTCATTGAATACGGCACGCTCTCGCCGCCTGCGGCCATCGCCGTGAAGGGCACCAGCGCGAAGAGCAGTGCGAACAGTTGCTTTTTCATTAGCCAGTCACCCTCTCCGGAACGGGTTTGGTCTTCTCCATCCTGGTGTAGAACGGCATCAGCAGGAAGAAGGCGAAGTAAATCGCGGTGCAGACCTGGGCCAGCACGGTGCGGCCATCGGTCGCCGGCAGGACACCCAGCACGCCGAGAATCACGAAACTGATCGCGAACAGCAACAGCATTACCTTGGAGATCCAACCCTTGTAGCGCATGGAGTTCACCGGACTGCGGTCGAGCCAGGGCAGGACGAACAGCACCGCGATGGCCGCGCCCATGAAAACCACGCCGAGGAACTTGGCGTCCAGCCCGAAAATCGAGAAGGTAATGGCCCGCAAAATGGCGTAGAAGGGGGTGAAGTACCATACCGGCGCGATGTGGTCCGGCGTTTTCAACGGGTTGGCCGGCTCGAAATTGGGCTTCTCGAGGAAGTAGCCGCCGCCTTCCGGGAAATAGAACAGCACCGCACAGAACACGAACAGGAACACGGCCACGCCGAAGATATCCTTGACGGTATAGTACGGATGGAAGGGAATCCCGTCGACCGGCTTGCCGGTCTCGTCCTTCTTGGCCTTGATGTCGATGCCGTCAGGGTTGTTGGAACCGACTTCATGCAAGGCAATGATGTGCAGCACCACCAGCGCCAGGATCACGATGGGCAATGCCACCACATGGAGAGCGAAGAAACGGTTGAGCGTAATGCCGGAGATCAGATAGTCGCCGCGCACCCACTGGGCCAGGTCCGGACCGATACCGGGGATCGCCGAGAACAGCGAGATGATCACCTGAGCCCCCCAGTAGGACATCTGGCCCCAGGGCAGCAGGTAACCCATGAAGGCTTCGGCCATCAGTGCCAGATAAATGGCCATGCCGAAGATCCATACCAGCTCGCGAGGCGCCTTGTAGGAGCCGTAGAGCATGGCACGGAACATATGCAGATAGACCACCACGAAGAAGGCGGAGGCGCCGGTGGAGTGCATGTAGCGAATAAGCCAACCCCACTCCACGTCGCGCATGATGTACTCGACGGAAGCGAACGCCCCCTCGGCAGAGGGATTGTAGCTCATGGTCAGCCAGACACCGGTAAGAATCTGGTTGACCAGCACCAGCAGAGCGAGAGAACCGAAGAAATACCAGACGTTGAAGTTCTTGGGCGCATAATATTTCGACAGATGCTCATGCCACATCTGCGTGGCGGGGAAGCGGTCGTCCACCCAGCGCATGAACCCGCTTTCTGCCTTGACACGATTCGGGTTACCCATTATGCGGCCTCCTCATCTTCGCCGACAACGATCACGCTGTCGCTTTCAAAGCGATACGGCGGCACTTCGAGATTGGTCGGCGCCGGCACGTTGCGGAACACGCGTCCCGCCAGGTCGAAGCGAGAGCCATGACAAGGACAGAAGAAACCGCCCGGCCAGTCATCGGTACCAACGCCCTCGGCATTCGGCTCGGGGCGGAACAGCGGCGAACAGCCCAGGTGGGTACATATGCCAATCAGCACGCCGATCTCGGGCCGAATCGAGCGCAACGGTCCTTCGACATAATTCGGCTGCTGCGGCTCCTCGGAATTGGGGTCGGCCAGACGGGAGGGGTCGAAACCCTCGGTCCGCTCGATCATTTCCGGGGTGCGATTGATGATCCACACCGGACGACCTCGCCATTCGACGGTCATGCGCTGACCCGGCTCGAGTTTCGACACATCCGCTTGAACGGGTGCCCCCGCCGCTCTCGCCTTGGCACTCGGCTGCCAGGAAGACACAAAGGGAACCGCTACTCCGACTGCGCCCACCGCCCCCATGACGGTTGTCGCACCCAGGAGGAGACGGCGCCGCCCTTTGTTCACGCCGTTGTCTGCCATTTTCTGGTTTCTCCCATCAGCTTACCCGTTGATCCAGCACGGGATGACTCCCGCGACCACGGATACCAAATCCGGCATATATTAAGGAATCGCACCGCTTCGCACAAGACAACGTGGGCCTGACCAAGGTGGTATCTCAGCCGCAATTTCTTGAAATAAAAATAAAAAAACCCGGGCAATGGCCCGGGCTTTTTGTCGCAGACAGCTCGCGATCAACGCTTGGAGAACTGCGGACGGCGACGCGCCTTGCGCAGACCGACCTTCTTCCGCTCGACCTGACGAGCGTCGCGAGTGACATAGCCTGCGGCGCGCAACGCCGGGCGGAAGTCCTCGTTGTACTCCATCAGGGCACGCGTAATGCCGTGACGAATGGCGCCCGCCTGAGCGGAACCACCGCCACCCTTGACGGTAACGTAGACGTCGAACTGACCGGTGGTTTCAGTCAGCTCGAGCGGCTGGCGAACCACCATGCGACCGGTGACGCGGCCGAAATACTGATCGAGATCACGGTTGTTGACGGTGATCTTGCCGGTGCCCGGCTTGAGGAAGACACGGGCGGTTGAAGTCTTGCGGCGCCCGGTACCGTAATACTGCTGTGCCATGGTGATATTCCCCTCAGATGTTCAGTTCTTGCGGCTGCTGGGCGGCGTGCGGATGTTCGGCGCCGGCGTAGACCTTGAGCTTGGAGTACATGGCGCGCCCCAGCGGGCCCTTCGGCAGCATTCCCTTGACGGCGGACTCGATCACGCGCTCAGGAGCGTGGGCAATCATCTTTTCGAAATTCATGGAGCGCAGGCCGCCCGGATAGCCGGTATGACGGTAATAGGTCTTGGCCTTGGCCTTGTTGCCGGTCACCTGAACCTTCTCGGCATTGATCACGACGATATAGTCGCCGGTATCGACGTGAGGAGTGAATTCAGGCTTGTGCTTGCCGCGCAAGCGGCGCGCGATTTCGGTGGCCAGGCGGCCGAGCGTCTTGTCCGTCGCGTCGACGACGTACCAGTCACGCTGTACTGACTGCGGCTTGGCAGTAAACGTCTTCATGGAGAAATCACCACAAATCAAACAAGTGTATTGGACCCCGCCGCGCCGAAACGCACCTGGGATCGTCCCTATTTTTCTTGGTTGTCGGCGCCGATAACGACGACAACGGTCGAGGAGCGCACATTCTACACGACTCGTGCGCACGGAGTAAGGGGAAGGATGGCGAAAAATCGGCTTCGCCACACGCTCCACCCGAGAGCCGACATGCTCCGCCCTAGGGCTTGTGGGGCAGCGCCAGATACGCCTGCGACTGCATTTCCTGCAACCGCGACAGGGTGCGCTGGAATTCGAACTCCAGGCGCCCGTCGGCGTAGAGTCGCTCGGCCGGCACCTCGGCGGACATCAGCAACTTGACGCCCCGATCGTAGAATTCGTCAACGAGATTGATAAAGCGCCGGGCCTGATCATCCTTCGCCGCCCCCATGCGCGTCACGTTGGATACCAGCACGGTATGGAACTCGCGCGCCAGCTCTATGTAGTCGTTCTGGCTACGCGGACCATCGCAGAGCTCGCGAAACTCGAACCAGACCACATCGTCGTGAAGACGCCGGGCATGAAGCACGCGGCGGTTGATTTCGAGCGGCACGCCGGTCTCGCCGTCATGACCGGCAATCTCACGAAAGCTGCGCGCCAGCTCACGCTCCGCCGCCTCGTCAAGTGGCGCATGGAAGATTTCGGCACGCTCCAGCGCACGCAGACGATAGTCGATACCCGAATCGACGTTGACCACCTGGCAATGCCGCTTGAGCAGATCGATGGCCGGCAGGAAACGCGCCCGCTGCAAGCCATCCTTGTAGAGATCGTCGGGTACGATGTTGGAGGTCGCCACCAGCACGACGCCGCGCTCGAACAGCGCTTCCAGCAGGTTGGCGAGTATCATGGCATCGGTGATGTCCTTGACGAAGAACTCGTCGAAGCAGATCACTCGCGCCTCGGCTGCGAATTTGCCGGCAATCAGCGTAAGCGGGTTCTTTTCACCCTTGTAGTGTTCGAGTTCGTTGTGCACCCGCTGCATGAAGCGGTGGAAATGGGTGCGCATCTTGTCGGGAAACGGCAGGGAGTCGTGGAAGGTATCGACCAGGTAGGTCTTGCCTCGCCCAACGCCTCCCCAGAAATAGAGCCCCTGTACGGTCGGTAGCGCCGGCTCCTGCGCCTCCCTGTCGCGCTTACCGAACAGCCCCGCCATCTTCGACTTGAGCCCGCGCCCGGTGGTCACCGCGCGCGGCTCGGTGCGCGGCGAGGCTACGAGTTGGTCGTAGAGCCGCTGAAGGTGCTCCACTGCCCGCTCCTGGGCCGGATCGTACTGGAAGTCGTCACGCTCGAGGTCGGCGCGATAGCGCGCCATCGGCGTGCCGGCGCCGGCCGAACGGGGCTCCGCGGGAGTCGCAGTCGCGCTCATGACAGAATCCTTGCTCATCTTGGCTCGTATCGATAAGCCAAGCATTATACGCGTCCGGCCCGTAGCGCGCAGGAAAATGGTCGCCCCCGCCCCGGCGTTGACCCGCCCGCCGTCAACGCTTCTATAATGGGCCGCCAGGCGGCTTGCGCATCGCCAACGGCTCGCGACCCAACGTACCGCGGGTATCAAGCATCAGGAGAATCAAGTGGATTACGGCAACGTGAACTGGATTGTAGCCATCGTCAGCCTACTGGTCGGCCTGGGTGTCGGAGCGGCAAGCTATCGCCACTTCGCAACGTCGGCGAACCAGCTACAAAACCTGCGCCGCCAACTGGCAGAGCGCGAGCGTGAACTGGGCGAGATGCGCAAAGGCATGAACGAGCATTTCAGCCAAGTCGGCATGATGGTGGGCAATCTTCAACGAGAGATGCGCACACTGGAACATCGTCTGACCGAAGATGCCAGCACGCTGCACTGCGAGCCGCCAGGCGGCGCCCGGCTCGACGCTGCCGACCGCCCCGCCCTCACCGATCAGGAGGACGACCTTCCTGCTCCCCGCGACTACGCCGACGGCACCGGTGGCACCCTCTCGGAGGACTTCGGCCTCAAGCCGAGCGGCAGCAGAGCCGAGGAGCCCCAGCCGCCTCGCTACTAACGCCTGCTACGGGCCGACCGCCCTCTTCACGCCGGATTGTCGATCTCGACGAAACGGTGCTCGACGCCGAACTCCCGCGCCAGCCACTCGCCCAGTGCCTGCACGCCATAGCGCTCCGTGGCGTGATGGCCGGCGGCCAAGTAATGGATGCCAAGCTCGCGAGCCAAGTGCGTGGTGCGCTCGGAAATCTCACCGGATACGAAGGCATCGGCGCCCGCCTCCCAGGCCTGAGTGATCATGTCCTGGGCACCGCCGGTACACCAGGCGACGCGGTGAATCTCGCCTCGCCCCGGGGCTTCGATCAGCAATGGTCGACGTCCCAGGCGTTCGCCGACAAGCTCGGCCAACGCCACAGGAGAGCGTGCCGCAGGCAGCCGACCCAACCAGAGCAGCCCTTTGCCGAGCTCGTCATCGGCACAGCCATCCACCTCGAAGCCAAGGAGTCGGCCAAGTTCGGCATTGTTGCCAAGCGTCGCATGAGCGTCGAGCGGCAGATGGTAGGCCAGCAAGTTGATGTCGCCGAGCAGCAGGGTCCGGATGCGGCGCTGCTTGATCCCCGTAATGGGAACCGGCTCGTTCTTCCAGAAATAGCCATGATGGACCAGCAGCAGGTCCGCCTCCCATGCTACCGCCTCGTCGAGCAAGGCCTGGCAAGCGGTCACGCCAGTCATGATACGGCCGACATCGTCACGCCCCGCCACCTGCAAGCCGTTGATGGTGTAATCCTTGAAGGTCGCGGCATCGAGCAGTGTGTCGCAAGCTCGCACCAGATCGTCTCGCGAAATCATCCAGCCCTCCGGACAGCGGTTCGGTGTCAATGTTACACTTCTTGCCATTGTACCGACTGGGCGGGATGCCTTCGACCGTCCGCCGACCAGGAAAGCGCCGCATGCGTCGTTCTCTCATTGCCTATGCCCTGCCCGTCGTCATCGGCGTGCTGCTGGCCATCGTACTGCTGAACACCTTTCCTCAACTGCTACGCCATCCAGCGGACCCCGACGAGGCTCGACAGAGCGCAGCGCGCCCTGCTCCGGAGCTACAGCCTGCCGCCCCGTTGAGCCGTCGAGAAGGCCCCGTCAGCTATTCGGAAGCCGTCGAGAAGGCGGCCCCGGCGGTGGTGAACATCTACTCCTCACGGGTGGTGGCACGTGAAGAGCATCCCATGATGTCGGACCCCTTCTTTCGTCAATTCTTCGGCGAGGACCTACCGAGTCAGCAACGGCTGCTGTCGAGCTTGGGCTCGGGGGTCATCGTCAGCGAAGACGGCTATGTGCTGACCAACCACCATGTGATCGATGGCGCCGATGAGATCCAAGTGGCGTTGCGCGACGGACGCGAGACGCTGGCGGAAGTGATCGGTACCGATCCCGAAAGCGACCTGGCCGTACTGCGCATCGAGCTGGATGACCTTCCGGTGATCCGGATCGCCGACAGCGAGGGCGTAGCGGTAGGCGACATCGCCATGGCCATCGGCAACCCGTTCGGCGTGGGGCAGACCGTCACGATGGGCATCATCAGCGCCACGGGACGCAGCCATCTGGGCCTGAGCGCCTACGAGGACTTCATTCAGACCGATGCCGCTATCAATCCCGGTAATTCCGGTGGCGCGCTGATCAACGCCGAGGGCGCCCTGGTGGGGATCAACACGGCCATCTTTTCCCGTTCAGGAGGCTCCCAGGGCGTCGGCTTCGCCATCCCCACACGCTTGGCGCGTACCATCCTCGAAGCGCTGGTGACCCAGGGCAGAGTCATCCGCGGCTGGCTGGGCATCGAAGCCCAGGAGATGACATCCGACCTGGCCGCTTCGTTCGGCCTGCAGACGCCGCGGGGTGTGGTGATCTCCGGTGTGGTGCCCGACGGCCCCGCCGATCATGCCGGCCTGCGTCCGGGCGACGTACTGCTGGAAGTGGATGGCCGACCGATTCTCGACGCCAGGGCGGCAATGAGCGACATCGCCGCCATTCAGCCCGGTGCCACCCTACCGCTGACCGTGGTTCGCAGCGGCGAAAAGCTCACGATCAACCTGGAAGTGGGCGAGCGCCCGCTACCGCCAAGCCGACGAACCGAGCGCTGATGACCCACCTGAGGCGACACCCCAGGCTGGCGCGTCAGGCCTCGGGCGTGCCGCGATACTCCGCGGAACGGGCATGCGCCGTCAGTGACTCGCCGCGTGCCAGCACCGAGGCCACACGGCCCAGCGTCGCTGCCCCCCGCTCGGAACAGTGGATGATCGACGAGCGCTTCTGAAAGTCGTATACGCCCAGCGGCGAAGAAAAGCGCGCCGTGCCGGAGGTTGGCAGGACGTGATTAGGTCCGGCACAGTAGTCGCCCAATGCCTCGGCCGTGTAACGTCCCATGAAGATGGCCCCCGCATGGCGGATCTGCGGCAACAGCGCTTCCGGATCGGCCACGGAGAGTTCCAGGTGCTCCGGCGCAATGCGATTGGCCAGCGCCACCGCCTCGTCCCGATCACGGCAATGGATCAGCGCACCCCGGCGTGACAGCGACTCACGCACGATCGTCTCCCGATCCAATGTCGGCAGCAGCCGCGCGATCGCGGCCTCGACCTCGGCCAAGTGTCTGGCGTCCCAGCTCACCAGCAACGCCTGGGCATCCTCGTCGTGCTCGGCCTGGGAAAACAGATCCATGGCCAGCCAATCGGGATCGGTGCCGCCATCGGAAACGACGAGAATCTCCGAGGGACCTGCGATCATGTCGATACCGACCTGACCGAATACCGCGCGCTTGGCGGTGGCCACGAAGATGTTGCCCGGCCCGACGATCTTGTCGACACGAGGCACGCTCTCGGTCCCGTAGGCCAGCGCCGCCACCGCCTGGGCACCGCCGACGGTGAAGACATGATCCACACCAGCCAGATGCGCCGCCGCCAACACCAGCTCGTTGACCACGCCATCGGGGGTGGGCACCACCATGACGATCTCGCGCACGCCGGCCACATGGGCGGGAATGGCGTTCATCAGTACCGATGAGGGGTAGGCCGCCTTGCCGCCGGGCACGTAGATGCCGGCCCGATCGAGCGGCATGACCTGCTGGCCAAGCACCGTTCCGTCGGCCTCGACATAGGACCATGAGCTCGGTTTCTGACGTTCGTGGTAGAGGCGAATACGCTCGGCGGCGTGGGCCAAGGCCTCACGCTGTTCCTCGGGTAGATCGGTGAAGGCCCGCTCGAGCCGTTCGGCATCAAGCGTCAACTCGCCCATGGTCGATACCGACAGACGATCGAAACGGTTGGTGAACTCGATCAGCGCCGCATCGCCACGCGAGCGGACCGCGAACAGGATCTCATCCACACGCGCTTGCACGTCGGCATCGGAAACGCCCTCCCATGCCAGCAGCGTCTCGAGGCGCGCCTCGAAGTCGGCGTCGCCTGTCGACAACCGGGCGATGTCGACGGTAACGGCAGGAGTCTCGCTCATGATCCCTTCGCCTCCAGAGAAATGTTTTCGTTTCGCTGCATGCCGTTCGGCATCAGCCGGCTGCCGATGCCGCCCTCGGCCGGCGCCGCTCCACCGCCTCGGCGAGTCGGGCGATCAACGGCTTGAGGCGCGAGTGCTTCATGGTCATGGCCGCCTTGTTGACCACCAGCCGGGTACTGATCGGTGCGATCAGTTCGCGCGGCGACATGCCATTGGCGCGCAAGGTATTGCCGGTATCGACGATATCGACGATCTCGTCGGCCAGATTCATCAACGGCGCCAACTCCATGGCGCCGTAGAGCTTTATCACCTCGGCTTGAATTCCCTGCTCGGCATAATAGCGTCGCGCCACATTGACGAACTTCGTGGCTACCCGGCGCCGCGCCCGTGCCGGCCTGGCGCCGTCGATGCCGGCGGTCATCAGCTTGCACTTCGCGATTTCGAGGTCCAGCGGCTCGTAGAGTCCTTCGGCGCCGTGCTCGAGTAACACGTCCTTGCCCGCCACACCCAGGTCGGCCGCCCCCAGTTGTACGTAGGTCGGCACGTCGGTAGCGCGAATGACCACCAGCTTGACGTCGGGCAGATTGGTGTCGAAAAGCAGCTTGCGGCTCTTGCTCAGGTTCTCCGCCGGCGCGATACCCGCATCGGCCAGCAGCGGCAGGGTCTCGTCGAGAATACGGCCCTTCGACAGGGCCAGGATCAGTTGCTTGCTCATGGTCTCGCCTATGGTCGGAACGCTGCGCGGCTCACTCAGCCGGGAATGCGGCGAATCTTCGCTCCCAGCAGCTGCAGCTTCTCTTCTATGCATTCGTAGCCGCGATCGATGTGGTAGATGCGATCCACCAGGGTCTCGCCACTCGCCATCATCGCCGCGATGACCAACGATGCCGAGGCGCGCAGATCGGTCGCCATCACCGGCGCGCCGGATAGCCGTTCGACCCCGGTAATCAGCGCCGCATTGCCTTCCAGCGCAATATTCGCGCCCATGCGGTTCAGTTCCTGAACGTGCATGAAGCGATTCTCGAAGATGGTCTCGACCACTCGTGAGGTGCCATCGGCCACGGCATTGAGGGCCACGAACTGGGCCTGCATGTCGGTGGGAAAACCGGGATAAGGGGCGGTGCGCACGTTGACGGGATGCGGCCGGCGCCCCTCCATGTCCAGCTCGATCCAATCCTCGCCGGTGCGGATCCGGGCACCCGCCTCCTCCAGCTTGGCCAGCACCGCCTCGAGAATGTCTGCCCGCGTATTGCGCACCCGCACACGGCCGCGCGACAGCGCAGCGGCTACCAGAAAGGTCCCCGTTTCGATACGGTCGGGCATCACGTCATGGTAGGCGCCGTGCAGGCGCTCAACACCCTCGATGACGATGGTGTTGCTGCCATGGCCCCGAATCTTTGCCCCCATCCTGATCAGGCACTCGGCCAGATCGACGACCTCGGGCTCACGCGCCGCATTTTCCAGCACCGTGGTGCCTTCCGCCAGCGCCGCGGCCATCAACAGGTTCTCGGTGCCGGTCACGGTGACGGTATCGAAGAAGATGGTGGCCCCCCTGAGGCGACCGTCGACGCGGGCCCGGATATAGCCGCTCTCGACACCAATCTCGGCCCCCATGGCCTCGAGCCCGCGGATATGCAGGTCCACCGGTCGCGTGCCGATGGCGCACCCGCCCGGCAGCGAGACATCGGCGTGACCGAAATGCGCCAGCAGCGGGCCAAGCACCAGGATAGAGGCGCGCATCTTCTTGACCAGCTCGTAGGGAGCATGGCAATCGCGCACCTGGGAGCCGTCGAGTTGGATGGTCATCTTCTCGCCCATGACCGGCTCGACGCCCATGCGCCCCAGCAGTTCGAGGGTGGTGGTGATGTCCTGAAGATGCGGCAGGTTGCCGATGGTTACCGGCTCGTCGGCCAGCAGGGTCGCACATAGTATGGGTAGCGCCGCGTTCTTGGCACCGCTGGCCCAGACCTCGCCGTCGACGGGGCCATTGCCGGTAATGATCAACTTGTCCATGGAGATTCGACCGTCAGCCGCCCTGGCGGCGCGAAGCCGCATTTTCCGGCGCATCCGCCCACTGCGCCGGCGTATAGGTCTTGATACTCACGGCATGCACGGCGCCGGAAGCGATCTCCTCCGACAACGCACCGTAGATCAGTTGCTGCCGCCTGACCGGCGACAGGCCTTCGAAGACATCGCCCACGGCGATGACCTGGAAATTGCAGCCTTCACCCTGGATATGAAAATCGCAATCCTCGAGGCGTGCCTCGAGCAGCGCCTTGACGTCACTGGGTTGCATGTATTTCGGAACTCCTTCGGCTGAGAGAAGCAGCACGCGATCCACGCGGAATCGCCGCCGAGACGAGAATTCCTACATGGTAAAGAAAAGCATCGCGCTTGGCGATGCCGGGCAGGAAGGTCGCCGCCGTCAGGCTCGTGCGGCCAAGGGTAACAGGTCGTCGAGACCGGCCACCCGGGTCAGACGTTCCAGCGGCAGCGACAGCCGGACCTCACGAATCGTGACATCGGCGGCACGTGACCGGCGCGTCCACTCCAGCAGTACGCTCAATGCCGCGCTGCTGACCCGCTCGACACCGTGCAGATCGAGCAAGATATGCGTGCCGGCGGGCCGGGTGGCCAACCATTCGGCGCCGGCTTCCGCCAACGCCGCGGCAACCTCGAAATCGACGTTGCCCCTCACGGCCAGCCCCTCCGGGGCGGCCGAAAGCTGCACACCGCCACGCTCGAGCAACTGCTGGCTCATGCATTGCCGCCTTCTTCCAGCTCTTCGGCAGCAAGCTCCGGCGACCAATTGTCGATCACCGCATCATAGTCGCGGCCCTGCTCGCGCATCGCCTGGTCGAATTGATTGCGGAAGGTCAGGCCCAGGTTGATGCCGTTGACGATGACGTTGACCACCTTCCACTCCCCATCGGAGAGCCGCAACGTATAGCTGACCGGGTAGACGGTGCCGTCCATCGCCACCACTTCCATGGCCACCGAGGCCCTGTCGTCATGGCGCGGCGGCCGCTGGCTGTCCAGCACTCGCAGCTCACGATAATCGAAGGTGACCAGGCCCTTGGTGTAGGTGTCGATCAAGGTCTGACGGAAGGTGTCGACGAAGCGCGAGCGCTGCTGGGGCGAAGCGTTCTGAAAGTACCGTCCCATCACGCTGGCGCCGATGTAGCGAAAGTCAGCGATGTCGTCGAGGCTTTCGTCCACCAGCGCCTCGAGCTCATCGAGATTGTCGGCGTAGTAGTCCTTGCGACCTTCGATCTGGCTCATCAATTCGTCGATGCTGTCGCGGATGACCTGGTCGGGGCTGCGCTCGGGGGCGGCGCTGACCGAGGAGAGCCCGAACAGCACCAGGCTCAAGCCGAGCAGTAGGCGGCGAAAAGAGACGGGCAGGAAAGTCATCTGGCTCATGGGAACCTCGAATGGGAAGAATCGATGAATGACACAAAGCAATCTCAATCGTTGACCATGTTGGACACGAACTGCTGGATGAGTTCTTCGAGCACGATGGCCGACTGTGTATCGCGTATGGTGTCGCCATTGCCGAGGGTTTCGGGATCCCCCCCAACGGAGAGCCCGATGTATTGCTCGCCGAGCAGGCCAGCGGTGAGGATCGATGCCGTGGTATCGCGCGGAAGCTGATCCTCCAGCCCGGCATCCAGCTCGAGCACGACACGAGCGTCGTACCATTCGCTGTCGAGTTCGATCGCCGTTACCCGGCCGACCGTGACGCCGGCCATGGTGACACGGGCGCGCGGCTTGAGGCTGCCGATATTGGCGAAGTTGGCCTCGAGCCGGAAGGTATCACCCGGCATGTCGAAGGTCAGGCCGCTGACCCGCAGCCCCAGGAACAACAATCCCAGGATGCCGGCCAACATGAAAACCCCGACGCCCAGCTCCATCGTCTTGCTGCGCCTCATTGCGTCACTCCGTTAGCCGCCAGAAAGCGTGTCTTCATTACGAAAAGCCTCCAAACATCAGCGCAGTCAGCACGAAATCCAGCCCCAGCACGGCCAGCGACGAGTACACCACCGTGCGCGTCGTAGCGCGGGAAATGCCCTCCGAAGTCGGCACCAGGTCATATCCCTGAAAGACGGCGATCCAGGTCACCACGAGGGCAAAGACCAGGCTCTTGACCAAGCCGTTGCCGATATCCTCGACGAAACCGACGCTGGCCTGCATATTGCTCCAGTAGGACCCTTCGAAGACGCCCAGCCACTCGACGCCGACCAGATAGCCCCCATAGACCCCAATCACGCTGAAACCGACGGTCAACAGCGGCAGCGCCACGAAACCGGCCCACAGGCGCGGCGCCACGACGCGTCGTAGTGGATCGACGCCGATCATCTCCATGCTCGTCAGCTGCTCGGTGGCCTTCATCAGGCCGATCTCCGCCGTCAGCGCCGAGCCCGCACGGCCGGCGAATAGCAGTGCGGCCACCACGGGCGACAGCTCACGCAGCAGCGATAGCGCCACCATCTGTCCCAGCGCTTGCTCGGCGCCGAAGTCGACCAGGATGGTATAACCTTGAAGGGCCAGTACCATACCGATGAAGAGGCCCGAGACAAGCACGATGGCCAGCGACAGCACGCCGACGAAATGCATCTGGCGCACCCATAGCGACCAGCCCTCGCGTGACGGAACGCCCAGCATCGACTGACCCAGAAACAGCCCGGAGCGCCCCAGTGCCTCGAGGACATCGCAGCCGCGCCTCCCGAGGCCGCGAAGCTGCCCCATCATGATTGCACCTCCAGGCCGAGTATGTCGTTGAAGAAATCGTCGGCCGGATAATGGAACGGCACCGGCCCGTCGGGTTCGCCATGAATGAACTGGCTGACCCGAGGGTCTTCGTCGATATCGAGGGAATCCGGCGTACCATGGGCCATGACCTGACCATCGGCGATCACATAGACGTAATCGGCGATGGACAGCGTCTCCTGAATGTCGTGCGAGACCACGATGGAGGTGAGCCCCAGTGCCTCGTTGAGGCGCTTGATCAGCTGCACCAGCACCCCCTTGGAGATCGGGTCCTGCCCCACGAAGGGTTCATCGTAGAGCACCAGCTCGGGGTCCAGGGCAATGGCGCGAGCCAGCGCGACACGACGCGCCATGCCACCGGAAAGCTCAGCCGGCATCAGCTCGCGGGCCCCGCGCAGCCCCACTGCCTGTAGTTTCATCAATGCCAGATCGCGGATCATCGTCTCGGGCAGATCGGTATGCACGCGCAGCGGGAACGCCACGTTCTCGAAGACATTCAGGTCGGAGAACAGGGCGCCGCTCTGAAACAGCATGCCCATGCGCCGCCGCAGGCGGAACAGGTCCCGGCGCGAAAGAGCGTGCACGTCCTGGCCGTCGATCACGACCCGGCCGCCATCGGGAACGAGCTGGCCTCCGATCAGCTTCAGCAGCGTGGTCTTGCCGGTCCCGCTGGGTCCCATGATGGCAGTGATGCCGCCGCGGGGTATCTGCAGATCGATGCCGCGAAAGATTTCCTTCTCACCGCGTGAGAAGTGCAGGCCTTCCACCTCCACGACAGGGGAATCCATCATGCGCAACGTCCGTCGGAAAATTATCGAACATCGTATCCTAACTCGGCCGTACGACGCTAGCCCAAGCCGCGCCGACGCTTGCACCGGGGCGTGCGAACACGTCTAATGGGCGCCCTCACCCACGACCCAAACGATATCGCCATGCTGCTTCCTCTCTCGTTGGTCGCCATCGGCCTCGTTGGGCTCACCTGGAGCGCCGATCGCTTCGTCGGGGCCGCCGCCGCCACTGCCTACCGCTCGGGCATGAGCGCCATGCTGGTCGGGATGACAGTCGTCGCACTTGGCACCTCGGCGCCCGAGGTGGTCGTCGCCGTTTTCGCCGCCCTCGATGGCGTACCCGACCTGGCCACCGGCAACGCCCTTGGCTCCAATATCGCCAACATCGGCTTGGTGTTGGGCGTCACGGCGCTGGTTCGCCCCATCCCGGTCCCTTTCTCGCTGATTAGACGCGAGCTGCCGCTACTGCTCGGCGCTACCGGCGTGACGGGCTACGCCTTGGCCAACGGTATCCTGGGGCGCTTCGATGCCTTGGTCCTGGTCACCTTGCTGATCTTCAGCCTTTGGTGGTTGATACGCGCAGACACGCCCGATGCCCGCCCGGCCGAAGAGATACCCGCCATGACGCTGCCGCAAGCACTGGGTTGGGTGGTGCTCACCCTGACCCTGATGGTGCTGAGTTCCCGCGCCCTGGTATGGGGCGCCAGCGAGATGGCACGCGGCCTGGGCGTCAGCGAACTGGTCATCGGACTGACCGTGGTGGCGGTCGGTACCAGCCTGCCGGAACTGGCCGCCTGCGTGGCCAGCGCAGTGAAAGGCCACCACGACCTGGCGATCGGTAACGTGGTCGGCTCTAATCTGTTCAACCTGCTCGCCGTGCTGCCGATCCCCGCCATCCTGGCCCCGGGTCCGGCAAGTCCCGAGGCGGCCAATCGCGACTACCGCGTCATGCTGATGCTGACCCTCGCCATGGCCCTGATCCTATTATGGCGGCGCCAGGGGCGCCTCGGCCGGGTAGCGGGGGGGCTGTTTCTGGCAACGTATGCCGGCTACCTCGCGTGGCTCGGCCTGCACGGGAGTGTCAGCCCTTGAGTGAAACCCCACAACGGGCAACAATCTCACCATGACCATAGACCGCTCCCCTCCCCCCTCTTACGACGTCACCCCTTCGGCCGGGTCTCCGCTGCGTGACAGCGCACGCCGCACCCTCGCCATCGAGGAGCAGGCCATCGCGACGCTAGCCGGCAGGTTGGACAGTCATTTCGATCGCGCCTGCGAGCTGATCCTCGCTTGCCAGGGCCGCATCGTGGTGACGGGAATGGGCAAATCGGGCCACATCGCCGGCAAGATCGCCGCCACGCTGGCCAGTACCGGCACGCCGGCGTTCTTCGTCCATCCCGGCGAAGCCAGTCACGGCGACCTGGGCATGATCACGCCCGGCGATGTGGTGCTGGCACTGTCGAACTCCGGCGAGACGGGCGAAGTTACGGCGCTGCTCCCTCTGCTCAAGCGAATCGGCACACCGCTGATCAGCATGACCGGGCGCCCCGACTCGACTCTGGCCCGGCATGCCGATGCCCACCTGGACGCCGGCGTCGAACGCGAGGCCTGCCCCCTGGATCTGGCGCCTACCGCC
Organism: Billgrantia pellis; assembly: GCF_008297955.1. Classification (GTDB taxonomy): domain Bacteria; phylum Pseudomonadota; class Gammaproteobacteria; order Pseudomonadales; family Halomonadaceae; genus Halomonas; species Halomonas pellis. The sequence continues at coordinate 163,214 of NZ_VTPY01000001.1, read as the reverse complement.
TCCACCACCGCTGCCCTGGCCCTGGGAGATGCATTGGCCGTGGCGCTGCTCGAGGCGCGCGGCTTCACCGCCGAGGATTTCGCCCGCTCGCACCCGGGCGGCAGCCTGGGCAAGCGATTGCTGCTGAGAGTCGGCGACTTGATGCACCAGGGCGATCGGGTCCCCCGCGTACCGCTGGGCAGCCCGCTGCGCGATGCGCTGCTGGAGATCACCCGCCAAGGGCTCGGCTTCACCTGTGTCGTCGACGACGAAGATCGATTGATCGGCGTCTACACCGATGGCGATCTTCGCCGTACGCTCGACCAGCACCAGGACCTCAGCCGCCTTAAGGTCGACGATGTCATGACGCGCCCGGGTAAGCGAATCGCCCCCGACCTGCTGGCGGCCGAGGCGGTGCGCATCATGGAGGACAACCTGATCACAGCACTCGCCGTGGTCGACGACGAAGGGCACCCGATCGGTGCCCTGCACATGCATGACCTGTTGCGAAGCGGCGTGATCTGACGCCCACGACCCCAAGGAGAGCCCATGTCGCTGGCCAATTCCCCCCTCCCCCCCCAGCTTCTCGACCCCCTGCGCAGGATTCGCCTGCTGGCACTGGATGTGGATGGGGTGATGACCGATGGACGCCTCTACTTCCAGGCCGACGGCGTCGAAATCAAGGCGTTTCATACCCAGGATGGCCTGGGCATCAAGTTGCTGCTTCGCGCCGGCCTGCAGGTCGCCCTGCTGACGGGGCGCGAATCCCCCATGGTCAGCCATCGCGCCGCCGCACTGGGCATCGACCACGTCTTCCAGCGTTGCGAGGATAAGCTCGCCACCCTGCGCGAACTCTGCTCCCGACAGGGATTGAGTCTCGACCAGGTCGCCTATTGTGGCGACGACCTGCCCGATCTTGCCCCCATGCAGCGTGCCGGCGTCGGCATTACCGTACCCGGCGCCCCGGCCTATATCCGCGCCCTGGCGGACCACGTGACCGAGCGCAGCGGGGGACACGGCGCCGTACGCGAAATCTGCGACATGCTGCTCGAGGCCCAGGGTCACCGCGACGCGCTGGTCGACACGTATCTTCACGCCCGCCGTTGAGAGTCCCTGACGCCATGCCCCGTCTGCCGCGCCCGTCATTTCGCATCTGGCTGCTGCTGCTCCTGCTGGCGCTGGGCGGATGGCTGACTTGGCTGGATCCCTGGCAAGCGCCGCCCCCTGGACCGGTGCCCACCGACGAAGCCGGGGAGCCCGATTACTTTCTGGAACATGCCCGGCTGACCCGCTTCGATATCGAGGGTCAGGCCCACCAGCGCCTGGAGAGCCCGCGTCTGGTCCACACTCCGCACGACGACGTGACCCGGATGGCGACGCCCCTGGCGCATCTCTATGATCGCGACGACCGCTTGTGGATCGCCAGCGGGGACGAAGGACGTCTCGGCCCGGGCGGCAACCCATTGACGCTCACCGGCGATGCGCGCCTGCTCGCTCCTGAAGAGCGCTGGCAGCTCGACACCGAGATTCTGCATTTCGATGCCAACACCGGGCATGCCTGGAGCGATACCCCCGTTCTTCTGCAACAGCCGCCCCAGCGAATGCGTGGCGACCGCTTCGACGCCTGGATCCATGACAACCGCGCCCGTTTGACCGACAATGTGCGCGGCCATCATCCGACCGGCCAAGCCGCCAACCACGAGGAGTCCGAACCATGACGCGCCCCGCCCTGCTGATGGCCCTCGCGCTCAGCGGTTTCGCTTTCATCGCCGCGCCCGGGCTGGCGCAGCAGCGTGATGCCGAACAGCCCATCGAGGTCGAAGCCGACCGGCTCGACCTCGACGACAACGCCGGTACGGCGGTCTACACCGGCGACGTCGAAATCCGCCAGGGCAGCATGCTCCTGACCGGCGATCGGGTCGAGATGCAGCGCAACGCGGCTGGCGAACTGACCCGCGCCACGGCGCGCGGTGACCGCGCCTACATCGAACAGCAACCCAACCCCGACGAACCGGTAGCGCGAGGCTGGGGGCGCACGATCATCTACCATGTCGCCGAGCGTCGCGTGGAACTGATCGATCGCGCCGAGCTGCACCAGGGCGGGGATACCTTTACCGGCGGCTATCTGGAGTATTTTCTCGATCGTCGCGTGGTTCAGGCACGTGCCCAAGGCGAGGGTGTCGAAGGCAGCCAGCGCATTCGCATGACGTTGCAGCCGGAGCGTTGAAGTGCCCATGAAAACCCTGTACGCCCGCCATTTGGCCAAGAGCTACAAGCGTCGCCGCGTCGTGCACGACATCAGCCTCTCCATCGAACAGGGCAGCATCGTTGGTCTCCTCGGCCCCAACGGGGCCGGCAAGACCACCTCCTTCTATATGATCGTGGGATTGGTGCGAGCAGATGCGGGCGAGGTATTCATCGACGACCGGGACCTGACGGGCAAGGCCATGCACGAACGCGCCCGGGCAGGCATCGGTTACCTGCCCCAGGAGGCCTCGATCTTCCGCAAGTTGTCCGTCGCCGACAACATCATGGCCATCCTCGAGACGCGCCGGGATCTTGACCGACGAGGCCGGGAAGCCAGGCTCGAGCAACTGCTGGAGGATTTTCACGTCACGCACATACGCGACAACCACGGCATGAGCCTTTCAGGGGGCGAACGACGTCGCGTCGAGATTGCCCGGGCACTCGCCACCGAGCCGGCATTCATCCTCCTCGACGAGCCTTTTGCCGGGGTCGATCCCATCTCGGTGGGTGAGATCAAGGGCATTATTCGCCAGCTCAAGGCGCGCGATATCGGCGTGTTGATCACGGATCACAACGTTCGCGAGACATTGGATATTTGCAATTCGGCCTATATCGTCGGCGATGGGCAAATCATTGCCGAGGGAGACGCCGAGACCATCCTGGCCAATCAGCGCGTACGTGAAGTCTACCTGGGCGAAGACTTCCGCCTCTGAACCACCTAGGCCCGCTTTTTTGACTTTGCAAGTCACTATTTTCGTTTAGAACAAAAAAAATAGGCGTATTAATTGCGCATGGCACGCTTATTGCACAATTATTCCTTGCAACTCATGCATCGCCGGTCTAGGGTAGGGTTTTCTCGGTGGATGAGCTCTTATTCTCATGGCCATGAAAGCCTCTTTGCAACTGCGTGTCGGTACCCAGCTGACCATGACACCCCAGCTGCAGCAGGCCATTGCCCTGCTGCAGCTCTCCACGCTCGATCTACGCCAGGAGATCCAGCAGGCGCTGGAATCCAACCCCATGCTGGAGCTCGACGAGGACTATGGCGAACAGGTCATCGACGAGGCCTCAGCGACGGATGATTGGGCCAGCGAAATCCCCAACGAGCTGGCCACCGACAGCGACTGGACGGATACGTACCCCGACCATGGCATCAGCTCCGGCAGCGCCGGTGACGGCCCCGATTTCGAACGCCAGGCGGCAGGCCAGACGCTGGCCGGCCATCTGATCTGGCAACTGGCCATGACCGATCTAAACGAGCGCCAGCGGCAGATTGCCGAGAGCCTGATCGATGCCGTCAACGGCGCGGGTTACCTCTCCCAGCCGCTCGAGGAGATTCGCGACGGGCTGCGCCAGCAGGGGCTCGAAGGCCTTCCCACACGCGAGGTCGAACAGGTCCTGCTTCGGCTACAGCAGTTCGAACCCACCGGCGTGTTCGCCCGCGACTTGCGTGAGTGTCTCTTGCTGCAGCTCGCCACCCTGCCTGACGACACCCCCCTGCTGCCCCAGGCGCGACGCTTGGTGCGTCAGTTTCTCGAACCGCTGGCCGCCGACGATCGCCGTCTGCTCAAGCGCCGCTTGGGACTCGACGACGACGCTCTGGATGAGGTCATCGCTCTCGTGCGCTCGCTCGACCCGCGCCCGGGCAGCGCCTTTGCCGAGGTGGGCAGCAGCTACGTCACTCCCGATCTGGTGATATACCATGACGCGTCGGGATGGCGCGTGGAACTCAACGCCGAAGCCCTGCCCAGGCTGCGTATCCAGCCCGACTATGTTGCCCTGGTGCGGCGGGCCGACAAAAGCCAGGACAACCAGTTCCTGAAGGACCATCTGCAGGAAGCCCGCTGGTTGTTGAAAAGCCTGTCCAGCCGCAACGACACCCTGCTGCGGGTGGGGCGCGAAATCATGGCGCACCAGATAGACTTTCTCGAGCAAGGTGAGGAGGCAATGAAACCCCTGGTGCTGGCCGATATCGCCCAGGCGGTGGAAATGCACGAATCGACCATCTCGCGTGTGACGACGCAGAAGTTCATCCATACTCCACGGGGTGTGTTCGAGCTGAAGTACTTCTTCTCCAGCCAGGTCGGCGGTGGCGAAGGCGACGCTCACTCCAGTACGGCGATTCGCGCCCGGATTCGCAAGTTGGTCGCCGACGAACCGCCGCGCAAGCCGCTCTCCGACAGCCGGCTGGTGGAACTGCTGGCCGAAGACGGCATCAAGGTCGCGCGGCGCACCGTGGCCAAGTATCGCGAAGCGCTGGGCATCCCCTCCTCGAGCGAACGCAAACGCTTTCGATAGCTCATATCGTCAACTTGATTCCCGACAGAGCCCGCTGATTCGAGGGGGTTTGCAGGGCAGTAAAAAGGGTTACAATCGAACTACCACTCGAAGGACGAAGGAGCTTGTCATGCAAGTCAACATCACAGGCCATCATGTTGAGCTGACCGATCCCCTGCGTGACTACGTGAGCGAGAAGCTTAGCCGCGTCCAACGTCACTATGACAACATTACCAACGTGCAGGTCACCCTATCGATCGAGAAGGAGCGCCAGTTGGCCGCCTGCACCCTGCACGCCGCGGGCGCCGATCTTCACGCCGAAGCCAGCGATCCCGACATGTATGCCGCCATTGATGCCTTGACCGACAAGCTCGACCGTCAACTTGTCAAACACAAGGAAAAGGCCCAGGCCCGCGCCCAAGGCGCCGGCATTCGCTGAGTTGCCATGACACTGGAAACCATCCTGCCCCCGGAGCGAGCGCTGTTCGACGTTCCCGGTGGCAGCAAGAAGAGGGTGCTGGAATTCTTCAGCACCTTCATTGCGCAAAACACCCCGAGCCTCGATAGCCAGGAGGTGTTCGGCAGACTGATCGGTCGCGAGCGGCTGGGCAGTACGGGTATCGGTAACGGCGTGGCCATTCCCCATGCCCGCAGCCCTCACTGCCATAGCCCCGTCGCCGCCTTTCTCAAGCTGGCCGAACCCATCGATTTCGACGCCATCGACGGTGAACCGGTCGATCTGGTCTTCGTGCTGCTCGTCCCCGAGGAAGCGGACGATACCCATCTGGCACTGCTGAGCCAGGTCGCCGCCGTGATGAACGATGCCGAGACCCGTGCCCTGTTGCGCAAGAGCGGGAGCCAACGCGAGCTTCATCAACGGCTCATCGACGCCATCCGACGACAGTCTTCGGCCTGACTTCGCCGCACCGTTCGGCCAGCCATCCGACCAGGAGAACCGCCATGCAGCTTGTGATCATCAGCGGCCGCTCCGGCTCCGGCAAGTCGATCGCACTGCAGGCGCTCGAGGATATCGGCTACTACGCCATTGACAATCTCCCGGCCATGCTGCTCGGCGCCCTGGTGGACGAGCTGCGCAGCGCTCCGGTGGCGCAGACCTCCATCGCCGTCAGTATCGATGCGCGCAACCTGCCCCATGCTCTGGAGCGGTTTCCTCGCCTGCTGGAAGAGCTGCGCTCGCGCCACGTCGATTGCCAGGTCATCTACCTCACGACGGATGCCCGCATCCTGCTGGAGCGCTACTCGGCGACGCGACGACGTCACCCACTGACTCGTGGACGGGACATGACGCTGGGCGAAGCCATCGAATCGGAAGACACCACGCTGAGTGATATTCGCAACCTGGCGGATCTGATCATCGACACCTCGCGGCTATCGGTTCACGATCTGCGCGGCCGCATCACCGACCAAGTGGCCAGCCATCACGCCGACCAGCTGACCCTCACCGTGGAGTCGTTCGGTTTCAAGCGAGGCGTCCCGCTCGATGCCGACATCGTCTTCGATGCCCGCTGTCTGCCCAATCCCTATTGGGATCCCCGCCTGCGCTCGGCAACGGGCCGAGAACCCAGCATCGTGGCTTTCCTCGAGCAGTATCCCCTGGTGCAGCAGATGCTCGACGACATCATTGCCTGGGTAGAGCGTTGGCTACCCGCCTATCGCGACTCGCATCGCAGCTACCTGACCGTTGCCATCGGCTGTACCGGGGGACAGCATCGTTCGGTCTACCTGGCCGAGCGACTGGCGTATCATCTGGCCCAACGACACCCCGACGTGCGCATCCGCCACCGGGAACTCGGCATCCATACCCCGGTCGCTCCAGAGCAGGAGGTGATTCCGGCATCCATCGTCAGTAAGGAATCCTGAGCGTGCCCAGCCGCAAACTGACCCTGACCAACAAGCGTGGCCTGCATGCCCGCGCCGCCACCAAGCTGGTACAGCGCTGCCAGCCCTTTCGGGCCCAGGTCACCGTCACCCGCGGAAGCCAGCAGGCGGACGCCAGCAACATCATGGCACTGCTGATGCTGGGCGCCCCCTGTGGCACTGAGCTCGAGATACATGCCGAGGGAGAAGACGCTACCGAAGCGCTGCAAGCCGTCGAGGCTTTGTTCGAGGCCCGCTTCGATGAGGATACGTAGACATGGCTGCGCTCCGTCATACCCACCCACTTGGCCGTCAGTAAGCAGCGATGGCCTGCTCCGTTCAGCTGCCGGCGACGGTCATGTCGTCGATCAACCAACTACCGGTATGGATGCTGCCACGGGTGTCGACGTCGCTGCCCACCCCGATCAGGCCACGGAACATCGCTTCGAGATTGCTTGCAACGGTGAACTCCTCCACGGGATGCTGGATCTCACCGTTTTCCACCCAGAAGCCGGCCGCACCGCGTGAGTAGTCGCCGGTGACACCGTTGACCCCCTGCCCCATCAGTTCGGTGACCAGCACACCGCGCCCCATCCGCGACAGCAGCTCCTTGTGCGAGGCCAGCGGTGCCGTGATGCGTAAGTTGCGGGCACCGCCGGCGTTGGCGGTGGTCTGCATGCCAAGTCGACGGGCGCTATAGGCCGAGAGCATGTAGCTGGCCAGGCGACCGCGTTCGACGAAGACATTGTCACGCGTCTGGACGCCGTCGTTGTCGAATGGCGAACTCGCCATGGCACCCTGCTCCATGGGGCGCTCGCCCAAGGTGAACCATTCGGGAAACAGCGTATCACCCAGACGGTCGCACAAGAACGAGGCTTGACGATAAAGCGATCCGCCGGCGATGGCGCTCATCAGATGGCCGATCAACCCGCTCGCCACGGTAGCGTCGAACATGACCGGCAGGCGTCCGGTGGCCGGACGCTGCGCGCCCAGTCGCTGCAGCGTACGTCGCGCCGCACGCCTGCCGACCTCCTCCGCCGACAGCAAATCGCGCGGGTTGCGCGCACTGGTATAGTCATAGTCGCGCTGCATGCCCTTGTCGTCACCGGCAATCAACATGCATGAGAGCGAATGCCGGCTGCCGCGCTGGCTGCCCAGGAAGCCGTGGCTGTTGGCATAGACCCGTACCCCCTCGCCGCTCGAGAGCGAAGCGCCCTCGGATTGGCGAATTCCTGCCTCACCGCGACCGGCCGCCTCGCAGGCCAGCGCCAGTTCGATGGCCTCCTCGGTGGAGAGCTCCCAGGGATGATGCACCTCGAGATCGGGCAGTTCGCTCGCCATCAGCTCGGCATCGGCCAGCCCCGCGGCGGGATCCTTGCCCGTATACAGGGCAATGGCCGTGGCTTTTTCGACCACTTCGCGAATCGAGGCTTCGCTGGCATCGGTTGAAGAGGCGCTGCCCTTGTGCCCGTCGAGGTAGACGGTCACCGCAATGCCCTGGTCCCGGGAGAGTTCGACGGTTTCCACCTCGCCCTCGCGGACGCTAATACCGATTCCCTGATCGACGCTTGCCCCCACCTCGCAGGCATCGGCACCCAGGCGCCGGGCCAGCGCCAGCGCCTGTTCGGCACGTGTTTCCAGCAGCGTCTGCTGGACGGTGGCATCGAAAGCCTTGCTCATGTCATTCTCCCTCGTTACCGGTCGTACCGGCCACCAAACATGTCTTCCCGCCATCCTGCAACGGGCTGGTATACTGCGGCACTTCGCTCTACCTTGACCATCGCGGCCAACCGCGCGCACCTAACGAATTGGATCCGGCATGACTCAGGACGCTCCCTCTCCCGCCGACGATCGGCCCAGCAAGTCCCAGCTCAAGCGCGAAATGCATGCGCTGCAGGCGCTGGGCGAACGGATCATTGCCATGAACCCCGCCGAGCGAGCCCGCTTCCCTCTCTCGGAGGACATGCTGGCGGCCATCGAGGAAACCTCTCGCATCCGCTCCCACGAAGGCCGCCGCCGCCACATGCAGTACGTCGGCAAGCTCATGCGACGCGAGGACCTGGAAACGATCCAGGCCATCTTCGACGAGATCGAGCAGGAGAGCCGCCGCCGCGATCTGGCCTTCCATCGCCTCGAAAAGTGGCGCGACCGACTCATCGACGAAGGCGATGCCGCCGTGGAAGCCTTCATCGAGGAGCACCCCGACGTCGATCGTCAGGCGCTGCGCCAGCTGATCCGCAACGCCAAGAGCGAACGCGAACGGGGCAAACCTCCGGCCAATGCGCGTAAGCTGTTCCGCCTGATCCGCGATACCGCCGGACTGTAAATGACAAGGCTCTCTATCCTCAGGATTGCGTTCCGCCGACGGTGAGCTCGTCCAGCTTCAGCGTCGGCTGTCCTACGCCCACGGGCACGCCCTGCCCCTCCTTGCCGCACACGCCGATACCGGTGTCGAGCTCCAGGTCATGTCCGATCATCGACACCCGCCCCATCGCCTCCGGTCCGTTGCCGATCAAGGTGGCACCCTTGACCGGAGCGGTGATGCGGCCGTCCTCGATCAGGTAGGCTTCGCTGGCCGAGAACACGAACTTGCCCGAGGTGATATCGACCTGGCCGCCGCCGAAGCTGACCGCATAGAGGCCACGTCGAACGCTTCCGATGATATCGGCGGGATCGTCCTGGCCGGCAAGCATATAGGTATTGGTCATGCGCGGCATCGGTAGATGAGCGAAGGACTCTCGCCGGGCATTACCGGTGGGCTGCATGCCCATCAGCCGCGCATTGAGCTTGTCCTGCATGTAGCCGGTGAGGATGCCGTCCTCGATCAACGGCGTGTACTGGCCCGGCGTACCCTCGTCGTCCACGCTCATCGAGCCGCGTCGGTCGGCCAGAGTGGCATCGTCGACGACCGTCACACCGGGAGCCGCCACGCGTTGCCCCATACGGTCGGCGAAAGCGGAGCTGCCCTTGCGATTGAAATCGCCCTCCAGGCCATGCCCCACCGCTTCGTGAAGCAATATGCCGGGCCAGCCGGGACCGAGCACCACGGGTAGCTGGCCCGCCGGGGCATCCACCGCTTCCAGGTTGACCAGCGCCTGGCGCACCGCCTCCTTGGCGAAACGCTCGGCCACGTTCTCGTCGCGCAGGCGGGCCATGGCGTAGCGACCGCCGCCGCCGGCGCTGCCGCGCTCGCGCCGCCCGCCTTTCGCCGCAATCACGCTGACGTTGAACCGCACCAAGGGACGTATGTCCGCGGCCAGCGTGCCGTCGCTGGCTCGCACCAGCATCACCTCGTATTCGCCCGTGAGCGATGCACTGACCTGAACCACGGAGGGGTCTGCGGCCCGCGCGATCCGATCGGCCTGCTTGAGCAGAGCGATCTTATCTTCGGCCTTGAGCCCGGCGAGCGGATCGATGTCGGCATAGCGCGGCGCCGACTGACTCGCCACACGCGGTGCGACCGCCATGCGACGGCCGCTGCGCACGATGCCCGATGCCGTACGCCCCGTCTCGGCCAGCGCATCGGCGGTAATCTGATTGGAATAGGCGAACCCGGTCTTCTCCCCGGCCATCGCACGCACTCCGACTCCGCCGTCGATGTTGTACCCGGCCTCCTTGACCTCACCGTCCTCGAGGACCCAGCTTTCGTGCCAGCTGCGCTGGAAATAGAGATCGGCATAGTCGATGCCCGGGGTCAGAACATGGCCCAGGCCGACATCGAGCGCATCGATGTCCAGCCCGCCGGGGCGCAACAGAATCTCGGCGGCGGTATCGAGAAGGGCAGGTGATGGTGTCGTCATTCGGCAGTTTCCAATTTGATCTCGGGCGAGGTCCAGGGACCGCGCACGCGATAGTGAATTCGGGTGGCTCGATCGAGAACGCGACCAAACAGGCGATCGGCAATGAAGAGCGCTCCTCCCACCACCGGTGCTCCAGCAATGACGGCGGCCAACGGCAAATTGCTGCTTACCGGGACTGTGACGCTCAGGTGCTGGTCGAGTTCCCGGCGCGCAAGATCCACTGTGCCGTCAAGAGTGAAAGTGGTCGCCGGCCCGTCGATGCGTACCGGCCCGTTCGTCTCGAGAACGCCTTCATAAAGGGTAGCAGCCCCGCTCACGCGATCGAAGGCCGTGCCCTGGCCGGTAACGTCGGAAAAGTCCATGCGCAGCCGGCGTAGCAGGTTATCCACGTTCAGCAGCCCGACCAGCCGCGCCGTGGGCGATTCCAACTGAACGAAGCGACCGTCGCGCAGCTCCACATCGAGGCTGCCGCGCGAACGGGCCAGAGCGAACTGCCAGGGAGGCCCCGGCCAGGCCAGCTGGCTTCGCACCCGAGCCTCGCCACTGCGGATGGAAACCGGCTGCCCGAGCACCTCCAATGCGGATCCCAGGTCGCTGCCGTCCAGGTTGAACCGCGACCGAGTCAAGCTGTCGTCCGGACCTGCGGACTCCCAGACCAGCTCACCCGTCGCCGATACCCGCCCCAGCGTCAGCCCCAGAGGCCCCAGTACGAGTCGTTCAGGCTCGCTCTCCCAACGGGTCGTGAGCGGCCCCATGTCGCGCCCCTGATAGCGAATGTCGGCAATCCGCAGGCGCCCGTTCGGCAACTCGGCGATCCATGCCGGCAGCGGCGTCGGGTCGGGAGGCACATCCAGCTCCTCTAGCAACTCTCCCGTTCCTCCCGTCTGCGCCGGTAGCAGGCCATCGAGGGTCAGTCGTTCCAGCGCGATATCCAGCGCCGCGTCGACTGCCGGGCGGTAATCGAAGTGACCTTCGAGCAAGCTCCCCTCGAGGTCGACCCGCCACCCCGCGTCGGCGCGCGGGCGCGCCTCGAAGGTCATCGGGCCGAGACAGCCTTCGCGGGGGCCTACCAGGCAAGCGGCCTCGATCCGCAGTCGATTCACGGCCTCGGCACCAGAGAGCGTTTCTGCGCCGCTTCCGGTCATGGGGGTGAGCGCCGAGACCCATTCGCGCAGGTCCAGACGTGACTGGTAGAACGTCGCCTCCCAGCCTTCACGCTCGGGCCAGATCGGTGCGTCGGGCAGTCGCCCGAACCACAGCTGCCCTTGCCCCAGGTCGGAATAGGGCAGCCCACGCCAGCGCAAGCGGGCCTCTCCGCCGAGCTCCGCCTCCACCCGTTCCCGATCCAGATCGGCCTCCAGCCACAGCGGACGCGACTCGCCGGCCGTCTTGCCAAGCGGGGGTGGCAGATCGATCGCGACACCTTGAAGGCTGCTGTCAAAGCGAAAGGTGTTGCGAGAGTCGCCCAGCGTCAACCGACCACGCCAGGGCAACCGCCCGGAGAAACGCGTGCCGAGGCCGCCTACACCGCCGACCTCGAGCAGGCGCGCGACTTGCATTGCCCCTTCGAGCTCCACGCGCCCCTCCAGGGTATCGATGTCAGCGCTGATCGGCCCACCGAGCAGACCCGCCTCGAGACGGCCCGCCAGGCCGCCCTCCTCGTTACGCTGCTGCCAGGTGAGCGGCCCATTGAGGTCACGGAAGGCCACGTCGAACGGCAAGTAGACGAGCCGCTCCAGCGCCACTTGCGTGTCCAGTGCAAGCGTGAAGTCGTCCTCGCCCCCTTCCCCCAACCGCATGGCCAGTTCAAGCCGGCCGGCAGTATTTCCCTCGCCACGCCAGTCATCGACCCGCTCCATACCGTCGACGGGAAGCGCACGCAGATAGCGGCGCAACGCTTCGCCGTCGGCGGTCAGGTCACCGCTGATTCGCAGCATGTCGTCGGCGAGACTCACGCGCCCGTTACGCCCACGGATCCCGAGACTCTCGGCATGGTGGACCTCGGCTTCAAGCGTATCGATGCCCGCCGTGAGATGCCCTTCGAGCGCCTCGAGCGCCGGCCACTCGGGATCGAAGGGCAGGCGCCCCTCTTCGATCGCGAGATCGAGCCTCAGGCGCGGCGGGACGGATTGCCCATCGCGCTGCAGTGGCAGGTGCAGCTTGAGTTCGCCGGCCGGCACCCGGCCGGCCACGCCCTCTGCCAGCCAGGCATCCAGTTGCTCCCCCATCACGTCAACGGGTAGCCAGTCGGTCAGTGGTCGATCGACCGCGTCAACGTCGCGAAAACGCAGATCGAGCCCCAGGCCGCCGCGCATGCCACCGCCGATTGCCAGGCCGAAACCGCCCTCGACCTCAGCGCCCTGCCAGCCGGCCCTGAGCCCTCGACCACTGACGAAGGTACGCGGCCCTTCGTAGGTCCAGCGCACCTCACCGCTTGCGTGTGTCAGAGCCATGGGCTCCGCGTAGACCTGAGGAATCCTGAGCACGGGACCGTCGACGCCGATGAATTCGACACGTCCAGTGAAGTCGCGCGCCTCGACCCAGGCATCCAGCGGGCCGCCCCCCGGCACTTCGTCCAGCGGCGAGACCTCGACGCGGTGCACGGCAGCCTGAGCGATCCACTGACCGTCACGCCGGCCGAAGCCGAGGCCAGTGACCAGTCCGCGGGGGTCGAGGGCGTCGATGGTACGAATCAACCCCTCGGGCAACAGCACACGCTCACGCCAAGCGGCCAGCGAGGCCAGCTCGAACTGGCTGGTGTTGAGCCACCAGCCCTCGCCGTCGCTTCGCACATGCCAGAAGTGAGGCAGCGCCGGCTTCTTCTCGTCCTCCAGCTCTCGCGGCTCCGCCCAGTTCGCCGCCGAGGCGTCGCCCTGAAGCCAGGCCTCCCAGCCTTCGTCGCCCCGCAGCCACTGGCCACGGGCACGGAAGGGCTCCAGCACGATGGGTTCGTCGTCGCGCCGTAGGGCGAGACGCGGCACGTCGACGTCAAGGCGGGCATCGGCCAGGGCACCTCGGTGCCAGCGGCCCCAGAGCGTCACGTCACCGCTGGCATCCTCCAACTGCAGAGGATCGCCGTAAGTGAAGACCTCTACCAGGTCGATCAAGGTATCGAGCTTCATCTCGGCCTGCAGCGCGGCACTGAAATCGCGCAGCCCGCCAGGGCCGGGGAAGACCTCCAGTGCGGCCTGCAGCGTCGCTTCCTCCTGCCCCATCAGGTGCACTTCGCCTTCCAGGTGAGCATGTCGGTCGTCGCCGGTAAGCAGCAGGCGCGGCGCCGTCATGTCGAGTCTGCGGGTGCGGCCATGCAGCACCAGCCTCACGTCCTCGACCCAGGCCCGCTGGCGCAGGAGCTGCCCGACCATGGCATCCATCTGGCTGAGGTCGAACTCGCCCTCTATCAGCGCCGCGGGAAGATCGGCGGGGTCGGGCCAGTGCCAGTCGCCCTGTTCATCCTGGTAGAGGTGCAGCGTCAGTCCGCTCAGGCGGGCATCCGCGATTACCGGCATGCCCGCGCGCAGGCTGGCAGCGGTGTCGAGTCGCATCCGGGCATGCCCGACCTCGAGCAGTGGCAGGCCGGTGTCGTCCTCGCGGGTGGTGACGGTGAGGCCGCCGCTCTCCAGTGTCGGATCCAGCCCGACCATGCGGGCTTCTAGCTGCGCCAGGCGCACCGACGCGCCCGAGCGCGCTTCCAGCAGCCGCTCCACGCGCGGCGCCAGTTCGTCGATTTGCGTCAGGGCAAAGCGCAGCAACAGCGTGAGCACGGCCACCAGCGCCAGCACGACGGCCAGCAGGGTAAGCGTCCAGCGAGCGACCAGGCGAAGCGGATACATCGGCCGCTCACATCAGTACGATATCGTACTGCTCCTGGGAATAGTGCCCCTCGACCTGGAAGCGGATGGTCTTGCCAATGAAGCTTTCCAGATCGGCCACCGCGGCCGATTCCTCGTCGAGCAACCGATCCACCACCGGCTGAGAGGCCAGTACCATATAGGTTTCCGCGTTGTAGGCGCGTTCCTCGCGCAGGATCTCGCGGAAGATTTCGTAGCAGACCGTCTCGGCGGTTTTCAGGGTGCCCCGCCCGCTACAGGTGGGACATGCCTCGCATAAGGTCTGCTCCAGGCTCTCGCGTGTGCGCTTGCGCGTCAACTGCACCAGTCCCAACTCGGTGACCCCGGTGCACTTGGTCTTGGCATGGTCACGCTCCAGCGCCTTTTCGAGCACTCGCAGCACCTGGCGCTGATGCTCGGGATCTTCCATGTCGATGAAATCGATGATGATGATGCCGCCCAGGTTGCGCAGACGCAGCTGGCGGGCGATGGCGTTGGCCGCCTCGAGGTTGGTCTTGAATATGGTTTCCTCGAGATTGCGATGCCCCACGTAGCCGCCGGTGTTGACGTCGATGGTCGTCATCGCCTCGGTGGGATCGATCACCAGGTAGCCACCGGACTTGAGCTGCACCTTGCGACCCAGCGCCTTCTGGATCTCATCCTCGACGCTGTAGAGATCGAAGATGGGCCGTTCACCCGGGTAGTACTCGATGCGGGCGCTGGAGTCCGGCATGAATTCTTCGGCGAACTCGACCAGCTTGACGTAGTTCTCCCGCGAGTCGATACGCACCTTTTCGATCTCGTCGCGCATCAGGTCCCGCAGGGTGCGGATGAACAACGGCAAGTCGTCGTATATCACACTGGGCGCGGGGGCGGTCAGCTTGCGCTCGCTGACCTTGCGCCACAGCCGCAGCAGGAAGTGCATATCGGCGTAGAGTTCGTCCCTACCCACGCTCTCGGCCGCCGTGCGCACGATGAAGCCACCGGTGACCTCGATCTCCTGCTCGCTCTGGCAGACTTCGAGCAGCTCGCGCAAACGCTCGCGTTCACGCTCGTCCTCGATGCGCTGGGAGACACCGTTGTGGGGAGAATCGGGCATATAGACCAGATAGCGTGACGGCACCGACAGGTGCGTGGTCAGGCGCGCCCCCTTGGTGCCGATGGGGTCCTTGGTTACCTGTACCACCAGGGCCTGCCCCTCGTGCAACAACTGGCCGATCGAGACCTGTTCCTCTGGCGGCGTACCCGGCGGCATCACTTCGTGGGCGTGAATGAAAGCCGCCCGGTCGAGGCCGATGTCGACGAAGGCGGCCTGCATGCCGGGAAGCACCCTCACCACGCGACCCTTATAGATATTGCCGACGATGCCGCGCCGCCGCGTGCGCTCGATCAGCGCCTCCTGCAGTACGCCGTTCTCCACCACGGCAACGCGGGTTTCCATCGGCGTCAGGTTGATGAGTACTTCGCCGCTCATGCGGAATCCTTGTCCAATTCGTCTTCGCCGCATTATGACATAGGGAGTCGGCTAGACGGCATTCCCTTGTACGCACCACAGCGGCACACGCTGTCGCGCCAGCAGACGCGCGGTCTCGAACAGCGGCAGCCCGACGACCGCGGAGTGGCTGCCCTCGATGCGCTCGACAAACACCGCCGCCAGCCCTTGTATGGCATAGCCACCTGCCTTGTCGGCCGGTTCGCCGGTGGCCCAGTAGGCTGCAATCTCGTGCTCGTCAATGTCGCGCATCCGCACCCTTGTCGCCACGCAGACATCCAGTAGGCCTACCGGCCCCGTCACGGCGACGGCGGTCAGTACCTGGTGGTCCCGTCCCGACAATCGCCGCAGCATCGCCGCCGCCTCGTCCGCTCCACCCGGCTTGCCGAGGATTTGGCCGTCGCACACGACGGCAGTATCGGACCCCAGCGTGGGCAACGGCGAAAGCTGCGCTCCGGCCATTGCCTTCTCGCGCGCCAACCGTAGCACATAGGCTTCGGCGATCTCGCCGGGGCGCGGCGTCTCGTCGATAGCGACCGGCTTCACCTCGACCCTGACACCGATCGAGGCCAGCAGTTCACGCCGCCGTGGAGAGGCCGACGCCAGGCACAGCATCGAAGCATCGGCAGAGCGAGCGTCCGGAGGCGTTCGGGTTGCCATCGCCATGCCCTCACTCCCCACCCGACAGGCGACGTTCGAAGGCCTGAAACATGGTGGTCCACCACGGCCAGAGTATGGCCCCGATCAGCGAGGGCAGCAGGAAGGCCAGATGCATCGAGAAGGAGCCGAATAGAGTGCGCAGCCACTGCTCGACCAGTTGCACCAGGCCCAGCAGTACCAGTACCAACAGGGCCTGCTGCAACAGCGAGTAGGCACGAAAGCGCGGGTAGATCAGCGCCGAGAGAAAGGCGAGCAGCGATAGCAGCAAGGCGTTCTGACCCAGCGGCGCCGCCTCGATCAGGTCGAGCAACAGTCCCAACACGAAGCCGTGAAGAACGCCCACCCGGTCGGGTGCCGACATGCACCAATAGAGAAGCATCAGGCCCAGCCAGTCGGGACGCCATATTTGCCAGCCCTCGGCCAGGGGCATGACCTGAAGGCTTAGCGCCAGCAACAGCGTAAGCCAGATCCACAGTAGCGAGGTGCGATACCCGGTGGCCATTACCCTTCCCCCTGTGCCGCCGGGGGCGATTCGATGTCGCCCATGTCGTCGACCGGCTCACGATCCCACAGCGCATCGTCGGGTACCGGCGCCGGCTCGGGGGGGAAGATCAGCAGGAAGTGTCGCGACCGCTGCAAGCGGGCGACGGGGGCAGCCGTGACCCGTGCGAACGGCTGTCCCGGATCGTGGACCACCTCCGTGACGCGTGCCACCGGGTAGCCCGGCGGAAAACGGCCGGCCAGGCCCGAGGTGACCAGCAGGTCGCCCTCACGGATGTCGGCCGTATCCGGCACGTGCAGCACACGTAGGGCATCGTACTGGCCGCTACCCTGCAGCACGAAGCGCAGCCCGTTGCGGTTGATCTGAACCGGTAGCGCGTGGCTGACGTCGGCTACCATCAACACCCGGCTGGAATAAGCGGAAACCGCCGTCACCTGCCCCACCAGACCTGAGGCATCCATGACCGGCTGTCCAACGAAGGCGCCGTCGCGGCGACCGCGGTCGATCACCATCTGATGAGTGAAGGGGTCGGCATCCAGCGACAGCAGTTCGGCGGTGATATAGGGCGCATCCAGGCGTGCGGCGGCGCCAAGGAGCTCGCGCAGGCGCACGTTCTCGGCGGTCAGGCTCGACATATGCTGGACACGGTGCGACAAGTGCAGAATCTGCTCGCGCAGGCGGCGGTTCTCCTCCACCAGAGCGCGCTGTTCGGAAAGCGCCAGCGAGCCCCAGGCAAGCACATCGCTGGGCACGGCGACCAACCATTGGATGGGAGCGACCAGGGTAGTGAGATGGCCACGCACCTCCTCCATGCGAGTGAACCGATGATCGACGAACATCAGCGCAGCCGCGACTACCGCACACAGCAGCATGCGGTAGCCAGGCACGGAAGCGTGCGAGAACAGCGGTTTGATAAACGTTCCCCCCGCACCAGGCGCCAACCGACCGGCGGCGCTTAATTTATTCGTCGATTCTCACAGACCCGTTCTGCAGACACCGATGCTCGGTCTTGCGGCGTCAAGCGGCGGCTTGAAACCTCACCGGCCGGGGGGTCCCAAGCCGTACCAATGCCGGCCTTGCGCCTACGTCAGTCGCTCGAGAGCAGCTCGAAGGTGTGCCGATCGATCATCTCGAGGGCCTTGCCGCCGCCGCGTGCCACGCAGGTCAGCGGATCCTCGGCCACGATCACCGGCAATCCGGTTTCCTCGGCGATGAGCTTGTCCAGATCGCGCAGCAGGGCGCCGCCGCCGGTTAGCACCAGGCCGCGCTCGGCGATATCCGACGCGAGTTCGGGAGGCGATTGCTCCAGGGCGCTCTTGACCGCGGCGACGATTGAGGAGAGCGTTTCCTGCAGGGCATCGAGAATTTCGTGCGAATTCAAAGTGAAGCTGCGCGGGATGCCCTCGGCCAGGTTGCGGCCACGCACGTCGATCTCACGTAGCTCGCCGCCGGGGTAGGCGCAGCCGATCTCCTCCTTGATGCGCTCCGCGGTGGCCTCGCCGATCAGGCTGCCGTAGTGCCGCCGCACATAGGCGGAGATGGCCTCGTCGAAGCGATCGCCGCCGACGCGGATCGATTCGGAATAGACCACGCCGTTGAGCGAGATGATAGCGATCTCGGTGGTGCCACCGCCGATATCCACTACCATCGAACCCTGCGCATCATCGACCGGCAACCCGGCACCGATGGCGGCGGCCATGGGCTCCTCGATCAGGAACACCTCGCGAGCGCCCGCCCCCTCGGCGGATTCCTTGATCGCGCGACGCTCGACCTGTGTCGACATGCAAGGCACGCAGACCAGCACACGTGGGCTCGGCGTGAGGAAGGTGCTCTGGTGTACCTTGCGGATGAAGTGCTGGAGCATCTGCTCGGTGACGGTGAAGTCGGCGATCACCCCGTCCTTCATCGGACGGATGGCGGTGATGTTGCCCGGCGTACGGCCCAGCATGCGCTTGGCGTCCGCCCCCACCGCGGCCACGCTGCGCATGTTGCCGGACTGGCGAATGGCCACTACCGAAGGCTCATCGAGCACGATACCGCGACCGCGGACGTAGATTAGCGTATTGGCCGTACCCAGATCGATGGAAAGATCGCTGGAGAACAGCCCCCTCAAGCGTTTGAACATGGACGTCGTTACCTAGTGCAGACCGGGACCAGTGCGGAGGCAAACGGTATCATCGCCGCCTCCATGCAGCAAGCGAGATGGCACCGTCCCAGGCGCGAGAAGCGTGCCCGACAGGCCTCGAATATGGTACCTTTTCCAGCTGTTCATAACACTCAATCCGTGCGAGGACACACAGCTCATGGCGCTTGAACACGCAGACGTGCAGCGGGCCGCCCACCTGGCCCGGCTTGGCCTGAACGACGAGGACGCCACTCGCTACGTGGACGACCTCGGCCGTATTCTCGAAATGGTCGACATGCTCCAGGCCCTCGACACCGAGGGTGTCGCGCCGCTGGCCCATCCGCTCGACGTCACGCAGCGCCTGCGTGCCGACGAGGTCACGGAAGGCGACCAGCGCGAGCGTTTTCAGCGTTGCGCTCCGGCCGTTGAGAATGGGCTCTACCTGGTGCCCCGCGTCGTCGAGTGAGCCTCGAACGCGCTCGCCAACGCTCCTTCGTTCCCTAACGCTTTCAACGGCACGCCTTCATGGAGCCATGCCGCATGCATGACAAGACACTGGCCGAACTGGCCCGCTCGCTCGACGCCGGCGAGTTCTCCAGCCACGAGCTGACCCAACACCTGCTGGGCCGCATCGACCGTCTCGACGGTGAGCTGAACAGTTTCATCACCGTCACCTTCGATCAGGCCCTCGCCACCGCCGATGCCGCCGACAAGACCCGCGCCGCGGGCAAGGCCGGCCCGCTGACCGGATTGCCGCTGGCGCTCAAGGACATCTTCTGTACCCGCGACGTCAGGACCACCGCCGGCTCGCGAATGCTCGACAACTTCGTCTCGCCCTACGACGCCACCGTGGTCGAGAAGCTCGCCACGGCCGGCACCGTGAGCCTGGGCAAGACCAACATGGACGAGTTCGCCATGGGCTCCTCCAACGAGAACAGTCACTACGGCCCGGTGAAGAACCCCTGGGACCTCGCCGCGGTACCCGGCGGCTCGTCGGGAGGTAGTGCCGCGGCGGTCGCCGCCGGCCTGGTACCGGCCGCCATCGGCACCGACACCGGCGGCTCGATCCGTCAGCCCGCCGCCTTCTGCGGCATCACCGGACTCAAGCCCACCTACGGACGGGTGTCGCGCTACGGCATGATCGCCTACGCCTCGAGCCTCGACCAGGCCGGGCCCATGGCCCGCACCGCCGAGGATTGCGCGCTGCTGCTGTCTGCCATGGCCGGCCACGATCTGCGCGACTCTACCTGCGTGGCGCGCGGCGTGCCCGACTACACCGAGGAGCTCGACACGCCCCTCGCCGGGCTGAAGATCGGTCTGCCCCGAGAATACTTCGGCGATGGCCTGGACCCGCAGGTCGAAACGGCGGTGCGCGACGCCATCAAGGTCTTCGAATCGCTCGGAGCCAGCGTGCGCGAGGTGAGCCTGCCGCACACCCATTACGCAATCCCCGCCTACTACGTCATCGCCCCGGCGGAAGCTTCGTCGAACCTGTCGCGCTTCGATGGCGTGCGCTTCGGCCACCGCTGCGACGCCCCCGTCGACCTGATCGACCTGTACAAGCGCAGCCGTGCCGAGGGTTTCGGCGACGAGGTCAAGCGTCGCATCCTGATCGGTACTCACACGCTCTCTGAAGGCTTCTTCGACGCCTACTACAAGAAGGCCCAGCAGGTGCGTCGCCTGATCCGCCAGGATTTCCTCGACGCCTTCGAGGAGGTCGACGTGCTGATGGGCCCCGCTTCGCCCACCCCTGCCTTCGATCTCGGCGCCAACAAGGATCCGGTGTCGATGTACCTGCAGGACATCTACACCATTGCCGTCAACCTGGCCGGCATCCCCGGCATGAGCGTGCCGGCCGGCTTCGCCGGTCGTCGCCCCGTCGGCCTGCAGATACTGGGCAGCCATTTCACCGAAGCACGGCTGCTCAACGTCGCTCATCAGTTCCAGCAGGCCACCGACTGGCACCGTCAACGTCCCGCCTTCGCCGAGGAGAACGCCTGATGCAATGGGAAACCGTGATCGGGCTGGAGGTGCACGTCCAGCTCGCCACCCGCTCGAAGATCTTTTCCGGCGCCTCCACTGCCTTCGGCGCCGAGCCCAACACTCAGGCCTGTGCCGTCGACCTGGGGCTGCCCGGTGTGCTACCGGTGCTCAATGAAGCCGCGGTCGCCATGGCAGTGAAGTTCGGCCTGGCGATCCACGCCGAGATTCCCGAAGTCTCGGTGTTCGACCGCAAGAACTATTTCTACCCCGACCTGCCCAAAGGCTACCAGACCAGCCAGATGTACCAGCCCATCGTCGGCGCCGGCGTGGTCGAGATCACCCTCGAGGATGGCACCACCAAGCCGATCCGCGTGCACCACGCCCACCTCGAGGAGGATGCCGGCAAGTCGCTGCACGAGGATTACCACGGCATGACCGGGGTCGACCTCAACCGCGCCGGAACACCGCTGCTGGAAATCGTCTCCGAGCCCGATATGCGCAGCGCCAAGGAGGCCGCCGCCTACCTCAAGGCGATCCACTCCATCGTCACCTACCTGGGCATTTCCGACGGCAACATGGCCGAGGGGTCGATGCGCTGCGACGTCAACGTCTCGGTACGCCCCAAGGGCCAGAAAGCCTTCGGCACTCGCGCCGAGATCAAGAACGTCAACTCCTTCCGCTTCGTCGAGCGCGCCATCGCCTATGAGGTGGAGCGCCAGATAGAACTGCTCGAGGACGACGGCGTCGTGATCCAGGAAACCCGCCTGTTCGACCCCGACCGCGACGAGACGCGCAGCATGCGCACCAAGGAGGAAGCCAACGACTACCGCTACTTCCCCTGCCCCGACTTGCTGCCGGTGGTGCTGGATCAGGCCTATATCGACCATTTGCGCGACAACCTCCCGGAGTTGCCCGCCGACAAGCGCGCCCGCTTCGAGAGCGAGCTAGGGCTCTCCGCCTACGACGCCAGCGTGCTCTCCGCCACGCGCGAGATGGCCGACTACTTCGAGGAAGTCAAGGATGTCTGCGGCGACGCCAAGCAGGCCGCCAACTGGGTACAGGGAGAGCTTGCGGGCGCCCTCAACCGTGAAGGCCTGGCGATCGTCGACAGCCCCGTCTCGGCGCGCCAGCTCGGCGAGCTGATTGCCCGCGTCATCGACGATACGATCAACGGCAAGGCTGCCAAGCAGGTCTTTCAGGCCCTGTGGAACGGTCAGGGCGCCAAGGCCGATGACATCATCGACGCCCAGGGGCTCAAGCAGGTCACCGACACCGGCGCCATCGAGGCGATGATCGACCAGGTAATCGCCGACAGCCCGGCCCAGGTGGCTCAGTATCGCGATGCCGAGCCGGAAAAGCGCGGCAAGATGATCGGCTACTTCGTCGGCCAAGTGATGAAGGCGTCACGCGGCACTGCCAATCCACAGCAGGTCAACCAACTGCTCAAGCAGAAGCTGGACGCCTTCTGCTGAGCGCGCCGAGGCGCCGCCGCAATCGGGCGGCGCCACTTCGATGACGAGGAGACCGGCATGTCGGACGATGTTGGGGTGCGCCTACGCGCCCTACGCACATTGCGCGGCATCTCCCAGCGCGAACTGGCCAAGCGTTGCGGTGTCACTCACTCCAGCCTGTCGCTGATTGAACAGGGCAAGGTCAGCCCCTCGGTCAGTTCGCTGAAGAAGATCCTCGATGCCATCCCCATCAGCGTCGGCGATTTCTTCACGCTGGACATGCAGAGTCGTCATCAGGTCTTCTACGCCGCCGACGAACTCGTCGACATGGGTAGCGGCGAGGTGGTCTACAAGCTCGTCGGCGCCAACCGCGCCAGCCGGGCGCTGGCCTTTCTGATCGAGACCTACCCGCCCGGGGCCGACACCGGCCGCGAGATGATCGCCCATCAGGGCGAGGAGGCCGGCGTGGTGCTCGAGGGCGAGATCGAGATCACCATCGGCGCCGAAACCCGCGTGCTCGGCCCCGGTGAAGCCTATTATTTCGACACCAACGTTCCCCACCGCTTTCGCAACCCCGGCAGCGAGCCCTGCCGACTGGTGAGCTGCTGCACACCGGCACGCGCCTTCTAGCCAGCGCCGCCTCGTCTCTCCTCCTTCCCGCACCCTTCCAGCGCACCGCTCAGCCTGCCCGAGCGAACCGCTTCGAGTCGTTGTCAACCGGCCTATCGGCGGCCTGCGTCAGCCTCGGCGCTTTCCTTCTCTTTTGATAGCGGCCAGGAACGCGACCGCTCGTCATCGAGCTCCAGGCGCGCCCGCTCGACCAAGTCGTCAGGCAACTCCTTTCGCACCGCCACGCCCAATTCCTGGAACTCGGCGGCCTGCTTGATCAAGTTGCCACGGCCATTGACCAGTTGCCCCATGGCGCGGTCGTAGCTGTCGCGCGCCCCGTCGAGTCGAACCTGGATATCCTGCATGCTCTCGAGAAATAGCCGCAGCTTGTTGTAGAACTTCTCGGCGCGGCTGGCCAGCTCAGCGCTGTGGCGGCTCTGGTCCTCGAAGCGCCATAACTGGCGCACCACGTTGAGGCTGGTCAACAGCGTGGTGGGTGTCGCCACCAGCACGTTGTGTTCGATGGCGCGTTGGTAGAGCGTCTCGTCGTGCTTGAGCGCCTCGACGTAGGCCGACTCCACCGGAATGAACATGATCACCACGTCGGGCGAATTGAGCCCCGGCAGGTCGTAGTAGTGCTTGTCAGCGAGTTCGCTGATACGCTCGCCCACCGCCGCGGCATGGGCCGCCAGGGCAAGCTCACGCTCCCGCTCGTCTTCTGCGTTGACGTATCGCACGTAGGCGGCCAGCGAGGTCTTGGCGTCGATCACCAAGTGCCGTCCCTGGGGCAGGTAGACCACCGCATCGGGCCGCCGCCGACCCTCGGCCGTGGTGAAGCTCACCTCGCGCTGATAATCCTTGCCGGCGCGCAGACCGGACCCCTCCAGCACGTTCTCGAGCATCAGTTCGCCCCAGTTGCCCTGGACTTTCTTCTGGCCCTGCAGCGCCTGGGTCAGGCGCTCGGCCTGATCGGTGATCTCGCGATTGAGGGCCTGCAAGTGCCTGAGCTCGGCACGTAGCCCGGCGCGCTGCTCGGTGTCGTGACGATGGATCGTCTCGACCTTCTCGCGAAAACCCTTCATCTCGGCCTGGATCGGCTGCAGCAGACCGCTGATGCGCTGCTGGGAAAGCTCGGAGAAGGCGCGGCCCTTGCGCTCGAGGATCTCGTTGGCCAGATTTTCGAATTCCTGGCGCAACTGGTCGCGACTGTCCCGCAGCAAGGCCACCTGCGCCTCGAAGTGCTGCTGCTTCTGCTCCAGGGTAGTGGCCAGGCGCGCCTCGCTCACCTGCACCTCGCCGAGCGTACGCTGCAGCTCATCAAGGCGTCGCTCACGCTCGACGAGCCGCTCACGCAGTCCGGTCATGGCCGCCTCGTGCCGTGCCGCATCGGCGCGCTGGCGCCGGGCGGCGAGCCAGCCGGCCAGGCCGAGGGCGAGCAGGAACGCCAGCAGCGCCGAAAGCGCCATGGCGTAGCCGGAAGAAAGCGAGGTCAGCAACATCGAAAGATCGGTCAAGGGCATTCTCCTCAAGCGGTAGGGCCAGTATACCCGTCATGGCCGCCCGCTCCTTCCCCCAACGTCATTCCGTCTGTAGTGCCATCCAGACGCTCTTCAGCTCGGAGTACTCCTCCAGGCTGTGGTGCGACTTGTCGCGCCCGTTGCCCGACTGCTTGACGCCGCCGAAAGGCATGGTCTGATCGCCCCCGGCCCAGTTGTTGACAAATACCTGCCCCGACTGCAGCCGCCGCGTCACGCGCATGATGCGGTCGATGTCCTGGCTCCACAGCCCCGCCGCCAGGCCGTAGGGCGTGTCATTGGCCATGAAGATGGCCTCCTCCTCCGTGTCGAAGCCGAACACCGAGAGCACCGGGCCGAAGATCTCCTCGCGACCGATGGTCATGCTCGGCGTCACCCCATCGAACACCGTGGGCAGAATGAATAGCCCCGGGCCGTCGAGGGGCTGACCACCGCTGCGCAGCCGGGCGCCCTCTTCCACCCCCTGGCGGATGTAGTCGAGTATGCGCCGATGCTGGGTCTCGTCGACGATGGCACCCATGAAGCTATCCGGATCGAGTGGGTCGCCGGGCTGCATGCCTTCCGCTGCCTTCAGGACGCGCTCGACAAACTCCTCGCGGATCGCGTTCTCCACCAACAGCCGGGAGCCGGCGATGCACACCTCGCCCTGGTTGTGGAAGATCGCCGCGGCGGCGTGACTCGCCACCTGGTCGAGATCCTTGCAGTCGGCAAAGACGATATTCGGACTTTTGCCGCCGCACTCAAGGTAGACGCGCTTGAGGTTGGACTGACCGGCGTACTGCATCAGCTGCTTGCCCACTTGGGTGGAACCGGTAAAGGCCAGACAATCGACCTCCATGGAGAGCGCCAGCGCCTTGCCTGCGGTATGGCCGAAGCCGGGCAGCACCTGGAAGGTGCCGCGGGGAAGACCGGCCTCGCGAGCCAGGGCAGCCAGACGCAGCGCGGAGAGCGGCGACTTCTCGGAGGGTTTCAGAATGACGCTGTTGCCGGCGGCCAGCGCCGGGGCGATCTTCCAGGCGGTCATCATCAGCGGAAAGTTCCACGGCACGATGGCCGCCACCACGCCGAGCGGCTCGCGCAGGACCAGTGCCAGGGACTCCTCGCCAGTGGGCGCCACCTCGCCGTAAAGCTTGTCGATGCACTCGGCCTGGTAGCGGATGCAGCCGATGGCGCCGGCCATATCGCCGAGCGAACTGGATATCGGCTTGCCCATGTCGAGGGTGTCGATCAGTGCCAATTCGTGCTTGTGGGCCTCCATCAGATCGGCCAGGCGCAGCAGAATCCGCTTGCGCTTGCCCGGCGCGAGACGCGACCACTCGCCGCCGGCAAAGGCCTCACGCGCCACCGCCACGGCGCGCTCGGCATCAGGCTCGTCGCAGCTCGCCACCTGCGCCAGGATCTCGCCGGTGGCCGGGTTGCGCGATTCGAAAGTATCACCGCTGGCGGCGTCGACGAAGGCGTCGTCGATGAAGGCACGCGACTCGAAGGCGAGCCCGGCAGCCATGGTCTGCCAGTCGGCCCGGGTACGCGGGAATTGCGAATGGCTCACGATCGGGTCTCCTCTGAGATGGGTTCGACGCTCTCCCGCCCGGCCAGCCGCCGGGCGGTCTCGTCCAGCGCCTCGCCGGCCAGGCGCACCAGCTCGTCGACCTCGTCGCGAGTGATCACGAGCGGCGGCGAGATCATCATCGTATCACCCACCGAGCGCATCACCAGCCCGAGGTCGAAACAGATGTCACGGCACAGGTTGCCGACGCCCAGCGACTTGGGGAAGCGCCGGGCGGCGGCCTTGTCGGCGACCAGCTCCAGCGCGCCGACCATTCCCAGCGAGCGCGCCTCGCCCACCAGGGGATGCTCGCCGAGCGTGGCCCAGCGCTTGGCCAGGTAGGGTCCGATGTCATCGCGTACGCGCTCGACGATGGCCTCGGCCTGCATCAGCTCGAGGTTCTTGAGCGCCACCGCGGCGCAGGCCGGATGCCCCGAGTAGGTGAAGCCGTGGAAGAATTCGCCGCCGCGCTCGATCAGAGTATCGGCCACACGATCCCCGACCAGCACGCCGCCGATCGGCAGGTAGCCGGACGAGAGTCCCTTGGCGACGGGCATCAGGTCGGGTTCGAGGCCGTAGTGCTGGCTGCCGAACCATTCGCCCAGGCGGCCGAAGCCGCAGATCACTTCGTCCACTACCAGCAGGATGTCGTAGCGCGCCAGCACATCCCTGACGGCCGGCCAGTAGCTCGCCGGTGGAATGACCGCCCCGCCCGCACCTTGCACCGGCTCGGCGATAAAGGCGGCGACATTCTCCTCGCCGAGCTCATGGATTCGCGCCTCGAGCGCGGCGGCGCATTCACGACCGAAGGCCTCCGGCTCGCTGTCTCGCCCTTCACCGAACCAATAGGGCTGTCGCACGTGAGCGATTTTCGGCACCGTGGGACCGCCCTGGGCGTGCATGGGTGCCATGCCGCCGAGACTCATGCCGGCCACGGTGGAGCCGTGGTAGGCATTTTCTCGGGAAATGATCCACTGCTTGTCGGGTTTGCCTTCCAGCGCCCAG
This sequence comes from Billgrantia pellis, assembly GCF_008297955.1. GTDB lineage: Bacteria > Pseudomonadota > Gammaproteobacteria > Pseudomonadales > Halomonadaceae > Halomonas > Halomonas pellis. Next base: position 136,295 of record NZ_VTPY01000001.1, on the reverse strand, counting down.
AAGCGACGCACCATGCGCAGCACGGTGTCGTTGGCCTCGGAGCCCGAACCGGTAAAAAAGACATGATTCATGTGCGCCGGAGCCAACCGGCACAGGGTCTCGGCCAGCTTCACGGCAGGCGGGTGAGTGCTCTTGAAAAAGCTGTTGTAGTACGGCAATTGGCGCATCTGCTCGCTGGCCGCCTCGACCAGTTCCTCGCGGCCGTAGCCCAGGTTCACGCACCACAGCCCGGCCATGCCGTCAAGGATGCGATGGCCCTCGCTGTCGTGTATGTAGACGCCCTCGGCGCGGGTGACGATCCGGCTCCCCTCCTCCGCCAGTGCCTTGTAATCGGTGAAGGGATGAAGATGGTGCTCACGATCCAGTTGCCGGTAGATCTCGGTCTTCATGAAGTTCTCCCGCTCGGATGTAACGCGGCTCTGCGACGGCGCGCCCGGCTCCATAGCGGGAGGGCCCGACGTTGGAATAGCGGCCGGTCAGCAGCAGGCCATCGAAGCGAACGACCCGAGGTCGGCACGGCATGGCAGCCTCCTGAGTCGGCACGACAGCACCGCATCGTGTTGATTAAACTTTCCACGATGATAGGTCAAGAATGCCGCTCGGGACCATGGCTCCAAGAAATAGCCTCGCCAACCTCTTGTAACGAGGCTTTCGGCTCGTTGAGCCGGAAGCCCTCCGTAAAAAATTTGACAACACGAGACATGTCGCTGAAAGATGAACCTCAGCGCAACCCATCGCTAACGGACAAGGTGCCGCCATGCCGTCGCTCACTGCCGACCAGGCGCAGGAGTTTCTCGCGCGCCATCCCGATATCGACAGCATCGATCTGTTGATCAGCGATCTCAACGGCGTGATGCGGGGTAAGCGCATTCCCCGCGACTCTCTGGAGAAAGTCTGCCGGCACGGCGTGAACCTGCCGGCCTCGGTATTCGCCCTGGATATCAACGGCAACACCATCGAGGCCACCGGCCTGGGCCTGGCCAGCGGCGACGGCGACCGGGTCTGCCGTCCCATCTCAGACACGCTGTTACCGACTCCATGGCTGCGCCGTGGCCGCCAGGCCCAACTGTTGATGACCATGTTCGAGCCCGACAACACCCCTTTTTTCGCCGATCCCCGTCAGGTGCTGTCACAAGCGGCCGAACGCTTACGACGCCGCGGCTTGACGCCGGTCGTCGCGCTGGAAATGGAATTCTATCTCGTGGATCGCGAGCGCACGCCCGATGGGACGATCCAGCCGCCCTGCTCCCCCCGCAGTGGCGATCGCGCCGCGCGCAGCCAGCTCTACTCGATCAGCGAGCTCGACGAGTATGCGGATCTTCTCGACGATATCCGGGATGCCGCCGACTGCCAGGGCCTCCCCCTGGATACGACGCTCAAGGAATGCGCCCCGGGGCAGTTCGAAATCACCCTCACCCACTGCGACGATGTGCTGCGTGCATGCGACAGCGCCGTACAGCTGAAACGGCTGATCAAGGGGGTGGCACTGAATCACGGCTTCGAGGCGACCTTCATGGCCAAGCCCTACGGCCTGGAAGCCGGCAATGGCACCCATGTGCACCTCAGTTTGCTCGAGGCTGACGGCCGGAACGCCTTTGCCGCCGAGGACAACGATCCGCTCGGCACACCTCGGCTGCATCAGGCCGTGGCCGGATTGATAGCACTGATGCCCGACGCGATGGCGATTTTTGCCCCCAACCTCAACTCCTATCGCCGTTTCCAGCCGGGGCTCTACGTGCCCATGGCGCCGACCTGGGGTTACGACAACCGTTCGGTGGCCCTGCGCATCCCTTCGGGTGCCAACGAAGCGCGACGCATCGAACATCGTGTCGCCGGTGCCGATGTCAATCCCTATCTCTTGCTCGCTGCCCTATTGGCCGGCGTCGAGCATGGCCTGGCACGCCGGTTGACGCCGCCCGAACCGATCGTCGGCAATGCCTACGATCAGGTCGAACCGAGCCTGACCAACAGCTGGCAGCAGGCCCTCGACCTGCTCGCCGCCAGCGCCCCGCTAGGCGAGGCGCTGGGACACGACTTCGTGCGCGTCTTCGTCGCCAATCGCCGCGCCGAACGCGTCCAGGCCTTGCAGGCGGTCAGCCACCTGGAGTACGCCTGGTACCTGCGGCACGTCTAGGCATTCCGGCTCAATCGGCGCTCGCCAGCGGCAGGTCCCAGCGCGGCTGGCCCTCCTCGAGCAGCACCCGGTTGCCCTGCGGACGGTTCTCGAGGCGCGCCACCTGGGTCGTCTCGCCATGACGCCAGGTTACGTCGTAGCCGACGGTCTGTTCCGAGGCGTCCATTACCGTGTGGCACTGGCGCTGCGTAGTGGAATAGGTCCGGGTCTGGTTGGCTTCGATCCGCTCCTGGACTTCGCGTCCGGCGAACCCACCGCCAATCACCCCCGCCACGGTGGCCAGGGTCTTGCCGCTGCCGCCACCGACCTGGTTGCCCAGCAGGCCGCCCACCACGGCACCCGCCGCCGTACCGGCAATGCGATGCGGATCGCGGCTGGGCGCCGGTGCCTGATGCTGTACGATGACGTCCTCGCACACCTCGCGGGGAGTCTCGACGCTTTGCGTCACCGGCTGTACCGCGACGATCTCGGCGAACTGGGGCCCGCTCTCCTCGGGAACCTGCTGCGCCTGCCAGGCCCCAAAGGCCAGGCCACCCAGACCCAGTACGCTCAGCGTCGTTCCAATGACGATCGACTTGTCCATTGCTCACCTCCTGTCGGGAACGCAATTGCCCCGGGCACTATCAAGGGCTCGGCTCGGACGATGGGCAAACAAAGGGGGATGAGAAGCGGCGATCCCGCGCCGCCTGTCCGATTATACGACGCGTCATCGCCACGGTAATCGCAGCGCAGCGGTTTTCACATTCTCTGACCTGGCGTCAGTCAACGGCGACACTCACCAGCCCAGCCGGTCGCGCATGGCGTAATACCAGGCGCCCATGGCCGAGAACGGCACGCGCAGCAGCCGGCCGCCGGGGAACGGCAGATGCGGTAGGCCGGCGAAGGCATCGAAGCGTTCGGCCTCGCCACGCATCACCTCGGCGATCAAGCGCCCCGCCAGGTGGGCGCAGGTCACGCCGTGGCCAGAGTAGCCTTGGGCGTAGTAGACGTTGTCGTTGAGCCGGCCGAACTGGGGTAGACGGCTGAGCGTCATCAGGAAATTGCCGCTCCAGGCGTAGTCGATGCGCACGTCGGTCATCTGCGGGAAGGTCTTGAGCATCTTGGGCCGGATCACCCCAGCGATGTCCGCCGGATCCTGGCCGCCATAGTTGACCCCGCCGCCGTAGAGCAGTCGGCCGTCACCGGTGAAACGAAAGTAGTCGAGCAGGTAGTTGCAGTCCTCCACCGCCATGTCGTGAGGGATCAGCTCGCGACGCAGCACCTCCGGCAGCGGCTCGGTGGCGATGATCTGCGTGCCGCAAGGCATCGACTTGCTTTCCAGCTCAGGCATCACGCCTTGAAGGTAAGCATTGCCGGCCATCACGACGCGCCGCGCACGCACGTTGCCACGCGAGGTGCGCAGCGTTACCGTCTCACCGTGCCGCACCTCGAGCACGGGAGTCCGTTCATGGATCCTGCCGCCACGCGCTTCGAAGGCCGCCGCCTCGCCAAGTATCAGGTTGAGCGGATGCAGATGCCCGCCGGAGTGGTCCACCAGCGCGCCCACGTAGCGCTCGCTGACAATCTCGCGCTGGCAGGTCTCGCCCTCGAGCAGTTCGAGTTCACGGTGTCCGTAGCGCTCCCATAGTGCCTTGTGCTCGCGCAACCCCTGAAGCTGCTTGGCGTTGCAGGCGGCAAAGAGATTACCTTCCTTGAGATCGCACTCGATGCAGTGCTGCTCGATTCGATTGCGAATGATGCGATTGCCCTCGAAGGCCATGTCGCCGAGCGCGCGGGCGGTGTCGGCACCATATCTGGCTTCGATCACGTCCATGTCGCGGCTGTAGCTGTTGACGATCTGGCCGCCGTTGCGCCCCGAGGCGCCGAAGCCCACCCGGGCGGCCTCGAGCACCACCACCTCATGCCCCTGTTCGGCCAGGTGCAGCGCCGCCGAGATACCGGTGAAGCCCGCTCCCACCACGCACACGTCGCACTCGACGCTGCCCTCCAGGGCGGGACGCTCGGGCGACGGGTTGGCCGTGGCCGCATAGTAGGACGTCACATGCTCGGTGGCGGTATTCGACGACATAGCGGTACCTCATTTGCACAGATCAGGAAGCGCGTTTCTCATCGACCCGCCGTCACATCTTGCCACATTGCCTGGCGCCGTCGCGCTTCGCTACGGCGCATCAGATACCAGGCAAAGAAGGTGGCCAGCGATACCGTCAGGATGATCAGTGTGGCCAGGGCATTGATCTTGGGTGACACCCCCATCCGCACCGAGGAGAACACCACCATGGGCAGTGTGGTCGCCCCCGGCCCCGAGACGAAGCTGGCGATCACCAGGTCGTCGAGCGATAGGGTAAACGCCAGCAACCAACCCGCAGCCAGTGCCGGCGCAATCACCGGCAGGGTGATCTGGAAGAAGGTGCGCAGCGGGCGGGCACCCAGGTCCATGGCAGCCTCCTCGATGGAAAGGTCCACCTCGCGCAGGCGCGACGCCACCACCACCGCCACATAGGCGCTGCAGAAAGTGGTGTGGGCGATCCAGATCGTGATCATGCCGCGATCCTCCGGCCAGCCGATCAGCTGCGCCATGTGGACGAACAGCAGCAGCAGCGAGAGACCGGTGATCACCTCGGGCATCACCAGCGGAGCGGTGACCATGCTGGAGAGCGCCGTCTTGCCGCGAAAGCGGTCGAAGCGCACCATCACGAAAGCGGCCAGCGTCCCCAGGCATACCGCCATGGTGGCGGAGAAGAAGGCGATGCGCAGGCTGGTCCATACTGCCGCAAGGATCTGGCCGTCGCGCAACAGCTCGAAATACCAGCGCCCCGAGAACCCCGCCCAGACGGTCACTAGGCGCGACGAATTGAACGAATAGACGATCAGCACCACCATCGGCAGGTAGAGAAACAGCAGTCCGGCAACCAGCATCACGCCGCTGAAGGAGGTCTTGCGCATGCTCATTCCTCCAGTTCGCGGGATTGATAGCGATGGAACAGGGCAATGGGCACGATCAGGATCGCCAACATGACCATCGCCAGTGCCGAGGCCACCGGCCAGTCGCGGTTGTGGAAGAACTCCGCCCACAGGATCTTGCCGATCATCACCGTATTGGGGCCACCCAATAGCTCGGGAATGACGAACTCGCCCACCGCAGGAATGAATACCAGCATCGACCCGGCGATGATCCCGCCTTTGGACAGCGGCAGGGTCACCGTGATCAGGGTATTGAGCTTGCGCGAACCAAGATCCGAAGCCGCCTCCAGCAGCGACATATCGAGTCGGGTGAGATTCGCATAGAGCGGCAGCACCATGAACGGCAGATAGGCGTAGACGATCCCGAGTATCACGGCGAAGTTGGTGTTGAGCATGCGAATCGGCGAATCGATGAGTCCCGCCCAAATCAACGTATTGTTGATCAAGCCATTGTTGCTGAGAATGCCCATCCAGGCATAGACGCGTATCAGAAACGAGGTCCATGACGGCAGCATCACCAGCAACAGCAACACCAGTTGCCAATGTGCCGGCGCCCGCGCCATGGCGTAGGCCATGGGATAGCCGAGCAGCAAGCAGAGCACCGTGGCGAGCAACGCGATTTTCACCGACCCCCAGTAGGCCGAGACATAGAGCGTATCGGTGGCCAGGAACAGATAATTGCCGAACGTGACGACGATGTTGAGCGTCTCATTGGCGTAATCGACAATGGCGCTGTAGGGCGGTACCGATATGGCCGCCTGGGACAGGCTGATCTTGAGCACGATGCCGAACGGAAGCAGGAAGAATAGCGTCAGCCACAACAGCGGTACGGCGATGACCCAGCGGCGGCTCGGCTTGAACAGCCGCCACAGGCGAGCGGTGAAGTTGGACATGCGGATCTCCCCCAGGTGGGTCCCAACGGACATATAGCGACCCCGCGCAGTCGTTCAATCGCGCAAAATGACGGCGCTATGCTCGTCCCAGTACACGAAGACCGGTTCGTCCCAGCGCGGCCGGTCGCCGCGTCGCTCGATATTGGTCATGCTCGCCTTGACCAGTAGGCCGCTTTCGATGCGCACGTAGTAGACCGAGAGTCCGCCGAGATAGGCGATGTCCTCGACGACGCCGGCCGCCCAGTTGGTCTCGCCTCGGGGTCGCTCACGGCTCAGGCAGGTTTTCTCGGGGCGCACGGCCACCCATACCCGACGTTCATCGGCCTGAGTGCTCACACCGTGGCCGATACGAATCGACCGACCCAGCATGGGGCTGTCGATCACACAGTGGTCGGCCTCGTCGATCACGATGTCGCCTTCGAACAGGTTCACCGTTCCGACGAATTCGGCCACCATACGGTTGGCCGGGCTCTCGTAAACGTCCATCGGCGTGCCTACCTGAGCGATCCAGCCATCGGCCATGATCGCCACGCGGTCGGCCATGGTCATGGCCTCCTCCTGGTCGTGGGTGACCAGGATGCAGGTCACTCCGACACGCTCGAGGATCCGCACCACTTCCAGTTGCATCTCGGTGCGCAGTTTCTTGTCAAGCGCCCCCATCGGCTCGTCGAGCAGCAACAGCTTGGGGCGCTTGGCCAATGAACGCGCCAGCGCCACACGCTGCCGCTGCCCGCCGGAGAGCTGGTGCGGTTTTCGCCGGGCATAGGCTTCCATGTGCACGAGCTTGAGCATCTCGTCCACGCGCTCGCCGATCTCGTGCCGCGGAAGGCGGTCCTGCTTGAGTCCGAAGGCTATGTTTTGGGCGACCGTCATATGCGGAAACAGCGCATAGGACTGGAACATCATGTTGATCGGTCGCTCGTAGGGCGGCATGGCGGTAATGTCTTCGCCGTCGAGCACGATGCGGCCCTCGCTCGGTTTCTCGAAGCCGGCCAGCATGCGCAGCAGCGTCGACTTGCCCGAACCTGAGCCACCCAGCAGGGCGAAGATCTCGCCGCGCCGGATCGACAGGCTGACGTCATCCACCGCCAGCATGCCGTCGAAGCGCTTGCTGATGCGATGGATCTCCATCAGCGCCTCGTCTCGCGCCGGACGCGGCCGGCCCGGTACGAGGGTGCTATCCGCCGCGTACGTCGCGGCCCGTCGCGGGGGGTCGGTCGCTTGGGTCTGGGGTTGCGGCATCGCGGCGTCTCCTCGAGCCAGGCAGGAAGGAACGGCCGGCCCCTACGGACCGGCCCGGGATCACATGCCGGATTTCACACGGTTCCAGACGCGCGTTCTCACACGCTGCACCGCCAGGGGTTTTTCTTCCTGAATATACAGTTTCTCCATTACCTCCTGGTCGGGATAGACGGATGTGTCGTTGAGAATTTCGGGATCGAGAAACTCGTTGGCGGCAATGTTGGGGTTGGCGTAAACCACATACTCGGTGATGTCGGCGGCAATCTCGGGCTCGAGGATGAAGTTGATGAAGGCGTGGGCGTTATCGGGGTTGGGAGCATCCGCGGGAATCGCCATCATGTCGAACCACAGCGCCGCCCCCTCCTTGGGAATGGAATAGGCGATGGTGAAGTCACGGCCAGCCTCCTCGGCGCGATCAGCGGCCTGGAAGATGTCGCCGGAGTAGCCCGCCGCCACGCAGATATCGCCGTTGGCGAGATCCGAAATGTAGCGTGAGGAGTGGAAGTAGGTAATGTTGTCGCGCACCGCGGCGATCAGGTCGCCTGCCGCCTCGATGTCCGCGGATTCGCTGGAGAGCGGCGACAATCCCAGGTAGGCCATGCCGGCAGAGAGCATGTCGTCACCCGTGTCGAGCATGGCGATGCCGCAGCCGCCTTCGTTCAGCGCGGTAGTCACCTCAGGGTCGAAGATCAGCGCCCAGGAATCGACCGGCGCGTCCTCGCCGAGAATCTCGGTGACCCGTTCGACGTTGTAGCCGATGCCGTTGGTGCCCCACATGTAGGGGATCGAATAGCGACTGTCAGGATCGATCGACTCCAGGTCGTCCATCAGTTGGGGGTTGAGATTCTCCATGTTGGGAATCTTGTCATGATCCAGCTCCTGATAGACCCCGGCGCTGATCTGGCGGGTCAGGTAATAGTTGGAGGGCACCACCACATCATAGCCGGAACGGCCCGAGAGCATCGCGGCGTCGAGCACCTCGTTGCTGTCGTAGACGTCGTAGATCACCTCGATGCCGGTCGCCTCGGTGAATTTTTCCAGGGTGTCGGGAGCGATGTAATCCGACCAGTTGTAGACGCGCACTTCATCGGCCTGGGCGGCGGTTGCGCCCATGGCCAGGGCTCCCAGGGCGACGACCAGTGACAGCTTGCGTTGGCGGGACATGATGGCACCTCTATGTGTTGTTTGCGTTGTGGGTCGTTCTGCATCACTTGCGTCGGCCCGGCCAGCACCTCGGGCAGACTCGGGTGGCCGCCTTTCTCATGCCCGTCGCTACGGATGGCAGCCGGGCGGCTCTGCACACCGCCTCGTGCATCACAGCCTACTGGGCCGGGGATCGCCGCGATGAACCGACGCGCCACCCGCCGCCCCAGGAGACTAGACGCTCAACAACAGGAATTCCCTCTCCCAGGAACTGATCACCTTCTTGAAGTTCTCGTTCTCCACGCGCTTGACCGCGACGTAGCCGGTCACGAAGCGATGACCCATGGCACGCTCCAGCTCGGTACAGCTTTCCATGCGCTCCAGCGCCTGCTCCAAGGTGAACGGCAGACGCAGGTTGCGCCGCTCGAATGCGCGTCCCTGCACCGGTGCGGAGGGGTTGAGCTGCTGTACCATGCCGAGATAACCGCACAGCAGGCTGGCGGCGATGGCGAGATAGGCATTGGCATCGGCGCCGGGCAAGCGGTTCTCGATCCGCCGGTTCTGCGGCGTGGAGTCGGGGACGCGCAGACCGCAGGTACGATTCTCCTCGCCCCACTCGACGTTGACCGGCGCCGAGGTATCAGGCAAAAAGCGGCGGAACGAGTTGACATTGGGTGCCATCAGCGGCAGCGCCTCGGGAATGAAGCGCTGCAACCCGCCGATGTGATGCAGGAAGAGCTGGCTCATGGAGCCGTCCTCGTTGGCGAACACGCTCCGCCCGGTACTGGCGTCCAGTACGCTCTGGTGGATGTGCATGGCGCTGCCGGGCTCGTTGGTGATCGGCTTGGCCATGAAAGTGGCCGCCACGTCGTGCTTGAGCGCCGCCTCCCGCAGGGTGCGCTTGAACAGGAAGATCTGGTCGGCCAGCATCAAGGGGTCGCCGTGACGGAAATTGATCTCCATCTGGGCGGTTCCTTCTTCATGGATCAGGGTATCGATATCGAGCCCCTGAACCTCACACCAGTCGTACATGTCCTCGAACAGCGGATCGAACTCGTTGGCGGCGTCGATCGAGAACGATTGCCGTCCGGTCTCCTGACGCCCGCTGCGCCCGATGGGCGGCTGCAGCGGCAGGTCGGGGTCTTCGCAGCGCTTGGTCAGGTAGAATTCCATTTCAGGCGCCACCACCGGCTTCCAGCCCTTCTCGGCGTACAGCGCAAGCACGCGCTTGAGCTGGTTGCGACAGGAAAGCTCGATGGGATTTCCCATCTTGTCGTAACAGTCGTGGATGACCTGGGCGGTGGGCTCGATCGCCCAAGGCACCGGGTAGACGGCCGAAATGTCCGGCCGGCACAGCATGTCGATATCCGCCGGATCGAGCAGCGAATAGTAGAGTTCGTCCTCCACGTAGTCGCCGGTCACGGTCTGGAGCAGGACGCTTTCAGGCAGGCGCATGCCCTTCTCGGCCATGAACTTGGAGACGGGTGTGATCTTGCCGCGGGCGATGCCGGTGATATCGCTGACCAGACACTCCACCTCGGTGATGCGTCGTTCCTTCAGCCAGCTTTCCAGGTCTTTCATGGGAACCTCGTATCGGCCCGTCCCGGGCTTGTGGTCGTTATAGTCGGTCACGCAACTTGTAGAACTGGGTGGCCAATACCAGCAGCGGCGTGCGCCACCGCTCGCCGCCAGGAAAATGGCGGTGCGGCATGGCAGCGAAGACGTCGAAACGCTCGTTCTGTTCGGCGATGGCCTCGGCCATCAGCTGTCCCGCAAGACCGGCCAGCGCCATGCCGTGCCCCGAATACCCCTGCGCATAGTAGATATTGGCGCCCAGGCGGCCGAAATCCGGCGCACGATTGAGCGTGATCGCCACGTCGCCCCCCCAACGGTAATCGATACGCACCCCCTCGAGCACCGGGAACAGGCGTGCGATCTTGGCGTCCATGCGCTGCTGAAGGCCCCGGGGTTCGCGTCCATCGTAACTGACTTCACCACCGTAGATCAGCCGCTTGTCGGCCGAGAGGCGATAATAATCGAGAACGAAGTTGGCATCCGATAGCGCATCATTGCGGGGCAGCACTCGGGCCGCGCGCGCTTCGCCGAGGGGTTCGGTGGCGATGATGTAGTTGGCGGCACGCATGATGCGGCCTTCCAGCTCCGGCAGCAGGTGGCCCAAGTAGGCGTTGGCCCCCACCACCACGAAATCGGCGACGACCCTGCCGCGCTCGGTTTCCACCGTCGCAGGCTGTCCGCGACGAAGGGTGCGGGCCGGACTGTGCTCATGGATCGTCACGCCGGCCTGCTGGGCGGCACGGGCCAGGCCCAGGGTATAGTTGAGCGGATGCAGATGACCGCCCTCGCGCTCGAAGAGCGCGCCCGGGTAGGCATCGGTCACCACGCGCTCGCGCAGCGCGTCGCCCTCGAGCCAGGTCAGCGCCTCGTAGCCGTAGTCACACGCCAGACGCGCCTGCATCTGCCGCAGCGCTCGCACGTGGCGTGGCTTCACCGCGGCGTGCAGGTAACCCCAAGCGAGGTCGCAGGGAATCGCATGGCGCTCGATACGCTCGGCGGTCAGACGTACCGCCTCACGACTCATTTCCCATATTTGCCGGGCACGCTCACGCCCCAGCGCCTGCTCCACGGTGGCGATATCGGCCCCCAGCCCGGGCAGGATCTGCCCGCCGCTGCGCCCTGAGGCGCCAAAGCCAATCTCCTGTGCCTCGAGCAGGATCACCGAGTAGCCGCGCTCGGCCAGATGAAGTGCCGTGGAGCAACCGGTGATACCGCCGCCGATCACGCAGACATCGGCACGGCTCTCACCGCTCAACGGCGGGCAGGGATCGAGCTCGACCGCTATGCTGTCGCGGTAATAGGAAACGGAGTTATCGAGTGTCGTGGCACGGAGCATCGCGTGCGTCCCTGGGTTGGCAAGGAAGCCCTCCGGTGACTCGGAGGCATCCGAGGCATCCGCCGGGTCCAGCCCGACTAGTCTGGCATCAAACTAGCGCAAGATGTCAAGTATTCGATAACGGCTTTCAACCAGCCCGACCCTGCCGATGGTGCGCCAGTGGCAGCGAAAGGCGTCAGAGGCCCCTTATGGGGCGAGAAGAGCGTTCCCACTCCTCGACAGCTTCCGACACCCCCCGGGTCGCTTCTGTCAATTAATCGCCATCAAGCCACATCAAAGCTCAACGTGCACAAACCGGGCAGGCCGGGTCGCGTGGGACTTGGTAATGGCGCCATTGCCCGCTCAGGCCGTCGAAAGTGGAGAGCCCCCGATGCGGCGTGCCGGCGCCGCTGAGTAGCTTGACCGCCTCGAGCGCCTGAAAGCTGCCGATGAGTCCCACCAGAGGAGCCACCACGCCGTTCTCAGCACAGCGAAGCTCATCGTCGCCGCCCTCGCCGGGCGGATAGAGGCAGGCATAACAGGGCGAGGAGACATCCCGCGGGTCGAAGACCGCCAGCTGGCCGGAGAAGCGGATCGCCGCACCCGAGACCAGCGGTATTCCGGCCCGGCGGCAGGCGGCGTTGATCGCGTATCGACTGGAGAAGCGGTCGGTGCAATCGAGCACCAGATCGACCCCGGTGACGACATCGTCCAACCCCTCGTCGGCCAGGTGCTCCCCCACTACACGAATGTCGCATCCAGGGTTCAGCGCCAGCGCCGCCTCACGTGCGGATGCCGCCTTGTTACGCCCCAGGTCTTTCATGCCATGGGCGATCTGGCGCTGCAGGTTGGAGAGTTCCACCTCGTCGGCATCGGCCAAGGTCAGATGACCGACACCGGCGGCGGCCAGATAGAGCGCCACCGGTGAGCCGAGCCCACCGGCGCCGACCACCAGTGCACGCGAGGCCAGCAGGCGCTCCTGCCCCTCGATATCGATCGACTCCAACATGATCTGCCGGCTGTAGCGCAGCAGTGCCTCGTCGTTCATTGCCATCACTTGCTCTCGAGTTCCTCGATGTCGGGTACGTAGAGCGAGAACTCCTCCTTGACCTCCTCCATCACCACGTAGCTCTTGGATTCCTTGACGCCGGGAAGGGTCAGCACCACGTCGCCGAGCAGTTGGCGGTACGCAGACATCTCCGGGATACGGCACTTGAGAATGTAGTCGAACTGGCCCGATACCAGATGGCACTCCTGGATCTGCGGCAGTCGGGCCACGGCGCGACGGAATTCATCGAATACCGCCGGCGACTGCGTCTCCAGGCTGATCTCGACGAACACCAGTAGATTGGCCTTGAGCGAGCGGGGGTCGAGCACCGCCTTGTAGCCACGGATCACGCCGGATTTCTCCAGGCGCTTGACACGCTCCAGGCAAGGCGTGGTGGAAAGGCCGACCTGAGCAGCCAGATCGACATAGGAGATGCGAGCGTTCTCCTGCAGGCAGCGCAGGATCTTGAGATCGATTCGGTCGAGCGAGCGGGTCTTGGTTTTCATTATCGTGTCGGGGCAAACCGGATCAGGTGAATGAAGTGTCGCCATGATAGCGGTTCAGCCTGAAAATCAGCGGTTTTCGAGAACACTGCTGGTGTTCAGCCACCTAAACATGTCGACTAATGGAAATATTTCCTGAACAGATGTACCACAGTGAGTACCCGCTCTCCAGCGTCTCGCTCAACGCAAGTTCATGACCGGCGTCCAAGGGAAACTCGCTCCCGCCCACCGAGATCGCGCCGACTGGCCAAGTCGACATATCCTGCCTCGTGAAGCAGGGCTCGCACCGGCGCCGCCTGCTCATGACCGTGCTCCAGAACCAGCCAACCGCCCGGCGCGAGATGAGCGCGTGCGCTGCGGATGATATGCCGAAGATCGGCCAACCCGGCTTCGGCCGACACCAGCGCACTCTTCGGCTCGAAGCGTACATCGCCCTGCGACAGATGAGGGTCGCGGGAATCGATATAGGGCGGATTGGCGGCGATCAGCGAAAAGCGCGCGTCGGCCAGCGCGGAAAACCAGTCGCTGACGACGAAACGGGCATTGGCGACTCCCAGGCGGCGAGCGTTTGCCGTCGCCAGCGCCACCGCCTCGGTCACGCGGTCCACCCCGAGGATTTCCCAGGCGGGACGCTCGCTGGCGAAGGCGAGCGCAATGGCGCCGGTGCCGGTCCCGAGATCGAGTAGCCGCCCCGAGCCCTCCTGCGCCAGCTCGAGCAACGCTTCCACCAGCGTCTCGGTATCGGGCCGGGGAATCAGGGTATGAGGTGAAGTGGCCAGGGCGAGCCCCCAGAATTCACGCTCCCCGGTCAGGTAGGCCACGGGATGGCCCGACGCGCGCGCCGCCACCAGCGCCTCGAAGCGGGCCCGCTCGAAAGTTGGCGCAGCGTGGTCTCCCCACGTGTAGAGCCAGGTGCGATCGACCCCCATTACGTAGCACAGCAGTACCTCGGCATCCAACCGCGGGCTGGGCGAGCCGGCCCGCGACAACCGCCCGGTGGCCCGCGCCAGCAGTGCATCGAGGCGCATCAGGCCTCCTGCTGCAGAGCCGCAAGCTGCTCGGCCTGGTGTTCGTTGATCAACGGCTCCAGCACCTCATCGAGCTCGCCGACCATCACCTCGCCAAGCTTGTAGAGCGTCAGGTTGATACGGTGGTCGGTCAGCCGTCCCTGGGGGAAATTGTAGGTGCGGATACGCTCGCTGCGATCGCCCGAGCCAACCAGGCTGCGCCGCGTATCGGCCTGTGTCTGCCGGCGGTTCTCCACTGCATTCTGCCTGAGTCGCGCGGCCAGCAGCGACATCGCCTTGGCCCGATTCTTGTGCTGGCTGCGCTCTTCCTGGCACTCGACCACGACGCCGCTGGGCAGGTGGGTGATACGGATCGCCGAATCGGTAGTATTGACATGCTGGCCACCGGCCCCGCTGGAGCGGAAGGTATCCACGCGCAAATCGTTGGGGTTGATGTCGATGTCGCCGACCTCGTCGGCCTCCGGCATCACCGCTACGGTGCAGGCCGAGGTATGGATGCGCCCCTGGGATTCGGTGGCCGGCACGCGCTGCACACGATGGGCCCCCGACTCGAACTTGAGTCGGGCATAGACGCCCTCGCCCTTTACCCGCGAGATGACCTCCTTGTAGCCGCCCTGTTCGCCATGACTGGCACTGATCACCTCGATCTTCCAGCCCTTCTTCTCCGCATAGCGCGAATACATGCGAAACAGGTCGCCGGCGAACAGTGCCGCCTCATCGCCACCGGTGCCGGCACGGATCTCGAGGAAGACGTTGCGGCTATCGTCGGGATCCTTCGGCACCAGCAGTCGCTTGAGCCGGATATCCAGCGCCTCCAGACGCTCCCGTCCTTCCTCCAATTCCATCTCGGCCAGCTCGCGCATGTCGGCATCGCTGTCGTTGGCGAGCTGCGCGGCCGTCTCAAGATCCCCTTCGATGACCCGATAATCGCGCCAGGCCTCGACCAGAGGCTCAAGCTCGGCGTATTCACGGGAATAGTCGCGGAAGCGAGGCTGATCACCGATCACCTCGGGCTCCGCCAGCAGGGCGGCGAGCTCCTCGAAGCGCTCGACGAAGCCGTCGAGCCGCTGGCGCAGGGTCGCTTTCATGGCGTGTCCTGTCAGGATTTCGTTGAAGTTGAGTCCAGCAGCAACGCCTCGGCGGCGCTGAGCAGGTCACGACGCTCGCTGCCCGATGCCTCGCGCAGAGCCACCGTGGGTCGATGCAACAGGCGATTGGTGAGCTGGTGGGCCAGCAACCTGACCACCTCCTCGGGATCCTCACCGCGAGCCAGCCGGGCCAGCGCCTGGCGCTCGGAGTGCTCACGCAGCGCCGAGGCCTGGTCGCGATAGCGCCGGATCAGCTCGCCGCCACCGCGAATACGGCGCTCGTGCTGCCATGCGCTGACGCCATGCTCGATCAGGGATTCGGCCTGATCGGCGGCGACCTGGCGATGGCGGCGATTCTCATCGATGACCTCGTTGAGGTCGTCGACCGTATAGAGGAAGACATCGTCGAGATCGCCCACTTCCGGCTCGATGTCACGCGGCACGGCGATGTCGACCATGAAAATCGGCCGGTGGCGACGCTTCTTCAGGGCCCGTTCGGCCATGCCCTTTCCGAGTATCGGCAGCGGTGCCGCCGTCGAGGAGATGACGATATCCGAGCGCGCCAGGGCCTCCGGTATCTCGTTGAGCGAGATCGCCTCGGCACTGAACTCGCGGGCAAGCAGCTCGGCCCGCTCGCGGGTGCGATTGGCGACGATCATGTTGCGCACTCCGGCTTCGCGCAGGTGCCGAGCCACCAGCTCGATGGTCTCACCGGCCCCGATCAGCAGCGCCCGGGAGCGACTGAAGTCGTCGAAGATCCGACTCGCCAGGCTCACCGCGGCATAGGCCACCGAGACCGGATTCTGGCCGATACCAGTGCGAGTCCGCACTTGCTTGGCCACGGCGAAGGTGTGCTGGAACAATCGCTCGAGCTCTCCCCCCAGCCCGCTGACCCGACGCGCCGCCTGATAGGCCTCCTTGAGCTGACCCAGGATTTGCGGTTCGCCCAGCACCATCGAGTCCAGCCCCACGGCGACACGCATTAAATGCCGAGCGGCATCGCCATCGAGGTAGTGATAGGCGCAGGCAGACAGCTGGTCCTGGCTCAGGCCATGGAATCGGCTCAGCCAGTCGAGGATTTGGCGCTCACCGCTCGGCCCGGTGACGCAGTAGAGTTCGGTCCGGTTGCAGGTGGACAGCACCGCAGCTTCTTGCACCTGAGGAACGCAGCGCAGCTCGGACAACGCCGTTTCGAGCTGCGCAGGAGTGAAGGCGACCTGTTCGCGCACCGCGATATTGGCCGTCCTATGATTGATTCCGAGGGCAAGAAGCGTCATGCGTAAGCGTCTTCGCGTGATGTCGACGGGCGGACCGTGGATGAGGAAATCCGCCTCTGCGGCGCTGCATTCTATCACAGCCTGAGGCGCTCGGCGCCAGGCGCATGGCTCCTGCGATTGACGCACGACAAGCGCACCATCGATCGCATCCGCCGAGCGCCGCCACAGCGATCCCTTTGCCCCCACGCCGCTAGCCGTTATGCTGACGGCTCGGGACACCGGATGAGATACGCATGCCCTCGATGTTGATACGCTTCTTGCGCCAGGGACTGGCACCGCTTGGCCTTGCCGTGCTGGCAGGCTGCCAGGGCCTGCCCTCCTCGCCACTCACCACGTTAGGCGAAGATCCTCTCGCCTCCGCTCCTCCCATCGAGCGTGGGCTCGACGCCGAGGGCCTGGCGACGCTGCTGACGGCCGAACTCTCCGGGCAACGCGGCGACTACCGACGTGCCACGCTAGGCTACCTGGCCATGACCGAGCGTTACGACTCTCCACGCCTGGCCGAGCGCGCCACGCTGGCGGCACGCTTCAGCCACGACCCCATGCTGCTCGAAGACGCCGTGCAGCGCTGGAACGAGCTGGACCCCACCGCCGAGGCCCCGCTTCGCCTGTTGGCCGGCCTGGCCCTGCAGCGCGGCGACTGGGTCACGGCGCTCGATCGTCGCCTGGCACTCGTCGCGCAAGGAATCCATGCGGAACTGGCGCTGTTTGCCGAACTCGCGCTGGAAGCCGGCGTCGATCCTCTCCCCCTGCGCCAGCGCCTGGGGGACTATCTCGAGAACGAGGGCCGCGAAACCTCTCCCCATTACCACGATGCTGCGCTCGCCATGGCGATCTTCGAAACCGCCACTGGCCAGCGCCAGCAGGCCGAGCGTCGTCTCGACCGGCTTGCCCGGGATCATTCCGAGCTGCCTGAACTGTGGCTGACCCGTGCCCGCCTGGCCCTTGAGTCCGGCAATCCGAGGCAGGCTCGCAACGCTGCCAACCGCGGCCTTGAGATCTCTCCGGGCGACCCGCGGTTCCTGCTTCTGCTGGCCCAGGCCGAGCTAGAACTGGGCAACGTCGGGGCCGCCGAAAGGCATACCTCGACCCTGCTCGACGAGCATGTCGGCGACGAAAATCTGCGTCTGTCGCTGGCCCGCCTCTATCTGGAGGACGGCCACCTCGAGGCCGCCCGCCGCCTGCTGCTGCCGATGGTGAGCGGGGACCAGACGCCTCCCGCTGCCTTCCACCTGCTCGGCCTCATCGCCGAGGAGGAGGGCGAGACCGATAACGCCCTTCTTTATTACCGTCAGGTGGCACCCGGCAACGATTTCCTTCGTGCCCGCCTGAGGGCGGCTCGCATGCTGATCGAAGACAACCGCCTGCTCGACGCCCGCGCCTTCCTGCGCATCGAGCGTTTGCGTCACGAATCGCGCTTCAGCGAGCTGGTCGCGCTGGAAGTGGAACTGCTCGACGAAGCCGGACTCGCCGCCGAGGCTACTACGCTGCTCGATCGCGAGCTGGCGCGCACCCCCAATGACGAGCCGCTGCTCTATCTTCGCGCCATGCGCGCCTGGGAGAACGGCAATCTCGAGGCGATGGAACGGGATCTGGGTCGCATCATCGAGGCCAACCCCGATCACGCCACCGCACTGAATGCTCTGGGCTATACGCTGGCAGACCTCGGTATCGAGGACCGCCTCGACGAGGCCCGTCAATTGGTCGAGCGCGCCTATGAACTCGAACCCGGCAACGCCGCCATCATGGACAGCCTGGGCTGGGTCTACTATCGCCTCGGCGAACCCGAACGGGCCCTCCCTTGGCTGGAACGCGCCTATGCCGCGATGCCCGACCAGGAGGTCGCCGCTCATCTGATCGAGGTGCTGTGGACGCTCGATCGCCGCGACGACGCCCGGCGCCTGTTCGAGGAAGCCCGCCAGCGCTTCGAGCCGCACCCGCGTCTCGACGAACTGCTTGAGCGCATCCCCGAGATGGCTGCCGACACCCCCTAGCCGACGAGACACTGCCATGCCACGCACTTCCTGTCTGACATGCTGGCTCACCATGGGCCTGTTCCTCGCGCTCCTGGCCGGCTGCGCCACACCTCGAACGCCCCCGAGCGAGGCCCCGGTCGTCGACCGATGGGAGGCGCAGCGGGAGCGCCTGGAAGCGCTGGACACCTGGGTGCTGATCGGCAAGGCCGGGCTGCGCACACCGCAGGAGACGACCAGCGCCAATCTCGACTGGAGCCAGCACTCTCACTATTACCGCATGCTCATCAGCGGCCCCTTCGGCAGCGGACGCAACCTGCTGGAAGGGCGCGAGGGGCGCTTTACCCTGACCAATGCGGAAGGTCGCTTCGAAGCCGAGACGCCCGAAGCGCTGATGCAGCAGCAACTCGGTTGGTCGCTGCCGGTCGGCTCGCTTGCGGATTGGATTCGCGGCCTGCCCGCCGAACACAGCCAGCACCGCCTCGAGCGCGACGACGACGGCTTTCCTCAACGCCTCGAACAGGACGGTTGGCTCATCGAATACCGCGACTGGACCGAAGCCGAATCGCTGATACTGCCTCGCCGTCTGGTGATGGAATACGACGATTTGCGCGTGACGCTGGTGGTCACGGAATGGCGGCCCGTCGTCGAGGAGTGAGTCGATGCAGGAACTGGTACTGCCGGCCCCGGCCAAGCTCAACCGCATGCTGCACATCACCGGACGGCGCCCCGACGGTTATCATGAGCTGCAGACGCTGTTCCAGTTTCTCGATCATGGCGACGAGCTGCGTATGCGCTGTCGCGAGGACGGCGCGGTTCACCTGTCGCCAGCGCTCGACACCGTCCCCGACGAGGCCAACCTGATCGTGCGCGCCGCCCGGTTGCTGCAGGCCGAGTCCGGCTGCCCCCTTGGCGCCGACATCCTCCTGACCAAGCGCCTCCCGATGGGTGGCGGCCTGGGAGGAGGCAGCAGCGACGCTGCCACTACGCTGCTCGGCCTCGACCGGCTGTGGCAACTCGGGCTTTCGCTCGAGCGCTTGGCTGCGGTGGGCCTGACACTCGGTGCCGACGTGCCGGTCTTCCTCCATGGCCGTGCCGCCTGGGCCGAAGGGATCGGCGAGCGACTTACCGCGGTCGAACTCGATACCCCCTGGTTCGTGGTCGTTCACCCCGGCGTCTCGGTGGCCACCGCCGCGGTGTTCGGGGCCACGCAATTGACACGTGACACCCCCCCGATTACCATGGCGCGCGCACTGCAGGGGGGAGCGCCCGGCTGGCGCAACGATTGCGAGCCGACGGTTCGGTCACTTTATCCGCGAGTCGCCGCAGCGCTCGACTGGCTTGGCGCACGGGCGCCGGCCATGCTGACGGGAACCGGTGCCTGCGTCTTCGCCCGCGTCGATACGCAGGCCGAGGCCCAGCGCATCGTGGCCGAACTGCCAGGCGACTATACTGCCTTCACGGCACGTGGCCTGAATCTCTCCCCACTACATGCTGCTCTGAATCGATGAGTCTGGCGTCGACCGTGTGTCAGGCCGAGTCGTTGCGCCAACGACCACGGGACTCATCGATGGCCGAGCCCCCCAACACTGCATAGGTGGATGCGCGTGTCTAAATTGATGGTTTTTGCCGGGAATGCCAATCCCGAACTCGCCCAGAAGATCGCCGAGAGTCTCGATACTCGCATGGGAAACGCTACGGTCGGGCAGTTCAGCGATGGCGAGATCGCGGTCGAGATCAACGAGAATGTCCGCGGCAAGGACGTCTTCATTCTGCAGTCCACCTGCGCACCGACCAATGACAACCTGATGGAGCTGATCCTGATGGTGGACGCCCTGCGCCGGGCCTCGGCCACGCGGATCACGGCAGTGGTTCCCTACTTCGGCTACGCGCGTCAGGACCGCCGGGTGCGCTCCGCCCGCGTGCCGATCTCGGCCAAGGTCGTCGCCGACATGATGGTCAAGGCCGGCGTCGACCGGGTCATGACCATGGACCTGCACGCCGACCAGATTCAGGGTTTCTTCGACGTCCCGGTGGACAACGTCTACGGGTCGCCGATTCTGCTCGACGACATCGAGCGCCAGAACTACGACGACCTGGTGGTGGTGTCCCCCGATGTGGGCGGCGTGGTTCGTGCCCGCGCCATCGCCAAGCAGCTCAACGCCGACCTCGCCATCATCGACAAGCGTCGCCCTCAGGCCAACCAGGCCCAGGTGATGCACATCATCGGCGAGATCGAGAATCGCACCTGCGTGGTGGTGGACGACATGATCGATACCGCCGGCACCCTGTGCAAGGCCGGCGACGCGCTGAAGGATCATGGCGCGCGCCGCGTGGTGGCCTACGCCACCCACCCGATCCTCTCGGGCCCGGCGGTGGAGAACATCACCGGCTCGGTGCTCGATGAAGTGGTCGTTACCGATACCATTCCGCTGTCCGACGTCGCCCGTCGCAGCGGCAAGATTCGCCAGCTCAGCGTGGCGGGACTGATCGCCGAGGCGATCCGCCGCGTGAGCAACGAGGAATCCGTCAGCGCCATGTTCCACTGAGATTCTCAACCGGAACCCGGCGCCGGAGTAGCGCCCCCGCAGGGGCTTTCGGGAGTGTTGCGATCAGGTCGCGGGTCGCACGCCTCCCTTACCTTCAGCAAGAGGCAATACCATGTCCGATTTCACCCTCAATGCCAGCGTTCGCAACGACCTGGGGAAAGGTGCGAGCCGCCGCCTGCGTCGTGAGAACCTTCAGGTGCCCGCCATCGTCTACGGTGGCGAGAAAGCGCCGCAACCGATCTCCGTCGAGAAGGCCGCCTTCTATAAGGCCATCGAAGACGAGTCCTTCTTCTCCTCGGTGCTCAAGCTGGTCATCGACGGAAAGCAGGAGCAGGTCGTGGTGCGCGATCTGCAACGCCACCCGTACAAGCCGCTGATCACCCACGCCGACTTCCTGCGCGTGGACGCCACTCACGAGATCACCATCAACGTGCCGCTGCACGTGGTGGGCGAGGAAACGTCCAAGGGCATCAAGGACCAGGGCGGCGAGCTGCACGTGCTCTCCAACGAGGTCCAGATCAGCTGCCTGCCGAAGGACCTGCCCGACTTCCTCGAAGTCGATATCTCCAACGTCGAGCTGGGCACTACCCTGCATCTCTCCGACCTCGTGCTGCCGGCAGGCGTCACCCTGGTCGAGCTGACGCACGGCGAGGATCATGACAATGCCGTGCTGAGCATCACCAAGCCCAAGACCCGCGGCGAAGCGGCTGAGGGCGAAGAGGGCGAGGAAGGCGAAGGCTCCGCCGAGTAAATGCGCCGTCGGGGCCGTCAGGTGGCGGCCCCTTTCGTTTCGATCAAGCGCTGCGGCGCTTGTTCTTGTTTGGAGACCCCGCATGCCCCAGGTCAAGGCGATCATCGGGCTGGGCAATCCCGGTGACGACTATGCCGCCACCCGCCACAATGCCGGCGCCTGGCTGGTCGAAATCCTGGCCCGACAGGCCGGAAGCGAGCTGCGTCCCGAGAAAAAGTTCCTTGGCCTCTATGCCAGGGTCAACCTCGGCGGGCACGAACTTCATCTGCTCGAACCCACCACTTACATGAACCGCAGCGGCGCCGCGGTAGCGGCTTTGTGCCAATTCTACAAGATCGCTCCCGAGGAATTGTTGGTGGCCCATGACGAACTGGATATCCCGCCCGGTACCGCACGCTACAAGCAGGCCGGAGGCCACGGTGGTCACAACGGGCTGCGAGACATCATCCGTGCACTGGGCGACAAGGGCTTCAATCGGCTGCGCATCGGCATCGGCCACCCCGGCGATTCGCGACAGGTCACCCAGTACGTACTGGGTCGTCCCGGCAAGGCGGAACTCGCCGATATTGGCGCTGCCCTGGACGAGTGCCTGGCGACCCTGCCCCTGGCCGCAGCCGGCGAGTGGGCACAGGCGATGAACCGCCTGCATGGCTTCAAGCCCTGAAAGGCGTCACCACTCCTGGCCATCGTCGTAGCTCGTAGCTCGTGGCAACGGTAGAATAGCCGCCAATTTCTCACACGCTTTCCAGGACAACTTCATGGGTTTCAACTGCGGTATCGTCGGCCTCCCCAATGTCGGCAAATCCACCCTGTTCAATGCGCTGACCAAGTCCGGCATCGACGCCGAGAACTTCCCCTTCTGCACTATCGAACCCAATGTCGGCATCGTACCGATGCCCGATCCCCGGCTGGACAAGCTGGCCGAGATCGTGAAGCCGCAGAAGGTGATCCCCACCACCATGGAGTTCGTCGACATCGCAGGCTTGGTGGCGGGCGCTTCCAAGGGCGAGGGGCTCGGCAACCAGTTCCTGGCCAACATCCGCGAGACCCAGGCTATCGCCCACGTGGTGCGCTGCTTCGACAACGACAACGTGATCCACGTGGCCAACCAGGTCGACCCGCGCGCCGATATCGAGACCATCAACCTGGAGCTGGCCCTGGCCGATCTCGATACGGTCGAGCGCGCCATCCAGCGTCTGGTTCGCGTGGTCAAGGGCGGCGACAAGGAGGCCATCGCCACCAAGGCGATCCTCGATCGTATCCAGCCACACCTGGCCGAGGGCCGGCCGCTGCGAAGCTTCGGTCTCGACGACGACGAGAAGCGCCAGGTGAAGAGTTTCGGCTTCCTGACGCTCAAGCCGACCATGTACATCGCCAACGTTAACGAGGATGGTTTCGACAACAACCCCTACCTCGACGTGGTCCATGAAATCGCCACCGAGGAAGGCGCCGCGGTAGTGCCGGTCTGCAACCAGCTTGAGGCAGAGATCGCCGAGCTGGACGACGAGGAGCGCGCCATGTTCCTCGATGAGATGGGAATGGCGGAACCTGGACTCGACCGGGTGATTCGCGCCGGTTACAAGCTCCTCGGCCTGCAGACCTATTTCACCGCCGGTGTGAAAGAGGTCCGTGCCTGGACGGTCAAGGTCGGCGCCACGGCTCCCGAGGCGGCCGGCGTGATTCACACCGATTTTCAGAAAGGCTTCATCCGCGCCGAGGTCATCGCCTACGAGGATTTCATCGCACTGGGCGGCGAACAGGGCGCCAAGGATGCCGGCAAGTGGCGGCTCGAAGGCAAGGAGTATGTCGTGCAGGATGGAGACGTGATCCACTTCCGCTTCAATGTGTAACCAGATCCTTGACCCGACGGGGAGGAATCCGTAAACTTCGCCTCCGTTGATTGGCTACGTAGCTCAGTTGGTTAGAGCACATCACTCATAATGATGGGGTCCCCTGTTCGAGTCAGGGCGTAGCCACCAGAGATCAAGAAAACCCGGCGCCCTCTGG
This sequence comes from Billgrantia pellis, assembly GCF_008297955.1. Lineage (GTDB taxonomy): Bacteria > Pseudomonadota > Gammaproteobacteria > Pseudomonadales > Halomonadaceae > Halomonas > Halomonas pellis. The sequence goes on along the minus strand of NZ_VTPY01000001.1, from coordinate 112,808 downwards.
CGCCGGGTTTTTCGTGATGGCGGCTCAGACCAGCCGCGGGCGGTTGACAAAGGCGACCAGTGCCCGCGTCAGGTGCTCCACGTCGTGGCTTCCTGCGGTCTCGCGGATCGAGTGCATCGCCCACTGCGGCACCCCCACGTCGAGCGTCGGCACGCCAAGCTCCGTGGCGGTGATCGGCCCGATGGTGCTGCCACAGCCCATGTCGGCTCGAGTGACGAAGGTCTGTACCGGCACGCCCGCTTCGCGACACAGGTCGCGGAACAGCGCCGACGTCGCGCTGTTGGTGGCGTAGCGCTGGTTGGCGTTGACCTTGATGACCGGTCCGCCGTTGAGCGCCGGTCCATGGGCGGCGTCGTGCTTGTCGATGAAATTGGGATGCAAGGCATGGGCATTGTCGCAGGAGATCAGGCGCGAGGCCTGGATCAACCGGATGAAGCCTTCGTCGCCGGGCTCGCCGAGCTGAGCGTTGATACGGCGAAGCACATCGCCGAGAAACGGCCCCTGGGCGCCGCTGGTGCTGGCACTGCCGACCTCCTCGTGGTCGTTGGCGACAAGCAACGCCCCCTGGCTGCCGTCGCTCTCCAGCAGCGCCTCCAGGCCGATGAAGCAAGAGAGCAGATTGTCCAGGCGCGCGCTGGCCACCAGTTCACCCTCGACGCCGACCAGCGACGGCGGCTGAACGTCGTGGAACGCCAGCTCGAAATCGAGGATCTCGGCCCCGATGATGCCATGCTGCGCCTCCAGCCAGCCCAGCAGCAGCCGCTGCAGGTCGGCCTTGTCGCCGCCCTGCAGGAAGACCGGCGCCATCTGCGTCTGGGGATTGATCGGGCGGCCCTGATTGACTTCGCGATCGAGATGGATCGCCAGGCTGGGCACGATCGCCACCGGCCGGTCGACGTGCAACAGCATACCCTCGAGACGGCCGTCGGCATGGCGCAGGTGGACCCGTCCCGCCAGGCCGAGGTCGCGATCGAACCAGGGGGCGAGCAACGCACCGCCGTAGACTTCGATACCGAGCTGCAGCCAGCCCGCCGAGGCCTGGGCGGCGTTGGGCTTGAGTCGCAACCCCGGACTATCGGTATGGGCGCCTATCATGCGCAGCGCGTGAAGCCGCTCGCGAGGAAGCTGCAGTGCGACGATCGACGAGTCGTTGCGGGTCGTGTAGACCCGCTCGCCGGGGGCGAGTTGCCAGGGCTCGCCCTCGTCCAGCCGCCGGAAACCGGCGGCGTCGAACCGTTCCGCCATGGCCTCGACGGCATGCCAGGGCGTGGGTGAGCGATGCAGGAAATCGAGCAGGCGCTCGAGACGAGCTTCCCGGGACATGTGGATCCTCTTGAAGGGTCGTGGTTGACGCGATAGCTGCTACAATGCGGTGTCGGCCTTGGCAACTCGCAAGCGATGCGCTTGTCCTAGGGAAGGAAGTGTACACGAAACCGGGAGTGCTTCATTGATGAGCCTGTTAGTCGTTGTTCGGCGCTCAGTCAGCCTGATGCTGGCGCTGCTGTTGGTGGGCAGCCAGCTGGCGCTGGCGGAGATTCAGCCCGGCGACGCCCAACGCCAAGCAGCGATGGAGGTGGCCGAATCGCTGCGCTATGGCCATTATGCAGATATCGCCCTCGATGACGGCTGGTCACGTCAGGCCTTCGAGCGCTACCTCGACGTGCTCGACGGCCAGCGCGCCTTTCTGCTCGAAAGCGATGTCGAAGAGTTTCGCCACCTCGAGGAGCGCATCGACGACATGCTGATGGAGGGCGAAGTCGCCCCCGCCTACCGGCTCTACCAGCGCTATCACGAGCGCGCCGAGTCGCGCTTCGAGTGGTTGCTCGCCGCCCTCGACGAAGGCCTCGAGTTCACCTACGAGACCGATATGCGCCTGGAATTGGACCGCAGCGAGGTGCCTTGGGCCAGCAGCGAAGCCGAACTCGATACGCTCTGGCACAAGCGATTGAAGAACGCCGCGCTCACCCTGGACATCAGTGGACAGGACGAGGAGCAGATCGAGTCCAACCTGCGGCAGCGCTATGAGGGCCAGCTCGCACGGCTGCGCCAGACCAACGCCGAGGATGTGTTCGGCCTATTCATGGCGGCCGTGACCGGCAGCATCGATCCACATACCGAGTACCTTTCCCCGCGTCAGGGTGAGTCGTTCGACATCCAGATGCGCCTGTCGCTGGAAGGCATCGGGGCCATGCTGCAGTCCGACGGCGAATACGTGAAGGTCACCAGTCTGGTACCCGGCGGCCCCGCCGATCGCGCCGGTGTGCTCGAGCCCGCCGATCGTATCATCGGCGTGGGCCAGGGCGACGAGGAGGAAATCGCCAACGTGGTGGGCATGCGCCTGGATGAAGTGGTCGATCTGATTCGCGGCCCCAAAGGCACCGTGGTGCGCCTCGAGGTGGTCCCCGCCGAGGCCGTCGACATGACGCGCTCCCACGAGGTCGAGATCACCCGCGATACCGTCGATCTAGAGGAGCAGGCGGCCAAGGGCGAGATCATCGAGGTCGAGCGCGACGATGGCATCAAACGCATCGGCGTCATCACCATCCCGGCGTTCTATGTCGACTTCGACGCCTGGCAGGCCGGCGCAGAAGAGTTCCGCAGTACCACCCGCGACGTGGCGCGCGAGGTCGAGCGACTCAAGCAGGAGGGTATCGACGGCATCATGCTCGATCTGCGCAACAACGGCGGAGGCGCCTTGCAGGAGGCCAATTCCCTGCTCGGCCTGTTCATCGATCGCGGCCCCACCGTGCAGGTGCGCGATGCGCGTGGACGCATCAGTCTCTATGGCGATACCGAGACCGGCACTCTCTACGACGGTCCGCTGGCAGTGCTGGTCAACCGGCTGTCCGCTTCGGCCTCCGAGATCTTCGCCGGCGCCATTCAGGATTATGGCCGCGGCCTGGTGCTGGGCAGCGCCACCTTCGGCAAGGGCACCGTGCAGACCCTCAACGACCTGAGCCACGGCCAGATCAAGCTGACCCGGGCGAAGTTCTATCGTATCTCGGGCGCGAGCACCCAGCATCGCGGCGTAGAGCCGGATATTCTGTTCCCCGATTTGTTCGACCCGGAGCGGATCGGCGAAAGCAGCTTGGACAATGCGCTCGAATGGGACACCGTCCAGGCAGTGCAATATCGTCACTACGGCGAGCCATGGGAGTACCTCGAGACCCTTCGCTCACGCCATCGCGAGCGGGCCGACTCCCACCCCAACTTCCTTTACCTGCAGGAGCGCGTCGAGCTGACCCGTCGCATGCGCGAGGAGCAGACCAGCGTGAGCCTGGACCGGGAGCAGCGCCAGCGCGAAGTCGAAGCGCTCGACGCCGAGCAACTCGCCATCGAGAATCGGCGGCGCAAAGCCTTGGGCCTGGAACCGCTCGACGAGCTGGTAAAGGCGCGCGAGGAAGAGGTCGCCCAAGAGGATGGGGAGGAAGACGAGGCGGTGGATCGCGTCCAGGTCACCGAAGCCGCCGCCATCCTTGCCGATTACGCTGAGCTGACCGAGCGTCGTCTGGCGGGCCGCTCCTGAGGTTACCCCAGCCCGCCTTCCCTGCGCGAATCGGGAAACCGGACATCGAAACCGCGGGCATCCAGTTGACGAATATCGATCGGACGCCCGCTCTCGTCAAAGTCGACCAGCCCGATACCGCTGCCGTTCCATAACCGTTCGCCGGCACTGGCACGCTCGGGATCGCGTGGCCGTATCTCCAGCCGTCGACGCTGGGTCAACCAGTTGAGCGGCGAACGCGGTGCATAGAGCCAGCGATTGAGCCGATCGAACCAGTCCAACAGCGTTGCGGGAAAGGCATTCTTCACGCCGCTCGAGGTAACCTGCCATAATCGCGGGCCATGCCGCCGCTGTCGGATGCGAATATCGTAAGCGAACGAATAATGCACATCACCGGAGAGAATCACGTAGTTACCCGGCGTACGAGCATGGCGAAAGATATTGAGCATCACGCTCGCCGTGCCGCGGTGTGCCATCCAGTTCTCCGCATCCACCAGCAACGGCTTGCCTGCCAGAGTGAAGAGCTTCTGAATGCCCTCGATCAGTTTCACGCCGAACATGGGGGCGGGTGAGACGATAATCGCGGCCGGTGCGTCGAGGAGATATTGCTGCAATTCCGTCAATGCCTCCCAATCCATCAATCCCGATGGGCGGCCTGGGCGGCGTTCGCTGCGCCAACGCCGAGTACGGGTATCGAGCACCACGAGCAGCGGCGGTCCCGGCAAGCGATACTCCCACCCCTGGAAATGTCGCAGACGTTCCAGGCAGGTATCGTGCTCCTCGCGCGGTAGCCAGCCTTTACTGCGCCGTGTCTGCTCCAGCAAATCACGGCACGAGGCCAGCAAGGGGGCGACGCGATCAGGATCGTTTCCCCATCCCTGACAGAGCAAGTACCCCATCAGGGCATTGCCGATGATGCGCCGCGACAGCGGATGGCCGTAAGCCGTCTGCTCCCAGTCCGCCGTCAGGTTCCAATCGTCAGTGACATCATGATCATCGAAGATCATCAATGTCGGCAGATGCGCCATCAGTCGCGAGCAGCCGGGCAACCCCGCGACGAAGCGCTCGAGAGTGGCACGCTGCGAGGCGTAGATCTCGGCATGCTCGGGCGCCGGTCGTGCCAAGTCCTCCTCCTCGATCAATCGCCAGGGCACCGGCGACCAGACCAGTAGGTACATCGCCATGACCTCGGCGAAGGTCATCAGGTGGTTCTGGGCGTTGGCCGAGGTGAAGACCGGTTTGCGCGCCCCGCCGAAGAAGCGTTTGCGCAACGCCGCCGTGCTTTCCACATCAGGCAGCAGCGACTCGCGCCGGTACAGGCTCGCCTCGTTGGCATAGAGCGCCTGACTATCGTCGACGGTGGCGCCCTCGAGCGTCTCGTCGAACAGCCCCAGGCGTTGGATCAAGACGTGAATGGTGGTCAGCATGGGGCCGGCCACATCATCGGCATACACCTGGTCACCGGTCATCAACAACCAGGCCGGCCACTCTTCGGGTTGCTCGTAGCGCTCGGCCAGCCAGGCATCGGCGCGCACCAACCCATCCGGGGCGTCATAGTGGGGCTTGCGGCAGGAGCCATGCAGCAGGCGATGATGGCGCGACGCGATCACGAAGCTCGGACGCTTCGCTCCTGAATGCAGGAGATGCGGGGCCCACTCGCCGATTCCGCGTCCCCGCCCGCCTTCGGCAATCTGTAGGTCATAGCCGACAGGCACCCCGCTCGGCAGCGGCGTGGTCAGCTTGACATCGATGAAATGCAGCCAGGCATTCCGCCCTACCGGCACCCGCGTCAGACGCCCCTCGCCAAGCCTTAATCGGCGCGCGGGGCGTCCTTGCGGATGCAGCAGGAGAACCAGTTCGAGTGGGCGGGAGCCCACCAGCCAGAGCGTCAGGCGGTCGATCGTGACCCGGCGCACCAGCGGACCGCAGAGCACATCCGGCAGAGACAAGGCGAGGTTGCCTGACATCACCCCCTCGCTTAGCGCCGCTCGCTGCGCCAGTCTCGCCAGGAAAAGACGGCCAACGTCAGCGCGGTGATCGGCATGACGACGTACAACATGGCGTCGGCGAACCCGGTCAGGGCATCATGCCGCGTGGCGGCCAGGACCAGATAGAGCGTGTAGGCCACGTAGTAGCCTATCAGCAGCGCACCCTCCCAGCGGTTGATCGTGCGCCCGGTAAAGCAGATCGGCAGGCAGACCAGCGCCACGGCCAGCATGACCGGCATGTCGAAGGCCACCATGGCCGCCGACACATCGATCGCCGAGGGTGCCAGCAGCGCCGTCAGCCCCAGAACGCCGAGCAGATTGAAGATATTGCTGCCCACCACGTTGCCCACGGCGATATCGCGCTCGCCACGCAGAACGGCGATGATCGAGGTCAGTACCTCGGGCAGCGACGTGCCGGCCGCGATGATGGTCAGTCCGATGACCTGGTCGCTCACGCCGAGATGCGCGGCGAGCGCCACCGCGCCGTCGACGAACCAGCGCGAGCCCACCACCATCAGGCCCAGCCCCCCCGCCACCCGCAGCAGATCGATCCCCCAATGGCTGGCAGCGATCGGCGCTTCGACGGAATCGCCGACCGCGCTCTGCCGACGCCCCTGAAGAAACAGGAACGCCGTATAGACGACGAGCCCGACCACCAACCCCAGCCCATCGAGCCTACCGATCTGGCGGTCGAATGCCAGCACGAGCACGATGAGCGTAATCAGCACCATGAGAGGAATGTCGAACCTGACCAACTGTTGCGCCACCCGCAGCGGAGCAATCAGCGCCGAGATGCCGAGAATGAAGAGCACGTTGAAGATATTGCTGCCCACGACGTTACCGACGGCAATGCCTGCCTGGTCGTCGAGAGCCGCCTGAAGACTGACCGTGAGTTCGGGCGAACTGGTCCCGAAGGCCACCACGGTCAGGCCAATGATCAACGACGAGATTCCCAACCGACCCGCCAGACGCGAGGCGCCCTTCACCAGCCCCTCAGCACCGGCGATGAGCAGTGCCAACCCGACCAGGCCCATGAGATAGACCGTCATTCTTTACCGCCCCCTGGTTCGATCCGCTCCTTTTCCACCGAGGTGGAGATCTCCTTTCGTTATACGCGAGCTCTATGGCAAAGACTACTTGTGCCCTGGAACCAAGCATCCGCTCTGCACCGCTGGTGACGGTGCCGTCCGGCTACGCCGAGCAACAAGCGCCGAGAGGGCGTCGACAAAATTCGCGCCTGCCGGAAACGAGGAGAATCAGGAGTCGTGCGCGCCCGCGCCGGCCGGCACCATGAGCCCGGACAGGAGATGGCTCCCGGAGCAGGACTCGAACCTGCGACCCAGTGATTAACAGTCACTTGCTCTACCGACTGAGCTATCCGGGAACGATTACGACAGAAAGCTGATGGCTCCTCGAGCAGGACTCGAACCTGCGACCCAGTGATTAACAGTCACTTGCTCTACCAACTGAGCTATCGAGGAATGACGAACGTCACGGTCAGCTTGTGTTCATTGGCTCCCCGAGCAGGACTCGAACCTGCGACCCAATGATTAACAGTCATTTGCTCTACCAACTGAGCTATCGGGGAATGGCCCTGAACACGGTGCGTAGTATACGGATCGCTTACGCAAGGTCAAGGGCGGATTCCGCCGCCATCGGAAGACAAGACGCCCGTGCAACATCGCTGCACGGGCGTCTCGGTAAAGCTGGTGGCTACGCCCTGATTCGAACAGGGGACCCCATCATTATGAGTGATGTGCTCTAACCGGCTGAGCTACGTAGCCATACGCACCAATTCGTTAGCGTCGGCCACCCGGGGCCGGCCGACGCGGCAGAATTATGCATGAACCCCCTCCCCCTGGCAAGCCGGGATGGCACCGGCGCCTTTCTTGATTGAACGTTCAATAAAAAAATGTCATGCTGAGAACACTGCGCTCAAGCCGGCAGCGCCAAGTATCACAGGAGTCAAGCGGTGCCCAAGATAGGAATGGAGCCGATTCGTCGCCACCAGCTTATTCAGGCCACGATGAAGGCCATCGACGAGGTCGGCCTCGCCGATGCCACGGTGATGCGAATTGCCCGTCACGCCGGCGTCTCCGCCGGGATCATCAGCCACTACTTCGGCGGCAAGGATGGCCTGCTCGAGGCCACCATGCGCCAGATCCTCAGCGATCTGGGCGAGGCGGTGGCGGCGCGCCGCCGCGCCTTGGGCAGCGGTTCTCCCCGTGAACACCTGCAGGCCATCATCGACGGCAACTTCGATCGCAGCCAGGTCTCGGGCCCGGCGGCCAAGACCTGGCTCGCGTTCTGGTCCAGCAGCATGCACAAGCCTCAGCTGCAGCGACTACAGCAGGTCAATGACCGACGGCTCTACTCCAATCTCTGCAGTCAGTTCCATCGCCTAATGCCGCGGGAAAAAGCGCGTGACGCTGCCCGAGGGCTGGCGGCCATGATCGACGGCTTGTGGCTGCGCGGGACGCTGACACCGGAGGGCCTGGACACCGAACGCGCACGTCGCTTGGCGCAAGCCTACCTGGACCAACTGCTGGCCGCCCATGACACAACGCAGGCTTTTCCCGAGGAGTTCGTATGACATCGCTCGTTACCGAAACGCTCTTTATCGCCGGCGGCCGAGTCGAGGCCACCTCCGGCGAGACCTTCGAGGTCGTCAACCCCTACGACGGCAGCGTGCTCGCCCACGTCGGCCAAGCCAGCCAGGCTGACGTCGATCGCGCGGTGGCATCGGCCCGCGCCGGCCAACGCCGCTGGGCGGCCATGACCGGCATGGAGCGCGGTCGCATCCTGAATCGCGCCGTGGCACTGCTAAGAGAACGCAACGACGAGATCGCCGAACTCGAGACGCGTAACACCGGCAAACCGATCAGCGAGACCATCGCGGTGGACATCGTCACCGGGGCGGACGTTCTCGAGTACTACGCCGGCCTGGCTCCGGCCATCGAAGGGTCGCAGATTCCCCTGCGCGAATCGTCATTCGTTTATACCCGCCGCGAGCCGCTGGGTGTCATCGGTGCCATCGGCGCCTGGAACTATCCGATTCAGATCGCCTGCTGGAAAGCCGCACCTGCGCTGGCCGCCGGCAACGCCATGGTGTTCAAGCCCAGCGAGGTAACGCCGCTGTCCGCCATGAAACTGGCCGAGATATTCACCGAGGCCGGGCTACCCCACGGCGTGTTCAACGTCGTCCACGGCGACGCCCGGGTCGGGCAGATGCTCACTGCCCACGAGGGCATCGACAAAGTGACCTTCACTGGCGAAGTGGGTACCGGCAAGAAAGTGATGGCCGCCGCCGCCGGCTCGACCCTCAAGGACGTGACCATGGAGTTGGGCGGCAAATCACCGCTGATCGTGTTTGCCGACGCCGACCTGGAGCGTGCCGCCGACGCCGCGATGATGGCCAACTTCTATTCCAGCGGTCAGATCTGCACCAACGGTACACGCGTCTTCGTCGAGCATCCGGTAAAGAGCGCTTTCGAGGAGAAGATCGTCGAGCGCGTGGCACGCATCCGCGCCGGCGACCCGCTCGATCCGAGCGTCAATTTCGGTCCGCTGGTCAGCTTCGAGCATCAGGCCAAGGTGCTCTCCTACATCGAGGCCGGCAAGCAGGATGGCGCGCGCCTGCTGATCGGAGGCGCCCCCTTCGCCGAGGGAGATTTCGCCAACGGCGCCTGGGCACCCGCCACGGTATTCACCGACTGCACCGACGACATGCGCATCGTGCGCGAGGAGATCTTCGGGCCGGTAATCTCGATCCTTGCCTTCGACGGCGAGGAAGAGCTGATCCGCCGCGCCAACGACACCCACTACGGCCTTGCCGCGGGGCTGTTCACCGAGAGCCTGAGCCGGGCACATCGCACCATTCACCGCCTCGAAGCCGGCATCTGCTGGATCAACACCTGGGGCGAGTCGCCGGCGGAGATGCCGGTGGGGGGCTACAAGCAGTCCGGCGTGGGCCGCGAGAACGGCATCGAGACCCTGGCCCACTACACCCAGACCAAGTCGGTGCAGGTGGAGATGGGCCCCTTCGAGTCGGTGTTCTAAGCCACGGACCATGAGCAACGGACAGTGAGATGTGCTGCGGTCAGCAAGATGAGCGGCGCCGGGGGCAGGTCGTAAAGGGGGGCCGATGCCATGAATGGCATCGGTAGCGTCCAGGGAGGGATTCACAGCGTCCCCTCGTAGACCTGTCCACGGATTCGCCGTGGGCTAGGCGGCGCCAGTCCGAAGCCCCACCTCCGTTTCAGCTTTGGGGAAATCGTTATGTCCCAGATTCGTGAATTCGACTACGTCATCATCGGTGCCGGTTCCGCCGGCAACGTGCTGGCTACCCGCCTCACCGAGGATTCGTCGGTCAGCGTGCTGCTGCTCGAGGCAGGCGGCCCCGACTACCGCTTCGACTTCCGCACCCAGATGCCCGCCGCCCTGGCCTATCCACTGCAGGGCAAGCGCTACAACTGGGCCTTCGAGACCGACCCCGAGCCGCACATGAACGGCCGCCGCATGGAATGCGGCCGCGGCAAGGGGCTCGGCGGCTCGTCGCTGATCAACGGCATGTGCTATATCCGCGGCAATGCGCTGGATTACGACAACTGGGCCAGTATGGCCGGCCTCTCGGACTGGCGCTACGTCGACTGCCTGCCTTATTTCAAGAAGTCCGAATGCCGCGATATCGGCCCCGACGCCTACCATGGCGACGACGGTCCGGTCAGCGTGACCACGCCAAAGCCGGGCAACAACCCGCTCTACCGCGCCTTCGTCGACGCAGGGGTGCAGGCCGGCTACGCCGAGACCGAGGACGTCAACGGCTACCGTCAGGAGGGCTTCGGTCCCATGGATCGTTTCGTCACGCCCAAAGGGCGGCGTGCCTCCACCGCGCGCGGCTACCTCGACCAGGCGAAGCAGCGCGACAACTTGACCATCGAGACCCATGCCACCACGGACGTCGTGGAGTTCGAAGGCCAGCGTGCCATCGGCGTGCGTTATCTGCGCCGCGGCCGGACGCAGCGGGTTCGTGCGCGCCGTGAGGTCCTGCTGTGCGCCGGAGCCATCGCCTCGCCGCAGATCCTGCTGCGCTCGGGGGTGGGCAACCCTGACCACCTGCGCGAATACGATGTTCCCATCGTCCACGACTTGCCCGGGGTCGGCGAGAATCTGCAGGACCATCTGGAGATGTACATCCAGTACGAATGCAAGCAGCCGATCACTCTCTACCCGGCGCTGAAGTGGTTCAACCAGCCAAAGATCGGCGCCGAGTGGCTATTTCGCGGCACCGGGATCGGTGCCAGCAACCAGTTCGAGTCATGCGCCTTCATTCGCACCAACGACGAGGAACCCTGGCCCAACCTGCAGTACCACTTCCTGCCCATCGCCATCAGCTACAACGGCAAGAGCGCGGTGCAGGCGCACGGCTTCCAGGCCCACGTGGGCTCGATGCGCTCCGAAAGCCGCGGGCGCATCCGCCTCACTTCCCGCGACCCGGCCGCGGCGCCGAGCATCCTGTTCAACTACATGTCCACCGACAAGGACTGGCAGGAGTTCCGCGACGCCATTCGTCTGACTCGCGAGATCATCGCCCAGCCGGCGATGGACGCCTACCGTGGTCGCGAGCTCTCGCCGGGGCCCGAGGTAGGGTCCGACGCCGAGCTCGACGCCTTCGTCAGAGAGCACGCCGAGACGGCGTACCATCCCTGCGGTAGCTGTCGAATGGGTGAGGACGACATGGCGGTGGTCGACGGCGAAGGCAGGGTGCACGGCCTGGAGGGACTGCGCGTGGTCGACGCTTCGCTGTTCCCCGTGATTCCCACCGGCAACCTCAACGCGCCGACCATCATGCTGGCCGAGAAGCTTGCCGACCGCATTCGCGGTCGTGAGTCCCTGCCTCCCGCCGACGTAGCCTACTACGTTGCGGGGAACGAGCCTGCCCGGCGTTAGCCGCAGCGCCGCCTGGCCTGATCGATATTCGCCTCGTCGCAGCGCCCCGCCTCGGCGGGGCGTTTGCTTCAGTCCGCCCGCCTGCAAGGGCTGGCCAGTCATGGCCAGATGGGCTAGGCTGTTGATTCAAACAACCGTTCGAAACGCTTGGTGCAAACGGAGACAAGGCATGCTCACCCTGATTCTGCTCATCCTCACGGTCATCGGCCTGCTGGCGATAATGCGACGCGAGGCCGGTGCCGTACCGGCGCTGGTCATGCTCGGCGGGCTTGGCCTGGTGGGTTTGCTGCTGGGCTCCCCCGTGCTCGGGCTGCTGCTGTGGATCGGTGCGGCGGCGGTGGCTGCGGCAGGGCTGCCGACCCTGCGTATCCGCTGGCTCACGCCGCGCCTGTTCGCCATGTTCAAGCGCGTCTCACCCAAGGTATCCGACACCGAGCGCACTGCCCTGGAAGCCGGTACCGTAGCCTGGGACGGTGACCTGTTCTCCGGCCGACCGGACTGGAGCCGACTGCTCGCCTATCACGACGACGGCCTGAGCGACGAGGAGCGCGCCTTTCTCGATCACCAATGCTCGGTGGCGGCAGGCATGTGCAACGCCTGGGAGATTGCCAAGGAGCGCGCCGACCTGCCCGAGGAGCTGTGGCAGTACCTGAAGAAGGAAGGCTTCTTCGGCATGATCATTCCCCAGGAGTACGGCGGCCTGGGCTTCTCGGCCAAGGCCCAGTCGCTAGTGCTGCAAAAGCTATCGATCAGCGAGATGCTGATGGTCACCGTAGGCGTGCCCAACTCCCTGGGCCCGGGCGAGCTGCTGCTCAAGTATGGTACCCAGGCGCAAAAGGACCATTATCTGCCGCGCCTGGCCGATGGCCGCGAAATTCCCTGCTTCGGCCTTACCGGCCCGCGCGCGGGCTCCGACGCCACCTCGCTGCCGGATACCGGTGTGGTGTGCAAGCAGATGATCGACGGCGAGGAGGTGCTCGGTCTGCGCCTCAATTTCGAGAAGCGCTGGATCACCCTGGCTCCCATCGCCACGGTAGTGGGGCTGGCCTTCCGCCTGTTCGACCCCGACCGCCTGCTGGGCGAGGAGGAGGATCGCGGCATCACCCTGGCACTGGTACCCCGCCATACCCAGGGCATGGAGATCGGCCGCCGCCATCACCCTATTGGCAGCCCTTTCCTCAATGGTCCGATCCGTGGCAAGGACGTCTTCGTGCCGCTGGATACCATCATCGGCGGCACCGAGATGATCGGCCAGGGCTGGCGCATGCTGGTGGAGTGTCTCTCCATCGGCCGCTGCATCACCCTGCCCTCGGGTGCCAGCGGAACCTCGCGCTATGCGCTGGGCTGGACCGGCGGCTTCGCTCGTATCCGCCGGCAGTTCAACGTGCCGGTCGCGGAAATGGAGGGTGTCCAGGAGCCCCTGGCACGCATGGCGGCGCTGGGCTACATCGCCAAGGCGGCGGTCTACCAGACCGCCAATACCATCGATCGCGGCGAGAAGCCGGCGGTACCCTCGGCGATCCTCAAGAGCCAGCTCACCGAGTTCCAGCGCATCGTGCTCTCCGACGGCATGGACATCCACGGCGGCAAGGCGGTGACCCTGGGGCCGCGCAACTACCTGGGCATCGGCTACAGCGCCAATCCGGTGGCGATCACGGTCGAGGGTGCCAACATCATGACCCGCAACCTGATGATCTTCGGTCAGGGCGCCATCCGCTGCCACCCGTTCGTTTTGAAGGAGCTGGCCGCTTCGGACAACAACGATCTCAAGGCCTTCGATCACGCCTTCTTCGGCCACGCCGCGCTGATCTGCGGCAACGCCGCGCGCGCCTTCACCATGGGACTCGGCATTGGCAAGCCGAGCGTGCCCTTCGACGCGATAGCGGCCCCCTACGCCCGCGACATATCGCGCCTGTCGGCCGGCTTCAGCTTGTGTGCCGACGCCGCCATGGCCAGCCTCGGGGCGTCGCTCAAGCAGCGCGAGATGATCTCGGCGCGCCTGGGCGACGTGCTCTCCAACCTCTATCTGGCCTCGATGGTGCTCAAGGAGTGGCAGGAAGGCGACAGGGTCGAGGGCGAAGCGGCCCTGCTGCACTACAGCTGTACCCACTTGCTGCAGCGCGCCGAGCAAGCCTTCGACGAGCTGTTCGACAACCTGCCCAACCGAGCGCTCGCCGGCGTTCTGCGAGCCGTGGTAATGCCGCTGGGCCGGCGCTGGAAGCGCCCCGCCGACCGCCTGACTCGCGAAATCGCCCAAGCCGTGTCGCGCGATACCGCGCTGCGCACCAAGCTTCTGGACGGTGCCTGGACCGCCAACGACGGCGCCCAGGACAACCCGCTGGCCCGCTATAACGCTCTGCTGACCGAGTACGACCGCGCCGAAGCGCTCTATCGCACAGTCAACAAGGCCTATGCCAAGGGCGAGCTGCCCAGGCAGGCGCTGCATCCCGAAGTACGCCTGGAAGCCGCACTGGAAAAAGGCCTGGTCAGCGAGGAGGATGCCGAGTTCATGCGCCGCTTCGAGGCCGAGGTGCTCGAACTGCTCAGCGTCGACGACTTCGAGTACGACGCCTTCGCCATGGACAAGTCGAAAGTGTTGCGTCACGACGCAGCGTGAGCTCCGGTTCGCATGGAAAAAACCCGGCCAGCTGGCCGGTTTTTTCGTTGCGTCTTGCCCTGGATGTCAGAGCGGCCACACCAGCAATATCATCGGTAGCCCCACCGCCATGACCAGCAATGACAACGGCAGGCCAAGCTTCCAGTAGTCGCCGAAACGGTAACCGCCCGGCCCCATTACCAGCGTGTTGGACTGATGGCCTATCGGTGTCAGAAAAGCGCAGGAGGCACTCACCGCCACCACCATCAGGAAGGGATCGACCGAGGCATCGAAGCCCTCCGCCAGGCTGGCGGCGATGGGGGCCATCAGCAGGGCCGCCGCGGCGTTGTTGATCACGTTGGAGAGCAGCATCGATATCGCAAACAGGCCGACCAGCAGCACCACTATCGGCCAGTGCTCGCCGGCCGCCAGCAGGCTGTCGGCCAACAGCGCCGCGCCACCGCTGGTCTCCAGCGCCTGGCCCACCGGGATCATGGCACCGAGCAGCACGATGACGGGACCGTCGATGGCCTGGTAGGCCTCGCGCAATGGCAGCACTCCGACCAGCAGCGAGACCAGGGCCGCCGCGGTGAGCGCCACCGCGGCGGGCAGCAGATCCAACAGCATGGCGAGTATGGCCACGGCAAAGACGGCGATCGACACCAGCAGCATTCGCGGCTGCCCCATGGGCAGGTTGCGCCGCGCCAGCGGCAGACAGCCCAACGTGGCCAGGCTCTCGCTGAGGTTGCTCTCGCCACCCTGCAGCAGCAGTACGTCACCGGGACGAAAGCGGATATCGCGCAGGCGTTGCTTGAGCCGCCCGCCATCGCGCGCCACGGCCACCAGGTGCAGACCATACTGGTTCTGTAGGCGCAGTTGGGTCACGGTGCGATTGATCATCATGGAATCGTTGCGCACCACGGCCTCGATCAGTTCCAGGCCCTCGGTATCGGCCGCTCTCCTGGTGGCCTCCTTCTTGCGGCTGTCCCTCCCCTTGTTCCTGCTCTGCTCCGCCACGTTGCCCTGCTTCGATGAGTTCGCTTCGGGTAGCGCTCCGTCATTCCCGCACGCCACCGGCTCATCGTTCTCGGCCTCGTTGGCGCCATGGATGGCATCCGGTGAAGGTTTGTCCGCCTGGGCCTCGTTCTCCTGGTCTTCCTGCTCCTTCGGTCCGACTCCCAGGTAGAGCCCCGCCTTGTCCTCGAGCAGCTTCATTTCCTCGGGACCGGCCTCGACCAACAGAACGTCATCCTCCTTGAGCACACCGAGAAAGGCGTGGCCGGCACGGCGCTGCTCACCGCGTACCACGGCCAGCACCGGCACGGTCTCCTCCAGCTCCCGCTGCAACTCGCGCAGTGTCCAACCCACTGCCTTGGAATCCTCGCCGACTCGCATCTCGACCAAGTAATTGGCGGTATCGAACATTTCCGCGGTGGAGGCCTTATCCGCACGTTTCGGCACCAGGCGCCAGCCAAACAGCACGATGAAGACGAGCCCCGCCAGGGCCACGGCGGCACCTACCGGGAAGAAGGCGAACATGCCGAAGTTGTCGTCGGCCAGGCTGCCGCGATAGCTGGAAATGATGATATTGGGCGGCGTGCCGATCAATGTCATCAGTCCGCCGAGCAGCGAACCGAAAGCCAACGGCATGAGCAACAGAGAGGGCGAGGCATCGTGCTCTCGGGCCAGACGCATGGCGACCGGCAGCAGCAGCGCCAGGGCACCGACGTTATTCATGAAGCCAGACAACACCACCACGGTGCCGGTCAGCGCTACCAGCTGCAGGAGGAGCCGATCGCCCACTCTCAGCACCTGTTCGGCGATGACGTCGACGACACCGGAGCGCTCGAAGCCGCGACTGAGTACCAGTACTGCCGCCACCGTGACCACCGCCGGGTGACCGAAGCCGAAGAAGGCCTCGTCGCCTGGCACCAGCCCCAGCATGATCGACGCCAGCAGCGCGCCGAGCGCCACCAGATCGAAGCGAAACCGCCCCCAGACGAAAGCCGCCAGCGTCAGGCCCAGTACGATGAACATCAGTGTGTGATCGGCCATACCGTTCCGTGGCTCCCAAGTCGACGATGCAAAGCCCCAAGCACACCAGTGACGGGCACGAAAATCCAGACTTTTCGATGCGTTGTGATTCGCTAATCGGTGCCAGGCCGTGACTTTGCCAGAGCGCAAGAACCCGGCCCCGGCCGGGTTCACGTCGCAAAAGGAGGAGCTTATTTCGGCATCTTCTCGAGCATGGCCGGCACCGGTCTCACGGCTCGGCGAACGGCAGGGGGACCTCCGTGTCGCGGCGCACCGCGAAGACGTTCAGGGTCATGGCCACCAAGGCGTAGTAGCCGAACACCCCTACCAGCTCGACCACCGCAGGTTCACCGAAGGCTTCGACGGCGTCGGCATAGAGTGCCGCGTCGACGCGTCGGGTAGCATAGAGCGTGCTGCCCAGGCGATAGACCAGGCGCTCGTCATCCCGCTCGAAAATCGGCTCTTCTCCCGTGCGCAACGCCTCGATCACGTCATCGGCGATGCCTGCCTCGCGGGCGATGGGCTCGTGAATCTGCCATTCGGCCTGGGACCGCCACCAGGCGGCGGTGACCAGGATCGCCAGTTCGGTCAGGCGCAGCTCCAGCCGCGTGCCGTAGCGGCAGAAGGCGCCCAGTCGCTGGGCATGATCGGCCAGGCCCGGGCTATGGATCCAGGCCAGGAAGGGGCCGTCCAGGTTGCCGCGAGGGCCGCTGAGGATCGCCTCCAGCACGCGGCGCTGTTCGGCGTCCAGACGCGTCTCGTCGAGTGGGGTCAGGCGGGATTCGATGGCCATACCTATCTCCTTATCGGCTACCCAGCGCGCTGCGCAGGGCGATATCGAGCTTGTCGACGATCTCGTCCAGATGGCTCTCCGCGAGGATGAAGGGCGGCGCCAGCAGGATGTGATCACCCTGGCGTCCGTCGATGGTGCCGCCCATCGGGTAGCACATCAGCCCCGCCTGCATGGCGGCCTGCTTGACGCGTGCATGTACCTTGCGCTCGGGTTCGAACGCCGCCTTGGTGGTCCGGTCCGCCACCAGCTCCAGGCCCAGGAAGAGCCCGCGGCCACGAATGTCGCCAATATGGGGATGCTCGCCGAGGCGCTCGGTCAGGCGCCGTTCAAGTCCTTCGCCCAGCTCACGCACCCGGGGCAGCAGGTCGCGCTCCTGGAGGATCGTCTGCACCGCCAAGGCCGCGGCACAGGCCGTCGCATGGCCGATATAGGTATGCCCATGCTGGAAGAAGCCCGAGCCATTGGCGATGGCGTCGCGGATACGCCCGCTGACCAGGGTGGCGCCGATCGGCTGATAGCCGGCCCCAAGCCCCTTGGCGATGGTGATCAGGTCGGCGGTGACGCCCTCCTGCTCGGCGGCGAACAGAGTGCCGGTGCGCCCCATGCCACACATCACCTCGTCGAGGATCAGCAGCACGCCATGGCGATCGCACACCTCACGCACCCGCTTGAAGTACCCCGGTACCGCGGGGACCGCACCTAGGGTGGCCCCCACCACCGGCTCGGCGACGAAGGCCATCACGTTCTCCGCTCCGAGACGCAGGATCTCGGCCTCGAGCTCGTCGGCCAGGCGTGCCGCATAGGCCTCGGGGCTCTCGCCCTCCTGCAGACCGCGGTAGGCATAGCAGGGGCTGACATGACTCACGTCGATCAGCAGCGGCTCGAACTGCTGACGCCGCCAGGCGTTGCCGCCGGTGGCGAGCGCCCCCAGCGTATTGCCGTGGTAGCTCTGGCGACGCGCGATCAGGTGCCTGCGCTGCGGCTGACCGATCTCGATGAAGTACTGGCGCGCCAGCTTCAGGGCCGCCTCCATTGCCTCGGAGCCGCCCGAGACGAAGTAGACCGACTCGAGCCCCGCAGGTGCGCGCTCGACCAGAAAATCGGCCAGGGCTTCCATCGGCTCGGTGGTGAAGAAGGCGGTGTGAGCGTAGGCCACCTTGCCCACCTGCTCGCGGATGGCCTCGATGACGG
This sequence comes from Billgrantia pellis, assembly GCF_008297955.1. GTDB lineage: Bacteria > Pseudomonadota > Gammaproteobacteria > Pseudomonadales > Halomonadaceae > Halomonas > Halomonas pellis. The sequence goes on along the minus strand of NZ_VTPY01000001.1, from coordinate 94,752 downwards.
CGGCTTCGCTATGCCCCAGGCAGGAGACCGCGGCGCCACCGCAGGCATCCAGATAACGCCGCCCCTGATCGTCGATCAGGTAAGGGCCTTCGCCCTTGGTGGCCGTGGGGTAATCCTGCGTCAGGCTGCGGTGGAAAACGTGGCTCATGGGATCCTCCGGATTGACAATACGCAAAATATAGATGCTATATTTAAATTTGCAATCAGAATTTGCATATCCCTCATTCGACGCCTCCAGCAGCGCAAGGAGGCTACAATGCTCCTCCCCGACGCCACGAGATGAAGTGAAGCGACGCCATGACGGACACCTCCACGCCCCCTCCGGAGACGCTGAGCGGCCTCAGGCAACGGCTCAAGGCCATCGAAGCCGGCGAGGCCGGCATCCGGCTGGGCAAACGCTCGCGGCACGTGCTCGCGCTGCTCGTCGAGGCACCGCAGCAGGCCGCGGTCTCCTCCATCAGCGAGCTGGCGGAGCGGCTGGGCGTCAATGCGTCGACGCTCTCGCGCCTGGCCCAGCGTCTGGGCTATGGGGGATTCGGCCAGTTGCAGGATGTCTTCCGCCGCGAAGTCACCGAAGGCCAGAGCTTCTACAGCGACCAGGCCTCCCGCCTCCTCGAGGCGAGCAGCGACACGCAGGGGCTGGCCCGGCTGAGCCGGTTGGGTCGGCAAGAGAGCGCCAACATGGCGAGCCTGTTGGAGCGGATCGATCCGACGGCCTTCGAGCAGACGGTGACGCTGCTGGCGACGGCCCATCGGGTACGCGTACACGGCATGCGCCAGTTCCACTCCCTGGCGCTGTTCATGGCCTATGGCCTGGGGATGTTGCGCCCCGACGTCGCCCCACTCGACGCGGGCCGGCAAGGCGTCGCCGATGCCCTGGCCCAGCTCGACCCCGGCGACGTGCTGATAGTGGCAAGCTGCTTCCCCTACACCCCGAGCGTGCTGGCCACGGCCGAGGTCGCCGCCCGTCACGGGGTCGAGGTCATCGCCCTGACCGATTCGGAGCGCTCTCCCCTGGCCCGGGTCGCGCGACATAGCTTCCCGGTGCCCAATCATAGTCTGTTCTACAGCAACAGCATGTGTGCCTTCATGCTGCTCGCCCAAGGACTGCTGAGTGAAGTGGCCAGTGTTTTGGGCAAGGCTGGGCTGGCGGCACTCAAGCACCGCGAGACGATGATCGCCGAGCTCGGCGCCTCCCTGTGAGCAGGATGGTCGCCCAAAAGGGCGAGCCGAGGCCCTCGAGTGGGCAGAACGCTCTCAACCGATCCAGCGACGCCATCCTGCCGCAGCCCGCCATCGAGATCGCCGCAGGCGAACGCTAGCACTGCCAAGCGTCTTAAGCGGAAATGACGATGCCCGCCTCATTGAGGCGGGCGTCGCACGAGCCGAGCTTCGTTCGGGCCTATGGCAGCAGAATGGTCGAGCCGGTGGTCTGGCGGCCAGCCAGGGCGTCCTGCGCCTTGCCGGCATCGGCCAGGGCGAAGCGTTGGCCGATGTCGACCTTGACCTTGCCGCTGCCCAGCATGTCGAACAGGTCGCGGCACATCTGCTCCAACCGCTCGCGGCTATCGGCATAGCCGTTGAGGCTGGGACGGGTCACGAATAGCGAGCCCTTCTGGTTGAGGATGCCGAGATTGACCCCTTCGACCGGGCCCGAGGCATTGCCGAAGCTGACCATCAGCGAACGTGGCTTGAGGCAGTCCAGCGAGGTGACCCAGGTGTCCCTGCCCACTGAATCGTAGACCACGTCACACATCGCACCATCGGTCAATTCACGAACCCGCTCGACCACGTCCTCCCGGGTGTAGTCGATGGTCTCCCAGGCGCCGTTGGCTTTCGCCAGCTCCGCCTTCTCGGCGGAGCTGACGGTGCCGATCAACCTCACGCCCAGCGCCTTGGCCCACTGGCAGGCAATGGACCCCACGCCGCCGGCGGCGGCATGCCACAGGATCGTCTCGCCACCCTGGAGCGGGGCGGTCTGGCGCAGCAGGTATTGCACGGTCAGACCCTTGAGCATGCTGGCGGCGGCGGTTTCCGTGGCGATGGCATCCGGCAATACCACCACTTTCTCTGCCGGCAGCACATGATAGTCGCCATAGGCACCGAGCGGGCCCTGGGCATAGGCGACCCGGTCGCCCTCCTTCAGGTGATTGACGCCGTCGCCCACGGCATCGACTACGCCGGCGCCCTCGGTCCCCAACCCGGACGGTAGCCCTGGAACGGCATAAAGGCCGGTGCGAAAGTAGATGTCGATGAAGTTGAGCCCGACGGCCTCGTTCTTGACACGAACTTCGCCGGATGCCGGATCGACCGGAGTGACATCGACGAATTCGAGTACTTCGGGACCGCCGGTGCGGGCAAACTGGATGCGCTTGGCCATGAAACGTGTCCTTTGTCGGCTAACGGTAGATGGGCTTCATCCAACCCCCGAATGCTGCCCCGGTCAAGGGCATGCGAGTCGTTTCACCCGGGGAAAGCTGCCAGCCGCTCAACGAAACGGGCCTTCTCCTGGTCGAAGAAATGGGCATCATGCTTGAAGCGACGCAGGATCGCCTCGTCGTCGTATTCGAGCGCCGGCTCCAGCTCGTTCACGCCCCGTGCGGGATGACGCCGCGACAATCCGATGCGTCGGCCGCCGGGAGCGGCGAACCAGCGGGTAATGCCACAGCGGCGGAAGAACTCCTCATCGTCCCTGTCGGCCGCGTCGACGCGCAACGGCGCCTTCTGGGCCAGCTCGCGGATCAGCCGCCGCTGGCTCTCACGGTCGCCGCCCGGCGAAGCGTGAAGCCACAATGTCATTCCCGTGCCGGACGCATCGAGCGCCAACAGGGCCAGCGCGCCGGGGCGGCCCTGATCATCCACCAGTGCCCATAGCCGGGCCGCTTCCTGGGCGAACAGCACCTGGCGCGTGCCGGTGAACGTAACCAGTGGCGACAGCCCCGCCTCCCTACCATAGATGTCGGCGCACAGGCGCGCGAGCCAGGCATCGCGCTGCTCGTCACGCTCGGGGGTCATCACCTTCATGCCTTGCCTCGTTGCCTCGTCAAAGCCTGCAAGCCTAGCATAATCACGAACGTTTCCACTCGTGCAGCTGCCGGGTGAATCGCTATCCTGTCATGTCGACCCGTTAACCTGTCCCGCTCACGACCGGAGCTCTTAGCATGTCCTCACCCTACCCTGCCATTGCGCTGCCCAGGCTGATCGCCCATCGCGGCCTTTCCGCCCGCGCCCCCGAGAACACCCTGGCCGCCGTGCGTGCCGCCCATGAAGCGGGCTGCCAGTGGGTCGAGCTCGATGTGCAACTGCTCGGCGACGGCACGCCGGTGATCTGGCACGACGCCACTCTCAGTCGCTGCTCGGACGGGAAAGGGCGGCTGGCCACGCTGGATCTGGCGGCTGCGCGCCGGCTCGATGTCGGCGGCTGGTTCGGTGACGCCTTCCGTGGCGAACGCATGGCCACGCTGAACGACATGCTGGAACTGCTGGACCGCCTCGACATGGGCGTGAACATGGAGCTGAAGGTGGAGCGCAACCGAAGCGGGACCGAGCTGGCCGAAGTGGTCGTCCCGCGCCTGCTCGAGGCGCTGCCACCGGAGCGGATGGTTGTCTCCTCCTTCGATCCGCTAGCCCTGCGCCAAGCCCGCGCCATCGCCGACGCCTCCCTGTTGCCGATCGGCCTGCTGGCTGAGAGCGTGCCGCAGAAGTGGCAGCACCCTTGCGAGGCACTCGAGGCCTTCAGCATCCATACCGACTGGACGCGACTGACCGCCCGGCGCGCCGGCGAGATCAAGGCCGCCGGCTATCGCCTGCTGTGCTACACCCCGAACGATCCGGCCGCCTTCGCCACTCGCTGGGCCTGGGGTGTGGACAGTGCCATCAGCGACGATCCCACCCTGTTCGCGGCTATCGCACCGCCGCCGACCGTGGACTGAACATACAACGTAGGACAGACCAAGACACGATGGTCTAGCTTGAGTGGAGTGGAACGTAAGGAAGCGCAGCAAGGAGAAAGGAATGGAACTGCTCGACAGGATCACGAATTACCTCATCGACAACGACCTCAAGCTGGCCACCGCCGAGTCCTGCACTGCAGGACTGATCGCCTCGGAGCTGGCTCGCGTGCCCGGCAGCGGCCAGAGCATCGATTGCGGGCTCGCGGTTTACTCGCCGCCCTCCAAGCACCGCTACCTGGGCGTGAGCTTCGATACCATCGACGCCCAAGGACTGACCAGCGAGGCGGTCGCCTGCGAAATGGCCGCCGGGGCACTGAACAACAATGACGCTGACGTGGCCTTGGCCAACACCGGCATCGCCGGGCCCAACCCCGGCGACGACGGCACGCCCGTCGGCACGGTATGTTTTGCCTGGGCCTTTCGTCATGAGGGGCATCACCATCACTTTTGCGAGACCCGCCGCTTCGACGGCGAACGCAACGAGGTTCGCCTGGCCGCATCGCACTATGCCCTGGAGCGACTGCCCCACTATCACCGGTTGTGCCGTGGAGCCGAAGCGAACGACGAAGAGGACGAGCGCTCGCGCCGGGCCGTGCAGCGAGCCATTGGCGTGCAGCTGATGGTCAAGCCGGTTATCGACCCGCAGCGTGAAATCGAGCGCCGTTGCGGCTTCCTCTGCCGCGCCCTGTGCGAAAGCGGGCAGAAGACGCTGGTGCTGGGAATCAGCGGCGGGGTCGATTCCACCGTGGCGGGACGACTGGCACAGCTCGCCGTCGAGCAGGCTCGGGAGCGGGGCAAACAGGCGACGTTCGCCGCCATGCGCCTGCCCTACGGCACCCAGAAGGATGCCGACGATGCCAACCGGGCTCTGGCCTTCATTCGGCCCGACGAGGTACTCGAGGTCAACGTGCAAAGCGGCAGCGACGCCTTGCTGGAAGCGCTGGAAACCGGCGGACTGGCGTTCCAGGATGCAGGCCAACGCGATTTCGTGTTGGGTAATATCAAGGCGCGCCAGCGCATGGTGACCCAGTACGCCGTGGCCGGTACCCGCGGCGGTCTGGTCATCGGTACCGACCAGGCCGCCGAAGCGCTGATGGGGTTCTTCACCAAGTACGGTGACGGTGCCTGCGACGTCGCACCGCTGACCGGCCTGACCAAGCGCCAGGTTCGCCAGCTCGGGCGCCAGTTAGGCGCCCCCGCCGAGCTGGTCGACAAGGCACCCACGGCCGATCTGGAGTCGCTCGCGCCGCTGAAGCTCGACGAGGAAGCGCTGGGCGTCACCTACGATGAAATCGACGACTTCCTCGAGGGCCGGCCCATCCCCGGCCGCGCTTACGATACTATCGTCACCACCTATCGCCGCACCGGGCACAAGCGCAGTCTGCCCATCGCGCCTGGCGCATTCACTTGATGGCGACGCGTGCCGGCCCTCGCCGGTTAACCTCCCAGCAGGCTTTCGATGGCGGATATATCCAGGTGCGCCTCCAGGCAATCGGCCAGTCGGTCAAGTTCACGCTGGCGATGCGCCCGGTAGTCCACCCCCGCACCGCGGCCCTTGAGACCACAGCGGGCCAGCAGCACCTCGCACGCCTCGGGGCGGTCGAACAGGCCGTGCAAATACGTGCCCAAGACCTGGCCATCGGCGCTGACCGCCCCATCCGGACGTCCGTTCAATACGCATAAGGGGCGCTCGAGAGCGGGCCCTGAACTGACGCCGTTATGGATTTCGTAGCCGGAGACCGGCGTCTGGCCGGGTAGCAAGTGCCCACTGACATTGCGCAGTTGCTTGCCTGCGACCATGTGCGTCTCGAACTCGAGCAGCCCCAGGCCCGGGGTCGAGCCGGGAGGGCTCTCGAGGCCATCGGGATCGTGAATTGCGCGGCCGAGCATCTGGAAACCACCGCATATTCCCAGCACATGACCACCGTAGCGTAGATGACGCCGGATCGCCGCCTCCCAACCCTGGGCGCGTAGCCAATCGAGATCGCTACGAGTGCTTTTGCTGCCCGGCAGTACGATCAGGTCCGCGAGGGGTATCGCCTGTCCCGGCCCGATGAAGTCCAGTTCAACCTGCGGATCCAGGCGCAGCGGGTCGAAGTCGTTGTGGTTACTGATGCGAGGCAGCACCGGCACCACCACCCTGAGCGTAGCCTCCTCTTCCGCGTGGCCGGTGAGCCCCACGCTGTCCTCGGCATCCAGCAGCAAACCCTGAACATAGGGTAGCGTGCCGAACACGGGCTTGCCGGTACGGGTGGTGAGCCAGTCGAGCCCCGGCTCGAGCAGCGCGATGTCGCCGCGAAAGCGATTGATGATGAAGCCCCGGGTACGCGAGCGCTCGCTCGCGCTGAGCAGCTCGAGGGTGCCCACCAACTGGGCGAAGACGCCGCCACGGTCGATGTCTCCCACGAGCAATACCGGACAGTCGATCATCTCGGCGAAACCCATGTTGGCGATGTCGTTGGCTCGCAGGTTGATTTCCGCCGGGCTGCCGGCACCCTCGGCGACGATCACGTCGAAGCGTGACGAAAGCGCCTGCCACGCCGCCAGCACGCTCTCCCGCGCGGTGCGCTTGTAGGCGTGGTAGTCCATGGCATGCATATGGCCGTGCACCTGCCCGCGCAGAATCACCTGTGCGCCGCGGTCACTCTCGGGCTTGAGCAGCACCGGATTCATGTCGCTATGCGGCTCGATACCGGCCGCCAGCGCCTGCAGCGCCGTGGAGCGGCCGATCTCGCCGCCATCCACCGTTACCGCGCTGTTGAGCGCCATGTTCTGCGGCTTGAACGGCGCCACCGACACCCCACGCCGTGCCAGCAGCCGGCACAATCCTGCCACGATTGTGCTCTTGCCGGCATCCGAGGTGGTGCCCTGGATCATCAGTGTCGTCATAAGAGTCGTCTGTCTATCCTTCATCAGTGCGAGCCCTGCGCAACGGGCTCGCCGAGCGTCACTCGGGCACAGCACTCATACCAAAGCGGCACGGGAGCCCGTTCGGGGCAGATGCCGCCCCACATGCCGACAAGGACGGTAACGGTAAATGAAACAACGCAACAGGGTACTGATTCTGCTGGGCCTGGTAGCGCTGGTGCTGGCCTCCTGCACCACACGCGCCGTTTACGAAGGCATCAAGCAGAACCACCTGAACGAATGCAACCAATTGCCCGGCGCGCAACGGGAGGAGTGTCTCGATCACCTCCCTCCCGATTACGAAACGTATCGTAGGCAACATGAAGCGATAACGAGCGATTCGCCATGATGTGGCCACGGTCGAAGCGTGTCGTCAAAGCTCGACCCCTTTCTGCGCCTTGATACCCTGTTCCTTGAAGGCGTGCTTGACGACCCTCATCTCGGTGACGGTATCGGCCAGATCAATCAGCGGCTGGGGGGCGTAGCGGCCGGTCACGACGACGTGCTGCATGTCGGGACGGGCTTCGAGGTCATCGAGCACGCGGTCGAGGTCGAGGTACTCGTAGCGCAGGGCGATGTTGAGTTCATCGAGCAGCACCAGGTTGAAGCTGGGGTCCCGGATCATGCCGAGCGCCACCTCCCAGGCCGCCTCGGCAGCCTGGATGTCGCGCTCACGATTCTGGGTATCCCAGGTAAAGCCCTCTCCCATCACGTGATAGGAGACACCCGGCTGACGACGGAAGAAGGCTTCCTCGCCGGTTTCCCGCCGCCCCTTGATAAATTGGACCACGCCCACCTTCATGCCGTGGCCGAGCGCCCGGGCGAGCATGCCGAAGCCGGAACTGCTCTTCCCCTTGCCCGGACCGGTGAGTACCAGCAGCACGCCCTGCTCCTTGTCGGCGCGGGCGATGCGCGCCTGCATGACGCGCTGCTTGCGTGCCATGCGTTCGGCGTGGCGTTGGGGCTTCTTGGCATTGTCTTGCATCGGCATGCTCTCCTCGGTAACGGTTCAGACCCCCTTGTCGGGATCGTTATCGACGCTGCGGCCATAGGCCGGCCGCGCCACGCGATCGAAGTTGGCGGCCAGTTCGCTCAGGTCGCGACGCATCGCCTCGCCTTTCATGGGAACGCCGTGGCCGGTCATCGCGGTTTCGGGTCCAAGTTCGGCCAGGCGCCTCACGGAGTCGCGAGCGGTATCCCAGTCGGGCGTGAAGTAGCGTGGCGGACCGCTGAGTTCCTGACGCTGGGTCAGGACCTGGTACAGCTCGTCCTGGCGCACGGTGACGAAGGCATCGCCGACGATCAGGGCCCGGTCCGTTTCGCGGAAGAAGGAGACATGGCCGGAACTGTGACCGGGCGTCGGCACCCAGCGCCAGCCCGGCATGGCGGGTACGTTGCCGTCCTCCGGAAGTGCCTGTACTCGCGGGCGCAGGTCGATGGGCTGGGTGGGAAAGAAACGCGACATGCTGGCCACCATGCCGCCTTCCACTTCACTGTCGGGGGCGGGGTAGCGCGCCTCACCGACCAGGTAGGGCATCTCGAGCGGGTGGGCGTAAACCGGCACATCCCAATGCTCGGCCAGCTCCACCGCGGAGCCCACATGATCGAAATGGCCGTGAGTGAGCAGGATCGCCCGGGGGCGGGCCTCGTTGCCGAAACGGCGCACGGCCGCCTCGAGGAGGGTGTTCTTCTCGTGAGGCAGCCCGGCGTCTACCAAGACCCAGTCCTCGTTGCTCTCGGGATCGCCGACGAAATAGACATTGACGATCTTGACGGTCAGGCCCATGACGTCCGGCAGAATATCGTAGAGCGTACCGCTCTTGGTGGACGTCATGGGAACATGCACGTTGCTCAGCGTGTCACGCGTCATGATGAGACCTCCCTGGTTTCGACTTCCTTGAGACAAACCGGCGTGGCGTAATGCCCCACCCCCATGCTGCCTGTCTGTCAGGGAGTCTAGTCGGCCGAGCGGCGAGCTTGCGTACCCGCATGTCATAACCCGCCGCCCCGAGGGGGTCCGCCACCGTCAATGATGCCGAGGGAATGTAGCCGGAGCCCGGCGCGGCAACCTGGGGGAGGCATGGGCTTCGCCGCGAATCGTCGTGGCAATCATGTCACCTCACGGGAACGAAAACGGGAGCACCGCCGATCTCCGCCGTGGCCAGGCGCTGGCCGTAGAGCCGCTCCAGGGCGGCGGGCACCAGCAAGGCGTCGCTTGGCCCCCAGCACGCCTCGCCATCGGGATAGAGCAGCAGCAAGTGGTCGCACCAGCGCGACGCCAGATTGAGGTCGTGCAGGCACATCATCACCGCCCTGCCTTCGGCGGCCTGTTCAGCCAACAGCGCCATCACCTCGGTCTGGTGGTGCAGATCCAGATGGTTGGTCGGTTCGTCGGCGAGCCATAGCGCCGGCGCCTGGGTCAGCACCGTGGCGATGGCGACACGCTGGCGTTCGCCGCCGGAAAGCGTGCTCACCAGACGATCCGCCAAGTGGGCCACGTCGAGGCGTTCGAGCGCCGCCTGGGCTAGACGCAAGTCCTCACCTCCCTCCATGCGCCATGGCGAAAGATAGGGGTGACGGCCAATCAGCGCCGTCTCCAATACCGTGGCCGGGAAACCGTCCTGGCGCTCCTGGAAGACCAGGCCGAGATGCTGGGCCACCTGGCGGCGCTTGAGCGTCGCCAAGGGCCTGCCATCGAGCCTGATCTCACCGGCACGCGGCGCTCGCAGCCCGGCCAGCGTATGCAGCAACGTGGTCTTCCCCGCGCCATTGGGTCCCAGCACGCCCCATACCTGCCCCGGTTCGACGCTGAGCGACAGCGGGCGACCGTCGCGGCGCCCCGGCACGTCGACCACCAGCTCGCTGATCTCGAGGCGATTCATCAGCGGCTCCGGTACAGCAGGAAAAGGAAGGTGGGCACGCCGAGCAGCGCCGTGATCACCCCCACCGGCAGCTGTTCCGGCGCGATCAGGGTACGCGCCAAGGTATCGGCCAGCACCAGCAGGATGCCGCCGGCCAGAGCACAGGCCGGCAAGATCAGGCGCTGGTCGTTGCCCAGTACCAGGCGCAGCATGTGCGGCACCACCAGACCGACGAAGCCGATGCTGCCGGCGGTAGTCACCGCCATCGCGGTGAGCACGCTGGCGGTAAGATAGATCGTCCACTCCAGCGGGCGCACGTTGATGCCCAGCGCTGCGGCTTGCAACGGCCCGCGGGCCAGCACATTGAGGCTGCGTCCTAGCGGGGCCAGCAGCAGACAGATGAGCAGCAGCAGCGCCAGCGGCGGCCAGGGGGAGCGCGCATAGGAGAGATCTCCCATCAGCCAGTAGAGCATGCCGGGCAGGCGTTCGGCGGGGCTTATTGCCAGCATCAGCGTGATCACCGCGCCCCAGCCGGCGGCCACCACCACGCCGGTGAGCAGCAGGCGGGATGGCGTCCAGCTGCCGGTGCCGTGGGCCAGGCCAAAAACCAGCAGCGTCGAGAGGAAAGCCCCGGCGAAAGCCGAGCCGCTGATCACCGCCCCGCCCAACCCGGCAAGCATCGCCGCCAGCGCCCCCACCGAGGCGCCACCGGAGAGACCCAGCACGTAGGGATCGGCCAGCGGATTGCGCAGTAGCACCTGCATCAGCGCCCCCGCCATAGCCAGCAGCCCGCCAGTGGCGAAGGCCGACAGGGCGCGAGGAACGCGCAGCTCCAGGATCAACGTGCGCGCCAGGGGACTGCCCTCGCCTCGCATCACTGCCCACACGTCACCGGGCGAGAGCGAGGCACTGCCCAACGTGACCGACAGCAGCAGCGCCGCCAGGCCCAGCAGCGCGAACGCCGCTAACGGTGGCCACAGCGAACGTCGGCCCGGCATCGCCAACACCTCAGCGCTGCTCGCGGGCATCGTCGAGCCTCTCGCAGAAGAGCCGGCTGCCTTCCAGCAGCCTCGGCGTAGGACGCTGGATCAACGACGGCGGCACGAAATAGAGGTTGTCGCGACGCACCGCCGTCAGTTCCGGATACTGCTGCCAGTGGGTGAGCCAGTCGCGATTCTCCTCGCCCATGCCACCGGCCAGTATCGCCTCAGGATCGGCTTCCAGCACCGCCTCGTCGCCGATGCGCGGCACCAGCCGCGACAGCTCGCCGAAGACGTTGATGCCGCCACAAAGGGTCAGTACCTTGCCGATCAGGTGTTCATCATTGACGGTCATCAGCGGCTCGTCCCACACCTGATAGAATACCGGCACCGGCTCGGCATCGGCATAGCGCTCGGCCAGCGCCGCCATGCCCTGGCGAAACTCGGCAGCGACCTGGTCACCCTCCTCGCGGGTACCCGCCAGCAGCGCCAGCCGTTCAATGGCGCTGGAAACGCCCTCGAAGTCCCGCGGTTCGATATAGAACACCGGCACGCCCAGCGCCTCGATGGTCTCGAGCTGCTCGGGCGGATTGCCGGTCACCCAACCGATCACCAGGTCAGGGGTCCGCGTCACCAGGGTTTCCAGATCCATGCGGGTGTGGCTGCCCACCGACGGCACGTCCCTGGCCTCGGGCGGATAATCGCTGAAGGCCACCACCGCGACCACCTTCTCCCCCGCCCCGGCGGCGTAGACCAGCTCGGTGGCACCGGGCGAGAGCGCCGCAATGCGCTCGGCAGGCTGGTCGAGACACACCTCGCGGTCGTGATCGTCGATGGCGCAGATCGCATCGGCATGCGCCTCGCCGGCCACCGGCCCCGACAGGGTCAGCGCCAGCAAGGCGCAGGAAAATGCAGCGGGGCCAAGGGCCCCGCCGAATCGACCCTTACCGGCCGAAGTGGACACTGACGAAGGCCGCACGGCCGGCGTTGAGGTAGTCACGGGAAGTCTCGTACTCCTTGTCCAGGGCGTTCTCCACCGTCAGGCGGGCCGACCACAGCGGGGCGAACTGCCAGCCGGCACGCAGGTTGAGCAGCCCGAAGCCGCCGATTCGATCTTCGTTCGCGGCATCATCGTAGCGATGCCCCTGAACGATCCAGGAGCCGCCCAGCGACCACTCGCCCAGCTCGCGATCCACGTCGAAACGTGCGCTCTGACTGGCTCGGCGCTGGATACGATTGCCCGCATTGGCACCGCTTCGATTTTCCGGATCGATCCAGGTCAGGGCCGTCTGCAAGGTCCAGTGCTGGAGTTCGATACCGGTAGCGAGCTCGATACCTCGAATACGGGCCTCGTTGACGTTCATTGGGGTCCAGCGAAACGGGTCGGCAGGGTCGGGCGTCCAGGCGATGAGATCATCGATATCGCTCTGGTAAACGGCCAGATCCCAGAAGCCGCTGCGATACTGGCCTCTGGCACCCAGCTCGAAAGTGCGGGAAGTTTCGGCATCGACGTCCGGATTGCCCTCGCTGCCCCACTCGTCCCGGTAGTAGAGATCATTGAACGTGGGGGCACGGAAGGCAGTGCCGTAACTGGCGCGGAGCGTATGTCGAGCATCGAGCTCGAACCCCAGTGCGATGCCCCCGGTCAGTTCCCGGCCAAAGGCTTCGTTGTCATCGTGACGCAAACTCGTCTGGATGGAGAAGGGACTGAAGTCGAGCAGCGCCTGGGCATACACGGCGACATTGTCGCGGCTTTCCTCGACGAATTCGTCGGTCGCCTCGATGGCATCATGCATGTATTCGGAGCCTACCACCAGCTGATGGGGGCCGAAATCCAGGGTATTGTCCCAGCGAGCCGCCCGGCTACGCGTGTCGAAAAGGCTGGTGCCGGTGGTGTAGCTCGTATCCTGCTCATCGCGGGATTCACTCAGTGTGAGACGGCTACGCCAAGTGTCGGTGAAGGGGATTTCCCCATAGATACCTGCGACTTGTTGGACGAAGTCCGTATCGGACGGCGCCCCGAAGCGATCGAACTCCGTGTTGCCACGGGCACGCAAGGCCAGCACGCCTACTTCCGCATCATTTTCGAAAGTATGGGCAATACGAGCCAACACTGACGTATTGTCATACCCCATGTCTTCGCCACCGCGGCGCACAGGCTCGCCATCGGTAGCGAAATGACTGGCGGCGAAGCTGTAGCGCGTGCCACCGTTGGTACCGGAAAGCGTGGTGCTCACCCGCTTAGTATCGAAGGAGCCGCCGCCAAGAGAAATCGTCGGTTGCGGGTCGCCCTCCTGAGCCTCGTGGGTAAGGAGCTGCACCACGCCGCCCACGGCATCGGCGCCGTACAGGCTGCCGCGCGGACCGCGCACGATCTCGGCGCGTTGGAACATGCGCGGGTCGAGGAACTGCCAGGCCGCGCCACCCGCCGTCGCCGAGCGCAGGCGAATGCCGTCGATCATCAGCAGTGTCGACTCGTTTCCGGTACCACGCAGATAAACGCTGCTGTTCTTGCCGAAACTACCGTTAGTGGTGACATCCACCCCCGGCTGGCCGCGCAGCAGATCGGTAATGCTGGCGGGGTCCTGGCGGCGCAGGGTGGCCTCGTCGAGAACGGTAACGGAAGAGAGGGTTTCCTCGGCGGTGCGCGGCGCCAGGGTGGCGGTGACTACCAGCGGGTTGAGGGCGACGGTATCGACGTTCTCGCTGGCCGTGGTCTGGGCCTGAATGGCCAGGGGAAGGGCTGCCAGGCCGAAGAGGGCCAGCCCCTGCGCGGCTGAGTAATGCTTGGTTTTCATTCTGATTCCCTTGCTCGCCGTGCCTACCCGCACGGTCTCTATACGAAACCGGGTCGGCTTGAAGGGATCGAGGAAGGGAGAGGGTAACAGCGGCTTCTGCCCTGCCTCCGGTCGCCCACCGCAACCCGGCATGGTCTCTCGGCCGGTCTCCGGGCTTACGAGCGAAGCGATGGCTGACAGCAGCCGCTTCGGGAACGTCGCCTTCCCATGCCAGGCACAGTGGCGTATGACGGACCCAGACTCGATCACCGTTGCGGGGGCAGCGTCGGGTTCTTCCACGTGGAATCACCGACTTCCCGTTTAACCTCGTAGATCACCGCAGCGACAATGCAGCAAGGCATTGCACGGCAGTTCCTTGAATGAGGCACCTGAGAGTGGGCATAAACTAGCAATCCCCATGCTGGGCGTCAACGTATCGTTGCGCTCAGTTTTAAACAGATCAATAACTTAGCGACCTGCACAAGCCGTTCCGGACGTACCATACCCGCTCGCAGCGCGACGCGGCATCCTGGGCGAGCCAACCGTTGAGGTCGCGCAGACGCCGCGCCTCGGGGGCGAACGGCACGATACCTCGCCCCATCTCGAGCAGGATCAGCACGGCCTCACCGCCCTGCTCGGCTTCCCAGGCTCGTAGCGCGTCGAGCTCGATGGCCATGATGTCGCGCAGCCTGTCGTCGTCGAGCTCTGCAGTGAGCCGAGCGGCGATCCAGCGCTCCCACCCTTCCAGCACCAGACACTGCGACGAGGCGGCAGCCATGCGCCATGTCTCGAGCCGACAGTCATGGTAGGCCGAGTGCCAGCAGGGGGAATCGAAGCGCTGCCTTACGACACCGCGCTTGCCGGCGCAGGTACCGCCGAGGAAGAGCTGCATTGCCAAGGCTCCCCGTCATGAGTGAAGAGGAATCGGCGCCCTTCGGCTTGGCTGACGCCGCCTTCCCAGAAGCCGATGGCCTCGAAGCGCCGGCGCAGCTCGCGAATCACGCCGCCGTGGGTGACGACCAGGGCGCGGTGCTGGCCATGCGGAGAGCAGCCGGCCAACAGTTCGGCAAACCAGGCCTCGAGCCGCTGGCGCAGCTCGGCGGTGGACTCCCCTCCTGGCGGGGCCTGCTCGCCCGCGCTGTCGATCCAGACACGATAGGCCTCAAGGTCCTTGAGCTCTTCGTAGGTTCGCCCCTCGTAATCGCCGAAGTCGAGTTCGCGCAAGCGCGAATCGAAGTGCGTCGGCCAGGCCCGCTCGCGCCCTTCGATCACATGCGCCAGGGTCTGCCGGCAGCGGATCAAATCGCTGCAGTGCACGGCATCGAAGGCCTGCGCTTCCAGCGCCTCGCGTAGCCGGTCGAGGCCCGGCAAGGCATCCGGCAGCAGCAGCGGGACGTCGCGCTGCCCCTGGTAGCGGCATTCGCGATTCCACTGTGTCAGCCCATGACGAACCACCACCAGCTCCAGGCGACCAGCAGCCATAGCTCTCCTCCCTCGATTGCGGTTCCGACGATATCGCCGTTGATGCCCTTGAAGGCGCGCAGCATGCCCCAAGCATAGAGCGCAAGAAACGGCGCCAGGGCAAGGCACAGCCACACTCCGCCCGGCACCAGCGCGGCCAGCGGCAGCAGCGGCAGTGCCGCAAGCCAGAGATCGAGCGATGCGAGATCGCGCTTCCAGCTCGCCGCCATGCCTTCCGCGTGGGCCGCCGGCGCCAGCACCAGCAGCGTGACCGCTGCCAGACGCCCCAAGGCGAGCACCGCCACCAACATGACCAAGCTCACCCCGGCTTCCAGCAAAGTGAACAGCAGCGCGGCCTTCCACAGCAGCAGGAAAAACAGCGCCAGGATGCCGAAGCTGCCCACGTGGGGGTCCTTCATGATCTCCCAGCGCGTCTCCAGCGGCGCGTTGCTGCCCAGGGCATCGGCCACGTCCATCAGGCCGTCCAGGTGCAGCCCCCCGGAGAGTGCCACCCACAGCGTGAGCAGTATCAGCGCCAGCAACGGTGCAGGCAGAGTGCCTTCGAGCAACGCGGCCACAGCGGCTAGCAGGCCACCGAGCAGCATGCCCACCAGCGGATAGCAGCGTATCGCCCAACGCCGGGTGGCCGGCGTCCAGGGGCAGGCGAGCGGCAGCGGCAAACGGGTCAGGAATTGCAGCGCCAACGCCAGACCGTAGACGGCATCTCTCATGCCCCCTCCCCTCCCCGACCTTTCCATACCTGCGGCAGGCCGGCCACGACCTGCACCACTTCGTCCGCTTCATGCGCCACCAGGCGATGGACTCGCTGCAGGAAGGCAAGATAGCGCCACACTTCGGCATCCTCGGGGGGCATGCCTTCATTGACGTCGTTGGAGACGATCACCAGCGCGACATCGCGCCGCCTGGCCTCGCTCAGCATCCGTTCGACCATGGCGATGCCCTGCGCTTCACTGAGCGGGCTGGCATACAGCAGTTGGCTGGCCCACAGCGTCAGGCAATCGAGCAGCAGCGTGCTGCCAGGCGCTACACGGTCGAGGGCGGCCAGCAAATCGAACGGCTCCTCGAGCGTAATCCAACCCTCACCGCGAGAGCGTCGGTGCCGCTCGATGCGAGCCTGCATTTCCGCGTCATCGCCGCCCCTTGCTGTTGCCAAGTAATAGCGTGCTCCACCCCGCTCGGTCTGCCAGCGCCGCGCCAAGGCCTCGGCATGGGTACTCTTGCCGGAACGCGCCCCGCCGCTGACGAAGGCGATCACGGCGTTCTCCAACGGACCACGGCCTCGATCAGTTCGGCATTTTCCTGACGTGAACGCACCGCCACCCGCAGCCAGGCGCCATCGAGGCCCATGAAGCCGTGGGTATGGCGCGCCAGGATGCCACAGCGAGCCAGATGCTCCAGCAGCGCCGGCATCGTCCCGCTCCGGCGATCCTGGAACAGCAGGAAATTGGCCCGCGAAGGCACGACTCGTAGGCCCTGCGACTCGAGTTCGCCCTGCAGCCAGGGACGCTCGGCAGCGAGCCAGCCCTGGGTGCGCTGCAGGTAGTCGCTATCCTCGAGCAATGGCTCGGCCAGCGCCGCCGCCGGGGCGTTGACGCTCCACGGCAGCTGAAGCCTAGCGATTTGCTCGACCACAGAGCCCTCACCCATCACGTAGCCGAGCCGCAGGCCGGGTATGGCGTAGAGCTTGGTCATCGAGCGCAGTAGCAGCAGGTTGGCGTAGCGGGCCAACAGCGGCGTCAGCCGCTCGTCGGGGGTGACGAAATCGATGAAGGCCTCGTCCACCACCAGGGTAGTGCCGCGCCGCTGCCCCACCGCCAGCATGCGCTCGATCAGATCGAACGCGATGAGCGTACCCGTCGGGTTGTTGGGCCGACACAGGAACACCGCATCGGCCTCACGCATGGCATCGAGGGCACGCGACCCGTTCAACTCGAAGCTCTCCCCCTCCAGCCCAAGATGCCGTACGGCGATGCCGTAGTGGCGGCAGGCTCGCTCGTATTCGCAGAAGGTCGGCTGAACGACGACGGCCCTGCATGCGCCGCGCTTGGCCAGCAGCGCCGCTGCCAGGAAGATCGCCTCGGCCCCGCCGTTGGTCAGCCGTATCTGCCCGGGAGCGAGCCCTTCGGTTCGGGCAATGGCCTGCCTGGCAGCCGTGTAGTCCGGGTCGGGATAGACGGCGAGTTCCGCCAGGCTGGCGGCGAGGCGCTCCGGCAGCCACGAGGGCGGCCCCAGCGGGTTGAGATTGGCGCTGAAGTCGATGACGCAACGCTTGGCCGCCAGGCCAAAGCGCGGCAATAGCTGCTCCGGGCGGCCGCCGTGGCTCGGCCAGTCGCTCAGGTTCTCGTTCGCATCGCTCATGGTCCTGCTCATAGTACGGCTTACGGTACGGCGCATCGCATCGTTCATACCCAGGCTCTCCACGCCAGAGTGAGCCCCGCCATCAGCAGGAAAAAGACACTCCAGGCGCCGTGCATATGGCTCACGGCACGCTGGATATGGACGACTCGTAGCGGCTCGCGAGGCTCGCCCATCCGCGCCCGCTCCGATACCTGCCCAGCGTAATGATTGTCGCCGCCGAGCTGCACGCCGAGCAGGTGCGCCATCATCGCCTCGGGCCAGCCGGCGTTGGGGCTGGGGTGGCACGGCGCATCGTGCCAGGTACCGGTCGGAGCACCCCGGGTGCGCGCCGCCGGCAATGCCAGGGCAGCCAGCCACATGGTCAGCGCAGTCAAGCGCGCCGGCACCCAGTTGACCAGGTCGTCGAACTTGGCCGAGGCGTAGCCGAAGTCGGCATAGCGCTCGCTGCGATGACCGACCATGGAATCGAGGGTATTCGCCGCCTTATAGGCCAATGCCAGCGGCGCCCCGCCGAGCAGCGCCCAGAACAGCGGCGCGGTGATGCCGTCGACTGTATTTTCGGCCACGGTCTCCACCGTGGCGCGGGTAACGCCGGCCTCATCGAGGGTGTCGGTGTCGCGACCCACGATCATCGCAACGGCCCGGCGTGCCGCGTCGAGATCACCCTGTGCCAAGGGTTTTGCCACGGCCAGCGCGGCATCCCGCAGCCCGCTGATGGCAAGAGCGCTGGCCAGCAGCAGCAGCTCGCCCACGAGGCCCAACCAAGGATGCCACCAGGCGAGCAATGCCAACAGTGCCCAGGTTGCCGAGAAAACCACCGTCACCACGCAGCCAGTCAACAGGAACCCCTTGAGCCGCCGGGCGCGCGGCGAGCCTCGGTTCCAGCGGCATTCCAGCGCGCCGATCAACCGCCCCATGGCGACCACCGGGTGCGGAAGCCAGTGCGGGTCGCCGATGAGCAGATCCAGCAGGATGGCGGCGAAAAGCAGCCCAGCAAGCAGGGGGCTCAGGGGCTCGACGCTCATTCAGCCTTACCACCGGGGGCCACGCCGGCCGAATCGAAGGTGGCCATTTCGCTCAGCATGCGGCATGCCGCCTCCAGCAGCGGAAACGCCAGAGCGGCCCCGGTCCCCTCACCTAGCCGCAGTTGCAAATCGAGCAGCGGCTCGGCATCGAGCAGCTCGAGCGCTACGTCGTGCCCGGGCTCACAGGAGCGATGGCCGAAGATCAGGTAGCCGCGCAACGCGGGCGCAAGCCGGCAGGCCACCAGCGCCGCCACGGTGGCAATGAAGCCATCGACCAGGATCGGCATGCGCCGGGCCGCCGCACTCAGGTAGGCACCGACCATGGCGGCAATCTCCAGCCCGCCGAGCTTGGCCAACAGTTCGAGCGGCCGAGAAGGATCCACGCCGCGGGCCGCCAATGCACCTTCGATCACCTCGGCCTTGTGGGCCAGCCGCTCGGGGGCGATACCCGTGCCCTGGCCCACCAGGCGACTCGCCGGCTGCCCGCTCAGCGCCGCCAGCAAGGCGCTGCTGGGGGTGGTGTTGGCGATGCCCATCTCGCCGACGATCAGACAGCGGCAGCCGGCAGCGTGGCTGCGTGCAACGGCGCGTATGCCTACCTCGATGGCGCGTTCGGCCTCGGCCAGGCGCATGGCGTCCTCGCGGGCGAAGTTGGCGGTGCCGGGGCGCACCTTGTCGATGACCACACCGTCGCCCGCGACAGCGCTCTTCACGCCCACGTCGACGACCTCGAGCCACGCGCCGATCTGGCGGGCAAAGACATTGATGGCGGCACCGCCGGCGGCGAAATTGGCCACCATCTGCGCAGTAACCTCCTGGGGAAAGGCCGACACGCCCTCTTCGGCCACGCCATGGTCGGCGGCGAAGACGATCACCCCGGGCGGGCTCACCGCCGGCCCAACGCTGCCGCTCATGCCGGCCAACGACTTGGCCAGTGCCTCGAGACGCCCCAGACTGCCGGGGGGCTTGGTGAGGTTGTCGAGGCGTGCCTGCACGGCGGTAGCGAGAGCGTCATCGACCGGTACGATGGCGGCCAGGGTATCGTCAAGCATGAGCGTATCCTGATAGGGCGTGGGGCAGCCGCCATCTTAGCAGTCTGGCCCCGTCTGTCACGGCGTCGTTCCGAGTGCCTCCGTCAGTTGGCCGTCCTCGCGAGCCTCACGCGTTTCGTCTTTGCCCCACGCCAGCCGTGCCGAATTCGCCACCACGCTGAACGAACTGGCTGCCATTGCCAATACCGCCACCAGGGGGGGAATCGGCATGGCCACCGCCAGGCCCAGCGCCAGCAGGTTGTAAATTCCAGAGAGCAGCAGGTTCTGACGCATTACGCGACGGGTACGCCTTGCCAGGTCCAGAGCGTTCTCGACACCCGACACACCCGGCCTCATCAGCGCCACGCTGGCTCCCTCCTGTACCGTCGAACTGGCACCCAGCGGTGCCACGCCCACGCTGGCGGTCGCCAGCCCCAACATGTCGTTGAGCCCATCGCCGACGTAGAGCGATGGCTGCGGCATGGCCGCGAGCAGCTGTGCCTTGGCCTCCGGGCTGCGTCCGGCGTAGCACTCTGCGGGGCGTAGCCCGACCGCCTCACCCAGCCGACGCACCGCCCGGGCCCTGTCGCCACTGATCAGGGCCAGCACGAGCCCCTGCCGGCGCAGCCTGGCCAGGATCGCGGCGGTGCCGGGCAGTGCCGCCTCGCTCAGGCGGAAATGCCCGATCCAGCTCCCGTCGCAGGCCAGCAGGACTTCACTTTCGGCCGAATCTTCCTGGCCATCGACGTCGATGCCCTGCTCGCCCAGCCAGGCGCGGCTACCCAGCAGCAGCCGGCGACCGTCTGCCAGGCGCACACGCCGTCCACGCCCGCCGAACTCCTCGCTATCGATCACCTCCGGGGCCTTGTGCTGGCCAGCGTTCCTGGCATACCTGAGCACGGCCCGCGCCAGAGGATGGTCGCTACCCTGAGCGGCACTCGCCACCAGTGCCAGGGTATCCGCTTCGCCGAAGCCGGTGACGGATTGCACGGCATGCACCTCCGGCTCACCGCGGGTCAGGGTACCGGTCTTGTCGAACGCCGCACTGCGAATTCCCGCCAGCGCCTCGAAGACGCTCGGGTCGCGAACGATCACGCCACGCTCCAGCCCCTGCCCGCTTCCCGCCAGGCTCGCCAGGGGAATCGCCAGGCCCACGGCACAGGGACAGGCCACCACCAGCACTGACAGCGCCCTCACCCACGCTTCTTCAGCCGGCATTCCAACCAGCCAGGTCGCGGCAAGAGTCAACAGTGCCAGCACCACGGCCACGGGGCTGAGCCAGCCGGCGAAGCGGTCGGCCAGGCGCTGCAATTCGCCCTTGCGGGCCTGCTGCCACCACATCTGCTCGCGCAGACGGTCCAGGCGGCATTCGCCAGCAGCCGCAGTGACCTCCAGGATTAGCGCCGCACCACGGTTGCGGCAACCCGCCGCTACGGGGTCGCCCGGCAAGCAACGGCGCGGTGCGCTCTCTCCGGTCAGCGGCGAAAGGTCGAGCAGGGCTTCGTCGTCGCACAGGGTGCCATCCAGCGGCAGCGCTTCACCGCCCTCGACGCGCACCCGGTCACCCACCGCCACCACCTCCAGGGGGCACGTGCGCCACCCCCCCTGTTCCCAGCGCTGAACTTCGGCGGGTGGCTCGTGCAGCGCCTTCAGCGCGCGCAGCCCCCGATGTCGACACAAGGTTTCCACAAGTCGGCCGACCAACAGCAGCGAGACCAGCATGACCGCTGTATCGAAATAGACTTCCGGCGAACCCAGCGCGAGCAGCCACAGCGACACGCCTACGGCCGTTAGGGCCCCCAGCGACACCAGGGCGTCCATACCCGGCCGCCATGCCCGCAGCGTACGCCAACCCGCACGGTAAAACGGCAACGCCACGTAGCTGACCACAGGCAGGGCAAAGGCCCCTGACACCCAGGCCATGACCAGATCGAGGCGGGGGCTGGGCATGGCGCCCGCGTAGATCAGCAGCGAGGCGATCATGGCCCACATGCCGAAGGCGACGGCCGTCAGCAGCCGCAGGGTGAGATAGCGACTTTCGGCGTCGAGCCGCGCTTCGGCATCGGCTACCGCCTCGGGCGGCCCGAGGCGATAGCCGAGACGGCGTACGGCAGCCGCCAGTCGGGGCTCGTCGAGGGCCTCCGGCTCACCTTCCACCAGCAAGGTGGCGCTGGGGTAATGCACGCTGGCGGCGCCAATCCCGGGCAGCCGCATCAATTGGGCCTCAACGGCCAGTGCGCAGCTGGTACACCACAGTCCCTGAACTGAGTAGAGCGCCTCGCCGGTGCGCGAAGAGTCGCGATGGGAAGTTGATGTCATGCCTGAAGCGTAATCGTCATTGAGGAATCAATCAGCATTGGCGATACGCAGATGACGCCATATACTGTATAAAAGCACAGCAAATGGACCCGCCCCATGCCTGGATTCGACCAGAAGCAGCTACGCAAGGGCCGTGGCGCTACCTACAACCCCGACAACCGCTTCGCTCCTACTCATAGCCAAACGGAGGACGATGGCTGGTGGCAAGAGGAGATGCCAACGCGGCTGGCCACGATCGTCAGCGACGAGCAGGCACGCAGTGCACTCTCCTGGAACGACTCGCCCGATCTCGCTTTCGACCGCTCGCTCAACCCTTACCGCGGCTGTGAGCATGGCTGCATCTACTGTTATGCACGGCCCAGCCACGCTTACTGGGACCTGTCGCCGGGCATCGACTTCGAGACCCGTCTGATCGCCCGTAGCGGCCTGGTCGATCGGCTACGCGAGGAGTTCTGCAAGCGCAGCTACGTATGCCGGCCCATCGCGCTTTCCGGCAACACCGACTGCTACCAGCCGCTGGAAGCGGAGCGCGGCAGCACCCGAGAGATACTCGCCTTCCTGCTCGAGTGCCGCCATCCGGTTTCCCTCATTACCAAGAGCGCCCTGATTCTGCGCGACCTGGACCTGCTCACCGAGTTGGCCCGACAACGCCTGGCCAGGGTATCGATCAGCCTCACCAGCCTGGATACCGAGCTCAAGCGTAGCCTGGAGCCGCGCACCGCCTCGCCTGCCGCGCGCCTGCGTACCATCGAGCAGCTGAAAAAAGCCGGTATACCGGTGGGTGTCATGGTCGCGCCGGTCATCCCGGGCTTAACCGACCACGAGCTGGAGCGCCTGCTCGAGGCGGCCCGCGACGCCGGGGCGGAATCAGCCGGATGGACGCTGCTGCGCCTGCCACGCGAGGTGGCACCGCTGTTCGAGGATTGGCTGCAGGCACACTACCCGGAGCGGGCCGGCAAAGTAATGAGCCTGGTGCGCCAGTGTCGCAGCGGCGCCGATTACGACAGCCACTTCGGCAAGCGCATGCGCGGCGAGGGTATCTTCGCTCAGCTCATCGCCCAGCGATTCGACAAGGCCTGCCGGCGCCTGGGGCTCAACGACCCGGGAAAGCGCGAAGCGCGCCAGCTCGACACCACGGCGTTCCGGCCGCCCCGGGCTCAGGGCGACCTGTTCGCCTGAACCGGGGGCGGTCCCTGCGGAAGGGAAGCAGCCCGAGGGCGTGTCAGGAAAGGCGCCGCAGGTCCTCGATGACGGTGCCGCTCTCCTGCACTTCGGCCTCGTGTCCCGCCTCGCGCCACGGTTCGTCCAGCGCCGCCTGGCACCACTGCTGCATGGCGGGTAGCGCCAGTAGCCGTTCGACGTATGCTATCGAGGGTGCACCGAGTTCGAGCCCGAAGCTCTGCACGCGGAACGCCACCGGGGCGAAGAAGGCGTCCACCGCAGTGAACGTCTCCCCCGCCAGGAAAGGACCGCCGAAGCGCTCAAGGCCCTGCTGCCAGAGTTCGTCGAGGCGGGCCAGGTTGTGCGCCAGGGCGTCCGGTATCGCGTGCAACCGCACCCTGACCCCACAGTTCATCGGGCACAGGCTGCGCAGCGGAGAGAAGCCGGCATGCATCTCGCTGCCGGCGCAGCGCGCCCAGGCTCGCGCCTCGTCATCGGTGGGCCAAATGCCGGCGTGACGCTCGGCCAGGTATTCGACGATCGCCAGTGACTCCCATACGACGCGCTCGCCATCTTCCAGACAGGGCACCAGCCCGGAGGGGGAGAAAGTACGAAAGGAGCTCCAGTTCGAGTCGGACTCGAAGGGGGTCAGGCACTCCTCGAAGGGGATATCCAGCTGGCGCATCAGCACCCAGGGGCGTAACGACCAGGAAGAGTAGTTCTTGTTGGCAATATGGAGGCGATACATGTCTGGATCCGTCTCAGAAAGCGCAATGACAGCATAGTCTGCCAAGACTCCTCACTGCGACACGCACTGAAGCCTCAGGATACGGCGATCTCGTAGCCGGTAAACTTGCGCAGGTTGATCACCCCCGTATCGAGGATCAGGTACTGCCCCTTGAGGCCCAGCAACGTGCCGGCCACTTCGGGCTGCTTGTCGAAGTTGTGCGAAACGATCTTGCGGGGAAACTCCAGCACCGGGTAATCGAAGCTGACCGGGGCCTCGTTCAGCACGCGAATGGTATCGACACCGAAACGCTCACGCAGCCGGGCGAGCCCACCCTCGAGCCGGGTCAACAACCTGCTGCGCTCCGCTGCCAGGTCGAGCGGCTCGACCTCACCCTTGAGCATGGCGCGCCAGTTGGTGCGGTCGGCCACTTCTTCTTTGAACAACACCTCGACCAGGCCGGACTGCAGGCGGGTCTCCACCACCAGGATCGGTAGCGCCTGAATCGCACCCTGATCGAGCCAGCGCGTGGGCACCTGGGTCCCCCGCGTGATGCCGACCTTGAGGCCTGAGGAATTGGCCAGATAGATCACGTGAGGCTGGAAGCAATGGCGCTCGGCCCACTCTGGCTCACGGCAGGTGCCGGCGTCGAAGTGGCAGGTCTCGGGCTTGACGATGCAGGTATCGCACTGGGCCAGCTTCTTGAAACAGGGATAGCAGTAGCCTTGGGCGAAGCTCTTCTTCGTCGCCCGGCCGCAATGGGTGCAAGCGATCGCCCCAGTCCAGGTCAGCCGCAGGGATCGGCCGAGGCGCGCATTGAGATCGAGACGGTGCTCGCCGGCACGCAGCGTGTATTTCACCGGCCCACCCTGCTCACCCGGCATGATGGTCATCTTGCTCAGGCAACCCTGCACGGTGGGCGCAATCTCGATCCGGTCGAATTCCGTTACGGCATCCTCAGTCACGAGTGGCATCCCGAGCCAGGCCTGCCAGTTCGGGCGGCACGTCGCTACCACTGCTGGCGCTGCCGCAGGTACGCTGCTGCAAGTAGCCGACCCGCTGCTCCTCGGGCACGCGGCTCTCCCATTCGTAGCGGATTACCGCTTCCAGACAGAGCTCGGTCTGCTCGGCGGTCAACATGCGTCCATCGGGCCACTTGCGCAGCGCCACCGCCTGCTTGAGGCTCTCGTAGACGGCCGGCGTCATCTGCCGGATCATGCGCTCGAAGGTCATATCGCTCATTGGGAATCTCTCGAAATGGCGGCTCAGGAAGGATGGCGGGCACGGTTCGAATAATACCATCCGAACAGCAACCCCACGACCAACCCGCCCAAATGGGCCTCGTTGGCCACGTTGCCGAAACCCACGGCGGTGGCCATGTCGGTCATGGTAAAGACCATCCAGCCGAGCATGAACACTACCAACATCTGTGGGACGAAGAAGCCGCTCGCGGGCGCGCGGCGGGACATCAGCCAGACGTAGCCGAGCAGCGCGAAGTCGACCCCGGACATGCCCCCGAACAGCACGGTCCCAGTGAGATATTGAGCCAGGTTGGCGCCGATACCGGCCACCACCAGCAAGACCAGCATTCGCCCGCTACCCTGCAGGGCCTCGACCTGGCGGCCGAAATACCATAGCCACATCATATTGAAGATCAGGTGCATCCAGCCGAAGTGCAGGAAGGCCGGCGAGAGCAGGCGCCACACCTGACCCGACGTGACCACCTCGGACAGATTGCCGAAAGCCAGGCCGCCCCCAACGACAGCAACCGGCACGATAGTCAGCATGGCGACCACGACATCGCCCATCACCGCCATCAGGGCGAAGACTGCCAAGGAGACGGCTATGGCAATCGATGTCACCGGTGCCAAGCGGAAGGGAACGGCTAGCGAAGCGCCATCCCGCGGACGCCGGCGCCGCTCCGGCATGATCCGCTCACCGCGCTGCCAGCGAAGCAAGAGCTGCATCATCGCATCGTGCTGCGCGGGATCGGCCAGCCATAACACCTGCCCCTCCTCCTCGTCGGTGAAACGATGCCCGATCCGATGCGCCCATAGCGCGCGGCGCAGCTCACGCGTATCGACTTCGTGAGGAAACAGCATGATACGGTACATGAGCCCTCTCTGAACTAGGGGTTAACGGGCATCTTGCGCTGCGCTCGGGCATTTCTCAACGCCAACGCCCCCGACGGCTGCCGAGCGCGCATAAAAAATCCGGCGGAAGGGGGGCCGCCGGACAAGAGCAAGGGATCATTCAAGGGAACACCTATTCAGATGTGCGCAGCGCAAGGAAGTTCAGGATCGTTGAAAAAAAAGTTGTAACACTTTGTAGCGTCATCACCTGGCCTCAATCGAACTCGATTTCCCAGGGCCTGGGCCGAGACGCTTCGTCCCGGGGAACCCGCACCCAGACGAAGCGGTCGGCATCGAGCCGCCGCTCGCCACTCCAGCGATAGGCCACGAGGCGTCCGAACTTCACCGCGCTGTAATCCAGGCAGGCGATATTGGCCGTCGGCAGGGCCGGAATGCCCTCGCACCAGTAGTGGCCAATGAACAGCGGCGGCTGGTCGAGCCCGTAATGCGGCAGTCGCGCATGTTCGTCCGTGCTCAGCTCGCGCCCTTCCAGAGCGTCGGGCAGGTTGTCGGGCTGAAAGATCACGTCGCCCCAGGTGCGCGGCTCACGCGCCCAGAAGTGAGCGCGGAAGCTATGCCGGGTAAAGCCGTCGCCGGAGTGGATTTTCACTCCCTTGGGCAGCGGTAAATGAACGCCACGAGTCAGACGGTCGAAAACACGATAAGCCAGTGTGTTCGGCGCCACCGACTGCTGCAGAAACGCCTCGTCGACGCGGCCATCCGGGTAGTCGCGGCGTAGCGCATCGATCAATCCCTGGTCCCAGCAGGCATGCACCACGCGAAACGCCGGAAACTCCAGAAACAGCGGGATCTCCCTGAACCAGGCCAGCGTGTCTTCCCATTCGACGGGATGGTCGCGGTACTGATCGAGTGTCTCCTTGATGATGCGATTGTGCCGTGGACTGTGCTCACGCAACCACTCGCGTCCAAGATGGTGCGGTGCACGCTGGCAATAGGCCAGAGCGTTGTACTCATGGTTGCCCATGACGATATGCGCCTCGCCCTCTTCCACCATGCGTCTGGCAATGGTCACCGCCAGCCGAATCCGCGGGCCGCGATCTATCAGGTCGCCGAGGAAGATGGCCCGACGCCGCGGATGGCGGTACACGCCTCCACGCTGGCGGTAGCCGAGCCGTTCCAGCAGGGCTGCCAACGTCGCCCCACAACCATGCACGTCGCCAATCAGATCGTAGCCTTCCACTGCCGCCCGCTTCACATCAATTCCCCAGCCGGTTGCTCCAGCCCAGCTTGCTGCGCAGAACCTCATAGAAGTTATGACCCAGAGGATGGACCAGTTGCACCCGCTGAGGCTTGCGCTTCACGATCAGCACGTCGTCGGGCTTGGCCACGGCACGCGTCTGCCCGTCGCAACTGATATGCGGGTAGGTCTGATTGGTCTCGCCGATATGCACGCGTATCTCACTGGCCGCATCGATGACGATGGGCCGGCTGGACAAGGTGTGGGGAAACATGGGCACCAGCTCGATCACATCCAGCTTGGGATGCATGATGGAGCCGCCTCCCGAAAGCGCATAGGCGGTGGAACCGGTGGGTGTGGCCATGATCAGCCCATCGCTGCGCTGGCTGTAGACGAACTGGTTGTCGATGAACAGCTCGAACTCGATCATGCGCACCGCCTTGCCCGGATGCAACACCACTTCGTTCAAGGCGTCGCCGCTTCCCACTTGGGCGCCATCGCGATAGAGCTCGGCATCGAGCAGGAAACGCTCCTCGACCTCGAAGCGACCGGTCAGCACTTCGCCCACACGCTCCTCGAGCTCGTTCGGTGAAATATCGGTGAGGAAGCCCAGCCGCCCGCGGTTGACACCCAGCACCAAGGTACCACTATGGCATAACGTGCGTGCCGCACCCAGCAGGCTACCGTCTCCTCCCACGACAATTACCAGATCGCAGAGTTCGCCCAGGGTGCGCCGGCTGGCTTCGGGGTGGCCATGGTCGAGCAGCACGGTCGCGGTGCGATCCTCGACGATGACGTGATAGCCCCCTCCATCGAGAAAACGCATCAGTCGCTTCAGTGTATCGACTACCTCGGAACTGCCCAGGCGACCGATCAGACCGATATTCTTGAACCCGCCGTACTGCTCGTGCATGCCCTCGCCCCCCGGATCATGGCCGCTCATTATGGAGGCTGGCCGTGAACCGGGCAAACCGGCTCAGGCGGCAGCAAGCCGGCGGCGACGCAGCCACCATTCGTTGAGTACCAACGAGCCGACGATGATCGCCCCGCCCAACACTAGCCGCGGCAGGTCGGCGTCGCGGTTCCAGATGACCAAATTGACCACCAGGCCAGCCGGGATCAGCGCATTGTTCATGATGGCCAGGGCGCCGGCGTCGACACGGGTCGCCCCCAGGTTCCATAGGAAATAGCCAAGCCCGGAGGCCACCAGCCCCAGCCAGGCGAGCACGCCCCATTGCACACCGTTGCCCGGCAGTGCAGCGGCGCTGCCAAGCAGGATGAAGGCTGGCAGGGCCACGGCCAAGGCCCCTAGGTAGAACCAGGCGAAGACGCTATGACGAGGCAAAGAGGCCGGCAGTGACGCGGACAGGCGACGGTAGCCCACCTGCCCCAGAGCGAAGCAGAAGTTGGCTCCCTGCACCACCAGAAAGCCGAGCCAGAAGCCGCTATCGACGCCATCATAGCGGATCACGGCGGCCCCCAGCACAGCCATGACGGCGGTGAGCAGATAGAACGGCGTGAAGCGACCGAAGAGCGCGTCGTCGAGCAGCGTCACGTAAAGCGGTGTGAAGATGGTGAACAGCAGGACTTCCGGTACCGTCAGCAACAGGAAGGACTGATAGAAGAAAACATACATTATGCCCAATTGCACCGCCCCCAGCCCCATCAGGGCCAGACGCTGGCGTCCGACCAGCAGCGAAGGGCGCAGGAACGGCAGAAACACCAGCGCCGCCAGCGAAACGCGCATCAGCACCGCGAAGTAGCTATCGACCTGGCCCGCCAGGTAAACGCCGATCAGCGAGAAGGAGAAGGCCCAGAGCGCGGTGACGCCGATGAGATAGCCCACGGTTAACCTCTCAATTCATCAAAGTTGACGAGGCATTATACCGGCCAGGGGCCCCGCTTCAATGCACTGCGTGGCGATGCTCGCTTCAAACCCGTGGCGCTGCGGAGTCCATCGCTTCACCAGGCGCAACGACGACACTCTTCCCTCGCGCGTGCCGTGTGGTGGCGAAGTACTCTTCGAGTCGGGCATCTGCCTGGTCGCCGAATAGGATGGTGCACGCCTCGCGCAGGCCCGGCGAGCGACGCATAGCGTCCTCATGCACCACCAGCGCGATCTTCGAGCGACGGCGCAGGAAGTCCTCGAGCCGTGTGACCATCTCGCGCCGCTTGGCATGGCGCAATTCGCAGCGCAGGTACTCGGTGCCCTCGATCAGCACCTCGGCCTGTCGCGGGTCCTCGCGAATCTCCTCGAGCATCTCCAGCGCGTGGGTACCATAGCGCCGCCATAATCGGCTCGAAAGCGGCTCGGAGGCATCGGCGGCGGTCATGTCATCGAGATGCATCAGCTTCGCCTGATGAAGGAGTTCCCGGCGCACCTGATCGGGCGGTTCACCGTACCAGCGATGCTGCGGGTACGGTATCTCGATCCCCATGCCCTCATCCGCTGCGACGATCTCCTCGCCCACGTTGAGGCAGTCGGTGAGCTTGCCACCGAAGATGCTCAGATGGGCATCGCGCTGGTTGAGATCAATGGCATGCTTGCGCGATAGCTGCAGGAAGTCGCGCTCGCCGCCGCCACCGGCCTTGACAGCCAGGGGGCGCACGCCGCAGCGGATGGAGATGATGTCCTGCTTGGCCAGCGGGCTGTCGAGTTCGAGGCGCTTGTTGATATTGTCCAGCACGAAGCGAATGTCGTCTTCGGTGGCCGTCACCTCGGGGTGATCGACGCGGGTGTCGGTGGTGCCGATGCAGGTTCGCGGTCCCATGGGAATGACGAAGAATAGCCGGCCATCGTCGGCGAAGAATGCCAGCACCCGTTGGCTGTCGGTCAGCTGCGGCACGATCAGATGGATGCCCTTGGAATAGACATGGCGATGCTCGGTGGCCTGACCGGTCAAGCCGTTATGCGCATCGACCCAGGGGCCGGCGGCATTGATCAGCACCTTCGAGCGGATCTCGATTTCGCCCCCACCGATCACGTCGCGCGCCCGGGTGAACCAAGAGCCGTCTTTGCGCTCAGCTCCCAGCGACTCGACGTAGTTCACCGCAATGCCGCCATAGTCGAGAGCCCCGCGCACGAAGTTGAAGACGAAGCGGGCATCGTTGTCGTGAAGGTAGGCATCGGAATACTCGAAGCCTCCGATGGCATCGCGGACATCGACGATCGCTTCGCTGTCACGGATCGCTTGGGGCGAGAGGAAGCGCGGTATGCGGGTAAAGCCATTGCCGATTAGCCAGTAGAGCCAGGCACCGGCCCACAGGTAGCGCGGATGATAGCGAAACCCCCGGGGTATAGTGGTAAGGAAACGGATCTCCTGTACCGTGGCGGGATAACTCCTGATCAAGTGGTTGCGGCTCATGCATAGCTTGCGCACCAGCGCGAAGTCGCGGCTCTCCATGTATTTGATACCGCCCCACACCAGGTTGGAAGAGTGCATGCTGGTGCTGCCGGCGAAGTCACCTCGTTCGATCAGGGCGACCCGTACGCCCTTCCCGGCCAGCGCGGCCGCCGAGGCCGCGCCATTGATGCCGCCGCCCACGATGAGGACGTCGAACGCTTCGTTGTCGAGTCTGTCGATGTTGCTGCTGCGCAGTTCCATGTGCGGACCTTTGGCAGACAGAAGCCCCGCTCGGCGAGCGCCGCACGGGGTCTGGATTGACCCGAAAGGGCTACCGGAGACACGCGCTTCATGGGCCCGGCACACGTGTGCCGGGCCTGGACCGAGTCGGACGTCTTGCTCGACGCCAGCTTCTTACTGACGTGTACCGGCAGCCATCCACGCCTCCATCATCTGGTCATAAGGAACGGTGGTCCCCTGCGGCATCTCCTCATCCAGCTTCGCCTTGGGCGAGCCCTCTTGCGACAACCACTCCTCGGGGTCGCGCTCCTCGTTCAACATGGGCGGATAGGATTCGAACACGTTGGCCCGTGCCAGCCGCGCCATGAGGTTATCGAGTTCACCGGCCAGATTGTCGAGTGCCTCCTGGGGCGTGACCTCACCGCTGACGGCCGGCGCCAGATTCTGCCACCACAGCGGCGCCATGCGCGGATAATCGGGCACGTTGGTGGAAGAAGGCGTCCAGTTGGACTCGTTGGGGCTGCGATAGAACTCCACCAGTCCGCCCAGCCTGGGCGCCAGTTCGGTCATCTGGTCGGAGAAGATATCGGATTCGCGTATCGGCGTGAGGCCGGCCATCAGCTTCTCCAGCGAGACCGTCTTGGCGGTGGCGAACTGGGCGAACAGCCACGCCGCGGTGCGCCGATCCTCGGGAGTGGAGTCGAAGAAGGTCCAGGAACCCACGTCCTGGTAACCGACCTTCATGCCCTCCTCCCAGTACGGCCCGGTGGGCGAAGGCGCCATGCGCCACTTGGGCGAACCATCCTCGTGGTTGACGGGCAGGGTCGGATCCGTCATGTCGGCGGTGAAGGTGGTGTACCAGAAAATTTGCTGGGCGATGTTGCCCTGGGCGGGTACCGGACCGGCTTCGCCGAAGGTCATGCCCTGCGCCTCGGGCGGTGCGTACTTGTCCAGCCACTCGACCATCTTGGTCACGGCGAACACCGAGGCCGGCGAGTTGGTCGCCCCACCGCGGCTGACGCTAGCGCCGACCGGACGGCTCTGTTCGTCGACGCGAATGCCCCAATCGTCCACCGGGTTGCCGAACGGTACGCCGGGGCTGCCCATCCCGGCCATGGAGAGCCAGGAGTCATGGAAGCGCCAGCCCAGCGACGGATCGCGGCGTCCGTAGTCCATATGGCCATAGATCCGTTCGCCGTCGATCTCGCCGACATGCTCGGTGAAGAACTCGGCAATCTCTTCGTAGGCGGTCCAGTTGGTAGGGACGCCGAGATCATAGCCGTAGATCTCGCGGAACTGCTCCTGCAGGTCCTCACGCTGGAACCAGTCGTAGCGGAACCAGTAGAGGTTGGCGAACTGCTGGTCGGGCAGCTGATAGATGTTCCCATCCGGCCCGGTGCCGTACTGCAGCCCGATGAAGTCGTCGAGGTCGAGCGTCGGCAGTGTATAGTCGGCCCACTCGTTCTCCATCGCCTCGGTCAGGTTGATGGTGGTGCCGTAGCGGATATGCGTGCCGATGGCGTCCGAGTCGTTGACGTAGCCGTCGTAGATGTTGCGTCCGGTCTGCATCTGGGTCTGCATGTTATCCACCACGTCACCTTCGCCGATGATGTTGTGGGTAACCCGGATGCCGGTCAGTTCCTCGAAGGCCGGTGCCAGCACGTCACGCTCCCAGACGTGGGTGGTGAGCCCCTCGGCGACGGTGTTGATCTCCATGCCTCGGAACGGCTCGGCGGCCTGGGCGAACCACAGCAATTCCTCGATCTGCTCCTCGCGGGAGAGCGTCGAGTTCTGGAAATGCTCGTCGATCAACCGTTCGGCGATCGCTCGAGCATCGTCTGACTGGGCATGCAGGGCGCCGGAGGTGAGCAGGAGACTGCCCGCCAGCGCCGTCAGTTGGATCCTATTGTTCTTCATGTTGACCTCGTTCTGCGTGTGGTCGTCATCCTTGACACGGTTATCGTCCGTACAGCCTTGGTTCAGCCCCAGCGCATCAGCACCAGCAGCCAGAGGAGGGAAATCCCCAGGGCAAACCAAATCGAGAGCTCGGTAAAGCCGACTGTCACCAGGTGGATATAGGCGGCCGAAAGCAAACCGATGAAGAGCCGATCGCCACGGGTCGTGGCGATCGGCAGAAAGCCGCGCCGCTCCACTGTCGGGGAGACCAGCTCCCAGGCCGTCATGCCGAGCAGCATGGCAGCAATAACGGCGAAGAAAATTGCCGTAGGCACGGTCCAGACCATCCATTCCATTTCGGTTTTCTCCCCTTCAGGTGCGACCCAGGGCAAAGCCCTTGGCGATATGGTTGCGCACGAAGTAAACCACCACGATGCCCGGGATGATGGTCAGTACACCGGCGGCGGCCAGCGTGCCCCAGTCGATCCCCGAGGCGGTCGAGGTTCGCGTCATGATCGAGGCAATCGGCTGCGCATTGGTCGCGGTCAGGGTCCGGGAGAGCAGCAACTCGACCCAGGAGAACATGAACAGGAAGAACAGCGTGACCCCGATCCCCGAACGGATCATCGGCAGGAATATCTTCACGAAGAAAGCCGGGAAGCTGTAACCATCGATGTAGGCGGTCTCGTCGACCTCCTTGGGCACGCTGCTCATGAAGCCTTCGAGAATCCATACCGCCAGCGGAATGTTGAAAAGGCAATGGGCCAGCGCCACGGCAACGTGGGTATCGAACAACCCCACCGAGTAATAGAGCTGAAAATAGGGCAGCAGAAACACCGCCGGGGGCGCCATCAGGTTGGTGAGCAACCAGAAGAACAAGTGCTTGTCGCCGATGAATGTGAAGCGGCTGAAGGCGTAGGCGGCGGGCAATGCTACCGAGATGCTGATCAGCATGTTCATGAGCACGTAGGCCAGCGAATTCGCGTATCCCATGTACCAGTTGGCATCGGTGAATATGCCGATGTAGTTGCCCAGGGTGAATTGTTGGGGCCAGAACGAGAAGCTGCCGAGAATCTCGCTGTTGGTCTGGAACGAAATGTTAAGCAGCCAGTAGATCGGCAGCAGCACGAAAGTCAGGTACAGACCCAACAGTATCCGACGACGCCAGCGGGTAGTGCTCGAACGCGCCCGCTGGCGACGCTTGGCGGCTGCCGCGGCCGCCTGCTGGCGTACGCTCGCGGGTGTGGTAGGCAAGGAACCGGTCATGTCAGGCCTCTCCCTGGGGCGTTGCATCTTTCTGGCTATTCATGATCGCGGTGTAGAACACCCAGCAGACCAGCAGGATGACGAGGAAGTAGATCAGCGAGAACGCCGCCGAGGGCCCAAGATCACGCTGGCCAATGGCCATGGTGGTCAGCGTCTGGCTGAGGAAGGTCGTGGAGCTGCCTGGCCCGCCGCCGGTGAGCACGAACGGTTCGGCATAGATCATGAAAGAGTGCATGAAACGCAACAGCACCCCGATCACCAGTACGTTGGTGAGCTTGGGCAACTGGATGTAGCGGAAAACGGCCCAGCGCGAAGCGCGGTCGATGCGCGCCGCCTGATAGTAGGCGTCAGGAATCGCGCGCAGGCCGCTGTAGCACAACAGGGCGATCAGCGGCGTCCAGTGCCACACGTCCATGAGGATGATCGTGGCCCAGGCGTCCGTGGGGTTGCGGGTAATGTTGTAGGCGTAACCCAATTCGCGGATACCTACGCCCATCAGCCCGATGTCGCCTCGGGTGAAGAGCTGCCAGATGCTGCCCACCACGTTCCAGGGAATCAGCAGCGGTAGCGTAATCAGTATCAACACCGTGGAGGCTTGCCAGCCACGCTTGGGCATCAACAGCGCGATGCCGATGCCCAGCGGCACCTCGATCGCCAGGATGGTGAAGGAGAAAGCGAACTGGCGCAGCAGCGCCGCCTGCAGAGAACGATCGTTGAGAATGGCCTCGAACCACTCGGTGCCGGTGAAAAAGCGCGTATGGGCGTCGAACACGTCCTGTACCGAGTAGTTGACCACCGTCATCAGTGGAATGATGGCCGAGAAAGCCACCAGCAGGAGCATGGGGAGGATCAGAAGCCACGCCCGGTTGTTCTGGACCTTGTTCATTTCCCCACCTCCACGCGGAACTCATCGATGTACAGGTTCAGTTGGGTTTCGGGAAAACGGACGTGGGCGATGCGCTCCGGCTGAGGCTGCCCCTCCGCCACCCGGGCGCGAAGCGTCTCGCCGGCAAAGGTGAACGACACGATTCGATAGGTACCGAGATCCTGCGTCATCTCGATCTTCACCTCGTAGGTGTCGCCTCCGGGCGCGTCCGTGATTTCTACGAACTCGGGGCGGATGCCCAGCTTGAGATTGCGCGAACGGGTCTGATGGAGAACATCCAGCATGGCCGGCGGTAGAGATAGGTCGACGGTACCGGCTCGCGCGCCCCCGTCGGTGCGCGCAATCTCGATGAAGTTCATGCCGGGGCTGCCGATGAAGTAGCCGACGAAGGTATGGGCGGGAGTCTCGAACAGCTCGCGCGGAGTGCCGAACTGCACCACCTGGCCCTCGTACATCACGGCGATCTTGTCGGCGAAGGTCGAGGCCTCGAGCTGATCATGGGTTACGTAAATCATGGTGATATTGAAGCGCTCGTGGATCTCCTTGAGCTTGCGCCGCAGCTTCCACTTGAGCTGTGGATCGATCACCGTGAGCGGTTCGTCGAAGAGAATCGCCGAGACGTCGTCCCGCACCAGGCCACGCCCCATGGAGACCTTCTGCTTTTCATCGGCGGTGAGGTTGCGGGCCTTGCGCTTGAGCAGCGAGGCGAGATCGAGGATAGCGGCCACTTCGCTGACGCGCTCGCGCACCTTGGTTTCGGGGGTCCCCACGTTGCGCAGCGGGAAGGCCAGATTGTCGTACACGGTCATGGTGTCGTAGACCACCGGGAACTGGAACACCTGGGCGATATTGCGCGCTTCGGGTGGCAACTCGTTGACCACCTGGTCATCGAACATCACCTGGCCATCGGAAGGCGTGAGCAGGCCCGAGATGATGTTGAGCAGCGTCGACTTGCCGCAACCGGACGGCCCCAGCAACGCATAGGCGCCGCCCTGCTGCCAGACATGATCCATCTCCCGAATGGCGTAATCCTCGGGGCCGACGGGATGGGATGCGTAACTGTGGGCCAGCGACTTGAGTGTGATCTGGGCCATCAGCGCGCTCCTGGGCGTGCGGGAATGTGCACGACGTCACCATGTCGATCGAAGGCATAGATCTTGTGGGTCGGAAAATAGACCTTGATCTCCTGATCGACGGAAAACGGATGGATACCGGCCAGGTGCAGCACCAGATGGAAGCGTTCGTTATGGACGTGCAAAAAGGTTTCCGACCCACTGATCTCGGCAATATCGACCTTCATCTTCAGTTCCAGGTCGTCCTGTGCCTGAGGCGCTAGCCCGATGTGCGAGGCACGCACGCCAAACTGGTACTGGCCCGGCGTCAGGCTCGCCAGATCCCGATTGAGCGGAAAATGAACGTCGTGGTCGAAGGTGACCTCCGAGCCCGATACCATCGCCGGCACCACGTTGATCGGCGGTTCGGAGAACATTTCGGCGGTGAGGACGTCGCGCGGCCGGTGATAGACGTCCTCGGTGGGGCCGTACTGCAGCAACCGCCCTTCGTGCAGCACCGCGGTATACCCCCCCAGCGCTAGCGCCTCGTTGGGTTCCGTGGTGGCGTAGACGGCGATGCAATTGCGCGCCTTGAAAAGTTCGCGCAGCTCTTCACGAAATTCCTCGCGCAGCTTGTAATCGAGGTTGACCAGCGGCTCGTCGAACAGAATCAGATCGGCATCCTTGACCAGCGCCCGCCCCATGGCGGTACGCTGCTGCTGCCCACCGGAGAGTTCCGCGGGATAGCGTTCGAGTAGAGGCTCTATGTGCAGCATGCTGGCCGTCTCGTGGACTCGCTGGCGAATCTCCTCGCGTGGCACCCCCGCCAGCTTGAGCGGCGATGCGATATTGTCGTAGACCGTAAGGCTCGGATAGTTGATGAACTGCTGATACACCATCGAGACGTTGCGCTTGCGTACCGATTTGCGCGTCACGTCCTCGCCATGCATCAGCACCCGGCCACGGGTCGGCGTCTCGAGGCCGGCCATGATACGCATCAGCGTCGTCTTGCCGGCCAATGTCCGGCCAAGCAGGACGTTGAAGGAGCCGGGCTCCAGCTCGAGGTTGATTCCCTCGATATGGCTGGTGCCATTGATCACGTGGTCGATGTTTTCAAGTCTCAGTGACATGCTGAACTCTTTGTCATCGTTATTGAGTCATCGCAGACCGCCATGCAGCGATGGCGAACCGCCAAATCGGCCAGCGACAGGCCGCCGAGCAGAATGGACCGAACGTTGGAGGGGATCGAACGGTGGGTAAGACATGTGCCTCGTCCTGATTATTGTTATCGGTGGCTGAGGATAACGGTACCGATTCAACGAACAGGAACACCTCAATGTTCGTTTGCAATCATTTGATACAGAAAATGTTCGTTTTCGATAGCGAGACTAGTCCAAGGCTGCGCCGGTGGGCAACGCCAATGTTCGGATTCGGTTTTATACCTTGGTATAAGCCGGGCGCCGCCATACAAATCGCCGCTGCGAGCTTCAGCATAGCGACTCGTTGGTCAGGCTGCGCTTTCGCTTCGCGCATGATTTCGTTTGCGAATAGGTTTCGCTCCGAAACGAGCGAGGACTTGGCTCGGTGTGGCCGATCGCGAGGTAGCCGGCCACGACAGGTAGAGAGGTTATGCCCCGGGCGCTCAGCGTAGGACGCGCCCGAGCCATCGCCAGGCATGCACGATTCCGGGAATCCAACCCAGCAGAGTGAGAAGCAGATTGATGGCGACGTTACGCCCAGCGCCCCCTGAAAGCCCCACGGCCAGGGGCGGCATCAGGATAGCCAACCCTCTGAGAGAGAAACGCAACACCGGCGACGCTGCCCACGCCCTATGGGCCGGCACCTCCGAGGTGGGGAGCGCTTCAATCGGCTGGGCGGCAGCGGGGTCGGCACTCGGCTCGTAGTGCTGAACCGACGTGTCCGCTATCCGCCCATTCTCGTCGCTTTCCGATTCGCGGCGATGCGCCTGGCGATCGATTTTTTGTTCGATGGTCCCGGCATCTTCGGCCAGTTCGTCGTGGTAACGCTCCCAATCCTCCCAATCGTAGGGCGTGCCGGCATGCGGACGGTGTTCGCCCGACTGGCGAGCGCGTTCCCAGGCTTTTTCCTCGAGCGTGTTGGGGCGCTCTTCATCGCGCTTGCCATCGAGCCCTTTCCTCGCCAAGTACTCGCGCGCATCCATACGTTCTCCTTTGCTTCAAGACGAAACGCCACCCTGACAATGCCATACCTTGCCTTTGGAGCCAGCAAGCCTGGATCAGGTTCCGACTGGCGGCGCCAGTCCATAGCGTTAGCTGCCAGTTTAGTGTCATTCATAGAATCGCTGACGGCTCGGCTATGCTGGAGTTGTCCCGCCAAGGCGATCGAACAAGGAGATGCGCCATGCTCAATAGGGCCCCGACCATCGTTCGAGAGATCATGTCCCGCGATTGTTACCGAGTGACCGGCACCACCTCAATCATCACCCTGGCCGAGGGGTTGGCACTGCATCGCCTGCCCGGCGTCCCGGTCGTCGACCATCACGATCAGCTGATCGGCTTCATTTCCGAACAGGACGTGATGGGCAAGCTTCTGCAGAGTGCCTATCTCAATGACGAAGCGCCTCTGGTCAGGGAGCTCATGCGCAATGAAGTGCTTTCGGTTTCTCCGACCAAGAGCATCACCGACCTGGCCCAGGAGATGCTCAGTGGCAACAAGCCCAAGGTCTATCCGGTTACCGAACAGGGTCGCCTTTGCGGCATCGTCACACGACGGGATGTGCTGACCGCCATTTTGCGCATGCGTTATCTATGAGTCTCTCCTAGGCTAGGACATACCGACCGATAGCACCCGGCCGTGCCGGGTGCAGCACCGTCCCCCTCTCGTCAACGGCGCACGCCGCCCTAACGCCGACCTGCCGCAGCCCTACGACAAACGAAAAGAAGCCGCCACATGCAGGGCATGGGCGGCAAGATCGAAACTGCGAGCCAGAACAACAGTGTTAGCGACTGCCATCGCGCTGTTGCCTGTATCAGATAAGACAGCATCAAGCAAAAAAGTTCGCCAGTCCTTCAGAATTTTTTTCACGCCGCTACGGCGGCGTGCCGCTCACCCTTGGACACAGCGGACGCCGCCCTCGCGCAAGGCTTGACGGCACGCCAGAAAAGGATAGTGAAATCCGAAAAACAAGGCGTTATCCCTAGTCGAAAGGAAAAAGCGCGAGCCGGCTTGCAAAGCTCAAGCCCTTGGTTCTACTATCGAAACCGCCTTGCGGGTGTAGCTCAATGGTAGAGCAGAAGCTTCCCAAGCTTAAGACGAGGGTTCGATTCCCTTCACCCGCTCCATTCGTGATCGGCACGATCCGGCATTGGCAAGGCCTTCGCGCCCCACCTCCCAGGCTTTCGCATGGCGCTCTATCTGCTTATCTTCGCTGTCTGCCTGCTCGTCGTCGGCGGGACGGTACTCATCCTGCTGTTCTCGCGCACGCCGCGCTATCGCACCGAGCCTGGGCAACTGCTGGCGCTGTTCGACAAGGCGTTGAGAAACGAGGTCACCTCGACCGAGTGGAACATCGTCATGAACTACCCGATCCGTCACGATGACTATCTGGAAGGCGTGAGACGCCGCGCCCAGCATGTGATGCAGGAGCATGGGCGCCATTGGCAGATCGCCCAGGGCAAGCCGCTGCTCAACGACGCCGGGCGCAAGGAACTGGCTGCACTGCGCGACCACCTGGAGGCACACCATCGTCTCCGCCAGCGTCGACGCGGCTCGAACGAGTCCTGACGTCGCAGTGAGTGTGATATCCTCGCCGAGTCGGATTGCCAGGCGGGAGAGACTCATGCCCAGCGTCATACGTCAGATTCCCCTCGACACCGCCACCCAGCATCATGCCCACGACTTCCACCAGATCGTGATCGGCCTGCAGGGTCAGGCTGAGTTCGAGATAGAAGGTCTGGGCGGTGCCATTTCCGCTTTCTCCGGCTGCATCGTGCCGGCCAACCACGTGCATTACTATGTCGGCCAGGGCGAGAATCGCCAGCTCATTTTCGACCTTCCCGCTGATGCGCCCTCACTCACCGGCTATCATCACGAATTATCGCGTCTGTTCGACGCCCCCCGTTTCTTCGCCTTGGACAAGCCTCTTGAGCAGTATCTCGACTTCCTGCTGCTCGAAGCCGGTAACGGGCAGGGCCTCAGTGCCATCCAGAGCGATCGCCTAGCCGCCACGTTCCTGGGCTGTCTGCATGCCCGGCTCGGCGGCCCTGCGCCGCCCCCGTCACGTCGGCTCGACCTGACCCGACTCGATCGCTTCATTGACCAGCACCTGGCCAGCCCGATTGCGGTAGCCGATCTCGCGCGACAGGCCTGCCTCAGCGAGGCGCATTTCCGCAGCCGCTTTCGCCGCCAAACCGGCCTCTCACCCTGGCAGTACGTTCGGCGCCGACGCCTGGAGGCGGCTCGTCGTCTGCTCGAAGAAAGCCGCTTGCCTCTCTCGCAGATCGCGGTGACAACCGGGTTCGCGCACCAGAGCGCGCTATCCCATGCTTTCCGCAACGTCTACGGCTGCCCTCCAAGCCAGCTGCGCCGCGCGTCGCTGGAAAGCGCCATGCCGATACCAAACCGACTAGAACATACGACTTAAGTCTAATTCGCAATCCCCATATGGCAATCTACCGCGAAATCGATAAGTCAAGCATCGGTTTTCGCAAGCAGCCTCCCTCATCCCGCCCTACAGTCTAGAAAGACAACCATGCTCGGGCAGTCCGCCCGGAGCATGGCGATTGCCGTTTCAGGACGGGTGACACATCCAGGGGATTCCCATGCTCAACGCCAATACAATGCTGGATGCTGCTGCCTGGCAGCAGGATCTCGACACGCTTTTCGCCCGTATCAGCGAACACTACGTGGTCGAGGAAGACGCCTTCGTCCAAGAACTGGTCAACGTGCTGAGCGCTGACCCGGAAGATTTCAGCCGCATCGCCAGCAAAACCGCCGAACTGGTGCGCGAAGTGCGTGAAATGGACACGGCCGTCGATACCATCGACGAGTTGCTGCAGCAGTACAGTCTCGATACCCACGAAGGCCTGATGCTGATGTGCCTGGCCGAGGCGATGCTGCGCATTCCCGACAAGGCCACCGCCGATGCGCTGATCGAGGACAAGCTCGGGCCCGCCGACTGGAAGGCCCACATGGGCCAGAGCGAATCCTGGCTTGTCAACGCTTCGACCTGGGGCCTGCTGATGACCGGGCGCGTCGTCACACTCGACAAGCCGCGCGACGGCAAGCCCACGACCTTCATCAACCGCCTGGTCAACCGCATGGGCGAACCCGTGATCCGCCGCGCCATGTACGAGGCGATGAAGATCATGGGCAGGCAGTTCGTGCTCGGCCGCGACATCGACGAGGCACTGAAGCGCTCGAAGCCGCTATTCGACAAGGGTTACACCTACTCCTACGACATGCTGGGCGAAGCGGCACGCACGCGCACCGATGCCAAGCGCTACTTCGATGACTACGCCCGGGCCATAGAGCGCGTCGGCAACACCAGCCGCACACTGACCGACCGCACGCCGGCCCCCTCCGTGTCGATCAAGCTTTCGGCCCTGCATCCGCGCTACGAATTCGGCCGCCGCGAGCAGGTGCTGCGTGAGTTGGTCGGCAGCGTACGCGAGCTGGCCGCCATGGCGCGCGAGCGCGGCGTGGCGTTGACCATCGATGCCGAGGAAGTCGATCGTCTGGAGCTGTCGATCGAGGTCTTCCGCGCCATCTACGAAAGTGACACCTGCAAGGGCTGGGGCCACTTCGGCCTGGTGGTGCAGGCTTATTCCAAGCGCGCGCTGCCGGTACTGCACTATCTCAACCGGTTGGCCGAACGCCAGGGCGACGAGATTCCTTTGCGTCTGGTCAAGGGCGCCTATTGGGATAGCGAGATCAAGGAGTCGCAGCAGCTCGGCGTGGAAGGCTATCCGGTCTATACCCGCAAGGCCTGCACTGACGTTGCCTACCTGGTCTGCGCCCGTTTCCTACTCTCGGACCAGACGCGCGGGCGCATCTTCCCCCAGTTCGCCACCCATAACGCGCACACCATCACCACCATTCTCGAGATAGCCAACGAAGCGACACGGCCATTCGAATTTCAGCGTCTGCATGGCATGGGCGAGGCCCTTTACGATGCGGCGCTAAAGCGGGCCCCCAGGGGCACCTACTGCCGTATCTACGCGCCGGTGGGCGCACACAAGGATCTGCTGCCCTATTTGGTGCGTCGTCTGCTCGAGAACGGCGCCAATTCCTCTTTCGTGCACCAACTGGTGGATCCCAAGGTGCCGGTGGAATCCCTCTGCGTGCACCCGGTCGAGACGCTGGCGCAATACCGCACCTTCTCCAACCCACGCATCCCTCTGCCTCGCGACATCTACGGCGAGACGCGGCTCAATTCCAGAGGCATCAACCTCAACGTGCGCAGCCACTACGAGCCGTTGATGAAGGCCATGGCGGGTTTCATGGAGCGCAGCTATGACGTCGGCCCGCTGCTCGCCTTCGAGGTGGAACGCGACCCGACCAATATCCATGAGGTATGCAGCCCCTACGACCGCCGCCAGCGCGTTGGCAGTGTCCAGTGGACCACCCGCGACCAGGCCTCCCGCGCGCTGGATGCCGCCTGGGCCGCCTTCCCCCGCTGGGAAGCTACCCCGGTGGCCGAGCGCGCCGCCATTCTCCGCCGCCTGGGCGACCTGATGGAAGAGAACATGGCGGAGCTGATGACGCTGTGTTCGCGCGAAGGCGGCAAACTGCTCACCGATGGTGTCGACGAGATCCGCGAGGCGGTGGATTTCTGCCGTTACTACGCCATGCGTGCCGAGGAGCAATTCGGCGAGCCAACTCACCTGCCCGGCCCCACCGGCGAATCGAACCAGCTGATGCACAACGGCAAGGGCGTGTTCGCCGCAATCAGCCCGTGGAACTTCCCGGTTGCGATCTTTTGCGGCCAGATGGTGGCGGCCGCAGTCGCGGGTAACACCGTGTTGGCCAAGCCCGCCGAGCAGACTTCCATCGTCGCCCACCGCGTGGTCGAGCTACTTCATGAAGCCGGCATGCCACGCGATGTGGTCCAGCTGCTTCCGGGCGACGGTCCTACCGTAGGTAGCGTGCTCAGCTCCGATCCGCGGATTACCGGGGTCGCCTTCACCGGTGGCACCGATACCGCCCAGACCATCAACCGCGCTCTGGCGGCACGCGACAATGCCCCCCTGCCGGCGCTGATCGCCGAAACGGGCGGCATGAATGCCTTGATCGTCGACTCCACCGCCCTGCCGGAACAGGTAGTCGCCGACGTGATTCAGTCCGCCTACCAGAGTGCCGGACAACGCTGCAGTGCCCTGCGGGTGCTTTACCTGCAGGACGACGTGGCCGACCGGGTCATCGACATCCTGCGTGGCGCCATGGACGAGCTACACGTGGGCGATCCACGCGACCTGGGTACAGATGTCGGCCCCGTGATCGACGAGGATGCACGCGCAAGCCTGATGGCGCATATCGAGCGGCTCAAGAGCGAGGGACGCCTGCTGGCCGAGACCCGTATGGATCCAGCCCATACCGACTCCGGTACATTCGTGCCCCCGGTGGCCTTTCATATCGACGGGATCGATGTCCTGGAGCGAGAGCAATTCGGCCCCGTGTTGCATATCGTGCGCTACAAGGCCAGCGAGATCGAACGCGTGCTCGAGACCATCAATGCCAAGGGCTACGGGCTGACGTTTGGCGTCCATAGCCGCAACGAATCCTTTGCTCAGTTGGTCGCGCAGAAGATTCGTGTTGGTAATGTGTACATAAACCGGAATATCATCGGCGCCGTCGTGGGCGTACAACCGTTCGGCGGGCAGGGTCTATCGGGTACCGGCCCCAAGGCCGGTGGGCCGCATTACCTGCTGCGCTTCGCCACGGAGAAAACGGTGACCGTCAACACCGCCGCCCTGGGCGGCAATGCGTCACTGCTTGCGCTGGGAGACGAGTGACCGCACTCGTCTGTTACCACAACAACATTGAAGGAACCCCCAATGGTTCAGAATAACATGGCTATCGGTTTCACCTTCGTGGTGTATCTCATCGTAATGCTGGGCATCGGTATCGTTGCCTATAAGCGCACCACCAACCTGTCCGACTATATACTCGGCGGACGCACGCTCGGCCCGTGGACCTCAGCGATCTCCGCCGGGGCGTCGGATATGTCGGGCTGGCTGTTACTGGGTCTGCCGGGCGCCGCGTATGTCAGTGGGATTTCGGCGAGTTGGATCGCCGTGGGCTTGCTGATCGGGACCTGGCTCAACTGGCTGATCGTGGCGCGCCGTCTGCGGCTCTATAGCTTCAAGGTGAGCGATGCCCTGACGCTTCCCGAGTACTTCGCCAACCGTTTCCGCGACAAGTCGCAGCTGCTGCGGGTGATCTCGGCGGTCTTCATTCTGCTGTTCTTTCTCTTTTATACCAGCTCCGGCCTGGTCGCCGGTGGCCGGCTTTTCGAGACGGTGTTCGGCTACGATTACAGCGTAGCGGTGACCATCGGTACCATTGCGGTCATCTCCTACACTTTCTTCGGCGGCTTCCTGGCGGTTTCCTGGACCGACCTCATCCAGGGCCTGATGATGGCCGCGGCGCTGGCAATCGTGCCGATCGTCGCCTTCGGCGACCTGGGTGGCATGGACGGTGCGGCTGCGGCATTGGCTGCCGAGAGTGAATACATGCTCTCCTGGTTCCGCGATGCCTCCACCGGCGAGGCGCTGACGGCAATCGGCATCATCAGCTCGCTGGCATGGGGCCTGGGCTACTTCGGTCAACCGCACATTCTGGCTCGCTTTGCCGCCATCCGCAGCGACGGCGATATTCCCGCTGCCCGCCGCATCGCGGTCAGTTGGACCGCCCTCGCGCTTGTCTGCTCGGTGGCAGTCGGTCTGCTCGGCGTGGGCTTCGTGCAGCGCGACCTGGCCGACGGCGAGACCGTCTTCATGGTCATGGTCAACCTGATCTTCCACCCGGTGATCGCTGGCATCCTGCTCGCCGCCATCCTTGCCGCGATCA
Source organism: Billgrantia pellis (assembly GCF_008297955.1). Classification (GTDB taxonomy): domain Bacteria; phylum Pseudomonadota; class Gammaproteobacteria; order Pseudomonadales; family Halomonadaceae; genus Halomonas; species Halomonas pellis. Next base: position 50,106 of record NZ_VTPY01000001.1, on the reverse strand, counting down.
TGTCCACCGCCGATTCACAGTTGCTGGTCTCCTCCTCGGCATTGACCGACGACTTCTACAAGGCGATTTTCCGCAAGGATGCCAGCCAAACCGAGCTGGTCTGGGTCGGCCGTTTCGCCGTCATCGCCATTGCCGTCTTCGCCTACCTATTGGCGCTTAACCCAGACTCCACGGTCCTGGATCTGGTTGCCTATGCATGGGCCGGCTTCGGTGCCGCCTTCGGTCCTGCGCTGATCATGTCGCTCTACTGGCGACGCATGAACAAGTGGGGCGCCCTGGCCGGTATCGTGGTAGGCGGTGTGACGGTCGTCGTCTGGGCAGAGCTGTCCGGTGGCATCTTCGATCTCTATGAGATCGTCCCGGGCGTTATCCTGGCCTACATTGCTATTGTTGTGGCCAGCCTGGCCACGGAGGAACCCGACCTCAAGGTAACCGCCGACTTCGATACTTTCGAAGAAGCGTAACCGAGGCAGGCCAGTGACGGAGCCGCCCATTGGGGCGGCTTCTGCGTTCCGGACTCAAGCCAGCCAGAGCGCACGTCCAAGCAGCCACAACGTGAACATCCCCAGCGCCGCCAGACTCAAGGGCGGGGTAGTGAGTCGACGCTGCCAACGACGTCGTAGTTCGAGCCCTAGGGGTCGCATGAAAGCGGCTCCCAACGCCCAGACCCCAAGGGCGATCGCCGGCAAGCGCAGCGGCAACGACAACCCGCTGATCAACTCAGGCCGTGCCAACAGCCACAGCGCCAACGCCGCCGCCAGCAACATGGCCGCCAACGTCAACCACATCGGCTCGCTGCGCAACTCTGACATCATCGTCTCGTCTCCTCGCCTGTCGCCTGTCACTTAGACAAGGCTTAGCGCTTCCCTTCCCCCGATGCCAATGCTGCATAACGGCAAAAGTTATACACCTTGCAATCTCAAGCTCAGCATATGCAAGGAAGTAAAATTAGACTCGTTTCAATTGTTCCCAACGAACAGCACGATGCGCCAATAACAAAATTAAACAGGACTTTTAGAAACAGTGTTCCTATACTCTTCACAGTCCAAGCCGCCGGATCTTCCGGCGCTCGCCAGAAATCAGGAGGACGCTGTGATGAAAACGACTCGTCTGCTATCCGTGGTGACCATCACCGCCGGCTTTACCCTCGCCAGTCAGGCGGCCTTGGCCTATGGTGCCGGAGATGCCTTCGTGCGTGGCGGTTTCGCCAAATCCGATACCCCCTCAGACAACGGTATTGCCGACGGTATCAGTAGTGGTGAGACCGGCTTCACCTACGGGGCTGGCTACCTGTTCCACGACAAGGTGGGTATCGAACTGAATGGCTCCGAGAAAATCGAGCATGACGTGGCGCTCGGCGGTGGCACAGGCACGATCGACCGCATGCCGGTCAATCTGTTGGTGAACTACTATCCGCTTGGCGGGTTGGATTCCAAAGTGCAGCCTTACGTCGGCGCTGGGGTCAATTACACCCGCTTCTCCGGGGAGCCGGAAGGCATCGACGCGCGTCGCTCCTATGGCGCCGTGGGTCAGGTCGGGGTCGACCTGGCCATTACCGACAACTTCATGCTCAATGGCTTTGCCAACTACGCCGATGTCGATTCCCGGATCACCGCCGACGGCGAGCGCATCGGCACCGCCAAGGTCGATCCGATGACCATCGGTGGCGGTGTCACCTTCCGCTTCTAAGCCTAACGATGTCGTGTCGCATCGAAACGCCGGGCCCCGCGTCCGGCGTTCTTCGTCTGGCTGCCTTATCCGCCCGGCTGATCAAACCATAAGCCATCTTGAATAGGCGCTTTGAGGTACCGGAACAACTCTTGCTGTGGGTCAATACTCCGCCGCCAGGCACTGAGTAGACTGACTTCGTTCGGCGGTAGCCCAGGCTACCCTTCTGCCAACGACAGGAGTCGACCCATGCCCAAGCAAGTCCTTCCCTCTCTATTAACCGCCGGCCTCGCGGCGACGGCCCTTCTCGCCAGCAGCCAGGCGCTCGCCTACAACCAGGGCGATTTCATCGCCCGTGTGGGTGTCGCTCATGTCGATCCCAAGAATGACAATGGCAGCCTGGCGGACGGCACCCTTGATGTCGATGTGCGCAGCGATACCAACCTGGGCTTTACCCTAGGCTATCTGTTCCATGACAAGCTCGGCGTCGAGCTGCTGGCAGCGCTGCCGTTCAAGCACGATATTCGGCTAAACGGTGACGAGGTCGCTTCCACCAAGCACTTGCCACCGACGCTGACCTTGCAGTACTACCCGCTGGGTGGTACCGGCGCCCAGGTACAGCCCTATGCCGGTATCGGCATCAACTATACGCACTTCTTCGACGAGTCGAGCGATCTGGGGGACCTGAAGCTGGAGAACTCATGGGGCGCTGCGGGTCAAGTCGGCGTCGACTTTCGCCTGAGCGACAATTGGGGCGTGAACGCGGCCGCCTGGTACATCGATATCGATACCGACGTCAGCCTGGACGGTGACGAACTGGGGTCGGCGAACATCGATCCCTGGGTCTTCATGGCCGGCGCAAGCTATCGCTTCTGATAGTCTTGGGTAAGACAATGACGAGGCCCACCTATCTGACTGGCCTCGTCATGCTCGGCCGGGTCAGCATGGGCGATGTCGGGACAGGTCAAGCCAATGCGCGCTTCGACCCGGCCATACGGAGGGCATCCTGATGCCACCCGCCCGTCAGTTCTCGGTCACCAAGCGATCGATCTCCTCCACGGCCTTGCACATTAATAGGCGGTCCTGTGGACGTGCCCCTTCCTGAATCAGGTAAGCGGCCACGGCCGGCGCAACCTCGCATTTTTCCGGCATCGGCGCTTCGGCCTCGATCAGCGCATCCAAACGTGCGATGAAGACGAACCGCAGCCACTGAGGCAACGCCATGGTGTCGATACAGAAAGGCTGCTGGCTTTCGAACGCCTCGGAGTCGGGCGGCGTCATACGCCACATGTGGGTCGCCTTCATGGTGGCCTCGAGGCGGCGAAGCGCAACGTCGAGTTCCTCGTGGACAGTCATGAGATCTCCTGTTTGGCTGTGCCGACATTATCTCACAACACCGGCGCCCTATCGTCTCCCGTCAACGCTTCCCACGTTCGTTTCAAGGCGCTTTTGTGGAGACGGCTGGCCAGCAAGAATCTTGCGCAGGAAATCCTGCGTGCGAGGATCACGCGGCGCATTAAACAGCTGTGCGGGCGGCCCCTGCTCGACGATGCGCCCCCCCTCCATGAACACCACCCGGTCCGCCACATCCCGGGCAAAACTCATCTCATGGGTAACCACCAGCATGGTCTGTCGCTCACGCGCCAGCTGTTTCATCAACGTTAGTACCTCTTCCACCCATTCGGGGTCCAGCGACGAGGTCGGCTCGTCGAACAGTATCACCTCGGCTTGGGCGGCCATGGCACGGCCGATGCCGACACGCTGCTGCTGACCGCCGGAGAGCGAGGCCGGATAGGCATCCGCGCGGTCGGTCAGGCCGATGCGCCGAAGAATTTCCCGGGCTCGCTCGTGCGCCTTGGCCTTGGGCCAACGATTGACCACGATCAGCCCTTCGGCAATGTTCTCGAGCGCTGTCTTGTGGGCGAACAGGGCATAATTCTGGAAAACGAACGCCGTGCGTCGTCGCGCCGCCAGGATGTCGGCACGGCTGGCCCGCGTGACGTCAACGTCGAGATCGCCGATGACCAGACGGCCGGCGTCCGGACGCTCAAGAAAGTTGATGCAGCGAAGCAGCGTCGATTTGCCCGTCCCCGAAGGACCGATCACCACGATGATCTCGCCCTGCTCAATCTTCAGGTCGATGCCATCGAGTACGGTATTGTCACCGAAGCGCTTGACGAGGTTGGCGATCCTGATCATCGACGATACGCCCTATTGAGTTTCACCTCGAGCCATCTCTGGAACCAGGCCAGCAACTCGACGATGATCCAGTACATGATCGCCACCGTGATGAAGGCTTCGAAGTAAAGGAAGCTACCGGCCGCTTCTTTCTGCGTTGCCCCCATCAGCTCCGTGACACCCAGCGTAAAGGCCAGCGATGTCGCCTTGATCATGTCGATGAAGTAATTCATCAGGGTGGGCACGGCGACGCGTGTCGCCTGAGGCAGGACGATGCGCCGCATCAGTTGACCGTTGGTCATGCCGATCGACAGGGCCGCCTCGGTCTGGCTACGGTCGACCCCGACAATGGCGGCGCGTATCGATTCTGCCATGTAGGCAGAGAAGTGCAGCGTAAGTCCCATGATGGTCGCGGTGATGCCATTGATGTGGGTCAGGAAGGCCAGCAGCTGCGGTAGGCCATAGTAGAACAGGAACAGCTGCACAAGCAGCGGCGTGCCGCGAAAGAACGAGATGAACAGCATCGTGGCGGCGTTCAACCCCGGTATTTTCAGCACGCGAATCACGGCCAGGCCGCAGGACAGGAAAAGGGCCAGGACCATGCCCGCCGCGGCCATCTGCAGCGTCAGCGGCAGATAGCGCAGCAGGACGGGCACAAGCCCCAGCATGTAGTCGAAGTCGAGAACTCGCACGTCGGAATGCCCGGATTACGGCCGCGTGATGTCGGTACCGAACCAACGCTCGGAAATCGCCGTCAAGGTGCCGTCCTCGCGTAGCGCGGCGAGCGCTTCGTCGACCCGGTCCCGCAGCGCACGGTCCGCTTCGGTGTCGCGGAACGGCAGTGCGTTGCGAATGCTCGAGAACGGTTCGCCGGCAAGTTGTAAAGGCAGCGGCTTTTCCTGGATCACTTGACTGGCGCTGACCCGGTCCATGACGAAGGCATCGACGCGACCCAGCGCCGTATCCTGCTCGATGTTGCTGTCGTAAGTACGGATATCGATCTCGTCGGCGAAAGGCAGCTCACGCAACAACTGCTCATAGTTCGAGCCGAGGTTGACGGCGACACGCTTGCCCCGGAGATCCTCGACGCCCGCTATTTCTTCGTTGCCGGCTCTCACCACCACCTGAGCACCGTCATAGACGTAAGGTTCGGTGAAGAGGTACTGGGCCTGCCGCTCCTCGGTGATAGTGATCTGGTTGGCGATGGTATCGATACGGCCGGATTCGAGCATGCCGAACAGGCCGGAGAAGTTGGCGGTCTCGAACTCGACCTCGACTCCCAGCTCCTCGCCCACGGCACGCATGACATCCACTTCAAAGCCCTTGAGCGTATCCTGCTCGACGAAAGTGAAAGGAAAATAGCTACCCGACATGCCCACCTTGAGCACGTCATTTGCCTGGGCGAGACCACTGGCTAGACCCAGAACCCCGGACAGCACCACCGCTGCGGCAAGGGAACGCTTCATGACCGCCTCCTTAATATTGATTTGGAATATTGGACACCAATCTTATTCCTCCCAAGCAGCTACAGTACATAAAGAATACCGCACGGCTCCAATAGCCCTTGGTTATGTCAGCCATAGCGTAGCTGCGTGAGGGGGTAATGCACAGATTCCCTGAAAGAGGCTGTGGATAAGCTATGGAAACCCGCCGCGGTAGCAGAGAATCCGTGGGATCGCCAGGGATGGTCATTTCTTGACCATCCTCGGCGACAAGCGCCGTGGGATGGCTGACAAGCCCCCGGCCGACACGGTAGAGTGCACGCTCGAATGGGAGTCGACATGCAGCCGATCCACACGCTTCACGATTTCTTCACGCGCACGGGCGCAGAGGTGCACCTCTACCACATGGGCCGTCGAGTGGAGCCGTGCGCCCTCGATACCTTGTCGCGCTTCGAGAAAGGCGCGGTCCCCTGGCCGTTACCCTGGCAGGGCCAGGCGCGCCTAGGCATCGTATTTCGCTTGGGCGACCTGAACGATCCGCTGATCTGGTTTCTTGCGCTGCCCCTCGATGAACAGGGGCAACTGGTACCGGCCCCCCGCGATGCCTTCCTGGAACGCCTGTTGGTCACTCTGGGCCGCAATGCCGCGCGTGTCGGCAGCACGACGGAAAATGACGAGGCGGTGGATAATTTGATGCAGGACAATCCGCTGGCCTTTACCCCCTCGCTACCTTTCCAGGCCATGCTGCATGCCCGCGCCACGCATGACATGGGTAAACCGGGCAGTCCTCATCTGGAGCCGGTGGCGGCCTACCTCAGCGGTCAACAGGAGGTCGATTGGCAATTTCTGGGGTTGCAGGGGTTGGCCGATTTCGCCGTGCGTCTGGACGCCGCCGACGCCCGAGAATTGACGGCGCGACTGCCGACGCTGCCGCGCGAAGTGCTGATTTCGCTATGCTACTGTCTGGAGCATGTAGCGGTGCCGGATGCGCTAGCACGAATAGTGCGTGAACGCGGCGAACGAGCCGCGATTCAGGGCGACCTGGAAGCTCTTTGCGCCTGTCTGCGGGCCGTCGGCAGCGCCTCCGAGGCGGTCGCCGGCCCCTGGATCGATAGTCTGCTCGACGATGCCTCGGCTTGTGGTCCCGACCTGCTGGCAGCCATCGCCGGGCGCAACTGGATGCACCTGGAAGATGCCGAGCGCCTCCCGCGATACCTGATGCGGCTGGCGGAGCAACCTCGGGCCGACTTCGCCAACGCCGCTCGCGACCTGGCGTTGATTCCCCGGCTGCGCCTGCCGGTACTGGTGACCCTGCGCGAAGCGTCGCCGGACTCCGTCATCGGCCGGCGCCTAGCCAGGCTCGGCCAATGAGCATGAGTCGCTGGAACTGAACGCGATGAAGGAACTTCCCTACACGCCCAAGGCCGTGATCGGTCGACGCGAGATGGTCACTTTGCCGGAAATCGGCATGACGGTGTGCGCCAAGGTGGACACCGGAGCGCGCACTTCTGCGTTGCACGCCGAGGATATCGAGATCTTCGAGGAAGAGGGACATTTGTGGGTCAGCTTCACGACTCGCAGCGGCGGCAAGGAAACACCGCCTCACGTATTCCGTACCCACCTCCATGATCGTCGCCGCGTGACCAGTTCCAATGGGCAAAAGGAGTGGCGCTACGTCATTCGCACGCCGCTGCAGATGGGTAAACTGGAGATGATGGTCGAGCTGACGCTGGCCGATCGTCGCGACATGAGTCACCCCATGCTGCTCGGCCGTCGCGCCCTGCGCCGCCTGCTGGTGGCCCCCGGGGCCACTTTCCTGCATGGCGAACCCTGATCACCGGCATTACGCTCCGGAGCCTTCGATGCATATCGCGCTGTTGTCCCGCAACCGCAATCTCTACTCCACCCGCCGACTGGTGGAGGCCGCCGAACAACGCGGCCATAAGGTCCGGGTGATCGATACCCTGCGCTGCTACATGAGCATTGCCGCGCATCATCCCTCGATTCACTACAAAGGGGAGGAAATCGAGCGCTTCGACGCCGTCATTCCGCGCATTGGCGCCTCGGTCACCTTTTACGGTTGCGCCGTATTGCGCCAGTTCGAGATGATGGGTACTTACGTACTCAACGATTCGGTGGCAATCACTCGTTCGCGCGACAAGCTGCGCTCGCTGCAACTGCTCTCGCGCAAGGGGCTGGGCCTGCCGATTACCGGTTTCGCCCATTCGCCGGATGACATTCCCGACCTGATTACTATGGTCAAGGGTGCGCCCTTGGTAATCAAGTTGCTGGAGGGCACCCAAGGCATCGGCGTCGTGCTGGCCGAGACCAACCAGGCGGCGGAATCGGTGATCCAGGCTTTCATGGGCATGAAAGCCAACATCATGGTTCAGGAGTACATCAAGGAGGCCCGCGGCGCCGATATCCGCTGCTTCGTGATCGGTGACAAGGTAGTTGCCTCGATGAAACGACAGGCGGCAGAGGGCGAGTTTCGGTCCAACCTGCATCGCGGCGGAACGGCCAGCCTCATTCGCATCACTCCCGAGGAACGCTCCACGGCGATCCGCGCCGCCAAGGCGATGGGCTTGCGGGTCGCAGGGGTCGACCTGCTGCGCGCCAATCATGGTCCGGTGATCATGGAAGTCAATTCCTCGCCGGGGTTGCAGGGCATCGAGACCGCGACAGGCAAGGATATCGCCGGGTTGATCATCGAGCATATCGAGAAGAACGCCTCTTCCACGCGCAAGACCAAGGCGCCTCCTAAGCCCAAGGGGTAATTGCGAGAAAAGCGCCCGAATTTGTAGAAAGGTTACATATTTTGGCTGCGGGGCTAGCAAAACAGTGTTTCCCCCGCCACAATCTGCGTCACCGGAGGAGGTGACCGCTCATGTTTCTCGATAATCGCCAAGTGGCGATGGACAGCGTGTTGGAAGCGCTGGCTGACAGCATCGATTACTTTCAGGACAATCTCGAGCGCCTGCGTCCTTCGCTGCGCGAGGCCCTGAAGCCCCACTACGAGTCCCGGGCCAAGGCGACGCGCAAGCTACAGGAACTGGCCCGTCGCCACCTCGACCTGCTGCCCCGAGACGCTGACGTCGAACGCGACGATTACATGTGGCTATGGAGCCGGCTGAAAAGCTTCGTGGGCAATGAAAGCCAGGTCGTCATCGGCGAACTGCTCGAGCAGGAGCGGGTGCTGATGCAAGCGTTGGCCACCCTCTATACGCATCCGCTCCCCGCCCCCTTGGAGCCGGTCGTGGAGCAGTGCTGGAGGGATTGCCGTGCGCTGATCCGCGAACTCTATCGCCAGCAGAAGCAGCGGCGACGCTAGTCCGTACGGCGTCGACTAGTTCGCGTACTCCCGCTTCGGTTCCAGTTCCAACCATTGCTGCCAGGTGGGCGGGGCGATCTGCAGCGGCTCCAACGGCCCCAGGAAATAGGGTTCGCGCCCCCACACGTATAGGTCCCCCACCGTGGCCGCCCGTGCCACCCATTCTCGCGCCCTTAGCCGCCATAGCCCCGTTACCTGACGCTCTGGCGTGGCGCATCCACTCACTTCGAGCCCGAGCGCATCGGCAATGAAGAGAGCCCGAGGCAGATGCCAGACCTGGGTGATCAAGAGTGCCCGCTCGACGCCGAACACATCCCGCGCCCGCGCCAGGGTATCGAAGGTACTGAAACCAGCGTAATCGAGGGTCATGTCCCGATCGCGCACGGACTGGGCGCGTAGGTCGCGCCACATGGTGACGGGCTCATTGTAATAGCGGGTGCGGTTGTCGCCGGAAAGCAATAAATGCTCGATGCGACCGAGGCGGATCAAGCGCGAAGCAGCATGGATTCGCGCATCGAAGTGGGGGTTGCGCAAGCCGCTGCGAGTCCAGTGCGAGGTGCCAAACACGATGCCGACCCGGTCAGGGCCGCACAGCGGCAGCTCACGCTCGATGCGCGAGTAAGTCTGCCCCAGCACCCAGAGATTGGCGGCAACGAACAGCACGGCCGCCAGTAGCAGCACGCTCCCCAGCGACATCAGTACTATCTTGAAGGAGTTCCATACCACCGCGCGCATCGATATCCCGAACCAGGAAGAGGTACCGCAAGCCCAGACGCTTGACGAGGACGACGCTCAGGCCTGTCCACCATCGGAGCGAAGCCTCGCATGCTGGATGGCCCAACCGCAGACAGCGTCTCGGGCAGGCTCCAAGCTCGGCCGCGGTTCCGGCACTCGGTCAGAACATGCCAAGCTCGAGCTTCGCCTCGTCGCTCATCATCTCACGGCTCCAGGGCGGATCGAAAACGATATCGAGATGAACCCGGTCGATCTGGGAAGCGCCGAGGATCTTGTTGCGTGCATCGGCGGCGATCACATCGCCCATACCGCAGCCCGGTGCCGTCAAGGTCATGCGGATGGTGACCACGCGCTCGCCGCTGATCAGGCGCTCGATGCGACAACCGTAGACCAGCCCCAAATCTACGATATTGACCGGAATCTCCGGATCGAAACAAGTCCGCAACTGATCCCACACGAAGCGCTCGATCTCTTCCTCGGAAGCCTCTTCCGACAAGGTCGGCCGTGGCAGCGGCTCCAGTCCCAGAGCATCGAGATTGCTGCCCTCAATGAGGTAGAGCCGTCCCTCGTAGCCAACGCTGACCGAGCTGCCCTTGGCCTGCATCACACTGACCACGCAGTCTTCCGGTAGCGTCACCGTCTTGCCGAAGGGGATGGAGATGGCATCGACATCACGCTGAAGGGGCAGTGTCTGTCCCTTCTCGAGGCTCGCTATCTGTTCGATGGTCGACATGCTCAGCGCACCATTCCGACGACACGTTCGAGAGACTCGGCGAAGACCTCGACCTCTTCCAGCGTGTTGTAAACGGCGAACGATGCTCGGCAGGTCGCCGTCACGCCGAAGTGCGCCAGCAACGGCTGGGCACAATGGTTGCCGGTGCGAATCGCCACGCCCAACTGGTCGATCAACAGCGCGATGTCCTGAGAGTGCACCCCGTCGACGACGAAGGAGAGCACGCCGGCCTTGTCCGGCGCCGTTCCCAGAAGCCGCAGCCCTTCGATACGCGATATGGCCGCAGTGGCCCGCTCCAGCAGGATCGATTCCCAGCCGCCGATGCGCTCGATCCCCACGTTGTCGACCCAGTCGAGCGCCACGCCCAAGGCGATCACCTCGGCGATGGCCGGCGTGCCCGCCTCGAATTTGTGGGGCACCTCGGCGAAGGTGGTCGGCACATCGAAGGAGACGCTCTTGATCATCTCGCCACCACCCTGCCACGGCGGCATCGCCTCGAGCAGCTCGGCCTTGCCGTAAAGCGCGCCGGCGCCGGTGGGCCCATAGACCTTGTGCCCCGAGAAGGTGTAGAAGTCGGCGTCGATTTCGCGCACATCGATTCGCTGATGCGGAGCCGCCTGGGCGCCGTCGACCAGAATTCGCGCGCCGTGCTGGTGCGCGATTGCCGCCAACTCGCCGACGGGGTTGACCGTACCGAAGGCGTTGGAGACATGATTCACCGCCACGAGCCGAGTGCGCTCGGTGAACAGCGCACGGTAGGCCGCCAGATCGAGCACGCCGCGCTCGTCCACCGGGATCACCTTGACCACGACACCGAGCTGGCTCGCCAGCAGTTGCCACGGCACGATGTTGGAGTGGTGCTCAAGAAGCGACACCAGCACCTCGTCGCCCGCTTTCAGGTTGGCACGCCCCCAGCTGTTGGCCACCAGGTTGATCGCCTCGGTGGTACCGCGGGTGAAGACGATCTCGCGCCGATCGGCCGCCCCCAGAAAGGCGCGTACCGTCTCGCGCGTCGCTTCATAGGCCGCCGTTGCCTCGTCGGCCAGGGTATGCAGGCCGCGATGAATGTTGGCGTTATAACGGCTGTAGTAGTCGCGGAAGGTATCGATCACCGCCAGCGGCGTCTGGCTGGTCGCCGCGTTGTCCAGGTAGACCAGCGGCCGGCCGTGCACCTGCCGTTCGAGGATCGGAAACTGTGCGCGGATCCCGGCCACGTCGAGGGCCGGGACGTTGAGCGCGCGCTCGGTGGCCAGGTGGTTCATCGCGTTCTCCTCACTCACTCGTCGTGCAGGGCCATGGCGGCTTCCACCAGCCCAGCCAGGTTGAAGCGCTCCGGCAGCTTGCCGGCCACGGCCAGCTCCACGCGTTCGGCGATGGCATCCAGGCTCACTTGCTCCATCACCTCACCAGCGAAGGCCAGGGTCAGCAGGCCGCGAGCGGTCTGCTCATCGATACCGCGGGTGCGCAGGACGAACACGGCTTCCTCGTCGAGCTGCCCCGTGGTGGTGCCGTGGGAGCACTTGACGTCATCGGCGTAGATTTCGAGTTCCGGCTTGGCGTCGATCTCGGCACGGTCGGAGAGCAGCAGGTTGGCATTGCTCTGGAAACCTTCGATCTTCTGGCTGTCGCGCTTGACCACCACCTTGCCGTTGAAGACGCCGCGGGCACGGTCGTCGAGGATGCCCTTGTAGTTCTCGTTGGAAAACGTGAGCGGCGCATTGTGGTTGGCCAGGGTATGGTTGTCGATATGCTGACGCCCCTGGCCGTAGAACAGCCCGTAGAAATTGGCTTCGGCTCCCTGACCGTTGAGTTCGCTGATCAGGTCGTTGCGCACCAGGCCCCCGCCCAGGTTCAGGTTGAACGAGGTATAGCGGCTGTCGCGGTTCTGCTCCACGTGAATGCTGGCCACGTGGAGATCGCCAAGCGGCGCCTCCTGGAGCTTGTAGTGGGTCAGAATCGCCCCGCGGTCGAGCATCAGCTCGGCCACCAGGTTGGTGAAATTGGCTGCCTCGCTCTCACCAACGTGATGTTCGATCAGGGTGGCCTGGCTGCGTCCTCCGGCCTCGATCAGAATGCGCGGATGGCTCATCACCGGCGTGTCGTTGGCCCGCGAGAGGAACTGCAGGACGATCGGTTTCTCGACGATGCTGCCCGGCGCCAGGCGCACCACGGCGCCCTCCTCCATGAAGGCGGTATTGAGCGCCGAGAAGGGCGAGAACTCGACGCCGGTCAGCCGGCCCAGTGGGCCGCCCACGGCCTCGTGATTCTCGGCCAACGCCTGGGACAGCGGCAGCACGGCCACGCCGCTGGGCAGATTGCCCAGGTCGGAGAGTGCCGGCGCGAACACGCCGTCGACGAAGGTCAGGCGATAGGCCTCGATGGGCAGCGTGAGCGCCGCCGCCGACGCGGGCGAGAACGCGGCGCTATCGGTCAACGCGAAGTTGCCGCGAGCGATGGCGCGCACATCGGTGTATTTCCACGCCTCGTCGCGCCGAGTCGGGAATCCCAGTGCCTCGAAGCGTGCGGCACCGGCCTGTCGCCGCGCGGCGATCCAGGTCGGCTCGGTCCCGCGGCTTGCGTTGCGCTCCGCAAGACGGTCGAGAAAGACTGTCACCTCGCTTGACTGCTGTTCGACATCCCTCATGCGGTAGTTTCCTCCACGACCCAGTCATAACCACGGGTCTCGAGTTCACGCGCCAGTTCGGCACTACCACTCTTGACGATGCGACCGTCGACCAGCACATGGACTCGGTCGGGCACGATGTAATCAAGAAGACGCTGGTAATGAGTCACCAGCAAGATGCCGCGATCCTCGGCACGCAGGCTGTTGACGCCATCGGCTACCACGCGCATGGCGTCGATGTCGAGGCCGGAGTCGATCTCGTCGAGCATGGCCAGCTTCGGCTGCAGCACCAGCATCTGCAGTATCTCGTTGCGCTTCTTCTCGCCACCCGAGAAGCCCTCGTTGACGGCGCGCTGGAGAAAGCTGGCGTCCATCTTCATTTGCGCCAGTTTTTCCTTGACCAGTTTCATGAACTCGGGGGCCGGAATCTCGCCCTCGCCGCGCGCCTCGCGCTGGGCATTGAGCGCCGCCTTGAGCAGGTAGATGTTCTTCACCCCCGGGATCTCCACCGGATACTGGAAACCCAGCAGCAGTCCCGCCTGGGCGCGCTCCTCGATCTCCATCTCCAGCACGTCGCGGCCCTCGAAGGCGATCGTCCCGCCGGTGACCTCATAGCCATCCTTGCCCGCGATCACCGCCGACAGCGTAGACTTGCCGGCCCCATTGGGGCCCATGATGGCATGCACTTCCCCGGCGTTGATGGTCAGGTTGAGCCCCTTGAGGATTTCCTTGCCTTCCACCGTGACGTACAGATCCTTGACTTCGAGCATCTTGAGTACCTTTTCGATTCTGGCGAGCCGTCGATGCGACCCGAAAAATGGATTCAACCGCGCAGCCGTTTCCTCAACCAACAGCGCCTTCTAGGGTCACGTTCAGCAGTGCTTCCGCCTCCACCGCAAATTCCATCGGCAGCTCTTGGAACACGTCCTTGCAGAAGCCGTTGACGATCATGCTCACCGCATCCTCCTCGGAGATACCGCGGCTCTGGCAGTAGAACAACTGGTCCTCGCCGATCTTGGAGGTGGTCGCCTCGTGCTCGATGGTCGCGGTGCTGTTGCCGATCTCCTGGTAGGGGAACGTGTGGGCGCCACACTGGTCGCCGATCAGCAGCGAGTCGCACTGAGTGAAGTTGCGCGCGCCCTTGGCCCGCGGCCCGATCTTCACCAGCCCGCGGTAGGACTGGTTGCTCCTGCCGGCGGAGATGCCCTTGGAGACGATATAGGAACGAGTGCCCTCGCCGATGTGAATCATCTTGGTGCCGGTATCGGCCTGCTGGCGGCCGTTGGTCACCGCCACGGAGTAGAACTCGCCGATGCTATCCTTCCCGCGCAGCACGCAGGAAGGATACTTCCATGTGATGGCGGAGCCGGTCTCGACCTGGGTCCAACTGATGCGCGAACGATCACCGCGGCAATCGCCACGCTTGGTGACGAAGTTGTAAATGCCGCCCTTGCCATCTTCGTCGCCGGGGTACCAGTTCTGGACCGTGGAGTACTTGATATAGGCGTCGTCCAACGCCACCAGCTCAACCACCGCGGCGTGAAGCTGGTTCTCGTCGCGCATCGGCGCGGTGCAACCTTCCAGGTAGGAGACCTGGGCGCCCTCCTCGCAGATGATCAGCGTGCGCTCGAACTGGCCGGTATTGGCGGCGTTGATGCGGAAGTAGGTGGAGAGTTCCATCGGGCAGGTCACGCCCTTGGGCACGAACACGAACGAGCCGTCGGTAAAGACCGCCGAGTTGAGCGCGGCGAAGTAGTTGTCGGCCACCGGCACCACCGTTCCCAGGTACTGCTTGATCAGCTCCGGGTAGTCGCGGATCGCTTCGGAGATCGAGCAAAAGATCACACCCGCCTCGTGCAGTTTTTCCTTGAAGGTGGTGGTCACTGATACGGAGTCGAACACCGCATCCACCGCCACGCCGGCCAGCGCAGCGCGTTCATGCAGCGGAATGCCCAGCTTCTCGTAGGTCTCGAGCAGCTTGGGGTCGACCTCATCGAGGCTTTGAGGGCGATCCTCGGGGCGCTTGGGCGCGCTGTAGTAGGAGATCGCCTGGTAGTCGATCGACGGATAATCCAGGTGCGCCCAGGACGGCGGCGTCATTTTGAGCCACTGATGGTAGGCTTTGAGGCGCCACTCAAGCATCCACTCGGGCTCACCCTTTTTGTTGGAAATGAAGGCGATGACGCTCTCGTCGAGCCCCGGCGGTACCGTATCGCTTTCGATATCCGTCACGAACCCTTCTTTATATTCGCGACGGACCAGCTGTTCCATTTCCTGAGTTGCCATGGTCTCTCCCCCTCCCGGGCGGTTGGGTCGGCGAGCGAGCTCGCCTCGGGTAATGAATCCGGTTCGGTGGCTCAGGCCGTGTCGACGGCCAGGCTCACGCTCTGTATGGGCAGTTGCACCGGCAGCTTGATCGGCGCGGCATCGGCCAAATGGGCCAGGGTCACGCTGTCGAGCAGAGTGCGAACGGCCAGCGACACGCGCTTCCAGTTGTCGGAGACGCCGCAGGTGGCCAGCAGGTCGCAGTCCCCCTCGGCGTGACTGCACTCCGTCATCGCTACCGGCCCTTCGATGGCGGTGATGATGTCGATCGCGGTAATCCGCGAGGCCGGCCGAGCCAATGAATAGCCGCCTTGCGCCCCACGCCGCGACTCCAGCAGCCCCGCCCGAACCAGCATCTTCAATGTCTTGCTGACAGTGGGATGCGGCAATTGCACAGTCTCGGCCAGCTCCGCTGCTGCATGGGGCTGCTCGGGATGCCGAGCGATCTGCGCCAGGATCACCGCAGCGTAGTCGGTCAGGCGGGAAAGCTTCAGCATGCCTGTCTCCTGGGTTCACTGTGAGGGCCAATTACCCTGCACTGCATTTCGTACCATTTTAGTCCTGTATGAAATCGATGTGAAGTCCCAGGCAAGAATGCGGCATGTTGGACGCGCGTTCGCAGCCGTTCACATCAAAACGACAATCATTCTCATAAAGTTCTGCTATCGAGTGTTTGGGGAAGGGCGTGTTGGCGGCAGGGGAAAAGCCGCGGCCCGCCTCAGCGAAATGAGGCGGGCCGTTGATTGCGGGCGGTTACGAAAGGATCGCCCTGGCGCAGTCGGCGCTCGCGTTCGCGACACCACAGGAGCAGATCATCGCCCGGCATTGCCTTGGCGTAGAGAAAGCCCTGGGCCTGGTCGCAGCCCAGCTCACGCAAAATGTGGTGCTGCGGTTCGGTCTCGACGCCTTCGGCGGTAACTTCCAGGTTCAGGGCGTGTCCCACTTCAATCAGGCACGCCATCAACTTTCGCGCTCGAACGTCCTGCTCCATTCCGCTGACGAAGGCGCGATCGATCTTGAGTCCGGTAATCGGCAGGTGGCGCAGGTACTCGAAGGAGGAGAAGCCGGTGCCGAAATCATCGACACTCACATGGATACCAAAGCCGCACATGCGCTCCAGCGCCAGCTTGGCGGCAAACAGATCGTGCATCAACGCACTTTCGGTAATCTCGATCTCGAGCAAGGCAGGATCCATGTCGGTTTCCTGTACGCGCTGCCTGAGCTCCTCGAGAAGCACGTCGTCCATCAGGTTGCGTACCGAGAAGTTGATGCTGACACGGTTACCGTAGCGCATGGCGAAATCGCAGGCTTCGTTCAATACGAAGCGCGTTACCGGCGCGATCAGTGTGGTGTTCTCGACCTTGGGCATGAATAGCCCGGGCGACACCAGGGAGCCGCTTTCGTCGCGCCAGCGGATCAGCCCCTCGCAGCCGTTGATGCGGCCATCCCTCAGACGTACCTTGGGCTGGTAGTGCAGCTCGAATTCCCCCAGTTCCAGGCCGCGTCGCACCCGCGCGATCAATTTCACGTTCTGTACGCTGCGCCGCGCGAAGGAGGGCTGGAAATGACAGTGGGAGCGATGCTTCTCCGAGGCCGCCAGCATGGCGATCCGCGCCTCGCGAATCAGGCTTCCCGGCGTATCCTGCTCGTGCTGCTGCAGGGTACTGCCCAGTACCAATTGAACCCGTAGCGGCACTCCGAGCACTACCAAGTTGTCCTCGCCCAATTCCACCACGCGCAGGGCAAGCCGCTCGAGCTCTTCGCGTGCGACCGGCCAGAACAGCAGCATCAGCTCGGCATCATTAAGACGATAGCAGCCGGCCAGGTTGGGTCCCAGGCGCGAGAAACGTTCGCTCATCGCCACCGCCAGCGCGTCGGAGGCGTCGGCTCCCAGTGCCTCGACGACGTCATCCAGATCATCGAGGCGCACCAGCACCAGACCGACCGTTCGCCCGTCCTGCCGCGGGTGGCGCCACAACCAGCGGGTCAGGTCCGATTCCAGAGCGATATCATTGGGCAGCCCGGCACGCGGATCGGTGCGTGCCGCCAGTTCCATGCTGATTCGGCTCTGCTGTAGACGCTCGAACAGTCCACCGGCAAAGCCACCAATGACCAGGAACAGACCCAGCCGAATCAGCCAGTTGAGCATCGTCTGCGATTCACCGGTTGCCACCGAGAGCGGCATCACCGCCATCAGCAGACCCGCAGCGAACGCGACCGTCAGGGAACCCTTCCAGGTGTACCAGGCCCCTGCCAGCAGCACCGGAATCAACATCAGGTAGGGATAGGCGTAACGTGTTCCCCCCGTGACATAGACAAGGGCCGCGCCCAGCGCCAGCAATGCAGTCAGCACGATGCCCCGAAGCAAGTGGCGCAGTGCAGCGGGGCAGGCCTGCCAGCGACTCTCCAGGGTCTGTCGGCTCCCGGAACTCGAACCCTTGAGTACCATGCTTCCCCCATTCCCGATGACAGGATTCGTTATGGTTTTTATCACTCTGAAGGGTATACAAAAATGCCCCACTCCACCTATCCGGGCCTCAACGCTTCCCTAAGCGATGCGAAAAGCCTGACGGATTGATTCCAGGCGACCGTTACGTGCGGCTCGCCGGCGTCGGCATCGCCTGGCATGCTCAGCGACGGTTTGACTGGCGAGTGCGGCTCGCATTCGCCAGACTTGGGGAAAGGGTTAGCGGTATCAGCCAAGGAATATCGAAACGCCACATTGACGAGGCATCTCCATGCGTAATCTGAAACTCGACCGCATCGACCGCATGCTGCTTGAAGCTTTACAGCAGGACGCCCGTCTGACCACTGCCGAGTTGGCCGAACTGGTCAGCCTGTCTCCCTCACCCTGCGCTCGGCGCATCCGCCGACTCGAGCAAGCCGGCCTGATCACTCGTTACCGCGCCGAGTTGGACAAGGACATGCTGGAATTGTCGCTGACCGCCTTCGTCCGGGTGCGACTCGATCATCAGGCTCACGCCAGCGAAGCGTTCGAATCGGCCATGCGCGACCAGGCGGAAGTCATTCACTGTCACGCCCTGTCAGGTGCCTTCGATTACCAGCTCCAAGTCATCACGGAGGATTTCCGCCGCTTCGAAGCCTGGCTGCGCTGGCTCCAGCAACTCTCCATGGTGAGCTCAGTGGATAGCAGTTTTGCCCTTCGCACGGTCAAGGAGAACGGTCCCCTGCCGCTATCAGGGCTCGATACGACACCCTAGCCTGAAACGACGGCGGAACGAACGGAGGCAGCATGTCGCAGGCGCTCATCACCGTATTCGGTGGGACCGGCTTTCTCGGTGACCATGTGGTGAGGGAACTGGTGGAAGCGGGCCATGCGGTGCGCATCGCGGCGCGAAACCCACGCCTGCCCGCATGGGCCGAAGCCATCGATCCGCTCGAGGGAGTCTCGGCCGACATTCGCTGCGAGGCGGATGTGGCGAGAGCGATCGAGGGTGCCGACGGCGTGGTCAACGCCGTTAGCCTCTATGTGGAACATAAGCACCTGCGCTTCGAGGATATCCATGTTCAAGGTGCCGCACGGGTCGCCAGGCTTTCCCGGCAATGCGGCATACCTTCACTGATACAGTTATCGGGTATCGGAGTCGACCCCGCCTCGCGCTCCCGTTACGTCAGCGCCAGGGGGCGCGGGGAGGCGGCTGTCATCGAGGCCTATCCCAAAGCGATCATTCTCCGACCGAGCGTCATGTTCGGCCCCAACGACACCTTTCTCAGCCGCTTGGCGGAACTGACCCGGTTACCCTTCGTTCCGCTCTTCGGGTACGGCGACACACGACTGCAGCCGGTACACGTGGTCGACATCGCACGTTCGATTGCCCGGCTGCTGAGCGCTGTACCCAGCGAACGCCGTCTGTTCGAATTGGGAGGGCCCGACATCCTGTCCTACCGGGAGTTACTGCTTCAGGTCATGGCTTACCTCAAACGGGAGCGACCGCTAGTGCCGGTTCCGTTTGCCCTGTGGCAGGCCATCGCCCTGCTTGTCTCCCCACTGCCCGGCCCGCCGCTGACTCGCGATCAGGTCATCATGATGGCCAATGACAATGTGGTCGAGCCTGGTGTGGGCAGTTTCGAGGATCTCGAAATACGCCCCCGCTCGCTGCGAGATTACCTGCCGGCATGCTTGGGGCCGGCAGGCTGAGCGATTATTCTGCAGCAGCATCACCCGCAATGGCTCATTCGCTTCCTTAGTCCTGAGAGGACCTCGATGGCCATGTACGAAAAAACCGCAGCGCGGTTTTCTCGCTTTATCCATTACCCGCCAGGGCAATTAATTCTACGTTTTTTACCCAATGTTCCCTGGTGTGCTTCAAGAGCACCTGAACAAAACAAACAGTGCATTTACTAGCTTTGAATGATGGATTTTTGTGAGTTGGCTTTTTGCCGTTAGAATAGATAAAGCTCTCCCTAGCGAACGCAGGAGCATGGGATCGTATGAATCTCGGCGGAACGCTCAAGCAACTTCGGCTTGAGCGGGACATGACCCTTTCCCAGCTGGCCAAGGAAGTGGGGTCTCACGTAGGCAATCTTTCACGAATCGAACGGGGCACGGCCAAGCCCAGCCTGGATTTGCTGTACCGAATCGCCGCGGCACTGGACTACCATCTAGCGGATATCTTTTCGCTGGGTGATGAACAGCATTTCATCGATTCCCGCCAGGCGACACTCAACATGACGTTCCTGGGCCTGCCCGAAGAGGATCAGCATCTCCTGCTGGAGTTCGCTCGCTTGTTGAAAGCCCGTGCCACACGGCAGCAGCCATTGCCGGGCCCGCAGGGTGAGCCTCCGCTCGGCAAGCCAGGCAAGGCGCCTGTCCTCGAAACCTAGTATCGAGTAGCGATTTCACTTCGTCTCGCCCTCCTTTCGCTTCGACGACGGCTTATTCCCAGCGCCAGCCATGTCGCTGCCACCAAGCCAAGGCGATGTCTCGGTTCTCCTCGTTGGCACTCTCGTCCAACACGGCGTTCAGGCGCACATAGTCCCCACCGGTCTGCGCCATGACGCGGGGATCCTGCGTGGCCAGCTGCAGCGCATAGAGCACCAGCATCAGTTCGTAAGGATCCTGGCTGTCGATGAGGCCGAAGAGGAGTGAAATGGCTGGTTCACCGATTTGCCCCAGACGCTCCGCCGCGATATACCAGACCCGCGGATGCTCTTCCCCACCGTAGACATCGACGAAGCGGCGATCGGCCAGACGACTGATGTAGTAATGCGCCTCGTCCTCTTCCGTCACGAAGAGTGGCGGCTTCCAGAACCGGTCTTCCCTCGACGTGGCGACCGGTGTCACTTCCTGCTGTGTCGTTTCGCCTGTAGCGGGCGGTGCGGCAGGTGCTTCTTCTGTGGGCGCTGTCGGCGAGCTGGTGCAAGCGCCAATAAGCATGGCAAGCAGTAGCCCACCGGCAATTCGATTAAACGCCATCGCTCTTCGCTCCTGTCCGGCGATTTTCGTATGTCTCGTGTTGTACGCTTTCGAATACCTTCTGGCCAGCTCCGGTAGCGACCGCGACACAGGGCACCGCCGCTTGCTGATCAATTCGAATCGAGCAGCAGCGGAGCCAGCGCATCCGCTAGAGCCGGGGCCATGCCAACCGCGTTGCTATGGTGAACGATGCAGTCCGTGCTCCAGACCTCGCCCACCCCGGCGCGTCGTAGAACGTCGAGCGCGTCCCCGGCGAACAAAGCGTGCGTAACCGCAACATCCACGGAAACGGCACCGGCGGTCAATACCCGCTCGGCGGCCCTGGCCAGGGTATGCCCTGAACTGGCAATGTCATCCATGAGCACGACCCGACGCCCCTTCACGTTGATGGCGGGTAGCGTGATGTCGACCTGGCGGTCGCCATGGCGCGCCTTGTTGCAGACGCCATAATCGAGACCGGTGACGCGGGCGGCGCGCTCGACCCACTGGACCGATTCGCTATCGGGCCCCAGCAACAGCGCGTCGGAACGCGTCTCGGCGATCATCTCGGCCAGCTGCGGGGCCCCGGAAAGCGCCAGGGCGTGCTTCAGAGGGATAGCCTGCTCGAGCCGATCGATACGATGCAGGTGGGGATCGACGGTCAACACGGCATCGAACAGTTCACCGAGAAAACCGCCCACGAGCCGTTGACTGACCAACTCGCCGGAATGAAAGGCAATGTCCTGGCGCATGTAAGCCAGATAGGGCGCCACCAGGATCAGTCGCGTCACCCCGCACTGGCGGGCGTGGCGAGCGAGCAGCATCAGTTCGACGAGCTTCTCGTTGGGGTGGGCGAGGCTACGATAGACCACCAGCGGGTCCGGCAGGTTGGTATCCTCGCCGAACGGTAGCCGCAGACACAGCTCCTCGTCCGGAAAGCGGTGACGTGCCACGCGATGCTCCGCAAGGGAAGCCGCCGAGGCCAGGTTCATGGCGGGAATACGTTCGTCTTCGAAATAGAGCAGGCCTGCACTCATCACAACTCCAGTTACAAGCGCTTGATCTTCCTTCGCACCGAGACGTTACCCGTTCAGGCGTGCGCAGCCGACAGACACACGTGGTGCTCCTACAGAAGGGCAGCATTGACGCGAGAGGGCTTCTTCTCGCTCTGTACCCATTCTGCCATGATCCAACGCAGGCCATGGCTTGGCCACCTCTTCTTGCGTCAGAATGAGTGGCGCCTGAACCGTCCCATCAGAGCGTGCTGTTCCCATTTCTGCCACTATTGCTTCCAATAACAGAGCAAGATCCGAGGAGGTAGTATGAAATTCGTCATCATGGGTAGCGGCGGTGTGGGTGGATATTTCGGTGCACGTCTTGCCGAGGCTGGCGAGGACGTGACCTTCGTCGCACGTGGCGAACATCTGGCTGCCATGCAGCGCGACGGCCTCAGGGTTTCAAGCATCAAGGGCGACATCTACCTGTCATCCGTTCGGGCTACCGATGACCCTGCCTCGGTGGGCGTGGCGGACTGCGTGATTGTCGCCGTCAAAGCCTGGCAAGTGCGTGAGGCAGCGGAAGCGATTCGCCCCCTGGTCGGCCCCGACAACATGGTCCTGCCATTGGAAAATGGCGTGGAGGCCGCCGATATTCTTGCCGAAGTGCTGGGTGCCGGCCCGGTACTCGAAGGCCTGTGCGGCATTCTGGCCTGGCGCGAGGCCCCTGGCCATATACGTCATGCCGGCGTGGATCCGTTCGTGCGCCTTGGTGAGCGAGACAGCCGGAGCAGCGAACGTACCGCCCGACTCAAGGCCGCCTTCGATCGAGCCCATGGAGTAAACGCCGAGATCCCCGATGACATTCAGGTCTCCCTGTGGAGCAAGTTCCTGTTCATCTGCGCCATGAGCGGTATCGGTAGCATCACCCGGGCGCCTATCGGTATCACGCGCCAGCTTCCCGAAACACGGGCAATGATCGAAGCGATGCTGGAGGAGATCGATGATGTCGCACGTGGGCTTGGGGTAGCCTTCCCCGATGACGCCGTCACCCGCGCCATGCAGTTCATCGATGCCATGCCGGCCGACAGCATCTCCTCCATGCAGCGCAACATCATGGCAGGAGAGCCCTCCGAGCTGGAATCGCAGAACGGCGCGGTGGTGCGACTGGGACGCGCCGTCGGCGTGGCAACCCCCACCCATGCGATGGTATACGCAGCGTTGATTCCTCAGGAACGGGCAGCCCGGGGAGAGGGACCCGGTATCGACTGAAACATTGACGGCAAAATGTCTCGTTGGGCCCAGTGGTCGGCGGCCAAGAATGCGATATTCTGTTAATCACTGCCCTACCCATACACCGCCGGAGCCCGCTCATGACTCAGTTGCCTCATAACGCCCCGGGCCAGCGCTGGAATGCGACGAACTATGCCCATCATGCCGATTTCGTGGCCGAGCTAGGCGAGGACGTGGCCCGTCTTCTCTCTCCCCGGCCGGGCGAACGCATCCTCGATTTGGGTTGCGGGGACGGCGCGCTGACAGAGAAGCTCGCGGCATCCGGCGCCGGCATAATCGGCATCGACGCTTCCGTCGACATGGTCGATGCCGCCCGTAAGCGTGGGCTTGATGCCCGGGTCATGGATGCCCATCACTTGGCCTTCGAGCATGAATTCGACGCCGTCTTCAGTAATGCCGCCCTGCACTGGATGCTAAACCATGAAGCGGTGATCGCCGGCATACATCGTTCACTCAAACCGGGCGGTCGCTTCGTTGCCGAATTCGGCGGACATGGCAATGTGGCTGCCATCTGTACGGCTCTACTGGCGGCGCTTCAGGCCCGCGGGATCAGTGGTAAGGCCCGTTTCCCCTGGTACTTCCCCACCCCAGAAGAGTATCGCCTGACCCTTGAGGCAGCCGACTTTCGGGTTGATGCCATCGAACTGATCCCTCGCCCCACGCCGCTTCCCACCGGCATGGTCGGCTGGCTGACAACCTTTGCCAGCCCTTTCCTGCACGGGCTCGAGGAGGAGGTTCGCGAGGCGGTGCTGAACGATGCGGTCTCACTGCTCACTTATAGCCTTTGTGACAGCCGCGGAAACTGGACGGCCGACTACGTACGCTTGAGGGTCGTTGCCCATCGCCTATGAGGACACCTTCGCGGACCGAGAAAGACATGAGGCACCACTCGGGTGCCTCCGCCTGCTGCGTGGATGACTTCAGCGTATCGGCTCGAGCGGACTCCAGTCCTTGCGATTGGCAAGGAATTCGGGCCGTGGGCGATTGCCGCAGAAAGGATTGACCAGACCGTTCTCGACACTGTTGTAGACGAAGAACAGGTTGCTGCGCGGCCAACAGGACATGTTCATATTCGAGCCGTGCATGGTGTTGCACTCGAACATTACCAGTGAGCCGGCCGACCCCTTGGGCGCCTCGATACCCCCCTGGACCATCAGGTCACGCAGGCTGGCATTGTCGGGCACGCCGACTTCCTGGCTCTTGAGCGACTCCTTGTAATTATCCGTTGGGGTCCGCCCCACGCAGGGTACGAACATCTTGTGCGATCCTGGGATCAGCATCAGTGGGCCGTTGAATTCGCCATTGTCGGTCAGGATGATGGAACAGCTCAACGAACGCATGCGCGGCATGCCGTCCTCGCTGTGCCAAGTCTCGAAGTCGGAGTGCCAGTCGAACCCCTTGCCCTTGAAACCGGGCTTGTAGTTGATACGCGACTGATGAATGTAGACATCACTGCCCAGCAATTGCTGGACCATCGCCAGCAGCCTTGGGTCGCGGGTCAACCGGCTAAAGCGTTCGGAGATTTCATGAATGCCGAAGATGGAACGAATCTCCTGGCGTCCAGGCTCCAGGATGGTGCCCTCGGAGAGCTTGAGGTCCTCATCTTCCTCGTAGTCACGCAGCTCCTGGATGAAAGCTTCCATTTCATCCTTGTCGAAGTAGTTCTCGAACGAGAGAAACCCTTTCTCTTCGTAATCGCGCAACTGTTCCTCGCTCAGTGGGCCATCTCGACGTTGTGCGCCTTCGCTGTATAGCACCGGATCGAAGCGCTCGAACATGCCCAACTTGCGCTCCAACCGAGTCGGAAAGAGATCTTGGGTATCATTCATTCCATCCTCCTTGATACTTGCAGAACTTGCCATTCGTTGGCAGGTAACTCATCACCCTAGTCACTGTATACTTCGGCTGCAAAAGCATTTTGTTGCATGTCATTGCTGTCCTGTACACTCGTGCTCGCGTCAGCCATTATTCTCGCCGGGGAGCGGCCTCAGAACGTCGGATCGATTCAACAGGTCAACCTGACGACACAGACGGTGACGTTGACGGCGTGATGCCAGCCGCTTGGTATCCCAGGTGGCCGGGACCAGGCCCCGACTCGGTTCGTGATCGATGTAATCGAACTGGCGTTCCGCCCCGACCGGCAGGTCCTCGGAGCCATAAACGCAGATGAGGCGTATGGTGAGGGAAAGGAATGTCACATCCCCGGTGGGCCTGAGCCCATCCATTCCCATGTTGCCCGCCTGGGCCAAACGCAGCGTCAGCTCGCCGAAGCTATCGATATGAACGAAGCCCCCCGGCTCCAGGGGGCCTTGGTGCGAGCCATCCTTGTCGATCGGCGCATTGCTGGCGGCATTCCTTCCTTGGCGCTGCCGACCCTCCACCTCGGCCCGCTGATCGTAGGTATCCTTGCGATCCGTCACATCAACGGTGATCACTCCGATCGAGGTTCTCAGCTCGGCAATGATGTGCTGAAGGAAAATGGGCTCCGCACTCATGTTGCTGATAATGCAAAGCGCATCGATGCCGCTTTTCCTGCCGCGGTTGATCAGCAGGCGTGGCCGTCGCTGCCGGCGAAAGCCGAGATAGAGCAATTGGGCATAGACCAGCCATATCAGCAGTGTGCCGATATTGGTCAGCACGGTGAGGGCGTCGACATGCCGGGACAGCCACTCGAACACGGCAATCCTCCCTGATGGCACCGAGCGGATCAGCCCCGCTGATAGGTACCCACGAGTCGATTCATGCCTAGGAGATGAGGCTCGAGCTGTTTCAACAGCTCAACGATATCCAGGCCCTCGGGCAGGTCGGTCGGCTTGTCGAGCGCCAGCACCCAGAAGTAGTAGTGGTGAACCCCATGCCCTTCGGGTGGCATCGGGCCGCCATAGCCCAGCTTGCCGAAGTCGTTCTTGCCACGCGTTCCCTCAGCACAGCCCTCGGCCAGCGACGTGGTGGATCCCGGCAGGTTATAGAGCAGCCAGTGAACGAAACCGTAGCCACCCCTCTGTACCAGGGGAGCATCGGGATCATGACAGATCACGGCATATCCCTTGGTTCCGTCCGGCGCATCTCGCCAAGCCAGCGTCGGTGATACATCGTCGCCTTCACCGGTGTGGCGGGTCGGGATGGCGCCATGTGCCTGGAAAGCGGAACTCTCCAGCTGTATCTTCGAAAGCGCAAAAGCCATGGGTAAACTCCTCCTGTCGTAGCCTGCGAAAAGGCGGAAGGTGCCGAAACAGCGTCGGAAAAAGGGGTTAGACTGTCAACATGAAGCGACTGCTGATCGTGGCCCATGCGCCCTCGTCCAATACCCAGGCCCTCCGTGACGCCGCTGAGCGTGGCGCCAGCCATCCCGACATCACGGATATTGAAGTGGTGACCAAGCCTCCTCTCGACGCCGGCCCTAAGGACGTGCTGGCGTGCCACGCCATCCTCCTCGGCACCACCGAGAACCTCGGCTACATGAGCGGGGCGCTGAAGGATTTCTTTGACCGCAGCTATTACGCGGTGCTGGAGGAAAAGCAGGGACTGCCCTGCGCGTTGTATGTCCGCGCCGGGCACGACGGTACCGGCACACGCCGGGCGGTGGAGAGCATTGTCACCGGACTACGCTGGCGCTGGGTGCAGGAGCCGCTCATCCTGCATGGCGAGTGGCGGGACGGCTACGTCGAGGAAGTGGAGGAGTTAGGACGCTATCTTGCCGCCGGCCTCGAAGCCGGCGTACTGTAGCGCCAGTACGGAACGGCACCCCGAAGGGGTGCCGTTGAGAGTGCTGGCGATCGACTGCGCCCTTTCGGGGATTTCGCCTTCCTGGCCATCGCTCGCCGAACATGGCGCTTACTTCAAACGCTCGAAGACCGTTGCCACCCCCTGCCCCATGCCGATACACATGGTGGCGAGCCCCAGGGTGGTGTCCTGCTGCTGCATCACGTTGAGCAGTGTGGTGCAGATGCGCGCGCCCGAGCAGCCCAGTGGATGGCCCAGGGCGATGGCACCGCCGTTGAGGTTGACCTTCTCGTCCATGGCATCCAGGAAACCGAGATCCTTGAGCACCGGAATCGCCTGGGCGGCGAACGCCTCGTTGAGCTCGACGGACTCGATATCGGCGGACGACAAACCGGCGGCCCTGAGCGCTTTCTTCGAGGCCGGTACCGGACCGTACCCCATGATCGAGGCGTCACAGCCTGCCACGCCGGTGGAAAGAACGCGGGCCATCGGCGTGAGACCCAGCGCCTTGGCACGCTCGTAGCTCATGACCGCCATGGCCGAAGCCCCCACCGAGAGCGCCGAGGAGGTACCTGCCGATACGGTGCCGCTGCGTGGATCGAAGACCGGCTTGAGCTTGGCCATCTCCTCGAGACTGGCATCGATGCGCACCACCTCATCGTGCTTGAACAGCGTGCGGAAGCCGCGCTCGTCATGCCCCTCGACGCCGACGATCTCGTTGTCGAAGTAGCCCTGCTGGTTCGCGGCGTAGGCGCGCTGGTGCGAACGCACGCCGAACTTGTCTTGCTCCTGCCGGGTGACGCCGTGCATCTTGCCCAGCAGCTCCGCAGTCAGGCCCATCATCATGGCGGCCTTGGCGGCGTACTTGCTGGCCGCCGGGTTGACGTCGACGCCGTGGGTCATGGGAACGTGCTCCATGTGCTCCACGCCGCCAATGAGATAGAAATCTCCCATGCCGGCTTTGATGTTGGCAGCGGCGATGTGCAGCGCGGTCATGGAGGAACCGCACAGGCGGTTGACCGTCTGGGCCGGCACCGTGCGCGGAATGCCGGTCATGATCGCCGCATTGCGGGCGATGTTCATCGCTTGCTCGAGGGTCTGGTTGACGCAGCCCCAGATCACGTCGTCGACTTCGGCGGGATCGAGGTTGGCGTTGCGATCAAATAGCGCCTGCATCACCGCGGCGGAGAGATTCTCGGCGCGTACGTTGCGGAAGGCGCCGTTCTTGGCCTTGGCCATGGCGGTACGGACGCCGTCGACCACCACGATATCTCTCGGATTCAAACTCATTTCAACTTACCTCCTGCACGCGGTGGGTTCAGCTGTAGAAACGTTCGCCGGAATCGGCCATCTGGCGCAGCTTGTCGGTGGGGGCATAGAGCGGCCCAAGCTCCTCGGCCAGGCCATCGGCCAGCCTGACGAACTCAGCCACGCCCATGGCGTCGATATAGCGCAGCGCACCACCGCGGAACGGCGGGAAGCCGATACCGTAGATCAGCGCCATGTCGGCCTCGGCCGGTGTCTCGACGATACTGTCTTCGAGGCAGCGCACGGTCTCCAGGCACAGCGGCACCATCATGCGAGCAATGATGTCCTCGTCGGAAAACTCTTTCTCCTGCTGGACGACCTGCTTGACCAACGCATGGGCCAGCTCGTCGCTGACTTTCTTCGGCTTGCCCTTTTTGTCCTCCTCGTAGGCATAGAAGCCTTTGGCGTTCTTTTGTCCCAAACGCTCATTCTCTACCATCACCTGAATGGCGGTCTTGGTGCCGTTTCTCCCCCCCTGCGCCATGCGGTCGGGGAAGCCTTCGGCCATCACCTCGTTGGCATGCACCGCGGTATCCATGCCCACCACGTCGAGCAGGTAGGCAGGTCCCATGGGCCAGCCGAACTTTTCCATTACCTTGTCGACGCGCTGGAAGTCGGCGCCCTGCTCGACCAGCAGGCTGAACCCGCCGAAATAGGGGAACAGCACGCGATTGACCAGGAAGCCGGGACAGTCGTTGACCACGATCGGCGTCTTCCCCATGGCTCGGGCATAAGCCACAGTGGCCGCCACGGCGGCGTCGCCGGTCTTCTCGCCGCGGATGACCTCGACCAGCGGCATGCGGTGCACCGGGTTGAAGAAATGCATGCCGCAGAAGTTCTCGGGGCGCTTGAGGTTCTGCGCCAGGCGAGTGATCGATATGGTCGAGGTGTTGGAGGTGAGGATGGTGTCCTCGCTTACCAGGCCTTCCACCTCGGTCAGCACCGCATCCTTGACCTTGGGGTTCTCGACCACCGCCTCGACGACGAGGTCGACATGACCGAAGTCGCCGTAAGAGAGCGTCGGACGGATATGGGTCAGCTTCTCGGCCATCTGCTCGGTGGTTAGCTTGCCGCGCTCCACTTGCTTGGCGAACAGCTTGCGCGACTCCTTGAGCCCCAGCTCGATGGCCTCTTCCTTGATGTCCTTCATCAGGATCGGGGTGCCCTTCGAGGCACTCTGGTAGGCGATACCCCCGCCCATGATGCCGGCACCCAGCACGGCGGCCTGCTTGACCGCCTTGGCCTGCTTCTCGTACTTGCCGGCCTTTCTCTTGACCACCTGGTCGTTGAGGAACAGCCCCACCAGGTTGTAGCAGACATCGGTCATGGCCAGCTTGGCAAAGGCCTTGGCCTCGATGGCCTGAGCCCGCGCCCGTTCTTCGCCGGCCCCCTTCTGGATCACCTTGATCGCCTCGATCGGCGCCGGATAGTGCGGCCCCGCCTTACCGGCCACGTAGCCCTTGGCCGTTTCGAACGCCATCATCTGTTCAATGGCATTGAGTTTGAGCGGTCCGGTCTTCTCGGCGCGGCGGGCTGCGTAATCGAGCTCGCCTGCATTGGCACGCGCCACGATATCGAGCGCCGCGGCCTCGAGCCGATCGCCCGGCACCACGGCATCCACGGCACCAACCTTGAGCGCCGCATCGGCGCGATTCTCGGTGCCACCCGCGATCCACTCGACGGCGTTGTCGGAACCGATCAGGCGCGGTAGACGCACGCAGCCCCCCCAGCCGGGCAGGATACCTAGCTTGGTCTCGGGCAGACCGATCTTGGCCTTGTCGCTCATGACGCGGAAATCGGTGGTCAGCGCCACTTCACAGCCCCCCCCCAGCGTCAGCCCGTTGATAGCGGTCGCGGTGGGAAACGGCAGGTCCTCGATGGCGTTGAAGATGTCGTGAACCTTGAGGTTCATCTCGACCAGAAACTCCTCGCCTTTTTCGAACAGCCCGTGAAACTCCGTGATATCGGCACCCACGATGAAGACGTCCTTGCCGCTGCCGATGACGAGCCCCTTGAGGCCACTCTCATTGCGGATTGCCTGTACGGCCTCATCCAGCTCGGTCACTACCGCACTGGACAGCTTGTTGATGGACTCGTCCTTCAGGTCGAAGGTGAGCATGGCGATGTCATCGCCGTTGCGTACCACCGTGATGGCGTTGCCTTGATAGATCATCCACGAATCTCCACACAGAGAGGTTGGCGTTGGAGCGCCCAGGATTCATACGATCGTTTGATTCCCGAAAGCTTGGTGTACTCCGGGCGGCACGTCAAGTCCCCGATGACACTTCGGTCAAAGGCACTGCGGTCGACCGCAGCCATCGGTATCCCGGGAACGACACGCAACTTCCGGCTTTCGCCGGAGCATAGACCTTCATGTCGATTAGGCGCCTGCGACTCCGCCACCTCGGCACCGAATACCGGAAACACGCCGAAGCAGGTCAAGGCGGCGGTCCGCATGTGTTGCATTACACGCAAGGGGTCCGGACAATTCGGTCAATTCAACGATTTCCTAGCGGAGCCCCATGCACCAGAACATCGGTTTTCGTCTTTCCCGTCTGCCGCGATTATGGCGGGCCGTGATCGACCGGCGGCTGGCACCCCTGGGCCTGACCCAGACTCGCTGGATCACGCTTTATCATCTTTGGCGGCTCGGCGACGGTCAGCCCCAGTGCGACCTGGCGCGCGCCATCGGCGTGGAAGCGCCATCGCTGGTGCGAACGTTGGACCAGCTCTCGGAGCAAGGCCTTATTGAACGGCGGCCCTGCGAACAGGATCGTCGTACCAAGCGGGTCTTCCTGACTTCCGAGGCGACCCCACTACTCGAGCAGATCGATGAAGTGGTGAACCAAGCAAGACGCGAGATGCTGGCCGGCCTCAGCGAGGGTGATGTCCAACGACTCGACGCTCTGCTGGCGCATATCGAGAATAATGGCTTGGAGATTCAGGCCAGGGAGAGCGATGCTTAGGGGCTCATTTCCCACCCGGCTCCCGAGTCTCTCCAGTTTCCTGAGGGAGCACTCGGCTGGGTGGAGGTCGGTCGGCGTGCCCTGCCAGGGTGCTGCGTAATCGACGCAGATCGGCATCGTAGGTCAGGAACCGTTCGGCGCCCTGCGACTCCCACCACCAGAGGGTGAGAGCTGTCTCACTGGACTCGACCACCAAGGCATCCTGAGGCAGTCGACTCAGCAGCGACTCGAGCGTTTCCCTGGCAACTGAGGGCAGCGGTCTTAATGGCTCGATGCGCCAGCGCCAGTCGCCTAGGTAAGGCTTCAACACTTGGCTGGCCTCGCTATCGCGGACCAGCACGAATCTTGGCCCGGGCGCCTCGGCGGGAAAATACCAGCGATAGGCCGGCATGGCGGTGTTCGTGCCATGCAGCGGCGGCTTCTCCAGCGCCACCCTGACCCCGGCCTTGTTCGCCGCATTTCGCAGCGGCACGATGCGCCGCTGCCGCGGGCTGGGCCGCAGCCACATGACCGGCCCCACCATCAGCATCAGCACCACCAATATCACTACCCAGACCATCTGGTATCTCCCGATTCTTGACGCAAGTCGTTGTCTTGACACAACAGGCGTCCTAGAGTGAAGACACGACAATATCACCGAGCCCTTCGCAGGAGCCTGTCATGAGCAATGAATATCGCCACATTCTGGTCGCCGTCGATCTGACCAAGGATTCTCACAAGATCCTGGAGCGTGCCCTGCAGATTGCCGAGCGCAACCAGGCAATGCTGTCGATCATGCATACTCTGGAACCGCTGGGCTTCGCCTATGGCGGTGATATTCCCATGGATCTGACCAGCATCCAGGACCAACTCGACGAGCATGCCAAGCAGCGCCTGGCCGAGATCGCCGATCCCCACGTGGCGAAGGAGAACCAGCACGTGGTGGTGGGCATGCCAGATACCGAGATCCATCGTTTCGCCGGCGAGAACGATGTCGATTTGATCGTGGTCGGCTCCCACGGCCGCCATGGTTTTGCCCTGCTGCTCGGCTCCACTTCTACCGGCGTGCTGCATGGTGCCCAGTGCGACGTGCTAGCGGTGCGGGTGGGCCAGAAGGGCGAACAGAGCGCCGAATAAGCCTGCCGTTGTCTCGCTGACCGCCGCCGGCGGTCAGCAGCCTTTCGGCCATATCCGGCTCTAGTGCGCTTCGCTTACTTCTCTGCAGCGTCACTCCCCTGCCGCCATTGCCTCCAGCTCCATCCAGCGCTCCATGGCCGCATCGAGTTCCGCCTGCTTATCGTTCATCGTTTGAAGTGTCTCCGTTACGGTACCGGTATCCTGCTGGTAGAAGTCCGGGTCGGCGATTTTCGCTTCGAAGTCGGCCACTTCGGCCTCGAGCCTTTCGATCTCGGCCGGCAAGGCGTCCAGCTCACGCTGCAGCTTGTAGGAAAGCTTGGCGGTCTTTTTTACCGACGGCGATACCGATGAGGCCGCTCTGGGCGATGCTTCGGGCGGCTTGCTCGGTTCTACCTGCTGGCGCGCCGCCCCTTCCCAAGGCGCCGGAGGCAGCTTGCCCCCCTGGCGCACCCAGTCGCTATAACCGCCCACGTACTCGCGCACGATCCCCTCACCCTCGAAGGCAAGTACGCCGGTGACCACGTTGTCCATGAAGGCGCGATCATGGGAAACCAAAAGCAGCGTGCCATCGAAATCGAGCAGCAGCTCCTCGAGCAGCTCGAGCGTCTCGACATCGAGATCGTTGGTGGGCTCGTCGAGCACCAGCACGTTGGCGGGCTGGGTGAACAACCGCGCCAGCAATAGCCGGTTCGACTCGCCACCGGAGAGCGCCTTGACCGGCTGGCGCGCCCGCTCGGGGGTGAACAGGAAGTCCTGCAGGTAGCTGATGACGTGTCGATCCTTCCCACCCACCGTAATACGGTCACTGCCCTGAGCGACGTTGTCGTAGACGCTCTTCTCCGGCTCGAGCCCCGCTCGTAGCTGATCGAAGTAGGCCACTTTGATATTGGTGCCCAAGCGCACCTTGCCCTCGCTGGGCTCCAGTTCGCCAAGCAATATCTTGAGCAGCGTGGTCTTACCGGCACCGTTGCGGCCGATCAGGCCGATCCGATCGCCCCGCTGAATCTCCAGCGAGAGGTCGCGGATGATCGGCTCGTCGCCGAAACGATGAGTCACACCGATCAGCTCGACCACACGCTTGCCGCTGCGCTCGCCGCTGTCGACGCCGAAACTGGCCCGGCCCTGAACGTTGCGTCGCTGGCTGCGCTCGCGGCGCAGTTGCTCAAGCGCGCGCACGCGCCCCTCGTTGCGGGTCCGACGGGCCTTGATCCCCTGGCGAATCCACGCCTCTTCCTGCGCGAGTTTCTTGTCGAATTCCGCGTTCTCCCGCGCCTCGACCTCCAGCTCATGAGCCTTCTGACGCTGGTAGGCCGCGTAGTCTCCCGGGTAACGCCCCAGTCGGCCACGGTCGAGCTCGAGGATCGATGTGGCCAGCTTCGACAGGAAGGCGCGATCGTGTGTGATGAACAGCACCACGCCGTTGTAGGCCAGCAACTGCTCCTCCAGCCAGGCGATGGTATCCAGATCCAGGTGATTGGTGGGTTCGTCGAGCAGCAGCAAATCGGGCTCGGCCACCAGCGCCCGAGCCAACGCCACTCGCCGCCGCCAGCCGCCGGATAGCGAACTCATCAGCTCGTCGGCCGGCAACCCCAGCCGAGTCAGCACCACGTCGATGCGCTGATGGAAAGACCAGCCATCGATGGCCTCGAGCCGGTTCTGCAGCGTCGCCATGCGCTTCATGTCGGGATCGGCCGCGTGAACAAGATGATGATACTCGGCCAGCAACTCGCCGGCTTGGGGCAAGCCCTGGGCCACCACATCGAAGATGGTTTCGCCGGTAGCGGCGGGTAGGTCCTGCTCCAGCACTCCGATCTTCAGCCCTGGCGCGCGCCAGATGCTGCCATCGTCGGGGACGATCTCGCCAGCCACCAGCTTGAGCAGGGTCGACTTGCCGGTGCCGTTGCGCCCGACCAGCGCCAACCGTTCTCCCTTTTCCAGCACCAGGTCGGCCCCGTCGAGCAACACATGGTTGCCATAGGCCAGTTGCAACCGTTCCAGACGTAACAGAGTCACGCAATTTCCTCATTGATCATTCAGGCGAAAGGCCCGCCGAATTTGACCGACCGTCGCAGGAAGCAAGGGTAGCGGATCAGCGTCAAGTCCGGCAGGCTCCTAGTGTAACGCATGGCTGGCCCGGCGTGGCTTTGGTTACAATGCAGGTAAATCTGCACAGGAGTGCACCTTTGGCCGACACCGACGCTACCTTCGATGACTTTCTTCCCGAGGCCCTGCAACGGCGCTCGCCGGCGGCGCTGGTGGACATCGGGGCCAACCTGACCCACGCCAGTTTCGCTCGCGACCTCGAGGCCGTGCTGGCCCGTGCGAGAGCCGCCAACGTCGACGCCCTGATCGTCACCGGTACCGACCTCGCCCACGCCGAGCAGGCGGTCGAGCTGGCGCGACGTTTTCCGGGCCTCTTCGCCACCGCTGGTGTGCATCCGCACGATGCCAGCCACTGGGATGGCGCGCTGGCTGCGGCCATGCATGAGTTGCATCGGTTGCCCGAAGTGGTGGCGGTGGGCGAGTGCGGCCTCGATTTCAACCGCAACTTCTCGACGCCGGCCGAACAGGAGCGCGCCTTCGAAGCTCAGTTGGGGCTCGCGGCTGAAAGCGGTAAGCCACTGTTCCTTCACGAACGCGACGCCGGACGACGCATGCGTGAGATACTGCGCAGCTGGCGCGACGACATCGTCGACGCAGTGATTCACTGCTTCACCGCCGACCGCGATACGCTCTACGGCTATCGTGACCTGAACCTGCACATCGGCCTGACCGGCTGGATCTGCGACGAGCGGCGCGGTCATCATCTACGCGAGCTGGTCGGAGAGATTCCGCTCGAGCGATTGATGGTAGAAACCGACTGTCCCTACCTGTTGCCGCGCAATTTGCCCGCCAAGCTCAAGGGCAGGCGTAACGAACCTTCGCTCCTGCCCTGGATCGTACGCGAGATCGCCCACTGGCGTGGGGATGACGACGCCACCCTTGCCCGCGCCACCCACGATACTGCGCGGGCCTTCTTCCGCCTGCCGGCAGGCGACGGCGCGATTGACACTGGCCATGCCCAGCTGAAGGAGTCTTGATATGGCCGATATTCCCGGATTCATCGCCGTGGAGACCGGTAACGACAGCGACCTGCCTCTGGCGATCGCCTGGGTACTGCCCGACGGCCGCATCAAGCACACGCTGATCCAGCCGGACGACGACTGGCTCGACGACGAGTTCAACGAACTCAACGGCTACAGCATGGAGGAGCTTCACAGCTTCGGAGCCAGCCCTCTGGACGTGATCCGGGAGCTGGAGAGCGATCACTTCAATGCCACTCTCTTCACTGCCGGTGTCAGCAGCGACGAGGCGGCCCTGGCGCGACTCTTCGATACCTATGGCATCGATCCCTTCGTCGAGCTGGCTCCCGCTGACAGTCTATATCCCGACCTCTCCGCGGGCGAGTGGCGTCGAGCGCGCAACGAACTGTTCGGTGAGATGGGGCTCGAGCCGCTGCGACCCGAGCACGAGGTGGAGGTAATGCTTCGCCTGCATGAGCGCCTGGGTGATATCTGAACGCCTGGAGCGCTCAGGCGCCGAGCGGCATCGCTTCGGTGTCACGCACGAGACGCTCGCGCTGCTCGGGAATTCCCATGCATAACAGTGCCGGATCCTGCGCCTGCAGCGCCAGGAAGGCCGCCTTGCTGTCCAGGCCTCGCCAGCCGAGTTGGACCAGCACCTGTGCCGTGGCACCACCCAAGGTCGCCCCCGGGCCAGGGATCACGATGCGATCCGGTGCGAATTCACGTACACCGACCCGAATGGCCGCCGTGAAGTCATAGGGCGCCACCAATTGCTCGCCCAGCGTGTAGTCCCACAGCCGTTCGGAATCGGTGCTCCAGGGTGTCCAGACATGACCACGGCCGTCGATCATCGGCACCTCGGGCGCGTGC
The DNA here is from genome assembly GCF_008297955.1 of Billgrantia pellis. Taxonomy (GTDB): domain Bacteria; phylum Pseudomonadota; class Gammaproteobacteria; order Pseudomonadales; family Halomonadaceae; genus Halomonas; species Halomonas pellis. Next base: position 14,319 of record NZ_VTPY01000001.1, on the reverse strand, counting down.
AGCGGCAAGCTTGCCAGCTCGCGGCGCGCCTCCCGCCTTACCCCCTCCTGCAGCGGTGTATGGAAGGCGGCGTGCTGATGCAGTCGTAGCGGAAGTCGCTCGCGTGGCGGCACCGCCTCGGCCAGACGCGCCAACCCCGTCTCGTTACCGCCAAACACCAGCATCCCGCCGAGCTCGATCGAGAGATAGAGCTCGGCCCCCGAGCTACCATGAATACGCTCGATCAGTGCCAGTAGCTCTTGGCGCAGCGTCCAGTCCGGACGCCATGATTCATCGACCCAAGGATAGATGACCTGCCCGCCGGCCAGGGTCTCCTGCATCATCAGCCCCATGGTGCCAATCAGGTGTAGTGCATCCTCGGAGTTCAGCGCACCGGCCACCGCCAGGGCGATGTACCACCCCATGGAGTTGCCTGTCACCGCTACGATTTCATAGCGCTCACGGTCGATGGCCAGCAGATCGGCCCAGGCGCAGGCATAGATGAGCGGCGAGGCGTGCTCGCCCCGCCCGTGCAGGCTCCGGCGGAAAGGCGTCTCGCCGTCCAATTCGGAAAGGGTCGGCATATCGGCCTCGCGGCGCATCGCGTCGAAGCGTTTCAGCCAGTCGCAACCGCCCGCCAGGCGATTCAGCATACCCCATTCGGTGGCGTTGTAGGTGCCGCGTCCGGGGCAGACGACCAGAAGCCTCTCGCGTGCTGCAGAAACGGGAGAAGAATTACGCGTTGCGCTCATGCCTCGCTGCTCCTTGCCGATGTCGCGCCAGCCATCTGTGTCGCGATTTCATTGACCTGCCCTCGTCTTACCGTCAGGCAACGGCCCTGCTCGACGATGGACTCGACCGAAGGCAACGTCACGGTCGCCGCCCGGCCCAGCGGAATGAAGCTGTCCTCGGCGGTCATCCGGTTCAGCCTGTCGCTCGCCATGCCACGCTCCACCAGGCCCGCGATCAGTTCCTCGCTGGGCGAACCGTTGCGTCGACACTCGTCGACGACCAGTATCTGGGCGCAGTCGGCGACCAGGCGATGCACGGCGTCATGATCGATGGCGGTCAGCCAGCGCAGATCGACGATGCGCAGCGCCACGCCGTCGGCTTCCAACCTGGCGGCAGCCTGCCGCGACAGATAGACGCCGTTGCCGTAGGTAACGATGGCAAGCTCACGCCCCTCGCCCCATACACCAAGCTCGCCCACGCCCAATCGATGCTCGGGTCCGGGATCGGCAAAACACCACCGCTGGTCGCCCTCCTCGAACAGGTCGCGGGTGTGGTAGAGCGCGATCGGTTCGATCACTACCACCACGCGCTGCTCCTCGTCAGCCAGACGCACGGCCTCCTGCAGCAAGCCCACGGCGTCGGCGGCGTTCGATGGGCAGGCCACCAGCAGTCCGGGAATGTCGCGCAGCACGGCGATGGCATTGTCGTTGTGGAAATGCCCGCCGAAGCCCTTCTGATAGCCGAGCCCGGCGATGCGCACCACCATGGGGTTGGTGTACTGGCCGTTGGAGAAGAAGCTTAGCGTGGCCGCCTCGCCGCGCAGCTGATCCTCGGCGTTGTGCAGGTAGGCCAGGAACTGGATCTCGAGGATCGGCACCAAGCCGTTCTGCCCCAGGCCGATGCCGAGCCCGAGGATGCTCTGCTCGTCGAGCAGGGTGTCGATCACCCGATGCGGCCCGAACTGCGCCTGCAGGCGCTGGGTAACGCCGTACACACCTCCCTTGCGACCGATGTCCTCACCCGCCATCACCAGATGCGGATAGCGGATCATCAAGCGCTGCAGCGCCTGGTTGAGCAGCTTGGCCATGGGGGCTGGGGTCGCGTCCACCTCGCCCTGCCAGGGCCGCGCACGCCCCGGCCTTGTCGGCGGCACGATGCTCGCCATGACCTCGCCGGCCGCCTTCAGCTTGGGCCGGCGAATCGCCTCCTCGGCGACATGCGCGACCCGCTCGGCCACCGAGCGGTAGAGCGCTTCGATGGCAGCGGCATCGAGCACCCCATGGCGCTGGAGCAGCCCTGCCGTGACCAGTAGCGGATCGCGCGCCTCGTCGGCCTTGATCCGGGAAGGCGTCATATAGGCCTGTTGGGCATCGGAGCCAGCATGGCCGTAGAGCCGCACGCAGCGCATGTGCAGGAACACCGGCTGCTTGCGGCGCCGCGCGATGCGCTCGGCTTCTCTGGTCGCCCACCAGGTATCGAGCAGGTCGAGACCGTCGCAGGCGAGGTAGTGGAAGCCGGGTCGCGAGCGCATGTTGGCTTCGATCCAGCCGTCCGGCGTGGGCGTGGAAATGCCGATACCGTTGTCCTCGCACACCATCACCAAGGGCATCGGCGCCCCCTGGTAGGCGGCCCAGCCGGCAGCGTTGAGCGCCCCCTGTGCGGTGGAGTGGTTGAACGAAGCGTCGCCGAAACTGCAGATCGCCACGCTATCGACGGGCCACTCGCCAGCGCCGCCCAACCTCCGCCACAGGCCGAGACTGTAGCTCGCTCCCACGGCCTTGGGCAGGTGCGAGGCGATGGTGCTGGTCTGGGGCGGTATGTGCAGCGTCTTCGACCCCAATACCTTGTGCCGACCGCCGGAAATCGGATCCTCCGCCGAGGCGGCAAAGCTCAGCAGCAGGTCCCACAGCGGCGTCTGCCCCGGCACGGCACGGCTGCGCTGAATCAGGAAAGCGGCATCGCGATAGTGCAGGAAGGCGGGATCCGTATGTCGGAAGGCGCACGCTATGGCCGCGTTGCCCTCATGACCGGCGCTGCCGATGGTATAGAAAGCCTCGCCCCGAGCCTGCAGGCGCCGGGCGTGCAGGTCCAGGTGTCGACTCATCAATTGGGTTTCGAACAACTCGGCCAGGCCGGAGGGAGTGAGCCCGACCTCGTCGAGCTGCCACTCCCGTTGTGGTACGGGCCAGTCGCCGCTGCGTAGCGCAGCGAAGAATCGCTGCTCCTGAGGAAGAGGTTCGAGCACGGAACAGGCTCCCGGGGCTGTCTAGGTAATGGTTACAGCCTAGCGTGCCCGACAGACAAAGCGATAATATCGATATCCTGCCCTAGCTATAGGACAACCCTATGGATGTGCGAAGCCTGCGCTACTTCATCGCCGCCTACGAAAGCGGCTCGATCAGCGCCGCCGCCCGGCGCTGCCACGTGGCCCAGCCCTCGATCTCCACGGCGCTGGCACAACTCGAGGAACGATTGGGCGCCCCGCTCTTTGAGCGCCATCGCCGGGGCATCACCCCGACCGAGGAGGGCCATCGTCTCTACCCGCTGGCCCGACGCGTCACCGAGGATATCAATGCCATCACGCAGATTTTCCACACCCCCGTACCGCCGACACCCGTGCGCCTGGGGCTGATGCGTTCGCTGGGCGCCAATCGCATGACGTCGTTGCTCAAGGAATACATTGCCCAAGGCAACAGCCTGGCACTGACGCTGGTCAACCCGGAGGAGCGCTGCGACGCTCGCATCATCGGCGAGCAGGACGTATCACCGGGCGAGGCCTTTCAGCCGATCTGGCATGACAGCTATCGCCTGGCGCTGCCCAGCGGGCATCCGTTGGGCCTGAAACGTACCGTGACCGTGGCCGATCTCGAGGAGCTGCCGTTCATCTGGCGGCAACCTTGCGCTGCCATGGAGCAGTTGGCCACCGTTCTCAATGCCGCCGGAGTGCGCTGTCAGGTCCGCGCGCGGCTGCGCACCATCGAGTATACCCTGGGGTTGGTGGCGGCCGGCGTCGGCGCCTCGCTGGTGCCGGCCTGGCCCGAGATCCTGGCCCGCCCCGATGTGCAGTGCCGCTCGCTGGACGGGCTCGATATTCATCAGACGATCGGCGTGGCCTACTCGACCCGACAGGCCATGCCGGCGCTGTTGCCGTTGCTTCAACTCGGCAGACAGGCATGGGAATCCGAAGAGCAGGCTTGATCGAACGTGCCCAGACCGACCTTCACGGCGCGCGAAAGTGGCTCGCCATGGGTATAAAAGGCCAGCAGAGCGGTGCGAAAGGCAGCCGCCCGGGAAGGCAGCCCGTCGCGATTGTAGCGGGCCGCTCGCGCCTCGACGCGGGCAGTGAAAGCCCCACGATCTACCTCGACGCTGCCGCCCAGGTTGTCGACGCTGACATGAAAGCGCAGCCCACAGGCGCGCGAGAACAGCAGTTCAAGTGCCTGAGGCGCCACCTCGGCTGCCTCGAAGCGTCGCTGTTGCTCGGCATCTCGACCGTCGGGAAGGTACCAATAGCCATAGTCCTCGAGTCGGCGGCGTCGCTTGCCGGCGATGCACCAATGGCTGATCTCGTGCAAGGCGCTGGCATAAAACCCGCGCGCAAAGATGACCCGATGATAAGGACAGCGGGCATCGGCCGGCCGGTACAGCGGTTCATCGCCGCCGCGCACGAGGCGCGTGTTGTAGCGCGCCTGGAAGAGACCGTCGAATAGGGCGATCACGTCTTCGAGTCGATGATTCACGGATACCCCTGGTTAGCTGACAAGGCGCCAGTATAAAGAGGTCATTCGCGCAGCGAAATCCACCGGTTATTGCTAACATGACCGGCTCCCTCGGCGCGTTGCTGAAGTGTCCTGTCTGCATGGAGCATAACCCTTGGCCTCGTTCCTTTCTGACCTGCTGAGCATCAGCCGCACGGAGACGCGGCCACTGATCCGTCTGACCTTGCCGATCTGTGGCGCCCAGTTGGCGCAGGCCGGCATGAGCGTCGTCGACATCATGATGACCGGACGGGTCAGCGCCACCGACCTGGCCGCCGTCTCGGTAGGGTCCAGTCTCTGGTTGCCGCTGATGCTGTTCATGACCGGCACGCTGATGGGGCTCACGCCCATCGTGGCCCAGTTGCTGGGCGCTGGCGCAACCGAGCGCATCCGCCCCAATGTGCACCAGGCGCTATGGGTGGCCGTAGCGCTCGGCATCGTCGCCGCCCTGTTGCTGTGGGTCATGGTGACGCCCATCTTCCGCCTGATGGACGTTCCCCCCGACGTCGCTGTGCGCTCTGCCGCCTACCTCGCCGCCGTGGCCTTCGGCATGCCGGGAGTGGCCCTGTTCCAGGCGCTACGCGCCTTTTCCGACGGCATGAATCACACTCGTCCATCGCTGTGGATCAGCTTGGTAGGGCTTGGTGTGAACATCCCCAGCAATTTCGTGCTGATCTATGGTGGTGCGGGCTTGACCGGAGCGTTCGGTGACGGGTTGCCGGCCTGGGTGCAGTCCCTTCCGGCCCTAGGAGCCCTTGGCTGTGGCGTGGCCACCGCGCTGTCCATGTGGTCCATGTGCCTGGCGATGATTCTCTACACCCGCCGCTCCCGAGCCTACCGCGGCGTGGCCCTGTGGCACTCGCCGACTCCGCCGCACTGGCGCATGATCGGTGAGCTGCTCTACGTCGGCGTACCGATCGGCGTGGCGATCTTCGTCGAGGTCACTCTCTTCACCTTGATCTCGCTGTTCATCGCCAGCCTCGGCGAGGTGACGGTGGCTGCGCACCAGGTCGCCCTGAACTACACCTCGCTCCTGTTCATGCTGCCGCTGGCCCTGAGCATGGCGCTGACCGTACGGGTCGGCAATACGCTGGGCCAGGGCCACACGGCTCGGGCGCGGATGGTGGCATGGAACGGCATCTTGATATCGCTCGCCATCGCTCTGTTCAACAGTGCACTGCTTTGGCTGACCGCGGAGCCGGTCATCGGACTTTATACGCACGACACGGACGTCCAACGGCTCGCGCTCTCGCTGGTGCTGCTTGCCATGCTCTACCAGGTGTCGGATTCGCTGCAAGTCAACCTGGCAGGCGCCCTGCGCGGTTACAAAGATACCCGGATCATCATGATAATCACCATGTTCGCCTACTGGCTGGTCGGCCTGGGCGGTGGGCATTGGCTGGGCACACAGGGGCTGGCAGGGCTATGGGCTCCGATGGGGGTGCACGGTTACTGGATCGGCCTGATCGCCGGTCTCACCGTGGCGGCCGTGCTGCTCAGCGAACGCCTCCGACGCAGGGCCAAGGGAGTCGCCTATGGCAAGCTGGACGTTCCTCGAAGCTGAAACGATCCGACGCCTCGTTCTCTCCCTGCTCTTAATGCTGCTCATGGGTTGCAGCGATGGCGGCGAAGGCGAGGCCAGCCTCGTCGACTACCAGCGCAAGTTGGCCTCGGCCCTGGGGCGGCAGGCACCGGAAAGAAGCCCGCCAGGCAATATCGACGCCTTCCCCGAACGAAATGAGCGCCTCTTCGAGGTTCCCGAGACGCGCGAGAGCATTCTCAGCGTCTATGCGCTGCGCGAATGCCGGATCACCTCGCTGGTCGCCGCACGCAACAACCAGCTAGGTCGTGTGGCCCCGCCCAGCCAGCGTTGGATCTACGAACTCGAACTCTGGCGTCGCCTGCACGCCTGCGGTAACAGCGAAGTGCCCGCGTCGCTCTCCGAGCCTCATCGCAAGCGGCTCGAACGCCTCCTCCGGAGCAAGACCGAGCAGCTCCCGCTGGTAAGCTGGAACAGCCAGTTCGATTCCAAGGAGTGGATCGGCAGTTTCTCTCGGGCGAGCTCGCCTCTCGCACCAGGCGACACCCGTGCTCTCGAGGCACAGCTTGAAGCCGTCACCTGGTTGCGTGAGGCGACGCTCAACCAGTTCAATCCACATTGGTCTCCCGATTCCGCCACGCTGGAAGCCCATCTCAGTACGCTGCGTAATCGCCCGTTCACGGCTGAACTGCTGCGTGCCCTTCTTCTCGCAGAGCAACGACTGAGCGAAGCCAACATGCTGCTGAACGATGCCCTCACCAACGCCACTGCCTGTCCGGTACAGTCTGCCTCCGGCCTGACACGTGAATTGCCCGAACTACCGGCTTTCCTTTGGTTGAGTCGGCTAGAAGCGGTCGCCGAGCGCTGGTTGCAAGCCGTCGATGCCCTGTTCGACAGCCACATCCCGCCCCCCGATGCGGTTGCCGCCTATCGGCAGCGCTGGCTTTCCTTGGAAAACCCGGCAGCACCACTACCCGCCTTGCGTCGCGCACGGGAGGAGCATCGTCGCCACTGGCAGGTTTTGCGCGGTCGCTGCGAGTAAAAGCGACGGCAGGCTTAACTTGCACGCCGACTCTATGATATTGGTGTGTGAAAGGTAGGAGTCGATCCCGTCAGCCGTGCCGCAGCCGTGACAACTGCTCGGCCATGCAAATCTGGAGGGAGGATCATGGGTATGACACCGTCACCCCGCCCTGCCCGGGTCATCGACCTGGAAACGATGCGTCGGAAACTCCAGGCCAAGCAGCGCCTGGTTCGCCTTTCCCCCGAGCTCGATGGCCTCGAGATGGTTTACAGCCTGGCCTCGGATCCTGACTCCCTCTACGGCATGCCTATCCTCGCCTGGGGGCTCCGCGAGGATGGCGAGGTGGTTGGCCTGGTTCCCTGGATGGAGGCGCTCACCGCCTGCCATCAGTTGGACGACTCCGAGCATGGCTGCTTCGTCGGCTACCGCGATCCCGAAACCGAGGAGCTGCTCGATGTCGCGCCCGCGCACAAGGCCTGCGAGCTTGAGCATGCCGCCGCCTACTTCGATTATGAAGAAACGCGGGAAATCACTCTCATCCAGCAGATCCCTGATACTCAGGGCACCCACGCCCTATGCATCGATGACGACAATCGTCCCTGGCAATTGAAGCAGGTCTTTGGCTGGCGACTCTACAGCGACGGCAATATCGAGGCCCTGTTGGCGGACGAAACGCTCGTCGAATCGACGCCGATTCTTCCGGGGGACTCTTGTCTCTACCCCGGGCGTAGCCGTCATCGCGTGGTTTACTTCTTCCAGCGCAGCATCGCCAATCGCATTCGCGAACAGGACCCCTGCACCTTGGAGGCTCTGGCCCTGATGGTCGTTACCGACGGCTCCGGCTGACATTTCATGTCGGCTGGCATGACATCAGCCTAAACGGATAAAGTAGAAATACTGACCGTCCGATTCCTGCTGGGACAGTAGCTCGTGACCCAGAAAGTTGCAGAACTTGGGCACATCGCGAGTGGTGGCCGGATCGGTCGCCACCACCTTGAGGATTTCGCCGGCGTTCATGTCACGAACCTTGTTATGCATGAGCATGATGGGCTCCGGACAATAGAGGCCTCGCGTGTCCAGTTCGGCCTGAAAGTCAGGCAGCGAGTCGGCACTATTCGTCATCGATAACCTCGGCGTAGGAAATGGCTAGATGATCAAGATTATTATCGAACGTCGTATCATGCCTGGCCTGGAGGAGGAATACGAGGAGGCGGCACGCGAGGCGATGCGTGGGTCTCTCGGCGCCAGGGGCTTTTTCGGCGGAGAAACTCTCGCCGAACTGGGCCATAGCGACCGCCGTCTGATAATCGTGAAGTGGCGCGATCTGAGCGCATGGAACGACTGGTACACCAGCGAGGAACGTGCCCGTGTCATGCAACGCATCCTGCCCCTGCTCACCGAGGAAGAGTCGATTCGCCTCTACGAACCCTCCTACTGATGAAGAAGGCCGCGACCTCTTCCATCGTCAGTCGAGCAGACGCACGTGCACCGTGACCTCCTCGCGATCGTGGTAGAGGTGGCGACAGTTGAGTTCGGTTCGAATCCTGGCTTCGGCCAGCGCCGACTCGAGGTTGCTGAGGCAGCGCTGCACTTCCTCCCAGCGCCGCTTCATCGGCAGCTTGAGGTTGAAAACCGCTTCCCTGCACCAACGCCGCGTCAACCAACGCTGTACCATCGCCGTCACACGAGCCGGCTTGTCGACGATATCGCATACCAGCCAATCCAGCCGATGAGGAGGTTCCCAGACGAAACCATCCTCTACCAGGTGTTCGACCATCCCCGATGCCATCAGTGTCTTCTCCATAGGACCGTTGTCGATGGCATAGACATGCATGCCTCGCCTGACCAGTTGCCAGGTCCAGCCACCGGGAGCGGCTCCCAGGTCGGCAGCCTGCATGCCTTCCGCCAACCGTAGGTCCCACTCATCCCGCGGAAGAAATTCGTGCCAGGCCTCCTCCAGCTTCAACGTCGAACGGCTAGGGGCTGACGAGGGAAAGCGCAGCCGCCGGATGCCACCAGGCAACTCGCTGCGATTACCCCGAAAGCTCATGCCCAGTTGGACACGATCGCCATCCGTCCAGAACAGATGCAGACGGCGGCCTCCAGCTTTGCGGCGCAAAGCGCCACGCTTGCGCAGCGTCGATTCGAGAGGACGCGTCAGCGCCTTGATCAGGCCCGCCAATGCCTTGCCCTCGTTGGTATCAGGCGTCTCGTGCCAGATTGCATCGAAGCTCCAGCCGCTGGCAAGCACTTGCTCGACGATGGCCGAGACCCTGTCTTCCCGAGCAAGAAATAGCGGCGACAGTGCCAGCAGACTTTGTCGAGCGAAGACGAGGCGATCGAAACGCAATTCCCTGTGCAACTCGTTAGCCGGCCGGCCATCATCCACAACGAAGCGCAGGTATCCTTGCTGAGGCGAGAACTCCGGTCTGCCCTGCCAGCCCAACTGGTCGACATGGGCCTCTACTTCGGCGGATACGTCGCGCTCGAATCCGGGGCGGCAGTAGAAGAGCAACTGGTCGGGTGTCAATTGCTTTGCCAGGCGGGACATTAGGACTCTCTTGTGCCGTTCTTGGATGCCGCGAATGGTATCAGGCCTGGCCGCGGCTGTCGGCAGGTTCTTACAGCGGTCCAACATCAGGGGCTCGTGATGCCCTGCCGCAGGAATACGCGCACTACAGATGGCGCATATCGAATGCCACGCAGCGGATCAGGGCTTTTACCGGCATGCCCTCGGCAAGCCCTAACTCATCGAAGGATTTGCGAGTCAAGCGCGCGCGCATCGGGTGATGACCGACTTCGAGCAGCAACTCCACCGAAGTGGGGCTGTCTTGCAGGGTACCGACCCGCTTGATGACAGCATCAAGCCGGTTGCGGTAGCTGGTATCGGCAGGCGACGACAGCGCCAGTGCCACGTCATGCACCGGGATCCTTATCCTACAACGCGCACCTGGCGGGGCGTCGACGAGCGGCACCACCAACGTCTGGTCATTGCCGAGGTCTAGGTGCGTGAGTGCATACTCATCATCATGTCTTGTCACGAGTGCTTCGAGCACCGAAGCGGCGTCGAACCCGCCGAGCTGGGTTGTCAGGTCGATGCGGCTCAGTACCCTTTCCAGGCTATCGCTGGCCACGACGCCGCCCGCTTCAATGAGCACCAAGTGATCGGCGATGGCGCTTATCTCCTTGGGATCATGACTGATATAGACAATGGGAATCTCAAGGTCTCGGGTCAGCGTGAGAATGTAGCGCAAGAGCTCGTGCTTTCGGGCGCCGTCCAACCCAGTCAGCGGCTCATCCATCAGCAGGAGTTCGGGGTCGCTCAGCAGTGCCCGGCCGATGGAAACTCGCCGGGCCTCCCCCCCGGAGAGTGTTCCCGGCATGCGATCCAATAGCCTCCCGATGCCAAGCAGGTCAACGATGGGGTCGAAACGTGACCGAGCAGAAGCCGGCATGCCGTAGGTAAGATTGCCGCGCACTCGGTAATGAGGGAAGAGCCTGGCTTCCTGAAAGACCACACCGATACGTCGACGATGCGGCGGAAGGCAGTGCCCCCTTGTAGTGTCCACTAGGCAGCGCTTGCCGATATGAATGACGCCCTCGTCTGGCCGATCCAACCCGGCGATCAGGCGCAGCAGGCTGGTCTTACCGCTGCCAGATACGCCGAACAACGCTGTCACGCCGCGAGCCGGTAGTGACAAACGCGCCTGTAGGGTGAAATTACCCAGGCACTTGCGCACATCGAGCCGCAGGCCGTTCTCCGGGCCAGCCGACGTTGAAATCGTCGAGTTCCGGGTGGTTATCACGAGAGCGTTCCTTACGTATCACGTTCGCGTAGGCGGTTTCGTGCGTGGTTTGCCAGCCACTCAGAGGCCAATAACGTGAGCATGGCGATGATAATCGACAAGATGCAAAGTCGGGCGGCTGCCGCTTCGCGGCCTGGAGACTGAATCAGTGTATAGAGTGCCAATGGGAGATTGCGCGTCTCACCTGGGATATTGGAGGCAAAGGTGATCGTGGCGCCGAACTCGGAAAGGGCACGGGCAAAGGCCAGCAAGGCGCCCGTCAGCAGGCCCGGGACGGAAAGTGGTATGGTGATGGTCAGAAAGATACGCCAACGACCGGCTCCGAGTGTGCTGGCCGCGGCTTCCAATTTGGGATCGACCGCCTCGAGGGAAAGGCGGACGGCACGAACCAGCAAGGGAAAGGCCATGACCCCGCTCGCCACGGCAGCGCCCTGCCAGGTAAAGGGCAGGGCGATGCCGAACAGCTCGTGGAGCCAACGACCCAGCCAGCTCTGGCGCCCCAGAGAGACCAGCAGCAGATAGCCGATAACCACAGGCGGCAACACAAGCGGCAGGTGAACAATACCATCGAGCAGCGCCTTGCCACGAAATTCGTGTCGTGCCAGCAGCCAGGCAATGGCGATACCAGGCAGCAGGATCCACCCCACCGCACTGATGCCAATCTTTATGCTGAGGAGAATGGCTTCCCACTCGTCCGGGGTCAGCATCGATTCATCCGCCTACTTCGCATTGTCGACAGGCGAGAAACCATGAGCGGCGAAGATCGCCAGCGCTTCCTCGCTTTCCAACCAAGCGCGGAAATCTAATGCCGCATCGTTGCCCTCGGCATCGATCAGGGCGACCGGATAGACGATGGGCTCATGGCTATCGAGAGGAAACAGGCCCAGAATGCGTACGCCTTCGCTTGCCTCGGCGTCGGTCTGGTAAACGATACCCGCCGGTGTTTCACCGCGCTCCACCAGAGCCAGCGCACCTCTCACATCATTGGCTCGGGCGAGCCGAGGCTCCAGACTCGGCCACTCGCCCAGCGCCTCCATGGCCTGCTGCGCATAAATACCCACCGGCACATGGCCGGGGTCCCCTACCGAAAGACGCTCCCCTGATGCAAGCAAGCTCAAGAGGGGCCCATCCAGGCCCGGAGTGAAACCACGTTTCTCACTGTCGTCTGGTGCCACCAAGGCCAAGCGATTCTGAAGCAGGTTGGCTCGCTCCTGCAGAATGACACCCTGCTCTTCCAGCCAGTCCATCCAGGCGAGATTGGCGGAAATATACAGGTTCGAAGGGGCACCGTTGGCTATCTGGCGGGCCAGTGTGGAGGAAGAGGCATATAGGGGGACAATGGTCGTGTCGCCCTGTTTCGCCGAATAGGCCTTGATGACATCATCCATGGCATCGGTCATGGAGGCGGCGGCTGCCACATGCAGGGTTGCCGCCTGTGTCACAGGCACAGCGGCAAACAACAGGGTAAGCAGCACAGGCCGAGCCAAACGGGAAGACATGAATGCACGACAAAGCATGAGCCACCGTTATGTATGCATGGAAATAACGGGACTATAACGAGGCGCTCACGGCTTGGCAACCGCGTGGTCGTTCAATTGTTGGAGGACTCGGAGTCTTTCAGCAGTTTCAATAATGCATCGACATCGTCGGAAGCGCCCGGAGCCAGCATGCGCTGCAGTGCCCGATAGTGATCGAGTACTTTGCGCCCCAGCGGCGTGACTTGAGCCCCTCCACCCTCGCTTCCACCCGCAGCCGTGGCAATCAGCGGTGAGGGAAAGTGACGATTCATGGTATCGATCAGTTGCCAGGCCTTCTTGTAGCTCATACCGAGCTCGCGGCTCGCTGCAGTGATCGAGCCACAGGCATCGATGCGGTCGAGCAGGTCGGCCTTTCCTGGACCCAGAACGACATCCTTCTGGTCGACTAGTCGGAGCTGAAAGCGAGGCTGGTTATGATAAGTACGTGTCATGCGAATATCACTGCAAAGTGTCCAGTCCCAATCGTAATCGGCATCGGTAGAATACGGTATGCCTACTTCCCGCTCGTCGATGCCCAACATCAGCGTCACTCGTTCCTATGGGGTGCGTGAGCTCGGGGTAGGCACGGGCGATGGGAGGCCCCCAAGCGACAAACCCCGACCAATTGGCCGGGGTTTCTGAAGAGATGCCTGACGCTCCGGGCGGCGCTCCGCTACGCTACGTGGGAGGCCCCTAAACGACAAAACCCAGCCTCTCTCGAAGCTGGGTTTCTGAAGAGAAGCCTGACGATGACCTACTCTCGCATGGGGAAGCCCCACACTACCATCGGCGCTGAGCGGTTTCACTGCTGAGTTCGGCATGGGGTCAGGTGGTTCCCACTCGCTATGGTCGTCAGGCGTAAACGGTTGGAATCATGCTGGCGTGATCGTCTCTGCCTGGCCTGGGCTCAGGACGTATCCGTCAATTGCGCGCGATGCGCAGACCCCTTGGGGTTATATGGTCAAGCCTCACGGGCCATTAGTACCGGTTAGCTCAACGCCTTGCAGCGCTTCCACACCCGGCCTATCAACCAGCTGGTCTCGCTGGGCCCTTCAGGAGGCTCGAGGCCTCGGGGAGATCTCATCTTGAAGGGGGCTTCCCGCTTAGATGCCTTCAGCGGTTATCCCGTCCGCACGTAGCTACCCGGCAATGCCACTGGCGTGACAACCGGAACACCAGAGGTGCGTCCACTCCGGTCCTCTCGTACTAGGAGCAGCTCTTCTCAAATCTCCAACGCCCACGGCAGATAGGGACCGAACTGTCTCACGACGTTCTAAACCCAGCTCGCGTACCACTTTAAATGGCGAACAGCCATACCCTTGGGACCGACTTCAGCCCCAGGATGTGATGAGCCGACATCGAGGTGCCAAACACCGCCGTCGATGTGAACTCTTGGGCGGTATCAGCCTGTTATCCCCGGAGTACCTTTTATCCGTTGAGCGATGGCCCTTCCATACAGAACCACCGGATCACTAGAACCTACTTTCGTACCTGCTCGACGTGTCTGTCTCGCAGTCAAGCACCCTTATGCTCTTGCACTCATCGCACGATTTCCGACCGTGCTGAGGGTACCTTCGTGCTCCTCCGTTACTCTTTGGGAGGAGACCGCCCCAGTCAAACTACCCACCACACACTGTCCTCGATCCGGATCACGGACCTGAGTTAGAACGCCAATGATGCCAGGCTGGTATTTCAAGGTTGGCTCCACCCGAACTGGCGTCCGGGTTTCCAAGCCTCCCAGCTATCCTACACAAGCAACATCAGCGTCCAGTGTGAAGCTATAGTAAAGGTTCACGGGGTCTTTCCGTCTAGCCGCGGGTACACCGCATCTTCACGGCGATTTCAATTTCACTGAGTCTCGGGTGGAGACAGCGTGGCCATCATTACGCCATTCGTGCAGGTCGGAACTTACCCGACAAGGAATTTCGCTACCTTAGGACCGTTATAGTTACGGCCGCCGTTT